>NZ_JAAOXD010000003.1:679334-702149 GCF_014694315.1 Arthrobacter ipis | reverse complement strand
CGTGGCTGCGGCCAGCGTGACGCAGGTGGCCCCGCTCGTGGAATCAGCGCTGCGCCACGATGCCGTGCCGGCCGGATCGTCCAGCACGGGCGCTGCCAGCACGGGCGCCTCCGGCAAGGGGACAACAGTCCGGTCCGCTTTGGCGCTGTCCGCCCAGCCGCCGCAGCCTGCGCGGAAACCGGCGGTCGCCGGACATGTCACCGTCCTGGACACCGGTTCCATGACGTCGCTCGCGCAGCACCCGGACGCGCGCGCCCGCGCCTGAACACGCTGGTTCTCCATGCCAACAGGCGCCCGGCGCTGTCTGTTCGGCGGTGAGCGAGGGCCGCGAGATAAGCCGCCGGCATCCCTTACCCTGAGCAACCATCTCCGCTAGCGTGAAACCCATGGAATTCAGATACCTCGGAAACAGCGGCTTCAAGATTTCGGAAATCACGTTCGGCAACTGGCTCACGCATGGCTCTCAGGTGGAGAACGACGTCGCCACGCAGTGCGTGCGGGCGGCGCTGGACGCCGGCATCAGCACCTTCGACACTGCAGACGTCTACGCCAACACCGCCGCGGAAACCGTTCTGGGCGAAGCGCTCAAGGGTGAACGCCGGCAGTCCATCGAGATCTTCACGAAGGTGTTCGGTCCCACCGGTCCCAAGGGAAAGAACGACCTCGGCCTGTCCCGCAAGCACATCATGGAATCCATCGACGGGTCTCTCAGTCGGCTGCAGACGGACTATGTGGACCTCTACCAGGCGCACCGCTACGACTTCGAAACGCCGCTCGAGGAGACGATGCAGGCGTTCGCGGACATCGTCCGGCAGGGAAAGGCCCTGTACATCGGGGTCAGCGAGTGGACCGCCGAACAGCTCCGCAACGGCCACGCCCTGGCCAAGGAGCTGGGCTTCCAGCTGATCTCCAACCAGCCGCAGTACTCCATGCTGTGGCGGGTCATCGAGGAGGAAGTAGTTCCGGCGTCGGAGGAACTGGGCGTCTCCCAGATCGTCTGGTCGCCCATGGCGCAGGGCGTGTTAAGCGGCAAGTACCTGCCCGGCCAGCCGCTGCCGGAGGGCAGCCGCGCCACCGACGATAAGGGCGGTGCCAGGATGATCGAGCGCTGGATGCGGGACGACGTACTGGCCGCCGTGCAGGAGCTGCGGCCGGTGGCAGAGGAAACCGGGCTGACCATGCCCCAGCTGGCGGTGGCCTGGGTGCTGCAGAACCCGAACGTCGCGTCAGCGATCGTCGGCGCCTCCCGGCCCGAACAGGTCGCCGACAGCGCCGCAGCTGCCGGTGTCCGCCTTGAACCGGACGTCCTGAAGAAGATCGACGCCGCCGTCGGCTCCCTCGCCGAGCGGGACCCGGCCCAGACAAAGTCCCCTGCAACCCGCGAGGCCTAGGAGCGCAAATGACTGATCTTCCAGACCTTGCCGTCACCGGCGCCACGGGGGTCCTGGGCGGCATGGTGGCCCGGCAGCTGTCCGACGCCGGGTTCTCCCAGCGCCTGCTGGTGCGCGACCCCCGGCGGGCGCCGGACTTAAAGGACGCCCCGGCGGTGGCGGTCAGCTACGGGGACCCCGTACTGTCGCGCCCGGCCCTGGAAGGGGTCAAGGTCCTGTTCATGGTGTCGGCGGCGGAGGCGGAGGACCGGCTGCAGCAGCATTACGCCTTCGTGGACGCCGCCGCGGAGGCCGGCGTGCGCCACATTGTGTACACGTCCTTCTTCGGTGCGGCGCCGGACTGCACCTTCACGCTGGGCCGCGACCACTACGCCACTGAGGAGCGGATCAGGGCGTCAGGGATGGGGTTCACTTTCCTGCGGGACAACTTCTACCTGGATTTCCTGCCCATGCTGGCCGGGGAGGACGGTGTGATCCGGGGCCCGGCGGGCGACGGAGTGATGGCCGCCGTCGCCCGGGAGGACATTGCCAGGTCCGCGGTGGCGGTGCTTCGTGACCCGGCGGTCCACGCCGGGGCAACCTACGACCTGACGGGTCCGGAGGACATCTCGCTGGGGCACGCCGCCGAGGTTCTCACGCGTGCCACGGACAGGATTGTGACCTACCAGCACGAAACAGTGCAGGAGGCGTTCGCCTCCCGTGCGTCCTATGGCGCCCCCGCGTGGCAGGTGGAGGCCTGGGTCAGCACCTACACGGCGATCGCCGCCGGAGAGCTGGCCGGGGTGACGTCGGACGTGCACGGCCTCACCGGCCAGGACCCGATGGCACTAGAGGAGCTGGTGAAGCTGCCGCAGCTGTAGGGGGCGACGGCATCCGGGCTGTCGACGATCACTGGATGTTGACGGTCATTTGCGGGCGGCGTAAACCTGTGAGGAGGAGCACGCCTACCGCAGCTGCACCCCACAGCCCCGAGAAACCGCAGCACCGAGCAGAATCGCAAGGCCATGTCCAAGCTGATCTACCGACGCCGACCGTCCGCCCGCCCCGCACCCCACACGGGTGTAGCAGCGCATTCCGGTGAACCCACGCATGGCCCGCTCACCAGCGAAGAGCTGCAGCTCGCCGCGCGGAACCACTCCATGCCGCTTGAGGCCCTGCGCGAGGACGTGACTCCGCCCGGGCTGCATTACGTGCTGACCCACTTCGACATTCCGCAGGTCAGCGGCGCGTGGCACCTGCGCATCGGCGGCGCCGTGGAGCGGGCAATGGAACTGAGCCTTGCGGCGCTGAAGCGGGATCCGGCCATAAGCGTCCAGGTGACCATGGAATGCGCCGGCAACGGGCGTTCGCTGCTGAGGCCGCGGCCGCTCAGCCAGCCCTGGACTCTGGAGGGCGTGGGAACGGCAGTGTGGACGGGTGTTCCGCTCGCGTACCTGCTGGCGCAGGCGGGCGTCGAGCCCGAAGCCGTCGAGGTGGTGTTCACCGGACTGGATACCGGACTCCAGGGCGGCGTCCGGCAGCAGTACGCCCGGAGCCTGCCGATTTCGGAAGCGTCCCGGGCCGACGTCGTCCTTGCCTACAAGATGAACGGCACCGAGCTGCCGCCCCAGCACGGCTACCCGCTGCGTCTCGTCGTCCCGGGCTGGTACGGCATGGCCAGCGTCAAGTGGCTGCAGTCGATCAAGGTGGTCACGACGCCGTTCACCGGGTTCCAGCAGTCGGTCGCCTACCGTTACCAGCACCACGCGGACGACGCCGGCACGCCGGTTTCGCGGATCAGGGTTCGGTCCCTGATGGTTCCGCCGGGCATTCCCGACTTTTTCACCCGCCGCAGGTACCTGCCCCGCGGGCCCGTCATGCTCCAAGGCCGGGCGTGGTCCGGTGAGGGCCCCGTAACGAAGGTGGAGGTCGGCATCGACGGCAAGTGGGTTCCGGCGCAGCTGGACAAGCCTGCCGGCGCCTATGCCTGGCGCGGCTGGAACCTGCCATGGGTGGCCGACCCCGGCCACCACGAACTGGCGTGCCGGGCCACCGACGCGACCGGCTCCACGCAGCCGCTGGAGCAGCACTGGAATTACCAGGGCATGGGCAACAACACGGTGCAGCGGGTGCGGGTCATCGTCGAATAGCAGAGTGGCACCAGGATCAGCGGCTCTTAGTGCATGTGGCTTCCGCCGTTGATGTCGATGGTGGTGCCGGTCAGGTAGGCGGAGTCGTCGGAGGACAGGAAGGTGATGACGGCGGCGACTTCCTCGGTGGTGGCGTTGCGGCCCAGGGGGATGCCGGCGTTGATGGCGGCTTCCTGCTCGTCGGTGCTGCCGACGCGGATGTTGGTGTCCACGGCGCCCGGGGTGATGGCGTTGACCGTGACACCGGAGTCCCCGAGTTCACGGGCGAGGGCCTTGGTGAAGCCGAGGATGGCGGCCTTGGCGGCGGAGTAGGGGACCTTGCCGAAGACGCCGCCGCCCCGCTGTGCGGAAACGGAGGACATGTTGACGATCCGGCCCCAGCCGTTGGTGATCATGTCCGGCAGGAAGGCCTTGGTGACGAGGTAGGTGCCGGTGGAGTTCACGGCCATGACCTTGTTCCAGAGGTCAAGCGTGGTTTCCAGGAAGGGCACCGGCGAGGTGATGCCGGCAATGTTGGCCAGGGCGCCGACGGCCGGAAGGGCGCCGCTCTTGACCTCGGCCAAAACTGCCTTGTACGCCGCGTTGACGGAGTCCTCGTTGGCGACGTCGATCTCGTAGCCGAACGCCGGGACGTTGAATTCGTTGCCGATTTCGGTAGCGACCTTCGCGGACTTCTCGCCGTCGAGGTCCAGGATCACCACGCCCCAGCCCTGGCTAGCGTAGCGGCGGGCGGTGGTGATGCCGATGCCCCGTTCCGAGGTGGCTCCGGTGAGGACGGCGGTGCGCTGAATGGCGGTCATGATGATGCTCCTTGGGTGTGTGTTGTGGATCGAGTGCTCCATAAGTGCCGTTGTGAGGGGTCAAAACGGCACTTACGGAGCACTCGATGGTCAGATGAGGTCGGTAATGAAGCTGGCAGCCTTGGCGGCAGCCGCTGGGCGTTCGTCGTGGGTGATGTCCCGGGTTTCGAGTTCCAGGCTGAAGTGCCCGGTGTAGCCCTGCTGAGCCAGCCCCCGTAGCCCGGTGGCGAAATCGGCCTGGCCGTTGCCGATGCTGAGGTTGATATTCCCGGGCACGGCATCGCGCAGGTGCACGTGGGCTATCCGGCCCTCGTGGCGTGCCAGGTACTCCAGCGGGTCCTCGCCGGCGGCGACGATGTGGCTGAAGTCCATGACAATTCCGACGCCGGAGCCCGCCAGCCGCTGCGCCAGCAGTTCGGCGCGTTCCAGGCTCCAGCAAAACCGCAGGAAGTGCAGCGATTCTGTCCAGAGTTCGACGCCGAAGTCAGCCGCACGACGTTGGGCTCCAATGAGTTGCGCTGCGACGGTGTCCAGGTCCTCTTCGAGGCTTTTCACCGGCTCGTGGCTGAGCGCACCGCAGGGCAGGACCAGCGCCTTGGCTCCGGTTTTCGCCGTGAGGGTGAGCAGGGCATCAAGGTGCCTGTCCCGCTCAACCTGCCGGCGGGCGTCGAGCACTGCGTTGAGGTCCCCGATATCCCCGTTGACGGAACGCACCCGCAGTCCTGATGCGGCCACGTCACCGGCCACAGCTGAAACGGCGTCCGCGTCGAGCTCGTACGGAACGTGATTGCAGACGCCGGGAAGGGCGCCCAGGTCGATCTCGGCGAAACCCAGCCCGGCGATGGTTCGCAGGGCTGCGGGCAGGTCCTGGTGGCGGAAGCTGATGGATGAGCACCCGAGTCGGGAATGGAACATCGTTGTTGATCCTCTAGTTGTGCCCGGCAGGCTGTAGTGATGGACACCACACTAGCGCTGGCGACTGTTAACAGTCAACTTCTGACGGCGACTGTTGACAGTCAGCATGACGTCGGTCACACTGGGACACATCTTGTTAACAGTCGACAGCGCTGGAGCTTCTTCAGCCGCTCTTCGAAAGGGAACCACCATGAGCAACGATGCTCTGAACATGCGGGGGCCGGTCCACGGCACCAAGGATGCCCGTCGGGTCGCCATCGGCTCGGGCGTCGGCGCCGTGATCGAGACGTACGACTTCATCGGCTTTGGTACTGCGGCCGCCCTCTACTTCGGAACTGCGTTCTTCCCCACCGGTGACCCGGTAACCGGAACGCTGGCCGCCTTCGCCACCCTCGGCGTCGGCTTCGCCGCCCGCCCGCTGGGCGGCATCATCGGCGGCCACCTGGGCGACAAGGTGGGACGCAAGCCCGTTCTGGTCACGTCCCTGATCCTGATGGGCATCGCCACCTTCTTCATCGGCCTGCTGCCCACGTACAGCCAGGTGGGCCTGCTGGCTCCGGCGCTGCTGGTCTTCGTCCGCATCGTCCAGGGCCTGGCCTTCGGTGCCGAATGGGGCGGAGCCATCCTGATGAGCTACGAGCACGCGCCGTGGAAGTCCAAGGGCAAGTACACCGGCATCGTCCAGGCCGGCTTCCCGGTGGGCCTGCTGCTGGCCAACCTGGTGTTCCTGGTCAGCGTGAACTTCGGCGGCGAGCTCGCCTGGCGCATCCCCTTCCTTGCCAGCATCGTGCTGGTGGTGGTGGGCCTGATCATCCGCTCCAAGGTCCCCGAGTCCCCGGTCTTCGACGAGGTCAAGGGCCACGGCGAGATCGTCAAGTCCCCCATCGTGGAGGTCATCAAGACCGACTGGCGCAACATCGTCAAGGGCATCGGCCTGCGCATCGCCGAGACCGCCGGCTACGCCGTGTCCATCACCTACATGATTTCCTACCTCAACAGCCAGCACCTGGCGGACAAGACCCAGACCCTGGTGGCCCTCTGCATCGCGTCAGCCATCGGCATCTTCGCCACCCAGGCCTGGGGCCGCCTGACCGACCGGATCGGCCGCCGCCCCCTCTACATCTGGTCCACCGCCTTCGCCGCGCTGTTCGCCATTCCGATGTTCCTGCTGGTCAACACCGGCCTGTTCGTCTTCATCATCGCCACGGTCGTGATCTCTTACGCGGTCTGCCAGAACTCGCTCGCCGGAGCCCAAGGTGCCTGGTTCCCCGAGCTATTCCAGGCCAAGACCCGCGCCTCGGGTGCCTCACTGGCCTACCAGATCTCGGCCATGGTCTCGGGTTTCACCCCGTTCATCACCACCCTGCTCTTCGTCAGCCTCGGCTGGATGGGCCCGGCCCTGCTGTTCGGCGCCTACGCCCTCATCGGCCTCTGGGCAGCCTTCGCCACCCGGGAAACCTGGGGCAAGCGGGAACGCCAGCTGGCTGATGAAATCACCAAAAGCACCCCCCAGTCGGTGAACGCCTGATGACCGCCGTCAACGAAGCCAGCCCGCAGGAACTGCAGGCCACAACACTCCCCCCGAAGGAACGAATGACCCAGGAAACTGCCGCAGAACGACTCGAACGGGTCAGCGCCGCCGCCTACCGCATCCGGCACCACGCCCTGAACATGGGCGAGGTCCAGGGCCAGGGCTATGTGGGCCAGGCCCTGGGAGCAGCGGACATGCTCGCCGTCGTGTACGCAGACCAGCTTCGGTTCCGTGCCAAAGATCCGCACTGGGAACAGCGCGACCGGTTCCTGCTCTCCACCGGGCACTACGCCATCGGACACTACGCAGCCCTTGCCGAGGCGGGCATCCTCCCCGTCGAGGAACTCGAAACCTACGGCTCGGACGACTCCCGGCTCCCCATGTCCGGCATGTCCACCTACACGCCCGGCATGGAAATCTCCGGCGGGTCCCTCGGCCACGGACTGACCATCGCCGTCGGCATGGCCCTGGGCCTGCGCCACCAGGACTCCGACGCCAGGATCTACAACTTCCTCTCCGACGGGGAACTCGACGAGGGCTCCACCTGGGAGGCCGCCATGGGCGCCCACCACCACCAGCTCGGCAACCTCACCGCCATGGTGGACATCAACGCCCTGCAGGCCGACGGCAAGACAGATACCGTGCTCCGCACCGAACCCATTACCGGGAAATGGGAAGCCGCCGGCTGGTACACCCAGCGGGTGGACGGCAACGACGTCGCCGCGCTGCTCGCCGCGTTCGACAACGCCGCAGCCCAGGCCGCCACCAGCGGAAGCCCCTCCGTGGTCCTCTGCGACACCAAGGTGGGCCGCGGCGTGCCGCTGCTGGAGGAACGGGAAAAGGCGCACTTCATGCGCATCGAAGAACACGAATGGCAGATCTGCCGCGAACAGCTCACCGCCGGTTATGAAGGAAAGGCTTCAGCATGAGCGCCACCACCGAGGCTCCCGACACTACAACAGCCGCGAAGCCGAAGCTGAAAACCTCGGCCATGATTGCGTCCTTCGCGGATCCGGGCCAGAAGACCGCGTCCGCCCCGTTCGGCCACGCCCTGGTCAAGGCCGCGCAGGAAAACGACAAGATCGTGGGCCTCACCGCGGACCTGGGCAAGTACACGGACATGCACATCTTCGCACAGGCCTTCCCGGAGCGGTTCTTCCAGATGGGCATGGCCGAGCAGCTGCTCTTCGGCGCCGCAGCCGGCCTCGCCGAAACCGGTCTGGTACCGTTCGCCTCCACGTACTCCGTGTTCGCCGCCCGCCGCGCCTACGACTTCCTCTGCCTGGACGCCGCGGAGCCCAACCTGAACGTCAACATCGTGGGCGGCCTCCCCGGCCTGACCACCGGCTACGGCCCCAGCCACCAGGCCACCGAGGACATGGCGATCTTCCGCGGCATGCCCAACCTGACCATTGTGGACCCCTGCGATTCGATCGACATCGAGCAGGCCGTCCCGCAGCTGGCCGCCAGCGCAGGGCCCACGTACCTTCGCCTGCTCCGCGGCAACGTGCCCACGGTCCTGGACGAGTACGACTACACCTTCGAACTCGGCAAGGCCAAGGTCCTGCGCGGGGGCAATGACGTCGTCTTCGTCTCCAGCGGCCTCATGACCATGCGCGCCCTCCAGGCAGCCAAGGCGCTGGCCGAGCACAACGTGGATGTCGCGGTCGTCCACACGCCCACCATCAAACCGTTCGACGCCGAAACCGTGCTGGCCGAGATCAACACCGACCGTTTGGCCGTCACCCTGGAAAACCACTCCGTGGTGGGCGGACTGTTCGAAACCGTGGCCTCGGCCGTAGTCACCGCAGGACTCGGCAAGCGCGTGGTGCCGGTGGCACTGCCCGACGAATTCCTGGACGCCGGCGCCCTGCCCACCCTGCACGACCGCTACGGCCTGACCGTCCAGCGCATCGTGGCCAAGGTGCTCGCCGAACTCGGCTAGAACAGGGCTTCGGCTCCGCTGGAGCACAGCCACGGCAGGAATGCGGGGGCAACGCCTGGTCCCGCGCTCCTGCCGTGGCATCATTGTTAACACGGCGACTGTAAACAGTCGACCTCTGACCTTGGGGAGAATCCGAATGGCCACAATAGCCCTTCTGGGACTGGAAAAGAAAAGCCTCCGCGAGCAGGCACTGGCGGCGTTGCGCACCGCCATCACCAGTGGCGCGCTCGAACCTGGCCGCCACTTGGTGGAAACCGAGCTGTCCGAGATGCTGCAAATCAGCCGCGGAACGCTCCGGGAGGCCCTGCGGCAGCTCCAGCAGGAAGGCCTCGTGTCCGCGGGCGCCCGCGGCCGGCTCTCCGTCCGTCACCTCGATGCCAAGGAAATCCGCGACATTTACTCCGTCCGGGCGGCCCTGGAATCCCTGGCTGCCCGGACCCTGTGCGAACTGCCGGACCGCCAGCACGTCATCGGGTCACTCCGCGCGTCCATCCAGGCCATGGAGTCGGCAACCCAGGGCACGCTGGAGGAGCGGGTCGAATCCGACCTCGACTTCCACCGCACCATGTGCCGCCTCACCGGCAACGAGACCCTGCTGCATTCGTGGGAATCCCTGGAAGGGTCCATCAGGATGTCCATCATGTTCGCCGGGCTCGAAAAGGGCGTGCGGAACATGAGCGTAGACCGTCACAACGACATCGTCGCCGCCATCGAAACCGGCGACGCCACCCTGGCCCGCGACACCATCCGCGAGCACATGGACTCCGCCGCGGCCGTCCTCGTCGCGTAGCCGCCCAAACTCGCGGTCCTGAACACGGCTGTCGGCGAGTCCCGTCCAACACGCCTGCAGGGCGTTTAGGCGGCAAAAGCCCTGGGTACCTGAACCAGTGCACCGTACGATTCATCAGTGGTCCCGACCGTCTTAAAGGTCGCGGCCGCCACATTGGTCCCGGAAAGGCCGTGATCATGGATCGCCACACATCCGCGAACTGGGCCTCGGGCCACACCATTGAGGACGCCGCCCTGGACGTCCTCATCCCCACGTGCGACCGGCCAGCCGAGCTTGCCGTCACGCTGGCCGGGCTTGCGGCGCAGGAGGGCCCGGTCTTCCGCCTGGTGCTTAGTGACCAGTCGGACGGGCCGCCGGCCTGGGAAAATCCGCCGGCAGCCAGCCTGCTCCGGGTGCTCCGTGCGCAGGGCACCGCCGTTGAGCTGCATCGGCACCTGCCGCGCCGCGGCCTTGCCGAACACCGCCACTTTGTCCTCGAGCAGGCGCGGGCGGACAAAGTGCTGTTCCTCGATGACGACGTTTGGCTGGAGCCCGGCGCGCTGGCGAGGATGAGCGATGCCCTGGATGCCCTGGGTTGTGGCTTTGTGGGAATGGCCCCTCAGGGTCTCTCCTTCCTGGACGACCGCCGCCCCGACCAGACCGGAACCTTCACGCCATGGCAGGGACCCGTGACCCCCGAGCGCATCCGTCCCGGCGAGGAGGGTTTTGAGCGCTGGCCACTGCACAGCGCAGCCAACCTGAGCCACCTGAGCACGGAGCTGGGACTGAAATCCGGGCAGTGGATTCCATACAAGGTGGCCTGGCTGGGCGGGTGCACCATGTTCCGCCGCCAGGCCCTGGAGGACGCGGGCGGCTTCCGGTTCTGGACTCAGCTCCCACCCGAACACTGTGGTGAGGACGTGGTGGCCCAGTGGCGGGTGATGGAAAAGTTCGGCGGCGCCGGCATCCTGCCCACGGGCGCCGTCCACCTGGAATCTCCCACCACTGTCACGGACCGCCGGGTCGAGGCCTTCGACATCGTGCTGGCGGACGGCCCGACGGCGGCAGGTTCCGCCGTCGCGGACGGCTGAGTCAGCCGCTGCCCAGCTATACTCGGCTGCAATCATGAGCAGCCTTCCCTCAGCGCCCAGCACAGTCCGTGTCGACGCCTGGCTGTGGGCGATCCGCGCCTACAAGACCAGGTCCGCCGCCACCGCCGCCTGCCGTGCCGGGCATGTGCGCCTCAACGGAAACCCGGCCAAGGCCTCGCAGTCACTCGTGCCCGGCAACACCGTCCGCGTCCGCCAATCCGGTTATGAGCGCATCCTCGAGGTGCGCAGGCTTATCGCCAAGCGGGTGGGCGCAGAAGCAGCGTCGCACTGTTTCACGGACCATACGCCTCCGCGGCCCGTGGCGCCGGCGCTCGGGCTGCCGCAGCGGGACCGCGGGACCGGCCGGCCCACCAAGAAGGACCGCCGCGAAATGGAGCGCCTGCGCGGACCGGGCTGACAGCCGGGTTTGGGTTTACAGCGGTTCAGTCCTTGACCTGCTCCCGGCCTTCCCGCACCTCGAACTCCCCTACCTCCAGGTCAGCGGCACCGAAGGCGGCGGGCAGGAGGGTCAGGTGGACGGCACCTGACGACGTCGCCTTGCTCCCGGCCAGGGTGAAGGCCGACGGCGTTACGCCCGGTTCGAAGAGCCGCTTGCCCTGGCCCAGGACCACGGGGAAGATGATCAGCCGGTACTCGTCCACCAGGCCGGCGTCGTGCAGGGCGCGGACCAGCCGGTAGCTGCCGTGGACCTGAAGTTCCCGGCCCGGGCCCGATTTGAGGTCGTCAACCGCTTCGAGGAAGTTCGCGGGGAGGATGGAGGTGTTGTTCCAGGTCGCCTCCGTAAGCGTTGAGGACACCACGTACTTGGGCAGGCTGTTGAGCGCCTTGGCCACGGCGTCGTCCGGGTCCGTGACCTGCTCCCAGTAGGGCTGGAACATCTGGTAAGTGGTGCGGCCCAGGAGGATGGCGTCGGCTTCGGCAAACCACCCGTTCACGATCCTGCCCATGTCCTCGTCGAAGAGCGGCACCAGCCAGCCGCCGAACTCGAAGCCGCCGCTGGTGTCCTCAACCCTGCCGCCAGGACCCTGCATGGCGCCGTCGAGGCTCACGAAGGTGTGAACGGTGAGTTTCATGACGGCCCTCCTGGTGCAGTGGTTTGTGGACTGACGGCCCGGGATTCGCCCGGATCGACGGGCCCCATGTCGAGCCGGAACGGAGGATATTCGTCCCGCATCAGCGCCACATATGCCGCCACGCGGTAAACCCAGCGGTTGAGGCCGATCAGCAGGTCGAACAGGGTCCGGAGATACCTGCCGGTGAACAGCAGAATGAGGCCGGCGATGAAGGCCAGCAGCGTGAGCAGCGAGACCGCGCTGCCTGCCGTGTAGCGGCCCGCACCGCCGGCAAAGTCGTCGTCGGAGGAAACCACCCAGGTACGGGTGGATCCCGCGAGCACACCCACAATCAGGAGGTGCGGAATGGCGAGCAGCCATGACTTCACCAGCACCAGGCCGCGCGAGAGGTGGTCAGGGTAGTCGACGTCAAAGTCGGCCGGGTAGTCGGTGCGGGCCAGGGTGAAGGGCGGGTAGCGGTCCGTTCCGATCGCCGTGAAGGCGTAGAAGGACACCCGCCAGCTCCAGCGCAGCACGCCCACGTTGAAGTTGAACAGCGAATGCGGGTAGCGGGCGGTGAAGAGGATCGCGAACCACGCCACGATGCTGGTGATGATCAGCGCGAACCAGAGGAAGAACAGGATGATCAGGTGCGGGATGGCCAGGAACCATTTGACCAACCACATCCACCGGGACAACGCCGGGTCGATGTGTCCGGTCAGGCGGGCCGGGTACCTCGGGTTCTCAAATTGGTCGACGACGGCGGGCGGCGGCGGTGCGCCCGCCCCGCCGCCGGGGGCGGGATAGCCGGGCGCCGGATAACCCGGGGCCGGGTAGCCGGCCGCCGGGTAAGCGGCTGCCGGGTAAGCGGCTGCCGGGTACGGCCCCGGCTGCATGCCCGGAGGACCTGCGCTACCGGGAACACCGGCGCCGCCACCTGCACTTTCAGCCGGCGTGCTGGAACTGGCGAACGGCACGGTGGCGCCGGCAGCGGCGGGAGGTCCCGCCGTCGGGGTTTCCGCTGGTGGGGCATGCCCCGCGAGCGGCTGGCCGGGCGGGTAGTGTCCCGCGAGCGGCTGGCCGGGGGGATAGTGGCCCGGGGGAAGGTGCGGTGGAGGTCCGTGCCGTCCGAGCCCCATCGCACCTGCAACGATCAGCGGCACTCCGATGACCAGCAACACGATCCCGGCAATGAGTAGCCACAGGAACAGTGGCCACAGCAGGTCGGAGCGGACGCCGGCCTGCAGATCCGCCGAAACCGGGGCGCTGGCGTCGGCGTTCATGACCACCACGGTCCAGCTGCCGGGAAGGATGTTCCATTTGAGTTCCTGCGTACCGGTGCCTTCGGCGGATGCGACCCAGAAGTTCTGGGCTCTCGGGCGGGCAGGGGTCTGTGTGCCGGGCACTTCGGTGTAGTCGACCCTGAAGGGCCGCAGATTCAATTCACGGATTTCGGAGCGCTTGACTCCCTCGAGGTAGCGCGCCGCGTCCTGCTGCGGCGCGATGCCAAGGAAAATCCCCTTGCCGGGAGTGGCTGCCGCTCCGCGGAGCAGGATGCTGCCTGCCGTTTCCGAGGGAATGACGTCCGGTAGCCTGCCTCTGACCATGACGTCCAGCCCTGCCGTGGTGATGGCGGAGGACGCGGCGTCGAAACGGTGCGATTGAGTGGTGAAGTAGCCTTCATCGCGCTGCTGGAAGTTGAGCCAGCCCACCCCGGCTGCGCCTGCCAGCAGCCCCAGTCCGAGGAGCGCGGCGAGTGTACCGAGGACGAGCATCACCATGCGGCCAGGTTTCATGCCGGTTCCTTATCTCGCGCCCTGCGGCGGGCCGCCACCCGTGGTTCGGCATGGCCGGGTTGGGCCGTGCCCGGCTCCATGGCAGTTGCTTGGACGGCGCTTGCCCGGGTGGTGCGTGATCGGGCGGTGGATCGTTCGGCTTTGCTTTCCTGGGTTCTGCTGGCCTTGTCGCTGTGCTTGCCGTCAGGGTGCTTGTGGTCGCCGTGTTGATGATCGCTGTGTTTGCCGTCAGGGTGCTTGTGATCGCCGCGACCGTGAGTGAATGAGGGGTGCGCGTGGATGCCCGGCCGGGGGTCCAGAATGCTAAGCCGGCAAGGTTTCTCGGACGTGCCTTCCCCGCTGAGTTGCGTAAGCTGGGCGGGATCATGGAGCGCGGTGATGGTTTCCATGGCGGCACGGGCCATCGACAGGTCCAGAACGATTTCCTTGCCCGGCAGCAGAGTCCTGGCACGCCGCGCAACAACGTAAAGCGCCCGGATGTTGGCTGGCGTCAGGGTTCCGCGGACCTCGATGCAGGCGCGCTCCATGTTCGCGTCGATGTGGACCACGACCTTGAGGCGGTGATGACTCGCGGTGATGTCCACGGCCCTCACGTCCCCCGGGCGGGCAGCCGCTGCCCGCGTTGACCCGGCCGGACCGCATCAAGGGACCGGATATTAAAGTTCACGTGGCCTACGCCTCCCCGACTTCGTTGTCGGAACCATGTCACGTCCAGAATGCACCCTGTTGCCAGCACAGGGAAGAGGAGTTCCGGTGGACCCCTGGCGGTGCAGGTCAACGAAAGATCTGTGCGGCGCGGATTGGTGCTGACCGGCTACCCGCCTAGCCTGTTCCTATGCCTTCCAGCCAGGACCGCCCACCAGGTTACGACCCAGCAGCTCAGGACCCGATGCCCACGGATGTGGTGCTCGCGTCCGTGAGGCTGCCCGGCGACACAGGGTGCTCCGACCTCCATATCCGCAATGGCCGGGTGTCCGCAATCACCGCAGCGGGGGCCCGCCCCGGAAGTTTCAGGGCAGCGGATGCCCAGGTGCTGGATCTCGAGGGACGCTTCGTCATCCCCGGGCTGTGGGACGAGCACGTCCACATGACACAGTGGGCGATGGCCGCCAACCGGATCGACCTGTCCGGTGCCGCTTCGGCGAGCGCCGCCGTCGAGCTTGTCCGGCAGCGGATTACCGCGACGGACCCCGGGGCTGAACCGACCGGCACGGTGGTGGGTGCGGGTTTCCGCGACGCCACGTGGGACGACGCCCCGAGCGCCCAAATGCTCGACGACGCCACCCTTGGAGTCCCCACGGCCCTAATCAGCCATGACCTGCACTGTGTCTGGCTGAATTCGGCCGCCGCACGGCGGTTCGGAGTTCAGCTTCCGCCAGACGGCTTGCTCCGTGAGGAACCGGCGTTCGCCCTCACTCGCGAACTCGGAAAGTTGCCCGACGACGTCGTGGACGGCTGGGTCGGCACGGCAGGCCAGGAAGCCGCCGCCCGCGGTGTTGTGGGCGTGGTGGACCTGGAGATGACGTGGAACCGCGACGTCTGGCTGCGCCGGATCGGCGGCGGATTCCGCTCGTTGCGCGTTGACGCGGGGGTGTACCCGGAAGATCTCGAGGGGGCGGCAGCTGCCGGGATGCGGACGGGACAAATGGTCGACGGCGGTGCCGGCCTTCTGCGGGTGGGTCCGCTGAAGGTACTCATTGACGGCTCCCTCAACACGCGCACCGCCTTTTGTTTTGACCCGTACCCGCACGGCGGGCACGGCGTCCTGACGGTGAGCGAACCCGAACTGGCTAACCTGCTCGCCAGGGCCCGGGAGACGGGCTTCGTTCCGGCGGTCCACGCCATCGGCGACGGCGCCAACAAGGTTGCGCTGGATGCCTTCGCGGGCGTTGGGATCGGCGGCCGGATCGAGCACGCCCAGTTTGTACGGCAGGAGGACTTCGCCCGGTTCGGTGAGCTTGGCCTGACGGCCAGCGTCCAGCCGGCCCACGCACTCGACGACCGCGATGCCGCTGACGCGAACTGGGCCGGCCGCACTGACCGGGCCTTCCCGCTGCGCTCGCTGCTGGACGGCGGGGCGCGGCTGGCGCTGGGGTCCGATGCGCCGGTGGCGGCCCTGGATCCATGGCTGGCGATGTCCGCCGGGACCGCGCGGGCGCGTGAAGACGGCCGGGGCCCATGGCACCCGGAGCAGGCCCTGACCCGCGAGGAAGCGCTCCTCGCCTCGACGCGTGGGCGCGGCCGGATCCGCGCCGGTGATGTGGCGGATGTTGCCGTACTGGATGCTGATCCGCTTGCCGTGTCCGATGCCGTGTTCGCCGGAATGCCCGTTGCCGCAACGCTTATGGCCGGCAGGTTCACGTTCCGGGGCGCAGGGGTTTAGGCGTCCTGCCGGATCGGCGGAAACTCCCCCACGCACCCTTACCGCCAAAAGCGTAGAGTTGCCTAAGACGCCTGATTCTTGGACGCCATGCAGCTAAGGGAGAAATCGTGACGATTGACTGGGACGAAAAGAAAGCCCTGCTACAGGAACCGAACATCGCAGCGGTGACGCAACTGTGCGATGAACTTATGGAGAAGAAGCCGGGATCGACCGTTCCTTATATCGACCCCGTCCATGATGAGGACGAATGCCGGATTGTCAGCCTCCAGGTCAGCCCGGGCAAGGGAACCGAGTCCGGTTTCGTGTCCCACTTCAACGACGACGAGGCCGCCCGGCGGGCCACGCAGATCTACGAGCTCGCCGAGTTGGATCCGCGCTACGTCATGCCGTGGAATGCCTACCCCTGGGTGCGCGACCCGGACATGCCTTCGGCCCTCAGCATCCAGGAGAAGACCGACGGCCTGCGCCCCTTCCGGCAGTTCATGAAGATCAACAGGCGCGTCTCGGCCATCATTGCCCACGGGACCGACGCCGCCACCTTCCTGACGCTCTTCGAGAAGACCTACCACTACTCACTCAAGAACAACGGCATCAAAATCTACAAGGCCAGCGCGCTCGGCGGGCGGGCCTTTGCTGTTTCCGAGGCCAAGCAGGAAGAACTCCTGGCCAAAAGCGTGGACGTCTACAAGGACGCCATGCAGCGTGCGGGCATCCAGCACCTTTAACTCCCGGTTTCCGGCCCGGTTAAACGCGTGCTCGACTGGCTGCTCGATTCCGACCCCTCGGTCCGGTGGCAGGTCCTGCGCGACCTGACGGATGCGCCTGCCGAAAAGGTTCGCGCCGAACGTGCCCGCGTGGCCGCCGAGGGCTGGGGTGCGCGCCTGCTCGCCCTTCAGGGCGGCGACGGCCAGTGGGACGGCGGCACGTTCTTCCCGGTGCCGTATGACGGCTCCGAGGCGGGCCAGCCGTGGACGGCCACGACCTACAGCCTCCTGCTCCTGCGGGACCTCGGGCTCGATCCGGGCAGTGAGGAGGCCCGCCGGGCAGTCGCGAAAGTCCGGGAGAACAGCCGCTGGGAAGAGGGAGGCCAGCCGTTCTTCGACGGCGAGGTGGAGCCCTGCATCAACGGGAAGGCCGTGGCCCTCGGAGCGTACTTCGGCGAGAATGTCGACGGCATCGTCCAGCGACTGCTCGGCGAGCAGCTCGCCGATGGTGGCTGGAACTGCGAGGCGGAGCGGGGATCGGTGCGCTCGTCGTTCGCCACCACCATCAACGTGCTGGAGGGTTTGCTGGAACACGAGCGGGCAACGGGCGGAACGCCGGAGTCCATTGCTGCGCGGAAGCGGGGCGAGGAGTATCTGCTGGAACGTGCGCTGCTCCGGCGCAAGAGCACCGGCGAGCTGGTGGACCCGGACTGGCTGCAGTTTTCCTACCCGACCCGCTGGTTCTATGACGCGCTCCGCGGCCTGGACTATTTCCGGGATGTCGGCGGAGTCCCGGACAGCCGCCTTGCCGAGGCCGTCGGCCTGCTCCGCTCAAAACGGCAGCCCGACGGAAGCTGGCTCCTCGAGAACACCCACCCCGGACGCATCCATTTCGCCATGGAGGACGGCGACGGACGCCCCAGCCGCTGGAACACGCTTCGGGCCCTGCGCGTCCTCGGCTGGTACGACATCTTCACCCCTCCAGCAGCCTCCGGCGGTGCTTGAGCTCCTTAACCCACGCCCTGGTGACCATGTCCGGAAAAGGCGAGGCTCCGCCGTCGTCCTTTGAGACTTTGGCCGCTGCCGTAAACGCCGCGGAAGCGAAAGCCGTCCCGGCCTCCAGGTCCGCCAGTAATGGGCCGGCGGCCTTCAGGGCCAGATCCACAGCCTGCACGGACGTGCGTTCAGGCAGGCCGAGTCCCGTGGCCCAGGCCAGGAAGTGCTTGCGCGAGATGCCGCTGCGCTTGCCGCCGAGCGTCAGGGCGAGCGTCTTGTCGCCGTAGACCACTGTGGAGGGGATGTCATAGACGGGCGCGATGGACCATTCCCCGTGCGGCTGCTGCACCATGGACACGTTTTTCGCGTGCAGGTCGCCGTTGCCGCTGAGCAGTGCGAAGGCGGCCTGGACGGCGAGGTTCCGGAGCGCCGGCAGCGGTGCCGCGCAGTATTCGGATAGCGCATGGCACACCGTTCCGAACCCCACGTTGTACTTGTCCGCCGGGTACAGCTTCAGGACCTGCGCGCCGTCCTCGACGGCGAGCCGCTGCACCGCGTCCGGCCCGCCGGCCGCCCCCGCCGGCGCACCGGCTGCCATCCCGCCGGCTGTACCGACTTCCAGCGGCACGCGGTCGAACCGCTCCACCAGCAGCCCAGGCCGGCCGGCGACGTCGCGCATCAGCTGCACCCGGCTCAGCGGAATCCGCAGCTTCGCCGCGTAGCGGAACATGATGAACTCGTTCTCCACCACGTGCGGGAACTCCGGTGCGTTGAGCTTGAGGATAAACCGGCGCCCGGCGCTGGCCACGGGCATGGAAATCATTCCGGCGGAGAGCTTGTCCTGCACGCCGGCGAGCGCCACCGGATCGATCAGGCCTGAATCGCCCAGCAGCTCGTCGAAGTCCACGGGCTTGCGCGGGTCCACCTCGACGGCGTGCTCCTCCGGGTCCAGCGGCTCCCCGTGGCCTACGATCTGCACGTCGCCCACGGGGTTTCCGCCGGCGGCGATGAGCAGCGAGAGGTCATCGTCCGCGCTGGTCTTGATGGTTCGGCGCAGTGCGTTCAGCCGCCGGCCCTCCGGGAGCAGGCCGGTGAAGTACGGCGGTGCGGCCCCTGCTCCGGAGAGCACAGGTTCCGGTGACAGCGGAAGGGAACTCGCGACGGCGGGGCGGCCGCTTTGCAGGTATGCGGGCAGATAGCTGAACCTGGTTCCGCCGTCGTGCCGTTCCAGCCTGGCGGCCAGAACGCCCCGCTTGTAGATGTCCGCGACGCGGTGCCTCACGGCCGGTTCTCCCCTTCGCCAAGTACGTTGACTTCCAACAGGGCCGCGGACGGCGGTTGCGTCACCGTCAGCTCCGACGGCTGGGTCACCAGTGCGCGGGCGGCGGCGCTGGTCCGGGTGCCGAGCTCCAGCTCAAGCCCGAGTGTGTCCAGCAACGCCAGCAGGGTGTCCAGCCGGAGGCTCTGCTTGCCCTGCTCGACGAAGCGGACGAGGCGTTCGGAGACCCCGGCCATGTCGGCGAGGTCCTGCTGGCTCAGGCGGAGGTCGGCGCGCCGGGCACGCACGGCCGCGGCGAGCCGCGTGGTGAAGGGGTGGGCCACCGCGCCTCCTAACAATTAGGAACGATCGTGCCGGTTTACTGCTAGCTCTCACGCTACGCCGGACCGCTCCACGCGCGCAAGGGCTGGATCGGAACGAACGTACCGGCAGGCAGCGCACGTCTTCGGAACGCCCACCTTCACATCCGACCGGGTTCAAGTTTGTGGTTGACACCCACCTGTGACCCGTGCCATATTCTTAACCGTGAACCTGTCAGACAGCCGGACAGCCGGACCGCAAAGCGGAGCGAACACCTTTCCGCTGGCGCGCCTCAGCGCAGCCGAAGCTGTCTTCAACGCCATCCGCGGCGACATCCGGAGCGGAGCGCTGGCAGTCGGCGCCAAACTCAGCTCCGAAGCATCTTTGGCCACGCAGTACGGCGTCAGCCGCTCAGTGATCCGCGAGGCCCTGCGCTCCTGCACCGCCCTCGGCCTGACCGTAACCAAGACCGGCCGCGGCACGTTCGTCGTCGCGGACCACGTGGCCAACGACCTCGTCCTGGGCCAGTTCTCCGCCCGGGACCTCACCGAGGCCCGGCCGCACATCGAAGTCCCCGCCGCCGGCCTGGCCGCCGAGCGCCGCACCGCCGAGGACCTGGAAACCCTCCGCGGCATGATGGCGTCCATGGCTGCGGAGACCGATCCAGAAGCCTGGGTCGCCCTCGATTCCGGCTTCCATGCAGCCATCGCCCGCGCGAGCGGCAACAAGGTGTTCGAAAGCGTCGTGGCTGATATTCGCGACGCCCTCGCCCACCAGTCCGAAACCCTCAACATGGTGGCCGACCGACAGCACGCCTCCGACGTCGAGCACCGCCTCATCCTGGAGGCCATCGAAGCCGGGTCCGCTGCAGACGCCAGCGCCGCCATGGCTGAGCACCTGCGCGCCGTCGGTGAAGCCCTCGATTTCATCCTCACCCAGTAACGGCCCAGCCTTCCCAGGCACCAGCCACACCCAACTCAACACATCAACACCCAACGCAGAGGACACCATGCCTTCCCCCGCCATGCCGGCAAGCCACTCCCTTTCCGCGCCTCCCGCACCAGCAGCGATCCTGCCGCGGCACGAGCCCCTTGCCGTCCAAACCCGCGACGGGCTGGTCGAAAGCGTCCACTACGGCTCCCTGATCGCCACCACGCCCGACGGCCACACCCTGCTCTCCGCCGGCGAACCCCATGCCGCGTTCTACCCCCGGTCCTCCCTGAAGCCCCTGCAGTCCGTGGCCATGGTCCGAGCGGGACTGGACCTGCCAGCCGACCTGCTGGCCCTCACCGCCGCGAGTCACTCCGGCGCAGCCCGTCACCTGGACGGCGCCAGCCGCATCCTGGAACTCCACGGGCTCACGCCTGCATCACTCGAAAACAGCACCGACCTTCCCTACGGCGTCCGCGAGCGCGAGGAGTGGCTACGCGACGGCGGCCGGCCCACACAGCTGGCCCAGAACTGCTCCGGCAAGCATGCTGCCATGGCCGCCACCTGCGTCATCAACGGCTGGCCGGTGCAGGGCTACCTGGACCCCTCGCACCCGCTGCAGAGGCTCGTCGCCGAAACCGTCACCGACCTGACGGGCGAGGAACCCGCCGGCGTCAGCACCGACGGCTGCGGCACCCCGCTGTTCGCCTTCACCCTTGCCGGCATGGCGCGCGCCTTCGGCCGCCTTGCCTCCGCCGAACTGGCTGATGGTGCGTCCGCCCCCGAAAGCCCGGAAGCCGCCGTCGCGCATTCCATGCGCCGCCATCCGGAAATGGTGGCGGGCGAGGGCCGTGATGTCACGGAGCTCATGCGCCTCCTGCCCGGCGCCCTGGCGAAGGACGGCTTCGAAGGCGTCCAACTGGTTGGGCTGCCGGACGGACGCGCCGTCGCCGTCAAGATTTCCGACGGCGGCGACCGCGCCCGGATGCCGGTCACCGTCCGCGCGCTGGAAGCGCTCGACGTCGACACTTCCGCCCTTGCGGGCATCGCCACCGGTGCGGTCCTCGGCGGCGGCCGCCAAGTGGGCCTGCTGCAGGCCGCAGACTTTTCCTCCCTGTCCCCGACCGACGACGTTCTCTAAGGACTCCAAATGACCGAAACCCAAACCCTGCCGGATGCCCCTTCCCATGCGGGCGTCCGCTCCGAGCATGACCTGCTCGGCGACCGCGACATCCCCGCAGGCGCGTACTGGGGCGTCCACTCGCTCCGTGCTGTGGAGAACTTCCCCATTACCGGGCAGCCGCTCTCCAGCAACATGCACCTGGTCCGGGGCCTCGCCGCCGTGAAACTGGCAGCCGCCCGCACCAACCTTGAGCTCGGGCTGCTGGACGCCGAACGTGCCGCGGCCATCGAACAGGCCTGCACCGATGTCATGAACGGCGAGCTCAGCGAGCAGTTCGTCGTCGACGTGATCCAGGGCGGCGCGGGAACGTCGTCGAACATGAACGCCAACGAGGTCATCGCCAACCGTGCCCTGGAAATCCTTGGCCACCCCAAGGGCGACTACGCGAGGCTGCACCCCAACGACCACGTGAACCTCAGCCAGTCCACCAACGATGTCTACCCGACCGCGGTGAAGCTCGGCACCATCTTCGCTGCGCGCGAGCTGCTCTCCGCACTGGCGGAACTCGAAGAAGCGTTCGCGGAAAAGGCCATGGAGTTCCGCACCGTGGTGAAAATGGGCCGCACCCAGCTGCAGGATGCCGTTCCCATGACCTTGGGCCAGGAGTTCGGTACCTACGCCGTGACCATTGGCGAGGACCGGCAGCGGCTGGCCGAGGCGGACCTGCTGATCCACGAGATCAACCTCGGTGCCACCGCGATCGGCACCGGCCTGAACGCCCCCGCCGGCTACGCCGAAGCCGCCTGCCGGCACCTGGCGGAGATCACCGGACTGCCCCTGGTCACCGCCGTCGACCTCATCGAAGCCACCCAGGACGTGGGCGCGTTCGTCCACCTGTCCGGTGTGCTCAAGCGTGTGGCCGTCAAGCTGTCCAAGATCTGCAACGACCTCCGCCTGCTGTCCTCCGGGCCGCGCGCCGGCCTCGGCGAGATCAACCTTCCCGCCGTCCAGTCCGGATCCTCCATCATGCCCGGCAAGATCAACCCGGTGATCCCGGAAGTGGTCAGCCAGGTGGCCTACGAGGTCATCGGCAACGACGTCACCATCACCATGGCCGCCGAAGCCGGGCAGCTCCAGCTCAACGCCTTCGAACCCATCATCGTGCACAGCCTGCACAAGAGCATCTCGCACCTCGAAGCAGCCTGCCGCACGCTCACGGCCCGCTGCGTCCGCGGCATCACCGCCAACACCGAACGGCTGCGCCTCACCGTGGAACAGTCCATCGGCCTGGTGACCGCCCTCAACCCACACCTCGGGTACGCCACCGCAACCGCCATCGCGCAGGAAGCCCTGGCCACCGGCAAGGGCGTGGCCGAACTTGTCCTCGAACACCGCCTGCTCACCGAAACCCAGCTGCAGGAGCTCCTCAGCCCCGAACGCCTGGCGAACCTCAGCAAATAACAAGAATTCCTTCCCCCACCAGGAAATCAAAGGACTCCCATGAGTAACCAACCCATTACTGACCATACGGTCCCGGCCCAGGCACACGCCACCGAAAACCTTCTTCATGCGGAGGACAAGGGCTACCACAAGAGCCTGAAGCCGCGGCAGATCCAGATGATCGCCATCGGCGGCGCGATCGGCACCGGCCTGTTCCTCG
>NZ_JAAOXD010000003.1:526928-679324 GCF_014694315.1 Arthrobacter ipis | reverse complement strand
GAACACGTGAGCCGGCATGAGCCTGGCTCATCCGACAGGACCGGAGTGCTGGCCAACGCACCGGCTCCTTAGCATCGCTGCCCGTCTGGATGAGCTGCGGATCAACCGCAACCTCACCCATCTGGGCCTGACCAAGGGATCGCTGGACGTGCTGGAGGCGGTGGCGGACCTCGAGCCCGTCTCCGTCTCCGATCTGGCCGCCCTGCTCTGTGTCAGCAAGCAAAGCCTGGGCAGGGTGGTCCGTCGCCTTCAGGGACTTGGCTTCCTGAGCAGGGAACGCAGCGATGACCGGCGCTATACCGACATCCGGCTCACGCACGACGGCCGGAACGTACTGTCCACTGCGGAGGCCCTGGTCCAAGGGCTCACGCAGAGCAGGCCGGATACAGAGTCCGCCTTGCGCCTCGACCTGGAACGCTACATCCGCGACCTGCGGATGTAGCGTTCCGCTCTGTCCGCCCGGGCCCGTAACCTTCGCTACCGGCTGACCAACCGACCGATTTATCCGCCAACTGCACCGCTGCCGCTGGCCAAGGAGAACCATGCAATTACCTGAACCGCGCGGTCCCGTCAGCGCCGAGCTCACCGACCTTCTGGCTGGCCTGCCAGGAGCAGATTCGGCAGCACAGGCAGCACTGCTCAGCCTCGTCGCCAAGACAGTGAGGCTCGCGGATGACATCCTCAGTGACGACGACTTGCAGTTCGCACTGTTTTGCCTCTACGAGCTGCACTACGGAGGGCTCGATGGGGTGGACGACGCCTGGGAATGGGAGCCCGGGCTGATCGCCGTCCGCCGGCTTTTGGAAGCACCGTTCGAACAGGCCTTGCGCTCGGCTGCTCTCGTGGCCGCCGGGCCCGCGTCAGCAAACAGCGAACGCGTTGCGGCAGAAGGCAACCCGGACAGCGACGCAGTGGCGGACATGCTGTTTGCACTGGCCGCGCAGGACGGCGGACCCAGCCTCTCGCGCTACGTGGCCAAGAAGGCGACGGTTGAACAGCTGGCGGAATTCCTCATTCACAAATCCGTCTACCAACTCAAGGAAGCCGATCCCCACACCTGGGCAATCCCAAGGCTGGCAGGGCGCCCCAAGGCCGCCCTGGTGGAGATTCAGGCGGACGAGTACGGGGGCGGACGCCCGCACCGCATGCACAGCGCGCTCTTCGCACGGACCATGGAAGGGCTGGGGCTCGATACCCGCTACGGCAGCTACGCGGACGTTGTGCCGGCCATGGCCCTGGCCTCCGTGAACATGATGTCGCTCTTCGGCCTGCAGCGCCGACTGCGCGGTGCCATCACCGGGCATCTTGCGATCTATGAGATGACATCTTCCCGGCCCAACCACCTCTACGCCCGGGGCTTCCGGCGGCACGGATTCGGCAGCGACGTCACCGAGTACTTCGACGAGCACGTCGAAGCCGACGCCGTCCACGAACAGATCGCCGGCCGGGACCTCGCCGGAGGGCTAGCGGAGGCAGAACCGCATCTCCTCGAGGACATCCTGTTCGGCGCCACGGCTGCTCTGGCCATCGACGCCCGTCTCACGGCCCACATTGTGGAAGCGTGGGAAGACGGCAGGTCCTCCCTACGGACGTCCCTCCCCGCTGCGGCATGACCGCGGCGTCAGTGCCGAGCGCTGGACCGGACACGGAATACATCCTGCCCCTGCGCTGGACCGAGGACTCGGGGGCTGAGGAGCTGGCGGAGTACATTTCTGCACTCGCCGTCTGGACGCACGTGACGGTGGTCGACGGCTCCCCCGCTGCACTATTCGCGCGGCACCGGGCGCTGTTCCCAGCGTCAGTCCGCCACCTCCCGCCGGGCGCCGCCAGTGGTGGCAACGGCAAGGTCGCCGCCGTTCTGACAGCCGTCAGGCGGAGTGCGGCCGAGCGGCTGGTAATCGCCGACGACGACGTCCGGTACACCCGCGAGGGGCTGGCCACTGCCTTCGCCGCGCTTGATGATGCCGAACTGGTCCGCCCACAGAATTACTTCACCCCGCTGCCCTGGCACGCACGCTGGGACACATCCAGGACCCTGATCAACCGGGCATTCGGCAGCGACTACCCCGGCACGCTCGCAGTTCGCCGGTCCGCCCTGATGGCCACGGACGGCTACGAAGGTGTGCTCTTCGAGAACCTGGAGCTCATCAGGACCATCACCGCCGCCGGCGGCCGCGAGAAGCAGATGCCCGGGTTGCTGGTTGCCCGCAGGCCGCCCACAGGCCGCCACTTCCTGAAGCAGCGCATCCGGCAAGCCTACGACGACTTCGCGCAGCCCGCGAGGCTGTTGGCCGAGCTTGCGCTGCTGCCGGTCCTTGCAGCGGTAATGGCACAACGGCGCGTACCGCGTGCCCTGGGGATCCTAGCATTGGCCACCGCCGCCGTCGGGATAGCGGAAAGAGGGAGAAGGCGCGACGGCGGAACGGCCGTTTTCCCGGCCCATACCGCTTTGTTTGCCCCGCTATGGGTCCTCGAACGGGCGGTGTGCGTCTGGCTGGCCGCGGCTCTGCGCACTGCCGGCGGGGTTCCCTACGCAGGAGCCCGGATCAGGACTGCAGCCCATTCCCCGTCCGCGCTCAGGCGTAGGCACGGGGGCAAAATCCAGCCGGCCCAAGGCACCTGACCCGGGCCACGGCACTCAAACAGAACGGAACACAACATGGATCATGAAACCAAGACGAGCGACCCCAGCTCCGTGGTGCTATGCCCCGACGGGCCGATTCTGATCCGCGGAGACTTCGAAATAGTCACCCCATCCGGGGACCCTGTTCCCCGGCAAAGAACCACGGTCGCGCTCTGCCGTTGCGGCGCCTCAGCAATCAAGCCCTACTGCGACGGCTCCCACAAGCTGATAAATTTCCGCACCGATGCCTGATTTTCGCCCTTTATATCTTGTGCAGAACGGAGGGAGTAGGCTCAGAATTGGAGGCGAAGCAACCTTCCCCAAGCGGTATCCTGCACCGCAGGATTCCTCCGGTTGCGTTCGCCCGCTTCGTCACGCATTGGCCGCGGACACCACAGGTCCACGATCGTTCCCGGACTTTGAATCCGGCCGGAAAAATGGATCGGAACGTCTAGTTCCAAGTGGATCGAGGCAGGTGATGGCCGCCGAGCCGAGTCAGCCGCCGACGTCCGGGAAAATTCCCTCGCCGACACTGGAGCAGTTGCAGGACCTTTTGCTGGAAAGCCCCGGCTTTGACGAATTCCTCCTGGAGCTGACTGTCTTTTCAGCAGCCGCATTGGCCACGCCCGAGCCGATGCTGTGTGCCATTACCGTTGAGCGCGACGGACGGCCCGTGACGGTAGCCAGCAGCAGCGGCACAGCCAAGCGGATGGATGAAAAACAATACGGGTTAGACGACGGCCCCTGCCTCACGGCGCTAAGGGAAGACCGGACGGTGCTCGTGGAGGACCTCGCGACGTCCGAACGGTGGCACCGGTACGCGCAGGCGGTCACACACGACGGCGTCGCCGCCATCCTTGCCGTTCCCATTGATGCCGGGCCGGGCGCCGCCGCCGCTCTGAACTGCTACGCCCGCAGCACGAACACATTCAATGCGACGGCGATAGCCGAAGTGGAATCGTACGCCATCTCCCTGTCACGCATGCTCCGCCTGGCCCTGCGGGTTCACCGGCCGGCGGTGGTCCACCCCGCAGGGCTGCACGGGGCGCTGCAATCCAGGGCCGTGATCGACGCCGCCCTCAGCCTGGTCATGGCCCAGACCCGAGGCAGCCGCGAGGAGGCCGTCGCCGTTCTCCACGAGATGGCGCGGTCCAGCAAACAACAACTGAAGCAGATTGCCGCGGACATCCTGAACGGCGCGAAGCTTCCGGAGCGGAGACTTCAAGATGGCGATACGCACCAGTAGGTCCACCGGCAGTGGCCGCAGGACCCGTGACTATTATGGAGAGCACCTGCCGGACGTACCTCCCAGAGGGACGTTCTCCATCCTGATGACGTGTGAGGCCCGCCCGTGACGCAGAAGCACCAAAAGGCAGGCGAATTGCCGGATATCTTTGCTCGGGTGGCGGGTCTCCTGCTCACGGAACCAGTGGTTGACCGGGCCGTAGCCAACATTGCGCAGGCCGCACACGAAACCCTTGCTGGCAGCGTCGGTGCCGGCGGGACGCTTATTGACGCCCAAGGCCGGCCAACCAGCAGGGCCTCGACGAACAGCCTGGTGGAAGAGGCGGACCGCCTGCAATACGACCTCGGCCAGGGACCCTGCCTGGCGGCTTGGGCCGGCGCCCGAACTGTCCGCGTGGACGATCTCCGGCAGGACGATCGCTGGCCCGAGTGGCGCGACGCCAGCGCCCGCCTCGGACTGATGTCCTGTATCAGCGTCCCGATGCTCGTCCCCGACGTGACCGGGGGAAACGATCCCGAGGCCATTGGCGCCCTGAAAGTCTACGCAGACCGGCCCCACGCCTTCGACGAACACAGCGAGCAGGTCCTGTCCCTCCTGGCTGGTCCGGCGGCGCTTTTCCTGTCCAACCTGCAGGCGCGGGAACGCGTCGCCCACCTCAGCGAGGCCCTGAAGGGTGCCCTGCACAGCCGGAGCCTTATCGACATGGCCAAGGGCATGCTCATGGAACGGCTGCGGCTGAGCGAACACGGTGCCCTGCAGGTCATGATCACCCGATCGCGCACGGAGGAAGTCTTCCTCAGCGACGTGGCCCGTGACATCATCGAACCTTCGACGGACCCCCCGAGCCGGACGCCATGAGCGTTGACGGGGACGGAGAGGCGCAACGGGAGCTGACCGCCAAGGCATTCCGGCACGCAGAGCTTGAAATCGATGACCTATGGATGCACTACTTCAGCATTGGTGGCGACGCCGGTGCCATGGAGATAGAGGCCTACCTGCACGGTTCATACATGCTGCGCCCCATCCAGCGGGACCTGCTGGACCACGCCATCTACGAACTGGGCGACTCGCACGGGGACTGAGGCGGGAAGCATTTGAGCCGGACCGTGGCTCCCACGTCAGTCCCGCCGTCGTAAGTCACGCGCGGTTGCCCCGGCCCGCCGTCGGCAGCCAGTTTCAGGAGCGTCAGCGGGGCTGCTGCGACGGATTATTGAGGACGCCGTGCGAGGCGGATTGACCGGCGGTCCCGATGTTTCCGGGCTGACCTTGGAACCGGCCTGGGTCTGGCCCACTTCCGGGGTGTCCGGAGCGGAGGAGCCGCTGGGCTAAAACAACAGCCTGCACCGCCACCAGGGACGGCAAAGGCAACGGGCAGTCTGGTCAAAATAGCAGTGATCGGGTGGAAGCCTAAGTCAGCGGCTCCTGCTCGCAAGCGCAGCCAGGCCCCGCCGGTGGAGCAGCCAGCCGCCGGCAATGAGCAGCAGGCTGACAGCGAGGAACCCCATGTCCCAGACCACGGGGCCTCCCAGGTCGTCCCGGACGTGGTGAATCTGGAGCAACTGGTGATCCACGAGGCCTTCCACCACGTTGAAGATCCCCCAACCCGCGAGCACCAGGCCGAAATGAAAGCTCCAGTTAAGTGCCAGCCTCCCTTGGCGCCAGGCGCTGATAGTGACAACGGAAGCTACAAGCACCAGAAGCCACATCACGAGGTGGAAAAACCCGTCCACGAGTGTGTTCACCTCCAGCCCTGCCACCGTGTTTACCGGGTGATCGCGGGTGTTGCTAACCATGTGGTGCCACTGCAGGATCTGGTGCAGGACGATGCCGTCCACAAAGCCGCCAAGCCCCAGCCCAAAGAGCATGCCTCCAGTCTTCGACGGGGGAATTCCGGCTGCTCCGTGAAGGTGTCCCTGTCTGGCCATACGCGTACGCTACCCCTATGCCAAGGGGGGAGCAAAGGCCACGAACCGGACAAGGCGCGGCTGCAGAGACGTCAGCCATCCTCGGCGCCGCCAACCGAACGCGCTCTTCCGGCAGCCCGCCCTGATGGGTAGTCTGAGGAGATCAGCAGCCTGTTTTCTTCGAGCGGGCCGATGAGGGTGGCTCGTGCAGGAGGGCTGTCAGCTCCACCGGCAGATGGCCCATGCGACACCGGGCCGGAGGCCTCTTTCCCTAGGAACCGCATTGAATCTTTCAATGAAAAGGCCAGGCATTCCTCCGAGCGGCAGGCTCCTGAGAACCTTCGGCGTCGAAGAGGAATTCCTGCTCGTGGACCCCGTCACAGGGCAGCCCATACCGGCGGCGGAACAGTCACTGCAGCTTCATGCGCGACGCCCATCGTCCGGCAAGGCGCCAGCCTTGGCCTTGGAGGTGAAGCAGGAGCAACTGGAGGTCGTCGGCCCTGTCTGTTCCACCCTGCAAGAGATGGCAGAGGCCATCCGCGCGGGCCGGACCCTGGCCGATGAGGCCGCCCGCTCGGTGGGCGCACGGGCGGTGGCGCTGGCCACCAGCCCCGTGCCGGCCGCACCGACGTTGGTACCTCACCCCCGTTACCTGAACATGGCGGCCCAGTTCGGCTTGACCCTGAGGGAGCAACTCACCTGTGGCCTGCATGTCCACGTCCAAGTCACGTCCGGAGAGGAAGGGGTGGCTGTTCTGGATCGGATCCGTGTCTGGCTGCCCGTGCTGCTGGCGCTGAGCGCAAATTCCCCGTTCTGGCAGGGAACCGACACGGGCTACGCCAGCTTCCGCTACCAGGCGTGGAACCGGTGGCCGACGGCGGGACCTTGCGAACGGTTCGGATCCGAACGGGCGTACCGCCGTCACGTTCAGTCGCTGCTCACCACCGGTGTCCTCCTGGACGAGGGAATGGTGTACTTCGATGCGCGGCTTTCCCGCCACCACCCGACGGTTGAGGTGCGCATTGCCGACGTGTGCCTGGACGCCGGGCACGCCACGGCAATCGCGGCCCTTGTCCGGGCACTCGTGGAACGGGCGTCCCAAGACTGGCGGGCGGGTATTTCGGCGCCACGCCTGTCCGCCGCGCAACTGCGCCTGGCGGCGTGGAAGGCCAGCGAGGCGGGAGTGGAGGGCACCCTTCTGCATCCGCTGCTGAACATGCCATGGCCTGCCACCGAAGCGGTGCAGGCCCTCCTGACGCACATCCGCCCCGCTCTCGCCGCCAGCGGCGACGAGGAGCAGGTGACCCTGGCACTGGGGCAGATCCTCACCTCCGGGACAGGCGCACAGAGGCAGCGCGAAACGATGATGAACAGCCAGAGCCTAACCGCGGTGGTGATGGACGCCGTCAACCGCACGCACGGGACGGCCGACAGCCCGCGTCGCCGGTCCCGGCGCCTCCAAGCCAGCTGATTAACTTCGACAGGAGCACCGATGGACATTGACGATGGCGTTCGTAACTATGTTGACGTCCACACTCCCCTGTTCCTGAAGCGGCTCACCGAGTGGGTCCACATACCATCGGTGGCCGGCGTTCCTGAGCGCAAACACAACCTGACCCGGTCAGCCAACTGGCTGGCCGGAGAACTGCGCGACGTCGGGTTCCCCACCACCGAGATCTGGGAGGGGTCCGAGGGTCCTGCGGTCTTCGCCGAATGGTCCGCTGCACCGGGCGCCCCCACCGTTCTTATCTACAGCCACCATGACGTCCGCGCCGTCAAAGAGGAGAACTGGGACCAGACCTCACCGTTCGACCCCGTGCCGCGGGACGGCCGGCTCTACGGCCGGGGAAGTTCCGATGCCAAGGGCCAGGTCATCGCCCACATCTGGGGCCTCCGCGCCCACCTTCACGCCACCGGGCGCACGGCGCCGGCCGTAAACCTGAAGATAATCGTCGAAGGGGAGGAAGAGGCCGGCTCCCCGGGACTGGCAGACATTCTTCGGGAGCACCGGACCCGGCTTGATGCGGACGTGGTGATCTTCTCCGACACCCTGCTGTGGCGGGCAGACCACCCGGCCCTGTGCACCAGCATCCGGGGGATGCTCGGGGCACGAATCGAGGTCTACGGTCCGCTGACGGACATTCACAGCGGCGCGGTCTCCGGCGCTGCGCCCAACCCCGCATTCGAGCTGAGCAACCTCCTCGCACGGCTGCATGACCAGAAAGGCAGGATCACGCTCCCGGGCTTCTACGACGACGTTGAGGAGATGTCCCCGCGCCGCCGCGCCGAACTGGCCGCGCTCCCTTTCGTCGCGGAGGACTGGCTGGAGCGGTCCCATACCCGCAGCATCGGCGGCGAGGAAGGCTACACGGTTCCGGAGCGGCTGTGGGAGCGTCCCGCCGTCGAGGTCATTGCGATGGCGGCCGGGGACCCCATCGGCGTTGCCCGGGCGGCGGTTCCGTCGATGGCGTCGGCGGACCTCAGCATCCGCACCGTCTCCGGGCAGAAAGTGCACGAAGTCGCCAAACAGCTCCGGCGCTGGGTTGCCGAAAACATCAGCGACCGCTACGCCTACGGGCTGTCGATCGAAACCGAGACCGCCCAGGAAGCCTACCGAACCCCGGACTGCGCATATGTTGAGGCCCTCTCAATGGCAATGGCAAGGGGCTTCGGCGCCGAGGTGGGGCGGATGGGAAACGCGGGCGGCGGACCCGCCGACCTTCTCTCCTCCGCGCTGAATGTTCCGGTGGTCTTTTTCGGGACGGGGCTGGTGGAGGACAACTGGCACGACAGCGACGAGAGCGTGAACGTCGACGTCCTGAAGGCCGGCGCAGCGACGCTGGCTTTCCTGTGGGATGAACTCGGGCGGCAGCAGGCTAAGGCCCCCTTGACCTCCTCGCTGGCGGGTGGAAGCCTGAGACCTCCGACGGCCAGCTTTGAAGGCGGCAAGAAATGAAGGCAATGGTGTATCGCGGACCATACAAGGTCCGGGTGGAAGAAAAAGACATTCCAAAGCTTGAACATCCCAACGACGCCATTGTGCGTGTTTCCCTGGCGGCGATCTGCGGCTCGGACCTGCATCTTTATCACGGCATGATGCCCGACACCCGGGTGGGGATGACGTTTGGGCACGAATTCGTCGGCACGGTCCACGAGGTCGGATCCTCTGTACAGAACCTAAAGCCCGGCGACCGTGTGATGGTGCCGTTCAATATCTTCTGCGGGTCGTGCTACTTCTGCTCACGGGGGCTTTATTCAAACTGCCACAACGTGAACGCGAACGCCACGGCGGTGGGCGGCATCTACGGGTACTCCCACACCTGCGGGGGTTACGACGGCGGGCAGTCCGAGTACGTACGCGTGCCCTTCGCGGACGTGGGACCCTCCCTCATTCCGGAGTGGATGGACGAGGAGGATGCGGTACTGCTCACGGACGCCGTCGCCACGGGCTACTTCGGAGCCCAGCTCGGTGACATCAGCGAAGGCGACACCGTGGTGGTCTTCGGTGCCGGACCGGTGGGGCTGTTCGCTGCCAAGTCCTCGTGGCTGATGGGCGCGGGACGGGTGATCGTGATCGACCATCTCGAGTACCGACTCGAGAAGGCCCGGTCATTCGCCCACGCCGAGACGTACAACTTCGTGGAATACGACGACATCGTCGTGCACATGAAGAAGATCACGGATTACCTGGGCGCGGATGTGGCGATAGACGCCGTGGGGGCCGAAGCGGACGGCAACCTCACCCAGCATGTAACGTCCTCCCAGCTGAAGCTGCAGGGCGGGTCGCCGGTGGCGCTGAACTGGGCCATCGATTCTGTCCGCAAGGGCGGGACAGTGTCCGTGATGGGGGCCTACGGTCCAATGTTCAGTGCCGTCAAATTCGGCGACGCCGTGAACAAGGGACTGACGCTGCGGATGAACCAGTGCCCCGTCAAACGGCAGTGGCCTCGGCTGTTCGAGCACGTCCGGAACGGCTACCTCAAACCCAGCGACATTGTCACCCACCGCATCCCGCTGGAGCACATCGCCGAGGGATATCACATGTTTTCCGCCAAGCTCGATGGCATCATCAAGCCGCTTATCGTACCGAGTCCCAGCTGAAAGGAGTGGACGCCATGCCCTACACAGCGGACAAGCCGAAGCCCAAGGAAAGCAGCGAGCAACTACGAGCCCGCATCCCCGGGTGGGGCGTAGACCTGGATCCGAAAGACCGACCCTCCGTGCCGCGGGAACGCAGGGACCTCGCCACCGGCGCCCACTGGGAGTTCCCCGAGCGTCAGGAAGAGAAGGTGCCGCGGGAGCGGTCCATCGAGCACAAGTTCCTCACTCCGGTCTTCGGCACGTCCACCCCGCCCTCCGGCGTGTCCGGAACCCTGCGCAGGTTCGCCTACCGGTACAGCGAAGGCCGCGCGGCCCACTGGCTGATCCTGCTCGCCGCCGACCGTGTCAACGCGTGGGAAGCCCATCTGGGCTCCTTCATTTCGCTGCGCCCGGACAACCCGGTCACCGAAAGCGGCGTCCTCAGCGAGTTCTCCGGACACGGTGTCCGGTCACGATTTGGCAGGAAGCGTGCGGACCTCGCCCACCAGTGGATGGATCCAGCCATCGTCGCAGGCCCGTGGATCCTCGCCGGCGCCGCCGCAGTCGCCGTTGCCAGAAAGCTGGGCCGGCACAAGGCCTGACCGCCCCGATCAAAACGCGGTTGTCCTGCTCAGACGCATCGGACAGCTTGACGGCGCTCCCGGCACGGACTAAACAATAAGTAGCCTTAGTAATTGTTGACGTCCTGCACGAGGAGGAAATGCCATGAGCGACAAGCCAGGTAACCAGACGCCGAACACCCCCGATGTCAGCGAGACCGAACTGCGCGAGATGAAGGTGGATGAGCTCCGGCAGGAGGCGAAGGACGAAAACATCAGCGGAACTTCGGGCATGCGCAAAGAGGAGCTCGTGCAGGAAGTGGCCAGCGCCCGTTCCCAGGGCGGAGACAACAACGACGGCGGTGCTGACGCCGGCGATCTGGGCGCCGGGCCCGAGGGCGGCAAGATCCGGCACGGAGACGCGTCATCCAGCTCGCTGAAGTATTCGCAGGAGGTCACCTCAACCGAGGACGAACCCGAGCGGGAGGGCCGCAGCCTGGCCACGACGCACCACGAGGTCATCAGGCAGTGGGCTGAGGAACGCGGCGGAACCCCTGCCGCGGTTGAAGGCACGGAACACGGCGACCATCTGGGCGTACTGCGCATAGATTTTGGCCGCGACGACAGCAATTTGCGCCGCGTCAGCTGGGAGGAGTGGTTCAAGACGTTTGACGGCCGCCGCCTGAATTTCATTTACCAGGAACAGCGCACGGACGGAACGCAGTCCAACTTCTTCCGTCTTGAAAACCCGGAACGTGAAGACGCCTAGGGGCGACCGGGCCCTACGGATCGGACTCCTCGCACTGTTTGTGCTGTCAGGGGGCGCCCTTTCGGGGTGTGCGCCGGAGGGTACGGCGGCCGCCGAAGCGGCCGAAGCGTTCCACCGGGACGTGGCCGGTTCCGACATGACGGCGGCGTGCTCGCTGCTCCAGTCCAAGACGCGGGAGGAGACAGCGCGCTCCAGTGATGCGGGAACCTGCGAGAGCCAGCTGAAAAAGGCCCAATTCACGGGTCCGGGAAGACTGCTGGACACCGAGCAGTTCGGCCGCAACGCCTTCGTGGAGTTCGAGAACGACACCGTCTTCCTGGCCGCCTCCGACGCGGGCTGGAAAATTACGGGCGCCGGCTGCACCCCCAACGGGGAAGAAGCACCGTATACCTGCGAAGTGGGAGGCAAATAGAATGCGCTGGAGCTTTGCCCTGTATCTCATCCTGATCTTCGGCGGACTGGCCTACATGGCAGCCATCGGCCTTATACGGGGATAGGCGGACCGTGAAAAAAGCACTCAGAAACAACGGCCTCAGCCTCTTCTTCGGCCTCATCTTCCTCCTGGCCCTGCTGGGCCAGGCGCTCACCGGCCACGCTCTCTTCAATGAGGAGCAGGTGGCCTCCGGGCTGGAGGAAATCAGCTTCGGGCAGTACTTGGTGTCGTCGAACTTTGCCGTGGACGTCTCGGAGAACTGGCAGTCCGAGTACCTGCAGTTCCTGCTCTACATCTTCGCGACCGTCTGGCTGGTGCAGAAGGGGTCTCCCGAGTCCAAGGAACTGAACGAGCCCGGCCCGGAGTCGGACAAGGACCAGCTCGTGGGCGAGTACAGCAACGCCAAGTCCCCGAAGTGGGCCCGCGTCTCCGGCTGGCGCCGGACCCTGTACTCAAACTCGCTGGGACTCACCATGGGGCTGATCTTCATCCTGTCCTGGCTGGTCCAGTCCATTGCCGGCAACAGCAACTACAACCAGGAACAGATCCAGAACTTCCAGCAGCCGGTCAGCTGGGGCGAGTACATCGCATCGCCGGAGTTCTGGAACCGTACCCTGCAAAACTGGCAGTCCGAGTTCCTCGCGGTCGGTTCCATGGTTGTCCTGTCGATCTACCTCCGCCAGCGCGGCTCACCGGAGTCCAAGCCAGTGGGCTCGGCGCACGACGACACAGGCACCACCGGCTAGCGCCGCCTTCACAGCCCGTCGACTGCCCACCCTTCCTGGTAATCAGGATGGTCTTTGTAGACGGCGGCGAGGGACATCAGGACGTACTCGCTGGTGGCGCCGATGGCCGTGGCGACATCGGTGACCAGCGGGACGTTGCCCAGGATCGTCCGTTTGGCCGCGCATTCCGAAAGCACGCGCCCGGGATTGAACCAGCCGACGACGGGTCCCGCCGATCCCTCCATCTCCAGTCCGCGCCGGGCATCCGCCTCGTCCTCGGCGATCCGCGCTTCCAGAAAATCGATCAGGTCGGCCATATGAAGTCCCTCGCGTTCAGCTTGTCTGGGTGATGGTGGTTGTGTTTGGACCGTCAGTTGTTTGGGAACAGCGTCAGGCGTCCTCCTTCGGGCGGGGCCGTCGCTGCGGGGCGAGCGGAACAACCACCACCGGCCGGGTCTGCCGGTGCGTGAGGTGGACCGCCACCGAGCCGAGCAGCAACTGCTCCAGCCGGGCGCCCACTCTGCCTTCGCGGGTGCCCACCACAATGACCGAGGCATCCGCCGAGTCGGCCAGCCGCGCCAGCGCCCGCGCGGGTTCCCCGACAAGGGTCAGGAGCGACCAGCGGATCCCGGCCTTGCCGAGGACAGCCTGCAGGTGCTCCCTCAGATGGGCGCTGGTTTGCTCGGCGTCGTCAACCGTTCCCTCCTGCCCCGCGGTTTGCAGCAGGTCCTGGTCGTCCCGCTCGTTGCTGAGGTAGGAGGTGATGTCCACATAGGCACAGATGAGCTTGACGTTCAGGGAGTACGCCAACCGGGCGGCGCTTTGCACCACGGCGGGCGGCTGCCCGGGCACGATGCCGGCCACCACCGGGCCGGCAATCCGCTGGGGAATGAATTCTTCCTCCCCACCCGCGGCACTGGCCTTCCTTGCTGGCTCATTCATGAGTGATGCCATTCCACACTGTCCTCACGGCAGATCGAGTGACTCTCATTGCCAGCCTACTAGGACCCACTGGCACCGGCGGGCAAGCAGGTGGAGGATGGGCCCATGGCGAAACGTGGAAGTAGCACACAGTTTGCTGTTGCCGGCTGGCTCTTCGGGTCCGTCAGTGTTGTCCTGGGCCTGGCAATCCATGCCGTGTCCGGCCATCCCGTGCCTGCGGCGCCGATCGTCGTCGCCACCGCCGCGCTGCTAAGCCTGGCCGGCGCAGTCGTCACCCGCATCGGCGTTCCGAACTGGGCCCTGCTGGTGTTGGCGGGGGTGGGGCAGCAGGTCATTCACTGGGCATTTGCATTATTTTCCAATCCGCTGGCCACCACCCTGGCCGGCCACGGACATGCAGCCGTGGCGCAGTTCACCGGCCCCGGCCTCTTGCTGGCCGGTGTGCCAACCCAGCCGCTGCACGTGCTGCTGTACGCACATGTCGCGGCGGCGCTGCTGACATTTCTGCTTGTTCAGCGGCTGAAAACATCGGACCCGAAGCGGTTCAGCCCCGGGGCCGCAGCGTACCCCAGATAGGGCAGGCCGAAGGTGTCCTCGATGCTGGCCAGCAGGCTGTAGTGGTTGTACAAACGGTCCGAAGTGGCGCCTGCCCTGGCCAGCGGTGACAGCACCAGCGCCCCGATCCGTCCGCCCGCTGCTCCCCCGGGCAGCGCAGCACCCCCGCGTTCCTTCCCCTCCGCCTCGTCGAAGGTGATGACCAGCATCCCGTCCTGCTTGTACGCCGGGGAGGCCAGGATCTCCGGAACATGCTTACCTAGCCACGCGTCCGCCGACACCAGACCACCCTCCCGACCGTCAACGCACGGGTTGTCGTGCCCGTCATTGCACAGGTTGGGGCTGATGTAGGACAGGTTCGGCGTGCTCGCCACGGTTTCGAGATCGGCGCCGAGGATTGAGAAGTCGACGTCGTTGGCTTGGCACTCGGGCGACGACGTGATCCCGGCAAAGTACACGAACGGGTTGTGCCGGGTGGCGTACTGGCGGCCCTCCTGCGCGTCATGGTTAGAATCCGGGGTTCCCGGCTCCGGATGAAGGCACGGGGTGCCCATGTCCTCCATGTACCCCTTCCAGGTTTTCCCTGCCGCGCTCAACTGCCCGGCGACGGTCTGCACGGACTCGGGGTACACGCAGCCGCGGCCCTTCGCCTGGCCCAGTGATGCCGTGCCGCCCGAGTCAAACGGCTCATAGTCCGGGCAGTCGCCCTTGGTGGCGGGGTTTGGGCGCTGTCCCGAAATCTGGGCGATGTAGTTGGGCAGGGAGGCGTGCCCGATTGCGTAGTACCGGCTCAGTAGCACGCCCTGCGGGCGCAGGGTCTGGGAAAGGTACTTTGCGTCCGACTGGTCGCTCCAGACATCCCGGAAGGACTTGTTCTCCAGGTTGATCACGAACACGTGCCCCGGCCTTGCCGCCGTGGGCGACGGCACAGTTCCGCAGGCAGCAAGGCCCGCGAGTGCGGCCACCACCAACAGGGCACGCGCGAGGAGCGTCCGACCGCCCGGACTGCGCCGGCGCCGCCCCGGGCGGTGCCGCCCTTGACGGCCCCACCCCGGAGGGCCCCACCTGTGAATCAGAGCAGCTCGCATTGGATCCTGCCTCCTGCAGCAGCGTTGGCTCGCGGTCCGGGCTCCACCGGTCCCAGCTCCATGCTGGCACTGCCGTCCCGGCAGCAGCATGAAAGAAAGCTGGGAGTTGTTTGGGAAGGCGCACCATGATCCTCCTGAAGGGGGGCTGGCGCACGTGTTAAGTTGAATTGGTGGGACAGCCCTGTTCTGCGCGCCAGACTGAGAGAGCCAACACGTGGAATCGCCGTCGCCAGTCCGAATCCTGACCGTCTGCACGGGCAACATTTGCCGTTCCCCCGTGGCGGAACGCCTGCTCCAGGCCGGCCTTGACCAGGTGCTCCCCGGCGGCTTCGAGGTGCGCAGCGCCGGAACCCGCGCCCTGGTGGGCGACCCCGTCCAGCCGCTCTCCGCGGACATCATCCACACTTTTGGCGGCACGGCTGAGGGCTTCGCGGCACGCCAACTGTCGGGCAAGATTCTTCGGAACGTGGACCTGGTTCTCACCATGACCTCCGGACACCGGGGCGAGGTGCTCCAGCTGGATGCCTCGCTGCTGAAGCGCACCTTCACCATCCGAGAGTTTGCCAGGATGCTCGACGTCCTGGAGGAACGTGAAGACCAGGCACCCCGGAGCGACGGCCTCAACGGGGAACGGCTCGCGGCCAACACCAAGCTGTGGCGCAAGCTTCCCGCCCGGGCAGCATCCGTGAGGCACCTCGCGCTGGCCCCGGACGCCGCGGACAACGACGTCGTTGACCCCTACCGCCGCAGCGACGAGTACTACCGGCAGATGGAAGACCAACTGGCCCCGGCGATCATCTCCATCCTGCGTTTCGCCCGGCTGAACGCGCCCTCCTAAAACCGGCCGGCCGCCGTCGTTCTCACGGGCGACTTTTGGTGGTACCGTCCGATCATGAAATCCCGGAACAGTCCGGGAGCAGGGGGCAACGGCGACCCCGCTCCAGGCGCCAATGGCGACGCCAAACCCAAGCGGACCATACGCAACGTAGTTTTGGCAGGGCTGCTCGGGATTGCCTTGGTGGCCGGCGGCTTCCTGTTCAATGTGGCGCAGATCTGGAATACCCAGACCGCCAAGACAGAGATCAGCGCGGCCCCGGAAAGCCCCCCGCAGACAGCCACCGCCAAGCCTTCGCCCAGCAAACCGGTGAAGCCGGCGCCAAAACCGGTGAAGCCGCCACCTCCGCCCACGCTGCCGATGAACATCCTGCTCATCGGCAGCGATCACCGTAAAGGCGACGCCCCCGCGCCCAACGGCCTGCCGAACCAGCGCTCGGACGTCATGATTCTCGTGCACCTCGCGGCTGACGGCAGACACGCCTACGGCATCTCGCTCATGCGTGACCTGTGGGTTCCGATCCCCGGATATGGCGAAGCCAAGATCAACGCCTCGCTGGAGCAGGGCGGCATGCCGCTCGCCGTGAAAACAGTGGAATCGCTGTTCGGGCAGAAAATCCAGCACGCCGTCATGATCGACTTCGAAGGCTTCAGGGGCATCACCGAGGCGCTCGGCGGCGTGGATGTCAATAATCCGGTGGAGTTCACGGCCAGCTTCGACACGCACCAGCACTTCCCCGCCGGCGTGATCAAGCTCCAGGGCCAGCGTGCCCTCGAGTTCGTCCGCGAGCGCTACGCGTTTGCCGACGGTGACTTCCACCGGGTCGCCAACCAGCAGCTTTTCCTGCGCTCCACCCTGGCCAAGCTGCTCTCCGCCCGCACCCTGGCGAACCCGGTGACGCTGTACAAGCTGGTCAATACGGCGTCCAAGTACATCACGGTGGACAAGGGCCTCAACGCTGCGACGCTGGCCAGCCTCGCTTACAGCCTGCGGAATGTCCGGCTGGAGGACGCGGTCTCCTTCACGCTTCCGACGGCGGGATTTGGGACCAGCACGGACGGGCAGTCGATCATCCTGCCGGACTATGGCGCCATCGCCCAGGTTGGAGCGGCGCTGGGCAAGGACAGGGTGGGGCAGTACGCCGCCGCGCTGGGGAAGTGAGACGCTCGCAAACAAGGGGAATCCGATGAGAAAACTTTTATGGATCATCGTTGCCGTCGCGGTGGCGTTTTTCGTCGTGGGCGCCGTCATCAAGGCGGTGGCCTTCCTCCTCTGGGTGGCGCCGGTCCTCCTGCTGGCAGCCGTGCTGGTGTTCTTCCTCAACCGCTCGGGCGGCAAACGCATCCCCTGACGCTTCCTCACCTCCTGCAGGTTTCGGCCCAACGCTTCCTCACCTCCTGCACGTTTCGGGCCAACGCTTCCTCACGTACCGCCTGAGGAAGCGTCGAGGGTTATGCCGCGGGTGATTACTCCGCTGACATTCCGGGTACGGCACTAGTAACGTGGAAAATTCGCAGGCCTAGGCTGAACGGGAGCGCAATCGTGGGACAGAACGGAACCTCCGCTGACGGAACGCACAAGGATGCCCCGGTACCCGCTGCCTGGACAGCCGGTGCCGTGGAACTCATCCTGATCCGGCACGGCGAGAGCCAGGGCAACGTGGCCGCCACCGACGCAACGGTTTCGGGCGCCGAGGTGATCGCGGTCCCGGCCCGTGATGCCGACGTCGAGCTTTCCTCAACAGGACGGGAGCAGGTGACGGCCCTGGGCCGCTCACTGGCGGCGGTTCCCGAGGACCGCCGGCCCGACGTCGTCATCTCCTCCCCCTACATGCGCGCCTACCAAACAGCAGAGATCGCCGTGGAGACGGCCGGCTGGCACGTCCCCGTCCGCTCGGACGAACGCCTCCGCGACCGCGAACTGGGCATCCTTGACATGCTCACCGCCTTTGGCGTGGAAACCCGGCTTCCCCAGGAAGCAGAACGACGGCGGTGGCTGGGCAAGTTCTACTACCGCCCGCCTGGTGGGGAATCGTGGGCGGACGTGGCACTGCGGCTTCGCTCCGTGATCGGTGAACTGAACGCGCTGGGCAGCGGCCACCGGGTGATGCTGGTCTGCCACGACGCCGTCGTCATGCTGTTCCGCTACATCCTCGAAGGCATGTCCGAACGGGAGCTCCTGGACGTGGCGGCCAGCACCCCGGTCCTGAACGCCTCGCTGACCCGCTATGTGCGGCCGGACGGTGTGGGCCCGTGGACGCTGGACAGTTTCAACGAGGCCGACCACCTTATGGAGCAGGGCGTCGAAGTGACCGAACACTCCGGGGACGCCAATGTCCACCCGCGCTGAGCCTGCCAGGGCGGCTGCCGCCGGCACGGCTGCCACCCTGATCACGCCCACGCTGCTGCGCAGCTGGCCGCTGCCCTCGGCGGGTTCCGACAAATACTCCCGCGGCGCGGTGCTGGTCATCGGCGGCGGGAGGCGGACTCCGGGTGCCGCATTGCTCGCCGGCACCGCCGCACTTCGCGCCGGAGCCGGCCGGGTGACCCTGGCCGTGGCGGAGTCAGTGGCCGTTCAGCTGGCGGTGACGTTGCCGGAGGCAGGGGTGATCGGATTGCCCCAGTCCGCGGGTGGTTCCGTGGGTGCTGCCGGGCTGGAAAACCTGCTCGAGGACTTCGATGGCGCAGATGCCGTCCTGATCGGCCCGGGACTGGACGACATCGAGCAGACCGAGGCGCTCCTCCGCGGTCTGCTGCGGCATGAGTCCTCCCGGGATCCGGGTGATGCTCCGACAATTGTGCTCGACGCGTACGCCCTGGGCGCCCTCCCCCGGCTGCTTGACGAACTGGGCCCATGGACGGGGCGGCTGATCCTCACGCCGAACCCCACCGAGGCCGGGATTTTGCTGGGCCGGGATACTGGGGACTTGGCGGCCGACGTCGTCGAGCTCGCCCGGAAGTACCGGGCGGTAGTGAGCTGCCAGGGCGTCATTGCCGGGCCTCGCCTGGGAAACCCCGACGGCGGCGAACCGGGAACAGGCTCCCCCGGCGTTGACTCCCCGGACACCGGAGACCACTGGGAAATCACTACCGGCTACGGCGGGCTGGGGACTTCCGGCAGCGGCGACATTCTGGCGGGTGCGATTGCCGGACTCCGCGCGCGGGGCACCAGCGACGCCCAGGCCGCCTGCTGGGGCACGCATCTTCACGCCGCGGCAGGCGACAGGCTCGCCAGCCGGGTGGGCAGCCTGGGCTATCTGGCTCGGGAACTGGCTGACGAGCTGCCCCCGCTCCTGATGGAACTGGCCACCTAGGCTGACTGGACAGCTGATGGAGCTTTGTCGAAATCCTCGGTCTCGACCAGTTCAACCAGCGGAAAAAAGCTCAGGCCACTGGCTCACTTCATCGACTTCAGGATGGACCGGAGGGAGGCGGCGGCCTGGGCGGCTGCGGCCTGCGGCTCGGCCCGGCCCGCTGCAACGTCGCTGACTGCATTCGCTATTGGCAGTTCGTTCATAGCGGCACCGGTAAGGTCGCCTTGGCCCTGGACAATCCCCCAGTGCTCCAGATCCTCGGAGCCCTGCAGCACGGCGGAGAGAACGTCCCTTCCGTAGACGCTGCCGAACTGCTCAGTCCTTCCCGTTGCCACGGGAAGGGACATCCAGGCCTCCGCGTACTCGGCCGGATTCGCGGCGCTGCCGGAGCGCACTGGCACCCGCTCCTCCGGTGCGATTGCCAGCCAGTCGGCGTAGCCGTCGGTCAGGAAGTACTCCACGAACCGGCGGGCAGGTTCGGTATCCGAATCAGCTGTCACGGTCCACGAGATCACTTCACCGAAGTGCGCCGGCCGCTGTCCGTTGGGCCCCTGGAGACCGGTGAGTACCCCGGTGTTCCGTGCCAGGAACAGCGGGTCGTTGCTGCATTCGGGGCAACTGGGCCGGGCGTCGACGCGGGTGCCAGCCAACTCATCGAGCATGTGCGTGGGCCAGATGGCCATGGCGGCCTTGCCGGCGAAGTATGCGGTCCGCACCGTATCAACGTCCTGGATGCCGGCCCTGGAGTAGTCCCTGAGCAGGTCGCGGTAGAAGGCGAGCGCCGCCACGCACTGCGGGCTGTCGAACGTGATGCGGTCCTTGGCATCGATCATCTCGCAGCCGTTTCCGTGTGCGATGTGCTCAAAGGACTGCTGCGTGAAAGCCTGGCCGGTCTTGTTGGCCGCGACAATGCCCGCCAGTTCCGGGGAATTCAGCTTCCTGGCCGCGGCTATAACGTCCGCGTACGTCCGGGGCGCCTTCAATCCAGCCTCGGCGAAGAGGTCCTTGCGGTAATAGATCAGCTGCTGCCAGGCGGAGCCGGGAACGGCCAACTGGTGGCCGTTTCCGCGCGTCAGTTCCAGTGCCCGGGCGGTCCACGTTTGTTCCCCGAGGCTTTGCACTATGTCCGCGTTTGTCTTGTAGTTGATGTGGCCAGCCGCCGCCATGGTCCGGACCTGCCCCAGCGACAGGGAAGCCATCACGTCGGGAAGGTCACCTGAAGCGGCCGAGGAGGTCAAGACCTGATTAAAGCGGTGCGGGGGCACACCCACAAGGTCAGCCTTGATGCCTGTGGCCGCGGTGAAACCCTCGATGACGACCCGAAGCTTGGTCATGCGGTCCGGAAGCGTCTCGGTGGTCCAGACCGTGATGTTATGGTGGTCGACGTCGGCGCTTGGTGCGGGTGGTTGACCGTTGCCGGACGTGCAGGACACCAAGAAGGCCGCCGCCAAGGACACCGCCGCTAGAACGCCCGCCCTGACGTGGCCTCTGGTCCTATTCACCTGGCGCTCCTGCCAAACGGTGCCGCAGTATGAATGCACGCCGGGCGACGAAACCCCGCGCACAACTGGGAGACCTGTGTTTAAAGCGTATCCAATTGCTCCCCGACTGTCAGTAGGGCGGGCTTCCGCGGTGTTCAGGGTGCACACGAAGGGACGGCCCCGGCTCGTTGAGCCGGAGACCGTCCGCGAGAGGATCCGGATGCTGCTGCCGTGCGCTATTTCGCGCGGTGGCGTGCTCCCGGGCTAACCGCCCTGCTGGCAGCCGATTTGAAGCCCCGGGTCCTCCCGTTCACCGCCAGCCGCATCGGCTGGTCGTAGAAGTTTTATAGCACCCCGTCCTTTACGCCACAAGGGTTGGGCCGCGGGTTTTTTCCTCGCGGATACCTGGCCGCTGGAGCAGGGATTCAAGGCGTACGACGGCGGGCTGCCGGCTGTTCCGGCCGCGTCTCCGCCGGCTGGGGGTGCTATTGCCCGGCCCGGCAGGGCGGGAGTATTTTAAGCGTGGGATTGAGCACAAGCAGCAGGGCACCGATGCCCCCTTAACAGGAGCACGTCAATGACGACTATCTCCAACGCCCAACTGCCCGGCGAAGCGCAGCGTCCCTCCGGCGACCCCTTGTGGTGTTCGGAGTGCCAGACGGATGAGCACCTGATCGTCGAGTCGATCGAGGCCCTTCATCCCCCTCATGACGGCCTAGTGGACGTGTCCTACACCTGCGTCGAATGCGACCACTTCTATGCCCACCCGGCCGGCGTCCACGACGTTGCCGGTGTGCTGAACCGTCACGGCCAGGTGATGGGGGTGCTGCAATTCGGCGGCGAATACTTCCACTGCGGTGCGCCGATGACATCGGTCAGTTCGGGAACCAGCAGCATTTTCGGCTCGGAGCTGGGCCGGCACCGGACCATCCACGACGTGCATCTGCCCACCCGGCTGCTGCACTGCGCCTGTGGGTTCCAGATGGAAGTGCCGGACTGAACAAGGACCCGCGCGAACAAAGGACCCCGCACTGACCGGTACACCCGAGTTTTTGTGCAGATAATGGGCGCTAGATGCCACTTTGGAGCCATGATCTGCACAAAAACTCGGGGGCAGGTTGGCAGGGAGCGGCGGCAGCGCGCCGTCGTACGAGCTACGAAGGTGAGGAGAACGGCAATGTCCATCTTGGCACGCGACATCATGACCGGCGGGGCGGAGTGCGTCGGCGAGAACGAAACCCTGGAGCAGGCGGCCAGGAAGATGAAGGATCTCGACGTTGGTTCCCTCCCGATCTGCGGCGAAGACAACCGGCTCAAGGGCATGCTCACCGACCGGGACATCGTGGTTCGCTGCCTGGCTGAAGGTGGCGACCCCAAGAGCACCAAGGCGGGCGATCTCGCCGAGGGCAAGCCCGTGACCATCGGCGCCGACGACACGGTCGAGGAAGCAATCAGGACCATGCAGCAGCACCAGGTGCGCAGGCTGCCCGTCATCGACGGCCACGACCTGATCGGAATGCTCAGCCAGGCCGACATTGCCAGGAACTACCCGGAGGACCGGGTGGGCGAACTGGTGGAGTTCATCTCCTACTGAGCGCGGCTGCGCGTAGCCTGCCCATCGCCGCTGCCAGCAGGCTCGGGTTCGGCAGGCTCGGTGGGCGAAATCTGGGCGTCCGGGTACACCTGCTCGGGGCGGTCCCCGTAATAGCGGGCGAGCCAGCGGCACAGCCCGTCGAGGCCGGGAAACAGCACACGTTCGGTGACGTTTGCTTGATCCAGGTGGTTCCGGATGGCCCATTTCAACTCAGCCGGAAACACCACCTTGCGGTACAGCTCCGGATGCCCTGCCAGCCAGTCCGCCAGCGAAGCCTCCGGATCCGTCATGATCGAGAACACGGCGGACTGGTTGACGATCCGGTCATCCAGCGACGGAGGTTCAAAGAACAGCGGGACGCCGCCGCCGTCGTCGGACCTGTATTCGTCGAAGTCTTCCAGCGACTCAGCGGCAGCGGTGAGGATCTCGGTGGTGAACAGGCCGTGGCCCAGCGGCTCCACGTGGGTCCGCAGGCCCGCCGGCAGCAGCTCGTGCGCCGCCACGTAGTCCACGCACCAAACCACACCGGGCGGCCGCCCGTAGCCCCGCGGGTTCGAGGTGGCGAAGTGGAGTGCGACGTACGGGGAGAACGTCCAGTCGAGCAGGCGGGTGGGAAGTCCGTGGTGCTGGGCGACGCTCAGCCAGTTCCAGAGCGAATCGCCGGGCGTGGCGTTCCGGTGGGCGTACTTCTTGAAGTTGCGCAGCAGGTGCTGTTCCAGGCCCGCGGCGGCTTCAGCCTGCAGCCTGGCGAGGCCGGTTTCCAGCGGGTAGTCGTCCGAGGAGAGGCCGCGGTAGGCGATGTTGATGCGGTACTTGGCCTCCGACGGCTGCCACTGGTCCTGGGTCAGGGCAAAGACCAGCTCCTGAAGATCTCCAACTTGGACTTCCTGTCCGTTTCCCACAGAACCGCCTTTTGAACTGGCGCCAACACAAGTTGCGCTGGGTACTTATCTTCAGATACTAATCATGCTTACTATATTCATGCCAGCAATGGACAACCGCAGGAGAATCTATGCGCAGACTGCTTGCTACTTTCACCGCCGTACTTGCCCTTGCCGGTGCCGGACTTTCGCTCGCTGCGCCGTCGTATGCTGGGCCATCCGCTGCGGCCGCAACAGCGGCTGTCCACGCCGGGGCAGTTCAAGCTGTCCCCGTTCAGACGGGCTCATCCGATGCAGCCGGGACGCCGGCGCCCACCGGAAAGTCGTCCCCGTCCGCAACCCCGTCGGAGCCTCCGGCCAACCCAGGCACAGGAGAACCGGCCGAATCGGAAGCCAACCGCCTCGACTACGCCCCGTACGTCATCGCAGCGGTATTGATTGTCACCCTGATCATCATCTTTGTCTGGCGACACCGCCGCGGGAACAAAACCGTGGTCTAGGCGCCGCCAAGAACGGGCTTCCTTAACAGGGCAGATCAGAGTAGCCGTTTCACCAATTCCAATAAAGGAGTAGGCGCCATGACCACCATGAACAGCGCGGCCGGTGCAAAGTCCCGGCTGCAACGGGCCGCCCAGGCCGTCGGAGCAGTATTCCTGCTCGTCGGCATCCTCGGCTTCATTCCCGGCATCACCACGAACTACCCGTCGCTGGGAATGGCCGGACCCGCCTCCGATGCCATGCTTCTGGGCGTCTTCCAGGTATCCATCCTGCACAATATCGTCCACCTGCTCTTCGGCGTGGCCGGCCTGCTCATGGCCCGGACGCCGGGACAGGCAAAGAGCTACCTGCTTTACGGCGGGGTCATCTATCTGGTCCTGTGGCTGTACGGCCTGCTGATCGGGCACGACACCGCTGCGAACTTCGTTCCGGTCAATACGGCTGACAACTGGCTGCACTTCCTGCTGGGCGTTGCCATGATCGGACTGGCCCTGCTGCTCTCCCGCGACACCAGGAGGGTCCACGGTCCCGCGACGGGCCATTAAGCAGTAAACCTTTTGCGGGGGTGCCGCAGGCGCTATCCTGATGCCGTCGGTTCTGTGAACCGCTCACGGTGTTGCCGGCACCCCCGCACCAAACGGGGCGATGAAGCGCGATGCCGGGGAGTGGCAAAAGATGACCGCATATCAGCAACCAGCCAGCACCACCGCCACTGAGGCTCCTCGCGTGGTGCCCCGCCGAAAAGGCAACATGGTGGTCAAGTGGATCACCTCCACCGACCACAAGACCATCGGGTACATGTACCTGATCGCGTCTTTCGTGTTCTTCTGCCTCGGCGGCGTGATGGCTTTGCTCATCCGCGCCGAACTCTTCGAACCCGGCATGCAGGTTGTGGCGACCAAGGAGCAGTACAACCAGCTGTTCACCATGCACGGCACGGTCATGCTGCTCATGTTTGCCACCCCGCTGTTCGCCGGGTTCACCAACGTGATCATGCCGCTGCAGATCGGCGCACCGGACGTCGCGTTCCCCCGGCTGAACGCGCTGGCCTTCTGGTTCTTCCTATTCGGCTCCACTATTGCGGTGTCCGGCTTCATCACTCCGCAGGGGTCCGCTTCCTTCGGTTGGACGGCGTACGCGCCGCTTAACAACACCACGTTTACGCCGGGCATAGGCGGCGATCTGTGGGTTTTCGGCCTGGCCTTGTCGGGCTTCGGCACCATCCTGGGCGCGGTCAATTTCATCACCACCATCATCTGCATGCGCGCTCCCGGCATGACCATGTGGCGGATGCCGATCTTCACCTGGAACACCTTCATCACCTCGGTCCTGGTAATCATGGCCTTCCCGCCGCTAGCCGCCGCGCTGTTCGGTGTCGGCGCGGACCGCCGCTTCGGCGCCCACATCTACGACCCCGAGAACGGCGGGGCGCTGTTGTGGCAGCACCTGTTCTGGTTCTTCGGGCACCCCGAGGTATACATCATCGCGCTGCCGTTCTTCGGCATCGTGTCCGAGATCTTCCCGGTGTTCAGCCGCAAGCCGATCTTCGGCTACAAGGGCCTGGTCTACGCGACCATCGCCATTGCGGCCCTGTCAGCCACGGTCTGGGCGCACCACATGTACGTCACCGGCTCCGTGCTGCTGCCGTTCTTTGCGCTCATGACCATGTTCATCGCGGTCCCTACCGGCGTGAAGTTCTTCAACTGGATCGGCACCCTGTGGGGCGGTTCGCTGACGTTTGAGACCCCCATGCTGTGGAGCATCGGTTTCCTCATCACGTTCCTCTTCGGTGGCCTGACCGGCATCATCCTGGCCTCCCCGCCGCTGGACTTCCACGTCTCGGACTCGTACTTCGTGGTGGCCCACTTCCACTACGTGGTGTTCGGCACCGTGGTGTTCGCGATGTTCGCCGGCTTCTACTTCTGGTGGCCGAAGTGGACCGGCAAGATGCTCAACGAACGCCTCGGCAAGATCCACTTCTGGATGCTGCTCGTGGGCTTCCACGCCACGTTCCTGATCCAGCACTGGCTCGGCGTTGAGGGCATGCCCCGCCGCTACGCCGACTACATGCCGCAGGACAACTTCATGGCCATGAACCAGTTCTCCACCATTGGCTCGTACCTGCTGGGCGCCTCCCTGATTCCGTTCTTCTGGAACGTCTTCATCACCGCCCGGAGCCGGGAAAGGGTGGAAGTCGATGATCCGTGGGGTTTTGGTGCCTCGCTGGAATGGGCCACGTCCTGCCCGCCGCCGCGGCACAACTTCACGTCCCTGCCGCGCATCCGCTCCGAACGTCCCGCCCTGGACCTGCACCATCCTGAGCTGCGCGTCCGCGAGCACGACGCCGTTCACACCCCAGCTGCTAGCGCCCTCGGTGCTGCAGACATCGGCGAGCGTGACGTGAGGAACCCGAACCCGGACGTCTAGCAGGCACCTGATATTCGGGCCCGGCCGCTGGCGCAGGCATCTTCCAGCACAGAGCGAGGCCCCGGACTCCCTGGGGAATCCGGGGCCTCACTGTGTTCCGAGGTAGCTGTGTTCAGGTCAGGTAACTGCGCAATCCATCTAACTTATGGCCCGACTCAAGCCGCCGCCGCGACCGGGAAGCGGCGGGCTCCGGTGCCCATACCGCCGTCGGCCGGGGCCAGGACGCGGACGTTGCATTCAGACTGCTGCGGATCAATGGAACGCGGCAGGTGGTGCGTTTTGGAGCATTCCCGCAGCTGTTCGAGGGCTACGGGTTCGACACGGGCGTGGCTGACATCGACGACGAGCTGCAGGCCCTGACGGAGGTGGTTGGCGCGCTTCATAACGACGTAAAGAGCTTGGATGCTTTGGGCGGTTACATGTCCCTGGGCGGCGACCTGAGCCTCACCGCAGTCAAGGTCCACGCGGACCAGTACCTTGAGCTTCTGGTTCAAAACTTCTCCCCTCATGCGCGGCCGCGACGCTGCGACCGGATCTAACCCTAGCCTGCATGTGACTCAGGTAACAGAAAAATCCTGAATGTTGCGGAAATGGGACATTTGGGCCTATGACACGCAAATGGTCCGGCGATTCGGGAATTCCCGCCTCGCCGGACCATTTGTGTGTCCCCAAGTGTTTTGCTCGTCCCCAGCAGCAGCCGCCGGGCGTTCCTCACGTGTTCGACGACGGCAGCCGGCCGGGCGGGCAGCCTAACTGCGGGTCGGGTCGGGGCGCAGTGGCTCGGGCCCGGGGTCCGGCACCGGAAGCGGGCCGGGCGGCTCGGGCGTGGGAATGGGGTTCGGAGGTGCGGGACGGGACGGATCGGGCCGCATGGGATCGGGCCCCGGTTCCGGCGGGAACGGCTCTGGTTCATGCACTGGCGGGATGGTCATGCTTCCCCCTCGAAGGCTCATGTGGGTTCCTTATTGCTGACGCGAGTTCAGGATACGCCCGGCGCAGGGGCGGGGACAGGGCCTTGGCTTGCGGGCGGAGAGCGTCAAAAAGCCAATCGCTCCCCCGGTAGCGAACGGCGGCCCAAATGTCAGAGGGGCTCTATATATTGAGAAAATGACCCACACTCCGCTGCAGCAACCCGCAAGCTCCTCCGCCGCTGCCACGCCCCGGCCGCCCGTCGCCAAGAGGGTGCCGGCCGAGCGCACGCACCACGGGGATACCTTCCTGGACCAGTATGAGTGGCTGCGGGACAAGGAGTCCGAGGAGGTCGTGGCGCACCTGAAGGCAGAGAACGCCTACCAGGAAGCCCTCACGGCACACCAGGAACCGCTGCGCGAGGCCATCTTCCAGGAGATCAAGGGGCGTACCAAAGAGACAGACCTGTCCGTTCCCAACCGCAAGGACGGCTGGTGGTACTTCAGCCGGTCCGTCGAGGGCAAGGAATACGGCATCCAGTGCCGGGTCCTCGCCCAAAACACCGGCAATCCGGTGGCAGACTGGACACCGCCGGCGGTGGAGGCCGGCGTCGAGATCCCCGGCGAGGAAGTCCTGCTGGACGGCAACGTGGAAGCCGAAGGCAAGCCGTTCTTCTCCGTGGGCGGCACCGCCGTCACCATCGACGGAAACCTTTACGCCTACGCCGTGGACAACTCCGGCGACGAGCGGTTCACCCTGCGGATCAAGGACTTGCGGACCGGCGAACTGCTGCCGGACATCATCGAGAACGTCTTCTACGGGGTCTCCTTCTCCCCTGACGGCACCCGGCTCTTCTACACCGTGGTGGATGATTCCTGGCGCCCGTACCAGGTCAAGTCCCACGTCCTGGGTACCCCCGTCACCGACGATGAGGTGATTTACCAGGAGGACGACGCCGCCATGTGGCTGGGCTTTGAGCTCTCCTCGGACCGGCGCCACCTCGTGCTCGGCATCGGCTGCTCCGAGTACAGCGAAACGCGCCTGCTGCGCTTTGATGATCCCGGTGCCGGCCTGTCCACCGTCATCTCCCGCAACGAGCGCGTACTTTACGAGGCCGAGCCGTTCCTGCTCGAGGGCCCGGACGGGCAGAAAACCGAACGCATCCTCATCACCCACAACCGGAACGCCGTGAACTCGATGGTCTCGCTGGTGGACCCGGCCGAGCTGTCCAAGCCGCTGGCCGAGCAGCAATGGATAACCGTCGTCGAGCATTCCGACGACGTTAGGGTCAACGGGGCGGGGGTTACTGCCAGCCACCTCGTGGTCTCGATCCGGAAGGACACCATCGAGCGGGTCCAGGTGATGCCTCTGTCCGGGCTGGGCACCGCCGCCCAGCAGGCTCCGGTGGAGCCTGCGTTTGACGAGGAGCTGTACACGGCAGGGGTCGGCGGCTCCGACTACGAGGCGCCCGTGATCCGGCTGGGCTACACGTCCTACTTCACGCCGTCGCGCGTGTACGACTTCGTCCTGCCCACCCCGGAACAGCCAGCCGGCGAACTGCTGCTGCGCAAGGAAAGCCCGGTGCTGGGCGGCTACGACGGCTCCGACTACGTGGCCACCCGGGAGTGGGCCCAGGCCGCCGACGGAACCCGGGTCCCCCTCTCGGTTCTGCGGCACAAAGCCGTCGCCCGGGATTCGACGGCGGCCGGCCTGGTCTACGGTTACGGCTCATACGAGCTGAGCATGGACCCGGGCTTCGGCATCGCCCGGCTTTCACTGCTGGACCGCGGAGTTGTGTTCGTCATCGCCCACATCCGGGGCGGCGGCGAACTCGGCCGGCACTGGTACGAGGACGGCAAGAAGCTCAGCAAGAAAAACACGTTCACAGACTTCATTGCGGCCACAGACTGGCTGGCGCAGTCCGGCTGGGTGGCACCGGACCGGATCGCCGCGCTGGGCGGATCCGCGGGCGGCCTGCTCATGGGCGCAGTGGCCAACCTCGCCCCCGAGAAGTACACGGCCATCGTGGCGCAGGTTCCGTTCGTGGATCCCCTCACCAGCATTCTGGACCCGGAGCTGCCGCTGTCGGCCCTCGAGTGGGAGGAATGGGGCAACCCGATCACCGATCCCGCGGTGTATGAGTACATGAAGTCGTACACGCCATACGAGAATGTCCGCGAGGTGGCCTATCCGAAGATCGCGGCCGTGACGTCCTTCAACGACACCCGTGTGCTCTACGTGGAGCCGGCCAAGTGGGTGCAGGAACTGCGGAACAAGACCACAGGCAGCGAGCCGATCGTCATGAAGATTGAAATGGACGGGGGCCATGGCGGGGCCTCCGGCCGCTATGTGCAGTGGCGCGAGCGGGCCTGGGACTACGGCTTCATCGCGGATTCGCTGGGGGCCACTGAACTGCTGCCCGGCGCCGGGCTCAAGTAGCCCATCCGTTGCTCCGGAAGTGCCCTTTTGAACGCTCAGAAGGGCATCTTCGGAGCAATGGATGGGGTTTTCGGGGTTCCTGCCTGCGCTGGGTGTTTCCAGAAAGCTGGGGTGTTTCCAGAAAATAGTAATCCTGCTTACTATTGACGGGCATACGGGCTCGGTGCACCTGTCCGCTGGGGGCGGGGAATCCGACGCCGGAACTGGAGCCTCGCGTGAGCAATGAACAGGGATTGACCCCGCTTTCCGACGACGAACTCAATGCGCAGGCGGGCACCGCCCTGCCGGACAAGGAAGTCGCGTCCGTACTCGACCTCAATGCAGACCTCGACCTGGGGATCAGCGCCGCCGCGCCGATCGACCTTGCCGTGGCGGCCAACGCCAACGTCGCGGCCCCGATTGACGCGGCGGCCTCGGCCAACATCCTGTCCTTCGGGTCGGAGTCGCAAGCCCTCGCCGACCAGGGCGTCATCATCGACCAGGGAATCACGGCGGATGCCACGGCAGACTCCGTACAGGACAGCACCATCACCCAGGGGTCGGATGTTGACCGCGGGATTGTCGACGGCGGGACTGTCGACGGCGGGACGCCGGACAGCACCGCGGATGGCGTCGTAGACGGCGGCACTGCCGACACCACCTCGGACGGCCTCATCGACGGCGGTACGCTGCCCGACGGCACGCTCCCGGACGGCACGCTTCCCGACGGCACCAGTGTCGGCGCCCTTCCCGTGGATCCGTCCACTGCCCTCGACGGAGACCTGCTCAATGTCAACGTGGATCTCGCGGCCGACGCCGACATCGCCGCCCCGATCAACGGCGCCGTGGCCGCGAACGCCAACGTTGCCGCGCCCATCGATGCGGCAGTTGCAGCCAACATCGGCTCGATTGACAGCGACGCCTTCGCCGTGGCCCAGCAGGACGCCATCATCACGCAGGACATTGACGGCGAGGCCACCGCGTCGGCAGATCAGCAGTCTGATCTGCAGCATTAGTTCCTGAATGAGCGCCAAACACAGCGGGCCGTCCGGCGTGGACGGCCCGCCGGTCTCCCCTACGCCCACAGCCGATCCGGTTCCCTCAGCAGGCCCAACGGCGGCCGCCGAGTCACCCAGCCACGGCACCCGCGCCGCCGTCGTGATCAGCCGTGACACAAACGGCGAGGTACCGGTGCATGCGGCAGGAATCCAGCTCATCGGCGAGGCGAAGGGGTCCGGCTACCGGGAGGCCCCCTCGCTGGTCCGCCGCGCCGACGGCCAGACCATCCAGCTCACCCGGTTGCTTTTTCACGTCCTCGAAGCCATCGACGGGATCCGGGACGTTGATGGGATAGCCGAGGTTGCCAGCACGCGGTCCGGCCGGTTCATCACCGGAGACAACGTCAGGACATTGATCGAGGGGCAGCTGCTGCCACTTGGCCTGCTGCAGCTGCCGGACGGATCACAGCCGGAGGTCCGCCGATCGAATCCCTTGCTGGGCATGCGCTTCCGGTACACCGTCACGGACCCGGAGCGCACCCGGAAGCTGACGGCACCGTTCGCTGTGCTGTTCAATCCGCTGATCGTGGCAGTTGTCGCCGCGGGCTTCCTGGCATCGTGCTGGTGGGTCCTGTTGGTCAAAGGCCTGGCCTCCGCCACGCACGACGCCTTCGCGAACCCGTGGCTGCTCCTGCTGATTTTCGCCGTCACGGTGCTGTCGGCAGGCTTTCACGAATTCGGCCATGCCGCTGCAGCACGCCGCGGCGGAGCCACTCCCGGCGCGATGGGTGCCGGGCTGTACCTCGTCTGGCCAGCTTTCTACACGGACGTCACCGACTCCTACCGGCTGGGGCGTGGCGGCAGGCTGCGCACGGATATGGGCGGCCTCTACTTCAACGCCATCGTTGCGATCGCCACCATGGGTGTCTGGTGGGCCACAGGTTTTGATGCGCTGCTCCTGGTGGTGCTCACGCAGATCCTGCAGATGGTGCGCCAGCTCCTTCCCTTGGTCCGCTTCGACGGGTACCACATCCTGGCCGACGCCACCGGCGTGCCCGACCTCTTCCAGCGGATCCGCCCGACGCTGCTCGGGCTCCTGCCGTGGCGCTGGAGCAAGCCTGAACCCGAGGCCCAGGCCCTCAAGCCGTGGGCCCGCGCCGTTATCACCGTCTGGGTCCTGGTCACCGTTCCCCTGCTGCTGTTCAGCCTGGTGCTGATGGTCGTCTCCTTCCCGCGGCTCCTTGGCACGGCGTGGGCGAGCCTGCAGCATCAGCAGGCCCTTCTGTCCGGAAGCCTCGCGGAGGGAAACTTCGCCGACGGTGCAGTGCGCGCGCTGGCGATTGCCGCCGTCGTCCTTCCCGTGGTGGGCGTGGTGTACATGCTGCTACGGCTGGCGCGGCAACTCCTCACGGGACTCTGGACCAAAACCCGGGGCAGGCCGCTGCAGCGCGCGACCGCCTTGGCGGCGGTGGGCGCCGTCGCCGCCGGCCTGGCGTGGGCGTGGTGGCCGCTGCCCGACAGCTACCGCCCGGTGCAGCCCTACGAACGCGGGACGCTCGCCGATGCCACGGCCGCCGTCTATCCGGCCCTTGGTGGTCCCGACGGAGCCCTTCACGAGGGCCGGACAGGGCAGACGGTGGCACTCTGGCCGGACGGCACGAAACTGCCCACGCGGGAGCAGCCGCAGCTCAGCATGGTGCTCGTGCCGAGGCAAGGCGCAGCACCCGCTTCCGCGCCCGGCAAAACGGACCCGGGCCAAGGCCAGGGCCAGCCTGGCCCGGACACAGACCAAAGCCTGGGTACGGCAACCGGTAACACCACGCCGCCGTCGTGGGTCTTTCCGTTCGACAAGCCCCCGGCCCCGGAGGAGGACGGCAACCAGGCCCTCGCCGTGAACACGACCGACGGATCCGTCAGTTACGACATCGCGTTCGCGCTGGTGTGGGCCGAGGACGGGCCGGTGGACACCCGCAACGAGGCCTACGCCTTCGCCAGTTGCACGGACTGCGCGGCGGTGGCTGTCGGATTCCAGGTGGTCCTGATCGTGGGCCAGGCGGACGTGGTGGTGCCCGAGAACCTATCCGCCGCCGCGAACTACAACTGCGTCCGCTGCCTGACGTACGCCTTGGCCAGCCAGCTGGTGCTCACCCTGGATGGGCCGCTCAGCAGGGACGGCATGGCCCGGCTCAACGCGCTGTGGCAGGAGATCGCCGAGTTCGGACGGACCCTGCAGAGCGTTCCTCTGTCCGAGATCGAGGGACGGCTGGGCGCCTACAAGGAACAGCTCATGGAGATCATCCGGACCGATCCAAGCGCCAAGCCCCAGACCGGCACCGGCGCTCCATCGCCGGGATCGTCGCCGTCGCCCGGCGCCAGTGGCGGGTCTGACCCGGGCTCGGGATCCCGGCCGGGTGAACCGACGCCGGGCCAGCCGGCTGCGCCGGGCGTTCAGTCTCCGGGCGCAGCATCGCCAGGTGCGCCGTCGCCAGGAACGACGCCGGGCCCCGCGGTTCCCGCACCGGGAACAGGCACGACGCCGGTCCCCGCCGTCCCGTCTCCAGCCCCCACAGATGCGGCCCCGGCGGCTACGGCTCCTGCGAGCACGGCGCCCGCGTCACCGACACAGGAGGCGGCCGGCCCGTAGACCCCCGGCAAGTCGTCGCATTACCAAAAATGGCCGTCTGAGAACCTCCCCAGGCGGCCATTTTTGGCAATCGGCGGACCCGACGACGCGCGACGGCGGTTTGAGCGGTGACATGACGGGCGCGGGCCACGGGCTCGCGCTGAACGGGGATGTGTCCCAGGCAACATATATTTAAGTGATGCTCTCGGCGCTCAAGAAATACCTGCTGCTCCCGAAACTGGTGAAGCTGTCCTCGAACGCGCCAAAAGACCGCGGTGTCGCCTGGGACCAGTACTGGGGCAGGGTCGGGGCCACCGGCGCCCGCGGCGACGTGCTGTGGGATTCCGGCAGTGACCACGAGCTGCAGGCGTATCTGGAGCACCTGACGCGGCAGCTGGACCCCAACATTCCCATCGTCGATGTCGGGTGCGGCAGCGGTGTCTTCAGCCGCGCGCTTGCCCCCTACTTTCCGTTTGTTCTGGGGGTGGACGTCTCAGCCAACGCCGTAGCCCGTGCGTCCGCCGAATCTGAAGGACTTGAGCGGGTCGCCTACGTCGCGGCCGACATGACAGCCCCCGCGGGCACCCGTGCCGTGGCCGACGCCCTGGCCGCAGCCGGATTCTCCGGTGAAGCCAACATCTTCATCCGGGGCGTCCTCCACGTGCTGAAACGGCCTGCCCAGGCGGCGTTGGCCGGGCAGCTGCACCCGCTCGTGGGCAAACGCGGCCGCGTGTTCCTGGCCGAGACCAACTTCCGAGGGAATCCCATCCAGTACGTCAGCCATCTTGGTGCGACACTGCACTTCATCCCCGGACCACTCGAAAAGGCCATCCGGGCCCTGCCCATCCCCGGCCGCTTCGGCGCCGAGCAGCGCAGGCGGGCCTTTCCGGAGGCCCAGTGGGATGTGGTGGAAGACGGCCCGGTCACCATTGAAACGCGGCCCCTCACGTCTGCTGACCGCCCCGAACAGATCCCGGGCTATTTCGCGGTGCTCCAGGCACGCTGAGGGCGCGAGGGAGCCAGCCGGAGAGTCGGCGGGCAGAACCTGGGGCTAGCTGAGCTTCAGCCAGGCGAGGGCGTCGACCTCGGAGGTGAAAAACCTTGTGGGGCACGGGAGCCTGTTGATGCCCAGGAAGAAGTTGGCCATCACCCGGTCCACGGGAGACGAACCGAGCAGCGCGATCCTTGAGGCCTGGCACGGACGACCGAAGACGGCACGCGCGCCGCGGCTCACATCGGCGGTCGTGGCCATGTCCACGAGCATGGGATGCATGTTCTGACCGCAAAGGAGGTTCACCTTCTCCATGGCAGCCTCGGCATCGGCCTCGGTGATGCTGGCGTCCCGGGCCCAGGTCAGCCGCAGCAGATGTTCGGGATCCAATTCCAAGTCGAACAGCGTGTGCCGGCCCGTGCTGTGGGAATCCAAATCAAACCTCCGCGATGGCTAAGGGGACAAGTATCAAGGTACAGCCATTCCGTACGCGGCCAACGCTCCGCGGGCTGATAATGTGAGTCCAAAGTCACGGTAGCCTCAAAAGGCACTCGCAACACAGGGGGCACATGGTCCAGGCACCGGCGGAGTCTGCCTCCGCACCTCGCGAGGCGGTGGTCGCGCTCACCGATGCCGCCCGTCTGGACGCCGTGGCGTCGGTTCTCGCCGGTGCGGGTTTTACCGTCCGCAAAGCGCCCGACGCCGGATCACTCGCCAATGTGCTGGAAGGCAACAGCGCCGCCGTCGTACTTCTTGATACTGAACTGACGGACGGGTACGCGTGGGAGGGCACCCCGGTGCTGCTGCTGGTGGACCTCGCCGGCGACTTCGACCTGGCCCAGCTCGAACCTTGGGGCATCGCCGACTACATCTCCTACGACGCAGCTGCCCGGGAGCTGACCCACCGGGTGGAAACGCTCATTGGCCGGGCCCGGGAACGCCGCCGCATCCGGGCTGAAGCCGAGTTTCTGCGCGAAAGCCTCCGGAACGTCTCAGCCGCCATCCGCGGCACCAACAGCCCCCAGCAGATGGCGGGGCACCTGGTCCGCGGCTTCGGGGAATCCCTTGGGGTGGACCACGTCTGGTTCACCACCTTCCAGGATTCGCGCGTGCCGAGGATCAGCGCCCAGTGGTGCCTGCCCGGCAACTCCAAGCTGCCGGACACGCTCGGTTCCTTCGAGGATGCTGCCCGGCAGCAGACGACGTCGCTGTGGTCGGCAGCCGAGGCCCTCGCGGTTCCGGACCACCAGACGGAGCAGTCGGCAGCACTGGCCGAGGGATTGCGGGAGTGGTCCGGCCTGGGCCCGGTCCGCGCGTCGGTTGCCCTGCCCGTGGGAGAAGGCGAGACGGCCCTGGGGATCGTCTGGATAGCGCAGGTGGCGGGACCCCGCGACTGGACCAGGGCCGAGATCGCCCTAATCCAGCACGTCGCCGGCAACCTCGCCCACAGCCTTATCCAAGGCCACCTGATCAGCGCCCAGTTGCAGGTGCTGCAGCAGCTGCGGGAACTGGACAAGGCCAAGACAGACTTCCTAGCCACGGTCAACCACGAGCTCCGCACGCCGCTCACGTCCATCACGGCGTACCTCGACATGATCCGCGATGGAGCCGGCGGCCCCGTTCCCGCGGGCATCGAATCCATGATGGACGTCATCTCGCGGAACTCCGACCGCCTCCGACGGCTGATCGAGGACATGCTCACGGTCTCCCAGCAGGACACCCCCAGCAACCTGAACCTCAAGCAGGTGGAGCTCGGCCAGGTCCTGCGGATCGTCGTTGCCGCACTGCGCCCGCTCGCCGAGTCGCGGAACGTCGCCATCGCCGGTGCCGACTCGCACGAGGACGTCAAGGTCCAGGCCGACGAGGCCCAGCTGGAGCAGGTCTTCACCAACATCGTGGCGAACGCCATCAAGTTCACCCCCCATGGCGGCCGGATCAGCATCACCTTCATGTCCGCTGACTCCGCAGCCGGGAGCCCCCGCGCCGCCGTGAGCATCACGGACACAGGCGTGGGGATTCCCGATCAGGAAATCGCCCAGGTGTTCACGCGTTTCTACCGGGCATCCAACGCTTCCTCTGCCGCCATCCCGGGCAGCGGTCTGGGACTCGCCATCGCACAGGACATCGTCCGGCGCCATGGCGGCTCACTGGACCTTTCGTCCGTTCTGGGCAAGGGAACCACCGTATCCGTGACCCTTCCGGTCGACGGGCCCCAGCCCGAGGAAAAGCCCGAGGAGAACGACGACGCAGGGTCCGGTCTCCCCACGCCCGACGCCTAAACAACCAGCTGAGCCCAAACGAAAGCCGCCCCGGCCATTAGGTCCGGGGCGGCTTTCGCAATTTTGCTTGGCCAGGGGCCAATCCTAGTGGGGCCACCAGCCGACGCTGGCGTAATTGACCTCGGAGCTCGAAGTGGAGGACGTGGAGCTGTCCTTGTCCTTCGACGCCGCATTGGCAGGAGCGGCGAAGCCTGCAACTGCAAGGATGCCGGTCATAACTAGTGTTGCGGCAAGTTTCTTCATCCGCTGTCCCCTTCGTTGTTTGTAGCCTTAACCCGAATTGCACATTACGGCGACAGTATACGGTCATCAGATCAAGGTTTGGTCAAGTCAAATCCTGTCAATTCCGAAGGATTCGCCATGTTTTTTCCGCCCGGACTTGCAATTCCCGTAACAACCGTTTTTCTGCCTCGTACCCCGTCCTCCCCTGGACGGGATTGTGGATAATTGGGAGCATGCCTATGCAGCGTGACCTGTCCCCCTTCGTGATTGCAGAGCTGGCTGCGCGCGAAAGCTGGAAGCGGCGGGACTACACCGCCGGACATGACCAGGCCGGGCACGCCGCGGAACTGGCCCGGGAGGCCGGTGACGAGCTGCGCTGGTGGAAGATGGTCCTGCTGCAGGCCGAATGCCTGCGGGACCAAGGCGCCATGCAGGAGTGCCAGAAGCTCGCCGCGGAACTCGCAGCCCATCCGGTTGCGGGTTCGGCCCCCGACCTGGGTGCCCGGGCCGCAATGCTGCTGGCACATTCGCTGCAGGGCCTTGGCCGGCTCCACGAGGCTGTAGATGCCGCTTCCACCGCAGCGGGCCTGGTGGCCGGCGACTTCGAGAACGTCTACCTGCACATCCACGCCCAGCAGGCCCTGATCGCGGCCCTCGCGGAAAGTGGCCGGCTCGAGGACGCCTGGCGGGAATGCATGGACCTTGAGTCGCTGCTCACCGACCACGTGGACGAAGATACGGCCGGCAAGGCCTACTGGGTTATTGGCAACGTCGCGTTTCTCAGCGACCGGGTCAGTGAAGGCGGCCACTACCACGACCTGGCCGCGGGCAAACTCTCCCCCTCCCAGGACGTCGACCTCTGGGCTCGCTTCAACCGCGCCTCCGCGGAAATGCGCCTGCAGGCCAAGCTGGCTGACGCCGCAACGCTGCGCTGCATAGAACGTGCGGAACTTGCCACCGAAGTGGTGGGCGGCAGCGAACGGGACATCCTGGAGATGTCACTGGTCCGCGCCCACTGGTGCTACCTCACCGGGGACATGGAAACGGCAATCAGCCTCCTGACTCCGCTTCGCAGCCAGTTCCCCATCCTTGCCACCCAAACCGCGGCCGAAGCCACCTTCATCCTGGGCAAGGCACTGATGGCCCAGGGACACGAACCGAAATCGCTGCAGATGCTTGACGATGCCGCTACGCTGTTCGATACAGCTGCTGCACCGGAGCGTAGCGCCACCGTCCGTGGTTTCATCGCCTCAGCGGAGCCTTCGGACCGGCGCCAACAGCAATTTCTCCAGGGGGGGTAAATGCCAGAAGCCAGAGCGTTTCCCGGTGCCGCGCTGCTGCAGCCCGGGGCGCCTCCCGCCGCTGCCGTCTTTACTGTGTTGCCCGACCTCGCCGTCAAGGCGGTCCTCCCGCCCGGCGTGCACCTGAACGAGACCGCGGCCGCCCAACTGCACCGCCGCCTCGGCGAGCTGGCGGGAGACCGGAGGGTCGCCGTCGTACTTGAACTGACGGGAGTGGCCTCCGTGACCCGTGCGGCACGGGCTGCCTACGCAGCGATACCGTCGGTATCCGCTTGGGCGATCCTGGGCGAATCCCCGGTGGACAGGCTGCTGGGGCACTTTCTGCTGGGCGGTGAATTCAGCTCCGTGCCGGCCCGCTATTTCACCGCCGAAAACGACGCCCTCGACTGGTTGAGCCGCGTTGACCATGTTCTCTAACGACGATCCCCGGCTGGGGAAACTGCTCGACGGCATAGTCCGCCTGGCAGCCGGGGAACTCCACTCGCGCATTGAAATCTCCGAAGCCAGGGACGAGCTGGACGCGGTGATCATGGGCACCAACCTGCTCGCCGAGGACCTGCAGATCATCTACCAGGAGCTCGAGGAGCGCGTGGAACTGCGCACGCGCATGCTCAACGAGGCGCACCAAGAGCTGCAGCAGATGGCGCTCACCGATTCCCTGACGGGACTCTACAACAGGTCGGCGCTGGTCAGCGCCGTCAACGCTGCCCAGACAGAGGTGGCCGACGGCGGGCTTCCGCCGGCGCTGCTGCTGCTGGACCTGGACGCCTTCAAGAGCATCAATGATTCGTACGGCCACTCCATGGGCGACCAGGTGCTGGCAACGGTCGGCGCACGGATCAGCTCGTGCGTGCGCGACGGCGACATGGTGGCCCGGCTGGGCGGCGACGAGTTCGCCGTCCTGCTCCCTGCCACCACGCCGGCCAAGGCAGCCGCCGTCGGAAACCGGATCCTGGATTCGCTCAACGGAACCCTTCAAGTGGACGGCAAGACCATCCGTTGCGGCGCGAGCCTGGGGCTTCGGATCGCGGATCCCGGCGAGACGTCGGAGGAACTGCTGATTGAGGCGGACATCGCGATGTACGCCTCCAAGGCCGATGGCCGCAACAAGCTCCGCGTGTTCGAACCGGCCATGCTGCATGCCCGGCAGCTCCGCAACCAGCTGGTGGGGGAACTGCGCGAGGCCATCGCCAAGGACCAGCTGGTGCTGTACTACCAGCCGGTCATCGAACTTGCCTCCGGCAAAATCGAAGGCGTGGAGGCCTTGGTCCGCTGGAAACACCCCAAGCGCGGCCTGATCATGCCGGACGAATTCATCCCAATCGCCGAAGAAACCGGCCTCATCTCGGAGCTTGGCAATTGGGTGCTGAAGAATGCGGTTGAGCAGCTCCGGCTCTGGAGATCGTCTCCCGCAACCCGCCGGCACAACTTCGATATGCGCATCAACATTACGGCGTCGGACCTTCAGCGGCTTCAATTCATTGAGGACGTCCGGGAAGCGCTCACCGCCGCGGACCTCGAGCCGTCCCTCCTGGTCCTGGAGCTCACGGAAGGCGCCATTATCCAAGGCAACGAGCTCGACAGGTACACGCTCGCGAGCCTCCGGAAGCTCGGTGTGGGCCTGGAGATCGACGACTTCGGTACCGGGTACTCGTCCATCAGCTACCTCCGGCGCCTGCCCGTGGACCGGGTCAAGGTGGACCGGACGCTGCTCACCGCCCTCGGCAGCGACCCCGCGCAGCCGGCCCTGATCGCGGCCATCCTCCAGCTCATCCGGGCCTGCGGGCTCGAGGCCGTGTGGGAGGGCGTCGAGAACGCGGAGCAGGCCGAGCACCTCCGCAGCACGGGCTGCATCAGCGGGCAGGGCTACTACTTCAGCCGCCCCCTCCCCGCCGCCGAGTTCACCGAACGCCTGGCCAGGCAGGACGTGTGGCCCGGCTGAGCCGCCGCAGATCGGGGGCGTTCCCGCTGATCGAGCGTGTCGAGATCCGGCCGTTTGAGCCCGCTCGCACCGCCGGATAACCAATAGTGGCCGCCTGAATTCGTGCCACGCGGCCATACTTGGCAAAACAACGTCGGCCCGGGCTCGCGGTTTCGACAAGCTCAACCAGCGGAAACGCCCATCAGCCTAGCCTCCGACGACGGCGGCTGTTGCCTCGGCGATGGCCCGCTCTTCGTCCGTGGGCACCACCAGCACGGGAATGGCGGAGGCCTCGGTGGAAATCACGCGGGGTTCCTTGGACCGCTCACTGTTCTGCCCGGCGTCGAGCTCAATGCCCAGCGCTCCCAACTTCTCCGCCACCAGGGCACGGAACTGGTGCGAGTTCTCGCCGATCCCGGCCGTGAACACGAGCGCCTTCGCCCCGCCGACCGCCACGTGGTAGCCGCCGATGTACTTCGCGAGCCGGTAGGAGGCGACCGCCAGGGCAGTGGCCGCGCGCGCGTTGCCGGACTCGGCCGCCTCCACCACCGAACGCATGTCGTTATTGCCGGCCAGCCCCTTGAGCCCGGACTCGCGGTTGAGCATCGAATCGAGGTCCTCGGCGTTCCAGCCGGTGCGGGCCAGGAACACCAGGATCGACGGGTCCAGGTCGCCGGAGCGGGTGCCCATGACCAGGCCCTCCAGCGGCGTGAAGCCCATCGACGTATCCACGGACTTGCCGCCCCGGATCGCCGTGACGGAGGCGCCGTTGCCCAGGTGGGCGATCACGCCGTCGAACTCCTCCACCGGGATATCCAGCAGCGCGGCAGCACGGTTCGTGACGTATTCGTGCGAGGTCCCATGGAAGCCGTACCGGCGGATCCCGTGGTTGGTGTAGAGCTCGTCGGGAACGGCGTAGCGCCAGGCGTGCTCCGGCAGGCTGCGGTGGAATGCGGTGTCGAACACTGCCACTTGCGGCATGTCCGGCCATTTCCTGGTGATGGCGCGGATGCCCAGCACGTTGGCGGGGTTGTGCAGCGGCGCCAGCGGGTTGAGCCGTTCGATGGCGCGGGTGATCTCGTTGTCGATCAGCACGGGCTCGCCGAACCGCTCGCCGCCGTGCACCACCCGGTGCCCCACTGCGTCCAGCTGTCTCTCGCCCAGCACCTCATGAATGGCCGCGTCCACCTGCTCGAGGGCGTCGGCATGGTCCGCCGGGCCCACCACCTCGCCGTCGCCCTGGCCGCCGTTGGACACCCCGATCCGCTCAATCAGTCCCTCGGTGAGCACGCTGCCTTCCGCGACGTCGCGCACCTGGTACTTAAGCGAGGACGAGCCGGAGTTGATGACGAGCACGAGCATGGGGCCTCCTAAGCCTGGGCTGCTGAAACGGCGGACGGTTCTGTGGTGCTGGGGGTTTCCAAGGGGACGGCCGGGCTCTGCGCCTGGATGGCGGTGATGGCCACCGTGTTCACGATGTCCTCCACAGTGCAGCCGCGGGAGAGGTCGTTGACGGGCTTGCGCAGCCCCTGCAGGACGGGCCCGACGGCGACGGCTCCGGAGCTCTGCTGCACCGCCTTGTACGTGTTGTTGCCGGTGTTCAGGTCCGGGAAGATGAACACGGTCGCCTGCCCGGCGACGGACGAGCCCGGCATCTTGGACTCGGCGATGGAGGCATCCACGGCGGCGTCGTACTGGATGGGGCCTTCGACGGCGAGGTCCGGGCGGCGCTCACGGACCAGGTCGGTGGCCTGCCGGACTTCCTCCACGGCCTCGCCCGAGCCGGAGCCGCCGGTGGAGTAGGACAGCATGGCCACCCTCGGTTCCACCCCGAACTGGCCCGCGGTCTCCGCCGAGGCCAGGGCGATGTCCGCGAGTTGCTCCACGTTCGGATCCGGGTTCACCGCGCAGTCGCCGTAAACGAGCACCCGGTCCGGCATGAGCATGAGGAACACCGAGGAGACGATCTTCACGCCCTCCCGGGTCTTCACGAACTCTAGCGCCGGGCGGATCGTGTGGGCAGTGGTGTGCGCGGCGCCGGACACCATGCCGTCCACCACACCCAGCTGGACCATCATGGTGCCGAAGTAGCTTTCGTCCTGCATGACCTCCAGCGCCCGGGCCAGGTCCACGCCCTTGTGCGCCCGCAGCTCGGCGTACCTGGCGGCGAAATCCTGGCGCAGCTCGGACGTTGCGGGGTCCACGATGTTGATGCCGGCGAGATCGATGCCCCGGCTGGCGGCGAGCTCCCGGACGTCGGCTTCCCGGCCCAGCAGTGTCAGGTCGCAGACGTCCCGACGGTGCAGGATCTCGGCGGCCTTCAGGATCCGGATGTCCTTGCCTTCCGGCAGCACGATGTGGCGGCGCTGCGAGCGGGCGCGTTCGATGAGGTCGTGCAGGAACCGCAGCGGGGTCATCCGCTCGGCCCGGGGCAGGTGCAGGCGCTCGAGCATCTCGGCCTCGTCCACCTGCCGGGACCACAGGCCCAGTGCGGAGGCCACCTTGCGCCGGTGGCCGCTCCAGATTTCGCTGCGGACCTCGGAGACGCGGCGGGCGGTGGTGTAGGTGTCATCCTCCGTGGCGAACACCGGGAACGGGGCGGAGGCCAGCAGCGGATAGATGTTGGCGTCCGGGGCCAGGCCACCGGTGAGGATCAGCCCTGAGGGTACCGGGAACTCGGGCGAGAACGACGACGCCAGGCAGGCAACCATCACGTCCGCCCTGTCACCGGGCACGATCACCAGCGCGCCGTCGTCGAGCACGTTCAAAAAGTTGCCCACATTCATGGCGGCGACCTTGACGTCGCGGACGTCCCGCTCCATGTCTGCGCGGCCGGCGATCTGCCGCAGGCCCAGGGCCGCGCCCACCTCACCGGTGGTGGGCCGGGCGATGTCCTCCAGCTCCGGAAAGACGTACACCGGCCGGCCGGACGCGCCGGGCTTCACGGCGGCGATGATCGCGTCCACGTCCTCCGGGTCGGCCCGGTTCACCATCATCGCCAGGAGCGAGCACTTCTCGGCGGCGAGTTCCTTGCGGGCGACGTCGACGGCGGCCGCGGCCTCCGCCACGCTACGCCCCTTGGCGCCCACCACCGCCACGACGGGCGCGGCCAGGTTGTTGGCAAGGCGGGCATTGAGGTCAAATTCGACGGCGGCGTCGTGGCCGGTGAGGTCCGTGCCTTCCACGATGATCACGTCGCAGTGCCGGCCCATCTGGGCGAAGATCTCCACGCACCGGGAGTCGATGTCCTCGCGCTTGCCTTCGGCGAGCAGGGACCGAACCTCGGTAAATGTCAGCCCGCCGCGGCAGCGCTCATCGTCCAGGTCGAAGCGGGATTTCATGAGCGCCACCATCGGATCCGCGCCGGCGTCGTCGCCATGGACCACGGGCTTGAAGAATCCGATCCGGTCCGCGTGCCGGTGGAGCGTGTCCGCCAGGCCCAGCGCTATGAGCGACTTCCCCGAACCCGGAGTGGTCGCACTGACATATATCCCCTTGGCCATCATCTGTCCTCTGGTTGGAAGCTCCTGCGTGGAACGTACTGCATTGGACGTGCCGGTTTGCTGACTGCACGCCCCGGGGCGCGCACTCCCCCATACTTTCACTTGTTGCCGCGCTTCCGGGAGCAGACAATGGTGTTGATTGCCACGTCGGCGCACAATCGCCGTCCCGGACCCGGAGCGGGCCAGCGCCCCGGAGCCGGCCCATCCGCAGCAGTCTCCCGAGCTGCATCGTCCTGAACGATGGTGGTCCCGATGAACCCCGCTGGCCGCGCTTCCGATCCATCCGCCGCTTCGTCCCCCCGCCCCCTGCGCCGGCTCATTGCTGCCCGCCCCGTGGCAGCGTTCCTGGTCATTGCGATCGCGCTGACGTGGATGGCACTCATCCTGTCCATCGGGGTGCTCGGCAACCCGGTGCCCGGCATCCTGGCCGAACTGCTCATCCTGCTGGGAACGGCCGTCCTGGTGACCCGGGCAGCCGACGGCGCTCCCGGCGTCCGGCACCTGTTCCGACAAACTGTTCGCTGGCGCGTCGGAGCGGGCTGGTACGTGGCGGCAGTCCTTGCCCTGCCCGCGCTGACCGTGCTCGTCGCGGCCGCCACCGGCACGTTCCATCAGCCCGCGGAAGGGTGGGCCACGGTGGCAGGGTCGTACCTGCTGAACACGCTGATCGTTGGCGCCCTGCTGGGGAACATCTGGGAGGAGCTGGCCTGGACGGGGGTGGTCCAGCGCCGGCTGATGGAGCGGCATGGCCTGGTGACCGGCAGCCTGCTCACCGCCATTCCCTTCGCGCTCATCCACCTCCCGCTGGCCTTTGCGGACAGGGGCTTCGGCGCCACCGCGTGGCCCGACGTGGCCGTCGCGTGGGGCGTGCTGCTGGTGTTCGCCCCGCTGTTCCGTCTGCTGGTGGGCATCGCCTACCTTGGAACGGGCCAGAGCCTGCTGATCGTGGCCCTCCTCCACGCCTCATTCAACGCCTCGGAGCAGTCGAAACTGGCAGTGTTCGACGGCGCGTGGCAGCAGATTGCCGCGGCCACCGTTTTGCTGGTGGTCCTGGTGCTGCTCCGGAAATTCCGCACACTGACGGCGGAGTCGGGCCATGGCGCAGCCGTCGCCGGCTGAGCAGCCCATGCCCGCCAGGCGGGCATTGCCCGCTGGCGGCGGGGACAGCCGTCGCGCCCGGAAGGAAGCAGCGCGGCACCGCACCATAACGCGGCGTGGAACTAAGGCACGGCGCCGGACCACAGGGCCGCGTGGGGCCCTGACCTGGCCTGCCACCCACCGGTTAACGCTGTTCTTCGCCCTGGCCTTCGCCATTTCATGGATGCTTTGGCCGCTGACCCTCCTCAACCCGAACAGCTCGCCCCTGATCCCGTTCGGGCCCGCCCTGGCCGCAGCCATCACGGCCTACCTCGCAGGCGGCAAGGCCGAGGTGCTGCGACTGCTCCGGCAGCTGGTCCGCTGGCGCGTGGCCGGCCGCTGGTACGCCGCCGCCGCAGGCCTGCCGTGCCTGCTGGTGGCGGTCTCTGCCGGTCTCACCGTCTCCGGCGGTGCGCCAGCCCCGGAGCTCGGACCGAACCCAGGCTGGTTCATGCTGCTGGGCACCTTCGCGTTCACGCTGGTGGCCGTGGGCCTCTTCGAGGAGCTGGGCTGGCGCGGCTACGCCCTGCCGCTCCTGCAGCGTGACCGCCCTGCCCTGTCCGCGGCGCTGCTCCTCGGGCTGGTGTGGGGCGCATGGCACCTGCCCGAGCTGCTTTCGGATCCCACCGGGCAGCGGCCGCCGCTTCCGTTCCTGCTGATGGTCCTGGCGCAGTCCGTGCTGCTGGCCTGGCTCTACAACAGCAGCGGCAGCGTGCCCATCTGCATGGTCTTCCACGCGGCATTCAACACCTCCGGGGCCCTGGTTTTCCCCGCCATGCTGGGGCCGGACTTCCACACGCTCTGGTGGACCGTCGCACTCCTCCATGTCCTGGCAGCGCTGGTGGTTATTGCCGTCGCCGGGCCCCTCCGGCTGGCCCGCACCCTTGACACGAACCCCTCCTATGGGATTACCTAATGAACATTCGGTAAATAAAGCTGGAGGCAACGACGCATGGCTGAAACGGCAATCCCCGGTGTGGCCCACCACATCCTTGAGAACGACTACGCCTCGGAATGGATGGGCATAGAAGTCCTCGCTGTGAGCGATGGACACGCAACCATCCGGATGACCCTCCGGCAGGAAATGCTCAACGGCTTCGGCATGGCCCACGGCGGAATGATCTTCGCCTTCGCAGACACCGCGTTCGCCCTCGCCTGCAACCCCGCGGTGCCTGCCGACCCTGACAGCATTACCGTTGCTGCCGGCGTCGACATCAACTTCCTCAAGCCGGCCTACCAGGGCCAGGTGATCACCGCCGTCGCCGACCGCCGCTCCAGTGCTGGCCGCAGCGGCCTCTACGACATCCAGATCTTCGCTGCCGATCCCGGTGCTGAGGCCAGTTCCGGCAAGCCGGGGGAACTCATTGCCGAGTTCCGCGGACGCAGCCGTACCATCCCCAAGAAGTAGGAAGCAGACCATGACCCTCCACGCCCCTGAACCCACCGTCGCTGCGCGCGTTGCCGCCGCACCCGCTGACGCCGTGCTCGACCCCGAGGAGACCATGTCCCGGGACGAACTTGAGGCGCTGCAGCTCAGCCGGCTCCAGCACACCGTCGCGTACGCCTACGACAGGGTCCCGCTGTACAAGCGCAAGTTCGACGACGCCGGGATCCACCCCTCGGACCTGCGCGAACTCGCCGATCTCGGCAACTTCCCCTTCACCACCAAGGAGGACCTGCGCCAGGAGTACCCGTTCGGCATGTTCGCCGTGCCGCAGAGCGAGGTGGCACGCGTACACGCCAGCTCCGGCACCACGGGCCGGCCCACCGTCGTCGGGTACACCAAGCAGGACCTGGCCGACTGGGCCAAACTGGTGGCCCGCTGCCTCCGCGCCTCCGGCGTCCGCCCCGGCATGAAGGTTCACAACGCCTACGGCTACGGCCTGTTCACCGGCGGACTGGGTGCCCACGCAGGCGCCGAGGCCCTCGGCTGCACCGTGATTCCGATGTCCGGCGGGCAGACCGAACGCCAAATCCAGATGATCCAGGACTTCAAGCCGGACGCCATCCTGGCCACGCCCACGTACCTGCTCACCATCGCAGACGCCATGGCGCACATGGGCATCGACCCCACCTCCACGTCGCTGAAATACGCGGTGCTCGGCGCCGAACCGTGGACGCAGGAGATGCGGCACGAGCTCGAGGTCACCATGAACATCAAGGCGTGCGACATCTACGGGCTCTCCGAGGTCATGGGACCCGGCGTCGCGGGCGAATGCGTGGAGACGCAGGACGGCAGCCACATCTGGGAGGACCACTTCCGGCCGGAAATCATCGACCCCTTCAACCCGGCCCCGGGCAAGGAAAACGTGCTGGGCGACGGCGAACACGGCGAGCTGGTCTTCACCTCGCTCACCAAGGAAGCCCTGCCCATCATCCGCTACCGCACCAAGGATCTCACCCGCCTGCTTCCCGGCACCGCGCGCCCGGCACACCGCCGGATGGGGCGCATCACCGGCCGCAGCGACGACATGATCATCCTCCGCGGCGTGAACCTCTTTCCGTCCCAGATCGAGGAAATCGCCCTGCGCATCCCGGAGCTCAGCCCGCACTTCCAGCTTGAGCTGACCCGGCCCGAGGGCCAGCGCATGGACCAGCTGACCGTGAAGATCGAGCGCCGTGACAATGTCACCACCGGTCAGAGCACGACGGCGGCCCGCACCCTGCGCGAGCAGATCAAGATCCACGTGGGTTCTTCGTGCACCGTCAACGTGGTGGAGCCCGGCTCGCTTGAGCGCTCCAACGGCAAGCTGCGCCGGATCTACGACCTGCGCCCGAAGGGATAAGTCCGACGCACTCCGGGCGCTGCAGGCATCCGAGCGCTAGGACCCGCCTGCCAGCGGGTCCCAGCGCTGGGTTTTGGCGCTGGGTTCAAAGGGCGGTCAGGGCGTGATCTCCCAGCCGAACATCATGGAGTGGTCCTCGTGGGCCAGGTTGTGGCAGTGCGCCACGTACGGGCCCGTGAAGTCCCGGAAACCCCTGTAGAGGATCACCGACTCGCCGGGATCGAGCGCCGCCAGGTCTTCCTTCGAGACATCGTCGGGATGCCCGGGATCGCCGCCGCGCGTCACGTCCTTGCCATTGCGCATGACCGTGCGGTGTTCCTCCATGTGGAGGTGGAACGGGTGCACCCAGCCGCCACCACCGTTCCGGACCTCCCACAGGTTGAAGCTGCCCTTCCTCTGTTGGGCCAGAGGTGTGCGTCCGGCGGGATTTCTCAGGCTCGCGCCCACCGCCGCCGGGTCGAAGGGCTTGCCGTTGATGAGCCACTCGGTCTCCCCTCCCAGGGCGCCCCGCTTCACTTCGAAGATCAGGCGGTTGGCCAGCATGCTCTGCCAGTTGCTCGGCAGCGGCGGAAGGGGCCGGAGTGCCGTGGGGATCAGGCTGTCGTCCGGCGCGCTGTCTCCGATCACGAACTTGAGCACCGGAACCTTGTACTTCGGGTCGGGGAAGAAGCGGGAGGAGTTGCTCCACATCCGGCCGTTGGGCATCTTCATCACGTTGGTCAGGTACACGACGTCGCCCTTGGTGGTCGGTGTGCCGTCCTGGTACCGCGTGAAATCGATGATGACTTCGCGTCGCTTCGCGGGCCATAACTCAAACGAGTCGCGCTTGAGCGGCAGTGGCAGCAGCCCGCCGTCGGACGCGATCTGGATGAACTGCATGCACTGCTGCCCGTCCGGGATGCGGTACTGGCCCTCAAGCTCGTCATCCACGTAGCCCAGTGATGCCGCCGACTTTGGTCCCTGGGTGGAGCTCATCAGCTTGAACTCGTAAATCCTCGAGACTGACGCGTCCAGGAACCGGAAGCGGTACTTGCGGCGCTTCACCTGCAGGGCCGGGTAGGCGGTGCCGTTTACGGTGAAGATGTCGCCCACGAACCCATGGTTCGGGAAATGCTTGTAGAACGTCTTGCCCCACCATTCGGGGTGCTCGGCCGGGTTCTTCGCGGCCGGGAACTCGCCCTGCACGTCGTGGATGTCCTTGTGCACAGTTTTGCCGTCATCAAACCGGCAGTCATAGAAGGCGAGCGGAATATCGTATTTGACGTCGAAAGACCGGTCCGGGTTGTTGGTCCGGACTCCGGGCAGCCGGAGGCCCTGGCGCTCGTCCCCCATGTCCGTTCCGTTCTTCGGGTCATAGATCGGGTAGAGGCCCACCAAGCCCTTGTAAACGTTGGAACCGGTATGGTCCATCGTGTGGTCGTGGAACCAGAAGAAGCTTTGCTTCTCCCGGTCGTCGCCGCCCGCGGGCCAGTTCAGGTACAGGTTGTCAACGAACATCTTCGGCAGGAAGCCCGGGCGCTTCGGCCCGGCCACCATCGAGTAATGCGGGTTGCCGTCGCTCTCCGGCGCCGTGTGGCCGTTGTGGAGGTGGGTCAGGAAGGACCAATTCGGCGAGCCAAAGTCCTGGCGGTCCAGGTTCAGCGGGTTCTCGTCCAGGTGGTTCTCGAACCGCACCAGGACCGGCTTGCCGTACTCGGCGTTGATCATGGGCCCAGGGAACGTGCCGTTGAACCCATAGATGGTGCTGAGCGGAAGCGTGCGCCTGGTGCCAGCGGGATATTTTTTACGATTCGCATCGAAGGAAACCGTGGGCTCGCCGTCACCGTCAATGGGCAGAACCTGGGAGGTCGTGAATGCGTGGGCCCGGACCTGCACGTTGATCTTGTAGACAATGGGGTCCGGATAGCCGATCCGGTTTGGCCAGAGCTGGTGCTGCTCGTTGCGCAGCGAGTTCTGCTGGCCCGGGCCCGGTCCCGGCGGATTCTGCCAGGCGCTGTATACCGACTTCGGCACCGAAGCCAGCGCCTTGGGGATCGGCAGCGGGTCGCTGAACGGCCAGAGGATCAGCGGGCTCGTTGGGTATTTTTCGATGTAGAACAGCTCGTCACTCAGGGCTGTCGATGTGGCTCCGAATGCGCCGTCGGGCGACAGCAGCCCTCGCTGGGCCAGCATCGGGCCCGCCCAGGTTTGTGCGGCGGCGAGTGCCGCCCCGGCTCCTCCGGCCGCACCCAGCCGCAGCAGCGCACGGCGTCCCAGCCCGTTTGAGGTTGCAGATTCTTCAGACATGCTCAGTGCCTCCTTGGCCCGGGGCACCTGCCAAACCCACTGCCCCGGTCGTCATCCCAATATGTGGTTCTGAGACCGAACGCCGACCACCGGGACCTCCTTGTCCCGTGGGTCAGCTTTGCCGCACTGATTCCCCTGACGAAAGAAAACTGTGGGATCTGGACCTTGGAAAAACGCTGACCGCTGGTCGCGTGCACCCTCCGAATTGGCGGTCTGCCGAGATTACCGAACGTTCATGAGAAAATAGCCCGTATGCCCAGTACAGCAGGAAACACAGCAGCCCCCACCAAGCGCGGCCGTCCCGGCTACGACCAGCAGTCCGTGCTGCTGATCGCCGTCGACGTCTTCAACCGCCACGGCTACGATGCCACATCCATGGGCATCCTCGCCGAAAATCTGGGCATCTCCAAGTCGGCGATCTATCACCATGTGCCCTCCAAGGGCGACCTGCTGAAACTCGCCCTGGATCACGCTCTCGGCGGCCTGGAGGCCATCCTGGAGCAGCCGGGGGCCACCTCGGGGGCGGCCGACGCGCGGCTGGAGTTCGTGCTTCGCCAGACCATCGCCGTGCTGGTGGAGCGGTTGCCCTTCGTGACGCTGCTGCTGCGGCTGCGCGGGAACACGGACATTGAGCGCAACGCCATGGAACGCCGCCGTGCCTTCGACCACAAGGTGGCTGGGCTGATCTCCGCGGCCCGCGACGAGGGGTCACTGCGCCAGGACATCGACCCCCGCACCGTGACCCGTCTCCTGTTCGGAACCATCAACTCGATCGTCGAGTGGTACAAGCCGGGCGGTTCGCTCTCACCGGAAAAGCTGGCCGACGACGTCATCACCATGGCGTTCGACGGCCTGCACGCCAAGCCCTGACAGCCTAGCAATTAGGCGTTGACGAATTGGCCGTTGACGCCGGCCGCCCTGGTGCCCACCCTGAATGCATGGCCACGAAACTGTCGGATCTGCTGTTCGGCGCATTTCCTGATCTCCGATACCAGCCCACCTCCAAAAGGATCCGCGCGGGCATCGACGGAAGCCCCGTCGTCGACACGCTGGAAGCCCTCCTGGTCTGGGAACCGAAACGCGTCACCCCGGTTTACGCCGTGCCCGAAAAGGACCTGCTGGCGCGGCTCGAGCCGCCTGCAGCCGAGGGGGACGCCGGGCCGGACGAGTATCCGGTCCGCCTGATGGCAGAGGCCCCGCCGGCGCTGGACCCGCGGACCGGGTTCAGGCGGCACACGGCGGTGGGCGAGGAGCTCGACGTCGTGGCATCCGCGTTCAGCGTGCCCCGGGCAGCGTTCCGGCCCTCGGATCCGGACCTGGCCGGGTACGTCATCCTGGATTTCGGCGCCTTCCACTGGCTCGAGGACCATGAGGAGATCATCGGCCACCCGCGGGATCCGTTCCACCGTGTGGATATCCGGGCCACGCTTAAACACATTGAGGTGAAGCTCGACGGCGTGGTGCTGGCGGACACCGTCGGAGCCCATCTGCTCTACGAAACGCTGCTTCCGGTGCGCTACTACATCCCGCCCGGGGACGTGCGGCTGGACCTGCTGGAGGCCAGCCCGCACCGGACCGTCTGCCCCTACAAGGGCGAGGCCAAGTACTGGAGCCTCCCGGAGTCAGCCCAGGGCAAGAACATCGCCTGGGCCTACGACTCGCGGTTCATCGACGCCCGGCAGATCCATGGCCTGGTCTGCTTCTTCAACGAGCGGGCGGACGTGTTCGTGGACGGCGAACTGCAGGACCACCCGGTCACCCCGTGGTCCTGACCCTGCCAACACCCGGACGCTTCCTCACATCCCGTTGGCTTTCCCCCAGCCCTTCCTCACCTTTCGCCGCTTAAAACCAAACCCTTCCTCAGCTAGGCGAGGAAGGGTTTGGGAACCTGCGCGTCGCGGCGGATCAGAGCTGATATTCAGCCTGTGTTCCGAGCCTCTCGTGGACGCAGAGGATGTTGTTTTCAGTGTCCATGAACCAGGCGCATTTCTCGGCGTCGGTTGAACAGATGTGGTGATCGGTCTTCAAATCGGGGAGGTCATAGTCCTGGAACCGAACGCCCTTGGACTCCATATCCTGGACGGTCCGCTCAATGTCAGTGACCTCAAAACTCAGTGTTGTGTGCTCGGAGTGCTTTCCATCTTTCACAGGCATCAGCTGCAGCATCGGGCCGTCAGCGTTGCCAAATAAATCGCTTCCATCCTCAGCCTTGCCACGGTGTGGGAGGCCCAACGTTTCCGCGTAAAATCCGCGGGCGCGGTCCGGATCATCGACAGGCAGGACGGTTGTGGCTGTTCTTAGTGCTAGGGTCATTTCGCCACCTCCTACGGGGTCATTTTACGCCCGGAAAACCCCGAAAGATCAGGGGAAATTCGGCCCCGCCTGCAGGATCTGAGGACGCGTCCGGAAAAACCCGACAGGACCTGAGGACGCGTCCCAAGCACCTGAGAGGGTCCGGTTACTTCTCCACGAGGGTGAGGACGTCATAGGTGGCCACAATTTCGTCGTTCTGGTTGGTCAGGACGGCATCCCAGGCCACCTCGCCGTACTCATCGGTCTCGCGCGGGGTGATCTTCTTGGCCGTGAGGGTGACCCGGATGGAGTCCCCCGCAGCCACAGGGGTGATGAAGCGCAGGTTCTCCAAGCCGTAGTTGGCCAGGACCGGGCCCGGGGCGGGCTCCACGAACAGCCCGGCAGCCCAGGCCAGCAGCAGGTAGCCGTGCGCCACGATGCCCGGGAAGAACGGGTTGGCTTCCGCGGCCTCCTGGTTGGTGTGGGCGTAGAACGTGTCGCCGGTGGAGTTGGCGAAAGCCGAGATGTCATCGAGTGCGACCTCGCGCAGTTCCGAACGGACAGCGTCGCCGATGCGCAGGGTCTCGAGGGACTTGCGGAACGGGTGCGTGCCCTCGGTATCCACAGTGAAATTGCGGTCGGCGCCGGTGTGCCAGATCCCGGTCACGGCGGTGAGCATGTTGGGCGAGCCCTGGATGGCGGTGCGCTGCATGTGGTGCATCACGGAGCGGATGCCGCCCAGTTCCTCGCCGCCGCCGGCACGTCCTGGTCCGCCGTGGACCAGGTGCGGGACGGGCGAACCATGGCCGGTTGACGAGCGCGCGTCCTCACGGTTCAGCATCAGCACTCGGCCGTGGTGGGCGGCGATGCCGGTGACCAGATCCTGCGCAACGGAGGGATCGTTGGTGCAGACCGAGGCGACCAGCGAACCGCCGCCGCGGGCGGCGAGCCGGACGGCGTCGGGAATGTCCTTGTACCCGATCACGGACGAGACCGGGCCGAAGGCTTCCAGCGAGTGCACGGGCTCGGCCTCGGCGTCAGCCCAGCTGAGCACCACGGGAGACATGAAGGCGCCGCCCTCGACGACGCCCGTTGCACCGTCCGCGCTGGTGACCGACGGCGAATCGAGCGTTCCGTACGCAAGCTCGCCACCGGCGTCAAGCATGGACTGCACGGCGGCGCGGACATCGGCGAGCTGTTCCACGGAGGCGAGCGCGCCCATGGTGACGCCCTCGGCGCGCGGATCGCCGAGCACCACGCGCTGCTCCACGCGGGCTCCGATGGCGGAAACCACGGCGGGTACCAGCTCCTGCGGCACGATGGCGCGGCGGATCGCTGTGCACTTCTGCCCGGCTTTCACCGTCATTTCGGTGACCACGGACTTGATGAAGGCGTCGAATTCCGGGGTGCCTTCCACGGCGTCCGGGCCGAGGATGGCGGCGTTAAGGGAGTCGGTCTCGGAGGTGAACCTCACGCCGCCCAGCACCACGTTCGGGTGGGACCTGAGGGACTGCGAGGTGGACGCCGAGCCGGTGAAGGCCACGAGGTCACGGTAGTCCAGCACATCCAGCAGCCCGCGGACCGAGCCGGAAATCAGCTGCAGCGATCCCTTGGGCAGGATGTTGGATTCGATGATGGCCTTCACCACGGCCGCGGCGACGTAGCCGGTGGGGGTGGCGGGCTTGACGATGGTGGGGACACCGGCGATAAACGCGGGCGCGAGCTTCTCCAGCATGCCCCAGACCGGGAAGTTGAAGGCGTTGATCTGCACCGCGACGCCGGGGATGCGGGTGTAGATGTGCTCGCCGGCGAACGATCCGTCCTTGGACAGCACCTCCATGGGCCCGTCCACCACCACCTGGGCGTTGGGCAGTTCACGCCGGCCCTTGGACCCGAACGTGAACAGCACCCCGATGCCGCCGTCGATGTCGATCATCGAGTCGATCTTCGTGGCGCCGGTCTGTGCGGAGAACGCGTAGAAGTGCTCGCGCCGCGCGTTCAGGTACTGCGCCAGCTCCTTGAGCTTGAGGGCACGCTGGTGGAAGGTCAGCTTGCCCAGTTCCGTTTGGCCTGTGGTGCGGCCGTAATCCACGACGGCGGCCAGGTCCAGTCCGTCGGTGCTCACCTTGGCCAGAATCTCGCCCGTGCTGGCGTCCCGGACGGGGACAGCGGAAGCCGCCGAGCCGGCGTCGGGAGTCCACCAGGAATCCTGCACGAAACTGGGGACGGTTTCCACGGTGTCCAGGGTGGCCTCGGGGGCAGTGGCGGTGGTGGTCATCGTTGACGGGTCCTTCCAACGGGGGACAAATCTGATCCGGCCAGAACATTACTGACCGTCCGTTCGGTAATATGACTACAGTACATGAATGTGCCCCGCTGCACACTAGTGGCACCACACACGACCCAAGGAGAGCACATGACGCCGGAAGCCCGCGACGCAGAACTGGCGGCCACCCAAGCACCCGAAGGCCCCACGCCCGGAGAGCTGTGGAAGATCACCCTCGGCGAGCTGGACGAGAAGATGGGCGTGAAAATCGTGGAGGAGTCCGTCGAGCGCGTCGTGGCGACCATGCCGGTGGAGGGAAACCGGCAGTCGTTCGGCCTGCTGCACGGCGGTGCCTCGCTGGCCGTGGGCGAAGCCGTGGGATCGTGGGCGGCGGTGATCCACGCCAGCACGCTGGGCAAGACCGCCGTGGGCGTGGACGTCTCCGCCACGCACCACCGCTCGGCCCGGACCGGCGTCATCACCATCACGGCCACTCCCATCCACCTTGGCGGCACGCTGACCACGCACGAAGTGCTGATCACCAACGACGCCGGGCAGCGGCTCTGCAGCATGCGGATCACCAACCTCTTGCTTGGTCCGAGGGCCTGACGTCTTCCCTGGCGCCGCCTGAAGTCCTACGCGGCAGCGCCCAGAAGCCCTACGAGACGACGCCCCGCTAGGCTGATCTGGTGACCGAGCTTGGCAGCCTGACCCCCACCCTGATCGCGGTGGGCCTCCTTATGGCGCTGACGGCCGCCGTCCTCAGCGCTTTCCGGGTTCCGCATGCCTTTGCGCCGGCCCTCGCCATCCTCCGCGGCGCGGCGCAGCTCGCCGCCGTCAGCCTGATCCTCGGCGCCGTGATCGCCAGCGCCGGATGGGTGGCCGTGGCGCTGTGCGTCATGTTCACCGTCGCCGCCCTTACCGCCGCGCGCCGCCTCGCCTGGTCCTGGCGCCACCTTGCCGTCGTGGCCGGTTCGATGGCCGCCGGCATCCTCGCCTCGCTGGTCATCGTGTTCGGCACCGGAGCCATCGAGTTCACCTCCCGCTACGCCCTGGCGATCGGCGGGATCGTGGTAGGCAATTCCATGGCGATTGCCGGGCTCGCAGGCCGCAGGTTCAATGAGGCCGTGATCGACCGCTGGGACCAGGTGGAGGGCTGGCTGGCCCTGGGCGCCTCTCCCCGGCAGGCCACCCGCGAGATGGCGCGCGGCGCCGTGTACCGCGCTCATTCCGACCGTGGACCAGACTAAAACGACGGGCCTGGTGACGCTGCCGGGCGCCTTCGTCGGGGCGATCTTCGGCGGGCTTTCGCCTCTGGAGGCGGGCCGGTTCCAGATCGTGGTGCTGGCCTCGATCATGGCCGCCGGGTCGGTCACCGCCATCCTGCTCATCACCTTGCTGGCCCCGGTCCGCATGCGGCCGGCACCGCTTAGGTAGGAGCCCGGGTGAAGTAGGAGTCCGGCACAGTGCCGTTGACATTGCGCCGGGCGCTTTATACTCTGGCCGCTCCGGACCAGAGGGAGCGGCCATGCTGGGCCGGGCCCTCATTGTCTGCCCCCAGCAGGTGCAATCATGAGCACACGATTCACACGGGCCGCCGCCGCGCTGGCGGCCGTCCTCTTGGTAGTCCTGCTGGCGGGCTGCGTATCTAAGCCTGCCCCTTGGACGCCGCCCACCCACTTTTACGTAAGTGCTGCGGGAAGCGACACCAACTCCGGGACGTCCCCGGATTCGCCCTGGCAGTCGCTGCAGAAAGTCAACGAGACGGCATTCAACCCCGGAGACTCCCTCAGTTTCCGCAGGGGTGACGAGTGGACCGGCAAGGTGGTGCTCGACGAAAGCGGAACACCGTCGTCGGCCATCAGACTGAACAGCTACGGCGATGGGAACCTGCCAACAATCACCAGCGGCGAGAACGGAGACTGCTTCCGGCTGGACGGCAGCTACATCGAGGTTGACGGGCTGCGGGCCACAGACTGCGGGTACGCGGGCTTCAACGTGTACGGCGACCATGTGGTGGTGAAGAATTCCGAGGCTTCCAACAACACCGCCGGAATCAGGGTGGCCACCGGATCCGACTTCGGAAACTACTCCAACAATGTCCTGACGGACAACAACATCATGAACGTCAACACCGCGGGAAGACGGTGCGGCACCGCGGATGAAGCCAACTGCAGCGATGACTCGGGTGCGTTCGGCGTGCTGATCAACGGCAACGACAACGAGTTCTCGGGCAATACCGTCACCGGTTCCACGGCATACTCCTACGACTTCCGCCGGGACGGAAGCGCCTTCGAGATCTACGACGGCAGCCGCAACAACATCCACCACAACAAGGCCATAGACAACAACATGTTCTCCGAAGTCGGGCGCTCCGACGGGAAGGCAGACGGCAACACTTTCCGCTACAACCTGGTCCGGGCCTCGTGCGGCAAGAAATGCGCCGAAGCCGCAGGCCTGATCATCCGCGGCCCGGACACACGCTACGGCCCCACCAACAGCACCACTTTCGAGTTCAACACCGTCTGGCTCAACGGCAACCGCTCACGCGGCGTGGTCTGCCACGCCCGCTGCCCCTCTTCGACCGTCATCCGCGCCAACATCCTCGTGGCTGTGCGTGACGCCCTGTGGATGGACGGGTCCGGCTGGACCGAGCAGTCGAACGTTGTCAACGGCCCCAGCAATGTCCCGCTGGACAACAGTTCGACGACGGCTCCCGCAAAGTTCGTCAATCCCCGCAAGGACCTCCACCTCACCAGCGGCAGCCCTGCGATAGACCGCGCGCCAAGCAGCCCTTCCAGCGTGGACCTGGACCAGAAGCCCGTTCCGCAAAAAGGGCACTGTTCCGGAGCCGGACTGGCCGACGCCGGCGCTTACGAATACGAGCCGGCCAACTGCTAGCTGTGGCGTAAGCCAGCGATAGCGTCTTCCGTGCACTGCGGCGCGGGACGATAATCAGGTATCCGCTCTGCACACCAATGGAGGTGGTGGATGTGTCTGTTTACACCTTGGGTATCTGGCTCGTAAAGCCGGGCCATGAGGACGACTTCGTGAAGGCCTGGAAGGACATGGCCGACAGGACCCACAAGGATTATCCGGGCGGCCGGGGCCTGCTGATGCGCGACCGTGATGTGCCCAACCGCTTCATCAGCACCGGGCCTTGGGCCTCACTCGAGCAGGTCGAACAGTGGCGGGCGTCGGCGGCGTTCACCGAGGGCCTGGCCTCGATCCGCGACATCATTGAGCACTTCGAGCCGCACACGCTGGACGAAGCCGCCACAATCGGCTGAGCTGGCCCGGCTCCGTCTGCCCAGCTCTGTCCTACCCGGCCGCGTCCCACATAGCACCAATGCAATGTATGGCGCTGGCGCCATTCCTTGTGCGGCTAACGCCTGCCGCAACGCCGCGCGACCATCAGCGCCAAACCGCCGAGCAGCAGGGCCGCGCCCGCTACGGCAGCGGCGAGGGTCAGACCGGAGACCCCCGTGTCGGCGAGCATCACCGGGCGTGAATCCGGGTACGGAACTGCAGCAGGAAGCACAGCCACCACCGTCGGCTGCGGCGCGGGCACAAGCGCCGCAGGCGCGGGGCCCTGTGAGGCCGCTGGTTGGGATGGCACGGGCGTCTGTGTGGGGGTCGGCGAGGCCGGGGCAGGACCGGCAGCGGGACCAGAGGGCTCTGGAGCTGCCGGTTCGGGCACTGTGCTGAAGGTGCTTGGCTGCGAGCGGCTGAAGCCGTTCACCGTCTGGGCGGTGAATCCCCCAGCCGGAGCGGGCGCGCTGAAAGCCCAGGTTCCTTGGGCGTCCACGTCCACGTCGAACGGTTCGCTACCGGAGAAGGTGACCCGGACCTGCGTTCCCGTCGGAACGTCTGTGGCCGGAGCCGAAGCGAGCCGGCCGGCGACGCGCTGGCCGGTTTGGATGGGCCCCGGAGGCAGGACGCCGGCAAGGACTGGCCTGTTCAGAAACAGTCTCAGCTGCACGCCCGGGAGGACCTCCATGGATTCCTCAAGCGTTGCCGCCACGGCGAAGTTCTCGGTGGAGAAGCGGCTGTTGCCCGCAGAGTGTGTGCCCACAGCGTAGTTTCCGCTGATCCAGGGGCCACCGGAATCGCCGCCGCTGGATTCCACCGACCCGGAAAGGAATCCTCGGAAGGAACGCAGGTCTGCAGGGTCGCCCGAGCCCCCGCCCACGATGTAGATCCCCACTTCGTCGACAGTTCCGCACGACCAGCCAATGGTCCGCCCGGAACGGCAGACGGGCTGCCCCTGGAACGGCGAGGCCGTGCCCACAATTGGCACTGAGCCGGTTCCGAGATTGGCGGCATTCCCCCAGGTAGCCGCGGCCGGGCGCGCATCCAGGTCCGCGCGGATGGACTCGATGACGGCGATGTCGTTCCCGGGGGTGCCGGGATCATTCGGATCGGTGACACGCGAGTTTTCGGGGCCACCAAACTGGCTGAACCCGAACGTTCCAAGTTTTCCGGTGACCGCGGCGTCGGCCACGGACCCGCCCGCGGGATCCCCGGCGGGCAGGGTCACCTCGGCGAGCCGCGCGGCGCCGTCGTCAGCGCAGTGGCCGGCCGTGAGGACCAAGGGCCGGCCCTCGGCGTCGAAGGCGCTGAACCCGGCTGAGCAGGCCACCCAGCCGTCGATCCTGTACCCCTGTCCGCCGAAGAAGTCCTCCTCCCGGACCAGAGGCTCCCCGCTCTCCAGGACCACGTTGGCGTACCGCTCCACGAATTCCGACGGCGACAGGCGTGACCCGCCGGGCGAACCGGCAGCCGGGGCAGCCGGACCGTCGGTGCCAGCAACACGCCCGGCCTGCGGCTCCGACTCGGGCTGGTTCACACCACCCGTGCGGATGATGAACTTGCCGTCCGCCTCGGCCACGGCCTGGAGCCCGGCAGGTCCCACTTCACGGAGGTAGGCCCGGTAAAGCTGGTCAATGCTCGTGGCACGGATATCTGGCGCCGCAGTGTCCGGCTCGGCGGCAGGCTTTGCCGGTAAGGCGTCCGGGGACGCCGGGAGCGGTGAGGATTTCGGGGAAGGAGTCGCCGCGGCGGGCGCTTCGGAGGGTGCCAGCACGAACTCCTGCCGGGACGCGGCATCGGCCTCGTTGAGCGCGCGCACGGCGTTGGCGAGGTCCGGGCCCGCGCCTTCGACCAGGATTCTGCCCCCGTCCAGCCGGATCGATTCGAATCCTGCGGCCTGCCGGAGCCTGGGCAGGGCGGCGGCCGCACGCTTGCCTTGCTCTCCTGCGGCGTTGAATTCCGCCATGGTCATGCCGAGGTCCCGCAGGACGGCGCCGGCAAGGCCTTCTCCGGACAGTTCGGCTGTTGCGGAGCCGGCCTCCGGGACAGCCGGGGACGGCACGGCCGCCGACGCATCGGGACCGTCCTGCGCCGCTGTGCCTCCCGCCGCCGTGGTCCCGGCCGTCGTCGTGGTTTCCGCCGTCGTCGTGGTTTCCGGGGCAGCGTAAGCCGGCACGGATGCGACCGGGGCACCGAGCGCCACCGCAGCCGCAAGGGCGAGTGCGCGCCGGAGAAAAGGGCCGGATGTGGAAGAAGTCACAGGGCAACCCTAGCGCCGAGGACGGCCAGCACCGACTCCAGCTCAGGCTCCGTGACGCCGTTCTGCAGCAGGAATTCCCGGGTGTTGAGCTGCCGAACGAAGCCCAGAACCCGGGCACCGCGGGTTGCCAGCAGCGGGGTGAGGGTTTCCTCGTCCAGGTAGCGCTCGTGCGGATGAGGGGGCCACATGGTCCGGTGGCGTTCGTTGATGCCGCGCATGGCGGCCTGGTAGCTGGCGACGATCTCGGAGTCGCCGGCACCGGCGAGATCCTGAAGCATCGCCGCGATCATGCCGCTCCGGTCGCGGCCGGCGGAACAGTGAATCACCACGCCACCCGAGGAAGCGGCCACCGCCTTGAAGACGGCGGCCAGCCGGTCCGGAAACAGGCGGGCATTGGCCGCATAGTGCGCGGGATCGTTGAGGTACGGATCGCAGAGGGCTTTGAACTCGAGGTTGTCCGGGTCCTCCGTGGGCGCGTGGACGACGTCGAACGCGGCGAGCGCCCCGCCAACGTCGGGATCGCTGGGCCTGGGCTGGCGTTCCGTGGCGTTGCGGAGGTCGATGATGGTGCGGATGCCGTCCCCGTAGGCCTTCTTCCAGCCGGCCTCGGTGACCCATTCCCGCCGCCCCATCCGGTACACGGAGCCGGCCACGAGCCAGGCGTTCACTGCCCCGTCCCAGCCGACCTGTCCGCTCACATTCACGCAGCCAGCTAAGCACATCTTCCGGCCCGGGTGCAGGGGCTTGAAGCAAGTAGTGCCGGACGACGCGGCAGAAAAACGAGTACCAGGTGGCGGGGTTCATACCCTTCCACGGGCATACCCTAGGGCGATGAGCGCCACTTCGCGCCGTCAGTCTCCAGGCCTGCCGCCGCGGCAGGCCTGGCTCATCGCTTGCCGATTCTCCGCAGCCTTCCCTGCATCCGCTTCCATGGTTTCCCTGAATGAGGGGGTTTCATCGTGTTGACCAATGACCTGATCCGACGCCGTACAGCCCGGCTGGCCGGTGCCCTGGCCGCCTTGGCGCTCACCGCCGGCCTTACCGCCGCACCGGCCACGGCCGCTGATCCGCCACCCATCTACCTCGGGTTTGGCGACTCCTATGCAGCAGGAATCGGCGGCGGGCCATATTTGGCACCGTCCGCATGGGTTCCGGCGGACTGTATTCAGACAGAGGTGGCATATCCCGCCATTCTGGGCGGCAAAAACCTGGCCTGCTCGGGGGCGACCACGACAAACGTGTCCGCCATCGTGACGGCTGCTGCCTACAATCCCGGCACGGCGGCGTACCTGGCGAACGCCTCGGTCATCACAGTCACGGTTGGCGGAAACGACATCGACGCAGGAGCTGCGGCCGTGCAATGTGCAACTTCCATCGCCACAGCAACCTGCAAGGCCGCCTTGGTGAATTCGCTGGCCGTCAAGCTCCCCCAGTTGCCCGGCAAGATCAAGGCCATGGTGGCAGTGATCAAGCAGAAGGCTCCCCGGGCCAGGATCGTGCTGACCGGATACCCGCGGCTGTTCACCGCGAACGCCTTGATGACCGAGCAGCAGAAGACCACTGTCCGCACCTTGAATTCCGCGGCGGACCTCCTAAACGGCACAATCGCACTCTCCGCGCTGGCCAGCCGGGTGAAGTACGTCAGCGTCACGAACCAGTTCACCAACCATGGCATTGGATCGGCGGAGCCCTGGATCGTCGGACCCGGGCCAGTCTGCCTGCCCACCATCAACTGCGCACTGGAGGGGCAGCCCTTGGACGTGTTCCACCCGACCGCCACAGGCTACGCCAAGGGGTATGTGCCTGCCCTCGCCGGGCTGGTGCCCTAACGCCTGGCCAGTAGGGCCGGGCAAGATGCGGGCCGGGGGTGTGCCCCCCGGCCCGCATGGCTAGGCTGGGAGCATGATCACAGTCTCGGGCACTGTCAGTTCTTCCCTGCCGGCGCGGACTGCGTTCGCCTACCTGTCCGCCTTCGAACACACCGGTGAATGGGACCCGGCCACGGCGGTGATGGACAAGCTGACTGACGGGCCCGTCGCCGTCGGCCACCGCTACCATGCTGAGGCGCTGTTCCGGAGCAAGCGCCAGCCCATCGAGTATGAGGTCATCGAACTGTTCGACAACCACATCAAGCTCCGGGGCGAACACCGGAATCTCGTGGCCTTTGACTCCATCGACGTGCGGTCGCTCAGTTCCGGGTCCGAGATCCTGTACACGGCCCAGTTCAGCATCAACTGGCCCTACAAACTGCTGCAGCCTTTTCTGAAGCCGCAGTTCATGAAGCTGCGCGATCCGGCCCTGAAGGGGCTTCGGCAGAAACTCGAGTCCCTGTAACCGTCCCAGCCGCACTCCAGCACAGGAGGACCCCATGAGCAGCCAGAACCCCGACCCCCTTGAAGACCACCTCACCGGGCTGGAACCGGGCGGCGGAGTGCCGCCGGGGGAAACACCGCCCGCCGAGGCCTCCACCGGCGGACCGCAGGGGCACGACGAGGGCGGCCCGCCCCGGGGAACCCAGGTGGCGGTGCTGGTTTTGATCGGAATCGTGGTGCTGCTGTGCCTGCTGTTCTTCGTCGGCTATATCGTCGGCTTGCTCTAGAACGGCCGCGGCAGACGGCGGCGGGTCAGATTCCGCAGGTCAGGTGCCGCAGGTCAGTCAGTCCAGTCGAAGAACCCCTTGCCGGTCTTGCGGCCCAGTTCGCCGCGGGCCACCTTGTCCCTGAGGATCTGCGGCGGAGCGAATCGCTTCCCCAGCGTCGAGTGCAGGTATTCGGCGATGCCCAGGCGGACGTCAAGGCCCACAATGTCGGTGGTCTTTAGCGGTCCGGTGGGGTGCTTGTAGCCGAGCACCATGGCGGCGTCGATGTCCTCCGCGGAGGCCACGCCCTCCTCCACCATGCGCATCGCCTCCAGCGCAATCGCCACGCCCAGCCGCGAGGACGCGAATCCCGGGGCATCATTGACGACGACGGCGGTCTTGCCCAGCGCTTCCGTCCAGCCTTTCGCTTGGGCCGCCAGCTCGGGTGACGTTTCCTTGGCCACCACCACCTCGATCAGGGTGGAGGCAGGCACGGGATTGAAGAAGTGCAGGCCCACGAAGTTGGCCGGCCGCTGCAGCTGGGCGGCGAGGTCGGTGACCGACAGTGACGACGTGTTCGAGGCCAGGAACGCCTCGGGCGCCAGCTGCTCCTCCACGGCTTTCAAGGCGCTGACCTTCAGCTCGAAGTCCTCCGGGACCGCCTCCACCACGAGGCCGCAGCCGGCGAAGGCCGAATAATCGGTGGACGTACTGAACCGGGCCAGGACTTCCTCCGGCGTTCCTTCCAGGGCTCCGCGGGATGCGGACTTGGCCACCGCGTCGGCGACCCGCGTGCGGGCGCCGGCGGCAGCATCGCCGTCGCGCTCCACCACCACGACGGTGGCGCCCTTGATGAGGAAGGCGTGGGCGATTCCGGCGCCCATCCGGCCGCCGCCGAGGACTCCGACGTGCTGGGGAATGGCGGTCATGACTTGGTCCCGTCTGTGGTTTTCTTGTCGTTTTTCTTGTCGGAGTTCTTCCTGTCCAGGAACGCCTGCATCCTGTCGAACTTGGCCTGCGACTCGAAGAGGATTCCCTGCGCCAGCTGGTCGATCAGCGGGTGCGCCTCGGCCGGGGCGTGGAACACCGACTTGGTGATCCGGACCGCCAGCGGGTCCTGTCGGGCAATGCGGTCGGCCAGCCGGTGGGCGGCGTCCATGAGCTCGGCAGGCTCGTGGAGTTCGGTGACCAGGTTGACGGCGAGCGCCTCCTCGGCCTTCAGCACCCGTCCGGCCAGAAGGATTTCCTTGGCCACCGGCTCCCCCACCAGCTCCTTCAGCCGCCAGCTGGCACCGGCAGCCGCAAGGATGCCCAGGCCGGTTTCCGGGTTGCCGATCCGCACCGCCGGGGTGCCGATCCGGAAGTCGGCAGCAAAGGCCAGCTCTGCCCCGCCGCCCAGGCAGTATCCGTCCAGCGCGGCGATCACCGGCATGGGCAGCTTGGCGATCCGAACAAAGATGGTGGAGTTAATGCCCTGCAGCGCGTCGTCGCGGCGCCGTTCCCGCAGCTGCGCGATGTCCGCTCCCGAGGCAAAAACACCCTCGGTGCCGGCGATGATGAGGACTTTGGGGTCCTTCTCCAGCGCGGCGCACACCGCGTGGAGCTCGTCCACCATCTGCTGGTCGATCGCGTTCCGGACGTCCGGGCGGTTGAGGAGCACCACCACCCGGTCCGCGCGCTCTTCGACCAGGAGGGTGCGGAACTCCAGGGTGCTCAAGTGTCCGTTCGCGTTGTCTTGGCTCGCGCCGTTGTGGCCCGCACTGTCCTGGCCCGCACCGTCCCGGCCCGGCACTACACGCGCTCCAGCAGCATGGCCGTGCCCTGGCCCACGCCGATGCACATGGTGGCCAGGCCGATCCGCGCGTCCTCGCGCTCCATCCGGCCCAGCAGGGTGATGGCGATCCGGGAGCCGCTGGAACCCAGCGGGTGCCCCAAAGCGATCGCGCCGCCGTCGTTGTTCACAATGCCCGGGTCCAGCCCAAGGCGCCGCACGCTCGCCAGGGACTGGGTGGCAAACGCCTCGTTAAGTTCGACGGCGCCAAGGTCACCGACGCTGAGCCCGCTCCGCTTAAGCACCTTCTGGGTAGCCGGAACCGGGCCGATGCCCATGATCTCCGGCTCGCAGCCGGCGGACGCGCCGTCGATGATGCGGGCGCGGGCCGTCAGGCCCAGCCGCTGGATGGCGGCCTCGGAGGCGACGATGATCGCGGAGGCGCCGTCGTTGAGGGAGGACGAGTTGCCGGCGGTGACCACCGAGCCGCCCGGAACCACGGGACGGAGGCCGGACAGCACGTCCATGCTGGTGCCTGCGCGGGGCCCCTCATCGGTGTCCACCACCGTCTCCGCCTTGCGGGTCTTGACCGTCACCGGGACGATTTCGTCCTTGAAGCGGCCCGCGTCGATGGCGGCGATCGCTTTTTCGTGGGAGCGGACGGCGAACGCGTCGGCGTCCTCGCGGGAAATGCCATCCACGCGGCCCACCTCCTCCGCGGTTTCCGGCATGGAGAACGTCATCTTGCCGTCGCGCGACAGCTCGCCCTTCTTGAACAGGGGGTTCACGAAGCGCCAGCCGATGGAGGTGTCGAAGATGTCGCCTGGCTTCGCGAAGGCGGCCTGCGGCTTCTCCTGGACCCAGGGCGCGCGGCTCATGGACTCGACGCCGCCGGCCACCACGATGTCCGCGGCCCCGGACTTGATCATCTGGCTGGCCATGATGATGGCACTCAGGCCCGAGGCGCAGAGCCGGTTCACGGTGATGCCGGGGATGTGCAGCGGAAGGCCGGCGAGGATGGTGGCCATGCGTGCCACGTTGCGGTTCTCCTCGCCGGCGCCGTTGGCGTTGCCGAGGATGACCTCGTCGATAGCGTCCGGATCAACCCCCGCCCTGGCCACGGCCTCGCGGACCACCAGCGCGGCGAGATCATCGGGCCGGACCGCCGAAAGCGCTCCGCCGTATCGTCCCACCGGGGTGCGGGCACCGCCCACCAGAAAAGCCTCGACCATGAGAACATCCTTTTCGCAGAAGCTGGGCCGGAAGCGAATAAATTACCGACCGTTCGTTCTATAAAGATTACACGGTGCGGGCAACCGGTCAACGGGACCGGAGTTTTTGTGGCGCCAGTCGGGTCAGGCGACCACCACTCCCAGGTGGGCCGCCAGGAGCGGGGCCAGGAGTCCCAGCTGGTACTCGTCAATCACGACGCCGGCCAGGCTGCCCAGGCCGCTGATGCTCCTGAAGTCCGTGCCGCGCAGGTCGAAGTCCTTCAGCTTGGCGCCGGCCAGGTCCAGGCTTCCGATGGTGCAGTTATTCAGCGCCACCCGGGCGGCGGTTGCGGAACCCAGGTCCAGCTCACTGATGATGCAGTCACTGATCTGCACGTCCGCCAGGCGGGAGCCCCGCAGATTCAGGTAGTCCAGCTTGCCGCCGTCGATCCGCACCGACTGCCAGCCACTCTCATAGAGCTCTGCCGACCCCCACCTGGGGTTGCTGATGACGACGTCGTGCATGGTGGACCGGGCCAGGTTCAGGACGGGGGCAAAGGCCTCCTCGATGACGCAGTCCCGGAAGGTGGCACCGCGCAACTGGGCTTCGTTGAAGGAGACGCCGGCGAACTCGCATTCGGCGAAGGTGACGCCGCTGAGCTCCAGCCCGTCGGCGGCCGCACGACTGTACCGCATGCCGTCGTACCGCTCGGCACGGCGAAAGTCCGGCTCGTCGTCGTCCCGGAGGCCCTCCAGCCGGACCGGCGCCAGCCTCGGGGGCGTGATCTTCGACACCGCGCCCTGGCGGGGCTTGCCCGCCGACCTGCCCGCCACTACAGCTGCTCCGCTTTCGCTGCGATCTCGGCGAGGTCCTTCGCCAGGGCCTTTCGCGTCATGCTCATGCCCAGCCGCCCGAACAGGGCCAGCATCAGCCGGCTGAGCACGGTGGGCCGGAGAACCTCCGCACCGAAGGTCAGGGTGAGGTCGGTACCGCCGCCCCGCTCGATCAGCGTGAACCTGGACGTGTAGTCCGCCCCGCCCTGCAGCGCTTTGACCGTTGTGCTGCGTGGCGGATCCGCCTGGGACACCCACATCCCCACGGTTTCACGCCGGCCCATCATCGAGCGCGTCTCCTTCCAGCGGGTCCCTTCGCCGTACGGCCCCTCGCTGACCATCTGGATGGACTCGACGCCGGAAAGCGTGGCGGCGGACCCCGGAATGTCGGAGATCACCTGCCACACTTTCTCCGGAGTGGCGTTCACGTGCTGACTCAGGCTGATGCTGTGATCCATCCTTCGAGCCTAGCCGCGGGGCCGACATTTTTGGCCCACCGCTTGAAATAGTAAGCATGCTTCGTTTAGGCTGAAATGACTTTGTCAGATCAACCGGCAACGGAAGGTGGTTCCCACCATGGGTATCGGAGACAAGATCCAGAACGCTGCAGAGGACTTCGGCGGTAAGGCCAAGGAAGTGGCCGGCAACGCGACGGACAACGACCGCCTCAAGGCAGAGGGCCAGAAGGACCAGGTTGTCGCCGACGCCAAGAAGGTCGGCGAAGACGCCAAGGACGAATTCAAGCGGGATTAGTACGCCCCTGCTCAACAGCGACGCCGGACTCCCTTGGGGGGAGCCCGGCGTCGTCGTTTTTGCATGACGGCCGGCTGAAGCCCCGCAAAAACGGCCCGGCAAAGACGGACCCTGCAAGACTGCGGCCCGTGCAAGACTGGGCGCATGACGCAAGTAGACCTGGGCGGGGCAGGCACTGCCGCCGGCGGATCCAAGAACCTTCGCGGCTACCTCGCCACCCCTACCGGCCCGGGCCCCTTTCCCGGCGTCGTGATGATCCACGAGGCGTTCGGCCTCACCGACCAGATCCGCCGTCACGCCCACCGGCTGGCCGCGGCCGGCTACCTCACTCTCGCGGTGGACCTCTTCAGCGACGGCGGCCCGCGCCGCTGTCTGGTCGGCACCATGAAATCCATGATGACGGGCGAAGGGCGGGTCTTTGCCGACATCGCCGCCGCACGCTCATGGCTTCAGGCATCGCCCCTCTCCACCGGCCGGACGGGCGTCATCGGCTTCTGCATGGGCGGAGGGTTCGCGCTGCTGGCGGCCAACGACGGATTCGATGCCGCTTCAGTGAATTACGGCCGCCTCCCCCGCGACCTCGAGCCGGCACTTCGGGGTGCTTGCCCGCTCGTCGCGAACTACGGCGCGCAGGACCGCACCCTGCGGGGCGCCGCGGCCAGGCTGGAATCCGCACTGACCGCAGCGGGCGTTGAACACGACGTCAAAGAGTTCCCGGCGGCGGGGCACTCCTTCCTGAACGACCAGGAGGAAGGCCCGCGGGCACTGCGCCCGCTGGCGCGCGTAATGGGAATTGGCCCGGACCCGTCCGCCGCTCCGGAGGCATGGCGCCGGATCGAGGACCACTTCGCCCGGCACCTCAAGGAATCCCCACCGACTGCGGGCGCCTCCGAAGAGGAGGGCCCGCCGTCGTAATCAAAACAGAACCCTAGCTGAAGAGTTCGCTCTTCGGCTCGTTATTCTTGACCTTCTGCCAGCCGAGCCACAGAACCAGGGCGAAGAACGGAACGGTGGCAAGGGTCCACAGGCCGAGGTGGAAGACTTCGCCGGTCTTGCTGGTCATGGTGTCGAAGCCGATCAGCACCGTGATTGCGAGCAGGCCCACGAGCCCGGCCCAGCTGGTCCAGGGCGAACCCGGCATCGGCAGGCTCGAAACCTGGCCCTTGCGGTGCCGCAGCGCGATCTGGCTCGCGAAGATGGCGCCCCACGTGAAGATGACGCCGATGGACGCGGTGTTGAGCGCGAGGTCGAACGCGTGCGAGCCGCCCAGCCAGATGTTGAGCAGGATGCCCACCAGGTAGAACGCGGCGATGGCCAGGATCGCGGCGTACGGAACGTGGCGCCTGGACATCCGGGTGAGCCACTGCGGGGCATGCCCGTTGTTGGCCATGGTGCGGAACACGCGGCCGATCGAGTAGAGCCCCGAGTTGCAGGAGGACAGGGCCGCGGTGATGACCACCATGTTCATCACGTCGCCCACCCAGCCCAGGCCCATCTGGCCGAACACCGTGACGAACGGGGAGGTGCCTGCCTTGTACTGGTCGGACGGAAGAAGCATGGCCAGCAGGGTGACGGAACCGACGTAGAACACCACAATGCGGAGCACGACGGCGCGGATCGCCTTGGGCACTTCGCGTTCCGGATTCTGCATCTCACCGGCGGTGATGCCGACGAGCTCGATGCCGTTGTACGCGAAGATGACGGCGTTCAGGACCAGGACCATCACCAGGGCGCCCTTGGGGAACAGCCCGCCGTCGGCCGCGAAGAGGTTGGCGACCGAGGCGTGGCCGTCGCCCACCCTGGCGTTGGTGACCACCATGAACGTGCCCACGGCCAGGAAGATCAGGATGGCGCCCACCTTCAGGCAGGACGCCCAAAACTCGAATTCGCCGAACGCCTTGACGCTGAGCAGGTTGACCGCCACCAGCAGGGCCAGCGCGGCGATGGCGGAGGCTTCCACCGGTACGTTCGGGAAGAAGAACTGGAAGTAGAGGCCGATCGCGATGAGTTCCGCAATCCCGGTCATGCCCCAGTTGATGAAGTACATCCAGCCGGACAGGTAGGCGCCCTTCTTGCCGAACATTTCGCCGGAGTAGCTGACGAAGGAGCCGGAGGTCTGGCGGTACATGACGAGTTCACCGAGGGCGCGCATCAGCAGGTAGGCGATGACGCCGGCGATGGCGTAGGAGAAAATCAGCGCGGGACCGGTGGAGGCCAGGCGGCCGCCCGCGCCCATGAAGAGGCCGACGCCGATGGCGCCGCCCATGGCGATCATGGTGACGTGGCGCCGGCCCAGGGTCTTCTTGTAGCCCTCGGCGCTGAGGGTCGAGTCGACGGCGGCGGATGGAGCCGTCGGGCTCATAAGTTCTGTTGGGGTACTTTGAGGCACAACTGTTCCTTGTAGGTCGGGGGTTGCCTTGGATAGGGCACTGCCGGTTCCGGAACCTGGAGATTTTGTACAGATAATTCGACTTCATGCCCCTTGTGAGGACCGTATATGTACAAAAACTCGTGGAGCATCGAAGGTTCGCACGGCCTATCCATCGTACAAGATTCCCCGAGTGGTGCGTGACGGGGACAACATTTCCTGCTGGAGTGGGCGCCGGGCACGTTGCGGGCGGCGCCACCGGGGACATCGTCAGATGAGGGGCTCAAGCCGCCTGCGCAGGAGGCAGAACTCGTTGCCCTCGGGGTCGGACAGGACGTGCCACTGCTCGTCGCCGGTCTGCCCGACGTCGGCCCGACGGGCGCCGAGGGCGAGCAGCCGTTCGAGTTCGGCGCCCTGGTCGCGGTCGACCGGGTTGACGTCGATGTGCAGCGGGAGCTTTCCGGTCCGCGGGTTGCTGCTGGGGCTCAGGATGATGGTGGGCTGCAGGCCGCCGAACCCGGCGCCGGGCGGGCCGATCTCGATCGCACCGTTCTCCCGGTCGAGTTCGACGTAGCCGAGCACCTCGCTCCAGAACCGCGCGAGCAGTTCGGGGTCGGCGCAGTTGAGGACCAGTTCGCTGATACGGCAAGCCATGAAGTTCAGTGTACGGAGGCGCCTGGCGGGAAGGCAGCACATAATCGGACCCGCGGGATGCCGTCTCTAACCCGTGGGGACGCCGCCTCTAATTCGAATGGAGAAAAGGCTCCCGGCGGGGGCCTGTTGGGGCTACTCTGAGCACCATGGCCGGGGATCCGTTCCGGGCCATGGCACCGCACCGTCTCATGCGGCGCCGGCACTTGCGCCATTTGTTCAGGGGGAACTATGAGAAAGAGAGCTCTACTGCTGCCGGCTGCCTTGCTGCTGGCAGCCTCGGGGTGTTCCGGCGGGGGCACTGGCCCCTCGGAACCAAGCCCCAGCGCATCACCAGCCAGTACGACGCCGGCGTCCCAGCCGCCGTCGGAATCCTCACCACCCACTACGGCCCCTGTCCTCCCTACCGATGTGTCCACATCGCTGAACGCCCTCGACGCCTTGCAGGAGCACACCTGCGCGGCCGGTGCGGACGGTCAGTGGACGTTCAAGGGAACCCTGGTCAACTCCTCGGACAAAGCCAAGACCTACACCGTGGCCATCGCGGTCACCGTTGGCGCTGCAGTCCAGGGCCACACCCTGATTACGGAAACCATCCAGGCAGGGAAAACGGCTCAGGTTTCCGCGGAGAACTTCGCCAAAACCACGGGCCAGGCCGGCACGTGCGAACCCGTTGTCTCGGTGGAGGACGCTTCGTGAAAAAACCAATATTTGCGGCCGCCCTGCTCCTGAGCCTGGTGGCCGGGTCCCTAGCGTCCTCGCCCGCCCTCGCGGTTGATCCCACCCCTCCATCGCCGGTGCAGACAACCGACACTTCCGCTCCCGCAGCCGAAACAACAGGCACCACGGCGGAGGTGACTGACCCGGGGACGGAGCCCCCTACCGAACCTGCACCTGCTCCGGTGCCGGAGCCGGTTACTGACCCGGCAACGGAAGCGGTACCTGACCCGGCCACAGATCCGGTGACGGACCCCACGGCCCCGGAGCCGCCGTCGGACCCGTCCGTAACTGACCCCGCTGTGACCGATCCCGCGCCCGACCCCGAGCCCGAATTCACCACGAGCGGGGCTATCGGAAGTAAGTACGCCTCGATGGGCGGCACCAGCGGGCTCCTTGGTGCCCCGACCGCTGCCATGGTGTGCGCAGCAGGACTCTGCCGGCAGCACTTCGAGCACGGATGGATTTTCTGGACAGCACCGACCGGAGCCCACCCGGTACTGGCGGACTCCGGCCGAACCGGCCCCGCCTGGCATGCAGGCGGAGGGTTGGCCACCTTTGGCTTCCCGACGCAGGACGAAACCACCGTTGGAGCAGGAACAATCCAACGGTTCTCGACTGGTCGGATCCTCACGTGGACTGCACGCGGGGGGACAATCCAGATCTGGTCCAAGGGGGCCATCGGGGTCCGCTGGGTTGCACGCGGCGGCGAATATGGTCTGGGCCTTCCGACTGCCAAGGAAACCTGCGGTCTCCGCAACGGCGGCTGCTACCAACTTTTCACCGGCGGGGCCATCTACTGGAGCCCGTCCACCGGGGCCCATATTGTCCGTGGCGGCATCGCCTCACGTTGGGCGAGCAGCGGCAGCCAGAACGGGTTTTTGGGATATCCCCGGGCCACCCAGGTCTGCGGACAGCGCGCCGGTGGCTGTCTGCAGAGCTTTCAGGGCGGAACCATTTACTGGTCACCGGCGACCGGAGCCTGGACTGTGAAGGGCGCAATAGGCGGAAGGTACAGCGCTTCCGGTGCCCACCGCGGCTCGCTGGGCTACCCGGTGGCCCTGGAAGCCTGCGGACAGCCGGCCAGCGGATGCCTCCAGCGGTTCCAGTTCGGAACCATCTACTGGTCGCCCGCCACGGGGGCGTGGTCATCCAGGGGAGCGATCGGCAGCAGATATGCCGCTGCCGGCGCCCACCGAGGCTCCCTGGGATATCCAACTGCAGACCTCCGCTGCCTGGGCGCTGGGTGTGCCCAGTCGTTCCAGCGCGGATTCATCAGTTGGACGGCCGCGGCCGGCAGCCGCGTTTACCCGGTCACCGAATGCCAAAAACTGAACAACGGAAGATCCAAGTTCTCCGCATACGGGGCCAACCGGGTGCTGCTGACATTCACCCAGGGCTACGGACAGTCACGGGCCACGAACCTGTACTGCGTCCGGATCGCCGGCATGTACCTCCCGGACTGGAAGACGGACGGATATGTGGGCGCCTCCGGTTTCAAGGCACCGGGTGTCCCCTCCGGTCCCACCCGCTACCTGTACTCCCCCACGGGCTCGTTCTCGGTGACGGAAGCCTTCGGGCTGGGCAACCCGGGAACCAGACTCCCCTACCGCACACTGAACCCCCGGTCCCGCTGGGGCGGGAACCCGTGGACCGCGACGTACAACAAGTACTTCGAGTCCTCGTCGTGGGTGGGCTGGGACGAGAACATGTGGTACTTCGCCACCCGCGCCACGCATGACTACCGTCAGGGCGTGGTGATCAATTACAACCGGCCCAACATCGTCCAGGACGCAGGCTTCGCCATCTTCCTGCACATGAACAAGGTCCCGACCGCTGGCTGCATCTCGCTGGATGACTGGGCAGTGGTGGACTACATCCGGAAATCCAGCCCAGGTGACCGGATCATCATGGGGACGTACAGCGCCCTGTTCCGGTAAGCACTCTTGTAGAGGCAGGAACCAACTCGGTTTATGAATCCAGGCCCCGCGGCACACCCGCGGGGCCTGGATTTTTTTACGGGCAGGCGGAGGTTCAGGCGGGCAGCGCCACCTTTTCCAGCGTGCCCTCCGCCATCGTGTACCTGAGCCACGTGCCCGGCGTACCTTCGCCGGTCCGCCCGCGGGACCTGTCCGCGCAGCCGTCGAACCATTCGCCCAGGGCCCGGTCATGGCTGACCATCACAACGGTTCCGCTGAAGTCCGCGAGCGCCGATTCCAGCTCCTCCACGAGCACGGGAGCCAGGTGGTTCGTGGGCTCGTCGAGGAGCATGACCTCGTTATGGCCGAGCAGTAGCCGGGCGAGCGACAGCCGGCGCTGCTGGCCGGCGGAAAGGGCACCCACCGGAACATGGAACTCGCTGGTGCGGAAGAGGCCCAGCCGCAGCAGCGCCTCGGCGTGGTCGTCGATGTTCCCGCCCAGCCCGGCAGCAAACGCCGGCAGCAGCCGCAGGGATGGATGCTCGGGCAGCTCCAGCTCCTGCGGCAGGTAACCGATCCGTCCGTGCCGCAGCACCTGTCCCGCGGCCGGCTCGAGGGTGCCGGCCAGAACGGAAAGCAGCGTGGACTTCCCGGCGCCGTTGGGACCGGTGATGAGGATCTTCTGTCCGCGCTCCACACGGAACTCGGGCACATCCAGCCGGCCAGGCACCCGGGTGTTGCGGGCGTGCAGGACCCGGTCGGCCGCGTCCCGCGGTCCACCGGCGCCGTTCAGCCCGGCGTCGAGCTTCAGCCGTTCCGGCGGGCGCTCCACCGGGTTGTCCTCAAGGCGGCGCAGTCGTTCCTGCGCATTGCGGATCTTGCTGGCAGCGGCGCGCTGCCAGGTGCCCGTCTTGAAGTCGAAGCCCGCTTTGTCGTTGTCCCGCCGGCGGGCATAGCCCATCCGTCCGGATACCGTGTCCGCCTGCCGCCGTTCCGAGGCCATGGCGTCGAGCCAGCCGTGGTACTGCTGTACCCAGCGCTGGCGTTCGGCGCGCTTCTCCTTCAGGTAGCCGTCGTAGCCGTTGCCGTAGCGGTTCACCGTGCGGCGCTCGGCGTCCACCTCGATGACGGCTGCGGCGACCTTCCGCAGGAGCACGCGGTCGTGGGAGACCACCACCACGGCTCCCCGGTGTGCCGCGAGGCGGCCCTCGAGCCAGGCAGTGCCGCCGGCGTCCAGGTGGTTTGTGGGCTCATCCAGGAGCAGGATGTCCGCGGGGTCGGCCAGCAAGCACGCCAGCGCGACGCGCTCCTGCTCCCCGCCTGACAGCGACCCCAGTGCCCGGCCGCGGTCCACCCCGCCCAGGCCCAGCCGGTCCAATGCCGCCTCCACACGGGACTCCGCGGCGTAGCCCTCGCGCAGCTGGTACTGGGTCTGCAGGTTCCCGTACGCCTCGAGTTCGTTTGGCCCGGCCGCAGCCAGACCGGCTTCCAGCCGTTCCAGCTCGGATTCCATTTCCCGGAGCGCGAGGAGTGCATTGTCGATCGCGTCCGCCACGGTCAGCCGGACGGGCAGCCCCGACGTCTGTGCCAGGTATCCCACCCGGCCGTGCCGCCGGACCGTGCCGTCTGCCGGCGCCTCGATTCCCGCCAGGATCCGCAGCAGGGTGGACTTGCCCGCACCGTTCTCACCCACGACGGCGGCATGCTCCCCAGCCGCGATCGCCAGTTCGACGCCGGTGAAGAGTTCGCGGTCCCCGTAGCCGTGGGCGACGCCGGACAGGTGGAGCTGTTCGGTGCGGAAATTTGGTTCAGTCATGGGAAGTCCTCGCAGTCCAAAGTGCGGCCCCGGAGCTGGGAGCTCTACGGGGCCTGGTCTAGGGCCATGTCGACGCCGGGGGATGCCGGCGTCGGGGTCTAGGACTTCATGGGTCAAGCCTGCCCGCCGGCGGGCGGCCCCGTCAAGGTTCGCCGGCGCTGGCGCACTACGCTGCAAGTGCGAACGGACAGTTGAGGCCCCAATGGGCCATCCGCGCGGGGCCGCAACTGTCCGCTCGCGCGGGGGTTGGCGCACTACGCTGGAACCATGGTGAATACCAGACGCATGCTCCCGACTCCGCGGCCGGATCTCTACCGGTTTTCGCCGCTGGACCTCACCGCCGTGGGGCTTTATGTCGCCGTCGCGGCCTTCTTCGCGCTGGCCGGGGAACTGATCCTGCCGCTGCTGCGCGAGCTGGCCCCGACGCCGGCCGTCGCGTCCTATGGCGTGAACCTCCTCTTCTACGGCGGCGTCGGCGCCCTGGCGCTGTTTGCCGCCCACGGGGTGGTGTCCCGGGACCTCAAAGTGCTTGGTACGCGGCCATGGTTCACGCTCGCGATGGTTCCGTTGGCCGTCGTCGCCATGATGATTGTCACCGCGATCCTGGTGGCCGTGGGCGGGACCACCGAGACGTCCGCCAACCAGGCCGGGCTGCAGGCGCTCATGCGGCAGGTGCCGGCTTGGCTCATGGTGCCGCTGATCGTTGTGGTGGGCCCGTTCGTCGAGGAGTACGTGTTCCGGCACCTGCTGATCGGGAAACTGAGCCGGCGGGTCAACATCTGGATCTGCTGCGGTCTGTCCGTGGTCCTTTTCGCCGCCCTGCACATCGTGGGCCAGGAGGCGGTCACCCTCCCCGCGCTCATGCCGTACCTGGCCATGGGGGCCACACTGGTTTTCGTCTATGTGTGGACGGGGAGGAACCTGATGTTTTCCTACTTCGTCCATGCCACCAAGAACCTGCTCGCTGTGGTCTTTTTGTACACCATCCCGCCGGAACTCCTGGACCAGCTGCAGCGGGCCCAGAGCTAGAATCGCCCGCCCCCTGGAAGGCCAGGCCCCTATCCGGAGGCGGCGCCGTCGTCGTAGTTTGGTGCCATGGGACTCAACATTCAGATCGCCATCGACTGCAAGCACCCGCATGACCTCGCCGACTGGTGGGCCGAAACGCTGGACTGGTCAGTGGAGCCGCAGGATGAGGGCTTCATCCGGTCCATGATCAGCCAGGGCTTCGCGACGGACGACCAGACCATGACGCACAACGGCAAGCTCGTGTGGAAGGACGGCGCGGCGATCCGGCCCACCGAGGAACTCGACGCCAAGGCGCCCGCCCGGCGGCTGCTTTTCCAGACCGTACCCGAGCAGAAGACCATCAAGAACCGGGTGCACTGGGACGTCAGGCTCGACGGCCGTGACAAGGACGATGTCCGCGCCGAGCTTGAGGCCCGCGGCGCCACCTTCCTCTGGACTGCCAGCCAGGGGCCCCACGAATGGCACACCATGGCGGACCCCGAGGGCAACGAGTTCTGCATCAGCTGAGCCGATTACTAGACTTGGACGGTGAGCAACGAATTCCCCGCCAAGGTATCCGACGTCTTTGACCCGTCCCGCTGGCGCACCGTGTCCGGCTTTGACGACTTCCAGGACCTGACCTACCACCGTCAGGTGGAGCGGTCCGATGACGGCACCGTGGTACGGGACCTGCCCACCGTCCGCATCGCGTTCAACAGGCCGGAGGTCCGCAACGCCTTCCGCCCGGGGACCGTCGACGAGCTCTACCGAGCCATGGACCATGCACGGATGACGCCGGACGTGGCCACCGTGCTGCTTACCGGCAACGGCCCCTCCCCCAAGGACGGCGGGCACTCGTTCTGCTCCGGCGGGGACCAGCGGATCCGGGGACGGGACGGCTACCGCTATGCCGACGGCGAGACCCAGGAAACCATCGACCCGGCCCGCGCCGGGCGGCTCCACATTCTGGAAGTCCAGCGGCTCATGCGGACCATGCCCAAGGTGGTCATCGCCGTCGTCAACGGCTGGGCAGCCGGCGGCGGGCACTCGCTGCACGTGGTCTCCGACCTGACCATCGCTTCGCGCCAGTTCGGAAAGTTCAAGCAGACCGACGCCACGGTGGGCAGTTTCGACGCCGGCTACGGCTCGGCGCTGCTGGCCCGGCAGATCGGCCAGAAGGCCGCCCGGGAGATCTTCTTCCTTGCCCGTGAATATTCCGCGGAGGACATGGTTCGGATGGGGGCCGTGAACGAGGCCGTTGACCACGAACGGCTGGAGGAGGTGGCACTGGAGTACGCCGCGGACATCGCCCGGCAGTCCCCGCAGGCCATCCGGATGCTCAAGTTCGCCTTCAACCTCGCCGACGACGGCCTGGCCGGCCAGCAGGTGTTCGCCGGTGAAGCCACGCGGCTGGCGTACATGACGGATGAGGCCGTGGAGGGCAAGGAAGCCTTCCTGCAAAAGCGCGACCCCGACTGGTCCCGGTTCCCGCACTACTTCTAAGCCCGCACTCGTCGGAAGGCACCCCATGCTCCCCAGGCCCGCGCACCTCATGCCCGCACAACGCAGGCGCACGCAGTGAATATCGAGCCGGCCCTCAAGGCGCTGGCGGCCGCCCTCCACGGTGAGGGTCCCGCCGTCGAACTCTCCGCCGGGTCTGACGGCGATCCGGTGGTGACGCCCGTCCCGACCCCCGGGTTCGAGGACGCCGTCGCCGTGGTGCGCACGTCCGGGTCCACCGGGACGCCCAAGGCGACGGTCCTGACGGTGGATGCGCTGGCGGCGTCGTCGATGGCCACCGCCTTCGCGCTTAAGGGCGAGGGCCAGTGGCTGCTGGCCCTGCCGCTGCAGTACGTCGCCGGCGTGCAGGTGCTGGTCCGGTCGCTGTTCGCCGGCACCCGGCCCTGGGCCATGGACCTGTCCGGGGGCTTCACGGCCGAGGGCTTCACCGCGGCCGCGCTGGAGCTGACGGACAACATCCGCTTCACGTCGCTGGTGCCCACCCAACTGCAGCGCCTGCTCGCCAGCCCGTCGGCGGACACGCTCGCCGTGCTGCGCCGCTTCAACGGCATCCTGCTCGGCGGCGCCCCGGCCTCCGCGGAGCTCCTCGAGTCCGCTCGCGAAGCCGGCCTCCGGGTGGTCACCACCTATGGGGCGGCGGAAACCTGCGGCGGCTGCGTGTACGACGGCTATCCGCTCGAGGGCGTGGCCCTGCGGCTCGCCGAAGACGGCCGGATCCACCTCGGCGGGGCCACCCTCGCGGCCGGCTACCTGGGCGCGCCGCGGCAGACCGCCGAGGCCTTCGTTGAGGAGGACGGCGGCCGCTGGTACCGGACCAACGACCTCGGCACCCTCGATGCCGATGGCAGGCTCACCGTGCTGGGCCGCGCCGACGACGTCATCATCACCGGCGGCGTCAAGGTCTCCGCCGCACACGTGCAGGCGGAGCTGGAAAAGTCCGACGGCGTGACCGCGGCTTTTGTTGCCGGCGTCGAGTCCGCAAAATGGGGCCAGGCCGTGGCGGCCTATGTCGCCGTCGCCGGAACCGCGTCCGGGGCCGATGGCGCCGGACCGGATGGCGCTGGACGGGACGGTACGGCGTGGGCCGAGGAATGGCACCGCACGCTCGGACTGCTGGCGCCCAAGACCGTCCTTCCGGCCGGTGAACTGATCATGCTGCCCAACGGCAAGCCGGACCGGCTGGCCATGATTGAACGGCTGAACGCACTCCATCAGGGAAAATAGAGTAGTCCTGCCGCGCCGCTGCGGCTTGCGTGTGCCCAGCGCACGCCCATGCTTTTTTGAACGCATCACCGACCCAACGCGAGGTACTTACCGTGGCAACAGCCGCACAATGGATCCAAGGCGCCCGGCTCCGCACGCTGCCGGCCGCGATCGCCCCTATCCTGATCGGCTCGGCGGCGGCCTACGAGATGGCTTCCTTCCGACCGCTCAATGCGGTTCTGGCGGTCCTCGTGGCGCTGCTGCTGCAGATCGGCGTCAACTACGCCAACGATTACTCGGACGGGATCCGCGGGACTGACGAGAACCGGGTGGGGCCGCTGCGTCTGGTCGGTTCCGGTGCCGCCCGCCCCGAGCACGTGAAGTATGCGGCGTTCGGCGCCTTCGGCCTGGCGATGCTCGTGGGGCTGGTGCTGGTCATCATCACCCAGACATGGTGGCTGCTGCTGGTGGGTGTGGGCTGCGTGATGGCGGCATGGGGCTACACCGGCGGTAAGAACCCTTACGGCTACATGGGTCTGGGCGACGTTTTCGTGTTTGTCTTCTTCGGCCTCGTGGCCACCCTCGGCACCACCTACACACAGGCCGGGCAGATCGGCCTGCCTGCCGTGATTGGCGCCATCGGCACGGGGCTGATCGCGTGCGCCCTGCTCATGGCCAACAATGTGCGGGACATCCCATCGGACATCGAGGCCGGGAAGAAAACCCTGGCGGTGCGGCTGGGAGACAAGCACGCCCGCGAGAGCTACGTGCTGATGCTGGCCGTGGCCATCCTGCTCGTGGTGATCCTTGCGCCCACGCGGCCGTGGATGCTGATCGTGCTGCTCCTGATCCCGGCCTGCCTGATGCCGGCCTGGCTGATGATCAACGGGCGGAAGCGCAAGAGCCTCATCCCGGTCCTGAAGCAGACGGGCCTCATCAACCTCGGCTACGCCGTGCTGTTCTCACTGGGACTCGTGCTGAGCAGCGGACTGTAAGCCTGGGCGTCTCGCTGCAGGCTAGGCGCCCTCGCCGCGGGGTTCGCGGTTCTTTGCGTCGTTGCGGATGGTGACGTCCGGGTGCGTGTCGACGAGGCGGTCCTCGGCCTGGGCATCGTCCACCTCACCGGCGGTGCGGATGGGCTGGGCGCGGCCGGAGAAGCGGGCATGCAGGGACGCCGTTGCCGCATCGCGCTGCTTCTGGAAGAAGAGGTAGCTGATGGCGAAGGAAATCAGCCCAGCGCAGATGACGGCCAGGAACCACCCAAGCTGCAGGAAGACGAACAGCACAAACAGGGGCAGGAAGATTGCGAACCGGATCAGGGAGTATTTCAGAAAAGCCACTATCCAAGTTTAGCCGTCCTGCCTGAACGGGGCGTGCCGGTAGCGTTGGTGCTATGTTTCCCCTTGCTCAGGCCGTCTCCGGGTACGTGGCCTGGTGCAGGTCGGGTGTCACCTGGGACTGCCGTTCGGCGTTTTGCTGGCGCATTACTGTGGGCATACTGTAATCTCCGCCGGGGCACACGGCGGCTAGACTGATTGCATGCCTCGTGTCGCCATTGCAGTCGCCATACTCGCCCTCTACGTCTACGGACTGGTGGACGTTATCCGGACTGATGGACGTCTCACGCGCGGGTTCTCCAAAACAACCTGGATCATCATGGTTGCGCTCCTGCCGCTCATCGGCGCGGCGCTGTGGTTCCTGATCGGCCGCCCCCGCGCATCGGCTGTGGCCCAGCCCGTCTACCAGCAGCACCCCACCGCCCCCGACGACGACCCCGACTTCCTGCGGAACCTCGAGCAGCGCCGCCGCCAGGCCGAGGCGGAACGGCTCCGCAAGCTGAGGGATGACGCCCGGAAGAACCAGGCCGACGGCGGCCCCCACCGCTCGGGCAGCGCGGGCACGGGAACGACGGGTGCTGCCGCTCCGGGCACCACCAGCGGCGGTTCGGATGCCGGCGGCCCGGCTGCGGGTGAACCGGGTCCGCGCAAGCCTGGGGCAGCAGGCGAGGCCAACGCCGAAGGCAACCCCGAGGCGAAGTAGCCGCGCCCTGCGCGTCACGGCACCAGCGCCCCCTTCACTGTGCCGTTTTGCCCGCTCGATTTACCAAAAGTGGCCGCCCCGCCGCGTCGACTTACCAAGAGTGGCCGCTTCCGCCGCACGCTGAGCGGCCTCCCCGCAGCGTCGACTAACCAAAAGCGGCCGCTTCCCCGCGATTTACCAAAAGTGGCCACCCAGCAGCGATTTACCAAAAGTGGCCGCCCCGCCGCGTCGACTTGCCAAAAGCGGCCGCCCAGCAGCGCGCTGAGCGGCCCTTTTGGTAAATCAGCGAAGCAGGTCATCGCCCACTGTTCCTCCACATCGGGCCTAAATTGTGGACAACGGAACGCAGGCACACTTCGGGCAGCAGAATGCTCCTATGCCGCGTCCACGCCCCCTTCCTCCCGCCCTGCAGGCACAGCCGTTCACCATCCGCCAGGCCACAGATGCCGGGCTTACCCGCAGGCGTACCCGCGCCCTCGACCTGGCGAGCCCCTGCCACGGCGTACGTGCCCCGGCTGCCGTGGAGATTACCCTCCTCATCCGCGCGCGCGGGCTTGCACTCGCCACCGGGGCCGTCGTTAGCCACCTTTCCGCGGCGGCGCTCTGGGGTTTCCCGTTGCCCCTGCGTTTCGAGGATCACAACATAATCCACCTGACCAGCCGGGACGGCGCCAGGGCTGTGCGGCGGAAGAAGGTCCGCGGCCACCGGCTTCCGCTCGCGGAGGATGAAATCTCTGACGGCCGTTACGTTGCGTGCACGTCGCCGCTTCGGACCTGGTTGGACCTGGCCGGCATCCTCACACTGCAAGAGCTGGTCATCGCCGGCGACTTCCTTCTGCGCCGCAAGGCACCCCTCTCCACGGCGCAAGCATTGGACGCTTTCCTCGCAGAGAAGAAGGGCCGGACTGGCTACACCAAGGCATTGAAGGCCAGGGCCCTCATCCGCGCGAACACCGATTCACCGAAGGAGACAGAGCTGCGGCTTCTGCTGACAGCCGCGGGACTCCCCGAACCAGGCATCAACGTTCCCATGTTCGACGAGACCGGAGGCTGGATCCAGGACCCCGACATGTCCTACGACGAGTTCAAGATTGCCATCCAGTACGACGGCGCCCACCACGCCACCCCGGCCCAGCGGAGAAGTGACATCTACCGTGACGAAAATGCACGTGGACTCGGCTGGCTCGTCTTGGTTCTAACGCAGTTGGACCTGGACCCTTTGATTCCCGGCATGGAGCCAAGCGCCGTCACCAAGGTGCGGAGGGCCCTAACGAGCCGTGGGTGGAAGTCAGCGCGCTAGTCGGCCGCGCTCCCCGGGCGTCAGGCACACGCGCACCCAGAACGCTTCCAGCAGTCCGCGCCTGCACCGTTTTGCCAAAAAAGGCCGCCCAGCAGCAAGCTGAGCGGCCCTTTCGGGTAATCAACGAGCCCAAGCGGCCCGTTTTGGTAAGTCGAAGACGCCTGCAGAGCGAGGCCCCGCCGAAGGAGGCCGCAGAACGCCCTAAAGCCCCGAGTACGAGTGCAGGCCGTTGAAGAACTGGTTCACGATGGTGAAGTTGAAGACCACGCAGAGGTAGCCCACGATGGACAGCCAGGCCGCGCGAGTCCCCGTCCAGCCTCGGGTGGCACGGGCGTGCAGGTAGCCGGCGTAGACCACCCAGATCACGAAGGTCCACACTTCCTTGGTGTCCCAGCCCCAGAAGCGTCCCCAGGCTTTCTCGGCCCAGATCGCACCGAACATGAGAGTGAACGTCCAGCCGATGAAGGCGATCGCGTTGATGCGGTAGGACAGGTTCTCGAGGCTCAGCGCGGACGGCACCAGGCGCATGAACCCCAGCTTGTCGTCGCCGCCGGCCGCAATGGTCCGCTGCCGGTGCGACTGGACCAGCTGCAGCGCGGACATGGCAAAGGTCAGGGTGAACAGCGCCGAGGACATCACTGCGATCGAGACGTGGATGATCAGCCAGTAGCTCTGCAGCGCGGGCACCAGGTGGCCGACGGGCGTCCAGAACGCAACGGACGCGGCCACCAGCATGATGACCACCAGGCCCACCACGAACGTGCCGAGGAAGCGCAGGTCGCGGCGGATCAGCACCACGAGGAACACAGCCGCGGCCACGAAAGCGCCGGTGGTGAGGAACTCGTACATATTGCCCCACGGCACACGGCCGGCGCCGACAGCGCGGGTCAGCACGGCGGCGGCGTGGATCGCGGCGCCCAGGACGGTCAGAGCCACGGCCACGCGTGCGGGGGCCCGGCGTTCGCCGTAGCGCATGCTGTCGTCGGCAGTTTGTCCGGCGCCGTTCGCGGTGGAGACGTACGACGACGGCCGCTCGGCACGGTCTGCCGGTCCGGACAGGCGGCCCCCACCGCTGCCCGCGGGCCGCGACGTGGCTGCTGCTGCGGACGCGCCCGCAGCCACCGGAACCTTGGCGGAAGAATCCGCCGACGCACCTGCAGCCGCAGCCTTGAGGTCAATTGCCTTCAGGGACTTGCTGCTCCTCGCCAGGTCCCACGCGAACGCGATGAAGGCGACGGTGTAGGTGCCGGCCGCCAGCAGCATGAAGAGCTCGCTGTACTGGCCCATGGTCTCGTTGATGGGAAACATTACTGGTCCTTCTTTGGCTCAGGCGAGCCGGCTGATGAGGAGTTGGAAGGTGCTGTTTCGGGGTTGTCGGCGTCCAGGTTCCATTGGCCCGCCAGGAGGCTGCGCACCGCTGCGGCCTCGCCGGCCAGCCGGTGGTCCTCGCCGCGGGCCAGGAGGCCGTACTCCACCATGGTCCGGCCGTCCTCGTGGGTGCCGGTGCGCACCCAGACGCGGCGGCGGTTGACGTAAAGCGAAACGATGAGGCCGGCCACGGCAAGCAGCGCGAAGGTCAGCGCGGAAAGCTGCCCGGGGTTGTGGTGGATGTCCACGCCCACGTACTTCTTCACGCCGTCGAACGTGATGGACCCCTTGCCTTCGGGCAATGTGTAGGTGTTGCCCGGCGCGAGCGTGATGCCACCCGCCGCAGCCTTGCGGCTGTTGAGCTCCTTGAGGCCCTTGACGTCAAGCTCAAACACGTTCTGCGGCGCGCCCTTGTCCAGGCCGAGGTCGCCGTAGTACGAGTTCAGGCTCAGCTGCGGGTTGATGAGGTCCGGGTCGCCGCTGAAGGAGATGCCCTGCTCAGTCACGAACGCTGTCGGCAGGAAGAAGCCGGCGAAGCCCAGCTGGTCGGGCTTCGCGTCGGGCACCTTGATCACCACGGAGGAGTAGTAGTTCTCGCCCTGCAGCTTGGCCACCACGGGACCCTGCATGGCCACGTTGCCCTTGCCGTCACGGACCGTGACCACCGGGGCGTAGCCGTTGCCCGTCAGGTAGATGCTGGTGCCGCCCAGGGTGACGGGGTCGTTGACCTTAAGGACTTCCTTCTTGGCCGGCGCCCCGGGGTTTTCCTTAGTGGTGACGTCCGCCGTGAAGTCGATGGGCTGGCCGAACTTGCCTTGCGATTCGCGGTCGAACGTGGCCTGGAACTTGTCCAGCTGGATCGAGTAGGGCTGGAGCTGGCCGCTCTGGAAGTTGGTGCCGGGCGTGAACTGGTCGTAGCCCACCAGGGTGTTCACGAAGGTGTCGCCCTCCACGAGGATCCGCTGGCCGCTGTAGCCGAAGAGCCCCCCGACGGCCACGGACACCAGCACGCCGATCAGCGAGGTGTGGAAGACCAGGTTTCCCACTTCCTTCAGGAAGCCCCGCTCGGCCCCCAAAGACGGCCGCGCGCCGTCGTCGTGCCTGACCTCAACGCGGTACCCGCGTTTCTTCAGCAGCGCCGCCGCATCCTCAATGGCGTCCGACGCCGGGATCCCGGCGTCCGCCGGCACCACCAGGGTGCCGTACTCGGGCAGGCGGGAGAGCCGCTTCGGCGTGCGCGGCGGCTGCGAACGCATGGCCTTGTAGTGGGCGATGGCGCGGGGCACCACGCAGCCGATCAGCGAGATGAACAGCAGGATGTAGATGGCCGAGAACCAGGCCGAGGAGTAGACGTCGTACAGCTGCACCGAGTCCAGCAGCTTGCCGTAGTCGGGGTGGTCCTTAATGTACTGCGTTACCACGGAGGGGTTGGCCGGCCGCTGCGGGAACAGCGATCCGGGCACAGCGGCCACCGCCAGCAGCAGGAGGAGGAACAGCGCGGTGCGCATGCTGGTCAGCTGGGTCCAGGCCCAGCGGAGCATGCCCACGATGCCCAGGGACGGGAGGGCGGCCCCGGTCTTGGCGGCCTTCACGGCGTCCTTGGGCGGGCCATTATGGGCGGGCCCGGGCTGCGGGGCCTCCTCGGCCGGGGATTTCTCGGTTGACTTCACACGCTCGCTCATCAGATCGGCAACTTCACATCGGTTTGGAACCAGTACTGCAACTCGGTGACCCAGGTTCCCCACAGACCCGTGGCCATCAGGATGCCCAGGACAATCAGGACTCCACCGCCGGTGCGCTGGATGGCCAGCCGGTGCTTGCGGAAGAAGGACATCACTCCCGCGCCGCGGCGCACCGCCAGGGCAATCAGCAGGAACGGGATGCCCAGCCCAAGGCTATAGACGAAGGCCAGGAATGCACCCTTCGCGGCGGAGGAGCCGCCAGAGAGGCTCAGGAGCTGGACGGCTGAATAGGTGGGGCCGATGCAGGGCGCCCAGCCGAGGCCGAACGTGATTCCCAGCAGCGGCGCACCCCAGAGGCCTGCCGGCGGTTTCGCGTGAATCTTGGCGTCGCGCTGGAACCAGGAGAAGCCGCCCATGAACACCACGCCCATGAGGATCACCAGGACGCCGAGGACTTGCGTAACCCAGGCGTTCTGCCTGCCCGAGATCAGCGAGCCCAGTTGTCCGAACGCGCCGCCGAGCAGCACGAAGATCACCGAGAAGCCGAGCACGAACAGGCCAATGCCGGCGAGCATGCGGCCACGCTTCTGCTTCTGCAGGTCCACACCGGTGAGGCCCGTGACGTAGCCCAGGTATCCGGGCACCAGCGGGAGCACGCACGGCGAGAGGAAGGACACGAGTCCGGCCAGCAGCGCCACGGGGATGGCGAGCAGCAGCGAACCGTTCAGGATGGCTTCGGCGAAGGGGCTGTTCACGGGAGGTTACTCTGCCACGGCGGACTGGATGAGAGCTTTGAGTGTGCCCTTCTCGATCTCCCCCAGAACACGCGACGCCACCCGGCCCTGCTTGTCCACCACGAGCGTCGTGGGGACGGCGCCCGGGGGCACCAAACCGGACACAGCCAGCAGCACGCTGCCGTCCTTGTCGTCGAAGCTCGGGTAGGTAAGGCCGAAGGTCTTATCGAAGGCGTCGGCTGTGGCCTTCTCATCACGCAGGTTCACGCCGAAGAACTGGACGCCCTTGGTCCTGAACTCCTGGTGGAGGGCCTCCAAGGACGGCGCTTCCACCCGGCAGGGCGCGCAACCGGCGAACCAGAAGTTCAGCACGGTGACCTTGCCCAGGAAGTCCTTGGGCGCAACGGCGGTGCCGTTGAAGAGGGTGCCCTGGATTTGGATGCCGGACTTGCGCTCCGCTGCGGCGAATTCCGTCACGGAGCCGTCGCCCGCCACGTAGTTCTTGTTGTCCCCTGCCTTGGCCTGTTTGGCCAAGGCGTCCTCCTGGGCGCAGGCGGACAGGCCCAGCGTGATCGCCGTGAGGGCCAGGCCGCCGGCGGCGAGGACGCTGCGGCGGGAACTTTTGGGTGTTTCAGTCATAGCTTAGGCTCCGGGGGTGCTCGAGGCACCGGGAAGAAGGGCGGCGGCAGGTTCGCTGTACTCCACGCGCAGCAGCGCGCCATCGTCGCCGAAAACCAGGGAGGTGAGGGAGGTCAGGGTGCATTCGCGTTTCCGCGGATCGTGCCACAGCGGCTTGCCCTCGGCGCTGAGCCGCGTGGCCCAGATCGGGAGCTGGTGGCAGACCAGGATTGCCTCGGCACCGTCGCCGCCAAGCTCGACGGCCTTGGCGCGCGCTTCCTGGACGGCCTCGGTCACGCGGGCTGCCTGCTGCTTGTAGGGCTCGCCCCACGAGGGCCGGAAAGGGTTGATCAGGTGCGGCCAGTGCTTGGGTTTGCGCAGCTCGGCTTTGGTGACCTTCAGCCCTTCGAAGTAGTTTTCCGCCTCGATGATGCGGCCGTCTGTGTGGATGTCCAACCCGAGAGCTTCCGAGGTGGGCTGGGCGGTCTCTTGGGCGCGGGTGAGCGGCGACGCCACCAGGTACACGATGTTGGCGCCCTGGGAAACGCGCTCGCGGAAGTGCTCGGCGAGCGTCTGCGCCATCTGCCGGCCAAGTTCGGAGAGGTGGAATTCAGGCAGCCTGCCGTACAGGACACCTTCGGGGTTATGGACCTCGCCGTGGCGGAGCAAATGGACAGTGGCTTGGGGCATGTCTACCAGTTTCTCAAAGGGCAGGGGTAATGACGAAATCTTCTACACCTAGTAGAACTCAGAAATTTTTCAAAAAGTTCCCTGGCGGTGGAATAAAAGATGCAAATGCATGTTTATACTGGATGCAGCAGTTAGTTGAGAGTTCAACAAAAGCTCAACGATCACCGATTGACCTACTGATACAAGGAGAAGCACCATGGCACTTTCCACCGAACTCACCCGCGGCACCTGGACCCTCGACAACTCCCACAGCGAGATCGCCTTCACCGTCCGCCACGCCGGCATCAGCAAGGTCCGCGGCCAGTTCAAGGACGCCGCCGCAACCCTGGACCTCGCCGACGACGTGACGGCCACCAAGGTCGAGGCCACCATCCAGACCGCCAGCTTCGACTCCGGCGACGCCAACCGCGACGGCCACGTCCGCGGCGAGGACTTCTTCGACGTCGAGAAGTTCCCGGTGATCACCTTCGTCTCCAACGGCCTCGTTGCCAACGGCGACAGCTACGAACTCCAGGGCGACCTGACCATCAAGGGTGTCACCCGCCCCGTTTCCCTCGAGACCGAATTCAACGGCGTTGCAGTTGATCCCTTCGGCAACACCCGCGCCGGTGTTTCCGCCGAGACCACCATCAGCCGCAAGGACTTCGGCCTGACCTGGAACGCCGTGCTGGAAGCCGGCGGCGTCCTGGTCAGCGACAAGGTTGCCATCAACCTGGAACTGGCCTTCATCGCACCTGCAGCGTAGGTTTCAGGCAGGTCCGGCAGCCACGATTAGTGGCTACGAAACGCCCCGTCCGCGGACTCTCCGCAGGCGGGGCGTTCGGCGTTCAGGAACTTCGGCGAGGCTCTGCCGGCTGGCGGCTTCTCCGGCCTCTTCGACGTGACGGAATTGCCCGCAGAGCTCAAGGTGTCCTACTGGATCTGGGTGATCGGCGGGCTGCTGGGGCTGCTCGGCGGTGCGATCGGCGGCACGGGGCCGCCCCTGATCGACGCCCGACGACGCTTCCCGGCAACGCCGCCGATCTTCAAGGCGGAGAATCCCCTGCCGGCAGCGTTTCCGCAGGTTGGCCCGCCTTTGGAATACCTCTCCGGAATGATCCACCGCGTACCCGCCGAGGGGTACGGTGGGAAGTGAACCATGCTGGGGAGGGCAGGCGTCTGAACCGGTAGCCGATTCAGAACGTCACTACGCAAAGGACCGCTCATGAGCAATCCTCCAGTCCCGCACTCCAATGACCCCGGCTCCAACGAGCCCAACGACGGTTCCCAGCCAGGCAACGGACAGCCCCGCTACGGTCAGGACGCGCCCCAATACGGGCAGGGCACCCCGCAGTACGGAGAGAATGCTCCGCAGTATGGACAGGGCGGACAAGGCGCTCCCCAGTACGGAGAGAATGCTCCGCAGTATGGCAAGAACTCGCCACAGTACGGACAGGGCGGACAAGGCGCACCGCAGTACGGACAGCCCCAGTATGGCCAGAATTCGCCGCAGTATGGGCAGTCGCCGTCCGGCCAGAGTCCTTACGGCCAGTCCCCCTACGGGCAGTACCCCTCGGAACAGTCGCAGGCAGCCACCGGCGCCGGCGTCCCGAAGCTCGTGAATTATTCCTTCTGGATGATCATCGCCGCCGGGGTCCTGTCGATCCTGTCCATCCTGATCACGATTCCCACCCTGGATGACCCGGCAAAGCGGAGCCAGTTCGAGGAGCAGCTGCGCGGCAGCGGTCAGAACATCGCGTTCGAGGACGTCAAGGGCTTCATCATCGGAACCATGGTGGTCTTTGCCCTGATCGGCGCCGGCCTCTACGCGCTGGTGGCATTCAACATCCGGAAGGGCAAGAACTGGGCCCGCATTCTGGGCACTGTCTTTGCCGCTCTTTCCCTGTTCAGCCTCTTCCCGGCCGGCCTGAACACCCTGGTGGGCCTCCTCGGCATCGCCGCGATCATCATGTTGTACCTGCCGGGGGCGGCACCGTACTTCCAGAAGCCGCAGCCGTTCGCCAATCCCTACTCGCAGCCGGGCGGCCCGTACGGCCGCTAGGCAAAGCGAACACTGCTAGCTACTGGCAAGCCGCTAGGCACCCGCAAAGCAACAAGTCTTACCGCCAACGGGCGCAGATTCCTGAAAGGCCGGAGTTACTCCGGCTGGCCGGGCGTCTGCGCCCGTTGCGCGTGGTAGGCCAGGATCTGCAGCTCGGTGGCCATGTCCACCTTCCTCAGCGTCACGCCGTCGGGCACCTGGAGCATCACGGGAGCAAAACTGAGGATGCTGCGCACGCCGGCGCCCACCACCCGGTCACAAATACTCTGGGCCACTGCGGCAGGCAGCGCCAGCACCACCATGTTGGTGCCGGTCCGCTCCAGGACCGCTTCCAGGTCGGCAACGTCACTGACCCGCAGCCAGCCCACCTCGTTGCCCACCACCATCTGGTCGGCGTCGAAGATGGCAACCACGTCAAAGCCCCTGGATTCAAAGCCGCCGTAGCGGGCCAGCGCCTTGCCCAGGTTGCCGGCGCCGACAATCGCGACTTTCCAGTCATGCGTCAGGCCCAGTGCGGCGGCGATGTGGCGGCTCAGGTACTGCACCTCGTAGCCCACGCCCCGGGTGCCGTAGGAGCCCACGTGCGACAAGTCCTTGCGGAGGGTTGAGGAGCTGACCCCGGAAAGCTCAGCCAGTGATTCGGAGGAGACCCGCTCGGTGCCTTCAGCCAGCAGGGAGTTCAGGGCGCGCAGGTAGATCGTCAGCCGGGCCACGGCTGCCGGCGGAATCTGCTTTCCGGCAGCGCCGGTGGGACCGGCTGGCCCGGGCACGGCTTGAGGTGGTGAATCGAGCGAAGTCACTATCTGCTCCGTTGCGTCGCGTTGTGAGTCCACTCTAGATCCCCATCAGTTAAGTCAACAAAGCCGGCGCCATTGTTCGAAATCGGCTAATCCCCTGCGATGGCACGGCGCAGGACACGCTCCAGGCGGGCCTCGTCGATCTTCCAGAAATCGCGCTGGATTCCGTCCACCAGCACCACCGGAATCTCCTCGGCATAGCGGTCGCGCAGTTCGTCGTCGGAGTCCAGCTGCCGCTCCGACCACGAAAGTCCCAGCCCGGCAGTTACCCGCCCGACGGCGTCGCGTGCCGCGGCGCACAGGTGACAGTCAGCTTTGGTGAGGAGAACGACGTCGGGGTTTGCCATGCTTCAACCGTATCGCCGTTCCCGGCGGTGAGCGACGCGGGGGCAGTCAGTCGCGCGGTACTGCATTGACTAGACTCAGTGGCATGCCCGAGGAGAAGTACGTCGCTGTGGCCCACCGTCCGGTTGCGAAGCAGCAACACGGCGAGGCAGCCTTCTTCGACGTCGACAACACCCTCATGCGCGGCGCCAGCCTGTTCCACGTGGCCAGAAAAATGCACCAGCGCGGAGCCTTCACGCTGGCGCAGGCGGCGGGAATGGCATGGAAGCAGCTCAAGTTCGTGCTCCGGGGTGAGAACCTCAATGACGTCCACGCGGTGCGGGATTCAGCGCTGAGGCTTGCCGCCGGCATCACGGAGGAGGATATCCGGGCGCTGGGCGAGGAAGTCTACGACGAGATGATCGCCTCCCGGATCTGGCCGGGCGCGAAGGCCCTGGCCGAGCAGCACCTGCGGGTAGGCCGGAAGGTTTGGCTTGTCACGGCGACGCCGATCGAGGTGGCCACCGTGATTTCCACGCGGCTGGGGCTGACCGGCGCCCTCGGGACCGTGGGCGAGACCAAGGATGGCTTCTACACCGGCAGGCTCGTCGGGGACATCCTGCACGGCGCAGCCAAGGCCGTCGCAGTCCAGGGCATCGCGGACAACCACGGACTGGACCTGAAGCGCTGCTGGGCGTACAGCGACTCCTACAACGACATCCCGCTGCTGACGATGGTGGGCCACCCCGTGGCGATCAACCCGGACTCCCGCCTGCGCAAGCACGCCCGCGAACACAACTGGCCGGTCTACGACTTCCGCTCCGGCCGCCGGGCCGCCACGCTGGGCCTCAAAGCAGCCACAGCAGGCGGAGCAGTCTACGGCCTGTGGCGGGGTTACACGCGCTTCCGCGGCCCCCGCGTCTGACGCTGTTCTTTCCCCTCGACGCGCAGAATCCCCCACGACGCGGGAATTCCCGGTGCGCCAGGCGTTTGGCGCGTCGCAGGGCTTTTTGCGCGTCGCCGGACGCAAAAATGCCCGCACCCTCGAAAGGGGACGGGCATTGAAGCGTAGAGCGAGCTCTACTTCTTATTGCGGCGCTGGTGGCGGGTCTTACGAAGCAACTTGCGGTGCTTCTTCTTGGCCATACGCTTGCGACGCTTCTTAATAACTGAACCCACGAAAGTTCCTTACAAACTAGATGCAGTACCTGTCTGGTGAAGAAGGTCCGTGGACTGAGCAACAGACTGAACAACTGACAGATTCTTACAATGACGTAAAACGTTCCTTAACAGAGTACCGCTTATCCGGAGCATCCCCTGACCAGCACAGCCCGTGGCGTGCAGCGGCCCCCAAGGCGGCTGCAGCAACCACGGGATCGGTGCGGTCAGCAGGGTCCGGTTAGGCGGTGCCGGTATGACCGTCCACGACAGCACCCTTAAGGTACTGTTCGACGGCGGTCTCCGGGACGCGGTAGGAGCGGCCGAACCTGACGGCGGGCATCTCCCCCGAATGGACAAGGCGGTACACGGTCATTTTGGAGACACGCATTACCTCAGCCACCTCGGCCACGGTCAAGAACTTGGCGTTCGAGAAGTTCGACTCTGCGGACATTACCCATATTCCTTTGCTCTCAGCAACGACGCCGGTCTATCTGCGGTGTGCGCCGATGCTGAGCCATCGAACAACCGTGTTCTAGTTACTCTAGATGCTCACGTGGCCATAGTGAAAGCCCGCCGTTTCCGCGACGATGCCGCCAGCTGTTCAAGCACGGACGCCGTCACATCCCACTCCATGCAGGCATCCGTGACGCTCTGGCCGTAGACCAGGTCCGAGCGTCGGGCGGCATGCTCGGCCACGTCGAGGTTCTGTGCGCCGCCCACGAGGAAGCTCTCCAGCATGACGCCGGCGATCGCCCCGCCGGCCGTTCCCCCGTCCTCGATCTGCGCGCCGATTTCGAGCGCCACCTCGGCCTGGCGGTGGTGGCTCTTGCCGCTGTTGGCGTGGCTGGCGTCCACGATCAGCCGCGGGTTGAGGTTCTTGGCGGCGAGCCTGGCGGAGGCCGCCTCGACGTCGGCGGCCGAGTAGTTGGGGCCCTTCCGGCCGCCGCGGAGGATCACGTGGGTGTCGGGGTTGCCCGCGGTGGACACCAGGGCGGCCCGGCCGTCGCCGTCGATCCCGAGGAAAGCCTGGGCTGCGGCGGCAGCGCCGCACGCGTCCACCGCCACCTGGAGGTCGCCGTCGGTCCCGTTCTTGAAGCCGATGGGCATGGACAGGCCGGAGGCGAGCTGCCGGTGGATCTGGCTTTCCGTGGTCCGCGCGCCGATAGCACCCCAGGAGATGAGGTCGGCCATGTACTGCGGGCTGATGGGCTCGAGGAACTCAGTGGCGGTGGGCAACCCCAGGGCGGTGACCTGCTGCAGGAAGCTGCGGGCCGCGCGCAGGCCGCCGGCGATGTCGTGGCTGCCGTCCAGGTGCGGATCGTTGATGAGGCCCTTCCAACCCACCGTGGTGCGGGGCTTCTCGAAGTAGGCCCGCAGGACGATGAGCAGGTCTTCCTTGTGCTTCTCGGCCTGGCTGACCAGCCGGCGGGCGTATTCCAGGCCGGCCTTGGGGTCGTGGATGGAGCACGGACCGACGATCACCAGCAGGCGGTCGTCCACGCCATCCATGATGGCGCGGACTTCGTCACGGCCGCGTTCGACGACGTCGGCCGCCTTCGCGTCCAGCGGCAGTTCCGCCATCATCTCCTGCGGCGTGGGCAGGGCGGTGAGCTCGCTGACCCTCAGGTTCGACGTGGACTGGCGTTTCGACGTCGACGATGCGTGCGACTGCTGGGGTTCGGTGGCTGTTGCGCTCATTTTCGGGGTCCTGTTCCGGGTGGGAGCGGGCCCTGATCAGAACCCGCCGTAGATATGGCGAAGGGCAGAGAATGATCTCTGCCCTGTTGGCTCTGAAGGAAAGTTGGATGCGTGTCAGTTAGACGCGGGCCCCTCCAGAGCCAACGAAAAATACGCATACCAACGGTTAGTCATGGAAACGACCATAAGCCCGCACTGAAGGATCGCCAAATCAGCTGCGTCACATTCGGACCATGGAGCAGCGCCGGCCGGGGCAGCGCGAACGTACACTTGGGCCCCCAGGAAGCGTTTCCCAAGGGCCACAAGTGTACGTTCGCGCTGTTCCTGTTGACGGGGGCGGCTCAGCCCAGGAGTTTGCGCAGGTACTGCAGCTGCCGGATCCAGTGGTGCTCCTGGCCGCCCTCGTGGTTGTTGAAGCGGTAGACGTCGATGTCCTTTGCCGGTCCCCCAGCCGCCACTCCCCCGCCGGCGCCGGTCCCGTAGGCGTTGTAGCTGGCGAAGACGGTCGAGGGCGGGCAGACGTCGTCCATCTGCGCCACGGAGAACAGCGCCGGGGCCGTCGCTGACGAGCCGTCCGGCAGCGAGTCCGGCCACAGCGACGGTGATCCCGCCGCCCTGGCTCACGCCCGCCACCACAATCCGGGACGCGTCCACGTCCGGATGCGACTGCCCGGCCTCGACGGCACGGAACGCATCCCCGTACACGCGGCGGTAGTAATAGTCCTCACGGCTGGCTGCGCCCCGCGTCATGAGGCCCGCGTACGCCACCGCACCTGCCGACGGTGCGGGTCCGCGGTGTCGCCGACTGCCCCCGAGTAACCCTGGCCGCGTGCCACGATGGCCAGGTAGTTCTCCACCGGCTCGAAGACGGTGTCGAGCGGGAAGGTCCTTGCGTCCCGGATCGTGCGGTCCCAGAAGGCCTCGAAGTCCGGCGGCAGGACGGCCGAGGAGGTGTACCGACGGAGCTCCTCGAGGGGAAGATCGAACAGCGGCATCGATTTTCCGTTCTGAGGGTTGACGGGCTTCCTAATAGTGGCAGGCAGCCGGGCGGCGGGCAGTTCCTATCAGACCAGCACGGCCTCGAACCTGTCGAGCCTGTGTGACGCGCGCACCAGCGCCCGCAGCGCGTCGAGTCCGCCGGTGAGTGAGCCGGCACAGCAGCGTTCGGCGAAGTCCCCGGCACCCGGTCCGGGCAGCCCGCGACCCTCGTGTTCAGCGCTCCAGCCGAGTCCGCGGATCCATGGTTTGTCCGCTGCTTCGGCTACCCCGCCGTCGGATCGGCCCTGGCCTGGTACGAGCCGGTGGCCCTGGCTGCCGGGGAATCGCTGCAACGGAGCCTGAGCGTGTGGGTGTGCGACGGCGAACTGTCGCCGTCCGCCGTCGCATCCCTGGTCGCTTTGGGTAACACTGGAAGAGGCTGACCACCGCCCCGACAAAGGAGTCCCATGCCCGCTCCAGAGCCCTCTCCCCCTACCCCGTCCTGGAACAGCGGTCCCGGCCTGGCCTTTGGCGGTGACTACAACCCCGAGCAGTGGCCGGCGGATGTACGGCTGGAGGACATCGGCCTCATGCAGGAGGCCGGGGTGACCCTCCTCAGCGTGGCCATCTTTTCCTGGGCGCTCCTGGAGCCGCGCGAAGGTGAGTACGACTTTGCCTGGCTGGACGAGGTCCTGGACAGCCTCGGCGCCGCGGGCATAAAAGTTGCGCTCGCCACGGCCACGGCCGCTCCCCCGGCATGGCTGGTGCGGAAGCATCCGGAAGTCCTGCCGGTAACGGCGGAGGGCACCGTCCTGGAGCGCGGCTCCCGGCGGCACTACTCGCCGTCGTCCGCTGTTTACCGACGGTATGCCGCGGGCATTACCCGGAAACTGGCCGAACGGTACAAGGACCATCCGGCGCTGGCGCTGTGGCACGTGGACAACGAGCTGGGCTGCCACGTTTCAGAGTTCTACGGCGACGAGGACGCCGCGGCATTCCGGCGCTGGCTGGAGCGCCGGTACGGCAGCATCGAGGCCCTGAACGGGGCCTGGGGGACGGCCTTCTGGTCCCAGCACTATGCCTCGTTCGAGGAGATCATCCCGCCGCGGGCTGCCCCCACCACCCTCAATCCGACGCAGCGGCTGGACTTCCAGCGGTTCAGCTCGTGGGCGCTGATGGACTACTACCGGAGCCTGCTGGCGGTGATCCGCGAGGTGACCCCCAACGTCCCTGCCACCACCAACCTCATGGTTTCCAGCGCCACCAAGTCCCTGGACTACTTCGACTGGGCGCAGGACCTGGACGTGGTGGCCAACGACCACTACCTCGTGGCCGCAGATCCGGAGCGCGAAATCGAACTGGCGTTCAGCGCTGACCTCACGCGCGGCGTCGCGGGCAACAAGCCATGGATCCTGATGGAACACTCGACGTCGGCCGTGAACTGGCAGGCCCGCAACCAGCCGAAGATGCCCGGCGAAATGCTCCGCAACTCCCTGGCCCATGTGGCCCGCGGTGCCGATGCCGTCATGTTTTTCCAGTGGCGACAGAGCGTTGCCGGTGCCGAGAAGTTCCATTCGGCGATGGTGCCGCACGGCGGGCGCGACACCCGGGTGTGGCGGGAGGTGGTGGCCTTGGGCGAAGCCCTTGGCAGGCTGGGCGCGGTCAAGGGCTCCACGGTGGAATCCCGGGTGGCCATCGTGTTCGACTACGAGGCATGGTGGGCCAGTGAACTGGACTCGCACCCCAGCGAGGACGTGAAGTACCTGGACCTGATCCGCGAATTCCACCGCTCGCTGTTCCTGCGCGGCGTGGGCGTGGACTTCGTCCACCCGGCCGCGGACCTCTCCGGCTACAGCCTGGTCCTGGTGTGCACGCTGTACTGCGTCACCGATGCCGCCGCGGTCAACATCGCCGGCGCGGCCGCGGCCGGTGCGACGGTGCTGGTCAGCTACTTCAGCGGCATCGTCGACGACCGGGACCACATCCGGCTGGGCGGCTATCCGGGCGCCTTCCGGGAGCTGCTGGGCATCAGGACCGAGGAGTTCCACCCGCTGCTCGAGGGCGGCCAGGTGACTCTGAGCGACGGCACCATCGGCCGGGTCTGGAGCGAACACGTCCACCTTGCCGGGGCCGAGGCGCTGGCCACCTTCACCGGCTACCCGCTCTCCGGCGTGCCCGCACTGACCCGGAGGAGCACCGGCCGCGGCGCCGCCTGGTACCTGGGCACCCTCCCCGGCCGCGACGGCATTGAGAGCCTGCTGGACCGGCTCCTGGCCGAAGCGGGAGTGGCCGCCTCCGCGGAGGCCGCCGCCGGCGTCGAACTGATCTGCCGCGTCACGGCCGACGGGCGCCGTTTCCTCTTCGCCATCAACCACGGACGGGAGGACGCGGAAGTGAAGGCCGACGGCGAGGAACTCTTGGGCGGCGGCCGTTTCGGCGGGATCGTCCCCGGCGGAGCTGTGGCCGTGATCGCCGAGGACTGACAGGAGTATTTGTCCAGATAATGGCCGCTAAAGGCCCCCGAAGTGGCCGCGCGCCGGGGACAAGACTAGGGCTTTGCCGGGACCAGCAGCACGTCGACGAGCTCCGCCAGGCCGCCGGCCATGTCCACTTTCTTGTCGTACAGCCACTGCAGCTGAAGGCCGTCGAATGCGGCGATGACCAGCCGCGCGAGTGACTCCGCCGCGACATCAGACCGGACCTCGCCCGCCTCCTGGCGCCGGCCGATGTCGAGCGCCAGCTCCTCCACCAACTGGGAGTATCTGTCCTGGAAGTAGCCGTGCGAAGCGTGCCCGGGATCGTTGGCCGTCGCCGACGCCACGGCGTAGAGCGTGGTAAGCCCGGGCTCCTTCTCGTTCCGCTCCGCCACGGTCGCCAGGGCGGGCAGGCCAAATTCTGTCAGTCCGCCAATATCCCTGCTGCGCCGGTCACGCTCGGCAAGCACCGCAGTCAGCAGCTCCTGCTTGCCGCTGAAGTAGTGGAAGAGCGTTGCTTCCTTGACCCCCACAAGCTCGGCCACGCGCTTGAGGGCCGTACCCTCAAAACCTTCGGTGGCAAAGACATCGGTGGCGGTCTGGATGATCTGCTCGCGGCGTTCGGCGCCTTTGGCGTACTGCCCGCGGGGCTTGGAGGGAGACATTTCGACAGTTTATTTCACGGCCCCGGATCACGGGCGAGAAGTCAATGTTGAGCAAAACCTAGTCACACTAGATTTTTGCCGCTACGCTTTCTCCGAGGCCCAACGGTGGGTCACTTTTCGTCAGGAGGCAATGTGGCCATCGAATCCCTATCCGAAGAGACCACGGCATCACCCGCGCTCTCATCAACCGCCGGACCGTCCGTCAAGGCTCCGCGCGCCTACGTCATCGGCATGCCCATCGCCAGCGCCGGCCTTTGGATGGCCCTGCTCGCACCCGCCCTCGTCGTCCTCGCCATCAAGGTCTCCGAGATCACCACCCCGGAAACCCGGGCCGGAGCGCTGAGCCTGGTGGCCGGCGTCGGGGCTGTCATCGCCCTCGTGGCCAATCCGTTCTTTGGACGCCTGAGCGACCGCACCACCTCCCGGTTCGGCATGCGAAAGCCGTGGATTGTAGGCGGCTCACTGATCGGACTCGGCGCACTCTTCTTCCTGGGCCTCGCCGGCGATGTAGCCGGCGTCCTGTGTGCCTGGGTGGTGACGCAGCTGGGATTCAACGCTGCGCTGGCCGCCCTCGTTGCGACCCTTCCGGACCAGGCCGCCCCCGCCGAGCGTGGCCGCCTCTCCGGACTCATCGGCATGACCCTGCCGATCGGCCTCGTGGCTGCGGCCTACTTCGCGCAGCTCTTCGACAACGCCTTCCAGATGGCGGTGGTTCCCGGCATCGTGGGCACCGCCCTGGCCGTCGGCTTCGCGTTCACGTTCAAGGACCGTGTGCTCACTGAACGGCCGGCACCCCTGAGCCTGAAGGAGATCCTCGGGTCCTTCTACTTCGACCCGCGCCTCCACCCCGGCCTCGGCTGGGCATGGCTGACCAAGTTCATGGTCTACATGGGCTACTGCGCCGGCCTGCTATACCTGCCGTACTTCTTCGCGGACCAGCTCCACGTGGCAGAGGAAAACATCGCCTCCCTGGTCTTCCAGGCCACCCTGGTCAGCTCCGCCGGAACCGTCGTCACCAGCATCGCGGGCGGCTGGATCAGTGACCGGATCGGCAAGCGGAAGACCCTGGTCATCGCCTCCAGCCTCATCATCATGGCCGGGCTCATCGTCGTCGCCATGAGCCCCGGCACGGACCAGGTCCTCGTGGGCCAGGCGATCGTGGGCCTGGGCCTGGGCTGTTTCGGCGCCGTCGACGTGGCCCTCATCGCCGACCTGCTGCCCACCGACCAGACCGAAAATGCCAAGACCTTCGGTGTCTTCAACATCGCCCAGGCGCTCCCCCAGTCCATCGTTCCCGCAGTCGCCTTCCCGGTCATCGCCCTCGGCGGCTACCCCGCCCTCTTCCTCGGCGGGGCCGCCGTCGGCATCATCGGCGCCGTCCTCGTCACCCGCATCAAAGGAGTCAAGTAAATGAACCCCACCCTGTCCGCACAAAAGACCACCTTCCGCGCCGCAAACGCGGAACTGTCGACAGAAGCCGAGGCGCGCCTGCGCGAACTGGCCGCAAGCCTGAGCCTCGAACAGCAGGTGACCCTGCTTACGGGTGCCGACGTCTGGTCCACGCACGCACTGCCGGAAATCGGACTGAGCCGGATCGTGCTGTCCGACGGCCCCGCCGGCGTCCGCGGCGAAGACTTCGACGAGCGCCACGACTCGGTCTCCCTGCCGTCGTCGTCCGCCCTGTCCGCCACGTGGAGCGTGGACATCGCCCGCCGCTACGGCCAGGTCCTCGGCCAGGAGGCGCGCCGGAAGGGTGTCCACGCAGTCCTCGGGCCCACCATCAACCTGCACCGCTCCCCGCTGGGCGGCCGCCATTTCGAGTGCATGAGCGAGGATCCGCGCCTCACCGCCACCCTGGCCGCGGGCTACGTTTCCGGCGTGCAATCCATGGGCGTGGGCGCCACCCCCAAGCACTACCTCGCCAACGAGGCCGAGACGGAGCGCTTCACCTCCGATTCCGTGGTGGATGAGCGGCCCCTGCGGGAGCTCTACCTGGCCGCTTTCGAGGACGCCATCACCGAGGCCCGCGCCTGGCTGGTCATGAGCTCCTACAACTCCATCAACGGCACCACGGCCAGCGAGAACAAGCTCCTCGAGACCCCTCTGTCCACCGAGTGGGGCTTCGACGGCGTCGTGGTCTCGGACTGGACCGGCGTTCGTTCAGTGGATGCCGCAAACGCCCACCAGGACCTGGAAATGCCGGGGCCGGTGGGCCACTGGGGCGCCAAGCTGCTCGCCGCCGTCGAGGACGGCCGCGTCAGCCGGGACGCGATCCTGGAAAAGGTCATCCGTATCCTGCGCCTCGCCGCCAGGGTCGGCTCGCTCGAAGGCTTCGAGCCGGTCACCGCCTACCCCGCAGAGCTCGACGGCGCACAGGTGGCCCGCGAAGTGGCAGTCCGCGGCGCGGTGCTGGTCCGCAACGAGGGCGGCCTGCTGCCGCTCGACGCCAGCATGTTGGGCAGCGTTGCCGTCATCGGGCACAACGCCGAGGAGGCCCGCACGCAGGGCGGCGGCAGCGCCACCGTCATGCCCAAGTACACCGTCTCGCCGCTAAAGGGCCTGCGCAAGGCACTGCCCGACGACGTCACCGTCACCTACGCCCGCGGCGCCAAGGTGGCCGAGGGGCTGCAGCCATTCGCCCGCAACGCCCTGCACAACCCGGTCAGCGGCGCGCCCGGCATGCGCGTCACCTTCCTGGCCGCCGACGGAACGGAGATCTCAGGTGAGGACCGGCTGGCTTCGCACCTGATCTGGTTCGGCGTCGGCATTCCGGAGGGCACGGCGGCCATCCGCATGCAGACCGAGTGGACAGCGGAATCCGCCGGCGTCCGCCACCTCGGGGTCGGAACGGTGGGGCACATCGCCGTCTCCATCGACGGCACCGAGGTCTTCAAGGGTGAACTGGAGGACGACACCGATGTCCTGGGCGCTGCCCTGTTCGATCCGCCCCAGACCATCCATGCCTTCGAGGCCGCCGCCGGCCAGCGGTTCGCCATCGACGCGCTGTACCAGCTGCCGCAGCAGCAGGAGATTCCACTGACGGCCATCCTGCTCGGCGAGGAGGCCATCGTCGCCGACCCGCAGGCCGAGATCCGGGCGGCCGTCGAGGCGGCACGGACGGCGGATGTCGCCGTCGTCGTGGTGGGCACCAACGCCGCGATCGAATCCGAGGGCTTCGACCGCAAGGACCTGGACCTCCCCGGCCACCAGAACGAGCTAGTTGAGGCCGTGGCCGCGGTCAACCCGCGCACCGTCGTGGTGGTCAACTCCGGTTCGCCGGTGCTGATGCCGTGGCTGGACAGGGTCAGTTCGGTGCTGCTGGGCTGGTTCGGCGGGCAGGAGTTCGGCACCGCGGTGGCGGACATCCTGCTCGGCAAGGAGGAGCCCGGCGGCCGGCTTCCCACCACCTGGCCGACCGCGCTCGAAGACGTACCCGTGCTGAGCACCACGCCGGTTGACGGCAAGGTGGTCTACAGCGAGGGCATCCACGTGGGCTACCGTGCCTGGCTCAAGCAGCAGGCTGCGGGCGGCCCGGCCCCGCTGCTGCCGTTCGGTTTCGGCCTCGGCTACACGACGTTCGAGCTCGGCACCGGGCACGCGCCGCAGTCGGTTCCGGCGGGCCAGGACATCGTGGTGCACGTCCCCGTCCGGAACACCGGCACGCGCACCGGCCGCGAAGTTGTCCAGGTCTACCTTGCCCGTGAGGATTCGGCGGTGGAGCGGCCGGTCCGCTGGCTGGCCGGATACGCCGGGACGCACCTGGCGGCGGGCGGCACGGACACCGTGGAGGTGCGGATCCCGGCCCGCGCCTTTGGCCATTACGACGGCGGCTGGCAGGTTGAGCGCGGCTCCTTCCGCCTGCTGGTGGGCCGGCACGCGGCGGACGACTTCCAGACGTTGGAGGTCGAAGTCCGCTAACTCCGCTTCGCCTTGGAGTTTTTGTCCAGATATCGCGAGTTAAAACCCCGTTTGGGCCATCAACTGGACCAAAACTCCACCCAGGCCAGCTACGGAAGCCGGGCCGGGTCCGAATCCTTCGGGCCCAGCCCGGCTTCTTTGTAGTACCCCCGGATGTGGGCGGCAACAAGCTCGGCCGCCCGGCCGCCGTCGTCCTTCCGGATGGCCGCGAGGATCTCACGGTGCTCGGCCCGGAGGCGCGAGGCGGTGACGTCCCAGTCCGGCAGGTTCGCGGTCAGCTGCCCCGCGTACCCTTGGATGGCCTCGCGCAGTGACCCCATCATGGCGCTGACAACCGCGTTGCCGGCGGCGTCGGCGAGAGCCAGATGGAAGCGGACGTCCAGGGCAAGGAAGTCGTCGACGGCGTGCCCCTCGTCCATGTCGTCGAGCAGCGCCCCGGCGAGGTCGAGCTCGGGGGCATCCGGCCTGGCCCGGGCGGCCGCCCAGGACTCGAGCAGCACGCGGGTCTCCACTACGTCCTCCACGGGCAGGTGCTGCGTGGCGACGTGCAGCCGCAGCGCGGAGCCGAGTGCCGCCGTCGGATCCGAGATCACCACCGTTCCCGCCTCCGGACCGGAACCTACGCCCGCCCGGACCACGCCCATGGCCTCGAGGACCCGGATGGCTTCGCGGACGGAAGTGCGGGAGACGCCGAGCTGTTCGGCCAGGGTCCGTTCGGCCGGAAGGCGGCCACCGACGGCGAGCTGGCCGCCGGAGAGCTGGTCCTCGATCCACCGAAGGACGAGTTGGTGCGTGCGCATGAGCCCATGGTACTTGATGTGGTTGGACCACATGCTCTAGAGTGTGGTTAGACCACAGCGGGGAGGCTTCTGTTCAGCATCTCCCGGCATGCCCACGGAGGAAAGCCATGACCCACACCATCCAGCCGAGCAACCCCGAGACCACCCCGGCCGCGGACGCGACGGACATTCCGGCCACCCGGCCCGCCACCGGCGCCGCTGCGGCAGCCGCTCCGGCCGCCCTGAAGCGCCGCATCCCGAAGTACTCGGACCTCGCCCCGCTGATGCAGTTCAAGAAGCCCGAGTTCAGCAAGGAAGCACGGCTCAGCCGTGCCAGCACAGTCTGGGAACTGCGCGACATCGCCAAGCGCCGCACCCCCCAGGCGCCGTTCGACTACACGGACGGCGCTGCAGAGGAAGAGATCACCCTGCGGCGTGCCCGTGAGGCGTTCCTGGACATCGAGTTCCGCCCGGGCATCCTGCGGAATGTGTCCAGTATTGACCTGAGCACCGACATTCTGGGCCAGACCTCCCGGCTTCCCGTGGGCATCGCACCCACCGGCTTCACCCGGATGATGCAGTCCGAAGGCGAATACGCTGGCTCGCAGGCTGCCGAGGCCGCCGGCATCCCGTACACGCTCTCCACCATGGGCACCGCCTCCATCGAGGACGTGGCCGCGGCGGCACCCAACGGCCGGAACTGGTTCCAGCTGTACCTCTGGACGGACCGGGACCGCTCCCTCGAACTGATTGAGCGGGCAGCCAAGGCCGGGAACGATACCCTGATGGTCACGGTGGACACCGCCGTCGCCGGGGCACGCCTCCGAGACGTCCGCAACGGCATGACCATCCCGCCGGCCCTGACGCTGAAGACGGTCCTGGACGCGTCCTACCGGCCGGCCTGGTGGTTCAACTTCCTCACCCACGAGCCGCTCACCTTCGCGTCGCTTTCGCGGTACACGGGCACGGTGGCCGACCTGATCAACTCGATGTTCGACCCAACCCTCACCTTCGAGGACCTGGACTGGCTGCGTGAAACCTGGAAGGGGAAGCTCGTGGTCAAGGGAATCCAGACCGTGGACGACGCCCGCAAGGTGGTGGACCATGGCGCCGACGGCATAGTGCTGTCCAACCACGGCGGCCGCCAACTGGACCGCGCCCCCATCCCCTTCCACCTGCTCCCGGAAGTTTCCCAGGCGCTCAAGGCGGACAACAGCAACGCCGCGATCATGCTGGACACGGGCATCATGAGCGGCGCGGACATCATCGCCGCCCTGGCCCTCGGCGCCGACTTCACGCTCATCGGCCGCGCCTACCTGTACGGGCTCATGGCCGGCGGCCGGGCCGGCGTCGACCGCGTCCTGCAGATCCTCGAAAAGGACATGGCCCGCACCATGGCGCTCCTCGGCGTCAGCAGTATTTCCGAGCTGACCCCGGAGCACGTGCGGATCCTCGGCAAGTAGCATGCTGCGGCAACTGACTCGCATTTGTTGTCGTTTTGAGGCCTCATAACGACAACAAATGCGAGTCAGTTGTGTGCGGTTACTTTTTGCGGCCGAACTTGGGCAGGTTCGCCAGCAGGTCGGCCGCCTTCGTCGCGGCGCGGCCCACGGTGCGGCCGATCTGCTGCGGCACAGTGTCGTCCTGGCCGGCGCTCCCGGGCACCTGTCCGCCGGGAACCACGACGGCGGGACTCAGCTGGCCGCTCGCCGGCCGCCCGGGTGCGTGGGTCGCGTCGTCCGGGGAGCTGCCGGCATGTGCCGCGGCGGCTGCGGCGAAGGCGTCCGGGACTTCCGCGGCAGAGCTGGCCGCGGCGGGCGCAGGACTTCCGGCCGGGCTTGCGACAGTGTCGGCCTCCTGAGGTGCGGCGTCCGGTGACGCTGCGGCGGAAGCCGCGCGTCCGACGTCGAACGTCTCCAGCCAGCTGGCCACACCCGCCAGCGGTTTGCGATTGAGGGCGTAGTAGCGCTTCTGGCCCTGCGCGCGCATGCTCACTAGGTCGGCTTCACGCAGCACCTTGAGGTGTTTGGAGATGGTGGGCTGGCTGGCGGCGAGCTCCTCGACCAGCTCCCCCACTGCCTTGTCCCCCGCCTGGAGGGACACGAGAATGTCGCGCCGCGTTGCCTCCGCAATGACGGCAAATACGTCGTCTGTCACCATGAGACCCACCCTAGCGACATATACGCCGAATGGCATCTACTATTTCGCCCGTGGCCCGGCCCGGTGAAGAAAACCGGATCTAGTCGAACCAGGGAACTAGTCGAACCAAAGAACTAGTCGAACCAGGGATCAAGGCCGTACAGCGGGAAGACTTCCTTGCGCGTGGCCATCACGGTGCGGTCGATGTCGTCGTTGGGATCGAAGCCCACCTCCCACGACCGCCACCAGACGCCGGCGTCGTCGCCCATGCGCTCCGGCGTGTCGACGCCGTAGCGCTGGCGGACGTACGTCCGCCACGCCTCAGGCACGGGCGTTCGCAGCGGCACCGGCCGGTTGGCAGCGATGCCAATCAGGTGGCTCCACGTCCGCGGCACAACGCCCGTGATGTGGTAACCGCCGCCGCCGGTCGCGACCCAGCGGTTTCCGCAGTACCGGGCTGCAAGGCTCGCGACGGCGGTGGCGGCCTCGCGCTGTCCGTCCACACTCACGTTCAAATGGGTCAGGGGATCAAGCCGGTGCGAGTCGCAGCCGTGCTGGCTGACGATGACCTCGGGCGCGAACGCGCCCACCAGCTGCGGGACCACGGCGTGGAACGCCCGCAGCCAGCCGGCGTCACCCGTTCCAGCAGGCAGTGCCACGTTCACCGCGCTGCCGAGGGCTCCGGGGCCGCCAATCTCGTTGGCGAAGCCGGTGCCGGGGAACAGGGACATGCCGGTTTCGTGCAGCGAGATGGTGAGAACGCGGGGGTCGTCCCAGAAGATGCTCTGCGTCCCGTCCCCGTGGTGGGCGTCGACGTCGATATATGCCACCCGCTGCACGCCGCCGTCGAGCAGTTTCCGGACGGCCAGGGCGGCATCGTTGTAGACGCAGAAGCCGCTGGCGCGGTCCCGGGATGCATGGTGGAGGCCGCCGCCGAAGTTCACGGCCCGGACCGCCGAGCCGTCCAGGATCGAGTTCGCAGCGAGCAGGGAGCCGCCGGCCAGGCGCGCCGCAGCCTCGTGCATGCCGGCAAAGGCGGGGTCATCCTCGGTGCCCAGCCCGTAGGACTCGTCCGCGGCGGCCGGGTCGTCGCTGGCGCGGCGCACCGCGGCCACGAAGTCGGGGCTGTGCACGGTGGTGAGCTCGCCGTCGTCGGCCACGTCCGGGGCCGCCAGGGTGACGTGCCCAAGATCCAGCAGGCCCAGGCTGCCGGCCAGCCGCGCTGTCAGGTCCAGGCGCTCAGGCGCCATGGGGTGGCCCGGGCCGAAGTTGTACGCCGTCATGGCGGCGTCCCACACCACCGTCGTTGGCAGTGCGGGGAGGCTGAGTCCGGGCTGGAGTGTCATCACTCACAGGCTACCGGAGCCCCGTCTGTTCCCAGGCCCGGCCACGGCGCGGTGTTTAGTGGTTTACTACTGGAGGAAGCAGAGTCAATCGAGGAACAGCCGCACATGACCCAAAGCCAGTCGAGGTCCAAGAGCCCGGCCAGCTGGCAGCCCGCACCGCCGGAGCGTGAGGGCCTGTGGATATTCACGGGCATCCGTGACTTCATCGATGACATTGCCAACACATCGCCGGCCCGTCTTGCCCTGAGCGCCTTCGTGGTGGTCATCGTCCTCTTCACCGCCCTCCTGTCGCTGCCGGCCTCCTCGGCAACCGGTGACTTCACCCCGCTCCACCAGTCCCTCTTCACCGCCGTCTCGGCCGTCTGTGTCACGGGCCTGACTGTGGTGTCCACCGCCGTGCACTGGTCCTTCTTCGGCCAGCTGATCATCCTTGTCGGTATCTTCGTCGGGGGCCTCGGCACGCTGACGCTGGCCTCGCTGCTGGCCCTCATGGTGAGCAAGAAGCTGGGCGTAAGGGGCAAGCTCATCGCCCAGGAGGCCATGAACAACGCTGGCAGGCTTGGCGAGGTGGGTACGCTGCTGCGGATCGTCATCACCACCTCGGTGGTCATTGAGGCCACCCTCGCGGTCGCCTTGATCCCGCGCTTCATGGTCCTCGGCGAGCCCTTTTGGCAGTCCGTCTGGCACGGCGTCTTCTACTCGATCTCGTCCTTCAACAACGCCGGCTTCACCCCGCACTCGGACGGCATAGTCCCCTACGAAACAGACCTCTGGATCCTCATCCCGCTCATGCTCGGCGTGTTCCTGGGCAGCCTCGGCTTCCCCGTCGTCATGGTCCTGCAGCAAAACGGGCTCAACTGGAAAAAGTGGAACCTGCACACGAAGCTCACCATCCAGGTTTCGTTCATCCTGCTCGCGGCCGGAACCGTGCTGTGGGCGCTCATGGAGTGGGACAACACCCGGACCATCGGCGGCATGGACCTTGGCGACAAGATCACGCACTCGCTCTTCGCCTCCGTCATGACACGCTCCGGCGGCTTCAACCTGGTGGACCAGAACCAGATGGAATCCACCACCATGCTGCTCACCGACGCCCTCATGTTCGCCGGCGGCGGCTCCGCTTCAACGGCCGGCGGCATCAAGGTCACCACCATCGCCGTCATGTTCCTGGCCATCATCGCCGAAGCCCGCGGCGACGCCGACGTCAAGGTCTACGGCCGCACAATCCCCGAGGGCACCATGCGCGTGGCCATCTCCGTGATCGTTGCCGGCGCAACGCTGGTGTCCGCCTCTGCCTTCCTGCTCCTGCACATCAGCGGCGCATCCCTGGACCGGGTGCTGTTCGAAACGATTTCAGCCTTCGCCACGGTGGGCCTCAGCACAAACCTCAGCGCCGAACTGCCGCCTGAGGGCGTGTATGTGCTGTCGGCACTGATGTTCGCCGGCCGCGTCGGCACTGTCACGCTTGCCGCTGCCCTGGCCTTGCGCCAGCGCAGCCAGCTGTACCACTACCCGGAAGAGAGGCCAATCATTGGCTAATTCGTCAGGCGCCCCCAACCGCCCCGCCCACAACGCGCCGGTACTGGTGATCGGGCTGGGCCGCTTCGGCGCCTCCACTGCCGAGCAGCTGGTGAAGCAGGGCCGGGAGGTGCTGGCCATCGAACGCGACAGGTCCCTGGTCCAAAAGTGGTCGCCCGTCCTGACCCACGTGGTGGAGGCGGACGCCACCAACATCGACGCGCTGCGCCAGCTGGGTGCACAGGAGTTCAGCTCGGCCGTGGTGGGCGTGGGGACGTCCATCGAGTCCTCGGTGCTCATCACCGTGAACCTCGTGGACCTCGGCATCGAGCACCTGTGGGTCAAGGCGATCACGCCCTCCCATGGCAAGATCCTTACCCGCATCGGCGCCAACCACGTCATCTACCCCGAGGCCGACGCCGGCGTCCGTGCGGCGCACCTGGTCTCCGGGCGCATGCTGGACTTCATCGAGTTCGACGACGACTTTGCGATTGTGAAGATGTATCCCCCGCGTGAAACGGTCGGTTTCACGCTGGACGAGTCCAAGGTCCGGTCAAAATACGGCGTGACTATCGTGGGCGTGAAGTCCCCGGGCGAGGACTTTACCTACGCCCGCCCCGAGACCAAGGTGTCGGCCCGCGACATGCTGATCGTTTCCGGCCACGTGGACCTGCTGGAGCGGTTCGCCGCCCGGCCGTAGCGGGCGGTCCGTAACGCGCCCGACGACGGCGCGCCCGCTATCGCCCGCTATCGCTCGACGACGGCCGGCCCGCCGTCGTCCGCAACGCGCGGCCCGCCGTCGGCAGAGTTTTTGTCCAGATATCGGGCCCTAAAGGGCCTTTAAGTCACGGTATCTGGACGAAACTCCAATTTTTGAGCGGGTGGGGACTAGCCGAGCTGCTTGGTGATCTCGGCGGCGCGGTCGGCCGCGGCGCGTGCGCCCGCGGCGATGATGGCCGGCATGCCGCGGTCATCGAACGTGGCGATGGCACGCTCGGTGGTGCCGTTGGGGCTTGTCACGGCTTTGCGCAGGGCAGAGGGTTCGGCGCCCGGTTCCGCAAGCATGAGGCCTGCTCCGGCCACGGTTTCGCGTGCCAGCAGGAGCGCCAGCTCCTTGTCGAGGCCGAGTTCAACGCCGGCGGCGGCCATGGCCTCGGCCAGGTAGAACGCGTAGGCCGGGCCTGAGCCGCTGATGGCGCCGAGCGCGTCCACCTGTTCCTCGGGGATTTCGACGACGGTCCCCACCGCGCCGAGAATGTCTTTTGCCCGCTTGAGCTGCTCGGGCGAGCAGTTGGTGCCGGCGGACACCGAGACCACTCCGCGGCCCAGCTTCGCCGGGGTGTTGGGCATCGTCCTGATCACGGGCTGGCCCGGCGGCAGGGCGGCTTCGAGCTGGGCGATGGAGACGGCGGCGGCAACGCTGATGACGATCGCATCAGGAGAGAGCGAGCCGCTCACTTCCCGGGCAAGCTCGGCGATACCCACAGGCTTCACGCCGAGAATCACGACGCCGGCACCCTTCGCCGCCTGCTTGTTGTTGTCGGGCTCTTCGCTGCCGGCGATGGCCGTGATGCCCGTGTGCCGTTCGGCCAGCTCCGCTGCCCGCTCCGCGCGCCGGACGGTGGCCACGATCTCCATGGGATCCGTGCCGCTCTCCAGCAGGCCGCCCAGAATGGCCTCGTTCATTGATCCACAGCCAAGGAATGCGATTCGGTTGCTCATTGCTCCATCATTGCAGTTCATCGCGCCCGATGCAGTCCGCGGCCGTTCACAGGAAGCTCACATGTTGGTCGAAGCGTTCACACACCTTCGGCCTCTAACTTAGGTATTACCTCATTGAGGGTGCGAGTGATGAAGCAAGCATGGGGATGCTTGTCAGGCACCGACGGTCTGCAGTGGTTTTGCCCATTTTTCTGCAGCAGGCCGTCGGTGTCTTCGCTTTTAGAAACCCTGTCCGGCGGGCCGCGGATTCCCAGCCGGCTTTCAGGTAAATCCCCCAGAACACCCATACTCCCCGTTTAGAGTTTTAAATGCCTCACAGGTGCGAGTGATGGAGCCGGTTCCTTCGGGACTGGCGCGGCGCCGGTCGGTTGCAGAAGTGTTCCCCCCAGCTTCTTCTGCGTAACCGGCCGGCGCTTTGCTCGTTTAAAGCGGCGGCGAGGGGAAGCGGCACTAAAACCCTAGATGGCTGGCAGCGCGGAAACCTGCGGGACGCCCACGTGCGGTGCAGGTTCAAGCGGTCCGTCGACGACCAGTTGGTCGAGCCGGCGGAGGATAAGGCCCTCGCGCAGCGCCCACGGGCAGATCTTGATCTTCTTGTACTCAAAGAGCTCCATGGCCGCTTCAGCCACCAGCGCACCGGCAAGGAGCTGGTTGGCGCGGGCCTCCGAGACGCCCGGCAGGTGCAGCCGGTCTTCGGTCTTCATGGCAGAGATCCGCTGCGCCCAGATGCCGAGGTCCGTCCGGTTCAGGTCGCGCTTCACGTACGGGCCGGCGGCGCTGGGGGCTGCACCGGCGATCCGCGCCAGGGAACGGAACGTCTTCGAGGTGCCGGCCAGGACGTTCGCCCTGCCCACCTCGTTGAAGTTGCGCACCACCGGTTTGAGCGTGGCCCGGATGTAGCGGCGCAGTTCCTTGACGCTCTTCGCGGAGGGCGGATCCTCGTGCAGCCAGTCCCGGGTCAGCCGGCTCGCACCGAGGGGCACGGAGGTTGCCAGTTCCGGCAGTTCGTCCTGCCCGAGCGCCATTTCGAAAGAACCGCCGCCGATGTCGAAGTTCAGGACGGTGCCGGCCCCCCAGCCATACCACCGGCGGACGGCGAAGAACGTCATGGACGCTTCCTCGCTGCCCGTGAGTTCCTGCAGCGTCACCGTGGTTTCGTGCTTAACCCGCGCCAGCACCGCCGGTCCGTTGGTGGCCTCGCGAATGGCTGACGTACAGAAGGCCAGCAGGTCATCGGCCTTGTGCCGCGCCGCGAACTCCCAGGCCTCGAGCACGAACTCCGTGAGCTCATGCTGGCCCACGTCGGTGATGTTGCCGTCCTCATCGAGGTACTGTACCAGCGAGAGGGGGCGCTTGTGCGAGGCGAAAGGCACAGGCTGCGCCCCGGGGTGGGCATCCACCAACAGGAGGTGGACAGTGTTTGAACCGATGTCGAGGACGCCTAGCCGCATCCTGCCATTATTCCTCCCGCCGGCGCAGCGGACGCAACCTGGCCCTTACATTGCGGGCTTTAGTGCGCGGACAGCCGCGTTTGCGGGCTACTCGCCCTCGAGGCCCGCCGGGTTGGGGTCCACTTCATCGGCGCGCTTGAAGTCGCGCTTGATGTTGGCGATGCCCTCGGGATTGATCTCGAAGCCATAGGCCGCACCGGGGTTGATGACCATTCCCAGCTCATCCCCAATGTTGGCGATGATCGCCGCGCCCTGCGTGCCCAGCACGTTCGGGGCGGCCTCCAGGTACTGCGAGTCCACCCGGCTGGGGTGCGAGAACACCGCAAGGACCGGCTGGCCGTCCGCGTTGCCCAGCACCAGCGGCTCAACCTGGGAATCCTCACCCTCCAGCGCGTCGGAACTGATGATGTAGACCTCGTTGTTGAGGAAAGACAGGATGACGTCCACCGGATCGGCGTCCGGCTGGCCGCCCTGGGCCAGCTTCTCCTCAAGGTCGTTCAGCGGCGTGGTGTCTGCGGGTTCCGGCTGTTCAGTCATGCATCTACTCGACCACGTTGCACGGCACGACGCAATTCGCTTCCCTTTCCTTCTCCCCTAACGCCGAGCGTCACCCTTACTTCTTTGCTGCGGCCTTCTTCGCCGGGGCCTTGCGCGTGGTGGTGCGCTTGACCGGGCCCTTGGCCCGCTTTTCGGCGAGGAGTTCGACGGCGCGTTCCCGGGTCAGTTCCTCCAGCGACGTGTCGCGGGGGACGGTGATGTTGGTGATGCCGTCGGTGATGTACGGACCGAAGCGGCCCTCCTTCACCACGATGTTCTTCTCCGACACCGGGTCCGGACCGAACTCGGCGAGCGGCGGCACGGCGGCGCGGGCACCGCGCTGCTTGGGCTGGGAGTAGATCTCCAGTGCCTGCTCCAGCGTGATGGTGAAGATTTCCTCTTCCGAGCCGATGGACCGTGAGTCCGTGCCCTTCTTCAGGTACGGGCCGAAGCGGCCGTTCTGCACCGTGATCGGGTTGCCCTCAGCGTCCTGGCCGAGCACCCGGGGAAGGCTCATGAGCTGCAGCGCCTCGTCGAGGGTGACAGCGTCCACGGTCATGGACTTGAACAGCGAGCCGGTGCGCGGCTTGGCCTTGACGGGCTTCTTCGGCGGCTTGGGCTTGCCGTTCTTGTAGTACTCCACGGGCTGGTTGGCCAGCTGTTCCTCGGTCATCTCCGGGATGATCTCGGTGACGTAGGCGCCATACCGGCCGTTCTTGGCCACAACCGTGTGGCCGGTGTGGGGATCGGCGCCCAGGACCCGTTCCTCAGGAGCGGCCGTTTCCATGAGCTCCACTGCCTTCTGCGCCGTGAGCTCATCCGGGGCGAGGTCTTCCGGCACGTTGGCGCGGGCGGACTCCACCACCTCGCCGGTCTTGGGGTCGACCGTGGGCAGGGAGCTCTCCAGGTAGGGGCCGAACTTGCCGACGCGCAGCGTGATGCCTTCCGCGATGGGCACGGAGTTGATCTCGCGGGCGTCGATCTCGCCCAGGTTGTTCACGATGCTCAGCAGGCCGGGGTCGGCGTCTTCACCGTAGTAGAAGTGCTTGAGCCACGCGGCACCCGCGGCCTGGCCGTTGGCGATCTTGTCCAGGTCGCCTTCCATGTCGGCCGTGAACTCATAGTCCACATAGTCCGTGAAGTGCTGTTCAAGGAGCCGCACCACGGAGAACGCGATCCAGCTGGGCACCAGCGCCGAGCCCTGCTTCCGCACGTAGCCGCGGTCCTGGATGGTGGAGATGGTGGAGGCATACGTGGACGGGCGTCCGATGCCCTTCTTTTCCAGCTCGGCGGTCAGGGAAGCTTCCGTGTAGCGCGGCGGCGGCGAAGTCTCGTGGCCGACGGCGACGATCTCCGACGCGGTCAGGCCGTCACCCTTGGCGACGTTCGGAAGGCGGCGGGCCTCGTCGGAGTCGTCGTCGCCGCGGCTTTCGTCCTTGCCCTCTTCATAGGCGGCCAAAAAGCCGGGGAACGTGATGACCGTACCGGAGGCGGAGAACTCAGCGTCGCGGCCGTCGGCGGCCACGGCGCCCAGCCGGATGGTTGCTGTGGAACCCTTGGCGTCGCCCATCTGGGAGGCGACGGTGCGCTTCCAGATCAGCTCGTACAGGCGGAATTCGTCGCCACTGAGCTGCTTGGCCACCTGGGCCGGAGTGCGGAACGAGTCACCGGCGGGACGGATGGCCTCGTGGGCCTCCTGCGCGTTGGCAGCCTTGCTGGTGTAGACCCGGGGCGACTGCGGAACGTATTCGGGACCGTACAGCTCGGCAGCCTGCCGGCGCGCGGCCGTGACGGCCTCGTCACTCAGCGCCGAGGAGTCCGTACGCATATAGGTGATGTAGCCGTTCTCATACAGCCGCTGGGCGATCTGCATGGTGCTCTTGGACGAAAACCGCAGCTTGCGGCCGGCCTCCTGCTGCAGCGTGGAGGTGGTGAAGGGCGCGGCGGGGCGGCGCGTGTACGGCTTGGTGTCCACCGAGCGGACCCGGAAGTCGGCGTCCTGCAGGGCGGCGGCCAGCGAGGTGGCGAGTTCCTCGTTGAGGTGCGCGACATTGCGCGAGGTGAGGACGCCGTCGTCGTTAAAGTCCCGGCCGGTGGCCACCTTGGCGCCGTCAACGGCGGCGAGTTTTGCTTTGAAGGAGCCGGCGTCGGCACCGAACTGCCCGGTCAGGTCCCAGTAGGACGCGGACCTGAACGCCATGCGCTCGCGTTCGCGGTCCACCACCATGCGCGTGACCACGGACTGCACGCGGCCGGCGGACAGTCCGCGCGCCACCTTGCGCCACAGCACCGGGGAGATCTCGTAGCCGTAGAGGCGGTCCAGGATGCGGCGGGTTTCCTGCGCATCAACCAGGGCGGCATCGACGTCGCGCAGGTTGTCCATGGCGCGGTGGATGGCTTCCTTGGTGATTTCTCCGAAGGTCATCCGGTATACGGGGACCTTCGGCTTCAGGACCTCCAGAAGGTGCCACGCGATGGCTTCGCCCTCGCGGTCCCCATCGGTTGCGAGATAGAGCGCGTCGGCGTCTTTGAGCTGGGCCTTGAGCTCGGCCACCTTTTTCTTCTTGTCCGGGGAGACCACGTAATAGGGCTTGAAGTCGTTTTCGACGTCGACGGCGAACTTGCCCAGGGAGGTTTTCTTCAGGTCCGCGGGGAGCTCGGACGGCTGCGGCAGGTCGCGGATGTGACCGATGGAGGCCTCAACGATGAAGCCCTCGCCCAGGTACTTGGCGATGGTCTTGCTCTTGGCCGGAGACTCCACGATCACGAGTTTCTTGCCGGTTTTGGCCTTGCTTGGCACAGTGCTCCTACAGAAAAAGGTTGCTCGGGCAGATCAGCCCATACTGGCCTAGTTCACCATATTTTGCAGAATTCTGCGCTGTCATGTGGAAAACGGTGGCCCCCGTCACGGCCGTGGATGCCGGCCGCCCGGACAGGTCCCCGCTGGCCGGCACAGCCCCGTCCGCCGCGCCCGTCAGGTGCCGCCGTGGCTACCGGAGGCCCCCGGCGGGGTGCGGTCGTCCGGAATCATTGACCACATGGTGGCGATCCGCTCGGCGCCTGGTGGAATGCAGTTTGGATCCTCCAGTTCGTAGTGCCGGAGCAGATCAAAGACCCTTTGCGTCAGTTCACTGCGCTGCTCGGCGGTCAGATAGAGAAGGTTGTGCGCGAGCAGCACGGCCGACGCCGGCTCGGCGGACTCGACATGTTGGCGCTGTTCGTCGCGGGCCCGGGCATAGGAGCGGGCGCGGCGCCGGAATGCGTCCAGTTCGAGGTCGATCACCGCGAAGTCCGGACCGGCCACCGCCCCGCCGGAGTTGATCGCAAAGTCCGTGCCCGCCGCCTTCCAACGGCGTTCGCGGGCGTCGGCGGACGCCTCGGCCGGGACCACGATGCCCCACTTCTGCAGTGCCCGCAGGTGATAGCTCATGGCACTGGGGGTGAGCCCGGTCTGCTGGGCAAGTTCCGTGGCCGTGCGGCTGGACTGCGTGGAGTACAGCTCGGAGATGACCTCCAGCCGGGCGGCATGGGCCAGGGCCCGGATCGCCTTGGGGTCGGTGATTTCCACCTTCTTTTCCGGCCGGTTCCTCCGGCGCGGCGCGGCTTCCCGCGCCGGTCCCGGGGACGGCGTGTCAGTACTCACTTCATCAGTTTACGCAGCACCAGGGAGCTCTGAAAGAAATGCTTGATATTCACGGCCCATCGCCCGCGGGCTTGCCCCGGAAATACTAAGCATGCTTTGCTTATATGCGAAACAGACCTCCCGCAAGCAGTTCGCGGCGGGGCCGCCAGAGTTGGCAGCCCCGTGAGAAGCCCAAAGGATGACCATGATTACCCTCGACGAAGACGCTTTGATGCCGGCTGCCCAGTCCGCCGGAGAACTGACAGGCTCAAGCCTGGACGGGGGCACGGCCGCCGACAGCTCCCTGCTGGCGGCAACGGGCACCCCTCGGCACTGCCGTCGGTCCATGAAGCGTCTGGATCAGGAATTCTCCCTGGAAATGGCCATTCGGGTGGACGGCCAGCGCCTGATCCGCTCCATGAAGGCCGTCGGCGCCGCCGACGCCGTGACCTACCGCTGCATGTGCGGCTTCACCATCGACGTCCCAGCTCCCGGGATGGGCCGCGCCCTGATTAACTGAAAGTGCCTCCGCGCTCCGAGCGCGAAAAGTACAGCGCGAAAAGTACAGCGCGAACGTACAGCGCGAACGTACAGTTGCGGCCCCGGATCCGGTGAGATTCGGGGCCGCAACTGTCCGTTCGCGAGATGGGGCCGGCGTCACTCCGGAGAAGCGGGCAGCAGGAATCCGTCCCGGACCAGATTGGCCACTTCGGTGAGCAGGCCAGCCCGGAAGGTCTGGCCGTCGAACCCCTCCGTTCCGCCCAGCAGCGCCTCAAGGGCGCCGATAATCTGCCCGGCGGTCAGGTCGCCGTCGCACGCGGAGACAAAGCCTGCCAGTTCGGTGCTCAGCAGGTTGGTGCGGCGGAGGCCGGCTCCCTGGCGCAGCAGGATGACGCCGGGGTGTTCGGCGCCGGGGCGCTGGTGGCGCTCCTCGGTGACGTCCTCGGCCACCAGAAGGTGGGCCGCGGACACGTCGTGGTCCGCCAGCCAGTCGGCCCGCTCCACTGCTGCGGCCAGGTGGGGGCCGACGGGCTGTTCAATCGGATAGGTGATCTCCTCAAACCGGCGGATTCGCCGTTCACCGGCCGGCCGGCGCAGGAAGACCATGCCGAAGCCGATCCCGCCGACATTCCGCGACGCGAAGTCCGCCAGGTACGCGGCGAAGGCCTCCTGGTAGTGCCGGCGGTCCCGGGTTTCGGAGGCGTCCTGCAGCCAGGTCTCGGCGTACAGCTCCGGGCCCACCTGTTCGCGCTGGATGAACCAGGCGTCCGTGTCCGGACCGGCCCAGCTTTGGGGCCGCTCATCCCACGCCGAGCCGTCCGCGATTTCCCAGTTGCCCAAAAGCTGGGCCGTTCCGCCCGGGGCCAGCACATCCGGCAGGGAGCGGATGAGCGACGCGACGATGTCGTCCCCCGGCAGGCCGCCGTCGCGGTAGGTGAACTGGTCCACCGCGGCCTCCCCCGCAGTGCGCGGCGTGATGACGAAGGGCGGATTGGACACGACGAGGTCAAAAACCTCGCCGGCAACAGGCTCGAGGAGCGATCCGATCCGCAGGCTCACCCGCTCTTCCAGCCGCGCCGGGTCAATGGCCAGGGCCTCGGCGTTGAGCAGGAGGTTGAAACGCGTGAATGCGAGGGCTCGCTCCGAGATGTCAGTGGCGGTGACGTGGCCGCTGTGCTGCAGGAGATGGAAGGTCTGGATGCCGCAGCCGGCGCCCAGGTCCAGTGCTCTTTCGGCAGGGCGGCGGATGGTGGTCTGGACGAGTGTGGTGGATGCCTGCCCGATGCCCAGGACGTGGTCGTGCCGGAGGACGCCGGGCCGCTGGTGCGCGGCGAGGTCGCTGGCCACCCAGATTTCGACGCCGCCGTTCCCGCCCGACTCCCAGCCATAGGGGCGCAGGTCCACTTCGGCGGCCAGCTCGGTCCCGGTGGTTTTCGCCAGACCAAGGGCCACAAGGCCGTCGGCGCGCGTCCGCGGCAGCGCGGCGTCGAGCACCTCCGCTTCCTGCGGAACGGCCAGAAGCCAGAAACGCACGACGGCGGCCAGCGCCGCGGTGCCCGGCTCGCCGGCGGCTGCTGCTTCAGTCGCGATCAGTGCCGGGATGAGCTGGTCCCGGTTCAGGGCCGCGTACGCCGAGTCCCCCAGCAGATCTGCCACGCCTTCCAGGGTGTAGCCGACGTCGCGGAGGTCTGCGGCCAGGGCCTGCAGGAGGTCGGGCAGGTCGCTGCGCGGTGCGTCGGGAGTGTTGCCGGCGGTGAAGTGCATTGGTTCGGTCACCGGCCAAGTCTATTTGCCGGCCATGACTGTATGGCCCGACCCTTTCCAGTCACGCCGCCCGCCTCAAGGCCGAGGACCAGGCCACGGCGTGGGGTGCCTCATTGTTGTCCTCGACTGATTATTGTCGGCGCCTGAAGCTACAGTTGGGCCATGCTCGGAACCCAGGCAGTGGCGGCCGATCCCGATTGGCTGCGGTACGCGGCGGAATTCGCCCCGCTGCTGGCTGCCGTCATTGCCGGCTGGATCGCCTGGCGCACCCTCGCCCAGCGCCGCCAGGCGGACCGGCGGGACCAGTGGTGGAAACGGACCCAGTGGGCCATCGACCTAGCCATGGACCGCGATTTCAGCAGGGCAATCGTGGGCCTGGTCGCACTGAAGCACCTGGCGGCCAGTGATCTGTGCACGGACGAGGACTACGAGCTGCTGGACAAAATCGGCGGCGCCAAGATCGATGCCCTGACCCTGTCCGAGGAGAGCGCCAGGCGCGAGGCCGCGAAACCCCCACCCTTGGAAACGCAGCGGCCGGAACCGCAGCCCCCACGTCACGAGACTGCGGTGCCGCCCGGCGCGGGACGGGCCACGGTCATTCCCGTGACCCTGGAGTCCAGCGGCGAGCGGGTGCTGGCGACCTCCGCTGGCATGGCCAAGGTGCTGGCTGAGGCAGACAGACTTGTCTCTTTTGTGGCCACGCGGCGGAGCGGGAGAAAAGGGACGGAAACCGGCAGCACCTCAAACGGGTAAGTTTGAAGTCATGCCTGACCGTTATCCTCTGATGTCCCGTGCCCTGGGCGGGGCGGCCGCGTCCGCCGTCATTCTGCTGGCAACCGCTGCCTGCTCCCCCGTGGTGTCGATCGAAAATGCCGATGTTCCGCAGTGGCGGGCCACCGCTCTGCCCTCCGACGGCCAGGCAGTGCTGGAGGACTCGGGCAAGATCCTCAACCGGGACAGGATCATCCAGACGGCGGCCAGCGTCCCGGCGGGCGGCTACACGCTGACCATTACCTGCGACGGCGGCGGGAAGGCGTTCTTCGCGGTGACGCTCGCGGGCAAGGAAGTGGCGGAGGCGGGAGCGGCCTGCAACGGCAGCCGAGAAACCGCGGAAATCACGGTACCGAAGGCCGGGCGGATGGAGATCAGCGCCTCCAGCGTGGACGCGCCGCTCCTGTACGCCTACCACCTCGTTCCAGCGCGCTAATCCGGGGCCCCAATCGCGCCGGAGCCGCATGAACCCGCAGCTCCGGGACAGCGCGGCATAATTTTTTCTCGCCGCAGATTGCCATCTGTACCGGCGCCTCCGGCAGGCCTAAAGTCGGGGTATGCCCACGGTGCGGATGGCCTCCGCGCATCGTTTCCTGGGGCGGGCGCAACGCACGCTTTGGCTGCGGGCGCCGGCAGCCGCCGTCGTGCTTTTCCTTGTGCTGGTTGCCGCCGTCCTGGGCGGCTGTGAATACAACTATGACGACGGCCGGGGCGAGCTTCCAGACGCCCCTGTGGTGACGGATCCCGTCTTGCCCCGGGACCCGCTGGAAAACGTGCCGGTCTCGGGCGAGGAGCTCACCGAATGGGCGAAGGAAGTCATGCCTGACGCCGAGGGACAGGTTTTCAAGACGAACTACGGCAGCGTTGAGAGGGGACACAGCAAGACGGAGTCCACCGGCCAACTGCCGAGCGGCACGTACTCCCTCACCCTTGCCTGCCGGAGCGAGCGGCGGGTCTCATTCACAGTCCGCGACGCCGAGTTCGCTTTGGTTGACCTGAGCCTCCGTTGCGGCACGTCCCGCGTCAATGTGGTGCACCTGTCCGAGGACTCCGTGCTTCGGGTGACGGTGGAGGTGCGCTCGGACGCGAATTTCGCCTATCGGATCAGCCGGATCTGACGCAACGGCTTTCCAGCCGTCCTGCAGTTCAGGCGGCGCAGCCGTCCGGGCAGCGCAGCGTCTCCGGGTGGGCCGCGCACCCGGCGCAGTACAGGGTGAGCGTGCGGCAACTCGGGTTCGAGCAGTTCTCGAACTTGCTTGTGGGCGCCTGGCACCGGACACACTCGCCGATGGTCTTGGCATCCTCGCTGAACTCGAGGTGCATGCGCTTGTCGAAGACGTACAGGGAGCCTTCCCAGAGGCCCTGGTCCTTGAACTTTTCGCCGTAGCGCACGATGCCGCCGTCCAGCTGGTACACCTCTTTGAAGCCGCGGTTCACCATGAGGCTGGACAGCACCTCGCAGCGGATGCCTCCCGTGCAGTACGTGACGACGGGCTGGTCCTTGAGGTGATCGTACTTGCCGGAGTCGAGCTCGGTGATGAAGTCGTGGGTGGTGGCGACGTCAGGGACAACGGCGTCCTTGAACTTGCCGATCTGCGCTTCAAAGGCGTTGCGGCCGTCAAAGAACACGACGTCCTGGCCGCTGGCCTTCCTAGCGTCGACGAGTTCGTGGAGTTCCTCGGGCAACAGATGCGTCCCGCCTCCCACGACGCCGTTATCGTCCACCTTCAGTTCGCCGGGCGCACCGAACGAGACGATCTCGTCGCGGACCTTGACGCTCAGTCGGGGGAAGTCCTCCGCGCCGCCGTCGGACCACTTGACGTCGATGCCGTGGAAGCCCCGGTATTCACGGGTAGTTTTCACGTACTGCTTGACGGCCCCGATCTCCCCGCCGACCGTGGCGTTGATGCCGTCCTTGGAGATGAGGATCCGTCCCGTCAGGCCGAGCTTTTCGCACAGGGCACGCTGCCAGAGCCGAACAGCGTCCGGGTCTGCGATGGGAGTAAAGCCGTAAAAGAGTACGATTCGGTTCAAAGCCACGTATTTAAGGGTACTTGGTGGCCGGCGGGGACGGATTCGGACCCGGGAAGAGCGTCCTATCACAATTGCATAAGCAAGCGCCCAAGCCCTGTTGCTTATGACAGCGCTGGAATACTCTCATCACATGACGCCAGAAGCCATGGTTGGAGACATCACTCATCTGCTTGAAGTCTGGGTAGCCGGTTGGGCTGGTTGCCGGGGCTATGAGACGCGCACCGAGGGACGGTTCCCCGCCGCCCTGCGAGCGGACACGACCGGGGACTGGGAATACTTCGCCTCTGATCCGACGGACGCCGAGTTCGCGGACCTGGCGGCAAAGACTGCCGAGGCCCCCAAGCGGGTCCTGACCATCCTGACCAACGATGTGGGGCGCTACAAGCTCCTGGCTGAACAACACAACCTCAACGCCACGTCAGCGTCCCAGACCATGATGGTCGTGGACATGGAGACCCAGGATTCCGAGGACCCGTGGCTCTCGGACGACGACCTGTCCCTGAAAACGTGGGAGTCCGAGGGCGTCCACTTTGCCGAAGTACGATCCGGCGACACGCTGGCCGTGAGCGGCCGCGTGATGGTCATCAACGGCACTGCCGTGTTCGACAAAATCGTCACCGAACCCTCCTTCCAGCGCCGGGGCCTGGGCAGCTTCATCATGAAGGCGCTGGCGGCGCAGGCGTTTTCGCACGATGTGGAGGACGGCCTCCTGCTGGCGTCCCTGGACGGGCAGAAGCTGTATTCGCACCTGGGCTGGTCCTCGGTGTGCCACGTCCTGATGCTCTCCGCCTCTGATGAGGGCTCCGACCTCTCCGTGGTCTGACCCTCCCCTGCATATGCCCCTGCCGGGTTCTGTCCCGGGCCAGCAGGCGTGTGCGATATCGCCGTTCTGTGCGGGTTCGCTGTTCGGCGCCGGCGATTTTTGCCCGGATGAAACAATGTTGGGGTGAACCCCCATGACTCGCTGATTCCGTTGCTGGGCCGCGGCCCGGACCCGGAGCAGCTTCGGCATGTGCGGACCATTCCGGCCCGCAACGCCGTGCACGAACCGTGGCCGGCCTGGGCACACCCGGACCTTGTCGCGGCCTACGGCAAACTCGGCATCCACCAGCCCTACCGGCATCAGATCCGGGCGGCGGACATCGCCCACGGCGGCGGACACGTGGTGATTGCAACCGGGACGGCGTCCGGGAAATCCCTGGCCTACCAACTGCCGGCGCTGGATGCGATTCACCGGTCCGAATTACGCGTCCTGTCGGACCCCGGAAAAATCCACGACGACGGCGCGGTGACGCTCTACCTCTCCCCCACCAAGGCGCTGGCTGCTGACCAGCTTGCGGCCATCCGGTCCCTGAATCTGCCCACCGTCCGGGCTGAAACCTACGACGGCGACACCGACCAGGCCTCCCGCCGCTGGATCCGGGACCACGCAAACTTCATTCTGGCCAACCCCGACATGCTGCACTTCGGCATCCTGCCGAACCATGCCTGGTGGGCGGGGTTCTTCCGCCGCCTGCGCTACGTGATCGTGGACGAGGCGCACAGCTACCGTGGTGTCTTTGGCTCCCATGTGGCCAACCTGATGCGCCGGCTGCGGCGTATCTGCGCTTACTACGCGGCCGATGGCAGCTCCGCCGGGCCGGTGTTCATCGCGGCGTCCGCCACCGCTTCCGAACCGGAAAAGTCCTTTGGCCGGCTCATTGGTGCCGCCGTCCAGGCAGTCTCGGAAGACTCCTCGCCGCACGGGTCCACGACGGTGGCGTTCTGGGAACCCGCGCTCAGCGAGGTGCGCGGCGAAAACGGGGCCAAGGAACGCCGGACGGCGGTGGCCGAGACCGCCGACCTTCTCGCGAACCTGGTTTCGTCACGGATCCGGACCATCGCTTTCATCAAATCCAGGCGCGGCGCCGAGACCATCTCTTCCATCACCAAGCGACTCCTGGACGAAGTCGACCCAAGCCTGCCGCAGCGGGTGGCGGCCTACCGCTCCGGATACCTCCCGGAGGAACGCCGCGCCTTGGAAAGGGCGTTGCGGACCGGGCAGTTGCTGGGCATTTCGAGTACTTCGGCTCTCGAACTGGGCATCGACATCTCGGGGCTCGACGCAGTGCTGGTGGCCGGCTGGCCCGGCACTAGGGCGTCCCTTTTCCAGCAGATCGGCCGGGCGGGCCGCGCCGGACAGGACGCCATCGCCGCCTTCGTGGCCAGCGATGATCCGCTGGACACCTACTTGGTCAATCATCCGGAAGCCATCTTCGATGTGTCCGTTGAGGCGACGGTGTTTGATCCGTCCAACCCCTATGTCCTGGGGCCGCACCTCTGTGCCGCCGCCGCTGAGCTCCCCCTCGGCGTGGCCGAGCTGCCGCTGTTCGGAGCCACTGCAGAAAAACTCCTTGGGCAGCTGGTGGCACAGGGGTACCTGCGGCGGCGCCCGGCCGGCTGGTTCTGGACCCACCCGCAGAGCGCGGCCGCCATGGTGAACCTGCGGGCCGACGGCGGCGGCCCGGTGAGCATCGTGGATGCCGACACGGGCTCGCTGCTGGGAACCATGGATTCGCCGCAGACGCACTACCAAGCGCACACGGGCGCCGTGTACGTCCATCAGGGCGCCAGCTACGTGGTGGAGGACCTGAACGAGGACGATCACTGCGTGGTGGTACGCCGGGCCAACCCCGACTACTACACGACTGCCCGGGACATCACGCAGATCGAGGTACTCGAGACCCAGCGGACGGAGCAGTGGGGCGATGTCGCCGTGCACTTCGGTGACGTCAAGGTCACAACGCAAGTGGTCTCCTTTCAGCGGAAGGCCCTGATTTCGAATGAAGTCCTGGGCGAGGAACCCCTCGAACTGGGAGCCAGGGACCTGTTTACGAAGGCCGTGTGGTTTGTGGTGGAGAACCGGTCGCTCACAGGCGCCGGACTTATCGAGGCGCAGTTCCCCGGAGCCCTTCACGCGGCCGAGCACGCCGCCATCGGACTGCTGCCGCTGGTTGCCTCGAGCGACCGCTGGGACATCGGCGGGGTTTCGACCGCAATCCATGCGGACACCGGTGTGCCGACGATTTTCGTGTACGACGGGCACCCCGGCGGCGCTGGATTTGCCGAGCGGGGCTTCGAGAAAGCCAAGGTGTGGCTCTCGGCCACGCGGGACGCGATCGAGGCCTGCGAGTGCGAATCAGGTTGCCCTTCCTGCGTCCAGTCCCCGAAATGCGGCAACAAGAACAACCCGTTGGACAAGGACGCCGCCGTCGCGCTGATCGATGTCCTGCTGAAGGACGCGCGGGACGCGGCAGCGCCACAGGATTCCTGGACGGACGCGGCGGCGCCGAACGCGGTCTAGGGAACGAACACGGTCCGCGTGACGAGCCGCGCCTATGTCAGGGCGGAGGTCCCGCCCTGGCACGGCCGGTGGCGACGCCGAGGAGGGGTCCAGCGGGCAGTTCGGTACTGACTTCGACGGACTGGTCGCCTCCGGCGGTGCAGCTGGTGAGCGTTGCTTTGTGGCGGGCAGCCACCGCGGCAGCCACGAGGCAGGGCTCCCCCGCTGAAACACCACGGAGCGCGTCAGCCGCGGCCAAAGCGGCGAGGTCGGCCGCGGCGGCGGCCCTGGACGCCGCCGCCGAAGCCTGTGCCAGCAGGAGGAGCAGTGACATGACCATGACAAGCACCAAGCCGAGCCCCGCGGCCAGCACAGTGCCAGATCCGCGTTCGGATCCGACTCCCAGCACCGGATTCCTGCGCTGGCCGAGGGGCTGTTTGTGCCGCCGGTTCACAGAGGCCGCCGGGCAGGAACGCCTAGACCAAGCTCGGCCGGTGCTGCCTGCGCCTTCCGGACGGTTCCCGCGGTCGGCGCCGATGATGCCATTTCGCTGCGTGCCTCGGCCCTGGCGGTCAGCGTCCACGGCACCATGCGTCCCAGGGGTCCCGCCGCCCGGCCAGACACTGTGATGCTCATCCATTCGCCGCCGGGCACCACTGCCGACGAGGCCGAAGGGCCTGCCAGCTTCCGGACGATACCGTCGACGGCAGCGGGATCCTCACCCCTCGCGAGTGCTCTGGCGCCAGCCCGGGCGGCATCCTCCAGCCGCAGCTGGGTGATCCCCGCCGCAGACCCCGCCAGCAGCATCGCCAGGAGCAGCAGGACCGCCGGAAGAGCGACCGCAAACTCAGCGGTCACCGCGCCATGGCTGTTCCCGTGATGGCTCTCGGCGCCGCGGGCCTTCCCCTGTCCGCGGCTGCCAGCCTCATCTCCGGTTGGGTTCCTGTGCTGCCGGCAGGACACAAGTCCGGCCGCCGTAAGGGTCTGCGGAGCGGGTGTCACGGCAGGGCCAGCGCCGTACGGATCAGGTTGAGCAGGAAGCCACGGACTTCGTCGCTTCGCAGGATGAACACCAGGATCCCGGCGAAGCCTACGGCCGCCAGCGTGGCGATGGCATATTCGGCAGTCGCCATGCCGGCTTCCGAGCCCATCAGACGCCTACGTGGCCGTGGCTTAACCCGCGGCGCCATGCTGGCTCCCGGGTAGATCTCCAGCACATCGGCTTCTTCGGAGTCGTGGCGCAAGGGCCGGGCGGTTTCACCCGTGGTGTGGTGGTTGAGGGACATGAATTTTCCTTTCTGGAGTCCCGGCGAGTTGCCGGTGCAATCGACTCTCCCGTCCGCCGCCCGAACCGGTAAGGCTCGACCTTCCCTAAGTGGAAAAGCGACCAGTCGGCCGCATGTGGAGGGAGAGTACCGGTGTATCCGCGCGGCCGCACGCAGTCTGCCCGCGCGGCTGTGCCCAAATACGAGGGAGCGGTGATGCATGGCAGCGAAGCATAGATGCCAGCGCGAAAAGTACAGCTGCCTGTGGGGACTCAGCTGCCCGAGGGGATCAGGGCGAGCAGCACTGGAACGACTCCGAGGCATATGAAGGCCGGCAGCGAACACAGCCCCAGCGGAACCACCAGCTTGACTCCAAGGGAGGCCGCGCGCTTCTCCGCGGCCCGGAAGTGTTCCCGCCTCATTCTGGCCGCCTGGGCATAAAGGATGGACGACGACGGGGCACCAGTCAGCGCGGCGAAGCCCAAGGCGTCGCGCAGGGCCAGTATCCCCGGCGAGCGCACGTCTGCACTCCGCCATGCCGTCTCCCAGTCGGCACCAATGGCCATGGCTCCCACGACCGGCCGCAGGGTGCGGCCGTACTCGGGTGCGGCCGCGGCGGCCACCAGTTCCAGGGCTCGTCCGATACCCGCACCCGCATGGAGCATGGCGGCAATCAGCTCGAGCATCATGGCGATATCCCGCAATCCCGGGGACTGCCCTGCCCGATCTTGGGAGTCATCGTCCCCATCCGCAATACCGTCGCCCGCTGACCCGCCGCGCTGGCGGAGGAGCCCTGATCTCCCGTGCGCCGTTCGACTAAAAGCGAGGCCTGCGGCGGCAGCCAGTGCCAGGAAGATAAGGGCAGCGGCCAGAACCGATCCGCTCATTGGGCAGGTCCGGTCATGCAGCGGCGGCCCGGCTGGCGGGTCATCATGGCGCAGCCTCGCCGGCCGCTGCCCGGACAAGCCTCGCGGACCAAATGCGGCCAGCAACGGTCAGTCCGATGCCCGCGACCAGCGCAGCCATCCCGAACGGCGTGCCCAGCAACATCGCCAGCGGGTCCACGCCTAGGCAGACACCCAGTCCCAGTCCCAGCAGAGGGAGCCAGGTCAGAAGTGCCACGGTCGCCTTCGGTCCGGCGAGCGCCGTCTGCCGGGCTGCTTCAGCGTCGTCCTCAACCTCCAGCTGAGCCGCAAAGCGAGTCAGGACGTCAGCCAGCGGACAGCCGCTGGCTGCCGCTATGTCGAAGCAGGCTGCCAACTCAGCCCAGATCCGCGGCTCTCGGCCACCGGCTCCGTAACGGGCGGGCGAACTTGCTGACCGTATTGCGTCCGCCACCGGCGCTCCCCGCAGGGCTGCTCCCCGGGCGGCCGACAGTACGGCGGCCGATCCGGGGCTGAGCCGTGGCTGGCGGGCGTCGTCATCTGCGGACGCCTGCTCCACGTAGAGCTGCCACAGTTCGTCCCACAGGCGCGAAGGAGACCGGCCACCCTTCAGCAGGGCAGCCAGTTGCTGAACCACAACCGTTAGGGACACGGTGATCTCCTTGCGGCGGCCCCAGGCGAGGCCCAACTCGCCCCGGCCCGTCTTGGCAGGCCTGCCGCTGCGGCGAACACCGCCGCCGGTTGCGCCACCGAGGCCGAAGGCGCTGCGTGCCCGTCGAAGTGGCCCACGCGCGGGGCTCAGGATCAGCCACGCGGCAAGCGCCAGTACGCCAACAAAGACCGCGGTCATGCTGCTGCCCTGCGGGCTCCGCGTTTTTCACTCGTGATCCCCGGACCGGCCTGTCCCGATGAGACTGCTTCCGCCCGCGGCAGCGACTGCTCCGGCCCGCCAGCCGGTGGCCCGGCCAAGCGGGCATTGGGTGCGGGGCCGGAGTTGCCGGCAGGGATGGAGCCGCCTACGTGGCCAGCGCTTGCATTGGGGAGTGTGCCTGCCTCCAGGGCTAAGCCCGGATCGAGGGCCAGTCGCTGGGCAAGGATCTCCCACGCCGGCCCGGGAACCGGCCTGCCGGTTGAAACGTCCAGGGCTACGGCGACGTCGAGACCACCCGGCCGCTCGGCCAGGACGCCGACGCACGCGACGTAGCGTCCCTGCCTCGACCGGGCCACATGCACCACCACATCAAGGGCGCTGGCAACCTGCAGCCGGACCGCATCCTGCCCCAGCCCAGCCAGGGCTCCGAGAGCGGTGAGCCGGGCCGGAACCGCACCTGCGGCGTTGGCGTGGATGGTGCCGCCGCCTCCGGTGTGGCCCGTGTTCATGGCCGTCAGGAGTTCGCGCACCTCGGCACCCCGGCACTCTCCCACAATCAGGCGGTCCGGCCGCATCCTCAGGGCCTGCCGAACGAGTTCCCCGAGGTCCACGGCGCCGCCTCCCTCGAGGTTGCCATGCCGCGACTCCAGCGAGACCACGTGCGGGTGCACCGGGTTCAACTCCGAGGCGTCCTCGATCAGGACCAGCCGCTCCCCCGGATGGCAGAGCCCCAGCAGGGTGGACAGGAGAGTCGTCTTTCCGGAGCCGGTTGCTCCGCTGACCAGGAAGCTCAGCCGCTGCTCCACCATGCGTTCCAGAACGCATTGAACCAGCGCCCCGAACATCCCCCCGTCCCGGAGCTCGCCCATGGTGAAGACCTGTTCCCGCCGGATCCTGATGCTGAGCAGCGTGCCGGCCGCCGAGATGGGCGGCAGGACGGCATGGACCCGGTAGCCGCCCTCGAGCCGCACATCCACGCACGGCGACCCGTCGTCGAGCCGCCTGCCGCCCGATCCCACCAGTCTGGCGGCAAGGGCCCTGAGCTGGGCCTCCCCTGCGAAGGTCACGGTTGTCCGTTCGATGCCGCGGCCCCTGTCCAGCCAGACGGAGTCCGGGGCGTTCACGAAGATGTCCGTGACCGACGGGTCCCGGACCAGGTGCTGCAGCGGCCCGAGGCCATTGAGCTCAGCGCTGATGCGTTCAGCGGCGGCGAGGGAACCGGCTGTGCCGAGCAGCTTCCCGGTGGCCTGCACCGCTGCCGCCACCCGTGACGGGGTCACCGGCCCGGCATCGGCCATGACCGACTCGCGGACGGTTTCGAGAAGTCCCGCGTCCAGGACCCGGGCCGCACGCCGCCGCCCGGCAGTCTCTGCGAGCGCGGCGCGGGAAGCCGATGCCCCCGGAAATCCGGGGGCGGCGCGGCCGCCGGCGTCGGCGCCGGCCGGGGGCACACCCAGAGGGGCACTCACCGGAGGTCCTCGGCCTGCAGGTCGCCGGCGAGGAGGCCCAGCACCGACGAGGCGAAACGCCGGACACTCTTCCGCCTGCCCTGGTCGAGCAGGCGGCCCAGTTCAGTGGCCGAGGCCGTCCCCCGCACCTCTGGCATCATTCCGTGCAGCGGGAGCCCCACGGACTCGGCGACCAGCGCGGCGTCAAGAGCAACCCCGGCCTTTGCCCGGATGACCAGGGCCGATTCGACCGGCGGAAGCTCCTGCAGCAGCCGTGCGGAGGCGACTGCAGCCTTCAGCTGCGCCGGGACAACGACGAGGAGGCGGTCGCAATCCCAGGCGAACGTGCGCAGCGGCTCGGCGTTGCGGCCGATGTCGACAATCACCACCTCGTAACCCCGGCGCGCGGCGTCGAGGACGTTTCCCACGGTAACCGGGTCCACGAGCGGCGGCCGTTCCCTGCTTCCGGGCCAGGACAGAAATGAGAACCCTCCGGCGACGGGTAAGGCGTCCGCGAGCTGCTGCGGGTCAATGCTGCCACTGGCATCGGCCAGGTCCGGCCAGCGGAGACCCGGTGACTCCTCCGCGGCCAGGGCCAGTTCGAGTCCGCCGCCCCAGGGGTCGGCGTCGACGAGCAGGACCCGGGCACCGAGTTCAGCTGCGGCCTGCGCGAGCCAGGCCGCAGCGGTGGTGGCACCTGCCCCTCCGCAGCCCCCGGTGATGCCGAGTACCAGGCCTCCGGCCTCGGGGGAACGTGACCGGCTGAGGTACTCGGCCAGCCAGGCGGCGGCGTCCGGAAGAACGGCGACGCGTTGGGCACCCAGGGCAGCGCCCAGATGCCAGAGAGTATCCCCTTTCCCGCTCAGCCCAACGAGGACGGCAGGGGCACGGCGCCGGGGCGGCAGTTCGCGGACATCGCTGCCTACCAGGACGTCGGCGGCGGAATCCCAGAATGGCGCGGCCTCCGCCACGTCGTCCACCACCCGGAGCCGCCCTCCGGCGGCTGCAACTATCCGTTCCACTTCACCCCGCAGGAACTCAAGTCCCGTGACCAGCAGGACGTCGCCGCCGTCAGCGGGGAGCCAGGTTCCGGGTTCAGAGCCGGTCAGTGACCCCACCCGTGCCGGCCTGGGCTGGGCCGCTGGCCGCCGGCTGCTCCACGGCGCCGGTGAGGGTCCATCCGAGAAGCCACGCGCCGGCCCTGCCCAAGGACCGTCGGCACCAGACGCCTCAACACCGGGCGCCGTAGCACCGGGCCGCCTGGCTTCCGGCGGCGCAGCATCCGGCAGCGCGGTGTCCGGGTCTGATGGGAGTCGCCGGTTCCGGGCGTGGTGCCTGCTCATGCAGCAACTGTGCCCAAAGGACCGGCCGCCCGATAGAGGCGGATGAGTCTATGTGGAAAACCGGCCGCCGCCTCAAGCGAGGAAAGGCCGGTTTCCGTGGAGGGACAAGAAGCAGAGCCTAACGGCACAGGACAGGAGCGGGGATCATGCGGCCCCTGGTGGCGCAGGAGCCGCTGCGCGCGACGCCAAACAGCGTGGCGGCAAGGCAGAATTAGACATATGTATCTGTTGCTCGCCGCCCACCACAACGGCGCAGCCATCCAGGAACTCACGGCGGAGGGCCTGCCCCACCCCGCCAATCCGGAACCACAAATCGTCAGCCTCACCCCGCCGGGAGCCTGCCAGGAAGCCCTGCCACCCGCAGCGCAACCCGCACCGCCCCAGGCCGCACCCCAGGCGGCGCCCCAGGCCACTCCCCAAACCGCGCCCGGCAACGGCACCGGACTGGCCGCCGCCGTCCGCGAGCTCGAGAAGCGGCGCCCGCGCTGGATCTGGCACCGCACCCAGGACTGGTACCCGTCGCTGCTGGCGGCGGGCGTGGACGTGGAACGCTGCTACGACCTCTCGCTGTGCAGCGCCATCCTGGCCCATTCCGAGTTCACGGCCCACACCCCGTACGCCAAAAACGCCGAGAAACTCACCCAGGACGATGAACTGCAGCCGCCCCGGACGCTCCAGCCGCCCCCTCCGCCCGCGGACCAGGCCGCCCTCTTCGACGACCCGGGCACGGCAACCCAACCGCGGCAGACCCTGGCCGAGCTGCGCGCCGAATATGCGGCCCAGCAGGAGGCCCTCGCAGCCGCCGCAGGAGCCGACGCCGCAGGCAACGGCAACCGGCGGCAGCGGCTCCAGCTCCTCCTCGCCGCAGAGTCGGCCAGCGCCCTCGTTGCGGCCGAGATGCAGCATGCCGGGGTGCCCTGGCGTGAGGAGCTGCACGAGCACATCCTGGCCGAGCACCTGGGCCCGCGGCCGCCCCTTGGCCACCGCCCGGCCAAACTCGAGGCCCTGAACACCGAGCTCCGGGACCTGCTGAACGCGCCGAGCCTGAACCCGGACTCGCCGCAGGAGCTGATGCGCGCCCTGCACCGCAACGGCATCGAGGTGAAGTCCACCCGTCAATGGGAACTGAAGGGGTCCAGTCATCCGGCCATCGCGCCACTGCTGGCCTATAAGAAACTGTCACGCCTGCACACCGCCAACGGCTGGGCGTGGCTGGACGCCTGGGTGCGGAACGGGAGGTTCCGGCCCGAATACGTGGTGGGCGGAGTTGTATCCGGCCGCTGGGCGTCCCGCGGCGGCGGGGCGCTGCAGATCCCCCGCCAGGTCCGCGGCGCCGTGCACGCAGACCCGGGGCACAAGCTCATCGTGGCTGACGCGTCCCAGCTGGAGCCCCGTGTTCTCGCGGCCCTCGCGCAGGATTCCACCATGGCCGAGGCCGCCCGGGACCAGGATCTCTACGCCGGGATCGCCGCCAAGGGGTTCGGCGGCGACCGGGCCAAGGCGAAGATGGCCCTGCTGGGTGCGATGTACGGCGCCACCTCCGGCGAGGCAGGCCGCCTGATGCCGCAGCTGGCCAAGACCTACCCGCGCGCAGTGGGCTTCGTCGAGCGCGCCGCCCGCGACGGCGAAGCCGGCAGGACCGTCACCTCGCGCCTTGGGCGCAGCAGCCCGCCGCCGTCGGAACGGTGGTTTCTCAGCCAGCGGTCCACCTCGGCGGAGGAACAGCGCCGCGCGGACTCAATCGCCAGATCCCGGGGACGTTTCACGCGCAACTTTGTGGTCCAGGGGTCCGCGGCGGACTGGGCGGCCTGTTGGCTGGCGGAATTACGACGGCGGCTGCGCACCATGCGTGCCGACGGCTCAGTCACTGGGGAACTCGTGTTTTTCCTGCACGACGAAGTGATGGTCCACGCCCCCGAATCCGCCGTGGACGCCTGCATCCGGGCCATTGAGGACGCCGCCAACGCCGCCAAAGAGCTGCTCTTCGGCCCCATTCCGGTCGAATTCCCGGTGAGCGTCGCCGTCGTCGATTCCTACGACAACGCAAAGTAGCCTGCGCCCAAACCAGGAGAAGCCGGCCGAACCGAAACGGGGCACTTTGACACGTGACGCGCCGGGCGCCGTCGTAATTCACGACGGTGGGACCGCCAAAGTGCCCCACGACGGCATCGCCCGGCCCGCTTTGGCCGGGTGGCGGCCGGAGGGTAGCCCCTCCCCACGGGAAACAAAAGTCACATGCGCCACAGACGGAACATGCGGTTGTACTGAGTAATGTACCGGCGAGTAGCTCGCTTCGTGTGGTGTGGGCCACTAAGCTCTATGGTGGCCGGGCAGTGGCAATAAGTTGGCCCGGCACGTGCGACGAAGCATCAGCAGGGGGTTTCCACGCCAATGGCGGGCGAGTTTGAAGTTCACCAGGACAGCGATCAGTCTTACAAATTCCGTCTCATGGATGGGGACGGAAACATCGTGGCAGAGTCGCCGCGGTTCAAGAGCGTTTCGGGAGTAGTGGCCGGCATCAACGCATTGCGCGAAAACGCGGCCACCGGCCAGGTGGTGGATCTGCGGAAATCGCAGCACTGACACCAGCGGGGTAGCCAGCGGAAACGCCGGCCACGGAACGGCCAAAGTCAGCAGTACTGCCTACAGGTCCAGCGGGTGAAGCCTGGTCCTGTCCCAGGGGACGGCCCAGCCGAGCTGGTCGAACAGCTCATTCAGGATCATGCCCGTGAAGCCCCAGACCACCAGGCTGTTCACGTTGAACGCCGGGCTCTGGAAAGTCTGGTTCATGCGCGTCACGGCAGCCATGGTGCGGTTCTCAGGGTCCAGCAGGTCGCGGACCGGCACCCGGAACACCTGGGCGGACTCGCCGTAGTCCACCACCCGGACCGGCGACGGCGAGGCCCACCAGGCCAGCACAGGGGTCACTAGAAAGTTTCCGCGCGGAAGGGCCAGTTCCGGCAGGGCACCCAGCACTTCGACGCCTGAGGGGTCCACGCCGGTTTCCTCCTCCGCTTCCCGAAGCGCGGCCTCCACCGGGGTTTCCCCCACGTGGATGCCGCCGCCCGGAAAGGCCACCTGGCCTGGATGGTCGTCGAGGGTATGGGCGCGTTCCAGGAGCAGGACGTCCAAGTCGGCAGCCACGAGCGGCTTGCCGGAGGCTGCCGGCACATCGTCCAGGGCGCCGAAAAGGATCAGGACGGCCGCCTTACGGGCAACGGACTCGTCAACGGTCAGCTTGCGCCAGTAGGGATTCCGGGCAGGACCTGTTCCCGCCCTGATTGCTTCGACGAGGTCCACCAGGTCCTGGCGCGCTGTCATAAAGTCCTCCGCTGTGATTCCATCCGGATCTCGGCGGCGCGGTGGGTCTCGGCCAGCAGCCTCGCCAGAAGCTCCTCGCTTCCGGGCGCAAGCTCGTACTTCAGCAGTTTCGCGGCCTTGGCGGGGTTCGTCTCGCCCGAGCCAAAGCTGGGGCACCAGTTGGCCACGGCGCAGGCCCCGCAGGCCGGCTTGCGGGCGTGGCACACCCGCCTGCCGTGAAAGACGACGCGGTGGGACAGCATGGTCCAGTCCTTGGGCTCAAACAGCTCCGCCACGTCGGACTCGATCCGGACCGGGTCGTCTGATTCCGTCCAGCCGAAGCGCCGTGCCAGTCGCCCGAAGTGGGTGTCCACCGTAATGCCCGGAACACCGAACGCATTGCCCAGCACCACATTCGCGGTTTTCCGTCCGACGCCGGGCAACGTCACCAGGTCTTCCAGCCGGCCGGGCACCACGCCGTCGTACTCGTCCACCACCCGGTTGGCCAGCGCAAGGAGGTTCCTCGTCTTGGCGCGGAAAAACCCGGTCGGCTTGATGATCGCCTCCAGCTCCGCGGTGTCCGCTTCCGCCATGGCGCGCGCGTCCGGAAAGCGGGAGAAGAGCAGGGGCGTGATCAGGTTGACCGTCACGTCCGTGGTCTGCGCGGAGAGCACCGTGGCCACGAGGAGCTCAAACGGGTTCCGGAAGTCGAGCTCGGCGTGCGCGTATGGGTACTGCTCGGCGAGGGCCCGGTTGATCCTGCGTGCCCGGCGCTTCAGGGCCAGCTGCGACTCGCCGGAGCGGGCCGGCGGGCTGGCCGCCGGCCCGCTTTCGGCGGGAACCCCGGCGGGCATGTCCGCAGGAACCCCGGCGGGCACATCCGCAGCGGCCTCCCAGGAGGCGCCCGCGGGAGCGTCCCCGGAAGCAGGTGCCACCGGGATGCCCGGCATGCCGCGCCGGCGCGAAACGGAATCGGCCACGGCGGCCGGCTAGCCGCGCTCGATGTTGCTCAGGTCGCGCAGGACGCCCACCCGGCCGTCCGTGTGCTGGACCAGGAATTCGTCCCCGCGGTCCTCCAGTGCCAGCACCCAGCCTCCGGGCTCGATGCCGAACAGCGGCGCGCCGGTGCGCTCATCAACGGCAGTGCGGTGCTGGGCGACTGCGAACCAGAAGGCCTCGTGGACCTGCTCATGCTCAGACTCCTCCGGCCGGCTTGCCGGGTCGACGGTGGCACCGATCGGTTCCTGCGACCGCACCTGCTGCTGCACATCCACCCTCGGGTGGACGGCGGTGGCAGGCGTGGCCGAGGCGGCCCGCGCAGCCTCTTCCGCAGCTTCACGCGCGGCAGCGTCGGACTTGCCTTCCGCGACGGGGGCTTCCGGTGCGGGCGCCTCCGTGGCCGCCGCTTCCGCTGCGGGCGCTCCTGCGCTGGCCGCGCCTGCGCCAGCAGCGGGGGCTACCGTTGCTCCGCCGGACCGGGTCTGCTCGGCCTCCGATGTGGCCGGCTGCGCGGCCACATCGGTTTTGGCGGACGGCACTGAGCTGGTCTGCGCAGCGCTCTTCTGCGCCGCGCCTGCCTGCGCGACGGCGGCGTCCCCCGTCTGCGCGGACGGCACGACCGCGGCCGGTCCCGTTTCCGGCGATGCTGCGGCACTGCTAGCCGCGTTGGCGGCGGGCCACATCCCGGTCGCCGGCGCTGCACCGGCCGTTCCGGAAATGTCAGCGGTAGCGCCGGGAATTACGGCACCGGCGGTGCCGGCCGGGGCCGCACTCTGCGCCGGCTGGCCGACCGCCGTCGCACCATGGGAAACATGCCCGGAGGAAACCTGACCAGAGGAAACAGGGCCGCGGGCTTCAGGACCCGCAGGGACTGCGGCGCCAGCGGCAGCGCTGCCGGCCCCAGCACCCCCCGAAACAGCGCCCGGCTTGGCAGCGGCAGCTTTCGGTTCCTTGGGTGCTTTGGGCTTGCGCACGGGAACGGCTGAGTCGCGGGCCATGATGTGGGCCGGGACGTCGGAGCGGTCCAGGAAGTCGCCGGCGAAGAACGGGATGAACCGGGCCAGCACTGTGGCGGCCAGCAGCACGAGGGAGCCGATCAGACCCACGAGCAGGCTGGGCGTGTAGGCGCCGGCAACGGACAGGAAGAAGAAGGCCACCGCGAACGAGGCCACCACGGAACCGAACTGGTCCACCGAAAGGGATCCGATGCGGACCTTCGTGTCGGGGGCGAGCCGGCGGGCCACAAACAACGCCGCAACAATGAGCGGCAGAACCACGCCGAGCCCCAGGAAGAATAGGCTTCCGAGGTTCCACAGGTTGTAGCGCACAGCGAACATCGGAATCAGCGATGCGATAAAGAGGACGAGGGTGGCCGCGAAGACGGTCAGGTCCCGGACGGTGAAAGGTCCGGCAACGGCCTCATTCCGCACGCCCTGCTGCTTCATGAAATTCGGCGCCGCATTGTGCGCTTCCGGCCGCCCGGACAGTCCCGCCCCAAGCGGTGCCTGGCCCTGGCCCGGCTGGGCTGGGTCCTGCCGGGCCGGGCCCGGCTGGCCCTGGCTTTGCTGATTCATTCTGTTCTCCTTAGCGTGGCGGCGCCCGGACGGGTGTCCGCTGCGTGGTTCCGCCCTACGGCCGGAACCTGACCACAAGCGGTCTGGCTGCCTCCGGCCCCTGTCACGAGTCCATCTCAGCCTAGCCAAGTGGAGGGTGCTTCACTAGCTGACTGGCCGCAGTGCGGCGCGCTCACAGAAGCGGCACAGGTCGCCCACAGAACCATTCACCGCTAAATGGGCACCGCTCGCGGCTCCTAAAGTGACGCGGCCCACGCGCAGATGCCTGACGCGCTAGTCTGGTCTCGGAACAGCTCTTTGCGGTTTATCCGTGACGGGCCGTTGCCCGACGCCGTGCAGCGGCGGGGCAGTGGCCGGGACCGGCGCACCGCGCAGGAAAGATCGATGAATGATGAGGTTCACCATGTCCCAGGACACCCCCGGCTCGACGACGGCCACCGCTGCCACCCCCAGCCAGCAGGGCGATGCTCTTGAAAACCTGCTGCATGAGAACCGCAAGTTTGCCCCTTCCGAGGAGTTCGCCGCCAACGCCGTGGTGGGCGCCGAAGTCTACGCAGAAGCAGCAGCGGACCGGCCCGCGTTCTGGGCCAAGCAGGCCCGCGAACTGCTGACCTGGAACAAGGACTTCACCGAGGCCCTCGACTGGTCCAACCCGCCGTTCGCCAAGTGGTTCGTCGGCGGGGAGGTCAACGCCGCGTACAACGCCCTGGACCGGCACGTGGAGAACGGCCTCGGCGACCGGGTCGCCATCCACTTCGAGGGCGAGCCGGGCGATTCCCGCTCCTACACCTACGCGGAGCTGACCGAGGAAGTGAAGAAGGCCGCGAACGCGTTCGAGTCCCTCGGCGTGGCCAAGGGCGACCGCGTCGCCGTCTACCTGCCCATGATCCCCGAGGCCGTGATCACACTGCTCGCCTGCGCCCGGATCGGCGCGGTGCACTCGGTGGTGTTCGGCGGGTTCTCCGCCGACGCGCTCCGGTCCCGGATCGAGGACGCCGAAGCCAAGCTTGTGGTCACCGCGGACGGCACCTACCGGCGCGGCAAGCCCAGCGCCCTGAAGACCGCCGTCGACGCCGCCCTCGAGCAGGAGGGCCACACCGTGCAGAACGTCGTGGTGGTCAAGCGCAACGGCCAGGACGTCGACTGGCACGAGGGCCGGGACCACTGGTGGGCGGACACCGTCGGGGCAGCCTCCGCCGAGCACACCGCCGTCGGGCACGACTCAGAACACCCGCTGTTCATCCTCTACACCTCCGGCACCACCGGAAAGCCCAAAGGCATCCTGCACACCACCGGCGGCTACCTCACCCAGACGGCCTACACCCACAAAGCCGTCTTCGATCTGCACCCCGAAACGGACGTGTACTGGTGCACGGCCGACGTCGGATGGGTCACCGGCCACTCCTACGTCGCCTACGCGCCGCTCATCAACGGGGCCACCCAGGTCATGTACGAAGGAACCCCGGACTCCCCGCACCAGGGCCGCTGGTGGGAGATCGTGGAAAAGTACAAAGTCTCCATCCTCTACACCGCCCCCACCGCGATCCGCACGTTCATGAAGTGGGGCCGGGACATTCCGGACAAATACGACCTCTCCTCCATCCGGGTCCTGGGCTCCGTGGGCGAACCCATCAACCCCGAGGCCTGGATGTGGTACCGGGACGTCATCGGCGGCAACAAAGCCCCGATCGTGGACACCTGGTGGCAGACCGAAACCGGCGCGCAGATGATCGCCCCGCTGCCCGGCGTCACGGAGACCAAGCCCGGCTCCGCGCAGGTGCCGCTGCCCGGCATCGCCGTTGACGTCGTGGACGAGAACGGCGCCTCCGTGCCCGACGGGCACGGCGGCTTCCTCGTGATCCGCGAACCCTGGCCGGCCATGCTCCGCGGCATCTGGGGCGACCCCGAACGGTTCAAGGACACCTACTGGTCCCGCTTCGAAACCATGTACTTCGCCGGGGACGGCGCGAAGAAGGACGAGGACGGCGACATCTGGCTCCTGGGCCGCGTGGACGACGTCATGAACGTCTCCGGGCACCGGCTCTCCACCACGGAAATCGAATCCGCCCTGGTGAGCCACCCGGCCGTGGCGGAGGCCGCCGTCGTGGGTGCCACGGACGAAACCACCGGCCAGGCCGTCGTCGCGTTCGTCATCCTCCGCGGGGATGCGGTGGACTCCGGGGACGAGATCGTCCAGGACCTCCGCAACCACGTCGGCAAGGAAATCGGCCCGATCGCCAAGCCGAAGACCATCCTGGTGGTGCCCGAACTGCCCAAGACCCGCTCCGGCAAGATCATGCGCCGCCTCCTCAAGGACGTTGCCGAGGGCCGCGACGTCGGAGACGCCACCACGCTCGCCGACAACACCGTCATGCAGCAGATCGCCGCATCCCTGAAGAAGTAGCGGAACCCAACGAGGGCCCGCCCGGAGCGCAGTTCAGCGCCGGGCGGGCCCTGCTTTTGCTGACCAGCCGTGGTCCCGCCGCCGGAGACCGCGTGTTATTTAACGATCTTTCCTGTTCCCTTTTGCGAGGTTATAGTCGTGGTATGTGACACATGTCACAAAGCTCCACTTCCCCGGGAGAGATCATGGCAGCACATCCGGAAGCGTCTACCAGCGCCGGCCCGGTCCGGCGGACATTCCTCAAAACTATCGGCGTGAGTGCAGCCGGCCTGGCGGGCGTGCCGCTGGTGGCGGCGTGCACCGGCGGCAGCGGCCCGTCCGCCGGAGGCTCGGAATCCTCCGGCCTGTCATTCGGCTCAGGTTCCTCCGACGAAGTTCCCAAGAAGGCCTACCAGGCAGTCACCGATGCCTTCACCCAGAAGACGGGCAAGACGGTCCGCACCAACGTGGTGCCGCACAACGACTTCCAGAACAAGATCAACTCGTACCTGCAGGGCTCGCCGGACGACGCCTTTACCTGGTTCGCGGGCTACAGAATGCAGTTCTATGCCAGCAAGGGGCTTCTGGCACCGGCTGATGACGTCTGGGCCAAAATCGGGGGCAACTTCTCGGACGCCCTGAAGAAGGCGTCCACCGGCCCGGACGGGAAGATGTACTTCGTCCCCAACTACAACTATCCGTGGGGTTTCTTCTACCGGAAGAGCGTGTGGGCCGACAAGGGTTACGAGGTGCCGGAAACCTTCGATGCCCTTAAGGCCCTGGCGGCCAGGATGAAGGCCGACGGCATCATCCCGATCGGTTTTGCGGACAAGGACGGCTGGCCCGCCATGGGCACGTTCGACTACATCAACATGCGCCTCAACGGCTACCAGTTCCACGTGGACCTGTGCGCCCACAAGGAGTCCTGGGACCAGAAGAAGGTGACCGACGTCTTCGACACCTGGTCCGCGCTGCTGCCCTTCCAGGATCCTGCGGCGCTCGGCCAGACCTGGCAGGACGCGGCGAGGGCGCTGGCTGCCAAGAAGACAGGCATGTACCTGCTCGGCTCGTTCGTCACGCAGCAGTTCACCGATCCGGCGGTCTTGAAGGACATCGATTTCTTCGCGTTCCCGGAGATCGCCACCGAGGGCAGGGATGCAGTGGAGGCACCCATCGACGGGCTGCTGCTCTCCACCAAAGGCGGCGGGAACGCGGCCGCGCACCAGTTCATGGAATTCATCGGCACCCCCGAGGGCCAGGACGCCTACGCCTCGGTGGACGCCTCCAACATCGTCACGGCCAAGGGTGCGGACACTTCCAAGTTCACGCCGCTGAACAAGAAATGCGCGGACACCATCGCGCAGGCGAAGTCGATCAGCCAGTTCTTCGACCGGGACGCCCTGCCCGCCATGGCCAACAACGTCATGATCCCGGCCCTGCAGACCTTCCTCAAGAACGGCAAGATGGACGTCAAAAATCTTGAGGCGCAGGCCAAATCACTGTACGCGGCCCAGTAGCAGTCCGAGGACGGCCATGAGCGCTACAGCAAGAGACCTGGTCCCGCCGGAGTCCCGGGCTCCGTCCGGGGCGCCGGCGAAGCAGGTCCGCAGCGGAAAGGTCCGCCGGCTCTCCAAACGGGACAAGGCGGTCCTGTCCCTCATGGTGGGCATTCCCACCCTGATCCAACTGGTTTTCATCTGGCTGCCCACGGTGATGTCCGTCGGGCTGAGCTTCACGCGCTGGAACGGGCTGGCGCTGGGCGACATCAGGCCGGCAGGCGCCGATAATTATCAGTACATCTCGCAGGACTACCCGCCGTTCTGGCCCGCCATCCAGCACAACATGCTGTGGCTGGCGTTCCTGGCCCTGGTGGCCACCCCGCTGGGCCTGCTGCTGGCAGTGCTGCTGGACCAGCAGATCCGCGGCAGCAGGATCTACCAGAGCATTTTCTTCACGCCGGTGATGCTGTCGCTGGCACTGATCGGCATCATCTGGCAGCTGTTCTACCAGCGTGACAACGGCCTGCTGAACTTTCTGCTCGGAACCTCGGGAACGCAGCAGGCCGTTGACTGGTTCGGCGACTCCTCGATAAACATCTGGGCAGCCATGATCGCCGCCACGTGGCGGCACGCGGGCTACGTCATGCTGCTCTACCTGGCGGGCCTCAAGGGCGTGGACCCCAGCCTGAAGGAAGCCGCCGCCATCGACGGCGCCAACGCGGCGCAGACCTTCTTCCGCGTGGTGTTCCCGGCCATGCGACCCATCAACATCGTCATCGTCGTCATCACCATCATCGAGTCGCTGCGGGCGTTCGACGTCGTCTACGTCATCAACCGCGGCACCAACGGCCTGGAGCTCCTCAGCGCCCTGGTAATCCAGAACCTCGTGGGCGAAGGCCAGGTGATCGGCGTCGGATCCGCACTTGCCGTGGTCCTGCTGGTCATCTCCCTCGTGCCCATCGTGTTCTACGTCAGCCGCACCTTCGGCAAGGAGAAAAGGTCATGAGCGCCGCCGTCTCCCCCGGCAGGGCCATGACCGGGAAATCTGGACGCTCCGGCAGCAAGCCGAAGCGGCATTACGGCACGCATATCTTCCTGACGGCCATGGCGGTCATGTGGCTGATTCCCCTGGTCTGGGCCGTGTTCACCGCCCTGCGGCCGATCGCCTCCACCAACGAGCACGGCTACTTCAGCCTGGCCGGCGACTTCAACTTCGACAACTTCATCCAGGCCTGGTCCCAGGGCGGCTTCGCCAAATACCTCTGGAACTCGGTGATCATCTGCGTCCCCGCGGTACTGCTGGTGCTCTTCTTCGCGTCCATGATGGCGTTCGCCGTCAGCCGGGTCAGCTGGAAGTTCAACGTCACGCTGCTCATCATGTTCACGGCAGGGAACCTGCTGCCGCCCCAAGTGCTGGCGGCGCCGCTGTTCGAGATGGCCAAGCACTTTCAGGTGCCATACTCCTTCAGCGACTCGGGCAACATGCTGAACACGTACATCATCGTCATTGCCGTGAACATGGCGTTCCAGATGGGATTCTGCACCTTCGTGCTGTCCAACTACATGAAGGCGCTCTCCGCGGACCTGACCGAGGCCGCACTCGTGGACGGAGCCGGGATCTGGCGCCAGTACCGGGAGATCATCATGCCGCTGTGCCGGCCGGCTTTCGCCGCCCTGGCAACCCTGGAAGTCATCTTCATCTACAACGACTTCTTCTGGCCCCTGCTGTTCATCCAGAGCGGCGACCGGCTCCCCGTCACCACCGCGATCAACAACCTCCAGGGCGAGTTCCTGAACAACTACAACCTGCTGGCGGCCGGCGCCGTCATCACGGTCATTCCCACCCTGATCGTTTACCTGCTCCTGCAGCGGCAGTTTGTTGCCGGCCTGACTCTTGGTTCCAGCAAGGGCTAGGCGATGATGGGCAGTACCAGGTTTCACCCACTGAAAGGATCCCGATGCTTCCCGCGGCCCGCCACCAGTCCATAGTGGACGCCGTCCGCCGCGAGCGGGTGGTCCGCGTGTCCGATCTGGCCCAGCAGCTGGGCGTGTCCCTGATGACGGTGCGTCGCGACATTGAGATGCTGGAGGAGAGCGGCCAGGTTGAGCGGATCCATGGCGGCGCCAAGCTCCCCGGGGATGCCAGCACGCATGAGCCCGGGTTCGAGCTGAAGTCCACCCAGCTGACGGCGCAGAAACGCGCCATTGCTCTGGAAGCCGCAGCCCTGGTCCATGAGGGCATGGCGGTGGCCATGAGCGCGGGCACCACCACCTGGGCGCTGGCCAAGGAACTCGCCAACGGCCCCCGGATCACCGCGGTGACCAATTCGGTGAAGATCGCCGACCTCTTCCACCATGCCTCCGCGGCGGGGTCCGGGCGCCACGCCTCCACCGTGATCCTCATCGGCGGCGAGCGCACGCCGTCGGACGCCCTCGTGGGTCCCATCGCGACGGCGGCGCTCCGCCAGCTCCATCTGGACCTGCTGTTCCTCGGGGTGCACGGCATGGACGCGGATGCCGGCTACACCACGCCGAACCTGCTGGAGGCGGAAACCAACCGAGCTTTCATCGCCGCGTCCCGCAAGGTGGTGGTCCTGGCGGACCATACCAAGTGGGGCACGCAGGGAATCAGCACCATCGCCAAGCTCGAGGAAGCCGACGAGGTGATCTGCGATTCCGGCCTGTCCCCCGACGCCCAGCGGATCCTCCGCAACCGGGTGGGCCGGCTGAGACTGGTTTAGGAGCAGGCTGCTCTAAGCGAGCACCGGCTGGTGTAGTCGGCCAGCCCTACGGGCAGCCGCAGGACTGTCGGACCAGGAGCTTCGTCGGGAAGACGCGGTGCTGGGCTGGCGCGCCCCGGTCCGCTCCGACCAGTGCCCGGACCGCTGCCTCGGCCATGTCGCGCACGGGCTGTTCCACTGTGGTCAGCGTGGGCCAGGAGTATTCGGCGTCCTCCGAACCGTCGAACGACGCCAGGGCGATGTCCCCCGGGACGGACAGGCCGGCCTCATGGAGCGCACGGAGGATGCCGATGGCCTGCATGTCGGAGCTGGCGAAGATGGCGGTGGGCCGGTGCCCCGACGCCAGAAGCCGCTGCCCTGCCGCGTAGCCGCCAACCCGGGTGAAGGCGCTGCGGGCAATGGGGCCCTCCGGCAGGCCCGCATCCCGGAGCGCCTGCACCCAACCCTCTTCGCGCGCGTCTGCTTCGTTGCCGGTGGTGGTGCCCATTGCCAGGCCAATGTTGGTGTGGCCATGGCTGATCAAATGCTCGACGGCGGTGCGGGCTCCCTTAGCCAGGTCCACGCCCACTGTGGTGACCCCGGCGGAGCTCCCGCTGTGGCTCAGGAGCACGGACGGGATCTCCGCGGCCTCCAGGTCGGCCAGCTCAGGTTCGAACAGGACGCTGGCGAGCACCACGCCGTCCACCTGGCGGGCTGCGAGGTTCCGGATGTTCCGGCGCTCCTTGGCCAGGTTGCCGTCTGAATTCGTCAGGACCAGGGCGTACCCGAGCGCCCCCGCCGCGTCCTCCACGGCGTGGGCAAGCATCGAGAAGAACGGGTTGCTGTTGTCCGGAATGACCAAACCGATCGTTTCGCTGGACCCCAGCTTCAGGGCCCGCGCAGCGGCGTTGGGGCGGTAGCCCAGCTGCCGGATGGCTTCCTGGACCTTTGCCTCGGTGGCAGGTGCCACCTTCTTCGGCCCGCCATTCACCACGTAGCTGACGACGGCGGTGCTCACCCCGGCGTACCGGGCAACATCCTTGCGGGTCACCTGGGTCCGAGGGGCGGGCGCTGCCGGAATGGTCATAGTGTCCATGCTAGCTACAGCACGTCCTGAACCGTGTCCGGGGCGTCGCCGAAGTCGCGGATGGGCAACCGTTCGCCGTTCCGCCGCGCGGACTCGTGGGCAACGATGCCGGGCAGGGTGAACCGCGCGGCCGTCCAGGCGTTGACCGGCGGCAGGGACCCCGTGTTCACGGCCGTGACAAAGTCGTCCACCAGGAACTGGTGGCTGCCTTCGTGGCCGTTGGGGGCACCGCGGAACTCCTCCGGCAGCCTGCCGCTGTCATGCACCGGCGCCAGCCCGGACACAAAGGCGTCCCGCAGTTCGGGGGCCACATTGGCGAGCGACGGATCATCCAGGGACACGCTGGGCCGGGACTCCACCTGTTCCGAGATGTCGTGGACGTTAACCTTGTCCTGCCACACCGTCACCTTGGCCAGCTGCTCAAAGCTGGCCAAGGTGCCGAAGAACCGGAAGCGGGACTCACGGATGTGCGAGGGGTAGCCCACCCGGCGCATCTCGTTGGTCCGCATGGCACCGCCGTCGTTCAGTTCAAAAAGGGCCGTGGCGTTGGAGAAGTCGTTCCCGAACATGCTGATGTCCTTGTCGAACACCCCGTCCTGGCGGTCGTCCTTCACGCCGACGCAGCTGACGCTCACCGCATGCGCCGGCAGGGCGCCGAGGACGCCGCCGATCGCGTGGGTGGGGTACAGCATGGGCGGGTAGCTGGCAGTTTCCTTCCACCGCTCCCCGCCGCTGTACTGGTAGGCGTCGTAGAAGCCGAGGTCCATGTCGTGAACGTAGTCGCCTTCGGAGTAGAACACCCTTCCGAACCGGCCGGCCGCGTGCTGCTGGCGCGCATACACCGTGGCCGGGTTGTAGTAGCTGGTCTCACCCATCATGTAGACGTTGCCGGTCTCACGGACGGCGTCGATGATTTTCGCGATCTCGTCCTCGGTGACGGCCATGGGCACGGCCGAGTAGACATGCTTTCCGGCCAGGAGGGCTCGCTGAACCAGCGGCCCGTGGGTCCACCGCTGAGTGAAGATGGCGACGGCGTCGACGTCGGACGCCAGCAGCTCATCGAAGGTGCCAATGGACCCGGCAAGGCCATACTGAGCGACCGCCTCGGCCGCGCGGTCCGCCCGCTCGTCCACGACGAAGACCTCGCTGACCCCGGGGTGGAGGTTGAAGAGATGGGCGAACTGGCCACCGAACTGCCCCACCCCGACTACACCGATTGAAAACGTCATTGTTCCTGCCTTCCTAGGCCTGGTCGGCACCGTCTTCCGGTGCGCGCACTTGTTTGCGCCACAGTCTTGCATCGGAATCTACTCGAGTCAATGTCTACAACGCTGGAGAAATTTGGTCCAGTAATCATGCCGAAATATTCCTTGCGCTCTCTTATCTACTCGTGTAGATTCGTTGGCGATTGTTAGTTCCATCACACACCCAGGAAGGGTCGATGATGACCACCCTCACTAAGAACCCTGCAGCCAGGAGCGATCAGCGTCCGGCGCGGTCCGGCAGGATCCGCCGAGGCGGCATCCGCCGGTATGGCGACCTCAAGATCGCCCTCTTCTTCATCGCCCCGGCAATGATCGGCTTCGTCCTCTTCTACGTAGTGCCCACCATCCGGGGGATCTACCTGAGCTTCACGGAATACAACATCCTCGGCGACCCGGAGTGGGTGGGCCTGGACAACTACGCGGCGATTGCGAAGGATCCGCTGTTCTGGAATTCCCTGGCCGTCACAGGGCAGTACGTCCTCATGAACATCGTGCTCCAGACGGCACTGGCCCTCGGTCTGGCCCTCCTGATGGACAGGGTAGCCAAATCCACTCTGGTCCGGGGCGCCCTGCTCCTGCCCTACCTGATGTCGAATGTCATCGCGGCCCTGCTCTGGTTCTGGATGCTGGACTACCAGATCGGCATCGTGAACCAGTTCATCGAATGGGCAGGCCTCCCCCGCGTCGCATTCTTCGGCAGCGAGGAGTGGGCTATTCCCACGCAGGCCCTGATCAACACGTGGCGGCACATGGGCTACACCGCCCTGCTGATCTTCGCCGGCCTCCAGTCCATCCCGCAGCACCTCTACGAGGTGGCCAAACTGGACGGCGCGTCACCGTTCCAGACCTTCCGGAAGATCACCATGCCGCTGCTTCGCCCGGTTCTGGTCCTGGTGCTCGTCGTCACCGTGATCGGTTCCTTCCAGGTCTTCGACACCGTGGCAGTGACCACGCAGGGCGGACCGGTAAACGCCACCCGCGTGATCCAGTACTACATCTACCAGCGCGCCTTCACCGAGTCGGATTTCGGCTACGGATCCGCCATCGCCGTCATCCTCTTCCTCATCCTCGCCCTCGTTGCCTTCATTCAAATGAAGTTCCTCAAGGGCAACGAGTCGGACCTGGACTAAGGAGTCCCGCATGACCACCACCACCAGCCGCGCGCCGCAGCCGGCCGCCGCCCGCCGCCCGGCAACCACCCGCCGTCGTCCTTTCAACGCCCGCCGCGCCTGGGCCTGGGCCCTGCTGGCCCTCGCCATCGCCGTCTCGGTGCTCCCGTTCCTCTGGGTGTTCCGCACCGCGCTGTCCACCAACGGAGCGCTGGCTACGCAGTCGGCCAGCCTGCTTCCGGCAGACTTCACCGTTGGCGCCTTCATGCGCGTCTTCGGGCTGCAGAGCCCTGCCGACGCCGTCACGGAGGGCGGTTCCGGTGCCGCCATCGACTTCTGGCTGTACCTGCGGAACTCGATCGTCTTCTCCTCCATCACCACCGCCGGGGCAGTGTTCTTCAGCGCCATGGCTGCCTACGCCTTTGCCCGGCTGCGCTGGAAGGGCCGGAACGCTGTATTCAGCCTGTTCCTGGGCACCATGCTGGTCCCGCCGATCTTCACCGCGCTGCCCAACTTCCTCCTGATCAAGAACCTGGACCTGCTCAACACCATGCTCGGAATGGTCCTGCCGTACGTCTTCATGACACCCTTCGCCATCTTCTTCCTCCGGCAGTTCTTCCTGAACATGTCCCGTGAAGTAGAGGAGGCAGCCATGCTCGACGGCGCCAAGCACCTGCGCATCTTCTTCCAGATCGTTCTCCCCAACGCCGCAGCACCCATCGCCACCCTTGCCCTGCTGACCTTTATCGGCCAGTGGAACGAGTACTTCTGGCCCCTGCTGGTCGGATCCCAGGACGAGGTACGTGTCCTCCAGGTGGGGCTCGGCGTCTTCAAATCGCAGTCGCCGCAGGGGGCCCCGGACTGGTCCGGCCTCATGGCCGCAACCCTGGTCTCGGCGCTGCCTGTCCTGGTCCTCTTCGCCGCTTTCGGCAGGAAGATCGTCAACTCCATCGGATTCTCCGGAATCAAGTAAGCTCCCCCGCTCCCTCCTCTCTCCACCCCATCCCGAACGGAAAGAAAACAATGAAGAAATCCCTCGGCACCGTCGCCGTCGCCGCGGCCATGGCCCTCTCCCTCTCCGCCTGCGGCGGCTCAGGATCCTCTGCAGAATCGGCCAAGGGCGAGATCAGCTACTGGCTCTGGGACGCCAACCAGCTTCCCGCGTACCAGCAGTGCGCCGACGACTTCACCAAGGCCAATCCCGACATCAAGGTCAAGATCACCCAGCGCGGGTGGGACGACTACTGGAGCACCCTCACCAACGGGTTTGTCGGCGGCACGGCCCCCGACGTCTTCACCAACCACCTCGGGCGCTACGGCGAACTCGCCGAGAACAAGCAGCTGCTGCCCATCGACGACGCCGTCAAGAAGGACAACGTTGACCTGGCCGCCTACAACGAGGGCCTCGCGGACCTGTGGGTGGGCCAGGACGGCAAGCGCTACGGCCTGCCGAAGGACTGGGACACCATCGGGCTCTTCTACAACAAGGCGATGCTCGCCAAGGCCGGCATCTCCGAGGACCAGATGAAGAACCTGACCTGGAACCCGCAGGACGGCGGAACGTACGAGAAAGTCATCGCCCACCTGACCGTTGACAAGAGCGGCAAGCGCGGGGACGAAGCCGGCTTCGACAAGAACAACGTGGCCGTCTACGGCCTGGGACTCAACGGCGGCGGCGACTCCTCAGGCCAGACGGAGTGGAGCTACTTCACCAACACCACCGGCTGGTCCCACACCGACAAGAACCCGTGGGGCACGCACTACAACTACGACGACCCCAAGTTCCAGGCCTCCATCGACTGGTTCGCCGGACTGGTAAAGAAGGGCTACATGCCCAAACTCGAGTCCACCGTCGGCGCAGCCATGGCAGATACCTTCGCTGCCGGCAAGTCCGCCATCAACGCCCACGGCTCATGGATGATCGGCCAGTACACGGGCTACAAGGGCATCGAGGTGGGCATCGCCCCCACTCCGACGGGCCCGGAGGGCAAGCGCGCGTCCATGTTCAACGGCCTGGCCGACTCGATCTGGGCCGGAACCAAGAAGAAGGATGCAGCCATCAAGTGGGTGGAATACCTCGCCTCGGCACCGTGCCAGGACGTCGTTGCGTCCAAGGCTGTGGTCTTCCCGGCCCTCAAGGCCTCGTCTGACAAGGCCGCTGCAGCGTTCAAGGCCAAGGGCGTTGACGTCACGGCCTTCACCGAGCAGGTGAAGAACAAGACCACGTTCCTGTACCCCATCACTGACAACACCGCCAAGGTCAAGGGCATCATGGAACCTGCCATGGACGCCGTGGTATCCGGCAAGCAGCCCGCCAGTTCCCTGACCGAAGCGAACAACCAGGTCAACGCCCTCTTCAAGTAGGGCCGGAACTGGGCGAAAATCAAAGTCCAGGCATCCACACCTGCGGGGCCGGGATCGCGCACACCGCGCCCGGCCCCGCAGCACCCCTCATACCTATCTGCTCATCACGAAAGAGACTTACCTATGGATCCCCTGCACCTCCGTTCCGCCGGCACCAGCCTGGCGATCAGCTTCAGCAGCGGGGAGGCCGAGGTCATCCACTGGGGTGCCGACCTTGGCAGTGAACTCCCTGACCTGTCCATCCTCACGGAGGCCATCCCCAACTCCGCCATCGACGCCACCGTGCCGGCCGGGCTGCTCCCCCAGGCGTCCTCCAGCTGGCGCGGGCGGCCGGGCCTGCGCGGGCACCGGATTGCCGACGGCCTCTCCGGACTCGACTTCTCCGTTCGCCTGCGCGCCGTGCGCGCCACAGTCAACGGCCGCTCCGCCGTCGTCGTCCAGCAGGATGCCGACGCCGGCATCACCGTGGAATCCACGCTCACCCTGCACGACGGCGGTCTGCTGGAACTGCAGCACACCGTCACGAACACCGGAACCACGCCGTTCCAGCTCGACGAACTGGCCGCCGTCCTCCCGGTGGCTCCAGACGCCGTCGAACTCCTCGACCTGACCGGGCGCTGGTGCCGGGAACGGCACCCGCAGCGCCGCCCCATCCAGCAGGGCACCTGGGTGCGGACCGGCCGGCACGGCCGTACCGGGCACGACTCCTCCCTGCTGTTCGCGGCCGGCACCGCCGGCTTCGGCAACCGCCACGGCCGGGTCTGGGCCACGCACCTGGCCTGGAGCGGCAACCACGAACAGTTCGCGGACACCCTCGCCGACGGGCGCACCATGATCGGCGGCTCTGAACTGCTGGGCCCGGCCGAGGTCATCCTCCAGCCCGGCGGAAGCTACTCCACCCCCAAGCTCTACGCCGCCTACTCGGACCGCGGCCTGGATGGCATCAGCGAGGCTTTCTACAGCTGGTTCCGCTCGCGCCCGCACCACGTGCTCCCGGCCGCGGGCGGCGGAAAGCCGCGCCCCGTGGTGCTCAACACGTGGGAAGCCGTCTACTTCGACCACAACCTGGATACCCTGATCGAACTCGCGGACTCTGCCGCAGACCTCGGCGTGGAGCGCTTCGTCCTCGACGACGGCTGGTTCCGCGGCCGCCGCGACGACACGGCCGGCCTCGGGGACTGGTTCGTGGACGAGACGCTCTGGCCCGACGGGCTGACACCGCTCATCGACGCCGTCACGTCCAGGGGCATGGAGTTCGGCCTGTGGGTGGAACCCGAGATGATCAACCTCAACTCGGACGTGGCACGGGCGCATCCGGACTGGATCGTTGGACCGGCCGCCGCCTCGCACAAGGACGGCGGACGCCTGCCCCTGGCCTGGCGGAACCAGCACATCATCGACCTGGTGAACCCGGAGGCATGGGAGTACATCTTTGACCGGATCAACGCCCTCCTGCGCGAAAACAACATCAGCTACCTGAAGTGGGACCAGAACCGGGACCTCACCGAACACGGCCACGCCGGACGCTCCTCTGTCCACGAACAGACCCTTGCCGCCTACCGCCTGTTCGATGAGCTCCGTAAGGCCCATCCCGGCGTCGAAATTGAAAGCTGCTCCTCCGGCGGGGCACGCGTGGACCTCGGCATCCTCGAACGCACCGACCGTATCTGGGGTTCGGACTGCAACGACGCCCTGGAGCGGCAGACCATCCAGCGGTGGACCGGCGTCGTGGTTCCGCCTGAAATGGTGGGCGGCCACATCGGCCCCACCACGTCGCACACCACCGCCCGCACCCACGACCTGTCCTTCCGCGCCATCACCGCGCTGTTCGGCCACTTCGGGATGGAATGGGATGTCCGGGAGGTCCAGGGAGAGCAGCGTGAGGAGCTCAGGCGCTTCATCGAGCTGTACAAGGAGCACCGCGGGCTGATCCACAGCGGCCGGATGGTCCGGGCCGACGTGCCCGACGAGTCGCTCATGCTCCACGGTGTGGTGGCCGGTTCCGCTGCTGGTTCCGGTCCCGGTGCCGTTGCCCTTGCTGCGGGCACGACGGCGGCGCTGTTCGCCCTGGTGAGCACGCGCACCTCGTTCGCCGAGCAGCTGGGACGGGTCGCCCTGCCAGGGCTCGAGGCGGATTGCCGCTACCGGGTGGAGGCCATCTTCCCGGCCCCGGTGGACGCCGATTACGGCCACACCTTCACCCAGGTCCAGCCGCCGGCATGGCTGGCTTCCGGCGCGGAGGCCAGCGGCCGCTTCCTGGCCGAGGTGGGGCTCCCGATGCCCAGCCTCAACCCGGAGCACGCGCTGGTGCTGAAGGTCACGGCCCTCTAGAAACGCGAACTTAAGCCCCGCACCGCCGGCCCTCCAGCCGGCGGTGCGGGACGCCGCGTTTTCCGTAACGAAAGCCTCGCCCTCGGAGCCCGGCAACCCGACGCGATAGATTTGCAGGCATGACTGAAGCCCCCTCCGCCACCGAAGCCGGCCGCGGCACCATCCTCGTCCTCAACGGCCCCAACCTGAACCTCCTCGGCACCCGCGAGCCGGAAAAGTACGGCACAGCCACGCTGGCCGACGTCGAGCAGCTCGCCAAGGACACTGCCGCCGCCCTCGGGCTCGACGTCGAGTGCTTCCAGTCCAACCATGAGGGCGCGCTGGTGGACGCCATCCACGCCGCCCGCGGCAAGGCCATCGGCATCGTCCTGAACGCCGGGGCCTACACCCACACCTCTGTGGCCATCCGGGACGCGATCTCCGCCGTCCAGGTCCCCGCAGTGGAAGTCCACATCACCAACGTGCACGCCCGCGAGGAATTCCGCCACCACTCCTACCTCTCCGACATCAGCAAGGCCGTGATCGCCGGTGCCGGGGTTCTGGGCTACCGGTTCGCCGTGGAGTACCTCGCCGACCTGAATGCCGGCAAGGCCTGACCATGACGGCGGCGGCCCTCGGCACCGCAGAGTGGTACCGGCATTTCGGCACTGTTGATGCCCCCGGTTCCTCGCCCTGCTATGCGAACTGGTCGCTGCACATCGCCAACGATCCTGAGCTGATCGCCCGGATCGACCGCTGGCCGTACAACAAGCGCCAGCCCCTGCTGATGCTCGCCGCCGCCCGCTTACTCGGCGCCAAGGTCTCCGCGTACCCGGAGTTCCGGGCCTTCCTGGACGAGCACTGGGCCGAGGTCTCGCGCACCGTCATGTCCCGCGCCACGCAGACAAATGAGGTGGGCCGCTGTGCCACCTTGCTTCCGTCGCTCGAGGCCATCGCGGCCGCCGAGGCCCGGCCGCTCGCGCTGATCGAGGTGGGCGCCTCCGCCGGGTTGGCCCTGTTCCCGGACCGCTACAGCTACGAGTTCGACGACGGCGCCACAGTCACGCGGCTGGATCCCGGCGCGTCCGCCGAACTGCACGCCGGGTCCGGCGAAGTGCCGGAGCCTCCCGTCCTGCGCTGCAGGACAGCGGGCCCGGTTCCCCTGCCGGACAGCTTGCCCTCTGTGGAGTGGCGGGCCGGGATCGACCTCAATCCACTGGACGTACGGAATCCCGACGACGTCACCTGGCTTGAGGCACTGATCTGGCCGGAGCAGGAGTTTCGCCGTGAGCGGCTGCGCCGGGCCATTGCTGTTGCGCGCCAGGATCCGCCTTTACTCGTTGCCGGCGACCTCAACGAACAGCTGCTGTCGCTGGCCGAGCAGGCCCCTCCCGACGCCGCACTGGTGGTGTTCCACAGTGCCGTCATGGGCTATGTCAGCGCTGACGGGCGCGCCAGGTTCCGGGCCACCATACAGAGCCTTGCGCGGGACCGGAGTTGCCACTGGCTGTCCAACGAGGGCGAGACCGTGATCATTCAGGAGGACGGTTCCGTGGTTGTTCCCGAGATGGATCCCGGCCGGCTCCGTGGCAACTTCCTGCTGCTACACAACGGGCAGCCGGTGGCCATCACCGGCCCGCACGGCCAGAGCCTGGACTGGCTGTAACCGGGTGGTCCTCCCGCTGAATGCCCGATTGCCGGATGCCGCTACTGCTGGATGCACTGCCCCGACGACACGGGGCTGGACAGGCTCGGTGCCTCTGCTGCCACCGGCCGGAGGTCAATCATCGGAATCGCGAAGCCCAGGGCTGCGTTGGATGTTGTCTTCGCGAAGATGACGCCTGCCACCTCCCCGTTGGTGGTGAGCAGGGGCCCGCCGGAGTTGCCGGGCTGGACGTCGCCGGCGAGCTTGTACACCTCGTCGGGAACAGGGTTGTTGCCATAGATGTCCGGCACCAGCACTGTGGAAATGCCCTGCACAGTTGCCGGCTTGGACTGGTAGGGGCCGCCATGCGGGTAGCCCGCAAACGCGGCGGCGGTTCCCGCGGGCAGGTCAGGACTCAGCGGCAGCGCCTCGGTAGGCAGTCCGTCCACCGCCAGGACTGCGAGGTCACGCTTGCTGTCAAAGTAGACCACCCGGCCCGGCATGGCGCCGCCACCTGGGACCTCCACAACGGGCTGCGACACACCCGCAACGACGTGCGCGTTGGTCACCACGCGACCTGATGACACCACGAAGCCTGTTCCGGTCTGGTTCTGCCCGCACTGGAACGCGGTTCCCGCGATCTTCAGGACCGAACCGGCTGCCCTGTTCAGGGCCGGTGTGTCCGTGCTGGCGTTCGGGGCCGGAACCTGCTGCTGGTCCTGGCCAATGCCCTCAAAGAGAGTCGGGATGCCGTCACCAATAACCGCCGAGCGCAGCTGCGCCATCGCGGATTTGACCGGGTTGGGCGTCAGTCCGTCTATGAAACGGATCACCTTGGACTCGGCCAGCTGCTGCGAGACGAAGGGCACACCAAGTGCGCTGATACTGAAAGCCAGCATGGACATGACCAGCGCGGACACGACCAGATTGACGGCCCCGCCAACGAGTCTGTCCACAGCCCGGAGCGGCCGCATGCGGACGGCGCTGCGGATACTGCGCCCGATCATTGTTCCGAGCGCGTTGCCGAGGACCACCAGAAGGACGGCTGTGCCGATGATGGCGGTCAGGCGCCACCCACTGTCCTCGACGAAGTCACTGACCAGCGGAACGGAGAGGAATGCGGCCACCGCGCCCGCAGTGAAGCCGGCCAGGCCGCCGACGGTCACCAGGAAGCCGTTGCGCAGGCCGTAGATAAGATAGGACAAAAGCGTGAGTATCAACGCAAGGTCCAGAACGGTCAGGCCAAACACCGGGTCTCCTCATAAGCAGCTAAGCCCCGATTCTACTGGTGAAGTCTGACAAATTGCCGTGGATGCGTGGGGCCTGCGCTGGTCTCGCGGCGTCTTTTAGGGCGTTTCAGCTGCCAAGTACGTCACAGAACGTTGAAAATTCTGAAACAATGGCACAAGCGCCCCAGACGACACTTTTACTCAGGAGAATTCATGGACATCGAGGTATTGCGACGCGCACCCCTTTTCGCCACGCTGGACGACGACGCGTTCCGCCTGCTGACGGACGAACTGACCGAAGTCGACCTGTCCCGCGGTGCATCCGTCTTCCGTGAGGGCGACCAGGGTGACCAGCTCTACTTCATCGTCTCCGGCAAGGTGAAGCTCGGCCGCACCTCCCCCGACGGCCGCGAATCCCTGCTGGCCATCCTCGGCCCCGGTGAGCTCTTCGGCGAGATGGCCCTGTTCGACCCGAGTCCGCGCACCGCCACGGCCACCGCCGTCTCGGAGACCCGCCTGGCCGGCCTCAAGAACGAGAGCCTGAACTCCCTGCTGCGGACCCGTCCGGAGGTCTCGGCCCAGCTGCTGCAGGCGTTGGCCCGCCGCCTCCGCCGCACCAACGACTCTCTCTCCGACCTGGTCTTCTCTGACGTGCCCGGCCGCGTGGCCAAGGCCCTCCTGGACCTCGCCGACCGCTTCGGCCGCCCTGCCACCGACGGCGTTCTCGTGGCACACGAGCTCACCCAGGAAGAGCTGGCCCAGCTCGTCGGCGCGTCCCGCGAAACCGTCAACAAGGCTCTGGCCGAGTTCGTCCAGCGCGGTTGGCTGCGCCTCGAAGCCCGCGCCGTCGTGATCTTGGACATGCAGCGCCTCCGCCAGCGCTCCCGCTAAGTCCCGCTAGCAGCAAAGGCCGCCCCGTTCTTCGGGGCGGCCTTTGTCCTTTAACTCACCACCGGCTTCAACTCACCACCGGCGGAAGCGGCCCTTCGGCGTCGCTTAGCGCGTAGGTCCCTTCCCAACACTCGCAAGCTCGCGTCGGGGCTTACGTCGAAACTGCCCCATCGGTCGCTGAGCAACCTACATGCCGCGACCGCCGCGATGCGCTCCTTTCCGAAGGTCCGCAACCCGCCTCAGTTGGTGGTCAGGAAAGGCGACAAGACCTGAGGACGCGTCGGGAAAAGGCGACAGGATCTGAGGACGCGTCGGGGGCAGGTTCAAGGGGTCGTTGCAACACCTGAGTGATTGGTGTTGTTGTGGGACGTTTTGGTCGGCCTGAGGTGTTGCGTGAGGTTGTGCGGG
>NZ_JAAOXD010000003.1:356221-526918 GCF_014694315.1 Arthrobacter ipis | reverse complement strand
GGACGTGAACCGGCTCCGTGAGGTGCAGCGGCTATCCCATGAGGGCGTCTCGCTCGAGGGGATCAAACGCATCCTGGAGCTCGAAAACCAGGTTGCTGCCCTGCAGCACCGGGTGAGCGAACTGACCGACCTACTGGCCCGCCGCCGGGAGTCAGCGGAATCCCGGATCTTCGCGGCGGGCACCGCCGGTGACGTGGTGAGCCTGGCGCGCGGCCAGCGGCCGCGGCCCCGTTCGCAGGCTGTAGTGGTGTGGCGCCCGCGCGGTGACATCTAGCCTGTTCCCTCGGCCGCCGTTCCCGCTGGCGTTCCCCATTGCCAGAATCACGTGCAGTGCCAAAATAGGGTGCAGCGCCGTAATGGGGTCACCAGCCGCAATGCCGCGGTCCCGGCTCCCGGGCAGAAGGGACGGCGAGGTCATGACCTACATCAAGGACTTTGACCAGCTGGGACGCAGCGACGTGGACGAGGCAGGCGGCAAGGGTGCCAACCTCGGTGAGCTGGCCCAGGCCGGTTTCCCGGTGCCGCCGGGATTCGTAGTTACCACGCCGGCCTACCAGGACTTCGTCAACGCCAACGGGATCGCCGGCAGCATTCTCGAGCTCGCCGCCGTTCCCGCCGGTGCTTCGAACGACGACTACGAGGCCGCCGCGCGGCAGATCCGCTCCCTGTTCACCGACAGCACGATGCCCGAGGAGATTGGTACCGAACTCCGCGCTGCGTACGGGCGGCTGAGCCACCAGGCGGCGGACCTAGGCGAAGAGGACGGTGCAGAGTCCAGCGGCGACTACGCCGCGCGGGTTGCGGTGCGCTCCTCGGCCACCGCGGAGGACCTCGCCTCGGCCAGCTTCGCCGGCCAGCAGGACACATATCTGAACGTCTCCGGGCCAGACGCCGTCGCCGCCGCCGTCATCAACTGCTGGGCGTCGCTATGGAATGGCCGCGCCATGGCGTACCGCGCACAGAACGGCTTTGATTCGTCCACGGTCCGCCTCGCGGTGGTGATCCAGGAAATGGTCGACGCGGCGGCCGCCGGCGTGCTGTTCACCGCCAACCCCGCCACCGGCCGCCGCGACGAGATAGTGATCAGCGCCGCCTGGGGGCTGGGTGAATCAGTGGTTAGCGGGGCCGTCACCACGGACGACGTCGTAGTGGATGCCGCGACGGGCCGGGTAGGGCAGCGCCGGACAGCGGACAAGGACGTCATGACGGTCTACGACGGAACAGGTACCAGGGAGCAGCCGGTGCCTGAAGATAAACGCCGGGTGGCCGTGCTCGACGACGACGCGGCGGCCGCACTTGCCCGGCAGGGAACGGCCATTGCGCAGCACTTCGGGGTGCCGCAGGACATCGAGTGGGCGCAGGCGGCAGGGGACTTCTTCATCCTGCAGGCCCGTCCCATCACCGCGCTGCCGGAGCCCTCGGCCGACGCTCCGACGGAGTGGCCGCTGCCCTATCCGAACGGGATGTACTTCCGGGCCAGCATCGTCGAGCAGCTGCCGGACCCGTTATCGCCCCTGTTCGCCGACCTCATCGACGGCGCCGTGGTGCGGTCGCTGAACGCGCTGCTCAACGAGGCATTCGCCAAGAGCGTGGTGCGGCCCGGGGACGTCTCGCTGCCCACGGTCAACGGCTACGCGTACTACTACTACAACAACGCCGGGATGCGGCGGGTCATGGGCAAATCGCTGACGGCGATGCGGGCGCTGGCCCAGGGCAAGGCCAACATGGGAATCAAGGGATGGCGCGACCACTCGCACCCCATGTACCGCGGGCTCGTGAAGTATTGGGCGGCCAAACCGCCGTCGGACCGTCCTGCTCCCGAACTGCTTGAGGGCATTTCCGCGCTGCTGGACGCGGGCGCGGCGTATTACACCGCTGTGCAGTCCATCATCCCCATCGCCGCAACCAGCGAGATCATGTTCCGGGGCTACTACGACAAGCTCGTCCGGCGGCCCGGCGACCCGTCCGCGGAGGTCTTCCTCATCGGCTACGACAGCGAGCCCATCCGAGCGGAGAAATCCCTGTATGACCTGGCGGTGTGGACCCGCGAAAGGCCGCAGCTTGCCTCGGCCATCACGGAGGGATCAGCGGCCGGCATTGCCGAAGCTCTCCGCAGCGGCGAGCCTCCGGCGGGTGTGGACGGGATTGCGGGGGTGGATCAGGGCCAGTGGGACGAGTGGCGTTCCCGCCTCCAGCGGCACCTGGACCGCTACGGACATGCCGTCTACAACCTTGACTTCGTCAACCCTGTGCCGGCCGATGACCCCTCTGCCCTGCTCGAGACCCTGAGGTATTTCGTGCGGGGGCAGGGGAAGGACCCGCACCAGCGCCAGCAGCGGTCTGCCGACCGGCGGGAGGAGCAATGCCGGCTGATCAGCGCCAGGCTGGGGCCGCGCCGCCGCGCCGTCTTCCGTAAGCTGCTGCGCTGGGCGCAGAAGGCGGCGCCCGTCCGTGAGGACGCACTGGCCGACGTCGGACTGGCCTGGCCGCTGATGCGCCGGATGCTGCTGGAACTGGGGGAACGGCTCACGGCCTCGGGCGTCATCGCCGCGCCGTCCGACATCTTCTGGCTACGCTTGGACGAACTCCGCAACGCCGTCGACTTCGGGCTGGCTACGCCCGGCGCGGCCATCACCGGCACGGACCGGCCCGTGCGGGCAGAGGCCGTTGAGCAGCGCAAGATGCTGTGGCGGGGCCAGCGGAAAGCAGCGGCCCCGCAGCTGCTGCCCGAAAGCCGCTGGATGGAACGTGCGTTTGGCAGCATGATGCCCGCACGGACCCAGCAACAGGCGGGGGACGTCATCACCGGAGTTGGCGCCAGCACCGGGCACGTGAGCGCACCGGCCCGGCTGCTGCACGGCCCCGACGACTTCGCCACCATGCAGCCAGGCGAGGTGCTGGTGGCACGCATGACCACCCCCGCCTGGACGCCGCTGTTTGCGATGGCGTCCGGCGTCGTCACGGACGTTGGCGGCCCGCTGAGCCACAGCTCGATCGTCGCCCGGGAGTACGGCATCCCCGCCGTCCTGGGAACGGGCGTGGCCACCCAGCGCGTGTCCAGCGGACAGCAGGTCAAGGTCGACGGCGACGCCGGCACCGTCACGCTCGGCGGCTAAATGGTCAACTAGGTAGCAGTTCAGGGCATTCTCAGGGCTGGGAACGCCCTGAGCTGCTACCTAGTTGGGGGTGAGCACCCGGATCGGGGAGCCGGCCAGCCACGCCGTGACGTCCTCGAGCGCGCCGCCGAAGAAGGCCCGGTAGCTGGCGTCGGTCACATATCCCAGGTGCGGAGTCAGCAGGGTCCGGGGCGCCCCGAGGAGGGGATGGCCGGCGCGTAGCGGTTCCTGGTCGAACACGTCCAGCGCCGCTCCGCGGATCCACCCCTCATACAGAGCGGTGACCAGCGCCTGCTGGTCCACCAGGGGACCGCGGGCAGTATTCACCAGCACGCCGTCCGGGCCGAGCAGCCGCAGTTCACGTTCACCGACTGTTCCCTCCGAACGCGGCGACAGCCGCAGATGCAGGGACACGACGTCGGACTCCCGGAACAACTCGTCTTTGCCGACCTTCCGGGCGCCTGCCGCCGTGGCGGCCTCTTCGGTCAGGTTCTGGCTCCAGGCCAGCACCTCCATCCCGAAGGCCCGGCCGTAGCCGGCGATGCGCGTTCCGATTTTCCCCAGCCCCACAATGCCGAGGGTTTTGCCGGACAGTTCGAAGCCGACGCCGGTCTGCCAGCGCCCGTTGCGCAGGCTGGCTTCCTCCTGTGTCAGGTTCCGGGCGAATGCCAGCAGCAGCGCCCACGTCAGTTCGGGCGCGGCGGTGGGGGAGCCGCCCGTTCCGCAGACGGTGATTCCCAGCCGTGAAGCTGCCTCCACGTCGATCGAGGCATTGGCGGCGCCGGTGGTGACGAGCAGTTTCAGCCGGGGCAGCTTTTCGAGGACCCGGCCGGGAAAGGGCGTTCGCTCCCGCATGGCAATGACGATGCTGGCTTCCTGCAGGGTCTCCACAACCTCAGCTTCAGTGGCGAGGTGCTGGTTGAACACCCTGACGTCGACGCCACGCTGTTCGAGGGAGCCCCAGTCGGCGAAGCTGTGGGCCACGCGCTGGTAGTCGTCGAGAATCGCGAGCTGGTGCATGCTGTCCTTCTGCCTTAAGACCAAAAGAGGCAGGAACCCGCCGGTGCGGGCCCCTACCTCTTGAGGCTAGTCGAGTGGTGCCTGGTTATGGGATCAGCTGGCCTTGACGGCCAGCACCGGGCAGGATGCCTCCAGCAGGATCTGCTGCGCAGCACTGCCCATGATCAGCTTGCCCACGGGAGTGCGGCGCCGGAGGCCGATCACAATAAGGTCAGCCCGGTACTTCTCCGCCGCCTCCAGCACCTCGTTGGCCGCATCGTTGCCGCGCACCGGCTGCAGAACCAGATGCTCAATCCCTTCCCGCTCCAGCCGCGCCGTCAAGGCGGACATGTCCTCAGCCTGGGCGTAGCGCTTGTCAACGATGGCGTCTCCCCGGGAGGAGTTGATGATAACCAGCCGGCTCTGGCTCTTCTGCGCCTCGGTGATGGCGCGGTCCAGGGCTGCGGTGCCCTCGGCCGTGGGGATGTAGCCGACAATGATGCTCATGATTTCTCCTGTCCGTGGTTGGCATGGGCGGCGTCCGCGCGGCGGCGGCCCGCATCAGGCCCCCGATCAGCGGGTGCCTCAACAGCAGGGCCCTCGACGGCGGCCGGGGCAGCAGGCGCCGCGACTGAGGGTGCGGTAGCGGGCCCGGCAGCGGGTCCGTCCACAGCAGGTCCGCCGGCCACGACGAGTCCGCCAGTCCGGGGACGCCGGGCACGCCAGATCCGTGCCGCCAGCGGCCAGAGGAGTACCAGTGCCACGATGACGTAGACCACGACGGCGACCGGCTCGTTCCAGAGGCCGGACACGTCGCCGGCGCTCAGCTGCAGCGCCTGGCGGAGCTGCTTTTCGAGGCGAGGCCCCAGGATCACGCCGAGGATGAGCGGCAGGACAGGCAGCCCATAGCGGCGCATCATGAAGCCGAGGGCGCCCAGGACCAGCAGAAGCATCAGGTCGAACGCCTGCAGGTTCACCGAGTAGGCGCCCAGCGTGGCGAAGAAGAGGATGCCGGCGTACAAGTAGGGGCGCGGCAGCCGGAGCAGCTTCGCCCAGACCGGGGCCAGGGGGAGGTTGACCAGCAGCAGCAGGAAGTTGCCGATGAACAGGCTGGCGATCAGTGCCCACACCAGCGGACCCTCGTTCTGGAACAGCAGCGGCCCCGGCTGGATGCCGAACTGGGTGAACGCGGCCAGCATGACGGCGGCGGTGGCGTTGGTCGGCAGGCCAAGGGCCAGCATCGGGGTCAAGGTGCCGGCTGCAGCCGCGTTGTTGGCTGCCTCGGGCCCGGCGACGCCCTCGATGGCGCCCTTGCCGAACTCCTCCGGGTGCTTGGACAGCCGCTTCTCGGTCACATAAGAGAGGAAGGTGGGGATCTCCGCGCCGCCGGCGGGCAGCGCACCGAAGGGGAAACCGAGGGCAGTGCCGCGCAACCACGGCTTCCAGGACCGCTTCCAGTCCTCCTTGCCCATCCACGGCCTGCCGACCGGGATGATCTGCAGCGGGGTGCGGCGCAGGTGCGCCGCCACCCACAGGGCTTCACCGACGGCGAAGATCGCCACGGCGATCACGACGACGTCGAGGCCGTCGGAGAGCAGCGGCAGGCCGAAGGTGAGGCGGGCCTGGCCGGAGACGAAGTCGAGGCCAACGAGGCCGATTGCCAGACCGAGTCCAAGGGAGGCGAAGCCGCGCAGCTTGGACGAGCCCAGGACGGCGGTGACGGCGAGCAGGGCCAGGACCATGATGGCGAAGTAGCTTGGGGCGCCAAGGCTCACAGCGAACTGCACGACGATCGGCGCGAAGACCACAAGGAGCGAGGTGCCGATGGCGCCGGCGACGAACGAGCCGATGGCCGCCGTCGCCAATGCCTGGGCCGCCTTACCGGCCTTTGCCATCAGGTTGCCCTCGATGGCGGTGATCACCGAGGACGATTCGCCGGGGGTGTTAAGCAGGATCGAGGTGGTGGAACCGCCGAACATGCCGCCGTAGTAAATGCCGGCAAACATAATGAACGCACTGGTCGGTTCAAGGACGGTGGCCACCGGGAGCAGAAGTGCCACAGTCATGGCCGGGCCGATGCCGGGCAGGACGCCGACGGCGGTGCCCAGGATGACGCCGATCAGGGCGTACAGGAGGTTCATGGGGGTCAGCGCGGTCGCGAACCCGTCCATGAGTGAGGACAGGACGTCCATCTAGAGAATCCCTTCAAGGAGCCCGGCGGGAAGGGCAATGCCCAGGCCGAGGTAGAAGCCGTAGAAGGTCAGGAGCGCCAGAGCCAGGGAGATCAGTCCGTCGCGGACATAGTGTCGGCTTCCGAGCGCCCAAACGCTGCCCCAGAAGAGCACCGTTCCGGAGATGACCCAGCCGGCCCAGTCGATCAGCAGGATGTTGGCGATGAAGGCGCCGGCCAGAGGCAGGACGGTCTTCCAGTCGCTCGGGTGGGTCAGGTCGACGTCCTCGCCGGCCTCGGCCTCACCGCGTCCGCCCCGGAGAACGTTCACTGCCAGCAGCACGGCGCAGATGAGCAGGAGTCCTCCCACGATGATCGGCAGGGCCTTGGGGCCCACCGGATCCGACTGGGAGTACGGCACAACCAGGCGCGCTGCGTCAATGAGGACCAGGGCGCCGACCGCCCCGAGCAGGGCTGCGACGCCCAGCTCGGAGCGGCCTTTGAGGCGGGAGGCCAAGGAGGTCACGCCAGGCCGAGCTTCGTCAGGACGTCGGCAACGCGCTTGTCCTGGTCGGTGAGGAAGGACTTGAATTCGTCACCCGTGACGAAGGCGTCGGTCCAGCCGCGCGTCTTCAGCGTTTCCTTCCATGATGCTGACTCATGCATCTTCTCCAGCGTGGCGATCAGGGCGTCGCGGTCGGCGTCGCTGATGCCGGGAGGGGCCACGATGCCGCGCCAGTTGCTGAAGACCAGGTCGATCTTGGATTCCTTGAGCGTGGGGGCGTCAACTCCTTCAAGGCGGTTCTCGCCGCTGGTTGCCAGGACCCGGATATCGCCGGCCTTGATCTGCTGGATGTATTCACCGGCGCCGGAAGCCGCGAAGCCCAGCTTGTTGCCGATGATTGCCGGAAGCAGATCGCCGCCGCCATCGTAGGAAACGAAGTTAACCTTCTTGGCATCGATGCCCACGGCACCGGCAAGCTGCATCGGCAGGAGGTGGTCCGGACCGCCGGCCGAGGAGCCGCCGCCGACGCTGACCTTGGACGGGTCCTTCTTCCACGCCGTCACCAGATCGTCGATGGTCTTGTACGGCGAGTCCTTGGACACCATGATGGCGCCGGGCTCTTCGATGAGCCGGGCCAGCGGGGTGGTATCGGTCAGCTTCGACTGGGACTTGTTGGTGTAGCTTGCGCCGACGACGCCAAGGCCCATGAGCATGGCGAGGTCGCCGTTGCCCTTTTCGTTGACGATGCGGGCCAGGCCAACAGTGCCGCCGGCGCCGGCCAGGTTGAAGACCTCGGGGTTGGTGGCAAGCTTCTCGTCCTCGAGTACCTTCGCCGCGGCGCGCGCCGTGGTGTCGTAGCCGCCGCCGGGCGTGTTCGGCACCATGATGCGAAGCCCGGCGAGGGGTGCGGTGCTTGCTCCGCTCGTGGAGGGGCCGGCGGCAGTCTTGCCGGTAGCTCCGCAGCCGGACGCCATCAGGGCGATGCCTGCGGCTACTGCGGCCACGCGCAGTGCGCTCATTCCGCGCATCTTGTTCCTCTTCTCGTTTTGAACCGTTTTGAACCGTTTTGATCGGGTGCTTCCGATGCTAAGGCCGAACGTGACGGGGCTCACGCTTGTGTAAGCAGAGAAAGTTAAGTTCATTTCGTTCACGTTTCCGGCTCCCCACCACGTTGCCCGCCGAGGTGTTCTGTACGGGGTTCACGCGTTGTGGACTCCGCGGAACACACCGCCCAATGTCCGGTAGCGTGTCCCGTATAGTTCACCCCCACCCGCAGACTCACAGGAAGAACAGCAGCACATGACTCGACGGCGAGGAATGTCCCTTGCGGGGCAGTATCTTCGGCTGCAGCTCCTGATTGTGCTGGCCGTGCTGGTGGCCGTGGTGGCGATTTCGCTGGCCCAGTCGGCGGCAGCTTTTGAACGGGTCGAGGGCCGGCGGGCCCTCTCTGCTGCGGAGACGCTGGCTGCTACGCCCGCAGTGCGAAGCCTCCTGCCGGATGCCCAGCCGCAAAGCGGATCGGTGCTTCCCTCAGTGTCCGAAGCGGTGCGCACGATTTCGGGGTCCTCCCAGGTTGCGCTGGTCCGGTCCGACCGGACGATGGTGACGTCGTCGGATCCGTCTCTGGTGGGCCACCAGCTGGAACTCGGCGACAGTGCGGTGATGTCCGGGCGGGCGTGGACCGGGGTGGTCGGAACCGGGGCAGAGGAGGCCGTAGTGGCCCACGTGCCGGTGCTGGACGACGCCGGCAAGATGGTGGGGATCGCCGTCGTCGGCAGGAGCTACCCCTCGGTGCTCGAGCGGCTGGGCGACGCTGTTCCGAACCTGCTGACGTATCTGGGCGTGGCCAGTGTCCTGGGCGTGGCCGGCTCGCTCCTGCTGGCCCGCCGCGTCAAACGCCAGACGCTGGGCATGGAGCCGGACGAAATCACCGGCCTCGTGGAGAACCGGGAGGCGATGCTGCACGGGCTCAAGGAAGGCGTGGTGGCGCTGGACCCCCAGCAGCGAATCACAGTGGTCAACGACAGTGCGCGGAGCCTGCTGGGTCTGCCGCACGACTGCGTCGGGAAGAACTTGGCCGCTCTGGAGGTGCCGCCTGTGCTGCGCGAGGTCCTCACCCAGGACCAGCCCGGCCCGGACCGGCTGGTCCTCGTGGGGGAGAAGCTGGTGGTCTTGAACCGGATGCCGATGCGCTCGCACGGGCGCGTGATCGGCTCCGTCACCACCCTCCGCGACCGGACCGAGCTGGCTTCGCTGGAACGCGAGCTGGGCACGACGCGGACGGCCACCGACACCCTCCGGGCGCAGGCGCACGAGTTCGCCAACCAGCTGCACACCATCTCGGGCCTGATCCAGATCGGCGAGTATGACGCCGTCGTCCAGTTCGTCAACGGCACGACGTCCAACCGGACGCGGCTGAACGACGACGTGACCAGCAGGATTGAGGATCCGGCCCTCGCCGCGCTATTCATCGCCAAGTCGAGCCTCGCCGCGGAGCGCGGGGTTTCCCTGCAGCTCGTTGAGGAATCCAGGCTGGGCAAGGTGGATGAGGAACTGTCCAGGGACCTGACCACAGTGGTGGGCAACCTGGTGGACAACGCGCTCGACGCCGTCACCAACACCTCCGAAGCGAAGGTCGAGGTGCATATCGAAGAGAACGACGGCGGCGTGCGGGTTGACGTACGGGATTCGGGACCCGGGGTCCCGGTGGAGGTCATGGACGACATTTTCCGGCAGGGGTTCAGTACCAAAAATTCACCCGACGGTGGCCGCGGATACGGCCTGGCGCTCGCCAGGGTGGTCTGCCAGCGGCGCGGCGGGCGGCTCGCGGTGCGGAACGAGCACGGCGCCGTGTTTACGGCACTGCTGATGCGCAGAACTGCCGATGCTTAGGGAGGAACGGCCTTGATCAAGGTACTCATCGTCGACGACGACTTCATGGTGGCCAAGGTCCACGCAGGCTTTATCCAGCGCACGCCGGGGTTTGCCGTCGTCGGGGTGGCGCATACGGGCGCACAGGCGGTGCTGGAGACCGAACGGCTGCAGCCGGACCTGGTGCTGCTGGACATCCACCTGCCCGACGTCAACGGCCTGGACCTGATGCACCAGCTGCGTGACGTGGCGCCCGAGCTGGACGTGCTGGTGATCAGCGCCGCGCGCGAGGTGGAGACGGTGCGGAAGGCGCTCCGCGGCGGGATCGTGCATTACCTGATCAAGCCGTTTTCCCAGACCGACCTGCAGGAGCGGCTGGAGCACTACCGCACCACGTACCAGAGCCTCGATGCGTCGAAGGACGTGGCGGAGCAGTCGGACGTCAACCGCGTGTTTGGGCTGGATCGCGCAGACCGGCCGCTGCCGAAAGGCTGCAGCGCCGAGACCCTCCAGGTGGTGGAGAAGGCGCTGCGTGCCGGTGGCGCCGACGTGTCGGCCGCAGAACTGGCTGTGCAGGTGGGGACGTCGCGCGTCAGCGCGCGGCGCTATCTGGAGTACCTCAACGACGAGGGGCTGGTGGACGTGACACTGAAGTACGGCGTCGGACGTCCCGAGCGGAGGTATGTGTGGAAAGCAGGGTGAACGGCGCGAAGTTCTGGAGGGCCGTCGCTTTCAGGGCTGGGCCCTGACGGCCTCGATGCCCTCCAGTGCGCTGACGGTGACCGCGTCAATGTCCGCCGTGCCGTCGACGCTGACCAGCAGGCTGCGCCGGCCGTAGCGGGCGATGACGGGTTCCGTTTCCTGCCGGTACAGCTCAAGCCGGTGGCGGATGACGTCTTCACTATCGTCGCTCCGACCCTCGGCCTGGGAGCGGAGCAGCAGCCGCCGGACGATCTCGTCGTCGTCGGCGGTAATTTCCACCACGGCGTCGAGCCTGCTCCCGGCGGCGTCCAGGATGCCGTCAAGGTCGTCCATCTGGCTCACGGTGCGGGGGTAGCCGTCCAGGAGGAAGCCGTTCCTCGCGTCCCGTTCCTGCAGCCGGTCCCGCAGCATGGCAGTGGTGAGATTGTCCGGGACGAGGTTGCCGGCGTCGAGGAATCCCTTGATTTCCCGGCCCAGGGGTGACCCGTCGGCAAGGTGGCTGCGGAACATGTCCCCGGTGGAGATCTCCGGAATGTGCAGCTGTCCGCTGAGCCGGTGCGCCTGGGTGCCCTTGCCCGAGCCGGGCGGGCCGATGAGCAGGATGCGGGTCATGCTTTTGGTCCGATCTGCCGAGAAAGCACGCTAGGGCCATTCTTCCGCCCGCCCGGTCCGCCTGCAAGGGTGGGTGCTCATGTGCGGGGTGTTCACAACGTCCGGGGTGTTCCCAACGGTGGCGGCGGCTCCTAGGCTGGTCCCACCAGTCACCGGGCAAGGAGACCCTCATGACCACGCTGCCGGACCGGCCCAACACCGCCCTGGTGGTGCTTGATGTGCAGAAGGCGGTGGTGGCCGAAGCGCACCAGCGGGACGCCGTGGTGTCCAATATCGCCCTGCTGGTGGACAGGGCACGCGAAGCCGGGGTCCCGGTGGTCTGGGTCCAGCATTCCGATGACCGGCTGGAGAAGGGGAGCGAGGCCTGGGAATATGTGCCCGAGCTGGGGAGACGCGAGCAGGAACCGGTGGTGCACAAGTCATTCAGTGACGCCTTCGATGACACCGATCTGGAACAGGTGCTGGCCGCCGCGGCGGCCGGCCGGCTGATGGTCGCCGGAGCTCAGACGGACGAATGTGTCAGGTCCACCATCCACGGGGCGTTCGTCCGCGGCTACGACGTGACGCTGGTCAGCGACGCCCACACCACGGAGGACCTGACCGAATGGGGCGCCCCGCCGCCGGACCAGGTCATTGCCTTCACGAACCTCTACTGGAAATACCACCAAGGGCCGGGCCGGACCGCCGCCGTGGAAGAGACCAAGGACGTCACCTTCAGCGTCTGAACCGGGCTGAGCCCGGCTGAGCCGAACGGGTGCCGGTCAGGTGCCGGGTGCCGGCAATATGCCGGCTGCGCGCTCCTCCAGAAGCTCCCGAGTGCGCTGGTTCCTGGCCAGGCCGGCCGCCGCCATGAATTCGGAGCGCGCCTCCCCGGTCCGCCCGAGCCGGACCAGCAGTTCCCCGCGGACACTGGGCAGCAGGTGCGTTCCGCGCAGGGCGCCCCCGGAGGCGAGGCCGTCCACGATGGCCAGCGCGGCCGCCGGTCCGGTGGCCATGGATACCGCCACGGCCCTGTTCAGTTCCACCACCGGGCTGGGCGCGATCCTGCCCAACGCCTCATAGAGCAGCACGATGCGCTGCCAGTCAGTGTCGTCCACGCTGGGCGCCATCGAGTGGCATTCGGCAATGGCGGCCTGCAGCGCGTAGTTGCCGCGGCCCCGGCCCAGCGCGTCGCAGCGGCGCAGGGCGGCGCGGCCCCGGCCGATCTGCGCCCGGTCCCACCGGGTCCGATCCTGGTCCGCCAGCAGGACCGGAGACCCGTCGGGAGTGGTGCGGGCAGGGAAGCGGGACGCCTGGAACTCCATCAGGGCCACGAGCCCGTGGGCCTCGGGTTCGCGGGGAACCAGCCCGGCCAGGATGCGCCCGACCCGCAGGGCCTCGTTGGCCAGGCCGGGCCGAATCCACGCGTCCCCCGAGGTGGCGGCGTAGCCTTCCGTGAACACCAGATAGACGACGCCGAGGACCGCTCCCAGCCTGGCGCCCCACTCGTTGGGCTCGGGAACCTCGAAAGGCACCCGGGCCGCCGCGAGCGTTTTCTTGGCCCGCACTATGCGCTGCTGCACGGTGACGACGGGAACCAGGAACAGCCGAGCAATCTCCTCGGTGGTGAGGCCGCCCACCACCCGCAGCGTCAGGGCCATCTGGGCCTCCCGGGAGAGGACAGGGTGGCACGCGGTGAACACGAGCCTGAGCACGTCATCCTCCAGCGGAACCCAGGCGACGCCGTCGTCGTCCTCCAGGTCCCGGGCTATGGCCCTGTACCGCTCATCGAGCCGCTCAGAGCGTCGCCACGCATCGATGGCCTTGCGCTTGGCGACGGCGGTGAGCCAGGCGGCAGGGTTGTCCGGTGTCCCGGATTCCGGCCATTGGGCCAGGGCCTCGGCCAGGGCTTCCTGAGCCAGGTCCTCGGCGAAGCCCATGTCCCGGGTGGCGCGGGCGAGGGCCGCGACGATGCGTGCACCCTCGATGCGCCACAGGGCATCTATCCGGCGCCGTACCGCGGCTCCCGCCTGTTCGTTCACAGGGTCTTCACTTACCGTCAGCCGGCTCAGGGCTGGTTCAGCTCCTGGCGCCACAGGGCTTCCTTCTGGATGTACTCGTTGTCCTTGAAGTCAGCGAAGTCGTCGGCTTCAGCTATCCTGCGGACCTCAAGCTTCGATCCGGGACCAAGCGGGCAGCGGCTGGCCCACTCCTTCGCCTCTTCCCTGGAGGCTACCTGGACAATCCAGAAGCCGTTGAACAGTTCATGGGTTTCGCCGTAGGGGCCGTCTGTCACCACTGGCGGTTCCTCGTCGAAATTGACCACGAAGGCCGAGCCTTCGGACAGGTCGGTCAGGCCCTCACCGGCGAGCATGACGCCGGCCTTGATGAGTTGTTCGTTGTAGGCGCCCATCTGGTTGAGGATCTCCTCGAACGGAACCTGCTTCGACGCTTCGATGGCTTCGTCCGTGGCGCGCATGATGAACATGTACTTCATGGTTCTCTCCTTGCGTTGACGTGGACGCCGTGTGCGTCCGTCTACTATCCCGTCGAACGGGTCCGGCGGAAATCGACAGGCCGCCGTAAAATTTTTTCGCGGATCCGGTTCGGCCGGATTGCAGCCCGGATCCTGGCTTTGACCCAGGCTGCGGTTCAGGCGGTGCCGAACGGGTTGTCGATGGCGATCTTCCAGCCCTCGGGTCCTCTGCGCAGGACGTCGGCTGTATTGCCGTGGAGGTCCACCTCGCTGCCGTCGGCCGCTGTGCCTTTGATGGCCCACTCGGCGATGGCCAGGGCAATGTCACCGATGACGTAGACATGGCGCGTGGCCAGACTGATAGGCAGCCCTGCCTGCAGGAATCCCATCATGGCGTTAACGCTGTCTTCGCCCGTGGTGGGCATGCCCGGCTGGGGGACAAAGACCGCATCCGGCTCGAATAATTCCAGCATTCCGTCGATGTCCATGGCGTTGAAGCGCGCCGCCCAGGCCATCTGCATGGCGTGCGGATCCGTTATTCCCACGGTGCCCTCCCCAGGACTCCTGCCGGTCTGAGGTGTGCAATCTATCAGCAGCCGGGTGCGGAAGCTAGGGGAAACTGCGCGCTCCCGGACGGTCCCTGCTATCCACGCCGGCGGACCTCAATCCGGCCATCGGTCATCCTGGCTTCATAGCTTGGCTGGGGCGTGGTTGCCGGCCCGCGGATTATGTGGCCGTCCTCAAGCCGGAACGTGCTGCCATGCCAGGGGCAGGTGACGCAGCCGTCTGCGATTGTTCCCTCGTCGAGCGGACCTCCCATGTGGCTGCACACGCTGTCCAGGGCCAGGACCCGGGATCCGGAGCGGTACAGAAGGACCGAGACTTTGCCCGCGTCCACTTTCCGGTGCTCACCGTCTGCAAGTTCGGACTCCGCCAGAACGGGCTTCCAGTCCCGGGGGCCCGTCCTGCCCGCCGTCTTGTTGACGTTGACCGCGTTGCCGTAGCTGAGGTGGCCGCCGAGGAAGCCGCCAAACATCAGGACGCCGAAACCGGCGAGTCCCAGAGTTTTTCCGACAGTCCGGCTGCCGGACGCCCGGGCCACGGCCGACGACGAGAACAGGCAAAGCGCCGTTCCGTTGGCGACCGCGTGGACCAGCCCCACCCGCCGGGACTTTCCCTGCGTGTCGGACCAGTCGTTGAGGCCGGCGGCCGCGGTTGGAACGGCCGTCGCGATTCCGACGGCGACCAGGATGTCGGCGGCCGGCTCGGAAGCGGGCCCTCCCACGGTGTCCAGGACGGTGGCCATGGTCCAGGCCCCGATCGGGAAATCGGTCAGGACGGGGTGCAGCGGATGGCCCAGTAACGTGCCGCTGAGGGTGTTGCGGACGGGCCGCGGCTGGACGGCTCTTCCAACGGCCTTGGAGATGGCGGACGCCACCCCGTCCAGCCGGTCGAAGTGTTCGATGGCATCAACTAACGCGTGCAGCGGGTTCATGGTGGACTCCTTCGGCCTGGCAGTCAGGACAGGTGGTGCACCAGTCTGCATCGCCGGAGACGCGATGACAAGGTGCCGGCCGCTCCGTCTCCGGTAACGTACTTTCACATGCCGCTGTCTTCGCCACGAATATCCCGCGACCCTGCTGCCCCCGTATCCGAGGGGCTGGTAAGGCCGGTCATGGCGGGCATCGTGACGGCGCTTGTCGGCTTCACCTCGACCTTCGCCGTGGTCCTCTCCGGCCTCCGTGCCGTGGGGGCAAACCCGGAGCAGGCGTCGAGCGGCCTCCTGGCCCTCTGCCTGATGGTTGGCGCCGGGGTGGTGCTCCTCGCCTGGCGGAACCGGATCCCGGTGACCCTCGCCTGGTCAACACCGGGGGCCGCCCTGCTGGCCGTCGCGGGAGTTCCCGACGGCGGGTGGCCGGCCGCCGTCGGCGCCTTTCTGGTGACCGGGGTTCTGATCGCCGGGACCGGACTCGTCCGCCCTTTGGGGCGGCTGGTCAGCAGCATCCCGACACCCCTTGCGCAAGCCATGCTGGCCGGGGTTCTCCTGCCGTTGTGCCTCGCCCCGATGGAGGGCGTGCAGAGCGCTCCGCTGCTGGTGGTACCGGTGTTGCTCTGCTGGCTGGTGCTGTCACGGTTCGCGCCCCGCTGGTCGGTCCCGGGCGCGCTGGCCATCGCGCTCGCCGGCATCGTGGTCCAGTTGGTTGTTGAAGGCCGGGCCGTGCCAACGGCGGGCCTGCTGCCGGCGATGGTGTGGACAACGCCTTCCTGGTCGCTGGGTGCGGTGGCGGGCATCGCACTGCCGCTGTACATCGTCACCATGGCGTCCCAGAATGTGCCCGGGGTGGCGGTGCTGGGGTCCTTCGGTTACCAGGCGCCGTGGCGGGCCTCCATGCTGGTCACCGGTACCGGCACGCTGCTGGCCGCGCCGTTCGGCGGCCACGCCATCAACCTTGCCGCGCTCAGCGCCGCACTGGCGGCCGGGGACGAAGCAGGCGCGGACCGCGGCTGGCGCTGGGTGGCAGGTTTCGTGTCGGGTCTGGCCTACCTGCTCCTGGGAGCCTTCTCCGCCGGGCTCGCCGCCCTCGTGGCTGCGGCTCCCCCGGGGGTGCTGGAAGCCGTCGCCGGACTCGCCCTGCTGGGCACACTCGCCGGGTCTGCCGCCTCGGCGCTGGCAGAACCGGGTGAGCGGACCGGCGCCGTGGTGACCTTCCTCGTGGCCGCGTCAGGGCTGAGCTTCCTGGGAATCGGCGCGGCGTTCTGGGCCCTGCTGGCAGGGCTCCTGGTCCGGGCGGTCCTCCAAGACCGTAACCGGCCGCAGGGCAAAACTGCGGGCTAGTTGCTGGCCGCCCGCTGCGTTCTGTGGTCGGCGGCGGGGTAGACCCCGAGGATCCACAGCTCGGTGGTGAAGAAGCCCAGTTCCTCCAAGGCCAGGCTGAGCGGCAGGTCCTCGGGGTGGCCTTCCACATCTGCCATGAACATGGTCGCGGTAAACTCGTTGCCCACCATGTAGCTTTCAAGCCGGGTCATGTTCACGCCGTTCGTGGCGAAACCGCCCAGGGCCTTGTAGAGCGCGGAGGGGACGTTCCGGACACGGAACACGAAGCTGGTGACTGCCGGTCCGGGCAAGGCTTCCCGGGCCGGCAATTCCGTCTCCCGCGCCAGGACCACAAAGCGGGTGGTGTTGGAGGGGTCGTCCTCGACCGCTGAGGCCAGGACCTCAAGTCCGTAGAGTTCGGCAGCGAGCGGCGGCGCGAGGGACAGCTTGGTGGGATCGTTCCACTCGCGCACCTCGCGGGCTGACCCGGCTGTATCGCCCGCGATCACGGGTTTGAGGCCGGCCTCGCGGATCAGCTTCCGGCACTGGCCCAGGGCGTGGATGTGGCTGTGGACCTCGGTGGCCCCCTCGATGGTGCTGCCCGGGATGCCGAGCAGGTCGAAGTGGATGGGCAGGAAGAACTCTCCCACGATCTGCAGGCCCGAGTGCGGCAGCAACAGGTGGATATCCGCCACCCGGCCAGCGATGGAGTTCTCGATCGGGATCATGGCCAGATCCGTCTCGCCGCTGGACACCAGCTCGAAGGCGTCCTCGAAGCTGGCGCACGGAACGCTCTCCAGCCCCGGGAACATCTGCTTGCAGGCAATATCTGAGTTGGCGCCGGGCTCACCCTGGAACGCAATTTTCTGGGCCATGCTCCGTATGATGTCACGCCCGGCGCCGGCTAACCCAAACGCGGGTTGCCGCGGCACCGGGGTGCTGCTCACCTCTTCGCGTAGTCCGAGAACCCCTGCCAGTCGATTACAACGCAGGCTTCATCGCCAACGGTCCAGGCATCATGTCCGGGCTGCATGATGGCGAAATCGCCCGGCCCGTACTCCATCTCCTCGCCGTCGTCCATGACCACCTTCATCCGGCCGGAGATGAAGTAGCCCATGTGGGCAGCCTGGCAACTGTCGGTCCCTGCGATCGGTTTTACGTGCTCGGACCACCGCCATCCCGGCTCGAACGTGGCACGGCCGACGCCGCCGCCCTCCATGTTGACCAGTTGGAGTTGACCCTTGCCGTCCTCAAACGGCCGGGTCTCCTCGGGCGAGTCAAAATTTTTGCGGATTAAACCTGGCATCTGGACCTCCTGTTGTGGATATTTCTGTTCCGGGGATGAAGGCTTGAATCGCAGTTGCTGCTGCCTGTTATGCCACGTTCTAGGCCTGCCCTGACGGCATGTCAAGGACCGGAAACATAGGCCTCTTCCGCTCGCCGGAATTTCTGCCACGCTTGAGAACGGAAGGGAGTTTTCCCATGTCCGTCCTGGTTGCCTATGCAAGCGCGTTCGGGTCCACCGCCGAGATCGCGGAGCGCATTGCCTCGCGTATGCGGGAGGCCGTGAACGACGTTGAGTGCCGGCCGGTGGACGACGTCGAGGCCACCTCCGGGTACGACGCCGTCATCCTGGGCAGCGCCATTCATAACCAGGAATGGCTGCCAGGGGCAGTGTCCTTTATCAGCCGGTTCTCCGCTGAGCTGGAGGCGATGCCGGTGTGGTGTTTCAGCGTGGGGATGTCCGATGGGCTGCCCAAGTTTCTTCGCGCGCGCGGGGCAGCGCTGCAGCAGGAACGCCTGGCACAGTATTTGCGGCCACAGGTCCCCCTTCGGGACCACAAACTGTTCTCCGGCGTCTACCCGCCCGCCCAGATGCCGGCCATGCTCCGGGGCTTGTTCCGTCTTGCCGGCGGGAGGTTCGGCGACCTCCGTGACTGGGACGCCATCGATGCGTGGGCCGGCGAGGTCAGTGCGCAGCTGGCCGGCCCTCCTTCGCCCGGCCCTCCTTCGCCTGGCCCTCCTTCGCCCGGCCAATAGACGCCGCAACCGATGGCCGCGCGGCGCTACGGAAGGCTCTGGCCGGCGCTACGTTGGTCAAGGAGCCGGCGCAGGGTCCGCAGCGCGGCAAGCGCCCGGTGGTTTACCGAGTCCGCGGGAATGCCCAGCTGCTGTGCCGCTTCGGCCACCGTGAGCCGGCAGTAGTGAAGTGCCACCAGGACGTCCCGCTGCTCGCTCTCAAGCTTCGTCAGGGCTTCCCGGATTCCGTGGTCATTGAGCATGGCATCAGACTCGCGTCGCGGCCTTCGAGAATTCCTAGGGACGCACCCCCACAGTTGGGCAGCATCGCGCGCCCTACCGGGCCGCATCGCCTTCGTCGGTCAGTGCCCGGTCCACCCAGATGCGAAGCAACGAGCGGATGCTTTGCAACAGCTCGCGGAGCACCTGGTTGCCCGAACTGACGGCGATCTCCCGGTGGAACGCGGCGTCCGCCTCGAGGGACGCGGCAAGCGTCCGTTCGGTTGGAAGCCTGGTGCCGACCGCTATGTCTCCGCTGGTGAAGTACGCCAGCAGGCGCTCCGCGAGCCATTGCCATTTAAGCGCTGCCGCAAAAGATTTCCGGCACGTTAAATCTTTGCCGGCTGATCCGCCGTCGGACGTGTACGGCCTCAATGTGACTTGATCGGCGGCCGGTTTTCCTGCCCGACGGGGACCCCTTGCGGCATGGGGGAACTGCCCCTGATGAAGCAGTACGGCGTTTATGCAAACGAATGGATTAGCGCCCTAGTTTTCGCATTATGACCGGCCTGACCTCGTGTTTCTTCTCACGGGCCGTATCCTTGCGGCCTCTGGCGGGGCGTCAATACCGTGGATAAGGACCCTTCGAACGAGCTAAGGACTTATATGCCCTCGCCAGCCGCCACGGATCCACAACCCACCCACCCCGGCAGGAGCCGGATACCAGACCTCGCTCGCCTGACCTCGGGCCTCCGCTGGGACCTGCCGGCGTCCCTCGTGGTGTTCCTCGTTGCCGTTCCGCTGTCGCTCGGCATCGCCGCGGCGTCGGGCGCGCCGGTCATGGCGGGACTGATCGCGGCCGCAGTGGGAGGCATCGTTGCGGGCAGCCTCGGCGGATCTCCACTGCAGGTCAGCGGCCCGGCAGCAGGCCTGACGGTCATCGTCGCCGGCCTCATTGAGCAGTTCGGCTGGCCCGTCACTTGCGCCATCACCGTGGCCGCCGGCGTCCTCCAGGTGCTGCTCGGCATGGCCAAGGTGGGGCGGGTGGCGCTTGCCATTGCGCCGGTGGTGGTGCATGCGATGCTTGCCGGGATCGGCATCATCATCGTCCTGCAGCAGCTGCATGTGATGCTCGGCAGCGAAGCCGGCGAAGCGGCCCTGCACAATATTGTGGCACTGCCGGACAGCCTGGCCGCCGTGGATCCGCAGGCCGCGTTCCTGGGGGCTGTGGTGATCGCACTGCTCGTCGCGTGGAAGCACATGCCGGCCGCCGTCCGCCGCGTGCCCGGCCCGCTGGTGGCCGTGGTGGCCGCGACGCTGCTGTCCCTTCCGTTCAATTCCGACGTCGACCGGATCACCTTCGATGGTTCGCTGCTGGACGCCCTCGCCCTCCCGCACCTGCCGCAGGGGGAGTGGACCGCCATCGCCGTCGGCGTCGTCACCATCGCCCTGGTGGCGAGCGTGGAGTCGCTGCTGTCCGCCGTCGCCGTCGACAAGATGCACCACGGCGAGCGTACAAATTTCAACCGTGAACTGCTCGGACAGGGCGCTGCCAACGTGACGTCAGGCATGCTGGGCGGCCTGCCGGTCACCGGTGTGATCGTCCGCAGTGCCACCAATGTCGAGGCCGGGGCGCGCACCCGCAAGTCCGCCGTCCTCCACGGCATCTGGGTTCTGGTCTTTTCCCTGCTGCTGGCGGGAGTCATCCAGCTGGTGCCGCAGGCCGTGCTGGCCGGGCTGCTCATCATGATCGGCATCCGCCTCGTGAAGGTGGCCGATTTCCAGACGGCACGCATCACCGGTGACCTGGCCGTCTATGCCGCCACGCTGCTCACGGTGGTGTTCGTCAACCTGCTGGCCGGGGTGCTGATCGGGCTCGCGCTGGCAGTGCTGCTGGTCCTGTGGCGTGTGGTCCGGGCCAGCATTCACGCGGAGCCCCTCGGCGGAAGCGCAGAAGGCCGCTGGCGCGTGGTCATCGACGGCTCCTGCACGTTCCTGTCGCTTCCCCGCCTGAGCAAGGTGCTGGCCGCGGTGCCGCCGGCGGCGCAGGTCACGGTGGAGCTCGACGTCGACTACCTCGACCACCCGGTGCACGACACCCTGGAGGCGTGGCGCGTGCGGCACGTGAACAACGGCGGCAGTGTCGAGTTCGAGGAAACCGGCACCGCGACGCTTCACGCCGCCGTGGCGGGAACTCCCGCACGCGGCTCGTCGCGCTCCGCACTGCGCGGCGGCTTCGCTCCGTGGCGGAGCTGGCAGCGGGACGCTGCACCGTTGGCCACGGCGGCAGCCGGACACGTCCCGGCCCCGGTACGCTCCGTGCTCAACGGCGTGGACAGCTACCACCGCCGCCACGCCCACCTGCTGCGTCCGCACGTCCAGGAGCTGTCCACCTTCCAGGATCCGGACACGCTGTTCATCACCTGCGCCGACTCCCGGCTGGTGCCCAACCTGATCACCAGCAGCGGCCCGGGGGACCTGTTCACGGTCCGGAACGTGGGCAACGTGGTGGGAAGCGACCGCCTCGAACCGTCCGTTGAGGCATCGCTGAAGTTCGCCCTCAACGAGCTGTCGGTCACGTCGGTGGTGGTCTGCGGCCACTCCGGCTGCGGCGCCATGACCGCCCTGCTCGCCGGACCTGCCGCTGACCGGAAGGCCGCTGACCAGGAGGCCGCTGGCCAGAGGCCGGAAGGGCAGAGGCCGGAAGGGCAGGAAGAACGTTGCCCCGTTGAGTCCTGGCTGGACCACGGACGGCCGAGCCTCGAGTCGTTCCACGCGGGCCACCCCGTCCAGGCTGCAGCCGAGGAAGCCGGGTACGGCGCGGTGGACCAGCTGGCCATGGTCAACGTTGCCGTCCAGCTCGAGCGGCTGCGGCAGCACGCCAGCCTGCAGGACTCCGTCCGGAGCGGTGACGTCCATGTGACCGGCCTGTTCTATGACATCGCCACGGCCCGGGTCCTGCAGATCACGCCCGCGGGCATCAGCCACCTGGATCCGCTGCCGCAGGCCGAAGAGCTGGCCCCGGCCTGACGGGCCCTAATCCACATCTGAACGGAGTACGCAGTTCGGCGGCCAGTCACGACCGGCCGCCGAACTGCGTACCGCTGCGTAGAGACGAGTGATGCTGGCGGCAAACACGGGTAGCCAACCCCCGTGACTCAAAGTGGACGGGCGCCGTTGAATGGTCTGACACACGCAGGGGTACAGGAAGCAGTGCAAGGAATAGCGCAAGCGAGGAGGGGCACGGCATGGAAGGGTGCAAACCATGAGTTCCGGGCTGGCGTCAGCGGTACAGTTCGCAGGGTCCCTGCCGGGGTCCATCCTGCTCACGCTGGGACAGGCCGTGGTGGTGGTGTGCGCCTGTTCCGACATGGTCCGGCTGCTCTCAGTGCCGCGCTCCCACCGGCGGTACCAGGCCAACACCGTCTTCCGCACGCTGGCCCCGGCGGCGATCCTGACCACGGCGCTCAAGGCGCTGATCGACGCGGCCTCCGGCGCCTGGCCGAACGTCACGGCCGGGATGTTTGTGCTGGTGGTCCTGATCTACCGGTGGCGCACCGACACGGACGAGGACAGCTGGTGGAAGGGCAAGGGCAAGGCGCTTGGGCGGTGGTTCAGTAAGCGGACTTCATTCGGGTTGCGCCCCGCCCCGGCCGCGGCGATGTCCCTCGACGGACGGCCAAGCGGGCATCAGCCGGGACCGTACCCCGCAGCAGCCGTCAGTCGTTGAAGAGTCCCGCCAGGTCCTCCGCGGTGAGTGCACCGCCGGAGAGCGCATCGCCCTCCATCACGTCGGCGAACAGCTGCGACTTCTTGGCCTTGAGTGCCATGACCTTCTCCTCGATGGTGTCCTTGGCCACCAACCGGTAGACCATGACGTTCCGGGCCTGACCAATGCGGTGCGTGCGGTCCACCGCCTGTGCCTCTGACGCGGGATTCCACCACGGATCGAGCAGGAACACGTAGTCGGCCTCGGTCAGGTTGAGGCCGAACCCGCCGGCCTTGAGGCTGATCAGGAACACCGGGGCCGTGCCGTTCTTGAACTCATTGACGACGTCGGTACGGTTCCGGGTGCCGCCGTCGAGATAGCAGAACTCGATGTTCTCCTCGCGGAGGCGCTCGCGGACCTTGCCCAGGAAGCCGGTGAACTGGCTGAAGATGAGCGCGCGGTGGCCCTCGGCCACGAGGTCCTCGAGCTGCTCGAACAGCACGTCCAGCTTGCTGGACCGCACGCCGGACAGCGACTCGTCCACCAGTGAGGCGTCCAGGCTGAGCTGGCGCAGCAGCGTCAGCGACTGGAAGATGGTGAAGCGGTTCTTGTTCACGTCCTCGATGAGGCCCAGGATCTTCTGCCGCTCGCGCTGCAGGTGCGTCTGGTACACCTTCTGGTGCCGCGGGTTAAGCACCACCTCAAGGATTTGCTCCTGCTTGGGCGGCAGATCCTTGATGACCTGCTCCTTGGTCCGGCGCATCATGAGCGGACGGACCCGACGGCGGAGCTTGTCCAGCTGCCCCCTGTCACCGTTCTTCTCCACCGGCTTCTGGTAGTACTCGGCGAACCGCGAAGGGCTCGCGAACAGCCCCGGCGCCACGATGGAGGTCAAGGCCCAGAACTCCATGAGGTTGTTCTCCAGCGGCGTGCCGGTGATGGCCAGCTTGAACGCCGCCGGAAGCTTGCGGGCGCACTGGTAGGCCTTGGACTGGTGGTTTTTGACGAACTGCGCCTCGTCCAGCACCAACCCGGCCCAGCGCCGTCCGGCGTAGGACTCGTAGTCGATCCGGAACAGCGCGTAGGACGTGATGACGATGTCCGCCCCGGCCAGGGCCTCGGCGGGGTCGGCGCCGCTCTTGGCAAAAGTCTCGCCGACGGCGCGGACGGTAAGGCCGGGCGCGAAGCGGGCTGCCTCGGCCTCCCAGTTGCCCACGACGCTGGTTGGCGCCACCACCAAAAAGGGCGTGCCGCCGTCGTTCTCAGTTTTGGCGTCCGCTTCCTTAACGACCCCGGCAGACGCGGCGTGTTCCTTGGCCGCGCACATCAGGGCCAGCGCCTGCACGGTCTTTCCCAGGCCCATGTCGTCGGCGAGCACGCCGCCGAGGCTGTGGCGGTACAGGAAGCTGAGCCAGTTGTAGCCCTCCAGCTGGTACGGACGCAGCTCGGCGTTAAGGGTGGCCGGGAACGGCAGGCCCTGGACGCCGTCCGCCAGCAGCCCGCCCACCGCTGCGCGCCAGGCGGACGCCTGCTCGTCCACGATCCCCAGCTGGGCAAGTTCATCCCACAGGCCAGCCTGGAAGCGGCTGATCTGCAGAGGAGCGTCCTTGTCGCCGGGGTTGTCCTGGAGACTGCGGGCTTCGTCGATGAGGGCCCGGAGCTGGTGCAGCTCCGGAAGGTCGAGGGAGAAGTAGGCGCCGCTGGGCAGCAGCATCCGTGTCTGCCCCGCCGCGAGGGCGGAGAAAAGGGCTGCGAAGGACACCGGCTGGCCCTCGAGGGTGATTACGATGCCAAGGTCGAACCAGTCGCGCTGGTCGGTCGCCTTGGTGGAAATCGCCACCACCGGCGCCTCTTCCGCCTCCCGGTAGTCGGCGATGTCGCCCGAGGTGTCGACGGCGACGCCGGGCGTGTTCCGCAGCCGGGGGAGCACCTCCTCCGTGAAGGCGAGCGTGTCCAGCCCGCTCAGCTCCGCGGCGGCCGCGAGGCGCGGCGTGCCCCAGCCGCCGGTGGCGGATTCACCCAGCTTGGGCACCACGTCCCACGGCTGGCCCACTGCCTCCAGGATCCGGGCTTCCGCCGGATCGTCACGGTAGCCGTGGTCGCCGGGATGGCGCCAGAGCGGCTGTGCCGTGACGATGGTGCCCGACTTGTAGTGCCATTCCCAGTGCAGGCGCACTCGGTGGTCGGCGCCGTAGTTGGCCAGCAGCGAGAGCGTCGGCAGGGCGAGCTCGGGGAGCTCGACGGACTCGTCCGCCGCCGTCACGCGTGCGGTCTGCTTGAGCTTGGGGTAGAAGCCCGTGAGGAAGCGGCCCTCATCCCGGGCCGGGATGTGCAGCGTGCTGCCCGCCGTGACGAAGGCCAGCAGCTCCTCGCTCAGTCCGCTCTCCAGCGGGGCCAGGGTGATGACCTCGTCCGCGGCGACCCCCGGCAGCGCGTCCCCGCTGGAGGTGAGGAAAATGCCGTGCGCCGGGCGTCCGATGGTGCCCACCGACGCCGGATCAACCTCGGTGCCGTCAACCGTGATGGTGGATGCGAGCTCCAGGCCGCCTTCCTGCCCGTCGCTTCCGTAGCGGCCCAGGTTGAGCCCGACCGCCGCCGGCTCCGCCGCCACCTTCACCGGTTCCTGGCCGCGGCTGTGCACCAGCGCGACGCCGATCTGCCGTGCTTCCTCCAGCAGGCCCCACAGGTTCTTGCCGGCGAAGGTGTTCAGCCCCAGCCAGAGGGACGCCGACGAGTAAGGCCGGTTCGCGCCCGCGGTGTGGGCGGCGAGGAAGGCCTGCAGCCACTCCACATGGGCCTGGTTGCACTCGCGCTTGAAGTTCAGGTAGCTCAGGGTGTTCCACGAGACATCGCCGCGGATCCATTTGCCCTTGGCCCCCATGATCACCGGGCGGGCCTTGAGCTGGCGGACGCTGCGGAGCGGATCCCGGCGGCCGGTGTAGGAGAAGTGCGGGGCCGGTTCCTCCACTTCGAACTGCAGGGCCAGGGGAGTGCCACCGCTTTGCTGCGCAGGGCCGGCCTGCGAGATCAGGGGGCTGAGTGCCTGCTCCCAGTCCGAGAGCGCCGGCACGGACTTTTCACGCGACACCCGGGAGACGTCGGCGGGGGACAGGAGCTGCACCCTCACGGCCGGGTTGTCTTCGGCCGCGAACAGCAGCGCGGCCACATGCTTGCAGTCTTTGCGGACCGGGCAGCTGCAGACGCCCACCGTGCAGCTCCAGCCGCCGCCCTTCCGGACCAGTTTGGCCGTGGTGGAGTACGGCACGTCGGAGCCGCCGCGGACCTTGCCGAGCATCAGGCCGGTGGCGGAGTCGAACGAGATCCCGGAGACACGGCCGCCCATGGCATAGGCGAGCCCGGCCGCGAGGGAGCGGTCGTTGATCGCGGGGGTCTGGATTGCCAGTGCCGCACTGTCGTCCGGTTGGGAAGGCATGGGTGCGCGCTACTTTCGGCAGGTCGAAAATCTGCAGGTTATCTGATCCATCTTAGTCGGGCGGAAGGGGCCCTCAAATTGCGCAAACTTCGCCTGGCGTTCACTTCGCCCTCAACCTGCGGGCGCAGGCGGCACGTACGTTGAGAGAGTCCTGAGCACCACCGGCTTTCTGCAGTGAGGATCTCCCATGACTACCAGCGAATACCCCGTTGTCCTGACCGTCAAAGTCGTCGCAGGCGGCAGCAGTGCCAGTGACGCGGAGATTGTTGATTCCAACGTCGCCGTGGTGAACAGCATGTACCAGGAGCTCCTCGGCCCGGGGGAGATCGCACCCAACGCCCTGCGCAGCTACTTCGTGGACTTCTACCTCACGCAGTCCCTGGGCGGCGGCTTTGCGCAGTATGTCTTCACCGCCCCGGACCGTGAGGAGCTTGACGCCTACATCCGCGAGGGCCTGGAGGGCATGGGCGCCGCGGGGCACGTTGACCTCTTTGACCGTACCGCGGAGGCATTCGACGCCCTGTCCGAGGAGGAAGCCGACATCTACCTGGACGGCGCGGCCGACGCCGAGGAGGGCAACGAACTCCCCGAACGCGTGCAGGCCATGGAGGACCTCGACGCCGAATTCGAATCGTTGCTCGAAACGGAGGACATCGTGGCACTCAACGCGGCGTGGCTGCGCGGGCAGGAAGGCCTGCTGGTCCTGAACGACGACGAGCTGACCGGTCACATCGCCCAGCGTGTGGCGGCACTGCCGGACCTTGAGGAGCGGCGCGCCGAGGCCGAGGAAGAGGCCCTCGAGAACGCCCCGGAATTCGAAGTCATCATCCGCGAACTGTGTGACATCGCCGGGTACGAGCTGAGGAAAATCACCATGGGCGATCCGAACTACGACCACAACGGCGAGACCGTGCTCGCATGGCGTTTCAGCACCGACCACGGCGACTTCCTCATGATCGAGGAGGACGAGGAGGCCTTCATGCTCAACCCGGATACCAAGGAAATTGTGGCCGCCGTCGAGTTCGAAGAACTGGACGCCGACCTGGACGAGGACCTGGTGGAGGCGTAGCGCCACCCCAGCTTCCCGGGCCGAACTTGCGCCGTTAGGGCGGCGCGCGTGGACAGCGAACCCCGGTTCTGCGGGACCCAGTTGAGGGGTCCTGCAGAACTAGGTTAAAGGTTTCCGCAGGGTGGCGTCCGGATACTGGCATCCTCTTCAGATCATGGACCTGGAGAGGATCACCCTCGCTGGGTCTCGGCCGGGTGAAGTCTGGGGCCTCTGAGGGGAGCTTTCCATGAAGTCTGCAAGAAATCGTCCACGCCTGGCAGCGGCCATCACGGCTGGCGCGCTGATGGCCTTGGCCGTTCCGACTGTGGCTGTTCCGGCTTTCGCCGTCATCAATAACCCGGTGGCGGCTCCGCACATCATCACTGTTTTCCCGGAACGGGACATGGTCTCCGCTGAAGGTTACGCGGCCAGCGACCGTCCCACGATCCAGGTGCTTCGAGGCGGCGCAGTGATCGGCACGGCGTCCAACCTGGTACCGGCAGCCGGCATCGTTGAGGTCAACCATCCCGGCGGAGGATGCTGGGAAGGCACCACTCCGGACATCCGCTCGGGTGACGTGATCCGTGTCCTGACGGCGCCCGACGTCGGCGACCAAACGTTCGTAGGAAACGTCGTCGTCACGCAGCGGGCTACGAAGATCAACGCCGGCACCGTGGTGATGAAGGGGACGGCTGTTGCCCCCGGCGGCGGGCAGCTTCCAGCGGACCAGCTGGAAGCCAGGATCGTGGCAGCCAACCAGTCGTTCGCACTGAACGGGCGGCGCACGCTTCGTGCCAGCGCCCTCGGGGCAGGGGACGACGGCGACATCACCTACGACGGGCCGGGCCTCACCACCTGGACGGCCACGTGGACGGGTATGGCCGGCGTCGGGGCCGACGGCATCTCCGACGCAGACCGGGCAGCATCGCCCACCAGCTCCGAAAGCCGGGGCATGTGGCTGGGACGCGACCCCGCCGCGGGTGCGGAGGTTACGATTTTCGAGTACGCGGCGATCGGAGGCCCGGCCGGCCCCGAATGCACGGCACCCCTGGCCAAGGGTCCGAGCGTACCTAACCTGGTGGCCGCGAGTGACACGGGCCGGATCAGCACCGATAACATCACGCGAGATACCACGCCCACTTTTGCCGGTGCTGTCGCCTTGACCGACGCTGCAAGCGTCAACCTCTACATCGACGGCGTGGCCAGCGGCTCGGCGTCGGTGGTGAACGGCAGCTACTCGATCACGTCCAACCGGGTGCTGGCCAACGGACGCCACACCGTGACGGCCGGTGAGTTCAGCCCGGACGGAGTCGAAACGCGCTCGGTCGGGTCCCTCGCCGTTACCGTTGATACCGTGGCGCCGGCGGTGACTGCCAAGGCGCCGGCCCTCAACTCGATGATGGCCAGCCAGACTGCAAACGTCACGGCAACCTTCAGTGAAGCGATTACAGGTCTGGGGACGGCATCCTTCACCCTGAAGAACTCCGCGGGAGCGCTCATTGCAGCTCCTGTCACGTGGAATGCCACCACCCGGGTTGCCACCCTGAACCCAAATGCCTCGCTGGCAGCTGACCGGAAGCACACCGCAACGCTGACCGCTGGCATCACGGACATCGCCGGCAACCCGATCGCCGCCAACTCCTGGGCGTTCACCACCGGGCCGCGGCCGACTGTGACTGCCACCACCCCCGGAGCAGGCCGCACCGGCGTGCCCCGGGCGGCGAACTTCGCAGCCTCCATCAGCGAGAACGTGACGGGCGTCGGTGCAGGATCCTTCACGTTGCGGAAAGCAGGCTCAACAACCGTTATTCCTGCCACAGTGACGTACAACTCCGTCACGAAGGTCGCCACCTTGAACCCGAATGCGACCCTCGCTGCGAATACCCGATACACCGCCGCCTTGACCACGGCGATCAAGGACGGGGTTGGAAATCAGCTGCTCCCGGCATCGTGGAGCTTCACGACAGGTCCGTAAGCAGGGGTAGCACTGGCCCTGCAGCAACCAGCGATCGTCCGGCCCGGTGCCGCCTGAAAGGGCAGTGCCGGGCCGGAGCTGTGTTCGTCGGGGCCGCGCCCGCCGCCGTGACCGAGTTTGCGAGCTAAGGGTAGGGCGCGGGTGGGCAGTGATGCTTGACACATGCAAAACGTTTTGTGTACTCTCGTTCACACCGATCCAAAACGTTTTGCAAAGGAAGTCGATGACGACGAGAGTGGGCATACGCGAAGTGGCCAAGGCCGCAGGAGTTTCAGTGACCACTGTCTCCCACGCCCTCAACGACGCCACCAGCTCCCGGGTCAAAGCGGAAACCCAGCAGCACGTCCGGGACGTGGCCAGGAACCTTGGCTACGCTCCCAACCGGCTCGCCAGCGGGCTGCGCAACCAGCGCTCCCAGATCCTGGGCCTGGTCAGCGACGAGATCACCACCACGCCATTCGCCGGGGCAATGATCCGCGGAGCGCAGGACGCGGCCTACGAGCGGGGCTACGTGGTCATGGTGGTGAACTCGGGCCTGGACAGCGAGCTCGAGCACCGCGAAATCACCATGCTTCAGCAGCACCAGGTGGACGGCGTGGTGTACGCCAGGCTGTACCACCAGGGAGTCGAACTGCCGCCGGCGCTCTCGGGGATCCCCACCGTGCTGCTGGACGCCGTCACCGGGGACCCCGCGGTCTCCTCCATCGTGCCGGACGAGGTCGAAGCTGCTGAAACCGCCGTCGAAGCACTCATCAGGGCGGGCCACACGCGGATCGGAATGATCAACAATGTGGACGACATTCCCGCAACGCACGGCCGGCTGGAAGGATTCCATAATGCGCTGCGCCGCCACGGCATCGAGCACGATCCGCGGCACCTCGTCATCGGGCAGCCGATAACTTCCGGCGGCCGTGAAGCGGCACTGGGTCTCCTGAGCCACCCGGACAGGCCAACGGCCCTGTTCTGCTTCAGCGACCGGGTGGCCATGGGCGCGTACCAGGCGGCCGCAGCTCTGGGACTGACCGTCCCGGAGGATGTTTCGATCGTCGGCATCGACAATCTGGAGCTCATTGCGGACTCGCTGTGGCCGGGGCTGACCACGGTGGCCCTGCCGCACTACGACATGGGGCGATGGGCGGTCAACCGCGTTCTTGACGACATTGAGCGCCCGGGGGCGCCGCCCAAACAGGTGCGGCTCGCCTGTCCCCTGATCGAACGGGGATCCGTAGGACCGCCCAGGACCTGACGGCATTTTTCGTAACCAACCACTACCCGGTGTCCGCCTGAAAAGGGACGCAGCCGTTGCAGCGGCCGCGCCCCTTCCGGACCCGGGCCAATCATCCACGCGCAAAATCAGCAGAAAGACTGGACCTTCATGAACAAGCGATTCACACGGATCCTGGCCACCAGCATAGCCGCGGCGGCCCTGATGGGCGGTCTCGCTGCCTGCGGCAAGGGCAGCGCGTCCGCCACGTCCGAGGACGGCAACGAGATCACCATGTGGACCCACAACGCGGGAAACCCTGACGAGCTCGCGGCCATCAAGTCCATCGTCGACAAGTACAACAAGAGTGGCGCAGCCAAGGCTCAGATAAAGGTGCAGGCGTTCCCGCAGGACTCGTACAACGACTCGGTGGTCTCGGCCGCCGCTGCCGGGAAGCTCCCGTGCATTGTGGATATCGACGGGCCCAACGTGCCCAACTGGGCCTGGGCCAAGTACCTGACGCCGCTCAAGCTCTCAACAGACCTGTCCAAAAGCCTCCCCAGCACCGTCGCCAAGTGGGAGGGCGAAACGTATGCGGTGGGCTACTACGACGTTGCCCTCGCCATGTTTGCCCGCGCCTCGGACCTCAAGACGGCCGGCGTCCGCGCCGCCACGGTTGAGAAGCCGTGGACCAAAGAGGAGTTCCAGGACGCGCTGACCAAGCTTAAGGCTCTCGGCAAGTGGCAGTACCCCCTCGACATGGGGACGGCCGGCACCGGTGAATGGCTGCCTTACGCGTACTCGCCGCTGCTGCAGTCCTTCGGCGGAGACCTCGTCAACCGCGACGGCTTTCAGTCAGCGGACGGAGCCCTCAACGGCGACAAGGCCGTCGAGTGGGCCGCGTGGTTCCGCGGACTCGCCGACCAGGGCTTCATGGCCAAGAAGAGCGGCAAGGACTCCACCCAGGACTTCCTGAACAACAAGAGCGGCCTCGTCTACACCGGCTCGTGGGCCGCGGACAAGGCGCGCAAGGCTCTCGGCAAGGACCTGGCTGTCATGCCGTCTGTGGACCTCGGCAACGGCCCGAAGATCGGCGGCGCCTCGTGGCAGTGGGGCGTGACCAGCGGCTGCAAGAACTCCGAGGCCGCGATGGACTACCTCTCCTACTCGCTGAAGCCGGAAAACATCGCCGCCGTAGCCAAGGCCACCGGAACCATCCCGGCCACCGATGAAGCCGCGGCCCTGATCCCCGCCTTCGCAGAGGGCGGCGAAAACCGGGTGTTCATGGAACTCTCCCGCCAGCAGGCCGTCATGCGCCCCGAAACGCCTGCCTACCCGTTCATCGCGACGGAGTACGGCAAGGCCGTCCAGGACATCCTGGCCGGGGCCGAGCCCAAAACTGTCCTGGACAAGGCGGTCAAGGCGATTGACGCCAACATCAAGTCCAACGGCGGCTACAAGAACTAGCCGGCCGCCGGACGGGAGGACGACGGCGGGCGGCACCTGCCGCCGTCGTCCTCCACCCGGCACTGACTGTCAACGGAGACTCCCATGACAACCACCCAGCTTCGCTCCCGTCCCTCCACCTCTCCGGCGCCGGGCGGAACCACCCCGGCGGCGGCCCGCCGCAAGCGCCCGGGCCGCCTGCGCGAACAGCTCAGCGGCTGGGGGATGATCGCGCCGGCCGCGGTCCTCCTGCTCGCCTTCGTGTTCCTGCCGGCGATCCTCGGCTTCGGCCTGGCCTTCACGAACGCCCGCCTCATCTCCCCGCGGCCGGTGGAGTTCGTCGGCATGGACAACTTTGCCCGGCTCTTCACCGACCCCACCTTCTGGCGCGCGCTCCTGAACGTCAGCTACTTCGCCGTGGTGGTGGTGCCGGTGCAGTCCGGCCTCGCCCTGGCCATGGCCCTGCTGATCAACAAGAAGTTCCGCGGCGTGAACTTCTTCCGCACCGTGTACTTCTTGCCCGTGGTCACGTCCATGGTGGTGGTGTCGCTGCTCTGGCTCTTCATGTACCGCAAGGACGGGCTGATCAACGAGCTGCTGTCCACGTTCAGCTTCGGCCTGATCCAGGGCGCGGACTGGCTGAACGACCCCGCCACCGCCATGCCGGCCATCATCGCGCTGTCCATCTGGCAGGCCGCCGGCTTCCACATGATCATCTGGCTCGCCGGGCTGCAGAGCATCTCCGGTGAGCTGTACGAGGCCGCGCAGCTGGACGGGGCCAGCCGCTGGCACCAGTTCCGGTACGTGACCTGGCCGGGCCTGAAACACACCCGCAGCCTTGTGCTGGTGACCATCACCATCCAGGCCCTCGGCCTCTTCGATCAGGTCAGTGTGATGACACAGGGCGGCCCGCTCGACTCCACTACCACCATCATCTACGAGGCGGTCCGTTCCGGCTTCAAGCAGCAGGAGACCTCCTACGCTTCCGCCATCTCGCTCGTATTCTTCGTCCTGGTACTGCTGATCTCCGCGGTCCAGCGCTACCTGACCCGAGAGAAGGACTGACGTGAAAAACGTGCTCCGCCTCAATTCGATCGGCGCCATGGCCGTGCGCATCCTGTTTGCCGCCGTCGCCGCCTTCCCCATCGTGTTCATGCTCGTGTCCTCGCTCAAGCCGGACCAGCAGATCTTCGGCGACATGTCCTCGGTGGCGGCCTTCCTGCCCGTCGGCAACATCTCGCTGGACAACTACACCGCCGTCTTTGACCGGGTTCCGGCCGCCCGCTTCCTTATCAACTCCGTCGGTATCTCTGCCGTGACAGTGGTGCTGGGAATCTTCATCAACAGCCTGTGCGCCTTCGCGCTGTCCCGAATGCAGGTCCGCGGCAAGCGCGTTGTGTTCACGGCGATCCTGGCAACCCTCATCGTGCCGTTCCAGACGCTGGCGCTGCCGCTGGTGTGGTGGGTGAACCAGCTGCCCTACTTCGAACTCAACGGCTTCAGCCTGGAGATCTCGAAGGGCTGGCTGGACACGTACCAGGTCCAGATCATCCCGTTCATCGCCAACGCGTTCTCCATCTACCTGTACCACCAGTACTTCGAGTCCATCCCCAAGGAACTGGATGAAGCCGCCCGGATCGACGGCGCCGGCTGGTTCAAGATCTACCGCCAGGTGGTGATGCCGCTTGCCGGTCCCGCCACGGCCACGGTGGCCATCCTGACGTTCCTGCCCGCCTGGAACTCCTACCTGTGGCCGCTCATGGTGGTCCAGTCCGAGGAGCTTCGCCCGGTGATGATCGGCATCCAGTACTTCTTCCAGCTGAACGTCTCCTGGGGTGAGGTCATGGCCTATGCCTCGCTGATCACGGTTCCCGTGGTGGTCCTCTTCATCGCGTTCCAGCGCTCCTTCATCAACAGCATCGCCTCCAGCGGTGTCAAAGGCTGACCAGCCCTCTTCCTAGTTCGAAAGCGAACCATGACTTCCCTGAATGCAACGCCCGCACTCGACTGCCGTTACCGGCCCAAATGGCACTACGCCGCCGAGCGCAACTGGCTTAACGACCCCAACGGGCTGGTGCACTCCAACGGGGTTTACCACCTCTTCTACCAGCACAACCCGCTAGGCGACGTGTGGGGCAACATGTCCTGGGGCCACGCCACCTCGGCGGACCTGCTGAGCTGGAATGAGCAGCCCGTGGCCATCCCGTGCGACGAGCAGGAGGCTATTTTCTCAGGATCGGCCGTCGTGGACACCCTGAACACCAGCGGTTTCGGCGTCGGGGGAGTGCCGCCACTGGTGGCGGTCTACACCAGTGCCTACTCCCCGGCGTCGCCGCTCGCTGGGCGGCAGACGCAGTCGCTCGCGTTCAGCACGGACGACGGCGCCACCTGGACCAAGTACGCGGGGAACCCGGTGCTGGACCGGGCGTCCGCTGACTTCCGCGACCCCAAGGTCTTCTGGTACGACGGCGATGCCGGCAGCTACTGGGTGATGGCCGCCGTCGAGGCCGTCCGGCACGAGGTGGTGCTCTACAAGTCCGCCGACCTCAAGTCGTGGGAGCATCTGAGCACCTTCGGTCCTGCCAACGCGACGGGCGGGGTCTGGGAATGCCCGGACCTGTTCGAACTGCCCGTGGACGGCGATCCAAGGAACACCCGGTGGGTCCTCGTGGTGAACCTGAACCCCGGCGGGATCGCCGGCGGTTCGGCGGGGCAATACTTCCTGGGAACGTTCGACGGCGTGACGTTCCGTTCCGAAACCACCGTCACCGAGGGCATGCAGGCCGACGACAGCCGGATGCCCGACTACGGCTGGCTCGACTGGGGACGGGACTACTACGCCGCCGTCTCGTTCAGCAACGCCCCCGACGGGCGCCGCCTCATGATCGGCTGGATGAACAACTGGCAGTACGCCGCTTCGACACCGTCACAGGGCTGGCGCAGCGCCATGTCGCTGGTCCGCGAGGTCCGCCTGGAGACCCGGGCCGGGCGCCCGGTGCTGGTGCAGGCTGCGGTGGACCCGTTCGCGGCTTCCGGGACTGAGCTGCTCGCCGCCGGGCCGGCGCCGCTTGCGGACGGAGTGCAGTGGCTGCCCGTGGAGGCATCCGGGGATGTGCTGCGCATCGACGCCGAATTCCGGCCCGGTTCCGCAGGCAAGGTGGGGCTGGTGCTGCGTGCCGGCGAATCGGATGGCGTGCCGGAACGAACGGTGCTGGCCTACTCCGGCGTTTCCGGGGAGTCGCTGTCCGGGGAGTCACCGTCCGGGGAGTCACCGTCCGGCGAGCTCAGCCTGGACCGGACGGCCTCGGGGAACGTCGGGTTCCATGCTGACTTCCCGTCCGTGGAGCGCGTGCCGGTTTCGCTGGACAGCAGCGGCCTGCTGCGGCTGACGGTTTTCCTGGACCGGTGCTCCGTGGAGGTCTTCGCCCAGGACGGACTGGTGACCCTTACGGACCAGATCTTCCCCGCGGAGTCCAGCACCGCCGTCGGGCTGCTGGCCGAAGGCGACGGCGCCACCCTGGTAAGCCTCATCGTCACCGGCTGAGCCTGCAAACTAAAGCAACGCGGGGTCACTTACAGCCCAATAACCGGCGGCAGGTTCAAGGGGTCGTTGCAACACCTGAGTGATTGGTGTTGTTGTGGGACGTTTTGGTCGGCCTGAGGTGTTGCGTGAGGTTGTGCGGGTGTTCTGGGAGGCGAGGTCTTCCGGGTTGTCCGATGAGGTGGCGGCGGAGGCTGCCGGGCTTTCCGTTACTGCGGCACGTGGGATCGTCCGTCAGCATGGTGGGGTGGATCCTTCGATTACGCCCCCGTGCGGGCGGTACCTGTCCTTTGATGAGCGTGAGTTGATCGCTGTGTGGCGCGCGGAAGGGTGCAACGTGCGGGAGATCGGCCGTCGTCTGGGCCGGAGCGCGTCCACCATCAGCCGAGAGCTTGGCCGGAACGTCCGCAACGGGGGCCAGCGGCCTTATCTTGCGTCCGCGGCCCAGAACCGCGCCCAGAAGCTGGCGCGGCGGCCCAAGGCCCGGAAACTGGCCTCCAACGAGGCCTTGGCGCTCTACGTCGCCGGGATGCTAACGGCCCGTGAGAGGTTGTCCCCCGAGCAGATCAGTGTCCGGCTGAGGATTGATTTCCCCGATGATGAGAGCATGCGCATCAGCCCGGAGACGATCTATCAGTGCATCTACATCCAGGGCCGCGGAGGGCTGAGAGCCGAGCTCTCCGCAGCCCTGCGCACCGGCCGCGCGGTGCGCCAACCAAACCGGCGGGCCGGGATGCGAAAGCCCCGGGTCCCGAAGGAGCTGCTGATCAGCGAACGCCCGGCGGAGGCCGATGACCGGGCGGTGCCCGGACATTGGGAGGGCGACCTGATCATTGGCACGCCCGGCACCGGGGCGATCGGAACGCTCGTGGAACGCACCAGCCGCTTCGTGATGCTTCTGCATCTGCCCAACGGACACACCGGCGAGCAGGTGCTGGCCGCCATCCAGGAAACCCTGCCCACGCTGCCTGCCCACTTGCGCCGGTCCCTGACCTGGGACCAGGGGGCGGAGATGGTCGGCATCCATGACCGGGTCAAAATCGCCACGGGAGCAGAAGTGTACTTCTGTGATCCTCACTCACCCTGGCAACGCGGCACGAATGAGAACACTAACGGACTCCTGCGCCAGTACTTCCCCAAAGGGATGGACCTCACCGCCGTCACCCCCGAGGACCTCGACTACGCCGCCGCCGGCCTCAATGGCCGCCTCCGCAAAACACTCGGCTGGAAAACCCCCGCACAAGCCCTCCAGCAAATTCTGGAAGAATCAGCAGCATAGGACGCGTGTTGCAACGACCACTGGAATCCGCCCCGGAACCCTTCCTCACCTTTCGCCGCTTCACGCCGAACCCTTCCTCAGGTGTGGTGAGCGCATACTCCTGCCTGTGGATAACTTCTGCGGGGCGGGGCGGTTTCGCGCAACAATGCCGTATGCAAACACGAACCGATCTTCCTGTCAGCCTGGTGTCTGCCCCGTTCACGCTGGGATCCGCGAAAGCGTCAGGTGTTCCACCCAACAGACTGCGCCGGTCTGACGTCGCGCATGTAAGTCGCGAGCTGTACCGCCCGACTGGCTGGAGCTTCGAGCTAGAGGCCGCGGCTCGGGCACTTTCTGCGGCATCGCCCGGCGCCTGGATCTCGCACGTCACAGCGGCTCGGATCCGAAGCCAAATCCTCCCGCCGTGGCTGGCGGACTCGACCGAGCTGCATCTGAGCAAACCCCATTCCCTGCCTGAAGTGCGGAGAAGAGGGGTGATCGGTCACAGCGTGCTGGCATCGGAGGGTGAGAGCGAATTCGTCGACGGCATCCATATCAGCAGCAGGTCCCGCACCTGGCTCGATATGGCGAGACGGCTGTCGGAGAGCGAACTGGTCTGCATGGGCGATGAACTGATTTGCGTTCCAAGAGCGGAATTCGAAGACCGCACCGAACCGTTCGACACGCTTGAGGGATTGCGGTCCCTCGTCGCCCGCCATCCGAATCTTCAGGGAGTGGTCCGGGCGCGTGCCGCGATCGAGCGGATGCGCGTCGGAGCGGATTCCGCGCCCGAGTCGCTACTCCGCCTGGCGATGGAGGACGCAGGCCTTCCGGAACCCCAGTTGCAGGTGCCACTGCGAGAGGACAAGACCATCGGGCCGACTGCCGATCTCGGCTACAGGCATCGGCGGCTGGCCATCCAGTACGACGGCGACCACCACCTTCTCAAGCCCCAAATCTTCAGCGATAGGCGGCGTGACAAGGCATTCGAGGCTGCCGGGTGGACCGTTGTTGTGTTTGGCAAGAAGGATTTGGCCGACGGCTTCGCAGGGGCCATCCACCAGATCAAGCGTGGAATGCGAAGGAGCCTGCTGGACCATCCTCAGGCGTCGGGATTTGCAGATGACGTCTGAGGAGGGGTTGGTGTTGGGGCGGCGAAAGGTGAGGAGGGGTTGGGGTTGAAGCGGCGGGACGTGAGGAAGGGTTTAGAAGAGGCCGACCGGGTTGCCGTCGTCGTCCACGTCCATGCGCATGGCAGCGGGAACGGCGGGAAGGCCTGGCATGGTCATCACCGCTCCGGTCAGGGCAACGATGAAGCCGGCGCCGGTCTTGGGGATGAGGTCGCGGACGTGGATGGTGAACCCCTTGGGCGCCCCCAGCCGCGAGGCGTCGTCCGTGAATGAGTATTGCGTCTTAGCCATGCAGACCGGCAGCCCGGACCAGCCGTTCTTCTCGATGTCCGCCAGCCGGCGCAGGGCAGGCACCGAAAAGTCCACGCCGTCGGCGCCGTAGATTTCCTGGACGATGGTGCGGATCTTGTCCTCCACGGACATGTCCAGCGGGTAGAGATGCCGGAACGAGGACGGCCCGTTTACCGCGGCGGCGACCTTGGCAGCCAGCTCATCGCCGCCGTCGCCGCCCCCGCCCTTTCCCCAGATGTCAGCCACCGCGGCCTGGATGCCCTCGCCGGCGCACCAGCCGAGCAGCCAGTTGAGCTCCTCCAGGCTATCGGCGGGGAACTTGTTGATCGCCACCACCGGCGTCACGCCGAACCGCTCCACATTCCGGACATGCCGGCGCAGGTTCACCACGCCCGCGGCCAAGGCCTCGACATTCGGCTCCTTCAGCCGGTCCTTGCGAACCCCGCCTTGCATCTTGAGTGCGCGAACGGTCGCAACCACCACGACGGCCGCCGGCGCCACATCAGCGATCCGCGCCTTGATGTCCATGAACTTTTCCGCGCCGAGGTCGGCCCCAAACCCCGCCTCCGTCACTACGATGTCGGCAAGCCGGCGGGCGGTCTGCGTGGCGATCAGCGAGTTGCAGCCATGGGCAATGTTCGCGAACGGCCCACCATGGACCAGTGCGGGGGTGCCGGCGATCGTCTGGACGAGGTTCGGCTTGATCGCATCCTTCAGCAGCAGCGTCAGCGCGCCCTGCACGCCCAGGTCCGCCACGGTGACTGGCGTCCGGTCATAGGTGTAGCCGAAGGTGATGCGGCCCAGCCGGTCCCGGAGATCGGCCACGTCGGTGGCGAGGCAAAAGACCGCCATGATTTCGGATGCGACGGTGATGTCGAAGCCGTCCTGGCGGGGCACACCCTGTGAAGGCCCGCCGAGACCAATGACCACCTCGCGAAGGGACCGGTCATTCATGTCCAGTACCCGCTTGAACGTCATCCGGCGCGGGTCGATGTTCAGTTCATTGCCCTGGTAGATGTGGTTGTCCACAAGAGCCATGAGGGCATTGTTGGCGGATGTCACGGCATGGAAGTCGCCGGTGAAATGCAGGTTGATCTCGTCCATGGGCAGTACCTGGGACAGCCCGCCGCCGGTGGCCCCGCCTTTCATGCCGAGGATCGGGCCCAGCGAGGGTTCACGCAGCGCGACCATCACCTTGTGGCCAGCCCGCGCAAGCGAATCCGCGAGTCCCACGGTTGTGGTTGATTTTCCTTCTCCGGCGGGCGTTGGCGACATCGCGGAAACCAAGACCACTTTTCCGGCCGGCGCCGGGGCTGACAGCTTTGCGGGGTCGATCTTCGCTTTGAAGCGGCCGTAGAGCTCGACTGCCTCGGCATCGATGCCGGCGGCAGCGGCGATCTCCTCGATCGGCCGGAGCACTGCCCTGCGGGCAATGTCCAGGTCGCTCAGGGGGGTGCTGCTCTGGCCGGTATCGCTCAGGGGGGTGCTGTCAGACATCGTCGTCCTTTCCGAAGGTGTTTAGCCGGTGAGCCGTGACCCGTAGACGGCGGCCATGGGGTGGCTGGAGGCATATTCGTCGACGGCGGCGTGGTAGCTGTCGAGGGTGATGGCGGCGGTGCGTTGCCAGCCGGAGTTTGCTGCGTGGATGGCGGCGGCGGTGCCCATGTGGTGGCGGGTGGCGGGGTCGTCGTGGAGGGCTTCGAGGGCGTCTGCCCAGTCAGATGCCCGGTGGCCGTCCACCAAAAGGCCGGTGCGGCCGTGGCTGACCGCGCGGGCCAGTCCGCCGACGCGGGTGGCGACCACAGGGGTGCCGCAGGCCTGGGCTTCCAGCGCCACGAGGCCGAAGGATTCGCTGTACGAGGGCATGACGACGACGTCGGCCGCCCGGTACCAGGAGGCCAGTTCCGGTGCGCCGACCGGCGGATGGTGGGTGACGGCGTCGTCCAGTCCGGCGGCGCTGATCAGGGTTTTAAGGTTGAAATCCTTGGCGCCGCTGAGCGCACCAAGGATGGTGAGCTTGAGGTCGATGTCGGGGCGGCGCTGGCGGAGCAGGGCGGCGGCCTTCAGCAGGATTTGCGGGCCTTTGAGCCGCTGGATACGGCCGGCGAAGAGCAGGTGGAAGGTGCCGGGTGCGATGCCGTGTTCGGTCCGGGACCGGGTCCGGAACGCGGGGGTGAAGACGGCGAGGTCGACGCCGGGGGGTGCGACGTCGATGTGGTCGAAGTCGGCGCCGTAGTGGGAGACGAGTTCGGCGGCTTCGGCGGTGGTGTTGGCGATCAGGCGGGTGGCGCCGTCGACGATGCGGTTCTCGCCGTCTTCGCGCCGGCGGGGTTCGGGTTGTTCGCCGGAGTTCAGGAGGAGGTTCTTGACTTTGGCCATGGTGTGCATGGTGTGCACGAGCGGGACGTTCCAGAGGCCGGAGAGTTCGATGCCGGCGATGCCGGAGACCCAGTAGTGGGAGTGAATGAGGTCGTAGCGGCCGTGGGGCTGCCGGGCGCGGACGCGTTCGATTTCGGCGACCATGCTGTGCAGCAGTTCGGGAAGTTCTTCTTTGGGGAGTTTACGGGGCGGTCCGGCCAGGACGTTATGGACGCAGACGCCGGGGTCGGGGTGTTCGACGGCGGGCTGGCCGGCGGCGGTGGAGCGGGTGAAGATTTCCACTTCGATGCCGGTTTCGGCCAGGGCGGAGGCGAGGCCGCGGATGTAGACGTTCATGCCGCCCGCGTCCCCTGAACCCGGCTGTTCCATGGGGGAGGTGTGCAGCGACAGGAGAGCCACACGCTTAATGACGGACATGAGCCTCCCTCCTCGCCGTACTACTGGAACTGCATCGGATAAAACACTACTCCTGAACCGTCCCGGCAACGGTGGCGGTTCAAGTGCTCCAGACGTGGTGTTTCACACGCCAACCAGGGCGGCCAGCGGATGTGGCACGGCCCTGTTAAAACCGCACAGGAGCCCTGCCGCCGCCCAGCGGGGTGCCGCCCAATGCGCGCCGTCCGCGCCGCCACAACCTGGGCAACTCCGGAAACGCGCCTTCGTAGCCGCTGAGCAGCGCGTTGGCCAGCGCCGCCGAGCCGACCAATGGATGTTCGGCGAAGGCTTCCAGCGCCGCATCCCGGTCGCCGGCAGAAGCCGCACGCACAGTGAGCAGCTCCACTTTCTTGACCTGCTGCAGAAGCCCGAGTTGCGGTTCGGCGGGCCGGGCCTGCGGAATGGGCACTGCCCCCTCCGGTGTGACCGTGCAGGGAACTTCGACGACGGCGTCCGCCGGCAGCCCGGGAATAGCGGCCTGGGAGCCGCCCGCCAAGGCGAGGGACTGCCCAGCGGAGTTCGGCGTGTTGAGGATCAGCTCCGTGGCATCATCCCCCGCCCGGCCGACGCCGGGACCCCCGGCCAGCGCCCGCATCACCGCCAGCGCCACCTGCTCGTAACCGCCGCCGGCAAGGTCCTCGGGGTTCCGCGCCTCGCCGCCGGCCCTGGCCTCGGCCAGATACCCCTCCTCACGGGACCGCCTCGCGGCCTCCCACAAGCCGAATGCTTCGTCACCGGCGGTGGTCAGCTGCGGGTACAGCTCAGCCTGCTGGCCGTGGATCGACTCACCGCGGGTCGCGGCCATCGCCCGCGTGGCCGCCGCCACGCGCGCTGCCTCGTAGTAGTAGACCAGGTACTCGTTCGGCAGCAGTCCCAGCTCGCGCAGGAATGGCTGCGGAAACAGCCTGCCCTCCTCGAAGCCGGCGAGGGCATCCGCGTCGGCCAGCAGGCTGGGAAGGACATCCCGCCCGCCGCTCTCCAGCCGGTACAGCCAGCCAAGATGGTTCAGCCCGTAGTAGCCCACGCCGTCGAGCCTTCCCGCCGGCAGCGGTACCCCGGCCGCCCGGGCGGCACGGTGGACAAGGGCACTGGCGGAATCGCAGATACCGATCACCTTCCGGCCCAGCACGGGAACCAGCGCCTCGGTGACCATCCCGGCCGGGTTGGTGAAATTGATCAGCCAGGCGTCCGGGCAGTGCGTCCGCATGTTCGCCGCCAGCTCCACCATGGCAGGGATGGACCGCAGCGCGTAGGAGATGCCGCCCGCGCCGGTGGTTTCCTGACCCAGGAGCCCGAGGTCCTGGGCCACCCGTTCGTCGGCGACACGCCCGGCCGTGCCGCCCGGGCGGACGGCGGCGAACACAATGTCCGTCCCGCTGAGGGCTCGGGGGAGGGACGTCGTGGACGTCACCGCGGGCGGACGCCAGGAGGAACGCCCGACGGCGGAACTTCCGTCCGGAGCGACCCTCACGTCCGGCGACATGGACCGAAGCACAGCCTCGATGGCGGCGAGCCGGCCGCCGTCGACGTCGAACAGCACCACCTCGCTGACCAGGCCCGAATAGGGCCCGGAACACAGGGCACGGTAAACGAGGGGAACCCGGAATCCGCCGCCGCCGGCGATCATGAGCTGCATGGCAGGAGTCTATGCGCAGTAGCCGACAACATGGCCTGAACTGCGGGGACGCAGCCGCGCAGTCCCATCCCAACCCCCACATCGCGGGGTTTCAACGCCAAGGTACACGGCGTAATGTGCCGAACATGGAGGCGAATCCAGCACGCCGTTTCGACCCGCTCTCGGCCGTCCGTACCCAGGCGGCCGGCGAGTTCGACCTGCTGCTGGCCGGGACCGTTTTTCAGGACATCATCTTCACCGGGCTGCCGCACGCGCCCGAGCCCGGAACGGAAATCTGGAGCGAAGGGATGGGCAGTTGCCCCGGTGGCGTGGCCAACCAGGCCATCGCAGCCGCGCGCCTTGGCTTGCGGACCGGGCTGGCGGCGGCCTTCGGCGACGACGGCTATGGCGACTACAACTGGAAAATCCTGGACCGGCAGGAGCACGTGGACCTGTCCCTGTCCCGCCGCATCCCCGGCTGGCACTCGCCGGTGACCGTATCCCTCAGCGTGGACCACGACCGCTCGATGGTCACGCACGGGCACCCGGCGCCGGTGACCTCCTCCGAGCTGATCGGGAATCCGCCCCGCGCGCTGGCTGCCGTGGCGGACCTCGGGCATGAACTGGAGCCGTGGGCGCTCGCGGCGCATGAAGAGGGAGTGAAACTGTTCGGCGACGTCGGCTGGGACCCCACCGGCGAGTGGGCCCACGCCAGGCTTGCGAACCTGCAGTATTTCCATGCCTTCATGCCCAACCAGCGCGAGGCCATGGCCTTCACCGGCAAGGACGATCCCTGGGCGGCGCTGTACTCCCTGGCGGACCGGGTGCCGGTGGCGGTGGTGACCCTGGGGGCGCAGGGGGCCGTGGCCGTGGATTCGGAAACCGGCGAGGAGGAGTGGGTGCCCTCCCTGCCGGTAGCCGCCTATGATCCCACCGGTGCCGGGGACTGCTTTGGGGCCGCGTTCATCGTCGGCAGCCTGGCAGGGTGGCCCCTCAGCGACCGGCTGCGGTTCGCCAACCTCTGCGCCGCGCTTGCAGTCCAGGAGGTGGGCGGGTCCCTCGCGGCGCCGGGCTGGGGCGACATCGCCGACTGGTGGAAGCGCGCCAACGCCCGGCCGGAACGCCGCGGGAGCCAGTGGCTGCGCCGTTACTCCTTCCTGGCCGACATCGTCCGGGATGTTCCTCTTCAGGCGCAGAGGCGCGCGGCCGCCACCATCGCGCACCTCTCGGACGCCTGAGCGCCCGGCACGCTGCCGGTCCGGCAATTATTCGGCCCGAAGCACCAGCACTAGAATCAATAGCGTGATTTATCCAGCAGCAACAGGAGACCGCCCGGCAGTAACGGGCGCGGCCGGGACCTCCCATGGTTTCAACCGGACGGCCCATGAACGCTCCGCAGTGATCGACCTCGAGGCTATCCGGCACAACGTCCGCCGGCTCGCCGCGGCCGCCGAACCGGCCAAGGTCATGGCAGTCGTCAAGGCCGACGCCTACGGCCACGGCGCAGTGCAGGTGGCGCGCGCGGCCCTCGAGGCGGGCGCCAGTTGGCTGGGTGTCGCCCACATCTCCGAAGCGCTGGCGCTGCGCGCGGCAGGCATCGAAGCCCCGCTGCTCGCCTGGCTGCATACCCCGGAAAGCAACTTCGGTGCGGCGGTTGCCGCCGGCGTCGACATCGGGTGCTCCGGCTGGGAGCTGGAACAGATCGTGGCTGCCGCCCGCGAACAGGAACGGCCGGCCCGTGTCCACCTGAAGGTGGACACGGGGCTGGGCCGCAACGGGGCCACCATCGAGGCGTGGGACCGGCTGGTGGGCGAAGCCGTGGAGTACCAGGACCAGGGGCTGCTGCGCGTGGTGGGCATCTTCTCCCATCTTGCCGTGGCCGACGAGCCCGAGCGCCCGGAGACCGATGACCAGCTCGCCGCGTTCCGCGAGGTGCTGGCCATCGCCGAAGACGCCGGCGTGGACCCCGAAGTCCGCCACCTGGCCAACACCCCCGCCACGCTGTCCCGGCCGGACACGCACTTCGACCTGGTCCGTGCGGGGCTGGGAATCTACGGACTCTCGCCCTTCGAGGGGCAAACCTCCGAGGAACTGGGCCTCCGCCCCGCGATGACCCTGCGCACCGTCGTGTCCCACTGCAAGGACGTGCACTCCGGCCAGGGCGTCTCCTACGGCTTCAACTACCGCACCTCCGGCGAGAGCACGCTGGGGCTCATTCCGCTCGGCTATGCCGACGGCGTTCCCCGCGTCGCCACCGGCGGCCCGGTCCGTGTGGAGGGCGTCACCTATCCCGTGGTGGGACGGATCGCGATGGACCAGATGGTGATTGACCTCGGCCCGCTGGACGTTTCCCGGGGCGGCCACAGCGTCCTCGGGGCAGAGGCCGTCCTTTTCGGTGACGGCTCCGACGGCGGCCCCACGGCCGATGACTGGGCCCGCGCCGCCGGCACCAACAACTACGAGATCGTCACCCGCATCAGCCCCCGCGTGCCCCGCACGTACATCAACGAATCGCCCGCCAACGAAGCGCCGGCCGGCGGATCGCCCGCAAGTGAACCGACGGCAACCGGAACGCCGGCGCCATGAGTGTTCCGGAAACCGGCGGCATCCCGGACACCGGCGGCATCCCGGAAACCGGCAACGCTCCGCTGTGGGTCCAGACGCTGACGGTCACGACGGCGGACCAGACCCACGCGCTCGGCGCGGCTCTGGCGGAGGTGCTCCGGGCGGGGGACCTCTTGGTGCTCACGGGCGAACTGGGCGCCGGCAAGACAACCTTCACCCAGGGCCTCGGCGAGGGCCTGGGCGTCCGAGCGGGCATCATTTCGCCGACCTTCGTGCTGGTGCGCATTCACCCCAACCTCCCCGACGGGCCCCACCCGGGCGGGCCGGACCTGGTGCACGTGGACGCCTACCGGCTGGGATCGGCGTCGGAAATCGACGACATCGACCTGGAGAACACGCTGGACTCCGCCGTGACCGTAGTGGAGTGGGGCCGGGACCGCGTGGAGCACCTGGCCGAGAGCCGGCTCGAGGTGGAACTGCACCGCCAGCTGGGCGGCGGCACCGCAGCCCACCATACCGGGAACGGCGCCCTGGACTTCGAGTCCGAGGACGACGACGAGCCCCGCACCATCATCATCCGCGGCTTCGGGCCGCGCTGGGCTGAACAGCCCGAACTCGCCGCGGAAGGAATCTCCTGATGCTCATTCTTGCCATTGACACCTCAGCCGTGGCCAGCGCCGCGCTGCTGTCCGACGACGCCCTGGAAGGCGTGGTGGGCAGCTTCTCCACCGAGGACACGAGGAGTCACGCCGAGGTCCTTGCGCCGGGAATCGAGCGGCTGCTGGCAGACGCCGATGTGACCGGGGCCGACATTGACGCGATCGTGGTGGGCGTTGGTCCCGGTCCCTTCACCGGGCTCCGGTCCGGGATTGCGACGGCGCGTACCCTCGCCTTTGTCTGGAACACACCATTGCACGGCATGATGAGCCTCGACGCCGTCGCCCTCGAGGTGGCAGAGTCCACCGATGCGCCGGCCGAGTTCCTTGTGGCCACGGACGCCCGGCGCAAAGAAGTCTACTGGGCGCGCTACACGATGGCCGCGGGACAGCTGCCGAAGCTCACGGACGGGCCGCACGTGGGCTTCGCCGCGGACCTCCCCGACCTCCCGGCTTACGGCGCGGGCGCAGGGCTCTACCCCGAGGCCCTCCGCGCGGATCCGGACTTCAGCACTGAACAACCGGACGCGCTGTACCTGGGCCAGTTTGCGCTGGCGAGGCTGGAAGCGGGCGAGGAGCTTCTGGACTCCACGCCGCTCTACCTCCGTGAGTCCGACGCCCAGGTCCCCGGCCCCCGGAAGCGTGCCCTGTGAACCTGCTGCCTGAAACACCCGGTGCTTCCGACACACCCGGCAACCCGGCACCCGGCAACGCTCCTGTACTGCCTCGCCGACTGGACTCGGGCGTGACCATCCGGGACATGCTTCCCGCGGACATCCCTGCCGTCCACGAGCTGGAGGTCCGGCTGTTTCCGGTGGACGCATGGCCGCTGCAGATGTTCTGGGACGAACTGGTGCAGCCGGAAACCCGCCGGTACCTCGTGGCCGAGGCTCCGGAGGGCATCGTCGGCTATGCGGGACTGATGTGCGTGGAGCCGATCGCCGACGTCCAGACCATCGCGGTGGTTCCCGAATATGAGGGCAGGGGCATCGGCACGGCGCTCCTCACCGACCTGATCGCGGAGGGGCGGCGCCGCGGCGCAGCCGACATCCTGCTCGAGGTCCGGGCCGACAACCCGCGCGCCCAGCAGCTGTACATCCGCTTCGGGTTCGAACAGATCCACGTGCGGAAAAGGTACTACCGCGACGGCGTGGACGCCCTGATCATGCGGCTTCAGCTGGAGGACGTGCTCGCTGTGCACCAGGACATCGTGCACCAGGACATCGTGCACGACGCCGGACCCCGGCCTGTGCAGACTGAGGAAGCCGGCCGCGCCGGCGAGACCGCTCCCACGGAGGCAGACCAGAAATGAACCGTTCGCAGCCGCTAGTACTCGGCATTGAGTCATCGTGCGACGAAACGGGCGTAGGCATCGTCCGCGGCACCGACCTCCTGACCAACACGGTGTCCTCGTCCATGGAGGAGCACGTCCGGTTTGGCGGCGTCATCCCCGAAATTGCCTCGCGTGCCCACCTGGATGCGTTCGTTCCAGCCCTGCAGGCGGCCCTGGCCGAGGCAGGCGTGACCCTGGACGAGATCGACGCCATCGCGGTGACGTCCGGTCCAGGGCTGGCGGGTGCCCTGATGGTTGGAGTGTGCGCCGCCAAGGCGCTCGCCGTGGCCACCGGCAAGCCGCTCTACGCCATCAACCACCTCGTGGCCCACGTGGGCGTCGGCCTGCTCACCCCGCGGCCCGGCGGCGACACAAGCAACACCGTAAAGCCAATACTTCCCGAGAATCTCGGCGCCCTGCTGGTTTCCGGCGGGCACACCGAGATTTTGCGGATCCGCAGCATCACGGACAGCGTCGAGCTGCTCGGTTCCACGATCGACGACGCCGCTGGCGAAGCGTACGACAAGGTCGCCAGGATCCTCGGCCTGGGCTACCCCGGCGGTCCGGCCATCGACCGGCTGGCGCGCGAAGGAAACGCCAGGGCCATCCGGTTCCCGCGCGGACTGACGCAGCCCAAATACATGGGCACCGCCGAGGAGCCCGGCAAGCACCGCTACGACTGGTCCTTCAGCGGCCTGAAGACCGCGGTGGCCCGGTGTGTGGAGCAGTTCGAAGCCGCGGGTGATCCCGTGCCGGTGGCGGACATCGCCGCAGCATTCCAGGAAGCAGTGGTGGATGTCATCACCTCCAAGGCGGTCCTGGCTTGCCGCGAGCGGGGCATCACGGACGTGCTGCTGGGCGGGGGAGTGGCCGCCAATTCGCGGCTGCGGCAGCTGACAGAACAGCGCTGCTCTGCTGCCGGCATCAGGCTGCATGTTCCGCCGCTGGACCTGTGCACGGACAACGGGGCGATGGTGGCGGCGCTCGGCGCGCAGCTCGTTATGGCCGGCATCGAACCCAGCGGCATAGCCTTCGCGCCGGACTCGTCCATGCCGGTGACCACGGTCTCTGCGCCAAGTAGGTCGCAGATCAGGGCGTTCTCGGAGCTGGGAACGCCCTCAACTGCTACCTAGTTGGGTTACGCGGTGGGTCCGTTCCGCATCTGCTTCACGAGGTCGAGGACCACGGCCTGGAGGTTACCGCCGCTTTCGGCGGCCACCCGCCGCTGGCGCTGGTATCCCGCGCCGCGGCTGATGATCTTTTCGACATCGGCCAGCTCATCCGGGCAGCCCAGCTCCGCGGCGATCGGTTCGAGCCGGTTGAGCGTCTCCAGCAGGTGGTCGGTGACGAGCTGCTCGTTGCCCTCGGCGTCGAGGATGATGATCGCGTCCATGCCGTACCGGGCGGCCCGCCACTTGTTTTCCTGGACGTGCCAGGGCGGCATGGTGGGGATGCTGCCGCCGGCGTCGAGGATGGTGGAGAATTCGTGGACCAGGCACTGCGTCAGGGCTGCCACCGCGCCCACTTCCTCGAGGGTGGCCAGGCCGTCGCAGATGCGCATCTCGATCGTTCCGAGGGCCGGCACCGGGCGGATGTCCCAGCGGATCTCCGAGATGGTGTCGATCACGCCAGTGGTGAACATGTCCTGGACGTAGGACTCGTACTCTTCCCAGCTGGCGAATTGGAAAGGCAGTCCCGCCGTCGGCAACTGCTGGAACATGAGCGCCCGGTGCGAGGCGTAGCCGGTGTCCTCGCCGCCCCAGAACGGACTGGACGCGGACAGCGCCTGGAAATGCGGGAAGTAGTTGACCAGGCCGTCGAGCACGGGGAGGACCTTGCTGCGCCGGTCCAGGCCAACGTGGACGTGCACCCCGTAGATGACCATCTGCCGGCCCCACCACTGTGTGCGGTCAATCAGCTTGGCGTAGCGTTCCTTGTCCGTGACCGGCTGCAGCTGCGGCGGGCTGAACGGGTGGCTTCCGGCGCAGAACACTTCCACGCCCATCGGGTCCGTGACTTCACGAAGGGCAGCCAGCGAGCGGGCGAGGTCTTCCTTCGCTTCCGCGGCGGTCTTACAGATGCCGGTGACCAGCTCCACGGTATTGAGCAGCAGTTCCTGCTTGATGTGGGGGTGCTCGTCGTCCTCGTTCAGCTCGGGGTGCCGTGCCACGACCCCGCGCAGGACCTCGTTGGCCACCGACGACAGTTCACCGGTCTGCGCATCCACCAGTGCGAGTTCCCATTCCACACCAAGAGTTGATTGCCTGGATGAAGCGAAATCAATCTTCATGTGTTCCTCGCTGTGTGCTGGCCTAATGACGCCGGGTCCGGTCGCCGTCCGTTCCTGGCGAACGGCTGGCAGGGGAACGGTCATCCAAGTCTAGTGCAGGGGTAGCATCGAAGTGATGGCTTGGCTACACAGGGCGCGTGAGAGTGTTCACACCACCAGCCGCCCCAATTTCCCCCGGAAACGTCGCGGTATTGCACCTGCGCGCAACGCACCGGCGGCGTCTGCAGCAGCGCTCGCGGCGCTGTTCGCGCTTGCGTCGTGCACGCCGGCGGCACCCCAACCAGGACAGGGTACGACGACGGCGCCCGCGGCTTCCGCTTCCGGCTCACCGCAGGCGGCACAGAGGTCTTCACCGCACTCGGGTTCACCCCAGACAGAGACACAGAGTCCGGCCCCGTCCACGGCGAACCCCGCACCGAAGGGCAGGGCGGCGCTGGACTGGGGCCCGCAGCAGCGGGACGCCGACGCCGCCGCCGCGGCGGTGGCCAAAATGACCCTGGAGGAGAAGGCCGGGCAGGTGCTCCTGCCCTTCTACACCGGCCTTGACCATGAAACCCAGGCCGCCACGGTGGAACGGCTCCACCTTGCCGGTTCCATGATCATGGCCGACAACGTGCCCGGAACGGCCACCGGCCTGGTGGATGTCCCGGCGCTGGCGGGGGTGACGCGCCGGCTCGACGAGGCGTCCCGTTCCGGCGGCCGCACCTGGCCCGGCCTGATCGGCGTTGACCAGGAAGGCGGAGCGGTGAGCCGCGTCGGCGCCCCGCTGACCCGCTGGCCCACTCCCATGAGCTACGGCGCCGCCGGCAGTGCGCCCCTCGCCGCCCAGGCCGGCACCGGGCTGGCGGCAGAACTCGCGCCGCTGGGCTTCACCGTGGACTTCGCGCCCGCGGCCGATGTCACGATGGGCCCCGCCGATCCCACCATCGGGGCGCGTTCCATGTCCGCTGACGCCCGTGCCGCGGCATCCCTGAGTGCCAACTTCGCCAAAGGCATGCTGGCCGGCGGCGTGCTGCCCACCGTCAAGCATTTTCCCGGGCACGGTTCTGTGACCACCGATTCCCACAAGGGGCTCCCCGTCCAGAACGCCACCCTCGCGCAGTTGAAGGCGCGGGACTGGAAGCCGTTCCAGGCCGCGGTCAAGGCAGGAGCACCGATAGTCATGACCGGCCACATTGCCACACGCGCCCTTGACCCGGGCGTGCCGGCGTCCCTCTCGAAAGCGACTTACGCGGCGTTGCGCGGCCTGGGCTTCAAGGGCGTGGCGGTCACGGACGGGCTGAACATGGGCGCGGTGGCAGGCCGCTATCCCCACGGTTCCGCAGCGCCGGCCGCGCTGGCAGCCGGGGCGGACCTGCTGCTGATGCCGGCGGACGCGGCCGCCGCGCATGCCGCCATTGTCCGGTCTGTCACCGGGGGGAAGCTCCCGTTGTCACGCCTCGAGGAGGCGGCCCGCCGGGTGGTCACCATGATGGTCTGGCGGGGACGGACGGCACAGCCAAAGCCCACGGCGGCACCGGGCAGCGGGGAGGCTCTTTCCGCAAAGATCTCGGCGCGGGCCATTACGGTGGTCACGGGGAGATGCAAGGGTGCGTCCGTGGCCGGCCACGTGCGGGTGGCAGGCGGCACGGCTGTGGACCGGGCCCGCTTCGCCGCCGCGGCCAAGGCCGCGGGGATCGCGCTCGGAACGGGGCCGCTGGTCACGCTCATCGGCTACGGCGGCGGGCCCGCGAAGGGCGACATTGCGGTGGCCCTGGATGCCCCATGGCCCTTGGCGCAGTCGGTCGCACCTACGAAGATCGCCCTCTACGGCCGAACGCCCGGAGCGTACAAAGCGCTGCTGACCGTCTTGGCGGGGAAGGCAACCGCCCCCGGAAAGCTGCCGGCCGCCGTCGGACCATACCGGCCCGGCACGGGCTGCAAATAACAACCGGCTTCAGGTAATAAAGCCAGCCTCGCCGTTTAATGGAGGGGTGCCGATTCTCAATAAAGACATGACCCTGTGCATTTCCCTCTCGGCCCGGCCGAGCAACAACGGGACCCGCTTCCACAACCACCTGTACGACCAGCTGGGCCTGAACTGGATCTACAAGGCCTTCGCCCCCACCGACCTGGCCCAGGCGATCGCGGGCGTCCGCGGCCTGGGGATCCGGGGCTGCGCCGTCTCCATGCCCTACAAGGAGGACGTGATCCCCCTGGTGGACGCCATGGACCCGTCCGCCAAGGCCATCGATTCGGTCAACACCATCGTCAACGACGGCGGGCACCTGACCGCGTACAACACGGACTACACGGCGATCGAGCAGCTGCTGCAGCGCAACGCCGTGCCTTCTGAATCTTCGGTGCTGCTCAAGGGCGCCGGCGGCATGGCCAAGGCCACGGCCGCTGCCCTGCGCGACGCGGGGTTCAAGGACGTGACCATCATCGCCCGCAACGAAGCAACCGGCCGTGCGCTCGCCGATCTGTACGGCTTTGGCTGGCGCGCAGAGCTCGGCACGGGCCCGGAAGCCACCGCGGACATGGTCATCAACGTCACGCCGATGGGGATGGCCGGGGGACCTGACTCCGACGCGCTGTCCTTCCCCACCGAAACCATCGAAGCCGCCAAGATCGTCTTCGACGTCGTGGCGCTGCCGGCGGAAACGCCGCTCATCAAGGCGGCGCAGGCGGCCGGCAAGCAGGTCATCACCGGAGCCGAGGTGGCCACCATCCAGGCGCTGGAGCAGTTTGTGCTGTACACGGGAATCCGCCCCACCGACGCGCAGGTCCGGGACGCCGAGGCGTTCGTCCGTGCCCAGTAGGTCCTGTTAGCAACCAGCGGTCAGACGGGCTCTACGGAGACAGCCACTCTTTCCTCCCCGATCCGGGTGAGGACCAGGGTGGCTGTCTTTTTGCCCGCAGCCTTGCCGCCAGCTTTGCCTGCGCCCTTGCCGCCAGGCAGCAGCTGCTTGCGGAGCTCCTCCGGGGTGACGGACGTGCCGCGCTTCTTGATGTCCAGAACGCCGACGCCGTTCTCCCGGACCCAGGCCTTGAGCGCCTTGACGTTGAATGGCATGACCTCCAAAACCCGGTAGGCCCGGGCGTACGGAGTGTCCACCAGCTCCGGGGCGCAGATGTAGGCGATGTGCTCGTCCACGAGATGGCCGCCCAGGCCAAGGGCGAGGTCGGCCACGAGCCCGGCGCGGATGACGGCGCCGTCCGGCTCGTACAGGAAACCCTCCACCGGGCCAACCGGCGCCACGGGTCCGGCGTCGAACTCCTCGCCGCTGGTGAGTTCGGCGGCGCCGTCGGCACCGATGACCAGGGCGGCCCGGCGGATTCCGGGACGGGCCACGGCGTTGAACCATAGCGTCACTTCTGTGACGTCGCCGCCCACCGAGACCCACTGTGCCTCGCAGCCGGCAGGCACCGACTCGTGCGGCATGCCGGGCCCCATTTTGACCCCGACGGCGCGCCCCGCGGCGGCCAGCGACTCCACGAAGGACAGTGGCGGAGAGAACGCCTCGGGGTCCCAGATCCGTTTGGTGCCGGACGTGGTGGTGGTGCGCCGGGCGGGGTCCAGCCAGACGCCCGCCCCGTCCTCCAGCTCCACCGACGTAGCGTCCGAATGGACCACCGTGGCGTGCGGAAAGGGAATGAGGTTGATCGTGGCGCAGGCGGCGGTGGTCTCGTCGACCTCCACGGCGGTCACGGCAATGTCCAGCGACGCCAGGGCCATGGCGTCCGCGCCGAGGCCGCAGCCCAGATCGGCAACGTGTCCGACGCCCGCCTGGGCAAAGCGCTGGGCGTGCCGGGCCGCCACACTGAGCCGGGTGGCCTGCTCCAGGCCGGCCTGCGTGAAGAGCATCTGCCGGGCAAACTCGCCGAACTTGACCTCGGCCCTGGTCCGGAGCCGTGACTGCGTCAGGACGGCGGACACGAGTTCGGGGGAGTGGCCGGCCTTGCGAAGGGTTGAGCTGAGGGTGAAGGAGTCGTCTTCCCGGTAGGGTCCGAGCGAGGCCAGCAGCTCCCATCCTTCTTCTGTGAGGAGCGGGGCGATCTGGTCCTGCGGTGCTTCAGACATGGGATCAAGCCTAGTGGAGCGGCCGCCCCAAGCTCTTCCCGATAGGGTGGACTGAATGGAATCCAGCGAAACGCCAACCCCAGGACAGCCCGATTCAGGTCAGCCCGAAAGCACCAGCCCCGGTCCGGCGCAGCATCATAGCCGCCTGGTCCGATACGCACGGCCGGTCCTGATCGCCGGAGCAGTTGTCGCCGTCGTCTGTCTTGTCCTGCTGGTGATCATCTTCCTGCTGGACTCCTTCAATTCCACCGTCTACTCGGTTGGCGGCAAGAACATCAGCGACGCCACCGAGGAAGCCCGGCAGATCCGGGACCTTTACCTGGGGGCGCGTGTTGGCGGCATCGTGGTGCTCATCGTGTCGGTCGTGACCGCGGCGGCGGCCGCCGTCGTGCTTGTCCGCGAACAGCGGAAAGCGGGGGACGAAGACGCCGACGGCGGCGAGGACCTGGGGTTCGACGACCTCGCCGGGCGCTGAATGAAGGGTCCGCGGGGGTTACGGCGGATGAAATTCTGGCACTCGCCTTGACCGAGTGCTAACCCCTTACATAGAGTCATCATTAGCACTCTCCCTAGGAGGGTGCTAACACACGAAGAGCTGCCAGCCTGGCTGCTGCCGGCACCGCGACGACGGTCTGCCGCCACGGCGCAACAGTTTTTACTGTCCATGAATTTTGACGAAAAGGAGAGGTCCGAGTGTCGGTCTCTATTAAGCCTCTTGAGGATCGTATTGTTGTCCGCCCGCTCGAAGCCGAGCAGACCACGGCTTCCGGCCTGGTCATCCCGGACTCCGCCCAGGAGAAGCCGCAGGAAGGCGAAGTTGTTGCAGTAGGCCCCGGCCGCTTCGAAGACGGCAACCGCGTACCGGTCGACGTAGCCGTTGGGGACGTCGTCATCTACTCCAAGTACGGCGGAACCGAAGTCAAGACCGGCGGCACCGAGTACCTCGTGCTCTCCGCCCGCGACGTTCTGGCGATCGTCGTTAAGTAACTCTTTGGATCCCCGTGCCGCTGCCCGAGTCTGATTTCATTCTGACCGGGCGGCTGCGCGGGGTTCTGTCTTGAAAGGACAAACCATGGCAAAGCAGCTTGCGTTTAACGACGCTGCCCGCCGGTCGCTCGAAGCCGGCATCGACAAGCTCGCCAACACGGTTAAGGTGACGCTTGGTCCCCGCGGCCGCAACGTCGTGCTGGACAAGAAGTGGGGCGCCCCCACCATCACCAACGACGGCGTGACCATCGCCCGGGAGGTCGAGCTGGACGACCCGTACGAGAACCTTGGCGCCCAGCTGGCCAAGGAAGTCGCCACCAAGACGAACGACGTCGCCGGTGACGGCACCACCACCGCAACCGTGCTCGCCCAGGCACTGGTCAAGGAAGGCCTGCGCAACGTTGCCGCCGGCGCCGCTCCTGGCCAGATCAAGCGCGGCATCGAGGTCTCCGTCGAGGCCATCGCAGCACGCCTGCTGGAGAACGCGCGTCCCGTCGAGGGCACCCAGGTGGCCAACGTTGCCGCCATCTCAGCCCAGAGCGACGAGGTTGGCGAGCTGCTCGCCGAGGCATTCGGCAAGGTTGGCAAGGATGGTGTGATCACCATCGAGGAATCCTCCACCACGCAGACCGAGCTGGCTCTGACCGAAGGCATGCAGTTCGACAAGGGCTACCTGTCCCCGTACTTCATCACGGACACGGAGCGCCAGGAAGCCGTCCTCGAGGACGCCCTCATCCTGATCAACCAGGGCAAGATCTCCTCGGTGCAGGAATTCCTGCCGCTGCTGGAGAAGGCGCTGCAGAGCTCCAAGCCGCTGTTCATCATCGCCGAGGACGTCGACGGCGAGGCCCTGTCCACGCTGATCGTCAACCGTATCCGCGGCACCCTGAACGTGGTTGCCGTCAAGGCTCCGGGCTTCGGCGACCGCCGCAAGGCCATGCTGCAGGACATCGCCACGCTGACCGGCGCCCAGGTTGTGTCCCCGGAACTGGGCCTGAGCCTGGACTCCGTTGGCCTCGAGGTGCTGGGTACTGCCCGCCGCATCACGGTGACCAAGGACAACACCACCATCGTCGACGGCGCAGGTTCGGCCGAGGACGTTGCCGCACGCGTTGCGCAGCTGCGCGCCGAGCTGACCCGCACCGATTCCGACTGGGACCGGGAAAAGCTGCAGGAGCGCCTGGCTAAGCTGGCTGGCGGCATCGGCGTGATCAAGGTCGGCGCAGCCACCGAGGTTGAGCTGAAGGAAAAGAAGCACCGCATCGAAGATGCAGTGTCCTCCACCCGCGCCGCCCTCGAAGAAGGCATCGTGGCCGGCGGCGGTTCCGCCCTGATCCACGCGCTGAAGGCACTCGACGAGGACCCGGCCGTCACGGCACTCGAAGGTGACGCGGCTGCCGCCGTCGGCATCGTCCGCCGTGCACTGGTCCAGCCGCTGCGCTGGATCGCCCAGAACGCCGGCCACGACGGCTACGTTGTGACCGCCCGGGTTGCCGAGCAGGACAACAACCACGGCTTCAACGCCAAGTCCGGCGAGTACGAGGACCTGATCGCGGCGGGCGTCATCGACCCCGTCAAGGTCACCCGTGCCGCTCTTCGCAACGCAGCCTCCATCGCTGCGCTGGTGCTCACCACCGAAACCCTCGTGGCTGAAAAGCCGGCCGAGGAAGACGAGCACGCAGGCCACAGCCACTAGGCTGCAGCCCGCTCTCGCGGCTTCACAAGAAGGCCCGTCCAGCAGCCGCTGGGCGGGCCTTCTTTGCGTTTTCCTCGCACCTGGCCCAGGCAGCTGGCGCCTGGCATCTGGCCCAGGCACCTGGCGTCTGGGGTCTTGCGCTAGCGCCGGGCGCGAAGGGCCTGCCGCCGCAGCCGGAGCGCGTCGCCGTCGGGAAGCCGTTTGGTGACCAGCCGGTAAAAGTAGAGGACCGCGACGGCGGCAGCCACGATGCCGCCCAGGTTCAGCAGCAGCTGCAGGGCTGACCCGGCCGCCTTGCTGAATTCGCCAAGGACCAGCGCCACGGCTACGAAGCCGGCCGCGGGCACGGTGGTCACTGAAATGAAGACGCCGATCAGGGCGGCCGAGCGCCCGCTGATGACGGAAAGCATCCCGGCGGCACCGGCGAGGACGGCCACGATCAGCGAAAACGGTCCCGGGTGGTAGATGAATTCGGCCGCCGAGGCCCGGTCCAGCACGTCCCGCGGAAACAGGCCCAGCGGCAGTGCCAGCCAGGTGATCAGCGCTGTGATCAGCATTGCTGCGGGGAAGCCCACACCCAGGGCAACCGCCGCGCGGCCGCCGAGCCTCCAGTTTCGGCGCACCACGGCAACCGCCAGTGCAGCGAGCGGTCCGAACTCGGGCCCCACGGCCATGGCACCGACGATGGCGATGGTGGAGTCCGTGACGATGCCGATCGCTGCGAGCAGGGTGGCCAGCACAAGGAACGACAGGAGGGTCCAGCTGAGCCGGGACTCCTCACCGGTCTGCCGCGACACCTCGTCCCAGATGACCGTGTCGGCGCCTTCTCCGGGGGCGGTCTCCTCGGCCTTGTCGGCCCTGTCGGAAAGAACCAGGTCAGGAGCTGTAAGTGCAATTGAACCGAGGCTCTCAACGTTTAGGGCGCGCAGCTTCTCCATCAGCTCCTCCACCGATTCCCGGGCAACGTGCACCAGGACCACGTCGCCCTTGGGAAGGATCGAGGCACCTGTGTGCAGTGCGACCTCGGCCGTACCGGCCTGCTGCTGGCACAGGTCTGCCACGAGGGTGGTCAGTTCGGCTGGTACGCAAATCCGCATCTGGACGATCACCTGGCACTCCAATCAACGCCACCAACTTCCCTTAGTCACCGACTCTATAGTGCCCAGGAAACCGGAATCCGTCCTGCTGAGACGCCGGTCACATCTCGAGCGGTTGATTGGTCTCAAATATCACGAAACGGTAACGTGGTTACTTTGTGCTGCCGTTTGAGGGGTTATCTGTGCCAGAAACCAAGGAACACACGCAGGAGCCGCGGGCTGCCCGGCTGAAGGCTAAACCGGGCTACCGTCCCGAGGTCCAGGGCCTTCGCGCCCTCGCGGTGCTCATGGTGGTCACATACCACGTGTGGCTTGGCCGGGTTTCCGGCGGCGTGGATATCTTCCTCCTCATCTCGGCATTCCTGCTGACCATGTCCTTCATCCGCAAGGTGGAAAAGGGTGCGCCGCTGCGCCTCGTGAGCCACTGGCTGCACCTCTTCAAACGGCTGATCCCGGCCGCCGTCGTGGTGATCCTCGGTGTCCTGGCCGGAACCTGGCTGGTTCTGCCGCAGAGCCGCTGGCCCGACGTCCTCAACGAAGCATGGGCCTCCCTCCTCTACGGGCAGAACTGGCTGCTGGCCAACACTGCGGTGGATTACTACGCGCAGGACCACTCCGGAGCCAGCCCGCTCCAGCACTTCTGGTCGCTGTCCATCCAGGGCCAGGTCTTCATTCTCTGGCCCCTCATCTTCGCCGGCTCCGCCTTGGTGTGGCGGCTGCTGCGGGCCCGCCGGGACGTCAGTTACCGGACTGTTTTGTTGTTTGCCTTCGGCGGCATCTTCATCGCTTCCCTGGTGTACTCCATCGACCAGACGGCCAGCAACCAGGCCTACGCCTACTTCGATACGCGGACCCGGCTTTGGGAGTTCGCACTGGGATCGCTGCTGGCACTGGCGCTGCCCCACCTTAAGCCGGTGAAGGCGCTGCGCGTTGTGCTGGGCTGGGCCGGGCTCGCCGCCATGATCTCCTGCGGGCTGCTGCTCACCGTGGACCGGTCCTTCCCGGGCTTCATTGCGCTGTGGCCCACCCTGGCCGCGGCCGCCATCATCGTGGCCGGCCAAAGCGGCAGCAGATTCGGCGTGGACAGGCTCCTGACAGCAAAGCCGCTGGTGGCGCTGGGGGACAACTCCTACGCCCTGTACCTCTGGCACTGGCCGGTCCTGGTCCTGTCGCTTGCAGCCACCGGGATCGAAAAGCCAAACCTGGTCCAGGGCCTCGCCATTGTGGCCGGTTCCGTGGTGCTGGCCGTGCTCACCACCCGCTTCGTGGAAAAGCCCCTGCGCGAATGGCACTGGCCGCAACTGCGGGCCTGGCGAACCGCCGTCGTGATTGTTGCCTGCGGCGCCCTGCTGGCCGGGCCGGTCGCGGTGTGGCAGACCAAGCTGACCGCAGAGGAAGCGGCAGCAGCCGCGCAGCCGCGCGAGCTGACTCCGGGCGCCGCCGCGCTGGCACCGGAGAACGCCGGCAAGGCGACGCCGGAAGCCACCGTGATTCCCGCGCCTGCCGCCATGAAAAACGAGTGGGCGGACATCGACGGCCTGTGCACCGACGAAAACGTCCCCAGCGACCCCCTGCTCAACGGCTGCCTGCAGAACAGCAAGCCGGACAGGGTCACCAAGCGGATCGTGGTGCTTGGCGACTCCCACGCGCAGCAGTACATGGCCGCGCTCGGCCCCATCGCCAGGGACCACGGCTGGGAGGTGGTCACCCTCCTGAAGGGCAACTGCCGGTTCGGTGCCGAATCCCCGGAGCGCGACGCCGACTGCAACGCCTTCAACAAGGCCAGCGCCGAGTACGTCATGGAGCACAAGCCGGACGCAGTGTTCACCGTGGCATCTCTCACACACAAGGAAGCCCCGTTCGAAACGGAGGTGTCCGGCTACCTGGAGGGCATCCAGCAGTTCACCGACGCCGGGATTGACGTGGTGGGGGTCCGGGACAACCCCCGCTTCGCAATCAACATGCCCGAATGCGTGCAGAAGTACGGCACCGAGGCTCCCGAGTGCAACCCGCCGCTCGGCGAATCACTTGCCGCCAAATCGCCGCTGGACGCATACCGGGGCAAGGTGGACGGGCTGCGCCTGATGGACATGAGTGACTTCATCTGCGCGGGCGGCATCTGCCCGGCGGTGGTGGGCAACGTATATGTCTACAAGGACGACAACCACCTCACCAAGACCTACGTCCAGTCCATGATTCCGATGTTCGAGAAACGGCTGCTGAAGGCCACCGGCTGGAAATAGCCTCGGTCGTGCCTTTGCTCACAATGCCGTCCCGGAATATGGGGATCGCCGCAGAGGTTCTAGAATTTATTCAATACTTCTGCACAGGCCAGTCCCGTAATGACGGGCTGGTCATCGGCTGCAACCCCTACCCGTGAACCTGTAACCAAGGTAAGAGGCGCACTCATGACCCAGCCCGAGCACGACCCCTTCGGCTTCATCGGCCTGACGTACGACGACGTCCTGCTGCTTCCCGGCCACACCGACGTGATCCCCTCCGAGGCCGACACGTCCTCCCGGATCTCCAAGCGCATCACCGTCCAGACGCCGCTGCTTTCCGCGGCCATGGACACCGTCACCGAGTCCCGGATGGCCATCGCCATGGCACGCCAGGGCGGCCTCGGCGTCGTCCACCGCAACCTCGCGATCGATGACCAGGCCGACCAGGTGGACCGCGTCAAGCGCAGCGAGTCGGGCATGATCACCAACCCGCTCACCATCGGCCCCGAGGCCACACTGCTCGAACTCGACGAGCTGTGCGCCCGTTACCGCGTCTCCGGCCTTCCCGTGGTCGACGACGGCAACCGGCTCCTCGGCATCGTCACCAACCGCGACACCCGCTTCGTGCCGGAATCCGACTTCCCGATCCGCCTGGTCAGCGACGTCATGACCAAGATGCCGCTGGTCACCGGCCATGTCGGCATCAGCCGCGAGGAAGCCTCGCACAAGCTGGCCACAAACAAGATCGAGAAGCTCCCGCTGGTGGACGAGCAGGGGCGCCTGAAGGGCCTCATCACCACCAAGGACTTCACGAAGGCCGAGCAGTACCCGCTGGCCACCAAGGACGACGAGGGCCGGCTGCGTGTCGGTGCCGCCATCGGCTTCTTCGGTGACGGCTGGGAGCGCGCCATGAAGCTGGTGGACGCCGGCGTCGACGCCCTCTTCGTGGACACCGCGAACGGCCACTCGCAGGGTGTGCTGGACATGATCCGCCGCCTGAAGTCCGATCCGGTTGCCGCGCACGTGGACATCATCGGCGGCCAGGCCGCCACTCGCGAAGGCGCCCAGGCGCTGATCGACGCCGGTGCCGACGGCATCAAGGTGGGCGTCGGCCCGGGCTCCATCTGCACCACCCGCGTGGTGGCCGGCGTGGGCGTCCCGCAGATCACCGCCATCTACGAATCGGCGAAGGCTGCCATTCCGGCCGGCGTTCCGCTGATCGCCGACGGCGGCCTCCAGTACTCGGGCGACATCGGCAAGGCGCTGGTCGCCGGTGCTGACACCGTGATGCTCGGCTCCCTGCTGGCCGGCTGTGACGAGTCCCCGGGCGAGCTCATCTTCGTCAACGGCAAGCAGTTCAAGAGCTACCGCGGCATGGGCTCCCTCGGCGCAATGCAGTCGCGCGGCAAGAACACGTCCTACTCGAAGGACCGCTACTTCCAGGCTGACGTCTCCGGCGATGACAAGCTCATCCCTGAGGGCATCGAAGGCCGCGTGGCCTACCGCGGGCCGCTGGCCTCGGTGGCGTACCAGCTGGTGGGCGGCCTCCGCCAGACCATGTTCTACACCGGTGCTCCCACGGTGCCCGAGCTGAAGGCCCGCGGCAAGTTCGTCCGCATCACCCCGGCCGGGCTGAAGGAATCGCACCCGCACGACATCCAGATGACCGTCGAGGCGCCGAACTACGGTTCCCGCTAGTCCCTACGAAGGCCGGGATGGGCAGTTCTGCCCATCCCGGCCTTTTGTCTGTCTAAAGTACAATCGATGGATAAATAGGTGCCGGCTTGGGGGACTCCCAGGCACGGGCGGACGGGGACCGCTTCCGCCAGGACTGGTCATTCGGGCCAGGGCGGCTGGAACGCCAGCGACAGCACCGACAAGGATGGCGCGCGTGTCGTCGAACTGCTTCACGACGACGGCACACATTTGATCGTGGGGATCTGGGACGGGCCGGAGAGTCTGCAGATCGACAGCTTCAGTGCCTGCTTCGATTTCCCGGAGTACGAGTACGGCGAAAAGTATTGACGGCTTGCTGGCCGGGAAGCGGCACTAGGCTGGAGCCATGTCCCAACCACGCCATCCCGCTGAACTGAACCCCAAAAGGGAACCTCAGCGGCGGCTGGCACTGAAGCCCTATGCCCGTGCCGTGGCCCAGGTCCTGCGCGTCAGTTTCCGCGCGTCGCCGGGTGCCGTGCTCATGAAAGTGGCCGGATCGCTGATCTCGGCGGTGCTGCCACTGGTCACCACGTACTTCGCCGGCCTGACCACCACCGCGCTGGCTGCAGCCTACAGCGGGGACGCCGCAGCGGGGCAGCAGGCCATCGTGTATGTCATCATCACTGCCGCCCTCGGCCTGTTCTGGGGCGCGTTCGGCAGCGTGGACCGCTACATCCAGCAGCTGATGAGCTTCCGGGTTGGGGCCATTGTGGGGGACCTGATGTACGAGCGGTTCCTTGCGCTGGATTTCTGGCGGTACGACGACAAGGAGACGGTGGACCTCTACGACCGCGCCAAGCGGTTCTCCGACTCCTATGCGAGGGTCCTGGACAGGATCGCGGCCATCTTCACGCAGCTGGTGTCGGTGATCCTTGCCATCGGCGCGCTCCTGCTGGTGAGCTGGTGGATCGCCGTGATCGTGCTCGTCGCGATCGTCCCCAGCGTCTACCTGCAGTTCAAGCTGTCCCGCGAGCAGATCGCGCACTGGAACACCCAGGTGGATTCGCGCCGTCAGCGGCGGATGATCGAGACCAACCTGCTCCGGCCCCAGCACATTGCCGAGATGCGTCTGTACGGGATCGTCGGGTACCTCATGGGGCTGCGCTCCCGGCTCAGGGACGCCGACGAGAAGCGCCGGCTGGACTTCCAGAAGCGCTACATCCCCAAGCAGTTGGCCGCCGACGCCCTGCAGTACGCCGCAGAGGTTGTCTCTCTCATCTGGGTGGTTGGCCAGATCATCGCCCGTGCCCAGCCCGTGGGACAGTTCCTCTACGTGCAGCAGATCGTCAGCCGGGCTCTGTCCACCGCGAACAGCCTGGTGTCCTCGCTCAGCTCGATCGATGAGGACCTCGCCAACCTCAAGGACTACGAGCTGTTCATGGCACTGCCCGTGCACTCCAGCCACGCACCGCCGCTGCTGGAGGCGCCGAAGACGGTCGAGCTGCGGGACATCCGCTTCACGTACACCGGCAGCGACATCGAAGTGATCCGCGGCGTCAGCATGACCATCCGCGAGGGCCAGCACATCGCCATCGTGGGGGAGAACGGCGCCGGAAAATCCACGCTGATCCGTATCCTGGCCGGGCTTTACCGCCCGAATTCCGGCCAGGTGATGCTCGACGGCGTGGACCTCGCCGCCGTCGACGTCACCTCCTGGCACCGCCACCTGGCGGTGCTGAGCCAGGAATTCCTCAAGTACGAGTTCGCCACCGCAGCCGAAAACATCCTCTTCGGCGACGTCGACTCACCCCGCGACGACGAGCGGATCAGCCGAGCGGCCGCCGATGCAGAGGCGCTGGACTTCATCAACAAACTGCCTAACGGCCTGGACAACCACGTCAGCAACTGGATGGAGGATCCGCGCGGCCGGAAGGGGAGCGGACTGAGCGGCGGGCAGTGGCAGCGGCTGGCCATGGCACGGAACTTTTACCGGAACGCCTCGTTCATGGTCATGGACGAGCCCACGTCCGCCATCGACGCGCTGGCGGAGCACCGCATCTTCACCCGGCTGTTCGCGGAGCGCAGCAGCACCATCATCGCCATCAGCCACCGGCTCGCCACGATCGAGAAGGCGGACATCGTGTACATGCTGGAGGACGGCCGGATCGTGGAGCAGGGCACGCACCGGGAACTGGTGGCGCTCCGCGGCCGCTACTTCCGGATGTTCGAGTCCCAGCTCAGTGTTGAGGAGGCTGGCGGGATCTGACCGAGTCAGGGGGCGCCCTCAGCGGCGTTTGAGCCATCTCGCATAAAGTTCGGCGCTGTTCATCATGAGCCGGCGTATGTAGGCCAACCCCGCGCACATGCCCAGTATCAATGTGACGAGCAGTCCGAATAACGGCAGGGCATCCACGGAAGCACCACCAGGGGTGAACAGCATCAGGGCCGCAAGGGCCAGTGCGCCCGCGATTAGGAGTGTTCGGATCGTAATGGGAGTTGTCCGGATCCCTTGCTCCACTCGAGGGATGTCGGAAGCAGGTCGGGGACGCTTGCGGGTAAAACGCGGTGCTATGGTCAGCGCCCAACCAAGGGCCGACAGCGCTGTCCCGAGTATTGCCATGACTACGCCGGTTTCCGGGCTTTGTCCCAACAACAGTGCGAACACGCCATATACTGCCCCGGAGAGCGCCAGAATCCCGGGGTACCACCAGGCGGAAAACACCCAAGCTTTGCGCTGAGCGAATCCATAGCCGGCCTCGGGGGTCATAACACTCGGATCAATGCCCGTCATGCCTGGGCCTCAAACAGGGAACGCACTACGTGGCCCGGTCGCTCGGTGGGCTGCAGATCCCGGACTGTCAGTTGGCCGCTCTCATCGAGTGGTGCCGAGGCCAGTTTCATCACGCCGTCGTTCAGCACTTTGACGTTTGCAACAATCGGTTCGCCGTCCATGTCGTATCGCCGGATGCTGACAATGCCTCCGGACGGAGCCCGCGCCGCACTGACGGCGTCGTCCACAGTGGCCTCTAGCATGTCCGACGTAGCGGGATCTTCGCTCATCGGGAGGCATACGTATTCACTCAAGGGTCGAAGAAAAAGCGCTACCCGGCCCGCTGGAGACTCTGCGATGTAGGCGGGCGCCACGGCATCAGAACCCACCCTGGTGATGTCGAACCAAAGAGTCGCGGTGCCGAAGACCCTGGCCAGAAAGGCTGCCGGGCCGTGCAGGCTGACCTGCTCACCGTCGACCGTCGCCGCGTCCCTGACGTTTAGCGTGCCAATGCCGGCCCTAACCAGGTCGTGATCGTCCGGCAGGTCTGACAGTCCCAGGGCTCGGCGGGTTAGCGAGGTACCCGGCCCTGGCTCGAACGCGAGCAGGGCCAGTATTTCGTGGCTCGTGACGCGGTACGCCGTATCCGGCAGGTGCTGCTTAGTCATGTGTTCCTATGATCCGCTGATGGTCGTTCTCTGCAGGGTGTTGTCACCTCTATTAGCCGAATGCGAGCTTACCGCCGACCCGGCCTAAGGCATCTCCAGCGCCGTCGGCGAGGTTCTTGACGCCGTTTGCTGTCCCCTTTGCAAGGTCTCTGACCCCGCCGACCACTCCGGATCCGAAATCCCAGATACGTTTTGTGACCGGAGTGTCACCGGAAGCAATGGACGCGAGTCCCCACAGGAGACCGGCACCGCCGATGGCGGCCGCCACGGGCAGCCCGACACCGGTTGCTGCTGCGATTCCTGCGGCAATAGCTAGGCCTCCGCCAACAACTCCGTCAGCAATTCGGAACGGATCACGATGCTCGATGCCTGATGCGATATCCAGGCCACCCAGAACTATGCCCAGCCCCACAAGGCCCTTGCTGGCGCCCTTCATAAAGTCAAAGAACTTGCTAACTCCCTTTTCGACTTGTGCAAGGTCTATGTTCCAGCTGAACTTGTCCGCGACCAACTGCAGTGCGCTCGCGATGTCGGAAGCCTCATTTCCGTCCTCGGCTCCCAGTTTTTCCAATAGCCATTCCAGACCTGAGGGTGCAGGTTTATAGTTCGGGTCGGTAAAGGCGTCGTCCCAGTTCCTGCCTTCACCCGGGGACGAGGTGAGCATCGCCGCCGTCGTTCCAGTCCTAGCCGTCGAGGAAGCACTCGTGCCGCCTTCATTGCTGGCTTTTTCCTGTTCGGTCGCTTGGGTCAGCAGCGACTTGGATTGGTGCTGCAGGGACTCCGCCGCCTTGTTCAGCATCGGACGCAGGGACGAGGTCCAAGCATTTCGGAAGTTATCCCCGTCAGCGCCCTTCCACGCGGCTGAATGCACCAGGGAATTAACGGTGGATTCCACGTTCTCAAGACGCAGCTTGGACTGGCCCATCGATTTGGACAGGGCGCGAAGCTGCTCGATGTCAGCACCGTAAATTCCAGGCACCACTGATTCCCCCAATATGTTGTTCTCTAGTCACGGCCTGGCATCAGGACAGTGCACAAAACTATCGCATCACGGAGCCGGCTTCGATGGGGAGTTGTCCCCAGCCCTGCGGCTTTCCGCCACGGTGGTCCGGACCCGGGCGAGGCTGGGCCGCGGCGGGACGCTGCTGAATCCGAAGGTGACGGGTGGGCTGATGGGGGATAGCGGTCCGGCGTCCCTACCCTCCCAGCCGACGACGGCGGAGCTGACATGATGCAGGTCGCTCACCCCGTAATACTCCAGCCTGCCGTTCCCCGCCGTACCGAAGGTCCGGGTTCCGGGGCTGGCTGCAGCCACGAGCGGGCTCACTGCGGTCAGCCAGCGGGTGTGGACGGCAAGCGGGCGGGGTACCGTGCGCAGCAGCGAACCCAGGAGGGCCCTGCCGCCGATGCCTGCCCGGATCACCAGGGGTCCGGCGTCGACCGCCAACGACTGCCCGGCCAGCATGGCAGCGACGTCCAGGACGCGGACCTCCTCGAAACTGTAGGTGGCGGCGATAAACTCAGCCACCTCCTCAGCGGGAGCCAGGAGTATCCGCCGCCCCGACGGCAGCTGGACCATCACGTCCGCGAACGGACCGAAGGGCGATTCCTGCCAGATCCCCACTACCGCGCGCAGGCCGGAGCCGGTCCCGATGCCTGCGATGTGGCCGTCGAAGACCCAGCGTCCGCCCATTCCGCCACTGTAGCTGGGATAACCTAGAGCAGTGACTTACGAGATTGAGATTGGCCGTGGCAAGCGTGGGCGTCGTGCCTACTCCCTGGATGACATTGCGATCGTCCCCAACCGACGCACCCGTGACCCCAAGGACGTCTCCGTCTCGTGGCAGATCGATGCCTACAAGTTCGACATGCCGGTTATCGCGGCCCCTATGGATTCCGCCATGTCCCCGGCGACGGCCATCGCGCTCGGCAAGCTCGGCGGTCTGGGCGTTCTGGACCTCGAGGGCCTCTGGACCCGGTACGAGGACCCGCAGTCCGTGCTGGACGAGATCGGCGCGCTTGCGGACGAAACCAACAGCCCCGCCGTCACGCGCAGGATGCAGGAGCTCTACCAGGCACCCATCCAGCCTGAGCTGATCACCTCGCGCCTGGCCGAAATCCGCGCCGCAGGCATCACCGTGGCCGGGTCCCTGACCCCGCAGCGCACCCAGGAACACTACAAGACCGTGGTGGCCGCCGGCGTCGACATCTTCGTCATCCGCGGAACCACTGTGTCCGCCGAGCACGTCTCGAAGGACCACGAACCGCTGAACCTGAAGCAGTTCATCTACGAACTCGACGTCCCCGTCATCGTGGGCGGCGCCGCGGGCTACACGCCAGCACTGCACCTCATGCGCACCGGCGCGGCCGGCGTCCTGGTCGGGTTCGGCGGCGGTGCCACCACCACCACGCGCCGCGCCCTGGGCATCCACTCGCCCATGGCCTCCGCCATCTCCGATGTGACCGCCGCCCGCCGCGACTACATGGATGAGTCCGGCGGACGCTACGTCCACGTGATTGCCGACGGCGGCATGGGCACCTCGGGGGACATCGTCAAGGCCATCGCCATGGGCGCCGACGCCGTCATGCTCGGTACCGCCCTCGCCCGGGCGGAAGAGGCCCCCGGGAAGGGCTGGCACTGGGGCCAGGAGGCGCACCACCTGGAGCTGCCCCGCGGCGACAGGGTCAACATCGGAACTGTGGGTCCGCTGGAAGAGGTGCTCTTCGGGCCGGGGCACCACACCAACGGGACCTCCAACCTGATCGGCGCGCTCCGCCGCTCCATGGCCACTACGGGCTACTCAGACCTCAAGGAGTTCCAGCGGGTCGACGTCGTAGTTTCGCCCTACGCCGGAAACTGATCCGCGGCCCTCGGCAACACAGTCTGCACCCTGCCCATCGGCAGGCGTACGAAGTACTCTGGTGAACTACAACGTTCGATGAGGATGGAGGCCTGTCATGACCGGTTTCGGTGAACGTCCGGCGGCTGCCAGCGGAGCCCTGGGCCCCGAGGCGCGGGAGTCCGCGCTGGCCGCGCTCAAGGCTTCAACGGAGCCGGGCAAGGAACTGGACATCCTCATCGTCGGCGGCGGCATCGTCGGCACCGGGGTGGCTCTCGACGCCGTCACCCGCGGCCTGAGCGTCGGCATCGTGGAAGCCAGCGACTGGGCTGCCGGGACCTCATCGCGGTCCTCCAAGCTCATCCACGGCGGCCTCCGTTACCTCGAAATGCTCGACTTCGCACTGGTGAAGGAGGCGCTGCAGGAACGGGGGCTGCTGCTCTCCGAGCTGGCGCCGCACCTGGCCCGGCCGGTGCCCTTCCTGTACCCGCTGACTAAACACTTCGTCGAGCGGCCGTACATTGGTGCAGGCATCGCGCTGTACGACGCCATGTCCATTTCCGGCGGGCACAAGCGGGGCGTGCCGTTCCACAAGCACCTGTCGCGCCGGGGCACCCTGCGCGCGGCCCCGAGCCTGAAGGATGACGCCTTCGTCGGCTCGATCCGCTACTACGACGGCCAGGTGGACGACGCCAAGTACGTGGCAAACCTGGTGCGGACCGCCGCCTACTACGGCGCGCACGCGGTCAACCAGACCGCCGTCGTCGATTTCCTGCGTGAAGGCGAGCGGGTGGTGGGAGCCAAGGTGGTGAACCGCGAAGACGGCTCCAACTTCAACATCCGCGCCAAGCAGGTCATCAACGCCACCGGGGTCTGGACGGACGAAACCCAGGCCATGGTCACCGACCGCGGCCAGCTGAAGGTGCGCGCGTCCAAGGGCATCCACCTGGTGGTGCCGCGCGACCGCTTCCAGTCGACGGTCGGGCTGATCCTGCGGACCGAGAAGTCCGTGCTGTTCGTCATCCCGTGGGGGCGGCACTGGATCATCGGCACCACGGACACCGACTGGCACCTGGACAAGGCCCACCCCGCGGCGTCCAGCAAGGACATCGATTACATCCTGGAGCACGTGAACAAAGTCCTCAAGCGGCCCCTGACCCGGGAGGACGTGGAGGGTGTCTACGCCGGGCTGCGGCCGCTGCTGGCCGGAGAAAGCGACTCCACGGCAAAGCTCTCCCGCGAGCACATCGTGGCCCACCCCGTGCCCGGCCTGGTGGTGGTGGCCGGCGGCAAATGGACCACGTACCGCGTCATGGCCAAGGACGCCGTGGACGAAGCCGTCCGCAGCATGGACGAGCGCGTGCCGCCGAGCTGCACTGAGACCATTCCGCTGCTCGGAGCCAGCGGGTTCAGGGCCGCCTGGAACCGCCGGAACCGGACCGCCGAGGAATCAGGGGTGCACGTAGCACGCGTGGAGCACCTACTGAACCGCTACGGATCCATGACGTCTGAGGTGCTGGCCATCATCCAGGACCGGCCCGAACTGGCCGAACCGCTGCCCGGCGCCGACGACTACCTGCAGGCCGAGGCAGTCTACGCCGCAACCCATGAGGGTGCCCGGCATGTGCATGACGTCCTGACCCGGCGCACCCGGATTTCCATCGAGGCGTGGGACCGCGGTGTGTCTGCCGTCCCGGTAGTCGCTAAGCTTATGGGAGAAATTCTTGGCTGGAGCGATGCGCAGCGGGAAAGCGAAATCAAGCATTACCTTGCGCGGGTGGAAGCCGAACGGCTCAGTCAGCAGCAGCCCGATGATGAATCGGCCGATGCTGCCCGGCTGGGCGCGGAGGACATCGTCCCGCTGCGCTGAGATCGCAGACCGCCGCCGGACGGGCCCCGGCCTCACTGAAGGGACACCACTTGGCGGAACCACTGGACCGTTACGATGCCGAGCTCACCACACCCGACATGGTGATCCTCGAAATGGACGCCGCGGACAAGGTGGACGCAGCCGGCCAGCTGGCCCGGAAGCTGTTCGACGCCGGCCGCGTCTCAGACCTTGAGGGTTTCCTGGCACACGTCAACGCCCGTGAGCACCAGCTGGCCACCGGCTTGCCCGGGGGAGTGGGCCTGCCCCACGCCCGCAGCGAGTTTGTCTCCGAGACCTCGATCGCCGTGGGAATCACCAAGTACGGCAAGGCCCTGGACTTTGGGGCCGCGGACGGCCCCGCCACTGTGGTCCTGCTCATCGCCACGCCGGCCAGCTCATTCTCCGACCACCTCGAGGTCCTCGCCACCCTGGCGCGGTCCCTGTCCAAGGAATCCTTCCGTGAGTCGCTGCGCCGGGCCTACGACGCCGACATCATTGCAGAGCTCATCAACTCAAGCCTGGTCTTCTTCGACCACTAGCGTTGCCCACTCGTTGGCACGCTCCTGGGCAGGCGTTTCGTTGTTCTACACACGGACGAAGTAACGTTAAGGGGTGTGGAAAACAGCCCTCCAGCCCCGGTGGATCGCAGGCCTGGTCTTTGCGATCGCCGTTTCGGGTGTCTTTGTGCTCCTGAGTCAATGGCAGTTCGGCCGTTCCACGCAGCCCGAAGTGCCGGTCAGCCCCACCACGGAGCAGGTCCAGGCCCTGACGAAAACCCTGCAGCCCGGCGACTTCTTCCGCGGCTCGGTGGCGGACCAGATGGTCACAGCATCCGGTACCTACGATCCGGCCAAACAGGTCCTGGTTCCGGGCCGGCTCAAGGACGGTAAGACCGGATACTGGGTGGTCACGGCCTTCGCGGTGGCAGACGCCCCGGTGCTCAAGGGCGCGGCTGCCTCACCGAAAACCTACATACCGGTGGCCCGCGGCTGGATCGCTGATCCCGCCGACGCCAGCGCCCCGCCGTCGGGCGTCATCCGGCTGACCGGACGGCTCCTGCCGTCCGAGGCCCCGGTGCCGGGCACGGCCCCTGAACCCGGCCGGGCGACGGCGGTGTCCGTGGCTGAACTCATCAACGCCTGGAACGTCAGCAGCTACCCCGCCTTCGTTTCCGCCACCGCGGAAAAGTCGGGAACGGCCGACGTCGGTGCAGCCGCCGGCAGCCGTCTGGTGCCGCTCGGCGTCGCCGCCCAGCCCCCGGCCGCGAAGGTCAACTGGCTGAACCTGTTCTACTCCGTGGAGTGGATCGTTTTCGCCGGCTTCGCCCTGTTCATCTGGTGGCGGCTGGTCAAGGACGACTACCGCAGGAGCCTCGAGGACGCCGAGGATTACGGCAGCGGGGACCACGCCGCCGGTGGCAGCGGCGGACCAGAACCTACCCAACCCAACGAGATCCAACAAAAGGTACAGCCATGATCGAACCCAAGCCGGCCATCCAGCCCTCCAACCCGACCGGGGCGGCGAAGAAGCGACGCTTTGGCGGCACGGAGGCGCAGATCCGCTCCGCCCTGAAGTTCTACAAGGTCATGGCCTACCTCACGGGTGCCATGCTGCTGCTGCTGTGCGCGGAGCTCGTTGCCCGCTACGCCTTCGGCCAGTACCTCTTCGCCGGCGGAACGGACGCCCTGACCGGCCAGCCGTTCGGCTTCGGCTTCGCACAGGCGGAACCGAAGGGCGTCCTCGGCGGATTCAACGTGTCCGTGACCGTGCTCATCGTCCACGGCTGGATGTACGTCGTGTACCTGATGTCCAACTTCCGCCTGTGGACACTGATGCGGTGGCCGTTCGGCAAGATGATCCTGCTGGCACTCGGCGGCGTGGTCCCGTTGCTGTCCTTCATCGTGGAGAAGAAGTTCCACGCCGAGGTCGAGGCTGAACTCGCTGCCAACCCCCAGGCCGCCAGCCGTTACTGATCCGTTCCGTGCGTCACAGCGGGCCCGCTCAAGATGCGTCGGGGCAAGCGCGCAAAGTAGGCTAGTACGGTGACTACTCCCACTGCATCCCAGACTTCCCAGAAGCCGGTGCTGGTTGTTGACTACGGTGCCCAGTACGCGCAGCTGATTGCCCGCCGCGTCCGGGAAGCGAATGTGTATTCGGAAGTGGTTCCGCATACCCACAGCACTGAGCAGCTCCTGGCCAAGAACCCTGCCGCCATCATCCTCTCCGGCGGCCCCGCCAGCGTGTACGCGGACGGCGCCCCGAGCGTTGGCGCCGACCTTTTTGACGCCGGCGTCCCGGTCTTCGGCATCTGCTACGGCTTCCAGGCCATGGCCAACGCCCTCGGCGGCAAGGTCGACAAGACCGGCCTGCGGGAGTACGGCTCCACCCAGACCACCATCCTCGGCGAAGGCCGTTCCGTCCTCGAGGGAATGCCCCAGCACCAGAACACCTGGATGAGCCACGGCGACTCCGTCCACGAGGCTCCCGAGGGCTTCGAGGTGCTGGCCACCACGGCGGGCGCGGAAGTTGCCGCATTCGCCAACGAGGAGAAGTGCCTGTACGGCGTGCAGTGGCACCCCGAGGTGAAGCACTCCGCCTACGGTCAGCAGGTGCTGGAAAACTTCCTCTTCAAGGGCGCCAAGCTGGAACCGAACTGGACCACGGGCAACATCCTCGAGGAGCAGGTGGATCGCATCCGCAAGCAAATCGGTGATGCCCGTGTCATCTGCGGCCTCTCCGGCGGCGTGGACTCGGCCGTTGCCGCAGCCCTCGTCCAGCGTGCCGTCGGCGACCAGCTGACCTGTGTCTTCGTCGACCACGGGCTGCTGCGCGAAGGCGAGGCCGAGCAGGTGGAGCGCGACTTCGTTGCCGCCACCGGAGTGAACCTCTACGTGGCCAACGAGCAGGAGCGTTTCCAGTCGGCGCTGGCCGGCGTCAGCGACCCCGAAACCAAGCGCAAGATCATCGGCCGTGAGTTCATCCGGGCCTTCGAAGAGGCCGAGCGTGCCATCATCGCCGACGCCGCAGCGCATGGCGAAAAGATCAAGTTCCTCGTGCAGGGCACCCTGTACCCGGACGTCGTCGAATCCGGTGGCGGCGAGGGCGCAGCCAACATCAAGAGCCACCACAACGTGGGCGGGCTGCCGGAGGACCTGCAGTTCGAGCTGGTCGAGCCGCTGCGTGCCCTGTTCAAGGACGAGGTGCGTGCCGTGGGTGCCCAGCTCGGCCTGCCGCAGGAAATCGTCGGGCGCCAGCCCTTCCCCGGCCCCGGCCTGGGGATCCGCATCGTCGGCGAAGTCACCAAGGAACGTCTGGACCTGCTGCGCAAGGCAGACGCCATCGCCCGCGCCGAACTGACCGCTGCCGGACTCGACAACGACGTCTGGCAGATGCCTGTGGTGCTGCTGGCGGACGTCCGCAGCGTCGGCGTCCAGGGCGACGGCCGCACGTACGGCCACCCGATCGTGCTGCGCCCCGTCTCCTCCGAGGACGCCATGACGGCCGACTGGTCGCGGCTTCCGTACGATTTGCTGGCACGGATCTCCAACCGGATCACCAACGAGGTGGACGGCGTCAACCGGGTGGTGCTTGACGTCACCAGCAAGCCGCCGGGAACCATCGAGTGGGAATAGCGTTGTAGAAATGGCCGGCCTCCTCAGGGAGGCCGGCCATTTTGCTTACCCCGGTATGGCATCCGGCATGCCGGCAGCGGTGCGAAATGCGCCGCAACTTGGGCCGTCCCAGTGTTGCGGTCTCTCAACCGGGGCGGTTTCCGGCTACGCTCGAAACTATGCCCGTATGGTCCAAGGTGTCACGCGCAAGCACAGAAAAGAAGGCAGCAGTGTCAGTAGGTCAGGTCGACTCCGAGGGTTCGGAGGAGCTCAGGAAGTGGCTGTCCGGGCTCAAGCCCGTTACGGGGGCAGACACCATGCTGCGCTTCACCAAGACGCCCGAGGGTTCCATCGACCTTACGCACGCGCATCCTTCGGGCCTGGCGCAGCTCATGGCCGGGCGCCGCACAAGGCTTTCCACCCTGATCCGGGACCAGCAGCAGTACGTCGTGGCTGCGCGGGCCTGCCGGAACCTGCGCTCCAAGATCTTCGAACTGGCCAATGACCGCGGCATCGAGGCCGGATACTTCTCGGCCGGCACCGTGGCGTGGACCTCCGCCGTCGGCGGCAAACCGCAGCGCGTCTCGGCGCCGGTGATGCTGACTGCCATGTCGCTCACCATCCGCCCCGGGGAAGATGACTACGAACTGCAGCTCACGGAACAGGCACGCATCAACCCCGCCCTGATCCGTCACCTGAAAACCATCCACGGGATCGTGTTCGACGTCAACGCGGTGACACGGATGGCGTACAGCACCGCGCGGTTCGACCCCCTGCCAGTGCTGGACCGGATCAGCACCCTGGTCAAGCCGATCCACGGCGCCGACGTGGAGCACAACCTGCTCGTCTCGACCTTCGCGGACCTTTCCGGGAACCTCGACGATCCGTGGATCAACGGTCAGAACGAACTGGTGGCCTCGCTGGCTAAGACGTCGTCGGGTGAGATCGTCGACGTGCCCGCGCTCCAGCCCGGGCGCTTCCCCAGCGTGGACGAGCGGGACCCGGCGGAAGAGCTGCTGCTCCTCGACGCCGACGCCGACCAGCAGTATGTGATTGACGCCGTCCGGGCAGGCGACTCGCTGGTGGTGAGCAGCCCGCCCGGCACCGGCCAGACCCAGACGGCCATCAACACCATCGGTGCACTCGTGGACGAAGGCAAGACCGTCCTGGTGGTGGGGGACCGGCGTGCCAGCCTTAATGAGGTGGCCGGGCGCCTCGAGGGCCTGGGCCTGGACTCCATCCTTTTCCAGTTGTCCGGAAATGCAACACCGCAGCAGCTCAAAGGCCAGTTGGTGCGCGCCATTGTGCGCAACGAGAAGGCCCAGGAGCCGCAGCTTGGCGGCCTGCACAAGACCCTCACCGAGCACCGCCATGCCCTACTGGACCACGTTGCGTCGCTGCACAATGTCCGCCAGCGGTGGGGCTGCTCGCCCTATCAGGCGATGCAGTCGCTCGCGGAACTCACCTCCATCCAGCCCGCCCCGGCCACCACCGTCCGCCTGAAGCGCAGCGTCCTGGACAGCATCCGGGACCGCGAGGAGCTGGCCGGCCGTCTGAAGCGCGCCGCCGAACTCGGTGCGTTCAGCAGGGCGTCGACCACCAGCCCCTGGCACGGTGCGCGGCTGGTCACGCGCAAGGAAACCGAGGAAGCGCAGGAGCTTGCGCGTGCGGTGGCCAAAAAGCTGCCGCTGCTTCAGGAACGGATGAAGGAGGTGGCCAGCCACGCAGAAATCCGGCTGGGCACCACCTTCGCCGAATGGGGCTCCCAGCTCAAGCTCCTCGTGGCCGTCCGTGAAAGCCTGGACAAGTTCACCCCCGATATTTTTGACCGGCCCGTGACCGACCTGATTTCCGCCACGGCGTCCTCGTCCTGGCGCAGGGAGCGAGGCATCGACATGGCCTCGATGCAGCGGTCCCGCCTGCGACGGGTGGCCAAGGAGTACGTCCGGCCCGGAGTGCATATCGCCGATCTGCACAGTTCGCTGGTACTGGTCCAGGAACAGCGTTCCCAGTGGGCCGGGTACGCCACCACGCAGCGGCATCCGGCGGTGCCGTCCGGCCTGGCCGAGATCAGCATCATGCACCGCGGACTGACCCGCGAGATGAAGATGCTGGGAGACGCCCTGCGGCATACGGCCGCCGGCGGTTCGCTTGAAAACATTCCGTACCCGGAGCTCATGGAGCGACTGGAACGGCTGGTCGCGGACACGCAGACGCTGCAGACCTTGCCCGAGCGCACGCTGCTCATCGAGAACATGCGCGAGCACGGGCTGGGGGAGCTGCTGGCGGATCTCTCGGAACGCGAGGTCGGGGCCGGGTCTGTCGCTGCCGAACTTGACCTGGCCTGGTGGCAGTCGGCGCTCGAAGCGATGATCAGCGGAGACGACTACCTTGCCATGTCCGACGGCGACGCGCTGCGCCAGCTTGAGGCGGAGTACCGGCTCGCAGACAACGCGCACATCGCCAGCGGCGCGGGACGGCTGCGATGGAAGCTGGCCGGGCGCTGGCGCGCGGGCATCGAGGAGCACGCCCGCCAGGCGGACCTGCTCCGAAGCCTGCTCAAGGACGGGCGCGTCACGCTGGCTGCGCTGACGGCGCAGGCGCCCGGGCTGGTTCCCATGCTGGTGCCCGTCTGGTCGGTCAGCCCTTACCTCATGACCGGACTCCTCCCGGCCGAGCAGAAGTTTGACGCCGTAGTGATCCTGGACGCCGAGGCGACGTCGCTGCAGGCGGTGCTTCCCGCCGTCGCCCGCGCCCGGCAGGTGATCGCCTTCGGCGATGACAGGATCGCCAGCCCCCGGACCTTCACGGTCGCAGTGGAACGGCTCGCCGCTGGCGAACAGTCGCACCAGAGTGTCGAAAGCGCGTTCACCGCACTTTCGGCGGTGCTCCCGACGGCGCCGCTGCGCTCTGTCTACCGCGCGGTGGACGAGGACCTGGTGCTGCAGCTGAGCAAGAACTTCTACGACGGTGGCCTCCGCCGCCTGCCGGAGGGCCAGTCGGCAACCGGGCTGGACCGTGCTCTGACGGTCGAGTATCTGCCCGACGGCACCGGCCTGCCCAGCGCGGACCATGAGGGCGTCGAATCGGTGGTGGCCGAGGTCAACCGGGTGGTTGAACTCGTGTTCGAACACGCACGGCTCCGGCCGCGGACCTCGCTGGCTGTGGTGACCGCAAGCCTCCGGCACGCGGCACGCATCGGCGAGTCCATCCGGCTGCAGCTGCCCAACCATCCCTCACTGTCCGGATTCTTCACGGCAGGTGAAGAATCCTTCAGGGTTGTGGACCTGGAACGCGCCCAGGGGCTGGTGCGCGACCGTGTAATCTTCTCGCCGGGCTACGGGCGGACGCCGCACGGCCGGGCCCTGCACAGCTTCGGTCCGCTTTCCGCCGAGGGGGGCCGGGCCAAGTTCGCCCTGGCCATGACCCGGGCACGGCAGTCGCTGCACGTCCTGACGTGCTTCAAGCCGGAGGACCTTGACCGGACGCGGCTGGCCCACGGCGCCGTCGACCTCTTCGAACTTCTGGACCGTGAGATCTCCGGCAACACCGATCTGGGGACCCCTGCCTCCCGGGCAGCGGCAAGTGAACAGGCGCTGGGGGCCGATCCTCTGGTTGCTGATCTCGGCGACCGGCTGCGGGCCCGCGGTGCCCGCGTATGGCACCAGTACGACGGCGCCATCGATGTGGTGGCGGCGGCGGATCCGCTCAGCACCATGGGCCAGGACGACGCCGACATTCCGCGGCCGGTAGCCATAGAATCGGACGGCACCGAGCAGTACCGGCAGATGACAGTCCGGGAACGCAGCCGGCTGCGCCCCCAGTTGCTGGAGCGGCTCGGATGGCGGTACATGCCGCTGTGGACCATCGAGGTCTTCACCGATCCCTCGGCGTGCGCAGACAGGATCGGAGGATACCTCGGACTCGAGAAGCCTTCGCCTTCGGTGCGCTCGGTTGGCGCACCGGGATTCTTCCTGGATGACGACGTCAGTACCCTCGCGGTGGGTGACCTCGAGCAGCCGGGACAGGAGACCGCGTACGAGAACCCGGATGACCGTTTCGGCGACGAGCTGACCCGTGACGATGATGCGAACGAGCGGGACGCTGATCAGACTGACATTGGCCAAATTGAGATTGATCAGACCGGCACCGATCAGGCGGACGTTTACCAAGCGAACGCTGATGAAACGAACGTTGATCAAACGGATCACGACCTTTCCGATTCCGACGCCGCGGGCGCCGGAGTAGGCTTCGGTGCTGAGGCCAGCCCGGACGGGCCGGCCACGGAACGGAAGGAGGGCCCGCTGTGACATCCGACGGCGGGGCCGAACACAAAGACCGAACCGAGCGCAATGATGAGCAGGCCGCGGCAGGGGAGAAGGCCGCAAAGGCGCGCCGCGCCAAAACCGGCGCGCAGCAGCGGACAGGTGTCGTTCCCAAGAGGGCTGCCGAGGACGATCCGCGCACCTGGGGCGACGCCGAATCCGGCAATGACCACGACGATTGGCTGAAGGAGCAGAAGCCCCCGCACTGGGGCTGAGTAACCGGTCAACACACGGCGGGGTTCGCGCGGAGCCAAGGCGCCTGGGGCCGAGGATGCGCTCACGCGGGCTCACCGGGCGCCGGATCCCACCAGAACGAAAAACAGCTTTCCCTGGGTTGACGCCCCTGCCAGGGCACTGGCCTGGGCAGGGGTGGCGGCCACAACAAGCAGGCCGTCCGAATCCCCGGCAGCAAGCCACTGGCCGCTTTGGCCTTCCTGACCGGAGGTCCACAGGACCGGCACTGACTTGGCGAGTACCTTCGAGGCTGATGCCTGCTCATAGCCGTTGCCGCTTGTCAGGACCACGTTCACGAGTTGTCCGGGGGATACCAGCTGGATGGATGACGGGTCTGCCATCCGCAGCGGCACCGCAGCGGACCCGGGTGGCGCTCCCGTCAGCAGGCCTGGACCCACCAACTGCGCATCGGTAAGGAGCTGGCCCTTGCGGAGCGGCGCTGCCAGTTGTTTGCCGTCCAACCCGGAGCTGTCAGCGAAAGTCCCGTCCGGCATCACGGCCGGCGGTACGCTGACGCTCCTTACATCACTCCCGTTAAGGTTGGCTCCGGCCGGAAGGTCACGGGCAGCGGCCAGGACGCTTACGGTATGGGCAGGGGCAGGAGTCAGCTGGTGAACTGCGATCCCCGCGGCCGCGCAGAGGAGCATTGCCACGGCAAGGCGCCTGTTACGGTTCAGCCATCCCGCAAAGCGCCGTCCGCGCCGGCGCGGACGGGCGGCGGAACCGGGCAGTGCGTTGCGGCGCCCTGGACGGACGGCCGGGCGGGATGCCCTTGCGGGGAAAATTCCGGTAGCTGGCATGCCGCCACGCTACGGGCACCCGCTGGCCGCCGACAGGCACCGGAAGCCTTATGTGGATAAGCCAGCCCCAAACGCATTTAAGGACTGCCCTGCAAGGATGAACGGACACCTGAGGCCCAAGGAGTACCCGTGCGAAGCAAGAGTCCGGCCGGGTAAACCCGGCCGGACTCTCGTAGTTTGAAGGCGGCACGTGCCGCGGGAACTCGCCTAGCTCGCGGCTGCAGCTGCCGGGGCAGCGGATGATGCAGACGATGAGGTGGCGGCGGGGGCAGCCGGGGCTGACGCAGCGGGGGAGGGTGAGACCGTGCTTCCCTTGGAATCGCGCGAATCAGTCCGGTAAAAGCCGGAGCCCTTGAAGACCACGCCGACGCTGTTGAACTTCTTACGAAGCGTGCCCTGGCATTCGGGGCAGGACGTCAGAGTGCTGTCGGTGAAAGACTGCACGATGTCGAAGGCATGGCTGCAATCTTTGCAGGCATAGGCATACGTGGGCACTGTAGATCCTCCTCTTGGACAAACGACAGGTCCCGTGCTGCCTGGCTTCATTGCCGGGTTCTCCTTGACGGATCACCGCGGCGGAAATGACTCCATTAGCAGTCGCAGGGCCTGAGTGCCAATTCTATCACCCCGCCCCGGCGAGGTCACGCGAAGGCTACCAGCCCGGAGGGCGTGAGCACTGCCTCGACGGGGCGGTCGAAGTCTTCAGCCGGAATGGTCTGTGCGGGAAGGAGCTCGGCGTCGTAGATGATAGCGGCCTTCGGAAGGTGCAGGCCGCCGGCGTTGGCTGCAGCCAGGAACTTGTCGTAGTAGCCACCGCCCTGTCCGATCCTGTTGCCGCTGCGGTCCACGGCCGTGGCCGGCATGAACATCCCGGCCGCAGTCCGAACCGTGTCCAGGCCGTGGCGCTCACCGGCCGGCTCCTGAATGGGCGCATACCGGCTGCGGACGAACTCGCTGTCCGGCGTCCAGAAGACCCAGCTGAGCTCGCGGTCAGGCTCGCAGACCGGGAGCAGGATACTGTGGCCAGCCTCATGCAGGGCGTGCAGAAGCGGAAGGGTTGGCGGTTCGAAATCGACGCCGAGGTAGGCGGTGAACGTCGCCGGGTTGCCCGCGGCGACAGCCTCGGCCCAGGGCAGGCCATGGGAGGCGATGCCGTCACCGGCGTTTGCGAGGTCCGCGGCCGTCATCGTTGCCCGGAGTTGCCGGTGCCGGGAGCGGATAGCGTCCTTCGAAGGCATGGTCCCTGTTGGCATGGGTGTCTTCCTTTGTCGCAGCGGCAGGCGGCCGGCCGCTGCCGGAAGCATTTACCGTATGAATGTTCCCTCGGATAGATTAGACCAGTGACTTCCACTAATTGTTCAGTCCGCAAGGCCGTAATCCCCGCTGCTGGGCTCGGCACCAGGTTCCTGCCTGCCACCAAGGCCATGCCCAAGGAGATGCTGCCGGTGGTCGACAAACCGGCCATCCAGTACGTCGTCGAGGAAGCCGTCAAGGTAGGCCTGAGCGACGTCCTGATGATCACCGGCCGCAACAAGCGCGCGCTCGAGGACCACTTCGACCGCGTTCCAACCCTGGAAGCAACGCTGGAGGCCAAGGGCGACACCGCCAAGCTGGAGTCGATCCAGGCCGCAAGCAACCTGGGTGACATCCACTACGTCCGCCAGGGTGATCCGAAGGGCCTTGGCCACGCGGTGTTGCGTGCACGCCAGCACGTGGGCCATGAGCCGTTTGCCGTTCTCCTCGGCGACGACCTCATCGATGCCCGCGATGATCTCCTCAGCATCATGATCGACGTGCAGGCGAAGACCGGCGGTTCGGTCGTGGCCCTTATCGAGGTGGAACCGTCCCAGATCAGTGCCTATGGGTGTGCGGACATCTCTGATATTGAAGGCGAAGGCTTCGTCAAGATCAACAAGCTGGTGGAGAAGCCGGACGTCGCCGACGCGCCCTCCAACCTGGCCGTCATCGGCCGCTACGTGCTCCACCCCGATGTCTTCGATGTGCTGGAAAAGACCGAACCCGGCCGCGGCGGCGAAATCCAGCTGACTGACGCCCTGCAGGAACTGGCCAGCAGGGACGGTGAAGGCGGCGGCGTGTACGGCGTGGTCTTCCGTGGCCGCCGTTACGACACCGGGGACAAGCTCAGCTACCTCAAGGCCTGTGTGGAGCTCGCCATCGACAGCGACGACCTCGGGCCTGGTCTGCGTGAGTGGCTTCCCCAGGTTGCCGCCCGTTTGTCCGAGTAACCTTCATGAGGGTCAGCCACATCTGGCCGGTCACGCTGGAGTGCGGGGACATTGTCCTGCGGCCCATCAGGTACCGGGACCGGAAGGAATGGACCGAGGTCCGTTCGCGCAACAGCGACTGGCTGGCGCCCTGGGAGGCCTCCAACCCGATCCCGGGCGGGGCACTGCCCGATTACCGGCAGATGGTCAGGTCCCTGAACAACCAGGCGGCCCAGGCCACGGCGCTGCCGTTTGTGATCGCGGAGTGGACACCCGGATTCCGTGACCCGGTCATCGTGGGGCAGCTGACCGTCTCCTCCATCGTGTGGGGATCCGCCCTGATGGCGACCCTCGGCTACTGGGTGGACCAGGCCCGGGCTGGACATGGGATCGCTCCGACAGCGGTGGCAATGGCAACCGACCATTGTTTCCGGACCCTTGGCCTGCACCGAATGGAAATCAACATCCGTCCGGAAAACGGTCCAAGCCTGCGCGTCGTGGAAAAGCTCGGATTCAGGGACGAGGGCTACCGCCCGCGTTACCTGCACATCAACGGGGAATGGGCCGACCACCGCTCGTTCGCACTGACGTCAGAGGAAATTCCCGAAGGACTGCTCAGCCGCTGGCTGCGGGTCAGGCCCGCTTGACCGCAGATCGGCAGAGCCGCTGGTCAGAACCGGGTTCCACGCATAAGTCCATTGATTTGAAGCTCGGTCGCGACACACCGAGACGAATGCCACAAGAGCCCTAACATTCCTCATACGGTTTTGTGTGTGGACTTCCCCCTTAGCAGCTCAGTCATCCTTGTGGCTGCTGTTGCGCTCTGGATCGTTTGGGTTGCCCCTTACGTGCTCCGCAACGGCCGGCACCAGTTCCAGACGGCCGGTGACCTGACGCTGGAGAGCGTCGACGCCGAAACTGCAAACCCGCAAGCCGGGACGGTTGTGTATATGGCCGCCCAGCAGGAGAAACGCATGGACACCAGGAAGAGCAGCGAACCAGCAACAGGCCTTACCCCGGCTCCGTCCGGCGGCAGGCCTTCCACCAAGGGGACCGGCGCTTTTCGGATCCGGTACGGGCGGACGGCAATCGCGTTCGTTGGGCTGCTGTCCTTTCTGACGGCGATCATTGCCGGTCTCTTGCGTCTCTTCGCGATTGGCAACCCCTGGGTTCCGGTTGTGGCCCTCCTGACCGGTGTTGCCGCCGTCGTGGTTTTGCGGCGGCTAGCCGTCCATGACCGGCGCAGGAAAGTCAGCGCTGCCTTCAGGGCAGCTATGGGCTCGCCCTCCGACCTGACGCACCGCCGGGCGCCAGTCGCCGAGCGGCTAGCGGAGGCGGCACCTCCTGGGGAGCCCGAGAAGCCCCGTGAAAGCGCACTCTTCGATGCCGAGGCGGAAGCGGCGCAGCCCAAGCCCCTCACCGCAGGCGAACTTCGCGAGGCTGCACTGGCGGTTGCCCTTGCGGCCGGCGATGAAAGCGCCGCTGCCCCGGTGCAGGGGCCAGCGGCCCCGCCTGAATCCAGCTGGGAGCCGGTGGAAGTTCCCAAGCCGACATACATCGAAGCGCCCAAAGCCGAGCGTCCGGCGCCCGAGCCGCTGGCGCTACCCGAGGCTCCGAAGTCCGCGGGCAAGCCTTCACTCAAGCAGGGTCCGGCCGCCGCGCCTCCTGTAGCCTCCCCGAATGCCACGCCCGCTAAGCCGCTGACCAAGGCCCAGAGCGCGCTGAGCAACCTTGATGACGTCCTGCAGCGCCGGCGCGCGTAGCCGGGCGTCCGGGCAGCATCAGGCGTCACAGTAGTGGTCCGCATCTGCGTTGCCGGCGGCACGGGCGAGGCCGGCCGTGAAGTGGTGCGCCAGGCACTTGGCCTGGGGCACGCCGTCGCCGTTTTGACCCGGAACCCGCCGCTACCGGGTGCCCGGGAGTATTACGACGGCGCCTCCTACTTCCGTGCGGACGTCACCACCGGAGAAGGGTTGCCGGAAGCGCTGGCGGGCGCCGAAGCCGTCGTCGATTGCCTCGAAGCGCGGACCGGCAAGGCACTCAGGCACTATGCAGTCGGCGGCGCCCTGCTGCTGGGCGAAGCCGCCGCGGCGGGCGTGGCCCGGGCCGTGCAGCTTTCCATCGTCAACTGCGACCAGAGCACCCTCGCGTATTACCGGTCCAAGGCGGACAAGGAGCGCGTGTACGAGAGATCGCCTCTCGAAACCCACACGGTGCGGGCAACGCAGTTCCACAGCCTGGTGGCGGGGATTTTCGCTGCGGGTTCCCGGCTTGGCCTGGTGCCGGTGATCAAGGGTGCCCGGTTCCAGACGATCTCGCCGGCCGACGTGGCGTCGGCGCTGCTGGAAACTGCGCTGGGACCCCCGTCAGGTGATTCCCACGCGGTGCAGACAGTCGGAGGCCCCGAGGTGCTGGGCATGGGCTCGCTGGCCGGCGCCTGGAAGCGGATAACCGGAGCCAAGGGCCTGGTGACCGAACTGCCGCTGCCTGGATCGGCAGGCAAGTTTCTGCGCGCGGGAAAGAACCTGGCGCCCGAACAGCGTTACGGACACGTGACATTTGAGGCCTGGTTGGCAAACCGGCAGGAAAATTTGTAGCCTAGGGAAACCGGCGTTGGAGTTCCTCCGGGAAACGGCGCCACGGGGTTATAGCTCAGTTGGTAGAGCGCTTCGTTCGCATCGAAGAGGTCAGGGGTTCGAATCCCCTTAGCTCCACAGCTGCACCCCGGTCTTCGGACCGGGGTGTTTTTGTTGGGTCGTGGTGCAGGATGTAGGGAAGATATTACCGATTTCCGTCGTCGGTCTCCCAAGCGCTGCCAATGAAGGCCAGATCAGAAATATATCGCTGATGAACCTCAAGTGAGGCAAATTGGGAGTGATCAACGCATTATCAGCAATATATTTCGAATGGCCGGCCTATGGATGACATCAAGAGCATTGGGGCGAGCATCATTCAGGCCCGGAAGGCTGCCGGCATCACGCAGGGCTCGCTGGCGGACTTAATAGGCACCTCCTCGCGCACGGTCCACGCCATCGAAAACGGGACCGGCAATCCGTCACTGGGGACGGTGACCGCGGCAGCGAACGCCGTCGGACTGCACGTCAGGGCTGGATGAGTGAGGAGCTCCGGCGGCTGATTCGTCCGGAGCGCCGACGTCTAGAAGTCCGGTGTCCTGGGAGGGCGGCTGGACCGCACCGACCACGGCAGTGTGGTTTTTGCATACACCCCGGATTATCCTGCGTCCGGGGGCAGCCCGGTGGCCAGCTCCCTTGCCTTCGCCCCTGAACCGGTAGAGTCGCCGAACGGGGCCCTGCCGGCCTTCTTCGCCGGCCTCCTGCCCGAAGGCCATCGCCTGACCGTGCTCAAGGATGCGGTCAAGACGAGCCTGGCCGACGAACTCAGCCTGCTGGTCTCTATCGCTGCCGACGTCCCGCGCGATGTCCAGGTGGTTCCCGGCGGGGGAGCCTCCCGTAGAACCGGTGCCCATGGCCGATACGTCCAGGCCCGAGGACCTGGACTTCACGGCACTGGCCGGCCGGCGGTACCTGCTGAAGCTGGACCCGCCTCTTCACCAGCATCTGGTGGTCAACGAGGCTGCGCATCTGGCAGGGGCGCGGACGCTGAAGATACCCGTCGCCGCGCACACCGTGGTGGGGGACCGGACAGGCCTGCCCGGGCTCCTCGTTGAACGCTTCGACCGCGTCGGCGGAGCGGCGGCCCGCTGAGGTTGCCGCTGGAGGACGCAGCGCAGGTCTTGAACCTTCCACGGGCGTCCAAATATGTCATCAGCTCCGAGGAGGCGGTGCTTGCCTTGGCGGGGCTTTGCGGGGCCAGGCCTGTGGCAGTGCGGAACCTGTACCTTCAGTTCCTCTTCGCCTGGCTCATGGGAGCGGGGACCTGCACGCGAAATATGTGGCGGTCCTGGGTGGCCGCGGGGGGTGGGTGGTTTCGCCGGTCTACGACATCCCCTGCACACTGCTGTATGGCGATGACACCATGGCCCTCACGGTTGCGGGCCGGGTCGAGGGCTGAGGGCCAGGCGCCGTGCCGAGTTGGTCCCGTGACGGCGGTGCGGTAGAAAGTCACGACTCTGCGGAACCGTGGGATTTGGGCGGGAGGTGGCCGCGCCGGGACGCTTCACGGACTACCTGGCGGATGTTCGCGAACAGCACGGCCTTCACTGCTGTCATGTCAGGAGTATGGCCGTGCTTCAGTGCGCTCTCGAGACTGCCGCAGTAGGATTCAAGGCGCCGCGCGCCGGCCATCCCGGAGCTGACCCTCAGGCTGATGATCGCCTCCAGGGTCGTCTCGGTATCGCCGCGGGTGAGGCCCTTGAAGATTTTGGCGGCCCGCACGGGGAGCATCACCAGGTACTCCTCCATGAACTTCTGCGCCGCGTCCTCGCCGGCTTCGTCTCTGAGGTCCTGCAGCGCCGCGTCATCCAGGACCGGAAGGTCCTGGCCCGCGTCCGGGTCCTCCGCCATGCAGCCACCTCATCCAGTTGTCCACGCCGTCCTGCGATTCTCAATGAAATGGTGCCGGACGCAGCTCAAGAACCTGCCACCGTCATCGCAGGTTCGGATCAAGAGTTCACCGGCATTAATCAAGGGAGCGGCGTTCGGCCCCGCAGGCAGCAAGCTCCAGCGGCCCCTTGGCCGCCTCATGTGATTGTCCGCCGGGTCCGGGGTACATCGGGGGAATGCATTCCGGACCCGGCGTTCTGAAGCAACGGTTCGCGGCGACCTTTAGCTTCAGGGACAGGAACAGTCTGCGGCCTGCGCATTATGAAATGCGGGTGCTACCTGATAGTCGGGCTTCGTTTTCACCCCCTGCGTGGGGGGTTGGAGGCCGTATGCCCGAGGTTTTCCCAAGCTTCGCCTAGTATCGCCCTCATGAAGAGATGGGCCGAAGAGCACTGCTTCCAGGCAGCCGTCATGACTGTCGTGCTCCAGACCATTCGGGAGACTGTCTTGACGAATCCCGGCTAATGAAGCGCGGGACGAAACTCGCGTCTGCCCCTCGTGAGCGCAGGGCGCCTGTTTTGCCAGCGCGAAAAGCGGCCACGGGCAGGATTGGTGCCCTGCCCGTGGCCGCCAGACGTGTCAGAGGATGCGGGCTACTGGCCGCCGCAGAACCTGCTGTAGGTGCTGCCGGCCTGCTCGTAGCCGGTCTTCAGGCCGGTGAGCTTCGCCTCGTCCGGGGTTTCCTTCGCGGACTCGTCCGTGTATTCAAGGATGGCCTGCAGCGCGGGCCGCAGCTCGTCCGAGGACACTGCCTCGATGGGACGGATCTGGTTGGCCAGGCGGGTCATGCCGGTCTTGCCGACGGAGTTCGCAGGATTCGAGACAACCGTCCGGATCCGGTCGCACGTCTGTGCGGTGGTGAGCTGCGGTGCGGCGCAGGCGGAAGCGGAGAGGACGAACCCGGCGGCAAGCAGGGCGGTGGTGAGTTTCTTCATGTTTCCCTCAGTAGTTGATGTCAATCGATTGTAAGCAGACGCAACCGGCTACGGACGGACGGGTCACGGCTGTTGCTAGCAGCCGCCGGACTGTTCATCCGCCAACTGTTCGTCCGACTCGATCCGGCGAAGCTCGGAGAGCCGCTCTGCGATGCGTGACAGGACGGCGGCAAGTTCATCAGGAGCGTTGCCCTGCGGCGCATCAAGCGGATGGCCAAGCGGGGCCGGGGCGATGAGGAACGGAGTGATGTCGCGCTCGTGGAGGACGTCCAGCAACGCCATGAACCGCTGCCAGTCGGCCGGGTCGGCTGCGGACTCCGCCGAAGGCGAAGGGATGCCGTCCACCACCCACGCGGGAAACCTTCCGGCCAGCAGAACATAGTCCGCCGTCGCCCGGCCCCCGCCGCACAGCTCGGCGAAGCTGGCCCACAGGATGTCCGGGTCCGCACCCTTGACTGGCAGCGGACCGGTGGGCAGCGCCAGGACGTCCCGCTGGGAAGCGGAGGGCCGGAACAGCCCGTAGGCGCCCAGCTGCCGTTCCGTGCCGGGCGTGATGACCAGACCCTGATCAAAACCGGCCACTAGAGCCAGCCCTTCCGCTTGAAGATGAGATACATCAGCGCGGCGGTGGCGGCCATCAGCAGCATGGCCATGGGATAGCCGTAGGCCCAGTGCAGCTCCGGCATATGGTCAAAGTTCATGCCGTACACGCCGGCCACAAAGGACGGGGCGAAGAAGATGGCCGCCCAGGACGAGATCTTCTTTACCTGCTCGTTCTGCTGTGCGCTGGCCTCGTTCTGCCGGTTGGCCGTGAGCGTGCCGTCCAGGGTCAACGCGTTCTGCAGGAGGTCACGGAAGGAATCGGCCCGCGAAATTACGCGCTCCACGTGGTCCTCGACGTCCCGAAGATTGTGCTGGAGCTCAGCGTCGGCTGCGAAGTCGTCAAATCCCTCGTTGAGCTGCTGCATGATGGCCGGCAGCGGATGGATGGCCCGCTGGAACTGGATGACCTCGCGCGCGAGTTCATAGATGCGGCGGGACACCGCGGAGTCGCCGGAGAAGAGCTGGTCTTCGATTTCGTCGATGTCGTTCTCCAGCCCGGCCACCACCGGAGCGTAATCGTCCACCACCTGGTCCAGGAGCCCGTACAGCACTGCCGGCGGTCCGTGGCGCAGAAGGTCCGGCCGCGACTCCAGGCGGCGGCGTACCTGTCCCACACCGGACATCTCCGCATGCCGGACGGTCACCACGAAGTTCCTTCCAACGAAAATATGGAGCTCGCCGAATTCCACGGTTTCTGTGTCGTCGCGGTACCGGGCCGGCCGCAGAACAGTGAAGAGGCTGTCGCCGTAGCGCTCCAGCTTTGGCCGTTGGTGGGCCGAGATGGCGTCCTCGACGGCCAGGTCGTGCAGCCCGAACTCCTCGGCGACGGCGGCCATTTCGGCTTTCGAGGGACGGTACAGGCCTATCCAGGCCATGCCGCCATGGCTGTCGAGCGTCTCAAACGTTTGCTCCAGGTTTTCAGGCTCCGCGGTACGGACCCCGTCGACGTAGACGGCGTTGTCAATGATGGTCACAGTCTGCAGGTCTCCGTCTGTTGGGTCAGGACATCGCGCCGATGATCACTCCCGCTGCGGTCACAGCGAGGACATCATGGCCGGAGTCGATGAGCGTCACGGCAACAGGACGTCCGGCGAAACCGTTGTGGATTACGTGGCCTCCCACCCGGAACACCACTGCGAGCACAAAAGCGAACCATCCGCCGGCCGGTGCGTTGTCGAGTCCAAGCTTGCTGATCAGCACTGCGAGGAGGATGGCTGTCAGGGCTGCGGCCGCCATCATGGGAACCCAGACTGCGGCGCCGCCCTCCGAGTTCCTGAGGTCCTCTTCCGTCTTGCGCACGGCCTCCATCCAGCGCCTGCCGAGCACGGCGGGCAAATACCAGACGAAGCCGATGGCCATGCTCGCGATGAAAGCAAGAAGTACCGCAAGCCAGTTGACCTGAAAGAAGTAAGAGAGCCAATCCATCCTCGAATCCTATTCCGACTGAGTCCCCGCAGACTGCACGAGGCGGCTGATCAGCGGCTCGGTCCGGTACGGGATGTGCGTGTGGAGGGCCAGCACGGTTTCGGTGCGGATCACACCCTTGATACGCAGGATCGAGCGCAGCGCGGCCTGGAGATTCTGCGTGTCCGTGGCCACCACCCGGCACCAGACATCGCCCCGGCCGGAGATCTCGTGCACTTCGAGGACCTGGGGTATCAGCCGCAACGCGGCGATCACGCCGTCGAGCTCCCGGTGGGTCACTTCAATCGTCACAAAGGCGACGACGTCGTATCCCACCGCCTCGAGGTCGATCTCCCGGCCGCCGTCGTGCAGGATGCCAGAGCGCAGCATCCGGCGCACGCGGGACTGGGCAGTGTTCCTCGCAATGCCGAGTTTTTCGCTCAGCTCGCCGATCTGGACGCGTGGGTCGCGGATCAGCTCGAGCAGGATCTTCAGATCCGTGGGGTCCAAGGTGTTCAAAACGTCACTCCGGTTCATTAATCCAGCCCAAGATTGATGGTTTTGCCCAATATTCCCACAGAACGACGTACCGGGTACGCACTCCTGCCGCATTCTTTAGGTACCAAGATTCCATCCATACGAGCAGCCCCCACAAGGGGCCGGTTCCATGGACACACAGGCAAGGGCACAGGCATGACCGTCTTTAGCGAACTTCGAATGCGTCCGGCTTCAGCTACCCGCTGGGGCTGGGATGCGTCCACCACCTCACGGCTGGCCATGGCCGGCGTCGTCATTTTCACTCTCCTGGTGGGAGCAAACCTGGCGACCCCGCTGTACCCGCTGCTGCAGGCGCGGCTCGGCATCAGTTCCCTGGGCATCACCGTCGCGTTCGCCGCTTACGTCCTGGCGCTCGTGGCAACGCTCATGCTCGCCGGGCACTGGTCCGACCACATCGGGCGCCGTGCGGCCCTCCTCCTTGCCGTGCTGACGGGGCTCGCTGGTGGCCTGCTCTTTGCGAACGCGGACACTCTTGCCGGGCTGTGCGGCGGCCGGGCACTGCAGGGCGTTGCCGTTGCACTGGCCACGGGGGCCAGCTCGGCAGCACTGCGCGAGCTGCTGCCGGAGCGCCCGGAGTGGGCCTCCCGTTTCACGCTGCTGGCCTCGGCGGGGGGAGTGGCGGCGGGACCCGCCATCGGCGGGATTCTGTCCCTCCTGCCCGGCGCCACCACCGCGCCGTATCTCATCCATTCGCTCGTCCTGGCCGCCCTGCTGATTCCGCTGTACCTGCTGCGCGCCCGTCCCGCCATCAAACCTGCTGCCGGCCCCCGCCCGCTGAAGGCCCTGGCGCCGCGCCGGCCGACGGTGTCCCGGGAGGCCCGTGGGGCATTCTGGCTGGCCGCGGCCGTCGGCTTCCTCAGCTTTGCCGTTTTCGGCTTCTGCCTGTCCCTCGCGCCAAGTTACTTCGCGAAGATTCTCGGCACCGATTCGCGGCCACTGATCGGCCTGCTGGCCGGGCTCACCCTGGGCGCTTCCGCCCTGAGCCAGCTGATCGCCGTCCGCAGCAGGTTCGCAGTGCCGGCGGGGCTGGCGGTGCTGGGCGGCGCGGTGGCGCTCCTCGCTGCGGCGGCTGCCGCCGGCAACCCGTGGCTGCTGGTTGCTGCGAGCCTGGCCGCAGGCGCCGGGCAGGGCGTCGCTTTCCGGACGGTCTTCAATGACGTGGCGGGCAAGGTGGAGGCGTCCCGGCATGCACAGATCGTCAGCACCGTGTATGTGATCACCTACCTCGGAAGTGCCGTGCCGGTGGTGGGGCTGGGGCTCGCGACGGCGACCTACGGCCTCGACGCGGCCGTCGCCGGATTCGTGACTGCGTGCGCCTGCGCGGCGGGACTGCTGGCCGCGATCACCTGGCACCACAGCCTACGCCGGTAGCAGCGCCGCAGCTTCCGCCGGTAGCAGCGGCGGGAGCACCGCCGTCGTACGCGAGGACTGCAAAGAGACAGTTGCAAAGAAATGATTGCAAAATAATCATTGCAAAGAAACATTTGCAAAAGTAACCTTGCCATATGGCCACTAAGCCGAACACTGAAACCGCCGACCTGCAGGATTTGCCGTACCCCGTCCGGAAGATGGACCCGGCCTCCCTCAAGGCCCTTGCGCATCCGCTGCGCGTCCAGATCCTGGAGATGCTGTCCCGCTACGGGGCACAGACGGCGTGCAGCCTCGGCGAGCTGCTGGGGGAGTCCAGCGGTTCCACGAGCTATCACCTGCGCCAGCTAGCCAAGCACGACTTCGTTCGGGAAGTGGAGGGAAAAGGCACGGCACGTGAGCGGTGGTGGGAGCGGCCGCGCGGCGCCATTGAGGTCTCGTCACCTGAGCTTGCCAGTTCTCCTGCCACCCAGGAAGCGTCGCGGCTGGTCAACCGGGAGTTTGAACACCGCCGCCAGGCCGTGCTGGCCGATTTCATGGCCCACGGGGCGGACACCCTGGACCGCGGGTGGCTGGAAGCGGCCATCGTCAGCACCGCCAACGTGCGGATGAACGAAGAGCAGTTGGCCGCCTATACACGGGCGATGGACGCCTACTCCTACCGCCTCCTGGAGGAGATCCGGAGTGAAGATGAGCAGGAAGGCGCCCGGCCGGTCCAGATCCACTTCAACGCCTTCCCCATCCTCGGTGTCCCCGCGTCCGCCGGCAGCCGAGGCCAGCGTAAAGCGCAGCCCGCAGAGCACACCGCCAAAGCGGAATCCATCACCACCCAACAGTCAATGAGCCCCGAAAGGAAAGAGCCATGAGTGCTCTGTCGGTCAACCAGTCCATCCCCGGCTACCGCCGTGCCTCCGTGCTGGAAGCCGTGGCCGTCCGTATCGGCGCCGGCCTGGTGGAATGGGCAGAGCGGCGCCGGGCTGTTCCGGAGGAAGCCGTCCGGTTGCAGCGGGACGCCGCGCGGCGCCGGGATGAACTGAGCCTTCTCCGCGGCGACGTTCTCGGCGCAGCCCACTCGGGCCTGCTGCCTTCGCGCCGCTAGGCAGCATCGGACGGGCTGTCCCGGTGAGGGCTCAGTCCCGGTGCCGGCTCAGTCCTCGTCCGGCAGCGGCCCGTGGTTGCCTGGCATGTGCTCAAACACCAGCGTGGTTTCGGTGTGGCCCACCACGGGGTCGGTTGCGAGGTTGTCCAGAACCCAGTCCCGCAGGTCCTCGGTGGTGGCGACGGCGATGTGCAGCAGATAGTCAACCGAGCCCGACGTATGGAAAGTCGACAGCACGGCAGGCAGCTTGGGGACCCTGGAGGTGAACCGGTCGATCTGCTCCCGGTCGTGGGCGCGGAGCCGGACGGCGATGAGGGCCTGCACTGACCGGCCAATCGCGGAAAGGCTCAGTTTCGCCTCAAACCCCTGGATGATGCCCCGGTCCGAGAGCGCGCGGGTGCGCATGAGGGCGGTTGAGGGGGCGATGCCCACCAGTTCAGCCAGTTGCTTGTTGGATATCCGGGCGTCGTCCACGAGGGCCGCCAGCAGCCGCTCGTCGATAGCGTCGAGGGGTTCGTGCCCCGCCGCCGGGCGAATATTCTTCGCGTTGCTGCTCACGGATCCTCCTGAAGTGTTCTCCGTTCATCTTAGCGGCGCGAATGTTGCCAAGACATTCACCTGCGGGCGGCACGCCCGAACATCTGCAGGTTTCGTGCCCCGTTGGGCGGCGCATTATTCAGGGATGCTGCAGGCTCGCCTCATCCTGCGGTAGCCGCTGCTGCTGCCGCCGCTGCCGCCCGGAGGTGGGGTGTACGACGGCGGTGATCACCGCCGTCGTACACCCCAGAATGATGACGGCAGCAGCCAGCGCCTGCCAGCCGAGCGACTGGAACAACAGTCCTCCTGCCCAGCCCAGGATGCTGGAGCCGAGGTAGTACGCGAGGTTGTACAGCGATGCCGCCTGTGCCCGGCCTGTCTGGGCAATCGCTCCGGTCCAGCCCGCGCCGATGCTGTGGGCCGCGAAGAAGCCGCCGGTGAAGATGACGAGCCCGGCCAATATTAGGGCCAATACCTGGGTGAGGGTGAGGGCCAGGCCCGCCGCCATGACCGCAATGCCGGCCAGCAGCACCGTGCGCCGGCCGAAGCGCTGCGTCAGGGCTCCGGCCCAGCGCGAGGTCGCAGTGCCCGACAGGTAGGCCAGGAAGATGAAGCTGATGAGCGTGGCGGGGAGGCTGAACGGTTCGCCGGAGAGCCGGAACCCGAGATAGTTGTAGACAGCCACGAAGCCGCCCATCAGCAGGAAAGCCTGCACGTAAAGTGCCAGCAGCCTCGGGTTGGCCAGATGGCCGGACAGGGTCCTGGCCGCACCGCGAAGGCCTGTGCCCCGGGCCGGGCTGAAGCCGCGGGCCTTGGGGATCAGGACCAGGAAGAGCACGGCGGCCACGGTGGCCAGGATGGAGACCGCGAGCGCGGCGGCGCGCCATCCCCATAATTCCCCTGCTGGTCCGGCGACGAGCCTTCCCGCCAGGCCGCCCAGTGTGGTGCCCGCGACGTAGCTGCCCGCGGCCACGGCGGCGTGTGCCCGGTCGATTTCCTCGTTGAGGTAGGCGATGGCGATGGCAGGAATGCCACCCAACGCCATGCCCTCCAGCATCCGGAGGCCCAGCAGGACGGGGAAGGACGTGGCCAGCGGCACCAGCAGGCCCAGCGCCGTGGCCAGGCAGATTCCCCAGGTCATGGCCTTCACTCGCCCGATCCGGTCCGCGAGGAACGACCAGGGGATGACGGTGACGGCGAGGCCGACGGTGGCCAGCGAAATGGTCAGCGCGGCTTCAGCCGCGGTCACCCGAAGCTCGGCGGCCATTACGGGGAGCACGGCCTGGGTGGAATAGAGCTGCGCGAAGGTGGCCACGCCGGCGAACGCGAGGCCGGCCAGGATCCTGCCGTAGGCCTGTGAACCCTTCGGGTGCCCGTTCCACTGCAGGCTTCCGGGGGCGTGCTGGTGGGGCATTGGCATGCCTTCAGCGTAGATCTATGCTGACCTAGTATCCAATGCATGATTCATTGGTAATTCATGCTGAAACGGATTGAATGACGGAGGAAGGCAATGGATGTCGAGCACAGGCAGCTGGTGCAGCTGCTTCCGATTCTGCCGCTGCTGGCGGAGCTTGGGCGGACGCAGCACATCACCGAAACCGCCGAGCTGCTCGGCGTTCCGCAGTCGACGGTCAGCCGTGCGCTGGCGCGCGCCAGCGCCGTGGTGGGAACCGAGCTGCTGGTCAGGGACGGAAGGGGAGTCCGGCTGACACCTGCCGCCACGACGTTGCTGCCCTACGTGGAATCGGCGCTCGCCGAGTTCCGTGCCGGTCTGGACCTCGTCCGGCATGAATCGGAGGTGGTGCGCGGCCGGGTCGCCGTGACCTTTCAGCACACGTTCGGCGAGGCGACGCTGCCGCTGCTCATCAGCGCATTCCGGAGCCGCTATCCGCAGACGGAGTTCCATCTCCACCAGGGCTCCCGCGACAGCTGCCTGGCGGAACTCTCCTCCGGCGCCGCGGATCTCGCGCTGACCGCACCCGTGGCGCCAGCCAGCAGGACCATCGGCTCAGCCGCGCTGTACCGGGAACCGCTGCGGCTCGTGCTGCACCACCGGCACCCGCTGGCGGACCGGAAGTCGGTGGCCATGGCCGAGATCTGGAAAGACCAGTTCGTGGCGCTCGGATCCGGCTACGGGCTGCGCTCACTTACGGATGCCCTGTTCAGGGAGGCGGGCTTCAGGCCGCGGATCGCCTTTGAAAGCCAGGATTCACACACCGCGCGGGGTCTGGTGTCCGCCGGGCTGGGTGTGAGCATCCTCCCCCCGGAGGGAGGCAGCGGGCCGGGCCTCGGCGTTACGGCGGACACCGGCGACCTGCGCTGGGTCGAAGTTGCGCTGGAATCTGAACTGGCGTACCGCGAGATCGGTCTGGCCTGGCGGGAGCGCCGCAGCGTGCGGGAGAGCGAGCCCGACGCCGTCAGGCTCTTCCGGGAGCTTGTGCTGGAGGAGGGGCCCGGGCTGCTGGCGGGGCTGGTCCGGGCCCGCTCAGGCGCCTGACCGGACTCCCTGGCGCAGGGGCTCAAACCCGGCGCCGGGCGCTAATCGTCCAGGAGCGCGCCCACGGCCTCGGCCAAGGGTCCCGTCCTGGCTGAGCGCCAGCCTTTGCCTGCCCAGAGGTTCAGCCGTTGCTGGTCACCGGCAGCGGCTGCTGCCGCCCGGATGGGCGCGGTCAGATGGTGGATGGCGGGGTAGCCCTCGGGGGCGTCCCCGTGGTCGCGGACGAAGTCATTGACCAGCGCGCGCGCGTAACGGCCGGTAAACGCGCGGGTGGGTGTTGTCTCGGTGAAGAGGTCACCGCCCAGGGCGTCCTTGTGTAGCTGCCGCGCGCCGCTTTCGTCCGTCCGCAGCAGCGCCGTTCCCACCTGCGCGGCCACCGCCCCGGCGGCAATGACCGACCTGACGGCGGCGGCGTCGGACACCGCACCGGCGGCGATGAGCGGCAGGTCGACGGCGGCCGCCACCTCCCGGATCAGGTCGGCCGTCGACGGCGGCATGCTGCCAGTTTTCGTCTCAGCCAGGAACGCGCCGGAGTGGGCGCCGGCGCTGCTGTGCTGGACGACGAGGGCGTCGACTCCGCGGTCCGCTGCCAGCCCGGCCTCGGCGCGGCTGGTGACCGTGGCGATGACCGTCGACCCCGCCTTCCGAAGCGCCTGGACAACTGCGGAGTCGGGCAGCCCGAACGCGAAGCTGACCAGTTCAACCGGGTGCTGCAACAGGAGGTCGATTTTCGCCTGCCAGGCGTCGTCGTCGTCAAGCACCAGGGGCGGCACGGCCACGCCGTAGCGCCCGGCATCCTGGCTGAGGCTGCTCCTGTACTCCTCCAGCCTTGCCACGGCGTCGGGGGAGGGGTTCAGCTGTGCATGGTCAGGCACAAAAACGTTGACCCCGAACCGGACTCCGGCGTCCCGGCAGGCGCGGATCTCAGCACTGACCGCGTCCGCACTCTTGTAGCCCGCGGCGAGAAAGCCCAGTCCTCCGGCGCGGTGGACGGCCTGGACGAAGCCCGGCGTGGACGTCCCGCCTGCCATGGGCGCTGCAATGATGCGGGAATCAATCTCGGCGTGGGGCATGGCCGGCTCCTTGGGGCTAATTAGTAATCTGTTCAGGTGACTAACTCTGACAACCTATCCGGTGCGGCCCCTGCTTCGTCCAGCGCAGCCGCGTCCAATGCTGGTTCGCCCAGCACAGTCCTGCCCAGCACAGTCCTGTCCAGCGAAGTCCCGGCAGACGCTCCCGGTTCCAGCAGGGCGGGCGCCAACGACGTCGTGATCGGCCTCGACATCGGCGGCACCAAGACGCGGGGAGTCCGCTTCGAGCACGGGGAACCGGTGGCCGACCAGAGCGTGGGAAGCGCGAACGTCCAGAACGTCAGCCGTGCGGAAGCCGCGGCGCACCTCGCGGAGCTTTTCGCCAAAATCGGCCGGGGGCCGGTGGCACAGGTCTACGCCGGCGCCGGCGGGATCGACACCGATGAGGACGCTGCCGCTCTGGCCGCCCTCATCGAGCCGCACGCCCCGGGGGCACGGATTACCGTGGTCCACGACTCCCGGCTCTTGCTCGCGGCCGGTGGCGCCAGCACCGGCGTCGCAGTCATCGCGGGCACCGGATCGGCGGCCTGGGGCGCGAACGGCGACGGCGACGAGGCACGGGCGGGCGGCTGGGGCTACCTTCTGGGCGACGAAGGCAGCGGTTACTGGCTGGGCCGCGAGGCGGTCCGGCACAGCCTGCGGCGCATGAACCAGGGGCAGGAACCGGACGAGCTGACGCGGGCACTCCTGGATTCCTGCAACACCGATGACCCGAACAGACTGATCGCGCTGTTCCACTCCCCGGACACCGGGCGGCGCTTCTGGGCGCAGCAGGCCCGGCTGGTGGTGGAGGCGGCCGACGCCGGCCACAGCGTCAGCCGCGGTCTGATCGAGCAGGCGGGCAAAGACCTGGCGGAGATGGCCGCCCAGGTTTTGCAGCAGCTGGGGCTGGACGGTCCGGTCATTCTGGGCAGCGGCCTGGGCATGAACGTTGTCCGGCTGCAGGAATCATTCCGGAAGCACCTGGCCGCAGTCGGAGTCAGCGACGTGCGGATCCTGGTGCAGGACCCCGTTTTCGGTGTCCCGCTGCTGGTCCGCGGCCAGCCCTGACACCCAGGCCCTGGGACCGGGTCCTGACACCGGGCCCTAGGACCGGGTCCGCGGCCTGAGCTTCACTCCGGGCAAGGGCGGCGCGGGGATCCTGCCTGCCTCCCGGCCCGCATCCGGTCCGTGGCCGCGGACCAGCCCGAAGCGGGCAGCCTCCGCCGCTGTGCCGGGCATTTCGGCCTGCGCCTCCCAGTCCGCCCGCGCCTGGGCCACCTCCTCATGGGTCCTGCCAACGAAGTTCCACCACATCAGCAGCTCCTCCTGGAGCGGCTCGCCACCGATCAGTACGAAGCGGGTCTCCGGCAGGGCGTCCACGGCCAGGACTTCGCGCCCGGCACCCAGGTAGCCCAGCGGCCCCGGGCCGATCTCCTGCCCGTCCACCGTCAGGCCGCCGTCGAGCACCAGGACGGCGTGCTCGAACGCCGGGTCAAGCGGGAAGGAGGCGGCACCGCCGCAGCTGATGTCCGCGCCGACGATCGGCGTGTACATCGTGGCCGGCGAGGAAGCGCCGGCGAAGGTTCCCACCATCACCGCGGCGGTGAAGCCCGGGCCATGAACCGTGGGCAGGTCGCGGTGCTGCTCGAAGGCCGGAGGCCTGTCCCGCTCCCCGTCCGGCAAGGCGACCCACAGCTGCAGCCCGCGCTGCAGCGGAAGCCCTGCGCCGCCGTCGTCCGTGCCACCGCCGTCGTCCGTTGCCGGCAGCACGGCAAACTCGGAGTGCGAGACGCCACGGCCCGCGGTCATGATGTTCAGCTCGCCCGGGCGGACAATGACGTCGCTGCCAACGCTGTCCCGGTGCCTGATCTGCCCGGCCAGCGGCCACGTCACGGTCTGCAGCCCGGTATGCGGGTGCGGCAGCACGGACATCGCCGTCCGGTCAGGGCCGAAGCTGTCCAGAAAGCACCAGGCACCCACCGTCGGCAGGCCGCGCTGGGGCAGGGTGCGGAGCACCGACATCGCGCGGACCCCGCCGAGCGGCACTTCGCGTGCCGGCCACAGCTGCAGGCACGGCCCGCCTCCCGTTCCTGTGTCCGGGCCGGCGGGTGGGCAGGTTTCCTCCTGCGGGAGAAGCTCCAGATTCGTCACAGTCCCACTCTAGGACGGCTCCCTGCACGCGGATAGCGCGGGGCTACGCTGGAGCCATGAGCGTTCTCTTCGACACCCGCCCTGCCGCCTACGCGGTCATCATCCGCGACGGCGCTATCCTCCTGGCGTACTGGAAGCAGGACGGCAAGGAAGGCTGGACACTGCCCGGCGGCGGCCTGGACCTGGCCGAGCACCCCGTGGACGGCTGCATCCGTGAGGTCTTCGAGGAGACGGGCTACCACGCCGAGATCGGCGAGATGCTCGGTATCGACGTCGGCCATTGGCCGGCGGACTCGCGGCTGGACGGGGCAGACCGCGACTTCCAGGCGCTCCGCTTGGTCTATGAGGCGAGGGTGACGGGCGGCGAGCTCACCCACGAAACGGACGGCACCACCACACATGCCGCCTGGATTCCCCTGCAGGACGTCGGTTCGCTGAACAGGGTGTCCCTGGTTGACGCCGCGCTTCGGCTGTTCTCGGAGCGGCCGGTCAACGGCAAGCTGGATTCACTGGACTGATTTCCCTGCCGCCGCCTGGTTGCCCTAGCCAGCCGGCGCCCCGCTGGCTATTCTGGGGGAGTCCCCGGACCTTCTTGTCCGGCGGCGGCCAGTCCGGCATGAACTTCGTACGGGGGAGGTGGACCTGATGATTGCAGATTTCGTGCGCGCTCCGCGCCTTCTCGAAAAGTCCTTCATTACTCCTGCCCCCGCTGCTGCCCACTCTTAGCCAGCCCAGCGCGCACTACACACAGCGCACTGCTTTGCCGGTCGGCGGCGCTTCGGGGCCAACCCGAGGTTCACAGTGAAAAATTCTTCCGGCACTCGTGCCAACCAGCTTCAACCCCACATCCACAACCCAACCCCATTCATACACACTGATTTCAAAAACACTGAGCCCCTGCCCGGCCCAAGCCAGTACGGCTTCACGGAGGCCCAGGCGCAGCACTTCGCTGCCCATCCGGCCGGCGGTGCCGAGGCTGCCGCCCGCGTCGTCCGGGTGGACCGGAACCGGATCGTGGCAGCCACGGCCGACGGACTGGTGCACCTGCCGTATCCGCCCGGTACCGTGCCGGCCACCGGCGACTGGGTCTGGCTCGGCCGCAACCGGGCTGCGGAACCGGCCGTCGTCGGGGTGCTTCCGCGCACGTCCGAGCTGAGCCGTAAACGTGCCTTCGACCCGTCCACGGAGGGGCAGGTCCTCGCCGCGAACATCGACATGGTGGGCGTGGTTGTTCCCGTCGACCGTCCGCTGAGCCACAACAGGCTCGAACGGACGCTGGTGGCCGTCTGGGATTCCGGCGCCACCCCGTTGGTGATCATCACGAAGGCGGACCTGGCGGACATCGCCGACGACGTCGTCGGGAAGGTGATCCTGCAGGCCGCCGGCGTGGACGTGGTGACCACATCCGCGGAGCAGGGGGACGGCATCGACGAGCTGCTCGCCAGGGTGCGGCCGGGGTGGACGCTCGCCCTGCTGGGCCCTTCCGGCGCCGGGAAGTCCACCCTCATCAACGCGCTCGTGGGGCACCACGTCCAGTCCACCGGGGATGTGCGCGCCACCGACGGCAGGGGGCGGCACACCACGACGTCGCGTGAACTGGTGCCGCTGCCTAACGGCGCCGTGCTGATGGACACTCCCGGTGTCCGCGGCTTCGGCCTGTTCGACGCCGAGGACGGCATGGAGGAGATGTTCGGCGACCTGCAGGTGCTCTTCGAGCAGTGCCGCTTCTCCGACTGCGCCCACGACCGGGAACCCGGGTGCGCCGTCCGCGCGGCCCTCGACGACGGATTCCTCGAGGAGAGGCGGTGGGCCAGCTACGTCAAGCTCCAGCGCGAGCTCGCGGCCCTGGAACGGCGCCACGATGCTGCGGCAAGAAGGGCGTACCAGCGGGAATGGCACCAGAAGGTGGTGGTGGCCGGGCGGAGCCAGCGGGCCGCCGAACGCTACCGCCATTCCTGAAGCTGGAGTTTTGGTCCGGATAATGGCTCGAAAAGCCCTCGGAGCGCCCCTTATCTGGACAAAAACGCCTCCACCCATCCGGGCAGGGGAGGACGCCGAATCAATCGTGTTTGTCTCCGAATGATTACGGTATCCGTGCCTGCGGCGGTTTTGCTTCAGGCACTGGTTACGCTGGGTCAAGGTGCGCTTTACAGCCAAAAAACAGCGTGCTTATGATCGATTCGCTTTACCGTCCGATGTTGCCGCCCAACAGTTAGGTAAGCCGGGTATGGCCGAAGCCATGATCGAGTTCCAGAGCGTCACCAAGCAGTACCAGAGCGGGCAACCGGCGGTGGACCAGCTGAGCATGTCCATTGACCGTGGCTCCATCACGGTGTTCGTAGGACCATCAGGCTGCGGCAAGACCACCTCTCTGCGCATGATCAACCGGATGGTGGAGCCCACCTCCGGGACCATCACGGTGGGCGGGCGCGATGTCACTTCCGTGCCCGCAGCGGAGCTCCGGCGCTCCATGGGCTACGTGATGCAGTCCTCCGGCCTGATGCCGCACCGCTCCGTGGTGGACAACATCGCCACTGTGCCGAGGCTGAACGGCGTGCCAAAAGCCGACGCCCGCAAGCGCGCGGAGGAACTGCTCGACGTCGTGGGGCTGGCCCCCTCACTGGGCAAGCGGTACCCGTCGCAGCTCTCGGGCGGCCAGCAGCAGCGCGTTGGCGTGGCCCGGGCGCTCGCCGCCGATCCGCCGGTCCTGCTGATGGACGAGCCCTTCAGCGCCGTGGATCCCGTGGTCCGCGACGAACTCCAGCAGGAACTCCTGCGCCTGCAGCGGGACCTGGCCAAGACCATCGTGTTTGTCACCCATGACATCGACGAGGCCACCGTGCTGGGCGACAAGGTGGCTGTCTTCGCCGTCGGCGGCAAGCTGGCGCAGTACGCCACACCTGAGGAGATCCTCCGGGCACCGGCCAACGAGTTCGTGGCTTCCTTTGTGGGCAGGGACCGCGGGTTCCGGCACCTCGCCTTCACCACGGCCGACGGCGTCGCGGTCCATCCCGTGGACGCGGTCACCCGGGGCGGGGACGCCAGGGCCAATGCCGACGACTGGCGCCTGGTGGTGGATGACCAGCAGCGCCCGCTGGGCTGGGAAGGCCCCGGCCTCGACTCCCAGCTCATCCCGGGCGGCTCCCTGTTCCGGCCGGGCGACACCCTGCGGCGCGCCCTCGACGCCGCGCTGTCGTCGCCTTCGGGGCTCGGCGTCGCGGTCGACGGCGACGGCAAGGTTGCCGGCGTCGTCAAGGGGGCGGAGGTTCTCGCCGTCATCGAATCCGCACGCCAGGTCCGGCAGGGCGCCCTCTGATGGAGTGGTTCCTGGCGAACAGCCCCATGGTCTTTGAACGGGCTGGCCAGCACCTGGTCCTGGCCCTGGTTCCGATGGTCCTGGGCCTGCTGATTTCCATCCCGCTGGCACAGTTCTCGCGGCGGCACAGCGCACTGCGGCAGCTCGTGGCTACAGTGAGCTCGCTGCTCTACACCATTCCGTCGCTGGCGCTGTTCATCATTCTCCCGCCGCTGCTGGGGACCCGGATCCTCGACCCGCTGAACGTCATCGTCGCCCTGACCATCTACGCCGTGGCGCTGCTGGTGCGGGCCGCCATGGACGCCTTCGATTCCGTCGATGACGACCTCCGGCAGGCGGCAGTGGCCATGGGCTACAAGCCGGCCGCGCGGTTCCTGCAGATCGACCTGCCGCTGTCCCTGCCCGTGATGTTCGCAGGCCTCCGCGTGGTGTCGGTAAGTAACATTTCGCTGGTTAGCGTCGCCGCCCTGCTGGGCGTGGGAAATCTCGGGATGCTGTTCACGGACGGACTGCAGCGGAACTTCGTCACCGAAGTGGTGGTGGGGATTATCGCCATCCTGCTGCTTGCAGTGGTGATGGACGCGCTGCTGGTGATCCTGGAACGGGTCCTCACGCCGTGGACCAGGGCCGGCTCCGTAAAGCCAGACGCGCACGCGCAGTCCGGCGCTGCATTCATCGCGGACGCCAAAGTCCACGCGGGGGCCGGCTCATGAACATCTTCACCGAAACGTTCGCGTGGCTGGCAGATCCCTTGCATTGGTCCGGTCCGGGCGGCATACCCGTCCGCCTGCTGGAGCACCTGCAGTACAGCGGCCTGGTCCTCATCATCGCCGCCGCCATCGCTGTCCCGGTTGGCCTCTACATCGGGCACACCGGCAGGGGCCGCGTTGTAGCCGTGGCCGTGGCGGGCGCCCTCCGCGCGCTGCCCACGCTCGGGCTCCTGGTGCTGTTCGCCCTCGTCGCCGGAAGCGGCCTCATGCCGCCGGTGTGGGCCCTGGTCATTCTTACGGTGCCGCCGCTGCTGGCCGGCACCTACGCAGGCATTTCCAGCGTGGACTCAAACGTGGTGGACGCTGCCCGCGCAATGGGCATGAAAGAGCTGCAGGTCCTGTTCGGCGTGGAGGTTCCCAACGGGCTCCTGGTGATGTTCGGCGGCATCCGCACCGCCGTGCTGCAGGTGATCGCCACGGTGTCGGTGGTGGCCTACCTTCCGCTCGGCGGCCTGGGGCGCTACCTGTTCGACGGGCTGGTGCTCCAGGACTTCCCGAGGATGCTCGCAGGCTCGCTCCTCATCGCGGCGCTGGCGATGGTCGTCGACCTTGTCCTGGCCGCCGTGCAGCGGCTGGTCGTTTCACCGGGACTTTCCGCACGTTCCAAAGGCGGCCGAAAGGCCGCCACCGATTTCTCGGCTGCCGCGCCCGCGGCCGCCGCTGTTCAAGGAGGCACCGCATGAAGCACCCCGTCCGCACGACTCTTACCCGCCGTGGCCTGGGCGGCCTCGCCGCCGGTGTCGGCGTCGCCCTCGCCCTGTCCGCCTGCAGCAGCGGCAATCCGCTGTCATCTCCCTCCACGAGTGCAACCGGGGGCGCCACCTCCGGCGGTTCCCTCGTCGTCGGCTCCGCGGACTTCCCGGAGAGCCAGATCATCGCCGAGATCTACGCCGGTGCCCTGAGCGCGGCCGGAGTCACGGTCACCACCAAGCCGAACATCGGCTCGCGGGAGATCTACTTCAAAGCCCTCCAAGACGGCTCCATAGACGTGATCCCGGAATACAGTGGAAACCTCCTGACCGTGGCCCTGAACCCTGAAGCGACTGAAGTTGCGGCGGACGACGTATACAAGGCCGTCGTTGACAAGCTGCCGAAGGGCCTCGGCGTGCTTGAGCCGTCAAAGGCCGAGGACAAGGATGCCATGGTGGTTACCAAGGCCACGGCGGAAAAGTACCAGCTGAAGTCCATTGAGGACCTTGCCAAGGTCTGCAAGGACTTCACCATGGCCGCCCCCGCTACCTTCGAAATCCGGTCCTACGGCTTGAAGGGGCTCAAGAAGAACTATGGCTGCGAGCTCAAGGGGCTGAAGCCGTTCAGCGACAACGGCGGCAACCTCACCCTGCAGGCGCTCCTGACTGATGAGGTCCAGGTGGCCGACATCTTCACCACCACGCCGTCCATCGCCGACAACGACCTCGTTGTGCTGGAGGACCCGAAGAACAACTTCGCGGCACAGCAAGTGCTCCCGCTCTACAACGAGGCCAAGATGACGGACAAGGCCAAGGAGGCGCTCAACAACGTCTCCAAGACCCTCACCACTGAGGACCTGATCAACCTCAATCGTGCGGTGAGCGGAAGCCAGAAGCAGAACGCCAAGGACGCGGCCGCTGCGTGGCTCAAGGACAAGGGCATCGTCAAGTAGCCCTGTGGCTCACTAGGAAAGTACGACGGCGGCTGCCGGTTCCGCGGGGAACGGCAGCCGCCGTCGTACTTAAGTGGGGGACGGGGCGGGTGGGCGCCGTCCGGTCAACAGCGTGTGAGGCACGTCTCCCCGGAAGTACATCCCGCTTGTGGCATATTTGATGAATGGCAGAATTCAAGCAGTCCACCAAGCTTCATAATGTCCTTTACGACATCCGTGGACCGATTCTTCAGGCCGCCCAGCAGATGGAGGCAGAGGGTCACCGCATCCTCAAACTGAACATCGGCAACCCCGCACCCTTCGGGTTTGAAGCGCCGGACGCGATCCTGGTGGACATGATTCGCCACCTGCCCCACGCCCAGGGATACAGCGATTCCCGCGGCATCTTCTCGGCCCGCACCGCCGTCTCGCAGTACTACCAGACACGCGGCATCCAGAGCATCCACGTGGACGACATCTACCTCGGCAACGGCGTCAGCGAACTCATCACGATGTCGCTGATGGCGCTGCTCGAAGAGGGCGACGAGATCCTGATCCCCACCCCGGACTACCCGCTGTGGACCGCCTCGGTGGCGCTGGCCGGCGGCCGTCCGGTGCACTACCTCTGCGACGAGGAGTCCGGCTGGCAGCCCGACCTGGAGGACCTCGAGGCCAAGATTACGCCCCGTACCAAGGGCATCGTGGTGATCAACCCGAACAACCCCACCGGCGCCGTCTACCCGGAAAGCACGCTGCGCAAGATCGTGGCGCTGGCGGAGAAGCACGGGCTGGCGATTTTCGCCGACGAGATTTACGAGAAGATCCTCTACGAGGACGCCGTGCACGTGAACATGGCCGCGCTCACCGGCGACGACGTGCTGTGCCTGACGTTCAGCGGGTTGTCCAAGGCCTACCGCGTCTGCGGCTACCGGGCGGGTTGGATGGCCATCTCCGGGCCCAAGAAGGAGGCCGCGGACTACCTCGAAGGCATCAATCTGCTGGCCAACATGAGGCTCTGCGCCAACGTCCCGGCCCAGCACGCCATCCAGACTGCCCTGGGTGGATACCAGAGCATCAACGACCTCATCCTTCCCGGCGGGCGGCTGCTGGAACAGCGCAACAAGGCCTACGACATGCTCAACGCCATCCCCGGCGTCAGCACCCAGCAGGCGCGGGGAGCCCTCTACCTGTTCCCCAAGCTGGACCCGGAGGTCTACGACATCCGGGATGACGAAAAGTTTGTCCTGGACCTGCTCAAGGAACAGAAGATCCTGGTTTCCCACGGCCGGGCGTTCAACTGGGTCCGGCCCGATCACTTCCGTATGGTGACCCTGCCCAACGTCAAGGATATCGAGGAGGCAATTGGCCGGATGGGAGACTTCCTCAGCAGGTATCAGGGGAACTAGCCTTTACCCACAGACAACCGTGGAAAGAGGACCCGATGGCCGGCGCTGTGGAATTCACGAAGCTTCCCTCAGAAACTTTGAAAGTGGGAAAGGGCTTCAAGCTGGCAGACGTTGACCCTGACGCCACCCACGGTTACCCGGGGAACAAGGCCGACGGCGAGGCGCTCCTCGAGGAGCTGGACGCAAAGCTCGCTGAGCTTCAGGAGAAGCTGTTTGCCGAGTCCAAGTTTGGCGGCACCAAGCGTGTCCTCCTGATCCTGCAGGGAATGGACACCGCCGGTAAGGGCGGAATCGTGAAGCACGTGCTGGGCGCCATGGACCCGCAGGGTGTCCAGTTCAAGTCCTTCAAGGCGCCCACGCCCGAGGAACGTGCCTACGACTTTCTGTGGCGCATCGAAAGGGAAGTCCCCGGCGCTGGCATGCTGGGTGTCTTTGACCGGTCCCACTACGAGGACGTCCTGATCCACCGGGTTCACCGCTGGGCTGACCCGAAGGAGCTTGAACGCCGCTACCGGGCGATCAACGAGTTCGAGGCCAGGCAGGCGGCGGTGGGCACGAAGGTGCTCAAGGTCATGCTGCACATCAGCAATGACGAGCAAAAAGAACGGCTGCTGGCCCGGCTGGACAATCCCGCCAAGCACTGGAAGTACAACACCGAGGATCTGAAACAGCGCGCCTTCTGGGACGACTACATGGCCGCCTACCAGGCTGCCTTCGACGAAACCAACTCGGACCATGCGCCCTGGTATGTCGTGCCAGCAAGCAAGAAGTGGTATGCGCGCATCGCCGTGCAGCAACTGTTGCTGGAGGGGCTCGGCGAGCTCGACCTGGAGTGGCCCAAGGCCGAGTTCGACGTGGAAGCTGAGCGCCGCCTCGTCGAGCGGTCCTGACCAGGCCGGGCCGTCCTGAGGGCGCTTAACCTCCGGCTGGATCTCCGCTGGCGGTCAGCTGTCCTTGCGGGCAGCCGCGAGCCTCTTTCTGGCGCCCTCCAGCCAGTCTTCGCAGCGGCGTGCCAAGGCCTCGCCCCGCTCCCACAGCGCCAGGGAATCCTCAAGGCTGGTCCCGCCGGCCTCAAGCTTGGAAACGACGGCGACCAGCTGTTCCCGTGCTTCCTCATAGCTGAGGGCATCGATGTCCGGAGGAAGTGCGGGGCCGGGCCGGGCTGCCGCATTTTGCTCCGTGCTGTGCTGCTGATCTGTATTGATGGTCGGTTCTGTCATGGTTCCTGGCCTGTCATGTCGGTGGTGCTGTGATTCGGTGCTGGCGTCAATTGAGGTGCTGGCTTCATATGCGTCCCGGCCTATGGGGCGCCCGTGGATTCCGCGCCGAACCGCCCGCCGGCCACCCTGACCGCGAGTGGTGTCCCCGCAGGGGCCTGGGACGGCTGGCGGACAACTGCACCGCCGGGCCCGGAAAGCTGCACCACGGCATAGCCGCGGTCCAGGGTCTGCTGCGGTGACAATGCCCGGACCTGCGCCTGGAGGTGGACCAGCTGGTCGGAAGCCCTCGTCACGGCGGCACTGATGGCCGCCGTGGACCGGCGGGCCAGCCGTTCCACATCGTCCGCGCGCGCCGTGATCATGCTCTCCGGGGCCGCGAGGACCGGACGGGACCGGATTGCCGCCAGACGGTCCGTTTCCCGGGCCACCAGCATGGTGACGGAGCGGCGCAGCTGGGCTTCAGCCTGCCGGACCCGGGCAAGTTCCTCTGAAACTTCGGGCACGATCCTTTTGGCTGCGTCCGTGGGGGTGGAGGCCCGGAGGTCGGCGACGTCGTCCAGGATGGGCCGGTCCGCCTCGTGCCCGATTGCGCTGACCACCGGAGTCACCGCGGCCGCCACGGCGCGGATGAGTTCCTCGCTGCTGAAGGGCAGGAGGTCTTCCAGCGCGCCGCCGCCGCGAGCGATGACGATCACGTCGACCTCGGGACGCGCATCGAGTTCGCGCAGCGCCTTGACCATCTGGGATACGGCGGTGTTGCCCTGCACCGCGACCTCGCGGATCTCGAATTCGACCGCCGGCCAGCGCAGGGCAGCGTTGCGCAGGACGTCCTTCTTCGCATCGGAATCGCGGCCGGTGATGAGCCCGATCCGGTGGGGGAGCAGGGGCAGACGCTTTTTCCGCGACTCGGCGAACAGTCCTTCAGCTGCCAGGGCATGGCGCAGCCGTTCGATCCGTGCGAGGAGATCGCCCAGTCCCACAGGGCGGATGTCCTTCACGGACATGTTCAGGCGCCCGGTCTTCAGCCAGAACTCGGCCTTGAGCAGGGCCACCACCCGGCTTCCGCGCTCGAGCGGCGTCTCCTGCCGGTCGAGCAGTTTGGACCAGATGGAAGCGGGCAGGGAGATTTCGGCGTCCACGTCCCGGAGGGTGAGGAACGCACTGCCGCCGCGCCGGTTGAGTTCGATGACCTGCCCTTCAACCCAGGCTGCCGGAGCCCGCTCGATGTGGGTCTTGAGCTTCTGTGAGAGCAACTGCAGCGGCCAGGGGTTGTCCGGGCTTGTCTCGGCGGCGGTGGCCGGCACCGTGCTCGGGCGGGTGGCAGCGGTGCCCGCTGCCGGGGCCGTGCCGGGTACAGGGACGGTGGCGTTTTCAGCCATGTGCAGCCCCGGTGGCGGCGAATGCCAGTTGCATGGTCGCGGTCCTTTGCCTGTGGATGGTGCGTGCGCGTGGGTCAATCAACTCTATCCATAGCTGTATCACCGGGCCCCGACATTGTTGATGATGCCGGGACTGCTGATGACCCAGCAGGCTGGGTGGTCCGGCATTTTTGGTCGCTGGCATCTTTGATCGCCCTACTTTTTTCGATAGCGGGACGGCGCGCCTAGGATGGCAGTGTCGTGCTGACCAGCCAGGCACCCGACCAGCCGAGAAACCCGACCAGCTAGGAACCCTTGCGCTCATTTCTTGCGGCCTTGGCCGTCATCCTTGGTCTTCTCCTCTCCGCCGCCGCCGTTCCGGCCATCTGGGTGGACCGCAACATCGTGCAGGAAGGTGGCTTCGTAGCACTGGCGGCACCGCTGGGCAAGGATCCGGATTTCCAGAAGCGCCTGGCGACCGCCGCCGTCAACAGCATTGATACCGGCGGCACCATCCCGGCGCAGGCGGCCGAACTGGTCCGTCCGGTGCTGGAGAAGGCGGCAACCTCCCTCACCGGCCTGCCCGAGTACCCGGCTGCCTGGGAACAGACGCTGCGAAAGAGCCACCGGCTCAACTTCGCCGACCCGGCATCCCTTCCCCCCGAAGCGGATTCGAGCACCTCGCTGACCCTGGATGTGGCCCCGCTCGTCGCCCTCGCGGCCAAGCAGATTTCCAGCCAGGTTGGAGTACAGCTGGAAGCCCCGGGCCAGACCCTGGTGAGAATCGGCCAGACGAACCAGCGCCAGCTCGTTGAACGGGTTTCGGCTTACTCTCCGCTGGGATACAGCCTTGCCGCCGGCGCCGGGGTGGCGTTCCTCCTGGCGCTCGTGACCGCCCGCCGGCGGTGGAAAGTCCTGGCCGGGATCGGAGTGGGCGCACTGGTGCTTTCCGGACTGTGGACGCTGGCCTCCCGCTGGGCCGCCGACGCCGTGATGGGCACCGCGAGCGGAAACGAAATGGCAGACCTGTTCAAGCGGGAGTTCGTTGCGGCTTCCGCTTCCGGGTTTGCGTCCTGGACGCTGGCGGCGGCGATCGCCGGTGTGGTCCTGGTGGCGGCAGGCCTGCTACTCAGGCTGGTCGGCGGTCCTGCCCGCGGACGGTGAGCATGCCTGGATGCCCGCGGCCCAGCCGGTAGCATGGAGCAATGACTTCCTCTGCAGTTTCCCTTTCGATGCCAACCGTCCCGCGCCGGCGGCGTTCGCCGGAGGAAGTGCTCGCGGCGGCACCGGTCCCGGGCCCGAAGAGAGTTCTGCTGGCGGCTCCCCGCGGATACTGCGCGGGCGTGGACCGGGCGGTCATCGCCGTTGAAAAGGCCCTGCAGCACTACGGACCGCCGGTTTACGTCCGGAAACAGATTGTCCATAACGTGCACGTGGTCAGCTCCCTTGAGGAGCAGGGCGCCATCTTCGTGGACGAAACTGACGAAGTGCCTGAGGGCGCCCTGGTCATCTTCTCCGCCCACGGGGTGTCCCCGGCCGTGGTCCAGTCCGCAGAGGACCGCGGACTGCGCACCATCGATGCCACCTGCCCCCTTGTAACCAAGGTCCATAAGGAAGCCGTCCGCTTCGCCAAGGACGACTTCGATATCCTCCTGATCGGCCACGACGGCCACGAAGAGGTTGAAGGAACGGCCGGCGAAGCTCCCGAACACATCCAGATCATCAACGGCCCCCATGAGGTGGACAAGGTGACGGTACGGGACCCGGAAAAGGTCATCTGGCTTTCGCAGACCACGCTCAGCGTGGACGAGACCATGGAGACCGTCCGGCTGCTTAAGGACCGGTTCCCCACGCTCCAGGATCCGCCCAGCGATGACATCTGCTACGCCACAACCAACCGCCAGGTGGCCATCAAGAAGATCGCGCCCCAGGCCGATCTGGTGATCGTGGTCGGTTCGGCCAACTCCTCCAACTCCGTCCGACTCGTCGAGGTGGCGCTCGAGTACGGCGCCAAGGCATCGTACCGGGTGGACTTCGCCAACGAAGTGGACGAGTCCTGGTTCGAGGGTGTTGCCACGGTGGGCGTCACCTCGGGCGCGTCCGTTCCGGAGGTCCTGGTCAAGGACGTGCTCCGCCTCCTGGCTGATTACGGATACGACGCCGTCGAGGAAATTGTGACTGCGGAGGAAGACCTGCTCTTCTCCCTGCCGAAGGAGCTCCGCGCCACGCTCAAGGAAGCGGGGGACGTATCCCGCGCCCTCGGCGGGCGCCGCTCGCGGTAGCAGCGAAACGCACGACGCCGGAACTCACCTTGAGTTCCGGCGTCGTGCGTTTCGGCGCTTTAAGCGGCGTCCTCTTCCTCCACGGCCGCCCGCAGCTCGCCGCCAGCTCCCGGCTCCGTGCCCTGCAGCTCAGGGGCTGCAAGGGAACGCGGCGTGACCTGCACAGCCGGGGGCGTGACCAGTCCGCTGGTGTCCAGGGCGTTCAGTTTCCGCGCGGTGGGAAGCACCCGTGCCTCCAGCGTGCCGACCATCGCGTTGTAGCGGTCCACAGAGCTCTTCAGCGAGGATCCAAGCTTGCCGACGTTGTCCCCGAGCGTGCCCATCCGCTCGTACAGCTGCCGGGCAAGTTCGAAGAGCTCCCGCGCACTGTCCGTGAGAACGTCCTGGCGCCACGTGAACGCCACGGATTTGAGCACCGCGAGCAGCGTGCCGGGGGAGGCAAGCACCACATTCCTGGACAGGGCGTGATCCAGGAGCGCGGGATCGGCCGAGAGAGCGGAGGCGAGGATGGATTCGGCCGGGACGAAACAGATCACCAGCTCCGGAGAGTTCCCCGAAATGTCCCAGTACTTCTTGGTGCTGAGGGCGTCCACGTGCGATTTCAGCGCCTTGGCGTGTGCCGCCATCAGGTTTTGCAAAGCCGCCTCGCTGAGCCCGGGCTTGTCACCGGCCGACTGCCCCAGCTCCTGCGCCTCAAGGTAGGCGGACAGGGGAACCTTGGCGTCGACAACGAGCTGCTTGTCGCCCGGCAGCTGGACCACAAGGTCCGGGCGGACGGCGGCCTCGGCGCCTGACGTGCCGTGCTGCTGCTCATGGAAATCGACGTGCCGCATCATGCCGGCCGCCTCCACAACACGGCGCAGCTGCACTTCGCCCCACTGGCCGCGCGCGCTGTTCGACCGGAGCGCCGACTCAAGGGCATGCGTGGACCGCATCAGCTGCTCGTCCGTCAGGCGGGCTTCCTGCAGCTGCTGGGCCAGCTGCCCGTACTGTTCGAGCCGGTCCCGTTCCAGCAGGGATACCTGCTGCTGCACCGCCGTCAGCTTCTCGGCCACCGGCGCCAGGGCCCGCAGTACGCTTCCATCCTGCTCACGCGACATGCCCAGCTCGCGGTTCTGGGCCGACAGGAGCCTCCGCTCGGCATCCGCGGCAGCAAACTGGGCGCTGACTTCCGAAAGCCGCGCCGAAACGCCGTCGAAATCCGCTTCCACGGCGGCGCTCCGCCGGCGCAACACCACGTATACCGCGCCCGCGCCGGACACGGCGCCCAGCAACAGCATCAAAAGGGCCAGAATGACTGCAAAAGGTTCCATGCCTTCACTGTGGCACGGGGCTGTGACATTTATGGGAAGGGCAACAGCCCGGCAGGGGATGCGGGGGCCGAACAGGTAGAATCAATGTCCGTGGCTCTTACTATTGGCATCGTCGGACTGCCCAACGTCGGCAAATCAACTCTTTTCAACGCACTGACCCGTAACCAGGTCCTGGCCGCGAACTACCCGTTCGCCACCATCGAACCCAATGTCGGCGTCGTGAACCTGCCCGACCCCAGGCTCCAGCAGCTCGCCGGGATCTTCGGCTCGCAGCGCGTACTGCCCGCGGCTGTCTCCTTCGTCGACATCGCCGGCATCGTCAAGGGCGCCTCCGAAGGGGAAGGCCTGGGCAACCAGTTCCTCGCCAACATCCGTGAGGCGGAAGCCATCGCCGAGGTGGTGCGCGTCTTCGACGACCCCGACGTCATCCACGTCGACGGCAAGGTCGACCCCCGCTCGGACATGGAAACCATCAACACCGAGCTGATCCTCGCCGATCTGCAGACCATCGAGAAGGCCATTCCCCGGATCGAAAAAGAGGTCAAGATCAAGAAGCGGGAGGCCGCGGAGCTCGCTGCCATCAAGGCCGCGCAGGTAGTTCTGGAGCGCGGTGACACCATCTATTCCTCCGTCACGAGTGACAAGCTGGAGATGGAGCACCTCAAGGAGCTCAGCCTTTTGACGGCCAAGCCCTTCATCTACGTCTTCAACGCGGACGAAGGAATTCTCGGCAGCGAGGAGAAGCAGGCCGAGCTGCGCGCGATGGTTGCGCCGGCCGACTGCATCTTCCTTGACGCCAAGCTCGAGTCCGATCTCGTGGAACTGGACGAGGCCGAGGCGCGCGAAATGCTCGAAATGAATGGGCAGGACGAATCCGGGCTGGACCAGCTGGCCCGCGTCGGGTTCCACACGCTGGGGCTGCAGACCTACCTCACGGCCGGGCCCAAGGAGGCGCGCGCGTGGACCATCCACCAGGGCGACACCGCCCCGCAGGCAGCCGGCGTCATCCACTCGGACTTCCAGCGCGGCTTCATCAAGGCGGAGGTTGTCTCCTTCGAGGACCTCATCGACGCCGGTTCCATGGCGGAGGCCAAGTCGCGCGGCAAGGTCCGCATTGAAGGCAAGGAATACGTCATGTCCGACGGCGACGTGGTGGAATTCCGCTTCAACGTGTGAGTCTGCGCTGAGCTGCTCAGTGATTGAGTATTAACGGCAAAAAGCCCCGGTCCTATGGACCGGGGCTTTTTCTGTGATTGGCTCCACTACCCTCCGTGCAACATGGCGTCAAGGAAAAAGGGCGCGAACTTTTCGCACGGCAACAGCTTGGTTGCATCTCGGTAACAACCTTTACTGAGGGACAACTTTCGGACCGCGGGTGGCGGGTTCGGGTCTAGGCTACTTGTCATGTGAGACTCGCCACATCTCACTGGGGGGATGTAGCGGGTCTGGCCGGCGCCCACAGCGAAGGTCTTTTCCACACTCACAGAAACATAGGAGGCGGAATGCGATTCAGTCGTATTTCCAAAGCAGTAGGCGTTGCAGCCGCGGCTGCACTGGCGCTCAGCGCCTGCGCGAGCACCAATGGCGGGACAACCCCGTCCAGTAATGCGGCCGGCAAGCAGGGGGGAACAGCCACTGTCGTTGAGGTCAACGCGTTCAACACCTTCAACCCGAACACGGCCGACGGCAACACTGACATCAACTCGAAGGTCAGCTACGCCACACACTCCGGCTTTTACTACATCGACAACCAGCTGAACATCGTCCACAACGACAAGTTCGGCAAGATGGAAAAGACGTCCGACGATCCGCTGACCGTCAAGTACACCATCAACGAAGGTGTGAAGTGGTCGGACGGCACGCCCGTCACCGCAGCTGACCTCCTCCTGCAGTGGGCAGCCTTCTCCGGGTACTACAACGACGCCGACGCCGACGGCAAGGCCGGAACGTCCTACTTCTCCTACGCCGGCGACCCCACTGGTCTGGCGCTCACCGATTTCCCCGAAATCGGCGACAACAACCGCTCCATGACCATCAAGTACTCCAAGCCGTTCGCTGACTGGGAGATCGCACTGGGCGGGCCCGGCATTGACATCCCGGCCCACGTCCTGGCCAAGAAGGCTGGCCTGGCCGACACGCAGGCCTTCATCGACCACCTCAAGAGCATGCCCCGCGGCGACGCCAAAGCGCCCAAGACCGCTGACGCCAAGCTCAAGGCCATGTCCGACATGTGGAACACCGGCTTCGACTCCAAGACCCTGCCGAGCGATCCGAGCCTGTTCCTCTCCAACGGCCCGTTCGTTGTCCAGAGCATCAACCAGGACCAGTCCCTGACCATGGTCCGCAACAAGGATTACAACTGGGGCCCCGAGGCCAAGCTGGACGAGATCACCGTCCGCTACATCGGTTCCTCCCCGGCCCAGGTCCAGGCGCTGAAGAACGGCGAAGCCGACATCATCGCCCCGCAGGCTTCGGCTGACACCCTCGATCAGCTCAAGGCACTCGAGAGCCAGGGCGTCACGGTCGAACAGGGCAACCAGCTCTCCTACGACCACATCGACCTGAACTACTCAGGACCCTTCGCCGACAAGAATGTCCGTGAGGCATTCATGAAGACGGTTCCGCGCAAGGACATCGTCGACAAGATCATCAAGAAGCTCGACCCCGAGGCAAAGCCCCTGGATTCGCAGCTGTTTGTTCCCGCGCAGCCGGCCTACGACGCCTCCGCGCAGGCCAACGGATCCTCGGCCTACGCAGATGCTGACGTTGACGGCGCCAAGAAGCTGCTCAACGGTGCGACCCCCGAGGTCCGCATTATGTACAACAAGGACAACCCCAACCGTGTTGACGCGTTCTCGCTCATCCGCGAGTCCGCAACCAAGGCCGGCTTCAAGATCGTCGACGGCGGACTTGGCGCCTCTGACTGGGGCAAGGCCCTCGGTAAGGGCGGCTACGACGCCACAATCTTCGGCTGGATCAACCCGGGCGTCGGAGTCTCCGGCGTGCCGCAGATCTTCCGCACCGGCAACGGTTCCAACTTCAACAAGTTCAGCGATCCTGAAGCCGACAAGCTCATGGACGAACTCATTGTGACGACTGACCGCAGCAAGCAGGACGACCTGTCCAAGCAGATCGACAAGAAGATCTGGGACTCGGCCTACGGCCTCCCGCTGTTCCAGTCCGTTGGTGTTGACGCCTACAGCGACCGCATCACCGGCGTGAAGTTCATGCCCAACCAGACCGGCGTCTGGTGGAACTTCTGGGAGTGGGCCGAGAAGTAAGCCCGTGACACGAAGTGCTACTAGCTAGATGAGGCGCCGGGACCATGCACCACGGTCCCGGCGCCTTGCAGCGCCATCTCCCGGCAGTGCCTGTGTTGGCAGCACAAGCAGTAAGGCGCCGCCAAACCTGCGACCGGTCCGGGCAATCCCCGGGCCCGAATCCTGAGGTTCTATCACAATGGTGACCTACATAGTCCGGCGGCTTGTCACCGCCGCACTCATCCTTTTGGGCGCGTCCTTCCTGGTGTATCTGCTGACCGCCGCATCAGGCGACCCGCTCGCAGAGTTCCGTGCCAGCAGTGCGCCGAACAAGCAGCAGCTCATGGACTCGAGATCCGCGCTGCTGGACCTCGATACGCCCGCGCCCGTGCGGTATTTCAAATGGCTCGGCGGCGCGGCCCAGTGCCTGGTGCCCTTCACCGGATCCTGCAATCTCGGCAAGAACATCGCGGGCCAGCCCATTACGGACGCCCTCGGCCATGCACTCATCCAGACCCTGACGCTTGTCACCGGGGCCGCCGTCCTGGCCATCCTTGTGGGTATCACTCTGGGCATCATCACCGCCCTGCGGCAGTACAGCACGCTGGATTACGGCGTGACCTTCATGGCCTTCCTGTTCTTCTCCCTGCCGATCTTCTGGGTCGCCGTCCTGCTCAAGGAATTCGGCGCCATCGGCTTCAACAACTTCCTCCGCAACCCGGAGATTCCGCTGCCGGTCTCTCTCGGCGTCGGCGCCGTGCTGGGGGCCGTGGCCGTGATCGTGGCCGGCGGTGATGCCAGACGCAAGGCACTGACCGGTGCCATCGTCTTCGCCGCTGTCGCCGCAGTCCTCATCTACTTCTCGGTGACCCAGTGGTTCAAGACACCCGGCCTGGGCCCGGTGGTCATCGCCATTGCCGGGGTGGGCATCGCCTTCGCCGTGACTCTGCTGACCGCCGGCCTGCGGAACCGCAAGGCGCTGCAGTCCGCCCTGATTGCCGTCGGCGTGGGGCTTGTCCTCTACTTCGTGGTCCAGCCTCTGCTGAACCAGGCCACGTTCCTGATGGTCGTGCTGCTGGCGGTTGCCGCGGTCCTCATCGGCATGGTCATCGGCTACTTCATGGGCGGCTATGACCGCGGACAGTCTATGCGCGCGGCGGCCATCACATCCTTCCTGGTGGGCTTCCTCATCGTGCTGGACCGTTTCATGCAGGCCTGGCCCGCGTACTTCAACAACAGCAGGGTCCGGGGACGGCCGATCGCCACCATCGGCGCCGGCACACCGAACATCGAAGGCGACTTCTGGATCCTCGGCCTGGATTCCTTCACGCACCTGATCCTCCCCACCACGGCGCTCATCCTCATCTCACTCGCCGGATACACGAGGTTCACCCGTGCTTCCATGCTGGAAATCATGAACATGGACTACATCCGGACGGCGCGGGCCAAGGGCCTTACCGAACGCACCGTCGTCATGCGCCATGCCTTCCGCAACGCCCTGATCCCGGTGGCCACCATCGTCGCATTCGACATCGGCGGCCTGATCGGCGGTGCCGTGATCACCGAGACGGTGTTCTCCGTCCGGGGCATGGGGTTCCTGTTCCTGGACGGCATCCTGCATGTTGACCCCAACCCCGTCATGGGCGTCTTCATTTGCGTCGCCATCACGGCCATGGCGTTCAACCTCATCGCGGACCTCGCCTACTCCGCACTGGATCCACGAGTAAGGGTGAAAGCATGAGCCAGCCCAGCCAGCAGGACGAAATCATGGCGGAGGAGGCCGGCCTGCGGCAGGAAGCTGCCGGGATCGAGCCTGTCTCCGAAGCCCGGGGCCTGAGCCAGGGCCAGATTGTCCGCAAAAGGTTTCTTGGCCATTCCGGCGCCATCGTCGGCCTTGTGGTCTTCGCCGTCATCTTCGTCATGGCCTTCACGTCCGTGGGGTATGCCGGGATCCCGGGCTGGTGGAAGTACACCCACGAGGCTGTCTCGCCGCTGGTCAACGACGGCGCTCCCACGGCGTCGCTGTGGCCCCTGGCCTGGGGGGAGCATCCCTTCGGCCAGGACCGGATCGGGCGCGACCTCTTCGCCATGACCATGCGCGGTGCCCAGCAGTCCATCACCATCATGGTGGTCATCGGCCTCATCGCCGGCCTGGTCGGTGTGGTCGTCGGAGCGTTGTCCGGCTACTTCCGTGGCTGGATGGAAGCCGTCCTGATGCGGCTCACCGACGTCATCATCATTGTCCCCGCACTCCTCCTCGCCGCCGTCATGGCGCAGCTGGCAGGACGCCGGGATGAAGGCAGCTGGTTTGCGTCTTTCGCCAGCAGCAACGGTGTCCTCGCGCTCGGCATCTTCCTGGGGCTGATCAGCTGGGTGGGCCTGGCGAGGCTCATGCGCGGCGAGTTCCTCACCCTGCGTGAGCGCGAGTTCGTCGACGCGGCGCGGATTTCCGGGGCCAGCAACGCCCGGATCATCTTCAAGCACATCCTGCCCAACGCAGTGGGCGTGCTGATCGTCAACGTCACCCTCACCATGTCAGCGGCGATCCTTACCGAAACGGCCCTCAGCTACCTCGGCGTCGGCGTCAAGTCCCCGGACACCTCGCTCGGCCTGCTCATCTCGCAGAACCAGGAAGCCTTCGCCACCCGACCCTGGCTGTTCTGGTTCCCCGGCCTGTTCATCGTCCTCATCTGCCTCAGCATCAACTTCATCGGCGACGGCCTGCGGGACGCCTTCGACCCGCGGCAAAAGAAGTTCAACGCCAAGAAGGCCAAGGACGCGGACGCCGCCATTCCCGAGAAGACGCCCGTGGCGGCCCTGGACAGCAGGGCTGACGACGGCCGGACCGCCGGCGGGGACAGGGGAGCCTGACATGCTGCTGCGACGCCGCGGGCGGGTGCAGCGGGCTGCCTGCCTACAGGGCAGCCACGCTCCAGTAGCTGAGCACGAGAAGGACCAAGGTCGCAGCAGCTTCTGGCCAGCGGAACTTCACGCTGACCGGAGTGGCCTCGGCTGCTCCGGCATCAAGGAGCCCCGATTCGACCAGCTGCTGCCAGCGTCCGCGGACCAGCTGCGCGGCCTGCCCCGAGTCGGTGCTCTTGAGGTCGCCGGGGCGCACGGAGTTCCCCGGCCCGTACGTGCTGTCCGGCAATCCCCTGAGGTCCTCCGGGCGGGCGTTGCGTCCGCCCCAGATGCCGGGTGCGGGAGCCGCCCAGGCCCCGTAGCTTTGGCTGGGGGTGACGAGGGTCAGTGCGTACCGGGTGTCCACCTGCACCAGCGCTGCCCAGGGCACCGTGATGGCGCGGAATGGATTCTCTATGGTGACGCCGGCGTCGTGGACAACCACGGCGGGACGCCAGAACAGCAGCCAACCCAGGTACGCGATGAGCAGCAGCGGCGCGGCACCGGCCAGGGCGGGGACTCCGCCAGCCACCACCAGGCCGGCCAGCCCGGCGGCCGCCACAAGCCACGAGAAACCGGCAAACCATTTGTTGGTGCGCGCCTTGAAGATCGCGGCGTTTCCGGCATGCGGCACAGTGCTCATGCCCCCAATAATTCAGTATTCCCGGCCGCAGCACTAATCTCAGCTGCTCCGCTGGCCCGGGTGGAAGGAAAACCCCAACATGTCTGACTACATCAGCCCTGACCGCCCGTCGACGGACCCGCTGGAGCGTGACTCCATTGAGCCCGGCGCCGGACGGCGCAGGGCAGACGGGAAGGGTTCCGTCGTCCTGGAAGTCCGCGACCTCAGCGTCGACTTCGGTGTGGAAAAGAAGTGGGTGCCGGCCGCCGTCGGGCTTAACTATGAGGTACGCGCCGGCGAGGTCCTGGCCATCGTGGGGGAGTCCGGCTCGGGCAAGAGCGCCAGCTCCATGGCGTTGCTCGGCCTGCTGCCCAGCAACAGCAGGGTGTCCGGGAGCGTCAGGCTTTCCGGCAGGGAACTGCTGGGCGCGGACGCGGCCAACCTCCGCAGTGTCCGCGGCAAGGACGTGGCCGTCATCTTCCAGGAGCCCATGACCGCGCTGAACCCGGTCTACACGGTGGGTGCGCAGATCGTTGAGACGGTGCGGCTTCACAACGAAGTCTCCCCGGACCAGGCCAAGGAGCGCGCGCTGCGGATGCTGGAGCTGGTGGAGCTGCCCGACCCGGTAAAGGCGTTCAGGTCCTACCCACACCAGCTTTCCGGAGGCCAGCGGCAGCGTGCCATGATCGCCCAGTCGCTGTCCTGCGATCCCAAGCTGCTGATCGCCGATGAGCCCACCACGGCCCTGGACGTCACGGTGCAGGCGGAGATCCTGGACCTGATGAGAAACCTGCGCAACAAGCTGGACAGCGCCATCGTCCTGATCACCCATGACATGGGTGTCGTGGCGGACCTGGCAGACCGGATCGCCGTCATGCGCAGGGGCCGGATCGTGGAGACGGGCACCGCCGAGCAGATCTTTCACAACCCCCAGCATCCCTACACGCAGGCGCTGCTGGCGGCCGTGCCGCACCTCGGCCAGGGCGGAACGGACACTGCGCCGGACGTTGACGTGACGGCGGCGCTGGCAGCGGCCACCCATGCCGAGCTTGACTCCGTTGACCACGACGAACTGGTCCGGCGCGAGCGGGAGAACGCGGCAGCCCTGGCAGCCGCCGAATCCAGGGGACCGGTGGGGGAACCCGTCCTGGAGCTGACCGACGTCGCCATCGAGTACCCGAAGCAGGGCCGCGTGCCGGCCTTCCGCGCCGTCGAGGGGGCCAATCTGACCATCCATCCGGGGCAGGTGGTGGGCCTCGTGGGGGAGTCGGGATCGGGCAAGACCACCATCGGGCGCGCCGCCGTCGGACTGCTGCCGGTGGCTGCGGGAACCATGCGTGTTGTGGGGGAGGACATCTCCGCTGCGAAGAAGAACGGCAAGCAGCTGCACCAGGTGCGGCGCCACATCGGCATGGTGTTCCAGGACCCGTCCTCATCCCTGAACCCGCGTCTGCCCATCGGCGAAAGCATCGGCGAGCCGATGTACCTTGCCGGCGTGGCGAAGGGCGCCGACCTGCAGAAGCGCATCGAGGCGCTGCTGGACCAGGTGGAGCTGCCACGGAACTACCGGAATAGGTACCCGCATGAGCTGTCCGGCGGGCAGAAACAGCGCGTCGGCATCGCCCGGGCACTCTCGCTCAAGCCGAAGCTCATGGTTGCCGACGAGCCGACGTCTGCGCTTGACGTGTCCGTGCAGGCCAAGGTCCTGGAGCTGTTCCAGAACCTCCAGCGTGAGCTCGGGTTCGCCTGCCTGTTCGTCACCCACGACCTCGCCGTCGTGGACGTGCTGGCTGACCGCATCTGCGTCATGCAGCGCGGCCGCATCGTGGAGCAGGGCTCCCGCGACCAGATCCTGCGCAACCCTCAGGAGGCGTACACTCAGCGGCTGCTTGCCGCCGTGCCGCTGCCGGACCCGGAAAAGCAGCGCGAGCGCCGGGAACTGCGGGCACGGCTGGCCACCGGAACGGAGTAGCCGGGGCAACAAAAAACAGGAGCCGGTATCCACTCAAGGCGGATACCGGCTTCTGTCTGAGTTATAGGTGCGGGCCCTACGACAGCGCCAGCCCCAGCTTCGCGAGCCTGTCACCCAGCAGCGCACCCAGTGCGCGGTGACCGTCGCCGTTCATGTGGACACTGTCCTTGAGCTGCGCCTCCAGCCCGTAGCGGGAGAGCCAGTCCCCGACACCGACGAACGGAATGCCGTGGTCCGCGGCGACGGTCCCCAGCAGCGCGTCCACCTCGGCGCGCCGGACGCCGCCGTGATCCGCTCCCTTGCCCAGGGTTCCCACCATGGCAAGCTTCGCCCCCGGGTAGCGCTGCTTGATCGTCGTAATAAGCCGGGCTGCGTTGGCCGAGATCTGCTCGTCGCTCGCGCCTTGCTTCGCGTCGTTTCCGCCGCCCTCGATCACCACCAGCGGGGGGAAACCGTAGGGAAGGTGCCAGTCGCCTCGCTGCAAAGCATCGACGTAATTGCCGATGGTGCCGTTGGAGGCGACATAGCCGGTGCCGCCCTTGCCGCAGAAGAAGACGTCGTAGCCCAGCCCTGCCAAGGCCCGGCGCGGCCAGCTGGCCTGCGGCTCGGACTGCGAGTCGCCGATCAGCAGCGCGGTGTGGGCGATGTTGCCCACGATTACCTCATCGCGCCCGTTGGCCGGATTGCGGTACAGCGCTCCGGCCGGAAGGCTGGCTGGGTTCACGGCAGTCCGCAAATCGCTCACGACCGCCGAACCGGCGGCCACGGCCTCACCCGGGGCGGCCACCGGTGCGGCGGCGCGCGGCGCCGCCGGCCCGGCACCGGACGACGGTTCCATTGCTGCGCCGCAACCCGTCAAAATCAGGCTGGCGGCGATGACCGGACCAATCAGGAGGGCCCGCGTCGAGGCTTGTAACATCCGTGGACTCCTGGCCTGTTCGTAAGTGGTCTAGCAATAGTGGTGGATCACTTTTCGAAAAGCCAGTGATTTTGCTCACATGACGTGCCGCTGGATTCACGATTTGGTAACGGGGCGGGCGTGTGCGCCTGCGCCCGTTTTAGGCCAATAAATGGCTCAGCGTTTAGACTGGAGGCAGGTGCCCTGTGTTAAGGGTCTGATCCGTCGTGCGTTCCGGTTGGAAATGTCGCGATACAACAGCTGACTTCACCACTGAATCGAGCAATAACGCATGTCTGAAACCACCACCAACACCGCGGTAGCAACTGCAGTTCGCAGTGACCTGCGCAACGTCGCGATTGTGGCCCACGTTGACCACGGCAAGACCACCCTTGTGGACGCCATGCTCAAGCAGACCAACTCCTTTGCCGAGCACAACCACCTCGAAGACCGCGTCATGGACTCCGGTGACCTGGAGCGCGAAAAGGGCATCACTATCCTGGCCAAGAACACCACGGTGGCCTACAACGGACCGTCCTCCAACGGCGAAACCATCACCATTAACGTCATCGACACCCCCGGCCACGCCGACTTCGGCGGCGAAGTGGAGCGCGGGCTGTCCATGGTGGACGGCGTCGTTCTCCTCGTGGATGCCTCTGAGGGCCCGCTGCCCCAGACCCGCTTCGTCCTCCGCAAGGCCCTCGCCGCGCACCTGCCGGTGATCCTCCTGGTCAACAAGACCGACCGCCCCGACGCCCGCATCGAAGAGGTCGTCCACGAGTCCATGGACCTGCTCCTGGGCCTGGCCTCCGACCTTGCCGATGAGGTTCCGGACCTTGACCTGGACAAGATCCTCAACGTCCCGGTGGTTTACGCCGCCGCCAAGGTTGGCCGCGCCTCCCTCGAGCAGCCCGCTGATGGCACCGCCCCGGAGAACGAGGACCTCGAGCCGCTCTTCAGCGCGATCATCGAGCACATCCCCGCCCCGACCTACAACCCGGAAGGTGTCCTGCAGGCTCACGTCACCAACCTTGACGCCTCCCCGTTCCTGGGCCGTCTCGCCCTGCTGCGCATCTACAACGGCACCCTCCGCAAGGGCCAGCAGGTTGCCTGGGCCCGCGCAAACGGTGAGCTGAAGACCGTCAAGATTACTGAACTCCTCGCCACCAAGGCGCTCGAGCGCGTTCCGGCCGAGTCCGCCGGCCCCGGCGAGATCGTCGCCGTCGCCGGCATCGAGGAGATCACCATCGGTGAGACCCTGACCGACGTCGAGAACCCGCAGCCGCTGCCCCTGATCACCGTTGACGATCCCGCGATCTCGATGACCATCGGTATCAACACCTCCCCGCTGGCCGGCAAGGTCAAGGGCGCCAAGGTCACGGCCCGCCAGGTGAAGGACCGCTTGGACAAGGAACTGATCGGTAACGTCTCCATCAAGGTTCTCCCCACCGAGCGCCCGGATGCCTGGGAAGTCCAGGGCCGCGGCGAGCTCGCGCTGGCCATCCTCGTGGAGCAGATGCGCCGCGAAGGCTTCGAGCTGACCGTGGGCAAGCCCCAGGTTGTCACCCGGACAGTCGACGGCAAGATCCACGAGCCGATGGAACACATGACCATCGACGTGCCGGAAGAGTACCTCGGCGCCGTCACCCAGCTCATGGCCGCCCGCAAGGGCCGCATGACCAACATGGCCAACCATGGCACCGGCTGGTGCCGCATGGAGTTCATCGTTCCCGCCCGTGGCCTGATCGGCTTCCGCACCAAGTTCCTCACGGACACCCGCGGCGCCGGCATCGCAGCCTCCATCTCCGAGGGCTACGAGCCCTGGGCCGGCCCGATTGAATACCGCACCAACGGTTCCATGGTGGCCGACCGTGCAGGCGTCGTGACCCCGTTCGCCATGATCAACCTGCAGGAACGCGGCTCCTTCTTCGTCAAGCCCACCTCCGAGGTGTACGAAGGCATGATCGTGGGCGAGAACTCCCGCGCCGACGACATGGACGTGAACATCACGAAGGAAAAGAAGCTCACCAACATGCGTGCGGCTTCCTCGGACACCTTCGAGAACCTGACGCCGCCGCGCGACCTGACCCTCGAAGAGTCTCTCGAGTTCGCCCGCGAGGACGAGTGCGTTGAGGTTACCCCGGACGCCATCCGCATCCGCAAGGTCATCCTTGACACCAACGAGCGCGCCAAGGCCAACCGCGCCCGCGCGAAGGCATAACGGCACCCTCCCGCCGGGAACTGAAATCGTGAATAGAAGAGCTGCCGGCATGGCAGGCGGCCTGGCCGCCGCCGTGCCGGCAGCTCTTTTTGCTGCCCTCGCCGGAACCGCGCTGCATGGCCAGGCGTTTGCCGCCGCCGGTTCCGCTCTGCCGGTGGGTGCCGTGGCGGCGCTGCTGCTCCTGGCGTCGCTTCAGCTGTTCCTCGGGGCGGCGTTCCGGACGCTGATTCCGACGGCGGTGTGCGGCGCGGTCTGTTATGCCCTGGCCGGCTGGTGGTCAGGGATGGAGCCGGGCAAGCGGCTGATTGCCGGTGACCTGGCCGGCGGCATCTGGGTCTACGGGATCGTGGTGGTCACCGTCGCGATGCTGGCCTGGTGCCGGCGGTACAGCCGCTCGTCAGCCGGCCGGGGCAACGCGGCTAATCTGCCGCCGGGTCCCGGTGGTGCGCAATCATGAGTGAGGTGGCCTCGCCGTCGTCGTCTGCGGGAAGTGCCACGTACTCCTCCATGACGGCGCGGAGCTTGGCCAGCATTTCCTCCCGCCTGGCGGCGTTGAACTTCACCCCGAGGCGCCACACCTCGATGTCCTCGGGCGGAAGGTCCCGGGTTTCCAGCAGGAACGTTTCAATGAGGATGGGCGCAACATTGTCCACGGGAGTGCTCCACGACTTTCGGCTGGCAATGTAGGGCACCTCCGTCGCGCCCCGCCGCCCCTTCCGGCGCTCCTCCGCCACCAGGAACCCGGTCCGCACCAGGGTGCGGACGTGGTGAAGGCTGGACGCGGGATTGAGGCCGAGCAGCTCGGCGATCTCCTTGTTGGTACGTGACTGGTGAAGGCATAAACGAAGAATCCTCAGCCGTAGCGGAGAACTTAGGGCGCGGCCCTTTGCCACCAGATCTGCATCATCGCTTTCCGGCGGGGATGTCATAGACGCCAGTGTAACGAGCACCGAATGATTGACATATGCCAGTCACTGCCCGGAACTGAAGCCGTGCGCGCGAGGTTGTTCAGTCCGCGGCGGGCGGGGCCAGGCGCGAACCCCGCCGCGGAGGTGCCGGCGGCACCTGTTTGGCGGCCACCACGCTGTCCAGAGGAATGCCGACGTCGGACCTGCGGGTCCGCACGGTGCACTCACTTTCGTCGCACTCCACGAGGTCTCCCAGCGCATCCGTAAAGCCGCCGTCGATCCTGTACCGCACCACCACGCGTGTTCCGGCAGGGGCCGCGGCCAGGAACTGCCGGGGCGTTGGTGTTGTCTGACTCACCGGTCCATCGTATGACGCGTCCGGAGTGTGACGCGCCCGCTTCGTTCGCGGGAAGGGCCTGGGAGATAATAGGCTCTGAAGTGGACAGCCCGGCATGCAGGCCGGATGCAGCAACCGGCCAGTCGCCGGGAATCAACGTGGAGAGGCAAGGGACGTGACGTACGTAATCGCGCAGCCGTGTGTAGATGTCAAGGACAAGGCATGCATTGAGGAGTGCCCCGTCGATTGCATCTACGAAGGCGATCGCTCCCTCTATATCCATCCCGATGAGTGCGTCGACTGCGGTGCATGCGAGCCCGTCTGCCCGGTGGAAGCCATCTACTACGAGGATGACACCCCCGAGGAATGGGCAGACTACTACAAGGCGAACGTCGAGTTCTTTGACGACCTCGGCTCCCCGGGCGGCGCCGCCAAGGTGGGCAATACCGGCAAGGACCACCCGATGATTGCAGCGCTCCCGCCGCAGAACCAGGACCACTGAGGCGGACCCCTTCGTGACTACAGCTGTGCGCAGTTTCGGCCTTAGCCTGCCCGACTACCCGTGGGAAGCCATGGCGCCGTACCTCGCCAAAGCGGCTGAACACCCGGGCGGTGCGGTCAACCTGTCCATCGGCACGCCCGTGGACCCGACGCCGGCGATCATCCAGGACGCCCTGAAGGCTGCCGCGGATGCGCCCGGTTACCCCACCGTGCATGGCACGCCCGCGCTCCGGGAGGCCATTGGCGGGTGGTTCGCCCGCCGCCGCGGCGTCGAGGGGCTGGACCCCCGCGCCGTCATGCCGACGGTGGGCTCCAAGGAACTCGTGGCGTGGCTGCCATTTCTGCTGGGCCTCAAGCCGGGCGACGTCGTCGTCCGGCCCACGGTCGCCTACCCCACCTACGACATCGGGGCCACGTTCGCCGGGGCGACAGCGGTGGCGGCTGATGACCTCGACGAACTGGACGCGGCCACCCGGGCGAAGGTCCGGCTGGTCTGGGTCAACTCGCCGGGCAACCCCACCGGCAGTGTCCGGGACGCGGCGTCGCTGAAGAAGATCGTGGACCAGGCCCGCGATATCGGCGCCGTCGTGGCCTCCGATGAGTGCTATGCCGAGCTCGGCTGGGGCGAGTGGGACCTGCAGCGCGGGGGACAGGCCGTTCCGAGCATCCTGGATCCGCGCGTCGCCGGTACGTCCCACGACGGGCTCCTGGCCGTGTACTCGCTGAGCAAGCAGTCCAACCTGGCCGGCTACCGGGCCGCCTTCGTCGCCGGTGATGCGGCCCTCATGGCCAACCTCGTCAACAGCCGCAAGCACGCCGGCATGATCGTGCCGTACCCGGTGCAGGAAGCCATGCGCGTGGCCTTGGGCGACGACGCACACGTCCTGGAGCAGAAGGACCTGTACCGCGGGCGGCGGGAGCGGCTCCTGCCGGCGCTGGAGTCCTTCGGGCTGACGCTGCACGAGTCCGCCGCCGGCCTTTACCTGTGGTGCACGGCTGGCGAAGCAACCTGGGACACCGTGGCACGCCTCGCCGAGCGGGGGATTGTGGTGGGTCCGGGGGTGTTCTACGGCGACGCGGGGCACGGCTATGTTCGCGTGGCCCTCACCGGAACCGACGAACGGATCGACGCCGCGGTGTCCCGCCTGGCGTAGCGGTTAGGCCGTAACAATGATGTGACTCGCGCCACAACTTGCCCGTTTTCGGGATAATTTGGCGCTTCCGGATTAGTGGCAGCCCGCAAGTGGCGGTAGTTTTTAACTGACTATCAATGGTGGCTTTCTACAAGAAGGCAGCACGGCCGTTGGATGTCCCGCCGTGCGGGATCCCGTGCGGCTCACCTGATGTTGGATCAAGCTTTCTAGCGAGGCCAAGCGGCCTCATGAAGGGGACTCCATGACTGAGACCACCAGCGCAACTGAGACCACCAGTGCGATCTTGCGCCACGCAGGCGGCGAACTCGAACTTCCGCGCATCAAGGTTGTTGAGGGAAACGAAGGCTACGACGTTTCCAAGCTACTGAAGCAGACCGGCGCCGTTGCCTTTGACCCTGGCTTCATGAACACGGCCGCCACAACGTCGGCCATCACCTACATCGACGGCGACGCAGGCATTCTGCGGTACCGCGGTTACCCGATCGAGCAGCTTGCCCAGCACTCCAGCTTCCTGGAAGTCTCGTACCTGCTGATCTACGGCAACCTCCCGACGCCGGCCGAACTGGAGGACTTCGACCAGAAGATCCGCCGCCACACCCTGCTTCACGAGGAGCTCAAAGGCTTCTTCGGCGGCTTCCCCCGGGATGCGCACCCGATGCCCGTGCTGTCCTCGGCTGTGTCCGCGCTGTCCACGTTCTACCAGGACTCGCTGGACCCGTTCAATGACGAGCAGGTGGAGGTTTCCACCATCCGCCTGATGGCGAAGCTGCCGGTCATTGCGGCCTACGCCCACAAGAAGTCGATCGGGCAGCCGATGCTGTACCCGGACAACTCGCACAACCTGGTGGAGAACTTCCTGCGCCTGAGCTTCGGCCTGCCGGCCGAGCAGTACGAGGTGGACCCGGTGGTCGCCAAGGCGCTGGACCTGCTCCTCATCCTGCACGCGGACCACGAGCAGAACTGCTCGACCTCCACGGTGCGGCTGGTGGGCTCCTCGAACGCCAACCTCTTCGCCTCCGTGTCCGCAGGCATCAACGCGCTCTTCGGCCCCGCCCACGGTGGTGCCAACGAGGCCGTACTGAAGATGCTCCGCCAGATCCAGGCCGACGGCACCAAGCCCGAGGACTACATGGAGAAGGTCAAGAATAAGGAAGACGGCGTCCGCCTCATGGGCTTCGGCCACCGGGTCTACAAGAACTACGACCCGCGCGCCAAGATCGTCAAGGCAACCGCGCACGAGATCCTGAGCAAGCTCGGCGGCCACGACGAACTCCTGGAGATCGCCCTGCGCCTCGAAGAGAAGGCCCTGAATGATGACTACTTCATCCAGCGCAAGCTGTACCCGAACGTGGACTTCTACACCGGCCTGATCTACAAGGCCATGGGCTTCCCGGAGAAGATGTTCACCGTGCTGTTCGCCATCGGCCGCCTGCCGGGCTGGATTGCCCAGTGGCGCGAAATGATCAACGATCCGAATACCAAGATCGGCCGTCCGCGGCAGCTCTACACAGGGGAGCCCGAGCGGCAGTACCCCGCCCGCTGAAATCACGACGGCGGCCGTCCACCTTAGGTGGGCGGCCGCCGTCGCGCTTTAACCACGAACCAAACCGCTGACCATATGTGGGGAGTTGCCGAGGTTTGGGGGCACACCCGTGCTAAAAACAAGAGTGCCGAAAATCGTGGACGCCGTGCAGCGCCGGCAGGAGATCGTGGGCGCCGTGTGCAGGATCATCGCCACAGACGGGCTGGAAGGAGCGTCACTGCGGGAAGTGGCGGATGAGGCGGGCCTCGCCGTGGGCTCGGTGCGGCACTACTTCGACAGCAGCGATGACCTGCTGGCCTACTCCTTTACAGCTGTTTCCGACCGTATCCTGACGCGCCTCAACAAAGCGCTGATAGGGCTGGAGCCCGCAGCCGGTGATCCGGACAGGCGCCGCGCTGTATTAACACTCCTGGGCGAATTCCTGCCCCTGGACGAAGAACGCGCCCTGGATGCGTGCGCCTGGCTGGCGTTCCGGAACGCGGCGAGGATCCGGCCCTTCCTGGCCGCCGAGGCGGACAGAAGTCACCGGGCCGTGGCTGCCGTCGTCGGCCAGGTGATCACCCGGCTCCTGCGCGATGACGGTGGCGCCGGGCCCGATGCCACGGCGGACGATGCCGGACCGCAGCTGGTGACTGCCGCCGAACACCTGCTGGCCACCCTGGATGGTCTGGCCATGCATGCCCTGCTGCAGCCCGGCTGGATGTCCCCGGAAATGTGCCGTGACGTGCTGGAATCCCACGTCGAGGGCCTTCGCAGGAGGGTCGGTGCGAGCCATTAACCTCCCCGGGCTGGGGGAATAGACTGAAAGCCGGAGAGCGGGTTGCCGGCACAACGGGGTGGAAATCGAGATGCCAAGGAGGCATACGCATGCAGCACACAGGCGGTCCAGGCTGGCGAATCACTATGGACACGTCGAGTCCCATGCTTATTGCCCTTTATATACGTGATGTTGCCGGGCTCGACGGTGCGGGCTTTCCGCCGCTTTCGCATGCCGCACCCAAGGTCCGCCACGTGGACCATTCCCACCTCACCGCCGAAGTAGGCGGCATCAGCGCCCTGAAAACCGAGTGGGAAGCCTGGTGGGAGCAGCTCCTCAAGGCACACCCGCAGATGTCCCCTGAACTGTCGCCCCCGGGATTCCGATCCTTTGCCAACTCGCCGGCTTTGCGCAAGGTCCTTCAGGCGCACTTCGGCGCAGCCCTGACGTGGGCCAGGGAGCGGCGCGCGGAGTATGCCGAACTGGAGGCCGAACGCGTGGCCGGAGGCTCTGCGCACCTCATCGAGGACATCGTGGAGGACCGGCTGCTGGAGGTGGGCCGCGATTCGCGGGACTTTGCGCTGACGATTATCGAGCTGCCGCTCGATGAGCAGCGGGCGTGGTACCTGGAGCCGGACAAGATCATCATGAGCCACGAGCTGCTGTCGCAGCCCGAAGTGTTCCGCAGCTACGTGCAACCGGTAGTGGAGATCCTCGTCTAAGTCCGAGGATTCAGGACGTCCGCGGATTCAGGACGTCAGCGGATTGAGGACGTCAGCGGATTCAGGACGTCCTCAGATTCAGGACCCGGCGGCAGCAAGCGTGACCACCACCCGGCCACCGGCGTCGGGTGTATCCTGCCACCCGTTGCGGGCTTTCCTGTCCCACCGCTTTCCGTCCACGTCCACGCGTTCCACCGCATATTCTTTGGCGTTTGCCACCGCCCAGTGGGCCACGGACCAGGCATAGCTGTCGGCGACGTCCACCTCCAGCGTTTGGCCGGAGGCCGCCGTGGGGATAGTTCCGTAGGCGGCTTCCAGCTCACTGAGCAAGGTGGCGGGGTTGCCGGCGGTTTCCGGTGGGCGGAGCGTGCAGTTCAGGGCAGCGGGCGTTTCACCCGTCAATGCCGAGGCGAAAGACCGTCCCATAGCCTCGTGTTCGGCGTAGGCCGTCGGGTAGGCGGAGCGCTGGACGCGCTGGGCGGCGTCGGTGATGTCCAGGGTGGCGTAGCCGGGCACCTTCACGAGGGCGTCGTAGAAGGCGTTCGTGGCGTAGACCGGGTCCATGACCTGGTCCTGGGTGCCCCAGCCCTGGGACGGGCGCTGCTGGAAGAGGCCCCTGGAGTCCGGACCAGCAAGGTCGCCGTGGCCGATGTTCCGAAGCTTGGATTCCTGCATGGCGGTGGCCAGGGCAATGCTGGCCGCCCGCGGAGGGAGCCCGCGGCGCACCGCGACAGCCGTGATCAGCGCCGCATTTGCGGCCTGGTCGGTGGCCAGGTCGGCGCGCTGTGAGCCGACGGCAGCGGTGCATTCCTCGGTGATCAGCTGCTCGGAGCGCTGCAGCAAAGTGGCCGCGGTGTAGATGCCGCCAGCGACCAGTACGAGGGAGAGGCCGCCGATGACAGCCCCGCGCAGCCTGCGTCTGCGTGTCACGTTGTTACTCCAGCAATCCGCCGGCACGCCCGTCTGGGTGGCGTGCCGGCTTTGTCCTCACGGTCGGTTCGCGTGCCGTCAGTTGGCGTGCAGGGCGTCGTTCAGTTCCACGGTCTGGCCCTGGCGGGGCAGGACTTCGACTTCACCCGTGGTGGAGTTGCGGCGGAAGAGCAGGTTCGGCAGGCCGGACAGCTCCACGGCCTTGACGATCTTGCTGGTGTCCTCGCCGTCGGCGTCCTTGGGCCCGGCAAGACGGACGCGGGTGCCTGCCGTGACGTACAGCCCGGCCTCCACCACGGAGTCGTCCCCGATGCTGATGCCCACGCCGGAGTTGGCACCCAGCAGGACGCGCTGGCCCAGGGACACCTTCTCCTTGCCGCCGCCGGAGAGGGTGCCCATGATCGAGGCACCGCCGCCGACGTCGGTGCCGTCGCCGGCCACCACGCCGGCGGAAATGCGGCCCTCCACCATGGAGGTTCCCAGCGTGCCGGCGTTGAAGTTCACGAAGCCTTCGTGCATGACGGTGGTGCCTTCGGCGAGGTGGGCACCCAGGCGCACGCGGTCGGCGTCGGCAATGCGGACGCCCGCCGGCACGACGTAGTCCACCATGCGCGGGAACTTGTCCACGCCGTAGACGGTGACCGCGCCGCGCTTGCGCAGCTTGGCGCGGGTCAGTTCGAACCCGTCCACGGCGCACGGGCCGAAGTTGGTCCAGACGACGTTCGGGAGCTTGCCGAAGATGCCGTCGAGGTTGATGCTGTTGGGCCGGACCAGGCGGTGCGAGAGCAGGTGCAGGCGCAGGTAGGCATCGGCGGTGTCCGCCGGGGCCTCGTCCAGGTTGATCTGGACGAACACCACCTTCTGCTCGGTGCCGCGGTCAGCGTCAGTGCCGGCGGCGGCGATGTCCGTCAGGTTTTCGTCGGCGTTTTCCACGGCGCGGAGGCTTTCGGCGGCTACACCGAGGGCGGGGGCGGGGAACCAGGCATCCAGCACCGTGGCTTCGCCGTTCCGCGTGGCGATGGTGGCTACGCCGAATCCATAGGCCGAACGGGTCCCGTCGGGCGGTGTCTGAGCAGCGGGCACGGCGGAAGAAGCGGTTTCAGTCATGCGCCAAGTCTATCGAGACGACATGCACGCGCCGAAACCGGTCCGCACATATCTGAGTCGCATGTGACGGCGTTCCCGGCGCTGGGAACGCCCTGGCTGCTACCCGGTTGGGACGGGCAGGGGCGGGATACAGTGGGATGGTGATTGCCGAAACAGCCCCCGTAACCCTTGACCTGCGCCAGGACGTGGCACTGCTGACCGCCGCGCTCATCGACATCGACAGCGTCTCCGGCAACGAGCGCCAGCTTGCGGACGCCGTCGAGTCGGCACTCCGCCGGCTCCCCGGCTTGGAGCTGGTACGTGACGGCGACTCCATCATCGCCCGGACCAACCTCGGCCGCAGCGAACGGGTCATCCTGGCAGGCCACCTGGACACCGTGCCGCTGCCGGTCACGGAGGACTCGCTGGGAACGGTGCCGTCCACCTGGCCGTCCGGGGTCCCCGGCGACGGCGTTCTGTACGGCCGCGGCGCCACGGACATGAAGGGCGGCGTTGCGGTCCAGCTTGCGCTGGCAGCTTCAATGTTCGACGGCGGGGCGGAACCGGGCAAGGACGTCACCTTCGTGTTCTACGACCATGAGGAGGTGGAGGCCGTCAAGAGCGGGCTCGGCCGGCTGGTGCGGAACCACGGCGGGCTCCTCGGCGGCGACTTTGCCATCCTCCTCGAACCGACCGACGGCACCGTCGAGGGCGGCTGCAACGGCACCATGCGGTTCCACGCCACCACCTCCGGTGAGGCTGCGCACTCCGCCCGGGCCTGGATGGGCCGCAACGCCATCCACGCCGCCGCGCCCATCCTGGAACGCCTCGCGGCGTACAGCCCGCAGACCGTGACTGTTGACGGGCTGGACTACCGCGAAAGCCTGAACGCGGTGAAGATCCACGGCGGCACCGCCGGCAACGTTATCCCGGACCGCTGCGTCGTGGAGATCAACTACCGCTTCGCCCCGGACAAGACCCCCGACCAGGCTGAAGAGCACGTGCGCGCGCTGCTGGACGGGTTCGACGTGGTCCGTACTGACAGCGCCGCCGGCGCGCGCCCGGGACTGAACCACCCTGCCGCCGCGTCCTTCGTTGCGGCCGTGGGCGGCGATCCGAAACCCAAATACGGCTGGACCGACGTCGCCCGCTTCAGCGAACTGGGCATCCCCGCCGTGAACTTCGGGCCCGGCGACGCGCTGCTGGCCCACAAGGACAACGAACATGTGGAGGCCGAAGCCGTCCGCACCTGCCTGCGCGCGCTGCAGACGTGGCTGTCCTGAGTATCGGCCGATAGACACGAAGGGTCCGCAGCCGGTTGGCTGCGGACCCTTCGCTGTAGGTGCCTGCCGTTTTACTTCACCACGGTGGACACGCCGGCCGTGGGGGCCTTCGCCACTCCGCCGGCGGCCTTCTTGGACCCACGCCGCTCGATCCAGATGGCCAGCCGTGACACAGCCAGGTTGATGGCGATGTAGATGGCCGCGGCCACGAAGAAGACCGGGAACAGGAACTGCGGGCCCAGGAAGTCCGCCATCACCTGCACAGCGCGCAGCAGTTCACCGTAGGCAACGATGTACCCCAGCGACGTGTCCTTCAGCAGGACCACCAGCTGGGCCACGAGGGACGGCAGCATGCGTCGAACCGCCTGGGGCAGTTCGATGGTCAGCCGGGACTGGAAGCTGGTCAGGCCGATCGCCAATCCCGCTTCGCGCTGGCCGCGGGGGAGGGACTGGATGCCTGCGCGGATGATCTCCGCGAAGATCGCGGCGTTGTAGAGGACCAGGCCGGCCACCACGGCAATGAACGAGCTGGTGGCGAAGACCAGCAGCACGAACAGCATCATCAGGACCACAGGCATGCCGCGCAGGAACTCGAGCACGATCCTGGTGGGAATCCTGACCCAGGCGACGTCGGAGATGCGCATCAGGCACAGCAGAAGCCCCAGCGGAAAGGCGATGACCGCTGCGATGGCCGCCGCGGCCAGCGTCGCGCCGATGCCGTTGGCGATCAGCGACCAGACATCAGCCTGGCCGAAGATCGCCCAGCGCTGTGCCTGGAAGATCCCCTGTTGGGCCAGGGTCATGATGGCCCAGGCCAGCAGGGCAGCGATCAGCACGACGCCGATCACGGACCCGATCAGCGAGACGCGGCGGGCCTTGGGGCCGGGGACGTCGTAGAGAACCGAACTCATCGTGCGATCGCCACCTTTCGTTCGACCTGGTGGGCGAGGTAGCCCAGCGGCACGGTGATCAGGAGATAGAAGAAGGCAACGCCCACCAGCACCCACATGACGGCGTCACCATGGTCGTTGGCCAGCTGCTTGCCGTAGCCGAACAGCTCCAGCACGTAAAAGGCGCCGGCAACCGAAGAGTTCTTGACGAGCGCAATGAGGATGTTGATCATCGGCGGGATCACGGTGCGGAGCGCCTGCGGAAGGATGATGAGGGAGAGCACCTGGCCGAACTTCATGCCTATGCTGCGGGCTGCCTCGGCCTGGCCGACCGGAACGCTGTTCACGCCCGAGCGCACAGCCTCGGCAATGAAGGCGGAAGTGTAGGCGCTCAGGGCGATAATGGCCGCGATTTCGAACTGCTGGAAGGTCACGCCCAGGCGGGGAAGGACCACCGCCGCGAAAAAGAAGGCAATGGTCAGCGGGGTGTTACGAACCACCTCCACGTACGCCATGCTGAAGCCGCGGAGTGCTGCAACAGGGGAGACGCGGGCGGCGGCCAGCAGCGTGCCTGCCACCAAGGCGATGATGCCGGAAACGGCGGCCAGGAACAGGGTTCTGAGAAAGCCGTCCCAGTATTGGGGCAGGCTCTCAATGATGACGTCCATAGGGTCCTTTAGCTGCGTTCAGGGGAATGTGCGGAAAACGGAAGCGGCGGTTACCGGCAGGCTGTGGCATGCACAGCCGCCGGTAACCGCCACGATCGTCTTAGTAGCGGTCGATGGCCGGAAGTTCCGGTGCCGTCTTGATGACCGCGCCGGCCGTGTCTTCCCAGGCCTTCTTGTAGGAGCCGTCCTTGGAGAAGCTTTCCAGCTGGTCGTTGATCCAGTTGCGGAACTCGGTGTCGCCCTTCTTCAGGCCGATGCCGTAAGGCTCCTTGGTGAAGGTCTCGTCGGAAGCCAGCTTGAACGCGTCCGGTTCCTTGTTGACGAAGCCCGCCAGGATGACGTTGTCCGTGGTGACGGCTTCAACCTGCTTGTTGCGGAGCGGCTCGAGGCACGCCGAGTAAGTCGCGGCCGGAACGAGGACTGCGCCGTACTTCTCCACGATGGTGGAAGCCGGGGTGGAGCCCGTCACGGAGCAGACGTTCTTGCCCTTGACGTCCTCGGGCTTGGTGATGGACGTGTTGTCCTTGTTCACCATCAGCGCCTGGCCGGCTTCGTAGTACGGGCCGGCGAAGTCGACTTCGGTCTTGCGCTTGTCATTGATGGTGTAGGTGGCCACGATCAGATCCACCTTGCCCTGCTTGATGAATTGCTCGCGGTTGGCGGAGACGGTCTCGACCCATTCGATCTTGTCCGCGGGAACGCCCAGCTTGGCGGCGAGCAACTTGCCGATTTCGACGTCGAAACCGACAGGCTTGCCGTCCAGGCCCTTCTGGCCGAACAGCGGCTGGTCGAACTTGGTGCCGATGGTCACCTTGCCGGCCGAGGCGATCTTTTCCATGGTGGTGCCTGCAGCGAAGCTGGGCTTTTCGACCGGCGTGGGGTTGGACCCGGTCCCGGTGCCGCCGCCGCCGCAAGCGCTCAGTGTAAGAGCGATGGCCGCGGATGCTGCTGCCAGAAGGGATTTCCTTCGGGTCAAAAATGCCTTCATGACATTCCTTTCATTGGGCGGCCGCCGGTGACGGCCTGGGTGCGAAATCGGGTGGTCTTGAAGTTGGTGGGGACTGCTGGAGCGGTTGTCAGTGCGTGAGCAGCTTGGACAGGAAGTCCTTGGCACGGCTGCTCTGGGGATTGGTGAAGAACTCTTCCGGAGTGGCGTCCTCCACGATTTGTCCGTCAGCCATGAACACCACACGGTCGGCGGCCTTGCGGGCGAAGCCCATCTCGTGGGTCACCACGATCATGGTCATGCCCTCCTTGGCCAGCTGGATCATGACGTCCAGGACCTCGTTGATCATCTCGGGGTCGAGCGCAGAAGTGGGCTCGTCGAACAGCATGACCTTGGGCTTCATGGCGAGGGCACGTGCGATGGCCACACGCTGCTGCTGGCCGCCGGAGAGCTGAGCCGGGAGCTTGGGCGCCTGGTGGCCCACGCCAACGCGCTCGAGCAGGGCCATGGCCTCCTTGTCAGCCTCCGCCTTGGATACGCCCTTGACCTTGATGGGGCCAAGCGTCACGTTCTCCAGGATGGTCTTGTGCGCGAACAGGTTGAACGACTGGAACACCATGCCGACGTCGGCGCGCAGCCGGGCGAGCTCCTTGCCCTCCTCGGGCAGCTGCTTGCCGTCAATGGCGATGTCGCCGTCGTCGATGGTTTCCAGCCGGTTGATCGCCCGGCACAGCGTGGACTTCCCCGAACCTGACGGGCCGATGACCACAACCACCTCGCCCTTGCGGACCTGGAGGTTGATGTCCTTCAGAACGTGCAGCTGACCGTAATGCTTGTTGACGGCATTCAGAGAGACGAGTGCATCGCCGGGCAGTTGAGTAGTCATAAGTAAGAATCTAGCGAACATTGCCCGGTTATGACCGGAATCACCCCAACTTCCCGCCGATCGTAATTCAAGAGATACCTGCAGGTCAGCAGGTTAGCCTTGGGGGATGAGCATCAACGCAGATCCGTCAAAATCAGTACAGCCCCGCCGGAAAGGGCCCCTAGAACTGCGCCGCAAGCAGGCTGCCGTGGAGATGTCGGATCAGCGGCTCCTCGACACCAAGGGCCCCGGCCACTTCATCCACACCGATCCCTGGCGGGTCATGCGGATCCAGAGCGAGTTCGTGGAAGGTTTCGGTGCCCTCTCCGACCTGGGCCAGGCGGTCAGCGTCTTCGGCTCCGCGCGGACCAAGCCCGGCAGCGCGTTCTACGACATGGGCGTCGACGTGGGGCGCAAACTGGCCGAAGCCGGCGTGGCCGTCATCACCGGCGGCGGACCGGGCTCGATGGAAGCCGCCAACAGGGGAGCGGTGGAAGGCAACGGCGTTTCCGTTGGCCTCGGCATCGAGCTGCCGTTCGAGCAGGGCCTGAACCAGTGGGTGGACCTCGGCATCAACTTCCGCTATTTCTTCGCGCGGAAGACCATGTTCGTGAAGTACGCCCAGGGCTTCATTGTTCTTCCCGGCGGCCTCGGTACCCTTGACGAGCTCTTCGAAGCCATGGTCCTCGTCCAGACGCAAAAGGTGACTTCGTTCCCCATCGTCCTGCTGGGCGCGTCATTCTGGGGTCCGATGATCGAATGGATCAGGGGAACCCTGGTGGCTGAGGGAATGGTCTCGGAAAAGGACCTGGACCTCATCCAGGTGGTGGACACACCCGAGGAAGCCGTGAATTTTGTCCTCCATGGCCATGTCCGGGCGCCGTCCTCCGACGAGGACCAGCGCCCCGAGTAGCAGCAGCCCGGGCGGGCGGCCCGGGCAGCGGCCGCTTGGGTAAGGCGGCCGGCGGGGCTGCGTCTGGCACGATTAGTGGTGTGAGTTTCTTCCTGGTTTTCCTCGCCATCGTCCTGATTGGAGCCACCGCCCTCATCGGGACCGACCTCGGGGCGGGCATGCTGCGGAGGAAACGCGCCCGCACGCCTCTCGAAAGAGACGGCTTCAAGGACGGATTCGATGAACCCGTGGCGTCCCTGCCGCCCGTGCTGCTCCCCGACAACGCAAAACCGGCCGACGTCGACCAGGTCCGGTTTGCGCTGGGATTGCGGGGTTACCGGATGGACCAGGTGGACCAGGTGCTGGACGACCTGCGCGACCAGCTGGCTGCCAGGAACGCCGAAATAGAAAGCCTCCGCGAGCAGCTGCGTGCCTCTGCCGCACCACTGGCCGCTGGCGAACAGCCGGCCGCCCAATTGGCCCCCGCAGAACAATTGGCCCCCGCCGAACAGGTGGCCCCGGGACAACAATCGGCCCCCGCCGCACGCGCGGCCGCCGAGGACCGGACGTGAGCTCCCCAATGCCGCCCCCGGGCCCCTTGCCGCCAGCAAAAGCCGAACCCCCGTCGCCGAATCACGGGACGCGGGCGGACGGGACACGGCTGGACGGGACACGACTGGACGGGACACGACTGGACAAGGCGTTCCGGACCGCCGCGACACAGCTCGGCGGCCGCCTGGCCCGCTGGCCGTGGTGGGCCCAAGTGGCCGCGGTGTACGTGGCCGCGCGGCTGGTCAGTGCCTCCATCTTCATGTCGGCCGCCCTGCACCAGGGATTCAACCCCTGGTTCCCGGCCAAGCCCGACTACTGGAACTTCATCAACATCTGGGACGCGCGGTGGTACGAATCCGTCATGACCGGCGGGTACCCCAACGAACTGCCGGTGGATGCGGCCGGCAACGTGCAGGAGAACACCTGGGCGTTCTATCCGCTGTTTCCAACGCTGGGGCGGATGCTCTCCACTGCCACGGGCATGGGCCCCGCCGCCGCCCTCATCCTGATTGCGATGCTCGCCGGACTGGCGGCCTCGCTGGTGGTCTACCTGCTGTTCCGCACCAAGGCAGCCCACGTTCCGGCCCTGTGGGGCGCCGCGTTCTTCTCCACCTTTCCCGTCTCGCCGGTGCTACAGGTGCCTTACGCGGAATCCCTGAACCTCCTGCTGCTGGCCGCTGCGCTGCTGCTGGTGGTCCGCCGGCGGTACCTGTGGGCCATTCCCGTGGTCATGGCCATGTGCCTTTCCCGGCCCACGGGTGTTCCGTTTGCGGCGACCATCGGCATCCTGTTCCTGTTCCGCGCCGGTGAGGCCTGGTTCGAGGCGCGGAACCACGGACTGGCCGCCAAGGGGCGCCGGGTCCACGGCCGGAACGAACTGTGGTCCCTCGCCGGGCTGACCGCCGTCAGCGGTGCAGGTGCCCTCGCGTGGCCCGCCATCGCATGGGCTGCCACCGGCGACATCGCGGCGTACACGAAGACCGAGACCGTCTGGCGCGGACACGACCTGGTGCCCTTCATACCCTGGTTCGACACCGGCATCCAGCTGTTCGGTCCGGTGCTGGGGCTCGTGGCACCGTTCGTCTTCGTAGCGGTGTTCGGGCTCCTGATGGCCTCGCAGCCGGTGCGCCGGCTGGGCACAGAACTCCGGCTGTGGTGCGTGTGCTACATGGGGTACCTCGTGGTGTTCCTGCATCCACAGACCAGCACCTTCCGCATGCTGCTGCCACTGTTTCCGCTGGCCCTGGCTGCCGCACTCGTTTCCCGGTCGCGGGCCTACCGTGGCACGGTGATCACGATGTTTGTCCTGCTGCAGATCGTGTGGGTGGTGTGGCTCTGGGCGTGGGCGCAACTGCCGGGCGGAGGGGACTATCCGCCGTGACGGGCCGGAGGTACCCAGATGGGTTTGCCCAGATCAGCCGCAGAAGGGCGCAGGAATCCGCATCTGAACGGATTGTCCATCGATTAGCTACAGACGGGTAATTACAGGATAATAGGTAATAAGCAAGGACAAAAAGCAATCGCATTGTTCAGCCATGGCGGCTGCCCAAAGGGCCGCCACAGCGGCATTGTTTTGACCACGCGGACTCAGCCCGGCCGGGCTGCTCGGTCCTGGGACTACTGGAGGGGATATTCCTCATGGCGGCTATGAAACCACGCACCGGCGACGGCCCTATGGAAGTAACCAAGGAGGGCCGCAGCCTGATTATGCGTGTGCCGCTCGAAGGCGGGGGCCGGCTCGTGGTTGAACTTAATGCCGCAGAGGCGGCCAACCTCAAGGACTGCCTCGTCGGCGTCACCGAATAAGAGTAAAGGCAGGGCCCGCAGCGAGAAAGCTGCGGGCCCTGCCTTTTTGGTCTTCCGGGCTTGCCTGGACCGGCCGGTCGGTCGGCCTATTTCTTGACCGCTACCAGCAGCCCGTCACCGGTGGGGAGCATGGCGGAAGCCAGCCGGTCGTCGTCGCGCACTGCCCTGCCCACCTGGCGCAGCACAACGGTGGTTGCGTCGCGGGCTGCAGGGTTGGATACCCGGTCCTTGTCCAAAGCGTCATTGACGATCAGCAGGCCGCCGGTCTTGAGCAGGCGTACGGCCTGCTCCACGTAGCGGGGAAAGTTGGGCTTGTCGCCGTCGATGAAGACGAGGTCATAGGCGGCGTCGGTGAGCCTCGGCAGGACGTCACCGGCGCGGCCGGAAATGGTGCGCGTGCGGTTGGCCGGGCTGCCTGACTCCTGGAACGCTTCCCGGGCGGCCTTCAGGTGCTCGACGTCCACGTCAATAGTGGTGAGCACGGCCTGCGGACCGAGGCCGCGGAGCAGGCAGACGCCCGAGACGCCGGCGCCGGTACCGATCTCGACGGCGGTCTGCGCCTTGGATGCCGCTGCCAGTACAGTCAGTACGGCGCCAACGCCACGGCCGATGGGTGTCACGCCAAGTTCGAACGAACGCTCCCGGGCGCGCAGCAGGACCTCATCCTCGGCAGGCAGATCTTCTGCATAGGACCAGCTCGTGGACTTATCGGCGCTCATGGATTTCGCTTTCTGGGCGGCAGGGGGCATGTTATTACAGCGTACTTGGTTGGACGGCGCCCGAGGGGCAAGTGACAGCGGGCACGCCTGTGATGGCGGATACTGTTCTGCTGCCCGGCAGAGGGTGACGAAGATTTACGGAATGCCGGCAGGAAATGCGGTCCAAAAGTTGCGCCTATAGCAAAGAGGGGCCCCGCAGTCAGGAAATTCCCAGCCAACTTTGACATGATAATAATCCGCTCATCCAAGTGGTGATCGGCGCCGAACCAATGATGTAAAGCACGTCAGGCGTTATTACATCCACGAGGGGAGTGGACGATGTCAGCATCCGTTGCGGCACCTGTCCCTGCAACTGAAGAGCAAGCTGCCGAGTGGGCCATGCCCACGTGGGAAGAAGTGGTCACCAACCACTCCGCCAAGGTGTACAGGCTCGCGTACCGGCTAACCGGTAACAAGTACGACGCCGAGGACCTCACCCAGGAGGTGTTCGTCCGCGTCTTCCGCTCCCTGGAGAACTTCAAGCCAGGAACTCTGGACGGTTGGCTGCACCGGATCACCACCAACCTCTTCCTGGACCAGGCGCGGCGCAAGAGCCGGATCCGGTTTGACGCGCTGGCCGAGGACGCCGAATCGCGGCTGCCAGGCCGTGAACCGGGCCCCGAGCAAAGCTTCGAACTCAACAACCTGGACCTCGACGTCCAGGCCGCCCTTGAGGAACTCCCGCCGGACTTCCGCGCCGCCGTCGTCCTGTGCGACCTTGAGGGACTGTCGTACGACGAAGTTGCCGAGGCCCTGGGCGTTAAGCTGGGCACGGTGCGTTCACGCATTCACCGCGGCCGGACCATGCTCCGCGAAAAGCTTGCCCACCGGGATCCGCGCCCGCAGCAGGCGCGCAAGCCGCGACTGAAGCTGCCCCGCATCGCCGGCGTTCTCTGATCGGCGACATGCGTCGGCTACATCGCTTGCTGGAGGGGCTTAGACAGAACACAGGGTTGCCGCCGCTTGCCAGCGGACGGCACCCGCAGACAGCGGACCACATCCGTGCGTGCGCCGAATGCGCCAGCGCGCTGCACCGGCAGCGCCAGTACATTGAGCGGCTCCGTACTGCCGCAGTCCCGGCCGCCAGTGACGAACTGACAGCGCGGCTCCTGCTCCGCACCCAGCAATTAGCCATGGCGCCGGCCCCCGTTGCCCGGCCCAGCCGGATGAGGCTGGCGGGGCTGGCCGGCGGGGTAGCCGTGGTGGCGGCCGGGGCCGTCGCCGCCGGAGCCTACACGGTCGCCGGTGAACCCGGGCAGTACGCCGCGGGCACGGCCTCGCTCTATGGCCAGTCCGGGCATTCCGCGGGAACAGACAGCCGCCTCGCCGCGCTGCGGTCCTCCGGCTGGACCTGCCCTGAACTGCGTGCCATGGGTTTCCGCCTCGTATCTGCCAGCACGACGGTACTGGCAGGCAGGCCCACCGTGGAGCTGCGCCTCACTGACGGGCAGCATACGGCGAGGATTCTGGAACAGCACCAGGGGTCGCCGGGTGCGCCGTCTCCGGTCAACCCGCTGACAGGCCACCCGGCGGGACGCGACGGTTTCGTAGCCGCTGACCTGCCGGGAGCGATGGCGGACGGCCGGGTCTGGGTCAAGGCGGGGCCACCATGGAGCGCGATCTACCAGACACCACGGAGCACCTTCACTTACGTGTCGGACCTGCCCGCCACCTCGGCCGACGATGCTTTGCCGATGCTCGCAGCGCCCGGAAGCATGGCCGGTCCGGGCCTGGCCGCCGGGGCCGACACGGCCGGAGGCAGTACCGCGGCGCAGGAAACTGTCGTCGACCGGGTCGAACGCGGCCTGCGTAAAATAGCCCGCCAGTTGGGGCTTTGAGACGCTTCCCTGTCCCTGCGGCATGCCTTCAGGGGGCGCGGGCCGGGTCGAAATCGTCACTGCCTCCCCGGAAAGGGTAATCTTCCTAAAGTGTTTGGAATCAACGGCCCGGAGTTTATCCTTCTGCTGCTCATCGGCATTCTGGTGATCGGCCCCCAGCGGCTGCCCGAATACACCCAGAAACTGGCAAACCTGGTCCGCGAAGTGCGCCGGATGGCTTCCGGTGCGCGGGAGCAGATCAAGGAAGAAGTCGGCATCGACATCGATGACGTCGACTGGAAGAAGTATGACCCCCGCCAGTACGATCCGCGGCGCATCATCAAGGAAGCTCTCCTCGAGGACGACACCAAGCCGGTCAGCGCCGGCGGTCCGGCGGCAGTAGCCGCTGCGGCATCAGCCGCCGCTTCCTCCACTGAGGAGCGGCCGACGCGCACCATCGAGCAGTTGCCCTACGGAGAAGCGGCCCCCTTCGATTCCGAGGCAACGTAGCCTGGTTTCGGCAGGCTCAATCACCGGGGCTGGACGTCCAGCTTCATCCCGGCCAGTCCGCGCGGCCTGGCCGCAAGTTTCCCGGCGATGCCGGACAGCACCGCTGCGGCCGGAGTGTCCGGGCCGCCCAGGACGATGGGCTTGCCCGAGTCGCCGCCTTCCCGCAGGAGAATGTCCAACGGAATCTGGCCCAACAGCGGCACGTCCGTGCCGGTCGACCCGCTGAGCCTCTCGGCGAGCACCTCCCCGCCGCCGGTCCCGAACAGGTCCATCCGGCCGCCGTCGGGCATTTCCAGGAAGGACATGTTCTCGATGACCCCGGCCACCGTCTGCCCGGTCTGGGTGGCGATGGCGCCGGCGCGCTCTGCGACGTCCGCCGCTGCGGCCTGGGGGGTGGTGACCACCAGGATCTCGGCCTTGGGCAGCAGCTGCGCCACCGAGATGGCGATGTCACCAGTGCCCGGCGGGAGGTCCAGGAACAGCACATCAAGGTCGCCGAAGTAGACATCGGTGAGGAACTGTTCGAGGGCCCGGTGCAGCATGGGTCCGCGCCAGGCCACGGGCTGGTTGCCGGTGACGAACATGCCGATGGAAATGACTTTCACGCCGTACGCCACGGGAGGGAGGATCATGTCGTCCACGCGGGTGGGGGCCTGGGTGATTCCCATCAGGGCCGGCACTGAGAAACCGTACACGTCGGCGTCCACGATGCCCACGCGCAGCCCCTGTGCCCCGAGGGAACAGGCGAGGTTCACCGTCACCGAGGACTTTCCCACTCCGCCCTTGCCGCTGGCCACCGCAAATACCTTGGTGAGGGACCCGGGCTGGTTGAAAGGGATGCCCCGCTCGCCGCCGGGGCCGCGGAGCTGCTCCTTCAGGGCGTCGCGCTGCGCCTGGGTCATGACCCTCAAATCCACCTCGACGGCGGTGACGCCTGGCACTTCCAGCAGCGCCGCCTCGGAGTCCCTGGTGATGGTGTCGCGCAGGGGGCAGCCGGCGATGGTGAGCAGCACCGCCAGACGGACGGTCCCGTCGTCGGTGATCTCCACCGAATCAACCATGCCCAGCTCGGTGATGGGGCGCCGGAGTTCCGGATCGATGACGGTTGCCAGGGCAGCGTTGACTGCCTGGAGGAGGGTGGTGCTCATGCCGTGGTGCTCAGCTTTCGGGAGAGGTGGGTCGGTGGGCTGCCCGGCCCTGCCGCGTTTTTTCAGGCTTGACCTTGGGGATCTGCTGCGTGCGGGGGTTGCGTTGCTTCTCCCGCTTCTCCTTCAGCTTTTCCCGGACCAGTTCGCGCGGCGATTCATGGCTTCCGGGCCCGGAGGGCTCGTGTGTGCGGAGCTCCTCCTGGGCCTCCAGCAGGTCCTCCAGGAGGCTGCGAAGTTCCGCCCGGACGTAGTCGCGGGTGGCCACTTCACGCAGCGCGATCCGCAGTGAGGCCAGTTCCCGCGTGAGGTATTCGGTGTCCGACAGGTTGCGCTCCGCCCGCTGGCGGTCCTGCTGGAGGGACACGCGGTCACGGTCGTCCTGGCGGTTCTGCGCGAGGAGCAGCAGCGGCGCGGCGTAGGAGGCCTGCAGGGACAGCATCAGGGTCAGGAGCGTGAACCCGAGTTCCACCTTGTCGAACTGCCAGGCCGTGGGCGCGAAGGTATTCCATGCCAGCCAGAAGACACAGAACACTGTCATGTACAGCAGGAACTGCGGCGTGCCCATGAAGCGGGCGAAACCCTCCGTCGCATGGCCAAAGGCATCAGGGTTCGGCGAGAACTTGGGGAGGATGCGCTGGCGGCCGCTCAGCGGCGTGTCCAGGCTTCCCTGGGCTGCCGGCTTTCCGCCGGGTCGCGCTGCCTTTGCCGTGTTTTCAGCCAATGCGGCCACCAAGCTTCCTGACCGGGGCCTCGCCGTCGTTGGCCCGCCAGTCGTCGGGCAGCAGATGGTCCAGGACGTCGTCAACTGTTACTGCGCCCACCAGCCGGCCGGCCTGGTTGACCACCGGAAGGGAGTTCAGGTTGTACGTGGCGAGGGTGCGCGCGACTTCGCTGATGTGGGCCAGGTCCGAGAGTGGCTCCAGGTTCTTGTCCACGAGGTTGCCCAGCGACTCGAACGGCGGGAAGCGCAGCAGCTGTTGGATGTGCACCACACCGAGGAACCGGCCGGTGGGGGTTTCCAGCGGAGGACGGGCGATGAAGATGGACGAGGCGAGGGCGGGGGAGAGTTCCTCGCGCCGGACGTGGGCGAGGGCCTCCGCCACCGTGGCTTCGGGCGGCAGAATGACCGGGACGGGGGTCATGAGGCCGCCGGCGGTGTCCTCGTCGTATTCGAGGAGGCGCCGGACGTCCTCGGCGCCTTCGGGCTCCATCAGCTGAAGGAGTTCCTCCGCCTGGGCGGATGGCAGCTCACCGAGGAGGTCGGCGGCGTCGTCGGGGTCCATCTCCTCCAGGACGTCCGCGGCGCGCTGGACGTCGAGGGCGGAGAGGATTTCCACCTGGTCGTCCTCTGGCAGCTCCTGCAGGACGTCCGCCAGCCGCTCGTCCTGCAGTTCGCTTGCGACCTCGAAGCGCCGCTTGTCGCTCATTTCCTGCAGTGCCTCGGCGAAGTCCGCGGGCTTGAGGTCCTCGTGGTTGGCCACGAACTGGGTGGCTGCCTGCGGTTCTGTCTTGGCTCCCTGGTGCGCGTCGGCCCAGTCGATGATCATGGTTTCGTTGCGGCGCAGCCTGCTCAGCGGCGCCAGGGAGTGCCCGCGCCGGACGAACAGCTTGCTCACGAACCAGTCGCCCGAGCGGTGCTGGTCCATGGCGATGTCCTCGATGGTGGCGTCACCGCTGCCGTCCGTCAGGGTCACGCGGCGGTCGAACATCTCGGCCACCACCAGGGTCTCGGCGCCGCGCTGTTCGAAGCGCCGTAGGTTGACCAGGCCGGTGCAGATGACCTGCGTCTGGTCGATGGAGGTGATGCGGGTCATGGGGACGAAGACGCGCTTCTTGCCGGGAACTTCGACGACGATACCCACCACGTGCGGGGCGCCCCGGGTTCCGCGGGAGAGCACGACGACGTCACGCAGCCGGCCCAGACGGTCGCCCAGCGGGTCGAAGACGTCCAGTCCCAAGAGGCGCGCGACAAAGACGCGGGTAGGATTCGTGCTCACCTCTACAGGCTACCGAGTCTGCTCTCTTTTAGCTGAATTTTCAGCTTTCACCCATCCTTATGGGCAAGAATGGGGGTATGGCTAACATTTTTGGTGCTCCGAAGGCTGCGCCCAACGGCTCGGACGAGTCGAAGACTGTCCCCACGGGGGACACCGTCGGCTCGTATACCTCTTACCTGGACGCCCAAAAGGCCGTGGACTACCTCGCCGACCAGCAGTTTCCGGTGCATCTGGTGTCCATCGTGGGGAACGACCTCAAGATGGTGGAGCGGGTGACGGGCCGGCTCAGCTACCCGCGTGTGGCGCTCTCCGGTGCCCTGAGCGGCATGTGGTTCGGCCTCTTCGTCGGCGTCATGCTGTCCTTCTTCACGCCAGCGGGCGGGACGTTCTCGATCATCAGCTCGGTGCTGATGGGTGCGGCGTTCTTTATGCTGTTCGGGATCGTCACCTATGCCATGCAGCGCGGCAAGCGCGACTTCACGTCCACCAGCCAGGTGGTTGCCACCAATTACGACGTCGTCGTGGCCTTCGAGGCGGCCCATGAGGCGCGCCGTCTGCTCCAGCAGCTCCCGATGACGCCGTCCGACGCCACCCCGGGTGCGCGCCCGGCGCCGCACACCCAGCACGACTATCAGAACCAGCACGACTACCAGAACCAGCCGTACCAGCAGCCGGGCCGGCACCAGGGACCGCCGCAGGGACCCCTGCAGGGCCCGTCCCAGGGACAGGCGCCGCAGCGGCCGGCGGGCTGGAACGATCCCTATGGCCAGCGCGGCCAGGACGCCAGCGGGCAGCACGGCACAGGCCAGCCCGCACAGGGCGGGCAGCCGCAGGACCCCAACCAGCAATATGGCACAGGCCAGCAGGCCCAGCAGTATGACGGGGAGCAGCCGCACGGGGACGGCCAGCAGTACGGTGCCACTCAGCAGAGCCAGAACGCAGAGGGCGGGCAGGCAACCGGCCAGCGCCCGGCGTCGGCAGTCCGCTACCCGGACCTGCCGGACGGCCGCCCGCAGTACGGCGTACGGGTGGATCCGAACCAGGCCGACCAGGGCCGGGACGGACAGCAGCAGTAGCCAGGGGACAGCAGAACCAGGTACAGCAGAACCCGGGACAGCAGAACCAGGTACAGCAGAACCCGGGACAGCAGAAAAGGGACGGCCACCGGATCATCCGGTGGCCGTCTCTTTTTGCATCGTGCGCCGGTTGCCTGGAACCGAACCCTTAAGCCTTGGCGTCGATCTCCTGGTAGATGCCTGCCATCCAGGCCTCGACGTCGTCCGCTGTGCGGGGGAGCGCCGCGCTGAGATTCACGGGGCCCTCAGCCGTCATCAGGATGTCGTCCTCGATGCGCACGCCAATGCCGCGGTACTCCTCGGGAATGGCGAGGTCTTCCTGCTTGAAGTACAGGCCCGGTTCGATGGTGAAGACCATTCCTTCCCGCAGCACGCCGTCCAGGTAGAGTTCCCGCTTGGCCTGGGCGCAGTCGTGGACGTCGAGGCCGAGGTGGTGGCTGGTGCCGTGCGGCATCCAGCGCCGGTGCTGCTGGCCGTCCTCGCCGAGGGCCTCCTCGACGGAGACGGGGAGCAGGCCCCATTCCGCAAGCCGCTCCGCGAGGACGGTGGTGGCGGCGGTGTGGATGTCGCGGAACTTCACGCCGATCCGGGCGGCCGCGAAGCCGGCGTCGGCCGCGTCCAGGACCGCTTCGTAGATTTTGCGCTGCACGTCAGAGAACGTGCCGTTGGCCGGAAGTGTGCGGGTGATGTCCGCGGTGTAGAGCGAATCGGCCTCGACGCCGGCGTCCAGCAGGAGGAGCTCCCCGGCGTTGACCTTGCCCGTGTTGCGGGTCCAGTGGAGCACGGTGGCGTTGTTGCCGGCGGCGGCGATGGTGTCGTAGCCGAGTTCGTTGCCCACCTCGCGGGCGCGGGCAAAGAAGGCGCCTTCCACCACGCGTTCGCCACGGAAGTGCGTCAGGGCGCGGGGCAGGGCCTTGACCACTTCGGTGAAGCCTTCCACGGTGGCGGCCACCGCGGTCTTCATCTGCTCGATTTCCCACTCGTCCTTGGTCAGCCGCAGCTCGGAGAGTGCCTCGGACAGCTTCTCGTCGAGGGCGTCCAGCACGCCAAGGTCCAGGTTGTCCGGATCCTTGGCGGTGTTGTAGCGGGCGGTGTCCACGAGCGCGTCGATGTTTTCGTCCACCTTGCGCACCAGACGGACGGAGATGCCGCCGATTTCGGGGGCGCCGACGTTCTTGGTGACGGCCATCTCGAGTTCGTCGATGTGGGCAGTGGGGATTCCGAGCCGGGCCTCAAATTCGGCCAGCGTGGGCCGCGGCCCAATCCAGAACTCGCCCGACCGCGAGTCGGCGTAGAACTGTTCGGTGTCCCGCCCGGCCAGCGGCCGGAAGTAAAGCGTGGCGCGGTGGTTGCCGCCGTCGTCGCCCTTTCCTTCCCCTACTGGTTCGAAGATGAGCACGGCGTCGGGCTCATGGTCCAGGCCGAGGCCGGTGAGGTGGGCGAAGCCCGAGTGCGGCCGGAAACGGTAGTCGCAGTCGTTGGAGCGCACCTTCAGGGGCCCGGCCGGAAGCACCAGGCGTTCACCCTTGAACTGGTCGGAGATGGCACGGCGCCTCCTCGCGGCGTGGCTGGCGACGGCGTCCCGTTCAGGGGTCACCTGCGGCGCGGGCGCCCAGTTGCTGGCCATGAAGGCCTTAAAAGCGGCGGAACTGGGCCGCTGGGAGCGGTTGTTGACGCGCTCTTCCAGGGGCTGGGAACCTGTGTTTTCACCATTGTGGGTGTTGTCTGCATCGTTCACCGTCCAATAGTCTCACCAGCCGAGCGGCTTAGGCCAACACCGGCGCGGGAGGGAGAATCACGCCCATCCCGGCCACAGCGGCGCCCCATCTACTAGGCTGGGCTGGTGAGGATAGATCTGCACGCCCACTCGAACATTTCCGACGGCACGGAGTCACCGGCGGAGGTCATGGCGGCCGCGGCGGCGGCAGGGCTGAACATCATAGCGCTGACGGACCACGACTCGACGGACGGCTGGGCGGAAGCGTCGCGGGCGGCGATTGACAACGGCGTGGCACTGGTGCCCGGCATGGAGATTTCCTGCCGGACGGAGAAGGGGATCAGCGTCCACCTCCTGAGCTACCTCCACGACCCCGCGCACCCGGGCCTGCTCGAGGAAATCACGAAGGCCAGGGACGCCCGCCTGACCCGGGCCGAACGCATGGTCACGCTGCTCGCCGAGGACTACCCCCTGACCTGGGACGACGTGATCCACCATGTAGCGCCGGGGGCCACGCTGGGACGCCCGCACATCGCCGACGCCCTGGTGGCGGCGGGAGTGGTCGCGGACCGTTCCGAGGCCTTCACCTCGATCCTTACCTCCCATTCGCGCTATTTTGTGCAGCACTACGCGCCGGAGCCGGCCCTCGCCGTCGAACTGGTCCGCGACGCCGGCGGCGTTCCCGTCTTTGCCCACCCTGTCGCCTCCGCACGCGGGCGGGTGGTGGGCGAAAGCACGTACCACGACATGATCGACGCCGGCCTGGCCGGCCTGGAGGTCAACCACCGGGACAACCCCGAGGAGGGCCGGGAGTTCCTTCGGAAGCTGGCCGCCCAGCACGGTCTGGTGGTGACCGGATCCTCGGACTATCACGGCCTCGGCAAGCCGAACAGGCTGGGCGAGAACCTGACCGCCCCGGACGTCCTCGACCGGATCGAGGAGCTGGGCACGGGCACCGCCGTCGTCCGCTAACCCAAGTAAGTAGCACTTCAGGGCGTTCCCAGCGCTGGGAACGCGCTGAGCTGCTACCCACTTGGGCCGGTATCTAAACGGGCGGGTAGGAGGCGATCTCGGCGTGCGCCCCGAGCCGCTTGGCCATGACGTCGATGGCAGGCTGGTTCTGGTCCACGCAGACGAACCTGCGCCCCATCTTGGCCGCAACGGCGCCGAGTGTGCCGGAACCGGCGAAGAAATCGAGGCACCAGTCACCCGGGCGGCTGGACGCGGCCACCACGCGGCGCACCAGGCCCTCGGGTTTCTGCGTGGGATACCCGGTCTTTTCCTTGCCCGTGGGGGAGACGATGGTGTGCCACCAGACGTCCGTGGGCAGTTTGCCCAGTTCACGCTTGGCCGGAGTCACGAGCCCGGGAGCCATGTAGGGCTCCCGGTCCACCTCGGCGCTGTCGAAGTGGTACTTGGCCGGGTTTTTGACGTAGACGAGAATGTTGTCGTGCTTGGTGGGCCAGCGGTATTTCGCGCGGGCCCCATAGTCGTACGCCCAGATGATCTCGTTGAGGAAGCATTCACGCCCAAAGATGGCGTCCAGCATCACCTTGGCGTAGTGCACCTCGCGGTAGTCAAGGTGCAGGTACAGGGTGCCGTCGTCGGCCAGGAGCCGCCAGGCCTCCACCAGGCGCGGCTCGAGGAAGGACCAGTAGTCGCTGAAAGCGTCGTCGTAGCGGTGCAGGGCGCCCTTGATCGTGTCATAGGAGCGGCCCTTGAAGCCCACCCGGTCGCCGTCGCCGTCGGCGTTGAGCACCATCCTTGTTTCCTGGCGCTGCTGGGCCCGGCCGGTGTTAAAGGGCGGGTCCACGTAAATGAGTGTGAAGGCGCCGTCCGGCAGCGTAGGGAGGAAGTCCGCGTTATCCGCGTGCACCACCAGGTTGCTGCCGTCCGGCGCCCAGACAGTTTCAGTCATTGAGGCTATGGGGCCTCGGTGCCGGCCTGCGAGCCGGCTGCGGCGGATTCGCCGCCAGAGACCACTTCGCCGTTGCGGCGGCGCGTGCGGGTGCGGTTGCGGCGCGGGCGCGCCGGCTGCTCGCCTTCAACAGTCGCAGTCGCAGCGGAAGCGGCGGCGGGGCCGGTCCCGGCATCTGCCGCTGATTCTGAAGAACGACGGCGGCGCTCGCCCGAACGCTTGCCCGCGTCACCGCCGCGGCGGCTGTCTTCCCTGCTGCCGGAGCGGCCGGAATCGCGGCCGGCGGAGCGGCTGTTCTTCTTGCCGGTCTCGCCCAGGTCCTCCAGGACCTCGGCGTCGACGCCGGCGAGGGTGCGCTTGCTGCGCGGGAGCCGGCCCTTGGTGCCCTCGGGGATGTCCAAGTCCTCGTACAGGTGGGCTGAGGAGGAGTAGGTTTCGACGGGCTCGGGAACGCTCAGCCCCAGAGCCTTGTTGATGAGGCCCCAGCGCGGCATGTCGTCCCAGTCCACGAACGTGACGGCGGTGCCCTTGTTGCCGGCGCGGCCGGTGCGGCCCACGCGGTGCAGGTAGATCTTCTCGTCCTCGACGCACTGGTAGTTGATGACGTGCGTGACGTCGTCGACGTCGATGCCGCGGGCTGCGACGTCGGTGGCCACCAGGACGTCCACCTTGTTGTTGCGGAAGGCCCGGAGCGCCTGCTCGCGGGCTCCCTGGCCCAGGTCGCCGTGGATGGCGGCGGCGGCGAACCCGCGGTCCACGAGTTCCTCGGCTACCTTTGCGGCGGTGCGCTTGGTCTTGGTGAAGATGATGGTGCGGCCGCGGCCGCGGGCCTGCAGGATACGGGCGACCACCTCGGTCTTATCCATGCTGTGGGCGCGGTAGATGAGCTGACGGATGTCGCGCTTGGTCAGGCCCTCGTCGTCCGGATCCGCGGCGCGGATGTGGGTGGGCTGCGTCATGTACCGGCGGGCCATGGCAATGACCGGGCCCGGCATCGTGGCCGAGAACAGGAGCGTCTGGCGAACCGGCGGGGTGCCGGCGATCAGGGTCTCGACGTCGGGCAGGAAGCCGAGGTCCAGCATCTCGTCAGCTTCGTCCAGCACGACGATCTTGACGTTCTTCAGGACCAGGTGCTTCTGCTTGTAGAGGTCGATCAGGCGGCCGGGCGTGCCGACTACCACCTCGACGCCCTTCTGCAGCGCGTCGATCTGCGGCTCGTAGGCGCGTCCGCCGTAGATCGTGGCGATCCGGGCGTTTCGCTTGCGGGATGCCGTCTGCAGGTCGTTGGCAACCTGCACTGCGAGCTCACGCGTGGGAACGATCACCATGGCCTGCGGTGCACCGGGTGCGGGCAGCTTGTCGAAGCCGGCGTCGTCGCGGCCCACCACGCGCTGCAGCGCAGGAATGCCGAAGCCGAGGGTCTTGCCCGTGCCGGTCTTGGCCTGGCCAATGATGTCGTGGCCGGACAGCGCCACCGGCAGCGTCATGGCCTGGATGGGGAAGGGGTGCGTGATGCCGGCGTCGGCAAGGGATTCGACGATGTCGGCGCGGACGTCGAGGTCCGCAAACGACTTTTCGGCTATTTCGTGCGGCTTCTCATCCGAGATGATGGTTTCTTCCGGCTCGATGGTCTCGGTGCCGGTATCGTCGGAAAGAAGCTGGTGGGTATGCAATTCACTCACAGGGGAGTTTCCTTATTCATTTGGGCATTGGCGCCGCCTGCTCAACGGGCCGGCCGCGGGGGCCGTTCCGGAGCACGCTCAGGCGCGCAAGCAATTCCAGTGGAAGCCGATCGCGGGCTATCTAGTTGCCGGCACTGGGGACCGGCGGGTGTTACTCAAGATCGCGTAGGGGCGGGCTTGTTGAATTCAAATTTACGGAAATCAACGACCGGGCATCCATTACTACCTAGCCAGTCTACTGGCAAACCCGTGTTTTCCTTGACTCGGGCCGCCGCGGGGGACAGGTGCGGCCGCGGGAGCGGATCAGTCGACGAGCTCGAGGTGGATCTCGCGGGTGGCGATGTCGGAGGAGATGAGCCGGACGCGGACCCTCGTGCCGGGCTCCATTTCGCCGGCACACCTGGCCGTTACCGCCGGTTCGGCGATCTGGACCACACCGGACGGGCCGGATCCGTTGGTCCCTTTCCCGTTTCCGTTCCCGGTGCCTGCTCCGTTTCCGTTGCCGTTCCCGTTCTTGGCCGGCTTTGACCCGGAGATCACCACGGCATCGAACTCCTGCCCGATGTGGTTGATCAGCAGCGCCGCTTCCACCGTGTCCAGGGCCAGCCGTTCCATTCTTCCCGCCAGTTGGTCCGAGTACGCCATGATTTCGGGCAGTGAGGGGAGCGCCGCCCGGGCCCAGGCCGGCACGGGCCGGTTGTTGCTCAGTGCCTCGCAAATGACCAGGACGAACCTGTCCACGAGGCGCCGCAGCGGAGCGGTGGTGTGGGCGTAGGCCGTGCCGATGGCTGACTGGACCGCGTCCTCCGGGACGGTTCCGTCGAAGTGTGTGTACCCCGCTCCGCGGAAGAGCATTCCGGCCGCATGGAGGATTGCCAGTTGCCGGTGGTCAGTGGGGTCGAGGGTGCGCAGGTACTCGCCGTAGCTTTCCTGCCCGTCCCACGGTTTGCCCAGAGCGTGGGTCTGCCGCTTGAAGTGGCTGAGCGAGCGTTCATCCGGGGCCGGCATGGTGCGCAGGATCCCCACTTTGCCGTTGAGCATCAGGGAAGCGGCGGCCATCCCGGTCATGAGCGAGATCTGGGCGTTCCAGTCCTCCACCGGAAGCTGGGGCACCGCCACGATCCGGTAGCCGCCGTCGGGAAGCTGAACGATTTCCTGCTCCGGCATGTTCAGGCTTGCCCCGCCGTGGGCGCGCTCCAGCTCCACCCGCTTGCGCCCGACCTCGCGCAGGAGCTGCAACATGGGAGGGGCCGTGCCGGCATCCAGTTCTGCCTGGACCCCCTTGTAGTTAAGCTTGGCGCGGCTGCGAACCATCGCCCGGCGCACCAGCACGGACGCCACCTCGGCGGCGGCGTCGAGCTCGAATTCCCAGACGAAAGCGGAGCACAGCTGCCCAGCCAGAAGACTGCCCGCGTTCTCACTGATCACCTCCGGATGCAGCGGAATGCGGCCGTCGGGGGCGTAGAAAGTCTGCCCCCGGCGGCGGGTCTCGGCGTCGAGCGCGCCGCCCGGCTGCACGAAAGACGGAACGTCTGCAATGGCATAGAGGATCCGGTATCCCTCGCCGAGGCGTTCGATGAAGAGCGCCTGGTCAAGGTCGGTGGACGACGGCGGATCGATGGTCAGGAAGTCCACCCCGGTCAGGTCAAGGGCCGGAAACTGCCGGTCCGCAATGGCTGCTTCAGCTTCCTTGAGCACATCCTCGGGGAATTCCCCCGGAAGCTCCAGCTCCGTCCGCAGCGCGCTCAATGCCTCCTCGAGCGCGTTGGTCTGCTCGTGGACGCTGGGCGACAGACGATGATGTGACACGAAAATCAGGTTAGCCCGAATTGCGCCGTTAGTCTTGGATTATGGGCACATCCTCCGCTGACACCGCTCGCTACGACCGCTTCGTCGCGGACCTGTTCGGCGTGATGGCGTACGGCGAACTGTCCGCTTTCGAACGGCTCTCGTCCGACGCCCGCTACTCACCCACGCTGCACGACCGCGCCGTGCTTGGCAGGATCGCCGTCATCGAATTCCAGCATTACGAACTGGTGAGCGCGAAGCTCGCCGGGATGGGCGTCGACGTCGAACACGCGATGCTGCCGTTCCAGTCCGCCGTGGACCACTTCCACGAGCGGACCCGCCCGGCGGACTGGTACGAATCCCTGATGAAGGCCTATGTGGTGGACACAGTTTCCGCGGATTTCTACCGGGCGGTGGCCCGGTTTGTGGATCCCGGAACGCGGGATGTCATCCAGCAGATCCAGTCGTCGGAAGAGGCCACGGCCGTGCTCCGGGAACGGCTCAGCGGGGCGCTGGCGGACGACCCCCGGCTCGCGTCCAGGCTGGCGCTGTGGGGCCGCCGCCTCCTCGGCGAAGCGATCACGCAGGCGCAGCGCGTGGGCCACGACCACGCCTTCCTGGGCGAGCTGTTCGTCGAGGCGGAACCCGGGGCCACGGACGCCACCGCCCGCGAGCTGGTGCAGGCTATCACCGCCGAAGTCGCAGAGAACCATTCCCGGCGGATGGTCCAGCTGGGCCTGAGCGGGTAGGTACAGGACTCTCCGCCCGCGTGCCGGGCCGCTCCGATTAAGAGACGGCGGCCGGGGACGTTGCGTCGAGGGCGTCGAGCAGTTCCGCCGCAGCTGCTGCCGGGTCTGGCGCCTCGGTGATCGCTCGCACGACGACGATGCGGCTGGCTCCGGCCGTCAGGACCTGCTCCACGTTCGTGCGGTCGATCCCGCCAATCGCGAACCAGGGCAGCAGCAGGCCGCCGACCCGTTCCTCGTTTGCGGTGCGGACGGCCTCCGCCGCGTAGCGCACCAGGTCGAGCCCGACGGCGGCGCGCCCGGGCTTGGTGGGGGTGGCCCATAGCGGGCCCACGCAGAAATAGTCCAGGCCGCTGCGCCCGTGGGCGGCGCCGATGGCGGCATCCACCTGTTCCGTGCTGTGGGTGGACAGCCCAATGACCGTTGAATCGTGCAGCAGCTTCCGGGCGGCGCGCAGGGGCAGGTCCTTCTGGCCGATGTGGAATACCGGTGCGCCGGCGATGGACGCGATGTCGGCGCGGTCATTCACGGCCCAGAGCCGGCCGTGCCTGCGGGCGGCGGCATGGACTACTTCCAGCAGTTCGAGTTCCTCGGCTGCCTCGATGCTCTTGTCCCGCAGCTGGATGATGTCCACGCCGCCGGCGAACGCCGCGTCCACGAAGTCCGCAAAGTCCCCGCGGTCCTTGCGGGCGTCGGTGCAGAGGTACAGGCGGGCGGCGGTGTGGGCAGAGTGCACGGTCATGGCAACACCTTAGTTCCTCTAAACTGGGCAGGTACCGCGGGAGCCCGTTACTGCTGTCATAAAGACGCAGGGCTGAGAGGGCGTCAGAGCCGACCGCTTGACCTGATCCGGTTAGTACCGGCGTAGGGAAGGAATTGCATGACCCCTGAAATAAGCGGCGAAGATCGCTCCGCGGGAGCCTCGGAGTCCGGCGCGCTTGAGGCCGATGTAGCAGTCATTGGCGGCGGCGTGGTGGGCCACGGCATCGCCTGGGAGGCACGGCGCTCCGGGCGTTCAGTGGTGCTCATCGATGAAGCCCCGGGCAGCGGTGCAAGCTGGGCTGCGGCCGGCATGCTCGCCCCGGTCAGCGAACTGCATTACCAGGAGGAAGGGCTCCTGGAACTGATGCTGGAATCCTCCGCACGATGGCCCGAGTTTGCCGCCACACTCACCGCCGGCGAAGACGCCGGTTACCTGACGACGCCGACCCTGGCGGTGGGTGCCGATCCGGCGGACCGCCGGGCCCTGATGGACCTGCGGGACGTGCAGCGTGCCCACGGCCTGAATGTTGAACCGCTGACCATCCGTGAGGCACGTTCCCGGGAGCCGCTGCTCAGCCCCGCGATCTCCTGCGCCCTCGACATCCCGGCGGACCACCAGGTGGATCCGCGGAAGCTCGTACGGGCGGTTGCTGCCGAGCTGGCCGGCCATGGCCAGGAGATTGCGGCAGCGGAGGGATACGCGGTGCGCGAGCACGCCGCCGGCCTGCTCTGGGACGGCGCGCGGGTCTGCGGGGTTCGGCTGGCGGGCGGCGGAACCGTCAGGACGGCCGAGACGGTGGTGGCCAGCGGCCTGGCCGCGGCGCACCTGCAGAACCTCCCGGAAGGCCTGCTGCTGCCGCTGCGTCCCGTCTACGGGGACATCCTCAGGCTCGGGGTCCCCGCGCACCTGCAGCCTCTGCTCACCGCAACGGTGCGCGGCATGGTGCGGGGCGTGCCGGTGTACGTGGTGCCCCGCCGGGACGGCACGGTGGTGATCGGTGCCACCCAGCGTGAGGACGGTGTGCCGGGCACCAGCGCCGGGGGTGTCTACCAGCTGCTGCGCGACGCCCAGGCGCTGCTGCCGGCAGTCGCCGAACTGGAGCTGCTCGAAGCCACCGCCCGGGCACGGCCCGGCACGCCGGACAACGCCCCGCTGCTGGGCCGGGTGCCGGCACACGGGCAAGGGGGCGGCACGGACGTGGCCGGCCTCATCATCGCCACCGGCTTCTTCCGCCACGGCGTCCTGCTGACCCCGGCCGCCGCGGCCATCTGCCGCCAGCTCATGGACGGCATTACCGATCCGCGCTGGGCCGCCTTCCGGCCGGGCCGGTTTTCACCCGGGCTCCCGGACCCTCTGGGACCTGCCGCTGCACTCAGCCCAATCCTGGGCTAACCACCCCAAGGGACACCGCCCCGCCGCGGGCACTGCCACGTTGACCCGCGTCACATTTGACCAGAACAAGGAACCAGCATGAACATCACACTGAACGGCATCGAACAGGAAGTCAGCGAGGGCGCCTCCGTCACCTCACTCGTCAGCCAGGTCACGGGACGTCAACTGTCCGCCGGCGGGCAGGCCGCCGACGGCCAGCGGCTGGGTGTGGCGGTGGCCCGCAACTCGGCCGTCGTGCCGCGCAGCCAGTGGTACGCCACCGCCCTCGCCGAAGGCGACGAAATCGAACTTGTCACGGCAGTCCAGGGAGGATGAAGACGATGGCAGAAACAGTGATTGAAACAGCAGACAGCCTGGTCATTGACGGGATGGAGCTGACCTCGCGGCTCATCATGGGCACCGGAGGCGCTCCAAGCCTGGACGGTCTCGGCGCCGCGCTGCTCGCGTCCGGCACCCAGCTGACAACAGTTGCAATGCGGCGCTACTCGCCTGCCGAGACCGGCTCGCTGTTCCAGCTGCTGGTGGACCACAACATCCGCGTGCTCCCCAACACCGCCGGCTGCTTCACGGCCCGGGACGCTGTCATGACGGCGGAGCTGGCCCGTGAAGCGTTGGAGACCGACTGGGTCAAGCTCGAGGTCATCGCCGATGAGCACACGCTCCTGCCTGATGCCGTGGAGCTGGTGGACGCCACCGAGCAGCTGGTCAACCGCGGCTTCAAGGTCTTCGCGTACACCAATGACGATCCGGTTTTGGCGCTTCGGCTGGAGAACCTGGGTGCATCGGCCGTCATGCCGCTGGGAGCGCCGATCGGCACGGGCCTGGGCATCCTCAATCCGCACAACATCGAGCTGATCGTGTCACGGGCCTCCGTTCCGGTGGTCCTGGACGCAGGGATCGGCACGGCCTCCGACGCGGCCCTGGCCATGGAACTGGGTTGCGACGCCGTGCTGCTGGCCACCGCCGTCACCCGCGCGCAGAACCCCGCACTCATGGGCGAGGCCTTCAAACACGCCGTCATCGCCGGTAGGCTGGCGCGTGCGGCCGGGCGGATCCCGCGCCGCGAGCATGCCTTGGCGTCGTCAGCCATGGAGGGCCGGGCGGAGTTCCTCTAAGTCCGGCCAATCCCTGCCGCTCCGGCGTGGGGCGGCTCAGCCGGTACTGCCAAGGAGTCAGTTGTGGCCGCCAGGGACGACATCCTCACCCGAGCCCAGATCGACGAAGCGCTCGCCGGCCTTCCCGACTGGCGCTACCGCCTCGGCGGGCTTGTCACTGTCTATAAGACGCCGACGGCGGCGGCCGCACTGGAGCTGATTGCCGCCGTCGGACGCGTGGCAGAGGACACGGACCACCACCCGGACCTTGACTGGCGCTATAACCGGGTGTTCATCCGGTTCAGTTCCCACGACGTCGGCGGGGAGGTGTCCAGGCGGGACACCCGCGCTGCCGCCTCCGTCAGCGATGCCGCCTCAGCGGCAGGGGCCGAGGCCCAGCCCGGCCTGTACCGGTCGGTGGACATCGGCATCGACACGGCTGACGCGGCGGAAATTTCCGAGGTCTGGCGGGTAGCTCTCGGCTACCGGAAGGGCCGGTCCGGGGACCTGGTTGACCCCTACGGGCGCGGCCCCGGCCTCTGGTTCCAGGAGACGCCGACGCCAAACGACAACCGTCTCCATCTGGACATCCACCGCTCCAAGGCCGAGTCGGCACCCGTACTGGAGAAGACCGCGGCAACGGGGGCGCAGATGAACAGTGGCCACGCACCCAACTGGGTGGTGGTCACTGATGCCCAGGGGAACCGGCTCTGCCTGCACACCGAGGAAGGCCAGGGCCCGAGCCCTGAATCCGGTCCTTAGTGGTCCCAGCGGGTCAGCGGCAGGCCCAGTACCTGCGGTGCAGGCGCCGGTTCTGATGCTGTGCAGCCGTCGCAGCAGCCGTCCGCGGCAGGCCCAAACGATGCTTCCTGGTGTTCACCGCGCACCGCCTCGGGGACCGTGCAGCACACATCCCCGCGCCACGCGTTGACACCCTCACGGACGGCGATCGCCGCGATCACAAGGGCGGCGCCGGCGTCGGCCCACCACCAGCTCAGCGTGCTGTTCAGGACGAGACCGACCAAAAGGACGGCGGAGAGGTAGGTGCACAGCAGCGTCTGCTTGGAGTCGGCAACAGCAGTCTTGGAGCCCAGTTCACGGCCGGCCCGGCGCTGCAGCCAGGACAGAACAGGCATGATGGCCAGGCTCAGCGCGGCGATCACTATCCCGGGGGTCGAGTGCTGGGCCTCCCCGCCGCCTGTGAGGGAGTGGATGGCGTCAATGGACACGAAGGCTGCCAGCGCGAAGAAGGACAGGGCGATGATCCGCAGGGTGAGGTGTTCTCGGCGCTCCGGGTCCTTGGAGGAGAACTGCCATGACAGGGCAAGGGCGGAGGTGACCTCGATTACCGAGTCCAGCCCGAACCCGATAAGTGCCGATGAGTCCGCGACGCCGCCGGCCCACAGGGCCACCGCGGCTTCAATCACGTTGTAGGTGATCGTCGCCGCCGCGAAGAGGCGGATACGGCGGTTCAGGACCGCCCGCCGCGCCGGCGCCAGTGACAGCTGCACAGCGCTCATGCCAGGCACGTCCCGTCAGGAGCGCAGCACGCCGGATCCACAGCAAGCACCACTCCGACCAAATCCCGGATGGCATGGCCCAGCCGGGCGTCGGCGAGCTCATACCGCACCCGCCTGCCGTCCGGGACCGCCACCACCAGGCCGCAGCCGCGCAAACAGGTCAAATGGTTGGACATGCTCTGGCGCGACACCGCCAGGGCATCAGCCAGGTCGGAAGGGTAGGCTGGCGCATCGGCCAATGCCAGCAGGATCCGGGCACGCGTCGGGTCAGAGACCGCGTACCCGAACCGGGCCAGCACCGGAGCATGTGTCAGAGTCTGCATAAGCCCAACGGTACATCCGCCGATGTACTGAGCAAACGTCGTGCCACCGGCCCCAGCACGCGGTCACCAGCACACCAGGCCAACCCGATTCAGGAATTTAGAAGCAGGTTAAAGGACAAGCAGGTTAAAGGACAGTGACCACGCACCCGCTTGGGTGGTGGTCACTGATGTCCAGGGGCGTTGCGCCGGCTTGGTCCTGCCGTGGTTAGATTTTCAGCGCTGCCGTCAGCCGCTGGGTGTCCTGCCTGGCGCGTGCTCTGCCCAGGTAGACCGCCACTGCCAGGGCGGCAACCGTTCCGGCCGCCATGGGAAGGACCCACGATAGCCACGTCAGGCCCGGCTGGTAGCCCAGCCCCGCCCAGATGCACATGATCCAGGCGAGCACGCCCACCGAAACAGCGGTGCCTGCCGGCACGAGGATGCCGTACTTGGTGTGGCGCCGGTCGTTGGCCCAGACGATGAACCCGGCAGCAGCGGTCACCAGGACCACGATCACAAGGGACAGCACTGCTCGGCCTACAGTGCGCCGAAGCCGACCCGGCGCACTTCCTCTGCGCCGATTTCGACGTAGCCGAGGACGTTAGCCGGGATGATGATCTGGCGGCCCTTCTCGTCGTTCAGGCGCAGCTCGCTGCCCTTGGCGATGGCTTCGGCCACTACTTTGGCCACAGCGTCAGCATCCTGAGCCGATTCCAGCACAATTTCACGGCCGACGTTCTGAATGCCGATCTTTACTTCCACAGCAAGGCCTCCCAGCCAGTCAAGGTTGAAATTTCAAAGGTAGTTTCAGTTGTAGTCTAGGTCTCTTTGGGGAAGCGAGAGATTCCACGCCAAGCTAAACGGTAAATCAGGTCGCTGGCGACATCGAGGTCGAGGTTTCCGTCCGTTTCGAGCCAATAGCGCGCGCTGACCTGGGCCATGCCCGCAAGCCCGCGTCCCAGCAGCTGGGCCTCCATCAGGGGGAGCTTGGTGTCCTCTGCGATGATCCGCGCTATGGCCTCGGCGAAGGTCTTGTTGAACGTCTCCAGGCGCGAACTGACATCGGCGTCGTTGATCAGGTCGGACTCGAAGACCAGCCGGTGCGCCTGGTCGTCGCTGTCAATGAAACGGAAATAGGCACGCATGACGGCCTGCACGCGTTCCTTGTTGTCCGTGGTGGAGCTCATTGCCCCGAGCATGAGTTCGGTGAGTGCCTCGAGATGGCTGTCCAGCAGGGCAAGGTACAGCTCACGCTTCGACGGGAAGTGCTGGTAGAGCACAGGCTTGCTGACGTGGGCCGTTTCCGCGATCTCGTCCATTGCGGCGCCGTGGTACCCGTTGGCGACAAAAACTTCCTGGGCTGCGGCCAGCAGCTGGGCCCGGCGCTCGTCGCGCGGCAGCCTCGCGGAACGCTGGCCGGCGGCGCGGCCCGGGCCGGCATTGGATTGCGCGGCCTGAGTTCGATCAACCGGTGCATGATGAACCACTGTTGGCCTTCTTTCCTTTGCAGTTAACTTCACTTTACCCGGGGGTAATATGACCGCGCGGTATCTTCAGGCATACATTGAAGTATGGCTTCTCCGTCCACGGCAAATACAGTCCGCACGCTCCCGGGCCCCCTCGTCGATCCCGCGGCCGGGCTCTCCACCGAAGAGGTGGAGCGGTATTCCCGGCACCTCATCATTCCCGAAATCGGCGCACTCGGCCAACGCCGGCTGAAGAACGCGCGAGTACTGGTCATCGGCGCGGGCGGCCTGGGCTCGCCGGCGCTGCTCTACCTCGCGGCCGCCGGCGTGGGAACCATCGGAATCATCGACGACGACGCCGTGGACCTGAGCAACCTGCAGCGGCAGATCATCCACGGTGTGCGGGACGTGGGCCGGCCCAAGATCGAATCCGCCCGGGACGCCATTGCGGAGCTGAACCCGCTGGTGGACGTCCGGCTGCACAACGTCAGGCTTGATGCCACCAACGCCCTGGAGCTTTTCGCCGGCTACGACCTCATCCTGGACGGGGCGGACAACTTCGCCACGCGCTACCTGGTGAACGACGCCGCCGCCATCCTCGGCAAGCCGTACGTGTGGGGGTCCATCTTCCGCTTTGACGGGCAGGTCAGCGTCTTCTGGGAGCAGCACGGGCCCACGTACCGGGACCTGTATCCGGAGGCCCCGCCGGCCGGCTCCGTGCCGTCCTGCGGGGAGGGGGGCGTGTTCGGAATGCTGTGTGCGGCCGTCGGATCGTTGATGGTGACGGAGGCTGTCAAGCTGATTACCGGCGTCGGGCGCTCCTTGCTGGGCAGGGTGGCGCTGTACGACGCCCTGGGCGGCAGCTGGCGCGAGATCAGGGTGTCCAAGGACCCGGACGCCCCGCGTATCACGGAACTCACCGACTACGAGGCCTTCTGTGGCGTCGCCCCGGCGGAGACAGCCGACTCCGGGCACACCGTGACGGCAACGCAGCTGGCCACGATGCTCGCCTCGCGGCAGGCCGGGCTGAAGGACTTCGACCTGGTGGACGTGCGCGAATCGGGGGAGTACGACATTGTCCGGATCGACGGGTCCGTCCTGATCCCGCAGGGGCGGATTCTGGCCGGCGAGGCGTGGAGCGAGCTGCCGCAGGACAGGGACATCGTGTTCCACTGCAAGGCCGGGACGCGCTCGGCTGCCGTGCTGGCAGCGGCCCGGAAGGCGGGCTACCAGCGCGTCAGCCATCTCGACGGCGGCATCCTCGCCTGGGTGCGCGACGTGGAGCCGCAGAAGCCGGTCTACTGACCCAGCCTCCCTCACTGCTGTTTATGGAGGCTGGCACGCACGGCAGGCGAGCCGGTGCCGCGTTTCATGAGAGTACCTTGGCGACCGTCAGCAGCGGGAGCGCAAGGGCCTGCGGAGCATCGTCCTCCAGTCCCGTGTACTCGATTTCCATGGCGACAGAATCGTGAGGGGCCAGGTAACTGATCCACACCTTCTCAGTGGCGCCGGCGGCAATCGTGCCGGGGCCGCGGTCGGCGTCCTGCGGGGCTACCGTGATGCCGGAGGGCAGCAGCTTGAGGCGCAGCTGTCCCGGGCTAAACAGGACAGGCTCGGGCCGGACATTGGTGAGTGCCACTTCGAGCACGACGACGTCGCCCCACGTGAAGTTGCCGGGCTGCGGCCAGTCAGAGTCCAGGAGGGGGTCGCCGTGGTGGTCGTCCACCGCGGCACCCTGACGGCTGGAGACGCGCTGGATTCCGGGCTGGCTTGCTGCAGCGGCCCTGCGCGTTCCGTCCGTGACCTGCGATACGGCCGAGGCGAGCGGCGTGGCGGCAGGGCGCCCCTGCGCATCAAGCCTGGCCAGGCGTCCGGCGTCGACGAGCGAAAGTGTGCCGAAGGTTGTGGAGAGTCCGGCTCCGCCACCGGGTCTGGCGCGGGACACGATGCCGTATGTCCCGCCTCCTACCAGCAAGAGAGCTCCACTGCCCACGATAAGTCCGAATTGCCGGCGGCTCAGGGACGGCACGGCAGACGCCGGCGAAGAAAAATTCATGATGGCTCCCCAATATGGTTTTCACGGGCAACTTCAATGCTGCGCGGGGAACCTATGGAAAGCTTGTGGGGTCCAGTTTGTCAGAACATATGCATGCTAGGCGGAGTTCCTGCGTGGCTCATTTTCCTGCGGGATTGTGGAGTCCTGCAGGGGCCCTGTATTCGACAGGCTGCCTGCAGCGAGTGCGCTGTGGTCCACAGGGCACTCGGCCTTTGACGCGGCGGCCGGCTGCTCCACGGTGATGCCGTACAGGGTTTCCAGCGCAGCGACGTAGTCATCCTGCTGGCCGTTGGACGCCAGCTCGCGGGCGCGCACGGTGGGGACATGGAGCAGCTGCTTCACCATGCGGCGCAGCGCAAACTCAACTTCTTCGGCGGCGGCGGTGCAGCCGTGGCGGGCGCGGACCTTTTCCATTTCCGCGTCGAGCACGCTCATGGTGTGACGGCGGAGGGCCACAATGGCCGAATCCACGGAGCGTGCCTCACGTTCCTGTTCAAACGCCTGGGCCGCGCCGGTAACCATGCTGCTGGCCTGCGCGAGTGACTCCGCCTGCTCCTGGGGCGCCGCGAGCCGCACGGACTCCAGCGTCAGCAGCTCCACGCCGTCGAGCTCTCCGACCGCGGGATCAAAATCGTGGGTGAGCGCCAGGTCGATGGCGATCAGCGGCTGGGCGGATCCGGCGCGGACCTGGGCGAGCTCGGCGGCTTCCACCCTCGTGTCAGAGCCGCTGCAGCCGATCATGACGTCGGCGGCAGCGACGGCCGCGTGCAGGGTGTCGCCGTCGAGGGCGGTCCCGCCGCGCGTTGCCACGAAGGTGGCCGCGCGTCCTGACGACGAGAACACCGCGATGTCGCGGCAGCCGCGTTCGCGGAGCAGCGCCATGGTGGCTCCGGCGTAGGCGCCGGTGCCAAACACCACAACCTTCTTCTTCGACCAGTCGGTCTCTTCGGAAAGGTCGGTGGCGAGGTCGAGTGCGACCGAGACGATGGACAGGCCGCGGGAGCCGAGGGCCGTCTGCGCGCCGACATCCTTGGCGGTCTTGGAAGCGGCCTGGAACAGGCGGACCAACCCGGCGCTGGCGGTGCCCTCATGCTGGGCAGTGATCAGGGCCCGGCGCACCTGCCCGGCAATTTCCCGCTCGCCGACGACGGCGGAGTCGAGTCCGGAGCTCACAGCAAAAAGGTGCTCGGTGACCTCGGGGCCGGTGCGGGTGCTGAATGACCTGGACACCAGCTGCTCGCTGAGCCCGCTCGAATCGCTGATCTGGCCGACAAGCGCGGCGCGTGCGGCCTCGACGTCGTCGGCGTGCGGCGCCTCGCCGTAGATTTCGTAGCGGTTGCAGGTGGCAAGGACGACCGCACCCTTGACCGCCGGCGAACCGGCGAGGGCGGACGTGGCAATGCCAGAAGAACCGTTGCTTAGCTGAGCAACGGTTTCGAGGTCGATGTCGGCGTGTGTAGCCACCAATGAGAAAAGAACCACAGCACGACAATCATAGCTTTTTCGTAGGCGCGTAGAACAACCCTTTGTCCGGATCCCTTGTTTCCGGGCCTGTGATTCCTGCCACCCGTTGAGGGGACTGCCGCGGGTGACAGGCTGTCGTTATCTTTTGGGGGCGAATTTGGGCACAATCAAAGGCATGACTTCTAGCGCTGTAACCCCCGCCGGTACCGGACTCGACGCAGGCCATCCGCTTCGCGACGGACGCACCGCTGACTCTCCGCTTATTACGGCGTACCGCGGCGGCAAGCCCAGCCGCCGCCCTGTGTGGTTCATGCGCCAGGCGGGGCGTTCCCTGCCGGAATACCTGAAGCTCCGCGAGGGCGTCGCCATGCTGGACTCCTGCCTGCGCCCCGAGCTTGCCTCGGAAATCACCCTGCAGCCGGTGCGCCGGCACGACGTTGACGCGGGCATCTTCTTCTCCGACATTGTCATTCCCCTGAAGCTGGCCGGCGTCGGCGTCGACATCGTGCCCGGCGTGGGACCGGTCCTGGATAAGCCCGTGCGGACCGCCGCCGACGTCGCCGCCCTGCCGCGCCTCACTGAGGAGTCGCTGGAACCCATCCGGGAAGCCGTCCGGCTGACCGTGGATCAGCTCGGCAAGACCCCGCTCATCGGCTTCGCCGGCGCGCCTTTTACACTGGCCGCCTACATGGTGGAGGGCCGGCCCTCCCGGGACCACCTTGGCCCGCGCACCATGATGCACGCCGACCCCGAGACCTGGACGGCGCTGGCCAACTGGGCCGCGGATGCCTCCGGCCTGTTCCTGCGCGCCCAGCTGGAGGCGGGCGCCTCCGCGGGCCAGCTGTTTGACTCGTGGGCAGGCTCCCTGGGCCTCGCCGACTACACCCGTTTCGTTGCCGCAGCCTCGTCCCGCGCCCTGGACCACGTCCGTGACCTGGGCGCGCCGCTGATCCACTTCGGCACCGGCACCTCCGAGCTTCTGGTGGCCATGCGCGACGTCGGCGTTGACGTCGTCGGCGTGGACTACCGGCTGCCGCTGGATGAGGCCAACCGCAGGCTGGGCGGCACCGTCCCGCTGCAGGGCAACATCGATCCTGCGCTGCTGTCCGCCCCGTGGGAGGTCCTTGAGGCGCACGTCCGCGAGGTCATCGCGTCGGGCGCGGCGGCACCCGGCCACGTGCTGAACCTCGGCCACGGCGTGCCGCCGGAAACGGACCCCGACGTCCTGACGCGCGTCGTCGAACTCATCCACTCCGTCTCCCCGGAGTAAAGGGCTGTGGCTGCGGGCAGTCCTCCGGTCGCCGGACGCACGGCACTGGTGGTCGGCGGCGGCATCTCCGGGCTCCTGGCCGCCCGGGAACTGGCACGGGCGGGCCTCCACACCACCGTGCTGGAAGCTGCCGAAGCCTGGGGAGGCTGCGTCGGCAGGCATGACGTCGCCGGGCTGACCCTGGACAGCGGGGCAGAGTCCTTCGCCACCCGCTCCTCCGCGGTGGCCGACCTCGCCGCTGAACTCGGGCTGGGCGGACATATCGTTGCCCCGCGGCCCGGCGGCGCATGGGTGCAGCTGCCGGGCGGACCGCGCGAACTTCCCAAGACCGGCGTGCTGGGCATCCCCGCCAATCCATGGGACCCGGAGGTCCGCCGCTCGCTGGGCCTGGGCGGCTCCCTGCGCGCCTCGCTGGACAAACTGCTGCCCGCCTCCGTGGGAACCACTGCCGAGGTTTCCAGCGTCTCCGCGCTGGTGCGGGCCCGGATGGGACGCCGCGTCCTGGAACGGCTGGTCGAACCCGTAGTGGGCGGCGTGCATTCGGCTGACCCCGGTCTGCTCGACGTGGACATGGTGGCGCCGGGGTTGCGCGCGGGCGTCGCCCGGCACGGCTCGCTGGCCGCCGCCGTGGCTGCCCAGCGCAAGGGGACAGGAACGCAAACCACGCCAACGCAGGGCGCACCAACGGAAGCCACGCCTGCCAAGGCGGGCTCCGCCGTCGCCGGCCTGAAGGGCGGCATGCACACCCTCGTCACGGAGCTTGTGGCGGACCTCCGCGCACGCGGCGTGCAGCTGATGCCAGGGACAGTGGCGACCGACGCTGCACGGACCCCGCAGGGCTGGGAGGTGGCGGCGGGGGAGGGCAGCTATAAGGCCGACGTCCTGGTGGTTGCCCTGGACGGACCATCCGCTGTGCGGCTCCTCGGAAAAGCGGTCCCGGCGCTCGCCGCGCATCAGCCCGGGCCCGGGCCTGCGGTCAAGCTTGTGACACTCGTTGTTGACCTCCCCGCGCTGGACCGTCGTCCGCGCGGAACGGGAATCCTGGTGGCGCCCCAAACGGAGGGAATCCGGGCGAAGGCCCTCACCCATGCCACCGGCAAATGGGACTGGGTGGCGGAGGCAGCCGGTCGCGGCAGGCACGTGCTGCGGCTCTCCTACGGACGCAGCGAGGGTGCGTCAGCCGCTGCGACTGCCGCCGAACCGGGGCCGGAATCGGCGTCGGAAGAGGCATTGCTTGACATGGCTTTGCAGGATGCGTCAGCGCTGCTGACCGTGCCCGTCACACGGGAGGCGCTGGTGGACTGGGACGTCGTCAGCTGGGCTGGAGCGCTGCCTTTTGCCGCTGTGGGGCACCGGCGACGGGTCGCCGAAGTCCGGCAGATCTGCGCCGGCACGGACGGACTGCTGATGGTCGGCGGCTGGCTGGCCGGCAACGGGCTGGCGGCTGTGGTGGCGGACACGAAAACACAGGTCACGGCCTTCGTGGCGTAGGCGTCCCCGCTCTCCCGGACGGCTGCGGGGAGGCAGCTTACCTGCCGCCCGCGATACATTCCGGGAGGACCTTCCGCAAGTTTTCCCCGGCGCGAAATTGTGTCTAGGGTCGATGACTATGGTCAATCAGAAGTCCGATGGTTTTCGTTCGCTGACTGGTTTCCATGGGGGACTTCGGCGCGGCACAGCAGCGGCAGCGTTCGGAGCGGTACTGGTCTTGTCCGCAGGGGTTCCTGCATCCAACGCTGCTGCGTCCGACGCTGCTGAATCCAACGCTGCTGCATCCGACCTGCTGGCGGAGCCCGACCAGGGCGGTGCTGCTGCCGGAACGGGGCTTGGTGCCACTGTCGATAACGCGGGCCTCGAGGCCTGGGCGGCGGCGGCTCTGTCCAATCACGGCAAGAGAGAAGGCAAGCCGAACCGCGGGAAGTCGGACGGCAGAGCAGCCGGCCGCACCGACCCCTCGCCGACGGACGACCCCTCGCCAACGGACGAGCCATCGCCCTCGGAAGCGCCGTCTAAATCGCTGCCGCCGTCGCTGGCGCCGCTGGTCCCGGCTCCGGTTCCATCTGTGACACTCACAGCCCGCCCGACGCCTGACCCGTCGGTTACTGCCTCGGCCACGCCCACGCAGGCCGCTCCGGCACCGTCCGGTCCAGGTCACACCGAGCCGTCGCCGTCGCCCGCTCCGACCTCCTCGGAAGCCCCGACCTCTTCCGGAACGGCGACGCCCTCCCGGCCAGCTCGGCCATCAGGGACTCCGGAAGCCCCTGAACCGTACGAAACACAGCCCTCGGGCACGCAGTCCTCATCGCGAACCTCAGCGCCGTCGCAGTCGGGAACCCCGACGCCGTCGGGCAGTTTGTCAGGACCGTCAGCCGGAGCCGGCGGCTCTTCCCCGGCCGGATCAGCACCCGCTGGATCCGCCCCCGGCTCCCCGGCGACCGGAACCGCAGGATCCCCGACTCCGGCCGCCGGCAGTTCGCAAAGCGCAGCGGCCACCGAAACCCCCTCCGCGGACGCCAGCCCGTTCGAGGAGATCACGGGCCTGTCGGACGGGTCCGGCCTGCGGGGACGCTCGGCCGCGGGCGTTGCCGGCGGAGTCTGGGGCTCGGCGCAGCTCGCGGGTCCCAACAACATGGCCACGATCGGCTCGCCCTACACGCGCGGCCCGGCAGAGAGTGCCGTCATGGGCGTGTCACGGAGCGGAACCATTGAGCCGCAGGTGTGGTGGGGTGCAGGGCTCCTCGCGCTTGCCGGGGCGGCGGGTGTGGCCGCAGTACGGATCCGTCGGTCGCTGTGAAATTAGCCACTTCTACACAGCGTAGAAGTTGAGTTTTTCGACTTAGGCCGCATGGAAGGGGCAGGATAGTAACCATGAGCCACACTCCTGCCGAATCTGTCACCAAAACCGAAGAATCAGCCGAGCAGTTCTTCACCCTCTGGACCGTTTTCAAGCGCTCCGCCGAGGCCCTCCGCAGCGCCGATGCCGCAGAGGATTTCGACGCCCTGGTGGCGCGCCTGGCCGAGGGCGGGGTCACCCACCGCGGAAGCTACGACGTTTCCGCCATGCGGGCCGACGCCGACGTCATGGTCTGGCTGCACGGCCCCAAGCCTGAGGCGCTGCAGCAGGCCATCCGTGACATCCGCCGCAGCAAGCTGTTCGCGGGAACCGAAATCGTCTGGTCCGCCATGGGCGTGCACCGTGAAGCGGAGTTCGCCAAGAACCACACCCCGGCGTACTCACGCGGCGTGGCACCGGCCGAGTGGCTGTGCGTGTACCCGTTCGTCCGCTCCTACGAGTGGTACCTGCTGCCGGAGAACGAGCGCGGCCAGATGCTGCGCGACCACGGCCTGCTGGGCCGCGACTTCCCGCAGGTCATTTCGAACACCGTGTCATCCTTCGCGCTCGGCGACTGGGAATGGATCCTCGGCCTGGAGGCACCCGAGCTTGTGGACCTCGTTGACCTGATGCGCCACCTGCGCTCCACCGAAGCGCGCAACCACGTGCGCGAGGAGATCCCCTTCTACACCGGGCGGCGGATCACCGCGGGCGAGATCGCCGAGGTCCTAGCATGAGTCTGTTGGACCCGCAGGAAGACGCCGCGAACCCTGTCACCGAGACCGGCAGGCTGGCCCCCAAGGAATACGACGGCGTCCTCCTCGCCTCCTTCGGCGGCCCCGAAGGCCAGGACGACGTCATTCCGTTCCTCCGCAACGTCACCCGCGGCCGGGGTATCCCCGATGAGCGACTCGAAGAGGTATCCCACCACTACCGCGCCAACGGCGGCATCAGTCCGATCAACCAGCAGAACCGCGAGCTGAAAGCCGCCCTCGAGGCTGAGCTGGCCGCGCGCGGCATCGACCTGCCCGTGCTGTGGGGCAACCGCAACTGGGACCCCTACATCCCGCAGACCCTCCAGGACGCGTACGACGCCGGCCACCGCCGGCTGCTCATGCTCACCACGAGCGCGTACTCCTGCTACTCCAGCTGCCGCCAGTACCGCGAGGACATCGGCATGGCCCTGACCGAAACCGGGCTCGACGGCAGGCTGGAAGTGGACAAGGTCCGCCAGTACTTCGACCACCCCGGCTTCGTGGAACCCTTCATTGCGGGTACCGCCGAGGGAGTCGCCGAGGTGCGCGCGCAGCTTGCCGCAGCCGGCAAGCCCGACGCCCCCATCCACGTTCTCTTCGCCACCCACTCCATCCCCACCCGGGATGCCGTGGCCGCCGGCCGTTCCGAGGATGAGCCCCGTGAGTTCGCGGAGGATTCCGCCTACGTGGCCCAGCACCTCGCCAACGGCGCGGAGATCATGCGCCGCGTGGAAGCCGATTCCGGCCTGTCCGCCGCCTGGTCCCTCGTCTACCAGTCGCGGTCCGGCGCCCCGCATATCCCGTGGCTGGAGCCGGACATCAACGATGCCATCGAGGACCTCGCCAAGCAGGGCGTCGCGGGCATCGTCATCGTGCCCCTGGGCTTTGTCAGCGACCACATGGAGGTGGTCTGGGACCTCGACACCGAAGCCCTGCAGACCTGCCGCGACCTCGGCCTCGCCGCCACCCGTGTGCCCACGCCGGGAACGCACCGCCGCTTTGTCGAAGGTCTCGTCGAACTGATCTGCGAACGCATGGTAGCCAACAACATCGCGGACCGCCAGGCCGTTACCGGCCTCGGGCCATGGTACGACGTGTGCCGCCCCGGGTGCTGCGAAAACTTCCGCGGCGAAAAGCCCACGATTGCCGGTGCCGACACCACCGTCGGCCAGGGGCACGACCCCTACCCGGCTGCCGGGCAGGACTCGAAGTGACGGTACGGATCGGCACCAGGGCGAGCAAGCTCGCCCTGACCCAGACCCAGCAGACGGCCGACCGGCTGGCCGCCGTCGGAGGTTTCGACGTCGAACTCGTCCATGTCCGGACCGACGGCGACGTGCTCACCGGCTCGCTGTCCCAGATGGGCGGCACCGGCGTCTTCGTGGCCGCGCTGCGCGACGCGCTGCTGCGGAACGAGTGCGACGTTGCCGTGCACTCCCTGAAGGACCTGCCCACCGGCTCCGCCCCGGGCCTGACGCTGGCCGCCACCCCGCCGCGTGTGGACGTCCGCGACGTCCTCTGCGCCCGCGACGGGCTCAAGCTGGCCGACCTTCGCAAGGGCGCCCGCGTCGGCACCGGTTCCCCCCGCCGGGCAGCGCAGCTGCGCGCCGTCCGCCCTGACCTGGACATCGTGGACATCCGCGGCAACGTGGACACGCGGCTGGGCCGGGTGCCCGGGCTGCCCGGCAACGCCACCGACGCAGTGGTTGACGGGAAGTCGTGCGACCTCGACGCCGTCGTCCTCGCCGCCGCCGGACTGGAACGGATTGGCCGCCTGGACACCGTCACCGAATACCTGGAGACGGACATCATGCTCCCGGCAGCCGGCCAGGGATCGCTGGCCATCGAATGCCGTACCGCCGAGGCGCCGCCCCGGGCCGGCTCCACCGAGGGGTCGCAGGGCGTGCTCGCCCAGGCTCTGGCCGCCCTTGACGACGCCGACACCAGGCTTGCGGTCACGGCCGAACGCGCGCTGCTTGCCCGGCTCGAGGCAGGCTGCGCCGCCCCTGTGGGCGCGTACGCCTACCGGAAGGGCAGCATGCTCCACCTGGAAGCCGTGGTCTGCGCCGTGGACGGCACCGCCTCGGTGCGGGACAAGCGGGCTACCGACGGACTCACCGAGGTGGGCGCCACCCTGCTCGGAATCGAACTGGCCGAGGTCCTGCTGGCAGCTGGGGCTGCGGACATCGCGGACCTGACGGCTTCCTGACCGCAGCCGGCCAGCGGATGGGAATGATGAGCGGGGAGCACCGCGGGGGCGAGCGTTCGCTGGAAGAACGGCCCCTGAAAGAACGCCCCCTGGAAGAACGTCCGCTGGACGGGCGCCGCGTCCTGGTGACGCGGAGCCCCGAGCGGTCCGGGCCCCTCGCGGAGGCACTGCGGCTGGCCGGCGCCGTTCCCCTCCTGCTGCCGCTGACGGCCGCCGAACGCGCGCCGGACCAGGCAGCGCTTGACGACGCCTTTGAGGCGCTGGGTGCGGGCAGCTTTGAGTGGCTCGTGGTCAGCAGTGCCACCACCGTCCTGGCATTGCAGGAAAAGGCGGCAGAGCGCGCCGTGCAACTGGGCGACTGGCTTCCGGCCGGAACCCTGGTTGCCGCGGTGGGTCCCGCGAGCCGGAGGGCGCTTGAGGCTGCCGGGATTGCCGTGCACTTTGAGCCGGAGCAGGAACATTCAGCCGCCGGGATCGTCAATGGGTGGCCCGGCGGTCCTGCTGCCGTGCTGCTGCCACAGGCCGATATCGCGGCACCTGCGCTGGCCCAGGGGCTTGCGGCGAAAGGTGCCCGGGTGCGCACTGTGGTGGCCTATTCCACCGTGGACTTCCCGGCCGAGCCGGCGCGCCGCCTTGGCGCAGGACTGGACGGAACCCGCAGTGAGGGCACCGCCCCGCTGCCGCTGCTGACGCCCGCAGAGGCGAAAGCCGAGGTCGACGACGGCGCCCTGGCCGCCGTCGTCGCCGCCTCGCCCAGCGCGGTGCGGCGCATCGGCGCCACGCTGGCGCCGCTCGGCTCGTGCCGCCTCGTGG
>NZ_JAAOXD010000003.1:335438-356211 GCF_014694315.1 Arthrobacter ipis | reverse complement strand
CCCGGAATGGGCGGTAAGTGACCCCGCGTTGCCCTTAGCTGTTCCGCTCGAGTGCCGCTTCGAGGGTGTCCAGGAGTTCCTGGTCAACATCTTCCTCCGACGTGAGCCGGACCTTGCGGTCGAAGAAATCACGCACTGACCTTGACCGCATTGAGGCGCTCCCAATTCGCGCACCTGGATCTCCATGCCCGGACGGGCTGCGGCCCATGCCAGGAGGGTGTTGGCAATGGGCCGCAGGTTCGGGGGGTCCCTGTACTGGCCATCAAGTAGTTCGTCGGCGTCCCGCAGCATGCACTCGGGATAGCCGAACATCTCCCAGGACACGGCGTATTGGGCGTAGCCGTGCTCGGTGCGCATCCATTCGCGCGCAGCTCGGTATCGCTCTTCACTCCGGCAGAGTGTCCCCGCTCCGCCCACCAGTAGACGTCGTGTCCTGACTTCCGCAGCAGCAGTGCCTGGTTGCTGTCCACCATGGACTTCCAGGTTCTTGCCGCTGATTTCAATTGTGTGGATCCGCCACGCTCCGATGCTAGTGCCGGCGCCTCCGGAGAAGGCGCCGGCTCCAACCTGCGGGCCTACTTCATCATCGTCCCGTCGGGTGCCACGAGGTACCAGACGTTGCCGACGCCCTGGCCGGTGATGTCGCCGGGGGCCTTGTCCTTCTCCCACAGGTAGACGGGCATGCCATTGACCGTCACCTGCTTCTTGCCGTCCGGCGTATCAATGGTGCCGACCGTGCCCGTCACACCCTCGACCTTGGGGGTGTCCGTGGCAGCAATCACCGGAGGCCACTTCACGAGGCAGTCGCCGGTGCAGTTGCTCTTGCCGGAGTCCTTGACGTCCTTCGTGAAGTAGTAGACGCTCATGCCCTTGCTGTCCACCACGATGTCTCCCTTGCTGGAGGACGCCGTCTTGAGGTCCACCGTGGCGCTGTCGCTGGTGGCCGATGTGCTGGCGGTGGCCGCAGGCGACTCGGTGGCCGGGGCGGCCGCCGAGGTGGTGGTTGTTGTGCCGGATCCGCCGCCACAGGCCGTCAGTGAGGCGGCAAGGGCCATAACTGCGAGGCCAACGCTCAGTTGCTTCTTCATGTGCTGCTCCTTGGCTCGGGCCGGCAGACTGAGAGACCGGCGCTATCTGGAATGACGCACAAAGGTGAAGAATGGTTCAAAGAATCTGACGCCGGCCGGAATTGAACTTATCGCCGGCTGCCGGCGTCGTATTTGCCAGGAAGGCCGGCCCTCGGATCCGGCTTTATAGGTCATTGCAGGGAGGCCGAAGATGCCGCTGGATGAGGATTTGGTTGCAGCGATATACCGCGAGCACGGAACGGCGCTGCGCCGGTTTGTGCTTAGTGCCTCCCGCGACCCGCATCTTGCCGACGACATCGTGCAGGAAACAGTGCTTCGCGTCTGGCAACAGGCGCCCACAGTTACGGGCAGCATGCGCAGTTACCTTTTCCGGACTGCACGGAACATCATGATCGACAACTACCGGAAAGCCCAGCGCCGCCCCGTGGAAGCCGAGGACCGTGACGTCGCGGATCCGGAGGAAGCCACGGGGCGTGTTGACGACCTGCTGAACAAGGTGCTGATGGAGGAGGCGCTGCTCCGGTTGAGCGCGGAGCATCGTGATGTTTTGGTGGCTCTGCACTACCGGCGGTTCACGGTGGGCGAGGCCGCGGTTCAGTTGAATATTCCGAGCGGAACGGTGAAATCCAGGGCCTTCTACGCGGTGAAGGCCCTGCGGACAATACTCGACGAAATGGGTGTGGAACGGTGAACGGCAAGGAAGTCCATGAGCTGCTGGGGGCGTACCTGCTGGGAGGGCTCGACGACGCAGAGAGGCTGCGTTTCGAGGAGCACCTCAAGCAGTGCAGCACCTGCAGCAGTGAACTGTCGGACCTGGAATCCCTGCCGGGACTGCTGGATGCCGTGCCGGTCCCGGACGCCGTGGCGCTCGCCGTTCCGGCGGCAAGCCGGCCCGGCTCCGATGCCGCGTTACCGGCCCCGTCCCCCGTCCCCCAGCCGATTCTTGACCAACTGGCGGCCCGCCGTCGTAATTCCCGACGGCGACTGACAGCCCTCGTTGGGGTGGTGGCCGCGGCCTGCCTCGCCCTGGGTTTTGCGGCGGCGCCTCTCTTTGACCCCGCAGACAAGCCCGATGCCAGCTATTCGGTCAAAGCCGATACCGGCTTGCAGGTCACGGTGGGAATGGTCAAGAAAACCTGGGGAACCGAACTGGCAGTCGACGGACGGAGTCTGCCCCAGAACGGCCGGCTTTCACTCTGGGTGAAGGACCGTGCCGGAGTTGCGGACCGGGCCTGCGCGTGGATGGCGACACCGAGCGGAAGGGTCCGGGTCACCAGCGCGACGCCGCTGCAGTACACGAGCATCGCGAGCGTCGAAGTGCGGAACGACCGGCAGCAGACCATTGCCGTCATTGCCGTGCCCGGCACCTGAACCATCCCGCCTGAGCTGACCCGCCGGACTCACATTGGCGAGCTCACATCTTGGCGAGCTTCGCCCGGACCACCGTGAAGACCCCGTAGCAAATAAGTCCGGCGCCCACCGCGGCCAGCACGTACAGGCCGTAGGGCTGTTCCCGGAGCGCGCGGAGCCCGCCGTCGAGACCTGTCGACTTCTCGGGGTGGACAGTGACGGTGGCGATGACCACCAGCAGGCCCGTCACAAACAGGGCGACGCCCTTGGCCACATAGCCCGCCATCCCGAGGGCGGTGACGGCCTTGCGCCCGCCCGGGGTAGACGGCGGATTGATGTGCTTCTCAAAAGACTTCTTGAACCCGCGGACCGCGTAGATGATTCCAACGACGGCAACCCCGGCACCGATCAGCACCAAAAGCAGGACGCCGCCCGGGGCCTTCATGAGGTTGACCGTGAAGTCGCTGGTTGATTCCCGGTTGTCCTTGCCGGCGCCGCGCGCGAACGCGGCCAGCGTGAATGCCAGCCCGGCGTACACGACAGCCTGTGCTGCGGCCTGCAGTTTCTTGCCGGCCTTGTGCTTGGTGGGCAACCGCTCGAAATCGAAAATCGCGTCACCGGCCTGCCACAGGGCCAGCGCCACACATCCGGCAAAGCTGCACCACAGCAGCACCGGCCCGGCCGGTTGGCTGGCAAGTTCGGCCACGGCGCCGCTCACATCCGCGCGGCCGCCACGGCCCCGGGCGAGCCCGAAGGTGATGAGGCCGACCAGGATATGGAGCACGCCGCTCACGGCAAATCCACCGCGCGCCAGCACTTCGAGGGGCTTCGAGTTCGAGACGTCCTCGGCCCTGCCGGCTGCGCTCCTCAGTTCTCGTTTGATGATCGTTCCTTCGCGCCGGCAGCTGCTGTGGCACTCCGCCACACGCTTATCGTGCCACGGCCCGGCGCCCGGGAACAGAGGCCCCGAAGGGGTTAAACCCGCCGGTAGCAGAGGTCGAAGATCATGCGGCCGGCTTCGTGCGCCTTGCTCTCGAAGCTGGTGCGGATACGGCCCTCGAAGCGTGGCGCCCACCCGCCTCTTTCGTCGACGCCCTCGTTGGGTCCCGTGTGTTCCGTGCTCACGGGCGCCCGTCCTTCCTTGACCGGCGCGCCGCCCACCAGCGACTCGACGCCGGTCTGCCACACGTGGGTGAGGGGGCTTTCGGGACCGCTGCGCTCGCCGTTGTGAAGGTTTTCGAAGGCCGCCGATCCGGCGAGGACGTCGCGCACGTGCACGGCATAGTTGGACCAGTCTGTGGCGATGCGCCAGAGGCCGCCCGGCTTCAGCGCCTTCGCGGCGAGCTCGGCGAATTCGGGCTGGATCAGGCGGCGCTTGTGGTGCCGGGACTTGTGCCAGGGGTCCGGGAAGAAGACCCACAGCTCGCTGACCGAGCCGGCCGGGAGCATGGTGGCCAGCACCTCGGGGGCGTTCGCCTCGACGACCCGCACGTTGGTCAGGCCGCGGCTGTTGATCTTGATCATGGTGTTGGCCAGGCCGGGGGTATAGACCTCCACGGCGAGGAAGTCCGTGTCCGGGTTTTCCTCCGCCGCATGGCAGACGGCATCGCCCAGGCCTGAGCCGATCTCCACGATCAGCGGTGCCTTGCGCCCGAACTCGGCTTCGGCATCAAACGTGTAGTCGGGGTGGACCGAGGTATTGGCAATATGGCGGGGCACGTCGATGGCCCAGCGGCCGGAGTGCTCCTCCCAGGCCGCCTGGCGGCGCCCCTGCAGCCGGGTTCCGCGCCGAACGAAGCTGACTGGCCGTCCGCCGTAGGTTCCGTAGGACGCCTGGCTTCCCGGCGTGACCGGCCGGGGCTGGTTCGGGTTTGCCGGCGGCTGGGGGGATTCCGGAGATTCGCTCATCCCCTCCAGAATACCGGCGGTTTTCGGCGGCCCAAGCCAGTTACGCCGTGCAGCAGGGCGGCGTACAGTGTTGCTATTCCGCCGGCTGCCCAAGTGAAACGGTCATGGGCCGCCGCCCGTCCGTGCGGACGTCTTCCCGCCGTGACGGCGGATGAATGCATAACAACGCAGCTTCAGGAAACGCCATGGAACCATCTTCATTCCTCTCTGAACCCGCGACTTCCCCCGGCACCATTGCCATCCTCGGGGCGGGACCGGCCGGGCTGGTACTCGCAATTTCCCTGGCCCGGCGCGGGCTGTCCGCCACCGTCATCGAACGCGACGTCCCTCCAGACATTGCGCCGCGGTTCAATCCGGACCGTTCCTACACCATCGACATCTCGGGCCACGGGCTCAAGGCACTCCGCCACATTGAGGCCGTGGCGGAGTTCGACCGCCGCATATTCCGGTTTAGGGGCCTCAAAATCCCGGGTCGTGGAACGGAGGAGTGGACATTGCCCGGGTGGACCGGATCGCGGGGCGACATCCTCCGGGCGCTCATGTCGGTCCTGGACCAATATAGGGACAGGGTCGCAATGGAGTTCGAAACCAACGTGGAAGGCGTTCACCCTGTCACAGGTTCATTGACATCCCGGCAACGATCCGGGGAATCGATCCTCAGGAGCTTCGACTTGCTCGTGGGTGCGGATGGGGCGGGTTCCACTGTTCGCTCGGCGCTTCAGGCCCGGGTTCCCGGGTTTGCGGTCAGGTCCAAGTCCTTCCCCAACTACTGCACGATGATCGAACTGGATAAGGTTGGCGGCCGGCTGGACAAAAACTATCTTCATGGACTGTCGACCCGGCCCTTCTGCGTGGCGGGCGCCATAAGGGGTGATGCCGGGCAGGACTCGGCCCGGTGGTTCTGTGCCATCGGAACCAAGGACAAGATCCGGTTCTCCGGAACGGAGGAGGCACGCAGATTTCTGCAGACGCGCTGTCCCCGGGTTCTTGAATTCGCTGGCGACGAACAGGTATCGGCCTTCGCCAACCGGACGTGCTACCACATCGGACGCAGCCTCACCTGTTCGCAGTTCCATGGCGGCAAAGCAGTCCTGATCGGGGACGCAGCCGCGCCTTACCCGCCGATCGGACAGGGAGTGAACGGGGCAATGGAATCAGCCATGGTCCTGGACCAGTGCATCCGGGACACCGGCAGTTCGCCGGACCGGTTGCCGCAGGCGGCCGAAACGTACACGGAACGGTGGAAGCCGGAAGCCGACGCGGTGTCCTGGATCAGTGAACGAAGCCTCTTCGAAAACCGGTTCCACACGGTCCGTGCGCTTGCCACGTCAATGTTGGGGTTGAGCATCTTCGAGCAGGCCAAAAGTGCGGATGTGCCTTACTCCCAGGTCCGCCGCCGGGCCGAGCGCCTGTGGCCGCTCTGGGCGCGCTGACCGGTCGATGGGTGAGGGCGGGCGTCAGGTGGGCTGCCGGTTCGCTAGTATCCCCGCGCGATCGACGGCAAGAGTATGAAGACGGCCTCCAAGCTCGCGAGTACGAGGCCGGCAGCGCCGGTTCTGAAACCCGTGGAACGCAGTGGTGCCCGTCCCAGTGCGACGAGCCCAAAAATTAGGGAGAGCAACGCCAGAATCACCGGCGCCGTAAAGAAAACAGTGCTTGCGACCCATTCCCCGCCGCTTCGTCCCCTGTCCGGACGCGTGACCAACATGACGAACGTTGCAGGAATCATCGTCACCATCGCGCTGGGCACGACCAGCGCACCACACACGAGGCTGGCCACTCCCATGCCCGACCTGTCAGGCGGCCGGCAGCCAAGACGGCGCCCGGGCGGCGGACCTCCGGACGCCGGTGTTTCTTGAACGTTCATGGTTCTCCTCGCAGACTCAGACCGCTGGCGGGCTAGGTGTGCACGTGCCGACCAGACTATTGGCGGGCAGGTCCCGCAGGAACGGTCCTTCATCCGTATGTGCATAACCGCACCCGGGGAGGCGCCGTCCCGTGCCCCTGGCTCGATGGCCCGGCCACGCGCAGGGGAACTGCAAGAATGGGCGGGTGATCGACGCCCAAAACTCACGCAAAAACGACGGCCTGCCGCAGCGTCCAGCCGTTAGCGCGGACATGCTCGTGGATGCAGAGGCCGACGACGTTCCCGCCGCCGAACCCACTCGAGTGACCGGTCGCCGGGCCCTGGCCTACCTGGGCCTGTGCCTGGTGCTGATCGGCCTGAACCTCAGGACGGTGTTCTCCAGTTTTTCGGCGGTGCTTCCCGAGGTGACGTCCGACGCCGGCCTGCCCGGCTGGGCGGTGGTGGTGCTGACCACGGTGCCCGTCACCCTGCTCGGCGTCTTCGCCCCGCTGGCTCCGGTCCTGGCCCGCCGGTTCGGCGCCGAACGGGTCCTGCTGGGTGCCATGGCGGTCCTGACGGCGGGTCTGCTCCTGCGGCCAGCCGGGGTCCCGGGCGCGGGGCACCTGCCGGCGCTGTTCGCCGGGACGGCGGCGTGCGGTGCCGCGATTGCGCTGTGCAACGTGCTGCTGCCCGGTCTGGTGAAGCGGGACTTTCCGCACCGGCTCGGCCTGATGGGCGGGCTCTACACCACGGCCATCTGCGCCTCTGCCGCCCTGGGCGCGGGCTTCACCTACCCCGTTTTCAGCGCTACCGGCCAGTGGACGTCGGCGCTGTGGTTCTGGGCGGCACCGGCCGCCGTCGTACTTCTGCTCTTCCTGCCGGTGGCCGTACGGCAGCGGCACGGACAGCACAAAACGGTGCGGGACGGCGTGAACGTGTGGCGATCGGCGGTGGCCTGGCAGGTCACGATCTTCATGGTGCTGCAGGCGATGATGTCATTCAGCGTCTTCGCCTGGCTCGCGCCGATCCTGCGCGAGCGCGGAGTGGACGGCGGGACGGCCGGGCTGATTGTGTCCGTGTCCATTGTGCTGCAGATGCTCGGCTCGCTGTTCGCTCCGGCGCTCGCCGCCCGGTTCCGCGACCAGCGGGTGATCAGTACCGTGGTGGCGCTCATGACCGGCGGGGGCTTTGCCCTCAGCATCTTCGGCCCGCCTGAGCTGATCTGGGTGTGGACGGGCCTGCTGGGGCTGGGCCAGGGGAGCCTCACCGCCGTCGCCCTGACCATGATCATGCTCCGGACCCGCGACGGGCACACCGCGGCCCACCTCTCCGGCATGATGCAGGGGGTGGGCTACGGGCTCGGCTCCACCGGCACGCTGCTGGTGGGTCAGCTGCACCAGGGCACCGGGTCCTTCGCTGCCGCGGGGCTCCTGTTCCTGGCCGTGGGTACGCTGGCCGCGGTGTTCGGCTACCGGGCAGGGCGGGACAGGTTCATCGGCGGCTAGAGATCTCATGTAAGTAGCAGCAGAGGGCGTTCCCACGGCTGGGAACGCCCTCTGCTGCTACTTAGTTGGGGGTTAGTGCGTCAGGTCCTTGCCCTTGGTCTCCGGGATGGTGAAAATGAACGCGACGCTGATGGCCAGCAGCACCACCGCGTAGACGTTGAACAGGTCCGGCATGTGGATGGTGGTGCCGAGCCACTGTTGCAGGTACGGGGCAGTGCCGCCGAAAACCGCCACGCAGATGGAGTACGGCACGCCCACGCCCACGGTGCGGATGCTCGTGGGGAACAGCTCGGCGTACACGGCCGGAACGATGGCGGCGCTCGCGGCGATGAAGATGAGCATGACGGACATGCTCACGGCCAGCTGCCAGGCGGAATCCTTCAGCAGCCACGTCATCGGGAAGTGCATCACGGCGGAACCGATTGCACCGGCCAACAGCACCTTCTTGCGGCCGATCCGGTCGGACAGTTTGCCCCAGAGCGGAAGCGCGGCAATGAAGACGATGTTGCCGATGACGCCGGCCCAGAGAGCCTCGCCGCGGTCGATCTTCAGGGCGGTGGTCGCGTAGCTGGGAGCGACGACGCCCCAGATGTAGTAAATCACCGTGAGGCCCACGGTCAGGCCGATCACCTGCAGCGCCTGCTTGCGGTACCGGACAATTTGCGGCCAGAGCGGGGCGCGCTTCTCCGTGGCGGTCTCGCCCTCAAACACGTCCGTCTCGTGCAGCCGGGACCGCATGATCAGGGCGTACAGGCCCATCGCGGCCCCGATCAGGAACGGAATGCGCCAGCCCCAGGCGTTCATGACCTCAGTGGTCAGTGCCATGTTCAGGACGGCGCCCAGCAGCGTGCCGAACAGGATCCCCACCGTACCGGAGGTGTAGATCAGGGTGGCCCAGAAGCCGCGGTGTTCCCGGGGCGCCATTTCGGAAAGATAGGTCTGCGACGAGGGCAGCTCGCCGCCGTGTGCCAGGCCCTGGACCAGCCGGGCCACCAGCAGCATCAGCGACGCGAAGGCCCCGACGCTGGCGAAGGTGGGGGCGATGCCGATCATGAGGCTGCCCAGCGACGCCAGTCCGACGGCGAGTGTCATGGACGCCTTGCGGCCCACCCGGTCACCGATCCAGCCGAACAGGAAGCCGCCAAACGGACGGGCAACGAAGCCGACGGCGAAGATCGCCAGCGTGGACAGCACGGCTGAGGCGGGGTCGGACTTGCTGAACAGCTGGCTGGCGATGAAGGGGGTGAAGGTGGCGTAGATGGCCCAGTCGTACCATTCGACGGCGTTTCCGATGCCGGTGCCGATGATGGTCTTGCGGGTCGTGATCCGGCCCTCGCGCTGGGTGTTGATGATGGCGGTCATGGTTGTCTCCCTGGAATGGGCGGGCTAGAGAGCCGGAACGGAAGCGGGGACCCGGGCGCCGGCGGCGGCCAGGACATCCAGGCGGTGGATGGCGAGTTCCGCGTAGAGGGCGGCCCCGTCAGCCAGCACGCCGTCGTCGAACGTTGCGTACGGCGAGTGGTTGAACGGGGAAGTGGCGTGGTCCGCGTCCTGGGGGACGGCGCTCAGCCCGACAAACGTGCCGGGCACCTCGGCCAGGACCCGGGAGAAGTCCTCGGAGCCGCTGAGCGGCGTGGCCCACCGCGAGAGCCTCGAGTCGCCGAACAGTTCGGTGATGACCTTTTCCGCGGTGTGCGTCTCGTCCTGGTTGGTGATGGTGAGGGGGTATTCCTGCTGGTAGTCCACGTCGACGTCGAGGCCGTGTGCAGCCGCGATGCCCTTGAGCAGCCGCGGGACGGCGTCCATCATCCGCTGCCGGTTCTCTTCGGAGAACGTGCGGATGGTGGCTTCGATGCGCGCCGTTTCCGGGATGACGTTGCGCTTGGTGCCCGCCTGCAGGACGCCGACGGAGAGGACGACAGGATCGAACATGTTGAACTGGCGCGTGACCATCACCTGCAGGGCCGTGACCATCTCGGCTGCGGCCGTCACGGGATCCTTGGCCGAGTGGGGGGCGGAGCCGTGGCCGCCGGCGCCGAGCACGGTGACCACCAGGCCGTCGGAGGCGCTGAGCATCACGCCGGGCTTGGTGCAGAACGTTCCGTGCGGCTCGAGGGAGGAGAACACGTGCATGCCGTAGGCCGCGTCAACGCGCTGGCCTGGTGCGTCCAGGACGCCTTCGCGGATCATGTAGCTGGCGCCGTCGAAGCCTTCTTCGCCGGGCTGGAACATCAGGACGACGTCGCCCGCCAGGCGGTGCTGCCGCTCGGCGAGAAGAGTGGCCGCGCCGGTGAGCATGGAGGTGTGGAGGTCATGGCCGCAGGCGTGCATGGCGCCGTCGATGGTGGAGGTGTAATCGACGCCGGTCTTCTCCTGCACGGGAAGCCCGTCCATATCCGCTCTGAGGAGCACAGCAGGCGGGAGCACAGCAGGCGGGAGCACGGCAGGCGGCAGCCCGGCGGGCGCGGTGCCTTTAGTTCCGCCCGAAGCGGCGCCGTCGGAAGCCCCGCCGCGCAGAACTGCGGTGACCGACGTCGTCTCCTTGCCCAAGGTGATTTCGTACGGCAGGCCCTCCAGGGCCTTCAGTACCTTTTCCTGCGTCCGCGGCAGCTGCAGCCCGATTTCGGGTTCCCGGTGCAGGCTGTGGCGGAACCGGGCAAGGTCTTCCTGCAAGTGGTGGGCGCCTGCGGCGATCGGCACGTGTTCTCCTCGTTGGTGGTCCGGTGCTGTTGGTCTATTCTGGAGTGGCCTGCTTCACATTCGCCCCAAGAGCTGGAAAGATGCAAAAGCCCGCGCCGAAATGCAGGAATTGTGCATGCCCCTATCAAAGGGAGGACCGCTGGACGTCACGGAGGAAGACCTCGCGCTGATCAACGCCCTGCAGATCGCACCGCGGCTGAGCTGGGCCGACGCCGCGGAAGTCCTGGGCGTGCACGCCACCACCCTGGCCGCCCGGTGGGAACGGCTCACCGCTGCCGGCGCCGCTTGGGTCACGGCTCATCCGATGGGGGATCCGCAGAAGATGTGCCTCGCCTTCGTTGATGTCGAGTGCGAGCTCCATCGCCGGGCGGAGGTCACCCAGGCACTGGCGGCCGTGCCGGAGATCGTCACCGTGGAGGAGGCAGCAAGCAACCGGGACCTGATGCTGACGGTCATCACCGGCTCCCTGCAGCACTTCACCGCTGTGGCGTCGAAGCTGCACGCCATCGAGGGGCTGGTCAGATACACGACCTCACTGGCCACGCGGCTGCACACCGGGGCCTACGCCTGGCGCATCAACGTCCTCAACCGGAGCCAGCTCCAGGCGCTCCGGGCGCTCGCCGGTCCCGAGGCCGCAGCGTCGGCACCCTCGGCGGCGGTGGGGGAGCCGCTGCCCGCCAGCCACCTGGCAATCCTGCCGTTCCTGTCGACGGACGGCCGGGCGACGGCGGCGGAAATCGCCAGGGCTCTGGACCGGCATCCGGCAACCGTGCAGCGCCAGCTGAACAGGGTGCTTGCCAGCGGCGCCCTCTCCTTCCGCTGCGAGATTGCGCAGAGGTATTCGGGCTTCCCGGTGACCTGCCATTGGTTCGCCAACGTCCCGCCGGGCCAGCATGAGGCGGCGGCCGAGGAGCTCCGCAGCTTCCGGAACGTGCGGCTGAGCGCCTCCACCACCGGGCGCACCAACTTCGTCATCATCATGTGGCTGCAGTCGCTCGCTGATGTCATGACCGCTGAGCTGGCCCTTCAGCAGCGCATCCCGGGCATCGAGCTGGTGGAGAGCGTGGTCATGCTGAGGACGGTCAAGCGGGTGGGCTGGATGCTCAACCCCGATTCGACGGCCAGCGGTGACGTTGTGGCCGTGACCACCGGCGCCCCCGAGCTGGTGGGCTGACCGTGCACGAATCTGCCGTGTCCGCCCCACCCGGCGCCGGAATTCTCCAGCGGCCCTACGCACTGGTCACCGTGGGCGCCTGCGCCCTGGTGTTTCTCGCCGCGTTCGAGTCCCTCGCCGTCACCACCGTCATGCCGGTGGTGAGCCGGGAGCTTGGCGGGGCCGGCCTGTACGCGCTCGCCTTCGCGGGTCCGCTGGCCACCGGTGTGATCGGCATGGTGGGCGCCGGGAACTGGTCCGACCGGCGCGGGCCCGTCGGCCCGCTGCTCGCCTCCGTGGCGGTCTTCGCGCTGGGCCTGCTGGTGGCGGGGACTGCCGGCACCATGTGGGCGGTGGTGGCCGGCAGGCTGGTGCAGGGGCTGGGCGGCGGCGCCATGACGGTGGCCCTGTACGTGGTGGTGGCCAGGGTCTATCCGCCCGTCCTGCATCCCAAGATCTTCGCCGCCTTCTCCGCCGCGTGGGTCATCCCGTCCCTCGTGGGGCCGTTCGCCGCCGGGCTCGTGGCCCAGCTGGCGAGCTGGCACTGGGTGTTCCTCGGAGTCGTCGTACTGGTACTCCCTGCACTGGCGATGCTCCTTCCCGCGTTGCGCGGCGTCCGGTCCGGCAACGCGAACGGGAACGGTTCCACGAACCGGAAGGGTTCCGCGCACGGGAACGGTTCCGCGAACGGGAAAGGTTCAGATGCGGCGGGCGGGCAGGTGCCGTGGGCGCTGGGGCGGCTGGCCTGGGCGGCCCTGGCCGCGCTGGCGGTGCTGGGCCTGAACCTGTCCTCCGGGCTTCCGGTGGCCGGGCCGCTTCTGGCGGGGGCCGCCGTCGTCATTGCACTGCTGGCCGTCAGGCCGCTGGTGCCGCGCGGAACCCTCACCGCCCGGCGGGGCCTGCCCAGCGTGATCCTGATCCGCGGACTGGTTGCGGCCGGTTTCTTCGGTGCCGAGGTCTACCTGCCGTACCTGCTCGTGGAGCGCTACGCCTTCTCGCCAACGTTCGCCGGCCTTACCCTGACCGGCGGAGCCCTCGCCTGGGCCGCGGCGTCGGGCATCCAGAGCCGTCTGGGCGGGCGGCTTGCCAGCCCTGCCGCCGTGCGGACCGGCTCGGTTATGGTGCTGCTGGCGATTGCGGTGGCGCTGCTGACGACCGCGCTTGGCTGGCCGGCCGCGGTCGCGATAGCCGGCTGGGTCCTTGCCGGCGGCGGCATGGGACTGGCGTATCCCAGGCTGAGCGTGATGACGCTGGCACTTTCCACGCCGGACACGGAAGGCTTCAACAGCTCCGCGATGTCCATTTCCGATTCCCTGGGCGGTGCCCTCGCGCTCGCCTCCACGGGAGTCGTGTTCACGACGTTCACGACGACGGCGGCCTCCTTCACCGGCGTCTTCGTGCTGACCGCGGTGATCGCCGCAGCCGCGGTCACCATAGCGCCCCGCGTCGCCCACTAGCCCGTGCCCTCCCAGCAGCCGGAACCGGGGCAGATGCGGGGGAGGACCTGGTAGTACAGGTGGGCACGGCGTCGCGCTGGATCGCGGCGGTCTGCTCCAGCTTTACCTTCTAGGAGCGCGGCTGCAGGCGGGTGGCTCGCAGCACAGCGTCGGCGAGCGTGGCCGACTGGCCGTCCGGGCCGGTGGCTTCCCGTTCCCGGCTCGCCGCAACATCCACACGCCACGTGGGCGGGGCGATGCCGAGCTCGGCCGCGGCCTGCTCCGCCGTGAAAAACATCCCCGAACCCGCGTGGCCGTCGCCCCCGTGCGAGTGGCTGTGCCCCTCGGCGCGGCTGTCCTCGTCCGAGATGCTCCGCCAGGGCGGCAGGCCGTCGGGGTGGTGGCCGACGACCAGCAGAGTCCCGCCCGGCCGCACCGCATCCGCAGCCACCCCGTGCGGCCGCTGCCATGGGGCCTCGGTGGAGTGCAGGAATTGGGCTGACACGAGGTCGAACTGCTCCTCCGGGGCCCAGGCGTCAAGGTCGCGCCGCAGCCACGTGATGCGGTTCCCTGCGCCCGAGGCTGCGGCATGCTGCTGAGCCCGTTCAAGCGCGACGGCGGAGACGTCCACCGCTGTCACCGTCCAGCCCTGCTCCGCGAGCCACAGGGCGTCGGCGCCCTCGCCGCAGCCCAGGTCCAGGGCTGTGCCGGGCTCCAGCCCGGCTGCCTCGGCCACCAGTTGCGGGTTGGGCCTGCCGCTCCACACGCGCGGCCTGCTCCGGTACAAATCGTCCCAATGGCGCGCGGCGCCGTCGTGCCCTTCGTGGTCCATGGGGATTACCCTGCCATAGAATCGGGGGCCCAACTAGGGCAAGTCAGGGGAACCGGACCACCACGTTTTGCGAGCCGTCGGCGAACACCGGGTAGCTGCGCAGGGGGCCGGCTCCGGTGGTGGAGCAGCCTGTTTCCAGCTCAAACGCGTGCTGGTGCAGCGGGCACATGACCACGGCACGGTCGATGGTGCCGTCGGCGATGGGGCCACCCTTGTGGGGGCAGACGGCCGACACGGCACGCAGTGAACCGTCCCGGAGGCGGAACACGGCGATCTGTTCGCTGGCCACACTGTACGCGCGCCCCTCACCCACCGGAATCTCGTCCACCGGTCCGAGGACGTGCAGCCCAGCACTCATCGGACCGGCACCCGGGGGAGTACCTCGAGCGGGAGCGACGTGCGGAACTGGCCCGGGGTGAAGGGGCTGTTGCGCTCGGCCCAGGGGTCGGCGTAGCTGTCGACGGAGCGCTGCATCGCCTCGTCGAGCCGGGCGGCGATCCCTTCGGCGTCGTCCACGATCACGGCGCGGAGCTGCTCAATCCCGACGCGCGGCACGAAGGAATATGTGCGTTCAAGCCAGTTGGCGCGTTCCCGGTAGTACTGCATGAACCGACCGGCCAGCAGAGTCACGGTCCCGGGATCGTCCACGGTGGCCAGCAGGTCCCCCTTCCGGATGTGGGCACCCGCCGCGCCCCCGATGTAGATTTCCCAGCGCCCGCCGTCGACCGCCACAACCCCCACGTCCTTGACCAGCGATTCGGCACAGTTCCGCGGGCAGCCCGATACTGCGAGCTTCAGTTTCGCCGGTGACTCGATGCCCTGGAACCGCGACTCGATCTGGATGCCCAGCTTGGTCGAATCCCCCGTGCCGAAGCGGCAGAACTCCTGCCCCACGCAGGTCTTGACCGTCCGAAAGCTCTTGCCGTACGCGTAGCCCGACGGCATGTCCAGGTCCGCCCATACCTTCGGCAGGTCCTCCTTCGGAACACCCAGCAGGTCGATCCGCTGCCCGCCCGTCAGCTTCACCATGGGGATGTTGTATTTGTCCGCGACGTCGGCGATCCGGCGGAGCTGCTCCGGGGAGGTCACCCCGCCCTTCATCTGCGGCACCACGGAGAAGGTGCCGTCCCGCTGGATGTTGGCGTGGACGCGGTCGTTGACGAACCGTGCATCGCGCTCGTCGATGTACTCACCCGCCCACATCATCTTCAGCAGGGACGCCAGCCCCATCTTCGATTTGGCGTCCTCGGCCCCGCCGGGAGCCAGCGCCGCGAACACGGCAGAAACGGACCGCAGGCCCTGCTCCCGGATCGCTGTCATCAGCGCGGCCTTCTCCAGCGGCACGCCGGGCACGTAGTAGGCGGCCGTTGGGTCCTCCGCGACGGCGCCGTCGGCGGCCCACTCCACCACCTGCCGGACCAGCAGCTTGCAGGAACCGCATCCCTTGCCGGCCCTGGTGGCGTCCATGACGCCGGACAGCGCGGTGCAGCCGCCCTTCACGGTGTCCGCGATCACCTGCTTGCTGACTCCGTTGCAGTTGCAGACCTGGGCATCGCCGTCGAGTTCGGCCACGCCGGCTTCGTCGCCGGGTCCGCCGAGATCGAACAGCAGCGAGACGCGTTCCTCCGGCAGCGGCAGCCCGCGGTCGAATGCCTGCGTCAGGTAGGCCACCTTGCGGCTGTCCCCGAGCAGCGTTGCGCCCACGATCTTGCTGTCGCGGATCACGATGGACTTGAACACGCCCCTGCTGGGCTCGGAAAACACCACGTGCTCGTCGGTGTCGCGTTCCGGGGCCTGCAGCCCCATGGAGGCGACGTCGACGCCGGCCACCTTGAGCTTCGTGGCGGTGCGGGATCCCAGGTAGACAGAGGAAGGATCTGCCCCGGTGACGTGGTCGGCCAGCACGGCGGCCTGCTCCCACAGCGGCGCCACCAGCCCGTACACCTCGCCGCGGTGCTGGACGCACTCTCCGACGGCGTAGATCTCGTCCTCGTCGGGGACGCGCATGTGGTCGTCCACCACGATGGCCCGCTCCACCGGCAGGCCGCTGGTCACCGCCACCTCCACATTGGGGCGGATTCCGGCCGCCACCACCACAAGGTCGCATTCGATGTCCGGCCGGTCCCGCAGCTGGACGCCGCGCACCTTGTCACCGCCCAGGATGGCAGTGGTCCGGCTGCTCGTGTGGACCCTGATGCCGAGCGCTTCGACGCTGCGGCGCAGGACCGCGCCGCCGTCGGGACCCATTTGAGCGTTCATCAGGTGCCCGCCGGAATGGACGACGTCGACGCCGACACCGTGGCTTTGCAGGCCCCGCGCGGCTTCCAGCCCCAGCAGTCCGCCGCCTATCACGACGGCGCGGCCGTGGTGGTCCTGCTGGGCGTACGACACCATGCCCTGGGTGTCATCGATGGTCCGGAAAGCGAACACGCCGGGCAACAGCCGTCCGCCCGGCGTGTACAGGCCCTCGACGGCGGGCATGAACGAGCGGCTGCCGGTGGCAATGATCAGGACGTCGTACGGCGTGGCCCGGCCGTCGTCGGAGAACACCAGCTTGGCGAAACGGTCGATCTTTTCGACCCGGACCCCCGCATGCAGCGTGATGCCGTTCTCCCGGTACCAGTCCAGCGAATTCAGGAAAATTCCGCCGGCGTCCTCCTCGCCGGAGAGGACATGGCTGAGCATGATCCGGTTGTAGTTGCCGTAGGGCTCGTCGCCGAACATGGTGACCCTGTACTGGACAGCGCCGCCGCGGGCGAGGATTTCCTCGACGGCGCGGGCGCCTGCCATCCCGTTGCCGATCACCACGAGCCGGCGCCGGGTGTCACCCGGTGTGCTCCGCCCGGTGCGGCTGGCCAGGGCGGTCATCAGTGCTCCACCATGCCCATGTCGACCACGACCGATCCACTGACCCCCGTGTCCGCCAGCAGCCTCAGCTCGATCAACGAACCGCCGTCGATGTCTTCCACAACGCGGAGCGGGACGTGGACGTCGCCTCTGGCCGCAATCGGAAAGTACCGCATGGGCACGCCGTCGCGCATCAGGACCACCGTGATCAGCTCCCCGGAGGAGTTGCCTCCGCGGAAATAGAGGGTCTGGTTGATGACGCCGTCCGGGACGAAATGGGAGAGCTGGCTGTGAATGGGCACGGCCTTTTCGAGCCCCGCACCGTCGAACGGGAAGATGCCCTGAAGGAAGATGTTCTTCAAGATCACGGTCAGATCCTTTCGGCGGAGGAACACTGCGGCCGCTGGCATCAGCCCGGCATGAGTCCATCTTTCGCCGCACGTGTTACATCGCCCGGCTGCCTGTGTAATTTCCGCTTAACACCTTCCTCACCATTTTTCGGGAGCTGGACCTGGGCGACGAAAAAACCGCGCTGCGGACCGCAGGGGCGGCCGCAGCGCGGTTTCTGATTCGCGCGGTTTTCTGGTTGAAGGATCTAGGCCTTGCCGGAGCTGACCGCGGGGACGCTGGTGCCCTCGGCCTTCCACTCCTCGATCCGGGCCTGCTGCAGCGGCGTCTGGCGGTTGAAGTACCAGGCAGCGCCCAGCAGCAGGAACCACACCGGGGCAACCACCAGCGCGAGGCGGGTGTCCTCGGCCTGGGCCAGGGCTACGAGCATGAACACGAAGAAGGCCAGGACCACGTAGGGCATGAAGGCCGAACCCGGCATCCTGAAGGCGGACGCCTCGTGGAGCTCCGGCCGGCGGCGGCGGAACGCGATGTAGCTGATCAGGATCATCGACCAGACGAACATGGTCAACACCGAGGCCACGGAGGTGACGATGGTGAAGGCGCCGATCACGGAGTCGCCCGCGTACAGCAGGACCAGGCCGGCCAGCAGGAAGATGCAGGAGAACAGGAGCGCGTTCTGCGGAACCTTGCGGGAGCTCAGCTTGCCGAAGGCCTTCGGGGCATTGCCGTCCTGCGCGAGGCCATAGACCATGCGCGAGGTGGAGTAGATGCCGGAGTTGGCGCTGGAGGCGGCCGAGGTGAGGACGACGAGGTTGATCACGACGGCGGCGATGCCCAGGCCGGCGAGGGTGAACATGCCGATGAACGGGCTGCTGGCGGCGTCGATGCTGCGCCACGGGTTTACGGCCATGATGACCACCAGGGCGCCCACGTAGAAGAGCAGGACACGGATCGGGATCGAGTTGATTGCCCGGGGGAGGTTCTTTTCCGGGTCCTTGGTTTCGGCGGCCGCCGTGCCCACGAGTTCGATGCCGGCGAAGGCGAAGATGGCGATCTGGAAGCCGAGGATGAAGCCGAACATGCCGTGCGGGAACATGCCGCCGTCGTTCCACATGTTCGCCAGGTTGGCCACCGCGCCGCTCGGCGAGGTGAAGTTGGTGGCGATCATGACCACACCTGTGGCGATCAGGGCCAGGATGGCCACCACCTTGATGATGGCGAACCAGAACTCCGCCTCGCCGAAGGCCTTGACCGTGGGAAGGTTCAGCAGGATGAGGACCACGGGTGTGATCAGTGCCGGGATCCAGAGGGGAGTGCCCGGGGCCAGCTTGTCCACGTAGCCGGCGATGGCCACGATGTCGGCCACACCCGTCACTACCCAGAAGAACCAGTAGGACCAGCCGGTGAAGAACCCTGCCCAGGGGCCAAGGATGTCGCCGGCGAAGTCGCTGAAGGACTTGTAGTTCAGGTTGGAGAGCAGGATCTCGCCCATGGCCCGCATGACGAAGAACAGCATGAAGCCGATGATCATGTACACGAAGATGACGGACGGGCCGGCGAGGGAGATGGTCTTGCCGGAGCCCATGAACAGGCCGGTGCCGATGGCGCCGCCGATGGCCAGGAGCTGGATGTGGCGGTTGCCAAGTCCGCGGGCGAGGTGCGGCTCCCTGCTTTGGCCGGATCCAGCATGCGCTGTGGGCGGTTGAACGGAAATGCTGGTGGTGCGTTCAGACATCAAGTCTTCTTCCTTGTCACAGGTGCCGGCACGTGCGGGAAGGTGCCGTGCCGGCCGCGTCGGTCCGCTACGGATGTGACGGAACTAACAGTTGGGATGGTGTTAAGACTATGAGCGGCGGGGCGCGGCAAAGGGTGCCCGCGCCGCCCCGCCGCTCGGTAGCGGGCAGGTGGAGCGTCCGCGTACCGGGCGAAGCGGCCCGCCGGAAAAGCGCATTCCCGCAGTCCAGCCGGTAGTTGGCGCTGCTATTAGGAAATTCGCACGAAGCGCGAAACGCCGCAATAGTCTTCGACATATGTCCAGCATGCCAGTCTCAAATGTCGTCCACTGTTGTCCGTGAGCTGCCTCACCCATCATCGGACGGCGTCCCCGGCTGAGCCGCAAAGGGATCTGAGAGGGCCCCGAGGCGGCGCCGGAAAGGGCCTGCGGGCGGCTGATGCTAGACTGGTGGAACTTGATGTGCAGTGATGCCCACTTTTAGTGGGCTTTTTTCATGTGAGAGGCACATCCTGCGTCGATGAACGCTATTGGTCCCGGCGGCCGCTGCTTTAACATGGCAGCAGCCCGGTTGACCACCTGACTTTTCTTCGGCGACCCCCTGGGCCAACCGGCGTAGGGGGCCGATATCCGCTGGATACCGCCTGAAAGACCCTGATAAACGCATATGACTACTTTTGCTGCCCTCGGCACGCCCACGGCCCTCGCCGACACGCTGACCGCCCAGGGAATCACTGAGCCGTTCCCCATCCAGGTCAAGACCCTCCCGGACACCCTGGCCGGACGCGACGTCCTGGGCCGCGGCCGCACTGGCTCCGGCAAGACCATCGCTTTTGCCATCCCGCTTGTAGCACGACTCGCTGAGCGGGAAGCCAAGCACTTCCGCAAGCCCGGCCGCCCCATGGGCCTGGTGCTCGCACCGACCCGCGAACTGGCCACCCAGATCAACGCCACCATCGAGCCGATGGCCAAGGCCATGGGCCTGAACACCACCGTGATCTACGGCGGCATCTCCCAGGCGCGCCAGGAAAAGGCACTGCGCGCCGGCGTCGACATCGTCATTGCCTGCCCGGGCCGCCTGGAGGACCTGATCCGCCAGCGCATCCTGACCCTCGAAGCCGTCGAGGTCACCGTCCTGGACGAGGCCGACCACATGGCCGACCTTGGCTTCCTGCCAGTGGTCAAGAAGCTCATGGACATGACCCCCAGCCAGGGCCAGCGACTGCTGTTCTCCGCCACCCTGGACAACGGCGTGGACAAGATCGTCCAGCGCTACCTGTCCAACCCGTTGACCCACTCCGTGGACGATCCGCAGGCCGCGGTGACCACCATGGAACACCACGTGCTGGTAGTCAACGACCAGACCGTCAAGAAGCAGCTGATCGTCGAGCTCGCCTCGGGTGCAGGCCGCCGCGTACTTTTCATGCGGACCAAGCACCACGCCCGCAAGCTGGCCAAGACGCTGACCGACGCCGGGATCCCGGCCGTCGACCTGCACGGCAACCTCTCGCAAAACGCCCGTGACCGCAACCTCGCCGAGTTCTCCTCCGGTGACGTCCGCGTATTGGTGGCCACCGACGTCGCAGCCCGCGGTGTCCACGTGGACGACGTTGAACTTGTGATCCACGTTGACCCGCCCACAGAGCACAAGGCCTACCTGCACCGCTCAGGCCGTACCGCCCGCGCCGGTTCGGACGGCACCGTTGTGACGCTGACCCTCCCGGAGCAGCAGAGCGACGTCAAGAAGTTGATGAAGGCTGCCGGCGTCGAGGTTAGCTTCGAGCGCGTCACGGCTGGCTCGCCGATCGTTGCCGAGCTGGTGGGCGAAATGGCCGACAAGATCGATCCCCGCACCCGTGCGGCACTGCTCGCAACGAAGGCGGCGCAGCTGGGTGGTGGCAAGTCCACCGGTGCCAACGCCGAGCGCAAGCGCGCACGCCGGCAGGCATCACCCACGGCCGGCGGCCGGGGCGGTCGCGGCGGCCGCGGGCGGGTTGCCGCTGAGGCTCCGCGCACGGACCTGCC
>NZ_JAAOXD010000003.1:307918-335338 GCF_014694315.1 Arthrobacter ipis | reverse complement strand
TGGCACACTATTGAGTTCTCAAACAACAGACACACCCGGCACCACCCAAACCAACGTTCAGGATCGCTCCGGAGCAACTTTTCAAACTTACCCGGTTTCACTCCCCGACGCAAATCCGTGTTTCAGGATTCTCGCCGGCAGGAAAACCAGCCCCACCACACCCAAGCGACCTAAAAAGTCACCAGATCATGGCCTTGATTTCGGGGATTTGGCCGCCCGCGGTTACCAGCTCTTCGCTGTCTCCCTCGCGGCGACTTAGAAAACAATACACTCGCTGCCGCCCCACCGCAAACCGTCCTCGCAGGAGCATGGGATCCCCGCGTTTCCGCGGCGAAACGGTGCGCGGAGGCACTCTGGTGAGCCTCCGCCGTCGTAATTCCGCCCTGTGCGGTGCGTCACCCGCGCCCAACCAGCACGCAAGCGAGCGCGGTTAACGCAAAGGAGGGCCGGCAACCATATGGTTGCCGGCCCTCCTCAAGCAGCTGGAATCAGCGGTGCTGTATTACCAGGAAGACTTGGTGATGCCCGGGAGCTCACCGCGGTGAGCCATGTCGCGGAAGCGAACACGGGAGATACCGAACTTCTGGAAGGTACCGCGCGGACGGCCGTCGATGATGTCGCGGTTACGCAGACGGATCGGGGAGGCGTTGCGGGGCAGCTTCTGCAGGCCGAGGCGTGCAGCTTCCCGTGCTTCGTCAGTCGCGTTCGGGTCAACCAGGGTCTTCTTCAGCTCGAGGCGCTTTGCAGCGTAACGCTCAACGATGACCTTGCGCTGCTCGTTGCGAGCAATCTTGGACTTCTTAGCCATGTGTTTAGCGCTCCTCTCGGAATTCGACGTGCTGGCGGATCTTGGGGTCGTACTTCTTCAGGACCAGACGGTCCGGATCGTTACGACGGTTCTTACGGGTTACGTAGGTGTAACCCGTGCCCGCGGTCGACTTGAGCTTGATGATCGGACGTACGTCCTTGTCCTTTGCCACTAGAGCTTCACTCCTCGTGCCAGGATGTCGGCGACGACAACGTCAATGCCGCGTACGTCGATGGTCTTGATGCCCTTTGCGGAAACCTGCAGAGTGACATTACGGCGCAGGGACGGAACCCAGTAGCGCTTCTTCTGAATGTTCGGGTCGAACCGACGCTTGTTGCGGCGGTGCGAGTGCGAAATGCTGTGTCCAAAGCCCGGCTCGGCTCCGGTCACCTGGCAGTGTGCTGCCATGACGACTCTCCTCTGAAAATGAATGAAACGGATGGCAGAGTTCTGCTTCACCGTGCGGCAGGCGGCGTCCGCATCCAGCCTCACGCGTCCACACGTTTCAACGCCGGCGAACCGGGTTTACTGCGGCGGAATACGATGAGCCACAAACACCTGGCAATGGAAGCCACTGCGAAGTGCCGGGATACTGGGCGAATACAGGAATGCACGCAACTTGAGCCCCTAACTACCGGCCTCCAGGACTGTGAATACTGCCAACAGCCACCGCAAACCGGAGCAATTGCACACGCTCCGCGCCACCTAGCGCCAACCAAGTCTACGAGACACCCGAATTAAAGACCAATCCGGCGGGGAACGGTGCTATAAAGCAGCGCCGACGTCACGAGGGGCGCCGCGCGATCGATAGAGCGCCCGCCGTCGCGAGGGCCTTCTTCCAAGACATATCCGGAAAGAAGGCTCTTCACAGCAAAGGCAAAGGATCGGGGCGGAATCTTGAGCCATGAACACACAGCTCCTGCCCTCCCCCGGGACCGGCACCCCGATGCGCCCGACCCACGGCTCCGCTCCGGTTCGGGAGGCCGGCCGTTTCGCCGGCCAGCACCGGCGAAGGCTCCTCCGCGCGGACGCCCTGACGGTAACGGCCTGGTCCTCGATGGCCGCTTCGGTTGCGCTCTGGCTTGCCGACGGCGGCCTGACGGCGGTTTCGTCGCCCGCGGGCATGGTCACGGCGCTGGGCATCGTTGCCGGTCTTGCCGGAATGGACCTGGTGCTGCTCATGCTGCTGCTGGCGGCAAGGATTCCCTTCATTGACGGCGCGGTGGGGCATGACCGGGCGCTGGAGTTTCACCGGAAGCTGGGGAAACCCTCGCTGTACCTGCTGCTGGCCCACGGGCTCCTCATCGCGGTGGGCTACGGCATGGCCGAAGGCCTCGACCCGGTCAGCGAAGCCGTGGCGCTCTGGGTGCTGGTGCCCGACATGTGCCTCGCCTTCATCTCCCTGGCCCTCTTCATCGCGGTTGTGGTCACGTCCCTGGTGGCGGTCCGCCGGCGGTTTCCCTACGAATTCTGGTACGCCGTGCACCTGCTCACCTATGCTGCCGTGCTCACCTCGCTGCCGCACCAGTTCAGCGTGGGCGGCCTGTTCGCCGTCGGCACCTGGCAGCGCTGGTACTGGCTCGCGATCTGCATCGCCACCGGAGCTGCCCTGCTGTACTACCGGATCATCCAGCCTGTACGGGCAACCTTCAGGCATCAGCTCACGGTTGAGCGCGTCACCTCCGTGGCCCCCGGGGTGGTCAACATCGAAATGAGCGGCCTGCAGCTCGGCTCGCTGGCCGGCAACGGCGGACGGTTCTTCATCTGGCGCTTCCTCGCCCCGGGGCTGTGGTGGCATCCGCATCCGTTCAGTCTGTCTGCGGAGCCGGTGCGGACAGGACCTGATGGCCATGGGAGATTGCGGATCACGGTTCGTGATCTGGGCCGGGGCTCCGCGCAACTGCTGACGCTGCGGCGCGGAACGAAGGTGGCCGTCGAAGGGCCCTACGGACTCTTCAGCTCCGCCGCACGCAGCAAGGACCATGTGGTCATGATCGGCGCCGGCATAGGTATTACGCCGTTGCGGGCCCTCCTGGAGACCACCCCTTTCGCCCCCGGCCAGGCCACGGTCCTGCTCCGCGGGCACAGCAACCAGGAGCTCTACCTGGGCGAGGAAATCCTCGAACTGTGCCGGCAGCGCGGCGCCACCCTGTTCCACCTGACCGGCGGACGGGACCCCGGTTCACCTGACAGCTGGCTTCCGGCCTCCGAACACCGGGCCGGGTATGCCCTGGCGGACTACGTCCCGGAAATCGCCCTCGCCGACGTCTATATATGCGGGCCCTCGCGGTGGGCAGGCAACGTCCTGAACGCCGCCCGCGCCGCCGGCGTCCATGAAGATCAGCTCCATCACGAAAGGTTCGACTGGTGAGAATAAGAGCAGCAGTTTCAGCCGCCTTGGCTTCGGCCGGCATCCTCCTGGTCGGCTGGCAATCAGGTGTCCATGTGTCCGATACCCGCAGCGCGGTTGCGGCCGCGGCAACGGGAAATCAGGCTTCGGGGACGGGAATCACTGACAGCAGCGGCGCAGCGTCGTCTGAATCCGCGGCATCGTCCGGGACGACCGGCAATTCCGGGACGACGGGCAGTTCGGGAGCCGCGGGCGCATCCGGCACATCCGGAGCCCCCGGGGCGGCGGCCAAGGCCGGCGGCACGTACGACGGCGATGTGGTCCAGACCCGCTTTGGCACCGTGCAGGTCCAGATCACCGTGAAGGCCGGGCAAATCACCGACGTCACGGCTCTGAAACTCACCGACGCCGAGGGCCGGTCCGTGCAGATCAGCAACTATGCCGCCCCGGTTCTTCGCGACGAGGTACTTCAGGCACAGTCCGCCGACGTGCAGACGGTGGGCGGCGCCACCGTGACCAGCGACGCTTACCTCACCTCCCTCCAGGCGGCCCTCGATGCAGCAAACCTCTGAGACCGCACACCGGCTCCGGGCCCGGACCTTCACCTGCATGGGAACTGTCATCAGCCTGGCTGTCCCAACGGACGCGCACAAAGCACCCCAAGCGGCGGCGGATGAGCTGGAAGCGGCGACCGCCGTCGTCGAATGCCTGTTCACGGAACTGGACAGTATCTTCAGCCTCTACCGCCCCGATTCGGAGGCGAGCCGGCTGGTGCGCGGCGAACTCGCGCTGCCGGAGGCGTCGGAAGAAATGCGGGCGCGGTACGAAGAGGCGGCCGAGTGGCGGCTCCTCACCGAGGGGTCGTTCACGCCGGAGCGTCCGGACGGGGCGCTGGATCTCTCCGGAATCGTCAAGGGGCACGCCATCCGGGAGGCCGGCATGTCCCTGCTGGCGCTCGGCATGGCCAACTGGTGCCTGAACGCCGGCGGGGACGTGCTGGTCAGCGGCTCCCCGAACCCCGGCACCGATGTGCCCTGGCGGGCGGGAATCGTTGACCCGGCGGACCGGAGGACCCTGCTCGCCGGATTCCCGCTGGGCGGGGCGGCGCTGGGTTTGCCTCGGCTGGGTGAAAAGACGGCCGACGGCGGGACCCGGGCGGCGCTGGCCACCTCCGGTTCCGCTGAGCGCGGGGATCACATCTGGGGTGTCACGGCCGGGGCCGCGGAATTCCGACAGGTCTCCGTCGCCGCAGCCGACGTGGTCACGGCCGATGTGCTGGCAACCGCGATCATGGCGGGCGGGGTTCCCATGCTCAACCGCGCCACCGCCATGTGGGACATCGAGGCGTTGGCCGTCCGCACACATGGCGAGCTGTTGGCGACCGGCGGGTTCCGGCGGTAATTAGAGCCGGGTGAGCTGGGCGTACCTAGGCTGGAGGTTGTCGCCGGAGGACTTCCCCGTGACCCGCCGGACCACCCACGGTGCGGCGAATTCCCGGACCCAACGGGCGTTGGCCCTCAGCGCCTCCGCCTTGCTGAGCTCCGGGACGGGGGTCATCGGCGGAACCTCGATGGAGTGCTCGTGCTCGAGGACCGTTAGGACGCGCTTGGCCATGTTCGCGTGCCCGGCGGCGGACATGTGCATCCGGTCTTTGGCCCACATGCCCCAGTCGTAGTACTCGTTGAAGCGCCAGTAGTCCACCAGCAGGGCGCCATGGTCCCCGGCTATGCCGCGCACGAGTTCGTTGTAGATGGCCGTACGCCCACGCATGGTGCCGAAGACCTTCGAGCCCCGCGCGTCGAAGCCCGTGAACAGGACCACGGTGGCACCCGTGGCCGCGAGCTTCCCGACGGCCTTTTCGTAGTCCGCAAGCAGGTCGTCGATGTCGATCTTGGGCCGGAGAATGTCGTTGGCTCCGGCGTAAAGGGTCACCAGTGTGGGATTGAGCGCGATGGCAGCATCCACCTGCTCGGCCAGGATCTGCCGCAGCTTGCGGCCGCGGATGGCAAGGTTTGCGTAGCCGAAGCCGGGGTCAGCCACGGCCAGTTGCTCCGCCACCCGGTCGGCCCAGCCGCGGAGCCCGTTGGGCCGCGCGGGGTCGTCGTCGCCGACGCCCTCCGTGAAGGAATCTCCAAGGGCAACGTAGCGGGCCGTGAAATCCATGGGAGCCAGTCTGCCACCCGTTGCCGGGAGCAACCAAGACGGGCCGGTGCTGTCCGGCTCGCCGGGAGCTGCTGCCGGCGACTGGCCGGGTGCTGCTACTGCTGCCGCTCGCGGAGGATCCAGTGATTGCTGTCCAGGCGGGCCACAATCTTTTCGCCGATGCGTGCGAGGTCCGTAACATCACGCTCAGTCAGGGCGTCGAGGAACAGCGAGCGGACCGATTCGACGTGGCCCGGCGCCAGTTCCACGATGGTGGCGATGCCCTGTTCGGTGAGGTGCGCGGTGGTGACGCGTGCGTCGCCGGGATGCGGCCGGCGTTCCACCCAGCCGCGGTTCTGGAGTTTGGTAACCACGTGGGAGAGCCTGGACAGGGAGGCGCTGGTCCGGGCCGCCAGCTCGCTCATCGGCAGGAAGCGCCCCTCGGCTTCAGAGAGCATCGCCAGCACGTTGTAGTCGAACAGCGACACCTTGCCGGCAGCGTGCAGCTGGGTATCGAGCGACGCGGGCAACATGGTGTTGATGCTCAGCAGGGCAAGCCATGCCCTGCGTTCATTGGCGTTGAGCCAGCGCGGTTCGGTCATTACTCCATCCTAGGAGAACTAACGCTTGACGGTTCAAGGCCGGTTCCGGCGGCGGCGAGTCGCCGGGCGGCCAAGGCTCTGGCGGTAGGCTGGCCGTCATGTACGTAGTTTCCCTGACCTACAAGGTTGACCAAGAGATCGTGGACCAGCACCTGGATGCCCATGTGGACTGGCTGAAGGATGCTTTTGACGAAGGCGTCTTCATCGCCGCCGGCCGCAAGGTTCCGCGCACGGGCGGCGTGCTGCTCTCTAAAGCCGACCGGCCGACGCTCGATGAGTCTTTGGCCAAGGACCCATTCAACGTGCATGGCGTTGCCGACTTCGATGTCATGGAATTCGCCGCAAACCGTACTGCGCCGGGGTTCGAGAACCTGCTGGACTAATCGCGCGGCTCCATCAGCTTTTTCAGGCCGCCTTTGCGCGGGACCTTCACGGGCTGCGGCCAGCGCGGGCCAAGGTTGTCGCCCAGTGTGACGCCGCGGAGCTTCCGGCCAAACAGCGGCAGCACCCAGTCACTCACCCAGCGCCGCTGCCGCCGCTCCCAGTCGCGGAGCGTCATCCTGGCTGGCGGTTCCCACTCCTTGAGGCTGATCTTGTGCGGCACGCCCAGATGGTCCAGGACCTGGGCGGCGAGGTACTTGTGCCCTGCTTTGGACATATGCAGCCGGTCGGTGTCCCACATGCTGCGGTCGTGAAAGGCCTCAAAACACCAGTAGTCCACGAGCACAGCACCGTACCTGGCCGCAATCTCACGGACCCGCCGGTTGTACCGGGTGTTGCGCTTTTTCAACGGCTCCAGCACCGCTGACACTTTTACGTCGAACCCCGTGAACAGGACCAGGGTGGCACCGGTGGCCGCCAGCCGGGCTACGAGCTCCTCGTACTGCGCGAGGAGCTGGTCCATGTCCGTGCCGAAGTCCAGGATGTCGTTGCCGCCGGCATAGAGGGTGATGAGCGTGGGTTCCATGGCCAGCGCCTGCTCCAGCTGCTCATCCACGATGTGGCGAAGCCGCTTGCTCCTGATGGCCAGGTTGGCGTAATGCCAGCCCGGTTCTGCCTTGGCCAGCTTCTCCGCCACCCGGTCAGCCCAGCCACGCACCCCGTTCGGCAGCCCTGAACTCCGGTCGCCCACGCCCTCGGTGAACGAGTCCCCCAAGGCAACGAACACCCGCCGCCTGCCCCGGTCCGGAAGCAAAGGAGAGTCACCCATCCGGACAAACTAGCTAACCCAGAAGGCCGTAAGGGAAAGAACGGATTAACCCAAGGTGAGCGGGCCGCCGAGCCGCAGCCGCTGGCTTGCGAAGGAGCGCATCGCCGACCAAAGCTGAGCGAGGCCGCCCGCGGCCGAAGGAAGCGTCGGGAGGAAGGGCGGGCCCGAGGGCCCCGAACTGAGCCTGCGAAGTTTGGGAAGGGCCCAACCGCTAAGCGACGGCAAGTCGGCGGTGGAGGCGGACCCAGTCCAGCCCGCAAGGATCGGGGTCAGAGCTCGGCCTTGCCCTGACGCCAGTACCCCATGAAGGCCACCTGCTTCCGGTCAATCCCGACGTCGCGGACCAGGTAGCGCCGCATGTCCTTGATGACCCCGGCTTCCCCGGCAATCCACGCGTAGAACGGCATGGCGCCGGCGGGCTTGTCGGGGTTCCTCGTGGCGCTGACCGTGGCGGCATCGAGCCGGGCCGGGGTTTCCCAGAGGATCTCCTGGTCCACGTTCACGTCGTCCGGCTCTGGGCCGGCGGCACCGGCGGACTTGATACCCACCCAGCCCGGCACGGGGACCGCCGCCCGCACCGCTTCCTGCAGGAGCTCCCCGTGCGGCCGGGACCTGCCGATCGAGGCGCCGCGTGCCAGCCAGGTGATTTCGACGTCGGCTGCTGTCTCCAAATCGAGGAAGTCGCCGGCCTCCGGCACTTCCAGGAAGGCATGCCCAGTCATGTACTCAGGCAGGCTTTCGAGAATGGCGCTGATCGCGGGGACAGCCGTCTCGTCGCCGGCCAGGAGCACCCGTCCGGCGAGGCCGGGCCGCCATTCGATGCCCGAGTACGTTTCCGCGGTAACGCAGTGCGCCGCCCGGTTGTTCGGCCCGATCAGGGTGATGGCGTCCCCCGGCCGGGCCGTCAGCGCCCAGTTCGCCGCGGGACCGCCGTTGCCGGCGGCGTCGAAATGCATCACGAAGTCGACGTCGATCTCCGGGTACACGGCGTCCAGCCGGGCCTGCCGGACGGTGTAGGTGCGCATGGCGCCGCGGGTGGCCGGATCCATGGCCAGCCACTCCTGGTACCAGCCGCTCTCCTCCATCCGGAACTTCGGCAGCGGAAGCCAGCTGCCGTCCGGCCCCAGCGACGGGATCATGAGCTTGATGCGCAGGTCCAGGCTGTCGCCGTGGACGCCAAAGTCGCGCAGCGAGTAGCCGCCGAACGTCACTCGCCGGAAGTTCGGGCTGAGCTCCTGCACCGCCGAGACGGTGACATCGAACGCCAGGGTCATCGGCTCGGTGGCGAAGCCGGGACGGTCCGTGATGGACGTGCGGGCCGGGCTGCTTTGTACTGCACTGGTCTGTACTGCGCTCATGAGGCCATCTCCAGGGTCGTCGTCGAAAGGGTCGTGGTCTGAACTTTTGGGTCGGCGTGGTGCCTGCCGAGGGGGATGATCAGCGGCGTGCCGGACACCGGGTCCGGAACCACCCGGGATTCCAGCCCGAAGACGTTCCGGACCAGCTCCTCGGTAATCACGCTGGACGATGCGCCCTCGGCCACGATCTGTCCGGCCTTCAGGGCGATGACATGGTCGGCGTACCGCGCGGCGAGGTTGAGGTCGTGCAGCACGATCGCCACGGTGGTGCCACGCTGCCGGTTCAGGTCGGTGACCAGGTCCAGCACCTCAACCTGGTGTGCCAGGTCCAGGTAGGTGGTGGGCTCGTCGAGCAGCAGCACGTCCGTTTCCTGGGCGAGCGCCATGGCGATCCACACCCGCTGGCGCTGACCGCCGGAGAGTTCATCGACGTTCCGCCCGACGAGCTCCAGCGTTTCGGTGGCTTCCAGCGCGCGCTGCACCGCGGCGTCGTCCTTCTCCGACCAGCTGCGGAAGAAGCCCTGGTGCGGGTACCGTCCGCGGCCCACCAGGTCACGGACGGTGATGCCGTCCGGCGCCGTCGGGTGCTGCGGAAGCAGGCCGAGGGTGCGGGCCAGCTCGCGCGCCGGGCGGGAGTGGATGTCCTTGCCGTCCAGGGTGACCGCGCCGCCGGCCGGCTTCAGGAGCCGCGACAGCCCCCGCAGCAACGTTGATTTTCCGCAGGCGTTGGCCCCCACGATCATGGTCACCCGGCCCTCGGGAATCTCCGCCGTGAGGTTTTCCACGACCCGGCGCTGGTCGTACTGCAGCGTGAGGTCCCGGGCTTGCAGAACAGCCATCAGGCATCCTTTCGGTTGGACGTGACCAGGAGCCACAGCAGGAACGGGACGCCGAGGGCGCCGGTGACGACGCCGACCGGCAGGACGGTGCCGTCCAGCAGCAGCGGGGCGACATTGGCGGCGAAATAGTCCGCCGCCAGGACGATCAGGGCGCCCACCAGGGCCGACGCCGGGAGGCTTGCTTTGCCGGTGAAGCGGCGGGCGATGGGGCCGGCCAGGAAGGCGACGAACGCCACCGGCCCCGCGGCCGCCGTCGCCCCTGCGGCGAGCGCGACGGCGGTGAGCACCAGCCCCAGCCGGGTCGCGGCCACGCGGATGCCGAGCCCCGCGGCGGCGTCGTCCCCCAGTTCGAGGATGCGCAGCGGTCCGGCCAGCAGTGCGGCTGCCGGGACCAGGACCATCAGCGTCAGGGCCAGCACACACGCTCGGTCCCAGCTGGCGGAGTTGAGCGAACCGTTGATCCAGATCAGCGCTTCCGCGGCAGTGCGGATGTCGGCCCGGGTCATCAGGAAGCTGACCATGGCATGCAGCGCGGCAGCGATGCCAACGCCGGCAAGGACGAGGCGGTTACCGGCGGCGTTCCCGCGGCTGCCACCGCCGAGGCCCAGGGATCCGCTGCGGGAAATGCCGAGGATCAGGGCCGCCACGGCCATCGCACCGCCGAGCGCAGCACCGGACACCGTGGCGCCGGAGGCGCCGAACACCACGATGGCCAACACCGCCGCCGCGCTGGCGCCGTAGCTGATGCCGATCACGTCTGGGCTGGCGAGGGGGTTGCGGAGCATGGTCTGGAAAAGCGCGCCCGAGAGCCCGAAGGCCAGCCCGACCAGCGAGCCGATGACCGCCCGCGGCAGCTTGGCCTCCATCACGATGAAGCTGGCGCCGGGGATCTTCTCGCCACCGGTGAAGTGGGCGGCGAGGATTTTGAAGAAATCGGGGATGGTCACTGTGTAGCTGCCCAGCAGGATGCTGGCCGCCAGGAGAAGCACGACGCCGGCGGCCAGTACCGCGGTCCGGTTCAGCAGACTCCGGTTCAGCCAGTTAAGTTGCCGGTTCGAAACGCGAACGGGCAGATAATGCCCTGTTTCGCCGGTTTTGAGGGCCCTATCTGCCCGTTCGCGCATGGGGGTGGTCGCGGAGGTGGCCGGGTTCGGAGTCACAGGCCTGCCCCCTTGCCACGGCGGACCAGCCACACGAAGACCGGCGCTCCGATCAAGGCGGTCATGATGCCGGCCGGGACCTCGCCGGGAAGCAGGACTACGCGGCCCACGATGTCTGACACCAGCAGCAGCACGGGTGCAAGTACGGCGGAGAAGGGCACGATCCAGCGGTAGTCGGGCCCGGTCAGGGAGCGGACGGCGTGCGGGACAACGAGGCCCACGAACCCGATGGGGCCGGCGAGCGCCGTCGCTGAACCGCACAGCAGGACGATGCCCAGCGCGGTGACGGCCCGGGCCAGGCCGACGTTCTGGCCCAGGCCGCGGGCGACGTCGTCGCCCAGCGCCAGGCTGTTGAGGACCCGTCCAGTGAGAAGCACAATCAGTGCCCCCGCGATGAGGAACGGCAGCCCGGGCAGCACCACGGACCAGTCGCGCCCCGCAATGCCGCCCACCTGCCAGAATCGGAAACGGTCCAGTGTGTCCTGGCTGGACACCAGGATGACGTTCATCAGCGAGAACAGCCCCGCACTCAGGGCGGCGCCCGCCAGGGCGAGCTTGACCGGCGTCGCGCCATCCCGGCCCATGGAGGCAATGAGGTAAACGACGACGGCGGCAGCAGCCGCGCCGATGAACGCGAACCAGATGTAGCCGGTCAGCGAGGAGATGCCGAAGACGTAGATTCCGGTGACCACGGCCAGCGCGGCGCCGGCGTTGACGCCGATGATGCCCGGGTCCGCCAGCGGGTTCCGGGCCACGCCCTGCATTGCCGCGCCCGCCAGGCCCAGTGCCGCACCGGCGAGCAGGCCCAGGACGGTCCGCGGGATCCGGGCATGCACCACGGCATGGTCACCGTCCGCCGGGTTGAACCGGGTCAGTGCCTGCCACACGGTTTCGAGGGCCAGGCCCCGGGCGCCCACGGCAAGTGAGGCGCCGCAGACAACAACGAGCACGACGACGGCGCTCAGCAGCCAGGCGGCGCGCGGCCCGGGAACCCTGCGTGCAGGCTGGGCGCGAACTGGCAGGTGATGCCCTATAGCGCCGGGTTTGGCGTCATTAGCTGCCAGTTCGCGCGGATTGGTCGCCGCCGTTGTGCTCGGTGTCATGGGAAAGTTGCCTGCCCAGCCGCGGCTCAGACCGCGCCTGTGGCTTTATCCGCTGCGCTCGCCAGCTGCGGCAGGAACGTGTCCAGCGACCACGGCAGGCTCAGCGGCGAGGAGGCAGAGATGGACAGGGTGAGCGTGTTGTCCGAGTCCGCGACCATGGCGCCGTTCTTGATGGCCGGGATCTGGCCAAGCAGCGGGTCAGCCTTGATGGACTCGGTGGTCTTGGCGTCCGGAACCCAGGTCACGAAGATGTCGGACTCGAGCTCGTTGGCCTTCTCCGCCGACCACGGGATGAAGAACTCCTTGGAGCCCTTGGAGTTCTCCTCCACCACCGGGGCGAGCTTCATGCCGATTTCGGTGAGGAACCGCGGCCGGTTGTCGTTGGCGGTGTAAACGTTCACGCCGTCGCTCTTGGCCGGCTCGAGGTTTCCGTAGATGAAGCTCTTGCCTGCGAGCTGCGGGTAGGCGGAAACCTTGTCCTTAATGGTGGCCTCGGTGTCGACGATCAGCTTCGTGGCTTCGGCTTCCTTGCCCAGCGCCTTGCCGATGATGCTCGTGGAGTCCTGCCAGGACGTGCCGTAGGCCAGCTCGGGATGCGCAACAACGGGCGCGATTTCGGTGAGCTTCTTGTAGTCCTCTTCCGTCAGGCCGGAGTAGGCACCCAGGATGACGTCCGGGTTGAGCTTGGCGATCTCAGTGAAGTTGATGCCGTCGGCCTCGGAGAACTGGACCGGCGCCTTGTCGGAACCGAAGCCCGCGCCGAGCTTCTCCAGCGCGGCGTCCTTCCACGGCGTCGAGCCCTTCGCGTTGCCGCCCCACTCGTTCTTAGGCACGCCTACCGGAACCACGCCCAGCGCAATGGCAACGTCGTCGTTGACCCAGGAGACCGTGACGACGCGCTTGGGCTGTGCCTTGATGGTGGTTTCGCCAAAGACGTGCTTGATGGTCACCGGGAACTGCCCACTGGCGGATGAAGTGGCGCTGGCTTCCGAAGCAGAAGAAGCGGCCGGCCCGGTGGAGCATGCGGTCAGGGAGAGTGCCGCGGCGGCGAGGACGGCGGTGGCCTTGCCGGCGGTTTTGAGCAGGAAGCGGCGCGTGGTGCCGGCGGCAGCAGCGCCGCCGGTAGCGGCCCACCGGCCGGGGAAGAGGGGGGAAGTCACGGAACTCCTTAGGTGAATGAAGCGAACCTAAGTAAGGCTAGCCTATCCTTCGTGAGATTACGAAAGGTTTGCGTCACGTAATTGCCGCGAGTGGCTAGACTAACTGCCAGCTGCCTTGCCACCTAAGGGTGAACAATGGTTCACTCGAAGGAGTAAACGCCCGTTCACCCCATTCGGGCGCACCTCCCCCCAAAGGCCCCGCCGCACATGACAGCACCCCCCGCCCCAGCACACTCCGCCCCGAAACCAACCCGCAGCGCCTCCGCCATCACCACGGTCCTGGCGCTCAGCGGCACGCTGGTGGCACTCATGCAGACCCTGGTGGTGCCGCTGCTACCGGACTTTCCGCGGATCCTGTCGGTCACGCCTGACGATGCGTCCTGGCTGGTGACCGCCACGCTCCTCGCCAGCGCCGTCGCCACACCGATCGTGTCCCGCAGCGCCGACATGTACGGCAAGCGGAAGATGATGGTGATCTGCCTGGCCATCATGGTGGCCGGTTCGGTCATGGCCGCCCTGGGCGGGACCTTCCTGTGGCTGATCATCGGGCGGGCGCTTCAGGGGTTCTCCGCATCACTGATCCCGGTGGGCATCAGCATCATGCGCGATGAACTGCCCAAGGAAAAGATGGGCTCCGCAGTGGCACTCATGAGCGCCACCCTGGGCATCGGCAGCGCCATGGGCCTGCCGCTCGCCGGCCTCCTCTATGAAAGCCTCGGCTGGACGTCCATTTTCTGGGTCTCCGCGGCAGCCGGCGCGCTGCTGCTGCTGGCGGTTGTGCTCGTGGTTCCGGAGTCCAAGGTGCGCACTCCCGGACGCTTCGACTATGCGGGCGCGCTGGTGCTCTCCGCCGCGTTGGGATCGCTGCTCCTGGCCATTTCCAAGGGCGGCACCTGGGGCTGGGGCTCGGAACCCGTGCTGCTGCTGTTCCTCGCGGCGGCCCTGCTGCTGGCCGCCTGGATTCCCTACGAGCTCAGGGTGGGCCAGCCCATGGTGGATCTTCGCACCACGGCGCGGCGGCCTGTCCTGATGACCAACCTCGCGTCACTGTTGATCGGTTTCGCGATGTTCGCCAACATGCTCCTGACCACCCAGCAGCTCCAGCTCCCCGCTGCCACCGGTTACGGCTTTGAACTGAACGTCATCACGGCCGGCCTCTGCATGGTGCCGTCCGGACTGGCCATGGTGGTGTTCGCGCCGGTGTCCGGCGGGATCATCCGGCGCTTCGGCGGCAAGTCCGCCCTGTTGGCCGGCGCCGCAGTGATGATCGTCGGGTACGTGGGCCGGGTCTTCTTCTACGACTCCATCACCTGGGTGATCATTGGTTCCACCGTGGTAAGCGTTGGCACGGCCATCGCGTATGCCGCCATGCCAACGCTGATCATGGGTGCCGTCCCGATCACGGAGACCGCCTCCGCCAACGGCCTCAACAGCCTGGTCCGCTCCATTGGCACGTCGACCTCCAGTGCCGCCGTCGCCGCGGTGCTGACCTCGGTCACCATTCCGTTGGGTGCCGCCCTGCTGCCGTCCTTTGATGCGTTCCGGGATGTGTTCTGGATGGCCGCGCTGGCGTCCGCGGCGTCCGTCCTTGCTGCCATCTTCATCCCGCGCACCACCACGCACCGCCCCGCAGCGACGGCGGCAGCAGAACTGGTAGTGCAGGGGCGCGTCCTGGCACCCGACCACCGCCCGCTTACTCCCGCCGTCGTTACTGTCCTCCAGACGGGGGGCGATCCGGTGGACTGGAGCCGCGTGGACACTGAGGGCAACTATTCGGTGGCGTTGCCTGGCGCCGGAAAGTACCTCGTGGTGGCCAACGCGGCGGGCTGGGCGCCAATGGCGGAGGTCTTCGATTTCGACGGGCGCACGCTGAAGCAGAACTTCCTCCTGCAGCAGCGGCTGGAAATCAGGGGTAGGGCGGCCATCGGCCGCGAGCCCGTAACCGGCGCCGTGGTCACGCTGCTGCACGCCACCGGGGAGCATGTGGACACAGCAAGGACGGACGACGACGGCGTGTACACGCTTCCGCTGCCCGCCGCCGGGCGCTACATAGTGGCTACGCTTCATCCCGTGACTCATCAAGCCGTGGCGCGGAAGCTCGCCGTCGACAACCGGTCCGTGACCGTGGACCTGGCCGCTGAACGCGCTCCTCAGGTGAACAGCGCAGAAGGGATCGGCGGGGAGCCGGTGCGCGCATGAGCAGCCCCAGCCAGGAGTCCATCCTCACCGCGGCGGGCCGGCTGTTCGGCGAACGCGGCTACCGGGCCGTCACGGTCAGGGACATCGCTGCTGAGGCCGGGGTTTCGGCGGCCCTGGTGATGAAACTGTTTATCTCCAAGGCCAAGTTGTTCGCGGCGGCGCAGCCGGACGAGTCGCTGCTCACCGAGCTGTCTGTCCCGGCCTCCGAGCTCGGCGGCGCCCTGGTCTTCCGCGTGCTGATGCGGCGGGAACGCGGCATGCACGAGCCGTGGGCCATTATTCCGATCAATGTTCACGATGCCCCGGATCCCGAAGCGGCGCGGAACGAGCTGCGCGAACGCTACGTCGGCAGCATCGCGCAGCTGATCGGGGATGCGACGCCGGACCGCCGTTATGCGTCGACTGTCACCGCACTGATGACCGGCTTCGGCGAAACCGTGCGGACGCTGGGACTCTTCGACGGCTGGGACTTCGACGAGCTCGTGGCCTACTACGGGGGGATCGTCCAGGCGCCGATCGACGCGTGCGCTGCCGCACACGCGTCAGCCGCTGGTTGAGCTTGCCGAAACCGTGGTTTCGGCAACCTCAACCAGCGGAGGGTTCAACCAGCGGCGTTACTTGTACGAGATGCTCAGCAGCAGCGCCTTGAGGGCCTGACCCTCCGCACCAGCCAGCCATGACTTGGCGGCGGCGTCATTGGCGAAGGGCTTCTCGATGAACTTCACGTCAGCCAGGATGACGCCGTCCCCGGCGCGGATGATGCCGTCGAGCGCGGATCCCTGCCCGGGCTTGGGGGCCCCCGCCGCCAGGTGCATCCGGTAGGTCGCGTTGCTGTCCATCCGGTCCACGTAGAAGGCGTAGTGGGCAGCCGGCGCGGGCTGCGCCGCGAGCCCCGGAACCGGCGCGGACTCGTAGACGGTGCGGGTCACCGGGTGGGAGACGCCGTCGGCGATCCGTCCGGAGTAGACAGTGGCCTGCTCGGTGCCGCTGGCGTCGATGATCGTGGCCGTGGCCGACTCCAACGGCGACCCGCCGCCGGTGAAGAGCTCAACCTTCCAGTCGGCCGGGTACTTGAAGGACACGTGGCCGTTCGGGAAGGTGTACGTCTTCAGCTCGGCAGGCGCCGGAGCGGACGACGGCGTGGTCCCCGGCGTCGCCGCACCCCCGGCGCCGGCCCCGCCAGCGGCGGAGGCTGAAGGGCTCGGTGACGCCGGTGCCGTCGCGGACGCTGCCGCGGACGATGACGCGGACGATGACGACGGGGCCGAAGACACCAGGGCGCCGCACGCGGCCAGGGCGAAGGCGGCGGCAGCGGCAAGGACAGAGACGACGGGGGCGCGGAACGCAGGGCGCATGATGGTGCCTTTCATGATGACGCCGTCAAGCTCACAGGGGCTGCTCTGCCCGCCGCATGGGAGTGTCCGTGACCCTGTGGAGCGCTTGGCGAAGACTGGTGGAGTCACCACAGTGGCACGCCAAAACAGCCCGCCTCTAGGGCCAGAGCAATAAATCCATCGATTTGTTATAAACCGCGTGAAAGCGTTATGGACTAGCGCAGCACGATATCGACAGGATTGGCCTCGGACCGCCACTGCCCTTCTGTGCCCGGTTTCGGGGTGATAACGGGGGCAGTGAGCACGCCGGAGCGGTTGGTGCGCCTGTCCCGCAGGATCTCCGTGACCGAGCCCAGGTGCCGGGACAGGTCGATGACGTTCTCCGGTGCCGCAAGGAGCAGCTGGAAGCCAAACTCGTGCAGCGCCTTGATGCCCGCCCCGGCAAATTCCTCGGAGGCAAGCACGAATGCCTCGTCCATCATCACCGTGCCGTACGTGGTGAAGCCCTGCTCGGCGATGCCCAGCTGGTAACTCAGCGCCGCGGCCATGATGAACGCGGTGAACCGCTGGCGCTCACCGCCGGACATGGAACCGGTGTCGGCGTGCATGAACACGTCCGTGCGCTTGCCGCCCTTCTTCCCGGGGGCGTCCACCTCGCGGTGCTCCTTGCACTGGATGAACAGGTGCCCGCGCACGTCCAGCACCTCAGCCCGCCAGCGCCGGTCCTCGGGAGTCTGCGACCCCAGCCGCTTCACCAGCGTCTCCAGGGACTTGTAGCGGGCGGTCAGCTCGGCGTCCTCATTCTGGCCGGCGTGGGCGGTGTCCGCCTTGGCTGCCTCTGCCTTGGCCGGCCGGATGTGACGGGTCTTCAGCGCGTTCTGGATGGCGTCCTTGAACTGCTTAGCCGTGGCCGGCAGGGTCTGCTTGATGTCGAGTTCCAGGTAGCTGCCCTCGTGGAAATTCACCTCGGACAGGATCCCGTTCAGCGGCAGGATCCTGCTGGTGATGGACCGGCGTTCCTCGTCGAGCAGGTGGAGCAGCGTGCTGAACGACTCGTGCGTGCGCTGGTTGAAGAACTGCCGGAACTCGGCCTCCTGAGCCGGCAGCCCGTCATTGATGATCGCGTGGTAGCGGGCTTCGAACTCGCCGACGGCGCCGATGGACGTGCCATGGTCGGCCGAAATGGCGGTGCCCCAGTCGCGGACGAAGCCTTCGAAGATCCGGGTCAGCCGCTCCGACGTGGCCTGGGCCCGGGACTCTGCACCGTGCAGGTCGCCGAGCAGCTGGGTCCGCACCCGGCCGGCAAGGTTGTCCAGCTCATGCATTTCAGCGACGTCGCCGAATTCGGCGAAGTACGGCACCAGCGCCGCAGAGGTGGAGTCCGACGGCGGCGCCTGGGTCAGGCGGATGCGCGCGGCTTCCAGCAGCGAGTCGGAGGCGGTGAGCCGCTGGTCCAGCGCCTTGTATTCGCTCTGCAGCACCGCGGCGGCCTCGGTGCTGGACTGGTGCTTCTGGCGCGCCGCCTCGATGTTGGCGCGGAGCGGTTCAAGGTCCGCCTGGGCCGCGAGGGCGTCCTTGAGCCGCTGCTCAATCCTGGCAAGCTCGTCTGCCGCTACCGCGGCCGAGACCTGCTCCCACGAGCGGTTGTCCTCGGCCACCCTGCGCAGGGCTTCGAGCTGCCGGGACAGGTCCTGGTGCGATTCCTCGCGGCTTTGGGCCAGCTGTGCCGCCTTGGCCAGTTCCTGGCGCAGGTCCTCCACCTGTCCGGCCACGAGCTCCAGCTTGGAGGCATTGTCGAACCCGAGGACGTAGTCCTGCCGGCCGGTGAACCGGTCGTCCTTCTCCACGGTGTGCCGGTTGCGTTTGACCACGCCGCCGAGGCTCAGGCCCTTGTCCAGGGCCGCCAGTTCATCGGGGTTCTCCACGCACGGGTACGCGAAGTCGAGGGCGATCCGCTCACGGATCCACACGCCTGCTTGTGCGGCTGCGCCGCCCTTTGTCCCGGTGGTTAGGATGTCCAGCTTGGTCAGCAGGTCGCCGTCGGCCACGTCCTCCACTGCGAGCGCCGCCCCGGCGAGCGGCTTGGACACGTCCACCGCGCGCAAAGCGCCCCGGACGGCGTGGCCGTTCAGGTAACGGGTGACGGCGGCAAAGTGCTCGCCCGGGACCAGCAGCGTGGTGGCCAGGTTCCGCAGGGCACGTTCAGCGGCGGGGCGCCAGTGATCCTGGCCCTCCGCGAGGTCGATCAGCTCGCCGCCGAACGGCATCTGCTCCTCGGGGACGCCGGTGGCGGCCGCAATCGCGGCCCGGTTTTCAATGCTCGACGGCGGCAGCAGGGACTTGCGCGTTTTCAGCGACACCAGCTCCTGCTCGGCTGCGGCAAGCTCGCGCTTCTTCGTGGCGTGGGCGTCGAAGGCCTCGAAGCGGAGCTCCTGCAGGGCCGCGGAGTCGTCCTTCAGCTCGGCAGAACGGGTGGCCGCCTGTTCGTGGGCCTGCTCCCAGCCCTCAGCCGTCCATTCCAGGTCCAGGCCGGCATCCGCCAGCGCCTGCCGGGCCGCCTCCTCCACCTGCTGGCTGAGCTTCAGCCCCACCCGGGCGTTCCCGAGGGATTGCTCGATCGAGGAGATGGCGTTGCCGCCCTGGTTGTTATAGTCAGCTTCGAGCTGCCGGAGTTCCTTGGCCAGCCCGTCCCGCACGCCGCGTTCCGCTGCGAGCTCCTTGGCCTTTGCCTGGGCGAGCGCCTTGAAGCGGGCGAGCGTTTTTTCGTGCACGGTGACAGCGAGCTGCTGCCGGTAAGCCTCGAACTCCTCGCCCGCCAGTTCACGCAGCCGGTTCGCGTCCAGCAGTGACTGCGCGTACTCCCTGTTCAGTCCCGGGACGGGGGCCAGCTGGTCGCGCTGCTGCCGAACGTCCTCCAGCCGCTGCCGGATGGACATGAGGTTGCTGAATTCCTCGACGACGTCGTCCGCCGCCGCCAGCGTGGCCGGCGCATCCAGCACCTGGTCGCGGAAGAAGGTGTTCACGCTGCCGCCGAGGCCCTTGCCGGCCTGGATGACACGGAGCAGGGGCAGCGCCTGGTCCGAGTTGATGCCCAGGAGCCGGCGGAACCGCTCGGCGAAGGCCTTGTGCACGTCAAAGACCTGGGCCTCCGGGAAGATGTTCTCCAGCGCGGCCCGGGTGAACCGCTTCTCGGCGATGTCCTCGATGGCGGGGAGGTCCAGCGGCCTGTTGTCGATCAGGTAGTACCGGCCAACGCTGGACTCCGTGCCGTTCTTGGGCAGGTCAAACAGAGCCGACACCGTCACCTTGGTGCCGGCTGCGTTGTCGAACGTGAGGGCGACGGCGGACCAGGTGGCACCGGGACGCTGGAAGGCACTGGCCGAGCCCTCACCGACGGCCTTGTCCCCCACCTTGCCGCGCATGTACGTGAACGTGGTCCGCTTGTCCTCCACTGCGCCCGAACGCTGGGCTGCCGCCTCGTTGGAGCGCGGCCGGGCGTCGAACACCCGCAGCATGGCGTCGAACAGCGTCGACTTGCCCACCCCGGAGTTGCCGGTCAGCAGCGTGCCGTTGCGGTCCACGTGCATCGTGTGGGCGCCGTGGAACGTGCCCCAGTTGACCACCTGCACCAGGGCCAGGCGCATCTGGCCCGGGTTAACGACGTCGCCCAGCGGAAGCATGCTCGCAATACTCACTTGTGGTCCTTCCCTGCACTGGTCGCCTTCGACTCCGCAGTCGATGCCGCCCCCTGGGCGGCACCGGCTGCTCCGTCTGTTGTCACGTCGCCCTGGGCGTCGTCATCCGTGTCTTCCGCTGCCTCCGTGCTGTCGACGTCGAGCTCTATTAGGGGTTCGGTGCCTGACTGGTCTGTTGTGGCGGCTATTAGCGCATCGATTTGGGCGGGGATGTCGCCTATGTTGTCGAACGGGAGGGCCAGGGGCAGGGCGTTGGAGATTGTGTAGACGTCGTCCAGGCCGGTGGTGAGCAGGAGCTGGCGGGCAAGGAGTTTGGTGATGGCCCGGTTGACGACGTCAGAGTCGCGCAGGGCGTCCTGCAGGCCTGCCGGCTGGTAGTGGGCCACGAGCTCGGCGATTTCTTCCCGCGTGATGGTCGGGTCCGTCTGCGCCGTGACGTGGCGATCCAGCAGGAGGCGCAGGCGCAGCAGCACGATGGTCTCCACGCGGCTCAGGGCACGCTGCTGGCGCAGGATGCTGGAACGGGCGCTGCCGCCGATCGCTTCCGGGTCCACGGGGCGCAGCACAGCGACCTTTCGCTCGTGGTCCAGCTGCAGCGTGAGGAACAGCTCGGAGAGCCGGCTGCGCAGGATCAGCTGGTTGTCCAGCAGCGTTGTCCAGAGTTTCTCGTCCCGGCCGCCATCAACGTACGGGCCCTTCAGCAGCTTCACGAGTGCCTGGCGGACCTTCATCGGAAGCACGCCAGTGTCACCGGGGAAGAGAGCGGCTCCGTCCACAAACGTGTCGCGGGGGCTGACTGAGCCGTTGATTGAGCTTGTCGAAATCTGCGGGGTTTCCCTTTCGACAGGCTCAACCAGCGAGGTTTCGGTAGGCTCAACCAGCGGGGTTTCGACAGGCTCAACCAGCGGGGTTTCGGTGGGCTCGGCCACCGGGGCCGCGGCGTCCGCCGTCGTAATCTCTTCAGTCATCGCTAATCCTTCTTGAGCGTTACCACCGGCAGGTACGCCTTGCGGGTGGTGCCGTCTATCTGTTCGAAGTCGAGGGCCTCCCACGCCAGCTGGTCAAAGCCGGCACCGGTGTGGAGTGCGTGCGAGAGGAGCGCCCGGATGGAGTTGATGTGCTGCTCCTCCGGCGGAAGCTGCTCCCAGGCCTCCGCGAGGGTCGAGGCACCGGCTGCCGCGGCATGGATCGCCTCCGGCCTGGCCTTGGCGGTCCGGGGCGAGCGGACCCGGTCCGAGTCGCTGAACGCGATGGGGTCGGCGAGCTTGGGCGGGGCCGCAAACTCGTCCGGGTCGAAAAGCTTGACCATGGCGAGGGATTCGAAACCTGCGTTGAACAGCACCGGACCCCGGACCAGGCCCGGCCGTTCGCGTTCGTAGGGCATCGACCGGATGGCCTGTTCCGCCTCGCGCAGCACCTTGCGGAGCCGCACCGACTGGCGGAAATCGTCGCTCTGGACGTACGTGTTCAGGCTCTCGCTGAGCTTGCCGTAGATGCGCTGGATCTGGCTGTGCTGCTGCCGGAGCTCGGCCACCAAATTTTTCAGGGTCTCCCTGTCCTCCGGCGAAAGGTCGTCCGCGAACTGGCGGCTGAGCACCTCGCCGATCGCGGAGCGGAAGCGCAGCTGCTGCTGCGGGTCCTCGAGGAAGGCGGTGAAGGAACGGAAGGTCCTGCCCTCCGGGCTTTGGCGCAGCCGCTTGTCCGCCTCAAGAACCTGGGCCATCGTGGCGCCCTTCGTCAGGGATTCCTCGATGATCTGGTTCCGAAGCTCGCCCACAAGCTCCTCGATCCGGTCACGCATTTTCTTGTAGTCCGCGGGCAGGCTGGCAGCAAGGTCCAGGATGTTGCCGGCCGCCTCGACGGCCTGGTCGTCGTCGAGGAGACCGTCGAAGTCGCCGGAGCTGATGTCCTCGATAAGCTGCTGCCGCTCGCCGATCTCCTCCTCCAGCGCTTCGAGCCGGGCGCTCTGGTCCGGGTTGGTCTCGTTGGCGAGCTTCTCCACGTCGCCCAGCAGCGTGCCCAGCCGGGACCCGTTGAGCGTGGACCTTTCGCTGGAGAGGCTGTCCAGGAACGCCAGCACGCGGGCGGCCGGCTCGGTGACCTCGTAAACGATCTGCCCCGACTGGTTCCGGCGCGTCAGGAACTGCTTGCGGGTCCACTCATCGCCGAAGGACTTCCCGTTGGCATGGCCGCCCAGTCCCGGGTCATGGCGGCGCAACTGCTCAAGGAAGGAGTCGACGTCGGCATGGAATTCTTCCAGCGGAAGCTGCGGCCGGGTGCGCGTGAAGGATGCCTGCAGGACAGCGATCACCCACGGGGCGGAGCGGGTGAGGGCCCATGCCGGCCCCTTGGTAAGGAGCTCGAGGTCCCTGAGCCTGGCGCTGATCGCGTCAGCGGAGGACGTAGCGGACCGGGGCACACACTCTCCTTCGGCAGCTTGGGGGATGGTCTGGGCAGCGGAAACCCGAAAAACTGCCAACTACAAGGTTAACGCAGAGCCCAGGGCGGCCCGCGCCGCGGTTCCCCGCAACCCCCGAGGCAACTCCGGGCCCGTTAGCAACGTTACGGGTGTGACAGATGAGGTTTTCGCAATCACTCTGTGACCTACGGCGCAGTATTGTCTCGATCCCGTATCAACGCGGCCACAGCATGGCTGAGGCGCTAGAGGAAGCTCCGCCCATGGCCCTAGTCTCGAGCTACTGATCTGATCCAACCGCAGCAACGGCGCAGGGGGAAGCATGCAGTTCGACTTGAGTGCAGTGGAGACAGGCACCTTGGTGTTCATCGGAACGCTGATGGTTGCCTTGGCACTTGTCCTCTTCGTGGCGGTGGCGGGATTCGCCGCGCTGGTCCTGGTGGGTGTGGGGAGGCTGGCCTGGGTGGTCATTGCCGGGGCCCTGCTCAGGACCGTCCACGGGATCAACCACGCCTGGGACAGCTTGGTGCACCACGCCTCGGCAGTCGAGTTTCCCTCGGAGTTTCAGGGACAGCCGTCCCCTAGCACCGGAACCTACCCGCGGGTAGCATTGAGGGACAGCTGAAGGGTTCTCCACCCGCGGCGGACCCAGGGCTTTGAGCCGGTCATCCGGTCAGAGGAGATGCCCCGTGAGCTCCGCCACTGACAGCCAGGCAACTGAACGCCAGGCCCCTGACAGCAGGGCTGGTCACAGCACAGCCACCGCCAACACGGCTGCGGACGGTACTGGCGCCATCCCGCCCGTGGACAGTCCCGCGTCCGAAACACCCGTTGCTCCGGAGAAGATCGGCGCAGGGGCGTCCGCAGAGGACGCCCGCGCCATTGCCGAGGCAGCGCGCGAAACCGAGTGGGCCAGACCCAGCTTCGCCAAGGGCCTGTATCTCGGCAGCTTTGACCTGGCCCTCGTCCACCCCTGGCCCGCCGCCAAACCCGATGACGTCGAACGCGGCGAGGCCTTCATGGCACGGCTGACGGAGTTCTGCCGCACCATGTCCGGACGGACCATCGAACGCGACGCGAAAATTCCCGACGAGTACCTCCGCGGCCTGGCAGAACTGGGCGTGTTCGGCATGAAAATACCGCAGGAGTATGGCGGCCTTGGCCTGTCCCTGGTGTACTACGGGCGGGCGCTGGCGCTGCTGGGATCGGTGCACCCGAGCCTGGGCGCCCTACTCTCGGCCCACCAGTCCATCGGCGTGCCGGAACCGGTGAAGGTATTCGGTACCCCCGAACAGAAACGCAGGTACCTGCCGCGCTGCGCAGAGGGGGCGGTTACCGCGTTCCTGCTGACCGAGCCCGACGTCGGCAGCGACCCCGCGCGGATGGGCAGCACTGCTGTCCCGAGCACCGACGGCCGGTCTTACGTTCTGGACGGCGTCAAACTCTGGACCACCAACGGGGTGATCGCCGAGCTCGTGGTGGTGATGGCAGTGGTGCCACAGCACACCGACGCGGACGGCGCCGTCCACAAGGGCGGCATTACCGCGTTCGTGGTGGAAATGGACTCCCCGGGAATCACGGTGGAGAACCGGAACACCTTCATGGGCCTGCGTGGCATCGAGAACGGGGTGACCCGGTTCCATCAGGTCCAGGTACCGGCCGCCAACAGGCTCGGCCGTGAAGGCCAGGGTCTGAAAATTGCGCTTACCACGCTGAACACCGGCAGGCTCTCGCTGCCCGCGCTGTGCGTGGCGACGGGCCGCTGGAGCCTCAAGATCGCGCGGGAATGGTCCAATGCGCGCACCCAGTGGGGCCGCCCGGTGGGCAGGCACGAGGCAGTCAGCAAGAAGATCGCCTTCATCGCCGCCACCGCCTTCGCCCTGGACGCCGTGTTCGAGCTCTCCGCGGAAATGGCGGACGCCGGGCAGAAGGACGTCCGCATTGAGGCGGCGCTGGCCAAGCTGTGGTCCACCGAGATCAGCTACCGGATCGCGGACGAACTTGTGCAGATCCGCGGCGGCCGCGGCTTCGAGACGGCCGAGTCGCTCGAAGCGCGCGGCGAGCGGGCCGTCCCCGCCGAGCAGCAGCTGCGCGACCTGCGGATCAACCGCATCTTCGAGGGCTCGTCCGAGATCATGCGTTTGCTCATAGCCCGCGAGGCCGTGGACGCGCACCTCGCCGCAGCCGGGGACCTGGCCTCCGCGGAGGCGAGCCTTTCGGACAAGGCGCGGGCCGCCGTCGGAGCCTCCGGCTTTTACGCAAAATGGCTGCCTAAACTGGTGGCCGGTGCCGGCATGGATCCGCGGTCCTACAGTGATTTCGGGCGGCTGGCCAAGCACCTCCGTTTCGTGGAGCGGTCCTCGCGGCGGCTGGCCCGGCAGACCTTCTATGGCATGGGCCGCTGGCAGGCCAGGCTGGAACACAAGCAGGCCTTCCTTGGCCGGATCGTCGATATCGGAGCCGAGCTGTTCGCCATGGCGGCCTGCTGCTCGCGCGCCGAGATGCTGCTCCGGACCGCACCTGAACGCGGTGCCACCGCGTTTGAACTGGCCGACGCCTTCTGCGAGCAGGCACGCGTCCGGGTGGACGAATATTTCGACCAGCTGTGGCGCAACACCGACGACGGCGACCGCGACCTCGCGCGCAAGGTGCTCGCCGGCGACTACACGTGGCTGGAGGCCGGCGTGCTGGACCAGTCCGAGGGGACCGGCCCGTGGATCGCCGACGCCTCCGCGCGCGTATCGACCAAGGAAAACCTGCACCGCGCCTACCGCTGACCGCACCAGCCACCGGACACCTGACGCCTGACGCCGGAACACCAGCTCTGACCGCCCACACCGCCCGTGACAAGGGGAGACGCGCCAAAACCAAGATACTAAGCATCCTTGCTAATGCCCATTGAACGGAGTTAGCTAGAAACTGAGGCCAGTGCCTTGGCCTCAGGCATTGCGTTGCCCGGCTTAGGCCCCTGAGTCCGGGTCCGTTCAATGAAAGCGAGTCGCTGATGAGCAGCCCAACCGGCTCCGGGGACAGGCGCCCCCGGCGCACTTCCCCTGAATCAGGCACGTCCGAACCCAACAGGCCCGAACGCAGCAGGCCTGAACACAGCGCGGCAGAGCCCCCTTCCAGCTACAGCACCGCGGAACGCAGTTCGGCAGACGCTCCCACGGAGGCAACTCCGGTCTACGATGCCACCCAAACCCGGCGTTCCGCCGTCCGCCCCGGTGCCACAAGCGCTGGCGCCACCAGCACCGGCGCCTCGACGGACACACACACCCGGGCCCTCAACACCACGGACGCGGTCACTCCATACGCCGAGCGCGACTACACGCCCGGCAACGAACGGGACGACCGCACGGACACGGCACGCTCCGACGACCCGGCCTTTGCCACCCGGGAAATGGCCGCGGCCCGCCAAAAGGAGGCGTTCGGCGGCATCAAGATCGGCTCAGCGTTCTTTGGCTGGCTGGCCGCCACGGGGATGGCCGTGCTGCTGACCGCCCTGGTCGCCGCGGCCGGCACCGCCGTGGGACTTGCCACGAACACCGACGTAAACGCCGCCGTGGGCCGGGCAGCCTCAAACCAGACAGTGGGAATCGTGGGCATCATCGTCCTGCTGGTCATCCTCTTCGCCTCCTACTACAGCGGCGGCTACGTCGCCGGCAGGATGGCCCGGTTCAATGGCGCGAAGCAGGGGTTCGCCGTGTGGATCTGGGCCCTGATCGCGGCTGTGCTGGTGGCCGTGCTCGGTATGATCGCCGGCGAGCAATTCAATATCCTGGCTCAGCTGAACAGCTTCCCGCGAATTCCAGTCAACGAAGGCCAGGTGACCACCACCGGCATCATTGCCGCCGTCGTGGTCGCCCTGGTGGCGCTGGTGGGCGCCATCTTGGGCGGCATGGCCGGCATGCACTTCCACCGAAAGGTGGACCGCGCCGGTTTCACTCCCACGGCGGATTACGAGGAGCACTGAATCAGGAAGACCAGTGACCTGCGGCCGGGCGCGGCCGCAGGTTCCACTACCGGTAGAGCGCGACGGCGTCCAAGTAGAACCAACGCCGGTCCACCCTTAGGAAGCGGCTGGTTTCATGGTGGACGCCCCGCTCGCCGTCCTGACGGAAGTGCGCCTTGAACTCCACGGTGCCCTCGGTGTCGAGCGGGCCGCCCCGCTCGGCGGACACGATGTCCAGCCGCCGCCATTCCAGACCCGGATCGAAGTCCAGTTCGGAAGGCCGGGTGCTGGGATGCCATGTTTTCAGGAGGTAATCGGCATGCAGCAGGACGAAGGCGGAGTAACGGGAACGCATCAGCTGCTCGGCGGTGGCTGCGTCTGCCGAACCGGAGTGGAACCGGCCGCAGCAGTCCGTGTACTGCTCGCCCGAAAGGCACGGGCAGTTGCCGGAAAAGGGTTTTGGCTCGGTCATGGCATCCCTGGGAACGTGGCGGTCGCTTGCTGGTTCAGCCTATCGGCGCCTGCGAAGGGCCGCGTCCTATAACAGCTTTGAAACAACAGTTGCCGCTACTTGCCATGCGGGCATGTCGGCAGTAAATAGTCCGTATGGTTGTTAGGGGCTGTTTTCCGGCGTAATCACCGGCTCGATCACTGGGGGACGAGCCGGGCGCCGATGGTAAGGAGGGTGAAGTGGAAGATCCGACAACGATTGCACTGAACCTGACATTTTTGGGCACCCTGGGCGTTGCCTTCCTCATGTTCATCGGCCTGTGCATCAGTGTGATGCTCACGCTGGTGATTGCAGGGCTGGGACGCCTTGTAGCGCTGATCGTGATGGCGCTGTTCGGCCGCCGGCCCAAAAACGAAACCATTGAGATCGTGCGGCTCGCCGCGGACGGCACCCCGCTGCCCGCCGAGACGGAAACGGTGCCGGCAAAAGCCAAGGCGAAAAAGGCCCCCAAGGCCCCCCGCCCGGTACGCGAGCCCCGTGCTCCGATCGACTGGAGGAAGCTCCGGACCCGCACCGGCCTCCAGGAGGCGCTCTGCAGCGCCGTCGTCCACCACCCGCTGGTGACCGCCGCCCGGCCGGTA
>NZ_JAAOXD010000003.1:207597-307908 GCF_014694315.1 Arthrobacter ipis | reverse complement strand
CGGAGGCGGATAGGCCCGGCAAATTCAACCAATTTAATAAAAAATCGGTATCAACAAACTTGGCACACTATTGAGTTCTCAAACAACAGACACACCCGGCACCACCCAAACCAACGTTCAGGATCGCTCCGGAGCAACTTTTCAAACTTACCCGCTCGCTTCATCCGAGTCAAATCGGCGGTTTCCATCCGGCCCAGCCTGTTGGCTTCCGGATCACCTTGCCGACTCGCTCCGGGGAGCGGCGCGGAAATAAACTCTACCACTACCTTGGCGGAATGCCAACTGCGCCGGAGCAACGCCGAGGAGGGCCCGGAATCCCACGGGATTCCGGGCCCTCCTCCTAGAGAAACAACCATCCGGGTCTCCGGCTTCCGCTGGGTCTTAGGCCAGCGGTCCGCCAGGACTTAGACGAGCATTCCGGTGAGCGGTGCGTCGGGACTCAGGCGAGCGGCCCGCCGGGCAGCGCCGCCTTCCCGGTCCCACCCTTCGGTGCAGCAGCCTTCGGCTCGGCACCGTTCGGTTCAACAACCCGGGTCCCGGCAGGCCGTGTCTCAGCGGCCCGAGTCTCAGCGGCCCGAGTCTCAGCAGCCCGAGTCTCAGCAGCCGTGGGCGCGGCAAAGACTGATTCAGCCTCGGTAACCTTGGCCTTGGCTGCGGCCGCCGAGGTGATCACGCTGGACTCAGCCGGCTTGAAGTACGCGGCGCCCAGCGGAGGCAGCGTAACCGTAAGAGTTGCCGGCTGGCCGTCGATGCCCTCGTCCTCCGCGGTCAGCGTGCCGCCGTTGAGGACGCCCGATCCGCCGAAGTCCTCGGAGTCCGTGTTCAGGACTTCGGTCCAAGCTCCGGTCGAGGGCACGCCCAGGGCGAACTCCTTGTGCGGGCCGCCGGAGAAGTTGACGGCACAGACCAGCGGGTTGCCCTCGGTGTCCCAACGGACAAAGGTCAGGACGTTGCGGTCAGCGTCGGCCCCGTTGATCCACTGGAACCCGCCGGGCTCGTTGTCCCGGGAGTACAGTGCCGGCGTGGACTTGTACAGCTCGTTCAGTTCCTTGAGCAGCAGCTGAATGCCCTTGTGCGCCGGGATGTCGGCGAGCCACCAGTCAAGGCCGTGCTGTTCGGACCACTCCGCTTCCTGGCCGAATTCCGTGCCCATGAAGATCAGCTGCTTGCCCGGGTGTGCCCACTGGTAGCCGAGGAAGGCGCGGAGGTTGGCCAGCTGCTGCCAGCGGTCGCCCGGCATCTTGCGGAGCATGGACCCCTTGCCGTGGACTACCTCGTCGTGGCTGATGGGCAGCAGGAAGTTCTCGGTGAATGCGTACACCAGGGAGAACGTGACCGTTCCGTGGTGCCACTTGCGGTTGACCGGATCTTCGGAGGTGTACTTGAGCGAGTCGTGCATCCAGCCCATGTTCCACTTGAGGCCGAAGCCGAGGCCTCCCTGGCTGGTGGGCGCTGTGACGCCGGGGAAGGCGGTGGATTCCTCCGCGATCATCACGGCGCCGGGGTGGGTTTTGTACACCGTGGCGTTGGTCTCCTGGAGGAACGAGATGGCCTCCAGGTTTTCCCGGCCGCCGAAGCGGTTGGGCTGCCACTGGCCGTCTTCACGCGAGTAGTCCAGGTACAGCATGGACGCGACCGCGTCCACGCGCAGGCCGTCGATGTGGAACTCTTCGAGCCAGTACAGCGCGTTGGCCACGAGGAAGTTCCGGACCTCGGTGCGGCCGAAGTCGAAGATGAGGGTGCCCCAGTCCGGGTGCTCGCCAAGGTTCGGGTCAGCATGTTCGTAGAGCGGCTGCCCGTCAAACTGCGCCAGGGCCCAGTTGTCCTTCGGGAAGTGCGCCGGCACCCAGTCCAGGATCACCCCGATGCCTGCCTGGTGGAGCGAGTCCACCAGGAACCGGAACTCATCGGGATGCCCGAAGCGGGACGTGGGCGCGTAGTAGGAGGTGACCTGGTAGCCCCAGGAGCCGCCGAAGGGGTGCTCAGCCACGGGCATGAACTCGACATGGCTGAAGCCGAGCCACTTGACGTACTCGACGAGTTCCTTGGCAAGTTCACGGTAGTTCAGGCCCAGGCGCCAGGATCCGAGGTGGACCTCGTAGACGCTCATGGGCGAGTTGTGCGGATCCCGGGCTGCACGTTCCTTCATCCAGTCCGCGTCCTGGAACCGGTAGTGGGACTCGACAACCCTCGACGCGGTGAGCGGCGGCACCTCGGTGCCGAAGGCCAGCGGGTCGGCCTTCTCTACCCAGTAACCGCCCTTGGTTTTGATTTCGTACTTGTAGCAGGCGCCGGCCGGGACACCCGGGATGAACAGTTCCCAGACGCCCGAGGAGCCGAGGGACCGCAGCGAGTTTTCCCGCCCGTCCCAGGCATTGAAGTCGCCCTTGACCCGGACCGCTTCGGCGTTGGGCGCCCACACGGCAAAGGACACGCCGTCAATGTCGCCCATCGAGGACTTGTAGTGCTGCACGTGCGCGCCCAGCACGCTCCAGAGCTTCTCGTGGCGTCCTTCGCCGATCAAGTGCAGGTCCACTTCGCCCACGGTGGGAAGGTAGCGGTACGGATCGTCCAGGGTCACCGGAGCGGCGCCCTCGTACGTCACCTCGAGGCGGTAGTCCGGCACGTGGCCGTGCTGCAACGGCTCGAGCACCGCCACCCAGACGCCCTCGGCCTCGTGGGTCATGGGCACGGTTCCGGCCTGGGTCACCACGTTGACCGCCTCCGCAAGGTGCTTGACGGTGCGGATGGTCACGTGACCGTAGTCGTCCAAATGGGCACCAAGCACGGAGTGTGGCGCGTGGTGTTCACCGGCCGCAACGCGTGAGAGCGTGTGCGCGTCCACGTGCAACGGTGCGTGGGGGCTGTCGGTGTGTGCAGAGCCTGTCATGTTCTTACCTTCCGCTGCTGCTCCGGCCGGTTCGCCGGAGCTTTTAGTGCTGAGGAGCCGCCTGGCCGCATTCACCGGAATGGCCAGCCAGCCCGGCCGGTTGCGCAACTCGTACACGACTTCGTAGAGCGCCTTATCCAGCCACAATGCCACAAAGAGCGGCGAATTACGGTCCACCGTTCCGGGAGTTACTTCCGCGTAGCCTGCAAGGAAGGCCTCGGTGCAGTCGTCAACCCAGGATTCCGGGACACGGACGTCCGGCTGTTCGCGTTCGGCGGCGCCCGCCGCATAGTCAAAGGAGCGCAGCATGCCCGTCACGTCCCGGAGCGGGGCGTCGGGGAAGTTGCGCTGCGAGATCGGCCGGAGCGGCTCCCCCTCGAAGTCGAGGATGGCCCACCGGTCATGGCCGCCTTCGGCGCCGGGAACCTGGAGGATCTGGCCGAGGTGGAGGTCGCCGTGGATGCGCTGAAGCGCTCCGACGGGGGTGCCTTCGAGCTGGCTGAGCAGGGTTTCCAGCGCTTCTTCGTAAGGCCCGACGACGGGTCCCGCCTCCGCCCACATCTGGCGCACGCGCTGGGCTACTCCGGGGGCAATATCCCCGCCCGGAACCGCTTCGGCGGACACACCGAGCGTTTCGGCGAGCCTGCGGTGGACAGTGGCCGTTGCATGGCCAAGGGCATGCGCTTCGGCCGTGAAGTCCACTCCCCCGGCCGCCGCGTCAACGGCGAGCCGCCAAGCGTCCCGGCCGCCGGCCAGGAATTCGTGGGCCACTGCCAGTTCGCCCTGGGCAGGGCCGCCCGATGCGGGTTCGCCCTCGCGAAGTTGCCCCTGCGGGTACCACTCGCCGGTGACCCAGCCCAGCGTGGCGGGGACCTCCGGGGTGCGGGCCGCGGACAGCGCGGCGCCGACCTCCACCTCCGGGTTTCGCCCGGCCGAAAGCACACGGAAGAACTTCACAATGGCCGCGGAGTCGCCGTCGTCCACTATCACCGACGTGTTGGACTGTTCGCCGGACAGGACACGGACCGCGCCGGAAGCCTGCGGCAGCGGCTGTCCTCCCCCGGAAAGGTGGCCGCTGGCGGTGCCGACGGCTTCCTCCCTCCGGATCAGATCCAGCCATGCGGCAATGAAGGCGGGGTCGTGGACGGCGTCGTAGACCCAGCGGTGCCCCAGTTCGGGGTTGTCGCTTTCACCGATCAGGGCGCGTTCGGCCCCCGGCAGCGGCTGGCTGCGGTAGCTGAGCGGGATCTGGACGACGTCGGTGCGGGAGACGCCGTCGGCCGTTTTGGACTCAACGGAGGCGAGGAACACCTCCAGGCCGGCCTGGCCGGTAGCGTCCTCCAGGACCAGGCCGCCCACCGGCGCCAGGGTGAAGTCCGGGGACTTCACGGGGAACCACCGCTGGCCCGGAAGCCAGTCGCGGAGCAGGTGTTCGAGTGTGGGTGTCAGTGTTGTTTGGATCATCTCATCCCTCAATCGACAGTATCGGCATCGCTTGCGTAAAGGGTGAAGCGGGGTTGGAAGCAGCGGCCCGCACGCGCAGCCAGAAGAAGTCGTGGCTGCCCAGCGTCAGCGTCAGATGGCCGTCGTCGCTGATGCCGGGGAACGGCTGGCCCCCGAAAACGTCCCGCAGGCCGCGGCCGGAAAAGTCCGGAAGCCTCAGGGTGGAGGACACGGGGTGCTGGGAAAGGTTGAAGACACACAGGATGGATTCAGCCGGCTCCCCGGCCGTGTTGCCCTCCGGCAGTTCGCGCAGATAGGCCAGCACCACCTCGTGATCGGCCTCCACGTGCTTGAACGCCCCGAGGCCGAACGCCGGATGGTTCTTCCGCACGCTGAGGATCTGCCGGGTCCAGCGCAGCAGCGATCCGGAATGGGCGGCCTCGGCCTCCACGTTCGCCATGGCGTAGTTGTAGACCAGCGACTGGATCACGGGGAGGTACAGCTTGCCGGGATCGGCGTTGGAGAAGCCGGCGTTGCGGTCTGGGTTCCACTGCATGGGAGTGCGGACGGCGTCACGGTCCTCGAGCCAGATGTTGTCGCCCATCCCGATCTCGTCCCCGTAGTACAGGAACGGGCTGCCCGGCAGGGACAGCAGCAAGGCGTTGATGAGCTCGATTTCCGCCCTGGAGTTGTCCAGCAGGGGTGCCAGCCTGCGCCGGATGCCGATGTTGGCCCGCATGCGCGGATCCGGCGCGTACCAGCCGAGCATGGCGGCCCGCTCATCGGCGGTGACCATTTCCAGCGTCAGCTCGTCGTGGTTGCGCAGGAATGTTCCCCACTGCGCACCTTCCGGGATGGCCGGGGTGTCGTGCATGGTCTCGATGATGGGGGCGGCCTTCTGGTCGCGCAGCGCGTAGTAGAGCCGCGGCATGATCGGGAAGTGGAAGGCCATGTGGCATTCCGGTTCCTCCTCGGTTCCGAAGTACTCCACCACCTCGTTGGGCGGCTGGTTGGCCTCGGCGATGATGACTCGTCCCGGGTAGCTCTCGTCCACCATCTTCCGCAGCTTGCGCAGGAACTCGTGCGTCGCCGGCAGGTTTTCGCAGTTCGTCCCCTCCTCCTCGAACAGGTACGGGATGGCGTCCGCCCGGAACCCGTCGATCCCCTGGTCCAGCCAGAACCGCACGACGTCGAACACGGCGTCGATGACCTTCGGGTTCTCGAAGTTCAGGTCGGGCTGGTGGCTGAAGAACCGGTGCCAGAAGAACTGCCGCCGGATGGGGTCGAAGGTCCAGTTGGATTCCTCCGTGTCCACGAAGATGATTCGCGCGTCCTGGTATTTCTCGTCCGTGTCGCTCCACACGTAGAAGTCGCCGAAGGGACCCTCGGGGTCCTTCCTGGACTCCTGGAACCAGGGGTGCTGGTCCGAGGTGTGGTTCAGCGGGAGGTCGATGATGACCCGGACGCCTCGTGCATGCGCCTCGGCCACCAGCCGCTTGAAGTCGCTGATGGTGCCGAACTCGTCCAGGACGGAGTTGTAGTCCGAGATGTCGTACCCGCCGTCCCGCAGGGGTGACTGGAAGAACGGCGGCAACCACAGGCAGTCCACGCCCAGCCACTGCAGGTAGTCCAGCTTCTCGATCAACCCGTGGAAGTCGCCCGAACCGTCGCCGTTGGCGTCCGCGAAGCCCCGGACCAGCACTTCATAGAACACCGCTTTCCGGTACCACAGCGGATCATGCTGCAAACCCGGTGCATTGAGCTCAAACGTGCTCTTGGGGGTGAAGTGTTGGGTGGAGCCCTGCGGACTGAAACTCACTGGCGGCTACCTCCGGATGCTCAGGATGTGTGCAGGTTCAACATGTGCATCCAGCCGCACGTAGTTGTACTCGCCCCATTCCCAAGACTCACCGGAGATGAGGTCATCCACCCAGAATCCGCCGTTCGGAGTGAGGTCTGCCGGGTCGAGGCCCAGCGCGGACAGATCCAGCGAGACCATGCCTTCCCTAGCGCTGTGCGGGTCCACGTTAGCCACCACGATGATGGTGTCCTTCGTGCCGTCCGGGAGGGTCTTGTGCTTCGAGTAGACCACCGTGGCGTCGTCCGTGCTCTGGTGCACGGTGAGGTTCTGCAGGTCGCCCAGCGCGGGGTGGGCCTTGCGGATTTCGTTGAGCCTGGTCAGGTACGGCGCGAGGGTCCGGCCGGAGGCGGAGGCTGCTTCCCAGTCGCGGGCTTTGTACTCGAACTTCTCGTTGTCGATGTACTCCTCGGCACCGGGCCGGGCCACGTGCTCGTACAGTTCGTAGCCGGCGTACACGCCCCACAGCGGGCTCGCGGTTGCTGCAAGGGCAGCACGGATCTTGAACGCCGCCGGCCCGCCGTACTGCAGGTACTCGGTCAGGATGTCCGGCGTGTTGACGAAGAAGTTGGGCCGGAAGAAGGCCGCCGACTCACGGCTCACGTGGTGGAAGTACTCTTCGAGTTCCTTCTTGGTGTTGCGCCACGTGAAGTAGGTGTAGGACTGCTGGAAGCCTGCCCTGCCCAGCGCGTGCATCATGGCGGGGCGGGTGAAGGCCTCGGCCAGGAAGACGACGTCGGGGTCCTTCTTGTTCACCGTGCCGATGAGCCACTCCCAGAACCACACCGGCTTGGTGTGCGGGTTGTCCACCCGGAAGATCTTCACGCCGTGGCTGACCCACAGCTCGACGATCCGCAGGATTTCCCTGGACAGGCCCTCGGGGTCGTTGTCGAAGTTGAGCGGGAAGATGTCCTGGTACTTCTTCGGCGGGTTCTCGGCGTACGCGATGCTGCCGTCCACGCGGGTGGTGAACCATTCCGGATGCTCGGTGACCCAGGGGTGGTCCGGGGCGGCCTGGAGTGCCAGGTCGAGTGCCACTTCCAGGTTGAGCTCCTTCGCCCGCGCCACGAAGGCGTCGAAGTCCTCGAACGTTCCGAGGTCGGGGTGGATGGCGTCGTGCCCGCCTTCCTTGGCGCCGATGGCCCACGGCGACCCGGGATCGTTCGGGCCGGCGATCAGCGTGTTGTTGGGGCCCTTGCGGTGCTGCACGCCGATCGGGTGGATCGGCGGCATGTAGATGACGTCAAAGCCCATGCCGGCCACGGCGTCCAGCCGGTTCGCGGCGGTCCGGAAATTGCCGGACGTCCAGGCGCCGGTGCCGGGGTCGCGCACCGCGCCCTCGGAGCGCGGAAAGAACTCGTACCAGGAGCCGCGGCCTGCGCGGTCCCGCTCTACGAGCAGGGGAAACGGTTCGGAGACGGTGACAAGCTCACGGATCGGCTCGCGCTCAACCACGCCGGCGACGTCCCGGCTGAAACCTGCAGCCAGGCGGTCCTCCGGTGAAAGGGAGGTGTCCGCGAGGATGGTGGCGGCGGAGCGCAGCGTCTGGCGGTCCGAGTCGTTCCGGTCCGGCTCCTCGGCTGCCTGCGACAGCAGCGCGGCTCCCTCGGCAAGCATCAGCTCGACGTCGATGCCCGCGTCCACCTTGACCTCGGCATTGTGGTGCCACGTGCCGTAGCGGTCGTGCCAGGCCTCGATGACGAACGACCAGTTCCCGGTGGATTCCGGCGTGAGCAGGCCTTCCCAGAGGTCGGTTCCCTTGCCGCGGTCCCCGGGCGGCGGCTGGAGCCTGACCCGCTGGCGCTCGTTGCCCTTCGGGTCCAGGAGGACAGCGCTGACGCCCAATTGGTCGTGGCCCTCGCGGAAGGACCTGGCGCTGACCACGATTCCTTCACCGGGCAGCGCCTTGGCCGGGAACTTCCCCCCTTCGACAACAGGCTGAACGTCCGTGATAGGGAAACGGCCAAACCGAAGGCCTTCCGTGATCGAAACCTTCGGCGTTTGCTTTGCTGGGGCGCTGGTTCGCGTGTTAGTCGTCACAGGCTCGACGTTAGCGAGAAATGGGGCGAATTGCTAAGCCTGCGAACTTAATTAGTGAAGCGATTCGTCATTTACCGGAAAGTAATCAAAAGCGGTTCCTGCCGTTCACCCAGTCGGTTAGTGTGGCGCAGGTGAAGGCAATCCGCAGATTTACCGTCCGTACCGTTCTTCCCGAGCCGATCCGGCCACTGGCCCGGTTGGCGACCAACCTCCGCTGGTCCTGGCACCGGCCCACGCGGGAGCTTTTCGAAAGCTTGAACCCGCGCGTCTGGGCCCAGTGCGGCAATGACCCGGTCAGCTTCCTGGGCCTGGTGGGCCGTGAGGAGATGCACCGGCTCGCGATAGACCAGGACGTGGTGGCCCGGGTGCAGGCGGCAGCAGCGGACCTGGACAGGTACCTGACGGAACCACGCTGGTACCAGGGCCTGGGCAGCGACGCGCCCGCCTCAATCGCCTACTTCTCCCCGGAATTCGGCATCACCGAAGTCCTGCCGCAGTATTCCGGCGGCCTCGGCATCCTCGCCGGCGACCACCTCAAGGCCGCCTCCGACCTCGGCGTGCCGCTGATCGGCGTCGGTCTGCTCTACCAGGCCGGCTACTTCAAGCAGTCACTCTCCCGGGATGCGTGGCAGCAGGAGACCTACCCGGTCATCGATCCCGACGGCCTGCCGCTGACGCTGCTGCGGGAGCCTGCCGCAGACGGGAACGGCAAGCCGTTGGAGATCTCACTGCCTCTGCCTAACGGCCGGTGCCTTCTGGCACACATCTGGCGTGCCGACGTCGGACGCGTCCCTCTCCTGTTGCTGGATTCCGACGTTCCCGGAAACGACGACGCCGCCCGCGGCATCACTGACCGCCTGTACGGCGGCGGCGGCGACCACCGTCTACAGCAGGAACTGCTGCTCGGCATGGGCGGGGTAAAGGCGCTGCGCGCCTACCAGAAGCTCACCGGCACGCCCGCGCCCGAGGTGTTCCACACGAATGAGGGCCACGCCGGATTCCTCGGCGTCGAACGGATCCAGGAGCTGATGGCCGGCGAGCAGGCGCTCACCTTCGACGAGGCCCTCGCCGCCGGACGCTCGTCCACGGTGTTTACAACGCACACGCCTGTTCCGGCCGGAATCGACCGCTTCGAAGCCGCACAGATCCAGCACTTCTTCGAAGCCGGCCTGGCGCCGGACGTGCCCACGTCGCGGATTCTCGACCTGGGCCGGGAGAACTTCAGCGAGGGCAACCCCTTCGTCTTCAACATGGCCGTGATGGGCCTGCGCCTCGCACAGCGGGCCAACGGTGTTGCCAAGCTCCACGGCGAAGTCTCCCGCGGCATGTTCTCGGCGCTGTGGCCGGGATTCGACCACTCCGAGGTGCCCATCACCTCCGTGACCAACGGCGTGCACGTGCCAACCTGGGTTGATCCCCGCATCGCGAAACTCGCCCGGGAGCGGTTCGGACCCGAAGCTGAGGTAATGGGCCGCTGGGACCTCGCGTACAACGTCTCCGACGCCGAGGTCTGGGCGCTCCGGCGTGAGATGCGCGTTTCCCTCGTGGAGGATGTGCGGCGCCGGCTGCGCGCTGCGTGGAAGAAGCGCGGCGCAGCCGATGCCGAGCTGGCATGGACGGACTCGGTGCTGGACCCGGACGTCCTGACCATCGGGTTCGCCCGGCGCGTGCCCACGTACAAGCGGCTGACCCTCATGCTGCGGGACCCGGAGCGCCTGAAGGCCCTCCTGCTGCACAAGGAACACCCCATCCAGCTGGTCATCGCCGGCAAGTCCCATCCCGCGGACGACGCCGGCAAGAAGATGATCCAGGACCTGGTCCGCTTCACCGACGATCCCGCCGTCCGTCACCGCATCGTCTTCCTGCCGAACTACGACATCGCCATGGCCCGCACGCTGTTCCCGGGCTGCGACGTGTGGCTGAACAACCCGCTGCGGCCGCTCGAAGCCTGCGGCACCTCAGGCATGAAGGCCGCGATCAACGGATCCCTGAACCTGTCTGTCCTGGACGGCTGGTGGGATGAGATGTACGACGGCGAAAACGGCTGGGCGATCCCCACGGCCAACAACGGCGCTTCCGCCGATGAGCGGGACGACATCGAGGCCGCGGCGCTGTACGAGCTGCTTGAGACGCAGGTGGCGCCGCGGTTCTACGGCAACACCGTCTCCGAAGCGGCCGGGGCCGCAGGGCCGTCCGAGTCCGGCCACGAGAAGATCCCCACGCACTGGGTTTCCATGATCAAGCACACCCTGGCACACCTCGGCCCGGCGGTCTCGGCCGAGCGGATGCTGCAGGACTACGTCAACGTCCTCTACCGGCCCGCGGCGGTCTCGGGACGCGAAGCGGTGGCAGGCTCCTACGCCCAGGCCAAGGCGCTGGCGGCGTGGGTCGCCAAGGTCCGGGCGGCCTGGCCCCAGCTGCACGTGGAGCACGTGGACTCGCTGGGCGTCTCGGAGGACCCGCAGATCGGTGACACCCTGCAGGTCCACGCCTATGTGGGACTGCACAACCTGTCCCCGCAGGACGTGGCGGTGGAGGTGGCCTACGGGCAGGCAGCCGAAAGCGACGAGCTGGCCAACGTGACAATGGTGGAACTGGAAGCCAAGGAGGAGCTGGGCAACGGCCGTTTCCTCTTCGCCGGGTCCATCGTCATCGACCGCTCCGGGTCCTTCGGCTACACCGTGCGGGTACTCCCCAAGCACGATGCCCTCGCGTCCAAGGCCGAGCTGGGGCTGATCGTCAACGCGTAAGTGCCTCTAGCCCGCCGCAGGCGGGTCATCCTCCGTGTGCTAGCTCGTTCCTCGCTTTTGACGCACGCTTCCGGACAACCCGCCTGCGGCGGTGCCGTTAAACCAGCACCGCGATGACGGCGAGGTCCTTGCCGGCGTAGCTCTCTGCTTCTTGGAGGATCTCGCAGATGACGCCGAACGAGCGGTCGCCGCGGAAGGCTGCGGGGACCTGCCAGATCACGGTCAGGGGCTTCGCGCCGTCGTCGGAAATGGCGTCGGCGAAGTCATGCAGTGAGTCGTTGAGCGCATCGAGGTTCACCCCGAAGTGTTCCGGAAAATCCAGGGCCTCGCCAAACGCTGCGAGCACGGACTTCTTGGAGTCGGCAGCAGGGACCAGCAGGCTCCGGCGGCCGGCGTCGGCCACCTGCTCCCGGAGTTCCTCAAGGGTCCAGGTGTCGCCGGAATAGATCTTCATGGGCTATTTGCCTTCTGCTATGAACTTGAACGATACGTAGTGGTCCGCCGTGTAGTACTTGTCGCCGGCCTGTCCTGCCACGATCCTGCGGGCTCCCCGGTCCGACTCGCCGGGCGTCGGCACCGTGTACTCCTTGTAATATCCGCCGGCCTTGCGCGGCAGGATGCGTTCAAAGTTTCCGAATGTCACGCCGTCGCGGGGGTACGGGTAGGGTCCGCCCTGCCGGATCAGCGTCAGTGTCCGCCGGCCTTCCGCCGGCAGCTGGGACTCCCGGATGGTGGAGAGCCCGGACACGCTCGGGACGCCGGTGACCTTGCCGGCCGACGACGGCGGCGCTGCGGCGGGTGCCGACGTCGGACGCGCGGCGGGTGCCGACGTCGTCGTTCCCTGGACCCCAATGGGCGGCGTGCCGCCCGGTGCGATGAAAAGGTTGAAGACCGCGAGGGCAGCCACGGCAAGCCCCAGCAGCAGCGTTCCGATAGTCCAACGCCTGCGCATGCCCGTTTCCCCGTAAGTTAAGTGCGGTAAATGTTGATGGTGTAGGCCTGCACCTCGTCAGGCTCGCCGGAAGCGACCAAGGCGCCCTGGCGCCGGTCGTGGAGCTCGGACGTGGTGAGGCGCAGATCGAAGACCCGCTTGCCGGTGCCGTCGTCGTTGGTCACCTGCGGAAGGGTGACCTCGATGTCCTCCGGACCGCCGTTGACCACGATGAGCCCGGCTTCGTGCCCGTCATCGGAGCCGAGCAGCAACTGAACCACCCGGTTTCCGGAATCGTTCCACCGTTCCATGGTCATGGGCTGCCCGCCCTGGTCGTACCAGTAGAGGTACGAGCGGGCGTCGCGGACCGGGTAGTCGGGCGGCTGGGCGGTCAGGAACTCCCGGCGGAGCCGGATAACGCGCTTGGTGCTCCGCAACATGGCATGGGACTCCGGCGTGCTGGTCCAGTCAACCCATGTGAGGGGATTGTCCTGGCAGTACGCGTTGTTGTTGCCCTGCTGGGTGCGGCCAAGCTCGTCCCCCGCCGTAATCATGGGAACGCCGAGGGAAATCATGAGCGAGGCCATGAGGTTGCGCTTGCTCTGGTCGCGGCGCGCCAGGATGCCCTCGTCCTCGGTGCGTCCTTCGAAGCCGTGGTTGTAGCTTCGGTTGTCGCCATGCCCGTCCCGGTTCTGCTCGCCGTTCGCCTCGTTGTGCTTGCGGTCGTAGGACACGAGGTCGGTCATTGTGAAGCCGTCGTGCGAGGTGATGTAGTTCAGCGAGGCCAGCCGCGAGCGGCCCGACGGTTCGAACAGGCTCGCCGAGCCGGACAGGGCATCGGCCAGCCGGGCCACGGACGCGCCCCGGCCTCCGTTGTCGAGCGCTGCACGGTCCGCCACCCAGAAGGAGCGCACGGCGTCGCGGTAGTGGTCGTTCCAGTCCACCCAGCCGCTGGGGAACCGGCCGGTCTGCCACCCGCCGTAGCCCACGTCCCACGGTTCGGCGATCAGTTTGACGCGGGAGAGCACCGGATCCGCGGCGACCGCCACGAGGAAGGGGTGGTGGGGATCGAACTCGTTGGCTGCGTTCCTGCAGAGCGTGACTGCCAGGTCGAACCGGAAGCCGTCGATATGGAACTCATCCACCCAGTACCGCAGGGAGTCCAGCACCATCTGGATCACGCGGGGTTCGCCGAAGTTAAGCGTGTTGCCGCAGCCTGTGGTGTCAACGTATTTTCCGTTGCCGTCTGTGCGGTAGTACTTCTGCTCGCCGAGGCCCCGGAAGCTCAGGGTATGGCCGTCGGGCCCGCCTTCGGCGGTGTGGTTGTAGACGACGTCAAGAATGACCTCGATGCCGGCCGCGTGCAGCAGCTTGACCATTCCCTTGAACTCGTCCTGGACGGCCTGCGGCCCGGCTTTCTGGGCCGACTTGGTAGCGTACCCGGGGGACGGTGCAAAGAACGCTGCTGTGTTGTAGCCCCAGTAGTTGGTGAGGCCGAGGTTCTGGAGGTGTGGCTCGTCCAGGTGGAAATGCACCGGCAGCAACTGCAGGGCTGTGATGCCAAGACCGGTGAGGTGCTCGATCATCGCGGGGTGGGCCATGCCGGCGTACGTGCCGCGCAGGGCCTCCGGGATGTCCGGATGGAGCATGCTCTGTCCGCGGATGTGTGCCTCGTAGACGATGGTGTTGCGCCACGGTGTATTCGGCTTTTCGTCAGCGGCCCAGTCGAAGTCCGAAGACATCCTGACGCTGGTCAGGAATCCGTCGCGTTCGTCCACGGCTCGGCCGTAAGGGTCCAGCAACAGCGGTTGCCGGCTGCCGTCGTCGTCGTCGAAGTCAATGGTGGGAACCGCAAGCGGCAGAACCTCTTCACCCTTGGGAACCGAGCGGAAGCCGTACCGTGATCCCGCGGGGAACCCGTCCACCACGCCGTGGTGGACGCCGTTCGGAAGGCCGGACAGGGTCTGAAGGCGCCAGCTTTGGCCTGGCGCCTGGTAAGCCACCTCCAGCTTGGTGATGCCGGGCGCATAGACCGCAACTCTTGCACGGTCGCCTGATACCCCGTCCCCGCCCGGAACTTGGCGCGCTTCGCTGACCCCGAGGGGAAAGGCCTGGGGGTCGTCCACCGTCAAGGCTGTGTCTAAAAGGGGCATTACCATCAATTAAAGCTTAGCTGTCACATCGAAATAGCTGATCTATTCCGGCATGTTACGCATGCGGGGAACGTGACGGCACGCTGAACGCCGTAATGACGCACCGACGTGGAGGTTTTCGTGAAGATTGCATTGGCTCAGATCATCACCGGCAGGGATGTGGCCGGGAACCTCACCGTGGTCGAGGAATATGCCCGCCGCGCCAAGGACGGGGGCGCCGAGATGGTCGTTTTCCCTGAGGCGACGATGCGGGCATTCGGCAATTCACTGGTGGACATCGCCGAGCCTCTGGACGGCCCCTGGGCCAGCCGCGTCCGCTCGATCGCTGACGATTTGGGGATAGTAATCGTTGCCGGAATGTTCACCCCAGGTTCATCGCCGTCCGCAGGGCAGACGAAAGTCCGCAATACGCTGCTGGTGGCCGGGCCGGGGGTGGCCGCCAGCTACGACAAGGTGCACCTTTTTGACGCCTTCGGGTTCCTGGAGTCGGACACCGTGGACGCCGGGACCGGCCCCGTAACGTTCGACGTGGGCGGCCTCACCTTTGGCTTGGCCACCTGCTACGACATCCGCTTCCCGGCCCTCTTCACGGCCAACGCTGATCGCGGAGCCGTGGCCAACATCGTCTGCGCGTCCTGGGGTTCCGGCCCCGGCAAGGTCGACCAGTGGCAGCTCCTCGCCCGCGCCCGCGCGGTGGACACCACCACGTACGTCCTCGCCTGCGGCCAGGGCGATCCCGCCACCCAGGGCATCGAACAACGGGGCGCGGCGCCCACGGGCGTCGGGCACAGCGCGGTTGTCTCGCCTTTCGGGCAGGTCCTCGAAGAGCTCGACGGCGCCCCCGGCCTGATCTTCGCCGACCTGGACCCCGATCTGGTCAAGGAAGCCCGCGCGAAGCTCCCGGTCCTGGCCAACCGCCGCGAGTTCTAGAGGACAACCCCTTCCTCAGATCCTGCAGGAAAAGAGCAAACCCTCCCGCACCTTTGTGAGGAAGGGTTTGCCGTTTCGCTGCGAAAGCTGAGGAAGCGTCAGGAGTTCCCAAGGTGACTCAACCGCTATAGCGCCCATAGCGGTGGACTGCACCGAACAACGGCGGTCCCGACAGGCTCGACCAGCGAAGAGCTACTTGGCGGAGCGCTGGCGGGAGACTTCGTAGAGGGAGATGCCGACGGCCATGGAGGCATTCAGGGATTCCATGGCGGAGTCGATCGGGATGGAAACGATCTGGTCGCAGTTCTCCCTGACGAGGCGGCTGAGGCCCTTGCCCTCGGAGCCGACCACGATGCACACGGGTTCGGTGGCAACGGTGAGGTCCGGCAGCGAGACGTCGCCGTCGCCGTCGAGCCCCAGCACGAAGACGCCCATGTCCTTGAACTGCTTGATGGCGTTGTTCAGGTTGGAGGCGCGGGCCACGGGAACGCGGACCGCCGCGCCGGCGCTGGTCTTCCATGCGGCGGCCGTGACGCCCACGGAGCGGCGCTCAGGGACGATGACACCGTGGCCGCTGAAAGCCGAGACCGAGCGGATGATCGCGCCGAGGTTGCGGGGATCGGTGATGCCGTCCAGGGCGACGAAGAGGGGCGCATTCGCGATGTGTCCCTTCTTCCAGCCTTCCACGGTCTCTTCGGCCAGGTCGTAGGCGTCCTGGTACTCGTACGGCGGGATCTGCAGGACGAGCCCCTGGTGCACGGCGTCGTCGGTCATCCGGTCCAGCTCGGGCTTGCCGGTCTCCAGCAGCGGGATGCCCCGTTCGGCGGCGATCTTCAGCGATTCCTTGACGCGGTCGTCCATCTCGATGCGGATGGCGACGTGCAGGGCCTTGGCCGGAATTCCGGCGCGCAGGGCTTCGACGACGGAGTTGCGGCCGGTGACGACCTCTTCGGTGGCACGCCCCTTCGGGCCCGACCGGGCACCGGCACTGCGGGCGCCGCCGGCACCAGCTGGCCGCTTTGCTGCAGAGCGATCCGCGAGCTGCTTGTTCTTGTGCGCCTTGTGGTACGGGCGGTCCTCGGCCTTGGGGGTTGGCCCCTTGCCTTCGAGAGCCTTGCGGCCGTGGCCACCGGTTCCGGTGGTGGGGCCCTTCTTGAGCTTGCGGACTGCGCCCGGGCGACCTTTGTTGGCCATGAATTCCACCCTTGGTTGTATTGAGTAAGTCTGGACTCCAGTCTACTGACTGGCCTCAAATCGTTGACCGGGCGGGCGCTGAGCCCCGGAGGCTAGCCGCGCTGCAGGCTCCAGGTGGCGCCATCGGCGTTGTCTTCGACCAGGACGCCGGCCGCGGCCAGGGTGTCCCGGATGGCGTCGGAGGCGGCCCAGTCCTTCTTGGAACGGGCTTCGGCGCGGGCGGCGAGCTGCGCTTCAATGAGCGTCCCGAGCGCACTGGTGGCCTGGTCGTCGACGGGGGGCTGCGCGGCTTCGCTGATGCCCAGGACCCTGAGCATGTCGGTCACGCCGGCCAGGGCCTGCCGCGTCGCAGCCAGGTCGCCGTCGGTAAGGGCTGAGTTTCCGGCCCGGACCGTGTCGTGCAGAACCGCGAGGGCCTGCGGGACATTGAGGTCGTCATCCATTGCAGCCGCGAACGCCTCCGGAACGGTGCCGTAGCTGAAGAGGCCGGCAGCGCCGTCTTGCGTCATCGTGCTCCGAAGGGCGCGGCTGATGAAACCGTCAATGCGTTCCACGGCGGCCGCGGCCTCCTGCAGCGACGTCGGCTGGTAATCCAGAACCGAGCGGTACTGTGCCTGGCCCAGGTAGTAACGAACCACGCGCGGCGGCGCGATTTCCAGCATCTCGGCCGGGCTGACGGTGTTGCCGACGGACTTCGACATTTTCTCGCCCTGGTACGTGACCATGCCGTTGTGCATCCAGAAGTTCGCGAAGCCGTGGCCCGCCGCCTGGGACTGGGCCATCTCGTTTTCGTGGTGCGGGAAGCGCAGGTCCAGGCCGCCGCCGTGGATGTCGAATTCGGTGCCAAGGTATTTCGTGACCATCGCCGAGCATTCGAGGTGCCAGCCCGGACGGCCGGTGCCCCACGGCGAAACCCAGCTCGCCGTCGTCGGCTCCCCCTCCTTGTAGCCCTTCCAGAGGGCGAAGTCGCGGGGGTCCTTCTTGCCGCGCGGGTCCGCGTCCGTGGCACCCTGCATGTCATCAATCTTCTGCCGCGTCAGCGCGCCATACTTGTTCCAGGAGCGCACGTCGAAGTAGACGTCCCCGGAGCCATCGAGGGCGGGGTACGCGTGCCCGCGGTCGATCAGCTGCTGGATGAGCGCATGCATCTCCGGGATGTGGCCGGTTGCCCGCGGCTCGTACGTTGGCCGGGACACCCCGAGGGTGTCGTAGGCCTTGAGGAACTCCTGCTCGTAGCGGTAGGCCAGCGCCCACCATTCCTCCTCCGGCACGGCACCGGGCTCCTGCTCGAAGTCCGGGTGGAAGGAGGCCTCGGACTTGGCGAGGATCTTGTCGTCGATGTCGGTGACGTTCCGGACCACCGTGACGCGGAAGCCGCGGTATTCAAGCCAGCGGGTGAGCTGGTCGAAGGCGATGGCGGAGCGGATGTGCCCCACGTGCGGCATGCCCTGCACCGTGGCACCGCAGTAATACAGGCTTACCTTGCCCGGTACCAGGGGAACAAAGTCGCGGACTTCGGCGGATGCAGTGTCATAAAAGCGCAGGGTCACCGCTCCAGATTAGCCGATGCCAATGTCCCGGCTTACTTGCAGACTTCACCGATCCGGTTGTTCTGCCTGGCGAGTTCAGCCGTCTGCTCCGAGCTCTTGTTTCCCAGCGAGGTGCCGGCCACCTGCTTCATGATGTCGGCCATCTTCTGGATGGGGTCTGCGACGTCCTGGGCCACCTTGTCGGCGACCTCCTGGTAGTGCTTGGCGATCTGGTCGGCCTGCTGCTGCTGGTTGCCCGTGGGCCTGAACGTGTCGCCCTGCAGGAACTTGCAGCTCTCCTCCACGCTCATGCGGGGGCTGCCGGCACAGCCGGCCAGAAGCATCGCTGCGATCACGACGGCGGGAAGCAGCTTTTTCACGGCGGGTCTCCTGGGATTGCGGTACTGGTGCTTATTCCAGCGTAGGTGATTTGGCTGTAGGGGCGGACAGCCCTCCTGCCGACCGGTTACGTCGGGGCAGCTACGCCGCCGGGTAGACCAGGGCCGTGGCCACTGCAGAAATGCCTTCGCCGCGGCCGGTGAAGCCGAGGCCGTCGCTGGTGGTGGCGGTAACGCTGACCGGGGCGCCCGCGGCCTCGGTGAGGACGCGCTGGGACTCTTCCCGGCGCGGGCCGAACTTGGGCCGGTTGCCCACGAACTGCACCGCGATATTGCCGATCTCGAAGCCCGCTGCCCTGACGATCCGCGCTGCTTCGGCCAGAAGTGTGACTCCGGAGGCCCCGGCGAATTCGGGCCGGTCTGTGCCGAAGTGAGTGCCCAGATCGCCGATCCCGCAGGCGGAGAACAGGGCGTCGGCGGCGGCGTGGGCCACGGGATCGCCGTCGGAATGGCCGGCGAGGCCCCGCTCCCCCTCCCAGAAAAGCCCGCCCAGCCAGAGCGGCTGCGGGTCGCTGTCCGGGGCGAAGCCGTGCACGTCGATGCCGATGCCTGTCCGGGGCAGGAGTACCGGGGTCCGCGAAGCGTTGTGGGTCATGGCGCCTTCCGTCATGTGCTTTGTCAGCCCTCCACCCAGCGGGCGCCGAGGGGTCCCTCGAGCAGGCCCTCGGCGATGATGAGGTCCAGCGGTGTGGTGATTTTCAGGGACTGGCTGGCTCCCCGGACGGCGTGCACGGGAACGCCGAGGAGCTCCACCAGCATGGCGTCGTCGGTCACCGCGGCGGCCTGGCGCTCATCGAAGCCCGAGGCCGCTTGGTGCGCCTGCCGCAGCACGGAGAGCTTGAAGCCCTGCGGGGTCTGGACTGCCCGGAGCTCCTCCCGGGGCGCGGTTCCGGTGACGAGTTCAGGTGCGATGTCCGTGGCGGCCCCCTCGGTGGCGGCGACCGTCTTGACCGTGTCCACCACCGGAATCACCGGAATCACTGCATCGGCGCCGGCAGCCAGAGCCTGGGCCACCCGGTGGAAAACCTGCTCCGGTGCAAGGGCACGGGCGGCGTCGTGGACCAGAACCGCTTCCGTGCCGTCCTCGACGGCGGCCAGAGCGGAACGGACGGAATCCGCCCGGGACGCCCCGCCGTCGACCATTGTGAGGAGCGGGCCGCCGTCGACCAGCTCCACCCGGAAGTCTTCGCAGAGCCGGCGGAGCTCCTCATCACCGGCCGGCAGCGCGATGCACACCTGGCTGGCAATGCCTGCCGCGACGATCCCGCGGAGCGCGTGCATCAGGATCGGTTCACCGCCCAACGGCACGGCGGCCTTGGGCATGCCATACCCCAGCCTCTGCCCGGACCCGGCGGCGACGAGGATCACGGCGGTCACGGGGCGCTTGGGTGCAGTGTTCATGCGCTCTAGCCTACGTCCCAGCCGCACTCCCCCTCCATGACCCAGCTGCTCCCAACTAAGTAGCAGCTGCGGGCGTTTTCACTGCTGGGAACGCCGTCAGGTGCTACCTGGATGGGGGTTTTTGGGCAAGAAGAAACCCCGGCGGCACTCTGCCACCGGGGTTCAATTCTTGTTAGGAAGCCAAGACCTCGTCGAGAACGCTTGCAGCCTTCTCTTCGTCGGTCTTTTCAGCCAGGGCCAATTCCGAAATCAGAATCTGCCGGGCCTTGGCCAGCATTCGCTTCTCGCCTGCGGAAAGGCCCCGGTCGTGATCCCGGCGCCACAGGTCGCGGACGACCTCTGCAACCTTGATAACGTCACCGGAAGCAAGCTTCTCCAGATTTGCCTTGTAACGACGCGACCAGTTGGTGGGCTCCTCAGTGAACTCGGCACGGAGCACGTCAAACACGTGCTCCAAACCGTCTTTGCCCACTACGTCGCGAACCCCAACAAGGTCAACGTTCTCTGCTGGAACTTCAATGGTCAGATCACCCTGAGCCACCTTGAGCTTGAGATACATCTTCTCTTCGCCCTTGACAGTGCGCATCTTGATCTCTTCAATTTTTGCTGCACCGTGGTGAGGGTAAACTACTGTCTCGCCGACCTCAAAAACCATGTGGACTTTCCCCTTTCCCGCAGACCAGTTTATCACGATTAAGGCATATGACTGGCACGGAAACGGTCCAGGAACCCCGTAAATCCGCGGAAAATAGCCGAAATCGACCGCTCAGACCCCTTGACGAATGCGAACAATAGTGCATCGCATGCAGGCCCACAAGCGTTACGCGCGGGTAGCTGCGGGTCCCCGCCGGCGGTCGCGGGGGTGGCTTAAGTCGCGGCGGAGGGGCCGGTCATGTGGAGGGGCCGAATCCTTGTTTGGTCCTCTTTGCCGATAGGCTATGCCTGAAAACTGTTTCAAGACTTTTCGAGGAGTGCGTGACGTGCGTTTCACTGCGATGAACCGGGGCCAGAGCGGCAAGATGGCAATGGCGGCAGCCGCCCTGAGTGCCGGCCTGCTGGCCCTGACGGGCTGCGGCTACATCAACGCCCAGCAGACCTCTCACCAGTACGCTGCCTCCGACGGAACCCGCGCCGACGTCGGACCGGTGCAGCTGCGAAACATGCTGATCGTTTCCGCGGGCGAGAACCAGCCGGGCCGCGTCATCGGCGCCGTCTACAACTCCTCGTCGAAGGACGTCAAAGTCACCCTCAAGGGAGCCGAAGGTGCGCAGACTGAAGTTTCCGTCAAGCAGAACGCCTACACCCTGCTGAACGAATCAGCGGACAAAGCCATCCTGAGCACCTCCGGCGGTAAACCCGGGTCCCTCGTGGACGTCCAGGTGACCGAGAACGGCACCAACGTCAACAAGACCGTGAAGATTCCTGTGGTGGACGGCACGCTGAAGGAATACGCCACCTACCTGCCCGGCAGCACGCCCAGCGGGTCTGCGACGCCGAGCGGGTCTGCCACTTCTAGCCAGACCGCAACCCCGGGCGAGACTGCAACGCCGAGTGACACCGCCTCGGCCACGCCCACCGAAAGCCACTAGCAGCGCAGGCCACTGACGGCCGCTTGCTAGAACAGCAATACAAGAAGGAGGGGTTCCCAGCCGGGAACCCCTCCTTCTTCGTGTTTATCGGTGCTTCGCGTTGCCGGTGCCGCGCCCGGGCGCCTCGCCCGGGCTGGAAACAAGCTTCTACGGCTCGAACTTGTAGCCCAGTCCGCGCACGGTGACGAGATACCGCGGCAGGGACGGGTCGGGCTCGATCTTGCTGCGCAGCCGCTTCACGTGGACGTCGAGCGTTTTGGTGTCGCCCACATAGTCGGAGCCCCAGACCCTATCAATCAGCTGGCCCCGGGTCAGCACGCGGCCGGAGTTGCGCAGCAGCATCTCCAGCAGTTCAAACTCCTTCAGCGGCAGCGACACCTGCTCGCCGTCGACGCTCACCACATGCCGCTCGATGTCCATCCGCACAGGGCCGGCGTGGACGGTGGACGCGATGAGTTCCTCCGGTTCGCCCTGGCGCCGCAGTACGGCGCGGACGCGGGCCACCAGCTCGCGGGAGGAGTAGGGCTTGGTGACGTAGTCGTCCGCGCCCAGCTCCAGCCCGACGACCTTGTCGATCTCGGTGTCCTTGGCCGTCAGTATGATGACCGGGACGGTGGAGCGCTGACGCAGCTGCCGGCAGACCTCCGTGCCGGACTGTCCCGGCAGCTGCAGGTCGAGCAGCACGAGGTCTGCCCCGTTGCGGTCGAATTCCGTGATGGCGTCGAGGCCGTTGTCCACGACCTCCACCTCGAATCCTTCCTTGCCCAGTAAATAGGACAGGGGATCGCTGAACGACTCCTCATCCTCGACAATAAGAATCCTGCTCAAGCGTTAGCTCCTCGTTCGTGGACGCCGGCGGCGTCGCGTGGGTCGTTGGCCTGTTGCGGCCGGTCGTGCCGGCCCTGCGGTGAGTCGGGGGCCAGCGTTCTGACTTCCTGGGCAGCGCGGGCGCGCGGTTCCGGCGCCGACGTGCCTTCCTGCCCTTCCATCTCCGGCAGCCGGAGGGTGAACGTGGAGCCCTGGCCGGGCTGGGACCAGAGTGTGACTTCCCCGCCGTGGTTGGAAACGACGTGTTTGACGATGCTCAGGCCCAGGCCGGTTCCGCCGGTGTGGCGGGACCGGGCCGCGTCCACCCGGTAGAAACGTTCGAACACCCGCTCCTGGTCCTCGGGTGACAGGCCCTCGCCCTGGTCCGTGACGGAGACGGAAACCAGTCCTTCCCTGGACCGCACACCGATGCCCACCCGGGTGTTCTCCGGCGAGTACCGGATCGCGTTGTCGATGAGGTTCCGCAGCGCCGTGACCAGCAGGTCCTGGTCACCGTAGACCTTCGCCTCCGCACGGCCGCCAATGACGATCTGGATGTTCTTGCTTTCGGCGGGCAGCTGCGACCGGTCGACGGCTTCGGAGATGACGTCGTTGATGTCCACAGTGTGCCCCTGCTGCGCCACGTTCGCGCCCTGCAGCCGTGACAGCTCAATGATGTCCTGCACCAGCGCGGCGAGGCGGGCCGACTCCTTGTGCATGCGTTTGGCGAAGCGGCGGACGGCGTCCTCGTCGTCCGCGGAAGATTCCAGCGCCTCAGCCAGCAGCGAGATGGCGCCCACCGGCGTCTTCAGTTCATGGGACACGTTGGCCACGAAGTCGTTGCGGATCTCCTCGGTCCGGGTGATCTCCGTCCGGTCGTCGGCCAGCAGGACAATGTATTCCTCACCCAGCATTGCTGCCCGGACCTGCACGATGATGGTTCCCTGGCCGAGCGGCCCCCGGGGCAGTTCAAGCTGCCTCTCCAGGATCACGCCGTCCCTCCGGACGTTCGCCGTCATCTCCAACAGCTCGCGGTGCACCACCGTGTGGCCGCGCACCAGGCCGTAGGCGTAGGCCGCCGGGCTTGCCCGGACGACGCCGTCGATCGCGTCCACCACCACAAACGCCTGCCCGACGACGGCGAGGACTTCCGCGGACCCCTGGGGCAGCGCCGGTTCGTCGTACTCAATGTCTACGAGCTCGCGCTGCTTCTCGCTGGCCCGGAAGGCGAGCACGCCAAAGACGCCGAACGACAGGCCCAGCAGGCCGGCGATGACACCTAAGAGCATTGGATCCACGCCTCCAGCTTATGCTTCCGGGAACCCCCGATATCCGATAAACGGCCCACGCGGTGCGGATTCAGCTAACGTTCATCTTGAGGTGTGTAACAGTTCACCGAAGACTGGAAGAGTGTGCGGTTGGACTGCCGGAACGGTGACACGAAATTCTGACCGCCGCGGCGGGGCGGAGTTTCCAAGGAAAGGACGCCTACGTGCGCAAGGTTTTTCAGGAGGAGCTGGCCCACGTGGGCGAGGACCTCATCGAGATTTCAAAGCTGGTCAGTGAAGCGATCGGCAAGGCTACGACGTCGTTCGAGAGCGCCGACGTCGATCTGGCACAGGACGTCATCGCCGCGGACGCCAGGATCGACTTCCTGCAGAACAGCCTCGACGAGCGCGCCATCGACATCCTCGCCCTGCAGGGCCCCGTGGCCAGCGACCTGCGCATGATCGTCGGGTCGCTGCGGATGAGCGCCTCCTTGGAGCGCATGGGCGACCTCGCCCGCCACATTGCCCAGCTGGCCCGGCTGCGCTTCCCCGCCATGGTGATCCCGGAGTCCCTGACCGGGACATTCAAGAGCTTCGCCGAGCAGGACATCGAGATCGCAAACAAGCTCACCCAGCTGCTGGAGACCCGTGACCTCGAGGTTGCCCGCGACATCCTCAAGGCCAACTCCGCAGTCAACGACCTCCACCTCAGTGTCTTCAAGGCGATCGCACGCCCCGACTGGCAGGAATCCCCGGCCACCACCGTGGACGTCGCCCTGGCCAGCCGCTACTTCGAGCGGTTCGCGGACCACGGCGTGTCCGTGGCGCAGAAGGTCACCTACCTCGTGACCGGAGCCTGGCACCCGAACAGCATCGAGCACGGCTAACGATAACTTCCAGTGCATTAAACGGACGACGCCGGCTGGTCACCTGAGGTGACCGGCCGGCGTCGTCCGTTTTGGTTTCGACAGGCTCAACCCGCGGAGTTTACTTCTTGCCCTGGTTGGCGACGGCCAGGATGGCCTGCTCGGCTGCCTCGGGGTCGAGGTAGGTGCCGCCGGGGGTGAGCGGCTGGAAGTTCTCGTCCAGGTCGTAGACCAGCGGGATGCCGGTGGGGATGTTCAGGCTGGCGATGGCGTCGTCGCTGATGCCGTCCAGGTGCTTGACCAAAGCGCGCAGTGAGTTGCCGTGGGCGGTGACCAGGACCGTCTTGCCTGCCTTCAGGTCTTCCTTGATGTCCGATTCCCAGTACGGGAGCAGGCGGATGAGGACGTCCTTGAGGCACTCGGTGCGGGGCAGGTCGTCACCGAGGTCCGCGTAGCGCGGATCGCGGGACTGGGAGAACTCGCTGCTGTCGTCCAGGGGCGGCGGCGGGGTGTCGTAGGAGCGGCGCCACAGCATGAACTGGTCCTCCCCGAATTCGGCGAGGGTCTGGGCCTTGTCCTTGCCCTGCAGTGCACCGTAGTGACGCTCGTTCAGGCGCCAGTCGCGCTTGACGGGGATCCAGCCGCGGTCAGCCTTGTCCAGAGAGATGTTGGCCGTGTTGATGGCCCGCTTCAGGAGCGACGTGTAGAGGATGTCCGGGAGAATGTTGTTCTCAACCAGCAGTTCCCCACCGCGTGCTGCTTCCTCGCGGCCCTGGTCGTTCAGGTCTACATCCACCCAGCCGGTGAACAGGTTCTTGGCGTTCCATTCGCTGTGGCCGTGGCGCAGCAGAATCAGCTTGTAAGTCATGATTTTCATCCTAGCCGAGCGGGACCCGTGGGTGCCGAGAGTTACATCACGCGGCAGGACCGCCCGCATCCCGTACGCAGGGTACCCCGTTAAGCTGGTGCCGTGGTGCAGAAAGCAGAGCGGGTGGTGACCAACCGGAGCAGCCGGGGCAGGCCGGTGGGAAACGTGACCCGCGGCACCACCAACCCGAACCGCATGCGCCGGCTGGACCGCTGGCTGGCCGGCCCGCAGGCCTGGCGCCTCCGGAGGGCGGCCGACCCGCTCGTGGTGGACCTCGGTTACGGCGCTTCGCCGGCCACCGCCGTCGAACTCTTTGAACGGCTCCGGACGGTACGGCCGGATGTGCGCGTCTGCGGGATCGAGATTGAACCGGAACGCGTGCGTGCAGCGAAGGCCTTGGAGCGCCCGGGCCTGAGTTTCCACAACGGCGGATTCGAACTTCCGGTGCCCGGGAACCCGGTGCTTGTGCGGGCGTTCAACGTGCTGCGGCAGTACGAGGAAGCGGATGTCCGCGGCATCTGGGAACTGGTGCAGGGCCGGCTGGCTCCGGATGGCCTGTTCATCGACGGGACGTGCGACGAGATTGGCCGGCGCTCCGCCTGGATTGCCCTCGATGCTGAGCGGCCACTGAGCCTCACCATGTCAGTGCGCTTCGGGAGTTTCGGGTTGCCGTCCGAGATCGCGGAACGTCTGCCCAAGGCCCTCATCCACCGCAATGTTCCCGGCGAACGGATCCACACGCTGCTGCAGGCGATGGACCGGGCATGGCTCGAGGCGGCGCCGCTGGCGCCGTTTGGGAACAGGCAACGGTGGACGGCCATGTGCCGGGCGCTGCTCGACGGAGGGTGGCCGGTGCAGGATGGCCCCTCGCGTTGGCGGTTGGGGGAACTTACCGTCGGCTGGAAAGCTGTGGCGCCAGACTAAGGCGGCGGCCCAAAAGCGCGGTCACCAGGGGCCGTACGGGCCCATGTTTCTGCTGCCGCCGCGGCCGGCGTCCTTCACGGCCGGGCGGACGTCAGCCAGGTAGACGGAGGCCGCAACCACGGCTCCGAGGCCAAACAGGCCAAGCGGGCCGAGGAGACCGCCCGATCCGCCGCCCAGCACAGACAGTGCGCCGACGGCCAGGCTGCCGCCGGTCAATGCAAGCCAGAAGGTCTTGGTGCGCTTGCCGACAGCTTCAAAGGCGTTGGCCCGGTGGCGGACGCAGTCAAAGAAGGCCCACACCTCGAGGGCCAAAGCAATCAGCCCCAGGATGTAGTAGACCGTGCTCTCAACGTAGAAAATCAGTAGTCGTCCGTCCACCAGCCCAGCCTATCGGTCCAGGGCGTCCAGCGCCTGCTTCAAGTCGGCCCAGAGGTCCTCTACGTTTTCGATGCCAACGCTCAGGCGCACCAGGTTTTCGGGGACGCTGACGGGTTCCGCAGCGTGCCGTCGCCGCCGCTCGATGAGCGACTCAACGCCGCCAAGGGAGGTGGCCGGCAGCCACAGGTTCAGGGCACGCACCAGCTTGTCCGCGGTGTCGGAAGCGCTGAGTCCGCCGGCGGCGGCAACCTGGACGCAGAGAATCGACCCAAAGCCTGTCATCTGGGACTTGGCCAGATCGTGGCCGGCATCCGACACCAGGCCCGGGTAGCGCACATTCTCCAGGGCCGGATGTGCGCTGAGACGTTCGGCCAGCACCGCCGCCGACGCCTGCGAACGCTCAATTCGCAGGGCCAGCGTCCGCAGGCCGCGCAAGGCCAGCCACGCTTCGAAGGGACCGGCGATTCCGCCATGGATGATGCGGTGGTGAAGAAGTGTTTCGCGCAGTTCCGCGTCAGAGGTCACCAGGGCGCCCAGCACCACGTCGGAGTGGCCGGCCAGGTACTTGGTCACCGAGTGAAGCACGACGTCGGACCCCAGGCTGAGCGGCTGCTGCACCAGAGGCGTGGAGAAGGTGTTGTCCGTGACGACGACGGCGCCGGCGTCGTGGGCGGCCTGGGTGAGCGCCCGGATGTCCGCGATGCCGAGCATCGGGTTGGTGGGGCTTTCCAGCCACAGCATGTCCGCCGCCTTGCCATCCTGCGGCGCTATCTGGGCCCGGACAGCTTCGGTATCCGCGATGTCCACGGTGCGGAGTTCGAGGAGGCCTTTTTCGGCCAGTTCGGCGGCCATGACCAACGAACCGGAATAGCTGTGGGACGGCATCACCAGGACGCCGCCGGTGGGGATCAGGGAGAGCGCGGAGCTGACCGCGGCCAGGCCCGAGGAGTACAGCAGTCCCGGCAGCGAGGCGCCTTCGAGCTGGCCGAGGGCCTCTTCGAACGGGTCCCACGTGGGGTTCGAATAGCGGCCGTAGCCCCGGTCGCCGTCGTCCAGCGCGCCGGTGCCAAAATAGGTGGAGGAGAGCACGATGGGCGGGTTGACGGGCGCATCGTGTTCGCGGGGCGGACGGCCGGCGGCCACAACCACCGTTTCGGCAGACAGGGATGCGGCATGCTCATCGGAAAGACTCATGGTCACAGGGTACGTTGGGTGCCAGCCCGCTGCGAAAGCGGCTGCTACCGGCGGGATGCACAAGCGGGCGCGGGGCATCTTCGTCGGTGGAAATCGGTAGGCTGGACAGGTGAATACGCAGAGCTCCGGACTTTTCATCGCCTTCGAAGGCGGTGACGGTGCCGGCAAGTCAACCCAAGCCGCCCGGCTGGCCGGCTCGCTGGAATCGCGCGGCCTCACCGTGCTGCGTACCCGGGAACCCGGTGGGACACCCATCGGCGAGAAGCTCCGTTCCCTGGTGCTGGACCACGGCCACGGCCACATCGACGCCCACACCGAAGCCCTGATCTTCGCCGCCTCCCGGGCCGCGCACGCCAGCCAGGTCATCAGGCCGGCCCTGGCCCGCGGCGAGGTGGTGCTCACGGACCGCTACATCGACTCCTCGGTGGCATACCAGGGCGCCGGCCGCGCCCTCGGCACAGACGCCGTGCGGAGCGTCAATGAGTGGGCCACGTCCGGTCTGCAGCCGGACCTGACGGTGCTCCTGGATGTCCACCCGGCAGAGGGCCGCAGCCGCCGCACCGCCGGGGATGCTGCCGAGGACCGGCTGGAATCGGAAGCCGACGAATTCCACGCCCGGATCCGCCAGGCCTTCCTGGACCTCGCCGCGGCCAGGCCGGATAACTACCTGGTGCTGGAGGCAGGACAGCCCGTCGAGGACATCGCGGGACTGATCCTGGCGCGCGTCGAGCAGCTCCTCGCACGAACAGGCGCCGACCGGCAGGGGCAACCATGACCGTCTGGGATGACCTGCAGGGCCAGCCAGCCGTCGTCGCCCAGCTGCGGCAGGCCGCGATGGGTGAAGGGCTCACGCACGCCTGGCTGTTCACCGGGCCTCCGGGCTCCGGCCGTTCCAATGCGGCCAAGGCCTTCGCCGCGGCACTGAACTGCGACCAGGACGACGTCACCATGCGCGGCTGCGGCACCTGCCCGGCGTGCCTGACCATCCTGGGTGAAACCCACGCCGATGTCTCCTTTGTCCGCACCGAAAAGGTGACCATCAGCATCAAGGAGGCCCGCCAGCTCGTGGCCACGGCGGGCAACCGGCCCTCCTCTGCCCGGTGGCGGATCATCGTGGTGGAGGATGCCGACCGCATGGAGGAGCGCACCACCAACGTGCTGCTCAAGGCCATAGAGGAGCCCACCCCCCGCACCATCTGGATGCTGTGCGCCCCCTCCCCCGCGGACGTCCTGGTGACCATCCGCTCGAGGTGCCGGGCAGTGGCGCTGCGGCTTCCCCCCGCCGCAGACGTGGCGGCGCTGCTGGTGAAGCGCGACGGCGTGGACCCGGCCCTTGCTGAGCGGGCTGCGCGGGCCGCCCAGAGCCACGTTGGCATCGCCCGCCGTTTGGCCCGCGATAGCGAGGCCCGGGAACGGCGCCTGGAGACCGTCCGGTTCCCGCTGGGCCTGCGCGGCATTACGGCCGCCGTGATGATGGCTGATAAACTCGTGAAGATCGCCACCGAGGAGGCCACCAGCTCCAATGAGGAGCGCGACGCCGCCGAGAAGGCCGCCCTGCTGGCAACGCTGGGTGCCCCGGAGACCGGGACCCTGCCGCCTGCCATGCGCAGCCAGGTCAAGCAGCTCGAAGACGATCAAAAGAGGCGGGCAAAGCGTTCCGTCACCGATTCACTCGACCGGACGCTGACTGACCTTCTCTCGTTCTACCGGGACGTTCTGATCATCCAGCTGGGGAACGCCGTCGAACTCGTGAACGTTGAACTCAGGAGCGAGCTGGAGGAGTTTGCCCAACGGTCCGGGCCGGAAGTGACACTCGCCCGGATGGACGCCATCAACAACGCCCGCAAGCGCATCACCACCACCAACGTCGCACCCCTGTTGGCCGTAGAGTCAATGGCCGCGAGCCTGATCTAAGCCACGCACCGCCCGCCCTCTGACTGACCACGCTGACGCCGCCTACAAGGAGAACACCGCATGATGTCTGCACCGCCCCTGTCCTCGCGACCCCGGACCCTCGCGGGCGGGATGCGGGCGGCCGGCGCCATGGCGCTGGCCCTGCTGCTGGCATCGTGCAGTGCCCTTGGCCTCTCCAAGGACGAGTCCTCCCAGGGCGGCTCCACCGGGCAGGCCGACCCCTCCATAGCGGCGGCCGCCCCCGAAGGGCTGAAGGACTTTTACTCCCAGACGATTGTCTGGAAGCCCTGCGAGGACAAGCTGCAGTGCGCCAAGGTCAAGGTGCCGGTGGACTACGCGAAACCGGACGGCGACACGATTGAACTCGCTGCCGTGAAGATTGCCAGCACCGGGAACAAGAAGCAGGGCAGCCTGCTGGTCAACCCCGGCGGACCGGGCGCATCCGGCTACGACTTCGTCAGGGACGCCGGCAACAGTAATTTCTCCGAGACGGTGCGCGCCAACTACGACCTCATCGGTTTTGATCCACGCGGCGTCAAGCGCTCGGCACCCGTCACCTGCCTCACCGACAAGGAACGGGACGAGGCGCGGGCAAAGGTCTACACGCCGGAAACCGACGCCGGGCTGGCAGTTCTCCGCGCCGATAACAAGGCCATCGCCGCCAAGTGCGCTGAGCAGACGGGCGCGGTGCTTGGCCACATTGACACCGTCAGCGCGGCCAAGGACCTGGACGTCCTGCGCGCCGTGCTCAACGACTCCAAACTCAACTACATGGGTTTTTCCTATGGCACTTTCCTGGGCTCCACCTACGCGTCGCTCTTCCCGGACAACGTGGGGCGCATGGTCCTCGACGGCGCTATCAATCCGTCCCTCAGCGCTGAGGAGCTGACTCTGGGCCAGGCCCGGGCCTTCGAGAAGGCCCTGCGCGCCTACGTGGAACATTGCCTCGGGGAGGAGGGGTGCCCCCTGCGCGGAACGGCGGACGACGGCCTCCAACAGATCCGCGACCTCATTAACTCCGTGATCCAGACTCCGCGGACGGCCAAGGACGGCCGGCTGGTGGGCGGCAATGCCTTCGTCAGCGGCATCGTCGTTCCGCTGTACGCCAACGAAAGCTGGCCGGCTCTGACGCAGGCACTGGACGCGGCCATGAAGGGCGACGTCAGCCTCATGCTTCGCCTGGCCGATCTGGGCGCGAACCGGTCCCCCAACGGCAAATACACGTCCAACACGGCTCTTGCCTTCAGCGCCATCAACTGCCTGGACTACCCCACGAACAGCGATCCCGCGGCCATGCGTGCCGAGGAGCAGCGGCTTCGTGAGGTCTCCCCCACGCTGGGCTACTTCTTCGCATACGGCGGGGCGAACTGCGCGGACTGGCCGTACAAGAACGTCCGGACCCCGTCAGCCGTCAAGTACAGCGGCTCCGCACCGATCGTCGTCGTCGGTACCACCGGCGACCCGGCAACGCCGGTGGAGTGGGCGAGCGAACTGCGGAAGCAGCTGGGCAACGCGTCTCTGCTCACCTTCAAGGGTGAGGGCCACACCGCCTACGGCCGGTCCAACACCTGCATCAGCAGCGCCGTGGACAAGTACCTCGTGGACGGCAAGGAGCCGGCGGACAACACCGTCTGCTGACTCCGAACCTTAGGTTGCCTGGGAAGCGCGCCGCTCCAGAAGCGCCGGGAAGTCCCTAATGGAGGGCAGGATGTCGGTGGCACCCGCGCCGCGAAGTGCCGCCTCGGAGTGCGAGCCGGTCAGCACCCCGGCAGCCACGGAAGCCCCCGCACGCAGGCCGGAATGGATGTCCGCGGCGGAGTCCCCCACCACGGCCACCTTCCGGACGTCGTCAATGTCGAGGGCCAGGAGCGCTGTCAGCACCATGTCCGGGAACGGCCTGCCCCGGCCGGCGTCGGCGGGGCACAGGCTGAGGTCCGCCAGGCCCATCCAGCCCAGCGATTCGAGCACCATGTTTTGTGTGTGGCGCCCGAAGCCGGTAGCCAGGCAGACCTTGATGCCGGCGTCCCGGAGCCACCCGATGGTGTCCTCGGCCCCCGGGACGGCCCGGACTCCGCCGTCGGCGATGAGTTCGTCGCAGTTCAGCTCAAACCTCCTGTTGGCGCTTGTGGCCGCCTGGGGGTCGTCAAACAGTTCAGCGAAAACCGTCATCCGGGAGATGCCGGAACGCTCCCGCGCATAGCGCAGCATGCCCTCAAAACGGGCAGAGTCGGCCGGGACTCCCTGCTCCACCAGCGTGCTGGACATCGCGCGGTCCATGAGCCCGCCGTCGTACACGGTTGTCCCCACCATGGCCAGCACCGCCAGCCGGACGGGCTGGCCCTGCTCCGCCGCGTCCGCGGCCGCCGAGAGGGAACTGCGTACTGTGCTGCCGGTTGAAATTGTGCTGTTAAGTGTCATGGTTGAGCTCCTTTGCCGCTGGTGCGCGGGCATGCTGCGCCACATTGTCGGGGTCCAGCATTCCCGCCGCTGCTGAGGGTGGCCTGAACCGGATACAACGGCGGAATGAACGTCCTGCCAACGTCAAACGCAGCCTGCGGGGCGCTCATTTTGACCCGGGCACAGGGACTCTATTACAGTTGACTCTTGCATGAACCGGCCGGTTTCCCGGCTGTTTGGTGCGGTGCTTCCTTAGCTCAGTCGGTAGAGCGTTTCACTCGTAATGAAAAGGTCATCAGTTCGATTCTGATAGGAAGCTCGGGACAAACCCCCTAGAAATCAAGGTTTCTGGGGGGTTTTTCGCTGGCTTGTGGACAAGCGGGGAATCTTATGCATTCCCCGCTTTTCCTGTCTCTTCCCGGCGTGTTCGTCACTTTTTCGTCACCGGCATATAGCTGCGGCCAAGGGTAACAAGATGATCGTTCTGCCCTGCCGAGTTGTAGACCCTGCCTTGTATCGCTTTTGCTCGCCGTCGCCATGCTCGGCCGACGCTGAGACTAGGACGCTTCACATGAGTGTCTGGCGAGGCCTGCTCTCCCAAGGTCCTTCCCGGCATCGGATACAGTTCCGATAAGCAAGGCGCAGTGAAGAACAAAGAGTTGAACGGGGAACAGTCACAACATGTCTGGTAGCGAGCGGGCCATAGACCTCTATGTAGGGGAGATACTGCAACAACTGGCGACCGGGCATGCGAGGGAACATGCCTATAGGCCAGCTTTCAAGGACTTGATGGAGTCCTTGGAGAACATACGAGCGGTTAACGATCCCAAGCGGAGTGAGAACGGAAACCCGGACTTCATCTTCCTCTCAGCTAGTAACGCAGGCATCGTGCGTGGTTACGCCGAAGCCAAGGATGTGACCGTTTCCCTTTCTTCCGTTTCAGATTCTGAACAGATGCGAAGGTACGCAGGCTACAAGAGCCTCATACTGACGAACTACATCGACTTCATCTTTTACCGCGCCGGTGAAGCTTATAAGACTGTTAGCCTAGGCACGCTCAGCGGCAGTCAGCTGGTGGAGAATGCAGGTGCTCGCGACGAACTCCTGCGCGAGCTCAAAGCCTTTGTGCAGCTTCCTCCCGCTGCCATTAGAAGTGGAAGTCGGCTTTCCGCAATCATGGGCAGCAACGCTTTGCGTATCAGGGAAAGCGTCAGCTACTTCCTCTCCGAAAACGACGATCCTACGGGTGAGTTGCAGCGGATGCACAAGGTCGTCAAGAATCTTCTCGTCCACGACCTGAGCATCAAGGACTTCGCCGACATGTATGCCCAGACGCTTGTCTATGGACTTTTCATTGCCAGGTACGGGGACGAGTCACCTGAGAACTTTTCACGCGCCGAGGCCCGCGAACTGATTCCGGCGACTAACCCTTTCCTGCGGTCCTTCTTTGATCATATTGCTGGTACCGGTTTTGACGTTCGGCTCAGGTACATCATCGACGACTTGTGTGACGTCTTTCGGGCAAGTGACGTCCGCTACGTGGTGAACCGACACTTGGGTGTACGTCGGGAAAACGGGAAGGACCCCAAAGATCCCATCATCCACTTCTACGAAGACTTCCTCGCCAGTTATGACCCCGATAAGCGAAGAGCGCTGGGCGTCTACTACACACCTAGGCCAGTCGTAAAGTTCATTGTTCGACGAGTGAACGATGTTCTGATCCAACACTTCGGAATAACGGACGGGCTTGCTGACACCACTCAGACCAAAGCAGCGGTAGCGCTTCAGGGCAAGACCAAGACAGTCTCGCTACCGCGTGTTCAGATACTTGATCCAGCTACGGGAACTGCCACCTTCCTGGATCAGATCGTTCGTTTCGTTCGCGAGCGATTTGAAGGCCAAGAAGGTGCTTGGTCTACCTACGCAAAGTCGAAACTGCTGCCACGGTTGCACGGCTTCGAATTGATGATGGCGTCGTACACGGTCGGACATCTCAAGCTGGGGATGACTTTGGCTGAAACCGGAGTCACCGGCGTGACCGATCGACTTGGCATCTACCTGACAAACACCTTGGAGGAAGGCAGTTCTGCTGCCCCTGACCTTTTCAGCACTCTCGGACTCTCAGCAGCCATCACGGAAGAAGCGAGGAGAGCCGCTGAGCTGAAGAACGACCATCCGGTAATGGTTGTTATAGGAAATCCACCCTATTCCGGTGTCAGCTACAACAAGACCGCCTATGCAGACGGACTCATAGCGGCCTACAAGCGGGAACCTGGCAGCAAGAGCAAGTTGAAGGAGAAGAAACACCGCCTCGACGACGACTACGTCAAGTTCATGGCGTTCGCGGAATCGGTGATCAACAGGAACGGCGATGGTGTGATGGCGATGATCACAAACCACGGCTACATCGACAATGCCTCCTACCGAGGCATGCGATGGCACTTGATGAAGTCCTTTGACCACATCTACATCTACGATCTCCACGGCAACATGACCAAAAAGGAAGTCCAGCCGAACGGGTTGCCGGATGAGAACGTCTTTGACATCAGGCAAGGCGTCAGCATAATCATCGCCTGCAAGAATGGTGATCAGGGGACAAAGCTGGCAAGGGTCTACCACACCGACTTATGGGGTACCAGGCAGGAAAAGTTCGACTTCTTGGATAGCGGCGTTCAAGTGGACGAAATCGAACCCCACAAGCCGTTGTACCTCTTCAACCGCCGTACCTTCGAAAACGCAGCTTACGAGGATGGTGTCCAAGTCGATCAGCTCTTTACTCTCGGGTCAAGTGGTGTTCAGACGTCTAGGGATAGTCTCGTGGTCGACTTCACCAAAGAGGAGCTGATCTCTCGGCTGAAGGACTTGTCGGACATTCGCCATACGGACCAAGAAGTGCGAGACAAGTATTTTCCGAAAGCGAAGTCAGCAAAGTTCCTGCCGGGGGATACGCGGGGTTGGAGACTTGCCGAGAAGCGCGTCCTCATCCGAAAGTCGGAGCTAGAAGAGGATGTGCGGCCATATGGCTACCGCCCCTTTGATAAGCGATACGCCGGGATCGGACCTCTTTACGCCGACTGGCCTCGGACCAGCGTTATGTCAAACATGGACTACGCGAACGTAAGCCTTGTCGTGGGGCGGGAGGGCAAGGCAGTAGGTGACGGTGAATGGAATATTGTCTTTGTTGAGGACGTAGTGTCCGACCTCAATCTTTTCTACCGGGGTGGGGGCGTCGTCATGCCGCTCTACCGGTACGCCAGTGACGGCCGTTTCTTGGGCGCTAACATCGATTCAAGCGCTCTGAAACAGCTCTTAAGAAAAATCGGGCGATACCAGTTTTCGGACGTAATTTCTGATGACGCCGAAGATGCGATTGGTGATTCCATCACCCCGCTACAGGTGTTTGATTACGTCTACGGCATCTTGCACTCGACAGAGTACCGCCAAGCGAATAAGAACTACTTGGACGTTGCCTTTCCGAAGATCACGCCACCTGAAAACAAGGAGTTCTTCGTCCGCACGGCTGCCACGGGCAGAAAGATACGCAGACTGCATCTAGGACTCGAGCCGCTCCCCCACAACCTGGGTACGACCTACCCAGTTGCAGGTTCAAACGTAGTTGGAGCCATCAAGAGACAAGATTCGAAGATATGGATCAACGACACTCAGTACTTTGGGGGCATCGACGATGAGACTTGGGAGACTCATGTCGGGGGTTATCAGGTCATGCATAAATGGCTGAAAGACAGGATCGGCCGTGAACTGACCGATGACGACATACGGCACTTTCAGACCATCGCTTACCGGTTGCGGGCTGTGCGCGAAGCCGTCGAGCTGTACACCCTTGAGGAAGCGGTGGCGGCAGATGAAGCAGGCACACCCGAGGTGACTGAAGGCTCATTCACGGGGTAGCCAAAGCTTTAGCCACATCATAACCGGCTGATTTGGAAAGATTTTGGCGCGCCCTGTCGTATCGCCGTGTAGTCCGTGGGTCAGCATGCCCCATACTGTCCTGCAAATCATGCAATGCGGCCCCTGCATCCAGTGCCAGCGTGGCGAACGTATGACGCAGGGAGTGTGGACTGATCCGCCCCTGGACACCAGCAATCCGAGCCAGGCGTTGCACGGTACGGAATGCCTCAGAGGCTGCCCAGCGCTTGCCTGTGGCTGTGGTGAACAGCGGCAGGCTGGCACCTGCCGTGCCTGGCACAAGTTCCCTGCCGGTCGTTTCGAGGTAGGCATTCAGTGCTTCCACCGCGGGGGCCGGCACGGCGACCTTTCCTTCTTCGCCGCCTTTGCGCCGGATGCTCAGTGTCCTGTGGCCGGCGTCGTGGCCATAGTCCGTTGCGTTGGCGTTCAGCGCTTCACTGATACGGATCCCGGTGAGTAGCAGGAGGGACACGAGAGCGTGTGAGCGCGGGCCGTCAGCCCGTGCCACGGCCAGCAGGGCGCGTGCCTGGGCTTTCGTCATGCCCTCAGTGCTGGAATGGTCGGCGTTCACTTTCGGACGCTTCACCAGCTCGACAGGGTTTCCACCTGTCAGCACGTCAGCGGATACCGCGTAACGGTAGAAGCTGGAGAGCGCGGCCAGCTTAGCCGCGACGGTGGCCGGTGACAGGGCAGCCAGCGTATGCCGGTAGCCATCGATGATCGGACGCTTCACCGTCAGCAGGTCCATCCCCCTGGCGTCCAGCCAGGAACAGAAGTCCGTCATGCTCCTGCTGTAGGCACGGAGTGTGTGGGGTGAGTTTTGCGCCAGCTTCCATGCCGCGATGACGTGGCCATGCCGTTGTTCATTTCCTACTGGGAGACTGATCGCTTCAAGGTCCATGGCCACATGATAACTGACATTATCGTGCGGTCGACACCTGCGAGTTCCTCTTGGCAATGCCCAGGAAGAGGAACCAGGACAACGGCCCCACAAAGGCACGAGGATAACCAAGGGGACTGCCCCATGCGCCGAAAATCGAGACTGCTAGGAAATGACGTCCGCATGCCCATATTGGCATGCAGGAAGTTGTGTCCTCGCACTTGGGACTACATCTCCGGGTAGCATCTTCGATATGACCGAACACGATAACTGGGCACGTGATTACATACTCGACGCCGATCCGGTGCAGATCGCATCAGCAATGATCGCCTTGGCGGACGAAGTACAACAGGCGTCTGACGAAGCTCGCTCTATCGAAGCGAGGCGAGCGGTTGAAAGGAGCCGAGCGTGGGCCAGGCTCGCCGCCCTTGTCAACGCGACGGGTGAGGTTGAGTGGAAGTCATCTCAGACGATGTTCACGCTCGCCCGACGGACGGCGGAGCTGAAAGCGCGTCAGTAGTTCATTACCTGAATCCAGGTTCGCAGAGGGCTCGGTCCGTGGTCCCTTGCCCGGTCGCGGCGGGGTGGGGAAGCTCCGGTCAACGACCTTCCTGACCTCGAGCAGCCGGCCCCTCTCCGCGGCCCGTTACGCGGTGAGCTGGGCCGCGGTGTCCCGCTGACATTATCATGTGGACGCTTCCCGCGTTTCCAGCGGGATATGATGACCCTTAAAGTTGGTAACCACCAGTCAGGAACTCCGTAAACAAGAACCCTATCGCTACTGCCCTCGTCTGGATCGGAGCCCTTGTTTTTGCTGTGGGCTGCATTGTCGGGCTCACGCCTCTGATGCTTAATGAGGATGAGAGTTGCGGGTCCGCTTGGTTCCCCGGAAGCTGCGTCCCGGGGATGCATAATTCCTCGATGGCTATCTCAATGGTCCTTTTGCTTATCGGTGCAGCGGCCGGCATCGCTGGCATGGTCCTTCACGGCCAGCGCCAACCCTCGAACAAATAAACCAAGGTCGGCGGCCCCGGGGGGAGGGACTCCCTTGCGGTCGTCCCGTCCCCCGGTGGTTGTTAGCACCTTTTATGGCGTACGGGTTAGAAGCTCTTCCGATACGGATTGATACTCAAGGGCTGGAGCCACGTCCATATCTGAGGGCAACCGGTAGACCCGAGCAAACATCCTTTCTTTGTCTGTTCTGCTCAAGTTATCAATAGCGAGGACGCCGGAGGGAGCCATGCCAAACAGCATCCTTGAGAAAGCAGTTATGGCTTGATGCGCCTCCTTAGTAAGTGGTGTGAGATGCCCCGGGCGCATGCACAGAGGCTTCTGACACTCATGGTGCATCTCATGAGCATTGGGTATTGGTCCCACAAGGTGCATATACAGCCACCGATGGACGCTTATCCACCTTCCATTCACCATGATTTGGGCATAGCCATCCTTTTTGTTGCCATGCCAGATCCAACACCCGTCCCGGTCTGGCACAATCCAAGCGGTAAGTATCATTTCGATCTCCAGCAGCGTCTCTTCCGCCAACTGCTCGTACAGAGCGTATTGATGGCTGGCGCAACGACCGCGCGCCAGAACCTCGTTCGGACACTCCACGACCGTGCAACACAAGGGCTTTCTTGGTAGCCCCGTATTCACCAGGTCATGGTTTCGGTGCTTGTAGCAGAGCTGGATGGAGGCCAGCCGCCACTTGGTGTGACAACCACGTACACGGCAAAGCTTTCCCTGTTCTTTAGTTGCCACGGGGCACCGCCGAGCGATGAGTCATGACCAGGCGTTCGCGCTGATGCTGCCTTTGCATCTGCGCCTTGGTCTTAAGTGGCCTTCGCCCCGCAGCCTCAGCGTGCCACTGCAGGTGTTCTACATTGGCCGCGAACTGTTCATCGCTGAGTTGAAGCTTGCGCCATGCGACAGGTCCGTCAGCGCTCATCACTTCTTCCACCAGAGGCCAAAGCTGCGACGCAAGCACCAGCAGCCAAGACTCGACGGTACGCACGTTGGCCGTAAGGGAAGTTATGCGAAGGGCATCTTCGGTAGCAAACAGGCCTTCGTCCGGAAGCTCACGGTAAAAAGCTCCTGGTCCACTTAGGTCCCGTCGCCGAAACAAGTCCGGCATCCCTCCCCCATCTCTTGGGGTCATCCGCTCCGAACGTTTTGATCGGGGACCGAGATTCCGTTGTTCCGGTAGGTGCCATGTGGTCGGGCGATTGCCATAAGATTGCCGGCCCTTAATTATCCTTCCGGCTGCCGCGAGGCGGCCAAGGGACCGGTTGACGGTCTTATGAGTTACGCCAGTCCGCTCCGCTAATTGCCTGATAGACAAAGTAGAGGCCCCATGAGCCGTCACCTGGTTTTCCAGTTCTCGAAGGAGGACCACATCCGTAGCCAGCGTGGTTGATGTTCTTTGTTTCACCGCCGCACCTGCTGCTGCCGCGCCCACTGAATAACGTCGTCGACGTGGTACCGGCAGTGGTTTCCGAACTTGTGGAAGTCTGGCCCTGTTGCCCTACCTGATTGTGCCAACCACTTCTCGGACACCCTCAGGAAAGCGGCGGTCTCCCGCCGCGTCATGAACGGCGAAGCTTGCTGCCCCGCCTGCGATGTATCGGTATGGCCGATACGAAACTGCTTGTGCAATGCGTTCCTTTCGATTGTTTTCACACAGTTGGCTTGGCAAGCAAACCGTGCTTACCGGAACGTTAGTACAGTTTACTTGGCAGCGCAAAAGTGCGGGGCACAGTTTGCATGGTAACCGGACCGTGTTACGCTTTGGCCATGGAAACCACACCGCTACCGCCCCTCCCTCCCGGCGTGGAGTGTCGAACCCCGAATGGTCCGAGACTCGACGAATACGAGGACGGAGGAGAGACTTTCCCGATGCTGACGGCGGAGTATCGGGTTCACGGTTTGACGGTCCAGATCAGTTGGGTTATCGGCCACGTAATGGGCAGCTTCCGAGAACCGAACAAAATGACAATCGACTTTGATTCGTTCGACTACGCCCAGGAACTGGAAGAGACGGGCGAAAATGAGAAGCCCGAGGTGTTCGACGGCATTACAACTTCTCTGCTGAGGTCAATCCCGATGGCGCACGCCCGTGCGCTGATGCGGGACCAGTACGAACAAATTGCTGTAGCGGGTGTGCGTTCAGAGGTAACGCCGCTGCCATCCCGCGTGGAGAAGGACGAGGACTACGTGCACATCGCACAGGCTTATGTTTCGCTCGTCCAAGTCTCGGTCGAGCCCATCAAGCGGCTCGCCGAATGGACGAAGGAAAAGAGTCCCGACACCTGGTCGGCAAGACTGCGCCGAGCTAGGGCACGCGGTGTGCTGGTTGGAAAGGGACGACAAGCCCGGATTGCTCCCGCTTATCAAGCGACGGCGAACGAGATACTCGCAGGGTTGCGTGCACAAAAGGAAGGAAGCCATGGCAGTTAACAAACTGGCCAGCGGCGTCAAGCGCTGGCAGGCGGACTGGACTACGGCTGACGGCGTGCGCCAGCGTAAGAGGTTTGCAACGAAGCGGGAAGCGGAAGATTTCCTGCACACCACTGTTCGAGCAATACGGGGCGGGACGTTCATCGACCCCCGCACTGCCAGCAAAGTAACCGTTTCGCAACTCTACGCTGAGTGGATAGAGAGGATCGCGCAGGTAGGCGCGAATGGAAGAAAACCCGCCAGTCCGAAGACAGTGGATAACTATCGCCGTTGTTATGACAACTACGTGGCCCCTCGATGGGCGCACACGCCGGTCAGTAACGTGCGGTACGACGACGTGGCCGAATGGATTACAACACTCAAAGGACAGGACGGTCTTCCAGCAGGCGTAACTACCCGTCGTGAGGTCGGTTTGTACTTTGGCCGACTCATGGGCCATGCCGTCAAGAAGCGACTACTTCCCAGCAACCCAGCCAAAGATCCGCTTGGCCAAACAGACTACGTACCTGCCAAAGAAAAGCAGCGGCAGCATGTATATCTGACCATGCCGCAACTCACGGCGCTGGCCCGTGAGTGTGAGGGCTTCGAGCTATTCGTGATGCTGGCAGGAACTGGCGGCCTTCGATGGGGAGAGATAACAGCGTTGTCCTTGGACGACTTTGAATTTGGCGAGACGCCTTCTGTCGCGGTTCGTCGGGCCTTCTCCGAGGTCGGTGGAAAACTAGTGCTCGGACCGACAAAGGGCGGGGAAAGTCGCGTCGTGCCACTCCCGCGTCTGATTGCCCGTAGGTGTGAGCAAATGGCTAGCGCGAGTATCGGCAACGAACGGATGTTCATAGGTGGGCGTGGTTCTGTTCTGCGCAATAACACTTGGACTAAGCGCCACTATGCTCCTGCAATCGCCAGAGCCATGGCAGCCGATCCTGCCTTTCCACGACCAACATTTCACGACTTGCGCCACACTGCGGTTAGCCTTGCGATCAGCCACGGAGCAAACGTGAAGGTCGTACAACGAATTGCAGGTCATGCCAGCGCAACCATGACCCTGGACACTTACGCTGGGCTCTTTGACCACGATCTTCACGACAGTGCTGAGCGCCTGAATGGCGCGCTCGTGAACTTGGCTTGGAACTAGTCCGTCACTTTATCGTCACCCCACTGAGGTTTATCCCTAGTCCTGTAAGACGAAACACTACTTCTCGTAATGAAAAGGTCATCAGTTCGATTCTGATAGGAAGCTCGGGAAGAACCCCGTATTGTCGCTCGTTCGGCGGCGGTACGGGGTTTTTTGCTGGTTTCGCCCGAAGGCGCCATTTGTCTGGGGCACATCTTTGGCGCCCGTCGGCGCACACATCCGTTTCACCCGGATCCACGCACGTCGTTTGAGACCTAGGCCAAATCTGGCATCGCACGCCGCGGGGCGGGTTTTTCTTGAGCCAGAATTGATCGGCATCCGATGGGACCTTGAGCCAACCACGGCAAAGTGTTGGTTACCGGCATGGAGGATCGGTCGAACGAAGTCCGCCGGTCGGGCTCCACAAATAGCCCCCCACACGTCCCCTCCGTCGTTTGGCCCCAGAACCGCGGCGGAGGGGGCCCATCCGTAAGGCAGCATGCCACGACTACTAGGCTGGGGCGCACGCCGCCGTCACAAAGTCGTAGATCTGCCCACGCAGTGCCGTCCCGGCCGGGATCTTTAGCTGCCCCTCGCGTTCTCCCACACCCACACGCAGGGGCAGCAGCGTGCCCACCTTGTCCTCGGCGATGGCATGCGGATCACAGCGGGCAGGCCGGATCCGCAGGCGCAGTTCGGAGCGCGGGGCGCCCTGCGTAATGCGGATGTTCCGCGGCCAAGGCTCGTCCGCCGGCGCGGCAATCAGGGTGGTCCCGTCGATGCTCGCGATGGTCATCGACCTTACGTCCGTGCCCGCACCGTCCGCTTCCTTCGGGGTGATGACCAGCCGGACGACGGCGGTGCGGGAGTCCGGCGCAACCTCAAGACTGCGGTCCAGGACGATGTCCGTCACGGCGGCCACCTCCGCCGCCAGGCATAGCTCCCTGTTGTTCCGCTCCAGGACCCCGAAGGGGTCGAGGGCGACCGGCGCCACCTCCCGCAGGCCGGCCCGCCCGGGCTCCGAATACCTCACGGTGGCGACTGGCTGCTGAATGGTCGTTTCATGCGTGGTTGATTGCAGCGCGGTTGATCGGTCCCGGTTGCAGACCGGGGCCGGTAGCCGGGCAGGAAGGCTCTTAGGCTGGCCGGGAGGGAGTTCGAGGCTGCCGCCCGTCCGCTCCCACAGGATGTCCCCCTGAAACAGTGGCGATGCCAGTTGTGCCGCAGCCACCGTCAGGGGCCCGCCGGACATGTTGGTGAGCAGGAGCTGGATGGCCTGTTTGCCGTACTGGTCGCGCGACTGGTTCACCTCCACCGCTATCGGCAGCGGTCCGGCAGACTCCTGCGGCTCCGGCGCGGTGCAGCCTGCCAGCGGAGGGACCGCCGTCGCCATGGCAACCGCCGCCAGAACAGTCCGCCAGCGGCGCGCGCGCACACGGGAGCCGCTCACAGGCGACTTCTGCGGAAGGGGCCCCTGCACATGAGGGCACGAGCCGTGGACCTGTTGTTCAGACAACGGTCCCACGGCCCATGGTTTTCTAGAACTGCCCGGTGGGGCCGCTGTCCTCGACTTCGCCGCGCCAGCCACCGGTTTCTGTGCCGCGTGACTCGATGAAGTCCTTGAACTTCCGCATGTCGGCCTTGACCTGCATTTTGTCAATCTTCAGGGCCGCACCTGCTTTCTCCGTAACGGTTTCCGGCGCCCATTCAAAGTGGACCTTCACCTTGGTGTGATTGGCATCCAAGGGGGTGAACCTGATGATGCCGGCATGGGACTTGCCGTCGGTGCTGCGCCAGGCGATCCGATCATCAGGCTCCTGGTCAACTATCTCCGTATCGAATTCCCGTTTCACGCCGCCGACCTTCGTGACCCAGTGATTGGTGGTATTGCTCAGCTGGGTTACGGATTCGACGCCGGACATGAACTGCGGAAATGATTCGAACTGCGTCCACTGGTTGTAGGCCGTATGGACCGGAACTGCGACATCAACGGTCTCTTCAACAGTTTCCATCTGCTTCCTCCTGTCATCACGGATGGGCCCGATTTCGGACCAGCGGCAGCCGTCGTCGTCCTCCGCAGCTACCGCCACCTGAACGGTAGGTCCGGCGGCTTCCCGTGTCCAGACCCTGCAGGTGACTGGGATCAGGGGCTGCGGACTGTGCTCCCGGCGGTGACCAGGAGGTCCCCAACCTGGACGCCATCAAACAAATGATCACCTGTTGCCTCATAGCAATACCTCCGGGAAGGTAAATACGTTGCCTCATTTGAAAACCTCCGGTTGGTCGTGATCGTTGCCTCGTTGAAAAACCCGCTGCCAACACCCTCAACCACGCCGCTACGCGGAGGTTTTCAAACGAGGCAACGTATCCGGCTACGCGGAGGTTTTCTATGAGTCAACGCGGATCATCGACATGGTCCCCGCAAAGGCTTAACCTTTGCTCGCTGGGACCCAACAACAGCGACAGTGAGGTAGCGAAATGGGAACCCGGGAAGATGCTGATTTGGTTCGTCGGGGCTACGAGGCGTTCGGCGCGGGTGACATGGATACCCTTCGCAATATGTTCGCGGAGGACGCCGTCTGGCATCTGGGAGGAAGCGGCGGGCTATCCGGGGACAAGCAGGGCCTGGACGCCATCCTCGCCTACCTCGGCGAACTGTTCACACGATCCGACGGCACAGTCAGAGTCGATTTGGACGATCTGATCGGCGGGGAAAATCACACCGTGGCCTTCCAGAGGGTGCATGCGCAACGCAACGGGGCGGCCATGGACCAACGCGCCGTCATCGTCTTTGCGCTCAAGGACGGGAAAATCAGCGAGGTGCATGAATTCCCGGAGGATACCGCCAAGGCCGCCGAATTCTGGTCCTGACGTCATGGCAGACGCGATGAAGTCCCTTGCCGAAGCTTTTAAAAATGTGGGCGTGTCCAGGGCTTATGGGGAGCCGATTCGGCTTGACGGGAAGAACTCGTTCCCGTCGCGCTGGTCTCGTTCGGCTTTGGCGGCGGCACGGAAGGCGGCGATCCGGACGCAGCGGGTTCCGGCGGCGGAGGAGGCGGATTCGTCTTTCCCCTGGGGTTTACACCCACGACGACGGCAGCAGGCTGACTTTCCGTCCAAATACCCTATCGCTGACCGCGTGCCTGGTACCGCTCGTATGTGCCGTCGGCTTTGCCCTGCGGGGCGCACTCCGGGCACGGCGCTAGCGCCCCCAACAGGCGACCGTTGTGTAATCCGCGGCCAGAAGTCGCTATGCGACGTCGTCGGCGATGTTCCGGTCCGACAAGTGGGCCAGCAGAGCCTTTTCCGGATTGCCCGGGTGCGCTTCGAGATGGCGTAACAGGCTGACGCGAACTTCCGGGCCTGTGGCAACCGCCGTAAGAACATCGATAATGACGTCCGTGACCTGACGGCGCATCGTCCAATCCTCTGAAGCGTACGTCATGTGCACCTCCCATCCGGCCGCGAGCCCTGTCCCCCGACTGTTCTTTCGACCGATACTGCTCTCTCGGGCGAGATCGTCGCCTCCGGCGTCCCCGCCTGCCCGCGGGGACGCTGGAACCAGTGGGGCCGGCCCGTGCTTGGACCGACCCCACTTGCAGATCGTGGTGCTATGAAATCAGGTCAGACCCGGCTTCTGCGTGTAACGGCACCGTAGATCAGCAACACAATGACGGCCCCGAGGATGGACAACAGCCAGGTCCGGAGGTCGAAGAAGTCACCCAGGCCACCGCCGAAGATCAGCGAACCGATCCAGCCGCCGAGGATAGCCCCGACGACGCCCAAGACGAGGGTGACAATCCAACCGCCGCCCTGCCTCCCGGGAAGAATGGCTTTTGCAATGGCCCCCGCAATCAGACCGAGCAGGAGAAATCCAAGAATTCCCATGACGCACTTTCCTTTCCACCAGACGGGTACCGCGGGTGTGGCACCAGCTATAGAGAAGAGTTAATCAGCATGCTTAGTAGCTGGCAAGCATCCGTTGCCCGTGCCCCGAAAATTCTCTTGTCAGGCCTGTTGGAGCGGTGCTATAAAAATCGGTATCAGCCACCATCGGAAACTGAGGTCAAGGAGGGGGTCCCCGGCAGCAAGTCAACGCCTCATAGACCGGGACGGGATACCGGTACACGCAAAAGCTGCTAATCGGGCGGCGAGCTAATAGAGAACGCCACAGCGCAAAGTGTGCAGGTGCAGCATCATCAGCGTGCGGATCCTATTCCCGCTAAGTGGTCCCCGGCTGCAGTAGCAGCCGGGGACCACATCACCCTAGCTGCAGAGGGGAACGCAGCATCCGGAATTACTGAGCTGGCTGTGGTGGGATTCCAGTGGACCAGGCGACAATCGTCAGCTATGCCCTCGGCTATATCGGCGTCGCTATAGCCGTCTTTCTTATGTTCCTGCCGGCGCTCGCTGTTTTCGGCCTCCTTCTTCTGGGGGTCGGCGCCGTGCAAGTGCTCCTTCTACTCATCCATGCAATGGCCGTCGGCCTCTGGAAGGCTGTCCTCAGGATGTATCACCACCTGCTGGACAGGTGGCAGAGCGGCCATGGCGACAGACTGGCCGCCCACTAGAGCGGAACCGCGCCGGGCCGAAGTGCCCCCGGCCGGAACTCCGCCCGCATGAGGGCATGCTGAAACCTGCGTGCCGAAACACATGATGGCTGTCATGCGACACATATGATGCTGTCATGGAGGAGGAACTGCAGCGCGCCGCCCAGGCCCTGTACGCGCTTCCCTTCGACGACTTCATCGCCGCCCGCACTGCGGCCGCCAAGGATGCCGCCGTATCCAGCAAGCCCCTTGCCCATGCGATCCGGGCCCTGCCGAAACCATCCGTGGCCGCCTGGACCGTCAACATGCTGGCGCACCATCGCCCCGATGCCGTTCAGCAGCTCAGGGTCCTCGGACAGACCATGCAGGCGGCGCAGGCCTCCCTCGATGCCGCAGCCCTGAGGGAACTCGCCAAGGAACGCCGGAAGCTCCTCGGCACCGCTGTGGGGGAAGCACGGCTCGCCGCTGAGGAGCAGGGCCGGAAGATCAGCGGACCTGTGGCCACCGAAGTGGAAGAGACACTGCGCGCCGCCACGGCGGATCTGGCGGCTGCCGCCGCCGTCGAAAGCGGGCTGCTGCTCCGCGGGCTGTCCGCCGACGGCGTTGACCAGGTTGATGTCACTGACGCCGTGGCGGTTCCGTCCGCCCTCGGCAAGCTGCCGCCGCGGCCGCTCCCGCCGCAGCGGCCCAGCAGAGCACAGCGCCCGGCAGGCGGAATGCAGGCTCCAGCCGGTGGAGCGCAGCGCCCGCTTGGTGGGGGGCCGAAAAGTCGTCGGGAGGAATCCGCCGCCACGACGGCTCCGGCCAGCCGGCGCACACGAACGCAGCCGCCAAAGGCCGCTGACAATGCCGACGCCGAGCACGAACAGCCGCGGCTCCGAGCCGTCCGCAGCGCTCCCCGCCCGGTTACGCCGTCCCTGCTGGAGAAGGCGCAGGCTGCACTGGCGGAAGCGGAGGAGGCGGCCGCCGATGCCGCCACCGAGGCCGCACGCCGCGCCCAGGCGCAGGAGGACGCCGCGGCAGCCTTCGTCCAGCTCACAGCGGACGTCAACGAGGCACGGCAGCGGCTCCGGGCCCTAGAACTCTCACTCGATGCCGCGCGAAAGCAGCGCGAGACCGCTGCCGCCGAGGCGAAGCAGTACGCCCGGGCCGCGGAAAAAAGCGAGCGCTCGGCCATGTTGGCCAAGGAACGTGTGCTCCGTCTCCGCAACACGCCGGACTGAACTGCCAAAAATGTCAGACCCCGGTTGCACCATGGAGCCATGGAAATTAATCAGGAGTTCCACGTAACTTACTTCGACGCCGACTGCGGCCGGATCCGCACCGAAGTCTTCGACACCGTGACGGCGGCAGAGCTCTTCGCCAGCCGCAGCATCACCGGCGAGGACAGCTGGGCCGTCGTCGATGCCGTCGCAGTCCAGCAGGAACAGCTCGCCGCCTGACGCCGGTTAGCCTGACCAGCCAAGCCTGAACAGCCGAGCCCGATCAACACGGAGAGGCCCCGCCCCCGTCCGCGTAAGCGAACGTGGCGGGGCCTCTCCGTGGGCAGCCTGAGAATTAGGCGAAGTCAGAGACGGCCGGGTCGGGGCCGATCCTGCCGCTTCCCTGCGCGGTGCGGTCCAGCCCGTTGATGGCTGCAACGTCCTCGGCGTCCAGCGTGACGTTCAGCGCGTCGAAGTTTTCACGGATCCTGGATTCGGTGACGGACTTGGGGATGACGACGTTTCCGACGGCGAGGTGCCATGCGATGACCACCTGCGCCGGCGTGGCGTTGTGCTTCTGTGCGATGCCCGCAATGACCGGGTCCTCCAGGAGTTCCCCGCCCTGGCCCAGCGGCGACCACGCCTGGGTCAGGATGCCCTGGGAGGCATTGAATTCCCGCAGCTCCGACTGGCTGAAGTACGGGTGCAGTTCCACCTGGTTGATGGCCGGAACCACGCCGGTCTCGTCGATGATCCGCTGCAGACCTTCGACGGTGAAGTTGGAGACGCCGATGGACTTGACCTTGCCGCGCTTCTGAAGTTCGATCAGCGCCTTCCAGGTGTCCACGTACTTGTCCTGCTTGGGCTGGAGCCAGTGGATCAGGTACAGATCCAGCGTTTCAAGGCCCAGCCGCTCCAGGGATTCCTCGAACGCGGCAAGCGTTGATTCGTACCCCTGGTCTGCGTTCCACAGCTTGGTGGTGATGAAGATTTCCTCCGGCGACAGCCCGGAGCTGGCGATGGCCCGGCCGACGCCGGATTCGTTGCCGTAGATCTTAGCGGTGTCGATGTGGCGGAACCCGGCCTGGAACGCCTGGAAGACAACCTTCTCGGCTACGTCGTCTTCAACCTGCCAAACCCCATAGCCAAGCTGGGGGATGGTGTTGCCGTCATTGAATGTCAGTGTTGGTGAAGAAGTCATTCGTCCATCCTGCCAGCAATCAAACCGGGAGGGCCCGGAAAATGACCAAGCTAAGCTAGCTGCGTAACGGCCCGTCACGGGGAATATTTCGGCGGCAGGCGAATACCGCCCTCAGGACTCCGACAGGAGCCGCTCGGCGTCGGCCACCTGCTCAAAGACAGTCTCCGCCCGGCGCCAGACGGAGGCCGCGCCAACCGGCACGGGTCCCACGGCAAGCCGCAGCATCGCCGCCGCCTCGGCGGTGGCCGCCAGCGAGTTGCCCGCCTTGGACAGCGAGCGGTGAACACCGGACAGGGCATGCGGGATATCCAGGCCGTCGCTGGGCGACCGCCGCTGCGCCTCAACGCAAACTTCCCGGACGCGGGTGGAGAGGCCGGCCAGCTGATTGGCAATCTCTACAAGCTCTCCATAGAGCTGTTCGTCCTCGACGCCCTCGAGCACCTGGTGGTAGCGGTCGAGCCCACGGTGGAACCGGTCATGGGCACGGCGCCAAAGGCCCTTGCCAAGTTCAGCGTCGTCTTTCCGCCCTTGCCGGGCGGCCGTGAAAAATCCCAAAGGGGCCTACAGATACTGGCCGGGGCCGTGGTCGGGGTCTTCCTTCCGGCCGGGGTGCAGCGGGTCGGCGCCGGGCTGGGGTGCCTTGGCACGCTGCGGCTCGCCGTTTTCACCGATGATCACGCCGGGCGCAATGACAGTGCCTGGTGGCAGCTGCTTCAGCTGCATTTGGGCCAGGGTGTGTTCCCGGGCGGCGTGCTGGGCGGCTATCGCCGTCTGGATCCCGTGGAACAGGCCCTCCAGCCAGCCCACCAGCTGGGCCTGGGCGATCCGCAGCTCGGCGTCAGAGGGAGTGGCGTTGTCCGGGAATGGCAGGCTGATCCGTTCCAGCTCCTGCACCAGTTCCGGTGCCAGACCGTCCTCAAGCTCCTTGATGGAGCGCTCGTGGATCTCCGCCAGGCGCCCCCGGGCGGCGTCGTCCAAAGGCGCGGACTTCACCTCTTCCAGCAGCTGCCGGATCATGGTTCCGATCCGCATCACCTTGGCGGGCTCATCCACGAGGTCCTGCAGGGTGGCGGCCTTCTGCTTTTCCGCCTCGGCGGGGCGGTCAGCGGTCTCCGCATCCAGGGGGGTCCCTGCATCCAGGGTGGTGCCTGCATCCAGGGTGGTGCCCTCCACCGGCTCCTCGTCCTCCGCCGGCTCCGCAGGCTGCGCTGCGGGCGCCCCGGGCTGCGCTGGCTCCGATGCGGTCTGAACGCCCGGTTGCCCGGGCTGGACGGCGGCCTGCGGACCGGCCTGGGTGCGTTGAGTGTCTTCGGGATCGCTCATGCGTTCATACTCTCATGGGCCCGGAACCCGGACTCCAGTCAATGAAGCTCCTTGACCAGGATTTCGTCTTCGTCCGTAGCGAAACCGCATTTGCGGTAGAAACCTACGGCGTACGTGTTGGCCGGAACCCGCACTTCCGCCACTCCGTTGCGCCCCATCCAGGGTTGCGCCCCACCCAGGCACGAACCGATGGGTCAGCGAGAAACTGCCGGGCGCCGTCGGGGGTTATTTCCCCGACGGCGCGGTGCCCGGATCCTCGTTAAAGAGGTTGTCCGTAGCGGCCAGCGCAACGAGCGCGCCGACATCCGCCGGCGCGCTCGTGCGGACGGCGAATCCGGCCGGCGGAACTGGGATGGTCAGCAGCACCTGCCCTGCGGGTTGCTGTCCTGGCGGTCAGTCCGGTCCCGCCAGAACGCCCGTTCGTCCAGGGGCGGCGTACCGTGGCCCTCCGCCGCATGGTGCTCCAGGTACTTCCGGTACGCGTCGGCGCCCATGACACCCTGCACGTACCGTGCGAAGCCGCGGAAGGCCCCCGCCACCGAATGAAGCAGGCCAGCCGGTCCGGGTGCAGCACTCATCAGTGGTGCCCCGCCCGCTCAACACGCATTTCAGCGGGCAGCTTGTTCCATTCCGCCATGAGTTCGCGTTCGGCGGGAGTGGGGATCAGCCCAGCGGGCGCATAGACGCGCGAAGGATGTGGCCGGTCCTCGTTGTTGACGTTGGGGACGCCGGCCGCGGTGTTGCGGAAGGCCTTCACCGTGGCAAGCACCGCGGTGACCATAACGATGATGCTCAGGACCACGAAGATGACGGACAGCCAGCCCTGGATCATGGTGTTGCGGACCACCGCCTCCATAGCCGCCGTGGTCTTGGCCGTGCCGAACGAGGTCTTGCCGTCCGCCAGCGCCTTGCTGAAGGCGGCATTGTTGGCGAAGTACCCCACCGCAGGCACGGAGGAGAAGATCTTGTGGATGCTTGCCGTGATGGTGACGACGGCGGTGAAGGCCAGCGGCACGGCAACGATCCACAGGTACTTGAAGGAGCCGCGCTTCGCCGCGATGGCCATGCACACTGCCAGGGCGATCGCGGCCAGCAGCTGGTTGGCGATGCCGAACAGCGGGAACAGGGTGTTGATGCCGCCCAGCGGGTCGGTCACGCCCATCAGCAGCACGGCGCCCCAGGCGCCCACCATGATGGCCGTGCAGAGCCACGCCCCAGGACGCCAGGAAGCCTCCTTGAACTTCGGGGCAAAGTTCCCGATCGAATCCTGCAGCATGAACCGCGCAACGCGCGTTCCGGCGTCGACCGCGGTGAGGATGAACAGGGCCTCGAACATGATCGCGAAGTGGTACCAGAAGGCCATCATGCCGGTGCCGCCGATGAACTGCTGCATGATGTGGGCCAGGCCCACGGCCAGCGTTGGCGCACCGCCGGAGCGCGAGACGATGCTTTCCTCGCCCACGTTCGACGCGGTCTGGGCCAGGACGTCAGGGGTGATGTTGACGCCGGCCAGGCCGAGTCCGTTGACCCACTGCGCCGCCGTCTCGACGGTTCCCCCTGTCAGCGCCGCGGGGGCGTTCATGGCGAAGTAGATCCCGCGGTCGATCGAAATGGCCGCGACGAGCGCCATGATGGCAACGAAGGACTCCATCAGCATCCCGCCGTAGCCGATGAACCGGGTCTGACGTTCCTTCTCGATGAGCTTGGGCGTGGTGCCGGAGGAAATCAGGGCGTGGAAGCCGGACAGCGCGCCGCACGCGATGGTGACGAACAGGAACGGGAACAGGGCGCCGGAGAAGACCGGACCGTTCTCGCGGCCCGCAAACTCGCTGAAGGCGGGAACGGTGATTTCGGGGCGCACCACGATGATGGCCACGGCGAGCATCGCGATCACGCCGATCTTCATGAAGGTCGAGAGGTAGTCCCGGGGTGCGAGCAGGAGCCACACCGGCAGGATGGCGGCGATGAAGCCGTAGACGATGAGGCCCCACGCGATGGTGACCTTGTCCAGGTGGAAAAACGCCGCGCCCCACTCGGTGCCGGCCACCGCGCCGCCGCCGATGATGGCGGCCATGAGCAGCACGAAGCCGATGATGGAAACCTCCATGACCTTGCCCGGACGCAGGTACCTCAGGTACACGCCCATGAACAGCGCGATCGGGATGGTCATGCCCACCGAGAAGACGCCCCACGGGCTCTCCCCCAGGGCATTGACGACGACGAGCGCCAGGATCGCGACGATGATCACCATGATCAGCAGCGTGGCCACGAGGGCGGCGGTGCCGCCGATGACGCCGAGCTCCTCGCGCGCCATCTGGCCCAGGGAACGGCCGCCCCGGCGCATCGAGAAGAACATGACCAGGTAGTCCTGGACGGCGCCTGCGAGGACGACGCCGAGAATGATCCAGATAGTGCCGGGGAGGTATCCCATCTGGGCCGCGATGACGGGCCCCACGAGCGGGCCGGCGCCGGCGATGGCGGCGAAGTGGTGCCCGAAGAGGACATTGCGGTCCGTGCGGACGTAGTCCTTGCCGTCAGCCTTGTACTCTGCCGGGGTGGCGCGCCGGTCGTCCGGCTTGAGCAGATAGCGCTCGATGACCTTCGAGTAGAAGCGGTAGCCGATCAGGTACGTGCACACCGAGGCGAACACGAACCAGATGGCGTTGACCGTTTCGCCCCTGACGACGGCCAGCATGAACCAGGCCACGCCGCCCAGGAGCGCGATGGCTACCCACATGGCGATCTTCGCAGGGGTCCATCTGCGCTCCTCGGCGTCGCGGACCGCGTCATCCACCGACGTCGGCGGCAGCGACCCGTTGGGCGCGGGATTGAGTTCCCCGTCCGCCGTTCGGGTCCCGTCCTCAGGCATGGTGCCCATGTCTCCTCCTTGAGATTTCCAGTTGGCACGGAGTGTGCCACCGGCACCCTACCAACGGGTAGGGCTGCAACCGCGGCCATTTGCGGAGCGCTGCCGGAGGAATCGCCGAGCGGTCGCGGCGCCGCGGCGAGCGGACGGCCCTGGCCAGCACCGCCGTCGTCCGCTCCAGGTCCAGTGCGGCTGCCAGCAGCGGTTGTCAGGAGCGGTTATCAGGTGCCGGCGCTTCGCCGGGACACGGGCAGGCGGGCACGAGCGAAGACCCAGGCCAGTGCGCTGCCGGTCAGCGGCGCGGCAACGAGCAGGGCCAGCAAGGGCATCCACGGGACCACGGACTCTGCGAACATCCGGGTGGCCCCAATGAGCAGGACTGCGGGCACCACTCCGGCGGCCACTCCCAGAGAGCTTCCGAGGGACGCGGTCATGAGCGACTGCGCGCCTGCCAGAGCCTTCCGCAGCCGCGGCGGCGCCCCGACGCCAGCCAGGGTCATGTGGTCCGCCCGGGCATCCGCGAGCGCCAGGCCTGTCGTGATTCCGGCCGCGCTGAGCGTGACGAGCGCACTGGTGCCGACGATCAGCCACAGCAGCTCCGACCCGGTGCGGTCCGCGCCCGGCTCAACGTAGAAACCCATGGCCTGGATCCGGTAAACGTGCGCCAGGGCAGCCGACGCCCTGTCCTGCTCGGCGGCTTCCGGGTAGGCGGACAGCTGGGCGAGCAGTACGGAGTTGTCGAAGCGGATGCCCAGCCTGGACGCGGTGCCCGGAGGGATGATGCCGTAGAACGGGACCGGCACGTCCGGAGCGTCCACGACGGCGGGCAGAGCCGTGTTGCTCAGGGGCTTGTAATCAACCGCTGAGCCTGGGCCGTGGCCGGAAAGGGATTGGCGCACGTCGTACGACTGAAGGGTGGTTACCCCGTCCTTTTCGAAGACCGGGTTGCTGACCACCATTCCGCCGCTGTTCAATGCGGCCACCGCGGCAGGGCTGGGTTCCCGGCCCAGCAGGGACCGCAGCTCGCCGACGCCGCCAACCACCAGCTGCGGAAGCTGGCCTGAGACGCCGGCAGGGAACATCGAGCCGTTGCACCGCCAGTCCTGCCCGTCCAGGACGCGGCCTTGCGGCGTGGCAGGGCATTCCTGGCCCGCCGGAACGGCGAGCTTGTATTGCCGGCAGTCCACATCGTCCTTATTGGTGGTGGGAAGGGAGCCGTTGGCCGACACCCGCATGTCGCACTTGCTCGTCACCGGCCCTTGCAGGACCTGCGTCCACTGCACTGTGCCCAGCTCCCGCCGCAGCGCGGCGGCCACCGCAGCCGGGTCGATGGCCTGGTCGGGGCCAGTTCCTGTGCCGTTGACCTGGGCGGTTTCCAACGGCAGCGAGACCTGGTTTTCCTGCGCAGCCCACATGTGGGTGCGCTTCGCTTCCTCCATCTGGCTTGCCGAGAGGACCATCGCGGCGCTGGCCAGCGTTGCGGCGGCGAGGACCGCGGCCACGGCGGGCACCGTGCGGCTCCGGTTCCTCGCCGAGTCACGGGCGGCCATCCGCAGCGGGAGCGGCATCCAGGCCGTGCGTGCAGTCAGGACTTTCACGAATGTCCCGGTGAGCAAAACGAGGGCTGCCACGCCCAGGACCGCGCCGCCGGTGAGCAAGCCCGCAACCAGCGGGATCCGTGCAGCGCGGGCATCCAAGTCGCCGCTGAGCCCCAGCGCGTGCCCTGTCGCGAGGCAGGTGACGGCCAGAACCAACAATCCACCGCCCACCCGCGCCGGCCAAGGCCCCGAAACGGCGCGTGCGCGGCCGGACTTCAATGCGCCGAGCACCGCCTGCCGTGCAACCTGCCGGGCGGGAACCACCGCGGCCAGGAAACATGCCAGCAGGCCCATGGCCATGGCCGCCGCCGTGGGCAGGATGTCCAGGTGGAAGCCTGGAAACCGGACGGAGCCCAGATGCTTGGCTACGCCCACCACCGCGGCAGCCCCGCCGGCACCAAACACGGCACCGGCCACCACTGCGATGGTCCCAAGCCACAGCCCGGCGGCGGTCACCACCTCTCGGACGGTGGGTGCTTCCGCTCCGCTTGCGGCAAGCAGGGCAAGTTCGCGGACCTGGCGCTTGGCGCCCACCGCAAACGCTGCCCCGGCCAGGAGCCCCACTTCGAGCAGAGCAAGTGCCGCGATCAGCACAGCGGCAACGTAGCCGGCGGCGGGCATGGTGCGTGGGCCTCCGGCAGCGCCCGACGGGACCGGCGGGTCAAGTGCCACGGCACGGGAAAGCACAGCGATGCCGGACCTGTTCAGGTCACGTATCTGGTCCCACGTCACGGGTTCTGAACCGACGAGGTAATACATTGTTTCGCCGAGCGGGTTCCCGCGGGCGGCCGGGCCGTCCATTGCCGCCTGGCCAGGTTTGAGGAACAGGACGGGGTTGCCGTCCGAGTAGGTGGCATCCCGTAGGGTGCCGACGACGGCGAAGGTGCCGTCCGCCGTCGTCAGCCTGTCCCCGAGGCGGATCCCGAAGCGCTCGAGCGCTCCGGGCGTGACGAGGATTTCGTCACGGGCGGCGGCTGGCTGCCCCTCCAGAAGTGTGTATTTTCCGGTGAAGGCGGGGTTCAGGGCGTCGACGGCCTTGGCCATCACGGGGACGTCGGACGCGCCGCCCTGCGACGCCTGGGCCCTGACCGTGAGCGTCAGCTGCGTTTCAGTAAGGACCTCATAGCCGGCGGGGATGGCGTCCCGCGGATTCCGCGGTTTGAAGTCGGGATCGACAGTGAAATTCCGCGTCATGGTTGCCGTCTCAAACACCGGATCCTGCACGGTCTCGGCGTTGGAGGCGGGCATGCTGCGAAACCGTGCCTGCGTGCTGCCCAGCTGGTACTGCACCCGTTCCGCCGGTGTTTCCTGCATGCTTTGCGCCAGGGCCGCGGCGCCGGTCATGCCGGCCACCGGCAGCATGATCAGCAGGATGATCAGCAGGGAGCGGCCGCGGTGCCTGCTGATGTCCCGGCGTGCCATCCGGAGGGCAAGACGGAAACTGTGCCACCGGCCGTGGGGCATGGGAGCGAGGTCCAAGGCCATCTCAGTCCGCCGGTGCCAGGAGAACTGCGGGATCGTGCATGGCCGTTGCCTCATCCACAATCCGACCGTCACGGATAAACACCACGCGGTCCGCCCACGCGGCATGGCGCGCCTCGTGCGTGACCAGCATGACGGCGGCGCCGGCGTCAGCCCGGGACCGGAGCACCTCCATCACGCCGTGGCCGGTGGTGGAGTCAAGGGCGCCGGTGGGCTCGTCGGCAAGGATCAGCCGGCGGTTTCCCACGATGGCGCGTGCGATGGCGACGCGCTGCTGCTGGCCGCCGGACATTTCATCCATTAACCGGTGCGCCAGCTCCGGGATCCCCACCTGCCGCAGGGCGTCCACTGCCTGCCGGTGCGCTTTCCTGGCCGGCACGCCGTCGAGCTCGAGCGGCAGGGCAACATTTTCCGCGGCCGACAGCGTCGGGACCAGGTTGAAGTCCTGGAAGACATAGCCCACCGCACGGCGGCGGAGCCGGGCCAGCGCGTTCAGTCCCAGCCCCGCCATGGGCGTTGACTCCACAAAGACACCGCCCGACGTCGGCCGGTCAAGTCCGCCGGCCAGCGCCAGCAGGGATGATTTTCCGGAGCCGGACGGTCCCATCACGGCAACGAATTCCCCGGCATTGACGGTGAGATCGACTTCCCGCAGGGCGGCAACAGCCGTGGCCCCCTGCCCGAACGTCCTGCTGACCTTCGCGAGTTCAAGGACCTGCTGGGGCCCCTGCACGCTCACCGGCGGTTCTCGGCTGTGAGCGGAGTAGCCTCTTCCACGGTGACCCCGTTGGACGGTTTACGTACGTGGCTGCGCGCTCCGGAGGCCTGGGCGAGCTGCAGCATTCGGGCCTCGCACAGATCCAGCCAGCGGATCTCGGCCTCGGTCTGGAAGATCAGCGAATCCAGCACCAGCAGCCAGGCCGTGTCCGCCGCCCGCTGGTTGGCCGCAGTGTCCCGCCGCGACTTCGTATAGTCCTGCAGGGCACGCATGGAAGCGGTGCGCTGGGCCTGGATGATGGCTGCGACGTCCACCCCGGGCAGGGTGACGGCCAGCGCCAGCTTGATGGCGAGCTCGTTCCGCGGCGGGTTGCTGCGTTCCACCGGTGTCGCGAACCAGCCCTGGACCTCCGCCCTGCCGGCTTCGGTGATGCTGTACACGACGTGGCCTTCGCCGTCGCCGCCGTCGTTGCTGACCAGGCCGTCGCGATCCAGCCTGTCGAGGGTGGTGTAGACCTGCCCGATGTTCAGCGGCCAGGTGGAGCCCGTGCGGTCTTCGAATTCGACCCTGAGCTGGTAGCCGTAACGTGGCTGGTCCTGCAGGAGGGCGAGGAGGCTGTGGCGGATGGACATCTGGCTCCTTGGCTGGAAGTCGGCAGTATGCACGCGCCCCCAAGACGCGTGCATACTGCGTATTCCCCGAGCCTAGTCCGTGTTTCGCTGGGTGGCAATACTGAGTATCTACCGCTACTGCACCGGGTGTGGCCCTACATGACCAGCAGGACCTTGCCCACGTGCTCGCCGGAGTCGAAGTATTTGTGGGCCGCCCTGGCCTGGTCCAGCGGGAAGGTCTTCGCCACCAGCGGGTGGATCCGCCCGTCGGCAACGAGGGGCCACACGGAGTCCCTGACCGCCGTCATGATGACACCCTTCTCGGCTGTAGGGCGGGGTCGCAGCGCTGTGGCCACGATGGCCGCGCGCTTGCGCAGCAGCTGCCCGAGGTCCAGTTCGCCCTTGGCGCCTCCCTGCAGCCCGATGACGACGAGCCGGCCGTAATCGGCCAGGGCGTCAACGTTTTTCTGCAGGTACTTGGCGCCCACGACGTCCAGGATGACATCGGCACCCTTGCCCCCGTTTTGGGCACGCAGGCTCTCGGCGAAGTCTTCCTCCGCATAGTTGATGGCGATGTCGGCGCCAAGGAACGCCTTGGCGGTACTGACTTTCTCGTCGGTGCCCGCGGTGGCTGCCACCGTGGCCCCCAATGCCTTGGCCAGTTGGATGGCCATGGTGCCAATGCCTCCCGTGGCGCCGTGGATCAGGACTGTCTCCCCCGGCTGCAGCTGCGCCGTCATGACCAGGTTTGAGTACACGGTTGCCGCCACCTCAGGCAGGGCCGCAGCGGTAACCAGGTCCACGCCGTCGGGAATCCTCAGCACCTGTTCCGAGGGCACCGCGACCTGCTGCGCATAGCCACCGCCGGACAGCAGCGCCACTACCTTGTCTCCGACGGAAAACGGCTTGGTGACGCCGGGGCCGAAACCCGCGATCCTGCCGGACACCTCCAGCCCGGGGATCTCCGAAGCACCTGGCGGGGGCGGGTAGTAGCCCCTCCGCTGCTGGACGTCGGCGCGGTTCAGGCCGGCCGCCACAACATCGATAAGGACCTCACCGTGGCCCGGCTGGGGAGCCGGCACTTCACGGATTTCCAGAACTTCCGGCCCGCCGGGCTCCGAGATAAAGACGGCTTTCATGGCGAACTCCCGATTTCTAGCTGATTCCTGCCCCAAAAATACTGTGCTGCGGCGACAACTGCCACGCGGCGGTTTTTGTTGCAGCCAACTGCCTATGAAACACTACTAGTTAGGGAAGGTTGTCCGAGCGGCCGAAGGAGCTGGTCTTGAAAACCAGTGTGCGGTAACCCCGTACCAAGAGTTCGAATCTCTTACCTTCCGCGCAGGAGTCAGGGCCGTGCGAAAGCACTACGCTGGCGGTCATTTTGAAGGCCGGCCGGGCCAATCGAAAGGTTGGCTGGGCCGGCCTTTTGCGTCGGCAAGTAGTGGCTCTCTCCACCAGCAAGTAGGGGTGCGGACGGGGGGCCGGAAAACAGGTACTCCGAGTACCTGTCCGGCAGAATTCGAGTACGCGCCACTGATGCGCGCCGTTGCCGGAAGGCGTTCACTTGTATCAGCACCGCTCTATCCCGCGACCGCGGGAGAGAGATTCCGCATCCACCGTTGCATGTGGGGGTCGAGGTCATGGGCAAGGCTGAAAAACAGAGCCTGCGCTACTCGGATTACTACTGGTGCATGTCGCTGAAGGACTTCACCGAGTGGATCGAGGCCGACGACGACCAGGAGCCGGGCACGTCATACTCGGACCAGCGCTGAGCGCACCCCGTCGCACCCCCATTGAAACTGTCACACCCCCCGGCATAGTGTCGGTTCTGTCCGTAGCACCTCCATGACCTGCGGGAACGTCCCGCAAACCACACCAGGAGCAGACTATGCCTACGCCCGAACCCACGCCCGGCGCCCCCTGCTGGGTCGACCTTATGACCACCGATGCCAACCAGGCGAAACAGTTCTATGGCGAACTGTTCGGCTGGGACTTCCAGACCGGAGACCAGGAAAAGTACGGCGGCTACATCACCGCCCAAAAGAACGGCAAGACCGTCGCCGGCATCATGCAGAAGCAGGAGGGCCAGGAGGCTATGCCGGACATGTGGTCCACCTACCTGTGGTCCGACGACGCCGCCGCCACAGCCGCGGCGGTGGCCGCAAACGGTGGCCAGGTGTACATGGAGCCCATGGACGTCCCGGAACAGGGCCACATGGCGTTCTTCGGTGATGCTTCCGGCGCCGCGATTGGTGTGTGGCAGCCGCGGGAGATGCGCGGTTACGAGCTTGTTGGCGAGCCGGGCGCCCCGGCCTGGCACGAGCTTCACACCAAGGACTACTCCGCCGCGGTGAAGTTCTATCAGGACGTGTTTGGCTGGGACACCGACGTCATGAGCGACACCCCGGAGTTCCGGTACACAACCCTGGGCGCAGGCCGGGAGGCGAAAGCCGGGATTTATGACGCATCGGCCGACCTTCCCTCCGAAGTCCCCTCCAACTGGGTGGTCTATTTCGCTGTGGAGGACGCTGACGCTTCCATCGACAAGGCCGTCAGTTTGGGTGCGACGGTCCTTGACGGACCGGATGACACACCCCACGGCCGGCTGGCCACGCTGACGGACCCCACCGGGGCGAGATTCAAGCTCGTGGCCGACACGGGCCAGGGCAACGCGGGCGACGCCGAAACCGGCGGACAGGGCGCCCTGTAGTTACGTTCGGTTGAATGGATGCCGGCCGGCAGCTTCGCAGGAAGCTGCCGGCCGGCATTTTTGTGCTCGCCCGAGGGGTGGCACTCCGCCGGGAGCTGAGGACGCGTCCGCGCTCAGGCGACGGGAGTGAGGACGCGTCCGCCCTCAAACGGCAGGAGCTGAGGACGCGTTTGGGATCAGGCGACGGGAGCTGAGGAAGCGTTTGGGGGCAGGCCGAGGATGGCGCGGGCGATCTCGTCGGCGTCGCGGAGCGTGCGCTGCCCGCTGGGGTACACCGGACCTGCCCGCTGGGCCGCCTCGGCGGCGATGGCCGTTCCCCACTGAGTGGCCGAGAGCTGCAGCCCCAGCACGTACATCCGGTCCGTGACCTCGCCGTTCGCGGCAACGGGCCGGTACGGGTGCGGCTGGACGTCGAGACCTGAGGACTGCACCGGGGTGCCTTCCACGGTCATCATGGTGCGCGGCCGGACGAGCCCGTCGGCGAGGAGCTGTTCCAGCAGCGGGGACTCGTTGAGGGCCACCCGGTTGGCCGGTGCCAGCGCCTCCACCAGCGTGTGTGCTTCCGCGGCACCGCCCCGAACCCACGGCGAGGCGGCGGTGAAGGCGCGCTTCCCGCGCGCCACGCCGAACTTGGGGTCCGGGCCCACGAAGCTGACAATTCCGGCGCGTGCCAGAGCCGCCAGCTGCTCGGCGCGCAGCGCCGGAGGACCGCTGGCCAGGCCCTCCACCAGCGACTCAAACCAGCCCCGCAGGCCGGCGACCCACGACTCATCGGTGATCCCGCCGTCGGCCACCACCGATTTCAGCACGGCGCGGCCGTGGTGCAGCGCGCCGATGGCCATCTTGACGGGGTCGTCCTCGCCGAGCGCTGAGCGCCGGGCATCGTCGTCGAGATACTCGACGACGGCGGCATCCAGCTCGGCACGGGAAGCAAAGCTCCGCCCGGACAGCGGGGCGGCCAGGCCGCGCAGGTCCAGCCTGCTGGCCGGATGGACATGGCGGCCGACGACAGCGTTGAAGTCCGTTTCCCACCGGCCGGTGCTGTGGGCATGCGGGTGCAGGGCCTCGTCCAGCTCCTTGAGGAACGCGGCGTGGTCCGGTACGGCGTCCGGCTGTGCGCGCACCAGGGTCGTGTAGTAGGCCCAGAGCGCGTCCCGGTGGAGCAGCGGCCAGAGGTCGTGGTCGAATGCCGGAACAATCCCGGCGGCCGCGAACCTCTGCAGTGCCTTCCCGGTGAAGTAGCGGAGCGTGACCGACGCCGGGTAGTAGCCCGCGAGGGTGGCCTTGGACCGGTACGGCGTTCCGCGCCGGGACGCGGCGAAGATGATCGGCTCCTGGCCCGAGGGCAGGTACTCGAGGGCGTCCCCCGCCTCCACGAACTTCCCGCCCCGGCCCTCCGTGAGCTGGCCCATTACGTCGAAGAAGTTCAGACCCATCCCGCGGACAAGCACCGGCTCCTGGGCTGGAATCACGCTCCAGTCGACGTCGGCCGGGACGGCGGGCGGAAGGTAGCGCAGGCCGAATTGGGCGGCGGCAGCCTGCAGTTCGCGCTGTTCCGGGCTGAGGCGGGACGCGAGGTGGCCCAGCGCGAGCACCACCGAATCGACGGTGAGGATCCCGCCGCCGTCCGGTTCGCCGCCGCCCGGTTCGTCGCCGTCGGGTTCGCCGCCGTCCAGTCCGCCCCTGTCCAGTTCGACCTCGAACCTTCCGTCCGGTTGCCGGCGCGCAGCGGTAGCCGTCGCCTGGTGCATCTCGATCGTGACGCCGTCGGGCAGCGCGGCGAGCAGCTCCTCGACCGTGGACCGCAGGTAGCGGCCGTAGATGGCGCGGCTGGGGAAGTCGCCGGATCCCAGTACGGCGAGCTCCGCCCGCTCGTCATTGGTGAGCTCCGGCAGGAGGCTGCGCTGCTGGACTGTCCGCCAGCGGTCGAAGGTGGTGCCGGCCAAAGGCGCGGCCAGCCCCGTGTCCTCGGGAACCAGCGTGGGGTAGAACGACTGCGTGTTCATCAGGTAGAGGCGGGACTGGCCGGGCTGCCAGACGTGCCCCGGGCCGGCCGGAAACGGATCGATGACGTCGATGTGCAGGCGGGCTCCGGCAGGGCGGGCGGCGGACCAGTTGGCGAGCAGCCGCTCCAGCACGCTGGTACCCCTCGGACCGGCGCCGATGAGCGCCGTCCGGATGCTCTGCGAAATAACCACGCCTTCCAGAGTATCGGCATGTGACTTGCTAGCTGAGCGGGGATGTTGTTTGGATGGGCGCATGACCACCACCGCAGCTGATTCTGCCCCCGCGTCCGGCGCCGCTCCCACAGAGACCGCGCCCGCGCCCACTGACGAGAACATCTGGCTGGAGGACATCTACGGCGAGGAACAGCTGGCCTGGGTGCGCGAGCAGAATGCCCGCACCCAGGATCTGCTGGAGGACGCCGACTACGCCCGGCTCGAGGGCGAGATCCTCGAGGTGCTGGACTCGACGGACAAGATCGCCATGGTGAGCAAACATGGCGAGTGGTACTACAACTTCTGGAAGGACCGGCAGAACCCCAAGGGCCTGTGGCGCCGCACCAGCTGGGACAGCTACCGCACTGATGCCCCGGAGTGGGACGTCCTGCTCGACGTCGATGCCCTGGCGGCTGCCGACGGGGTGGAATGGGTCTTCCACGGCGCAAACCTGCTCCGGCCGGAACCCGGGCAGCCGTACCGGCGCGCCCTGGTGGCGCTCTCCCCCGACGGCGGCGACGCCAACCGCTACCGCGAGTTCGACGTCGAGTCCCGTGCCTTCGTTGATCCCGCTGCCGGCGGTTTTGATCTCCCGACGGCGAAGGGAAACGTCTCGTGGCTCGATGCGGACACGCTGCTGGTCGCCAGCACCGCAGAGGATCTCCCCCGCACGGCGTCCTCGTACGCCCGCACCGCCGTGCGGTGGCGCCGGGGCCAGGCCCTGAGCGATGCGCCGCGCATCTTCGAGATCCCCGAGGACCACATGATGGCGATCGTGGCCCACGACTCCACGCCCGGCTTTGAGCGGACGTTCGCGGTGGACTGGATCGACTTCTTCAACCGCCGAACCTCGGTGCTGCAGGACGGCGGCTGGGTGCCGGTGGACGTGCCCACCGACGTGAACTCGGGCGTGCACCGGGAGTGGCTGCTGTTCAGGCCGCAGCGTGACTGGACGGTGAACGGGACCACCTACGCGGCAGGCTCCCTGCTCGCCGCTGATTTCCGCGCGTACCTGTCCGGTGAGCGCGAACTGACAGTCCTCTTCGCCCCGGACGCGCACACATCCCTGCAATCCTGGGGCTGGACCCGGAACTTCCTGCTGCTGAACCTGTTGAAGGACGTGTCCTCGGAAATCCGCGTGCTGGATCCGGCCGACTCGTGGCGGTCCTCGCTGCTCGATGCCTGCCCGCCGCTGCACGATGTCAATGCCTTCGCGGTGGATGACGAGGACGAGGCGGAAGGCGGGTGCGGGGACGACTTCTGGCTCGTGGCCACCGGCTTCACGACGCCCAGCACCCTGACCCGCGGCACCCTGACCCGCGGGACATTCACCACGGTCGCCGCCGACGGCGGGACTTCCGGCGGGTCTTCCAGCGAAACGCCAGTGGCAGGCGTGGTGAGCAGCCACGCGGAAGTGAAGGCGTCGCCGTCGTTCTTCAATGAGGCGGACTATGAGGTGCAGCAGCACTTCGCCGTCTCCGCTGACGGCACGAAGGTACCGTACTTCCAGGTGGCCGCACGCGGCCTGGTGCTCGACGGGCAGAACCCCACCCAGCTTTCCGGCTACGGCGGCTTCGAGGTTTCGCGGACGCCGGCGTACAGCGGCACCATCGGCCGGGCGTGGCTGGAGCGGCGGACTGCCGCAGTTCCCGGCGACGGCCTTGCGGAGGGGCACAGCCGGGGTGGCGTGTATGTTGTGGCCAACATCCGCGGCGGCGGGGAATACGGCCCCTCCTGGCACCGGGCCGCACTGCAGGAAAACCGGCACCGCGCCTACGAGGACTTTGCCGCGGTGGCCAGGGACCTGATCTCCCGGGGCGTCACCAGCCGCGAGCGTCTCGGCTGCGTCGGCGGCTCCAACGGCGGACTGCTCGTGGGCAACATGCTGACGCGGTATCCCGAACTGTTCGGTGCGGTGTCCTGCGGGGTGCCGCTGCTGGACATGCGCCGGTACACCAAACTGTCGGCCGGTCACTCATGGATTGCCGAGTACGGCGACCCCGACCTGCCCGAGCACTGGGAATTCATCAGGACCTTCTCGCCGTACCACCAGCTGAAGGACGGCGTGGAGTATCCGGACACCTTCATCTGGACCGCAACGTCCGACGACAGGGTGGGTCCCGTGCAGGCCAGGAAGATGGCCGCGCGCATGCTGGCCATGGGCATCCCCAACGTCTGGTTCCACGAAGCGCTGGAGGGCGGGCATGCCGGTGCCTCGGACAACCGGCAGGCCGCCGCGCTCCAGGGCCGCAGCCAGCACTTCCTGTGGAAGGCGCTGGCGGAAGGCACGGCCTGACCTCCTGGAGTTTTCGCGTCGTCTCCTGGAGTTTCCGCGTCGTCTTCGTGGAGTTTTCGTCCAGATATCGCGAGTTAGGGACCCTTGAGCCCGCATTATCTGGACAAAAGCTCCGGTGGTTTGCCGGAGCTGGCGCGTTTTTGGCGGGCCGCCCCGGCCGTTTTGCACTGGGTGGCCGGTTCTGCGTATCCTTGGTGGGCTAGGAATAGCAATTGGAGACGTGCCAGAGCGGCCGAATGGGCTTCACTGCTAATGAAGTGTGGGGCACAACTCCACCGGGGGTTCAAATCCCCCCGTCTCCGCGTTTGGCCCCGGTCCCTGGACCGGGGCCGTTTGCGTTCCCGGGCCGTTTCCCTGCCGCTTGCCCGCCAGACCTGCCGTTACTCAGGCCGTTCCGGCCGTCCGCGTGCCGGACCGCCAAGGCAATAAACCTCATTCCGGTGTCAGGATGATTGCATGAACAAGCTTTCTGCCAGCGAGGCCTGGAGCCCCAAGCTTGCCCTGCTGGTGGCGGCCACGTTCTTCATGGAGTTCCTCGACGGGACGGTCCTGACCACCGCCATCCCAAGCATCGCCGGGGACTTCGGGGTGCCGTCGGCCAGCGTGAACATCACCATGACCGCCTACCTGATGACAGTGGCCATGGGTATCCCGCTGAGCGGCTGGTTGGCGGAGCGCCTTGGGCCCCGGCGGATTTTTTGTCTGGCCATCGCTGTCTTTGCCCTGGCGTCGCTGCTGTGCGCCGCCAGCCAGGACCTCACTATGCTGACCGTCAGCCGCGTCCTGCAGGGCCTGGGCGGGGCAATGATGGTGCCGGTAGGGACGCTGCTGGTGCTTCGCGGGACACCAAAGTCGGATCTGCTGCGCGCCACCGCCTATCTCGTCTGGCCGGGGTTGCTGGCTCCGGTCCTCGCACCGCTGGTGGGCGGCGCCCTGACCACCTACCTGTCCTGGCACTGGATCTTCCTGATCAACCTGCCGCTCGGCGCCGCAGCCTTCCTCGCCGCCCTGCGCCTGGTTCCTGCCGTTCCCGGCGACCGGACCCGCCGGCTGGACTGGCTTGGGCTTGCCCTGACGACAGCCGGCGTGGGCGCTTTGGTTGCGGGCCTTGAACTGGCCAGCGGACACCCCGGCGGCTTGTGGACCTGGCCCAGCATTCTGGCCGGGGTTCTCGCGCTGGCAGCAGCGGTCTTCTGGATGCGACGCGCCGCCCACCCTTTGTTTGACCTGACGGTGTTCGGCACCCGCACCTTCCGGGCCACCAACTCGGGCGGCTTCATCTACCGGCTGACCATCAGTGCCGTGCCGTTCCTGTTGCCGCTGATGTTCCAGAACGGATTCGGATGGAGCCCCCTGCACGCGGGCATCATGGTGGCCGCCGTGTTCATCGGGAACATCGGCATCAAACCCGCCACGACGCCGCTCATCAGGCGCTTCGGGTTCAAGCCGGTGCTGGTGTTCGCATCCCTGGCGTCGGCAGCCACCTTCGCCCTCTGCGCGATGCTGACCCCGGCCACACCGGAACCACTGGTGTTCGGGCTCCTGGTGTTTAGCGGGGCGTTCCGTTCCATCGGCTTCTCCGCGTACGCATCGGTCCAGTACGCAGACATCGTGCCGGGGCAGCTGACGTCGGCCAACGCCGTCTCGGCAACGCTCGTTCAGCTGGCCACCGGGGCCGGCATCGCGGTGGGCGCCCTGCTGCTGCGCCTCTTCGGGTCGGAATCCCTGCTCTCGTCCGGGCTTGGCGGCGTCCTGTCAGCCGGACCGGACGGCAGCAGCGTGGCCGCCTACCGCGGCGCGTTCCTGTCGATTGCGGTGCTGATGCTCCTCAGCACCGCCGACAGCCTGATGCTCCACCGGCACGCGGGGGCCGAGGTCAGCCGGCCTGGGCCAGCGCCAGCGGAAGCACCGCGCCCGCACCGGCCCGCCTGAGCGCGCGTCCCGCGACGGTGACGGTCCAGCGGCTGTCCACGAGGTCGTCGATGAGCATCACGCTGCCTCCGCCCAGGCCAGCGAGCTCTGCCGCCAGTGACTCCCCCACCACGAGACGGTCCCACACACCGGCCAGCCGGTAGGCGCTGTTGCCGCCGCGTCCGCCCGTGGGCCCGCCGTGCTCGAGCTGCAGCTGGCCGATGTACGGGATGCGGCCGATCTGGGAGATGCCACGGGCCAGGGAGTCCACGAGTTCGGGCCTGCTGCGCGAGGGCATGCTGACAATCGCCGCAGGCCTGCCTGCGCCGCTCCAGCCCGGAATCCGGGAATCACCGGTGCCCCATTCGCGGAGCACCTGGACACAGGCCTGCAGCATGCCGGGATCGACAGCGCGGTCCGAGGCCCCGGCCGCGAAGAGTTCGCGCAGCGCCCCGCCCCAGCCCAAATCGGTCAGCCTGGCGAGGACCCGGCCGTCCGCTACGTTTTCGTCAGGTTTGATCTTGCCCTTCACCGGCACCCCGAGGCGGTCCATTCCGCTGGGCCACTGGAGCCGGGACTCCAGCACGATGCCCGCACGGCTGAGGGTCTGTCCTGCAGCCTCCGTGGCTGTGGAGGCGACCTCCGAGGGGAACCACCTCCCTGCGCAGTTGTCGCAGCGGCCGCAGGCGGCGGCGGTCTCGTCATCCAGGACCGAGGTGATGTACTCCATCCGGCACCCGGCGGTGTCCTGGTAGATGACCATGGAGTCCTGCTCGTCCACCCGGGCCTCCGCGATGCGGCGGTACCGTTCGGCGTCGTACGTCCAGGGCATCCCGGTGGAGCGCCAGCCGCCGCCCACCCGTTCCACTGCGCCGTCCACGGCGAGGACCTTCAGCAGGAGTTCCAGCGGCGTCCGGCGCAGGTCCACCCGGGCCTCCAAAGCCACGGTGGACACGGCCGAGCCCGCCTCCGCCAGCGCGGTCAGCACAGCCGTGGCCTTCTCCTCGGAGGGCATGGAGGCCGTGGCGAAGTACTGCCAGATTTCGCGGTCCTCGGACCCGGGCAGGAGCAGGACATCTGCATTGGCGGCGCCACGGCCTGCCCTGCCCACCTGCTGGTAGTAGGCAACCGGGGACGACGGTGCGCCGAGGTGCACCACGAAACCGAGGTCCGGCTTGTCGAAGCCCATCCCCAGCGCGGAGGTGGCCACCAGTGCCTTGACCTGGTTGTCCTTGAGGAGCTGTTCCGCCCTCTCCCGGTCTGCCGGGTCTGTGCGGCCGGTATAGGCCAGTACCTCGTGGCCCGCCTCAGCGAGCAACCTGGCGGTGTCCTCGGCGGCGGAGACTGTCAGGGTGTAGATGATTCCGCTGCCCTGCAGATCGGCCAGGTGCGTCAGAAGCCAGCCCAGACGCTCGCGCGAATCGGGCAGCGCCAGGACCCCGAGCCGCAGCGACTCCCTGCCCAATGCGCCGCGGATGGTCAGCACGCCGTCGCCCAGCTGTTCCTCGATGTCGTGGACCACCCTGGAGTTGGCAGTGGCTGTGGTGGCCAGTACAGGCACGGTGTCCGGCAGCTCGGCGATGAGGTCGGCAATGCGACGGTAGTCGGGCCGGAAATCGTGGCCCCAGTCTGAGATGCAGTGGGCCTCGTCGATAACCAGCAGCCCCGTGCGCCGGATGAGTTCTGGCAACTGGTTTTCGCGGAACGAAGGATTGGTGAGCCGCTCGGGGGACACCAGCAGGACATCCACCTGGTCGGCAGCAAGCTGCTCCCGCACCGTATCCCACTCCAGCTGGTTGGCGGAGTTGATAGCCACGGCCCGGACACCTGCCCGGGCGGCGGCGGCCACCTGGTCCCGCATCAGGGCCAGCAGCGGCGAAACGATCAGGGTGGGTCCGGCCCCGCGCCGCCGGAGCAGCAGGGACGCCACGAAGTAAACGGCGGATTTTCCCCAGCCCGTCCGCTGCACCACAAGCGTCCGGCGGCCGCCGTCGACCAGCGCTTCGATGGCCTCGAACTGGCCGTCGTGGAAGTCGGCGTCCGGCCGGCCTACCAGCTCGCGCAGCACCGACAGGGCCTGGCCGCGGGTCCCAGTGACCGCTTCGTGGTCCGTTCCGGCGCCGGTACCGGAGGGGCCGGGGGCAGAAGCAAGGACAGGAGCGTGCTGGTTATTTGCCATTGATTCAGTATCCCAGCCGCCTCTGACACTCCAAACCCAGCGGACCCGCCATGTGGACAACAGCCGGCGTGCGCTTCTGTGACTTCCCCTTCACAGGCCGCCGCGCGGGTGCCCGTAAGATAAGTGCCGTGACTAGCGACAAGACCCGTACTTTTGACCTTTCGGCCTCGTTCAAGGCGTATGACGTCCGCGGCATCGTGGGCGACTCCATCACCGCTGAAATCGTCGAAGCCGTAGGCGCAGCGTTCGTTGACGTGCTTGGCCTTGAGGGACAGACGGTCCTGGTCGGCGGGGACATGCGCCCGTCCTCCCCCGAGTTCAGCAAGGCGTTCGCCGGCGGTGCCGCCACCCGGGGAGCCAACGTCCAGCTGCTGGACCTGATCTCCACGGACGAGCTGTACTACGCGTGCGGAGCCTTGAACGCCGCAGGTGCCACGTTCACCGCGAGCCACAACCCCGCCGCATACAACGGCATCAAGATGGCCAAGGCCGGCGCCGTCCCCATCTCCTCCGAGACCGGCCTCAAGGAGATCCAGGCACTCGCCGAGCAGTACCTGAACACGGGCTCCATCCCCGCTGCCGAAACGCGGGGGCAGATCGGTGTCCGGGACGTGCTGAAGGATTACGCCGAGTACCTGCGCACGCTGGTTGACCTCTCCGCTTCGCGCCCCCTCAAGGTGGTGGTGGACGCCGGCAACGGCATGGCCGGACTCACCACACCGGCCGTCCTCGGCGACACGCTGCTGCCCAAGCTGCCCTTCGACATTGTTCCGCTCTACTTCGAACTGGACGGCTCCTTCCCGAACCACCCGGCCAACCCACTGGAGCCGGAAAATCTGCGCGACCTGCAGGCCGCCGTCGTCGAACACGGCGCGGACATCGGCCTGGCGTTCGACGGCGACGCCGACCGCTGCTTCGTCATCGACGAAAAGGGCGAGGCGGTCTCGCCGTCGGCCATCACCGGCATGGTGGCCCGCCGGGAAATCGCCCGCGCGAAGGCGCAGGGCGAGGCGAATCCCACCATCATCCACAACCTCCTGACCTCCCGCGCGGTACCGGAACTCGTCGCCGAAGACGGCGGCCGGGCGGTACGGACCCGGGTGGGCCACTCCTTCATCAAAGCCGTCATGGCAGAGGAAGGCGCCATCTTCGGCGGGGAGCACTCCGCACACTTCTACTTCCGCGACTTCTGGAACGCGGACACCGGCATGCTTGCCGCCATGCACGTGCTGGCCGCACTGGGTGAACAGGACGGCCCGCTTTCGGAGCTCGGCCGGGAGTACGAACCATACGTTTCCTCCGGTGAAATCAACTCGGAAATCGAGGACAAGGCCGGCGCCGTGGAGCGCGTCCGGGCCGACTTCGAGACCGAGGACGTGGCGGTGGACCACCTGGACGGCAGCACCTTCACCGCCGCCGACGGCAGCTTCTGGTTTAACCTGCGCCCCTCCAACACCGAACCGTACCTGCGGCTGAACGCCGAAGCCACGGACCGGGCCACGATGGAGCGGGTGCGCGACCGCGTGCTGGCCCTGGTCCGCAGCTAGGACTGCCCGTGGCATCACCCGACTCGACCCCGGCCCAGTCATCGTGGCGCGCATCCGTGCCGGAGTCCACGGCCACGGATCTGGAAAACCTGCTGGGCACCGGAATGGCGGCGGCCCAGGAGCAGCTTGAGCGCAGCGGCGGGTTCCCGCCGTTCGCCCTCGTGGTGGAGAACGACGGCGATGTGCGCCTCGTCGCTGTTTCGCCGGCAGATCCGGATGCGGACGGGGACAGCGAGTTCGACGCCGACGCGATGATCCGCGACATCACGGAGCTTTTGCGCCAGCACCGGGACGAGTTCCGCGCCGCCGCCATTGTTTGCGACATCACCCTGGTCGAGGAGGACTCGGACGCCATCCATGTGGCCACCGAGCACCGGGACGGCGCGGTGTTCGCAGCGGTCCTGCCGTACGCCGCCATCACCGGGGGCACCGAGTGGGAGTTCGGCGACCTTGCCGCCGACTCCAACGAGCCTGTCATTTGGACGGACTAGACCGGGCGAAACGGCGAAGTGCGCCGGCACCAGGCGCGCACAGCCACCCGCCGCGCTGGTCGGAACGTCGATTTGCCCAGGTCATTTAGGCTAGAAGCATGAAAATCAACGCCTTCGCGGACGTCAGCCTGCGCGCCCTCATGGTGCTCGCTGCCGCGCCCGAGGGCGGCCTGCTGACCACCCAGAACGTCGCGGACGCCGTCGGAACCCCCTACAACCACGTCAGCAAGGCCGTGGCGAAGCTGCGCATGCTCGGGCTCATTGACGTGGAGCGTGGCCGGAACGGGGGCTCGCGGCTCAGCGCGGCCGGCCGCCGTGTCACCGTGGGCCGGGTCCTGCGGGAGCTGGATACCCGCGAGGACGCCGCCGAGTGCATCGGTCCGGCCGGCAGCTGCCCGCTCATCAATGAGTGCCGGCTCCGCGGCGCCATGGCCCGCGCCCGCGAGGCCTTTTACCGCGAGCTCGACGACGTCGTGGTGGCCGAACTGCCCACCTCACGGCAGATGACACCCGTCTTCGAGGCCATCGGTCTGCGCCCCGGCGCCTAGCCGCCCTCCTGACCGCCCACCCGCCTGGCCGTGTTCGCCCGCCCGAAGAACCGCGCCTGAACCGGCCGCCCCCGCACGCCCTTACCCGGCTCCCCCGCGCTCCCTTCTCCATTTGGAAAATTACTTCTACGGGGTGTAGAAATAGACCCGTAGAAACTTGTATTTTAAATACCAATATCTACAGTTTCCGGTCCGGCCCAAAGACCCCGGACCACTAGCTCAGGAGTATCGATGCTCTCGGACAAGTCCCGTCCCGTTGTTGAGGCCACGCTGCCGCTGGTCGGCTCGCGAATCGGCGAAATCACCCCCAAGTTCTACAACCGCCTGTTCGGCGCGCACCCGGAACTCCTTGACGGGCTGTTCAGCCGCTCCAACCAGCGCAACGGCAACCAGCAGCAGGCCCTGGCCGGAAGCATCGCCGCCTTCGCCACCCACCTGGTCAACAACCCGGACACCCTCCCGGAGACCGTGCTGTCCCGCATTGCGCACCGGCACGCTTCCCTCGGCATCACCGAGCCGCAGTACCAGGTGGTCTATGAGCACTTGTTCGCCGCCATCGCCGAGGACCTGGCCGACGTCATCACCCCGGAGATCGCCGAAGCCTGGACAGAGGTGTACTGGCTCATGGCCGACGCCCTGATCAAGCTGGAGAAGGGCCTCTATGCGGCCCAGGCGAACACCGCAATGTGGATGCCGTGGACCGTCGTCGAAAAGACCCCCGCCGGCACCGGATCAATGACATTCACCCTGGCGCCTGTGGATGACACCCCGGCCACCGCCGCGCTTCCGGGCCAGTACATCAGCGTCAAGGTCGCCCTGCCGGACGGCCTCCGCCAGGTCCGCCAGTACTCGCTCTCCGGCGATGCCGGCACCAGCCGCAGCTTCACCACCAAGATCAACGACGGCGGGGAGGTCTCCCCCGTGCTCCACAACAGCGTGGAGGTCGGAGACATCATCGAAATCTCCAACCCCTACGGCGAAATCACCCTGAAGGACGGCGACGGCCCTGTGGTTCTCGCCTCCGCCGGTATTGGCTGCACGCCCACCGCCTCGATCCTGCGTTCCCTCGCCGAAACCGGCTCCGACCGCCAGGTGCTGGTCCTTCACGCCGAGAGCACGATGGACAGCTGGGCGCTGCGCTCCCAGATGACGGACGACGTCGAGCGCCTCGACGGCGCCGCCCTCCAGCTCTGGCTGGAGGAACCGCAGGTGGGCACGAAGTCCGGCTTCATGTCCCTGCGCGAGGTGGACCTCCCCGCCGACGCCTCCCTGTACCTGTGCGGGCCGCTGCCGTTCATGAAAAACATCCGCAATGAGGCCATCGAGGCAGGCATCCCCGCAACACGGATCCACTACGAGGTCTTCGGCCCGGACATCTGGCTGGCCGCCTAGCCCCTCCGGGCGGGGAGCTTTTGTCCACCTGTCACGACTTTAGGGGCGGTTAGCGCCCATTATCTGGACAAAAACTCCAGAACGGACGACGGCGGCCCCGCACCCTTGAAGAAAAAGGTGCGGGGCCGCGGTCGTACTGGTCTAGGCCAGGCGGGCCTTCAGGCCGTCGAGCTCCTGCTGGAGCGCGGCGGGCAGCGAATCGCCGAAGTTGGCGAACCACTCCTCGATAGACGCGAGCTCGGTCTTCCACTCGTCGGCGTCGACGCGCACGGCGTCCTCCACCTGGGCGGGGGTCATGTCGAGTCCGTCAAGGTCGATGGCGTCGCCGGTCGGCACGAAGCCGATGGGGGTCTCCACGGCGTCGGCCTTACCTTCGAGCCGCTCGATGGCCCACTTCAGGACACGCGCGTTGTCCCCGAAACCGGGCCAGGCGAAGCCGCCCTCGGCCGTGCGGCGGAACCAGTTGACCAGGAAGATCTTGGGCAGGCGCTCCGGGTTGGCCTTGGCGGACAGGTTGACCCAGTGGTTCAGGTAGTCGCCGGCGTCGTAGCCGATGAACGGGAGCATGGCCATGGGGTCGCGGCGGACCACGCCGACGGCACCGGCAGCAGCAGCGGTGGTTTCGGACGACAGGGTGGAGCCCATGAAGATGCCGTTGGTCCAGTCGCGGGCCTCGGTGACCAGGGGGATGGTGGTCTTGCGGCGGCCGCCGAACAGGATGGCGGACAGCTCCACACCGTTCGGGCTGTGGTACTCCTCGGCCAGCATGTCGATCTGGTCGATCGGGGTGCAGAAGCGCGAGTTCGGGTGGGCTGCCGGCTTGCCGGACTCGGGCGTCCAGGAGTTGCCCCGCCAGTCGGTGAGGTGCGCCGGGGTTTCCTCGGTCATGCCCTCCCACCAGACGCCGCCGTCATCGGTCAGCGCAACGTTGGTGAAGATGCTGTTGCCCTTGGCGATGGCGCGCATGGCGTTGGGGTTGGTGCCCCAGCCGGTGCCGGGGGCCACGCCGAAGAGGCCGGCCTCGGGGTTAACGGCGCGGAGCTCGCCTTCCTTGCCGAACCGCATCCAGGTGATGTCGTCACCAAGGGTTTCGACCTTCCAGCCCTTGATGGTGGGGTCCAGGAGGGCAAGGTTGGTCTTGCCGCAGGCGGACGGGAAGGCAGCCGAGACGTAGTAGGTCTTTTGTTCCGGCGAGGTGAGCTTGAGGATGAGCATGTGCTCGGCAAGCCAGCCCTCGTCGTGGGCCATGACCGAAGCGATGCGCAGGGCGTAGCACTTCTTGCCCAGCAGCGCGTTTCCGCCGTAGCCGGAGCCGAAGGACCAGATGGAACGCTCTTCGGGGAAGTGCACGATCCACTTGTCCGGGTTGCAGGGCCACGGGACGTCGGCCTGGCCGGCCTCCAGCGGAGCGCCCAGGGAGTGCAGGGCCGGAACGAAGAAGGCGTTGGTTTCGGTAATCCGGTTCAGGACGTCCGTGCCGATGCGGGCCATGATGCGCATGGAGGCGACAACGTAGGCGGAGTCGGTGATCTCGACGCCGAACTTCGGATCCTCGGCGTCGAGGTGGCCCATGACGAACGGAATGACGTACATGGTGCGGCCGCGCATGGAGCCGGAGAACAGCCCGCGCAGCTTCTCCTTCATCTCCGCCGGGGCCATCCAGTTGTTGGTGAAGCCTGCGTCGTGCTCCTTCTCGGAGCAGATGAACGTCTGCTCTTCAACGCGGGCCACGTCAGCGGGGTCCGAGAAGGCTGCGAAGGAGTTGGGGAACAGGTCCTGGTTCAACCGCTTCAGGGTGCCGGCCGCGACGAGTTCGTCGGTGAGGCGGGTGTTTTCTTCCTCGGAGCCGTCGACCCAATGAATCCGGTCCGGCTGGGTGAGCCCAGCGACCTCTTCAACCCATGCCAGCAGACCGGCATGGGTGGTGGGTGCTTTCTCAAGCAGCGGCAGTCGCGCCAAGTGGGCCATTGCAGTTCCCTTCCTCGGGTTCAGTGGTGTGTGCTAAATGCTATTTCTGATGATCTGGACCAATTCGCGGTCAGACATCGGATGTCCTGCGCGCCGGGACCCAACTTCCGCGGAAATTCAAGGAATTTGGATTTAGAAAACTCGAAATTAGTGACGAAGGTCACATAGACCGGTCTAGTTGTGTAAATTACACGGTCCTCGATTTGGAACTGCGGCCCTCCTCGCGTAAAGTTATTCGAGGTTCGGGGCGAGGGAAAAACTCGCCGGGAACCGAAGATGCGCCCATAGCTCAGCTGGATAGAGCGTCTGTCTACGGAACAGAAGGTCAGGGGTTCGAATCCCTTTGGGCGCACAGAGAGAAGGTCCGCACCGGGAAACCGGCGCGGACCTTCTGCGTTAAGCAGCGGAATGGTCCGGAACCAGCTTCCTAGTCGCCAACCGCCTCGCGTATCCGCTGGCGGAACCCCTCGAAGTGGTGCGTCAGCTCGCGGGCTGCCCGGGCCCTATCCCCGGCAGCCACGGCCGAATAGATGTTCCGGTGCACCGCAGCTAGTGCCGGCAGATCCTCCACACCGGGTCCAACCTCGGTATAGATCTTGCGGTAAACCTTCCAGAAGACGCCCAGCAGGTTTAGCAGGAGCTCATTGTTAAGGGGTTCAAAGAGCCTGCGGTGAAACTCGGCATCGGCTTCCACAAAGGCATCCCCCGCTTCCGCGCTCTCCTCCATGCGGATGACCGACTCCTCGATCGCGGCCAGCTGTTCGGCCGTCATCTCATCCATGGCGTTGCCGATGAGCCCGGCCTCCAGCGCGTGCCGGACGTCCACGAGCTGCCGCGCTTCCAGGCCGTGGTGCCGCAGTGAGAGCCGCCCGCGGAAAATCAGGCCGTCGGCGAGGGATTCGAAATTGCTGGGCGCAACGAACATGCCGAAGCCGTGGCGGATCTCAATGACCCCCAGCGCCTGCAGGACCTTCAGCGACTCCCGGAGGGTGTTCCGGCCCACGCCGAGCGCGATGCACAGCTCGTTTTCGGTGGGAAGGGCGTCGCCGGGCTCCAGTTCACGGTCCAGAATGAGCTCCATGATGTCCGACTGCAGGGCGCGCAGGCGGGCCTGGGCGCCGAAGCGGGCCGGCGGAACCACGTTGGAGGGCTGCATGGAAGGCTCCTTTGCACTGTCCGTACTTTTCCTCACCGTAGCGGATGTCCCATGTCCCCAGAACGGCGGGGTCCATTGTTACGGAAGCGCCTGCCAGGGTCCGCGGCAGGCGTGGGCGTAGGATTTTGCCATGCCACGTCTTGTTGAACGGGAATTCGATGTCATTGTGATCGGCGCCGGCGCGGCAGGGGAAAATGCCGCGGACCGGGTGGTGCAGGGCGGCCTGACGGCGGTCCTGGTGGAAGCCGAACTGGTGGGCGGCGAGTGCTCCTACTGGGCTTGCATGCCGTCCAAGGCACTGCTGCGACCGGGCACCGCACTGCATGGGGCCCAGTCTGTTCCCGGCGCGAGCGAAGCCGTGACCGGAACGCTCGACGCTGCCGCGGTCCTCAGGCGGCGCGACTCCTTCACCTCCCACTGGCAGGATGCCAGCCAGGTGGAATGGGTGGAGGGCGCAGGCATCGAGCTGATCCGCGGCCGGGCACGCATCACCGGTGAGCGGACAGTGGGAGTAGCCGGGCGGGACGGCGACGATTACGCACTCACGGCGCGTCACGCCGTCGTGCTTGCCAACGGCTCCACACCCAACCAGCCGCCCGTCGACGGGCTGTCCGAGGTTGAGTACTGGGGCACGCGGGAGGCGACCTCGGCAAAGGAGATCCCCGGACGGCTTGGCGTGTTGGGCGGCGGCGTCGCCGGCACCGAGCTTGCCCAGGCGTTTGCCCGCCTCGGGTCTACAGTCACGCTGGTGGCGCGCAGCGGGCTGCTGCGCAATTTTCCCACTGAGGCCGCGGAACTGGTGGCCGCCGGCCTGCGGGCCGACGGTGTGGAGCTCCGGCTCGACACCAAGACCCGCAGCGTCCACAGGAATTCCGACGGTTCCCTGACGCTCGCGCTCGACGGCGGCGACACCGTCACGGTGGACAAGCTGCTGGTGTCGACCGGCCGGCGGCCCGCGCTGGAGGGGCTCGGGCTGGAGAGCGTGGGCCTGTCCGCCACCGACGGCAAACCCCTGACCCTCAGCACCGACTCGACCGGCCTGGTGGCCGAAGCGTCGGGCAACGACGGTCCCTGGCTGTACGCGGTGGGCGATGCCGCGGGCAAAGCACTGCTGACCCACCAGGGCAAGTACGAGGCCCGGGCCACGGGCGCAGCCATTGCCGCCCGCGCCAAAGGTGAGCTTCGCGGGGAGCCCGAGCCGTGGAGCCGATATGCGCAGACAGCCGACGAACACGCCATTCCCAACGTGGTATTCACCGACCCCGAACTGGCCAACGTCGGCAGATCGCTGGAGCAGGCCCGCAAGGACGGCTACAACGCATCTTCGGTGGAGTTGCCCATCGAAGTGGCCGGCTCCTCACTGCACGGCCGGAACTACAAGGGCTGGGCGCAGCTAGTGGTGGACGAGGACCGCAAGGTGCTCCTCGGCGCAACGTTCGCTGGGCCCGACGTCGCCGAACTCCTGCACGCGGCGACCATCGCCGTCGTCGGGGAAGTTCCCCTGGGCCGGCTCTGGCACGCAGTGCCCTCTTACCCCACCATCAGCGAGGTCTGGCTGCGCCTGCTGGAAAAGTACGGCCTCTAGAGATTATTTGAACTGACCAGTCAGTTCGGTTAGCCTTGATGCAGACAACTTCTGCGAAAGGCTCGCTTTGCTCTGCGCACGACAGCTCAGCGTCAAAGGCCGGCGGCTCGACCTCCTGCCGCCGACATCCCTCCAGGTGGCCCGCGGCGAACTGCTGCTGGTGACCGGTGACCGCCAGGACCAGCGGACGGCCCTCGCGCTTGTCCTCAGTGGGCGGATGAAGCCCGACGGCGGCACCGCCAGCTGGGACGGCTCGGACGGGGTCAAACCGCTGCGCCGCGCCAGCGCCCTGATGGACTCCCCCGGCGTCAACGAACCTGAACAGCACCTGAGCGTCGCGGACCTCGTAACCGAGGATCTGGCCCTGATCCCCCGGCGATACCGTGGCGCCCTCCTCAGCAAACCGTGGCTGAAGGTCAACCGCTTTGAGGACGTCGCTGGCATGTGGACGGAGCAGCTCCCGCCGGCGCGCCGCACCCAGCTCCTCACGGCGCTGGCCCTTGCCAACCCCCGCACGGACCTCCTCGTGGTGGACTCGCCCGACCGGCACGGTTCGGATTCTGCCCACTGGCTGCCCCGGCTCCGGGACTTGGCGAACGACGGCGGCCGGCCCCTCGCCGTCGTCGCAACCGTTACTGCCCTCCCGGACGGCTGGGCCGGAGCGACTGCGGCAATCGGCAACGCGGCCCGCCGGTCCTCCAAGGGGAGTTTTTGTCCAGATAATGGCTTCAAAACGCCCCCGAAGTCCGAAGATGTGGACAAAAACTCCAGCATGCCGGGTGGGGTGGCCAAGTGACTGTCCTGCGGCTGGCGCGCTCCGAACTCAAGCGCATGACCGGCGGGCTGCTGCCCAAGCTGACCATCCTGGCCCTGGCCTTGGTGCCGCTGCTCTATGGCGCGGTGTACCTCTACGCCAACTGGAATCCGTACGGCAACCTCGACCGGATCGATGCCGCGCTCGTGGTGGAGGACACCGGGGCGGCCACCGGCAACGGAACGCGGCTGGAGGCCGGGCAGAAGGTGGCGGACAGCCTCGTCGAGGGGCACGTGTTCAACTGGCAGACGGTCCCGTCCGCCGCGGAGGCGGACCAGGGCGTCAGCGACGGAAAGTACGCCTTCGCCCTCAGGATCCCCAAGGACTTCTCTGCCAATCTTGCCTCGCCGGGCAGCTTCAATTCGGCGACCCAGGCCATGCTCAACGTCACCACCAACGACGCCAACAACTACCTGCTGAGCACCATCGTGGACAAGCTGACCACTGCCGTCCATGCGTCGGTGGCCAAGGAAGTAGGCGCGGAGACGGCCAACCAGCTCCTCACCGGGTTCGGCACCATCCACACCCAGATGGTGAAGGCGGCCGACGGCGCTACCCAACTGGCCGACGGCGTCACCCGGCTGCACGACGGTACGGTCACCCTGCATGAGGGAACCGGGAAGCTGGAAACCGGGGCCGCCGACCTTTACAACGGCCAGGTCAGGCTGCGTGACGGGGCCAACGAACTCTCGGCCGGTGCCGGACAGCTGAGCGGAGGGCTGGCGGAGCTGCGCGACAAGACGGCCGGGCTTCCGGTGGACTCGCAGCGCCTCGCTGACGGCGCCGCGCAGGTTGCGGCCGGAAACGCGGCGCTGAACAGCAAGGTGCAGGACGCCGTCGGGCAGCTCGAGGCAGCAGAAAATGGCCTCCGCGGCCGGCTGCAGGAGTCCAACAGCAAGCTGGTTGCCGCCGGCGTCCTCAGTCAGGAACAGTCGGACAAGGTGCTCGCGGAAGTTGATTCCGCGGCTGCCTCCGGCCCGGTCAGCGACGCCAAGGCGAAGATCCAGGCAGACGCCGCGCAGATCCAGCAGCTTTCCGACGGATCGGCTGCGGTCAGTGCCGGCGCGGCGCGGCTGGCTGCCGCCGCACCTGCACTGACCGGCGGCATCTCGACGGCGTCTGCGGGGGCAGACCGGCTGGCAGCGGGAGCCGCAGGGCTGGCAACCGGATCGCAGACGGCGCTGGACGGTTCCGCCGCCCTCTCGGCGGGCGCCCAGAAGCTCGACGACGGCGCGGCGCAACTGGAGGGCGGAGCGGGCACCGCCGCGGCCGGAGCCGGGAAACTGGCTGACGGGCTGTCCCAGGGCGCCGGCAAGGTCCCCCACCCCGATGACTCGCAGAAGAGCAGTCTCTCGGCCGTGATGTCCGACCCCGTGGCCGTCAGCAACGTCTCGCAGGCGAAGGCCGGCTCCTACGGTGCAGGCCTGGCCCCCTTCTTCATGACCCTGGCCCTGTGGATCGGCATCTTCATGCTGGTCCAGGCCATGCGGCCCATCACCCAGCGCGCTCTGGCTTCCAATGCGCCGGCCTGGAAGATCGCCGTCGGGGGCTGGCTTCCGTTCCTGGCAGTGTCTGCCGTACAGGCGAGCCTGCTGACCGTCGTCGTGAACGTCGGCCTTGGACTGCATCCTGCCCATCCGTGGCTGATGTGGCTGTTCCTGCTGGCTGCTGCCATGGCGTTCAGCGCCATCATCCAGGGCGTGGTGGCGCTGCTCGGTTCACCGGGGAAGCTGGCGGTGCTCATCCTGCTCGTGCTGCAGCTGGTCTCCTCGGGCGGCACCTTCCCGTGGCAGACCACCCCTGAGCCGCTGCACGCGGTCCACCGGGTCCTGCCCATGGGTTACGTGGTGGATGGCATGCGGCACCTGGTCTACGGCGCGGACCTGTCCCTGATCCCGGCCACCGTGGCGGGGCTGTTTGGCTACACTTTGCTGGGGATGGCACTTTCGACGCTGGCCGTCCGCAAGAACAAGTTCTGGACCCTCAAGACCCTGAAACCGGAGATCGCCGTATGAGCACGCTGGAGGCGGACCAGGAACCCGTTGCACCAAGGAAGCTTCGCCCCGGCCGGACCAATGCCACAAAGCAGAAGCTGTTCGAGGCATCCATGGACCTGATCGGGGAACGCGGCGCATCAGGTGTGACGGTGGACGAGATTGCCACTGCGGCCGGCGTGTCCAAGGGGACCGTCTACTACAACTTCGGCAGCAAGTCTGACCTGATCGCCCAGCTCCTGCGGCACGGCGTCGACATCCTCGAGGCCAGGCTGCTCAGCGTGAAGGGCGGGACAGCGGACCCTCTGGCCGGCATGGAGGCGATGATCGGCCAGGCCATGGATTTCATGGCCGAGTATCCGTCCTTCGCCAGGCTGTGGGTAGGCGAGCAGTGGCGCACGCCGAGCGAATGGCAAGACACTTTCGCCGAGCTCCGGGCCCGGCTGCTGCAGGTGATCGGCACGGCAATCGAAAGCGTTGCTGCGCAGTATCCGGTGGACGCCACCATTTCCCGGGGAAGCCTGGAAGCGGCCGTGTTTGGCGCCTGTTTCGTGGTGGGGCTGGACCGCCAGACGTACAACCCCGAACGGAGCCGTGACCAAAGCGTTGCAGCCATCATGACAATCATGCGCGGCTACGTGCTGAAGGGGCCCGATCCTCAGGGATGATTGGTCCCATGCGTCACATGGGTAACAGCGGAAAGACAGCGATCGGTGCGTATTGCGCAGCGGCCGGACTGCTCGTGCTGACGGCCGTCACGCTGGAAGAGGCTGCACTGGTTGCCCTCCTCGGCGCCGTCGCCGTGGGATACGTGGCGACCGTGGCGGAAGCCTTCGCCCGCCACCGTTACCTTGCCCTGCTTGCGGGCGGGGTGGGAACCAGCCTGTCCATTGGGTGCAGCATCGCCTTCCTGCGCACGTGGGGGCTGGCTTTCAACCAGGGTCCGGCGACCCTGGGTCCGGCCGTGACCACCCGGGACTCGGACATCTACTTCTACCTTGCGGCGGCCTCTGGATGCCTGACACTGCTGGTGCTGTTCTGCGCGGCGGTCTGGCCCTCCCGCCGGCGGTTGCGGCGGAAAGAACTCGCGCGACCCGCGGGTACGGCCCGGCGCACGGCCACGGCCACGGCCCGGCCGGGGAGCGCAGGTCCAGCCCGCAGCGCAGGTTCTGCCCGCGCCGGGCGCACGGCCACGGCCACGGCCCGGCCGGGGAGCGCAGGTCCAGCCCGCAGCGCAGGTTCTGCCCGCGCCGCCGGCGCACAACCCCGGCCTGCGGCCAGGCTTCCAGCGGGCGCCCGGCAATCGGCCCAGGGCCCTGTTCGGCAACAGCCCGTTAGGCAACAACCGGTCCGGCAACAGCCGGCCCAGCGAACTGACGGAAAAACGTCCCGCCGCTGAAAGGGCGGGCACGGCGGACCAGCTACCGGAAGATGTTGTACGACTGCCAGCCCGGCCCGACGGCGCGGAGACCGGTGAACTGGCTGTTGCCCAGGCCGTAGTACAGGAGCCGTCCGTCGGTGGTCTTTGCGGTGAGTCCCCGCGTTCCCGGCCCCTGAAACCCGAACGACGCGTGGGACTGGGCCAGCGCACTCCAACCGGTTCCCACCCGGCGGCGGGCTTCCGCGGCGAACTTTCCTGCGCCGTCGGACCTGTACAGCAGGAGTTCGCCGGACGCCCTGGTGACCAGCAGGTCCTGGCGGCGGTCATTGTCGAAGTCGGCCATGGCCAGCTTCATGCCCTGGAATCCCTGCCCGATCCGCAGCCGGGCGCTGAGCGCACCGCCCGCGGCGTTCGGGTAGAAGTACAGGGCGCCGTCCGTTGCCGTGCCTACAACACCCGGGTAGCGCTGGCCGCTGTGCCACTTGCCAACGGTGATGTTCATGGACTGCCACCCGGCGCTGCCCACACGGACGGGGCTGAGGAAGCCGCCCGAGAGTTTGCCGCGGTACACGGAGAGCGTCCCGGTCTTCCACTGGGCTACGACGTCGTTCACGCCGTCGGCATTCCAGTCAGCGACGAAGCCGGCCTTCAGTCCTGACCAGCCCGGTCCGATCCGCACGCGCGTGCCAAAGCCGCCCCGGCCGTTGGCCGGATAGGACCACAGCACCCCGCTGGAGTCGGCGGCGAGCACGTCGGCCCCGCTCCTGACGGTGGGGCGGGCAGAAAAGTACTGCTCCATGGTGGGGATGCCGCGGCTCTTCATGTCGGTGGCCAGCGGAACGCCAACGAACCTCAGGTGCCAGGGCTCATACGCGTAGCCGGTGATGCCGGTGTACCCCTGCGGGTAGCGCACGATGAAGCCGTAGCGGTGGGCGTTCGCCGCCACCCAGCGGCCGCCGGGAGTGGTTCCGAAGCAATCGGTCAGTCCACAGGCGCCGCCCGCGTTGCCGACGTCCGCAGCCAGCCCGGTCTGGTGTTCGCTGTATCCCGGTCTGGCCGAAATCTGGTCGGCATAGGCCTGCCCGTACATCTGCACGTACGAGTTGTACAGGGCACTCTGGGATGCGTAGGACCTGTAACCGCTGATGACTTGCAGGGAATACCCGGCAGCACGCGCCCCCGCGAAGAGCTGGCCCAGGGCGCCCGCAACCTGGCGTCGGAGCAGATGACCGGTGCCGCCCCAGCTGACGAGGTCCGACGGCGCAAACTGGCGTGGATTCAGCGGCCGCGACTTGTTCACCAGGACCCACGCATTGCCGGGGTCTGACACCACCTGCGTGGACAGCAGCTCACCGGATGGCGCCGCAGTTGCCTGCTGCGCGCCGGCGGAAAGCATCAGGAGAACGACGACGGCGGCAGCGCACCGCCGGGCACCGGCCCGCCACCGGGCGGATACAGAATTCAGCATGGCGGCCCTTCCCCATTAGACGACGCTGGGGACAAGCCTACTCGCCCCGCGCAAGGGTGCGCGGCTAGGGCTTGTGGGCGCGCGGGACCTTGAAGTGCGTGAGCCTGGCGTCCTGGCCATCCAGTTCGGCCCAGGGCTTTTCCGTCTCCAGCACCGTCAGCCCGCTGGTGGGGAAGCGCGCGGCGGCATCCATGTAGGCGTCGTGGTTGGAATCCCGCGATGCCAGGTGCATCGCCAGGTCCTGCACGCCGGGCATGTGGGAGATCACCATCAGCGTGGTCACGGTGTCCGGGACATGGTTGATGACCGCAAGCATGCGCAGCGCGGAGGCAGCGTAGAGGCCGTCCTCAAGTTTCGGCGTCGGGGCTTTCTCTCCGAGTTCACTGCACACCCACGTGCACGTCTGCCGTGTCCGCAGCGCACTGGAGCACAGGATGAAATCCGGGACGATGTTGTGCTTGAGCAGCCATTTACCGGCAAGCGGGGCCTCGCGGTGGCCGCGTTCCTCCAGGGGGCGCTCGTGGTCCGCCACCCCGCCCGGCCAGTCGGCTTTGGCGTGGCGCATCAGGACCAGCCGCTTCTTGTGGTGCGCACTCATGAACTCACCCTACTAGCCGCGGAGGCCAGTGCTGGCGAGGTACTAGATCGAGTACTCCGGAGCGGCCCAGACAACGACCTCGGGGTGCTCGTAGAAGCGGTAGCCCTGGCCGCGGACGGTGCGCACGGTGTTGGCGAGGCGGCCGAGCTTGGAGCGCAGGCGGCGGATGTGGACGTCGATGGTGCGCTCGTTCGGCACTTCTTCGGCGTTGCGCCACAGGCCCTCGAGCAGTTCGTCGCGGCCCACGGTACGGGTGCCGTTCTCCACGAGGTAGTTGAGGAGTTCGAATTCCTTGAAGGTCAGGTTCAGGGACTCGCCGTCGAGGTGCACCTCGCGGCGGGCGAGGTCGATCAGGACACCGGAGGGACGCGGGTCCTGTGCCGGCTGAACGCGGGCAGTCTCGGTGCGCTGCCGGGCATTGACGGTGGGGTCGCCGAAGGTGGAACGGACGACGTCGAGCGCGGAACCGGGGGCGCTGGCCGGCGCCACTGCGACGGCGGCGTAGCTCTCAGCGCCGGTCACCAGCGACTGGGCGTAGGCCCGGATCTCCTGGGCAAGCTTGGCGATCGAGGTGCCGGCGGAGGCCGCGGTTTCCTCGTCAATGCCCATGTACAGGACGAACCCGCGGGCGACGTTATCATTCGGCACGGGGCGGACCGGCGCCGTGGCGGCCGGGGCCACAAGAGGGGTGGGCGCGGTGAGCGGGGCGGCTTCGTCGGCCTGGACGGCGCGCAGCTGGCCGTAGGAGTTCGGGTTGTAGCCCTGGGGTGCGTAACCCGGAGCGGCGGGAACACTGTTTGCCTGGCCACCCGGGGCGAAGGCGGGGCGGGCGCCGAATCCCTGCCGCAGGCCCGACGCCTGGCCTGCTTTGTTGGCGTTACGGACTGAGATGTGGACGTATCCGGATGCAACTGACATGAATGCTTACCTCAATGTGAATGGCCGTCATCGCGGCTCGAATGCTTGGGTCCCCGCAATGATTTTGGGGAGGGGCGCCCTACGCTGGGCTGGGGGCGAATGCCTAAAAACTTCAGTGGGTGTTGAAAGTTAGGCGTGCATTCGACAACAGCGCATGTCGGCAGCAGCTGGTGTGCTGGGCCAATGTTCTGCGGCTGCAGGTGCTGTTGAGTTCTTGTTCACATTTGAAAGTGTGCAACGTAACAATGAAAACTTGCAAGTAACAATGGACGGATCTGTCCGCATGCTGAGACAAACGGCTTGATTGTGGGATAACTCACAGTTTTGCCGTTGGCGGGTTTTTTGATTTATTTTCCTGAACGGACGGTCGGAAAGCTGCTCGCGCGGAATTTTCTTCGATTTCCACAGTAAATATCGCCGAATATTCAATGACATTTGAGATGCCAAAAACCCGCATCTTCGATTCGCCGATTGTCCAGCTATGACGAGCCCCGGTCGAAGAATTCTAAGCCGGGCGCGGGTTGGGGCTGTGGTCAAATTCCTTAGAACGACGGCGGCAGCGCCCGGTTCGCTTGGGCGCTGCATTCCCGCGTCCATCTGCTCGCCTGGGCATCAGCTCGCCTGGGCATCAGCTCGACCGGCCGGTGCCGCTGGTTCCTCCTGACTGTGTCCCTCCGCCTGACCCGGTGCTTCCGCCAGACTGTGTGGCGCCGCTCATCTGCACGCTCTCCGCCGGGAACGCCGGGCCGTCCTTGCCGGCCACAATCCGCACAGCGGCTCCGGAAACGATATCGGCCGCTGTCAGGCCGCCGGTTGCGGACTGCTGGCGCCGCTGGAGCATGTTGCTCACCACAGTGTCGTCGCTGAGCGTGTAGGTGCGGGTGAACCCGTCGGTGCTCTTCACCGTGACCGAACCGGAGGAAACGGCGGAAACAGTGCCGAGCTGCGCCACCTTGGTGACGTACTCCCCGTTCTCCTGAACCACGTACTCCGAATGGACGGCAGCGGAAACGCCGCTGCCCATGCCGCCGAGGCCGTTGGGCGCGAAGTCGCCTCCCTGGCCCGGCGCCGTTCCGCTCCCCGGCGCCTGCATGCCCGGACCGCCAATCGACCCGCCATCCTGGGGCAGGCCGCCCTGGCTCCATCCGCCCTGCGTTCCACCTTGCGCCAACCCGCCCTGGGCACCTGCGGCCGTTCCGCCGGCAGCGGCAGCGTTGCTGCCCAAACCGTAAACGGTGGCTCCGGCCCCAGCGGCCAGAACCGTGGCGGCACCGGCCACCACCAGCCCGCGTTTCATGGTCCAGGGCTTGCCGCCGGCTCCCGGACCTCCAGCTTTTCCGGCCGACGGCGGCCCTCCCCAGCCCGCGCTGGCGGCACGGTCAGCCGCCGGCGGCCCTCCCCAGCCTGCCCTGGCATCACTGCCGGCGGAGGGCTGGGCCGCGCCGGCACCCCAGCCCGAGTACGGGACCTGGTAGCTCGTGGTATGGGAGTTGGGATTGCTCCCCGGCGCGGCAGAGTGCGGTACGGCGGCGTGCGGTGCGGCGCTCGAGGCTGCGCTGCCCGAAGAGAACGTTCCCAGGGAGGTTACCGGTTCAGTTTCGGGTTGGACGGGTCGGGAGGGCCAGGCCCCGGAACCAGTATCCCGGCGGGCCTCCGGCCCGGGTTGGTAAAGGTTCCCTGCCGGCTGCGGCGCCGGAGGCAGGGGTGTGGTTTCTGGAACAGGTGTGTGCTGCTGTCCGCTCATTGCTATCTCCTTAGGTGGTGCGGAAGTGTCCGTTCCAGACTGGAAAGCCTTCCTGTGATTGGCCTGTGCGGCGCAAGAGCCATTGCTGTGACCTGAAAAATGCGTTCGGCGCCTTTCAGCTCGCTAGGCTGGGATTCACAGCTGGCGCACAGGGTTGCCAAAGCGGCGGCTAAACACCAGGACGGAGAGTTGTCACATGGCCACTTCGCACTCCATGACCAACAACCTCCCCCAGCTGACCCACCCGGACGGATCCCCCATCCGCGCCCTGGTGGTCGACGACGAGCCGAGCCTCTCGGAGCTCATGAGCATGGGCCTGCGCATGGCCGGCTGGTCGGTCGCCGTCGCCGCCGACGGCCCCGCGGCCGTGAAGCTCGCCAAGGAGTTCCGCCCGGATGTGCTGGTGCTTGACGTGATGCTTCCCGGGTTCGACGGCGTCGAGCTCCTGGGCAGGATCCGCGCCTTCGCGCCGGAGGTCCCGGCCCTGTTCCTCACCGCCAAGGACGCGGTGCAGGACCGCATCGTGGGCCTCGCCGCGGGCGGCGACGACTACGTCACCAAGCCGTTCAGCATGGAGGAAGTCCTGCTGCGGCTGCACCGGCTGGTCCAGCGCTCGGGCGCCGCGGCCATGGACTCCGCCGAGCTGGTGGTGGGCGACCTCGTGCTGAACCTCGACACACGCCAAGTCACCCGCGCCGGCGACGAGCTGCAGCTGACAGCCACCCAGTTCGAACTCCTGCGCTACCTCATGGAGAACCCCAGGCGCGTGGTCAGCAAGGCCCAGATCCTGGACCGGGTGTGGAATTACGACTTTGGCGGTCAGGCCAACATCGTCGAACTGTACATCTCCTACCTGCGCAAAAAGGTGGATGCCGTGCACCCGCCGATGATCCACACGGTCCGCGGGGCGGGCTATGTCATCAAGCCGGCAGAGTAGGCCGTGGCAAACCTTTCCGGTGCAGTCCGTACCCAGCGCCGAAGCTGGCTGAAACCGGACACCTGGCACCTCCGCACGCGCCTGGTCCTCGTTGCCATGGCCCTTCTGGTGGCCATCTGCGGCGCGATCGGCCTGTTCAGCTACGCCTCGATGGACTCCTATTTGACCCAGCAGCTGGACAAGCAGCTCGCGGACGCTGCCCACCGCTCCAGCGAGTTCGGGCGGCCACCCCAGGGCAACCCCGGCACCAAGCCCGATCCGCTGGGCGCCCGTGGCCAGCGGGTCGGCACCGTGACGGCCCGGATCGAGGACGGCAGGGTCATCAGCGCAGGCGTCATTGCCACCGACGCCACATTCGCCTCGCTGTCGGCCACGGACGGCCAGGTCCTCCTGGCGCTCCGCCGCGACGGCGTGCCCGTCGAACGCACACTGTCCTCCGGCACCTACCGCCTGGTCGCCGCCCAGGCGCCCTACGGGGACGTGATCGTCACCGGGCTCCCCCTCGCGGAAAAGCAGAACACCCTGACGTCGCTCGTGTGGACCATCACCATCGTCTCGCTGGGCGGCCTCGTGCTGATCGGCCTGGCCGGGACGGTGCTCATCCGCCGCACCATGAAACCCTTGGAGCAGCTCTCCGAGGTGGCCACCCAGGTGTCGCGCCTGCCGCTGGACGCCGGTGAGGTGGCGCTCGCCGTCCGCGTCCCGCCGTCGAACGCCCATCCCGGAACCGAAGTGGGCAGCGTGGGTCACGCCCTGAACCAGATGCTGGACAACGTCTCGAACGCGCTGGAAGCCCGGCAGGAAAGCGAAGTGAAGGTGCGGCAGTTCGTGGCGGACGCCTCCCACGAGCTCCGCACGCCGCTCACGGCCATCCGCGGCTACACCGAGCTGATGCACATGACCGAAAAGTTCACGCCGGACGGCCAGCGGTCCCTGGCACGCGTGCAGAGCCAGTCGGAACGCATGGCCGCCCTGGTGGAGGACCTTTTGCTGCTGGCCCGGCTCGACGACGGCCAGCCGCTCAAGCTCAGCGACGTGGACCTTACGCAGCTCGTGATTGAGACCGTCAGCGACGGAAAAGTCATGGCACCGGACCGGGCGTGGCACCTCGATCTTCCCGAGGAACCTGTGTCGGTTCGGGGTGATGCGTCGCAGCTGCACCAGGTGCTGGTCAACCTGCTATCGAATGCCCGCAAGCACACCCCGCCCGGCACCACGGTGACTACCGGCGTGATGCCGTCGGCGGACGGCAGCGCTGTGATTACGGTCACGGACGACGGCGCCGGCATCCCGCCCGAATTCGTGGACAAGGTCTTCGCGCGCTTCGCCCGCGCAGACGCGTCACGTGCCACCCCGGCACAGGCGTCCCTGGCACCCACATCCGCGGCTGCGAAGGGTTCTGCTGCCGGCGGCACAGGCGCGCAAAGCGCCCTGCGTACCGCGGTATCGCAGGGCGAATCGGGGGTCGCGTCGGCAGAGGGAACCAGCGGCCTGGGCCTGTCCATCGTGCAGTCAATCGTGGAGGCGCACGGCGGCACAGTGGAGGTCACGTCCCGGCCTGGCCGGACGGAATTTGCTGTCCAGCTGCCTACGCAAGGCGCCGCGCCGTCGTCGTGATGTCCGTTATCTAAATGTGACTTAATCAGAAGCCTCCTGTACGGTCGATAGAGTGCGGCCACCACTAGAGCCGCATCTCCGGATTGACGCCCAGCTCTGCCGCTTCCCGGAGTCCGCTAGTTCAGGCAGAGGCGGGGGAACCAGAGTCCCGGGCTTTCCGCATCAGCCCTTGGGGTGAAGCCGACACGTGAATTTTCCGTGCGGCCGGATGACCTCATCCGAACCCGACAGCTAACTCCGCAGGTGTTGAGAGGCAATCAACCATGTCTGAATTCAAGGCACAGGCGCGCCCTGATCGCGCCTCCCAGCAGTCTGACCGCACGATTTCCCGTCACCGTGCAGAGCCGGCCCGGCCTGCGACGGCGTGGGGCCGCTTGACCGGAAGCCTTCCGTCCTTCGGGCGCCGGGCAGCCGTCCTGACCACTGCCGCAGCCGTGCTCGTTGGCGTCGGCGCCGCAGGCCAGGCGGCCGACCAGGCTGCGCCTTCCGCCGCCCCGACGGCAGCTGCGACCGCCGACGCCGGGCAGACCCTGAGCTTCGACAAGACGCTCATCTCCGCCCTCCCGGCCCCGTCCGCGGCAGCGCTGTCAGCCCAGTCCTCGGACCAGGCCGCCACCAAGGCCACCGCCGCCAAGGCCACCGCTGCCAAGAAAGCTGCAGCAGCCAAGGCAGCCGCCGCAGAGGCTGCCGCCGCCAAGGCCACCGCTGCCAAGAATGCCGCCGCTGCCAACGCGGCCGCGGTTGCCAAGGCGAACGCAGCCGCTGCCAAGGCCGTCGCCGCGAAGACGGCCGCCGCTGCCAAGGCCAAGGCCGCTGCGCCTGTTGCGCTGAATGATCCGGCCGGCGCGAAGGCCTACGCGGCCAGCAAGCTGGGGTCCTTCGGCTGGGCCGCAGACCAGATGCAGTGCCTGAAGCGGCTCTGGACCAAGGAATCGGAATGGCGCACGACGGCCACCAACGCGAGCAGCGGTGCCTACGGCATCGTCCAGTCACTGCCGGCCGAGAAGATGGCGACCGCCGGGGCGGACTACCGCACCAACTACCGCACCCAGATCAACTGGGGCCTGGACTACATCAAGGAGCGCTATGACTCCCCGTGCGGCGCGCTGAACTGGCACCTCGCCCACAACTGGTACTGAGCGTTCCCGTGGCCAAGCCGGCCGATGACGAGCATTTCTGCACCCCTTTAGGGTGACGGGCTAGGGGCCCTTCTGCGTCCCTGCTCTTCGTGCCGCCGGAAAGTGGTGCAGAATTGTGGGCCGCGGCGTCCACCACCTCGGCGTCAACCACAGCTGGTGCTGCGGCGAGCGCCGAAATCACTTCCACAGCCCCCGCACAGCTTGGCCCTAAAACCCTCATAACAGCGGCGGCCACTGTTGAGGCATGACCATCACTGACCAAGCCTCAGGAACCCAGCCGCACCCCCCGCTGCGCACCAAGCCGCACGCGCCCGCAGGAGCTGCCGCGGCAGGACACGCCCCTGCGCACCTGATCCGGCACAGCCGGCGGTCGCCCATCGACACCGCCACCGCGGTACCTGTCCTGGACGTGACCATCCCGGTCTACAACGAGGAACGCGACCTGGAGGAGTGCCTCCGCCGGCTCCACGCTTACCTGCGCGGCACCTTCCCGCACTCGTTCCGCATCACCGTCGCGGACAACGCAAGCACCGACGGCACGCTCAAGGCTGCCGAACGCGTGGCCCGGGAACTCCGCGAGGTCACCGTGGTGCACCTCGCGGAGAAGGGCCGCGGCAACGCCCTGCGGAAGGTCTGGCTGGCTTCGCCGTCACCCGTCCTGGCCTACATGGACGTGGACCTCTCCACCGACCTGGCTGCGCTGGGTCCGCTCCTGGCACCACTGATGTCCGGCCACTCTGATCTGGCCATCGGCACGCGGCTGACCCGCAACTCGCGGGTGGTCCGTGGGCCGAAGCGCGAATTCATCTCCCGCAGCTACAACTTCATGCTGCAGTCCCTGATGGCCGCCCACTTCAGCGATGCGCAGTGCGGTTTCAAGGCCATCCGCGCCGACATCGCCCAGCGGATCCTGCCGCACACCGTGGACACCGCCTGGTTTTTCGACACCGAACTGCTGGTTCTCGCCGAGCGGTGCGGCCTCCGCGTCCACGAGGTGCCGGTGGACTGGACCGACGACCCCAACTCCAGCGTGGACATCGTCCAGACGGCCCTCGCCGATATGCGCGGCATGGCCCGGCTCAGCAAGGACATGGTCACCGGCCGCATCCCCGTTGCGGAACTCCGCGCTGCGCTTGCCCGCGGTCCCCTCCCCGCCGCCTCACGCAGCCAGGAGCAGAACCCGGGCGGCAGCCTGTTCGGTCAACTGGTGCGGTTCGGCACCATCGGCGTGGCCTCCACCCTGGCGTATCTGGTTCTCTTCTACCTCTGCCGCAACCTGATGGACCCGCAGCTGGCCAACCTGCTGGCCCTGCTCACCACGGCCGTGGCCAACACGGCCGCGAACCGGCGCTTCACGTTCGGCATCGCCGGCAACAGCGATGTTGCCCGCCACCACTTTGAAGGGCTGCTGGTTTTCGGGATCGGGCTCGCCCTCACTTCCGGTGCGCTCGCCCTGGTCCACAGCGGCGCACTGCCGGGAGGCACGACGCCGGACCGCTGGCTTGAGCTCGCAACGGTCACCGCCGCGAACCTCGCGGCCACCGCGGTGAAGTTCCTGCTGTTCCGGCTGTGGGTGTTCCGACGGCGGCCAATTCCCGCCATCGCTACCGCAGGTCCTGCCGCCGCTCCTGGCACCGCTCCAGCAGATCCCGCCGCCTCCGGGGCTTCCCTTCCGCAGGCATCCGCCCCGGCCACAGAAACGGCACATTCATGAGCACCACCGTCACTCCCCCAGGCCAGACGACAGACCAGACCCACCCCGCGCCGACTGTCTCCGAAGACCGGGCCACCCACGTCGCCACATCGCAGCGAAAGGCGTCCCGGTTGCTGCTGGGAAACCAGCCCCGCTGGATCCGGCCCTCGGCCGCCGCCCTGCTCGGATTCACCGCCGTGCTGTACCTGTGGAACCTCGAAGCCACGGGATACGCCAACTCCTTCTACGCGGCAGCCGTCCAGGCGGGCACCAAGGACTGGACGGCGCTGCTGTTCGGCTCCCTCGACGCCGGCAACGCGATCACCGTGGACAAGCCCCCGGCGGCGCTGTGGATACCGGCCCTCGTGGGCCGCGTCTTCGGCTTCTCGCCGCTGAGCATGCTGGTGCCGCAGGCACTCATGGGCGTGGCCGCCGTCGGACTCCTTTACCTCACGGTCAAGCGCATCTCCGGAGCGTCGGCGGGACTGCTCGCCGGCGGCGTACTGGCACTGACCCCGGTGGCCGCGCTGATGTTCCGGTTCAACAACCCCGACGCGCTGCTCACCCTGTGCCTGGTACTGGCCGCCTACCTGACCACCCGGGCCATTGAAGAGGCCGGCTGGAAGTGGCTGGCGGCGGCCGGTGCAGTGATCGGCCTGGCCTTCCTGACCAAGATGCTCCAGGGCTTCCTGATCGTTCCCGGCCTCGCACTGGCCTACCTCTGGGCTGCCCCCGCCACGCTCGGACGGCGTTTCCTGCACCTGCTCGCCGCGGCAGGTGGCATCATGCTGGTGGCCGGCAGCTACATCGCCCTGTTCCAGCTCACGCCTGCATCGGCCAGGCCCTACATGGCCGGGTCCGAGACCAACAGCTTCCTGGAACTGACCTTCGGCTACAACGGCCTGGGCCGCATCACCGGCTCCGAAGGCGGCGCTGGCGGCATGCCCGGCGGTGGCGGTGGCATGGGCGGCAATGTCGGCTTCGGCGGTACCGCGGGGATCACCCGGATGTTCGGGACCAGCTTCGGGCGCGAGGTGTCCTGGCTGCTTCCATCGGCCCTGACCCTGCTGGTTGCGGGCCTGTGGTTCACCCGCCGTGAAGCACGCACATCCCGTACCCGCGCAGCCCTGGTCCTCTGGGGTGGCTGGCTCCTGGTCACCGCCGGCATCCTGAGCTTCATGAGCGGCACTGTCCACCCGTATTATGCCGTTGCGTTGGCCCCGGCAATTGCCGCACTGGTGGGCATCGGCGCCGCGGAGCTGTGGCGCGGCCGTGCTTACTGGCCGGCACGGATCACGCTGGCCGCCGCGGTCCTGGCCGCGTCGGTCTGGTCCTCGGTGCTGCTGGGACGCGACGCCACCTGGCTGCCCTGGATCAGGGTGGCCGTGGTGATCCTCGGCGTGCTGGCCGCCGTCGCGCTGCTGCTCCGGGTCGACTCACTCCAGGCTGTTCCCGCCCGGTTCCGCAGGACGGCGACGGCGACTGTCGTGGCGGTTTCGCTGCTGGCCGGCGGGCTCGGCAGTACTGCGTGGACCTTCGCCACCGCAGCCCAGCCCCACTCCGGCTCAATTCCGACGTCGGGCCCCACCGCCTCCGCGATGGGCGGGCAGGGCGGACGCGCCGGCTTTGCCGGACCGGGCACGTCCGGCTCGGGGCTGGCAGACGGTTCCGGTTTGGCCCCCGACGGTTCCCGCCTGGCCCCCAACGGCTCAAGCTACGGTGGCGCTGCCTTCGGCGGCAACGCACCCGACGGTGCCATGGGTCCCGACGGTGCCGGTACGGCGAACTCCGAACTCACCGCACTGCTCAAGGCCAGCACCGCCAACTGGTCCGGGATCGTTTCCGGCGCCAGCCAGGCAGCCAGCCTGGAACTCGCCACGGGCACCAGCGTGATTGCCCTGGGCGGCTGGAACGGCGGCGACCCCTACCCCACCCTCGCCCAGTTCCAGGAGATGGTCGCCAACGGTGAGATCGGCTACTTCATCTCCGGCGGCGGGATGGGCGGAGGCGGCGGACGCGGCGGAAACTCCGAGGTGGCCGCCTGGGTTGCCGCCAACTTCCACGCCCAGACCGTGGGCAACTCCACCGTCTACAAGCTGACCGACTAGGCAAGCCATGACCACCTACGCTCTTCCGCGTCTCCGGGCGGCGGCCGCAACGCGGCTGCGCGCACCGCTGCGCCCCCGGCTGGAACTCGCCGGGCTCCTGCTCGGCACGTCCTTCCTCTACCTGTGGAACCTGGGCGCCTCCGGCTGGGCCAACGCCTTCTACTCGGCGGCGGCCCAGGCCGGGTCCCAGGACTGGACGGCGTGGTTCTTCGGCTCGTCCGACTCCGCCAACGCCATCACCGTGGACAAACCGCCGGCTGCCCTGTGGGTCACCGGCCTCTCGGTGCGCCTGTTTGGACTCAATTCCTGGAGCATTCTGGTCCCCCAGGCGCTGATGGGCGTCGCCACGGCATGGCTGCTCTATCTGGCCGTGCGCCGCGCCGCCAGGCCCGCCACAGGGGACGACCGGCTGGCCCACCTGAGCGGCCTGCTGGCCGGCGCCGTTATGGCACTGACGCCGGTGGCCACCCTGATGTTCCGCTTCAACAACCCGGACGCGCTGCTGGTGCTGCTCATGACGGCGGCCGCCTATGCGGTGCTGCGCGCCATCCAGGACGCGCGCTTCCGCTGGCTCCTACTGGCCGGAGTGTTCCTGGGCTTCGGTTTCCTGACCAAGCAGCTGCAGGTCCTGCTGGTAGTGCCGGGACTCGCAGCGGCGTACCTGGTCGCCGCCCCGGTCAGCCTCGGGAAACGCCTGCTTCAGCTGACAGGCGCCGGAGCGGCACTGGCGGTGTCGGCCGGGTGGTGGCTGGCCGCCGTCGAGCTGATCCCCGCCGAAAACCGCCCCTACATCGGCGGCTCGCAGACCAACTCCATCCTTGAACTGACTCTCGGGTACAACGGCTTGGGCCGGCTCAACGGCGACGAGACCGGCAGCGTCGGCGGCGGGAACGGTTGGGGAACGCCGGGGCTGCTGCGGCTCTTCAACACCGAGTTCGGCGGGCAGATTGCCTGGCTCCTGCCGTCCGTCCTGATCCTCGCCGGAGCCCTGCTGTGGATCGGCCGGCGCGCCCGTCGGACCGATACCGTCCGGGCCTCCGTCGTGGTCTGGGGCCTCTGGGTGCTAGTCACGGGACTGACGTTCAGCTTCATGGCCGGCATCATTCATCCCTACTACATGGTGGCCCTGGCACCGGGAATCGCCGGCCTCGCGGGCTTGGGCGGCATCCTGCTCTGGCAGCGCCGTTCCCTGCCGGCCGCGGCGGTACCGCTCGCCGCGGCGGGGGCAGCCGCCGGCGCCATGGCCTTCCAGCTGCTGGGCCGCTCCCCCGCCTACGTCCCGTGGCTCCGCTGGCTGGTGCTGGTCTCCGCGTTGGTGGCCGTGGTCCTGCTGCTCCTCCCGCTCACGCCTTCCGGCGGGGCCGGTAGGGCGTTGCAGCGCACGACGGCGGCTGCCGCAGTTGCTGCGGCACTCGCTGCGCCGCTGGTCTACTCGCTCACCACCGCGGCGACTGCGCATTCCGGCGCGATCGTCAGCGCCGGGCCGGCCGCAACGGGAGCCCTCGGCAACTTCGCCGGGCCGGGCAACTTTGGCCGGCAAGGAACGCTGGCCGGGCCGGGCGCGCTCGCGAATCCCGGCACGGCAAACTCCACCCGTACCCCGGGCGGATTCGGCGGCCGCGGGGGCGGGATGGGCGGCCTCCTGGGTGCCAGCACGCCGTCGGACGCCCTGGTGACCGCGCTGAAGACGGACGCGGCAAGCTACACCTGGGCCGGCGCCGTCGTGGGTTCCAACAACGCGGCCGGCTACCAGCTCGCCGCCGAACTGCCGGTCATGGCGGTGGGAGGGTTCAACGGGACCGATCCCGCGCCCACGCTGGAGGAGTTCCGGCAGTTCGTGGCGGACGGAAAAATTCACTACTTCATTGGCGGAAGCATGATGCAGGGTGAAACCGGGTCCGACGCGGCAGCGCGCATCTCGGCGTGGGTGGCGGCCACCTTCCAGGCCGAAACCATAGGCGGCGCCACGGTCTACGACCTGTCCTGACAGACGCCGGCTACAGCCGCAGGGAGATCGCCGGGCGACCGTCCTCGCCGGTTTCCACCCAGGCGGTAACGGCAGTGTAATCCGGGATGTGCAGCACGCCGTCGGGCAGGACGCCGGTGTTCGGGCCCACCGCGACGGTCCGGATGCCGGCAGCGACTCCTGCCGCGATGCCCGCAGGAGCGTCCTCGAAAACCACTGCCTCCGAGGGGTCCGCCCCGAGCAGGGACGCGCCCAGCAGGTAGCCCTCGGGGTGCGGCTTGCCGCGGGACACGTCCTCGGACGTGACAACCGCCGCCGGCATCTCCACCCCTGCCGCCGCCATCCGGACGGTGGCGAGGCCGTGCGACGCCGATGTCACCAGGGCCACGGCGTCGGCCGGCAGGGACTCGAGCAGCTGCAGCGCACCCGGCACGGCGACGATGCCGGCGGTCTCGGTCAGCTCCATCTGTCCCAGTTCTGCGGCCAGGGCATGGATGTCGGCGCCCTCCGGCGCGAAGCGGCGGACAGTATCCAGCGCCTGCACTCCGTGGGAGGTGCGGAGGATTTCCGCGATATCAAGGCCGTAGCGTCCGGCGAACTCGGTCCACACGCGCTCCACGATGGCGGTGGAATCAACCAGGGTGCCGTCCATGTCGAAGAGGACGGCCCGGGCCGTCAGCGTGATGGTGGCGGATTCGGCAGGAAGGCTCATGGCTTCCATCCTGCCTCATCCGGTCCGCCAACGTGTTTTTCGGAGGTCAGCCGTTCGGCCGGTTGGGGAGGTACTGCACCGCCCATTTGTTGCCGTCGGGGTCGGCGAAGTAGACGAAGTGGCCCCAGTCCTGGACGTCCACGTCGCTGACGTCCACGCCGTTCGTTTTGAGCTGGTCATGGGCTTTGTTGATGTCGCTGACCACCAGCTGCAGGCTCGGCGCCGTGCCCGGAGGAGCGTCGTTCAGGCCCTCCCCGATGGCGATCGAGCAGCCCGAGCCGGGCGGGGTTAGCTGGACGAAGCGGAGCCCGTCCATGGGCCGTTCGTCGTAGTCGGCGTTAAATCCGACCTTGTTGACGTAGAAATCCTTGGCGCGGTCCACATCGGACACGGGCACGAAGACGAGTTCAAGTTTCCAGTCCATGGTGCACAGGCTAGCCGGGGCGCCCTGCGCACCGGAAGACCTCCGGCGCAGGGTCTTGGCCGAACCTTGCGGGCTGGCCTAGCCGGCGATGCCGTACAGCCGGTCGCCGGCGTCGCCCAGGCCCGGCACGATGTAGGCCTTCTCGTTCAGCTTCTCGTCGATGGAGGCCAGGACGATGGTGACGTTGGCGTCCTTGAGTTCCTCCTCCAGCCTGGCCAGGCCCTCCGGAGCGGCCAGCAGGCAGATGCAGGTGACGTCGGCGGCGCCGCGCTTGAACAGGAACTTGATGGCCTCACGCAGCGTGCCGCCGGTGGCGAGCATGGGGTCCAGCACGAAGATCTGGCGGCCGGAAAGGTCATCCGGCAGCCGCTCCGCGTAGGTGATGATGTCCAGGGTTTCCTCGTCGCGGGCCATGCCCAGGAAACCCACTTCGGCGGTGGGGACCAGCTTGGTCATGCCCTCGAGCATGCCCAGCCCGGCGCGCAGTATGGGAACCACCAAGGGGGTGGGTTTGGTGAACGCGGTGCCCACAGTGGTGGCTACCGGGGTTTCGATGGTGACCGGCTGGGTGCGGACGTCGCGTGTGGCCTCGTAGGCGAGGAGCGTGACCAGCTCCTCCGTGAGCTCGCGGAAGACCGGCGAGGGGGTGTTCTTATCCCGCAGGACGGTGAGCTTGTGGGCGACCAGCGGATGGTCCACGACGAGTGTGCGCATGGGTCAAAACTATCACCCGGGGCTTGGCTCCCCGCCCCGGTTTCCGGTTCCTCCCCCGGCATCGGGAGTCCCCTGCAGGCGCTCCTTCTGTCCGGCTTTGCTGTCCTTGAGGTGGGCCGGGTGCTCGAACGTGGGCGCGGGGCCCGCATGCTCGCGCCGGCGGATGACATGGAACAGCCGGTGGGCCAGGATCACCACGGCAACCCAGGCCGCCCCGATCAGCCAGGCGGCCATCACGTCCGTCAGCCAGTGGTGGCCGAGGAACACCCGGCTCAGTCCCATGGCGATGATGAACGCGGCGCCTGCAATGATCACCCACGTTCGTGCCGAGGTCTTCCGGAACTGCAGGCACATCAGGTACACCACGATGCTGATCACCACGGTGGTGTTCAGCGTGTGCCCGCTGGGGAACGACGGCGAGAATTCGAACGGCGGAACGGCGTCGATGTGGTCGGGACGGGTGCGGCCCAGCAGGGTCTTGCCCACGCTGGTGGCGGTGACGGAGACTGCCGCGGCGCCGCCCACCAGGATGAGCGGCCGCCAGCTGCGGCTGACGTAGATCAGCCAGGCAACGAGGATGCTTGCCAGGATGGGCATGCCAATGCCGCCGCCGATGTTCGTGAAGGCCGTAACGGCCGAGTCGAGGCCGGGGCTCCGGTACTCCTTGGCCAGCTGGAGGGCGGGTTTATCCAGTCCCGAGACGCCGTCCTGGTCCACGACGCTGTTGTATACCTCGGCGCTGAGGAGCGTCAGGACCACCACCAGGAAGCCGCCGATGATCAGGGTGATCCATAGTGCCGCGTAGGGCCCGAGCCACCTGCCGTACCGCTCAGTCAGGGACTTCATCGTTACTCCCGGCGCTTGCGTTGTCCGATGCTAAGTATCCTTCGAAACTATCATTGACCCATGGCCCCGGCAGATCCGCAACACCTGGAATGGATGGGCCTTGCCCTCGAAGAAGCCCGGCGGGCCCTGGCCACCGAGGATGTGCCCATCGGCGCCGTCGTGATCGGTCCGGACGGGACGGTCCTGGGTACCGGTCGCAACGAGCGCGAGGCCCTCGGGGACCCCACCGCGCACGCCGAGGTGGTGGCCATCCGTGAGGCCGCCGCGCGGCTGCGGGACCATGCGGCGCTCGACGGCGGCAGCGGCGACGGCTGGCGGCTGGAGGACTGCACCCTGGTGGTGACCCTGGAGCCGTGCGCCATGTGTGCCGGCGCGGTCGTTCTGGCGCGGATCCACCGCGTGGTGTTCGGGGCCTGGGATGAGAAGGCGGGGGCGGCGGGATCCGTATTCGACATTCTGCGCGAGCGCCGCCTGAACCATTGGGTGCAGGTTTACGCCGGCGTGCAGGAGGAGGAATGCGGCATGCTGCTGCGGGAGTTCTTCGCGGCGCACCGCACCGGCAGCTAACGGGCCGGGCCTAACCCGTACTGCTAGCCGGCGGCGTCCAGCGCGTCGATCCGCTCCTGGCGGGACGCCGGTGAATCCAGGCTGAAGGAGCGGAAGTCGCCCAGGTCCTCCCGGATCCATGCCTCAACCTCGGCGATGCGCTGCTCGACGGCCGGCGTCCGGCCGGCAAAGAGCCAGGCCGCGATCCTTTCCCTGCCGGGATCGTACTGCCAGAGCCCCATGATCCTGCCGCGGTCAAAGATGGGATGGTCAGGCAGGTCCGCCTGCAGCGCCAGGGTGGCGTTCAGCAGCTTCCGGTCCCGGTCCTCGTCCGCAAACAGGTCCGCCGCGTTCCGCCGGTGCAGCACCAGCGAATCGGTGCCGGCCAGTAGCTGGATCTGTTCCCCTTCCGGCGGAGTGAAGTCCGCGAGGCGTTCGACGTCGGCCGGCAGCATCCAGAGCACGTCGCCGGCGGCGGTGAGCACCTCAACGGCCCCGGCGGCCGCGAGCGCCGCCTTGCTGTCGGTGAGGGTGAAGCCGGTGAACCACTGGGATTGCTTGACGGTGGCGCCGCCCGTCCAGCCGAGGTAGCGGCGGATCAGTTCCTCGCGGGCGCCTTCGGGGCCGAGCCGGCTGGGCGGCAAGCCCCACGGGGCGTAAGCGTAGCGCTGCTGGTCCAGGCGCCCGTTGACCGGAACGCGGCGGATCCGGCCGTCTGCCTGCAGCAGTCCCAGCGCCGTGGGCAGAGTGGTGGCGGCCCCCTTTTTCTTGCCTTCCTCGCCCAGGCTCCGCACCGACTCCCCCAGCTCCTCCTTGAGCTGCCTGGGGTCCAGCGGACCGTCGGCTTCGTCGAGGACGTGCAGGATCTGTTCCTCCAGCAGAGTGATTTCGCCGCGGTCGACGCCGAGCCGCGCCAGCACCCGGAAGGCCTCTTCGGCGCTTTTACCCAGACTGAGTGCCCAGTCGAAGTCTTCCCTGCCCAGCACGTAGGTGCAGCCGCGGGCGGTGGGCAGTTCGTGGATCCTGAGTTCGCGGACGTCTTCATCCACCTGCTCGCGCCGGATTCCGGCGCGCGCGAAGAGGGTCAGGTACGGGTTGGCGCCGCCCACGGACCTCGCCCAGCCCGCCGCGGCGAGCACCTCCTGCGGCGTGCGGCCTTCTAGTGTGCCGTCGAGCCCCTGCCGGTGCCAGGCCCAGGTGCGGAGCAGCTCCGGGGTGAGGGCTTCAGCGGTTGGCAGGGTGGCGGCAGACGGGACGTGGCTGGTCATGCCTCATTCTCCATCAGCAGGCGATTGCGAGGAATGGCCGCCCGGCGATGCTTTCGGCGCCACGTAGCCGAGCACCTGCCGCGCAGTGGCGTCCCAGCCGGGCAGGAGTTCCCTGCCGGCGAGGGCCCGCCGGCGCCATTCGGCGCGCAGCCCGGGATCTGTGAGCCAGCTGCGCAGCAGGGCCGCCAGCGGCTCCGGGTCCGCTTCCCCGGTTTCAGGTTCACTTCTCAGTTCGACGGCGGCGCCGGGCAGGGCAGGTCCGGCACCGGGCAGGGCGGGTCCAGCACCGTCCGGAGGCCCTTGGGCGGTTTCCGCCCCCAGCCCCAGTGCCTCCACCGCCCCCGTGCCGGCCCGGACGATGACCGGCACCCCACGAGCCACGGACTCGGTGACCGCCATGCCGAAAGCCTCCACCCTGGAGACCAGCAGGCTCAGGTCGGCGGCGTCCCACTGCCGCTCCAGCGCGTCGCCGGTCAGTTCGCCGGGCAGCTGCACCCGGCTGCTCAGGCCATAGCGGTCTACTGCAGCCGTGACCTGGCGGGCGTAGTCGGGGTCCGCCGTGGCCGATCCGACGAGGGCCGCCGTCCACTCCATATCCTGCAGCCGGGCCAGCGCATCGAGGAGAACCAACTGGTCCTTGTTCGGCAGCAGTGCCGCCACGGCCAGCAGGCGCGGGGGCTCGGATCCGGCCGCCACCGGGCCGCGTTCGGTTCCGGGCAGCGCCGCGCGGACGCCGGCCAGGCCGTGCCGCCGGCTGATCTCGGCCGCGGCG
>NZ_JAAOXD010000003.1:0-207497 GCF_014694315.1 Arthrobacter ipis | reverse complement strand
TCGGATCCGGCCGCCACCGGGCCGCGTTCGGTTCCGGGCAGCGCCGCGCGGACGCCGGCCAGGCCGTGCCGCCGGCTGATCTCGGCCGCGGCGGAGCCGCTGGTGCAGATCACGCCGGCGGCCGAGATCAGCGCCCGGGCTTCCAAATCCGGGTGTTCGTCCAGTGGCATGTGAAGCAGGACCCATGGCGCGTGGCCGGCCGCGGCGGCAGCCTCCATCGCTTCGGGGGCGCCGGAAGCCACCAGGCCGTCAACGATCGTGATGGTGTTGCCGGGCACCCCCGCCGGCCTCCCCGTCTGGGTGCCTGCAGTGGTTACCCAACTGAGCAAGCCGGCCAGCCGCCGTCGTTCTTCCTTGCTGCCTACCGGCCAGTTGCCGACGACCGGCTGGATGGTTACCTCGGTTCCCAGTTGCTCGAGGCCCTGCGCCAGCGCTGCGTTGTAGACGTTGCCACCGGAGTTGTGGCGGATGTTAGCGGGAACCAGGAGCCGGATGACTGGCGGCGCGGCCGGTAGTGGGGGCAGCATGGCGGCGTCAGCGGCGGCCGGGCTCGGGGGCCTGGAAGTCAAGGGCATAGCTTGCCCAGGCGTCGGGGTTTTCCCGGAGGGTGACGTCCAGGCCGGCGAGCTCCCGTCCGTCCTCATCCTCCCGCAAGCGCTCTGCGACGGCGTCGGCGATGTACTGCGCCAGTGCCTCCGTAGTGCTCAGTTTGCCGGCGAAGTCCGGGTGCTCGTCCAGGTTCCGGTAGTTGAGCCCGGCCAGCACCTCCTCGATCATGCCGCCGGCTGCGCCGATGTCCAGGACGATGGCGTCGTCGTTGAGGGCACGACGGCGGAACGTCACCTCCGCGACGAAGGTCGCCCCGTGCAGGCCCTGGGCGGGCCCGAAGGCCTCGCGGGGAAGGCTGTGGGCGATCATGAAGTGGCGGCGTACGGTCAGGCTGAACACTGGTTACCTCGCGGTTTCGGTGGGTTCGGTTTTATGGACGGGGTTTTCGGAGCCGGTGGCTTCAGTGGGCGGGTATTCAATGACGTGGCACAGCGCTTCGAGCCGGCCCTCGGCCAGGTCCTGGACCACGCCGGGCAGCCCGGTGAAGTCCGAGGCGCCGGTAAGGAAGGCGTCGAACACCGGGTCCTCCAGCAGGGAGACAGCGAGCCCAAGCCTGTCGGCGTTGGTCCGGCGGTGCCGGCGGGCGCGCGCCACGGCGCCCACCTGGCTGGCCCGGATGGACAGCCTGCGGGCGTGGAAGTCCTCACCGAGCGGGAGCGTGATTTTCCGGTCGGCGTACCAGGACATTTCGATGATGTCGCCCTCGTTCCCCACCAGCTTCAGGCTGCGTTCCAGCCCGCCTTCGGACGCGGAGCAGTGGAACACGATGTCGCAATCCGCAAGGGCATCGTCCGGAAGGGCGAAGTCGACGCCGACGGCGTCGGCGAGGTCCTTGCGGGAGGGGTCGAGGTCCACGAGCTGGAGCCGTGCGAGGGGAAACGTGCGCAGCAGCGCGGCCACCATGCCGCCCACCAGCCCGGCTCCGATCACGGCGACGCGGTCGCCCAGCCTTGGCCCCGCCTCCCAAAGGGCGTTCACGGCCGTTTCCACGGTGCCGGTGAGGACCGCGCGGCGGGGAGGAACGGCGTCGGGAACCCGGGTGAGCGAGGACACCGGGACCACGTAGCGGTCCTGGTGCGGGTGGAGGCAGAACACGGTTTGCCCCAGCCAGTCAGCGGGTCCCTGCTCCACCACGCCCACGGACAGGTAGCCGAACTTCACCGGCGACGGGAAGGAGCCCTCCTGGTGCGGGGCGCGCATTTCCTCGGCGACGCAGGGCGGAACGGCGGCCTGGTGGACCACGAGTTCGGTGCCCTTGCTGATGCCGGAGTACAGCGAGCGCACCAGTGCCTCCTCCGGGCCGGGGACAGGTAGCTCCTCGGTGCGGAGTTCACCCTGGCCGGGGCCGACGGTCCAATATGCGGTTGCTTCAGTCTGCTGCTGGGAAGTAGTCATCTTGCTTATGAATCTAGTGCCCGGCCCCGATTTCCGGGAAGATGTGGCCCGGCGTGGCCACTCCTATGGCCTACACCGCTGCGCAAAAGCATGCCGTTTTGGGGATGCGGGCCTTGCTCCGGTACCCTATTGAGGTTGGTGACGTGTCCGAGCGGCCGAAGGTGCAACACTCGAAATGTTGTTTGGTGTAAAAGCCAACGTGGGTTCAAATCCCACCGTCACCGCCACGTAGCGAGGCCCCTGCTTCCCTCTAATTACAAGGGAGGCGGGGGCCTTTTGCTTTATGCGGACGGGGCTAACCCCAGACGGGCTCGTGGCCAAGCTGCACGTCGCCCGGGGGCGGCGGCCCGCTCATTCCCCGGTTCGCAGAGCGGGCCGCCTACCGAAGCCGTAGATCCAGGAGACCCGTTACGGCGACGGTAGCGGGATAGTACCGCCGTGGGCTTGGAAAAAAGTGGCGCCGATTTGAAACCTAAGCAAGCTGTCCATTAGTTTTGACGGGAACGTTCCGTGTTCCCCCATACACGGAGCGGTTGCCTAGAAGAACCCCGCCGCACTCCTGTGCGGCGGGGTTCTTCGCTGTATGGGCCACTACCGGCCTGTTACTCCGTTCCGGACTTCTGTTCCCGGTCGAGGAGGTTCTTCCTGATCTCGTCCAGCTTCTCCTTGATAACCCGCTCTGCGTCCGAGATGGTCTTCCCGGCGCTGCTCAGCGGATCCAACTGCACGTACACCTCGTGCGCCACCGGCAGGTCGTACTCATCCTTCAGGTGGGTGCCGCCGCCGACCCCGTCCAGGGTCAGATACACCTGGGCGTCGGTCCGGGCGATCCCGGCGATTCTGCCGAACACCACGGTGAAATCGTTCGGCTGAAAGCTCACCGTCTGGCCAACGTGGCTGCGGTCAAGCTCCCCCGCCGTCACAGCCTTCTCGTACTGGCTTCCGCTGTAGTTCATCGCTACTCCTCAATTTCGGGGTGGTGACTTACGCCTGCAGTCTATGGCGGACGGGCGGCACGCGCTTGAATGGTTGCAGATCTTTTCGCGCGCAGGAGCTGGCAGGAGGCATTCGTGAACGCCAAAGGCACCAGAAGCACGGACTACGCGTTCGTCACGGAGTGGCGGGTGGCCGGGACGGCCGAGGAGGTGGCAGCGGTTCTGGGCGACGCCGCCGGACTGGCCCGGTGGTGGCCGTCCGTGTACCTCAGCGTGGACCCCATCCATCCGGGAAGCGAGAACGGCGTGGGGCGGATGGCCAGGCTGCACACCAAAGGCTGGCTCCCCTACACTCTCCGGTGGACCCTGACCGTCACGGAACCGATCACCAGCAAGGGCTTCGCGATCCACGCAACGGGTGACCTGGACGGGACCGGACGCTGGACATTCGAGCAGGACGGCCCGGAGGTCCTGATCACTTACGACTGGCGGGTCAGCGCCACGAAGCCGCTGCTGAGGCGGCTCAGCTGGCTGCTGAAACCCGGCTTCTCCGCCAACCACCGCTGGGCAATGGCCCGCGGGCAGGAAAGCCTCGCGCTGGAACTGCGGCGCCGGCGGGCGGGAACCGGTTCGCGCTCCGTCCCCGCACCACCGCCGCCCACGTTCCCGCGGGTGGCGGGGCGTGGGCGGCGGATGGACCAGCGGGTTCGTGGCTAGGCGTTAGCCAGGACGGGCTCCGGCGGTGCCTGGTGCCGCTCGGCCTTCGGCTTGGCGAACCTCAGGTACAGCGACGGGACCACGAACAGGTTGAGCAGCGTGGACGTCACCAGCCCGCCGAGGATCACCAGGGCCATGGGATGTTCAATCTCATGGCCGGGGATGTTCCCCAGGACCACCAGCGGCACCAAGGCAAGCCCCGTGGCCAAAGTGGTCATCAGGATCGGCGAGAGGCGTTCCCCGGCGCCCCGCAGCACCAGTTCCGGACCGAACTTTTCACCCTCGTACTTCTCCAGGTGCTGGCAGTGGTTGATGAGCAGGATGCCGTTTCTGGCCGCGATGCCCATAACCGTCAGGAAGCCCACAATGGACCCGAGCGACAGCACCCCTCCGCCCATGAAGGCGGCGAACACGCCACCCACCAGGGCGATCGGCAGGGTGAGGATCACCAGCGTCGCCAGCCGCCAGCTTCCGAAGGCCACCTGCAGGAGCAGGTAGATCACGGCCAGGGCCCCGATGGCGAGTGAGAGCAGGGTGTTGGTCGCCGCCTGGCGCTCCTGGAACTCACCCAGGATCTGCGTACGGAAGCCCGGGGGCAGTTCCAGTTTCTTGAGCCCTTCCTCCATGGCCGCAACCACGGTGCCCAGCGTGCCTTCCTTCACGTTGGCCTGGATGTCGATGCGCCGGGAGTGGGCATCGCGCTGGATGACGTTCGGGGTCGGCTTGACCTGGACGCTTGCCACATCGGACAGCAGGATCTTCTGCCCGTTCGGCGTATCAATGGGGAGGTTCCTGATGCTGCTGATATCGGACCGGACCTCTGGCGGGCTCCAGACCTGGACGTCGTACGCCTTGCCGCCGCGGTAAACGTCGCCCACTTCCTCGCCGGCCACCATCGTCGCCGCCGCCCGGCGGACGTCGCCCGGCTTCAGCCCGTAGCTTTGGGCCTTGGCCAGATCCACCTCGATATTGATCTGCGGAATGTCCTTCTGCAGGGCCGTCTGGACGTCAATGGCTCCTTCGGTGGCGTCAAAGATCGAATGGATCTCCGCGGCCTTCGAGCGCAGGAGCGCCAGATCGTCCCCGTAAAGCCGGACGACGACGGCGTTGCTGGCACCCGTTAGAACCTCACGGATTCTCTCCTTCAGGTAGGTCTGGACATCGCGCACGATCCCGGGATAGCCGTCCACCACTTCGTGGATTGACTTCAACGTCGTGTCATAGTCAACCGCGGGGTCGATGCTGATCCAGTTCTCACCGAAGTACACACCCACGACTTCGTCCGCGTTGAAGGCCTGCCCGATGTGCGAGCCGCAGTTCCGGACACCCTTGATGGTCAGCAGTTCCTCGCAGGCCTTCTGGCTGACGCGGTACTCCTCCGACACCGACGTGCCCGGCTGGGTCAGCCAGTGCATCAGGAAGTCGCGCTCCTTGAAGTCCGGCAGCAGCGACTGCCCGAGCAGCGGTGCCGTGATGGCACCGATGGCCGCCATGGCTCCGAAGGTCGCGTACCCCGCCACGGGCCGCCTCACCATCCGGCTGAGGACCGCGCGGTAACCCCGTTTGAGTATCCTCACCAGGGGCGGTTCCTGTTCCTTCAGCGGAACTTTCCGCATGAAGATCAAGGCCAGCGCAGGGGTAACGGTCAGCGCCACGAGCATCGACGCCAGCACCGCCAGGGTGTAGGAGATGGCCAGCGGCCTGAAGAAGGCCCCGGTCAGTCCCTGCAGGAAGAAGATCGGCACCGCAGCGGCGATGATGATCAGCGTGGCGTAGATGATCGGCCCGCGGACCTCCAGCGAGGCTTCGAGGACCACCGAGGCGGTGGATCTTGTGCCGCCCTCCGCCCGGTGCTGCCGGAGTCTTCGGATGATGTTCTCGATGTCGATGATCGCATCATCCACCACCACCCCGACGGCAATCACCAGCCCCGCGAGGACCATGGTGTTCACCGATGCTCCTGTGAGGTAGAGGACGGACGCCGCCGTCACCAGTGACAGCGGGATGGCGATCAGGCTGATCAGCGCCGTGCGCCACTGGAAGAGGAACGCACCCAGCACCAGCACCACGAGGATGCAGCCCAGCATCAGCGCGCGGCTGAGGTTGTCCAGGGACTCCTCGATGAACGTTGCCGGCCGGAAGATCTCCGTATCAACTGTGATTCCGCTAAGTCCCGGCTCCATCTGCTGCAGTGCAGCTTCAACGCCCCTCGTGACTTCCAGGGTGTTGCCCCAGGGAAGTTTCTCGACGATGAGCATCAGGCCTTCGCCTTGGTTGATCACGGCGTCGCCTATGAGCGGCTGGTGGTCTTCCACGACGTTGGCCACATCACCCAGGCGGAGCGGCTTCCCGTTCTTCTCCTCGATGGTGATCTCGGCGAGGTCCTTCGGAGTGGTGATGGGCAGCACGTGCTGGATGCCGAGCCGCTGGTTGGGCGTCTCAATGTGGCCGCCGGTACCGATGACGGAACCCGGCGAATACTGCAGCAGGCCGGCGTCAAGGGCGTTGGCGGTGACCTCCATGACCTGGTTCAGGCTGACATCGTTGGCCTTCAGCTTCTCCGGAACGGCCTGCACCTGCAACATCTGCAGCCGCTCGCCCCAGATGGCTATGTTGGCCACGCCCGGGACCCGCAGCAGGTGGGCCCGGATCTTCCAGTACGTGATCATGGACATTTCCATGAGCGACCGCTGGTCCGAAGTCAGCCCGATCTTCATGACGCGGCTGGTGGACGACAGCGGCTGCAGGATCACCGGCGGTGCCGCCCAGGTGGGCAGCGACGGAATGACGGTGGCGATCCGTTCCGAGACCAGCTGGCGGGCCTTGAGCAGGTCCGCGCCCGGGGCGAAAATCAGCACGATGGAGGAAAGCTGCTCCACGGACTTGGAGCGGATCTCATCCAGACTCTCGACGCCGTTGAGGGCGTCTTCGAGGGGAACGGAAACCAACTGCTCCACCTCGGCAGCGGTAAGGCCGATGCAGATAGTCTGAATCTCCACCTTCGGCGGCGCAAATTCGGGAAAGACGTCCACAGAGGCCGTGCTGAGCTGGACGCCGCCGAACGCCATCATCGCCACTGCGATGGCCACCACCAAGGCGCGGAATTTCAGGCTGAACCCGACAATCCGGCGCATGTCAGTGACCCTTTGTGCCGAATTCGGCGCCGAACAGTTCCGCGGCACCAACGGTGACAACATCGGTTCCTACAGGCGGACCGGACTGGAGCTGCACCTTGTTGTCGGCAATCTTCTCCACCGTCACCGCGGCCCGGATGTAGGTCCGCGGCTCGGGATTGGTGTAGACCCAGGTCTTTCCGTTGGCGTCATAGACCAGCGCGCCGTAGGGCACCTGCAGCGGACTGCCTTCGCCCTTGGTCACCTTGACCGTGGTCACGCCCAGCCTTTCCACTGCCTTGTCTGTCAGCGTCAGTTTGTTCAGGTCCGGGCCGGCCTTCTCCATGGTGGACGCTGCCTGCCCGGCGGGCGCCGCGGTGGTTTTCACTGTGGCACATCCGGAGAGGCCAATGGATGCTGCGCAAACCAGCACCAGAACAGAACGCCAGCCGCCAAAATCACTATTGCTTTTCATGACAATTCCGACCTCTCTGCCAGAACCGGTCCGTTGTTAATCACCAATGAGCTCCCCCAGTCCGTGTTGGTGCGTGGACCAACGCGGAGGAAAAGGATCGGCAGAATAAAGAGGGTCAGCAGCGCGGTGGTAATAAGCCCGCCCCACACAACCAGCGCCAGCGGAAGGAGCATGCCTCCGCCGACCGGCCCGCCGAGCAGCACCAGCGGCACCAGCGCCAGTCCAGTGATCACGGTGGTCAGAACAGTTGGCAGAAGCCGCTCTCCGGCCGCCTGCCGCATGAGATGTGCCGGCGAATCCGACGGGGCCAGGGACTGCAGGGACTGGTAGGTTCCCATCAGCAGGACCACGTCCCTGATCGCCAGGGCGAGCACCGCCGCGAGGGCCACCAGCACGTACACGGAGCCGAAACCGCCGGCCAGGCCGGCGGCGAGGATTCCGCCGGACAGGGCAACCGGAAGCAGCAGGAAGACGAGCCCTGCGAGCCGCCAGTTGCCGAGGACCGTCAGCAGCAGGACCAGGATCCCGGCTGCCGCCGCCAGGGCAAGCCACCAGATGAGCGCGCCGGCCGCCTGCTTTTCGGCGTACTGCGGCGGGATCTCAGCGTGGTACTCCACGGGGAACTGCATTCCCTTGATGGCGGCCTGGACGTCGCTGGTGACGTCACCGAGGCTGCGGCCCTGGATACTGGCCACGACGTCGATGCGCCTGGAGGTGTCGTCATGGTGGATCACGGTCTGATTCGGGCGGAGCGTGACCTTGGCCACGTCACCCAGCCGGACCTGTCCGCCTTCTGGCTTGTCGACCATCATGTCGGTAACGCTTGTCAGGCTGTTCCGGGTGTTTTCTGTACCTTTGACGATCACCTGGAACACCTTTTGCTGCTCGAACAGGTACCCCACCTCGATGCCCTGCAGGACGGTGGCAGCCGCCCGACGAACATCACCAGGCTTGACCCCCTGCTTCTGCGCCTTGGTGAGGTCAACCTCGATTTCCGCAACAGGCTGGTCTACCGTGACGTCCACCTGCGGATCAACCACACCGTCCGTACGCGACAGAATCCCGTGGATCTCGTTTGCCTTCTGCCGGAGGATGTCCAGGTCCACACCAAACACGCGCACCCGGAACTGGCGGTTGTCGATTTCGCTGGCAGCAGCAACCTGCTGCTCCGGGTAGGTGGTCACATTTGCCGTCAGGCCCGGGTAGCCTTCAACAATCTCGGTCACGTCGGAGCGCACGCTGCTGATGTCGGCGCCGTCGTCCATGGTCACCCAGAGCTCGCCGGCATTGACGTCAGAGGAGGAATCCGAGGTGATGGCACGTCCAACGTGGCCGCCCACGGAGGAGACGCCAGGGATTCCGCTCAGCTCTTCGCTGGCGTTGGTCATCACCCTGTTCATCACGTCGGCCCCTGTACTCGCCGCCGCCTCCCATTCGACGAGGAGGGTGCGGTCGGGAACTGCGGCCACAACAGGAAGTTCCTTCGTAGCGGCCGGAACGATGGCCAGTGCGGCGATGGCCAGTGCAGCCGCCGCAAGTGCGAACACTGTGGGCACCGCTCCGGTGAAGGCCCGGGCCGTGCGCTCGTAGCCGAGCCGGGCTTTGCGGATCACCGAAAGGCTGCGCCGTGGCCGCCTGTGACCCCGCAGCAGCAGGCTCGCCAATGCCGGCGTCACGGTCAGGGCAACGAGCATGGCCACAGCTGTGGCCAACAGGTAGGACAGCACCAGGGGTTTCAGGAACGCCCCCTCCACACCCGGGACAAACAGCGCCGGCGCGAGGGCAAGCAGCGCGGTAAGTCCGGCGAACAGGACAGGCACGCGGGAGCGCTGCAGCCCGCGGGCAAGCAGGGCTTCGCGCGACACCCGGTCATCGGCCGATTCCCGCCGGAAACTGTGCAGGTCGGTGATGACATCGCCGATGACCACCAGGAGCGCAAGGACCAGGCCCGCGAAGGCCATGACGTTCAGGACCGCACCCTGGAACTGAAGCACCAGCGCAGCAGCCATGGCCGCCACGGAAATGGCGACGAAGGCCAGCAGGGCGTACCGCCAGGACCGGAATGCGACGCCGATCAGCGCCGTGACCACCAGTAGGCTGACCAGCAGGGCAAGACCCAGGCTGCCAACAGCGGACTCAACAAATGAGGCAGGCCGGAACACGGTGGAGTCGACGGTGATGCCGGAAAGGCCTGGACGCAGCCCGTCCAGCACCGCCTCAACGCCCTGCGTCACGTCCGCAACACTCGTGTCCGGGAACTTCTCGATGACCAGCAGCAGGCCCGGCGTCTTGCCGGTGACAGCGTCGCCGATCAGGGGCTGGTGGTCTTCGCTCAGGGTGGTCACGTCGGACAGTGTCAGCGTCTTGTCCGATGCGCCTTCAACGCTGACCTTGCCGAGGTCTGCCGGCGTCCGGATCGGAAGCACGTGCTGGATGCCGATGCGCTGGTTGGCGGACTCGAGGAAGCCGCCTGTACCCGGGGTTGATGCTTCCAAGAAGCTCAACGGGGATACCCACACCGCATTGCCGGCGGTCTCAACCACCTGGCTAAGGGTGACATTTTTCGCGCTGAGCTGCTTCGGGTCCACCTGCACCTGAAGCTGCTGTTCGCGCTGGCCGTAGATGGAGACGTTTGCCACGCCCGGGACACCCATGAGCGCCGGTTTGACATCCCAGCGGGCCAGCACGGACATGTCGATTGGCGACACGTCCTGTGAGGACATCTGCACCATCATGACGCGGCTCGTCGAGGAGAGCGGCTGCATCAGCACCGGCGGAGATGACACGTTGGGCAGCGCGAAGGCCTGCGTCAGCCGCTCTGCAACGAGCTGCCGGGCACGGAGGATATCGGTGCCCGGCTCAAAAACCATCTCAATCGAAGAGAGGCCCGGGACTGACTTCGAACGAATTTCGTCGAGCCAGGCAACCCCGTTCAGCAGGTCGGCCTCCATAGGCGAGGTAATGAGCTGTTCGACCTCCACGGCGGACAGGCCCAGTGCCTCGGTTTGGATCTCCACATGTGGCGGAGAGAATTCTGGAAGGTTATCCACTGGCATTGACGGCAGGGTTGTCAATCCGAACCCCAGAATGCCGGCAGCAGCGGCTAAAACAATTAATCGAAACTTAAGACTCCAGCGGACAAGCCAACCGGTCATAACCTCAGCCCCCATCGTTATTGGCTTAGGCGGCGTTGCCGGAAACCAATGACTGATGCGCCTCTTCAGGAACGTCCGTAGCGGCGGCGTTGCCACGGACGAGTGCCGAGCTGTCTCCCCGCAACCCTGCGCAACCCCCGTTACCGGGAGACACTTCCAGCCACGGGAGTGATGGACCGCGGCCAGACTACGAGCGGTGTTTCCTTGCCGGAATTCCTTGCGGGGTTGGTGGATTCCTACAAGGTTAAGACAAGCGAGACCAAGATCATTTTGGCACACCGAAAACTGCAGATCAACGCAACTTCGGCTTCAGAATAGGTAATTTTGCGCTACGGAGCTGGTTTATCGTTGCATCAGCATCGGTGGGGACCCACCTGGACCGAATGTCCGGAGACCGCCCCCAGATGTCACAATCCGGGCATCAAATTAGACTCCCTGCCGCGCCTTCGTTGACTCCGGCAGGAACGCCCGCAATGTTAGAGCCATGAGGCCTCAGCGAATCAAAAACGGACTGATATGCACGACGGCGGCCGCCACCCTGGCGCTCCTGCTCACCGCTTGCGGACCAAGCCAGCCCACCACCCAGGGGACAACCGAACCGGCCACCGGCTCAACCACCCCGAGCACGCAGGCAGCCCCCGAAACTTCCGCGCCGCCGTCTTCCTCTTCTTCGACCTCCCAATCCCAGCCTGCTTCGCCAACCACAACTTCTTCGACTCCAGAGGCACCGCAGTCCACCGCCGCCGGCGCCCAGCTGTGCAAGTCCTCAGGACTGAAAGCCACCACGGATGCCACGGGCGGCGGTGCCGCCGGCAGCGTCTACATGGAGCTGATCCTCACCAACAGCGGCAACGCCTCCTGCCACCTGAAAGGGTTCGCTGGCGTGTCCCTGACCACCGGACCGAACGGGCAGCCGATCGGGGCCCCGGCCCAACGCGACACCTCCGCCCCTGTCCAGGACGTCCTGCTGGCCCCCGGAAAGTCAGGCACCGCGGTGCTGCGCTACACGCAGGCGGGGAACTACCCGGACTGCATCAAGACCGCTGCCGCCGGATTCAGGATCTACCCGCCGGAGGACACGGCATCGCTGTTCGTGGCCCGGCCCTCGGATGCCTGCAGCAACGCCTCCATCGAGCTCCTGAGCATCGGCGCATTCCAGGCCCGCTAGAGCAAAGTTTGCCCCAAGCAACCTGTCCTGTTCCAAGCCTGTTCCGGCCCCAACTTCGTAAGTACACTTACGATTACGTCGGGGTCCCCGCTGCTAGCGCCGGGCCTGCTGCGGGAACGCCCCGCGGCAAAGACGCAGGCCAAAGGCAGGTTGAGACACGTGACGTCACTCTGGTTGGACCGCACCGACACTTTCACCGGCGACCCGTTCACCCCCGGCGAGTCCTATGACACCGTGGTGGTGGGCGCCGGCCTGACCGGCCTCACCACGGCCCTGTTGCTGGCCCGCTCGGGACAGAACGTGCTTGTCCTGGAAGCGCGCGGCCTGGGCGCCGTGGCCACCGGCAACACCACTGCCAAGGTCACCCTGCTGCAGGGCACCGTGCTGTCGTCCCTCCGGCAGCAGTACCCCCAGAAGATGGTGGACGCCTACGTGTCCGGCAACCGCGAAGGGCAGGCATGGCTGCTGCGGTACCTGGAGCAGCGCGGCGTGCCGTTCCAGGTGCGCGACGCCTACACGTACGCCGCCACCCAGCAGGGCACGGAAGCAGTGCGGGCGGAGCTCACGGCGGCCCTCGCCGCCGATCTGGAGGTGGACTACGTCCGGGATGCGGGGTTGCCGTTCCCTATCCGGGGAGCCGTGCTTCTTCGCGGGCAGGCCCAGATCAACCCCATGGACGTGCTCACCGCGCTGGCAGAAGACGTCCGGAGCCACGGCGGCAGGATCGTCACAGGGGTGCGGGTCCGGAACGTCACCGGCGCGGCGCCGTCCACCCTCCATACTGACCGCGGATCCGTCCAGGCCGACTCGGTGGTGCTGGCCACGGGCAGCCCCATCCTGAACCGCGGCCTGTATTTCACCAAGCTCAAGCCGAACCGCTCCTATGCCGCAGCCCTGGAGCTCGCAGGAAACGCGACGCCACCGGAGGGCATGTACATTTCCGTGGAACAGCCTGTGCGCTCCATCAGGGACTACCCGGCGGACGGCAAGAATCTTCTGCTGGTAGGCGGCAACGGGCACCCCGTCGGAAAGGCCCGCTCAGAGAAGGAACATCTGGAGAACGTCCTGTCGTGGGCACAGCAGCACTTCCCCGGCGCCACCGTCACCCACACGTGGTCCGCGCAGGATTACCAGGCCACCAACCTCATGCCGTTCTTCGGCAAACTCCCCCGCGGCCGCGGGCGCATCTTCTTCGGCACCGGCTACAACAAGTGGGGCATGACCAACGCGGTGGCCGCGTCCCTGGGCATCGCCGCGGACATCCTCGGAGGCCAACTGCCGTGGGCCAACACCATCCACCGCAGGGTGACATCTCCTCCGGGCGCGGCCTCGGCCGTGACCCTCAACGCGGGAGTGGCCGCCACACTGGCCAAGGACTGGGGCAGACTGCAAAAGCTTCCTCCGTCGGACGGCACCGTGCCTGAAGAGGGCACCGGCACCGTGGCGATGCGCGAACGGAAGCCCGTGGCCACCTCCACCGTCAACGGAACGACGTGCAGCCTGTCCGCGGTCTGCACGCACCTGGGCGGAATCCTGCACTGGAACGACAACGAAAAGTCCTGGGACTGCCCGCTGCACGGCTCCCGGTTCAGCAGCGACGGCCAGGTCTTAGAGGGGCCGGCCACCCGCGACCTTCCTCCGGCCGGGTAGGGCAGACCTGATGCTTCTATTGGTGTCGGTGCCGTGAGGCATGATGGAGGCATGCAGTCGCAGGAGCCCGCCGGCACAGCCACCGGCACGTCCGCCGGGGACTCGATGGGCCAGTTCAGCCGGCCCACCAGGGAGTGGTTCCTCGGCGCGTTTTCCGAGCCCACCCCCGCCCAGCAGGGGGCTTGGAACGCGATTTCGTCCGGTTCGCACGCCCTTGTTGTTGCGCCCACCGGCTCAGGTAAAACCCTGGCCGCATTCCTCTGGGCCCTGGACCGGCTTCTGGTGTCCGGGTCGGCTGCACCCGCTGCCGTGCCCGACGCTGCCGTGCCCGACGCTGCCGTGCCTGATGCTGCCGTGCTGCCCGGCCTTGAAGAACCGCCAGCCGGCGCCAAGACCAGGCAGCCCCGGGCACGGAAGCCCAAGCGGAAAACCCGCGTACTGTACATCTCCCCGCTTAAGGCGCTTGGCGTCGACGTCGAACGCAACCTCCGCGCCCCGCTAATCGGCATCACGCAGACGGCCAAGCGGCTGAACCTGCCGGCTCCCCTGATCACCGTCGGCGTCCGGTCCGGCGACACCCCCGCCTCCGACCGCCGCGCCCTGCTCAGCAACCCGCCGGACATCCTGATCACCACCCCCGAGTCCCTCTTCCTGATGCTCACGTCCAGGGCCCGGGAAACACTCAGCGAGGTGGATACCGTCATCGTGGACGAAGTCCACGCCGTGGCCGGCACCAAGCGCGGGGCGCACCTGGCCGTGTCGCTGGAGCGGCTGGACGCCCTGCTGCCCGCGCCGGCGCAGCGGATCGGGCTCTCCGCCACGGTCGAGCCGCGGGAACTGGTGGCGCACTTCCTGGCCGGTTCCGCCCCGGTGGAGATCGTGGCCCCGCCCTCGCGGAAGAACTGGGACCTCACGGTGTCCGTCCCAGTGGAGGACATGTCCGATCTGCAGGGCGCCGCCGGAGCCTTCGATTCCGGGCCGGCCTCCGGCCTGCAGCCGCAGGCCTCGATCTGGCCCCATGTGGAGGAAAAGATCGTGGACCTGGTGCTGGCCAACCAGTCCACCATCGTCTTCGCCAACTCGCGCCGGCTGGCGGAACGCCTGACCGCGCGGCTCAACGAAATCCATGCGGAACGCCAGCTCCTGACAGTGGGCGGAGGCTGGGATGACCCGGCCCCACCCGCGCCCGGAGGTGTCCCGGCGTCGACCGCCACGCCTGCCCACATGATGGCGCAGGCAGGAAGTACCGCAGGGGCAGAGCCGCTGCTGGCCCGCGCCCACCACGGCTCAGTGTCCAAGGACCAGCGTGCCCTGATCGAGGACGACCTCAAATCCGGCCGGCTGCGCTGCGTCGTGGCCACGTCCTCACTGGAGCTCGGCATCGACATGGGTGCCGTGGACCTCGTGGTTCAGGTCGAGTCGCCGCCTTCGGTGGCCAGCGGGCTGCAGCGCGTGGGCCGCGCCGGGCACCAGGTGGGCGAAATCTCCCAGGGCTACCTGTTTCCCAAGCACCGAGCCGACCTCGTGCACACCGCCATCACCGTCGAACGCATGCTGGACGGCAAGATCGAGCGGCTGAGCGTGCCGGCCAATCCCCTGGATATCCTGGCCCAGCAGACCGTCGCGGCCACCGCCCTGGGCAGCATCGACGTGGAAGAGTGGTTCTCCACCGTCCGCCGCTCAGCCCCGTTCGCAACCCTCCCCCGGTCCGCATTCGAGGCCACGCTGGACCTGCTGGCCGGGCGCTACCCCTCGGATGAATTCGCCGAGCTCCGGCCCCGGATCGTCTGGGACCGCAACGCCGGGACCATCGAGGGCAGGCCGGGAGCCCAGCGGCTGGCCGTCACGTCCGGCGGCACCATCCCGGACCGTGGGCTGTTCGGCGTCTACATCATCGGCACGGAGACGGAGGGATCGGCATCCCCCGCTGGGGCGGGCGACGCCAAGGGTTCGGGCACGGCCCCGGCCAAGGGAGGCCGGCGGGTCGGCGAGCTTGACGAGGAAATGGTCTACGAATCCCGCGTGGGTGACATCTTTGCGCTGGGCGCCACCAGCTGGAAGATCGAGGACATCACGCACGACCGCGTGCTCGTCTCGCCGGCCTTCGGCCAGCCCGGCAAGCTGCCCTTCTGGAAGGGCGACTCGCTGGGACGCCCGGTGGACCTGGGCCGCGCCCTTGGCGCGTTCGTCCGCGAACTGTCAGCGTCCGACGTCGGCCCCGCCACCGAACGCTGCAAGGCCAGCGGCCTTGACGACTTCGCCGCGAACAACCTTCTGCAGTACCTGTCCGAACAAAAGCTGGCCACGGAGGTGGTCCCGAGCGACACGACGCTCGTAGTGGAACGCTTCCACGACGAACTCGGCGACTGGCGGGTCATTCTGCACAGCCCGTTCGGCATGCCCGTCCATGCGCCCTGGGCCCTTGCGGTGGGCCAGCGGCTGCATCAGCGGTACGGGCTGGACGGTTCCGCCATGGCCGCCGACGACGGCATCGTGCTCCGGGTGCCCATGATGGAGGACGAGCCTCCCGGCGCCGAACTGTTCCTGTTCGACCCCGAAGAGCTGGAGCAGATTGTCACCGCCGAGGTGGGCGGCAGTGCCCTGTTCGCCTCCCGCTTCCGCGAGTGTGCCGCGCGTGCCCTGCTGCTACCCCGGCAGACGCCCGGGAAGCGGCAGCCGCTGTGGCAGCAGCGCCAGCGGTCCGCCCAGCTGCTGGACGTCGCCCGGAAATACCCGTCGTTCCCGATCGTGCTGGAGACCGTCCGCGAATGCCTCCAGGATGTGTATGACCTGCCCGCCCTGAAGGACATCGCCGCCTCGGTGGAGCGGCGGGAACTCCGGATCGTCCAGACCACCACCCAGCAGCCGTCCCCGTTCGCCAAGTCCCTGCTTTTCGGCTACGTGGCGCAGTTCCTCTACGAAGGCGATTCCCCGCTCGCCGAACGCCGGGCGGCCGCGCTGGCGCTCGACTCCACGCTGCTCAACGAACTCCTGGGGCGCGTGGAACTGCGGGAACTCCTGGACGCCAGGGTCATCGACCAGACCGAACGCGAGCTGCAGCGTCTTGCCCTCGACCGCAAAGTCCGCGGCATGGAGGGCGTGGCCGATCTGCTCCGCCTGCTCGGCCCCCTGGACCCCGGGGAAGTCGCGGCCCGGCTCACCCCGCCGGATGCGCCTGCCGAAACCGAAGCCCCGCCGGTAGAGCCCGCCGAAACCGACGTCTCGCTGGTTGAGCCTGTCGAAACCAAGCCCGCCGAAGCCACAGTTGCCGAAGCCGCCGCCCACCTCGCCGCCCTCCAACGTGCCAACCGGGCCATCAAGGTGACCCTCGCCGGCGTCGAACGCTTCGCCGCGGTGGAAGACGCGGCCAGGCTTCGCGACGCCATCGGTGTCCCGCTGCCCATGGGCGTACCGCTTGCCTTCATCGAGCCGGTGGCGGACCCCCTTGGCGATCTGGTCTCGCGCTATGCCCGCACCCATGGTCCGTTCACCGCCACCGAAGCCGCTGCCAGGCTGGGACTCGGTGCCGCCGTCGTCGGAACTGCCCTGAAACGGCTGGCGGCCGACGGCCGCGTGGTGGAAGGCGAGTTCCGGCCGCACGCCGACGCCCCTGCCGGCGAACGCCCGGCAGCCGCCGCTTCTGATTCCGATGCCGGTCTTGACCCCGTCGCGGAAGCGGCGGCGGCGTCGGCCGTTGCCTCAGCGGCCGTGTCCCTGGCCGGCAGCGAATGGTGCGACGCCGAAGTGCTCCGCAAGCTCCGCCGCCGTTCACTCGCCGCGCTCCGGGCCGAGGTGGAGCCGGTGGACATCACCGCCTACGGCCGGTTCCTGCCCGCCTGGCAACATGTCCGCACGCCAGGCGCGGGACGGGGACAGCCGGCGCTGCGCGGACTCGACGGCATCATCACCGCGGTGGACCAGCTCTCCGGCGTGCCCATCCCCGCCTCCGCCTGGGAACCGCTGGTGCTCGCCAGCCGGGTGTCCAACTACCAGCCCGCCATGCTGGACGAACTCATGGCCGCCGGGGAGGTCCTCTGGTCAGGTGCGGGCTCGCTTCCAGGCAACGACGGCTGGATCAGCCTGCACCTCGCGGATTCGGTGGAACTGACACTGAACCCTGCCCCCGAGTTTGAACCGGGCGACGCCCAGCGGCGGCTGCTGGACCACCTGCAGACCAACGGAGGCGGCTACTTTTTCCGGCAGCTGACGGACATTGCCGGCGGCATGGACGCGGTGCTGGGCGACCAGGACGTCGTGTCCGCAATCTGGGATCTCGCCTGGGCCGGCAGGGTTACCGGGGACACGTTCGCCCCGGTCCGGTCGCTGATCGCCGGCGGACACACCGCCCACCGGCAGGTTGCGCGCGCACCGCGGGCCAGGGCGCCGCGCCTCAGCCGGCTCGGACGGTCACACGGGACCGGGCTGCTCGGCTCCCCGGGACTGTCCGGCGGACGCTACGGCTCGGCCGGCGGCGCGGTCCCCACCCCGCCGCTCGCGGCCGGGCGCTGGTCCGCGCTTCCCACACCCGAGCTCGACCCCACTATCCACGCCCGCGCCACGGCAGAGCTGCTGCTGGACAGGTACGGCGTGGTCACCCGTGGATCCGTCATGGCCGAGAACATCCTGGGCGGATTCGGGCTCATGTACAAGGTCCTGGCCCGGCTGGAGGAGGCCGGACGGTGCAGGCGGGGATACTTCATCGAACATCTGGGTGCTGCCCAGTTCGCCGTGCCCGCTACCGTAGACCGGCTGCGTTCATACACCGAGGACGCCCAGCTGGCCAAGCCGGAACCCGTGGCACTTGCCCTGGCGGCAACAGATCCGGCCAACCCCTACGGCGCGGCCCTGTCGTGGCCTGCGGGCAACGTCGAGGCCGGCAGCGGGCACCGCCCGGGGCGGAAGGCGGGTGCACTCGTGGTTCTGGTCGACGGCGCGCTGGTGCTGTACGTCGAACGCGGCGGCAAGACGCTTCTGGTGTTCACGGAGGACGAATCCGTCCTCGCCGCCGCTGCCGGCGCCCTCGTGGACGTGGTGAAACGCGGTGCCGTGGACAAGCTCGTCATGGAAAAGGTCAACGGTCACGGCATCCTCGACACCCCTGCGGCATCGGCGCTGACGGCCGCCGGGGCCTACTCAACACCGAAGGGACTGAGGATCCGTGCCTGAAGGCGACTCGGTCTGGCGCGCCGCCAGCCAGCTGCACGCTGCCCTCGCCGGCCAGAAGCTTCTCGCGTCCGACTTCCGCGTGCCCCGCTTCGCCACCCTGAACCTGGCCGGCTGGACCATGGAGGAGGTGGTTCCCCGCGGCAAGCACCTCCTGATGCGGCTGGTGGGACCGGCCGAGGAGCGGCTCACCATCCACTCGCACCTGAAGATGGAGGGCAGCTGGCAGGTCTACCCGCCCGGGGGCAGGTGGCGGAAGCCCGGATTCACCGCCCGGTGCGTGCTCCGCACGGCCGTTGCCGACGCCGTCGGATTTTCCCTCGGCCTCCTTGAGGTGATCAAGACCGGCGAGGAAGACAAGGCCGTGGGTTTCCTCGGCCCGGACCTGCTGGGCCCGGACTGGGACCCGGTCGAGGCCGAGCGCCGCGTGGCGGCCAGGCCCGACGTGCCGGTGGGGGTGGCACTGCTGGACCAGAGCAACCTCGCCGGCATCGGGAACATCTACCGCTGCGAGGTGTGCTTCCTGGCCGGCGTCCACCCGGCGTCACCGGCGGCCGCCGTGAAGGACTGGCCCGCGATGTTTGCCGACGCCAAGCAGTTGCTCGAGGCGAACCTCGGACCGGGCCGCCGAACCACCTTGCTCAACGCCCGCGGAACTCCGGTGGGCCGTGCCGCCGGCCGGCCGGGCTACTGGGTGTACCGGCGCGAGCACCAGCCGTGCCTGCGCTGCCGGACGCCCATCCAGCACGCCGTGCTGGGGAAGACCGTGCCGGGCAGAAGTGGTGCGGGAACGGGTGCGGGCGGCGGTCCCGGCAGCGCGTCCACAACCGTCACGGAAGAACGTGACATCTACTTCTGCCCGAAGTGCCAGCCGTTATTGGGTGCGCCCGAGGCATAGCGGCCCGTTCCGGGAGAAATTGCGCGTCAGGAGGCGGCCACCGGCGCCTCGGACTGGTCCTCGCGGTCGTCGGACGCGGCGCGGTCCCCGGCGGCAGCACCAGCACCGGCAGCCTGGTCAGGCCTTCCACCGGAGGCCGGAATCCCTGCCGGTTCCCGGGCAGGAACCAGGAAGTACGGCAGCAGGAGCTGGACCAGCGGGCCGATCGCCAGGGCGTAAACCACAGTTCCCACTCCGACCGAGCCGCCGAGGAGCCAGCCCGCGGCGAGCACCACCACCTCGATCAGCGTCCGGGACCAACGCACGGACCAGCCGGTGCGTTTGGCCAGGCCCGTCATGAGCCCGTCCCGGGCGCCGGGGCCGAAGCGGGCGCCGATGTAGCACGCGGAGGCGATGCCGTTGAGCACCACCGCACCGCCCAGCAGCGCGATCTGGCCGCCGAGGTGGGAGAACGCGGGGATCAGGGCGAGCCCGATGTCCGCAAAGACCCCCACGAGGACGGCATTGCAGAGCGTGCCGAAGCCCGGCCGCTGCCGCAGCGGGATCCACAGCAGCAGCACCAGGAAGCTGACAATGATGACCACCGCGCCGATGCTCAGGCCCGTCTTGCCGGCAACGCCCTGATGGAACACGTCCCAGGGGTCCAGCCCGAGCCCGGCCCGGATAAACATGGCCAGCGAAATGCCGTACATGGCGAGGCCAGTGAAGAGCTGTACAAGTCTGCGGATCATCATTGAACAATCCTGAGGCACAACTGGCCTTGTTTTCCATGGCCAGTTTGAAATACTGGCCTCATGACCGGATCTCTCACACCCACAGGCCTCGCCCGTCTCCTGGGCCAGTGGCACCGCGGACACGGACCCGCGTACCGGGAACTGGCCGACGTCGTGCGTCTTTTGGTCCTGGACGGCCGCATCCCGCTGGGCACCGCGCTGCCCAGCGAACGGACGCTGTCCGCCACCCTCTCTGTCAGCCGCACCACGGTGACGGCGGCGTACACGAGCCTGCGTGAACAGGGGTTCCTGAGCAGCGGCCAGGGCACGCGGGGCCGCACGTGCCTGCCGCGGACGGCCTACACGGCAGAACAGCAGCGGGACTCCCGCGCGGGCCTGTCGGGGGCGCCGGGCCTGGCTGTTCCGGACGGCGTCATCGACCTCGCGTACGCATCACTCCCGGCCAGCGGCGAAGCGGTCCACCAGGCCTTCGCGGCCGCCCTCACGGAACTGCCTGCCCTGCTGCCCGGCTTCGGCTACGACGCCCTGGGCGTGCCCGCGCTTCGGGAGGCGATTGCCGGCCACTATGCCGACGCCGGCGTGCCCACTACGGCCGGGCAGATCCTGGTGACGTCCGGCGCGCAGCATGCGCTGAACATCGTGCTGCGGACGCTGGTGGGCAAGCAGGACAAGGTCCTCGTGGAGCAGCCGACCTACCCGAACGCGCTCGACGCCATCCGCGCCACGGGCTGCCGCATCGTGCCGGTGCCCCTTCCGCCAACACCCGAGCGGGGCTGGGACATGGACGGGGTCGAGTCTGCCCTGACGCAGCAGCGGCCCCGCATGTTCTACACAGTCCCGGATTTCCACAACCCCACCGGCCGGCTGATGCCGGACGGGCAGCGCCGCTGGCTGGTCCGTGCCGCCGCGGCCTCGGGCACTGTCTTGGTGGTGGACGAGACGCTCCGTGAGCTGAATCTCGACGGCGGCACAACGGCGCCGCTGGCTTCCTTCAGTTCGTCCGTGGTGTCCATAGGATCGCTGAGCAAATCGCATTGGGCGGGCATGCGCACGGGCTGGATCCGCGCATCGGAGAGCCTGATTCAGCGGTTCGCGGCAGTCCGGACCACGATGGATCTTGGCGGCCCGGTGGTGGAGCAGCTTGCGGCGGCCCATCTGGTGCGCAACCTGGCTGGCCCCCTCCCGGGCCGCCTGTCCGCACTCCGGGACAACCGCTCAGCACTGCTGGAGCTACTCAAGGTCCACCTGCCGCGGTGGGAGGCGGAGAGGCCCGACGGCGGCCTGGCCGTCTGGTGCCGGCTGCCCTCGCCCAGCAGCACGGCCCTGACCGTCATCGCCCCGGAACTCGGCATCCGCCTCGCTGCCGGTCCGCGCTTCGGCGTGGGCGGGGTGTTCGAGAACTTCCTTCGCATTCCGTTCACGCTGCCGCCGGAGCAGCTGGAGACGGCAGTCCGCGCGCTGCGTGCCGCTCAGGACAGGCTCGACGCCGCCCCGCAGCTGAGGCGTTCACTCCGGGACTCCCCCGCCGCCGCCATCGCCTGACCTTGCCGCGGCCTTGGCCAGGCCGAAGAGCGGCCAGATGGAGGCCTGCGACTGGCAGGCGGTGTACTCCTCCGCGCTGGACGCGATGATCCGGGGCTGGGCGGCCTGGCCCGGCGAACTACGCGTAGACCTTCCCGAGGAACGCACCCCAGGCCTGGGCAGTGGCCACGGAATCTCCGCTGCCGCTGAAGTCGTGGGCGGTCATGCCCACGGGTGCGCCGAACGCATTGCGGCCGAAGAAGCGGTAGAGGGCGTCCCCGGTCCGGAGGCCCAGGAAGTTCGCGTTGGAGAAGTCCACCTGCCCGGTGAGCTGCCCAACGCCGTCGACCTTCACATCAAAACTGTCGCCCTGCGACGCACCGTCCAGACCGAGCACCTTCTTGAGCTGCGCAAAGCCGTCAGGCGTCTGCGAAGCGGCCGGCGCCTGGACGTCCGTGAAAACCACGGGCTGGCCGTCGAAGTGCTTCAGGTACTGCCCCAGGGTGTGGAGGTAGAACTCCGTGTGCTTGCTGGCGCCGTCGTACTGCTGCTCCCAGTCATCCGCGAAGATGCCGCTGTGGACGTAGTGGAGCCTGGCCCCGCCGCCGTCGACCGGCTCCAATACGTGCTCGAGCTGGTTGAACCAGCCGTCCGGACCCTCCATCCGCGACACCAGGTGGTGCGGATACTCCTCCACGGTTTTCACGTCCGGCCACTGGTCGGTCGGGAACATCCAGCCCGATGTGCCCTTGGTGACGGCTTCCCAGACCCGCTCCGGGGTGCCGGGCAGCTCGGTGTCAAAAACAATCTCGAATTTCCGGTCGTCAGTCATTGTCCTGCTCCTTAGCTGGGATGGTTTTGGTTGAGTCCTGTGTTTCCGGCTTGAGTGCCGGGTGAAGCGCGACGACGAGCCTGTGCTTCCGTCCGCCGGCACCACCGTGGTGGTACTTGTCCACGAGCCGGCTGACCGCCACGGCCAGATCCTCGGCGAAGGCGGCCCGGTCCGCGGCAGTGCGGAAGGTGATTTCGCCGTCGATAGCGAACGTGGCCAGTTTCTGCCGCGCGGCCGCAGCACCGGCGATAAGCTTCCCCATTTCCTGGACCATGCGGCCGGCGAGCGCCAGCAGCCAGAAGGCCGAGAACCGGTCCGTGAAACGGTGCGGGTCCGGCGCCACCGACTGCAGGGCCACCGGGGAGATGAGGTAGGAGGCGGCGGTGGCCCGCAGCACACGCTCGGTGACGTTGCCCTTGCGGCGCTCCTCCACCAGCTCCACGAGGCCGTGACGCTCGAGTGCCTTGAGGTGGTAGTTCACCTTCTGCCGCGGCAGCCCCACCTTCGCGGCGAGCTGCGTGGCCGAGCCGGGCTCCGCCAGCTCCTGGAGGATGCGGGTCCGGATGGGATCCAGCGAAGCCTCCGCCGCCGCCGGATCCTCGATCACTTCGATGTCCAACATGGTTCAACTATCGTCGCCGACAAGTTTATTTGTCAAGAAATTTTTTTTCGTCCGTAGCCCTTTCGACGGTTCCCTGCAGGTTCGACGGCGCGGGTCGTCGTGTGCGCGGGGAACCGTCGAAACGGGGCTGCACTGAGCAGGAACCGCGCACAAAGTAGAATGGACCGGTGATGCAATCCCCCCTTCCCGTGCGCGACGGCGTGAACGCGACCCGCCTGCGCCTCCCAGACGAGGGGCCCTGGGACACCGCAATGGACTACATGATGCACCGCTGGGGGCACATCGACCCCCAGGGCATCGAGGACCGGTTCGACGCCGGCGAGATCGTGGGCGAGGGCGGCATCCCCCTGCACCGCGGCACCAGGCTCGAGGACCACACCTTCATCTGGTACTACCGCACGCTCCCGCCGGAAACCCGGCTGCCTGTGGAGCTGAACATCCTGCACCAGGACGAGCACATCCTGGTGGTGGACAAACCGCATTTCCTGCCCACCACCCCAGGCGGCACGTACATCCAGGAATCGGCGCTGGTCCGGCTTCGCAACCAGCTGGACCTCCCGGACCTGATCCCGATGCACCGCCTGGACCGCATGACCGCAGGCATCCTCCTGCTCTCCACCAACCCCGAGACACGGGGTAAGTACCAGGTGCTCTTCGAGAAACGCCAGGTCCAGAAGGAGTACGAGTGCGTGTCCGCGGCCGAACCGGCTGCCGGGCACCCCGCCGTCGGCTTCCCGGTGGTGGTCCGCAACCGGATGACGAAGTCCCGCAGCTACCTTCTGGCGGAGGTCATCGACGGCGAGCCGAATGCGGAGACCCGCATCGACCTGCTGCGTACATTCGACGGCGCCGGCAGCCACACATCCGCCGGGGCAGGACGCCGTGGCCTCTACCGACTCGAACCGCACTCCGGGAAAACCCACCAGCTCCGCGTGCACATGGCTTCTCTGGGGCTGGGCATCCTGCACGATTCGTTCTACCCCGACCTGCTGGACAAAGCGCCCGACGACTACACCAAGCCGCTCCAGCTGCTGGCACGCGGCATCCGGTTCGTGGACCCGATCACGAAGGAGCCCGTCGAGTACCGCAGCCGCCTTCAACTCAGCGAGGTCCGCTAGCCAGGCCGCAATCCGCTAGGCAGAACCTGATCCGTTAGGCAGCACCTTCAAGGACGTCCCGGAAGACCGCCACGGTTTCCGGGCCGAAGAGCACGAACTCCACCAGGTCCACGCCTTGTTCACGGCCTTCGGCAGAGCGCGCGGCGTACGATCGGACGGCGTCAAACGCCACCTGCGCCACCTGTCGGGCGTCCCAGCCGTAGGCCCCCGCGCCAACCGCGGGAAAGGCCAGCGAGCGGACACCCAGGCCCCCGGCAACCCGCAGGCTCTCGGTAAAACAGGACGCGAGCAGCGCCGGATTGGTCTGCCCGCCGTGGCGGTTGGGCCCGACGGTGTGGATGACCCAGCGCGCCGGCAGCCCGAACCCCGGGGTGGCCACGGCAGCGCCCACCGGCAGACCGTCCTGCAGCGTCGTTGCCCGCAGCTCGCGGCAGGCGGCCAGCAGTTCCGGTCCGGCCGCCCGATGGATCGCCCCGTCCACGCCCCCGCCGCCCAGCAGCGAAGAGTTGGCGGCATTTACCACCGCGTCCACCGGCCGTCCGGTGATGTCACCTTCAACGATCTCTATGCGCATGCAGCCAGTGTGGCATTGTGAACCGGCCACGGCGTAGGGGTCTGCCACACATAGGAGTTCCGCCCGGTGCCGAAGTCCTGCCGTGACTGTCCACCCGGCGCGTTCCCGTTCCGGGTGCGGTACGTTGTGCAAATGGACTTCGGCAATCCGGACACGTGGAGCACGGCGATCTACTTCTGGATCATTCCGGCCGTCCTGGGCGATGCCATTTTTCCGCCCATCCCGTCCGAGATGGTCCTGATCACGGGCGGTGCCCTGTCCGCCGACGGCCGGGCAAACCTGTTCCTGGTCGGTCTCCTGTCCGCCACCGCCTCGTGGCTGGGCGACATGGTGGTGTTCCAGCTGTTCAAACGCCGTCTGAGCCATATCCTGGACCGCTGGGCATGGGGCCGGAAGGTCCACCGCGGCATCCACGAGGCCATCGCCAAGGCCGGGCGGTCCTCCGCTTACGGCACCATCATCGGAGCCCGGTTCATCCCGGGAGGGCGGCTGGCGACGTCGGCCGCCGCAGGCATCGCCGACGTCTCCACCCGGGGCTTCAGCCTGTGCGCCGGCCTGGGAGCGGTGCTGTGGGCGACGTGGCTCGTGGGCCTCGGCTTCTTCACGGGCTCAGCAACGGGGCTGCCCTTTTGGGCGAGTTCGCTAATCGGTGTGGCCGTTGGCCTGGTGATTGGCGCCGTCGTGGGTCTGATCGTCACGCGCCGGCGCGGCGACCGCTCCCCCGTGGACGAGCCGGGCGCTGCCCCCGGTCCGGGCAACTGAGGTCGGGGCAATTATGGGGTCCGGGCGCCTAAGCCTTATACGGGCGCCCAGCGGCCGCGGCTGCGGCGGAGCACCGAAAGCGAGCCTGTCAGCGCGACGCGTTCGACGGCGTCGCGCATCACGGCTGCCGACTCCCGCGCCGTGCTGTTCTCACCGCTGTACTCGGTGGGCTCCACGAGGAACCGCAGGTTCAGTTGCGGCACGCCGCCGGCCAGTTCCAGCTGGTGCGACTCCACATGGTGCCGCGACCCGAGCGACTCGACAGCGGTGTCCATCACGGTCTCGGGACGGTTGCCCGGCTTCAGCCCGGTGATCTTGAGTCTGGTCTGAAAGGACGGCATCCTCCCACCCTAGCGCCGGGCGCGAAGCACACAGCGCAAAGGACACAGCGCGAACGGACAGTTAACGCCCCAAAGCCCGGCCCCGGCAGGGCCGCAACTGTCCGTTCGAACCGGGGAGCGGCGGGCGGAAATTCCGACGGTTGCGTTTTCTCTGGCGCGAGCCTATCTTGGCAAAAAGGGGCGCGATTATGCACGAACTCTCCATCACGCAGAGCCTTGTCGACGCCGTTCTGAACCGCACAGGTGAACGGACGGTGACGGCGGTCAACCTAAGGATCGGTCCCCTTTCCGGCGTACTGGCTGATGCCGTGCGTTTTTGTTTTGACGTGGCGGCGGCCGGCACTCCGCTGGCTGGCGCGCGGCTGCAGATCGACGAACCGCGGGGCCGCGGACGGTGCCGCAGCTGCCAGGACGAATTCAACCTGAGCGATCTCATTCTGCTTTGCCCTTGCGGAAGCGCGGACGTCGAAGTCCTCAGCGGCCGCGAGCTGATGCTGATGTCCGTGGAGGTGGCATAGGGCATGTGTACAACATGCGGTTGCGGCGACGAGGCCGGCACCCGCATTTCAAACCTTGCAGGCGAACTGCAAACACCCCGGCAGGGGCACCCGCACAGTCATACCGATGAGCACGGGCGCACGTACACCCACGAGCACGGGCACGCCGACGGGCACCACCATGCGGCAGCCGGCACAGAAACCATCGTGCTCGAGCAGAACCTGCTGGCCAAGAACGACCTGCTGGCCGCCACGAACCGCGGCTGGCTTGCCGGCCGGGGGGTGCGCGCCTTCAACGTCATGAGTTCTCCGGGTGCCGGCAAGACCACCCTCCTGGTCCGCACGCTGACGGAACTCGGCGGGCGCCTGGACGCAGGTGTCATCGAAGGGGACCAGGAGACGTCGCTCGACGCGGACCGGATCCGCGCCACCGGGCGCCCCGTCATCCAGATCAACACGGGAGCCGGCTGCCATCTCGACGCCGACATGCTGCGGCACGGCCTCGATGCGCTGGCCCCGGAGCCGGGCTCCACAGTCTTCATTGAAAATGTGGGCAACCTCGTCTGCCCCGCTCTTTTTGACCTCGGCGAAACGGCCAAGGTGGTGATCGTCTCGGTAACGGAAGGTGATGACAAACCCCAGAAATACCCGCACATGTTCATGGCAGCCGACCTCGTGATCGTCAACAAGTCGGACCTGCTCCCCTACGTCGACTTCGACGTCGACGCGTGCCTGCGCCGGATCCGGCAGATCAATTCGCGGGCCGAATTCCTCACGTTGTCCGCCACCACCGGCGAAGGCCTCGCCGCCTGGTACGGCTGGCTCGACGGCGCCGCCTCCCAACCAGCGGCGCCCACCTCCAGGACAGCCCGGTCAGTTCCCTTGACCGGCTCCCTGACAGAAGCACACTGAACCCCGCGAGGGGCACTGAAAGAGGCAACGATGCCTACGGAAACTTCCCTCAAGGCCGAAGAAGCCCTCATCCACGTGCTGTGGATCAACGCAGGGCTCAGTTGTGACGGCGACTCGGTCGCCCTGACCGCGGCCACCCAGCCGAGCGTCGAGGAAATCGCCCTCGGGGCGCTGCCTGGCCTGCCGAAGATCGCCATGCACTGGCCACTGATCGACTTTGAATGCGGCCCGCAGGAAGGGGCCGACGATTTCCTGGAGTGGTTCCGCAAGGCGGACCGGGGCGAACTGGAACCGTTCGTGCTGGTGGTCGAGGGATCCATCCCCAACGAGAAACTCCATGACCCCGGCGGCTACTGGTGCGGGTTCGGCAACGACCTGGAGACCGGCCAGCCCATCACCACCAGCGAGTGGCTGGACCGCCTGGCACCCAAGGCCACCGCGATCATCGCCGCCGGAACCTGCGCAACCTATGGCGGCATCCACGCCATGGCGGGTAACCCGACCGGCGCCATGGGCGTACCGGACTACCTCGGCTACGACTGGAAGTCCAAGGCCGGCATCCCCATCGTGTGCGTGCCCGGATGCCCGATCCAGCCCGACAACCTCTCCGAAACCATGACGTACCTGCTCTACCAGGCCACCGGCCAGGCACCGATGATTCCGCTGGATGAGGCACTGCGACCGACGTGGCTGTTCGGCAAGACGGTCCACGAGGGCTGCGACCGGGCCGGCTACTACGAGCAGGGCGACTTCGCCACCGAGTACGGCTCCCCCAAGTGCATCGTTAAGCTCGGCTGCTGGGGTCCCGTGGTGAAGTGCAACGTGCCCAAGCGCGGCTGGATGAACGGCATCGGCGGCTGCCCCAACGTCGGCGGCATCTGCATCGGCTGCACCATGCCCGGCTTCCCGGACAAGTTCATGCCCTTCATGGATGAGCCTCCCGGCGGCAAGCTTTCCACCAGCACCATCCGCCCCTACGGCTCCGCCATCCGGACCCTGCGGGGCATCACGACGCACACCTTGGACCAGGAGCCCAAGTGGCGCCGGCCCGGACCCGAGCTCCTCACCGGGGCCCGGCGCACCTGGTAAACCACACAATTCCAGACAGGCGAAGACAATGACGTCCACAATTCCCATGGGTTCCGGAAGCGGAACGGGTAACAGCAACCTGGTGGAAATGAACTGGGATCCCATCACCAGGATCGTCGGCAGCCTCGGCATCTACACCAAGATCGACTTCGGGAACAACCAGGTCGTGGAATGCAAGAGCACCTCCTCGATCTTCCGCGGCTACTCCCTCTTCATGAAAGGCAAGGACCCGAGGGACGCCCACTTCATCACCAGCCGCATCTGCGGTATCTGCGGCGACAACCACGCCACCTGCTCCTGCTATACGCAAAACATGGCGTACGGCGTCAAGCCCCCGAACCTGGGCGAATGGATCGTCAACCTGGGCGAAGCGGCCGAGTACATGTTCGACCACAACATCTTCCAGGAAAACCTCGTTGGCGTGGACTACTGCGAAAAGATGGTCTCCGAAACCAACCCCGGCGTCCTCGCCAAGGCGGAAAACACCAGGGCCCCCCATGAGGCCGACCACGGCTACCGGACCATCGCCGACATCATGCGCTCGCTGAATCCCTTCACCGGTGAGTTCTACCGGGAGGCCCTGCAGGTCAGCCGGGCCACCCGCGAGATGTTCTGCCTCATGGAGGGCCGCCACGTGCACCCCTCCACGCTCTATCCGGGCGGCGTGGGGACGGTGGCCACAATCCAGCTGATGACGGACTACCTCACACGGCTCATGCGCTACGTCGAGTTCATGAAGAAGGTCGTCCCGATGCACGACGACCTGTTCGACTTCTTCTACGAGGCACTGCCGGGCTACGAGCAGGTGGGGCTGCGGCGGACGCTGCTGGGCTGCTGGGGATCGCTGCAGGACCCGGACTACTGCAACTTCGAGTACAAGGACATGACCGAGTGGGGCCGGAAGATGTTCGTCACGCCGGGCGTGGTGGTGGACGGCAAGCTGGTCACCACCGACCTGGTGCGCATCAACCTGGGCCTGCGGATCATGCTCGGCTCCTCGTACTACGAGGACTGGGAAGACCAGGAAATGTTCGTCACCCACGATCCGCTGGGCAACCCGGTGGACCGCAGGCATCCGTGGAACCAGCACACCAACCCGCGGCCGCAGAAGCGCGACCTCTCCGACAAGTACAGCTGGGTCATGTCGCCGCGCTGGTTCGACGGCCAGGACAACCTCGCCCTGGACACCGGCGGCGGCCCGCTCGCACGGCTCTGGGCCACGGCGCTCGCCGGACTCGTGGACATCGGCTACCTCAAGGCCACCGGCAGGAGCGTCCAGATCAACCTGCCCAAGACCGCTCTGAAGGGACCCGTCACATTCGAGTGGAACATCCCGCAGTGGAGCAACACGCTCGAGCGCAACCGCGCCCGCACCTACTTCCAGGCCTACGCCGCGGCTGCTGCGCTGCACTTCGCGGAAAAGGCCCTCGAAGAAATCCGGGCCGGACGCACCAAGACGTGGGAAACCTTCGAGGTCCCCGACGAAGGCATCGGCTGCGGGTTCACCGAGGCGGTCCGCGGCGTCCTGTCCCACCACATGGTGATCCGCGACGGCAAGATCGCCAACTACCACCCCTACCCGCCCACACCCTGGAATGCCAGCCCCACCGACTCCAACGGCGTTTCTGGCCCCTACGAGGACGCGGTCCAAGGGCAACCGATCTTCGAGGAGAACGACCGGGAGCACTTCAAGGGCATCGACATCATGCGCACCGTCCGCAGCTTCGACCCCTGCCTACCCTGCGGAGTCCACATGTACCTGGGCAACGGGCAGACGCTGGACATGCTCCACTCCCCCACCCAGACCCTGACCGGCGAGTAGGCCATGCTCGGCGGAGACCGGCCGGCGCTGCAGAGCGGCGACCAAATCGGCACACTTCTTGACGCCCTCGGCGCCGGCGGGGCGGTGGCCCGCGGCCGTGCCGAGGACCTGGTCCGGCAGGTGACAGACCTTTACGGTGCGGGACTGCAGCGGATCATGGAGATCCTGCAAGCTCATGGAAAGCTCGACGACGTCACTCTGGAAGCGTTGACCGCTGACAGCCTGGTGGCCGGCCTCCTGGTGATCCACGGGCTGCACCCCCATTCGCTGGAGGCCCGGGTGGCCGCGGCACTGGACAGCGTCCGGCCCTACCTTGGCTCCCACGGCGGCGACGTGGAGCTCGAAGGCATCAGTCCCGACGGCGTGGTGCGGCTCAAGCTGCTCGGCACCTGCCAAGGGTGCCCGTCGTCGTCCGTCACTCTCAAGTACGCCGTCGAGGAGGCCATCCAGAACGCCGCCCCCGAGGTGACGGCCATCGACGTCGTCGAAGCGGAAAAGCAGCCGGGCGCCCCGGCGCTGATTCCGGTGGACTCATTGCTGGTCCGGGTGAACAATCCGGCGGGCGGCACGCCCGCAGAATCCTGGCACGACATGTCCGGCGGCACGTGGGAACCGGTTCCGGAGATCGCCGGGCTCGAACCCGGCGAGGTGGCAGGCTTCCTGGTCGGCGGCTACGCGGTGCTGGCCTGCCGCACCGGGCAGGACATTTACGCCTACCGCGACTACTGCCCGCGCTGCACAGGCTCGATGGCCGGCGCCGTGCTGCAGCGTGCCCTCGCGGCACCGGTTGGCGGAGGCCTGCTCACCTGCCCCACCTGCCGCGGCCACTTTGACGTGCGGCGGGCGGGCACCTGCCTCGAGGACAAGGACCTGCACCTGGAGCCGCTTCCGCTGCTGGTCCGGAACGGAGTGATGTCCGTGGCGGTCCCGACGGTGTCCGCGCAGTCCGGGCCGTTGCCGGTTGCCCCGGCACCGGCAGCCCCGGCAGCCGTGACGCCGGTGCAGGCAATCCCGCTGGTGACACCGGCCGGGCTGGAACCCGTCCCGGCGGCGCCTGGACCGGAACCGGCGGCGGTTGGACCGAAACCGGAGGAGCCAGCCCCGGTCTCTGCGGCAGTGTCCGTGCAGTCGGCACCTGCGGCTGCCGTGCCTACGCCGGCGCCGACGCCTGGCATGGCCCCGGAACTCCAGGCAGCCGGCGGACAGGACCGCTGAGATGAACATGAAGAACGGAGGAGGTACAGGGCGCGGCCCGGGAACCGGCCAGGCCAGCGGCACCTTGCCGGTGGCCTTACTGCGGCGCATTTCCGCGAACCGGCCCGCTCCTGCCGCCGGGGAATGCTGCGAAATGTGCGGCGAACCGATTCCCGATGCACACCAGCACGTGGTGGACTTGGGGAGCCACGCAATGATGTGCACCTGCCGGCCCTGCTACCTCCTCTTCACCGATGCGACTGCCCATATGCGCTACCGCTCGGTGCCGGACCGATACCTCTCCTTCCCCGGCTTCGATCTCGGCCCTGGGCAGTGGGATGAACTGGAAATTCCGGTGGGCCTGGCGTTCTTCTTCCGCAGTTCCAAACTCGGCCGCACGGTGGCTTTCTATCCGGGCCCGGCCGGGGCCACGGAATCCGAACTGCCCCTCGACGCCTGGGACGGCGTGCTGGCCCGCAACCCGGCCCTCGGCCTCGCGGCGCCGGACACCGAGGCGCTGCTGATCCGCGGCCCGGGTCCGGGCAGGGCCGCCGCGGACTGCCACCTCGTTCCGGTGGACGCCTGCTACGAGCTGGTGGGCCGGCTGCGCCGCCTTTGGCGGGGGTTCGACGGCGGCCAGGAGGCACGCGATGAGCTCGCCTCCTTCTTCGACCGGGTCTCCCGGCGCAGCGTACCGGCGCCGGCCAATTCCGCCAGCGAAGCATCAGGCAGTACGGCGTCCGGCATCAATACGTCCGGCACGGGAGGCTTCCGGTGACTGAGCTTTCCTTCGCCGTGCTGGAGATCCGGCCGGAACCCTACGCCGCGGCCCCGCAGCTAACGGCCAGGCTGCAGCTGACGGAAAGCACCGGGGCCGTGGTGCACGCCTTGGCGCTGCGCTGCCAGGTCCGGATCCTGCCGCAGCGCCGCGGCTACACGCCGGAGGAGGAGACGGGCCTGCTGGACCTCTTCGGCGGCCGCGGACGCTGGCCCACCACGCTCAAGTCGTTCGTCTGGATGCAGTGCAGCACCATGGTCCAGGGTTTCACGGGCAGCACCGAGGCGGGCCTCCCGCTGCCCTGCACTTTTGATTTCGACGTGGCCGCCGCCAAATACCTGCATGCCCTGCACGACGGCGAGATACCGTTGGAGCTGCTGTTCTCCGGCACCGTGTTCACAAAAGGGCAGACCGGGTTCACCGTGGAACAGGTGCCGTGGGACCTCGAAGCGACGTACCGGTTGCCAGTCGCCGCCTGGCGCAGCCTGATGGACCAGTACTTCCCCAACGCCGGGTGGATCCGCCTGGACCGTGACGTCCTGGCAGCACTCGCCCGGTACAAGTCCGCCGCGGGGCTCACTTCGTGGGAAGCCGCGGTGGAGAAACTGCTGGCCCAGGCAGCCGCCGATGTGTCCGGGGACCGGCCATGAACACCAGCCTGGCCCTTGCCCGGGCCGTCGCCGACGCCGTCCTCTACGAGGGCTACCTGCTCTACCCCTACCGCGCCTCCGCCCAGAAGAACCAGGTCCGCTGGCAGTTCGGCATCCTAGGTCCGCCGGGCGCCGCCGAGGACGGCAGCGGGGAGGAACCGTCCATGTCCGCCGACTGCCTGCTTGCCCCCGGCGCCGAAGCCGGCCTTGAAATCCACTTCCGCTTCCTGCAGCTGCAGACGCGCACGGCAGAAAAAGCGGACGACGGCGGCGGGTACACTCCCGTGGACAGCCTCACCGTGGGCGGTGCGAGCTGGCTGAGCTGGGACGAGGCCGTCGAACAGGAAATGGCGTTCGGGCCGTTCTCCGTGGCCCAGCTCCGGGCCGGACAGGTCCTGCGTGTGGAGGTCTCGGAGGGACTGGACGTCGAGGAACTCAAGGACGACACGGGGAGGCCGGCCGGCCGGCTGGTGCGCCGCCGTCGTGCTCTCCGCGGTGAATTGCGGCTAAATGCCACCGAAGAGTCCGGCGGGCTGCTGCGGCTCAGCGTGAGCGCGGCCAACACGGCTCATCCACTGCCGGCCGGTCCCCCGCCGGCCGGGAACCGGCAGGACGCCACCGCGGCCTCCTTCATCGGGGCCCACGTGCTACTCGGCGTACGGGACGGGGATTTCGTATCGCTGCTGGACCCGCCGGCGTGGGCAGAGCATGCAGCCGGACCGTGTTCCCAGCACCGCTGTTGGCCTGTGCTGGCCGGCCCCGAAGGCCAGACTGACGTGCTGCTGATCTCGCCCATCATTCTTTACGACCATCCCGCCGTCGCCCCGGAAAGTTCGGTGGCACTGTACGACTCCACCGAGATCGACGAGATCCTCACGCTGCGGGTGCTGACGCTGACCGACGAGGAAAAGGCCGAGGCTCGGGCGACGGACCCGCGGGCCGCCGCCGTCATCGACCGCTGCGAGGCGATGTCACCGGAGGACCTCCAGCAGCTGCACGGCGCCCTGCGGAACCCGCACGCGTTCGCCGCGGATCCCGATGACTACGCCCCGGCTGAATCGTGGAGCACGGCCAGCCAGGACGTTCCATGGTGGAATCCGGAGGCGGAGGCCCGTGTCCGGCCGGACCAGGACGCCGTCGTGATCAACGGCGTCGCGGTGGCGCGCGGCAGCCGGGTGCGTGTGCACCCGAACCGGCGCGCCGACGCCCAGGACCTGTTCTTCGGCGGACAGACCGGGCGGGTCACCAGCGTGCATTTCGACGTCGACGGCAGCACCCACGTCGGGCTCGTCCTGGAGCAGGATCCGGCGGCCGATCTCCATGAAGGCTACGGCCGGTCCTTCTACTACGCGCCGGACGAACTGGAGCCGCTGGAGGGAAAGGAAAACCCGTAATGAAGGCAATAGGAATGGCCACTGTTTCTGTGCTGGCAGCGATGGCCCTCTGGGGCGTCTACGTCGGGATCCGCGCAGTTCCGGACATCCGGCGGTACATGAAAGTGCGGCGGATGTGACCGCCGCCAGCAGGGCCCGGACCGGCGCTGTGTCCGGCGAGCAAAGATCCGCCGCGGCAGGGGACGGCGAGCGCACCGGCGGCGTCCTCGTGGCCGGCGTAGGGAACCTGTTCCTGCACGACGACGGCTTCGGCCCCGAGGTGGCACGGCACCTCGCCGACCATCCGCAGCAGCCGCTGGCCCCCGGCGTCCGCGTGGTGGACTACGGCATCCGCGGCATGCATCTGGCCTACGATCTTCTGGCCGGCGTGGACACTCTGGTCCTCGTGGACACGGTCCCTGCGGACGGGAACTCGGCCCCGGGCAGCATCCGCGTGCTCCGGGTCAGCGCGACTGACCTGGATGGCAGGGCCATGCTCGATCCCCACGGCATGGACCCGGCGGCGGTGCTGGGCCGGCTTAGGTCCATGGGCGGCAGCCTGCCTGCCACATATGTGGTGGGTTGTGTCCCCGCAGACCTGTCCGAAGGCATTGGCCTCTCGGCGGCGGTGGCCGCCGCGGTGCCCAAGGCGGCAGCCGCCGTCGGGTCCCTGCTCGGCTGGCACTCTTCCACCCCAACCGGTTTTCCACTTTGAAATAGGGCGGTGTCCGTATATGTGCCTCGGAATACCCGGCAGGGTCGTTGAACTCCTCGAGGGGTACGGCGGCCAGCTCGCACTCGTCGATGTGGCAGGAGTGCAGCGGAAGATCAACATCGGGCTGCTGGATGAGGGGCCCCTGGAACCCGGCACCTGGGTCCTGATCCACATGGGCTTCGCGCTGGAACGCGTGGACGCCGCGGGCGCGGAACAGGCCATGGACGGACTGGAGCTGATGGGCCGCCCGGCGGACACGGGACCCGGATCCCAGCCGGCACAACCACCACAAGGAGAGCAGCATGTCACCCACGAACCAGCCTGACCCCGCCTCTGACCCCGCCGGCGAGGAAGCGGGAACGGGCGCCGCCCAGGGCACCGAAACGGGCGCCGCAGAGGGCACCGCGCCAGGGACAGCTCGGGCCTTTGGCAGCGAACCGCCGCTGAAGGAACCCGCCCAGCCGGGAGCGGACGAAACCCCTGAAGACGCGGCACCCGCTCCGGCCGACGTCGGCGTCAGCACCACCCGCCGGGGCGAGGACGTCATCAAGGAGGAGGGCACCGAACCGGGACGCGAGCACACGGGAACTGATGAATCTCCGGCCGGGCGCCCCACCGGGGAGTCGTCCGCCCGCGATGCGACGGCCGTCAAGACCCCTGAGCATCCCGACGGTGCGGCGCCGCAGTCACCGTAGGCGGCCGCCGTCGCTGTTCGCAGGGCTGCTGGCCGGGCGCTGCTGCCCGGAGCTAGTGTTCGAGCGCTATGGCTGCGCCGCGGTGTTCGACGCCGCTGTTGGCAATCCGGAGGTGCCGCGCCGTAAAGTGCTTGAGCTGCTGCAGCTGGTGGGTGGAGAGGCGGTCGCACACCCAATCCCAGTGCAGTGAGACGACGTCGCCTACGGCCAGCCCGGCCACGAATCCCGTCCCGTTCACGGCATACTTGGCTGACTCCACCACGGGTTCGCCGACGTCCAGGGCTGTGCCGTCCCATACCAGCGGCCGGGACCGAACGACGGCGTCGTCCCCGGAGATCGCAAGCACCTGCCCCCAGCGGATCCGGCACCTGTCCAACACGTTCAGCGCGGTGGCGTGCCTGCGCTCGTCGCGGAGCAGGCCCAGCCACGGGTAGATTTCGAACACGTGGAAACTGTGGTGCGGGACCCCGCCCGCCAGGACGCCCTCCACCAGATGCGGGAACTGCCGGCCGGTGCGCGCCCGGAACCTGTCCTCCATGGAATTGCCGAGGTTGGTGATGCCGACGGTATCCAGGAGGCTGTTGCCCACCCAGTAGGCCTCCACCACGCGGCCGTCCAGCGGATCGGCGATGCCGTGCGATCCGGCGATCAGTTCGAGGTAGGGCCAGGCGCCGGCAAAGCCCTTTGCAAGTTCGCGGAGCCCCTGGTCCGTGACGCCGGACTGCCCGTAGTGCAGCAGGGCGTCGCTGTCCGGCGGGCCGCAGCTGCCCCGTGAATTGGGCGGATAGGCATAGCGGACGAACAACTGGGCACCATCGATAACCATCCCGTGGCCACCTTCTGCGAGCGTCCTCTGAAAGTAGCACCGGGGCATGGCACGGACAAGGGACCGCGGGGACGGGCCGCGGGCCGGCAGGTCCGGGAAGCGAGACCGGCCCGTCATCGAACGCAGGAGAAAGCGTTGACAGCCCTGCCGCTGAAGCGGATGCTGTGAAGACCCACGCGCAGGGAGTCAACGATGACAGCTGCAGACCTGAACCGCCGCGCCGCCCTACAGGTGTTCGTTGCGGGCGGCTCCGCCGCCCTGCTGGCCGGATGCGGCGCATCCGGCACCGCCCCGCCGTCGTCCCCCGCGGGCAGCGCCAACAGCATCAGCCTCACGGACCAGCGCGGCCGGACCCTGTCCTTTGACCGGCCGGTGGCCCGGGTGGTGACCATCCCGATGCCGTCGGCGTCCCTGCTGGTCGCCGTCGACCGCAGTGCCGACCATCTCGCCGCCATGCACAACGCCTCCTGGGTGGCCATGCGCGACGGCATCATGGGCTCCATGTTTCCCGCCGCGCTGGACCTCCCGCACGACATCGCCACCCAGGACTTCACCGCCAATGTTGAAAGCATCCGGGCCCTCAACCCGGACGTGGTGGTCCAGTGGTCGGACGCGCAGCTCATCGAGCCGCTTGAGAAGGCGGGACTTCAGGTTCTGGGGCTGAAGAACTCCGGCACCCAGGAGGATGTGGACGCCTGGGTCGCCATGTTCGCCGCGATGCTCGGCAAGCCCGAACGTGCCACCGAGCTCAAGACCCGCAGCGACCGGGAGCTTGCCGAGGTCAAGTCCCTGGCGACCGGGCGCGCGTCCAAGGGCCCGAGCATCCTGTACTTCAACCGCTTCACCGGCGGGCTTAAGGTTGCCGGCGCCAACAGCTACAACGACTTCTACATCAGGCTGGTGGGCGGCTCCAACCCGCCAACAGGCAAGGACCCGCTGACCGGTTCCGGGATGGTGGGCGTGGACATCGAGCAGGTCCTGCGCTGGGACCCCGAGGTCATCCTGCTGGGCAACTTCGACGCCGCCTTGCCGCAGGACATCTACTCGGACCCCGTGTGGCAGCACGTGGCCGCGGTCCGCTCGAAGCGCGTGTACAAGGTACCGCTGGGCGGCTACCGCTGGGATCCGCCCGGGCAGGAGTCGGCGCTGATGTGGCACTGGCTGGGCGACATCGCCTTCCCGAGGCAGAGGTCGGCGGTGCGGAGCAAGGCTTCCGAGTACTTCAGGTTCCTGTACAACCACGAACTCACCGACGATGAGCTGGACAAGATTCTCCGGACCGCGGAGAACGGGCAGTCCGCCAACTACCGGCAGTTCAATGCTTGATGAGGCGGGTTCCCCGCGGCTAGGCAGGCGGCGGCCCGGCGGCCTGGGACCGGCGCAGCCGGCACTGCCACGGGCGGGCCCGGGCGGCGCTGTGAAACGGCAGGCAGGGGAACACACGCTTGGGAAACGAGAGACGGGAGAACGACGGCGGGAACCCGCCGTCGTCGTTCCCATTGCCCTCACTGCCTGCTTCCTTGCCGCAGTGGCAGTGCTGGCGCTGGCGGTGGGGCGGTACAGCGTGCCGCTGGACCACGTCGTCCAGATCCTGACCGCGCAGCTCGCCCCGGTCCCGGTTCAAGCCAGCGGCACCGAACAGAACGTGGTCCTGCTGGTGCGGGTGCCCCGGGTCCTGCTCGCGTTGCTGGTGGGCGGCGGCCTGGCGATTGGCGGGGCAGCGCTGCAGGCCATTTTCCGCAACCCCCTGGTCAGCCCCGAGATCATCGGCGTGTCTGCCGGCGCATCCTTCGGCGGAGCCCTTGCGCTGCTGCTCGGACTGGGTCCGCTCCTCCTGGTGGGCGGCTCCTTCATGTGCGGGCTGCTGGCACTCGGGACCCTGTTCCTGATCACCTCGGGCCGCGCTGGGACGCCGATGCTCATGATCGTGCTCGGCGGCGTGGTCACCGGGTCCTTCTTCTCGGCCCTGGTGGCATTGGTGACCTACATTGCGGATCCCAACACCACGCTGCCCGCCATCGTCTTCTGGCTGCTGGGCAGCGTATCCACGGCAACCTTTGCCAAAGTGGCGGTGGCCCTGATCCCTGTCCTTGGCGGGGCCGCCGTCCTCGTGGCCCTGCGCTGGCGGATCAACGTGCTGTCGCTCGGCGACGAGGACGCGGTCGCCCTGGGTGTGCGCCCGCGCCCACTCCGCTGGGTTGTGCTGGTGGCCGTAGCGCTGATCGTGGCCGGCGCGGTGGCGGTCAGCGGCGCCGTGAGCTGGGTGGGCCTGGTGATCCCGCACCTTGCCCGGATGTGGGTCGGACCGGACCACCGTGTCCTCCTGCCCGTCTCCTTCCTGCTGGGCGGCTCCTACATCGTTCTGGTGGATACCATCGCGCGCACCGCCACCGCCGGGGAGATCCCGCTCGGGGTCCTCACGGCCCTGATCGGCGCGCCCGTGTTCTTCCTGCTCCTGCGCCGGAACCGCGAGAAGGTCTGGGACAGTGCTTGAACTCGACGGCGTGGGCTTCGGCTACTCGCCCCGGGACTGGGTGTTCCGCGGCGTCAGCTTCCGGGTGCCGCCGGGGACCGCCACTGCCGTGTTGGGTCCCAACGGCAGCGGCAAGACCACCCTGGTGCGCTGTGCCGCCGGGTTGCTGGACCCGCAAGAGGGAACGGTCCGGCGCAGTGAGAGCGCCGGCTACGTCCCGCAGGCCCACGGCAGTGCCTTCGCCTACCGGGCGCTGGACATGGTCCTGATGGGGCGGGCCCGGCACGTGGGCGTGTTCCGGACACCGGGGGCATCCGACCACGAGGCAGCTCTGGAGGCGATGGAGCGGGTGGGCGCGGCCGGGCTGTGGGACCGGCGTTTCCCCACCCTCAGCGGGGGCGAGCAGCAGCTGATACTGATCGCCCGGGCCATCGCCGCCGGCTCACCCATCCTGGTGCTGGACGAGCCCGCCACCGGCCTGGACCTCAAGAACCAGGCACGTGTCCTGACTCTGCTGCGCGAACTGATGGCCGACGGCATGGCCCTGCTCCTGAGCACCCACCATCCCGACCACGCCCTGCACCTTGCCGACCGCGTGGTCCTGCTGGGCCGCTCGGGTGTGCGGACCGGCCACGCTTCGGAACTCCTGACCGACGCCGAACTCTCAGCCCTGTACGGTGTGCGCGTGAGCACCGTGGCCTATTCCGACGACGGCCACGGTGTCCCCAGCACGACGCCCCGCCGGACCATCGTGGTGCATTACGGCAGCTGACGCGTCCTCAGATCCTGTCGCTTCAATCCAAACGCGTCCTCACATCCCGTCGCCTCACCCCGAACCAGCCCTCACGTCCTGCCGCCTCAGGCCAAACCCTTCCTCAGGGGTGAGGAAGGGTTTGGAAGGAACCGACGAAAGGTGAGGACGCGTCCGGAAAAACGCGACGAAAGGTGAGGACGCGTCCGGAAAAACGCGACGAAAGGTGAGGAAGCGTCCGGGGCAGTGCGGGCTACCCGGTGTTCCGAAGGCCTGCTGCCACGCCGTTGACGGTGATGAGCATGGCCCGCTGCAGGCGCTCGTCAATCTCGCCTGCGGAAATGCTGGCACCTTCTGCCCGCACGCGGCGGAGCAGTTCCACCTGGAGGTAGCTGATCGGGTCGAGGTACTGGTCGCGGATTTCCAGGGACCGCTTGAGCGTGGGCTGGGCGTCCAGCAGTAGGTTCTCGCCGGTGAGGTTCTGGATCTCCGAGACGGTGAGCTCGTACTCTTCGCGGATGGCGCGGAAGAGGTGGTGCAGCTCAGCCGGGACCAGGGTGTCCACGTAGTATCCGGCGATCTCCATGTCCGTCTTGGCGAGGGTCATCTCCACGTTGGACAGCACCGAGCGGAAGAAGTGCCAGCCGTGCATCATCTCCACGAGCTGGGCGGAGTTCCCGGCTTCCCGTGCCGCCTTCAGCCCGGAGCCCACGCCAAACCAGCCCGGCACGATCTGCCGGGACTGGGTCCAGCCGAACACCCACGGTATGGCACGCAGGCCGCCCAGCCCGGCACCGGAATCCGGGCGCTTGGACGGGCGGGAACCGATGTTCAGCGAACCGAGCTGCTCCACCGGCGTCGAGGCCAGGAAGTACGCCGGCAGGTCCGGGTGGTCGATGAGGCTGCGGTACCGGGCGAACGCAGCCTCGGAGATGGTCTCCATGACGTGCCCGAACCGCTCGCGCTGGTCGTCCGAGGTGCGCGGCGTGCGGTGCAGCGCAGACCCCTGCAGCACCGCAGCGAGGGACAGCTCCAGGTTTTCCCGGGCAAGTTCCGGCAGGGAGTACTTGTCCGAGATGACCTCGCCCTGTTCAGTGAACTTGATTTCGCCCTCGAGGACGCCGTTCGGCTGCGCCATGATGGCGTCGTAAGTAGGTCCGCCGCCTCGGCCCACGGAACCGCCGCGGCCGTGGAACAGGCGCACGCGGACGCCGTGCTTGGAGGCGATGTCGCGGAGCTTCCTCTGCGTCTTGTGGATTTCCCACTGGCTGGTCATCACGCCGGATTCCTTGTTGGAGTCCGAGTAGCCGAGCATGACCTCCTGGACATCCCCGCGCAGCCGGACCAGCTCGCGGTAGGACGGGTCGGACAGCAGCTGGTCCACGATCTCCGCCGAGGCACGCAGCTCCTCAACGGTCTCCAGCAGCGGCGCGAAGCCAATCTTGGCGTACGGGGCGTCGCCGAAAATGCTGACGAGGCCGGCCTCGCGCGCCAGGACGGCAGCGGCCAGGACGTCGTCCGCGCCGCGGGTCATGGAGATGATGTAGGTTTCGATGACGTCCGGGCCGTACGTGCGCAGGGCGCGGCGGATCTCCCGGAAGACGTCGTACGTGCCGTCAGCGGCGCCGTCGAGCTTGATCGGGTGGCCGGACAGCGGACGCCGGGACGCGAGCTCGGCGCTCAGGACCTCGAGGCGCTCCTCGCGGGTCAGTTCGGCGTACCGGATTCCGGGACCGCCGAGGCGGTCCATGAGCTGGCCGACGGCGTCGTGGTGGTGGTCGGCGTGTTCGCGGATGTCGAGGGTGGCCAGGTGGAGGCCGAAGGAGGCGATGGCGCGGCGGACACGTGCCAGCGCGCCGTCCGCAGCAAGGGACGCCGAGTGGTTGCGCAGGGACATTTCCAGCAGTTCGAGTTCGGCGATGAGCTCCTCCGTGGAGGTGTAGTCACGCCCCGGCTGGTGCTTGGACCCCGCTGCCACCCGCTTGCCGGTGTTGATGAGCTTGGCCTTGATGCAGGTCAGCTTCAGCCGGTAGGGCTCCTGGGCATTGAGTTCCAGGATGCGGCGGTCCAGGCCGGGCAGCTTCGCGAGGTCGGCGTCGATCGAATCGAGGAGCGCCTGGTCCGCGCCGGCGAGGGCCGTGGAGTTGGACAGGACGGAGATGAGTTCGTCGATCATGGCAATGCTGATCCGGACCGCATGCTGGTTCTGCAGCTGCAGAATCTCGTGCGTGACGGCGGCGGTGACGTTGGGGTTGCCGTCTCGGTCACCGCCGATCCAGGAGCCGAACCGGATCGGGGCGTTCTGGGCCGGCAGTGTGACGCCGTGTTCGCCGAGGAGTTCCGAGAAATCCGTCAGCATCGCCGGCAGCGCGTCCGTCAGGATGCTGTCGAGGTAGTAGATGGCGTTGCGGGCCTCGTCCACCGGTGTCGGCCGGACCTGGCGCAGCTCGTCCGTCTGCCACATCTGGTCGATCATCTCCGACAGCTGCCGGTCCTGCCGGCGCCGGGCGCTGGTGCCCTCCTCGGTGGGCTGGGCCAGCACGTCCGAGAGCTTGCGGATCTTGTCGAGCACGGACCGGCGGGACGCCTCGGTGGGGTGCGCGGTGAAGATGGGGCGCACATCCAGCTCGTTGACCACCTCCTGCAGCACCGCCGGGCCGGCCTGCCCCGCGATGTCCTCGACGGCCTTGGCCAGCCAGCCGTCCTTCTCCTGCCGGGTGCGCAGCCCCCGGACCCGGTGGACCTGTTCGGCGGCGTTGGCGAGGTGGAAGTAGAAGGCGAAGGCGCGGACCAAGTCGGTCGCCTGCTCGAGCGGCAGGGAGGCGAGCAGCTCGCGGACCTGGGCAACGACGTCGTGCGCGCTCCAGGGGCCCGTGGCCTCCGCGCCGCCCCGGGCGGCCTCCTTGGATTCCTTGGTGAGCAGGCGCACCTGCTCCACCAGGTCGAGGAGTTCGGGGCCGTGCTGGCGGACCAGGGATTCGCCCAGCAGCGTGGAGACTCGGCGGACGTCGGCGCGGAGTTCGGCGGCGAGATCTGTTTCTGAATTCATTGCAGTGTCAGCCATGGAAACTATCTTTCGAGTGTTCGACTTGGCTCGTACACTGCGCTGGATACTGTGAGCCCGGTTACTGTTCCTATGGGATGTTACCCGCAGCCGGCCGGAGCCCGGGAATATGTCTCAGATGTTGTCCGGCCCTTGAACCGGAGCGGCCGGTGCCTGTAGAGGGGCCGCATGCAACCGGATCCGGCCCGAATACGGACCGTTCGCCTCCGGTCCGGGACCCGCGCTGGGCGCTTCATGCCGCTTTCGTTTCTGTTCTTCCCGCGCCGCCAGCGCCGCCGAATGGGTCGGTGTGCCGGTGGCCGGATCGAACCCCGCCAGGGCGCTGCCCAGCGTTCCCGCGGCACCCTTCGGATCGACGCCCCGCTTCTGCACAGCCATCCCCGCGAGGGTCAGCGCCGACACGATGGTAACGCAAACAAGCACCGTCAGAACAGCGTCCAAGGCCATACCCCAAGGCTACGCCTGCCGCGGCCCGGGGTTGACCCCTAAGCTGGCGAGGATGGCACACACCGTTGGAGGACACATGAGCACCGCAGCAGACGCCCAATTGGAGCGCTGGCTCCGCTTCCGCAAAGGCCGCAACACAGCACTCGCGGCCGAACACGGCTGGCTAACGCTCACATCGTTCCAGTGGCTGGAAAGCCAGCCGGCCGCCGTCGACCTCGTTCCCGGACTGTGGTCAGCGGACAGCACGACGGCGACGCTCACCGCTTCGGCGTCAGACGGGCTGACGCTCGTGGAGACCGGGAAGCCGGTGGACGGGACGGTCAGTGCGCAGCTCGCCGATGAGGAGTCGCTCATGTGGGTGCAGTTCGGCGGCGCGGACGGCCGGCAGGTCGTGGTGGAACTGGCGATGCGCGCGGACAGGTATGCGATCCGCACCCGGGATTCCGCGTCGCCGGTGTTCACCGAGTTCGACGGCGTGCCCACCTTCGATTACCGGCCCGACCTTGCCGTGGAGGCCAGGTTCGAGGCCTACCCGGAGCCCGTGGACGTGCCCATTTCCACGGCCAATCCGCTGGTGGACGGGGTGCACCGCAGCGTCGGCGAACTGGTGTTCCGGCTGCCCGGCAAGGACCACGAGTACCGGCTCCATGCCGAGGAGGAGAAGCTCGGCGCCCTGACAGTCACGTTCCACGACGAGACCAACGGCGACACGACTGACGAATGGCGCAAGGTCTCCACCGCGCGCCCGCGGCCGGACGGCTCCGTGGTTTTGGACTTCAACCGTGCCATCAACTACCCCAGCGCCTTCACGCCCTACGGCACGTGCCCGATGCCGGTGCGGAACAACAGCCTGGACGCGCGGATCGAAGCCGGGGAGAAGCAGCCCGCCTCCTAGGATTCCTCCTCAGCACCCCGTTCCCACGCGCGAACTGGCAGGTAATGCCCTCAAACCGGAGATCTGGGGTCATTAGCTGCCAGTTCGCGCTCCGCTCTGGGGCCGGAGCACCGTCAGGCGATCGCGGACACTCCGGTGACGGCACGACCCACGATCAGCGTGTTGATCTCGTACGAGCCCTCGTAGGTGTAAATGGCCTCGGCGTCGGCAAAGATCTTGGCCATCCGGTAGTCCGTGACGATGCCGTTGCCGCCCAGAATGGACCGGCCGATCGCCACTGTTTCGCGCATCCTCGCCGACGTGTACGACTTTGCCAGCGCCACCTGAGCCATGCCGGCGCCCCGCTCCTGCAGCTGCGCGGTCTCCTGCAGCTGCGCGATCCGGGCCATCATGCCCATGCTCGCGACGGCGTTGCCCAGCATGGACACCAGCTGCTGCTGGATGAGCTGGAACCTCGCCAGCGGACGGCCGAACTGCTGGCGTTCGACGGCGTACTGCCGGGCGACGTCGAACGCTGCCAGCTGCTGCCCCACGGCCTGCCACGCGACCATGATGCGGGAGCCGCGGAGCAGCTCGTTGGTGTCCTCGAAGCTGCTGATGCCCGCAAAGCGGTCGGCCTCGGCAACCCGCACGTTGTCGAAAACGATGTCGGCGTTCTGCACGGTGCGCAGCGCGATCTTGTTCTCGATCCGGCTGCGGCTCACCCCGGGCAGGCCGGCATCCACGACGAAGCCGCGGACCGCGCCGTCGGCCTCGTCCCGCGCCCACACCAGCATGTAGTCGCAGAACGTCCCGTTGCCGATCCACCGCTTGGCGCCGTTCAGCACCCAGCAGTCCCCGCTGTCGTCGGGCTCTCCAGTACGGCCCGATATCCGGCGCGCCCGCGTCTCCATGCCGCCGGCGACGTCGGAGCCGTGGTCCGGTTCGGTCAGGGCAAACGCGCCCGTGGTTCTCAGGTTCGAGGCGTCGTCGAGGTACCGGCCGCGCTGGTCCTCGGAGCCGAACCGGTAGAGCGATTCGACAAAGAGGTCGTGGTGGACCAGGAAAAACGTGGCGACCGACGTGTCCACGCGCGTCATCTCCGCAATCACCAGCCCGGCGAACAGGTGGCTGTAGCCGCGCTGGGCGGGGGTGCTCAGCTCCAGGGCGGCCAGCTTGGGCAGGATGTGCGCCGGAAATTCGGCCTTGTTCCACCAGTCCCCGGCGAACGGCGCGATCTCCGCGGCCAGGAACTCCCGCAGTTCGCCCAGCTTCCGCTGTTCGGAGGCGCTGAGCAGGGACTCGTAGCCAAAGAAGTCGGCGGTGGGCAGGGTGTCGACGGCGGGCGTCGCCTGCTTGGCCCCGTCAAGCTTGGCGGCGGTCACTTCGGTGCCGTTCACTTCGGGCCCATCCGGATGGCGCCGTCGAGGCGGATCGTTTCGCCGTTGAGCATGGCGTTCTCCACGATGTGCGCGGCGAGGTTGGCATACTCGGCGGGCCGGCCCAGGCGGGATGGGTGCGGCACCTGCCGGCCCAGTGACTCCTGCGCCTCCTGCGGCAGCCCGGCCATCATCGGGGTCTCGAAAATCCCGGGCGCGATGGTCACCACGCGGATGAGGGACCGGGCCAGTTCGCGGGCCAGGGGCAGGGTCATGGCGGCCACGCCACCCTTGGATGCAGCGTAAGCCGGCTGGCCGATCTGCCCGTCGAACGCGGCTACCGAGGCGGTGTTGATGATCACGCCGCGCTCCTCCCCGCCGAGCTCGGAGACAGCCGGCTCCGTGGCGGCCATCGCGGCGGCGGCCAGCCGGACCACGTTGAAGGTGCCCACCAGGTTGATCTGGATGACGCGTTGGAAGGTCTCCAGCGGCAGCACGCCGTCGCGGCCCAGGACCTTGCCCGGCGTGGCGATGCCGGCGCAGTTCACCACGATCCGCAGCGGTCCCAGCCCGACGGCGGCGTCCACAGCGGCCTGCACCTGATCCTCGCTGGTCACATCCGCCGGAACGAAAACCGCTTTGGGGGCTGCCACCTCGCGGCCTGAAGCGGTGCCCGCAGGGTTCCGCGGGCCGGCCGCATTCAGTTCGTCGGCGTACGCGGCGCCGGCCGAGGTGCCGAGGTCGGCAAGAACCACAGAGGCGCCGGCATCGAACAGCCGCCGGGCCGTGGCGGCGCCCAGGCCGGATGCACCGCCCGTGATGAGCGCGACGGAATCCTCGATTTCCATACATCCTCCTTGATGCGGAACAGGTCGATGCGGATCCGGTTCCGGCCGCGAACGTTAGTTAGTGCATGTTAACTGAAATGGGCGCCGGATGCACCCCGCGCCGCCCGGTTTTCGGCCGCCCGGGCCGCGCGGGTCGCCCGGCGGGCGGGTCGCCAGGCTGGCCGGTCGCCAGGTGGGCGGTTCGCTAGGCTGGCGGAATGATCCAGCCAGATGCTGACGCCACCCCGAATGCCGTCCCCGCCCCCGCAGCGGCCTGGGCAGAGCGGGCCGACGAGGCCGCACGGTCGGTAACCCATCTGTTCGGCCAGCGGCTGTTCTTCCTGCCCGGGACGCACATTGCGGCCACCGCCCGCCCCTCCGGCCACATCGAGAACCTGCGCCGCCCGTGGCACTACTGGTGGCAGGCGCATTATCTGGACTGCCTCGTGGACGCGGGCTTTCGCGAACTCGGGAGGGCGGGGCGGCCGCCGGAAAAGTACGACGGCGGCACTCGGCCCAGCGCCGGCCAGCTCGCCTCGCGGCTGGTCACCGGCATCAGGCTGCGGAATTTCCTGACGTTCGTGAACCATTATTACGACGACATGGCCTGGCTGGCACTGTCCACACTCCGCCTGGAGCGGCTGGCCGAGGAGAGCCGACAGCCCAGAACCCGGCGGCAGGAGAGGATCCGCAAGAGCCTGACCCTGCAGTTCGACTCGGCATCCACCGACGACCTGGGCGGCGGCACGTTCTGGAGCACCAAGCGGGACTTTAAGAACACCCCGGCCACGGCACCGGTAGCGCTCTACTATGCACGCACGGGCAACACCGCCAAGGCGCAGGCGCTGATCGACTGGCTGGATGCGCGGCTGTTCGACCCCACCCGGGGGCTCTACCTGGACGGCCTCCGGATCCGCAGCACCGGGGAGACCGTGCTGGAGGAGGCGATCTACACGTACAACCAGGGGCCTGTCCTGGGCGCCCTGCTGGAGCTCGGCGGCACCGCCAACTTGGAGCGCGCATCGACCGTGGTGCGGGCAGTGGCCGCGCACCTCACCCTGCCGGAGGCCGGCGGGACGAAGACCGGCAACAGCACAGAGGCCACCCCCGCGGCCAGCCCGGTCCTCCGCTGCGACAGCACCGGCGACGGCGGGCTGTTCACCGGCATCCTCAGCCGCTACCTGGCGCTGGCCGCGAACGACCAGCGGCTGCCGCAGGACGTCCGCGCCACCGCCGCCGGACTGGTCACCGGCACGGCCGGCGCCCTCTGGGCCGGCCGCCGGCTGATCGTCGCAGGCGAACCGCTGGCCCGGCACGGGCGGGCCGGCGGATCGTTGTTCTCCTTCGAACCCCGGCGGCCGGCGAGCGACACATATCCGCCGGGCGCCGCCGTCGAACTTTCCACCCAGCTTCAGGCCTGGATGGCCTTGGAGGCAGCGGCTGCAGTGGCAGCGGCGTCAGCAACAGCGGGCTCCGGACCAGGCGCCAATTAGGACACGCAACAGTGTCGTAATTGATGTGATCCTCATCACTTAAGGCCTCTGTCGCTTGGTGCTTAGGTTTGGCTAACCTACAGTTTTTCGAGTGAGCTTCACCTAACTTCCCCAGCTCACGCGGGCCTGGCCCACGAGACTTTTGCAGAAAGAAGCACCCCGATGAAGATCCGCATTAACGCGCTGGCCGGCATCGCGATCGCCGCCACCGCAGCCCTCGGCCTCTCCGCCTGTGGCTCCGGCACCTCCCCCGCTGCCTCGTCCTCCGCTGACGCCTCCAAGGGCGAGATCACGGTTTACAACGCGCAGCACGAAAGCCTCACCAAGGAATGGGCGGACGCCTTCACCGCGGAAACCGGCATCAAGGTGACGCTCCGCCAGGGTGACGACACCGAGATGTCCAACCAGATTGTCCAGGAAGGCGCAGCCTCACCGGCGGACGTCTTCCTCACGGAGAACTCCCCCGCAATGGCGCAGGTGGAGAACGCCGGCCTGTTCGCCGACGTCGACAAGGACACGGTGGCCCAGGTTCCGGCGGAGTTCCGCCCCAGCACCAACAAGTGGACCGGCATCGCCGCCCGCTCCACCGTCCTGGTTTACGACAAGAACAAGATCTCCGAGGACAAGCTGCCGAAGTCCATGCTGGACCTGGCCAAGCCGGAGTGGAAGGGCAAGTGGGCAGCCTCCCCGAGCGGCGCCGACTTCCAGGCCATCGTCTCCGCACTCGTTGAGCTCAAGGGCGAAGCCGCTGCCGAGGCATGGCTGAAGGGCATGAAGGAAAACTTCACCGCCTACAAGGGCAATAGCACCGCCATGAAGGCAGTGAACGCCGGCGAGGTTGATGCCGCGCTGATCTACCACTACTACTACTACGGCGACCAGGCGAAGACCGGCGAGAACTCCAAGAACGTCACGCCGTACTACTTCAAGAACCAGGACCCGGGCGCGTTCCTGTCCGTCTCCGGCGGCGGCGTGCTGAAGTCCTCGAAGAACGCCGAGAACGCCCAGGCCTTCCTGAAGTTCATCACCGGCAAGAAGGGCCAGGAAGTCCTGCAGAAGGGCACGTCCTTCGAGTACGCCATCGCTTCCGGCGTCCCCGCCAGCGAGAAGCTGGTTCCGATCAAGGAACTTCAGGCTCCCACCGTGGACCCCGCCAAGCTGAACTCCGAGAAGGTCACGGAACTGATGACCAAGGCAGGACTGCTCTAATTCCGTGACCACGCAAGTATCGGCACCGGAGACATCCGGAAGCACGACGACGGCGGGCCGGGGCAAGCGCCCCCGCCCGCCTTTCGGCGTTTCCGCGGTAGGCGTCATGGCGGTGCTGATCGCCCTGTTCGCACTCGTCCCCCTCGGCTACGTCGCGGTGATGACCGCAGCCACGGGCTGGGACACTGCCATTGAACTCATCGTGCGCCCGCGCGTCGGCGAGCTGCTGCTCAACACGGTGCTCCTGATCGCGCTCACGGTGCCGTTGTGCCTCATCCTGGGCGTGGGCGGCGCGTGGCTCGTGGAACGAACCACGCTGCGCGGACAGAAGGTGTGGGCGGTGCTGCTCGCGGCGCCGCTGGCCATCCCTGCCTTCGTCAACAGCTACGCGTGGGTTTCCGCTGTGCCGTCCCTGCACGGGCTGTTTTCCGGCGTGCTCATAGCCACGCTCTCCTACTTTCCGCTGGTCTACATTCCCGCAGCCGCAACGCTGAGCCGGCTGGATCCCGCCGTAGAGCAGTCGGCTGCGTCCCTCGGGCTGGGGGCCTGGCGGGCCTTTTTCCGTGTGGTCCTGCCGCAGCTCCGGATCGCGATGACCGGCGGCGGGCTGCTGGTGGCTCTGCACCTGCTGGCCGAGTACGGCGCCTTTGCGATGATCCGCTTCGACACGTTCACCACGGCCATCATGGTGCAGTACCAGTCCACGTTCAACGGCGCCGCAGGCACCATGCTGGCCAGCGTGCTGGTGTTCTTCTGCCTCCTCCTGCTCCTGGTCGAGGTGCGCAGCCGCGGCACCGCCCGGTACGCCCGCGTGGGCTCCGGCGCGCAGGCCAAGGCCCTGCGCCTGCCGCTTCACGCCTACCAGGTTCCGGCCCAGCTGGCCCTGCTCGGCCTGACCCTGCTTGCCTTCGGGCTGCCGCTGCTGTTCGTGCTGCGCTGGATCATTGCCGGCGGCGCTGACATCTGGGCGGCCGACGAATTCGTTCCGGCGCTGTGGCAGACCCTGCTGTACGGGCTGGCCGGCGCCGGAGCCACCACTGTTGTCGCCTTCCCCATGGCGTACCTGGCCGTTCGGCATGCCAGCTGGTTCAGCAAGGCCCTCGAACTTTCCAACTACGTCACCAGCTCCATGCCAGGCATCGTGGTGGCCCTGGCCTTCGTCACCGTCAGCATCCGGCTGGTCCCGGGCGTCTACCAGACGGCGGGCGTCCTGGTGGCCGCCTACATCCTGCTGTTCCTGCCGCGCGCCCTGGTCAACATCCGTGCCGGCCTGGCCCAGGCACCCAAGGAGCTGGATGAGGCGGCCCAGGCCCTGGGAACACCGCCGCTGCTGTCCTTCATCCGGGTGACGCTCCGGCTCACCGCACCCGCTGCGGCCGGCGGGGCGGCGCTCGTCTTCCTCGGCATCGCCAACGAGCTGACCGCCACACTGCTGCTCTCCCCCAACGGGACGAGGACCCTGGCCACCGAGTTCTGGAGCAAGAGCAGCGAAATCGACTACGCAGGCGCCGCGCCGTACGCCCTGCTCATGATCGTGATCTCGGCGCCCATGACCTATTTGCTCTTCCAGCAGTCCAAGAAAGTAGCGGGACAGTGACCGAACAATCCCCGTCCAGGCTTCCGGAACCGCGGATCTCACGGTCCGTGGCGCCAAGCACCAACAGCCACCTGGAGATCGACTCCGTCACCAAGAACTTCGGCTCGCAGGCCGTCCTCAAGGGCGTGAACCTGTCCGTGGCCAAGGGCGGAACCACCGCGATCGTGGGCCCGTCGGGTTCCGGCAAAACCACCCTGCTCCGGCTGATCGCCGGCTTTGAACACCCGGGCACCGGCAGCATCTCGCTGAACGGTTCCCCGGTGGCTGGCGACGGCGTGTGGAAGCCGGCACACAAGCGCCACGTCGGCTACGTGGCCCAGGACGGCGCCCTGTTCCCCCACCTGACCGTGGGGCAGAACATCGCGTTCGGACTCAATGCCGCAAAGCTCGACGGCGGCCGCCGCGCCGTTAACGCCCGGGTCAACGAACTCCTCGAGATGGTGTCGCTGGACACGGCCATGGCCAAGCGCCGGCCGCACCAGCTCTCCGGCGGCCAGCAGCAGCGCGTCGCCCTGGCCCGGGCGCTCGCCCGGGAACCCGAACTCATGCTGCTGGATGAGCCATTCTCCGCCCTGGACGCCGGACTGCGGGTGGCCACGCGGCGTGCTGTGGCCAAAGTCCTCAACGAGGCCGGGGTGACCACCATCCTGGTCACCCACGACCAGGCCGAGGCGCTGTCCTTCGCAGACCAGGTAGCGGTGATGCGGGGCGGCAAGCTGGCGCAGATCGGCAACCCTTTCGTGGTCTACACGCGGCCGGCGGACCGCGCCACGGCCGAATTCCTGGGCGACGCCGTGATCCTCGATGCCTGGATGGAGGGGTCGCTGGCCACCTGCTCGCTGGGCGGGATCCCTGTCCGGCGCCCGCCCGCACAGGGCCGCGTCCAGCTCATGCTGCGTCCCGAGCAGATTCGCATTGCCGAGGACGGGCCTATCCGCGGCGTGGTGGTGGATACCGACTACTTCGGCCCCGAGACCACCGTGCGGCTCAAGCTCGCCGTGCCGCCTAAGCTGGCCGGCGCCATGCCCGACCACCGCTACCCCGGCGGCGGTGAAGTAATTACCATCCGGCACTGGAACGCGTCCATCGCCCAGCCGGGCACGGAACTCTGCCTGCGCGTGGTGGGCGAAGCGGTGGCGTTCCCGCTCGAGTCCGCCTGACGTTCCGCTGAGTTTTCTGCTGGCGTGCCACCTTGGCGCGCCGCTCGTTCTTGCGCGCCGCTGCGCCTAATCTCTTCCGACCAGCGCGTCTAGCGTGCCGTCAGCACCGTGGCCAGCGGCGTGTACTTGAACGACTTCAGCGTCAGCTTCCCGCCGGCGGTCGCGGCGCTGACCGCCGGCTGCCCGGACCGCGGCAGCACCACCGACGTCAGGGTCTGCTCCCCGCCGTTCACGAAGACCTCCACCGAAGAGTAATCCACCCAAATGGACAGCTCCACGATGCCGTTCCGGGGCGGGCTCTGGGCGCTCCTCCGGTCGGTAAAGAGCGGGCCCAGGGCCTCAGCGCCGGGCACCACTGCCGCCCGGCTCACCCAGGCCGTGCCTGGCTCGAAGTTGTAGCCCACCGTGGCATAGTCCGCGCCGCCACTGCCAAGCTTCAGCAGGGCCTCAATGCCGTCGTCGCCCGGTGCACGTTCCAGGGTCACATCCAGCCGGTAGGCGCCGCCTGCGGGCGCGGGAAGCTCGCCTGCGCCCTCCCGGGTCAGCGCCCTGCTGCCTGCCGTCTTGGCTTCGCCGTCCAGTGCGGACAGGGCGGGAGTGGGGGTGGAGACCAGCGTAGGCCGCCCCTGCACGGCCTTCAGCCGGATGTCCCGCACGATGGAGTCAGCGCCGCCCTGCCAGTCCGTGGTGGGCAGTTGCCGGGCGTACGTCCAGTTGTTCATCCAGCCGATGGCGTGGCGGGACGCCATCCGTTCGTTTTCCGGGAGCCGGGGATCGTCCCAGGTGACGGCGGCATAGAAGTCGGAGCCGGCGTCGAGCCACTGGTGTTTGTCATCTGCGGGGGTGAACGTGGTTCCGTCAAAGGTCCCGGTCCAGTAGGCCACGCCGGTGGTCCGGCCTTCCGCGGTGCCGTTCGCGCTGGCGGCCAAGACCCAGGTGCGTTTGGCGGGGTCGCCGTCGAGGTCCAGCTGGAAGAGGTCGGGGCATTCGAGGATTCCGAGGCCCTTCCGCTCAAAGCCGGACACGTAATGCCAGTCCTTAAGGTCCTTTGAGGAGTACAGGCCGATCTTCTCCCCCTCGGCCAATGCCATGACCCACTGTCCGCGGGCCTCGTCACGGATGATTTTGGGATCGCGCCAGTGCTGGGCGCCGGGGTTCTCCATGACCGGGTTCCCGTCGGCGGCCTTGAAGGTGTAGCCCTTGTCCGTGGAGTAGAACAGGGACTGCCGCTGCACGCCTTTGTCCTGTTGGGTCAGAACGGCGACGACGGCACCCTTGCCGAAGCCGGCGGTGTTGTCCTGGTCCACCACGGCGCTGCCGGTCTCAATGTCCCCGAGGCCGTTCTTGAACTTCCCGATGGCAACGCCCTCGTCCTTCCAGTGCACCAGGTCGGTGCTGGTGACGTGGAACCATTCGGTGCCGTTCCCCTCGGGGTGGTCCGCGTTGTAGAGGTAGTAGTAGTGCCACACCCCATCCAGCAGGAATGGCCGCTGCGGGTCGTTCATCCACTCTTTGGCAGGGGTGAGGTGGTAGGAGGGCCGGAACTGCGAGGCGCCCTCCGGCCTGCTGAACGATTTTGGAGCTTCGCTCTGGGCGCCGCTGCTTTGGGGTCCCGCACCGCCGGGCGTTCCGCCGTCGCCCGAACGCCCCGCCAGGCCGATCACCGCAGCCGCGGCCAGCACCAGAGCCAGGACCACTGCCGCCGCAATCCACCGCCCGCGTGGGCTCAGCGTGCGTAGGGAATACCGCTGCATGTTCGCCGTTCGTGTTGGGAGTCGGCCTCAATTTTAGCGCGGACGGCCTTTTCGATCCGGCTACCTGGTTTCGACAGGCTCAACCAGCGGAACGAAGCACCAGGCTCAACCCGCTGCATTCTGCGCCGGGCGCTTCTTCTGCGGATAAGGCGTCTCGCCGCGAGCCAGCATCTCGACAAATCCGGCGATCTTCCGCTCCCGGGTGGAGGCCTGCTTGACCGAATTGGTCCGGTAGATCAGCGCGTAGCGGTTCACCGAGGTCAGCACATCGAACATGGCCTGCGCCTCGGGCACAGCGGCGATGGCGGCGGCCAGATCCGCCGGGACCTCCGCCGTCGCCTGTCCCGAATAGGCGGCCTCCCAGCGGCCGTCCGCTTTGGCGGCGTCGACGGCGGCGCGGCCCGGAACTGTCATCTTCCCTTCCGCCTCAAGGCGGGCCACGTGGCCGACGTTCCGTTCCGACCAGGGGCTCTTGGCACCCCGGCGGGTCATGCGCTGGAGGTAGCTGTCGCCGTCGCGCTTCTTGACTTGGCCGTCGATCCAGCCGAAGCACAGCGCCTCGTCCAGGGCGGCGTCGTAGTCCAGTTGGGTGACGTTGCCGCCCTTCTTGTGCAGGACGAGCCAGACGCCGGGGCTGTCGCTGTGGTGGGATTCCAGCCAAGTCCGCCACGCGGCGGCGTCAGGCACCAGCAGTTCCTCGAGTTCCACACCCATGCGCCTATTCTGCCTTCAGTGCCCCCGGATTCAACCCAGCGCCTCCGGATTCAACCCGGTGCCACGCGATTCAAGACGTGGCATCATGGCCATGTCGGCGCCGTTTTCGAAGATCCTGGTGTTTCGAGTTCGAGGAGAGAGCATGCTTCGTGTCCGCCCCATCCACTTCACGTCCCGGGTTGAACCCTGGGAGCGGCTCCTCACCGACCTGGGGATGATCAAGTCCACCGATGAGGGCTCCTGGCGGGAGTACGACGCCGGGGCGGGGCGGCTGGCGCTGCACCAGGCCGATCGGGGCGCGGCGGAGGACGGCGTCACGCATTTCGGCGTGGAGGTCGGTGACCTCGAGGAGTTTGCCCGGCGCACCAACCAATCCGGCGCGGAATCGGACACCTCCTCCGCCGAGCTTGTCCGGGCGGACCACGGCGACTCCTGCCGGATCACGGGTGCGGACGGCTTCAGCTTCTTCGCCGACAAAGCCGCCCACGGGGCCCTCTGCGCGGATGCGGATCCGGCGCTGGCCGTGGTGGAGGTCTGGTTCAGCGAGGATGTGACAGCCGCCGCCCAGGCGCTGCGGGACATCGGCGCGCGTTTCCGGCCGGTCCCCGACGACGACGAAACCGCCGACTTCACGGCCAAGAACGGCGGTGTCCTGATGGCCCGGCCAGGTACCGGCGCGGCGCACGCAGGACTGGGGTTCGAGTACGCCGGCGACCTAAGCGCCCTGCAGGACCGACTCACTGCCGCAGGACACGACGTTACGCTGACCGAGGAGGCCTTCGGACGCACCCTGCATGTGCCTCACCCGGACAATGACGGCGCGGCAGCCCAGCGGGCACCGCTCTGGATCTCCGTCCGGCGCCCGTCGTAGCCCCGCTCCCCTACCCGCGGCGCTCGTCGTCGGGCGGCAAATCGAGGGGTGAAATCTCGTCGCTTTGCCTGCCTCTAAACGGTGGAATCTCACGCCTCGGCGGCCGGACCTGTGGCGATGGGGTAAAAATGACTCATGAACGTGCGCACCCCTGACCCCAACCCCGGCTGGCTCTCGGACGAAGATCTCTTCGAAGCCCGAGGCAGGCTTCCGATGGTCTACGTGGAGGCGGTGCCGGTCCGGCTGGATCCACTCGGGTTCGTGAATGAGGTGGGCACGCTCCTGCAGGCAGACGAGGACGGCACCATGGTCCGGTCGCTCGTCTCCGGCCGGGTGCTCTACCGCGAGACCATCCGAGCCGCCCTGCTGCGCCACATGGAAAAGGACCTCGGCCCGCTGGCATTCCCTCAGCTCCCCATCAGCCCCGTGCCCTTCACCGTGGCCGAATACTTCCCCGCCCCCTCGCACACCGGCTTCACGGACGACCGCCAGCACGCCGTGTCGCTCGCCTACATCATCCCCGTGACCGGCGAATGCGACCCCCGCCAGGACGCGCTGGAGCTGACCTGGATGACGCCCCAGGAAGTGCTCAGCGACGGCGTGCAGCTCGAGTTCGCCGGCGGCCGCGGCGCCCTGGTGAAGCAGGCCCTGGCCTACGCCGGCGTCGGCAGCTAACGCCCGGGCGCCCGCGCCTCCCCGACTTCGCAGCCTCTCCTTTGTAGACTGTTGGGCGGACCGCAAGAGAACTTAAGGACTCCCGATGAACCACCCTGCAGCTGCCAAGACCTACCGTGAACAGCAGGCGGGCTCTCTGCGGGCGGGCGACCACCTGCTCTTGCCGGATGGCAAGCGGTCAGCGGAAATCCACTCCGTAGAAGTCGAAACCGATGATTTCGGCAGCCCCGCCATTATCCTTGCCACCCTCACCGGCGGCGGCACGCTGCGCATCGCGGCCGGCTCGTCCGTGCGGATCCCCGAACCCGCGGTTGGCGACTTCCCCGCCCCGGAAGACGCCGGCAATGACGCTGTGAAGACCGCAGGCGTCGGCGAAGGTGCCGCGCCTGCAGACGGCGCCGGAACGGCGGATGGTCCCGCCCAAACGTCGGACGCCCAGGCGTCCGACGCCGGCACCGCCCTTTCCGTAGTGGCGAACAGCGTAGTGGGGGACCAAGCACCCGCGGAGCCTGCACGGACGGCGCCCGCCGCCGTCGTCGTGCCTCCCCTGCCGTCCACCACCCCGGTGGTGATCGGCCCCAGCGTCGATGATCTTGCCCTCATCCCGGAGCCCTCCGGAACCCCTGAATCCGTGGTGGAAGCCGTGGCGGAGGCCCATCCGGACTCCGCCGGGGTGCAACTGCTGGCCGACAAGCTGGTCAAGGGCATCAACACCAAGTCCGGCAGCTGCCTGAAGGACCTGAGCGACCTCGCGCATGAGCTGTTCGTCATGCTCAAGGACGCCGAGGCCGCGCTGGCGGTCGCCGACCTGCTGAACGTGCTGCCGTTCGACGGCAACCCGGGGCGCTGGGGATCGGTGGAGGCGTCGCTCGCGCTGTCCAGCTACGTGTGCCGGCAGACAGGGCACAAAGACCGCGCCGCCGTGTATGAGAAGCTGCTCCGGGCTCCGGACAACCAGGAGACGGATCCGTTCAAGGCGCGGATGCAGGCCAGGGTGCGCCAACGCTCTCTCAACGAGCCGAACCTGTACGACAAAGAGATTTTCCGCTCCATCGACAACTCCAACCATGAGGCGGAGCGCGAGTGGCGGTTGCTGCGCCTGGAATCGCTGCTGTTCCTTCGCGCCCACGGAGGATCGCAGACCATCAGCGCATCGGAACTGGAGCGGCGGATTGCGAACGAACTGGAATCCGTGCGGGCCTAGGCAGCCCCGGGCCTGCCGCTGGGACGGCTGAACCCGTTTTCCACAGAAATTTGCTCTAGCCCGGGTTGCACCCCAAGTTGTAGATTCAGGCCATGACGAACAATCTCAGCGTTGTGATCAATTCGGACGCGCCGCAGGTTTGGACGATGCTGCGTGAACCCTCGAAAATCGCGCAGTGGCATGGCTGGGAAACCGACGAATTGGCCGAGGAAATCAATGAGATCTACTTCGGCAAGAACGTGGTCGAAGGGCCGGACCACACCACGCTGACCGTCGACGGCGGCGACGTCTTTACGCTGAAACCCGTGCCCACCGGGACAGAGGTCAGTGTCACCCGCGCCGGCGTGGACCACAACTCGGAATGGGCCGCGTGGGACGAGGACATCACCCAAGGATGGCTCATCTTCCTGCAGCAGCTGAGGTTCGCGCTGGAGCGCCATCCCCACGGCCAGCGCCGGACCTGCTATTTCTCCGTCCCCGGCAGCGGCGGGTCCGCAATCGAGAAACTCGGGCTCAAGGACATTCCCGCCCCCGGCGAAGAGTATTCGCTCACCCTCGGCACCGGCGAGGAAGTCTCGGGCAGGGTCTGGCACAAGACCAACCACCAGGTGGGCCTCACCGTGCACAGCTACGCGGAGCACGGTGAGGGCCTGCTGATCGTGGCCGACCAGCCCGTGATCCCCGAGAAAAGGCCCGACGGCGGATCGCTGGTGATCCTCTCGCTGTACGATCTCGGCGCGAACAGCATGGAAACGATCCGCTCCCTGTGGGACGACTGGCGCTCTGAGAACTACCCCACATCAGAACCCCTCCAGTAAGGGTCCGCGGCTGTTAGCTGGCACACTTGAACCGTGCCAGCCAATCCTGACCCCTCCTTCCCGCCTGCACCGGTGCCTGCCGCCCGCCAGTCGGAGTTCTCCTTCCGGGTGGGCAAGCGGCTCACTGAAACATGCAGCCCCGCCCCCGAACAGGAGAGCGCCAACGGAGGCGGGTTCCTGGGCCGGACCGGCACCATCACCACCCCGCACGGCGAGATCCAGACGCCGGCCTTCATCGCCGTCGGCACCAAAGCCACGGTGAAATCCGTGCTTCCCGAGTCCATGGCCGAACTCGGCGCCCAGGCCCTGCTGGCCAACGCCTACCACCTGTACCTGCAGCCCGGCCCCGAGATCCTGGACGAAGCCGGCGGCCTGGGCGCCTTCATGAACTGGCCCGGGCCCACCTTCACAGATTCGGGCGGCTTCCAGGTGATGAGCCTCGGGTCGGGGTTCAAGAAGGTCATCGACATGAAGACGGTGCCGGTGGCGGATACCGCCGTCCCCGACGATGCTGTGGCGCCGGGCAAGGAGCGGCTGGCCCACGTGGACGAGGACGGCGTTTGGTTCAAGAGCCACCTCAACGGCGACCGCCACCGCTTCTCGCCCGAGATCTCCATGGAGGTCCAGCATCAGATCGGCGCAGACATCATGTTCGCGTTCGACGAGCTCACCACGCTGCAGAACTCACGGGGCTACCAGGAGGAATCGCTGGAGCGCACCCGGCGCTGGGCTTTGCGGTGCATCGAGGAGCACTTCCGGCTCACTGACGAACGCCCGGGCAAGCCGTACCAGGCGCTGTTCGGCGTGATCCAGGGCGCCCAGTACGAGAACCTGCGCCGCAAGGCCTGCCGCGACCTCGGTGCCATGGCCTTCGACGGATACGGGATCGGCGGCGCCCTCGAGAAGGAGAACCTGGGCACCATCGTGCGCTGGTGCAACGAGGAACTGCCGGAGAACAAGCCGCGGCACCTGCTGGGCATCTCCGAGCCGGACGACATCTTCACGGCCATCGAGAACGGCGCCGACACCTTCGACTGCGTCTCCCCCACCCGCGTGGCCCGCAACTCGGCGTTCTACACGCCCGACGGCCGCTTCAACCTGTCCGGCGCCAAGTACAAGCGCGACTTCGGCCCGTTGCAGGACGGCTGCGACTGCTACGCCTGCCTGAACTATTCGCGCGCGTACATCCACCACCTGTTCAAGGCCAAGGAGATGCTCTCGGCCACGCTCATCTCCATCCACAACGAGCGCTTCGTGGTGAAGATGGTGGACGACGCGCGGCTGGCCATCGAGTCCGGCGACTTCTTCGAGTTCAAGGCCGAGACCCTGGGGCGGTATTACTCCTAGGGCCTGTGGCGCGCCGTTTCGACGGTTCCCTGCGCACCAGACGTCGCGGAACGTCGAAGCGGCAGGGAACCGTCGAAGCGGCGTTCTCCACATAAGAGCGGGAGTCTCTGTGGCTCCGTCACTGCCGTGGCCAAGGTGGAGAGATGAACTCACGTGTCCCTGCATTGCCCGTGACGGAGAACCTGTGGCGCACAGACCAGCTCCTGCAGCACGGCCTGAATTCGCGGGCAATCGCCCAACTGGTTGGCGAAGGCAGCCTCATCCGAGTGCGCCGCGGCTGCTATGCGCGAGGTAGCTGGTGGACGGGCCTGAACGCCGCGGGCCGCCGTCGCCAGCTTATTTTTGCCCATGCGCACGGAACACGGACGACGTCGGCCGGTGGCTTCGTTTACAGCCACACTTCAGGCGCCAGCCTGCAGAGGCTCCATCTGTGGGGCGTCGACGGTGTGGTCCATCTGACCCAGGCTGGCTGCCCGTCGGGTGTCTCGCACGGGCGCGACGTGGCGGCCCATACCCGGCGTCTGAGCAGCCGTGAGGTGACCTTTGTGGATGACCTGCCGTGCACCTCGTTGGAGCGGACTGTAGTGGACTGCTGCCTGATGTTTAACGTGCGCCAATCCCTGATTCTCGTGGACCACGCCGCCCGTCTGGGGGCCGACTTGCACCTGCTGCAGGACTACTGCACCGCGTTGGCGGGCCGTAACGGGGTTGTAGCATTGCGCCGGGCACTGGAGTTGGTGGATGCCCGCTCCGAATCTGCAGGTGAGAGCTTGACCCGGGAACTCATCCACAGGCTCAGGATTCCGCCACCCGAGCTCCAATTCGTGGTGCGGACATCCTTGGGCGAGCACCGCCTGGACTTTGCATGGCCCGAGCGAAAGGTTGCTCTGGAGTTCGATGGCAAGACAAAGTACTTTGATTTCCGGCCCACGAGCGAGGTCGTGTTCGAGGAGCGCCGGCGAGAAAAGGTGCTCATGGAGCAGGGGTGGGTTTTCGTCCGGGTGGAGTGGAAGGACCTGTTTCGGGAACAGGAGTTCAAGTACCGGCTGCTTCGGGCGCTGGAAGTGGGATCGGGTGGTACACAGCCCGCCCCGTTTCGACGGTTCCCTGCCCGTTAGACGTTGCGGAACGTCGAACGGGCAGGGAACCGTCGAAACGGGCGCAGAGCCGAACTACGCGTAGCTCGGTTCGCGCTTCTTGACCCAGCCGATGGCCAGGGTTGTCACGGGAACGAAGAGGAACTCCACGAGGGTCTTGTAAAGGAAACCCACCAGCACGTAGTTCACAAACATGCCGAAGTCACTGATGCCGATCACCGAGGCCGCGATGCTGCAGAAGATCAGCGTGTCCACAAATTCGCCTGCCACTGACGAGCCCATGATGCGCGCCCACAGGGACTTCTCCCCGGTGCGCGCCTTCATCCGGACCAGGATCCAGGAGTTGATGGTCTGCCCGGCGAAGAACGCCAGAAGCGAGGCCAGCACAATCTGCGGAACCGGGCCGATGGCGCCTTCGAGGGCGGCCTGCTTGGCGGTGCCGAAATAGTCGTCGAAGCCGGGCAGCGCAATGATCACCCAGTAGCAAAGCGAGGCGAAGACGGACAGGGCGAACGTGGTGACAATGGCTTTCCGGGCCACCCTGAAGCCGTAAACCTCACTGATGACGTCGCCCAAGATGTACGCCAGCGGGAACAGGAAAAAGCCGCCGTCCGTGACGATTGGGCCGAATGCCACGCCCTTGGAGGCACCGATGTTGGACAGGATCAGCACCACGGCCATGACGGCGAGCATGATCCCGAAGTAGGGGGAGCCGACCGAGGCGAATTTCGGCGCTGCTTTCGGCACGGAGGACTGGGCGGTGGTCATGGGGGGTTCCATTCGTAGTGGTTCGCTCGGCTGCCTGCGTCCCGACCAAGGGGTCTGGCGGCCGGCTGTATTAGCACTGGACGGGCCCCGCCGGCTGGCCGCCGAAACCGCCCTCCATTGTCCCACCCGGGAGGCCGCCCACCAGCGCCGCCACCGTAGACTGGCGGAGCATCAGCCGTCCAGGGGGACGCATGAACCAGACCAGCAGCTTGAGAAAGCACGGCCACCGTCAGCCGAGGGTGGTGCTGCCTGCACGCTCGGTGTGGCTGGGCATACTGGTGGCACAACTGACATTTTGTGTTTTGTTCGGAGCGGCAGCCGGGCTTGCCCCGGCAGCCAGACCAGCGGAGCCTTTGTTGCTGTCGTCGCCTTCCTCATAGGCGCACTTCCGGCGGTGTTCATCGGCTGGGGCTTGGGGATGCCCCTTGGTCTCCTGCTGCGGCCGGTCCGAAACCAGTGGCTGCACGTAGCAGCCTTCGGAATACTAGGGGGCGGCGGTCGGACTGCCGTTCGGAGGTCTCGAGCACCCGCCCATGTTCCTGGCTGCAGCCGGCCTGGGCGCCTCCACCGCCGTCGGCCGGCTCAGCATCCGGAACTTCGTCCGGGTATACGACGACCCCCAGCCGCCCGCCGGCGTGCGTTGTTGTGTTGACCGCCAGCGGAGGTCAGGCGTTGACGAAGTCCTCGTCGCCATCCTTGCGCCCCGCGCCTGCAGCCGTGCCGGACCAGGCGTGGCCCTGTTCGCGGTCCAGGTGCGTGGTCTTCTTGTTCTTCAGCGCGAAGATGTAGACCAGCAGGGACACACCGATCGCGACGGTGACGTACGTGAAGAACAGATCCACCTGGTTCGACTTCTGCAGCGCCGCGCCGATCAGCGGGACAGTGCCGCCGAAGAGTGAGTTGGCGATGGCGTAGCCCAGACCGACGCCCAGCGCGCGGATGGATGCCGGGAAGAGCTCGGCCTTCACCAGGGCGTTGATGGAGGTGTAGCCGCCCACGATCAGCAGGCCGCCCATCATCAGCAGGAACGCCGTGAAGGGGTCCTTGGTGCCGGCCAGGGTGGAGAGCAGCGGCCAGGTGAACAGCACACCGGTAATGCCGAACCAAAGGAGCAGCGGCTTGCGGCCCACCTTGTCGGAGATGATGCCGTAGACGGGCTGGAGCAGCATGAAGATGAACAGCGCCCAGAAGTTGATCACGGACGTGTCGGTCTTGGCGATGCCGGACGTATCGTTCATGAACTTCAGGATGAAGTTGGTGTAGGTGTAGAAGGCCACGGTGCCGCCCAGGGTCACGCCGATGCAGATCAGCAGCGGCTTCCAGTGCTCGTTGAACAGAAGCCGCAGGGTGCCCGGCTGGGCTTGGCCGGATACGGCGGGAGCCTTGGCCGCCTCGACCTGCTCCGCGGAAACCGTCTCCTCCATGGAGCGCCGCAGCCACAGGACCACCAGCGCCGCAACGCCGCCGATGGCGAACGGGATGCGCCAGCCCCATTCCTTCAGCAGGCCGTCGCCCAGGGAGTTCTGCAGGATCACCAGAACCAGCAGGGCCAGCATCTGGCCGCCGACAAGGGTCACGTACTGGAAGCTGGAGAAGAAGCCGCGGCGCTTGGACGTGGCGGCCTCGGACATGTACGTGGCGCTGGTGCCGTATTCGCCGCCCACGGAGAAGCCCTGCAGCACACGGATGAGGATCAGCAGGACCAGGGCCCAGATCCCGATGACATCCTTCGTCGGGAGGATCGCGATCGCGAAGGACCCCGCGGACATCAGGGTTACGCTGAGGGTCAGGGCCGCCTTGCGCCCGTTGCGGTCAGCGTATCGTCCGAAGAACCAGCTGCCGATGGGGCGCATGAGGAACGATGTCGAGAAGACCGCCATCGCTTCCAGCCCGGCCTGGAGCTCGTCTTTGGAATTGAAGAAGTCTGCCTGGAAGTACGCCGCGAAGACTGTGTAGACGTAGAGGTCGTACCACTCCACGAGGTTGCCGGCGGAGCCTTTGAGGATGTTGCCGACCGCCCGGCGGGTTTGTGCTGCTTCTGACAGTTGGGTGCTCATCAGTGAACCTTCCTGGATTCGGCGCGGAAAGAAAGCAACGCCGCCCGCCACCCTACGGCCTGTGACAGGGGCCACCGCCCGTTTTGGTCATATTGTTCATGAGCACAATGCGGGCGCCGCGCGGCCGGTGGCAGGATGGGGGCATGACTTCTACCGCGTTTGACTCCTCCGCTTTGGCGTCCAATACCGTGTCCGACGACGTTTCCGGCACCGCCGCCGCTCCCGCCGTCGTCCTGACCATCGCCGGCTCGGAGGCGACGGGCGGCGCCGGAGCCCAGGCTGACCTGAAGACTTTCCAGGAACTTGGCGTTTTCGGCATCGCCAACCTCACGTGCATCGTCTCCTTCGACCCAAAGAATGACTGGAACCACCGCTTCGTTCCCGTGGACCAGGAAGTCATCGCGCACCAGATTGAGGCGACGACGGCGGCCTACGGTGCCGCTTCGGGCGCACCGTCCGTGCTGGACACCGTGAAGATCGGCATGCTGGGCAGCCCGGCCACCATTTCGACCGTTGCATCCGCGCTGGCTGCGGGTGCGTTCAGCAATGTTGTCCTGGACCCGGTGCTGATCTGCAAGGGCCAGGAGCCGGGCCACGCGCTGGACACTGACCAGGCGCTCAAGGCGCAGATCCTGCCGCTCGCCACGTTCGTCACGCCCAACCACTTCGAGGCGGAATCACTGTCCGGCCTGGAGATTACCGACGTCGACTCCCTCAAGGCTGCGGCCATCCGGATCCACGAGCTGAGCGGAGCATCCGTGCTGGCCAAGGGCGGCGTGCGCCTGTCCGGGCCCGACGCCGTCGACGTCTTCTACGACGGCGAGACCCTCGAGGTCCTCACCGCTCCGAAGGTGGGCGAGGTGGCCGTCTCCGGCGCCGGCTGCTCGCTCGCCGCGGCAGTGACGGCCGAGCTGGCCAAGGGTGCATCCCCGCTGGAGGCAGCGCGGACGGCCAAGGACTTCGTCGCCGCCGGCATACGCAACCGCGTGGCCTCGGGTGCCCCGTTCGAAGCTCTCTGGCAGGGCGGCCCGCGCTAGTCAGCAGCGGGGCCGGGTCAGGATCGGGGGTCAGCCACTGTTCCCATGAACAGCGGCAGCCCGGTTTCGGCGTGCACGATCTGGTAGTGGAACGGCCGGTCGAAGTCGATGGTGTGCTCGGGCCGGGGCGGCGCGCCGGTGACCATGCCGTTGATCTGGGTTACCGCGGCAGCCACGGTTCCCTTCTCGGCCACCGTGATGTTGGCGGCCTGCGCAGCCTGCGTGATGGTCATCCGCGGCTGAATCGCGTTGAAGTCCTCAGTGGTGGTGAGCGTCTTATGCAGTCCGGCGGCTTCCAGGACCGGGCGCAGGTCGAAGCTGCATTTGTGGTCCCAGCGGGGCAGCTGAATCTGCACCGTCTCCAGAGGCGCGGTGTCCATCGCATCCGCGATTTCCCTGAGTTGAGGTGCCCTGAATAGGGCATCGGAGTCGATAGCTTCCGGCAGGACCAGACGCATCACGAATCCCTCGGCATACGGCAGGTCCACGGCCCGCCAGCCGGTGCCTGCCGCGTACTTCATCTCTAGCCGGTTATGCATGGCGGGGACGTCGATCTCCTCTCCCCCGCCCGTGGTGAAGGGCATGTCCGAGGTGTCACTCGGGTCAAACGGGGTCTGCCACGCTGCCGCAAAGTACAGGGCGTTGAGCAGGCTGAAGGTGTTCCGGGGATCGTACTTCGCCGGCACCTGCCTGATCCGGCCGCCCGTGTTGCTGTCCACCCAGGCATCGATTGCGGGCTTGGTGGCGCCCTCATCGCTGAAATCGACCGGATACACGCCGGTCCCGTAGTGCCTCGCCAGCGTGCCGAGGAATGCCTCGCCGGTTGGCACGTCCTTGTCCACGAACAATCCGTTGGCGGCATGCATGACAGGCTGCCGCGGCGGGTTGTCCTCGTCTACAGTGCCGGGGTCGCCGTCGAACTTCGCCAGGGACGCGAGCAGCGCATTCATGGCCTCATCCCTCTTCTCTGGGAAACCCACAACACTGTCCAGCTCGGCAGCCGATTCCCCGGAAGCACCAGCTCGAAGCATCGCCAGCGCAATCAGCAGGCTTCCCGGCGAGAACACCACGTTCCCGCCCGAACCGTCCCCGCCGTCCGCCAGCAGCGCCTGGCCGAGCCCAAGGGCGGAGTCCCGGAAAGCACGGAGTTCAGCGGCGTAAGCCGTGCCATCCACCGAAACCCGCTCCACGCCGCCGGCCTTCACCAGTCCCGGCACCGGCGCCGAACACGCCGTCGAAAGCGCGACTACGGCCGAGGCCGCCACTATTTTGGCCATTCGAATCCTGTCCATTGCAGTCCTCGGCTCATCCGGAGAACACCGTATGTGATCAGTCAACCAGCGGGGTCAGACAGTAACGATGCCCGCCCGGTCACGGTTTGCCGTCGCTTTGGTCTCACCCGCCCGACGCTCTCCCATTTTCCGCAACGTTTTCGGCAACGCGCTCTCATGCGGCCTTTCTGGCCCCTGAACGCCGGGTGCGGTAACCGTCGTCGGTACCGCCCGCCGTCGGCCGCGTACGACGCCGGAGGGAGACGACGGCGGGAGGGCCCGCCGTCGTTTTTTGGCACCCTCTGCCCGGCGCACCTAACGGTGAGCCACTACCTCCGCGGAATGTTCCGGAGGTTGCTGCGCGCCATGCTCACGGCCTCGCCGGCGCCACGGTTCAGGACCACCTTGGACATGGCGGTGGCGAACCCGAGGACCTGCGAGCCGGTGATTTTCGGCGGGATCGACAGTGCCTTGGGATCCGTGATGAGCTCCACCAGCGACGGCCCCGGATGGGCGAACGCCTCACGGTAAGCGTCCTCAATCCGGGCGGGATCCGTGACGCGCACCGCGTGGAAGCCGAGGGCGCGGGCCACGGCGGCGTAGTCGGCGTCGGGCACGTCCACACCGAAGTCCGGCAGGCCGTCCACCAGCATCTCCAGCTTGACCATGCCCAGGGTGGAATTATTGAAGACCACCACGTTGACCGGCAGCCGATGGGCGGCAACGGTGATGAGCTCGCCGAGCAGCATGGACAGCCCGCCGTCGCCGGACACCGAAATGACCTGGCGCCCCGGGTACGCCACCTGCGCGCCGATCGCGTGCGGCAGCGCGTTGGCCATCGAGCCGTGCAAGTACGAGCCGATCAGCCGGCGCGTGCCCAGCGGGTTGATGTAGCGGGCGGTCCAGACGTTGCACATGCCGGTGTCCGCAGTGAAAATGGCGTCCTCGGCCGCCATTTGGTCCAGGAGGGACGCCGCATATTCCGGATGGATCGGCTGCTTCTTTTCCACCTTGCGGGTGTAGGCGCCGACGGCTTTGTTCATGAGCCTGTCGTGCTTCTTTAGCATCTGGTTGAGGAAGCGGCGGCTCTTCTTCGGCGCCAGCAGGGGCATCAGCGCGTTTAGGGTAGGCAGCAGGTCGCCGTGGACGGCGATGTCGACGTCGGTCCGACGGCCCAGTCGGTGCGCGGCACGGTCCACCTGGGCCGTGCGGGTTCCGGGCAGGAACTGGTCGTAGGGGAAGTCTGTGCCCAGCAGGAGGAGCAGGTCCGCGTCCTCGATCCCCTCCGCCGCGGCGCCATAGCCCAGCAGCCCGGTCATGCCGATGTCGTATGGATTGTCGTACTGCAGGAAGTCCTTGCCCCGCAGGGTGTGCCCGACCGGCGCGCCGATCAGTTCCGCGAGCGCGATCACCTCGTCATGGGCGCCCTGCGTGCCCACCCCGGCGAAGATGGCAACCTTGCCGGCCGCATTGATGGCATCGGCGAGCTCCCTGACGCTTTCGGCGTCCGGTGTCAGGGTTGCGGGCCGGAACTTTGCGGGCAGCGGGGTTTCGCCCGTGGCCTCCAGCCCGGCGATATCACCGGGAAGGGTCACGACGGCGACGCCGCCCAAGGCGACGGCGTGCTGGATGGCGCTGTGCATCACCCGCGGCGCCTGTTCCGCCGTACTGATGAGTTCCGAGTAGACGGAGCATTCGTTGAAGATCCGGTCCGGATGGGTTTCCTGGAAGAAGCCGCTGCCGATCTGCTTGCTCGGGATGTGCGAGGCGATGGCCAGAACAGGTGCGCCGGAGCGGTTCGCATCGTACAGTCCGTTGATCAGGTGCAGGTTGCCCGGGCCGCACGAACCGGCGCACACAGCAAGTTTTCCTGTCAGCTGGGCCTCGGCCGCGGCGGCAAAGGCGGCGGCCTCTTCGTGCCGGACGTGGATCCAGTCAATGCCGCGCTGCTGTGAGCCGCCGGTCTGGCGGACGGCGTCGACAATCGGATTGAGGCTGTCCCCGACGATTCCGTAGATCCGCTGGACGCCGGCAGCCTGGAGTTGTTCGATGAGCTGGGTGGCAAGTTCCTTGGCCATGGGTGCACGCTCCCGCAATCGCGTTGGTGGGCTGACAAGGGCCAATATAGTCCGATCAGCTTGGCGGGGGATTCAGGTTGGCTGGTGGCGGTGTTCTGGCGGTGGCCCGTGCCTGCCTGTTTTCCACATACGGATGCTGACCGTTGAGGCCCTGGGTTCCGCACTCATAGCGTTGTTGGAAAGGCACTCAGCCTCTCCAACAAACCACAGTGAGGATTCGATCTTGGCCAACAAAACGCGCCGTCGCCGGCAGCCCAGACGGAAGCCCCGCAGCGGGCACCCTGCCGCGAAAACCGCCCTCAGACCAGTTTCCATGGCCTCGCGCCAACGCGATCAGGAAATGGGATCCCTGGTCGAATTCATAATTTGGCATCGGGACCACGGGATACTGCCAGACCACCGTCCCGTATTGGAGCATATGATCGAGTTCTTCCCGGTTTACGCCGACATCTCGGGCGGCGCCGCCGTGACCGCAATGGACCCGAGACTCATCGCTAAACTTGTCGTGTCGCTCAATGCGCGTAATACCGAGGTCGCAGCCTCTTTCTGTGCCGCCCTGCACGAATACATGCACTTCCTGGGGCAGACCGGGCGCTGGTCCGGCAGTCAGGAAAGCCTTCGGGTCTTGCACGGCGTCCTTTATTACGGGATGCATAACGAAGAAGTTTCCCCCGCCGGGTGGCCGCGCACGCGAGCCGCTATCGGTCGTGAGGCCTCCCCCAAAAGTGCGTGAGTGCGACGGGCAAGCCGGCGAAAACCGCGGAAGCCTTGTCAAAGACCCGGAAGAACTGCGGCGGTGTTGGTCAGCTACCCGAGTGAGCCTGCAGGAACGTGTACACCTCGGTCTCGTCCACGCCGGGGAAGGCGCCCGGGGGCATGGCCGCGAGCAGGTGGGAGTGGGCCCGGGCCGAGGGCCAGGCATTGCCTGCCCACTCGGATGTGAGCGCGGCCGGCGGCCGTTTGCAGCAGGTGGGGTCGGGGCAGTTGGAGGTGGCCCGGGCCGTGGTTTCCCGTCCGCGGAACCACTTCACGTGCTGGTACGGGACACCGATGCTCAGCGAGAATTGCCCGCTGGCGGACCGTTCCGTCCGGGCGGTGCACCAGTACGTGCCCGACGCCGTATCCGTGTACTGGCTGTAGGCGCTGAACTTGTCCGGAACATCGAACACGGCACGGGAAGTCCAGGCCTTGCACGACGGCTGACCCTCAATGGCGCCCGTGTGGTCCTGCGGAAAATTCACGCCGTCGTTCTCATACGCCTTGTAGATGATCCCGCTCTGGTGCGTCTTCTGGAAATGCGTGGTGATGCCCAGATGTTTGGTGGCCAGGTTGGTGAAACGGTGGGCTGCTGTCTCGTAGGATACGGCGAAGGCATCCCGGATGTCCTCGACCGCGATCTCCTTCGCCGCCTTGGCTTTCTGCAAAAATTCCACGGTTGCCTGCTCGGGAAGGAGGAGGGCCGCGGCGAAATAGTTCGTGGCCACCCGTTGCGCGAGGAAATCGCCGTAGTTGCGGGGCGTTTCATGGCCCAGCACGTAGTGCCCCAAGGCCTGGAGGAGCACGGAGCGGGGGTCGTGGTCCTGCCGTTCGCTCTGCGTCAGATAAATTTTGCGGTTCTTCAAATCGGTCACCGAACGCGTGGAATGCGGCAGGTCGCCCACGTGATGGAGGCTGAAACCGAGGTTCTCAGCGATGTCAGCAATGACGTGCTGGCTGAGCGGACCGGTGGTGTAGCCGACCCCCTTGAGGACCTTCTGCGCCTCCGCCTCATACTCCGGGAAATAGTTACCACGCTCACGCATCATGGCACGCAGCTCGCCGTTCGCGCGGCGGGCCTCCTCCGGCGTCGCCACCTGCTCGTTCATCTTGCGTTCGAGCTCGTGCAGCAGCCCCACCTGCGCCTCCAGGACATCCATCGGCAACCGCGAACTGATGCGGATTTTGGGCAGGTTCAGCGACCCGTAGAGCGGGCCCCGCTGGTAGCGTTCGAGCTCGATCTCCAGGCCTGCCCGGCGGCTGGGCGGTTCGGCTCCGAGCAACTGGTCAATGCTGACGTTGAGTGCCGTTGCCAGGTGCTGCAGCAGGCCGAGTTTGGGTTCCCTCTTGCCATTCTCAATGAGGCTCAACTGGCTCGGTGCGGTGCCGACGGCGGCACTCAGGTCATCCAGCGTCAGCCCCGCCTGCTTGCGCAGGTGGCGGACGCGGCGACCGAGCGAGATAACGTCCAGTTCAGCCGTCGACTGCGGTGACGACGGCTGCGATACTTCCCTGTTCCAGCTTGAAGGCGACATTTCTGAAGAATACGTGAAGAAGTGCATTTCTTTCCATCCTTTTCCCCTAGAAAGGTGTTGGAAAGTGCAGAAAAGTAGGTGTCACGGAAAGAAACACCACCGGAAAAGCCGGCCGGAGCTGCAAAGGCGCAGCGAAGGTCGGGCCGGAACCAAGAACTCCCGGAATGGCCCGGGAGCTAACAAGGAGACAAAGATGACTGCAGCATTTGAGCCCACCCAGCAGACGCCCGAACAGCAGGCCGCCGCACTGGAGCTCGAGTGGGCTGCCAACCCGCGCTGGGAAGGTGTGACCCGTGATTACAAGGCAACGGATGTCGTCCGCCTCCGCGGCCGGGTCTCCGAAGAGCACACCCTGGCCCGCCGCGGCTCCGAGAAACTGTGGAAGCAGCTCACCGAGGAGCACAAGGAAGGCAAGTACACCAACGCCCTGGGCGCCCTGACCGGAAACCAGGCCGTCCAGCAGGTCAAGGCCGGCCTGCGCGCCATCTACCTTTCCGGCTGGCAGGTCGCCGCGGATGCGAACAACTCCGGCCACACCTACCCGGACCAGTCCCTGTACCCGGCCAACTCGGTCCCCACGGTGGTCCGCCGCATCAACAACGCCCTGCTCCGCGCGGACCAGATCGAGTTCTCCGAAGGCATCCAGACGGTCGAGGACTGGATGGTCCCGATCGTCGCCGACGCCGAGGCCGGCTTCGGCGGCCCGCTGAACGCCTACGAGCTGATGAAGTCGATGATCCAGGCCGGCGCCTCGGGTGTGCACTGGGAGGACCAGCTCGCCTCGGAGAAGAAGTGCGGCCACCTCGGCGGCAAGGTGCTGATCCCCACCCAGCAGCACGTCCGGACCCTGAACGCGGCCCGCCTGGCCGCCGACGTCGCCGGCACCCCGTCCGTCGTCATCGCCCGCACCGACGCCGAGGCGGCCACCCTGATCACCTCCGACGTCGACGAACGCGACCAGGAATTCATCACCGGCGAACGCACCCCGGAGGGCTTCTACAAGGTCCGCAACGGCATCGAACCCTGCATCGCCCGCGCCAAGGCCTACGCCCCCTACTCGGACCTCATCTGGATGGAAACCGGCACCCCGGACCTGGAGCTGGCCCGCAAGTTCGCCGAGGCCGTCAAGGCCGAGTTCCCGGACCAGATGCTCTCCTACAACTGCTCGCCGTCCTTCAACTGGCGCAAGCACCTGGACGACGCCACCATCGCCAAGTTCCAGCGTGAACTCGGCGCGATGGGCTTCACCTTCCAGTTCATCACCCTGGCCGGATTCCACGCCCTGAACTACTCGATGTTCGACCTCGCCCACGGCTACGCCCGCGAAGGCATGAGCGCCTACGTCGAACTCCAGGAAAAGGAATTCGCCTCCGAGTCCCGCGGCTACACCGCAACCAAGCACCAGCGCGAAGTCGGCACCGGCTACTTCGACGACATCTCCACTGCGCTCAACCCGAACGCATCCACATTGGCCCTCGTGGGATCCACAGAAGAAGGCCAGTTCCACTAACGCTTACGCTCGACGGCGGCCGTCGCCTCCGGCCTTCGGTCCGGCCCACCTCCGGCCTTCGGACCGGCACTGCTCTGCCTGCTATCCCCATGCCCGCCCCCATGACCTCGTAGAACTCGGTCGGGGGCGGGCACAGGGCCCCTTTACGCAGGCTGCCGCAGTACCGGCCGCTTCGGCCTTGCGGGCACCGCACCTGACGCCTGGTGCATATGTCACCACCCGCCGTCTGACTTCCCTTCTTCTCTTTAAGGAGAGACTGAAATGAACAGCTTCACTGACAACTTCACGATCAATGGGATTACTTTGACCGCTCAGCCGATTTGCCGGCAGGGCGAGGTGCTTACGCCGGACGCTCTGGCTTTCGTTGCGCAGCTGCACAAGGCGACTGCGGACCGGCGGCAGGAGCTGCTCCGGGCCCGGCGGGCACGGCGTGACGACATCGCCCGGGGCCAGGATCCGCGTTTCCTGCGGGAAACCGAGTCCGTCCGGAACGATCCGCACTGGCGCGTGGCTCCCCCGGCGCCCGGCCTGGAGGACCGGCGCGTGGAGATCACCGGCCCGGTGGACAAGAAGATGACCATCAACGCCCTGAACTCGGGCGCCAAGGTCTGGCTGGCTGACATGGAAGACGCCTCCACGCCGTCGTGGCGCAACGTCATCCAGGGCCAGCTGAACCTCACGGACGCGCTGGAGCGCCGGATCGATTTCACGTCGCCGGAGGGCAAGGAATACAAGCTCAGGGCCGCCGAGGACCTGCCCACGATCGTGGTCCGCCCCCGCGGGTGGCACCTGCCCGAGAAGCACATGCTCATCAACGGCGAACCCATCGCCGGCGGCATCGTGGACTTCGGCCTGTTCTTCTTCCACAACGCCCGCCGCCTCCTGGCCCAGGGCAAGGGCCCGTACTTCTACCTGCCGAAGATCGAAAACCACCTCGAGGCCCGGCTCTGGAACGACATCTTCATCCTCGCCCAGGACCTGCTCGGCATCCCGCAGGGCACCATCCGCGCCACGGTGCTGATCGAAACCATCACCGCCGCCTTCGAGATGGAGGAGATCCTGTACGAACTCCGCGACCACGCCTCGGGCCTGAACGCCGGCCGCTGGGACTACATCTTCTCCCTGATCAAGAACTTCCGTACCCGCGGCCCGCGCTTCGTCCTCCCGGACCGCGGCCAGGTGACCATGACCCAGCCCTTCATGCGGGCCTACACCGAACAGCTCGTGCGCGCCTGCCACAAGCGCGGCGCCATGGCTATTGGGGGCATGGCCGCCGCCGTTCCCAACCGCAAGGACGAGGCAGCCAACACCAACGCCTTCGAAAAGGTCCGCGCGGACAAGACCCGCGAAGCCAACGACGGCTTCGACGGCTCCTGGGTGGCGCACCCGGACCTGGTTCCCGTGTGCCGCGAGGTGTTCGACGCCGTCCTCGGCGACCGCCCGAACCAGCTGGACCGCCTCCGCGAAGACGTCACCCCGGACGACCGCGCCCTGATCAACGTGGCCGCCACGACAGGCACCATCACCGAACAGGGCATCCGGAACAACATCGAAGTAGGCATCCGCTACATCGAGTCCTGGCTGCGCGGCAACGGCGCCGTCGCCATCCACAACCTGATGGAGGACGCCGCCACCGCCGAGATCTCCCGCTCACAGTTGTGGCAGTGGATTTACTCCCGCGCCATCACGGACCACGGCGAGATCATCAGCCGGGAATGGGTCGAGGAGATGCTGGACGAGGAATTCGCCCGGCTGGAGCGCTTCGACGGCGACCGCTTCACCGATGCCCGCGACATCTTCGAGGAGGTCACGCTGAGCGACAAGTTCCCGAGCTTCCTCACGGTTCCCGCCTACGCCCGGTACCTGCACGAGGCCCGCGAGGGCATCGACGCCACGGCCGAGGCCATCGAGGACGAGCTCGTCGCCGCCTAGTCCCCACCGGCGAGACAGGGCACAGATTTCCGCCCGCCGGGCCGCCACGCCCTTCGCAACAGGCACCCCCGAGGGCCGGGGAGGCGGCCCGGCAGCGGAACAACCCCACAGCGCGAACTGGCAGCTACTGACCCCAAAACCCCGGTCTGAGGGCGTTAGCTGCCAGTTCGCGCTATGAGGTTAAGGGAAAGTACGACGGCGGGACCGCGCCTAACGCTGGCGGGGCACCTTCCGCACGGACAGCGTTGTGGACGTGACGAACGCCAGCACGGATCCGAGGATCACCAGCAGCGGCATGGACCAGGTGCCCGAGGAGCTGTGGACGTAGCCCACCACAGTCGGAGCCAGCGCTGCGACGCCGTAGCCCACGCCCTGGACGATCGCCGACATCCGGCCCGCGGACGCCTGGTCCCGGGCGAGCTTGATGATCGCGATGAAGATGAGGGTGATGCCCCCGCCCTGCGCCACTCCGCCGAGCGAAGACCACAGCCACCACAGCTGGGGAGCGAACAGCAACCCCAGCGGAACGGTCAGCCACATGGCACCCAAGGTGACCGCAACCGCCGTCGTACTTGCGAACCGGGCCGCAAGCGGCACGCCGAGGCTGCCCGCGATGGCCATGATCTGGAAGAGCGAAGAGCCTGCCCCCGCGGCCGCCGGTGTCATGCCGAGTTCATCGGACAGCAGGGTGGGCAGCCAGGCGGTCACGCCGTAGTAGGAGATCGCCTGGCCGGCGAAACCGACCGTCAGGCCCACCGTGATCCAGCGCGACGCCGGGCGGCCGGCAGCCGGCGGGCCGCCCGTACCGTCGTCGGCTGCCGGGAGGAAGGCCCGGCGCCCGGTCGCGAAAACCCAGAATCCGACGGCCGCGATGGCGAAGGCAGCCGATCCTGCAATGGCCGCCCTCCAGCCGGCCAGCTCGGCCAGCGGTGCCGTGACCACGGAAGTTAAGAACGACCCGACGTTCAGGGCAGCAGTGTAGATGCCCATCGCGGTCCCCTGGCGCCGCGGCGAGAAGTCGCGCCGGATGATCAGCGGCACCGCGATGTTGCCCACGGTGATGGCCAGGCCCAGGATGACCGTACCTGCCATCACCATGGCCCCGCCGCCAGCCGACCGGACCGCCACGCCGGCGAGGACGCCCGCGAGCGTGAGGGTGATGGCCAGTTCCGCACCGAACCGGCGCCCGGCGAGCGAGGCAAGGGGCGCCGCGAGCGAGAAGCACAGCACCGGAATCCCGGTCAGCAGGCCCAGCTCCACGGATGTAAACCCGAGCTCCTGCTGCATCAGGCCCAGCACCGGCGCCACTGCCACGAAGGGGCCCCGCATGTTGAGGGCAATGAGGCCGATGCACGCGAGCAGGATCCAGCTGCGGGGAACCTTCGTTCCGATCGTGTCCCTCATAGGGCGCGGACGTCAGCGTGCTGGAAGCGGGTAAAGGGTTTCATCACCCTCATTGCTATCACGCGCCGCCCCCAACCGGCGGGCAGGGCGGCGGGAGCGGCGGGGCCACACGGTTCCGTTCGCGCTTAGGGGGTGTTCAGGAACCAGTCCCGCGGGGCGTTGCTGACACCAGGCTCCTCGCGGAACCGGCCCGGCTGGGCCACCCATCCCACGCCGTTGGCGATCACCTGCCGGATCTGCGGCTGGTGGTACACGGGGTACTCCTGGTCGCCCGGGCTGAAGTAGAAGATCCGGCCCTTCCCGCGCGTGAACGTCACGCCCGAGCGGAACACCTCGCCACCTTCGAAGGAGCTGATGAAGATAAGGTCGTCCGGCTCGGGAATGTCGAAGAGTTCGCCGTACATCTCCTGCTTCGGGATCACGATGGGGCTTTCCACGCCGGCGGCAATCGGATGCGACGGCTTCACGGTCCACACGAGCTCCCGTTCGCCCTCGTTCCGCCACTTCAGCGAGCACGTGGTGCCGAGCAGCCTGGTGAAGATCTTCGCGAAGTGACCGGAATGCAGGACGATCAGCCCCATGCCGCCCAGGACGTGCCTCTGCACGCGCTCCACCACGTCGTCGCTGACCTCGCCGTGGGCAACGTGTCCCCACCACAGGAGCACGTCCGTGGCGGCAAGGGTCTCCTCGGAGAGCCCGTGTTCCGGGTCCCCGAGCGTGGCGGTGGTGATGCCGGCGTCCGGGTAGAAACCCTTCAACCCGTCCGCGACGGCGCCGTGGATGCCTGCGGGGTACATCTCAGCCATGGTTTCCGGCTGGTTGTTCGCCTCGTGAACGCCTTCGTTCCAGACCAGGATGTTGAGTTTTTCAGTCATGTCAGAGCCTCACTTCGCGCTGTTCGAGGGCGGATTTGTAGCAGGCGTCGAGCACCAGGGCACGGGTCAGGGCGAGTGAGCCGTCGTGGGCTCCCCACACGGTCTCGCCGCCGCGGACGGCTTCCACAAAATCCTCCACCACGGCCTGGTGGGCGCGGCCCGGCTCCGCCACCACCACGTAGTCGGCGTTCTCGCCGTCCTTTTCCTTGAAGATTCGGACATCCGCAACGGGGACGTTGGATGCCCCGACGGCGCGGAGTTCCGCTCCGCCGTCGGTGCCGTAAACGGTGAAGTCCATCAGGTCCTCCTCGTCCCTGTAGGCTGCCCAGCCGGCTTCGAGGATCAGCGTGCCGCCGCCTTCGAGACGGATGAACGCCGAGGCGAAGTCCTCCACCTCAAACTTGTGGGAGGACTTCATGGCGGTGTAGCGGGCGTTGCCGCCGAGGCCGCGGGGTCCCAGCTCTGAATGTGTCGACGCCGAGACGGAGAGAACCCGGGGTTCGCCCAGCAGGTGCAGGGCATAGTCTAGGACGTGGACGCCGATGTCGGCGAGCGGGCCGCCGCCGGCCAGGGCAGGGTTGGTGAACCAGCTGCCGAGCATGGGGATGCCCTGCCGCCGGAGCCAGGAAGCCTTGGCGTAGTACGGGCGGCCGAGTTCGCCGTCGTCAATGATGCCTTTGAGCTTCTGGATGTCGCCGCGGCGGCGGTGGTTGAAGGCCACATCCAGGACGCGGCCGGCCTTCCGTGCGGCCTCCACCATCTGGAGCCCCTCTTCCCCGTTGCGCGCCAGGGGCTTTTCGCTCAGGACGTGCAGCCCGCGCTCCAGGGCGGCGACGGCAATCGGGGCGTGCAGGAAGGTCGGTACTGCCACGCTGACGGCGTCGAGCCCGTCGAGTTCGATCAGGTCCTCCCAGCGGGCAAACGTGTGGGGGACGCTGTGCTCGTCCTTGATCTTCCTCAGCAGGTCCTCTTCCATCGCGGCGACTGCGACGAGTTCCACACCGTCGATCTTCTTGTAGGCATCGATGTGCTGCTGGCCGGCCCAGCCGATGCCGGCGACGCCGACCTTTAGAGGTGGGTTCTTCTGGTTGCTCAATGTTCAAGGCTCCGTTTCGAGTGGGTGTGAAAGTCGGTCTGCCTGCGGCTAGCCCATTGCCTGCGGCTAGCCCGTAGCCTGCAGTGTTGCTTCGATGACCGTCGGGGAAAGGACGTGCTGGGTCACCATTTGGCTCGCGCCCAGCACGGCAGCCTGGCTGCCCGCCATGGACAGGCCGATGCGCAGGTGCGTGGTGGCAAGCGGCAGCGACCTGCGGTAGACCACTTCGCGCACGCCGGCCATAAGGTGCTCGCCCGCCTGGCCAAGGCTTCCCCCCACGACGATGACGGAGGGATTCATGAGATTCACCACGGTGGCGAGCACGTCGCCTACGTCCCGGCCGGCCTGGCGCAGCGCCTGAATCGCCTGCAGGTTGCCCTCCGCCACCAAGCGAAGGACGTCCGCGCCGCCCCCTGCCTCCACGCCCTGCGCCGCCAGTGTGCGCGCCACCGCTGGGCCTGACGCCAGCGCCTCGAGGCAGCCGTAGTTGCCACACCGGCACAGGACGTCGTCGCCCCTGGGCACGCGGACGTGCCCCAGGTCGCCGGCAGTGCCGTTGGCGCCGCGCTGCAGTTCGCCGTTGCTGATGATGCCGGCCCCGATGCCCGTGGCCACCTTGATAAACAGGAAGTTGTCGTGCTCCGGCCAATGGGCAGTGCGCTCTCCCAACGCCATGATGTTGACGTCGTTGTCCACCAGCACGGGCACCGGGAACGAGCGCTGGACGTAAGTGACTACGTCGAACCCGTCCCAGCCCGGCATGATGGGCGGTTTCACCGGCATGCCGGTGGCATGCTCTACGGGTCCCGGCAGGCCAATTCCGACCCCGGCAAGGTCCTCCGGAGTCCGTCCCGTCTCCGCCAGCGACGACGTCGCCTCGGTCATGAGCCGGTCCAGCACTGCCTCTGGCCCCGCGGCCACATCCTGGACCAGGCGCCGTTCGCTGAGGATGTTTCCGCCCAGGTCGGTGACCGCGATGATCACGTGGGTGGCACCGACGTCGACAGCCAGCACTGCCCGGGCGGCAGGCCTGAAGGCAAAGCGCGACGGCGGCCTGCCGCCGCTCGATGTCGCCTCACCAGCGGGGCCCACCAGCCCAGAGGCAATCAGTGCATCAATGCGGGAAGCCACCGTGGAGCGCGCAAGTCCGGTGGTCAGCGCCAGCTCGGCCCGGGTCCGGGCCCTGCCGTCGCGGAGCAGCTGGAACAGGTCGCCAGCGCGGGACAGGCTGCCAGTACCCTCGGCGGCAACCGACTCCGCAGTCTGGCTATCACCCATTCGTGGACTCATGGCTTCAGTGATAGCACGAATGCTTCTGAGTGTCACAGGACACAAAGAAGGGCGATAACTCTCTGACTTTTGCTTGACGTTCGTCAGAAGTGGTTCTAGGTTGGGCGGTGAGCCGCATCACCGAGTGTCACCGGTCGCGGCGGACGGAGCTTTCCGGCGATTACGAAGAAGTATGGACTTGGCGAGCCACCACCAATACTTCAGCGTCGCGGCATCAGCGGAACTCTCGCCGGCCGGTAGCCGTCCTGAACCGCAAGCCCCTCTTCGAGAACAAACCAACTGCCGCAAAGGAATGACATGTCTTACTCACTGCAGCTGTATACCCTCCGCAACGCCCTCCAGGAGGACCTGGCCGGCACCATCAAGAAGGTCGCGGAGATCGGTTTCACGCAGGTGGAGCCGTACAACTTCGTGGCCACGGCCAAGGAGCTGGGCGTTGCTCTGAAAGAGAACGGCCTGACAGCGTCCTCCGGCCACGCCCCGCTGCTCAGCCAGGACCAGGACGAAATCTTCGCCGCCGCGAAGGAACTGGGTATCGGCACGGTGATCGAACCGTACATTACGGCCGAGCACTGGCAGGACGCGGAGACCATCCAGGCCACCGCTGCCAAGCTCAACGCCGCCGCCAAGAAGGGCGCCGAATACGGCATCCGCGTGGGCTACCACAACCACGCCTGGGAGCTGGAGTCCACCATCGAGGGCCAGACCGCGCTTGAGTACTTCGAGGGGCTGCTGGACCCCGAACTGGTCCTGGAAGTGGACACCTACTGGGTTGCCGTCGGCGGCCAGGACCCGGTGGACATTCTGACCAAACTGGGTGACCGGGTGAAGTTCATTCACATCAAGGACGGCCCGCTGAACACCGACACCAAAGCCCAGCAGCCTGCCGGCCAGGGCAAGATCCCGGTATGGGACGTCATCGGCGCGGCCAAGTCGCTGGAAGTCGGTGTCGTGGAATTCGATGACTACTCCGGGGACATCTTCGCTGGCATCACCCAGTCGCTCGCCTTCCTGAACTCCGCAAAGGCCACCGAAGGAGCGCAGGCATGAGCGGCACATCCACGCAGTCTTCCCGCCGAGGACCGGTCGGTGTCGGCGTCATCGGCGCCGGCAATATCAGCAAGCAGTACCTGGACAACCTGACCGTCTTCCCGGATGTGAAAGTCCACGTCATCGCAGACCTCTTCGAGGAGGCCGCCGAGGCGCGGGCGAAGGAGTACGGCATCCCGGAGTGGGGCGGTGTTGACGCAGCGCTGAACCATCCCGACGTCGAAATCATCGTCAACCTGACCATCCCGGCCGCGCACGTTGAGGTGGCCACTGCCGCCGTCAACGCCGGCAAGCACGTCTGGACGGAAAAGCCCTTCTCCCTGGACCGCGAATCGGGCCTCGGCTTGCTGAAGACAGCCGACGCCGCCGGTATCCGCCTCGGCTGCGCCCCGGACACGTTCCTCGGCGCCGGGCTCCAGACCGCCCGCAGGCTCATCGAACGCGGTGACATCGGCACCCCGCTCACTGCCATGACGACGTTCCAGACCCCGGGCCCGGAGTCCTGGCACCCGAATCCGGCATTCCTGTTCCAATACGGCGCCGGCCCCCTCTTCGACATGGGCCCCTACTACCTCACTGCCCTGGTCCAGACATTCGGCTCCATCCGGAAGGTCGCAGCCATCGGTTCCAAAGCCAAAGAGGTCCGTGTCATCGGCTCCGGCCCCAAGCTCGGCGAAGAGTTCACCGTGGACGTCCCAACCCACGTCAGCGCCATGGCCGAGTTCGAAGGCGGACAGTCCTCGCACAGCGTCTTCTCGTTCGAGTCGCCGCGGCAGCGGATGGGCTTCGTGGAGATCACCGGCACCGAGGCAACCATTTCCCTCCCGGACCCGAACTACTTCGACGGCGATGTGCGGCTCTGGTGCGCCGGCGACGAGGACTGGACAGTTATCCCCGCCACGGGACCGTCCAACGGCCGGGGCATGGGCGTGCTGGACATGGCCCGCTCCATCCGGGCAGGGGTTCCGCACCGCGCAACGGGCAACCTGGCCTACCACGTGCTGGACACGATGGTCTCGATCTCCGAGTCCGTGGAATCCCGCACCTTTGTCAACGTCGAAAGTTCTGCCCCCACGTCGCCAGCCCTCCCCGAGGACTGGGACCCCACCGCCTCCACACTCTAGGAACAGCAATGACTTCGTCCGCATCCCCCGGCACCCCGCCCAAAACCCTCGGCGTGGCGATGATCGGCTATGCCTTCATGGGCAAGGCCCACTCGAACGCGTGGCGGAACGTCGCGTCCTTCTTCGATGTCCCGGCCTTCGAGCAGAAAGTGCTCGTCGGCCGGGACGCCGGCCAGGTCGCCGAAGCCGCGGCCAAGTATGGCTGGGCCGAGTCCGCGACGGACTGGCGCTCCATCCTGCAACGGGACGACATCGACATCGTTGATATCTGTGCCCCGGGTTGGATGCATGCGGAGATCGCCATCGCCGCCCTCGAGGCCGGGAAGCATGTGCTCGTGGAGAAGCCATTGGCCAACACCCTCGCCGAAGCCGAGGCCATGACCGCGGCGGCACAGGCGGCCCGGGCCAGGGGCGTGCAGTCCATGGTCGGATTCAACTACCGCCGCGTGCCCGCCCTGGCTTTGGCCCGCGAACTGATCGCGGAAGGCCGCCTCGGCACCATCCGGCACGTCCGCGCCGCCTACCTGCAGGACTGGCTTGCCGACGCGGAATCACCCATGACCTGGCGGCTGAACAAGGAAACCGCCGGGTCCGGCGCCCTCGGGGACATCGCCTCCCACGCGATCGACCAGGTCCTGTTCCTCCTCGGCGACACGGTCACCGAGGTCTCCGGCCGGTTGCACACCTTCACGCCGGTCCGGCCCGGCAAGAACGGGTCAGAGGACGTGACGGTCGACGACGCCGCCTGGGCCACGCTGTCCCTCGCCTCCGGGGCCATCGCCTCCGTCGAAGTCTCCCGGGTGGCCACCGGCCAGAAGAATTCCCTCAAGCTGGAGATCTACGGTGAGAAGGGCACCATCCTCTTCGACCTGGAGGACCTGAATGAACTCCGTTTTCTGGACGCCACTGTCCCGGTGCGGGAGCAGGGCTTCCGCCGGATTCTTGTCAACGAGCCCGAACATCCGTACCTGGACGCGTGGTGGCCTCAGGGGCACATAATTGGCTGGGAACACACGTTCACGCACGAGATCCGCGACTTCCTGGCCGCGATCGGCACAGGCGAGGCGCCATCGCCGTCGTTCGAGGAGGGCCTCGCCGTCCAGCGGGTGCTGGCCGCCGTTGAGGAGTCAGCGGCAGCGAAAAGCGCCAGCATCCAACTCGTCCAGCCCACCGGGGCAGCAGCCGCCACCCCGACCACCGACACCTCCACCGAAGGAGCCTGACATGCCCCGCCCGTACACCCTGTTCACCGGCCAGTGGGCCGACCTCCCCTTCGAGGAAGTCGCGCGCCTGGCCTCCGGCTGGGGCTACGACGGCCTGGAAATCGCCGTCTCCGGGGACCACCTGGACGCCTGGCGCTGGGACGAACCCGGCTACGTCGAGTCCAAACTCGCCATCCTGGACAAATACAACCTGAAGGTCTGGGCCATCTCCAACCACCTCAAGGGCCAGGCCGTCTGTGATGACCCCATCGACTTCCGCCACGAAGCCATCGTCGGGTCCAACGTCTGGGGCGACGGCGACCCTGAAGGCGTCCGGCAGCGCGCCGCCGAGGAAATGAAACACACCGCCCGCCTCGCCAAAGCACTCGGCGTGGACACTGTCGTCGGCTTCACCGGCTCCTCCATCTGGCAGTACGTCGCCATGTTCCCGCCCGTTCCGGAAAAGGTCATCGAGGCCGGCTACCAGGACTTCGCCGACCGCTGGAACCCCATCCTGGACGTCTTCGACGAATGCGGGGTCCGCTTCGCCCACGAAGTCCACCCGTCCGAGATCGCCTACGACTACTGGACCACCGTCCGGACCCTCGAAGCGATCGGCCACCGCGAAGCGTTCGGCCTAAACTGGGACCCCTCGCACTTCATGTGGCAGGGCATCGACCCCGTCTCCTTCATCTGGGACTTCAAGGACCGGATCTACCACGTCGACTGCAAGGACACCAAGCTCCGCCCCACCGGCCGGAACACCGTCCTCGGCTCCCACCTGCCCTGGGGCGACCCCCGCCGCGGCTGGGACTTCGTCTCAGCCGGACGCGGCGACGTCCCCTGGGAATCCTCCTTCCGCGCCCTCACCGCCATCGGCTACACCGGCCCCATCAGCATCGAATGGGAAGACGCCGGCATGGACCGCCTCCACGGCGCCCCCGAAGCCCTCGCGAACCTCAAAAAATACGACTTCCCCGCATCCCAGACCAGCTTCGACGCAGCCTTCAGCAGCAAGGACTGACCCGATTTCCTTGTGAAGTTTTTGTGCAGATATCGCGAGCAAGAGTGCCTTTTGGGGACGATATCTGGACAAAAACTCTGTGGAACACGCCCAGCAGCGAACTAACCCCGAATCCAGAGGAACGCGCAATGATCCGCACACTTCAGCCCGGCCAGCGGTGTGAGGTCTGGATTGCCTCCGCCACCGGCGAGCGCGGCCTTGTCTTCGCCACCGAGGACGTGCTCCTGGAGGCGCCCAACTGGACGCTCGACGGCGCGGCACTGGTCCTCAACGGCGACGGGAAGCTGTGGAGGCTCGACGTCGCCAGCCGGAGCCTCAGCAAGGTCCCGCTGGCCGGGATCCCGGACCTAAACAACGAGCATGTCCTGGACCCTGACGGCGAGCACATCTTCCTCTCGGCCAACGATGACCACATCTATCGTGCGGCCCTGGCCGGCGGCCAGGCTACGCGCATCACTGAGGACGACGGTTCCTTCCACTTCCTCCACGGCGTCAGCCCGGACGGGCAGGAACTGGCCTACGTCAATATCGAGGCCGGCGACTTCACCCGGCCGGGCAGGCTCATGACCATCCCGGCTGGCGGCGGCGCGTCCACACCCGTCAGCGTCGGCGGCCACTGCGACGGGCCCGAGTACTCGCCGGACGGCGACTGGCTGTATTTCAATACCGAGGCTTTCACCAGCCAGCCCGGCCACGCCCAGCTGGCACGAGTGCGTGTCTCCGGCGGCAGCACGCCCAACGGCGGCGGGGCTAACAACAAAGGCCCCGAGCAGCTCCTCACGAGCGACACCGTGGACTGGTTCCCGCATCTGTCCCCCGATGGCCGCTTGGCCAGCTACATCCGTTTCCCCAGCGGCACGCAAGGGCACCCGGCGGACCTGCCGGTCGACGTCGTGCTTGTCGCAACCGATGAGTGGGCAGCACCGCTGCACACGTGGCCCCTCTTCGGCGGGCAGGGAACGCTGAACGTCAACAGCTGGGCGCCCGACTCGGCCCGGCTCGCCGACGTGGCTTACCCGCTTACCCGCCCCACCATGAAGAAGGACTAACGTGACCAACCAGCCCCAAGGCACTTCCGACGGACAACTCCGCTGGGGAATCCTCGGCACCGGCTTCATCGCCGGCCTGCAAACACAGGACCTTATCGCGAACGGATTCACCGTCCAGGCCGTAGGCTCACGGACGCTGGAATCAAGCCGCCGCTTCGCCGAAAAGTTTGCAATTCCCACCGCCCACGACAGTTACGAAGCACTGGTCGCCGACCCGGACGTGGACATCGTCTATATCGCCACGCCACACCCTTTCCATCATGCGAACGCGCTGCTCGCCCTCAAGGCCGGAAAGCATGTTCTGGTGGAGAAGTCGTTCACCATCAACGCCCGCGAAGCTCAAGAGCTTGTCGCTCTGGCCGAGTCCAGGGGTCTGGTGGCGCTGGAGGCCATGTGGAGCCGGTTCCTACCCCACATGATCCGCCTCCGCGAGGTTATCCAGGAAGGCACGCTGGGCGAGGTCCGGAAGGTGGTGGCCAGCCACAACCAGAACCTTCCCAAGGATCCCGCACACAGACTCAACGATCCTGCCCTGGGCGGCGGCGCCCTGCTGGACCTCGGCGTCTACCCGGTCTCTTTCGCCTTTGACGTCCTCGGCGCTCCGGAGAGCATCCGGGCCAGCGCGGCCATGACGGCAACCGGCGTGGACCGGCAAACGGCAGCGATCTTCGAGTACCCGGACGGACAGCAGGCCATCTTGGACTGCGCACTGGACACCGCCTCAAACAACAGGGCCTCCATCATCGGGACGGAGGGATGGATCGACATCGAACCCACTTGGTACAACCCCACGCCATTCACCCGATTCGACAATGCGGGCAACGTCCTGGAGCGGTTCGACCAGCCGGTGACCGGCAGGGGGATGCAGTATCAGGCGGCCGAGATGGAACGCCTCATCCGGGCCGGCCTCACCGCGGGCACCGTTCTTCCCCCGAGCGAGAGCGTGGCCGTCATGGCCGCGATGGACGAGATTCGCCACCAGATCGGCCTCAGCTACGAGGCCGACGCCGGTACCTCGGAAGGGAGCGCCCGTGCTTGAATCCTTCTCACCCGGGATCAGCTAACCGCGGGCAGCATGAGGTTCGCGGGCAGGGGTCATCGCCGCCTCCTAGCTGGTGGTGCCGTGCCGCTCCCCCGCGATCTGTCCGCCGAGGATCTGTTCATAGAGTGCCAGGTGGTCGGCCACCATGCGGGCGGAGCTGAAGCGCTGCTCGGCGGCGGCGCGGCAGGCTTCCCTGCTGAGGCCCGCGGCCTCGGCGGCGAATCCGGCGAGCTGGTCGGTGCTGCCCAGGTAACCCGTGACGCCGTGGTCCACGATTTCCGGAGCAGCCCCGGCGGGGGTACCCACGACGGGCGTTCCGGTGGCCAGCGCCTCAATCATCACGAGGCCGAAAGGCTCCGGCCACTGGATCGGGTTCAGGAACGCGAGCGCACCACCGACGAGTTCGTATTTCTCGGCGTCGGACAGCGGCCCCATGAATTCCATATCGGGGCCCAGCGCCGGCCTGACGACGTCGTCGAAATAGGCCTGCTCCTCGGCTCCCTGGATCCGGGCGCTGATGCGCAGGGGGATGACCGCGGCACGTGCGGTCTGGATGGCTTCGAGGATGCCCTTGTCCGGGGACAGCCGTCCGACGAAACACAGATATCCGCCGTCCCCCTGGCCTACCGGAACGGAGGCCACATCCATGCCATGGTGGATCACCTTCGTCACCGGGACCGGCGAGCGGCTCACCTGGTCGCGGGAGATCGCAATGATGCCAGTGGTCTTTCCGATGGCGGTGTACAGGTCCACGGCCTGCGGAGCCAGGCGGATGTGGATGGTGGTGACCACCGGGACTCCGGTCGGCCGGCCGGCATACAGCGGCCCGCTCAACGTATGGTCGTGGATGATGTCCATGCCTTCCATGCCGTCGTAGGCCCTGATGATGTGGCTCAGCTCCGACAAGGCAAGTCCCAAGTCCGCCGGTTCCGAGGGGCGCATCCGCGGGGCCAGGGGAACCGGGCAGGTGCTGTCGGATGGGGCTGCAAGCAGGACCTCATGCCCGGCTGCGGCGAATCCGCGGGCAAGGCTGTCTACCACCCGCTCGGTGCCGCCGTATCCGGGTGGCGGCACCGGGATCCACGGTGCCGATATGAGTCCAATACGCACTTTGCCTCCCACGAATGTACGGCCTGACCGCCGGGAGTTAGTCCAAACAATATGGCCGGGCCCGCCGCCAAACAAGGGCTGCGCGAGGCCGGGTGCAGCAGCCGCCCGCCCGAACCGCCCGCAGGACCGAGTGACCAAAGCAACTGTCCGCGGAGGAATGCCCGGGTAAGCATGCGAGTTGTCGCAGGCATGAAGATTGAGATCTGGTCAGACATTGCATGCCCCTGGTGCTACATCGGCAAGCGCCGGTTCGAGGCCGCCCTCGCCGAGTTCCCGCACCGAGACCAGGTGGAGGTGCAGTGGCGCAGCTACCAGCTGGACCCCAGCGTGCCCGAACACTACGACGGCACGGAACTGGACTACCTCAGCAAGCGCAAGGGCATGGCCCCCGACCAGGTCACGCAGATGTTCGACCATGTAGCAGCCGAGGCCAAAGGTGAGGGCCTCAACTACCGGTTCGACGCCGTCGTGGTTGCCAACAGCTTCACGGCCCACCGGCTCATCCACCTGGCCGCCGCGCACGGCAAGCAGGACGTGGCCAAGGAGCGGCTGCTCAGCGACCACTTCGAACACGGCAAGGACATCGGCAGCCCCGATTACCTTGCGTCGGTTGGCGCGGACTTGGGGCTCGACGCCGCCGACGTTGCCCAGCTGTTCAGCTCGGACAAGTATGCCGACGACGTCCGCCGCGACTTCGCCGAAGCCCGCGCCCTGGGCATCAGCGGTGTGCCGTTCTTCGTGATCGACCGCAAGTACGGACTGTCCGGGGCCCGGCCCGCGGCGAGCTTCACCATGGCACTCGAACAGGCCTGGCAGGAGTCGCACCCGCTGGTGATGGTCGGCGACAAAGCCGGCGCCAACCAAGAAGGCGCGAAGGCGAAAGACGCAGAGACGTGCGGCCCGGACGGCTGCCCCGTCTGAGCCTCGGGCAGCAGCCGTTTGGTGACAGATAGCGGTAAAGTGTCCCTATGCCCCGGATTTCGGCCCCCAGCAACGCTGCGCAGCGCGCCGAGACCCAGCGCCGCATCCTGAACGCCTTCGGTGAGCTCCTCTTCTCGCACGGGCTGCCCGGGCTCACCATGACCGACGTCGCCCGGCATGCAGGGATCGGCCGCACGGCTGTCTACAACTACTACGCCGACATCGAAGAGCTCCTGATTGCCTACGCACTCGTGGAGACAGAACGGTTCATGACCGGGCTGCGGGAGTCGCTCGCCCGGCTGGACAATCCGGTGGACCGGCTGGCCCTGTACGTGCGGGCCCAGGTGGAGGATCTCAGCCGCCGGCATCTGCCGCCGGGTCCGGCCATGGGCGCCGTCCTCTCGCCTGCGTCATTCGCCAAGCTGGCCGACCACGTCGGCGGGCTCAGCGACATGCTGCAGGACATTCTTCGCGACGGCATGGACCAGGGCTACTTCCCGGTGGCCGATCCCCTCCAGCAGGCACAGCTGATCCACGGCACTCTCTCCTCCAGCGCCGCCCGGGGCGGCGACGCCTCCGCGGACCTGGAGGAAAGGATCTCCCGGACCGTCCGCTTCATCCAGTTGGGCGCCGGGGCAAGGTTCGACGACGGCGGCCGCCCCTTGCGCCTGCAGCCGCCCGCCGCAGCGGCCGGCTTAGGGACAGCCGGCTAAGGCTCAGTCTGCTAAGGCTCAGTCCGCTAAGGCTCAGGGCTTGGCGCCCTGGGTCGGCATGACTGGCAACTGCGACTCATCGGCGACGCGACGGCTTTCCCGCGGGCAGCTGAGCTGGCCCGGGGTCTGGTCAACAAGCTGCGGCTTGACCAGGCCGCGGTAGTCGCCAGTCAGGATCACGTCCACGCTGGCGTCCTTGCGCCCGTCCTGGAAGTAGTCCGAGCCGGGCAGGTTCCGCTGGACGGTGAAGGCCGCCGCCTGTCCGGCAGCACCTGAGACGATGGCCGCGACGCCCCGGTAGCCGGTTTCCGTGTTGGCCACCTTGCCGAGGACAAACTTCCTTGCCTTAAACTCATTGGCTGCCGCCTTGGCCAGGCCGTTGCGGCTTGTGGCGTTGAGGACGTTAACCGTCACTTTGGCAGGCGGCGTGTAGTCGAAGGTTGTTGCCGGGCAGACGGAGGAGTTCTCCTGGGCCTGGATAGCGGACGGAAACTTGATCTGCCCGCTCATCACACCCATTGCCCCCATGACTCCCGCGACAATGAGGCCAAGCAGCAGCACGAGCACCACACCGTGCAGGATCCTGCGGCGAAGGCGGCCGGGATTTGCCGCGTTCTCGTCGTCCTCGACGAACGTGGCCCTGAGCTCGGGGCCACTAATCACGCGGTGACCGTGGAGGACGGTCACGTCTTTGGGTTTTCTAGCCATCGATCACGAGCACCCTTGCATGTATGGCGGTGCGCTGGTGGAGTGCAGTCCTTACCGCCCGGTGCAGGCCGTCCTCCAGATAGAGGGTGCCCTGGTACTGCACCACGTGGGGAAACAGGTCCCCAAAGAAAGTGGAGTCCTCGGCAAGGAGCGCTTCAAGATCCAGGGTCCGCTTGGTGGTCACAAGTTCATCCAGCCGCACGGGACGGGGCGGAAGAGCCGCCCAGTCTTTGGGGGTACTGAAACCATGGTCGGGGTAAGGGCGTCCCTCGCCCACAGCTTTGAATATCACCCTGCAAGCTTAAGCAACTGGCCGGTTCAAGGGAATGTGGGATCAGCGCGCCGCGGGAGGTTGTAGCCAAACAGTAACTATCTGTCACATGCTGTCCGCCGGCCTCTTTCGGGACGGACCGGCCGGTGTCGGCTGACAGAATGGAGCCATGACTGCACCTACCGCGAATGCCGCCCCGGGGTTCGGCGCCCACACGCCGTCGGCACCCGCCCTGGCCCTGCTCCTGGACGTTGACGGCCCGGTTGCCAGCCCGGTGACCCGGGATGTGAAACCCGAAATCATTGCCGATTTGGTGGCGCTCGCGAACGCCGGAGTGCCGGTCATCTTCAACACCGGCCGCTCGGATGCCTTCATCCGCGAGCAGGTCATGGAGCCCATGATCGCCGCCGGAATGCCGGGCGGAACGCTGATCCACGCCATCTGCGAAAAAGGCGCTGTGTGGTTCAGCTACACCTCTGCCGGCCCCGGACCCATCCATGTGGACCACGAGCTCGCCGTGCCGGCAGCCTACGGCGACGATGTCCGGCGCATGGTGGCTGAGGACTACTCGGCCCACATGTTCTTCGACGAAACCAAGCGCGCCATGGTGTCGGTGGAGCAGCACATTGAGGTGCCCAACAGTGAATATTTCGCCGAGCAGAAGCTGTTTGATGCCGAAGCGATGGAGCTGATGGGGCGCCACGGCCTGGGCGTCGTGCGGCTGGACCACCATGCACCCAACTCCGACGACGAGATCGACTACCGCGTGGACCCCACCATCATTTCCACAGACATTGAATCGGTGCGGCTGGGCAAGGACCTCGGAGCGAGCCGCGCCGTGGAGCTGCTGGCAGCCCAGGGCATCACGCCGCAGGCGTGGCGGACGGTCGGCGATTCCCGCACGGACTACGCCATGGCCGACTGGCTGCACCACAACGACCACGCTGTGAAGCACGTCGACGTCCGGCCTGCGGACGGCGTCCCGGCCAAGCCCTATGACGTCCTCACGGCCGCCGACCTGGGCCTGCAGGAAACGGTCATACACGACGACGCCGGGGCGGCGTTCCTGTCCAGCTGGCGGCAGGCGCTCGTGGGCTAGGCCCGCTGCCGCGGCCCAGCGGGCCGGGCCAGGGCGGGCCACCGCCCGGTATGTTTTCCCGGCAGGACTATCATGCAAGTAAGACTTCACCACACCCCTAGCAGCATGGGAGCAACGCCATCACGGACGTAACGGTTCAGGACGACATCTATTACGGCGGTCAGGCAGCCGAGGACGACGTACCCGCACTCGCGGAAGCAACGTCGCCGGCGGCTGTGGCGCGCCTCAAACACCGCCCCGACGTCGTCCGCCGATCAGGCCGGTATGCGCTGATCAACGACACCCGGACGCCTTACCAGGCCATGGTGGAGGACCTGCTCTTCCTTCGGAATGTGCTGGACGGGGCCGGGCTGGATTACCTGCTGGTCCGTGGCAACAATGACCGTCCCGTGGTCGCCCTTGACTGGAAGGACCGGAAGAAGCTGCGGTCCGCCCTTGTTGAAGCCTGCCGGCACGAACCGTTCTACTCCATGACGGTGGATGCAAAGAAGAAAACGTCCGTCCTGGTCGCCGACGGCGAGCTCTCCGTCAACCGCCAGGCTCGTATCTTCCGGCTGTACCGCCCGCGGGTGGAGCCCGAGGGCGGCTTCGAATTTGGTGCGTCCGCAGGCGTCCAGGTGGAACTCTGGAGCTTCCTGGGCGACGAAGTGATCCTGCCGATCGAGAACTCGCTCACCCGCCGCACCATGATGGCCCACGAAGCCGTCCGCGGAACGGTTGAGCGTTACGGCCACACCTGGCCCACCATCGAGAACATGTTCGCTGACCACGCGAGCGACATCAGCTTCGACATCGACATGGTCTTCTCCTGGGTGGACGGCACCTCGCCGGAATACATCGCCGCCCGGCGGGCCCGGATGGCGGGGGCCGTTTTGGGTGAGGGCGACGACCACGAGGCGCGCTACCGGCAGATCAATGAGCTCAAATACGCGCTCCGGTCGGTGTACATGTTCGCACCGTGGGTCCGCCGCATTTTCATCGCCACGGACTCCCCCGCACCGGAATGGCTGAACGACCACCCGTCCGTCACCATCGTCCGGAGCGAGGAGTTCTTCGCCGACCCGTCGGTGCTGCCCACCCACAACTCGCAGGCCGTGGAGTGCCAGCTGCACCACATCGAGGGCCTCTCCGAGCACTTCCTCTACTCCAACGACGACATGTTCTTCGGGCGGCCGGTGGGCCCGGACATGTTCTTCACTCCGGGCGGAATCACCAAGTTCATCGAGGCTGAGACCCGCATCGGCCTCGGCGAAAACGACGCTGAACGCAGCGGCTTCGAGAACGCGGCCCGGGTCAACCGGAAGCTGCTCTGGAACCGCTTCGGCCGGATCACCACCCGCCACCTGGAGCACTCGGCAGCGCCGATGCGCCGGAGCCTCGTAGCCCAGATGGAGCAGGAGTTCCCGGCGGAGTTCGCGAAGACCGCCGCCAGCACCTTCAGGGCCGCGGACAACATCTCCGTCACGAATTCCTTCTATCACTACTACGCGCTGCTAACCGGCCGGGCGGTGACCCAGACGGCGGCCAAGGTGCGGTACGTGGACACCACGCTCCGGTCGGGACTGAATTACCTGCCCAAGCTGCTGACCAAGCGCAACATGGACTTCTTCTGCCTCAATGACGGCAGTTTTCCGGAGGTGCCGGCCGACGAACGTGCGGACCTTGTGACGGAGTTCCTGGAGAGGTACTACCCCATCAAGGCGCCCTGGGAAAAGTAAGCGCTGGGAACGCAAGAGCTGTACCGCAGGAAGCCCCCGCCAGAAACTGACCAGTCAGTTCCGGCGGGGGCTTATCTGTGCGAGCAGACCCTGGCTGCTACTTCCGCGTGAGCACGGGACGTTTGGCCCCTTCGGGGATGCGGATTCCGGCTGCCGCCAGGCGGCGTTCCGTCTCCTCGGGGCTGACATACTCGCCCACGGTGGGGGTGGCGCCCAGCGGCACCACGGAATGCACCACGGTGTGCTCATAAACGTGCACCAGGTTGAAGGCCTGGCCGCCGTCGCGGCCGCGGGTGCCGCCCACCGGAACATTCAGGTCCTGGGTGTAGCACGTGGCTGAGGCCACGGAGACCGGGATGCCGGCGAAGCTCGCCGTCGTGGAGTAATGCAGGTGGCCGGCCAGGATGCTGCGCACATCCGAGTTCCTGACGACGGCCGCCAGGGACGCCTGGTCGCGGAGTTCCACGAGCACGGACAGGTCCAGCACCGATGGAACCGGAGGATGGTGCAGGGCCAGGATCGTGCCGTCCGGCGCCGGAGTCTCCAGCTGCCCGGCGAGCCAGTCCAGCTGGTTCGCGCTGAGTTCGCCGTGGTGATAGCCGGGCACCGACGTGTCCATGGTGATGACCCGGAGCCCGTTGACGTAGTAGCTGTGGTCAACGGGATCGTCGTTGCCGCGCTGGTCGAAGAGGCCCGCGCGGAAGTTGGCGCGGTTGTCGTGGTTGCCCATGGCCCAGATGACCTGGGCGCCGATGTCCCGGCACGCGGGCTCCACGACTGCGCGGAGCTTGGCGTAGGCCTCAGGGTCGCCCTTGTCCGCCAGGTCGCCGGTGAAAATCACGGCTTCCGGGCGCGCGCCGGAGTCCTGAACCTCGTCGAAAAGCTGGATCAGGCGGGCTTCGCTGTCAACTGCGCCGTATAGGGGGTCCGGACCGCCCAGCAGGTGGGTGTCACTCAGGTGGAGTAGAAAATGGCGTGGCCGGGGATGCTCGGCCTCGATGAGCTCCATTGCTGCCTTCGCGGTAGTTAGGAAGCGGGGCGCCTCCTGTGTCCCTCTCAGTACCTTCCATCCAACCAGATAAAAAGCGAACTAGGGGGAAACGGGAGTTGGCATGTTGAAAAATTACAACACCGCCGCCGCTTTCGGGCTACCTTCCTCGCTTTCGTTTCCTTGCACGGCCATCACCCGATGACCGCTTCATTGATATGCCGTGCATTCTTCGATTCGCCGCATTCCACCCGTATCTGGCGGAGACTGGGCTATGCGCCCGGCAGTTTTGCCGCAGAGAAGAAGAGGGAACTTCCCCGGGTAATTCCGGGCGGAATGCTCTTCCGGAAGGTGCCCGGCTCACCATGCCTGGCGACATTTGAAAAAACGACGACGGCGTGCGCCCACGCCGGGCAGGCCAACCGCCCAGCAGATCCGGTACTGACCGTACAGCCGCAGTCGGCGGACGCATCCGCCGCTGGCACCGCATCGCCCGTGAGGCATCCGAAACCCGGGTGGGTTCCGTCGGCTGTCGGCGGAATTTGGAGGGAAGTCACATCGTGCTCTCTCGCCGGGTGCATGGCTGTCACTAATGACAACGGCGTCGGCCTCCGTTGCATTCCCTGACCTCCTGACCAGTTGATTTCACCCGGTTAGCGGACGGCCCGACGGCGGCTGCCCGTCACCGCCTACGGCGCCGCCGTGGGCTCCGCCGTCGGAACAGCTTCTGCTGCGGCCTTCGCCCCTGCCACGGCAGCATCCCCGGTTGGCACGGCACTTGGCGACGTCGCGGTTGCCGGTTCCGATGTGGGAACTGGAGCCGGTGCGGGCGGAGCCGGGGCGGGCGCAACCGGAGCGGGCGGAGCCGGAGCTGGCGCGGGCGGAACCGCGATTTCGGGGGCCGGCGGCGCGGGGACCGGATCCGGTACGGGTACCGGAGCGGGCTCGACGGGGGCAACTTCCGTTGGGGCAGGTTCGGAACCCGTGATCGGCCCGGAAGGTACCACCGGTTCGGTGGGCGGCGCGGGGTCTGCCGGGACCGCAGGCTCAGTGGGAGTGGGTTCCACCCGAGCAGGGTCAGTAGGCGGCGTGGTTGGCGTCGGAGTCGGCGTCGTGGGAGGAGGCGTCGTGGGAGGAGGCGTCGTGGGAGGAGGCGTCGTGGGAGGAGGCGTCGTGGGAGGAGGCGTCGTGGGAGCAGGGGTCGGCGTCGCAGGAGCAGGCTTCGGTGTGGGAGTCGGGGTGGGCGTTGGCTTAGGCTTGGTTGTAGCGGGAGGCTTCGGCGCCGGCGGTTTGGGACTTGCGGTAACTGTCGGATCTGTTGCCGGGCTGGAGGTCGTCGAACCCGAAGTCGACGAACCGGACGTCGGAGAACCGGACGTCGGCGAACCAGACGATGACGAGACCAGGGTGGGGCGCGCCGCTGATGTCTGGCCGGTGTGCGGGTTGGCGAGCGCGGCCGCGGTGACTGGTGTCAGGCCGTCGTCGGTGTTGCCCGGCCCGCTGTTGCCCGCGATGTTGGGGATCGCCCACCCATACGTGCTGGCAGCGCCGCCCGCGAAGCTGGTAAACACAGCTGGTGTCAGTTGGTCGGTCTGCCGGATGGGCAGCAGGGTCCACTTCAGGGGATCCTCGTGCTGTCCGTTCTTGATGACCTCGAAGTGCAGGTGGCACCCGGTAGAGGATCCGGTGGTGCCCACCTCCGCGATGATCTCGCCTACCCGGACCTGGTCGCCCTTTTCGACGGCGATGCCCTGCAGGTGGTTGTACGTGGTGATCAGGCCGTTGCCGTGGTCGATCTCCACTCTGTTGCCCCCGCCCCAAGGGTGCCATCCGGCGGCCCGGACCACGCCGGCGTCGGCTGCGTAAACACGGGTGCCGCAGGCGGCTGCGTAGTCCTGGCCCCAATGGAATTCACCTGCTTCGCCGGTGATCGGGCTGTGCCGCAGGCCGAATGGGGAGGTTGGCGTGAGGTGTTCCAAGGGCGCCATGAGGAAGCCGGCTCCGGGGCGCTTCAGCGCGGTGGAGGCCACGCCCGGAGATTTCACGGCGCCTGTCTTGGTTGCCTTGACTTTGGAGTTGGACACGGCGTGTCCGGTGGGAGCCTTCGCCGGCGCAGCGATGCCGGACCCGCTGACCGGGTACCCGGGCGGTGCGGTGTCGGGATCGAGGAGTTCCGGCCCGACAACTCCCGAGGGAGGTGCAATTGGGACGGCAGCACCCACGGGCTGCTGGATGGAAGTGGCAGGCCCCTGGAATCCAAAGGCAAAGACGGAGAAGCCGACAACCACCGCCGCGGACAGGCTCCGCAAGGCGATCCGGCCCGGGCCGATCACCCTTGGTGCTTGCTTGTGTCCCCCATGATTTGCCACAGAATTCTCCTGGATCAGTACCCGCCAAACGCGTATCTCGACGAGCGTGTCCTCCATTGTGGCCATAGGTCCCAGAGCGGCGAAACCCCTAAAACTGGGGGGTCAGTTGGTACGGTTCCATAGGCTTTCAATCGGAATTCCTCGGGCTGCACGGCAGAAAGTCCCACGGAGACGAGCTCGGTCCTCGGCTGAGGCCACTCAGTTTCCGGGACGGGGGTGCGCTGTCCTTCGTCCACCATCCAGACGGTGTGGGATTAGGCTTCGGCGGCGGTTCCTTGCTCGGCAGCCGGCGGCTTTTCGTCACCGGCCCGGCCTGGTGGTGCCGGTTCCGCTAGCCGGGCCTTGGCGTAGAGAACGTCGCCGATGAACCAGTCGTAGATCAGCACGCCGATCACTCCGCCAATCAGCGGACCCACAATCGGGACCCAGAAGTACCAGCTGAAGGCCCCGTCAACGGTGCCGGGAAGCGCCGTCTGACCCCATCCGGCGAGCCAGGCCAGCAACCTCGGGCCGAAGTCGCGGGCAGGGTTGATGGCGTATCCGGCGTTCGCACCAAAGGACATGCCAATGGCCGCCACAGCCAGCCCTATCATGAAAGGGCCCAGGTTGGCTTTCACGGCAGTGTTGCGCAAATCGATGATGGCCACGACGAACATCACCAGAAAAGCCGTACCGACAATCTGGTCGATCAGCGGTCCAGTCGGGTTCCCGTTGAAGTACGGCGCGGGGAACGTGGCAAAAATGGAATAGGTGGCCAATCCCTTGGCATCGCCCCTGCCCGTGCCCGCAGCCGTGTTGTAGGCGTCGATGGCGTCGTGGTAGGTCAGGTACACCAGAGCGGCTCCAGCAAAGGCGCCGGCTACCTGGGCGACGATGTACGGACCAACCTTGTTCCACGGAAACTTCCGGCGGACGGCAAAAGCAAGTGTCACGGCGGGGTTGATGTGGGCACCGCTGACCCCGCCGGCCACATAAACCGCAAGAGCGACGGCCAGAGCCCATCCCCAGGTGATCAGCAGCCAGTCGCCTGCCGCCGCGAAGATGGTTGTCGGTGACGCCGTCCGTCCAGAACCCGGCAGGCCGGCGACGGCCATGGCCACGACTCCGTCGCCAAAAGAAATCAATACGAACGTGCCGAGGAACTCTGCGAGCACCTCACCCCATGTGCCGCCGAGTTGTTTGAGGCCGCTGCCATTCCTGACTGCAGTTCTTAGCGGGCTGATCTCACTCATCTGAAAGGGCCTCCTTTGGCCGCAAGTTCACGATGCAGAAAATTGTGAACGGTAAAACGACCCATGGCAGGGCGTGATGCCGGCACCAGCGGGAAAACACTATGCGGTGGGTTCCTCGTCTGGCCCTGGGGTTTGTTCCGCTTTACTGGCGGCCTTGCGCGCGGGGCCAACAGTTCCGTCCCGCCCGTAGTCGCCTTCGGTGTATCGGCCTATCTCCGACTCGGCTGTTCTCGGACCGGCGGCCCCTGCTGCCTCGTAATCGCCCCGCACGAAGCGGCCAGCTTCCTTGGCTTTGCTGCCGAGCGGTTCGGGGAGACCGCCCTCCCTGCCGGCCTCGCCAAAGTCCCCCTGGCTGTACTGGCCCTCCTCGTCGTCCGCATGGCGGCCGCGTTCGACGCCGGCGGCGCCGTAGTCACCTTTCACGTACCTGCCCCGGAGCTCGGGCTCATCGGGTTTTGTCCCAGGGGCCGATTCATCCGTAGGATCTTCAAATTCGCTGCTGTCCGTCATGATCTTGCCTTTCGCTGACGAATCGCTGCACCACCAAGCCGTACTTAAATTTTATCGATGTACAGCGAGCTGCGACAGGCCGCCGGCTCCTGCGCGGAAGACAGCGTTGGGCGGGACTGCACCGCCCGGGCCACCCAGGATAGCGCCAGTCCTAAGGTGACACTATTTGGCGATGGTTCGCAGAATCTGGCGGGCCACCAGACGGTCAATCCCCGGCACGTTGGCGGCCCGGATGACCCATCGCCGCAGGAAGCGCTGGGCCCGGCCGGCGGGGAGGAACGTCGCTGCAGCGCGCCTCCCAGAGGTTTGCGCAACTTCGACCACGTGTCGCCAGCGCTGCTCGAACACATCGAGCGCGGGCGAAATCCCCTGCGGCGAGGTCACCGGACCCAGGACTTCACCAAGGAGCGTCGCCCCTGCAATAGCGAGGGACCCGCCCTGGCCCGCCAGAAGTGATACCGCGCCGCACGCATCCCCCACCAACGTCACGCGTCCTCTGTGCCAGCCAGGCATGACGATCTGGGCCACGACGTCGTCGTACGGGTCCTCCGGGCAGACCTTGAGAAGCCGGTCCATCGCCGCGCCCAGACCAGAGAATTCGCGCACGAGCCGTTCCTGCAGCGTCCCGACGCGCGCGTCCCCCGGCGTCGCCGCCTTATCCCTGTAGACAAGAAAGACTGCCACTTCACCGGAGCGGAGACCGTAGATGCCGGCCGATCAGCCGATGCTGTCAGTAAGGATGAATCGATTCCGAAAACGAGCGTTCAGCTCGGCATCGTAAACGAAAACGAGCGTTCAGCTCTGCATCGGAAACTATGTAAGCAGCAGCGCGCATGCCCAGGGGCCGCAGATAAGAGCGTTCCGGACCGAAAACGCTGTCACGTATCCCGGAGTGGATGCCATCGGCCCCGATGAGGACATCCGCGTCGAGTTGAGCACCGGGAGCGCCGTCGACTACGACGTGTCCGCCGCTGGTATCGGTCCAGGCGCCGGAAACGCGTACTCCGTATCGGACGTGCACGCGGCCTGGTGGCACGTCGCCGAGGGCTGCCAGTGCGGCGCGTTCCATGTCGGGGCGCAGGAGGGTCAGGACTTTTCCGCCGGCCAGGCGGGAAAACTTCTCATAATCGAGGTGTGCGGTCGTTTGTCCGGCCTCGTCGACGTACTCGGCTGCTTTGACGTGATAGGCGGCCGCTGCCAGGCGGGGGTAGAGGCCGATTTTCTCAGATGCTTCCACGCCCGGTCCGAAAAAGTCCATCATGTAACCATCAGGACGGGGACCCCGGGATCTTTCCAGAAGATCAACATCCCAGCCGGCGAGGCCCAACTGGCGCGCTGCGACAAGCCCTGCAATGCCTGCCCCCACAACGATGGCCTTCATGTCCGCCCTCTATCAGCGCCAGCCGCCCCCTGTTTGCTGCCAGTCCAGGACGGGCGCTTGTTGATGACATCGTCAATATAGCTGTCACGCTACTGGATACCCGGCCCCGGGCGCGCGCGGGGCCGGAGGGAAAATGAGGCGACTCCTCCACTTAACCAGCCCGCCTCGGCGCGCGAGAATGAAATATGCGGACTTTCCTGAGGAAATGGCAGGCGGAACTGAAGCGCACGCTCACCGGCAGCCCGGACGCGCTGCCGGACTGGTCCCGGAAGTTTGCCCATGGCGACGACCCCGGGTATTTCCTCCCCGGTTCTGCGGTCTGGGCCGTCCATGGCGGCGTGCCGACCATCGTCGGCGGCATCCGGTCCCTTTTGATGCAGACACTTCACCCCGCAGTCCTCGCCGGGGTGCACGACCATTCAAATTTCCGTGCTGATTCGTTGGGCCGGCTGGCCCGGACCACTGCGTGGATCCACGCCCTCACCTACGGGTCCACGGCTGAAGCCCGGGCGGCAACCGCGAGGGTGGTCCGGCTGCATGAATCCGTTAACGGCAAGTATGTCGACGGCGACGGCAGCGTCCAGAAGTACTCCGCCAACGATCCTGAGCTGCTCCGCTGGGTGCACATCACGTTCACGGACTCGTTTCTCCGCACTCATGAGCTGTGGGACGGCCCCATTCCGGGCGGCCCGGATGCCTACGTGCGTGAATGGGCGCAGGCGGGCAGGCTCATGGGAGTGGAGTCCCCGCCGGAGAGCAAGGCCGCCCTCGTCCGGGAGCTGGCTGAATGGTCTGCCGAAGGCACTCTCCGCTGTGATGAACGGGTCTCCGAGACAGTCGCGTTCATCAGGAACCCGCCACTGCACCCCCTGCTGAAACCGGGTTACCGAGTGCTGTTCGAGGCCGCCGTCCTGAGCTTGGACCCCGACTACCGCCGGCTCCTCGGGCTGCGGACTGCCCGGATCGGTCCCCTGCCGCTGCCGGTGAGCCTGGCCGCCCGGGCGACCCTCGCCGTCGTACGCCTCGCACTGGGTCCGGCCAGTCCCAGCCAGCTGGCCGCCCGTGAACGGCTCCGGAGGCTGGGCGTGGCGTAATTCCTTCCCGCAACCGGGGCGGGAAGCAGAAAAACCCGGTCCTGACGATGTCAGAACCGGGTTTCCCAATGGCGGAGAATGGGGGATTTGAACCCCCGAGGGCGTTAACCCAACACGCGTTCCAGGCGTGCGCCATAGGCCGCTAGGCGAATTCTCCAGCTGCTCTTGAACCAAAAGCAGATACTAGAATACCTGAACTTTCCGGCATCTCCCAATCGGCCGAAAATGGTGCCATGTCCCAGCTGCATGCGCTCGTGATTTACGTTCCCGATTCCCACGTCGAGGCGGTACTCACCGCCATTGGAGACGCCGGAGCCGGCCGGCTGGGCGACTACTCGCACTGCTCATTCACGTCGCCGGGTACGGGACGATTTACCCCCTTACCCGGAGCCCGGCCTTACATCGGCGCCCCTGGTAAGCCGGAGGAAGTTTCCGGGGCACGGATCGAGTGCATCGTGGAAGAGGACGTGCTCGACGCCGTCGTGCAGGGATTGCGGCAGGCCCACCCCTACGAGGAGCCGGCATTCATGAGCTGGCCAGTGAACGGCCACCGATAGGACGACGGCGGCGCCCGCCACTGCCCCGTCGGAGCCGATTCGGGCCACGCCCAAAGTTCGGGTAAAGTATCTGACGGCCCCTCATGTGGCGTCATCCTGTTGAACTCCCCCAGGACCGGAAGGTAGCAAGGGTAGATGGGCTCTGGCGGGTGCATGAGGGGTCTCTTATTTAATGTCAGTCCCTATAGGTAGGTTTTCCCTGTGACTGTTACAACTGCCCTTTACCGCAGGTACCGCCCGGACTCGTTCGCGGACGTTATCGGGCAGGAACACGTCACGGAGCCGCTCATGACGGCGCTGCGCAAGAACCGCGTGAACCACGCCTACCTTTTCTCCGGCCCGCGCGGCTGCGGCAAGACCACGTCTGCACGCATCCTGGCCCGCTGCCTCAACTGTGCGAAGGGCCCCACGGATACCCCGTGCGGCGTCTGCCCCAGCTGCGTCGAACTTGCCCGCGGCGGAGCCGGCTCCCTCGATGTCATCGAGATCGACGCTGCCAGCCACGGCGGCGTGGACGACGCCCGCGACCTCCGGGAACGAGCCACCTACGCTCCCGTGCGGGACCGCTACAAGATCTTCATCATTGACGAGGCCCACATGGTCACCTCGGCGGGCTTCAACGCCCTGCTGAAGATCGTCGAAGAGCCGCCGGAACACATCAAGTTCATCTTCGCCACCACAGAGCCGGACAAGGTCATCGGGACCATCCGCTCGCGAACTCACCACTACCCGTTCCGGCTGGTGCCGCCTGAACCGCTCATGGCCTACCTCGAGCAGCTCTGCCACCAGGAAAACGTCCCGGTGGCCCCCGGAGTGCTGTCGCTGGTGATCCGCGCCGGTGCGGGGTCCGTCCGGGACTCGCTGTCCGTGCTGGACCAGCTCATGGCAGGCGCCGGACCTAACGGCCTTGATTACGAGCTCGCGGTGGCACTTCTCGGTTACACGCACGCCTCGCTTCTGGACGACGTCGTCGAAGCAATCGCCGCTTCCGATGCCGCCACCGTCTTCCGCGCTGTGGACCGCGTCATCCAGACCGGCCACGATCCCCGCCGCTTCGTGGAGGACCTCCTGGAGCGCTTCCGCGACCTCATCATCGTGCAGGCCATGCCGGAAAGCGCCCAGGCCATCCTCCGCGGCATGCCGGCCGACCAGATCGCCCGGATGCAGAGCCAGGCACACAATCTCGGTGCGGCTGAGCTGTCTCGCGCGGCGGATGTCACCAACACCGCCCTGACGGAGATGACGGGTGCCACATCGCCGCGCCTGCACCTGGAACTGCTCTGCGCCCGCATCCTGCTGCCCAGTTCCGAGCAGACCGAACGCGGTATCGCCGCGAGGATCGACCGCGTGGAGCGGCGCCTGAACTACGCGGGGTCCGACGCCGGTGCTCCCGCCGCGGTTGCGGTCGCGCCAGCTCCCGCTGCGGTGGCAGCCACGCCTGTTCCCGCTGGGGCTGCTCCGGTTGCGGCTTCTCCGGTTGCACCGGCTCCGGCGGCAGCTTCGGCGTCAGTTCCTGCCGCTCCGGCCGAGGCAGCTCCTGCGTCCAGCGCGCCGCAGGTGGGCCCGCCCAGCATCCCAGTCGCACCCACGGGGCAGGACGCACCCGGACGCGAAGGATCGGCGGCACCGGACGCGCCCGGACGGGAAGCCCTGGCCGCACCACGGATCACCACCGGTGACTGGCCCATGGATGACGCCACCGCGCGCCACCGCCCGGCCCCGGACGCGCACGACGGCCAGGACCGGAACTCCGTCGCCCAGCGTCCCACGCCCTCACAGGCCCCGGAGTCCACCCCACGGCCTGACCAGGCCCAGCGCCACGAGGCCCCGCGGCAACAGGCCCGAGGCCCCGAGCCGGTTGCCGCGCAGGCGGCCCCGGCGGCTTCCGCACCGCAGTCTCACACCCAGCCCTCTTCCAGCGCAGCCTCTGCGGGTGCAGCTCCCTCCGGGGCAGCTTCCGCCGGCACGGCCCCCGCCGGGGCGCATGCCGACGTCGAGGTGCTGCGCCGCGCCTGGCCCGAGGTCTTGCAGACCGTGGCAAAAATCAAGCGGAGTACCTGGGCGCTCGTGGAGCCCAACGCCCAGGTTGGCCAGTTCGACGGCCAGGTCCTGACGCTCGTCTTCACCACCTCCGGGCTGGCCGGTGCATTCGGCCGGGCAGACCACTCCGAGAATCTGCGCCAGGCCATCCACAAGACGATCGGCATCGACTGCCAGATCACCGCGGTGGCAGGCGCCGGCAGTTCAGCGAGCTCTGAACCAAACCCAAAAGCGCCTACTAGCCGGGACGTTCCGGCTACCACCACGGACGCTGACTGGGGCCTGGCCCCTGGCTCAGGGGGCTCCGGAGAGCCGGAGCCCGCCCCTACCCGCCCTGCGGCATCTGGCTCGGCTCCGGCGCCGGGTTCGTCCACCGTACCCGCGGCCGGGCATGCCCCTGCGTCTTCGCCGGAGCCCTCTGCGGTGTCCGCGCCGCAGTGGTCAGGACCGACCATCACGGCATCCCGATCGGACACCGCGCCCCTCACCGGCGCCGGCAGCGCTGCGGGAGCATCCGGCAATGAACCGTCCGCACTCCCCCAGCAGCCTGACCCGCAGCCTGTTGCCACCCAGGTGCCCGCCACGCAGAGTGTCGCCACACAGCCGTCCGGCGCCCCGTCCGCTGCCGCGCCGCCCGTTGCCGCGCAGCCGTCCGGCGCCCCGTCCGTTGCCGCCCAGCAAGAGGCGGCACGCGGACCTCAGCAGCAGGCCGGCGATTACTCCTATCCGGATGACGACTGGGGCCCTCCACTCGACGAGGACGCACCTCCGCTGGACGAAGAGCCTCCCATGGACTGGGAGCCGTCGCGCCAAGAGCAGGGCAGCCCCGCGCCATCGACGGCGCCGGAGAAAAAGGCGCCGGCGGTAAACCAGCCTGCCGAGCCCGCACCCCCGGCCGCGCAAACCCGCGGAAAAACTGCAGCCCCGGCGCGGGCAGAGCGCCAGCCTGCTCCAGACACCTCGACTGATCCGTGGTCTCGTGCTGTCGAGCAGACGCCTGGCGTATGGGCTCTAAGTTCCGAAAGCAACGTGGGCAAAAAATCGGCCGCGGCTGACATCGACCACGACGAGGAGTCGACCGGCTCCGCTGCGCCGGTGTACCCGCCCGCCGCTGCCCAGTTGCCGCGTGCCGGCGGGGACGCCGCGGGAGGCCAGCTGTCCAGCACCCCGGGCGGGAGCGCCACAGGTGAAGGCGCCCCGGGTGTGAGTGGCCCAGCTGAAAACGCCGCTGCTGAGCGCGCGCCGGAAACAGCCGAGCGCGGTGTCCCCGAGTTCGAGCCTGCCTACGCCATGGCTTCCGCCCCGGCGGCTGCCAGCCAGGAGTACGGAGCACCCACCCCGGCCCAGGGTGTCCGCGCCCCCGCCGCCACCGCTGCCACCGACGCCGCCCCGGTCCGCGTTCCCGTATTCGCCTCCGGCCCGGCAGTGCAGGCAGGACCGGCAGTTTCGGCCGGCCCCTCAGCGCAGGCCGGACCAGCGGTACAGGCCCGCCCCTCAGTTGCCGCTGCCCGCACCGCAGCACCGGCGCCGGAGCCTGTAACCGAGACGCCCGCAAGGGGCAAGCTGAGCCTCTACCAGAGGCTCTCCAACAGCCCGGAGGCCGAGGCGGGCCGGGCCAAGGCGCCCGCGCGGAGCACCGAGGAACCGGCACCGTACGTGCAGGACATCCCCAGCGCCGATGACGAAACCATCGAGGAGTCGGGCGTCTTTGGCCGTGCCGCCGTCGAGCGTATTCTGGGCGGAAAGCTCATCGAAGAACGGTCGCTGGACGGCAGCCCCCTGGTGCCCCGGTACTAGGGGGCGGCACCCGGCCCTGAAGGAGCTCCTGCCCGGAGCGAGGACCAAGGGCCGGACAGCTCGCCCCGCGACGTACCGGTACCCCGTCTGGCGGTACCGGCCATCTTTCAACCAAGCAATCGAGGAAAAAGTGTACGAGGGTGCAGTTCAGGAGCTGATCGACGAGCTCGGACGTCTTCCCGGGGTGGGACCGAAGTCGGCGCAGCGCCTGGCGTTCCACATCCTGGAGGCAGACCCCCAGGACATGAAGCGGCTGGTGGAGGCCATCACCACCGTCAAGGAACGGGTCAAGTTCTGTGCCGCCTGCGGCAACGTGACCGAGCAGGAACTCTGCAACATTTGCCGCGACCCGCGGCGTGACCCCTCCGTCATCTGCGTCGTGGAGGAGTCCAAGGACGTGCTGGCCGTGGAGCGCACCCGCTCATTCCGGGGCCGCTACCACGTGCTCGGCGGTGCCATTAACCCAATCGCCGGCGTCGGCCCGGAGCAGCTCCGGATCCGCGAACTCCTCAACCGGCTCAGCGATGGCGCCGTCCAGGAGATCATCATTGCCACCGACCCGAACCTGGAGGGCGAGGCTACGGCCACCTACCTGGCGCGCATGCTGCAGTCCATCGGCATAGCAGTAACGCGGCTCGCTTCCGGGCTGCCCGTCGGCGGCGACCTCGAATACGCGGACGAAGTAACCCTGGGAAGGGCCTTCGAGGGCCGCCGGAACGCCCTCAGCTGACCGCAACGGTCACAATTCCACAGCGGGCGGACCACAGCGATAAACTGGGTATGCCGCCGTGCCGTAAGGCCACCTGGCCTCCAGAACTCCAATTTGATCCAGTGAGGGTGCACGCATGAGTATGCCCAGTACCGATGTGAAAACCGAACCGCGGCCGCAGGAGCTGCCCGCAGATGCCGCTGCCACCACGCAGCTCATTGTGCAGAAGTTCGGCGGCTCGTCGGTGGCTGACGCTGACGGCATCAAGCGCGTGGCCAGGCGCGTGGTCGACGCCCAGAAGGCCGGCAACGAAGTCGTCGTCGTCGTCTCCGCGATGGGTGACACCACCGACGAACTCCTTGACCTTGCCGGCCAGGTCACCGACTCAGCCCCAGCCCGGGAGATGGACATGCTCCTCTCCGCCGGTGAGCGCATCTCCATGGCCCTGCTGGCCATGGCCATCAACAAGTTTGGCGCGTCCGCGCAGTCCTTTACGGGTTCCCAGGCCGGCATGATCACGGACGGAATCCACGGCAAGGCCCGGATCATCGACGTCGACCCGCACCGCATCCGCACCGCCCTGGACAAGGGGCACATTGCCATCGTCGCCGGGTTCCAGGGCATGAGCCGCTCCACGAACGAGATCACCACCCTCGGCCGCGGCGGTTCGGACACGACGGCGGTGGCCCTCGCCGCCGCCCTCGAGGCTGACGTCTGCGAGATCTACACCGACGTTGACGGCATCTACACCGCGGACCCCCGCGTGGTGCCGTCAGCCCAGAAGATCGACCGCATCTCCAGCGAGGAGATGCTGGAACTGGCCGCGTCCGGCGCCAAGATCCTCCACCTCCGGTGCGTCGAATACGCCCGGCGGTTCGGCGTGCCGCTGCATGTCCGTTCCTCATTCAGCCAGAACGAAGGCACTTGGGTCCTGCCCGGCGCCGATGACAAGATCACGACTCAAGAGGGAGTTGCCTTGGAGCAGCCAATCATCTCCGGTGTTGCGCACGACCGCTCGGAAGCAAAGGTCACCGTTGTAGGTGTTCCGGACATCCCCGGCAAGGCAGCCGCGATCTTCCAGGTCATCGCGGACGCGCACTCGAACATCGACATGATCGTCCAGAACGTCTCCACGCACGGCACCGGCAGGACGGACATCTCCTTCACGCTGCCCATCGTCGAGGGCGCCGACGCCCTTGCCGCCCTCCGTGCTGCGCAGGCCGAGATCGGGTTTGAAAGCATTGAGTACAACGAGCAGATCGGCAAGCTGTCGCTGATCGGCGCCGGCATGCGCTCCCACCCGGGCGTTTCGGCCACCTTCTTCAAGGCCCTCTCCGCAGCGGGCATCAACATCAACATGATCTCCACCTCGGAAATCCGCATTTCCGTGGTGACCCATGCAGACCTGCTCGATGACGCAGTCCGCGCCATCCACAAGGCATTCGACCTGGACAGCGAAGCCGTTGCCACCGTCTACGGGGGCACCGGCCGCTAAAGGTCCCGGTCGGGCACTGCGATTCAGTGCAGACAGAAGCCCCGGTGCGCTCACGCGCACCGGGGCTTCTTCGCTTCATTAAAAGGCGTTGTCACTTATCCAGGTCGCCCTTGCGGACAGCGTAGTGGTGCCCCTCCGAGTCGGTCTCGACTTCGAACTGGGCCAGATCGCTTTCGGAAGCATGCTCATAATCGTCATGCAGGTGAACCACCGGCGTAGCTGAGTCGCCGACGGCGGCAGGGCCGAATACGAACCGTAGCCTGTCTGTCAGGTTCATAAAGCCACTGAGCACATGTGCCACAAGTCACACCCCCTTCCCTGCGTGAAGGCGGAGAGCGTCTGCCCTTCGACTGCCAGTGCCCTTATTTTACGCCGGGACCCCGAAAAAGAACCCCGGCAGGTGCAGTCTCGCCACTGGCTAGAGTCCGGCCGCCGGGCACGGCCCGGCGGCGGCTAGCGCAGGGACTTGTCGTCGGGGTTGCGGGGCACCACATACGTGCTGCCGTCCGGGCGCCGGACCGTTTCCCACTGCTGGGTCTCGGCCTCGCGCTGGGCGAGCAGTTTGCGGTTCTCCTCGGTCATGTCGTGCACCAGCGAACTCCTGTTGGCGGGGCCAAAAACCGCCCTGAGCTTGCCCGTTGCCCGCATGAACCTCTGCGCGCCGTTCTCTTTTGCCACGGTGTCCACTCCATTCCACGACTACTGCCAGAATCAAGGATACACTGATGATTAGTGCACTAACGATCGAAAGGGATGCCCATCGCCACCCGCCCGCAACCCCCTGCCGCCGGGACTGCCGGAACAGCCGCAGTGCCCGCTTCCGAGCAGGACGACCTCCTTCTGGAACGGCAACTGTGCTTCGCCCTGACCGTCGCCTCGCGCAGCGTAGTGGGCGCCTACAAGCCCGTGCTGGACAGGCTGGGGCTCACCCACCCCCAGTACTTGGTCATGCTGTGCCTTTGGGAGTCCAGTCCGCGCTCGGTCCGCGATATCAGCCAGGCCCTCCTGCACGAGCCTGCGACCATATCCCCCCTTCTGCGGCGCCTGGAAGCGGCCGGCCTCATCACGCGCAGGCGCGTGGCGGGGAACGAGCGTTCCCTGGCAGTGGACCTGACTTCGCAAGGGGCGGCCCTCCGCCAGCAGGCCACGGCAGTTCCCGGGACCATGATGGCCAAGCTGGGCCTCAGCCGGGACCAGGTGCAGAGCCTGCATAGCTCCATGATGGACGTGATTGCCGCCACGGGCTCCGCCCGTGGCTGATTTCCTCTTTGCTTGTCAACCGGTCCACGCACGACGCCGGGACTCACCACCAGCGGTGAGTCCCGGCGTCGCCCGTCTTGGGACCAACGGCACTATGGCACCGGCCGCACCGCCACCGGTGAGCGGACGGTGTTGTCGCCTGACGTCCACGTCAGGGATCCGGTGGAGTACGCATTCAGCGGAGCCCCAGCGGTAGTGAACGTGATGGTGACCGTGGCGCTTTCACCCTCCGCCAGCGTCACTTCTGCCGGACTGACAGTGGCTGTAATGCCCGGAAGGGTGATCGCTGCCCGGTAGGTTCCCGCCGTCACCGCCGTGACCCGCCGGGTGACCGTCTGGCTGCCGGACATGGCCCCCAGTGCCACCGAGGGAAGGTTGACGTCCTTGGCCGCTATGGGGGCGACGCCAAGGTCGATTCCCTGTCCCTGGAGGAAGCCCATCCAGTCACTGATGCCGGCGTCGTAGACGAGCCCAGGGGAGTCGAACCGGGCGGGATCAACATGGCCGGCGCCCTGGGCAAAGACGTCATGCACTTTAGCGCCGGCCGCATTGACCAGGTCGTAGGCAGTGGTCATGATGGCGGATTTCACGGCCGCCGGGGACCACTTCGGGTTCTTGCCGAGCAGCAGGGCTCCCGAGCCGGCGATGTGCGGCGACGCCATCGACGTGCCGGAAAGGAAGCCGAAATTCTCGCCCTTGAACCCTATGGGAGAAACAGCGGCAAGCACCGCCACGCCAGGCGCCGCAACGTCAGGCTTGAGCAGGTCCCCGTTGGATGCCAGGGTGGGTCCGCGCGAGGAGAATTCGGCAATCTGCGGCACCGGCGGGGGTGCGGTCCCGGTGGTGTCGGTGGCTTTGAGGCTCGCTGTCATGCCAGGTGTCGCGGCCACCATGGCCTTGATCTTCGGGTTGCCCGTGTGAACCGTGGGCACGGCGTGCAAGTCGGCGTCCAACGACCCCGGCGTCAGGTTGACCAGGACCATGCCCACACCACCTGCGCGCTTGACCTCCGCGCTCTTGTCCACGCGCGCGATCACACCGCGGTCGCAGACCACGATCTTGTCGGCAACCTTGGCCGGGTCCAGGGAGTTGGCCGCGCACAGTGCCGCATCCGCAGCCGGGGCCGCCGCCGCCTTCACGTCCACGGCCAGCACGATCGGCTTGGCGTCCACCTCGCTGCTCATCACACTGGCACCGCGGAACTTGCCTCCGCCCGACAGTTCCACGGTTCCAAGCAGTGAGTTGTCGAACGTCGAGGCCGCCACGCTGGTGATCCAGGGTCCGGCATGGTTGACGGTCGAGGCCGTCGGACCGGAGTTGCCGGCGGAGGCGGCCACAAAAATCCCTGCGGCAGCGGCGTTGAGGAACGCCAACGAAACGGCATCGACGGTGGAGTTGTTGTTACCCGAAATGGAGAAGTTCAGCACGTCCACGCCGTCGAGGACGGCATCCTGGATGGCGTTGAGAATGTCCGACTCGACGCACCCGGTAGCCTCCGGAATGGCGCCTTCCCAGCAGACCTTGTAGACGGCGATCTTGGCCGCCGGCGCAACGCCTGAGCTCTTGCCAAAGTCCCGGCCGCCCACCGTCTGGGTGACGTCACTGTTTCCGGCTGCGGTGCTGCTTGTGTGGGATCCGTGGCCGTTCACGTCCAGCGGCGAGAACTTCTCGCTCGGGGACCGGAATTCCGGGGGGACCGCCGCCTTGTAGGCCTTGTCGTAGAACCTGGCACCGATGACCTTGCTGTTGCATTCCGTGCCGTCGAAACCGTCGCCGGCTACGCAGTCACCCACGAACGTTCCGCCGTTGGCCTTGCGCATCGCGATCACGTTGCCCTGGAGGCGGTACGGCACGCCGACGTCCGGGGTGCCGGACAGCGGATCGACGGGGTCGCCGGTGAAGAACGGGTTGTCGGGCGTGTAACCGGTGTCCACCACGCCCACGACGACGCCCTTGCCCGCCTCATCGGTGCCGCCGAACTGCTGGTCCCACACGCCGTCGCCGCCGGGAAGTCCAAGGAAGTCGGTGCTCGAGTAGTCCGGCTTGCGCATGCTGTCCGGGACCACGGCCAGTACGCTGCTGTCGCCGGCGAGCGCCTTGGCTTGCGCCGCGGAAAGCACAGCGCTGAAGCCGTTGAGGGCCAGGGTGTAACTCCTGTCGATGGTCACGCCCCTGGATGCCGCCGCCCGCCGCTGCTTGGCCCTGAGGTGAGTATCGTATTTGCGGGAGTTGGGGCCGGCGGGGTTCAGCTTCTTACCCTTCGGCACCGCCGTGCCCGGGATGCCCGGGACACCGCCGGAGTAGGTGGCAAGCGGCTTGTCCTTGAGCATCACGATGTAATGGCCGTCGTTGAGTGGAGATGCCGCAGGCTGGGCGGCGGTTGGCTGGAGAGCGGCCAGCTGCGCCGATGCAGGTGCCGGAGCCGCCGCCGTTGGTCCGGCGAGGCCCTGGCCAATGACCATGGCAAGGGCTACGGCGAAGATGGCCGGCAGCCTACTGCCGTGTCCGGGGCGGGTAGTGGATTGCTGAGGGATCATGGAGGATGCCTTCCTTGGTTCAGGACCTGTAGACCTTCGGTCCCACGAACTGGACGCTCTGCCCCCCATGGGCGTCATCACTATTTGGTTATGCCGCGCACCCGTTGATGTCAGAAAGATACCGCGGACGCCCTCAAGAATCGATACCCTTCCGTTAGCAATTGCCGGGTACCGTTATCCGGCCGTACCGGACGGCCCGGGGCCCCGACGGTAGAATGAGAAAAACTTGAGGAGACCCGGCATGCGCAAGCAACTGATTTCTGTGCTGCTCGCCCTCGCAGCGACGGGCGGTCTCGCGGCCTGCACCCCGAACACCGGAACCGGCCAGCCTTCGGCCACCCCCGGGACCACCACCGGCTCGCCGGGGACCTCGTCGCCCGGGACTTCTTCGCCGGGCACCGAGAGCCCGGGCACTGAAACCCCCGGCACGGGCACTCCCAGCACTCCGGCGCCCGGCTCCACACCGCCCGACGCCGAAACGACGGTCCCGGCGCCCGCACCCCCTGCCGCTGCTCCCCTGCCGTCCGGGCCCGGCGCCGGCGATGCCGAACTCTCCATCACGGTCAAAGCGTCAAAGGACGGCAAGGCCGCCAATTACACGCTGGTCTGCAAGGGCGGGGCGGCGATGGCAGAGAGCCAGCACCCCAACGCTGCAGCAGCCTGCACGTCACTGAAGGACAACGCGGCCATCGTGAACCCCGCCGCGCCGCCCAAGGGCATCTCCTGCACGCAGCAGTATGGCGGGCCGCAGGTGGCCACCGTGACGGGCGAAGTCAATGGCACCCCTGTGGAGACCTCCTTCGCCCTGCGGGACGGCTGCCAGATCGGAGCCTGGAACGCCGCCAAGGACATCCTCGGCGCTGCAGGCGGGGCCCCCTAGCACCGTGGCAGGTACCGCATTGACGATCCCCGCCGCCCAGGTCCTCCCCTCCACTGACTGGAGGGAACGGGAAGCCGCCCACGTGCGCCGGGTGCGCCGTTACGCCGATCCCTACCTTGCCCGTCGCTCCGCGGGGCGGAAGCATCCCGTGGAGGACTTCCTCTTCACGTACTACACGCAAAAGCCCGGCCAGCTGCTGCGCTGGCATCCCGGTGACGGTGTGGTCCTCTCCGGAACGGAGGCGGCTGCCCGCAAGGACTGGAAATACTACAAAGCGCTCGACGGCGGTGAGCTGGCCAGCGCGGGCCTCCCGCCCGGCAGCACCGCGGTGGCGCTCGACCGTCGGTCGTTCCTGGCCGAACGGCGCGAGGCTCTGCTGTTTGCCCGGATCATCCTGGCCGGAACAGCCGCGCGGCCGGCGCAGTTCGGCTGCTTCGGCCTGCACGAGTGGGCCATGGTCTACCGGCAGGAGAAGTTCGAGCTGCGCCACGAGTACCTTAAGCTGCGGCTGGGCGGCGCGGGCACGGACAGGGTGGTCGAGGACAACAGGATCCGCTGCTCGCACTTCGACGCATTCCGGTTCTACACACCCGATGCCGTGCCCCTAAACGAGCTTTCCCCCAGCCGGGAGAACCAGCGGACCACGGAGCAGCCCGGCTGCCTGCACGCCAACATGGACCTCTACAAGTGGGCGTACAAACTCTCCCCTGCCCTGCCCAGCGAACTTGTCATGGACTGCTTCGAACTGTCCTGGCGGGTGCGGGCCATGGACATGCAGGCCTCCCCCTATGACCTCACAGACTGGGGCTACCCGGCCATTCCGATTGAGACCCCCGGCGGCAAGGCTGCTTACGTGGAGCAGCAGCGCGCCTTCTCGGCCGAAGCCCAGGAGCTGCGCGGCAGGCTGATGGCCGCCCTCGCGCCGCTCTTCGGCAGCCTCGGAACGGAGACCGAACGATGAGCGGCACACCTGCATTGCCGGGCGCAGGCCCGGACGCGGACCTTCCTCCGGACGCAGACCTTGAACTGACCGTCGCCCTCACCCACGCCCCGGGCGGCCCGGAACACGTCTTTGTCCTGGTCAGCCGTTCAGGCGAACTGGTGGAATCAACCCTGCCGGATCCAGCGGCGGCGATTGCCGCCGTCGGACGCTTCGGCGAACGGATCTTCTTCCCCGAACCGGGCCCGCCCAGGCTGTGCACCCAGCAGTACGGCGGCCCCCAGGTGGCCGTGGTCACCGGCACCTTCAACGGACGCACTGTGAACTCCCGGTTTTCCATGACGGACGGCTGTGAAATTGCCCGCTGGCGGGCGCTGTCCCCGCTGCTGGGCGGGGTGGCCGGGTCCACCGGCGCCATCTGACCCGTGCAACATCTGAACCCCTGCGCGGTCCGGACTGCCTGTACATCCTTGGCCGCGTCCAGGAAGAGTTCCTGTCCACATATCGCGACTTCAGAGGCGTTAGCGCCCACTATCTGGACGAAAAACTCCAACCAAACGCGCGGGTGGGCTCCCCGAACAGAAGCATGGCACGGCGAAGGCCGGCGGGACCTTGGCATTTTGCGCCACGCCCGCCGGCCTTCGCTGTGGGTCCCCCTCGGGAGCCCGGTTCCGGGACCTTCCTAGATGGAGTTATCCGGTGACCGCGTCAGGTCCTGGTTCTGGACCTTTCCCCGTTCCTTCTTTTTCTTCGGATCTTCCGAAGCCGGTGCAACCGCGACGGCGCCGCCCTCCTTCACCACGACGCTCACGAACGTCGGGGCGCTGGACCCGTCGAAGGTGATCCGCCCGATGTAGGAACCCGGCGCCAGGTTCTTCCAGGTGAGGGTGAGCTTCCCGCTGAGCCCGTTCCCTAGGCGGACCGGATCAGGAGTCACGGTGGCGTTGCCCTCATTTGCTCCAAGGACCGCAGCGTCCACCGAGGCCTTGGTTGCCTGCTGGTTGGGGCTGTCGTAGAGATTCACGAACATCTGGTAGCTGCCGGCAGCAGGGTTCGGAATCGAGACAGACTCACTCGCCGAGGCCGTGGCGACCACAATTGCCTGCCCGTCCGGCGTGACCACCACCAAGTCGAAGTCCGCGTTCTCGTCCGCGGAAATCACGGACAGCTTGGCCAGGGGCACGCCGGCCGGAACTTCCACCGTCTTGACGAAGTTCGAGGCGTCGGCCTCGTACCGGAAGGGACCGGGTACGAGCTCGATGGCCGAGGAGTCCGCCTTCGACAGGCCGTCGAGCGTCACGTTCGTGCGCGAGTTCGAGCCCGAGACGATGCCGATGTTCCCGGAACCGTTGGCCCCTTGGGAGGTGAACGCAATGTTCTTGGGAGCAACCACCGACTGCGGCCGCACCGCGATCGGCGAGGTCACGGTCTTGTTGGCGCCCCGCCACGTGAGCGAACCCGCGGCGAACTCGCCCAGCTTGGCGCTTTGGTTTTCGAAGGCCACCTTGAACGTGCGCTTCTCGCCTGCCGCGCTGAAGGACAGGACCGACGGCGTCACCGTCACCTTCACTCCGGGCACGCTGGCCTTTGCGCTGTACACACCCGGGGTAAGCGCAGTCACCGTCCGGGTGACCTCGATCCTGCCGGCCAGGTTTCCGAGCGAGAAGGACGGGACGTTCATGTCGCGTGGCCGCGTGCTGCCGAGGCCGGGCATGCCCAGGTCCATGCCGGTTCCCTGGATGAACCGCAGGTAGTCGTCGGTGGTGGCGTCGTACACGAGGCCCGGATCCAGGACGCGGGCGGGGTCCACCTGCCCCGCACCGGTGGCGAGGACGTCCGTGTTCTTACTGCCGTCTGCGAGCTTGACGTCGCTGGCCGTGGTCATCATGGCCGACTTCACGGCGGCCGGGGACCAGGCGGGGTTCTTGCCCAGGATGAGGGCACCAAAACCGGCCACGTGGGGCGAGGCCATGGAGGTGCCGGACATGAACCCGAACTCGTCGCCGCCGGCACCGATCGGCGATACACCGGCAAGGACAGCCACACCGGGTGCGGCGACGTCGGGCTTCAGCAGGTCAGAGTCGGTGGCAAGGAGCGGTCCGCGGGAGGAGAAGCCGGCGATCTGCGGCTGCGCCTCGGCGGGCAGTCCCGTGGTGTCCTTGTTGACCAGGGAGACCGTGATGGCCGGGTTCGCCGCCACCTTGGCCTTGATGGTTTCCGTGGCAGGCGGATTCACGTGCACGGTGGGGACGGAGTGCTTGTCGGTGTCGAGTGATGATGCGGCCAGGTTCACGAGGATCATGCCCACCCCGCCGCCGCGCGCAACCTCGGCGCTCTTGGCCACCCGGTCATAGACGCCGCGGTCGCAGACCACCACCTTGCCGGCGATCTTGGCCGGATCGAGGGAGCCGGGGGCGCAGAGTGCAGGATCGGCGGCCTGTCCGGATGCTGCCTTGGCCGCGAGCACAACGCCTGCGCCCGCCACCTCACGGTTCATGATGCTGGCGCCGCGGAACTTGCTGCCGTCGGAGAACTCCACGGTGCCCTGCAGTTCCTGGGAGAAGCTGCTGGCCGCAACGGTGGTAACCCACGGCTCGCCATGGTTCACGGTGCTGGCTTCGGGGCCGGAGTTACCCGCGGAGGTGGCCACGAAGATGCCGGCTGAGGCAGCGGACAGGAACGCCATGGACACCGGGTCCGTCGTGGTGGAGGTGGTGCCCGAGATCGAGTAGTTCAGGACATCCACGCCGTCGAGTACGGCCTGGTTGATGGCGTCGACAGCGGCCGAGGTGTAGCAGCCGCCGGTGTTGGGATCGCTGTCCTCCCAGCAGATCTTGTAGATGGAAAGCTTGGCGGCCGGTGCGATTCCGCCGGTCAGGCCGAAGCTGCGGCCGTCGACAAAGGTTTCCACGTCGGCGTTGCCGGCCGCGGTGCTTGCCGTGTGTGTTCCGTGGCTTCCCACGTCGACCGGCGAAATCAGTTCCTCCGGCGCCCGGTCCTGCTTGGCCACGGAGTCCTCGAAGGCGTCGGAGAAGTACCTGGCACTGAGGACCTTGGAGTTGCAGGCCGTGCCGTTGAACTCTTCGCCCTTTTGGCACTCGCCCTCGAAGGTGCTGCCGTCTGCTTTCAGCATCGCGATGTTGCCGCCATCGGTGCGGTAGGGAACGCCTACCTGCGGATTGCCCTTGAGCTGTGCAACGTCATCGCCGGCGAAGAACCGGCTGCCCGGTGTGTAGCCGGAGTCGATGACGCCCACCACAACGCCCTTGCCGGCGCCGGCCTTGCCGCCGAACTGCCTGTTCCACGTGCCATAGGCTCCGCTGAGCTTGAGGAAGTCCGTGGTGGAGTAGTCCGGGGCATGCTGGGTGTCGGGTGCCACCACGAGGACCCCAGGGTTCTTGGCAAGGTTCACGGCCTGGTCGGCAGTAAGCCTGGCGGTGAATCCGTTGAGTGCCGCCGTGTATTTGCGGCGGATCTGCACGTTTTCCTTCTCAGCCAGCGCGGCCTGTTTCGCCTCCAGATGGGCCTGGTACTTGCGCACCTCTGCCCGGTCGGCATCGAGTTTGTGGCCGGACCGCGGCTTTGTGGCCTGCAGGCCCGGAGTGCCGCCCTCGTAGGTGGCGGCGGGCTTCTCGGTCAGGACCACAATGTAGCGGCCGGCCGAGTAGGCGTTGGGGTCGACGTTCTTTTGCTGAGCGGCCGTCGCCGCAACCAGCGACGGCGCCGCGGTTGCCGGCAGTGCGCCGACTGACGAAAGAAGCAAAGGCAAGCCGACAACCAGTGCCACTGCTTTCCCGGCCCCCCGGCTTCGGAATAAGCTTTTTCCTGCTGATTTCACGAGTGGTTGGAACCTTTCCTAAGGAACAGCCCCGGCTACATTGCCGGGCGCAGGCGGCAACGACACGTGAAGATGACAGGTCCTGTCGATCCCAGCAATCGTCGACCGATCACCACAGTACCTACTGAGAGCCCTATATGACATAGGGCACAATCCACCAATTTACTTTTTTGTCACCCCCTTGACAGGTGCATCAAAAAGCAGCGGCAGGCGCCCGGAAAGGGCACCCGCCGCTGGGAGTTAAAGTCTGTACTGCCGCCCCGCCGGGAGCTACTGCCGGGGCGTGCGGACCACCTCACTGATCCACTGGCGCGTCTTCTCGTCGACTGGCCCGGCCACCCGGTCACGCCCGGCAACGCCACGGCCAACACGGCGCCCAACGCGGGTCTGCCCGGCACCGCCCGACCCGGCATTGTTCTGGCGGGCTGCGCGGTCGGCTTTGATCTTCTGGAACACCATCCTCCCGAGGCCGGCGAACACGGCGACGGCCATCACAGGCAACAGGACGGATTTCGAATTCTCAGCCATTCCGCAATCCTACTGAGCGTGCCCCCGGCGGACCAGAGCCGGCGTCGCTGTTCCCTCTGCGCGGCGTCCGCCGCACCGAATACGGAGTGGTGCGCCGCGGCCGGTAGAATAGGCATGCAAGCTCGCGGAGCGCCCGTCCACACCATGCCATTTGAATGCCCTGCCATTTGAACCGGCCAGGCAATTTCAGGAATGGCGTGAGACGGCACCACTCCGCTGCGCCCTTACCCAATGCACACGCACAGGAGTTACCGGATGCCCCGGATCGTTGTCGACGTCATGCCCAAGCCCGAGATTCTGGACCCGCAGGGGAAGGCCATCGTGGGAGCACTCCCCCGCCTGGGCTTCACCAGCTTTAGCTCTGTACGCCAGGGCAAGCGTTTCGAACTGACCGTTGACGGCGAGGTGACCGAGGACATCCTGGCCCAGGCCCGCGATGCCGCCGAAACCCTGCTGTCCAACCCGGTGATCGAGGACGTCGTGAACGTCGAGGTCGTCGAGGCCTGAGATGACTGAACTTCCCCTGATCGGCGAGGCTGTCGCCGTCGCCGCCGAGCCGCGCCTGGCGGGCGCGAAGATCGGCGTCGTCACCTTTCCCGGAACCCTCGATGACCGGGACGCTTCCCGCGCGGTCCGACTCGCTGGCGGCACGCCCGTGGAGCTCTGGCACGGAGACTCCGAACTGGGCGACGTCGACGCCGTCATCCTGCCGGGCGGATTCTCCTACGGCGACTACCTGCGCGCCGGCGCCATCGCGCGCTTCGCCCCGCTGATGTCCAAGATCATCGACGCCGCCAACTCGGACGCCAAGCTGCCGGTGCTCGGCATCTGCAACGGCTTCCAGCTGCTGACCGAGTCGCACCTGCTGCCCGGCTCCATGATCAAGAACGACCACCTGAAGTTCATCTGCCGCGACCAGGTGCTGCGGGTCGAGAACAACAGCACCTACTGGACCGGGGACTACGCCGCGGGCCAGGAAATCACGGTGCCGCTGAAGAACCAGGACGGCCAGTACATCGCGGACGAGAAGACCCTCGACGCCCTCGAGGCCGAGGGCCGCGTGGTGTTCCGCTACGTGGGCTTCAACCCGAACGGCTCGCGCCGCGACATTGCCGGCATCTCGAACGCCGCCGGCAACGTGGTGGGCCTCATGCCGCACCCGGAGCACGCCGTGGAGGTGGGCTTCGGCCCCGAGTCGCTGGATGGTATCGGCGGGTCCGACACCGAAGGCCTCGGTCTCTTCACCTCGGTACTGAACAAGATTGTGGGAGTGAACTAATGACCGAGATCTCAACAAGTTCGATCACCGAGACCAAGAAGTTCAACATCGACACGGTCGAGCACGCGGCCAAGACGCCGGACACCGAACTGCCGTGGGCCGAGCTCGGCCTGAAGCAGAACGAGTTCGATGAGATCGTCAAGGTCCTGGGCCGCCGCCCCACCGGCGCGGAACTCGCCATGTACTCGGTGATGTGGAGCGAGCACTGCTCCTACAAGTCCTCGAAGAACCACCTGCGCCAGTTCGGCGACAAGGTGACCGACGAGATGAAGAAGGACATGCTGGTGGGCATCGGCGAGAACGCCGGCGTCACCAATCTGGGCGACGGCTGGGCCGTGACGTTCAAGATCGAGTCCCACAACTCGCCGTCGTTCGTTGAGCCGTACCAGGGTGCCGCCACCGGCATCGGCGGCATCGTCCGCGACATCATCTCCATGGGCGCCCGCCCGATTGCTGTGATGGACCCGCTGCGCTTCGGCGCCATCGACCACCCGGACACCGCCCGCGTCATGCACGGCGCTGTAGCCGGCATCGGCGGCTACGGCAACTCTCTCGGCCTGCCGAACATCGGCGGCGAGATGGTCTTCGACTCCGTGTACCAGGGCAACCCGCTGGTCAACGCCCTGGCCGTAGGCGTTATGCGCCACGAGGACATCCGCCTGGCCAACGCCTCCGGCAAGGGCAACAAGGTGGTCCTGTTCGGTGCACGCACGGGCGGCGACGGCATCGGCGGCGCCTCGGTGCTCGCCTCCGAGTCCTTCGACGACACCAAGCCGTCCAAGCGGCCCGCGGTCCAGGTGGGCGACCCGTTCGCCGAAAAGGTCCTGATCGAGTGCTGCCTTGAACTGTTCAAGGGTTCGCTGGTTGAGGGCATCCAGGACCTCGGCGCCGCAGGCATCTCCTGCGCCACGTCCGAGCTCGCCTCCAACGGCGACGGCGGCATGAACGTCGAGCTGACCTCTGTCCTGCTGCGCGACCCCACGCTGACTCCGGGCGAGATCCTGATGTCCGAGTCCCAGGAACGCATGATGGCCGTGGTGACGCCGGAGAACGTCGAGGCCTTCGAAGCCGTCATGGACAAGTGGGCCGTGGAGTACGCCTGGCTGGGTGAGGTGAGCGACAGCGGCCGCCTGATCATCACGTGGGAAGGCGAAGTGATTGTCGACGTCGACCCGCGCACCGTGGCCCACGACGGCCCGGTCTACGACCGCCCGTTCGCCCGCCCCGAGTGGCAGGACGCCCTCCAGGCCGACTCCTTCACCGGGTCCGACCAGGACGCCGGCCGTCCCTCCGCCCCGGCGGAACTGGCCGCGGCCGTCACCGAGCTCGTGGCCTCGCCGAACATGTGCGACAAGTCCTGGATCACCAACCAGTACGACCGGTACGTCGGCGGCAACACTGCCCTGGCGTTCCCGGACGATGCCGGCGTGGTCCGCGTGGACGAGGAATCCGGTCTGGGCGTTGCCCTGGCCACCGACGCCAACGGCCGCTACACCTACCTCGACCCGTACCATGGCGCCCAGTTGGCACTGGCCGAGGCCTACCGCAATGTGGCCACCTCCGGCGCCGTGCCGATGGCCGTCAGCGACTGCCTGAACTTCGGTTCCCCCGAGGACCCGGACGTCATGTGGCAGCTGGCCGAAGCCATCCGCGGCCTCTCCGATGCCTGCATGGTGCTGGGCATCCCCGTCACAGGCGGCAATGTCTCGCTGTACAACCAGACCGGCACCACGCCGATCCACCCCTCCCCGGTGGTGGCAGTGCTGGGCAAGCTCGACGACGTCGCCCGCCGCACGCCGTCGGGCTGGCGGGAAGACGGCGCAGCCATCTACCTGCTGGGCACCACGGCGGCCGAGCTGGACGGCTCCGAATGGTCCAACCTGCGCGGCCACCTCGGCGGTTTGCCGCCCAAGGTTGACCTCGAGGCCGAGCGTGCGCTGGGCGAGATCCTGATCAATGCGTCCCGCGACGGCATGGTGGACTCCGCCCACGACCTCTCCGAGGGCGGCCTTGCCGCGGCCCTCGTCGAAGCGTCGCTTCGCTACGGCGTTGGCGCCCGGATCGCGCTGCAGGATGTGCTGGACCGCGACGGCGTGGACCTCTTCACCGCGCTGTTCTCCGAGACCCAGGGCCGCGCCGTCGTGAGCGTTCCCCGCTCCGAGGAAGTCCGCTTCAAGGACATGTGCACCGCCCGCGGTTTCGAGCACCTGCGCATCGGCGTGGTGGACGCAGCCAGCGGACAGTTGGAGATCAACGGCGTGGACACCCTCTCGCTGGACGCCCTCCGCGAAGCCCACGAGGCCACCCTGCCGAAGTACTTCGGCTAAGGCCCCACCAATCGATTGCTCCGTAGCTGCCCTTCTGACCCGTCAGAACGGCAGTTACGGAGCACTCGTTGTTTAACGGCCGGGCCGCCAGCCGGCCTGGACCAGCGCGCTGCGGACTTTGGCAACGGCTGCCTTGCCGTCATTGAGCATGTGACGCTTGGAAATGCGGACTTCCGTCCAGCCCAGAGCGGAGTAGCATTCCGACCGCGCGATGTCGCGCTCAATCTGCAGCTCGTCACCGTGATGCTCCCCTTCATACTCGATGCCGACGCGGTACTTCTCGTAGGAGAGGTCCGGCTCATGGTGCCGCCTGCCGTCGTTCGAAAAGATCGGCACATTCAATGCCGGCTCCGGAAGCCCCGAACGCACGATCGCCAGTCGGAGCTGGGTCTCCTGCGGTGAGTCCGAGCCCACCCGAATCAGCCTGATGGCCTCCTTCGCCTTGCGGAGTCCCCGTTTACCCTTGTGCCTATCGATCATGCGCTGGAGGTCCGCCAAGGCACATAGCGGCTGGTCCCGGCCCTCCAATTCCGGACGCGGGACGCGGACACAACTGTCGCCCATGGCCACGAGTTCGTCCACGGTCAGCATTTCCGCCATGTCCAGCCAGGTGCGTTCCGGCGTGGTAACGGGGATGCCGTCGAGAACCGTGACTTCGTCATCATAGAGTTTCATCCGGTGCACGATGACGTGCGGCCGGTTCAGGTGGGCTGCCCCTTCGGGCCTGATGACGTCGTACATTTCGGATACCCCTTTTCGCCGTCGGCGCGGCAGGTTGAGGAGCTCCGCCGCGGTGAGGTGCGATGCGGCGCACCGCTCATTGACCTCGATGAAGGGCCGCACCCGGATGCTCAACGGGAGCTCCGCCGTCGGGCTTGCTGCACGGATACCCCTGCCCAACGCGGTGAGCGAGCGGTGCCGGAGCCGCTTCGAAGTAATGCCTGCACGGCCGGCCTCACCAACGGTGAAGGGCCGGTCCTGGAACTTGTTCGGCAATGGGCGTGCGGTCTTCATGGCTACATCAGAACAGAAAGGTGTCCGGCCCGCAGAAGTTATCCACAACCCCAATCGAGTGCTCCGTAGACGCCCTTATGGGGCCTCAAAAGGGCGATTACGGAGCACTCGATGGGATCAGTCCTCGCTGTGGATCTCCCGCTGCCGGGCACTCAGCAGCTCCAGCTCGGGCCGGAAGGCCACGAAGCGTTCAACGGCGGTGAGCACCTCAACGAGGTGCGCCCGGTCCGCGGCGACCAGGCCGGCGCCGATCCTCGCGCGGCGATACTGGTCGTGGTCCCCCACCTCGGCCACGGAAACGTCGTAGCGTCGTTTGACCTCTGCCAGCAGCGGCCGCACGACGGACCGCTTCTCCTTGAGGCTGTGCACGTCGCCGAGGAGGATGTCGAACTCGATCCAGCCGATCCACATGCCCTTAATGCTATCGATTGTCCCTGCCGGCAACCGGTGGGGTTTAAATCGTAAGTTCGCCCATCGCGTCCCAGCCGTCGCCTTCGAGCTGGCGGCTGATGATTCGCGGGGTCTCCGCGAGGGCCTGCGGCATGTCCGCCATGGCTTTCTTGAAGTGGGCGCTGTTGACATGGTCCCCGGCGGCATCGTCCTTGAACGCTTCGACCAGGACGAACTCGTTGGGGTCGTCCACGCTGCGGGACCAGTCGAACCACAGGTTGCCCGGCTCCTTGCGGGTGGTCTCCGTGAAGTCAGCCACGAGGCCGAGCCATTTGTCGGACCAGTCTGGCTTGACCTTGAACTTGACCACGATGAATATCACGGGATTTATGCCTTTCCTTGGGTTTGTGCGTTCTGTCCGGAGGCGAGCGCCTGCTCGCACTCCTCGATGGCCTCGCGGGCATACTTCTGCTGGGCCGGGGTTCCGACGCGTTCGGCCCACTGCTCGGCCAGCTGGAACTCCACGAGGGCCGCGGTGAGCCGGCCTGCTCCGTGCAGAGTCCAGCCCAGGTTGTTGTGCAGCGCCACCATCCAGCGCTTGGTCCGCTCGTCGTGGACCGTCGAGGCGTACTCCAGGGCGCTGCGGGTCCAGAGCTCCGCGTGGGCGGAGTCGGCGATGGCCAGCATGTGCAGTGCGTCCACGGCCAGGAACTCCTCGCCAAGATGGTCGCCGAGCTCGGCCGCCTGCTCAAACAGTGGCACCGCCATGGCCGCGTGCCCGCTCGCGTTCAGGACCCGCCCGCGCTCCAGCAGGACGCGGACACCAACCGTCGGCTCGTCCCCGTCGATCGAGTCGAGCAGGGCATCGGCCTCTTCGTAGCGACCCTGAAGCCCGATGGCCCGCCCCAGCTGCGTGGAGAGTTCTGCCCGTTCGTCGGCGTCGTATCGGGGGTCGGCCAGCGCGTCCCGGAAACGCTGCTCGGACAGCTTCGGATCCTCGAAGTTCCACAAAAGGTCAAGGCTCTTTTGGTCCAGCATGTACCTCTCCTGATCAGCTTTCACCTGCGGCGAGTTGGCGTGCACCTTCAATGTATCGGGAAGTCATGAGGCGCTGCGCGCGGCGGGCCAGCGCGCCGCCGGCAGCGTAGAACCAGTTGGACGGCCTGCTGAACGCAGTGATGCTGAGGTAGACCCTGCCCTGGGCGTCGATCTCGGCCTCAAACGACTCCTCACCGCGGACCGGGTGGCCGGGCAGGGAGCCGTAGCCGAAGCCGGCCGACTGCGGTCCGCCGCCCGGCACGGGACGGTGCACCCACACCACCTCGCAGGGCGCGCTGAGGCGGAAGGGCCCGACGCCGAAACCGCTCACCACGCGCGCGCCGGGAACAACGACGTCGGACCCGGTCCGGACGCGCAGCCCGGACCGCCGCTGCAGTTCCCAGGCCAGGATCCCCTGGGCCACCCGGTGGTAGGCGTCCGTCCCCTGTCCGAGATAGGTGCGGGACGCCACCCGGCGGTAGCCTGCCGGGGACCCGCCGCGCTCGGTGGCGCCGATCTCCGCGTAGTTGAGGGCACCGCGTGCCAGCCGCCTTTTAGCCATTGCGCACCTGCCCGGCCCAGCCAAGCTGCTCCCGCTGTTTCCGGCTCAGCGAGGCAACCACAAGGTCGTAGGAGTCCTCCACCATGTCCCGGACCATGTCGTCGGGCAGCGCCCCGTCCAGCCGGACGCCGTTCCAGTGCGTCTTGTTCATGTGCCACGCCCCGGTGATCTCGGGATGCACGGCCCGGAGCTGTTCTGCCAGGGCAGGCTCGCACTTGAGGCTCACCGACCAGTCATCAGGGTCCATGGCGGAGGCGGCGAACATCTTGGCCTCCTGCCGCGCCCCACCGGACACCGCCGCCCTGACCTTGAATACCGACGTTTCGGGCCCGAACGGGAAGTCCTCGAAGGCGCCCGGAAACGACAGGCAGATTTTTCTCAGGGCGGCTTGATCCATGCTGCGAGCCTACAAACCCTTTCCGGGCGGTGCTAGTCTGCGAATATGGCAGCTGCCCGGGACACCATACCTGTACTGGATCTCGGCTCCGCCCGCCGGGCCGACGGTTCGTTCAATCCGGAGTTCATTGAGGAGCTCCGCGATGCCACGCACCGCGTCGGTTTCTTCCAGGTCATCGGCTACGGCGGTGCACCCGGCCAGGCCAAGGAGCTGCTGGCAACGATCAGGCGCTTTTTCGACCTGCCCCTCGAGGAACGCATGAAGCTCGACAACCGGCTGTCCCCGCATTTCCGTGGCTACACCCGGATGGGAACGGAGGTCACGCAGGGCAGGGCGGATGCGCGCGAGCAGATCGACTACTCACCCGACCGGGAACCCGTGCACGACTATCCGCCCGAGCAGCCGTATTGGCTCCTGCAGGGCCACAATCTGTGGCCGGATGAGTCCATGCCGGAGCTGAAGCAGGCGGCGATGGCCTGGGCCGAGCTCATGTCCAAGGTGGGGGCCGAGCTCATGCGGGCCATCGCCGTGTCCCTGAAGCAGCCGGAGAACTATTTCGACGAGCCTTTCAGGGATTCCCCTGCCTGGATGGGCAAGCTGGTCCATTACGTCGGCGGCGTAGTGGAAGCGGCCGGAGACCAGGGCGTGGGCTCCCATGCGGACTACGGATTTGTGACCCTCCTGCTCCAGGATGACGTGGGCGGCCTTGAAGTACTGCCTCCGGGTGCGAGCGCGTGGGCACCGGTGGAACCCATCCCCGAAGCGCTGGTAGTGAACCTGGGCGAAATGCTCGAAGTGGCCACCGAGGGTTATCTGGCCGCCACCATCCACCGGGTCAAAGCTCCGCCTCCCGGCGTGGACCGTTACTCCGTCCCGTTTTTCTGGTCGCCCCGCCTTGACGCGGTAATCGATCCGGTGCCCCTCCCGGCGGAACTCAAGGCCCAGGCGCGCGGCATCTCGGACGACCCCACCAACCCGATGCTCGCCTCGTTCGGCCAGAACATGCTCAAAGGCCGGATGCGTGCCCACCCGGACGTGACCGAGCGCCACTACCCCGAGCTAATGAGGCCCTGAACTAGAGCCGGCACGGGCTAAATGCCCACGCGCCAGCCTTCGCGGGCAGGGCATGAATTCACGACGACGTCCAGCCCGGCGGCCTTCGCGCGCTCCACGGCGGCGTCATCGAACACGCCGAGCTGCAGCCACACAGCCTTGGCCCCGACGGCGATGGCCTGATCGATCACGGGTCCTACCTTCTGCGAATTGACGAAACAGTCGACGACGTCGATCGGGTGCTTTTCCGCCGGAATCTCGGAGAGGGAACGGTAGCCCTTCTCCCCGTGCACGTCGTCGCCCGGCAGGTTAACCGGAATGATCTCCATGCCCATGCGGTCGCGGACAAACAGCGAGACATCGTACGCCGAGCGCCACTCATTCCGGGTCAGACCGACGATGGCCCAGGTGCCCTTCGTTCGCATGAGTCGGTCGACAACCGCCGGATCGTTTTCGTGAGCCATGCCTCAACTCTACTCCTGCGGCAATTCGACGGTCTTTTCCGAATATCTGGATGACTGGCAGCGCCTGCGACCGTGATGAACGAATATTACAGCTCAAAAGGTGTCGATTTTGAGAAATGCTGCGACTCGGCTCTAGTAGGTAGTGACCATCCCGAGCGGCCGAGAGACCTGGATCGATGAAGCCGCAGCAACCCCGGTGACGTGAGACGACCATTCCCACGTAACTGTTTTTCCGTTCCGGCGGAGGACCAGGGGTGCTACTGCCAGGACCGATGGAGTGCTGCAATGACCCCAGAGAATACTTCTGCCCTGCCCACCCTTGCCCGGATTCCGTCCAAGGCAACCCCACAAACCACTTCGGACGCGACGGCGAACGAAGCAGGGCTGCGTGACGCGCCCGGCTCCTTCAGCGGCTCTTCGGGATGGTCCTCGACCGAGCCAACGGACGGCGCAGTGCACGGCGTCCCCACCGACGGGCCGGCGCGTCACAGCGGCACCACCCCCATGGTCGACCCGGCCCCTATTGCCGACCCCGGCAACGTGGCCTTCTGGGAGGAACAGGCGCTCCGGCTGGACTGGGCCGAGCGCGCCGACGGCCAGGAACCTGGCTCCCAGGACCCGGGCACCCAGAAACCTTGGCACACGGCGCACAGCTGGCTGCCCGCCGACGTCGAAGCCGGCCGTGGACCCGAGATCAAGTGGTTCGACGGCGGCAGGCTGAACGTGGCGTACAACTGCGTGGACCGCCATGTCACCGCCGGTCGCGGGGACAAGGTGGCGCTTTTCTTCGAGGGCGAACCGGGCGACCGCCGCACCATCACCTACGCCGAGCTGCAGCGTGAAGTGTCCAAGGCCGCCAACGCCCTGCTGGCCCTCGGCATCACCAAGGGCGACCGCGTGGTCATCTACCTCCCCGTGATCCCGGAAACGGTCATCATCACCCTCGCGGTGGCCCGGATCGGCGCCGTTCACTCCCTGGTGTTCGGCGGATTCTCCGCCGAGGCACTCCGCTTCCGCGTCGAGGACACCGGCGCGAAGCTGCTGGTAACCACCGACGGCCAGTTCCGCCGCGGCGTCGCGGTGCCGGTCAAGGACAACGCAGACGCCGCCGTCGCCGGGGACAACGCCATCGAGCGCGTCCTGGTCATCAACCGCACCACAGCCCCCGAAGATCTCGCAACGGTCCCCATGACCGCAGGCCGCGACGTCTGGTGGCACGACGCCGTCGAACCCGCCTCTGACGTGCACGAACCGGAAGCGTTCGACGCCGAGACTCCCCTGTTCATCATGTACACCTCCGGCACCACGGGTAAGCCCAAGGGGCTCGTTCACACCTCGGGCGGCTACCTGACCCAGGCATCGTGGAGCTTCGAGCACCTGTTCAGCAATCCGGACCCTGCGCTCCGGGACCAGGATGTGCACTGGTGCACCGCCGACCTCGCCTGGGTCACCGCGCACACCTACGAGATCTACGGCCCGCTCTCCAACGGCGTCACACAGGTGATCTTCGAGGGCACGCCCAACACCCCGCATCCCGGCAGGCACTTCGAGATCATCGAACGCTACGGCGTCACGCAGTACTACACGGCACCCACCCTGGTCCGCTCGCTCATGGGCTGGTTCCCGGACGGCGTTCCGGACAGCTACGACTTCTCCTCCATCCGCCTGCTTGGCACGGTGGGCGAGGCCGTGAACCCGGAGGCGTGGCGCTGGCTCCGTGACAACCTCGGCGCAGGCACCGCACCCATGGTGGATACGTGGTGGCAGTCCGAAACCGGGGCCACCATCATGTCCCCCGCGCCCACGGACAGCGAGTTCAAGCCCGGCTGCGCCGCCCGGCCGCTCCCGGGCGTCAGCACCCGCGTGGTGGACGAGGCAGGGAACCGCACCGGCCCAGGCGTGCAGGGCTTCATCGTGGTGGACCAGCCGGGCCCGGCGATCGCCCGTACAGTCTGGGGCAACCCGCGCCGCTACTTCGACTCCTACTGGAGCCAGTACGCGGAGCAGGGCTGGTTCCTTGCCGGCGACGGCGCCAAATACGACGACGACGGCGACATCTGGATCCTGGGGCGGGTGGACGACACCCTCAACGTCTCAGGCCACCTGCTCTCCACGATCGAGATCGAGTCCGCCCTCGTCACCCACCCGGACGTGGTGGAAGCGGGCGTCTGTCCGGTCGCGGACCCGAAGACGGGGCACGCCGTCGTCGCGTTTGTGGTTCTGAAGGGCAATCCGATGATCGAGCTTGTCGAGATCCAGGACGAACTTCGCAACCACGTTGCCAGGAAGATCGGCCCGATCGCCAAGCCACGCGACGTCGTCGTTGTCCCTGACGTACCCAAGACCCGCAGCGGCAAGATCATGCGCCGCCTGCTGACCCAGCTTTTCGAGGGAACCGCGCTGGGCGACACCACCTCACTCCAGAATGAACCGGCCATTGCCGGTATCCAGGATGCGCTGCACCGCCGCGCTACCGCCGTCCCCGGAAACCCCAACTCCGGGCAGAAGTAAAGGAACGATCATGAACGACATCAGCAACGTAGCCCGTCTTTCCGAACCGCTGAAGTTCGCCTACTGGGTGCCGAACGTGTCCGGCGGCCTGGTGGTCTCCACCATCGAGCAGCGCACCAGCTGGGACTTCGACTACAACAAGAAGCTGGCCCGCATCGCCGAGGAATCCGGCTTCGAATACGCCCTGACGCAGACCCGCTATGCCGCATCCTACGGCGCCGACAAGCAGCACGAGGCGACGTCCTTCAGCCTCGCCCTGCTCGCCGCCACCGAACGCCTCAAGGTGATTGCCGCCGTCCACCCTGGCATGTGGCACCCCGGCGTGCTGGCCAAGTACATCATCACCGCGGACCACATCTCCAACGGCCGCGCTGCCGTCAACATCGTCTCCGGCTGGCTCAAGAACGAGTTCACCAACTTCGGCCTCGAATGGCTGGAGCACGACGAACGCTACGTCCGCACCGAGGAATTCATCAGGGTGCTGCGCGGACTGTGGACCGAGAAGGACTACAGCCAGGCCGGCAAGTACTACAACATCACCGACTTCACCCTGAACCCCGCCCCCGTGGACGTTCCGGGGCGCGCGCACCCGGAGATCTTCTTCGGTGGAAATTCGACGGCGGCCCAGGCCACCGCGGGCCGCGTCGCCGACTGGTACTTCTCCAACGGCAAGGACCTGGAGGGATTCAAGGAAAACATCGCCGGCGTGGTCGCAGCGTCAGGCGAAACCAAGCGCGGCACCGACGGTGCGCTGGCCGCACCCCGGTTCGGCCTCAACGGCTTCGTCATCGCCCGCGACTCCGAGAAGGAAGCACGCGACACCCTCCGCGAGATCGTGGAGAAGGCACACAAGCCGGCGGTCCAGGGCTTCCGGGACGCCGTCCAGGAAGCCGGAGCGTCCACTAAGGACGGCAAGGGCATGTGGGCCGACTCCTCCTTCGAGGATCTCATTCAGTACAATGACGGCTTCAAGACGCAGCTGATCGGCACCCCGGAGCAGATCGCCGAGCGCATCGTGGAGTACAAGAAGATTGGCGTGAACCTGTTGCTTACCTGCTACCTGCACTTCCAGGAGGAAGTGGCTGCCTTCGGCCAGGACATCCTGCCGATCGTCCGTGAACTCGAGGCGGACCTGGCGCGCAAGAACGGCACGGAACTGGACCTTTCCGGGGTTTCGACAAGCTCAACCAGCGGAGCGGGCTCAACTCCCGGGCTGGTGACTGTCTAATGGCTGACCGCAAATTCGGATTCCGCACCCGCGCCCTGCACGCCGGGGGCACTCCCGACGCCGAACACGGCGCCCGTGCCGTTCCGATTTACCAGACCACGTCCTTCGTGTTCAAGGACACCCAGGATGCCGCCAACCTTTTCGCGCTGCAGAAGTACGGCAACATCTACTCCCGCATCGGCAACCCGACAGTGGCCGCGTTCGAGGAGCGCATCGCCTCGCTGGAGGGCGGCATCGGCGCTGTTGCGACGTCGTCGGGCATGGCCGCGGAGTTCATCACCTTCGCCGCCCTCACCCAGGCCGGCGACCACATCGTGGCGGCGTCCCAGCTCTATGGCGGCACGGTCACCCAGCTCGACGTGACCCTACGCCGTTTCGGCGTGGACACCACGTTCGTCCCCGGCACCGACCCTGCCGACTACGCGGCGGCCGTCCGGGAGAACACCAAGGCGATCTTCGTCGAGGTGGTGGCCAACCCGTCGTCGGAGGTCCAGGACCTGGCGGCCCTGGCAAAGGTGGCGCACGACGCCGGCATCCCCCTCGTCGTCGACGCCACCTTGAGCACGCCGTACCTCGTGCGGCCGATCGAGCACGGCGCGGACATCGTGATCCACTCCGCCACGAAGTTCCTCGGCGGCCACGGCACCACCCTGGGCGGCGTCATCGTGGAGAGCGGCCGGTTCAACTGGGGCAACGGCAAGTTCCCCACCATGACCGAGCCCGTGGCCTCGTACGGCAACGTGTCCTGGTGGGGCAACTTCGGCGAATACGGGTTCCTCACCAAGCTGCGCTGCGAACAGCTGCGCGACATCGGCCCCGCCCTTTCCCCGCAGTCCGCCTTCCAGCTGCTGCAGGGCGTGGAAACCCTCCCCCAGCGCCTGGACGAGCACCAGAAGAACGCCCAGGCCGTGGCAGAGTGGCTTGAGGCCGACGAACGCGTGGCCTACGTGAACTTCTCCGGCCTGCCCTCCCATCCGCACTTCGAGCGGGCACGGAAGTACCTGCCTCTGGGTCCGGGCTCCGTGTTCTCCTTCGGCGTGAAGGGCGGCCGGGCAGCCGGCCAGAAGTTCATCGAGTCCCTGCAGCTGGCCTCGCACCTGGCCAACGTGGGCGACGCCCGCACCCTGGTGATCCACCCCGGGTCCACAACGCACCAGCAGCTCAGCGATGAGCAGCTGGAGTCCGCCGGTGTTCCGGAGGACCTGGTCCGCATCTCGGTTGGCCTGGAGGACCTCGAGGACATCCTCTGGGACCTGGACCAGGCGCTTACCGAAGCGCAGAGCGCGACGGCCGATGACGCCGTCGTCCTCGAAGAACCTGCTGATTCCTGCACGATTGGAGCACGGGCATGAGCACCACTGAGAGAACTTGGGCCGGTCCCTCCGCGCCGGAGCGATTGAATCTGCTGCGTGAGGCGAAGTCGATTGCCATTGTGGGTGCCTCGGACAAGCCGTCCCGGGCGAGCTACTTCGTGGCCACCTATCTGCAGTCCTCGACGCGGTACAAGGTGTATTTCGTGAACCCTGTGGTCAAGGAGATCCTCGGCCAGCCGACTTACGCCTCGCTGGCGGACCTGCCGGAGAGCCCGGACATCGTGGACGTGTTCCGCAAGCACGATGACCTGCCGGGTGTGCTGGACGAGGCCGTGGCCGCAGGCGCCAAGACCCTGTGGCTGCAGCTCGGCTCGTGGCACGAGGGCGTGGCGCAGGATGCCGAGGCCGCGGGACTGAACGTGGTGATGGACCGCTGCGTGAAGATCGAGCACGCACGCTTCCACGGCGGGCTTCACCTGGCCGGCTTCGATACGGGAGTGATCTCCTCGAAGCGGCAGGTCCTGGCCTAGCGACAGGGCCTGGCAACAGGCCCGCAGGACCGAAGGCAGGAAAAATGCCGGGCTGGAATTTGATGGGGGACAACTTCCGGCCCGGCACTCTCACTTTGGTAATCGACCGGGCACCCGAAAGGGTTACGCCGATTCCAAAACTTTTCAAAAACTTTTCTGCGGTTGCTCCGCTTCAGGGCGTGCCGGGGACCGGCTTGGCCGGGACGGTCGGCATGCCGCCCGGCAGCGTGGGCACGGCCGGCAGCGGCTTGGCCGGAAGCTTGGGAGCCGCGCCGCTTCCGGGGACCGTGGGCAGCTGGCTGGGCCGGCCCGGCGTCGGGGCCTGGCCCTTCGCTGCGTCGCGGGCGGAACCGTTTGCCGCGGAGGAGTTCGATGATCCCTTCGCGGGCGCCGGGTCCGTCTGTGCGGGCGCCACGGGTGCCGACGGCGATGCAGCGGTTCCGGTAACCGATGGCTTGGGTGCGGCAACAGTTGGCGCCGGAGCCGCCGGAATGCCGGCGGGCGACGTGGGCACCGGCGTCGGCGCGGTTGTCTCGCTGGTCGGCTGGAAGATTCGGACTACGGTGTGGCCTACGTTGTTGCGGAAGTCCTCGCTGGAGGCTGCGACAGCGCCGGCCCCAAGCCCCATGGCACCGACCACTGCGGCGCCCACCACAAAGCCCATGCGCCGCTGCCGGTTGCGGCGGTGCAGTTCAAGGCTCGCCACGTTGGAGGCGGCGCGCCGCATTGCTGGGCCCTGGGCGGCTACGTCTGACGCTGATGCACCGTGTGCGAGCAGGGCGGCGAGATCGGCGCGCGGTTGGGGTGCGGAGTCCTGGGCGAGTCCGCGCAGTTCTTCGAGGGACCTGCGGAGATCGGCGTCGTCTTCGAGCCCGGAATCCAGGAGGATCGCCTGGATCTCTCCTTCTTCGCGGCCTGCCGGCGTGACACTCATGATGCTGCGTGGTCCTTTTCCTTGACGAGTTCGCGCAGGGCGATGAGCCCGCGGCGCTGGAGCTGTTTGATGGCCCCGGGGGTCTTGTCCATGATGCCGGCCACCTGTTCCACTGAAAGGTCCGCGACGATGCGCAGGACCAGCACTTCCCGCTGGTCGTCGTTGAGCATGGCAAGTGAAGAAGTGATTCCGCCCAGCGAACCGAGCACCTCGTCCTCGGCGGAACTCGACCGGCGCTCATCCAGGAGCGGGTCGAATTCGGTGAGCTGCGGCGTCCTTGCGGACCGCCGGTGATAGTCCACGAGCCGGGCGTGCGCCACGGAGAAGATGAACGTCCGCAGCCCGGAGTGGCCGCCCCTGATATTGCTGAGCCTGGGCAGGACATCCACGAAGACGTCCTGCGTGAGGGCTTCGGCGTCGTCCACACCGCGGGCCCGGAAATAACCCAGGACGGCCGGGGAAATGACGCTGTAGACGGCGCTAAAGCCGGAAGGGTCGCCAGACAGGGCTGCTGACAATTCGTCGTCGGTCAGCTGAGCTGCCAAGGAACGGTCCTTCCCTTTACTGCAGGTGTGCGGCGGCAGTAAGCCTAGCCGCCGCACACCTCACGCCCCTATTCGGGGAACGCCCTGTTTCGCGTGCTGTGGACTACTTGCCGGTGGGCAGGTCGGCAGCAGCATCAGCCTTGACGTCAGCGTCTGCGGCGACGGACGGTGCGGACGGCTTGGCCACGTGGTCCGCAACGTTCGGCACGGCCGGGCTGGCGGGAACGGCCGGGCTGGCGGGAATGGCGGGGGTGGCCGGAACGCCGGCACCACCGGGAACAGCGGGGATTGCCGCGGTAACGTCGGCGCCTGCAGCCTTGTCCCCCGCGGAGACGTTGGCGTTGGCAGCAGCGTTGTCCTTGTCGGCTTCAACTGCGGCGTCGGCTGCGTCCGAAGCTTCGCCGGCAGCCTTGGCCTTGGCGGCCGGGGCGGCCGGAACCGCCGGGGTGGCGGGTGTGGCCGGCACGGCGGGCACTGCCGGAACCTCAGGGGTGGCAGGAACGGACGGCGTGGCGGGCGTAGCGGGGGACACCTCTGCGTGCTGCGAACTGGAAACCTGGGCAGCGTTGGCCAGTCCGATGCTGGAGAAACCTCCAACAGCAACGATGGCGGCTGCGACAGCAATCTTGGTGGTCTTGCTAACACTCTTCATCAGAAAAAAATCCTTTGGTTGATTGAAGGCCGGGCCGGAGGCCGATGGGGGACAACCTCCTGCCCGGCGCTTACATATACGTAATCGAAGCCGCGGGCCGGCAGGTTACGCGATTCCGGAAACTTTTTCCGGAATGGATGTTTTCTGCCCTGAAAGCACGACGGCGGCGGGCCACCGTAAGGTGACCCGCCGCCGTCGGGAACTGCTTATTGAGTTGTTGTTGCCGGACGCTTCCGGCGTCAGTCGTTGATCAGGTCGTTGACCACGATGGTCTGGTCGCGGTCCGGTCCGACGCCGATCGCGGAGAACCGCGTGCCGGACAGCTTCTCGAGGGCCAGCACGTAGTTGCGCGCGTTCTCGGGCAGGTCAGTCAGCGTACGGGCGCCCGTGATGTCCTCGGTCCAGCCTTCGAAGTATTCGAAGATGGGCTTGGCGTGGTGGAATTCCGTCTGGGTCATGGGCATCTCGTCGTGCCGGACTCCGTCGACTTCGTAGGCCACGCACACCGGGATCTGTTGGATGCCGGTGAGGACGTCCAGCTTGGTGACGAAGTAGTCCGTGAAGCCGTTGACGCGGGAGGCGTGGCGGGCCAGGACGGCGTCATACCAGCCGCAGCGGCGCGGGCGTCCGGTGTTGACGCCGAATTCGCCGCCAGTCTTCTGCAGGTACATTCCCATCTCATCAAAGAGCTCCGTGGGGAACGGGCCTGCGCCGACGCGCGTGGTGTACGCCTTGATGATGCCGATGGACCGCGAGATGCGGGTGGGGCCGATGCCCGAACCCACCGAGGCGCCGCCGGCGGTGGGGTTCGAGGAGGTGACGAACGGGTAGGTGCCGTGGTCGACGTCGAGGAATGTGGCCTGGCCGCCCTCCATGAGCACCACCTTGCCCTCGTCCAGGGCGGTGTTCAGCACGAGGGTGCTGTCGATGACCAGGGGGCGCAGCCGGTCGGCGAAGGAGAGGAAGTAGTTGACCACCTCATCCACCTCGATGCTGCGGCGGTTGTAGACCTTGACCAGGAGTTCGTTCTTCTGGCGCAGCGAGCCTTCGACCTTCTGGCGCAGGATGGACTCGTCGAAGACGTCCTGGACGCGGATCCCGAGGCGGGCAACCTTGTCCATGTACGTGGGCCCGATGCCGCGGCCGGTGGTGCCGATGGCGCGGCTGCCGAGGAAGCGTTCGGTGACCTTGTCCAGCACCTGGTGGTACGGGGCCACAAGGTGGGCGTTTGCGGAGACCCGCAGCTTGGAGGTGTCCGCGCCGCGGGCTTCGAGGCCTTCAATCTCCTGGAAAAGTGCCTCGAGGTTGACGACGCAGCCGTTGCCGATAATGGGGACGGCGTTGGGGCTGAGGATGCCGGCCGGAAGGAGCTTGAGCTCATACTTCTCACCGCCTACGACCACTGTGTGCCCGGCGTTGTTGCCGCCGTTCGGCTTCACTACGTAGTCGACGCGGCCGCCAAGCAGGTCGGTGGCCTTACCTTTTCCTTCGTCGCCCCACTGGGCTCCGACGATCACGATTGCTGGCATGGGATCCTCCCCCATTCGTTCGGGCCTGGCCCGGCTGGATCACCGAGGTGCTTCAACCGGAGGTCGGCGCCGTTCATGAGAATGCCCCGAATTCGCCGCCCGAACCCGCGGCGCTGACCGGGGAAGGGACGCAAGAGTTCCGGGGCTCTTACCACCCAAGTTTAGCGGATGAGGGGCAAAAGTATGGCTTTTGGTGTTTCGCCCGTGCAGCAGATTCCTGCGACACATTCCACGTGCGATTTGCCTCCCCCTCTCTCGGCGGACTTGAGTGAGAGTGAACCATCCCGAGCGGCCGATGGAAAGGAAAACCCTGCCTTGTCACTGAACACCGACCACATCCGTGTCACCCACGCCGGATCCCTGCCCCGCACCCCGGAGCTCATCGCCGCGAACGCCGCCAAGGAAGCGGACGGGATCACACCGGAGTTCCTGGACCTCCTGGAAACCTCGGTGGTGGACATCGTCCAGCGCCAAAAGGATCTGGGCATCGACATCCCCAACGACGGCGAATACGGGCACGCGATGTCCAGCAGCGTTGACTACGGCGCCTGGTGGAACTACTCATTCGCGCGACTCGGCGGCCTTGAGCCCACCGGCGTGGACCGCTGGGCGGATGCCGGGGTGCACCGCTCCACGCCGGGCAACATCGTCCTGACCTCCTTCCCGGACCGCCGGGACCGGCAGAAGTTCAATGACGCCTACAACGACCCCGCCTCCGGGATCCTCACCCACCGCAAGAGCGTCGCGCAGCCCAGGATCGCCGGGCCGCTGACCTACACCGGGCAGGACCTCGTGACCTCGGACGTCACCAACCTCAAAACCGCCATGCAGGCAGCCGGCCTCACCGAGGGTTTCGTCGCGTCGCTTTCGCCCGGCTCCTGCGCACGGGTTGCCAACGACTACTACAAGACCGAAGAGGAACTGGTCTACGCCTGCGCCGACGCCATGCGGGAGGAATACAAGGCAATCATCGATGCCGGGCTGACCGTGCAGCTCGATGACCCGTCGCTGGCGGAGAGCTGGGACCAGATCAACCCGGAACCCAGCCTCGAGGACTACCTCGACTTCATCCAACTCCGCGTCGAGGCCACCAACTGGGCCCTCCGCGACCTGCCCGCGGAGCAGGTCCGGCTGCACGTCTGCTGGGGTTCCTGGCACGGCCCCCACACCACTGACATTCCGTTTGCCGACATCATCAGCTCCGTCCTGCAGATCAATGCAGGCGGCTACTCGTTCGAGGCCGCCAACGTCCGGCACGAGCACGAATGGCGCGTATGGGAAGACACGAAGCTTCCCGAGGGGAAGGTCATCATTCCCGGTGTTGTCTCGCACGCCACCAACGTCGTGGAGCATCCGGAACTGGTGGCAGACCGGATCGAACGCTTCGCCAGGCTCGTGGGACGCGAGAGCGTGATCGCCTCCACCGACTGCGGCCTGGGCGGCCGGGTCCACCCGCAGATCGCCGTCGCAAAGCTTGAGGCTCTGGGAGAAGGCGCACGCCTCGCCACCAAGCGGCTCTGGAAGTGATTTAGCCCTCATTTGCTGCCCTGCAGGCCCTTTCCCCCGCGTGTCGGCGACGGCGGCGCGCGGGGCGGGACCCTGCGGTTGGAACGCCTTGCTAAACTGGGTAGGACCGGTCAGGTACCGGTCCACACCTCATTTCTCACCACGCCGCACTCGGCATGCCAGCGGCGTGCCGGACTGCGGCGCGGCGGCGCGATCCACCTGCAGGAGACACAGCACCATATGACCGCTCTGGCTACCGAATCCTTCCATGAACAGCTTCTAGGGCGCCGTTACGAGCCCAACGTTGCCGCTGTCAATGAGCTCTGCGATATGTTGCAGAGCGCCAAGCCGGGCACCCAGGTGCCGTACGTCGACCCCGCGCACGACGTCGACGAATGCCGCATCATCAGCCTCTTCTCCAACATCGGCACGGCATCGCCCACCGGCTTCATCATGCCGGGCGACGACGACGCTGCCACCCGCATGCTGGGCCTCCAGTGGAAGCTGGGCTTGCGGCCGGAATACATCATGCCGTGGAACGTCCACCCGTGGCACACGCCGGATGAGCCGAACGGCAAGTTCACCCCCGACCAGATTCAGGCCGGCCTCAAGCCGCTGCTGAAATTCCTGGCACTGGTCCCCCGCGCCTCGGTCATCGTGGCCCACGGCACCGAGGCCAACCGCCTCGCCGGCCTGCTGCTCAAGACCGAGGTTCCGCTGCTCTGGCGCCGGGGGCTCAAGACCTACAAGGTCCGTTCGCTGAGTGGCCGCTCCTTCGCCGGAAGCCCCGAGCGGCAGAAGCAGTACCTCGACGAGATGCACGTTGCCTACGCCGACGCGATGGCCCGCACCGGCCTGGCGAAGGCCAGCTAGTCCCCACTCTTAAACACCAACGCGGGGTCACTTCGCGCCCAATCCATGGTCTGGAATGGGCCGTAAGTGACCCCGCGTTGCTGTTAATTGTCGTATCAGGCCGCGCCCTCGATGGCAGCCTTGGCCGCGGGGTCCGAGTCGTTGAGGAACTTCTCGATGCGCTGGGGCTCCTCTGCCTCGTTGATGGCGGCGGAGGCGCGGCCCAGCGAGTAAAGCGCCCGCAGGAAGCCGCGGTTGGGCTCGTGCTCCCACGGGATGGGCCCCACACCCCGCCAGCCGTTGCGGCGGAGCGAATCCAGGCCACGGTGATAGCCGACCCGGGCATAGGCATAGGAGTCGATGGTGCGGCCTTCCGACCACGCCTCCTCGGCCAGGACGGCCCACAACAGCGACGACGTGGGGTGCTTTTCCACGAGGTCCAGTGCCTCAGCACCGAGCGCGAGGTGCTGGTAGACCTCAGTCTCGGCAGGCAGGAGGGTGGGCTCAGGACCCATCAGGTTCCTGCGGAACTCGTCGGACACGACTAGAAGGTCTTTCCGGCCGAGCCGAGCTGCTTGGTGGCTTCGACCACGCGGGCTGCCAGGCCGGCTTCAGCCGAGGCGCCCCAGACGCGGGGGTCGTAGGTCTTCTTGTTGCCGACCTCGCCGTCAACCTTCAGTACGCCGTCGTAGTTGCGGAACATGTGGTCCGCCACCGGACGCGTGTAGGCGTACTGGGTGTCGGTGTCGATGTTCATCTTGATGGTGCCGAAGGAAACAGCGTCCGCGATTTCCTGGTCCGAGGAGCCGGAGCCGCCATGGAAGACGAGGTCGAACGGGTTTTCCTTGCCGATCTTCGCACCGACCTGGGCCTGGATGTCCTTCAGGATCTCCGGGCGCAGCTTCACGCCGCCGGGCTTGTACACGCCGTGCACGTTGCCGAAGGTCAGCGCGGTGATGTAGCGGCCGTTCTCGCCGGCGCCGAGGGCATCAATGGTGGCCAGGGCGTCTTCCACCGTGGTGTAGAGCTTCTCGTTGATCTCGTGCTCGACGCCGTCTTCCTCGCCGCCGACGGTGCCGATCTCGACCTCGAGGATCATCTTGGCAGCAGCGGTGCGCTCCAGCAATTCGCGGGCGATGCGCAGGTTTTCCTGCAGCGTCTCGGCCGAGCCATCCCACATGTGCGAGTTGAACAGGGGGTTGCGGCCGGCCTTGACCTCGGCCTCGGACGCTGCCAGCAGCGGCAGGACAAAGCCGTCCAGCTTGTCCTTGGGGCAGTGGTCCGTGTGCAGCGCGATGTTCACACCGTAGTTCTTGGCCACTTCGCGGGCGAACGCGGCGAAGCCCAGCGAACCGGCAACCATGTCCTTGGTGGAGGCGCCGGACCAGTACGCGGCACCGCCGGTGGAAACCTGGATGATGCCGTCAGACTCAGCATCGGCGAAGCCGCGCAGCGCAGCGTTCAGCGTCTGCGAGGACGTGACGTTAACGGCGGGAAATGCGAAGCCGCCCGCCTTTGCGCGGTCGATCATCTCGGAGTAGATCTCTGGGGTTGCAATGGGCATGCTGACTCCTAAAGTGAATTTCGTCTGCGGGTTTTGTTGACCCTGGAGTGAACCTCGTCGGCTAGGAACCATCCTAGCCATTTCTTTGCACGGGCCGTGGTTTGGGTCACCCGGCCGGGTAACACTTGCCCCAGGCGCCGGCGACGCCACTGACATGGCACCCTGGCAGAAAACTAGACGTGCTGGCCGAACACGTGCCGGCGCACCCAGGCGTGCATGGCGATCGCCGCGGCCGAGCCTGCGTTGATGGACCGGGTGGACCCGAACTGCTCGATCGACAGCGTAGCCTCCGCCGCCTCATGCACCGCGGGCGTCAGTCCGGGCCCTTCCTGCCCGAAGACCAGCACGCACTTCTGCGGCAGTTCATAGGTCTCCAGCGGCACGGAATCAGGGAAGATGTCGATCCCGATGATGGCCAGCCCCTCCCCCTGCGCCCACACCACAAAGTCCTCCACGGTGGGGTGGTGGCGGACGTGCTGGTAGCGGTCGGTGACCATCGCCCCGCGGCGGTTCCACCGCCGTCGTCCGATGATGTGGACCTCCTTGGCGAGGAACGCGTTGGCGGTGCGCACCACGGTGCCGATGTTGAGGTCGTGCTGCCAGTTTTCGATGGCGATGTGGAAGTCGTGCCGTTTGGCGTCCAGGTCCGCGACGATCGCCTCGTGCTTCCAGTACCGGTACTTGTCCACGACGTTGCGCCGGTCGCCATCCGTTAGGAGGTCCGGATCCCAGTGGCCGCCTTCCGGCCATTCACCTTCCCAGGGCCCGACGCCGACCTCCGGCTTTGGCTCCGGCGTCCCGTTGTGTTCTGGCTGGGATGGTTCTGGCTGGGGTTCGGGTGTCCCGGGCGTTTGCGTCACCCCTCAACACTAGACTGGGCTCCGAACGCAAACATCTCGGTGGAGGAAAGACATGGCAGAAGCGGACAAGGTAAAGACATCGGCGGCCGTGTACCGCAGCGGCCAGGACATTGAGTGCTGGCTCACTGACATGGACGGCGTCCTGGTGCATGAGAACCAGGCGGTTCCCGGGGCCGCGGAACTGATCCAGCGCTGGGTGGACACCTCAAAGCGCTTCCTGGTCCTGACCAACAATTCCATTTTCACACCGCGCGACCTCGCCGCCCGGCTGCGGGCCTCCGGCCTGGAAATCCCGGAGGAGAACATCTGGACGTCGGCCCTGGCCACGGCCCAGTTCCTGAAGGACCAGGTGCAGGGCTCGGATTCCGGCAACCGCGCGTACACCATCGGCGAGGCAGGACTGACGACGGCGCTCCACGAGGCCGGCTTCATCCTCACCGACCAGAACCCCGACTTTGTGGTGCTCGGAGAAACCCGCACATACTCCTTCGAGGCAATCACCATGGCGATCCGGCTGATCCTCGCCGGGGCGCGTTTCATCGCCACCAACCCCGACGCCACCGGCCCCTCGAAGGACGGTCCGATGCCCGCCACGGGCGCCATCGCCGCACTGATCACCAAGGCGACCGGACGGGAACCGTACATTGTGGGCAAGCCGAACCCCATGATGTTCCGCTCCGCGATGAACCAGATTGATGCCCACTCGGAGACCACCGCGATGATCGGCGACCGCATGGACACCGACATCATCGCGGGCATGGAGGCCGGGCTGCACACTGTCCTGGTGCTCAGCGGCATCACGCAGCGCGACGAAATCGCCTCCTACCCGTTCCGTCCCAACCAGGTGCTGAACTCCGTGGCGGACCTCAAGAACCAGATCTAGAACGGTGTCATCTTTCCGCCGCCACCGGGCAGCGGGAAGATCTCGTTCTCCAGGTCCTCGAGGATAGGCCGGTACACGAACGGGTTCCAGCCCGGGCTCGCGTGTGCCGGCAGCGCGCCCGTGGTCTGCCGGTCGGCCGAGACCATGTTGGCGGCGAACGTGTGCGCCCAGGAATCACGGGCCGTCCGGTAGTTGACGGTCTGGTCCCGGGGATTGCCGATGTAGGCCATGCGGGTGTCGCCGATCTGGCCCGCAAAGCGCGTGGCATCGAAGTGGTAGATGTAAGCGGATTCCGTCTGGACCAGCACGCTGGAGGGTGCGATCGGGGACAGCTGCTCCAGCGTCTGGTCGAGGATCTGCCGCCACGAGCGCTCGTCCTTGTGGACCACCCGCTCCCCCAGCTCGTAGCCCCCGCGCAGCACGGAGGGGATCCGGAACCCGCTTTCGTAGAGGAACACCACGCCGTCGAACCAGCTCTGGTCCAGGACGTCGAACTTGCTGTAGGGGCTGCAGTCGAGCACGATCAGTTCAACCTTGACGCCGTGCAGCTCCAGCAGCCGGGCTGCCACCTGCGTCGCCACCATCCCGCCGAAGCTGTGGCCGTAGAAGTAGAGCGTGGTGAGGTTGTGTGCCCGGACGTGCTCAATCACCGCGATGACCAGCTGGTCGATGTCCAGCCCGAGGTTCGAATACCCGGCCGCCGCGAGCTGGCCGCGCAGCCGGAGGCTCCCGCGGAGCGAGTTGAGGATCCACTGGGCCTCTTCCCAGCTTGTCTTGTATCCGGGGAACAGTATCCAGCTGGCATTCGGAAAGTAACTCTGCGCGAAGTCGTCCTCGACCACGAGGATCTTATGGACCTGCCGCTCCTCCTGCACGCGCTTCGTGAACAGCATGTCTGCGGCGAGGACAGTGGAGGCGCCGGCTCCAGTTAGGAAGGTCCGGCGGGAGAACCGTTTAAGGTTCGCGGCGCGCCGGAGAAGCCGGGCTGCGTCTGCGCCCGGCGCCTTTGGCCGGCCCGTCTGGCCGGCGGCCCCTTCATATGGCACTGAACTACCCTAGGCACAGTCCGGGCGGCTAGCACAAGCGGGCTGGGCCTACGGCCCAAAGGCTTAGGGCCCAAAACCCGAGCGAACGACGGCGGGAGGTTCCGCCGTCGTCCGCTCAAGTCGGTCCGCTCCAGGCGTCCGCGCCGGCTGCCAGAGCAGCTCAGGCGAAAATCAGTTCAGGCCGAGCTCGTCCTTGCTGAAGGCGTACAGGTACGGCACGCCCGCTTCGGCTTCGATCTTTTCCTTGGCGCCCGTGTCGCGGTCGACGATGACGGCGACAGCGACGACGTTGCCGCCGGCGTTGCGGACGCCCTCGACGGCGGTCAGTGCCGAACCGCCCGTGGTGGAGGTGTCCTCAAGCACCAGGACCTTGCGGCCATCGACGGACGGACCCTCCACCTGGCGGCCCATACCGTAGGACTTCTGCGCTTTGCGGACCACGAAGGCGTCGACCGCCCGGCCGGCGTCGGTGGCGGCGTGCATGACGGCGGTGCCCACCGGGTCTGCCCCCATAGTGAGGCCGCCGGCGCACTCAAAGCCGATGCCGGCGTCGTCGATCAGGGACAGCATGACCTGGCCAACGAGCTTGGAGGCCTCGTGGTGCAGGGTGATGCGGCGCAGGTCGATGTAGTAGTCGGCCTCGGCACCGCTGGACAGAATGACCTTGCCGCGGACAACCGCGAGTTCCTTGATCAGTTCCAGAAGTCGGGCACGGGCAGCGGTGTTGGAAAGCGAGTCCGGGGTGGAAGTCATGGGCTCCAGTTTAGTCGGTGCCGGGTGCCTTGCCGGGCCCGGCGTCAACCCGCCGGGCAAAGGCGGGCGCGTGCTCGGGCAGGGGTCCGATCGCGATCATCCGGGGCAGCAGCCGCATCAGGACGGGCACGTGCTGGGCGAGGTACATCATCACCGGCGGCGCTCCCGACCTTTTGCCCGTGAAGAGCGGGACAAAGACGCCGCGGTGCATGAAGCGCTGGACAGACTGGATGATCACGGTGGGCAACAGCCGCCGCCGCTGCACCGCTGCAAGATCCTTCACCGTGACTTTGCCGCGCAGCAACGCGGGGGCAAGCCGGGCGGCCGCGGCCACGGCGTCCTGGATGGCCAAGTTGATCCCCACCCCGCCGGCCGGGGACATCGCATGCGCGGCATCGCCGATGCACAGGAGCCCGTCGACGTACCAGCGCCGCAGCCGGTCCAGCCGGACATCGAGCCAGTGCAGGTCGTCCAGCGAAGTGATCGCACCGACCCTGTCGGCAAGGTCAGGGCGCAGTGCGGCGATGCGTTCCCGGAACCGCTCCACTCCCTCGCTCTTAATGCGGTCACCGGAGCCTTTCTGGGCGAAGTAGCCCATCTGGTAATAGGTGTCCCGGAACAGGGCGATGACGCCGGCGCGGTCACCGAAGGCCGGAACGATCCCGGCCACCTCCCCCTGTTCGGACTCGGCCCGCGGCAGCTTGAACCACCAGGTGTCAAACGGCACCGGGTATTCCTTCGATTTCAGGCCGGCCGCCTGGCGCAGCACCGAATGCCTGCCGTCCGTGGCCACCACGAGGTCCGAGCGGAGTGCACCCTCGGCGCCGTCCTTGGTGAGGTAGCGGACACCGGTGACCCGTCCGCCGTCGGACATCAGGGACGTTGCCGTGTGCTCCATCAGGAGCGTGAACGTGGGCTCCTGCTCGGCTGCCCTGGCGAGGAAGTTCAGGAAGTCCCACTGCGGCATCATGGCGATGTAGTTGTACGGCGGCCGGAGCGCAGCGAAATTGCCGAGCGTGACCAGGCCGCCGCCGGGCACCGGGAAGGCGACATTGCGCAGCCGGCTTTGCGGCAGCTCGCGGAAGTCGGCTCCGAGCCCGAGTTCGTCGATGAGCCGGATGGTGGAGGCATGGACGGTGTCACCGCGGAAGTCCCGGAGGAAGTCGCCGTGCTTTTCGAGGACGGTGACCTCGACGCCGGCCCGGGCCAGCAAGAGGCCCAGCATCATGCCGGCCGGCCCGCCGCCCACCACTGCGCACCCTGTACTCTCCATGAGCCATACGGTACGCCTCCCTGTGCACGGGAGCACAGAGCGCGAACGGACGCTTAAGCCCCCCGGGTCCGCTGGCGCGAACTGGCAGCTGATGACCCCAAACGGCGCATTTGAGGTCATCAGCTGCCAGTTCGCGCGTCCGTGGCCCGACGGAAACAGTTGAGCCCTGCCGATTCCGCTGGCTAGTGTGGACCACATGCGCACACTCCAAGCCAAGATCATCGAAGAAATGGGCGTCCAGCCCCAGATCGATCCCGCAGAGGAGGTGCGCAAACGCGTCACTTTCCTCAAGGAGTACCTCAAGGCCACCGGCACCAAGGGCTTTGTCCTGGGCATCTCCGGCGGCCTTGACTCCTCGCTCGCCGGGCGGCTCGCCCAGCTCGCGGTAGAAGAGCTGCAGTCAGAGGGCGTGGACGCTCAGTTTGTGGCGGTCCGCCTCCCCTACGGTGTCCAGCACGACGAAGATGACGCGCAGGCCGCCCTGGATTTCATCAAGGCCTCCAAGGAATGGACGTTCGACATTTCCGCCGCCGTGGACGGCTTCGAGGACGAGTTCGAAAAGACGGTCGGCAACGGGATCTCCGACTTCCACAAGGGCAACACCAAGGCCCGCACGCGCATGATCGCCCAGTACGCCCTGGCCGGGGAGCACAACTACCTCGTCATCGGCACGGACCACGGAGCTGAGTCCGTCACCGGGTTCTTCACCAAGTTCGGCGACGGCGGGGCCGACATCCTGCCGCTGTTCGGTCTGAACAAGCGGCAGAACCGGGCCCTGCTGGAACACCTGGGCGCCCCGGAACGGGTGTGGAAGAAGGTGCCCACGGCCGACCTCCTGGACGACAGGCCCGGCCGCACCGACGAGGACGAACTGGGCCTGAGCTACGACCAGATCGACGACTACCTCGAGGGCCGCGACGTCGGCGACAACGCAGCAGAGCTGATCGAGCAGAAGTACTTGCGGACCCGGCACAAGCGCACAGTTCCGGTCAGCATCTTCGACACCTGGTGGAAGCACGAGGGTCCGGAAGAGGCCAGGGCGGGTCTCTAGGCGCAGGCCTCCCGACGCGGCTAGGGCAGCAGCAGGATCTTCCCGCGGCCGTGGCCGCCGCGGCTGATTTCCAGCGCGTCGGCGGCCTCGATCAGCGGCATCCGGTGCGCGATCGTGAAGGTGACCTGGCCCTCCGCGGCGAGCGTACCCGCTTCGGCCACCCGGCCTTCCAGCTGCCGTACGGCCGCCAGCCCGGCCGCCGACGACTGCTCGCCCGGAACGGTGGTCACCGCCCGCCCGGCGCCCTGGAGCAGCTCGGCTGTTGCTGCCAGCGAATCCTCGCTCCCCACGGTGTCCAGGACTGCCGTGACTGTGCCGGCGTCGGCGGCCAGGGACCGCACCCTATCCGCCAGGCCGGGGCCGTACGTCACGGGTTCGGCGCCCAGTTCGCTGAGGTACTCCTGGTTGGCCTCCGACGCCGTGCCGATCACGCGTGCGCCGAAGGCCTGCGCGATCTGGACCGCGGCCGAGCCAACCCCTCCCGCGGCTCCGTGGATCAGCACCGTGTCCCCGGCTCCCACCATGAGCTGCTTCAGGGCCGAATACGCCGTGCCTCCTGCCACCGGAATGCACGCAGCCTGCTCGAATTCCACGCCCGCCGGCAGGGGGGTCAGCTGGTCGGCCGGCACCACGGCTTCTGTCCGGTAGCCGCCCATAAGTTTGTTCCAAATAACCTCGTCACCCACCGCAAACCCCTCAAAAGCCGGCCCGACGGCGGTCACGACGCCGGCCGCTTCGCAGCCGGGCACCGCCGGAAAGTCCAGGGGCGTCCACTTTTTCAGGTAGCCGGCCACTAGTTTCCAGTCCACCGGGTTGACGCTGACCGCCCGGAATTCCACTCGGACCAGGCCGTCACCCGGCTCGGCCAAATGCTCCGTCCCCACCTTCAGGACCTGCGGACCCCCGTATTCCTCAAAGTAGACCCGTGTGCTCATGGCCCTGGCTCCTTTGCTGCTGTCCCGCTTTCCTGCAGACAGCGCTGTAGTGCAAGGGTAGGCACGGCACTGCAGGCACCACAAGAAAGCGTCCGGGCGTCCAGTCAGCGCCGGACTTCCACCTCGCCCACCATACCCATGTAGTCATGCAGGGCGCAGATGTAGTCAAACTCGCCCACCTTGTTGAACGTCACGGTGAATTTGTTCCCGGGCTCCATCAGGCCGGAGCTGAGGTTCCCGCCTCTAAAGTCCTTGGGATTGCCCACCGGTGCGAACACATTGGCTGGCTCATGCCCGAACGTCACGGTGTGCGGTGCACCCATTCCGCTGTTCACGAAGGTCACAGTGTCGCCGAGGTGGACCACAATCTCGTGGTGGACGAACCGCATCAGCATGGCAGTTCCGTTATCCGTTCCAGCGATCACTTTGTGGTTGTTGGCCTGCTTGCGGGCAGCCTGCCATTGCTTCTCGCCGTCCCGCACGATCTTCCGTTCCTCCTTCTTGTTCTGACGGTCGTACTGCGACTGCGTGAACGGGTACCCGGTTCCGGCAGCCCGGATATGGACGGCACCCTTCATCGCCATGCCATGGACGATGCAGTAGTAGGTGAAATTGCCAGTGTGCGTGAACTTCAGGCTGTACTGCTCGACCGCTTTGAAGCCGGTGTTGGAGACATTGGCCATGATTCCGGAGTTGTAGTAGGAGTGGCCGTCGTAGCCCGTGCCGCCCTGTCGGCCCAGTTGCTTCGGGTCAAAGGGGTTGAACGGCTTGAGCGGCTGCCCTTTCGCCAGGAATGTGACCGTGTGAATTTCCGCGGAGTTTGCAACCCACTTGACGCTGTCTCCGGCGTTGATATAGATGTTCGACGGAAGGAAGGACATGCCCTGGATGGCCTGATCTGAGGACTCCGAGCCGACTTGGACAGTCCAGGTTTTCGGTGAGTCCTCATCGTCGGCAAAGGCTGCGCTGCTGACGGAGAGGGGCAGGAGCATGGCCGCCAAGGAGGCGAAGAGAAGGCGCAGCAGGCGCGGCCTTCCGTGGTTTGTTGTTTCGAGAGTCATGCGACTCATTCCTTATTGCGCTGGATGTTGGCAGCCGCTGTGCGGCCGGCCGGGAAGGTGCCGAACCGCAGATTGCGGCGCCGGACCGATGCCAGAGCGGCACGGGGGCCAGCGGGACCCTTCTGTTTTCCCTTGTCACCCAGCCCAGCGAAGGAAAAAGGCCCCGGAACCGGACCCGCCACCGGACTAGGCGACAACACGGGACTTTCCGGTTCTCGAAGGGATAAGTTGCGGTTCTGTTGAGCCGTCAGAGCCCTGATTCGTGACCGGCTTGCGGCCGTAGCCGCCCGGCCCGCTATTTCAGATACAGTCCCTATCGTGCTCCGCCTCAATGTGTTTGTCGAGGTGCAAAATGTTCAGTTGGCGTTGCGCCTCTGGAGCCGGACGGTGAGCCGATGGGCCTCCTCCAACAGAAGCCGCCCCAGCAGTTCGCGCCGGTCTCCACGGAACCGGGGCTCGATGCCGGTCAGGGACAACGCCCAGGATGGCCGGCCAGCCTGGTCGAAGACCGCCGCGCCCATCCCCCAACTGCCCTCGAGGACCAGTCCCGGGTTCACGGAGTAGCCCCGGCGGCGGGTCTGCTGCAGGTTCTTCCGGACCACCTCCTCCGGGTGCCCGGCGGCGTATCTGCCGGCGTGGGCGGCCCAATCGGCCAGGATCTGCTCCTGTTCCGCTTCGGGCAGGAACGCCATGATCGCCGTTCCTGCGGATGCCACGCCCAGCGGAAACCGGACACCTTCGTGCAGCACGAAGGAGCGGACGGGGAAGCTGCCTTCTTCCCTCAGCAGGCACACGGTCTCAGAGCCCCGGCGGATGGAGAAGAAGGCGCTCTCGCCGGTCTCCTCGGCAAGCCGGCGCAGACTGGGCCTCGCGAGGTCCTCCAGCGGGAAGCGCGCGGCAGCAACCGAGCCCATCAGCAGGGCCTCGGGGCCGAGCACCCAGTTCCCGCTCAGGGGGTCGTGGTCGAGGAGGCCCTCGGCCGCGAGTGACGTGAGCAGGCGGTGCACCGTGGGGCGTGTCAGCCCCGAGTCCCGCACAAGCTCCACGAGCGGGCTTCCTTCCGGCTTGCGTCCCACGATGCGCAGGAGGCCTGCGATGCGGCTGACGACCTGTGCGCCCTGGATCGGTGCCTGATTCACGACTTCTCCTAATGATCCATATTGTGGACAGTACTTAGCCTAGCGTCCACAGTGTAAAAACGCGACGGGAGACGGGCCGTAGAGTCTTGACGCTGCCATGCAGGCCCGCCTACGCTCCACAGTCAGAACCAGCGTCCATAAAGTGGACTGCGAGACAGCTCAACGAGGAGATGCGATGTCCAAAATGAAATCCGGAGCCGCCGAGGCCCTGCACGGTGTCCTGCGGGACGGGATGACCCTTGCAGTGGGCGGGTTCGGCCTCAGCGGCATCCCGGCGGACCTGATCGAGGCGGTACGCGATTCAGGCGTGAAGGATCTGACGGTGGTGTCGAACAACATGGGCGTGGACGGCAAGGGCCTGGGGATCCTGATCGAGGCCGGCCAGGTCCGGAAGGTGATCGCGTCCTACGTCGGTGAGAACAGGCTGTTCGCCGAGCAGTACCTCGCCGGGGTCCTGGAGGTGGAGTTCACCCCGCAGGGCACCCTGGCCGAGCGGCTGCGCGCCGGCGGCGCCGGCATCCCTGCCTTCTACACCAAAACCGGGGTGGGCACCCTGGTGGCTGAGGGCAAACCGCACGAGGTGTTCGACGGCGAAACGTACGTCCGGGAGCGCGCCATTAGGGCCGACGTCGCACTGGTCCATGCCCACACCGCCGACACGGACGGCAACCTCATCTACCGCCATACCGCCCGGAACTTCAACCCGGTGGTCGCCACCGCGGGTGCCGTGACCGTCGCCGAAGCGGAGGTCATCGTCGAACCCGGCGCGCTGGACCCGAACCACATCGTCACGCCCGGCGTCTACGTCCAGCACCTTGTCCATGCCAGCAACAGGGTCAAGGACATCGAACAGCGCACCTTTCGCCCCCGCGCTGAGCAGACCAGTCCCGAACTCGTCAACAACTAGCAAGGAGATTCCCGTGGCCTGGACCCGGAATGAGATGGCCGCAATCGCGGCCGAGGAACTGAACGACGGCGACTACGTCAACCTGGGCATCGGCATCCCCACCCTGGTGGCCAACAACCTGCCCGACGGTGTCCGTGTGGTCCTGCAAAGTGAGAACGGGCTGCTCGGCATGGGCCCGTTCCCCTACGAGGGCGAGGAGGACGCCGACCTCATCAACGCCGGCAAACAGACCGTCACCATCCTGCCCGGCGGCAGCATCTTCGACTCCGCCACGTCCTTCGGCATGATCCGCGGCGGCCACGTGAAAGTCGCCATCCTCGGCGCCATGCAGGTCTCCGGCAACGGCGACCTCGCCAACTGGACCATCCCCGGCAAGATGGTCAAGGGCATGGGCGGCGCCATGGACCTCGTCGCCGGAACCCCGCGCGTCGTGGTCCTCACCGAACACAACGCCAAAGACGACAGCCCCAAAATCGTCACCGACTGCACCCTCCCCCTGACCGGCGTGAGCGTCGTGGACCGCATCATCAGCGACCTCGCCGTCTTCGACCTCCACAAAAACGACGACAGCGGCCGCCAACTCACCCTCACCCGCCTGGCCCCCGGCGTTACGGAGGCGGAAATTCGTGAGAAGACCGACGCAGAGTTCACGGTTGCCCCGGAGCTCGCCGAACCGGCCCAGATTTGACGCTGCGGGCACGGTGAAACGGCCGAACCTGGCGGCTGGCAGTCCCAAAGCTGGCCAGTTCAGCACCGTCAGCTCCGCGACCGGATAAGCCGGGCGATCTCGGCAAAGCCCAGACGCTCGGCGTTCTCCACAGCCGTCCTGCCCTGCGGGTCCCGGATGTTGGGGTCCGCTCCGGCGTCCAGCAGCTGCCGCACCACGTCCTGCTGCCTCGGGCCTCCATTGTTCAGGAGGATGGCTTCCTGAACAGCGGTCCAGCCGAGCTTGTTGACGCGGTTCACGGGGACACGCAACGAGCAGCGCCAGGCCGGCGAGCGAAAGACCCTGGCCGCCCGGCTGCCGTCGTGCCCGTCATCAACCACAGCGCGGAACCTACTTGGCGGCGATCACGGCGGCGCCAGCCTCGGCGCAGGCTTCATCCAGCTTGCCGTCGGGGGCGCCGCCAACGCCGATGCCCGCCACGGAGACGCCGTTCACCTTCAGCGGGACACCGCCCGGGAGGAACAGAGTGCCGGGAAGGTCCGCGATGCTCGGCCCGTTGCCGGAGATGCGCTTGGCAAGTTCGCTGGTGGGGCTGCCGAGCGCTGCGGCAGTGTACGCCTTGCGCTTGGCCGACTCGATGGTGTGCTCGGCTGCATTGTCGCCACGCAGGAGTGCCTGGACGGTGCCGAACCGGTCCACCAGGGCCACCGTGACGAAAGGCAGCTTGTCGGCCTGGCACTTGGCGAGCGCAGCGCCCACTGCCTTCGCCGAGGCGCCAACGGTGATCCGGTTCTGGGCGACGACGTTGTCCGCACCCGGCTGGACATCCGCGGCGGGAACAGCCGCCGCGGGCTCTACCGAAGCCGCTGCGGGGGAAGGCCCTGATCCCGAATTGGTGAGGGCGGCGGCACCGGCGGTGAGGGCGAGCGCTCCGGCCGCCGCGGCGGCAAATATCTTCTGGGACTTCTTCACGTGGTTCTCCTTCGATAAGGGGGGCGCAGCCCATGTTTGCGGGCGCAGCCAGGCGGCTACTTTTCCATCGTGGACCTGTGCCGCCGCTGGCGCATCAGGCCATCAGTTGGGACTGGCTGGTACTTCCGGCTGGCGGTATCAGCCGAAAGACTGAGAGACCAGCAACAGTGCGGGCAATAGCATGGTTCGTAGCACGTCTCCCACCGGAACCGGACCCGCCCATGCCCTTCACCGCCCCCACTGCACCGGAACTACTTCCCGCACGCACGGGCCCTATAGCGGGCAGCCGGCTGGGACGGATCGACGCTGCGGTCCACCTCGGGTTCGCCGTGCTCATCGTGGCTTCGGTGGTGCGCTACGTGATGCGGCACAGCGCCCAGGACAACCTGCTGGTCCTCGCGCTGGCGGCCGCCGCCTGCGCCCTGTACGCCGTCATCGCCGTGCTCGCCCAGCGCCGGCGCCCCTGGGCCGTGTGGATGTTCGTCCTGGTCGCCGTCTGGGCCGTCCTGGTGGTCTCCGCACCCAGCTTCGCCTGGTGCTCGTTTGCGCTGTTCTTCCTCTGCCGCATCGCCTTCACCGGGGCGGTCGCCTACGCGGCGGCGGGGGCGACGGCGGCAGCAACCGCCGCGGGCTTGTTCCGGCTCAGCGACGGCACTGATCTGGCGATGCTCCTGGGACCGCTCGCCGCCGGCGTCCTGCTGACGCTGATCTACGACCGCATTGAGCACGACGCCGCCGAGCAGCGGCGCCTGCACCGTGAAGTGTCGCTGGCCCAGGGGCAGCTGGCGGCCAGCGAGCGCCGGGCGGGCACCATCGCGGAGCGTGAGCGCGTCTCCCGGGAGATTCACGACACCGTGACCCAGGGCCTCGCCAGCAGCCTGCTCCTGCTCGAGGCCGCGAACCGTGCCTGGCCGGAGCCGGCGTCCCGGCAGGATCTCCGGCAGGCCAGCGAATTGCTGCGCCGGAACCTCTCCGACACCCGCAGCCTGGTCCACGAACTCGCGTCCCCCGGCCTCGACGCCTCGCCGCTGCCGGACGCCCTGCTGCAGGCCGCCTCGCAGTACGTGCCGGACGCCAGGCTGCTGGTCACCGGCGAACCCCGGGAAGTGGCCGGCGAGGTCCGCCATGCCCTCCTCAGGGTGGTGCAGAGCGCCACCTCGAACATCAAGCTGCACGCCTCCGCGGACACCACCACCATCACCCTCGGCTTCCTGCCGGATGCGGTCACGCTGGACATTTACGATGACGGCGCGGGCTTCGATCCGGCGGCGGTAGCACCGCCGTCGGACGCCGGTGGATACGGACTGCGGGCCATGCGGCAGCGGGTGGAGCAGCTGGGCGGCGCCTTCTCGGTGGAAAGCGCCCCGGGCGAGGGAACTGTTGTGGCGGCGCAGCTGCCGGCAAGGGGGGAAGAATGAGCGCCATCACTGTGCTCCTGGTCGACGACCATCTCGTGGTCCGCAGCGGACTAAAGGCCCTGCTGGGGACGCAGCCGGACATCGAGGTGGTGGCGGAGGCCTCCTCGGGCGAGGAAGCCCTGGCCGCTGTGGAAGGGCACGCCCCCGACGTCGTGGTGATGGACCTGGCCATGGGCCCGGGCATGGACGGGATCGAGGCGATCCGGAAGCTCCGCGAACGCAACCGCAGGCAGGCCGTTCTGGTCTTCACCACCTATGATTCCGACGCCGACATTGTCCGGGCCGTGGATGCCGGGGCCATGGGCTACCTCCTGAAGGACGCCGCGCCCGAGGAGATCTTCGCCGCCGTCCGGGGCGCCGTCCAGGGCAAGAGCGTCATGAGCCCGCCGGTGGCCTCCCGACTCTTCCAGCAGCTACGCAGCCCTGACGAGGTGCTGACACCGCGGGAGGCCGAGCTGCTGAGCCTCCTCACCGAGGGGCTCAGCAACAGGGAGCTGGGGCAACGGCTGTTCATCTCCGAGGCCACCGTCAAGACCCATCTCGCCCACATCTACGCCAAACTGGGCGTGGAAACGAGGGCCGCGGCCATCGCCACCGCCATCCGCCGGGAGGGGATGCGGTAGCAGCCGCATAACGGTTGCGCTGGCCCGACGCCGGGTCTACCGTGAGCGGCATCAGTCACCACCGCCGTCAAGGAGCCGTCATGGCCGGGTTTGTGCAGATCATTGAATTCCAGACCTCACGCATCGAGGAGGTCGAAGCGCTGGGCCGCCCGTCGAGAACGGAGGGAGCCACCACACCGACGTTTCGCCGCATCACCGCCACGGCGGACCGCGACCGTCCGGGGACCTACTTCACCATCGTGGAATTCGACTCCTACGAGTCGGCGATGGAAAATTCCAACCGGCCTGAGACGTCAGACTTCGCCGCGCAGATGGCGGCCCTGTGTGACGGACCCCCGGTTTTCCGCAATCTCGACGTGCAGTGGGAGGACACCGGCCAGGAGCCGGGGAGCACACCCTAGACCCGGAAACAGCCTCTCGGAATGACGTTTGTGGACAGAATCTCCCGTTACAGGTGGGACTCCTGATGACGGCAACTATTGCACGCCCGGCGTATGGCCCATAGGTTGGAGACAGCGGAGAACAATTTCCGCGTCTGCCTGCTGTCGGAGCAGGACCAGAAAAAGGGTTACAAAGGAAGTAGCAATGGCAACAGGCACAGTTAAATGGTTCAACGCCGAAAAGGGCTTCGGCTTCATCGCTCCGGATGATGGATCAGCAGATGTATTCGCCCACTATTCAGCAATTGCCAGCAGCGGTTACCGCTCCCTGGATGAAAACCAGAAGGTCGAGTTCGAGGTGACCCAGGGCCCCAAGGGTCCGCAGGCAGAGAACATTCGCCCGCTGTAACGGCTTTCCAAAGACTCCCCTGTCCGTGCCTGGCACGCACAGGGGAGTTTTTTGTTTCCGGCCCGGTAGAGTGCCGCCATGGATGAAAAAGCGACCCTCCACCATTACCTCCGGACACGGCGCGCCCAGCTCCTCGCCAAGCTTGACGGCCTGGGCGAGTACGACGTCCGCCGGCCGATGACGCCCACCGGCACCAATCTCCTGGGCCTGGTCAAACACGTGGCCAGCGTGGAACTGGATTATTTCGGCGAGGTGTTCGGCCGGCCGAGTGGCCGGGTGCTGCCCTGGTTCGCCGACGGGGCCGAACCGGACGCAGACATGTGGGCCACCCGGGAGCAGACGCGTGCCGAGATCGTCGAGCTGCACCACTTCTCGGCGGCGCACACCGATGCCACCATCGAAGCGCTGCCCCTGGACGCTCCGGGCGTGGTGCCCTGGTGGCGGGAAGAACGCAGGAACGTGACCCTGCACCAGATGCTGGTACACATGTGTGCCGAGACGGCGCAGCACCTGGGGCACGCTGACATCATCCGCGAACTCATCGACGGCTCCGCCGGACAGGGCCCCAACGACCCCAACCTCCCTCAGCGGGGCGCGGCGGAGCAGGCCGCCTACGTGCAGCAACTGGAGGCCGCAGCGCGGGAAGCTGCAGCGCTGGCTGGTTAGAACGCTCCTTAGACGAAGGCCGATTTTCCTGTCACGGCCCGGGCCACAATCAGGGAATTGATCTCGTAGCTGCCCTCGTAGGTGTAGAGGATCTCGGCGTCACCGAAGAGTTTCCCCATCTCGAAGTCGCTGCTGATGCCGTTGCCGCCCAGCAGCGACCGGCCCAGGGCCACGGAAGCGCGGGCCAGCCGGGTGGTGGTGGCCTTGGCCATCGCCGCCTGGGCCATTTCCAGCCTGCCCTCCTCCTGGATCCGGGCCAGCTGTGCCATCAGGGCCAGCGAGGCCGAGGCGTTGCCCAGGATCTCGGCAAGCTGCTGCTGGATGAGCTGGAAGCGTGCCAGCTCCTTGCCGAACTGGCGGCGCTGCAGCGAATAGGAACGGGCAACGTCAAAGGCCGCGAGCTGAATGCCTGCTGCCTGCCAGCCCACCCAGGCCCGGGAATCCCTGAGCAGTTCGTTGGCCTTGGTGAAATCCGTGGCGCCGGGGAGCATATTGGTCTCCGGAATGCGGACGCCGTCCAGCTGGATATCGGCGTTCTGCATGATCCGGAGCCCGATCTTGTTGCTGATCTTGGTCGCCGTGTAGCCGGGGCGGTCCGTCTCGACAATGAAGCCCTTGATCTGCTGGTCGGCAGCGTCCCGGGCCCACACGAGCGCAAAGTCGGCGATGGTTCCGGCGCCTATCCACCGCTTGGCCCCGTCGATGACCCATTCGCCGTCCTCCAGCCGGGCCGTGGTGGCCAGCCCGCCAGCGATGTCCGAGCCGTGCTCCGGCTCGGTCAGCGCGAAGGCCCCCAGCTGGGTGAAGGCGGTCAGTCCCGGCAGCCACCGCTGCTTCTGCTCCTCCGACCCCAGAGCGTCGATCATGCCGACGATCAGTTCGTTGTGGATGCCAACCAGAGCCGACAGGGAGACATCGGCGCGGGCCACCTCAACGTACATGAGGCCCTTGAAGAGCGTGGATGTCCCGTCCGTCTGCAGCCCGCCAAGCCCGTGCTTCCCGAGCTCCGCGAGCAGCCCGAACGGGAACTCTTCCCGGTTCCAGTATTCGATGGACTGGGCCCGGACCCTGGACTGCAGGAAGTCCCGGATTTCGAGATAGCGGGTCAGCTCAGCAGGCGGAAGCATGTCCGCAACATACATGAGATCGGCATCGGCAAACGGCGGCGCCACGGTCCCCGCTTCCCCCGCTGTGGCTTTCCCCGTTTCCCCCGTTGTAGCCTCTGCGGGCTGTCCGTTGTCACGTCCTTGTGGCTGCACGGGCATAGGTCCCTTCACTCTTCCAAACCGTTGGATGTCCTAGTATATTGCACAGTGATGTGGATCACTAGGACGTGAATCCCCAGGCGAAAGGTGCCCCCTTGACAGTCACCGACGACTTCCGTGCCGCACGTGACCAGCTGCTCGCTTTGCGCCAGGACTACCTCCAGGCGAGGGCCAGCTTCGAATGGCCGCGGCCCAAGGAGTTCAACTTCGCACTCGACTGGTTTGACGCCATCGCTACCGATCCTGCCAGCGCCGCCAACCCGGCGCTGGTGATCGTGGAACAGGACGGCTCGGCCACCCGGCGCAGCTTCGCCGAACTGTCGGGCCGGTCAAACCAGGTGGCCAACTGGCTCCGCAGCCAGGGCGTGAAGCGCGGCGACCGCATGATCATCATGCTGGGCAACCAGGTGGAACTGTGGGAACTGGTGCTGGCCGGCATCAAGCTTGGCATCGTGCTGATCCCCACCACTACGCTCATGGGTCCCGCGGACCTGAAGGACCGGGTGGAGCGCGGGGAGGCGGGCTGGGCCGCCGTCGGCAGTTCAAACCTCGGTAAGTTCGCCGAGGTGCCCGGCCGCTACCGGCTTATCGAAATGCCCGACGCCGGCACGAGCGGCATCGCACGCACGACTGGCGGAGCAAGCACCACTGGCAGCGCACGCGCCGGCAGCACTGAGGCCGGCGCCGCCAATGCGCAGGCGCTGCAGTACGCGGATTCCACCGCCTCCACCAGCGAGTTCACCCCCGACGCACCCACTCTGGCGGACGAAACCCTGCTTCTCTACTTCACCTCGGGCACCACCTCGAAGGCCAAGCTCGTGGAACACACCCACACGTCCTACCCGGTGGGCCACCTGTCAACGATGTACTGGATCGGCCTGGAGCCGGGCGACGTGCACCTCAACGTGGCCTCTCCGGGCTGGGCAAAACACGCCTGGTCCAACCTGTTCGCCCCGTGGATAGCCGAGGCCTGCGTGTTCGTCTACAACTACGAACGCTTCGATGCCAGGGCCCTGATGGAGCAGATGGAACGGGAGAAGGTCACCAGCTTCTGCGCTCCGCCCACCGTCTGGCGGATGCTCATCCAGGCCGATCTCAGCCTCCTCAAAAATCCGCCCACCAAGGTTGTTTCTGCCGGCGAGCCGCTCAACGCGGAGGTCATCGGCCAGGTCCAGCGCGCCTGGGGCCAGACCATCCGCGACGGCTTCGGCCAGACCGAGACCACGGTACAGGTGGCCAACACCCCCGCCCAGCCCGTCAAGATCGGCGCCATGGGCCAGCCCCTGCCGGGGTACGACGTGGTCCTCGTCGATCCCGTGACGGGAAAAGAAGCGGACGACGGCGAGCTGTGCCTGCGCCTGGATCCCCGCCCCGCCGGGCTGATGAAGTCGTACTACGGCGACCCGGAGAAGACGGCCGAAGCGTTCCGCGGCGGCTACTACCACACGGGCGACATGGCCAGCCGGGACGAGCACGGCGTCATAACGTACGTGGGCCGGGACGACGACGTCTTCAAGTCCTCCGACTACCGGCTCTCCCCATTCGAGCTGGAGAGCGTGCTCATCGAGCACCCGGCGGTGGCGGAGGCCGCCGTCGTTCCCTCCCCTGATCCGCTAAAACTGTCGGTGCCCAAGGCATTCGTGGTGCTGGCTGCCGGCCACGAACCGGGACCCGAGCTCGCCGAGGAAATCCTGCGCTACTGCCGCGACCACCTGGCGCCGTTCAAGCGCATCCGCAGGCTTGAGTTTGCCGAGCTGCCGAAAACCATTTCGGGAAAAATCCGCCGCGTCGAGCTGCGGCGCAGCGAGGAGCTTCGCCACTCGGACGGCACCCAACACGGGGCGGCCGGCGTTCCCCTCGGTCTGGGCACGGAATACTCCGAGACGGATTTCCCGGGCCTGAGAAGCCAGGGCTGAGCCGTGAGCCCTCCGCTGCCCCGCGACCCGATTGCCGATGCACAGCGCAACTGGGAGAGCCACGGCTGGAGTGACGTGGCCGCACCGATGGCAGCCATCACGGCAATCATGCGCACCCAGCAGATCCTGCTGGCCCGCATCGAGGGGGTTCTGAAGCCGTTCGGACTGACCTTCGCCCGGTACGAACTGCTGGCGCTGCTCAGCTTCGCCAGGAGCGGCGCCCTGCCGATGAACAAAGCGAGCGCCCTGCTGCAGGTCCATCCCACCTCGGTGACCAACGCCGTGGACCGCCTCCAGACAGCGGGACTGGTGGTCCGCTCACCGCATCCCACGGACGGGCGCACCACGCTGATCGAGCTCACGGCTGAGGGCCGTACGTTGGCGAAAAGGGCGACGGCGGTACTCAACGCCGAGGTTTTCGGCCAGTCCGGTTTCGGCGAGGAGGACGTGAACCAGCTCATCCGGATCCTGGGCGATTTCCGCCGTGGCGCCGGGGACTTCACGGGCTGACGGACTTTACGGACTGACGGGCTTCACCGACTGCCCGGCAGCACGGACCGCCAGGCCGTCCGTGCCCCGCTGGAGCTCCTGGACGAACGTGTCAAGCAATGCCGCCTGCTGCGGGTTGTTGGCCAGCTGTACCAGGTCTGCAGCCGTGCTGGCCACCTTGATGTTGGTGGCCTGGCTGTACTTGGCCAACAGGTCGAAAGCGGCCTGGGAACCAATTCGCAGGATGCCCACCAGGATGCCCTTCGCCTGTTCTATGGTGCTTCGCGTGCCAAGGGCACCTTCAACCGCCTCACGTGCCGCCCTTTCCGTTTCCCACTGCAGGGTGCTGGTCAGGTCAACGATGAACCCCTCAACAGCAATGAGCCTGCCGTCCTCCATGAGCGCCTCGCCGGCGGTGAGGACACGGTGTTCCCGCATGCGGGCATCGAGGATGCGGTGGTAGCTGCAGAAAAATCCGCCCGCTTCGCAGGCCGCCGTGAAGATGTCATGGCAGCGGTCCCTGTCGTCCGGATGCTTGTGGGCGTAGAGAAGCTCCACGGTGGGCACGATCTCGCCCCGGCGGTAACCGTGGAGCGTGTACAGCTCATCGGACCATTCAAGCCGCCCCGAAATGGCGTCGTAATTAAACGTGCCGGCAACACAGCCTGCCGGCCCGAGGGCGCTCGAGTACGCCCGTACGGTTTTCGGAAGGCTCATCGCGGCTCCCTGCCGCCCTACCCGGCCATCCCCCGGCACTGGAGGGGCACCCGCATGTACAGGGGTCGAACGGCAGCGTGGGGGCGGCATCCGAGGAAGCGGCCCACGGGGGCCTTTGGCAGCTCCTTCACATGTCCCATCCCGGCGTACTCACGAACGGCAGCGATGCCTTCGACCGCGGCAGCCTTGCTGGGAAAAGGGCGGGATACTGCCATCACGGTGCCGTCCGGGGCGGTGAGCTGGAATCTGAAGGAATCCTCTGCGTCAATGAAGAGTTCGAACATGCCAGCCATTTAGCCCTCCTGGATACGGGAACACGGCGTCCGGGACGTCGTCGTCACCGGAAGCAGCTGAGGTTTTTTCTCCTTACCGCTCCCGCGGATGAGCCGGGGCGGTAATTGAGGAATTTATGAAATTGTGAACTAGTTCCGGGCTCTTGGCAAGGGCGGTCCGCGGCCGCAGCACCCCTCTCCCCGGTCCGCCGGCAAAAGTTCTCCCCCCAGTCGTCGGGGACAGACCGTTCTGTCTCTATACTTGGGTCTATACGCCTTTGGGGGCACCGAGGTTGGCGGGCCGGCAAGACCGGCCGAGAAGCATGCGGCAAGTAACAGTGGAAGGAATCCAGAATGGGCGACATGCCCGACGGCGTGATCCACACCGGGGTAAAGGCCGACCTGTTCAAGTCCATGGGCCACCCTGCACGCATCCTGGTCCTGGAGATGCTCGTCAACGGCCCCGAGACCGTGAGCAACTTGCGGGACTGCACCGGGCTTGAGGCCTCCAACCTCTCCCAGCACCTCGGCATTCTGCGGCGCCAGCGGCTGATTGTTCCGTCCCGGAAGGACGGCCGCCTGTTCTACGAACTGACGTCACCCGAAGTAAGCGAGGTCCTCGAAGCGGCCCGCGGCCTGCTGGGCACGATCCTCGACGTTGGCGTCCTGCGGCAACCTAACGGCGCAGCGGATGGCAACGGCTCCAACGCGGACCGCAGCCCTGCGCCGGCGTCCGCTCTGGCACCGGCAGCACAGGCCGCAGGCTAAGCGGGGTCGGAGACAGCGGCCGGCGCGGCATGCCCGAAAAGCCAGGCCGCGACGTCGCTCCTCAACACAACGTGGGGGCTGCCTGTTCCGCTGACACTTCCGGCCGGCACGTAGTAGCCGCGGCCGCCGCCCGGACCGCCGGCAGCCCGGTCCAGCGCCTCCACGATCCTGCGGCTCAGGTGCCCCTGCGGGCCTGTGGCGTGGATTTCCTCAAGCTCGGCCGCGGTGAGCCGTCCCAGTACAGCAGCGATGTCGGCCACGATCGTTCCCCTTTTCGCACGTTTGCCGGAATAAACACTTTTGCCTGAAGTGCAAGGCTAGGGCATCGCGATTAACTGCGGGTGAAATCCCGGCGGCCATTTCAGAATCCCGCTGTGGAGTTTGCCGGGTGGAATGGGACCCGGGAGTCAGTACAGGAAGATGTCGATCCACGTCCGGTTGTGCGCGTGGAGCAGCACCAGGAACAGCACGAAGTCGAAGAGCAGGTGCACGCTCACGATGTACGACAGCGACTTGGTCACCGTGAAGATGCGGGCCTGCAGCAGGGCGAAGGGATAGATGAAAAACGGCGCCCAGGACTTGAATCCCAGTTCCCACAGGAACGACGTGAACAGCACGGCCTGCAGCAGGTTGGCCTGCCAGTCGGGCAGGTGGCGGCGCAGCAGGGCGAAGCAGGTGCAGATGAAGAACAGCTCATCCCAGATGCCCAGGGCGTTGGTGCCGACGAAGAGCCGCGCGATACCCTCGGGGTCGTGCACGGCGGGCCAGTTCGTGTAGACCCCGGTCCGGATCATGTACACGGGCAGCAAGGCGTAGCCGATCACGACGACGGCGGGCAGGTACCACTTCTCCGCACGCGTCCATTTCTGCCCGGTCCGGACCGGAAACACCACCGCATGCTCTTTGGTGACGAAGCGCGACACAGCATAGGGGATCCCCACGGCCGCGATCATGGCGGAGCCCATGACCAGCATGTGGGAGGTGCTGACGTCGGTGGTGATCGGCACGGCACTGATGATGGCCACTCCGGCCGCAATCAGCGCGAGGTCGCGGAACAGCAGCCGGTCCACCAGGGCCGCGAGCATAAGCGCTGAAGCGAGCAGGGCATACCCGAACAGGCTCTGGTCCAGCGCGAACAGGACAAAGCCGGCCAGCGAGACCATGGCCGCCGGGACAACGCGCAGGGAAGTCCCCTTCACGGTGCGCTCCCCGGTCAGCCGGGTGCTCACCGGTGCCTGAACTCCGGCTGGCGCTTCTCCGCGAAAGCAGCCATGCCTTCCTTCTGGTCCTCGGAGGCGAAGAGCGAATGGAACAGCCGCCGTTCAAACAGCACGCCCTGCGCCAGCCCCGTTTCGAAGGCCGCGTTAACGGCTTCCTTGGCCAGCATGGCGGCCGGCTTCGACTTGGACGCGATGACCTCCGCGGCCTTCAGCGCCTCCTCCACGGTGTCCGCGGTGGGCACCACCCGTGCCACCAGGCCTGAGCGCTCCGCCTCGGCCGCGTCAATGAACCGGCCGGTGAGGATCATGTCCATCGCCTTGGCCTTGCCCACGGCGCGGGTGAGCCGCTGGGACCCGCCCATGCCCGGCACGACGCCGAGGTTGATCTCGGGCTGGCCGAATTTGGCGTTGTCGCCGGCGATGATGAAGTCGCACATCATGGCCAGCTCGCAGCCGCCGCCCAGCGCGAAACCGGACACGGCCGCGATCAACGGAATCCGCAGCCTGGTGAGGTCTTCCCACCCCCGGAACCAGTCGGCGTCGTACATCTCCAGGTAGCCCTTGTCCGCCATCTCCTTGATGTCAGCGCCGGCAGCGAAGGCCTTCCCCGAGCCGGTAATCACGACGGCGCCAACGCCGGGGTCCGCGTCCATCTCCGAAACCGCCGCCACCAGTTCTTCCAGGGTGGTCCTGTCCAGGGCGTTCAGCGCCTCGGGCCTGTTCAGGGTGACGAGCCCAACGCGCCCGCGGCGCTCCACCAGAATGTTTCCGTACTCGTGCGTCATCCATGCCCCTCACGTGGTTGGTACGTCCTTAAACGTTGGTACGTCCTGAAACTAAGCCTACTGTCCTGATTTGTCCCGGATATCGGTGATGATGCCGGAGAAATCCCGGCCGGCCCCGCCTTCCGCGGCGAAGGCGTCGTAAATCTCGGAGGCCAGGGGGCCCATCCGGGCGGCCACGCCGGTGGATTGGAGGGCGTTCAGCGCCAGTCGCAGGTCCTTGGCCATCAATGCGCCGGCGAACCCGGGCTGGTAGTCGCGGTTGGCCGGGCTGGTGGGCACCGGTCCCGGGACCGGGCAGTTGGTGGTGAGGGCCCAGCACTGGCCCGATGCCGCGGACGCGACATCGAACAGCGCCTGGTGAGTCAGCCCCAGTTTCTCCCCGAGGACGAACGCCTCGCTGACCGCGATCATCGAGACGCCCAGGATGAGGTTGTTGCATACCTTGGCGGCCTGGCCGGAGCCGTGCTCTCCGCACAGCACCGCGCGCTTCCCCATGACATCGAACAGCGGCCGCACTGTTTCGAAGTCCTCCGGCAGCGCACCGACCATGAACGTCAGGGTCCCGGCTTCCGCCCCCACCACGCCGCCGGAAACCGGCGCGTCCACGGAGCGGTGCCCGGCCTCGAGGGCCAGCCGGGCGGCTTCCCGTGCCTCGTCCACATTGATGGTGGAGCAGTCCAGGAACATGGTGTTCGGCGCCGCGGCGGCCAGCAGTCCCGGCTCCCCGTCGTTGCCGCGGTAAGCGTCCAGCACATGCTGCCCGCTCGGGAACATCGTGAGCACGATCTCTGCTCCGGGGATGGTTTCCGCGGCAGTCGAAGCGACGGGGATGCCGTGCTCGCGCGCGGCGTCCAGCGCGGCTGGCACCACGTCGAACCCGATGACCTCGTAGCCTGCCTTGACCAGGTTGACCGCCATGGGTCCGCCCATGTGACCCAATCCCAGGAACGCGACGCGCGGTTTTACTTCATCAGGCATGGTCCGACTCCCTTTCCCACAGCACCAATTCCCGGTCCCCCAACGGCGCAAAGTACCGCTCGACGTCGTCCGCGTGTACCTCCTGCAGCGTTTCCGGCTGCCACTGCGGGTTGCGGTCCTTGTCCACCACCTGCGCCCGGATCCCCTCCCGGAAGTCCGGTCCGGCGAGGCAGCGCAGTCCCACCCGGTATTCCTCGGCGAGCGCCTCGTCGAGCGTCAGCCCGCGCGACCGGCGGAGCGAGGCCAGGGTCACCTTGACGGCGGTGGGCGACTTCGCCTCGATGGTGTCGGCGGCGGCCGCTGCTTCCCCGCCCCCGGCGCGCAGCCGCCGGACGATTTCCTCGGCGTCGTCCGCTGAATAGCACGCGTCGATCCAGTCCCGCTGCGCCTCCAGCGCCGAGGCGGGCGGCTTTTCGGCATAGCGTACGACGGCGCCTTCCGCGCTTTCGTTTTCCAGCGCCGCCGCGAGGTCCGCGAGGCTGCCGGACGGGACAAAGTAGTCGGCGAGCCCCAGGAACAGCGCATCCGCACCGCTCAGGTGGGCGCCGGTGAGGGCGGCATGCGTACCCGTCTCCCCCGGTGAGCGCGACAGCAGGAGGGTCCCGCCGACGTCGGGCACGAACCCGATGGTGGTCTCCGGCATCCCGGTCCGTGTGCGCTCGGTGACGATGCGCAGGGAGCCGTGCGCGGAGATGCCCACGCCGCCGCCCAGCACCAGGCCGTCCATGAAGGCGACGTAGGGTTTGGGGAACCGCTCGATCAGTGAGTTCAGCCGGTATTCGTCCGCCCAGAAGCCGGCCGTTTCGTCGCCGCCAGCGAGGATGTCGCGGTAGATGGCCACGATGTCCCCGCCCGCGCACAGGCCGCGGTCGCCGGCACCCTGGACCAGTACGGTGGCAACGCTGTCGTCACCTGCCCAGGCAGTGAGTTGTTCCAGCACGGCGGTGACCATGCCGGCCGTGAGCGCGTTGACTGCCTTGGGCCGGTTGAGCGTGACCACCCCCAGCTTGCCCCGTTGTTCGAACAGCACCTGTTGTTCAGGTTCAGTCATCAGCTTCCTTCCGGCATGATGAAGCTGGCACCCTGCCGGATACCGGAGGGCCAGCGCGAGGTCACGGTCTTGGTCTTGGTGTAGAAGCGGAAGGCGTCGGCGCCGTGCTGGTTGAGGTCACCGAACCCGGACGCCTTCCAGCCGCCGAAGGTGTAGTAGGCAATGGGCACCGGGATGGGCACATTGATGCCCACCATGCCCACCTGAACCCGGCTGGCGAAGTCGCGGGCCGCATCGCCGTCGCGGGTGAAAATGGCCACGCCGTTCCCGAACTCGTTCTCACTGCAGAGCCGCAGCGCCTCGTCGTAGTCGGACGCACGGAGGACACTGAGCACGGGCCCGAAGATTTCCTCGCGGTAGATCTTCATGTCCTTGGTGACGTTATCGAACAGCGTGGGGCCCACCCAGAACCCGCCGTCGTAGCCGTCCACGGCCAGGCCGCGGCCGTCCACCAGGAGCGAGGCACCCTCCTCCTCGCCGGACTTGATGTAGCCCTCGATCCGCTCCTTGGCCGCGGGCGTCACCACCGGCCCGAAGTCGGAGTCCTTGGCCAGGCTGTGGCCCACCTTGAGGGACTTGATCCGCTCCTGCAGCCGCGCCACCAGGCTGTTCGCGGTCTCCTCCCCCACCGGAACGGCAACGGACACTGCCATGCAGCGCTCGCCGGCCGAACCGTAGCCGGCCCCGATCAGGGCATCGGCAGCCATGTCCAGGTCCGCGTCCGGCATGATCACCATGTGGTTCTTGGCGCCGCCGAAGCACTGCGCCCGCTTGCCGTGGGCCGCCGCCGTGGCGTAGATGTACTGGGCAATCGGGGTGGAGCCGACGAAGCCGATGGCCTGCACGCGCTCGTCCTCGAGCAGCGCGTCCACGGCTTCCTTGTCGCCGTTGACCACGTTGAAGACGCCGTCCGGCACGCCCGCCTCGGAGTAGAGCTCCGCCAGGCGCAGCGGAACGGACGGATCGCGTTCGGACGGCTTGAGGATGAACGCGTTGCCGGCGGCGAGCGCAGGTCCGGACTTCCACAGCGGAATCATCGCGGGAAAGTTGAAGGGCGTAATGCCTGCAACCACGCCCAGCGGCTGGCGCATGGAGTGCACGTCGATGCCCGCTCCGGCGTCGTCGGAGAACTCGCCCTTGAGCAGGTGCGGGGCGCCGGCGGCGAACTCCACCACCTCGATGCCCCGCTGGATGTCGCCCCTGGCGTCCGCGAGGGTCTTTCCGTGTTCCGAGGACAGGAGTGCAGCGAGCTCGTCCATGTTCTCGTTCACGAGGTCCACGAATTTGAGCAGGATGCGGCCACGCCGCTGGGCGTTCATGGCGCCCCACTCCGGCTGGGCTTTTTCGGCGTTCGCGATGGCGTTCCGGACTTCTTCCGCGCCCGCCAGCGGCACCTTGGCCTGGACCTCGCCGGTGCAGGGATCAAAGACGTCGCCGTACCGGCCGGAGGTGCCGTCTACCCGCCGGCCGCCAATGTAGTGGGTTAGTTCGTGAACCATGGATGCTCCTTTGCATGACCCCGGTCATCTTTGGTGCTGAATCTACTCGGACTTCCTACTAAATTCCAGAGTCCTCCAAATGAGGCGGGCAGCAGGTTCGGACCCGGCTTGGACGCGGTGCGGGCGGGGCCTGGGGCAGAAGCGGGCCGCCATCCGCCGGGAGTCCCATCCGCGTCCAAGTTCGGTAAGTTAGGACTGTGAAGATAGCTACTTGGAATGTGAACTCGCTGCGTGCCCGTGCCGACCGTGTGGAGGCGTGGCTGCAGCGCTCTGACTGTGACGTCCTGGCCATCCAGGAAACCAAGTGCAAGGACGACAACTTTCCGTGGGAGCTCTTCGAGCGCATGGGCTACGAGGTGGCACACTTCGGCGTCAACCAGTGGAACGGTGTGGCCATCGCCTCGCGGGTGGGCCTGGACGACGTCGAACGCGGCTTCACCGACCAGCCGCATTTCGGCAAGGCGGGCAAGGATCCCGTCCAGGAAGCACGTGCCATGGCCGCCACTTGCGGCGGGGTACGGGTGTGGAGCCTCTACGTCCCCAATGGCCGCTCCCTCGACGACGAGCACATGCCCTACAAGCTCAAGTGGCTTGATTCGCTGAAGAACCACGCGGCCGGCTGGATCTCCGAGGACCCGTCCAAGCAGGTCGCGCTGATGGGCGACTGGAACATCGCCCCCACGGACGACGACGTCTGGGACATCGACCTGTTCCTCACCCAGGGCTACACCCACGTCAGCGAACCGGAGCGGGCGGCGTTCCACGCCTTCGAGTCGGTGGGCTATTCCGATGTCGTGCGCCCCTACACCCCCGGCCCGGGCGTCTACACGTACTGGGACTACACCCAGCTGCGTTTCCCCAAGAAGGAGGGCATGCGGATCGACTTCGTGCTCGCCTCGCCGGCCCTCGCCTCGCGCGTTTCCGGCGCGTCGATCGACCGCGAGGAACGCAAGGGCAAGGGCGCCTCCGACCACGCACCGGTGATTGTGGAACTGACCGACTGATGGAGGCTGACGGCTGATGACAGGCAGGCATTCATGACGGGCAACCTCTACCGGGGCCAGGCCGGGCTCCCGTTTTCCTCAACGTTGCGCGTCTATGAACCTCTGGATGCGTTTCCCGAGGATCAGCAGGCCGCCATCAAGTCAGCCGGTGAGCGGGCGGTGTCCCGCGCCGCCGTCGAAAACGCGGAGCTGCAGGCTTCCCTGGGGCGGATCACCCGCCCGGGCGGCGATCCGTTCCCTACCGGTCGGACCGACCTGGTGCGCGTCACCCGCGCCCCGGGTGTCCCCGTGGAGGATGCCGGCAAGGAAAGCGCTGAGGAGGAAACGGCCGACAGCGTTGGGCTGCTTTACTGTCCCAGCCAACTGGTGCTGCGGGCCGGGCTGGCGGCAAACGCGCTGATCGAGGGCATCCACGGGCCCCTGGCCGAACTGCTGATTCCCGAGGAGCAGCGGGACAGGCACCAGGAACGCATCGACCTGGTCAACGCACGCGACGGCATCACCCGGGTGCACACCCGGGCCTCCACCTGGGGCATCCCCTTCAGCTGGTTCTCACTGTTCCTTGAGTCCGACCCGCAGGACGTCGTGGAGGCCGGCGGCAGGATCCTCACCGTGCGCGTGTGGGCGCCCATCTCCGACGCCCTTGACCGGGTGCGCTACGCCGTGGCGAACCTGGCCCTCGCGGCGCCCGACCTTGACATGCTGGACGACCTCACGCAGCTCACCGAATGGCTGGAGCTCTTCCACGCGGGCTCGATGGTGGAACTGGACTACGGCGCGGTGGCGGACAAGGTCTACCCGGACGACTCCCCCATGGACGTGCGGCTGGGGATCGAGTGCCTCGCAGAGGGTGACATGACCGGCGCGGCCGCCGCCTACCGCCGGCTGGCTTCCCGCTGGATCCCGATCCGCCAACTGGCCCGGGCCTCGTAACCCGCACCCAGCTGCGCTGCTAGGAGGACCGGGGCGGCGCCGTCGTGCGTCTGACGATCAGGCGGTGCGGCGCGACGGAGGACTGCACCGAACCGGGGATCCCCAGGAGTTCGTCGAGCAGCATCTTGGTGCCAAGCTCGGCTTGCTCGTCGGGCCGCTGCCCTACTGTGGTGAGTCCAATGGCGTCGGAAAAATCGTGGTCGTCTATGCCGATCACCGACAGGTCCTCCGGCACCCGGACGCCGACGCGGTTGGCTTCGAAGATGACGCCCATGGCCATTTCATCTGAGGCACAGAAGATGGCGGTGGGTTTCTCGCCGGGCTGGGCCCACAGCCGCCGGAACGCCTCCTGGCCGCTGCGGACGGTGAAGTCGCCCCACTCGTCCCACTCGGGGCGGACTTCCAGGCCGGCAGCTGTCATGACGTCCTGGAAGGCCAGGATGCGGACCCGGGGAACATCGAAGTTGAGGTCGGTTTCATCGTCGCCGTGCAGCAGCGCGATGTCCCGGTGGCCGAGTTCGATCAGGTGCTTGACGGCGGTGGAGGCTGCCGCGTAGTCGTCGATCCCGATGTAGGCACATTCCTCCACGTGGCCGCCCACCACCACCAGCGGGATGTCGATCTTCTGCAGGTGCTCCAGCTCGTCCCGGGTCAGCGCCATACACAGGACCAGGAGGGCGTCGATCTGCTTGTAGACCATGGTCTTGCTGAACAGCCGCTCGCGGTGGCTGCCGTGGCCGCCCAGGTTGAAGAGTGACAGGTTGTACTGCCGGGCATGGAGTTCGCGGTCCGCACCCTCGATGGCCTTCGAGAAGAACCACCGGCTCACAAACGGGGCCAGCACGCCAATGGTCTTGGTGCGTCCCGTGGCAAGGCCCGACGCGGAGGATGAGGCAACGTAGCCCAGCGCCGCTGCCACCTCCAGGATTTTTTCCCGGGTTGCCGGTGAGACCCTGGGCAGTCCCCGCACGGCGCGGGACACGGTTGCCGTGGAAACTCCCGCGGCCGCGGCGACGTCCTCGATACTGACTCCTGAGTGGCCACCGCGCTGTGCCCTTTCAGTAGTGCGCGCCACGATGTCCTCTCCAAGCCTCATACATTCCGCCGTGCAGTTTCCCGGCGGCAGGAATCCATTTTAGTCCCGCAGGTTTTACTTGCGCCGCGTGGCCGTGCGCGCCGGCAGGCGCCTGCGGAGCCTGACCATGCCATACAGTGCCAGCAGCGTGGCCAGCAGCCCCAGCGCCCAGAAGACGGCGGGCTGCGCCGTCACCTCCATCCAGACGGTGACGACGAGCAGCACCACGGCCCAGAAGCCAAGGAATCCGATGATGATGTCGAAGTCCTCGCCGGACCGGACGCGCTTGGGCGCGATCGGTTGCGGCTTCCTGCCCTGTGGTGCTGCTCCGTGCGTCACTTGACAGCGCCCGCCGTCAGGCCGGCCACGATCTTGCGCTGGAACACCAGCACCAGGATGACCAGCGGAATGGTGACGATGGTGCCCGCCGCCATGATGGCCGTGTACGGAACCTGGTTCGGCTGGGCCCCGGCGAAGTTGGCGATGGCCACCGTTACCGGCTGGGTTGCATCGCTGGACAGCTGGCTGGCGATCAGGAATTCATTCCAGGAGGAGATGAACGCCAGGATCGCCGTGGTGAAGATGGCCGGCGCGGCGAGGGGCATGATGACCTTGCGGAAGGCCTGGCCCTGCGTGCAGCCGTCCACCCGGGCCGATTCCTCCAGCTCCCATGGCATCTCCCGGAAGAAGGAGGTCATGGTGTACACCGTCAGCGGCAAGACGAATGAAATGTTCGGGATGATCAGCGCCTGGTACGTGCCCATCCAGCCGATGTTGGTGAACAGCTGGAACAGCGGGGTGATCAGGGCAACGCCCGGGAACATGGATGCACCCAGAATGAAGCCGAGCACCAGGTACTTGAACCGGAAGTTCAGCCGCGCTAGCGCATACGCCGCGAAAACGCCGATAATCAGCGACACCAGCGTGACGACGCCGCCGATGAAGACGCTGTTGAGCAGCGCCTGGCCGAACCGGTTGCCGAACGAGGTGTCGAACGCGGTGTTGAAGTTGTCCAGCGTGACATGGCTGGGCAGGATCGAGGTGTCGTAGGTGAAGCCCACCTCGCGGAACGCCGTCACCACCATCCAGTACGCCGGTGCCAGGCACCAGATCAGGATGACGGCGGCGCTGATGTATGTCCTGCCCTGCGCCCACTTTTCCTTGTTCTGTGCGTTGCGGCGGCCTCGGTCCTGCTCCGCCCGCAGGCTTGTGGCGGAGGATGTCGCGGCGGTCATTTCTTCCCCTTACCGGTGGCGCCGCTCTGTTCAACAACATTTGCCCCCAGGAACCGGACAAAGATGAACGCGACAAGAAAAATGATGATGAAGGTGATGGTCGACAACGCCGCGGCGGCATTGAACCCTTGTCTGATCTGGTTGATCACCAGGATGGACAGGGTAGTGGTGTTGTTTGCGCCGCCGGTCAGGATGTACGGGAGGTCGAACATTCGCAGCGCGTCCAGGGTGCGGAACAGGATGGCCACCATGAGGGCGGGCTTCACCAGTGGCAGCGTAATCAGCCGGAAGCGTTGCCAGGCAGTGGCACCGTCGACCTTGGCGGCCTCATAAACCTCGGCCGGGATCATCTGGAGTCCAGCGAGGATCAGCAGGGCCATGAAGGGGGTCGTCTTCCAGACGTCCGCGATGACCACTGCCCACTTCGCCGGCCATTCGCTGCCTGTCCACAGGATCGAGGTGTTGAACAGCTTGTTGGCGATGCCTTCAAAGGCAAAGATGAAGAACCAGAGCTTCGCGGTGACGGCGGTGGGAATGGCCCAGGGCACCAGTACAGCAGCACGGACCATGCTCCGGCCCCTGAAGGTGCGGGCCATGATCATTGCCATCCAGAAGCCCAGGACGGTCTCGAAGGTTACGGTAACCACGGTGAAGAAGAACGTTGTTGCCGTGGCCGACCAGAACTGCGCACCCAGCGTACCCGGCGGGCACGCCACCGTTCCGCCTGCCGGGGCGGCACACTGCTGGGCGAGCCAGTTGACGTAGTTCTGGACGCCTGCCGATCCGCCTGCCGTAAAGAGGCCGGTGGCCGGATCCAGGCCGGCATCCTTCTGGAAGGACATCACGATTGCGCTGATGATCGGGTACACGATCACCACGGCAAGGGCGATGACGGTCGGGGCGAGGAGCCACGAGGCCCACTTTCCCTGACTCAGAATCTTGTTGTCCTCACCTACGCCCTTGGGGCCGTGGTGGATCGGGGTGCCGCCCGACGCCGGTGCCTTGACCGGCGTCGGGCCTACTTCGGTTGCCATGGCAGAACTACGATCCTGCACCGGCGGATTCAATGGACTTCTGCATGTCAGACAGTGCAGCGTCCACCGGCTTCTCGCCCTTGATGGCAGGGTAGGCGTTGTCCTGGATCGCCTTGGTGACCGCCGGGTAGAACGGGCTGACCGGTCGCGGCACGGCGTTCTCGATCGAGGTCTTCAGGACGGGCAGGTACGGAAGCTTCTTCACCAGGGTGGCGTCTGTGTAAAGGCTGCCCAGCACGGGAGCCAGCGAACCCTGCGTGGCGTAGAACTTCTCGGTCTCTTCAGACGTCATGAACTTCAGGAAGTCCAAGGCAGTTGCTTTGTTCTTGGAGTAAACGCTGACAGCCAGGCTGTGACCGCCCAGCGAGGAGGCACCGGGGCCGTCCTTGCCGGGAATCGGGGCGATGCCCAGCTTGTCCTTCACCTTGGATGATCCTTCGGTGCTGGCCAGGTTGTAGACGTAGGGCCAGTTGCGCAGGAAGAGGAGCTTTCCGTCCTGGAACGCCTGGCGGCTCTGCTCCTCCTGGAAGGTGATGCCCTCCTTCGGGATGTTGCCGTCGGCGTAGGCCTTGGCCAGGTTCTCCAGGCCTGCTTTCGCCTGGTCGGTGTTCAGGCTGGGCTTGCCATCTGCATCCAGAACGGAGCCTCCGGCGGAGTTGATGGCCTCCGAGGCGTTCACGGTCAGGCCCTCATACTTGCTGAACTGCCCGGCGTAGCAGCCGATCTTGTTCTGCTTGGCGATGGAGCACATGCCCATCATCTCGTCCCACGTCTTGGGCGGGGTGGGAACCAGGTCCTTGCGGTAGTAGAGCAGGGCACCGTCGGAGGTCTGCGGGGCTGCGTACAGCGTTCCCTTGTAGGTGGCGCTGTCGACGGTCGGCTTCAGCATGGCGCTGGTATCGAAGGCCATCTTGTCCTTCAGCGGCTGGAGCCATCCCTTGGCGGCGAATTCTGCGGTCCACACGACGTCAACGTCCACGACGTCGTAGCTGGCATCCTTGGCCTGGAAGTGCTGCACGATGTCGTCGTGCTGCTGGTCCGCCTGGTCCGTCTGCTCCTTGAACGTCACCTTCTCGTTCGGGTGGGCGGCGTTCCACTTCTCGATCAAGGGGCGGACGACGTTGCTGTTGTCCTTGCCCTGAACGTAGGTAATGGGACCGCGGCCGTCGAGGTTGTTGGCGGCGTCACCGCCCCCGGCACCGCCGCCGCCAGTGGTGCCGCCCCCGCCGCCCCCGCAGGCAGACAGGGTCAGGGCGAGCACGCCGGCAGTGGCAACCGGGAGTAAGAACTTAGGGGTTTTCATTGGTTGGAGACTCCTCGCTGAGTGACATGGAAATCATTCGTGCGGTTGATGTGGTGACTGTCACACTAGTAACGTTGCCCGAAGATATGCAAGCGTTTACACCTAATTGTTACCGGAGAGGCAACCATGACCCACCGCCCCATCAGCACGCCGGCTTCCGAGAAAACGGCGTGGTGGGCCCACGCAGCTGTTTACCAGATCTATCCCCGCTCCTTTTCCGACGGGAACGGTGACGGCATGGGTGACCTGCCCGGCGTCACGGCACGCCTGCCCTACCTGCAGCAGCTCGGGGTCGACGCCGTCTGGCTTTCGCCGTTCTACCGGTCCCCTCAGGCGGACGGCGGCTACGACGTCGCCGATTACCGGCAGGTGGACCCTATGTTCGGTACGCTGGCCGACTTCGACGCCATGCTGGAGGAGGCCCACGCCCGCGGGCTGAAGGTGATCGTCGACTTGGTCCCCAACCACACCTCCGATGAACATGTGTGGTTCCAGGAGGCCATCGCGGCGGAACCCGGCTCGGCCGCCCGTGAGCGTTACATGTTCCGGCCGGGGAAGGATGAGGTCCCCGGCTCCGGCGACGGCAACCTCGCGCCGAACAACTGGAAGTCCATCTTCGGCGGACCGGCCTGGACGCGGACCACAAACGCCGACGGCTCCCCCGGGGATTGGTACCTGCACCTTTTCGACACGAAGCAGCCGGACCTCAACTGGGAAAACCCCGAGGTCTGGGAGGAGATGCGCTCCGTGCTCCGCTTCTGGCTGGACCGGGGCGTGGACGGCTTCCGGGTGGATGTGGCCCACGGTATGGTGAAGGAGGCCGGGCTTCCGGACTGGGAAGGTGTCGCCGCCATGGTGGAAGGCTCCGCCGAAGCCGCCCATGTGACGGATCCCCCGGGCGCCCACGGAGAGGCAGTTGAGCCGCATACGGCGCACACCGCCGTCGGGGACGCCGCCGAGGGCGCGGAACACGAACCAGTGTCGCCGCTGTATCCGCCGTCGCCGTTCTTTGACCAGGACGGCGTCCATGAGATTTACCGGGACTGGAACCGGGTCCTGGCCGCGTACGACGGCGACCGCATGCTGGTGGCCGAGGCGTGGGTTGAACCGGCAGAACGTCTCGCGCGGTATATCCGGCCGGACGAGATGCAGCAGGCCTTCAACTTCGACTTCCTGCTGGCCGGCTGGGATGCCCGGCGGATGGCCGTGGCCATCGAGGATTCCCTCGAGGCTGCCGCGTCCGTGGGCGCACCGTCCACCTGGGTCCTGAGCAACCATGACACGGTGCGCCATCCGAGCCGCTTCGGTTTGCAGGATCCCACCACCTTCCCGAAGGGGATTGCCGCCGAGGACGAGCAGCCCGATGCAGCCCTGGGCCTGGCCCGTGCCCGGGCCGCCTCGCTGGTGTCCCTGGCCCTCCCCGGCTCCGCGTACATCTATCAGGGCGAGGAGCTTGGCCTCCCGGAGCACACCACGCTGCCCGCCGAAGCCCGGCAGGACCCCACGTTCTTCCGGACCAACGGCATTGAGCGCGGGCGCGACGGCTGCCGGGTGCCGCTGCCCTGGAAATCCGCAGCACCTGGGTACGGCTTCGCAGAGGCGTCCACTATGCAGGACCCGGCCGCGCCCTGGCTGCCCCAGCCCGAATCCTTCGAAGGTCTGGCCGCGGACCGGCAGGACGGCGTCAAAGGCTCCACATTGGAGCTGTACCGCGCCGCGCTCACCGCACGCCGGAACCACGGTCTGGGATCCGGAACCTTCTGCTGGGCGGACAACCACGACCCAGTACTGGGTGTCCTGGCATTCCACAACCGTGATCTCCTGGTGGTCGCCAACACCGGAGCGGACCCCACTCCGGTCCCCGACGGTTACCGGGTGGCGCTGTCGAGCGCTGCAGAATCAGGCACTGATGAAGCCGTGGTTGCGCCCAACAGTGCGGCATACCTCGTGGCCGGATAGGCGGCACGGACGGGTTCTGGCTAACCGGTTTCCGGCTAGCCAGAGCTCTGGATGACGGAGCTAGCGGACCCGCTCGGCGCGGCTGAAGCGGGTCCGCGCGCCGGCCGCGATGTGCACCAGAACCGGCGTCTGCAGGCCCACCACAGCGCTCAGCGCGTCAACCAGGTCCGCCGCTTCGGCCGCGACGGCCTGCGGAGCCACACCCGGCCGTGGGTGCAGCCGGAGCTTCAGCGCCGGCTGGCCCTTGACGTCGTAGATCGAGACCGTGGCACCGGCGAGGTCGGGGCGGTCGGCCAGGGCGTTCTTCAGTGCCTGCTCGGCCACTCCCCCGCCGATCCTGATGTCGCCGGGAACGCCGCCCGCATCCTCGGCCGCCAGCAGAAGGTCGGTGCGGCCCTTGCCCTGCTGCGCGATCCACGCAACCATGAGGCCGATCAGCAGCACCACTGCGAGGGCCAGGACCACCCACAGCCAACTCCCCTGCCGGCCGGGGAACTGTGTGCCCTCGAAGGCCGCACTGACGTTGTCCGACACACCTCTGGACCAGGAGGGCCACCACGCCGCGACAGCGGGGACGGCCGCCAGGAGTACAAGCAGCACGCCGATCACCAGCAGCTTGAAGCCAAGAATGCCGAGAAGGATCCGGTTGAGAAGCCTGGGTGTGCCGTTCACGCGCCCACCACCCCGGAGGTCGATAGGTTGACGGTTACCTGGGGCATGGGCGACAGTTCCATCGCCGCCAGTTCGTCCTCCACCGCCTGCAGGATGGCATTCTCGCTGGTCGGAACTCCGGATGTGGGGCGGACATTGACCGACACCTGCCGCTGGGAAACCACCACCATCACCTGTTCCTGCGTGACGTTGGCCGCCACGCGAGCCCTCTGGGCAAGGGCGGCCGCGATGACCTCATCATCAACCACCACGGCAATCCGCCGGTCAGCCAGCAGATGCCTGGCCCGGCGCCCGGGCAGGACCGCGCTCAGGAAAAAGAAGAGACCTACGGCAGCGGTCACGGCTCCGGCAGCACCCAGCAGCAGCGGCGGCAGACCGGCCGGAAGGGCTACGATCCGTTCGGCTGCCGTCTGCGGATCGATGAGCCAGGGCGGCTGCCCGATGGCGCGCACCGCGGATTCCAGGAGTGCGTAAAGGCAGAGCAGGATGACCAGGGAACCGGCGATGACTGCTGCCACGGCGCGTGAGGAGTGGGTCTCACGGTGCAGGACGCGGCGCATGTCGATGCCGGCGGCGTGCGCCGCACCGGAACTGCCCTGCGCCGGGTCCCCGCCGGCCTCATGCTGCTGTTCGACGACGGAACTCACCGCACCCTGCCCCCTTCCGTGACGTGGGCTCCGCTGATGCGGATGTCCACCCTGCTCAGACTCGCACCGCTGAGTTCGGTGACCTTGGTCAAAATGTCGGTCTTGGCGTGCACGGTCCTGTCCCAGATGGAGCCGCCCAGCGCCGGGACACGTCCCGGGTCGCGGAGGACGGCAGTCAGGCTGGGAATCCGGATGGGGGCGACGAGTGACAAAGCCAGCAGGCCGCCGTCGTCCGTCCAGTCGGCACGCACGTCGTGGGCATGAATGCCCAGGGCATCGGCAGCGGCAGCCTTGGCCAGGCTGGTGAGCGCCTGGGTGCTGATCCTGTTATGGCCGCTGTACTGCCGGCCCGGCGTCGCTGCTTCGGCTGCCTGGCTCGTGTCGCCTGCCCCGCTCATGAGGATGAGCGCCGCCCGCTGATGGCGTCGATGACGCTGCGAAGGTCCAGTTTCCCTTCTGCGGCGCGGCCCAGGAGCGCACCGATTCCCATGAACAGCAGGGAAATCAGGAAGCCCCAAAGGCCGAACTGTAGCGACATGAACGCCACGAAGGCGCCCGCCGCGATTCCAACGACAGTGGGGCTCACAGGACCGCCTCCCTCTCGGTGACGGCCGGCGCACCCGTCGGCTTCACCGGCGGCGCAATGTAGACGTCGTTAATCTCGACGTTCACCTCGATGACCTGCAGGCCCACCAGTTTTTCGACGGCCTCATAAACGCTTGCGCGTACCTGGTTGGCCAGGGCATGCAGCGGAGCGCCGTAGACCGCCACCAGGGTGATGTCTACTGCCACCTGGGTTTCGCCGACCTCGGCGTGCACGCCTGCGGCGTGATCGGAGCTGCCCACCGCGTCCCTGATGGCACCGAGTGCCCGGGAGGACCCCGTCCCCAGGGAGTACACGCCGGGCACGGCCCGGGCCGCGATCCCGGCGACTTTGGCCACGGCGGTCTCGGAGATCACGGTCCGCCCGCCGGCTGCAGCCGGCGTCAGGGCAGGGTCCACGCGAACGGCGGCGGTTTGTGGATTCTGGTATTCCATCAGCACTCCCCTTCTGTTGAACACAACCCTATCCCCTGGGCCGGACAACGTCAGGGGCCTCGCGCACCGCGTCCCCGCGGGCCCGTGCGCAGCGCAATCCCCGTGGAGCCTTAGTGGCAGTTCGCAGACAGCCAGCCGGTCACCGGGGCCATGGCGACCTCGAACTCGCCGTTTGAATACACGCTCTGGTCGGAGAGCCCCGCCAGCGCCACCTCGTTGAACCGCGCGAAGTCCGCCTTCAGCGCCTCCGGCACCCGCTGTGCCGTCTCCGCAAGCTCCGCTTTCTTCTGCTCCAGTTCCGCGGTCTTGCCCTGGGCGGCGGAGAGGGGCAGCAGGGACGCCCCCGTGGTTTGCGTGGAGATGGCGTCACAGGCTTCAGCCGGCGAGGCGTAGCCGCCGTACGGACCGGAAGCGGCTCTCGCGGACGCGGTCGGAGCGGCGCTGCGGGCCGGCGTCGTGGATGTTGCAGACTCCGACGGCGCACTGCCGGAGGCAGGCGCGGAGCAGGCGGTAAGTGCCACTACGGCAAAAAGGGCAGCGGCGTACAGCGGGCGGGCAAGATATTTCACGGTTTCCATTCCTGGCGTGGTTTTGCCGCCTGAGGCGGCCTGGCTGGGCAGCCGAAGAACGCCTGCCCGGTCCCCCGGCGTGCGAGTCTAGCCCGGCCGGCGCGCCTCTTTCCAAGTTGACAGGCCAGGTGCACTTTGCAGTCGTGCCTCAGACGGCTCTGTATATATAGGGATTCGATATACAGGTATTCACGGGCAGCAAAAAGGCGCCCGGACCCGGCAACACTCACCAGGTCCGGGCGCCTCCCGATTATTGCAACAGTGACGGCTACTTGTAGAGGCCGTTGCCGCCAACGTGGACGTTGGTGGGCAGGTAACCGAACGGGCCGAGGCCGTTCTTGCCGAAGCTGCGGTCAACCTTGGACACGCCGTCGCGGAAGTTGAGCTTCACGGTGGGCGACAGGGAGCCGCCGCGGACGCCGTTCACGTTGTCGATGAAGGACTGGACCAGGCCGCCCGGCTGCACGTAGTGCGAGTAGGCCTGGAACTGTCGGCCGTTCTGGTTCGGCGTCGGCGCTTCCGGGGACTCGGACGGCAGGTTCAGGTCGGTCGGGGAGCCGAGGGCCAGGCCGCTGTTGTTCATCGGCTGGTAGTCGGAGCGGACGCCGTTGCCCACGAAGCCGTAGACGCCGTCGGGTCCGCGCATGCCTGCAGCGTAGGTGAACTGGTGGCTGATGGTGAACAGGTAGTACTTGTTCTTGCCGCCTTCATTCTGGATGAAGATCTGCGGACGCTCGGTCTGGTCGTTGACGCAGTTGGCGGAGAGGATCGGCGGCAGGAAGTGCCACTTGGTCAGATCCTTGTTCTCAGCCACGGCGAGGCCAACGTTGGCCGTCTGGTAGTAGGCACCCTTGCTGTTGACCTCGGAAAGGTTCTCGGCGTTGGGGTCACCCTTGGCGTAGCCCAGGTCCTCGTTCTCGCAGCGGTAGTCGCCGCGCTTGCCGCCGGTGTTGCCTTCGAACACCATGAAGGTCTTGCCGGGGTGTGCCGGGTCAGCGAAGGTGTACGGGTCGCGGAACGCGAAGCCCGGGTTCTGCGCCTTGTTCTGGTACATCTTTCCGTCCGGTTCGAGCAGCTTGGTGTGCTGGAAGCCGTCGAAGGTCACGCCGTTCTTGTCCGCATGGATGTTGCCGAGCGCCTTGGCGATGGCGGCGTCGGGGGCGATGCCGCCGCCTCCGGCGTTGCGCTCCTTGACGTCGTAGAACGTGGTGGCCGTGTAGAAGACGTTCACGTGGTTGCCCTGCATCAGGCGCGTGGAGCCAGACCATTCGGTGTTGCCGATGGACGTGTTGTCCAGGAACAGGTGTCCGCCGTAGTTCCACTTGTCCTTGGCCGGGTCGGCGTTGGTCTTGCGGAAGAAGTAGCCGATGCGTGCGTTCCAGTGGCGCTGGTCGAAACCGTAGCCTGCGTGCCGGTCAGCGACCAGCGAGAAGATCACGTCGTAACCCTTGTAGCTGATCTGGTTCGCGTTCTCGTCGGTCAGCGACCAGGTGTCCCAGACCCACACGTCGTCGTTCATGGCAGGGAAGTCCTCGGGGATCTCCGGCATGGTGACGTCGGGGCTCATGGAGTTCTGCCCCGGCTTAACCTTGGAATCGCTCTGCGCCATGATCTGCTTGGCATCCGCACGGGTCCACTTTGAGGTGAAGTCCGACGCCGGATCGTGTGCCGTCTGGGTGTGCGGCGTCGGCAGGGGGAAGCCCGGAGTCGGGGCCGGCATCTGAGTGCTCGCCGGCGGATCCGACGGCTCGTTTGCCTGCGCCGAGGGCACGGCGAGGAACGCCGTGGCGGCGACAGTTGCCACCAGAGCTGCGGCGGCGGGGCGCCACCGCAGCATCCGGGGGGTGTTGGGGTGCTTGTGCATGTTTTGCTCTTCTCGCGGAGTTACGTTCGTGGAAGACGGGCAGCTGCCCTTGTCCCCGCACTCCGGAGACCCTCGGTGACACGGCATGCGTCATCGAGGACGCCGTTGTGTCGAGGGAGAAGCGGGGTTTGGGTGGGACCCCGCGGTGGGCGATCGGAAATGTCATACATTTCGCGGCCCACACTCCACGCTAGACAACGTTGTCAGCCGAGTTCAACACGGCTTTCGGTCATCATCCTTGGCCGGGCCCGCAAAGGGTGCAAGCGCTTACATCTCGTTAGCGCGCGCGTGCCCCACTTCAGCGCCGCAATCAAACTTGTCTTCATATTTGCGTCATCAATGGCGTTGCTCACATCGCCAGCACGGGTCCGGCCGACCAAAACGGGGCATATTGAGACGGGACGCGCCGGCCGTCTTCGTGATGTACGACGCCGAAGCCCCCAAAGTGCCCCACAACGGCTGGCGCCCAGTGAGCCAGGCATGGATCTTCGATGGGGACCGGGCTGATATGCCGGCTTCCCTGCCGCTCCCCAGACGCCGGGCGTGTGACAGTCGGTGGGGTGCAGTGGCGCACCCGGAGGGCACACCTCCGCACCTTTTGCAGGACCTGAGGACGCGTGGCCGGAAAGGCCGCAGGACCTGAGGACGCGTAGCCGGAAAGGTTGCAGGACCTGAGGACGCGTTACCAGAAAGACCGCAGGACCTGAGGAAGCGTTACCAGAAAAGCCGCAGGAGCAAGGAGCAAGGAGCAAGGAGCAAGGAGCAAGGACAGCAGACCCCCTGGGAACGAAAAAACCCCGCTGTTCCTAATGGAACAGCGGGGTTTAAGCTGCTTGCGTTGAGCTTGCCGAAACGTGGCTCCGACCGGCGTCGATCCGGTGACCTTTCGATTTTCAGTCGAACGCTCTACCAACTGAGCTACAGAGCCTAGGTGACATGTCACCATGAATGCCGGAATCTCTTCCGGCAAACAAAGCGACCCTGACGGGACTTGAACCCGCGACCTCCGCCGTGACAGGGCGGCGCGCTAACCAACTGCGCTACAGGGCCTTGCTATTTCTTGCTTTCCGCAGTATCACTACCGCGTTTTTTCAAGGACTCCAGCCTACCAGACTTTTTTGCCTGCCTTGACCACTTCCTTGCGTACCCCCAACGGGATTCGAACCCGTGCCGCCGCCGTGAAAGGGCGGTGTCCTAGGCCGCTAGACGATGGGGGCCTGGACTCAATCTGGTTGAACAAGGGCAAAAATAAAGGGCCGAAGCCTTTCGTTCTTGTCCCTTCGCGTTCCTCCGAACTGGACCTGTAAAACTATAGAGCCTCTCCCCGGAATATCCAAAATCGGCCCGGAGCGCACCCAAACGGCAGGCAAATCGAAGGCCGCCACATTGGCAGTTTCTTGGCTAGACATGGCCGATTTCCGCCAGCCACCGTGCGGGGAACGGAGCTAGATTGGCACCATGGCATCCAGCGCCGGCACCAGCCCCCTCCAGCCCCACTCCCCCGACGGCCCTTCCCCTGAAGGATCGGCGCCGGAAGGATCCGCTCACGAAGGACCCGCTCACGAATTACCCGCTCTCTGGAAGCCCGCTCCCTCCATGAACGCGCTGGGGGTCGCCGCTGTCGTGGTGACGGTGGTGCTCTGGGCCTCCGCCTTCGTGGGCATCCGCGCCGTCGGCCCAAGCTTCTCCCCCGGAGCCCTGACGCTGGGACGGTTGGCGATTGCCGCCGTCGTGCTCGGCGCGGTGGTGCTGCCCAAGCTGCGGGCGCTGCCGCGGGGCCGCGAGTGGTGGCCGATCCTCGCCTATGGCGTCATGTGGTTCGGCGGGTACAACGTGGCACTCAACGCCGCGGAGCATTCGCTCGACGCCGGAACCAGCGCCCTGCTGATCAACGTGAACCCCATCCTGGTGGCGGTGATGGCAGGCGTCATCCTCAAGGAGGGCTTTCCGCGCTGGCTGATCATCGGCAGCCTGGTGGCGTTCGGCGGCGTCGCGGTCATCGCGTTGGGTTCGGGGACGCGGTCGACGGCGGACGTGGCAGGCGTGCTGCTTTGCCTCCTCGCTGCTGCACTCGCCGCGGTCAGCGTCATCATCCAGAAGCCCGTGCTGCGGAAGTTTCCGGCCGGTCAGGCCACGTGGTTCGGGATCATGGTGGGCCTGGTCTGCTGCCTGCCCTTCGCCGGCCAGCTGGGGCAGGAACTGCAGGCGGCGCCGCTGCCGGCCACCCTTGGCCTGGTCTACCTGGGCATCTTTCCCACCGCCATCGCCTTCACCACGTGGGCCTACGCCCTCTCGCTGATCGATGCCGGCAAGCTGGCTGCCACCACCTACCTGGTGCCGGGCACCACGGTGCTGATCTCATGGCTGGTGCTCAGCGAAATCCCGACGGTCTGGGGACTCGTCGGCGGCGCCATCTGCCTCCTCGGTGTGGGGCTGACCCGGCGGAGATCCCGCTAAAGTTTGGGTATGCCCGCAAACCTGCCGCCCGGCCTCCCGATCGTGCCGGACGGAGCCGGCGACTCTCCGGGTTTCGACATGTCCGAGGCCGACTTCGAAGCGGCCGTCAGCGACGCCTTGGACCAGCTTCCGGCCGAGGTGGCGCGGGCCATGGACAACGTGGCGGTGTTCATCGACGACGACTACGTCCCGCAGCCCGGCGAGGACCCGGACACGGTGCTACTGGGGCTCTACGAGGGCGTCCCGCTGACCGAGCGTGACTCCTGGTGGGATGCCGGATCGCTTCCGGACCGCATCACCATCTACCGCCAGCCCATCCTGGACATCTGCTCCTCGCGCGAGGACGTGGTGGAGGAGGTGGCGGTGACGGTGATCCACGAGATTGCGCACCACTTCGGAATCGACGACCAGCGGCTTCACGAACTCGGGTGGGACTAGCCTTGTAGGCATGGGACACGACCACAACCATGCCCACGGCCTCACGGCAACGGGCAGGCACCGCAGCAGGCTGATCGCGGTTCTGGCCATCACTCTCTCCGTGATGCTCATCCAACTGGTCGGTTCCCTGCTCTCCGGCTCGCTTGCCCTGCTGGCCGATGCGGGCCACATGCTTTCTGACTCGGCCGGCGTCTTCATCGCCTTGATGGCAGCATGGATCGCAGCACTGCCGGCCAGCGATCTGCGGACCTACGGCTACCAACGCGCGGAAGTCCTGGCCGCCCTCGCCAACGCCCTGATCCTGGTGGTGGTAGCGGCTGTCATCTTTACCGAAGCCATCCGCCGCATTGGCTCCGCACCCGAGGTGCACACCGACATCATGCTGTACGCCGCCATCCTCGGTGCGGCCGCCAACCTCGTCTCGCTCCTGATCCTGCGCAGGGCCCAGCAGGAAAGCCTTAACGTCCGCGGCGCTTATCTGGAGGTGCTGGGCGATCTCCTCGGCTCGTTCGCCGTGATCGCCGCGGCGCTGGTCATAAAGTTCACCGGCTATCTCGCGGCGGACACCATCGCCTCCGTGATCATCGCGCTGATGATCCTTCCGAGGGCCTGGCACCTGCTCCGCGACGTGGTCGATGTCCTGCTGGAGGCCACTCCGAAAGGCGTGGAAGTCAGCATGATCCGCGAACACATCCTCTCGGTGGCGGGCGTGGTCGCCGTCCATGACATCCACATCTGGACCATCACATCCGGCGTGCCGGTGTTTTCCGCCCACGTGGTGGTGGAGGACGACGTGCTGAGCGCGAAGGGCGCGGACCAGGCCCTGGACAAACTCACCACCTGCCTGGGCTCGCATTTCGACACCGAGCACTGCACCTTCCAACTGGAACCGGCCAGCCACTACGAGCACGAATCGCCTCAGCACGCCTGACGGCGTTTCCTGGTCCTGTTGGTTACTGCCGCGGGTGACGGCGACGCGACACGCCCCCGCATCTCCACCCAAATGACACTGGTGTTGTTTATGTTATTGATGTGACCAGTGTTGCCAATGTGGCAATCCGGGCCCTAACCTCAGAGGGCTGGGCATCTTCAGAGGAGCACTTCCGTGCTGCCTCCCGACTCGTTCGCCCCGCCCTGACTTGCGAGGTTATGAATGAGTTTGACCGGCCCCGGCCGCACAGCGGCAGTCCTATGCACCGCCGTCGTCCTCTTTGGAACCCTCGCGGCACCTGCGACCGCTGACCGGGCGGTCGCGGTCAGCCCACCAACATCGGTCTTCGGGGCAACAGCCCTGACGGTTCCGGCGTCGCGGGATATCCCCTCCCCCGCGGACATCGCTGCCGCCAAGTCCAGTGAAAGTGCGACGGCGGCAAAGGTTGCCGACATTGAGGGCATCCTGGCCGACGCCGCCACGGCCCAGGAAGCCACGTTCGAACGCACGCTCGAAGCCAACAACGCCTACAGCAACGCCCTCGTGGAGCTGAACACGAGGGCGGACGCGGCCGCGGTGGCCACGGCCAGGGCTGCTGCCGCGGACAAGGAACAGTCCAAGAGCCGCAAGGCCGTGGGCCAGTTGGCCGGGGACCTGTACCGGAACGGTGGCCTCAATCCGGAGCTGAGCGGGCTGGTTACGGGTTCGGGCGACGTCCTCGCCAAGGCGGCAACGCTGCAGGCGCTCACAGACGGCCGGAGCAGGGCCTTCTCCGCAGCAGAAACCACTGCAGCAGCCGCCGAATCCCTCACCGCTGCTGCCGCCGATGCCCGCCGCGCTGCAGACGACGCCGCGAAGACCGCCGAGACGCTCAAGGCACAGGCCGATCAGGCCAATGCGGCCCAGGTGAAGGCGGTGGCGGACGCGAAGGCGCAGCGGACTGTCCTCGTGGGGCAGCTTGCCTCGCTGCGGAACACGACGGCGGCGCTTGAGTCCGCCCGCGTGGATGGCCTGGAACGCCAGCGCCAGCAGGCCCTCCTCGCCGCCGTAACTGCGGCAGCTGAACGTGCCGCCGCGGCCCAGGCGGCCGCAGACCAGGCAGCAGCGGCGAATGCTGCGGATGCAGACCAGGCACCGGCGGCGAACGCTGCGGCTGCAGGCAGGGCGAGTGCGGCCTCCGCGGAGCAGTCCGCTTCCGCGCCGTCCCGGACGCCGGCCCAGGCCGCTCCTTCACAGGCATCGCCCGCGCCTGCGGCCCCGGCAACACGGCGCCGTGGACCCCCGCGTCCCCTTCGGCGGGGCCAAACAATCCGGCTACGGCCTCGAATTCGGCGTCGAAGGCCTCAAACACCTCGGCATCCCCCAGGTCATCAACGGCTAACCCAACCACCCGAACGTAATGGCCGCCGTCGCCGCATAGCGACGGCGGCCTTTTCTTTCGCGGTTCCGGGGCGGGTCACCCGGGCTTGTAACCGGTCCGTTGGTTCCCGGTCCGTGCCATCTCCCGCCATAGACTGAAGCCATGCCCCAGACCGGACTCTCCGCCAGCAGACGTTTCCTTCGCGGCCGGATCAGGACTGGAATGGTCCGGAGCCGGAATTCGCTGGTCCCCGGTATCCAGATGACCTTTGGCGCCGTGGGAGCCTACGCATTCGCCGAGTACGTCTTGGGCCATACCGGCCCGCTGTTCGCCGCCACGTCCGCCCTGATCGCCCTCGGTTTCTCCCGCGATCTGCGCATGCGGAGGGTGATGGAGGTGGGCCTGGGCTGCACCATTGGCATCGCCGTGGGCGACATGCTGCTCCACTGGCTCGGGGCCGGGATCTGGCAGGCCGCCGTCGTGCTTTTGACCTCCATCCTGTTGGCCCGCTTCCTGGACAGCGGCAACATCTTCACTACCCAGCTGGCGCTGCAGTCGCTGCTGGTGGTGCTGCTGCCGGCGCCTGCCGGCGGCCCCTTCACCCGCAGCATCGACGCCGTGGTGGGCGGTGTGGTCGCGCTGCTGGTCACCATCCTGGCGCCCAAGGATCCCCGCCGGGAACCGCGCAAGGACGTCCAGAAGCTGCTCCATGAACTCGCGGAAGTGCTGCGGGAATGCGCTGCGGCACTGGTTGAGAGCGACTCCACCCGGGCCTGGCATGCCCTGGTCCGGGGCCGGAACAGCCAGCCGCTGGTGGACGCCATGCGGCACTCGCTGCGGGCATCCGGCGAGGTGGCCACGCTGGCGCCCGCCCACCGGCGCCACCGGGATGAGCTGGACCGGCTGGAGCAATCGCTCGAGTACATCGACCTTGCCCTGCGCAACAGCCGTGTCTTCGCGCGGCGGCTCACCAGTTCCATCAACCACGCCGCGCTGTCCGACGAAGCCACGGAGAACATCGCCGAGGTGTTGCTGGAGACAGGGGCGGCCGTGGATGAGCTCTCGCTCGGCCTCGCTGAAGTGCAGGAGGGCGCCCGCCATGCCCACCTGCGCAGCGCGCGGCAGGACCTGGGCGAGATCGCCGGGCGGCTGCATCCGAGGATGCTGAAGGTGCAGAAGCTCGAGGGCGAGACCGTGGTGATGCTGTTCCGTCCGCTCATGGTGGACCTGCTGGAAGCCACCGGCATCGATTCCGGCGAGGCGCGCGACCTCCTGCCCCCGCTGTAGGAACTCCGCTGGTTGAGCTGGTCCAGACCCGCCGGCCAAGTTTTGTCAGACCGGACGGTTAGTGTGGAGCAATGGCTACAAAGACTTCCCGGGTTGCCAAGGCGCCGGGCTATAAATGCGCGGAATGCGGCTGGACCACGGTCAAGTGGGTGGGCCGGTGCGGTGAGTGCCAGGCGTGGGGCACCGTTGAGGAAACCGGCGCCGCGGTGGCACGTACGACGGCGGCCACTACAGTTCTGGAGCCAGCCCGCCCCATTGCCGATATTGACGCCACCACCGCCGCCTACCTGCCCACCGGGGTAGACGAACTGGACCGCGTGCTCGGCGGCGGAGTGGTGCCCGGCGCCGTCATCCTGCTGGCAGGCGAGCCGGGCGTCGGAAAGTCCACGCTGCTGCTGGACGTGGCCGCCAAGTTCGCCCGGACCGGGCAGAGCGTCCTGTATGTGACAGGCGAGGAATCGGCTGCCCAGGTGAAGCTGCGGGCGGAGCGGATCAGCGCGATCGCAGACACCCTCTACCTCTCAGCGGAGACCGACCTTGGCCAGGCGCTCGGCCAGGTGGAGAAGGTGGAACCGAAGCTGCTGGTGGTGGACTCCGTGCAGACGCTCAGCAGCGCGGACGTGGAGGGCAGTTCCGGCGGCGTCTCCCAGGTCCGCGAGGTGGCTGCTTCCATCATCTCGGCGGCCAAGCGCCGGAACATGACCACGCTGCTGGTGGGACATGTGACCAAGGACGGCTCCATCGCCGGGCCCCGCCTGCTGGAGCATCTGGTGGACGTCGTGTGCCAGTTCGAGGGCGAGCGCCATTCCCGTCTCCGCTTGCTCCGGGCGGTCAAGAACCGCTACGGGCCCACCGACGACGTGGGGTGCTTCGACCTCACCGAGGACGGCATCCTGGGCCTCGCCGATCCGAGCGGACTGTTCGTCACCCGCACCAAGGACCCGGTATCCGGCACCTGTATCACCGTGACCATGGAGGGCCGCAGGCCGCTGCTTGCCGAGGTGCAGTCCCTGCTCGCCGACACCCAGAACTCACAGCCCCGCCGGGCAACCAGCGGCCTGGACAGTTCCCGGGTGGCCATGCTCCTGGCAGTGCTGCAGCAGCGTGCCGGGTGCCAGTTGCAGAAGGACGATTCCTACGTGGCCACGGTGGGCGGCGTGAAGCTCAGCGAGCCGGCCACCGACTTGGCGGTGGCACTGGCAGTGGCGTCCGCGAAGCACAAGAAACCCCTGCCGCAGCGCCTGATCGCCTTCGGCGAGGTGGGCCTGGCCGGCGAGGTGCGCCCGGTCCCGGGCATCAACCAGCGTATCCATGAGGCCCATCGGCTGGGGTTCACGCACGCCGTGGTTCCCGCCAGCCCCACCGGTCCCGGCCCGGTCCCGGCAGGCTTCAACGTGAAGGAGGTGGGCCACCTGACCGAGGTCCTGGAACTGCTCATCACCAAGCCCTGAGCACTAGCTAGATTGGCGCATTCGTTCGCGGTTCAGCAAATGCGGCCCGCGCCGTTCCCCTGTTAGCTCCAGGAGAAGGCACGGGCCGCTGCTGTTGGTGAACTTGGTCTACTTCTTGACCGCCCGGGTGCGGACCAGGGCCGTGGCCCCTGCAGCGAGGCCAAGGAGACCCGCCACCAGCCCGATCCAGCCCGCGGTCTGGCCGCCGTTGGAACCTGTTGCCTGCGTTTCCGATGCCGGCGCGGCCTCCGGCGTGGCCGTTGCGGAACCATCAGCGGCTTCCGCCGTGGTGACCACGAAGGAGGGCGCGGGGTGGTGCTCCTTCGTTTCAGCGGCCGGAGCAGAAGCTGCGGCCGAGGAGGTTGCGGACGCGTGGTCGTGTTCGGCCTCGGCCGCGTCGGCCCAATTGACGGTGGTGCCGTCGGTGTAGCCCTGGGCCGCGGGCAGCATCAGGGTGGTCCCCGCTGCGGGGAGCCGGCCGACGGACAGAGTGAAGGTCTGGAATTCCTTCTGCCCGATCTGGTGGGCCGCATCGGCGGTCCAGATCACACTGGTGGGGGCCTTGGTGACCGTTGCGCCCGCAATTTCGACCGGCTTCGGCAGGGTGGAGGTGATCACCTGCGCCTTCCAGCCGTCCATGGGCTTCACGGAGACCGAAGTCAGCGGGGTGTCGGTGGGGAGCTTAACCTCCAGCCGGTTGGTCTTGGCCGTCTCCGATTCGTTCGGAACGCTGAACGTCAGCTTGGTGAAGCCGCCCTCGGCAGTTGCGGAGGGGTCCACCGTGACGTGCGCGGAGGCGGCGGCGGCACCGGCGGCGAGGAGCCCGGCCGTGAGCGAGGCAGCTGCTGCGGTCTTGAGGGTACGGCGAATGGAGGTGTTCATGAGGGTAATGCCTTTCAAAGAAAAAAATCAGTCAGGGCCCGTGCACCGTCGATGCGCCATCAAGGCGACACGGGCAGGTAGCTGCAACGCCGCCGTCGGGCCCTGCCTGAAAAGCGGAACCGTCCGTAAAGGACCAGCCCGTTCTGAAAGGAACCTGTCTAGGCGGCCAAAGGCACCGGCGGCCCGCGCCGGGTTGGCAGCCGGACGCCCAGGCGCGTCCGCGGGAGGAGAGCCGGGGCTGGAAATGGCGCGGGGATGCGGGCGGGAAGGATAACTGCCGGTTCGGGCAGGCGGATAAGCGGCTGCAGCCAGGAAGCAAGGGCTGACAGCACGCGTTCCCCGCGCGCCAGCAGGACTGCGGTGCACAGGGTGGCCACGGCGTGCGCGGCGAACATGACGCCGTCGGATGCCCCGGGATGGACGCTTCCGGCGGCTGCCGAGCCTGCGGCGGCCAGCGCCTCTGGAGGTATGGCACCCGGACCTAAAGCATCCGCGTGGCCGGCATGGCCCGGCATCAGGGCCGCGGACTCCGGTGCGGCCGCACCCGCGCCGCCCAGCGCATCGAGGGCCCAGTGCAGCCACAATTGGCCGGCACCCAGCAATGACACCAAGGCAGGGGCGGAGAGCCGGAACCGCGTCAGTGCAGCGACGGGAACCAGTGTCACGGCGAACAGCGCCGCCAGGATGGCCATTGAGGGAAGCTGGCCGCCGCCCGCAAGGTGCCCGCCGGCGGCAAACCCGATAATGAGCGAGCCGATCAGCCCAGTACGGAAAAGCCGGAACGAGGCACGGGGCATCATCAGCGGTCCTTTCCGTAAGATCGACGGGCACAGCGGGCGTCACAGCAATTCTACGGGCCGGCCCCTGCCGCTGCCCTGTCCCCATCATCCGGACCACCATTCCTGGCCGCCCAAACCTGTAACAAACCGGTTCTGGACCCAAGGTTTTCCCACGCTGCCGCGTTTACGGTCGGGGTGTCACAGCAGCTCCGGGCCCGGCGGAGGGAGGCACCGATGGAACTACAAGGTCCCCTGCGCCACTTCCGCGCCGCCCTGGTCACCGCCGTAGCGGTCTCCCTGGCCGTAGCAGGCCACTTGCTGGGCGGCGGGCAGCTTCCGGGCATCCGAACTGTTGCCGTGGCTGCGGCAGTCCTGTTGGCCCCGGCCGCCTGGCTCGCGCGGCGGCAGCTGTCGTTCGCTGTCCTTTTCGCCCTGCTCGGCGCCGGCCAGCTGACGCTGCACACGGCCTTCGCAGCTTTCTCGCCCGGTGCTTCCTGCCTGCCCCAGCTGACCATTGCCCCGCCGCTGGCCCCGCCGCTTGCCCAGCTGCCGTTCGCCCAGTTACGCAGCGGCCTGACGCCGCCGACGGGCGGGTTTGCGCACTACGGGCATGCGGGCCCGAACTGCACCCCGGCAATGGGAACCCTGGCCATTGACGATGGCGCCAATTGGCCCGCCATGCTGGCAAGCCACCTCCTCGCCATGCTGGCAACCGCCTGGCTGTTGCGGCGGGGCGAGGCGACACTGTGGCAGCTCCTGGCATGGCTCCGTCCGCTGGTGCGGCTCCCCCGGCCCGCCGGGCTCACGCCCGCCCGCCACCGTCCTGTGGCCTGGCCAACGGTCTTCGTCGCTGCCCAGCGCCGCAACCAGCGGCACGACACCCTTCGCGGTCCGCCCATGGCCGCCCTCCCGCGCACCATCTAATAACCTTCCTGCGCATGGCCAACGAGCGTGCGGAGGGGTGCCGGGACGCCGCCTGACCATCCCTCACCCCGCTGCCCCTCGACACGAGCGCGGCAGCACCCGCGAAAGGCCCTGTCATGACCACCTCAACCACCCGTGCAACGAAGTCCCGGACACTGAAAACTTCCGCCCTGAAAACCGCCACAGTCGTCACCGCGGCAGCCGGCCTCATGGTCTTGGGGGTGGGCTCGGCATCTGCCCACGTCCATGTGGACCCCGCCTCCACCTCGGCCGGCGGCTTCTCGCAGCTGACCTTCCGGGTTCCCAACGAGTCCGATACCGCCAAGACCACCAAGGTCACCGTCACCCTGCCGACGGCGACGCCGTTCACCTCCGTCTCGGTCAAGCCCATGGACGGCTGGACGGCGAAGATCACCGAGGCGGCCCTGCCCGCACCCGTCACGGTGGAAGGCGCCAAGATCACCAAGGCAGCGGCCACGGTCACCTGGACCGCCGATGCGGCTCACCAACTCGGCCAGCATGAGTACCAGACGTTCTCCATCTCGGTCGGCCGGCTTCCGGAGGCCGGGACCACTGTGGCCTTGCCTGCGGCACAGACCTACTCGGACGGAACGGTGGTGAAGTGGAACCAGCCCGAGACTGCCGGCCAGCCCGAGCCCGAGCACCCGGTCCCCTCATTCGTCACCACCGCGGCGGCGGACGAGCACTCGCATGCGGCACCGGCTGCTGCGGCGGCTCCCGCCGCAGGCAGCACGACAGACGCCGTAGCTGCGGACACCGCAGCTACGGACACAGCCGCGGCAGCGTCGACAACCCCGGTCGCGGCCGCGCCTGACAACACGTTCGGCATCGTCGGCCTCGGCGCAGGCCTGCTCGGCCTGGCCGTCGGGACGGCGGCCCTGCTGCGGACCAGGAAACCGCAGCGGAACTAGGCGCGGGTGACCACGAGCGCCGCGCTGTGCCCACCGAACCCGAAGGCATTGACGAGTCCCGCCGTCGCGGTGCTCCCGCTGACGGTGCCGGTGATGACGTTGAGGTCCACCTCGGGGTCAAGGGCGTCCACGTTGTAGGTGCCGGGCAGGTCGCCGGTCCGGAGAGCCTGCAGCGTGGCGATGGCGGCGAGCGCTCCCGCTCCGCCGAGCAGGTGCCCGGTGAGCGACTTCGTGGAGGTCACCGGGACCTGGTCACCGGCAATGGTCTGGATGGCCTGTGCCTCCAGCCGGTCGCCCACGGGGGTCGAGGTGGCGTGCGCGTGCACGAATCCGATGTCCGTCCCGCGGAGGCCGGCGGAGGCGAGGGCCTTCTCCATGACCCGTACCTGCATGTCCGGATCTGCTGCCACGATGTCGTTCGCGTCCGAGGTCACGGCTGCCCCGGCGATGCCGCCCAGCACTTCTGCGCCCCGGGCACGTGCATGGTCCTCGCTCTCCAGCACCACGATCCCCGCCCCTTCTGACAGGACGAACCCGTCGCGGTCCCGGTCGAACGGCCGCGAAGCCCGCTCCGGATCGTCGTTGCGCGTGGAGAGCGCGCGGATCTGCGAGAAACCGCTGATGATCAGGTCGTTGACGGCGGCATCAACGCCGCCGGCAATTACGACGTCGGCCGCCCCGGACCTGATCATTTCGGCACCCTGGGCTATCGCCTCGGCCCCGGACGCACAGGCGCTGACCGGAGTGTGTGCCCCGCCCTTGGCTCCGAGGTCGATGGAAACCCACGCCGACGGCCCGTTCACCATGAGCCGGGTCAGGGTGTGCGGCGAAACCTTGCGCGGGCCGCCGTTGTCCAGTTCCCTGACCTGTGCGAGCACGGTGTCCATGCCGCCGTAGGCCGAGCCGATGACGACGGCCAACCGCTCCGGTTCAACGCCCGGCTTCCCCGCCTGCTCCCAGGCTTCGCGGGAGGCAACGAGCGCCAGCTGCCCGCAGCGGTCCATCCGCTTCAGCTCGCGGGTGCTCAGGAACGCGCCCAGGTCCGCAGTGACCCGGCCGGCGATGCGCACCGGCAGGGCTTCAGCCCAACCGTCTTCCAGCGCCGCGATGCCCGACCGGCCGGCCAGCATCGCCTCCCAGGTCCGGGCCACGGTTGCCCCGAGCGGGTTCATGGAACCCATGCCGGTCACGACGACACTGGTTGATCCCGAAGCGCTGGGTGATCCTGTAACTGGTGTTGCGGCAGACGGCTGGTTTGTGGGCACGGCGATACCTTGCTTCGTTGGTTGGGAGACCGTTCGGGAGCCGGAGCCCCGCGTTGGCGCGGTTACTTTGCGGGGTTGTGCGTCCCGATAGGCACCAGTGTGAGGTCCGGATGGTTCTTCTCGATGCGGCGCAGGGCCCAGACGTCGTTGAAGAGGGCCAGGTATTCGCCGTCGGACCGCAGCAGCACCTCGGCGCCCGGCACGTTGGCCAGCGCCGGCATGGCGTCCGCCGTCGAGATCCTGGCCATGGAGTACGGAAGGCGCTCCAGCCGCATCGGCGCGCTGAAGTCGTGCGCCATGCGGTCCTCCACCACTTCGAACTGCATGGGCCCGACGGCGGCAAGCACGGGAGCCTGGTCGCCACGGACGTCCGAGCGCAGCACCTGGATGACGCCCTCGTGCTCAAGCTGCTCGATGCCGCGGCGGAACTGCTTGAAGCGGCTGGGGTCCTTGGACCGGGCAACCTGGAAGTGCTCGGGGGCGAACAGCGGAATGGCCGGGAACTCCACGGCTTCCTCGAGGAACAAGCTGTCCCCAACGCGCAGCGAGGACGCGTTGACCAGGCCCACGACGTCGCCGGGGTAGGCCTCGTCGATGACCTCGCGTTCCCGCCCGAAGACCTGCTGGGCGTACTTCGTGGCGAACGACTTTCCGGTGCGGGTCTGGGTGACCACCATGCCGCGCTCGAACACGCCGGAGCAGACGCGGATGAAGGCCACGTGGTCGCGGTGGGCCTTGTTCATGCCTGCCTGGACCTTGAACACGAAGCCGGAGAACGGCGATTCGACGGCACGCGGCCTGCCCTCGATGTCAGGCCGGGGCGCAGCCGGCGGGGCGAAGTCCACCAGGGCGTCCAGAAGTTCCTTGACGCCGAAGTTCAGCGCCGCGGAGCTGAACAGGATGGGAGTGGCCTTGCCAGCGTGGAAGCTTTCGACGTCGAAGGCGAGGTTGGACTCGATGACCAGGCCAGCCTCGTCGACGGCGTCCGTCCAGTTGCCGCCCTGGCTTTCGGCGGCCTCTTCGGGAGTGAAGTACTCGGTGAGGGCAATGCTGGCGCCGGCGTTGTTCCGCTGGAAACGCGCGAACCTGTCGTTGCGCAGGTCCCAGACGCCGCGGAAATCACCGGAGATGCCCACGGCCCAGGTCAGGGGCATGGGCTGCAGCCCGGTGCGCTCCGTAATCTCGTCCATGAGGGCCAGGGCGTCCAGGCCCGGGCGGTCCCACTTGTTGATGACCGTGATGATGGGGAGGTTCCGCTGCTTGCAGACTTCGAACAGCTTCATGGTCTGCGTCTCAAGGCCCTTGGCCGCGTCCACGAGCATCACGGCGCAGTCGACGGCGGCGAGCACGCGGTAGGTGTCCTCGGAGAAGTCGGCGTGCCCGGGGGTGTCCAGCAGGTTGATTACGGTGTCCCGGTAGGAGAACTGCAGGGCGGCCGAGCTGATGGAGATGCCGCGGTCCTTCTCCATCTGCATCCAGTCCGAGACCGTCTCCTTGCGGTTGGCCTTGCCGCTGGAAGCGCCAGCGGTGCCGATCACCTTGGCGTGCAGGGCGAGGGCCTCGGTAAGCGTGGACTTGCCGGCGTCCGGGTGGGAGATGACGGCGAACGTCCGGCGGCGGGAGGCCTGCTTGTGGATCTCGTGCACTCGGGCGGGGCTCTGCACTTCTTGGGACACGGTGCTACTTTCACTGCGATCCGCGGGGGATCCTGATTGGAAAAGGTGGCGGCGGAACCTGCCAGCCAAGGCTTCAAGTTTATCGCAGGGGCGGAATCCGTATTGAAGGCGGGCCAAAAGTGCCCCTCGGCCAGCCGCCGTCGGACGCACTCCGGATGCCTGTTCCGCACGCCCCCGACGGGGCACTTTAAGGCTTGCCCGTGCGGTTGCTGGGGTAATCTACCTCTAGGATGGTGCATGCGGGAAACCGAGTACTTTTGATCCTGCCGGCGGACTATCGGAAACCGGTAAACCTGCAGGCCCGCCTGCACCTTTGAAGGGAATATCTATGGCTCGCAGCCCTGAAGAATCGCTCAAGGCGACTTTGGGGAGGGTGGCCCCGGGGACCGCGTTGCGGGACGGCCTGGAACGCATTCTCCGCGGACGCACCGGCGCGCTGATCGTGTTGGGCTCGGACCGGACCATCGATTCGATCTGTTCCGGCGGCTTCGACATCGGCATCGACTTCTCGCCCACCCGGCTCCGCGAACTGGCCAAGATGGACGGCGCCATTGTTTGCGACAAGGATGCCAGCAACATCCTGCGCGCGGCAGTTCAGCTCGTCCCGGACTCGAGCATCGAAACGCAGGAATCGGGCACCCGGCACCGGACCGCGGAACGCGTGGCCATCCAGACAGGCGTCCCGGTCATATCGGTGAGCCAGTCCATGCAGATCATCGCGCTGTACGTCAACGGGCTGCGGCATGTGCTCGAGGGCTCCGAAAAGGTCCTGGCCCGCGCCAACCAGGCCCTGGCCACGCTGGAACGCTACCGTTCCCGCCTGGACCAGGTGACCAGTTCGCTCTCTGCCCTGGAGATCGAGGCCATGGTGACGGTCCGCGATGTGGCCGTAACCCTGCAGCGTCAGGAGATGGTGCGCCGGATCTCCGAGGAAATCTCGCAGTATGTTCTGGAGCTTGGCGAGGACGGCAGGCTCCTGTCCCTCCAGCTGGACGAGCTCACGGTGGGCCGCGGCCCGGGCAGCGACATCATCATCCGCGACTACGCCGGGCCGAAAGCATCTCCGGAGGACATCGACGGCGCGGTCAGCGCGCTCCTCAACCTCGGTCCCACCGAACTGATCGACCTCAGCAAGATCGCGGGGATCATCGGATTCGCCGGCGGCGTGGACACCCTGGACGCAGTGGTGCAGCCCCGGGGCTACCGGCTCCTGTCCGGGCTCAAGGCCGTGCCGAAGGCCGTCGCGGACAGGTTGGTGGACCACTTCGGCGGGCTGCAGTACCTCATGGCCGCAACCATTGACGACCTGATGACCGTGGACGGCATCGGCGACCAGCGCGCCCGCACGGTCCGTGAGGGCCTCAGCCGCATGGCCGAAGCCAGCCTGCTGGACCGGTTCCTCTAACCCCGTCGAGTGCTCCTCCCCACCGGCACCCTCGCCTCGCAAGCTCGGCCAGGGAACCCTGCCGGCGTGGGCCAGCCCTCTTGGGCGCCCAAAAGGGCACTTGTGGAGCAACCGATGGAACAGGCAGCGTCAGCTGAGCTGGAAGACCGTCGGCGGGCTGACCTTGGCGCCAAGCTTTGCGATGAACACGTAGTACCCGCTGCCGGCAACCGAACCGTCCGGCACCGTCTCGCAGCCCTGCACCGAACGGTTGCGCGGCCACGGGAAGTTCGCCGTTTCGCTCTTACCGGGCGCGATGGTCTTGACCAGGTCAGTGCTGGCGGCCTGGCAGTCGGCGGATGAGAAGACGCGGTCCGAGCCGCTGGTGACCAGGAAGTCCATCTGCGACGTGCCGATGTTCACCTTGCAGGGAAGCTTCCCGCCGTTGGTGACCGTGAGGCTCAGCACCGGCTTCTCATCTGCGGCGTAGGACGTCTTGTTGGTGGCCGCCTTGACCGTCACGAGCTTCTGGTCGCACGTGGGCGAGGCGGAGGGGGTGGCAGAAGGGCTGGCCGACGGCGTTGCGCCCGGCTGCGCGGTGCTGCCCGGCGTTGCGGAGCCCTGCGCGGAGTCCTGCGCGGAGACGGCCCGCTCGGCGCCGCCGAGGAGGCTGGAAACCGTTGCGACACCGCCGGCGATCAGGCCCAGGACCAGCAGCAGCGCCACGCCGGCAAAGAGCCGACGACGGCGGTACACGGCGGGGCTCGGCTTGCGGCCCGCGCGGGGCACCGTTTTCCCGGGTGCCGTTTTCTGTGCCGCCGGTTTCGGCGACCGGTTCCGGCCCGCGCCGGAGTTCGGAGTGTCTTGCCTGCCCATCCTTCTAGGCTAAGGAACGGCCAGGCTTCTGCTGCACCACCACGCCGCCACAGCCCCACCATGTCCAATTCGTGACTCAAATTCGGGTGACAACTGTCAGCACGCTTACTAAAATTGAATCCCGGATACCACTTACCGGGCCGAGTTGGAGAGGACCACTGATGGTAGATCACGTGTCTGGCGGTCACCTCGAACGCGTTCTACTGCCGCTGACGTTTGGCAAACATCAGAGCCAGGGCACTGCGTTCACGGTGCTTGCGGTTGAGATCTGGGACACCGGGATCGTGGTGAACCTGCATCTCGCCTCAGTCAATAACGAAGAGCCGCAAACCCCCGAAATCGTTATCCATGACCATTTCGGCACAGAGTACAAGCTGGATGAGGTGGCCACCGTCGGCTCCCGCCAGCTGCAGTTCTTTGCGCCGTCAATACCGGAAGGAACGCGCAGCCTGACCATCCGCTCAGTGGACCCGAACAGCGCCAGCTTCGTAGTGGCCCTTGCTGTTCCGGCGCCCAACGGCCGCGGCGGCGAAACCCTGCACGGCCATGTCAGGCGGCTGCCCGCGCGGCAGGAAGGACTGCCTCCCGCGGAGCAGGAGGCCAGCTGACGGCGCAGGGTCGGGAACCGCCGTCGCGGTTTTCAACTAGAGTGTTGGCATCAAAACCACAGCTGATTGCCCCGACCTGACGGACGTCCACTCCTCACTGGAGGACTGGTTCGACGCCGAAGCCCGGGATTTGCCGTGGCGCTCGCCCGACTGCCCGCCCTGGGGCGTGCTGGTCAGCGAGATCATGCTGCAGCAGACCCCCGTGGTCCGTGTGCTGCCGGTCTGGGAAGAGTGGCTGCGCCGGTGGCCGGAGCCTGCAGCGCTGGCACGGGAACCCGCCGGCGAGGCGGTCCGGGCCTGGGGCCGGCTGGGCTATCCGCGGCGCGCGCTCAGGCTGCATGCTGCCGCGGCCGCCATCGAACGAGACCACGGCGGCAGGGTCCCGCAGGACTACGCCGAGTTGCTCGGACTGCCGGGGGTGGGCAGCTACACGGCGGCCGCCGTCGCCGCCTTCGCCTTTGGGCGTCGCGAGACGGTGGTGGACACCAACATCCGCCGTGTCCACGCGCGGCTCTTTTCAGGCTCCGCCCTGCCCGCCCCGGCCCTGACGGCCGCGGAGATGCGGCTTGCCGCGGAACTCCTGCCGTCCGACGCCGGCAGTTCCGTCCGCTGGAACGCTTCGGTCATGGAGCTGGGGGCGCTGGTATGCACGGCCCGCGCACCCAAGTGCGCCGTCTGCCCCGTACGCGACCGGTGCGCCTGGCTCGCCGCCGGTGAGCCGCCGCCGTCGTATACGCCCAAGGGCCAAGCGTGGCACGGCACCGACCGCCAGGTCCGCGGCGGTGTGATGGCCGTCCTCCGGCTGGCGGACTCGCCGGTGCCGGCGGAGATGTTCCGGCAGGCCCCCGCCGACCTCGGGTTCGAAGCCGCCGGCATCGGCGTGCCGCTGGCCGCCCTGCACCGGTTGAACTGTGCCCCGGAGCAGCTGGAACGGGCTCTGGCGGGCCTCCTCGAGGACGGCCTGGCCGAACTGCACCAGGGCGGGTACCGGCTGCCCGCCTGACAGCCTCGCCCCGGACCGGCTGGCACCTGCCACGCCGGGTTTTGGTCTCAATTAGGCACCCACGGCACGGACCCGGGTAACGATGAGGGCGCCAGTTTTGGCCGGCCCGGTTCCCCTTCGGGACACCGGATCTACCCTGAAGTATGGGCAAGACAGGGGTACTTTTGGCCACAATCACGACGACGGCACTCCTTTCGGGGTGCCATGCATTCGCGGCGGCGTGCCCGGCAATGGGCCCGGCGTCAGGGGTCGCGGTGACGGTGGCCGCAGGCTACGCGCCCGAAGTGAAGACGCTGCATGTGAAGGCCTGCCAGGACGGCAAATGCAAAGAGGAGAATCTCGAGCTCGTAGCGGGCTCCGTCCCCGTGGATCTGGGCTGCGCCGATGATTCCAAGCCCGACGGCACGTGCTCGGCAACGTCCAAGCCGGACGGCACGCAGCGGGGAATGCTAAATCTGGACACGCTGGGCGAGTCCCCGGTCGACGTCACGGCCAGCGGGCGGTACACCGACGGCGAGCCGTTGCCCGTCCGCACGCTGCGCTTCGCCCCCAGGGCCAGCTATCCGTTCGGCGAGCAATGCGGGCGGTTCATCTCCGCCTCAGTGGTGCTGGATGCGGCAGGCCTCAGGCAGGACAGGTAGCTGCCTGAACCAGCCTGCCTGAACCCTCTCAGGGTTCCCCGAAACCGTCCCGTACCAGCCCCGCCACATACTCCACGGCGCGCTCGGCGTCGGGTCCGTACGCTTCCACGTGCAGTACCGATCCCTTGCCGGCACCCAGTGTCATCAGCCCCGTCATGGAGGCGCCGTCCACCCCGTTCACGGTCACGTCCGCATCCAGCGCTGACAGGCCGCCGGCTAACTTGGCGGCCGGCCGGGCATGCATTCCTGCGAGGTTGACGAGCTCGAAGTCGCCGCTGGCATCCGGGGCCAGAGGTTCCGGCTCACCTGCGGCCTGGCCGGCAGCGGTCTGCGTTCCGGGCTCCTTTCCGGCGGTGGCAGCGGCCGCGTAATTCTCTGCCTTGGGCCGCGGCGCGGGATAGCCGTGGGTCGCCTCGGCTGCACGCCGGACAGCGTGAACGCTGGCTCCCCCTTGGGCCGCCACCGCTGCCGCCACGAGGCCCTCGATGATGGGGGCGTCGGCGAGGAGCACGGTGCCGCTGCCCTCGGCGAATTCCATGGCCGATTCCGCGGTCATCACGGCCGAGCCCAGATCGGTCAGCACCACCACACCATCGGCTCCGGCAGCGGTTTCCAGCGCCGCCATCACCTTTTCCATGCTGGTGCCGATCCGGCCGTCCGACGTTCCACCGGCCGGAACCATCATCACGTCCGGTGCCATCTGGGCCGCGAGCTCCACGGCGCCGTCGGCAATCTTGTCACTGTGCGAAACCACCACGATCCGCACCGTCATGCGGCGGCTCCCGCAGCGGCGCGGAGGATGAGGGCACTTGAGGCGGCTCCGGGGTCCCGGTGGCCGGCGCTTCGCTCCCCGAGGTAGCTGGCCCTGCCCTTGCGCGCCACGAGCGGATCAGTGGCCATGGCGCCGGCCTCGGCAGCCTCCGCCGCGGCGATCAGGACCGCGAGCGTGTCGCCGTCGGCCGCTGCCGCTGCGGCTGCGTCAACGGCAGGGGTCCAGGCGTCAACCATCGTCTTGTCGCCCGTCTCGGCCTTCCCCCTGGCCACGATGCCGTCCCGCGCCGCTGCGAGTGCTGCAGCGAGCGATGCAGCGTCAATGTACGCGGCATCGCCCAGCGTGGTTGCGGCCCGCAGGAATGCAGTGCCGTAGAGCGGACCCGCAGCCCCGCCAACCTTCGACATCAACGCCATGGCCGTCAGCTTGAGCGCTGCGCCGGGGGTTTCGGGAGGAGTCTCGGCCAGCTTGTCGAGCACCGCCTGAAAGCCGCGGTCCATGTTTTCGCCGTGGTCAGAGTCGCCGATGGCCCTGTCCAGCTCGATGAGCTCCACCCTGTGCTCCGCCATTGCCTGGGCCGAGAGCGTCAGCCATTTGACGGCCCAGGTCACGTCCAGCCCCACCGCTACACGCCCCAACGCAGGGCCGGCGTGTGCACGGGCGCATCCCAGAGGACCGTCATCTCGTCGTCAAGCCGCAGCACCGAGATGGAACAGCCCTGCATTTCGAGGGACGTGATGTAGTTCCCCACCAGGGAACGCTCCACCGTGAGGCCCCGCTCCGCCAGGATCTGCGCGGCCCGGCGGTAAACGATGTACAGCTCGCTCAGCGGCGTTCCGCCCATGCCATTGACGAACAGGAGCACTTTCTCCCCCGACGCCGTTCCGAGGTCGCTGAGGATCGGTTCCAGCAGGCGGCCGGTGATGCCGTCGGCGTTTTCCATGGCGATCTTGTGCCGGCCCGGCTCGCCGTGGATCCCGATGCCGATTTCGATCTCGTTGTCCGCGAGGTCGAAGCTCGGGGTGCCGGCGTGGGGCACCGTGCAGGCCGTGAGCGCAACGCCCATGGTCCGCACGTTCTGGTTCACGCGGTCGCCGATGACCGCCACCGCGTCGAGGTCGTCGCCGCGCTCGGCCGCGGCTCCGGCGATCTTCTCCACCAGGACCGTGCCCCCCACGCCCCTGCGGCCGGCCGTGTACAGCGAATCCTCCACCGCGACGTCGTCGTTGACGAGCACTGTGCGGACTTCCACGCCCTCGGCCTGGGCCATCTCGGCCGCCGTTTCGAAGTTCAGGACGTCGCCGGTGTAGTTCTTCACGATGTGGACCACCCCTGCACCGGAGTTCACGGCGAGCGTGGCCGGAATGATCTGGTCGGGGGTGGGTGAGGTGAAGACGGCGCCGGGGACAGCGGCGTCGAGCATGCCGCGCCCCACAAATCCGGCGTGGAGCGGTTCATGCCCGCTGCCGCCGCCGGACACCAGGCCGACCTTGCCGGCAACGGGGGCATCCTTGCGGGTGACGTACTTCGGATCGGCACTGACGGTCACTAGGTCTGCATGGGCTAGGCCGAATCCCTCCACGGATTCATCCACAACAGCGCGGGGGTCATTGATGAGCTTTTTCACGGCCGGCTCCTGGGCTCTCGGTCCTTTATTGGCATCCGTCAGGATGTGCTTTGACCCTACTACCGGCACCTGCTGCGCGGTAGTTCGGAAACGGCGGAAGGGACAGCCCCCAATGCTGCCCCTTCCGGCCTCCACGAGTTTATCCAGCAAATTTATAAAAGAAAAGGAGTGCTACGGGGCCACTTTGAGCGGCTCTTACCCGCTGAGTTTCACCACGCGGAGATCGGGGCAAACCCTAGAGAGCCTTGATCATCCGCGTGTTGCCCAGCGTGTTGGGCTTCACGCGCGCAAGGTCCAGGAACTCCGCCACGCCTTCGTCATGCGAGCGCAGCAGCTCGGAGTACACCTGCGGATCGACTGCCGACTGGTCCGCCATGACCTCGAAACCGTGCCGCTTAAAAAAGTCCACCTCGAAGGTCAGGCAGAACACCCGCGAAACGCCCAGCGCGGCGGCCTGCTTCAGGAGACTCTCGACGAGTACGTGTCCCACTCCCCTGCCTCGCCAGGCATCCGAGGCGGCAAGGGTCCGGACTTCTGCGAGGTCCTCCCACATGACGTGCAGGGCGCCGCAGCCGATGACCTCGCCGGCTGCCGACTCGGCTATCAGGAACTCCTGCAGGCTCTCGTAATAGGCCACCGTCTCCTTGGCCATCAGTATTCGCTCTTCCGCCAGCGGCGCCACCAGTTTCTTGATGGCAGCCACATCGCTGGTCCGGGCAGGGCGAACGGTGAAGGAGTCAGTCACAGCCCCCATCTTACGGCGACGGTCGCGGTCGCTTCCGGCCCGGAGGTCAGAGGCCCAGATCCGCCGGCAGCTCGGTGTCCTTACCTAAGACGTTCCTGGCCAGGAAGTGTTGAACCACGCCGTACCAGACCTTGGCGTGCTGCGGCTGCAGGATCCAGTGGTTCTCGTCGGGGTAGAAGAGGAACCTGTGGCTGGTCTGCCCGTTCTCGTCGGACGCGAGCTGGGACTTGGAGAGCAGCTCGTACCAGAGCCGCAGGCCCTCCCCAATGGGCACCCGGTAGTCCTTGTCACCGTGGATGACCAGCATGGGCGTCCGGATCTTCTCGACGTGCAGGTGCGGAGAGTTCTCCAGCGCCATCTCCGCCGTCATCTCCTTGAGCCAGTACTGCGACGCGTCGGTGGTGGGCCCGAACTGGTCCAGCGCCCAGAGGCTGGCGTGGGTGACGATCGCCTTGAAGCGGTCCGTTTGCCCGGCCACCCAGTTGGCCATGTAGCCGCCAAAGGAGCCACCCATCGCGGCCGTGCGGGTTTCGTCAATGTCCGGCCTCTGCACCACCGCATCCGTGGCGGCCATGAGATCCGTAAACGGCGCCTTGCCCCAGCCGCCCCAGCCCCGCTGGATGTACTCCTGGCCATAGCCCGTGGACAGGCCGGGGTCCGGCAGCAGGACAGCGTACCCCCGGGCGGTGAGCAGCCACGGGTTCCAGCGCCAGGTCCAGGCATTCCAGGAGCCCAGCGGGCCGCCGTGGATCCACAGCAGCAGCGGCGCGGGGCTCTCCGCGGAGGCGCCGGCCGGCAGGGCCAGGTAGGCGGGCACGCGGGTACCGTCGGCCGCCGTCGCCTCCACCCGCTCCAACGACCCCTCGGTTTTCGGCCGTTCCGCCGGGGACGGCAGCCGCGTGACGTCCCCGCTGGCGAGGTCGATCCGGACAGGCTCGGCGGGGAACTCGTACGAGCTCCGCAGCGCATAGGCACTGCGGCCGTCCGGTGAAACGACGACGTCGGTGTAGGCCGCTGCGTCCGGCGTCACCCGGGTGACACTCCCCAGGGCGGCGCTCTCCCGGGCGGCACCTGCCGCAACGCTGACGCTGAATACCGGCGACGCGCCGTCGTCGTCTGCCGTGACCAGGAGGGCAGAGCCGTCCGGGAGCCACGCTTCCGGGTGGGGCCAGCGGTCCCATTCCTGCGCCAGGGGCTGCAGGTCCTCCGGACCGGCTTCCCCGGAGACATCGAGGAGATGCAGCTTGACCTGCGGTGCCTGCTGCGGCGTTGTGTCGCTTTCACTGACGACGGCGAGCAGGCCCCCGTCGGGGCTGACCGGCCCGGGGAAGTAGTTCACGCCCTGCTCGTCGAGGAGGACCCGCTGAGTGCCGGTGGCGACGTCAACGGCGGCGAGCACCGAGCGCAGGTCCGCCTTCGGCAGCGGCCTCAGCAGGCTCGTGTAGATGGTCTTACCGTCCGGGCTGACCACCGAGACGGCCTCCCGGAGGCGGGAGCCTGCCTCCGGGGTGAGGTTGCGAAGGGTGAGCGGCGCGGCGCTGTCCACGGTGGCGGGCTTGCCGGGTTCCGGCTCGGGCCCCGGCTCCACCGCGAAGAGCCGCGGCTGGGCAGGGCCGAGATCCGCGTCCCAGTACCGCACCGGATACTCGCTGTGCAGTATGGCCGCCACCTTGTTGTCCTTGCGGCTCTTGCGGCGTTCGGCGTCGGCCTCCTCGTCGGCGGAGCCGGCAAGAACGGACGCGGTGACGAAGGCCGCGTTGGCGTCCCTGGCCGCCATGACCTTGTCCACGCCGCCGGCCCGCGACAGCACCACGCGGGCCTCGCCGCCATCTGCGGGGAGAACCCAGAGCGCACTGACGGGATCGCCGTCGGCCTCCCGGTCCGGATCCGGCCGGGCGGACGTGAAGTAGACGTCGCCGTTGGCCGCGAACGCGGCGCCGGCTTCGCCCTTGGCGCTGCGGGTGATCCGGCGGGCCTGCTTCCCGCCCGCCGGGTCCAGCTCCCATAGCGCCGTGCCGTATTCGGTGCCCTTGCTGTTGAGCGTGGCGACCGTGGTTACCAGCCGCTGGCCGTCGGGGCTGAGGGCCAGGCCACTGACGCGCGGGATCGCCAGGTAGTGGTCGAGGTCGTGGAAGGGGGTCGCCGGTTGCTCACGCAGGATCGCTGCATCTTCAGTTGACATGTGCCGATTCAACACCTCATGTGCGCTGGATCACAAAAGGGTTCACTGTTGGTGAACCAGTACTTTCAGCACCTCTTGTGCCGGCGGGAGGGCAAGCAAGAGGCCCCGCCTGCTCCCTTTCGGGGGCTGGCGGGGCCTCTTGGCGCTGGAGTGCGGCTGGATGCCAGGCGCTGGGTGCCGGGCGCCCAGTGCTAGGCGCTGGGGGCGATTTCCGGGATGCGCGGCTTGGCGTTGCCGGCGAAGGTGAACTTTGCGTCGTCGCCTTCGCCGTCCACATCCACCACCACGATGTCGCCGGGGTGCAGCTCGCCGAAGAGGATCTTCTCGGAGAGCTGGTCCTCGATCTCGCGCTGGATGGTACGGCGCAGCGGCCGGGCACCCATGGCAGGATCGTAGCCGCGGGTGGCCAGGAGCACCTTGGCTGTCTTGGTCAGCTCGATGCCCATGTCCTTGTCCTTGAGGCGCTTCTCCAGGCGCGTCACGAACATGTCCACGATCTCGATGATCTCGTCCTGCGTCAGCTGCGGGAACACCACGACGTCGTCAACACGGTTGAGGAACTCGGGGCGGAAGTGCTGCTTGAGCTCCTCCGTGACCCGGGCGCGCATCCGGTTGTAGCCGGTCTGGGTGTCGGTGCCGGACTGGAAGCCGGTGGCAACGCTCTTGGAGATGTCCCTGGTTCCGAGGTTCGTGGTCATGATGATCACGGTGTTCTTGAAGTCCACCACGCGGCCCTGGGAGTCGGTCAGGCGGCCGTCTTCCAGGATCTGCAGCAGCGAGTTGAAGAGGTCCGCGTGGGCCTTCTCCACTTCGTCGAACAGGACCACGGAGAACGGACGGCGGCGGACCTTCTCGGTCAGCTGCCCGCCCTCTTCGTAGCCGACGTAGCCCGGAGGGGCACCGAAGAGACGCGACACCGTGTGCTTCTCGGAGTACTCGGACATGTCCAGCGTGATGAGGGCGTCCTCTTCACCGAACAGGAACTCCGCGAGGGCCTTGGCGAGTTCGGTCTTGCCGACGCCGGTGGGGCCGGCGAAGATGAACGAACCGCCCGGACGCTTCGGGTCCTTCAGGCCTGCACGGGTGCGGCGGATGGCCTGGGACAGCGCCTTGATGGCCTCGTTCTGGCCGACGACGCGCTTGTGCAGCTCGTCCTCCATCTTCAGCAGGCGCGAGGACTCTTCCTCGGTCAGCTTGAAGACCGGAATGCCCGTGGAGTTCGCGAGGACTTCGGCGATCAGGTCCTCGTCCACCTCCGAGATGTCGTCCATGCCGCCGGTCTTCCAGTGGCGTTCCTTCTCGGAGCGCTCGGTGATGAGCTTCTGCTCCTTGTCGCGCAGCGCGGCAGCACCCTCGAAGTCCTGCGCGTCAATCGCGGACTCCTTCTCCATCTTCAGCTCGGAGATGCGCTCGTCCATCTCCTTGAGCTCCGGCGGAGCGGTCATGCGGCGGATGCGGAGCCGGGCTCCGGCTTCGTCGATGAGGTCGATCGCCTTGTCCGGGAGGAAACGGTCCGAGATGTAGCGTTCGGAGAGGTTCGCGGCCGAGGCGAGGGCGCCGTCGGTGATGGTGACGCGGTGGTGCGCCTCGTAGCGGTCCCGCAGGCCCTTGAGGATTTCGATCGCGTGCGCAACCGAGGGCTCCTTGACCTGGATGGGCTGGAAGCGGCGCTCGAGGGCGGCGTCCTTCTCGATGTGCTTGCGGTACTCGTCCAGCGTGGTGGCACCGATGGTCTGCAGCTCGCCGCGGGCCAGCATCGGCTTCAGGATCGAGGCCGCGTCGATGGCGCCTTCGGCGGCACCGGCACCCACGAGGGTGTGGATCTCGTCAATGAAGAGGATGATGTCGCCGCGGGTGCGGATTTCCTTGAGGACCTTCTTCAGGCGCTCTTCGAAGTCACCGCGGTAGCGGGAGCCGGCCACGAGGGAGCCAAGGTCCAGCGTGTAGAGCTGCTTGTCCTTGATGGTCTCCGGCACGTCGCCGCGCACGATCGCCTGGGCCAGGCCCTCGACGACGGCGGTCTTGCCGACGCCGGGCTCGCCGATCAGCACGGGGTTGTTCTTGGTGCGGCGGGAAAGGACCTGCATGACGCGTTCCATTTCCTGCTCGCGTCCGATCACAGGGTCCAGCTTGTTCTCGCGGGCAGCCTGCGTCAGGTTCCGGCCGAACTGGTCCAGCACAACCGAGCCGGCGGGGGTACCCTCTGCCTGGCTCTGGCCGACGCCGGCACCGGTGGTCTCTTTGCCCTGGTAGCCGGAGAGCAGCTGGATGACCTGCTGGCGGACCCGGTTCAGGTCGGCACCGAGCTTCACCAGCACCTGGGCTGCCACGCCCTCACCCTCGCGGATGAGTCCCAGCAGGATGTGCTCCGTGCCGATGTAGTTGTGGCCCAGCTGCAGGGCTTCGCGCAGCGAAAGCTCCAGCACCTTCTTTGCACGCGGCGTGAAGGGGATGTGGCCCGAGGGAGCCTGCTGGCCCTGGCCGATGATCTCCTGCACCTGCTCGCGGACGCCGTCGAGCGAAATGCTCAAGGACTCAAGAGCTTTGGCGGCAACGCCCTCACCCTCATGGATCAGACCCAAGAGGATGTGTTCGGTACCAATGTAATTGTGGTTCAGCATGCGTGCCTCTTCTTGGGCAAGCACAACTACGCGACGGGCACGGTCCGTAAATCGCTCAAACATTTCGCCACACTCCTAGCTACGACGTACTTTGATGCTACGTGGGGGAACCCTGACTTGGGGAGCTTGTTCGCCACAGGGGAAACCGGGGGCCTTGCGCAGGTCCACGCAGCTGCCGCACCAGCCTCGCGGCGCAATGCCGCTGCAGGCTTTGAATACCATCAGGCTGCCGCCCGGCGGGCAATTACCGTTTCCTTTGACAGCGTGTTGGAAATCACCCGGGACGGAATGTTCCCAAGGCCACGGATTAGCGCGCGCATCGATAACCCGCTTGGCGGGCGGTCCTGAATAACGGCGGTTCCGTTTATTGCGGACGGCAACGGCCCGTTAAAGCGCAGCGCCCCCGTCAACCGGGGGCGCCGCACATACGTTCAGGACGTTTTGTGCACTAACTGGCTGTCAGGGCACCGAGTTAGGAATTGGCCTTTTGGTAGGCTTCCTGGATTTCTGCCTGAATACGGCCGCGCGCGTTTACGGTGTAACCGTGATCCCGCGCCCACTGGCGTATCTGGGCCGAGTCCTGGTTGCGGCCGCCCGATGCCTTGGCACGGGCAGGCCGGCCGCCTGACGTTTTGCGGGCCGATGAAACAAAGCGTTCCAGTGATGACCGCAGTTCTGAAGCATTGGCCGAGGACAGGTCAATTTCATAACCGACGCCATCCAGGCCGAAGCGAACGGTTTCGTCCGCAGATCCCCCATCCAGATCGTCCACAAGGACGATATTGACTTTCTGTGCCATCAAAAATCTCTCTTTTGGAAAGGACGTGTAATCAGATAAGCAGGATGTATCCACGTGAAGTATCTCCCCCAATAAGGCAACGCGTCAAAACACGCAATGGTTCCTTGGGGATAACTGGGGGCATTAAAAGTCGCCTGCTATTTGTCTGATTTACTCGGCGGCTCGGGAGAATCATCCCCGGCTGCCGCCTGCGCGTCAGCTTCAGCCTGTGCGCGGGCTTCGGCCTGGCGTTCGGCCTTGTCCGCGTTAAAGATCGACTTCATGGCGAACCAGAAGATCAGGCCAACCACCAGCGAGGGCAGCAGCACGGCGACATAGTCCATCATCAGTGGCCTTCGGGCTTGAGGAGCGGGAAGAGGATTGTTTCGCGGATGCCGGCGCCGGTAAACAGCATGACCAGGCGGTCGATGCCCAGGCCGATGCCGCCCATCGGCGGCGCACCGTATTCCAGGGCGCGGAGGAAGTCCTCGTCCAGCTGCATGGCCTCGACGTCGCCGGCGGCGGCGTGCCTGGACTGCTCGGTGAGGCGTTCGCGCTGGATGACAGGGTCAATGAGCTCCGAGAACGCGGTGCCGCGTTCCATGCCACCGATGATCAGGTCCCAGGCCTCGATCAGGCGGCCGTCTTCCCGGTGCGGCCTGGCCAGCGGCTGGGCTGAGGGCGGGTAGTTGTAGACAAACGTGGGGTTCAGCAGGGTGGGTTCCACGATTTCGCCGAAGAGTTCCACGGCCAACTTCTCGGCGTCCCACTTGGGATCGACCTTGACATCGTGCTTCCCGGCAACGGCGCGCAGCTCTTCAAGCGTGGTGTCCGGGGTGATCTCCTGGCCCACGGCCTCGGAAAGCCCCGGGTACACGGCCACCCAGGCCCAGTCGCCGTCGAGATTAATCTCCCCGGCTTCGGTCTGCAGCACGCGTCCCGCACCCACGGCGTCCGCGGCGTCCAGGATGATCTCCTTGATGCGCTCGGCCATGACGAACTGGTCTGCCCAGGCCTCGTAGCACTCAAGCGTGGTGAACTCCGGGCTGTGGGTTGAATCCACGCCCTCGTTCCTGAACACGCGGCCCATGTCATAGACGCGGTCGATGCCGCCCACGACGGCGCGCTTGAGGTACAGCTCGGTGGCGATGCGCAGCGTCATCTTCTGGTCGAACGCGTTCATGTGCGTCTCGAACGGCCGGGCGAGGGCGCCGCCGTGGACCAGCTGCAGGATGGGCGTTTCCACCTCGACGTAGGTGTGGCGGAACAGGGTCTCGCGGATGGAACGGGTGATGGCGGCGCGGGTGTACACCATCTCGCGAGCCTCGTCGCGGACCATCAGGTCCACGTAGCGCTGGCGGACGCGGGTCTCCTCGTTGAGTTCGGCGTGCAGCACCGGCAGCGGGCGGAGCGCCTTGGAGGCCATGGACCAGGACTCAGCCATGACGGAGAGTTCACCGCGGCGCGAGGAGATGACTTCGCCCCTGATGAAAACGTGGTCGCCCAGGTCAACCAGGGCCTTCCAGTCGGCCAGGGCCTCTTCGCCCACGTTCGCCAGGCTGAGCATGGCCTGCAGCCGGGTGCCCTTGCCGTCCGTGCCGCCTTCCTGCAGCGTGGCGAAGCACAGCTTGCCGGTGTTCCGTACAAACACCACGCGGCCGGTGACGCCGACGACGTCGCCGGTGGTCTCGTCGGCCTGCAAATGGGCGTACTTTTCGCGGATCTCGCCGAGCGAGTGCGTGCGCTCAACACCCACCGGGTACGCCTCCGACCCGCGCTCGATCAGCTTGGCGCGCTTGTCCATGCGGATGCGCATCTGTTCGCTGGCGTCGAGCGGTTCTGCGGCGTTCTTGGGGGCGGGGGTGTTTTGGGAAGTCACAATCATCAAGTTTACCGGGACTTCCCGCATCGGAGTTCGGGACTTCCCACCTTGAAGTTTTTGTCCGGATATTCGGACTTCCGGGGCCATTAGGGCACGATATCTGGACAAAAACTCCAAAGGGGGTGGGGCATAGACTCGGGCTGTGGAGACCTGGACAGTTGAGACGGACGACGACGGCAGCCGGCTTGAGGTGCACTCCTTCAGGCCCGCGCAACCCACCTGTGCCGAAGGGAATAATTCTGCCGGCGACTCCGCCGATAACACCGGCAACGGCACCTCCGCGAAAGGTGACCCGGCCACGGTCACGGCGCCCGGCGTCGTCGTTATTCACGGAACACTGGTGACCGACGCGCTGTACCGGCCGTTCGCCCGCAACCTGAGCCTCTTGCTGAGCCGGCCGGTGCACTGCTACAACCGCCGGGGCCGCGCCGGTTCCGCGCCGCAGCCGGACGACTATTCGGTCAAGACCGAGATCGGGGACTTGGCCGCCGTGATGAAGGCGACGGGTTCTGAGGACGTGGTGGCGCACAGTTTCGGCGGCTTCGTTGCACTCCAGGCTGCACGCGACATGCCGCTGCGCAGGCTCGTCACCTACGACGCCGCGGTGTCCCTTTCCGGCAACCTGCACCACCGCTGGCGGCCGGAACTGGAGCAGGCCGTGACGGATGGGCAACTCAACCACGCGTGGGCGCATTTGGTGCAGGGGCTGGCCACGGCCGGGCCGCTGTCGTACCTGCCCCTCGGCGCGCTGCGGATGCTCAGCATCATGTCAGCCCGGACCAACGTCGGCGCGGAAATGCGTGAGCTGCTGCCCACGGCCGTCAAGGAAATGCGGGCCGTGCTCGACGCCGACGCGGAGCTCGCGGATTTCACGCACCTGGCCACCCCCACACTCATGCTCAGCGGCGGCTGGAGCCCGGGATACTTCGCCGACACCGGCCGGCAGCTGGCGTCGGCCGTGCCGGCGATCGACTTCGCGGTGGTCCCGGGCCAGCTGCACGAGGGGCCGATCCGGCCGGGCAAACGCCTGGCCATTCGGATTGCCCGCTTCCTGAACGGCACCGACGGGACCATCACCCCCCAGGGCAGGAAGCGCCGGCGCGGGTAGCCGCCGCCGCTCGGCCATGGCCGGCTGTCGGCACACGCCGGCCTCCGATAGGCTCGGAGCATGACTCGCGAGATCATCAGCACACCCGACGGCGGCAAGCTCGAGCTGTTCAGCACGGGCGCTGAGTTGGCCACGGCCGGCTCCGGCGTGGTTGTGGTTACGGCCTCCATGGTGACGGCGGCGGACTACACCCGCTTCGCGCAGAAGCTCAGCGCCTCCCTCGGCCGGCCCGTGCACACGTTCAACCGCCGCGGCCGGGGCGCCTCCTCGGAGCAGGCCGGCGACTACACCCTGGACGTTGACATCCGCGACCTCGATACGGTTATGAAGCACACGGACAGCACCGACGTCTTCGGCCACAGCTTTGGCGGGGCCGTCGCCCTGCACGCGGCCAGGACCCTGCCGGTGGAGCGGCTCGCCGTGTACGACCCCGCGGTCTCCGTCAACCACAGCGTCACGGCCAACTGGACCACGGAATACGAACGGGCGACGGCCACCGGCGACGACGACCGCGCCCTCGCCGTCCTGCTCCGCGGGCTCGAGGCCGAAAGCGCCTTCTCCTCCCGCATGCCGCTGTCCATGATGACCCTCGCCAACAAGCTCACGGCGGGCACTTCGGTTGGCAAGCAGATGCGCGAAATGATGCGCACCGGCGTCCGGGAGATCAAGGCAATCATCGCCGCGGACATGCCCGCCGAACCGTTCCTGGCCCTGCCGCTGGAGACGCTCATCATCGTCGGCGAGAAAAGCCCGGCCTACTTCGGCGTGGCCTGCGGCCAGATCCACGACGTCCTCTCCGGCTCCAGCTACACCATCCTGCCCGGCTTCGGGCACGACGGCGTCAACCGCGCCCCGGACAGGCTCATCACCGAGCTCAGCGAGTTCTTCGCCGGCTAACAAAGCAACGCGGGGTCACTTCGCGCCCAATAAACCCTCCGGATTGGGCGCGAAGTGACCCCGCGTTGCTCTTGATGGTGGGCTT
>NZ_JAAOXD010000002.1:254560-324767 GCF_014694315.1 Arthrobacter ipis | reverse complement strand
TCCTTGGCTGTCTCCATGGTTTGGGGCATGCCTTTGATGGTTTTGAGTTCCTTGCGTCCGATGGAGGCGAGGATCGCGGCGATGATGCCCCAGAGGATGGCGACGACGACGGCGGACCAGCCCAGGCCCATGAGTTCGCCGAGGGCGTACCAGAGGGCGATAGAGAGGAACAGGAGCACGAAGTGCCCGGCGACGCCGGCGCCGGCGAGCATGCCGCCGCCCTTGCCGGCGCGGGTCCCGGACTGTTTCAGTTCGGCTTTGGCGAGTTCGATTTCCTGCCGGATCAGGGTGGACAGGTCCCTGGTGACCTCACCGAGGAGGTCACCCAGGGAGGTGGTGTCGGCCTTCGCGTGCGCCTCCGTGGGAGGGACATCAGGGATCTGGCTGCTCACAGGGGACGACCCCCAGCCTCAACATAGGGATCGTCAATGTCCCGCAGTGCACCTGCCGATGATCCGGTGGGAAGGGACTGCGTGGAAGCGGGTCCCGTGCCCGAGATGCTCGGCTCGCCAAGAGCGGGTCCGCCGAGGCTGGCCGGGTCATGGAAGGGCTCGCCTGTGCCAGCCGTGACGCTACTCTCCGTTGCGGCGGGCCGGGCCGGTCGTGCCGAAGCAGTGCCGGTGGCGGTCCGGGTGTCCGGGGCGCCGGCCTGCAGGCTGCGGCCCAGGCGGCCGGCAAGGAGGCCTGCGCCTGCTGCGAGGAGCAGAAAACTGCCGGGGCGCTGGCGGGCAAACGACTTAACTTCGCCCAGCAGCGAGCCGGGGTCGCGGTTATCCAGCCACGATGCGACCGATTCGGAGCGGTCTGCGGCCTGCCGGATCAGGTCCGAGGCAACGCCCTGCTGGTCCGGTGCGTCGGCCATGGTGCGCAGCTGCGAGGAGATGGTGCGGATGCCCTCGGCTGCCTTGGTCTGCTGGGTGCCGGCCTGGCTGGTCAGGTCCGACTTCGCCTGGTGCAGCAGGTCCTTGGCGCTGTTCTTTGCCTCGTAGGCGACGTTCTTGGCCTCGGACGCGGCCGTTCCGGCCACGTTCCGGGCAGCGCCGGCAGCCTGTCCTGTAACATTCGCGGCTTCATCCTTCGCCACGTCCTTCTTTGAGGTGTCATCGCCCGTGTAGTCGGTGGTGCCCGTGTAGTCGGTGGTGCCCGCGCCGGTGGTGCCCAGGCCGGGAGCGGGCACGCCGGTGCCGTATGCGTTCTCGGTCATCGTTGCTCTCTTTCCTTGAGGATGAAGAACCAGCGGTGCTGGATCGGCAGCAATCCTGATTACCCGAAGATAGTAAGCACACTTGGTATTTCCCCCGCAAGGGCGTGCGACGTAATGCACAAAATTGATAAGCATGCTTGCCAACACCATGCTAAGCATGCTTATTGTATTGGGGTGCGGCGTCCTGCAGGGAGGCGCTGCGAACCCAAGCATCTGAGATCCAAGGAGACTTCATGCTCACCACGGAAAACATTGATGACCTGCTGCAGCGGAACGGAAACGTCCTTTCTGCAGACGGGGACAAGATCGGGTCAGTGGGCCAGGTCTACGCCGACGACGCCGACGGGCAGCCGACCTGGGTGACGGTCAAGACCGGACTGTTTGGCACCTCCGAATCCTTCGTCCCGCTGCAAGACGCCCGTCTTGAAGGCAGCGATGTTGTGGTTCCGTACACCAAGGACCAGGTCAAGGACGCGCCCAGGGTGGATACGGACGGCCACCTTGAGCCGTCGGAAGAGGACCGCCTTTTCGGCCACTACGGCCTCGACGGACACCAGAACTACACGGACACGGGAACCCGCGGGGACGCTGGTTATGCCGATACGGGCACTGCGACGTACAGCGGCACCCGCACCGGCACGGCTGACGCCACCGGCACGGCTGACACCACCGGGACGGTTGGACGTGACGCGTCCGGGCCCACCACGGATGACGCGATGACCCGCTCGGAGGAGCGCCTGAACGTCGGCACGGAAACGCAGGCCGCCGGACGTGCCAGGCTTCGTAAGTACGTGACCACGGAGAACGTCACCAAGACCGTTCCGGTCCAGCGCGAGGAGGTCCGCATCGAGCGCGAACCCATCACGGAGGCGAACCGCGGTGCGGCCATGTCAGGGCCCGATATCAGCGAGGAGGAACACGAGGTGACCCTCCACGAGGAGCGCCCCGTGATCGAGAAGGAAACCGTTCCGGTCGAGCGGGTCCGGCTCGGCACGGAAACGGTGACGGACGAGGTGACCGTCGACGAGGAAGTCCGAAAGGAACGCATCGAAACCGACGGCATCGACGACGTGCGGCGATAGCAGATAGCAGTAGCTGGAAACCGTGAAAGCCGGGGCCGGATTCCGGCCCTGGCTTTCACGTTGCTTCCCCCTAGGGCAGGTTAATGTTGGTGAGTTCTGAGCGTTTGCCGCTTGGTTCCTCAACCAGGACCATCGAGCTCACCTCGGGGCAGTAGTACTTGTGCTCCCGCGAGTTGAACTCCAGCGGCGTCCAGTCGTCCACCTTGACGCAGTCTTTGTAGGTGCCCATTGTCGTCGTGACGGTCTGGCCTGTGGCGATGGTGTCCCGCATATCTTCCGCGTGCCCCAGGTAGTACTCCTGCCGGTAGGTGTCGCCCACGCGCTGTTCGGCCTTCATCCAGATGCCGGCCTTTGCCCCATCCTGCCCGTGGAGAAAGCTGCCGGAATGATTCTGCAGTTTGCCGTCCTTGTAGTTATCCACGTCCTCGCCGAAGTACCACACATCGCCGTTCTTGTGCTGTGCCAGGTAGTCCTTGGTCTCCTCAACGAGCTGCCCGTTCTTGAATTCCCTGTCCAGGTAAATGATCGTTTCGACGCCCTCAATGACCCGCTTCTCCGGCAGGATCTCGATTTCGATCCGGTCGCCGCCAGTTCCATAGGTCATCTTCTTGCCGACCGGAAGGGCGAAGTACTTGTTGGTTATTTTCGTCGTGAAATTCGCCGGCGTGATCTGCGGGTTGTAGTCGGCAGCCCGGCTTCTCAAATTATTAAAGTAAAGAAATGCCGCCCCGCCGGCGACCAGCAGCAAAACGATGATCCCCAAAAGTATGGTTCGCGGCTTCATATCCCGGCCCCACTCCTCGTTGAGTAGAAACTCTTTGCCGGTCCGGAGCGCCTGTGCTGCCCGGCCCATAGGAAAAAGGTAGTCCTGTCGGGCCCCCGGGGACAGGGACAGCAGCAATTTTCCTAGCTGCGGGCGGACTCCACTACCCGTTCGCCATTGAAGTATTCGAGCTCCCAGCCGTCCACGGCGTGGTGGTGGGCAAGGTTGAGCACGGCGTTGTCGATGCTTGCGAGGGTGCTCCCGATGGCACGGCTCAGGGTCAGGCGGAGGAGCGTGCCGTGGGCGACGACCAAAACGCGGCGTCCGCGGAACTCCTCGGCCAGGGCCTCCAGGGCGGCCAGGCCGCGGGAGCCCGCTTCGTCGTCGCTTTCCGCCCCGCGGAAGCCGCCGGGGATGCGCAGTGCCTCCAGTTCCGGGCCCGCCTGCAGGCCCTCCGCGGGCCCGAAGCTGCGCTCGGCGAGCTCCGGCACACGCCGGGCCACCGTGAGTCCGAGGCCGGCGGCGATCAGGTCTGCGGTTTCCGCCGCACGGCTCAGGGGCGAGGACACGACCATGTCCCATTCCTGGCCCGACAAAACGGCGACGGCGTCGCGCGCCTGGCCGCGGCCAACGTCGTTCAGTGGAATGTCACTGGATCCCTGCAGCCGGCGCTGCGCATTCCAGTCTGTCTGGCCATGGCGGATGAGGGCGAAAGTCGTGAGGGTCATGCCTTCCATTGTGCCCGAGAGGCGCAGGACCTTTCCCCTCCGAGACGCACAGGAGTTTGTGCAGATAATGGGCGTTCGAGGCAGGTTTGGCCCCTTTATCTGGACAAAAACCCGGGAGGAGGGGCTCTCACCGAGCCACCCGCCCATGGTCCAATAGGAAGGTTAGACCGGCTGCCCGAGTCCGACCGCGGCCTCGGCCATATGGAAGGAAGCACATGACCGATCGCCAGGACCATCCTCCGGTTCCCACGCCAGGAAGTGCCCAGGGTCTGGACCGCAAGGTTGAAGGTGGCTGTCCGGTTGCCCATGACAGCGCGACCTCGCACGGCAGCGAGAGCGAGAACCCGGCGATCGACTCGCCGCAGCCGAAGGGGCACCGGCCCCGGACGAACGCGGACTGGTGGCCGAACCAACTTGATCTCTCGGTGCTCCATGCGAACCACCCGGCGGGCAACCCGCTCGCCCATGGCTTCAGTTACCGGGAGGAGTTCCAGAAACTCGACGTCGAGGCCCTGAAGCAGGACATCACTGAGGTCCTGACCACCTCGCAGGACTGGTGGCCGGCGGATTTCGGCCACTACGGCGGCCTGATGATCAGGCTGAGCTGGCACGCTGCCGGCACCTACCGGGTCCAGGATGGCCGCGGCGGTGCGGGTGAGGGCAGCCAGCGCTTCGCGCCGCTGAACAGCTGGCCGGATAACGCGAACCTGGACAAGGCCCGGCGGCTGCTGTGGCCGGTGAAACAGAAGTACGGCCAGAAAATCTCGTGGGCTGACCTGCTGGTCCTCGCGGGCAACGTCGCCCTGGAGTCAATGGGCTTCAAGACTTTCGGGTTCGCCTTCGGCCGCGAGGACGTGTGGGAACCCGAGCAGATCTTCTGGGGACCGGAGGACACCTGGCTGGGCGACGAGCGCTACATCGGCGAAGGTGCCATGGCGGAGGAGGTAGGTTCCACCGAGATGGGCCTGATCTACGTCAACCCCGAGGGCCCGATGGGCAACCCGGATCCCAAGCTCGCTGCGGCGTTTATCCGCGAGACCTTCAAGCGGATGGCGATGAACGACGAGGAGACCTTCGCACTGATCGCCGGCGGGCACACGTTCGGCAAGACCCACGGCGCCGGTGATGCCGACGCGCACGTGGGCCCCGAGCCGGAGGCCGCGAACCTGGAGGAACAGGGGCTGGGCTGGATCAGCACCCACGGCAGCGGCAAGGGAGGCGACACAATCACCTCCGGGCTCGAGGTCACCTGGACCGACCGGCCGACGGAGTGGAGCAACCGCTTCCTGGAGATCCTGTTCGAGTACGAGTGGGAGCTCACCAAGAGTCCGGCCGGCGCCAACCAGTGGGTGGCCAAGGACGCCCCGCAGATCATCCCGGACGCGCACAATCCGGAGAGGAAGCACCGGCCGACCATGCTGACGACGGACCTGTCACTGCGCTTCGATCCGGCCTACGAGAAAATCGGGCGCCGTTTCCTGGAAAACCCGGACGAGTTCGCGACGGCATTCGCCAAGGCCTGGTACAAACTGCTGCACCGCGACATGGGTCCGGTGGGCCCGCACCTGCTCGGACCCTTTGTCCCGGAACCGCAGCTCTGGCAGGACCCGATCCCGACGGCGGACCACGAGCTGATCGGCGGAGAGCACATCGCGTCCCTCAAGGCCCAGCTCCTGGACTCGGGCCTCTCCGTCTCGCAGCTCGTCACCACGGCGTGGGCCGCGGCTTCCACGTTCCGCAAGACCGACAAGCGCGGCGGCGCCAACGGCGCCCGCATCCGCTTGGAGCCCCAGCGCGGCTGGGAAGTCAACCAGCCCGGAGAGCTGGGGGCTGCGCTGCAGGCCATCGAGGGGGTGCAGCAGCAGTTCAACAGCGGCCAGAACGGTGGCAGGAAGGTTTCGCTGGCGGACCTGATCGTCCTCGGCGGCTGCGCGGCCGTGGAGAAAGCCTCGAGCGACGCGGGTTTCAACATTTCCGTGCCGTTCCGGCCAGGCCGGGCCGACGCCTCCCAGGACCAGACCGACGTCGAGTCCTTCCAGTACCTGCAGCCGCGGGCGGACGGGTTCCGCAACTACGTGCGGCCCGGCGAGAAGCTTCCGCCCGAAACCCTCCTGCTCGATAAGGCCTATCTGCTGGATCTCTCCGCACCGGAGATGACCGCGCTCATCGGTGGCATGCGTGCGCTCGGCGGCAACGTGGGCGGTTCCACGCATGGTGTGCTCACCGACCGGCCCCAGGTCCTGACGAACGACTTCTTCGTCAATCTGCTCGCACCGGCCACCCGGTGGAAGGCTTCGGAGACGGAGGAGAACGTCTACGAGATCAGCGATGTGGCTACGGGGGAGCTGAAGTGGACCGCCACGCCGGTCGACCTGGTCTTCGGCTCCAACTCCCAGCTCCGCGCGCTGGCCGAGGTCTACGCGAGCGACGACGCCAGGGAGAAGTTCGTGAACGACTTCGTCGCGGCGTGGGTGAAGGTCATGGAGCTCGACCGCTTCGACCTGCGCTGACCTTAGAGCCCGCTATCTGTACAAAAACTCCGGAGGAACTAAGGGGGTACGACGACGGCCGGTCACCTTTTGCGGTGACCGGCCGTCGTCGGGGTTCTGAGGAAGAAATTATGCCGGCATGCTCTTGGGCCGGTGGTCGGCAATCAGTCCGCTGGCCATGTGCCGGGCGCGGCGGGCGGACATCTTGTCGCCTTCCGCGGCGGCAATGATCGAGCCCTTCATGAGGATGTGCCAGGAGAGGGCGAACGCCTCGGAGTCATCCAGGCCCGCTTCCTCGGCCAGGAGCCGCACCTGCTGGCGGATCCTGCCCAGGTACCCGATGCTCGCCTGTCCCAGGGGATGCTCAGCCCCCATCTCCAGCAGCACCTTCACAAAGGAACACGCTTCGAAGTCATCGTCCTGGAACCACTGGTCGTAAACGTCGAAGATGGCCAGCCGCTGGTCCTCAGGGTTATCGGCCCTGCTTCGGGCTTCCGGTACCACTGATCCGAGCATCCACAGCTCGTCGCGGCGCTTCAGAAAGGCCAGCGCCACATCGTCCTTCGACGGGAAATGCCGGTAGAACGTCGCCTTGGCGACGCCCGATGCACGGATCAGCTCATCGACCCCGACGTCGCGGATTCCGCGGTGGGAAAACAATCTGTAGGCGGTGACCACAATACGGGTGCGGACATCATCAGGATCTTCAAGGTCGTCTGCCACTGTCCTCATCCAGGAAAGTCTACCTTTGCCGTGCAAGATTCTGCGGCGGTCCCGGGCGCGGCGCCTACGATGCGCGACCAGGCGGTGGCCGCCGTCGGACTCCAACTGGGGAGTTTTTGTCCCGTTTAGGCCGTTGCTTCGTCTTCCACTCCGGGGTCAACAGGCGTGTGATCCGTCTGGGCTGATTCGATGAGCTGCGTCATGGCCACGTGGATGTCTTCGGCCTGAGCGCGGGTGAGGCCGAGCTTGGCCAGCATGGTGCCGGGCACGCCCAACGCCTTGTCGCGGAGCGCGGCTCCTTCGGGGGTCAGCCCAACGGCAAGGGACCGTTCATCCCCGGGAACGCGGCGGCGGGTGACATATCCCAGGGCCTCGAGTCGCTTGAGCAGCGGGGACAGGGTGGCCGGGACCAAGAGGAGGGTGTCGCTGATTTCCTTGACGGATCGCGGGCTCTTTTCCCACAGCGCGAGCATCACCAGGTACTGCGGGTGGGTCAGGTTCAGCTCCTGCAGCACGGGCCGGTAGGCGCCGATGACGGTGCGCGAGGCAACAGCCAGCGCGAAGCAGAGCTGCCGCTCTAGCAGGAGGTCTTCGTCGCTCCCTGAAGGGGAAGTCATGAAGCCATGATATCGAAGTGCCTACGGGAACATGGCGAGGAAGAGGAACGCGACGAACAGCACCAGGTGGATGGCGCCCTGCAGTCGCGTGGCGCGCCCTGGCACAACGGTGAGTGTTCCCACGATGACAGTCAGCAGGAACAGAACGATCTGCGTGCCGCCGAGCCCCAGCGTCAGCGGTCCCGGCAGCCAGATGCTGGCGATGGCGATCGCGGGAATCGTCAGGCCGATGCTGGCTATCGCCGAGCCGTATGCCAGGTTGAGGCTGATCTGGATCCTGTTCCGGGAGGCGGCCCGGGAGGCGGCGAGGCCTTCCGGCAGCAGGACCAGGAGCGCGATGATCACGCCCACGAAGGACTCCGGAATCCCAGCACGGCTGACGCCCGCTTCGATCACCGGGGATACCGTTTTGGCCAGTCCGACGACGGCGACCAGCGCCGCGCACAGCAACGCCAGGCTTGTGTAGGTGGCCCGGTTGGTGGGGGTGGGGCCGTGCAGACCGTCGTCGCCGTCCCCGGGAGACAGGACAGGAAGGAAAAAATGGCGGTGGCGGACGGTCTGGGTCAGCACAAACACGCCGTAAAGCGACAGTGAGGCCACGGCCGCAAAGCCCAGTTGCAGGGGAGAAAACTCAGGTCCGGGCCGAGACGACGTGAAGGTCGGCAGGACCAGCGTCAGAGTAGCCAGCGTGGTGACCACGGCCAGGGCGGCACCCGCTCCCTCCGGGTTGAACCGGGGGATGCCGTATCTGCGGGCGCCCACCAGCAGGGCAATACCGACTATGCCGTTGGCCGTGATCATGACGGCGGCGAAGACGGTGTCCCGTGCCAGCGAATGGCTTCCCTCGCCGCCGGACGCGATCAGCGTGACGATGAGGGCCACCTCGATGACGGTGACGGCGACCGCAAGCACGAGCGAACCGAAGGGCTCGCCGACGCGCTCAGCCACCACTTCGGCGTGATGCACCGCCGCCAGGATGGCTCCCATCAGAACCACCGCGATGGTGGTGGCCAATACCGGCCCGGGAGAAACTCCCCAGGTCACGGCCAGCACGATCAGGCCGACGACGGGAACGACGGCGGTCCAGGACGATCGGAGCCGGGCCAGCACAGCGCTATCTTCTCAGTGCCGGCCCTTCAGAGCTAGCCCTCTGGTACTAGCCTTCACACTCCGAGCAGTACTTCTTGCCGTCCTTTTCCCGCGCGAGCTGGCTGCGGTGGTGGACCAGGAAGCAGGACATGCAGGTGAACTCGTCCTCCTGCACCGGAACAACCTGGATCAGCAGCTCTTCGTGCGAGAGGTCGGCACCGGGAAGGTCGATGCCTTCGGCGGTATCGGCCTCTTCGACATCAAGCAGGGCAGTCTGGGATCCGCCCTGCCGGGACTGGATGGCCTCCAGGGATTCGTTGGCCGGCTGGTCCTCTTGGGCCACGCGAGGGGCGTCGTAGTCAGTTGCCATGGTTTTTACTCCTTCGGCTGCGCGCCGGACGGCGCACATTTCGCAGGACTCAACGAATGGGCGCCGCCAGGTATTCCCGGTAACCGGGGACGGGTTAAGGTCCCCAAAGTTTAGAGGATAATTTCGCGGGTCATGCCGAATGGAACCTGCTCGGAAAGCGTGGCGGTGTAGCTCCCGGGCCTGTTGCGCGTGACGATGATGCCGTGCGTTCCGGTGAGCATGGCCGCTTCCTGGAGATCCTTGACGGCTGCGTCGAGCCTTTCGTCGAGGATCTGGCGGTCTTCTACGTGGATGTCGATGGTGGTGGTGCTGGGCATGGATGTCCTTTGGGATGTAAAAATCTCGGGCTGTTCAGAGTTTTGGGCCGCGAGCGAATCGGCGGCAAGGGGCGCTCCGGGATCGCTGCGTAGGCAGCGTCTACCGGACACCTGCATGGGCGGCCTGTAGGCCGCTGGTGCACCGCCCCCACGGGCTCTGATTGAAGCCTGTCCACGCGTACGGTATCGCGTGCATCATGTCGGTGCTCTGCCAAAAATTAGACCTTGAGGTGAAAAGTCTGTCAAGCCTCGGGCCCTAGACTCCTTCCCGCACCGCTTCCGCGAATCCTCCGTGCCGCAGCTCTGCGCCCTGCCTGCGCAACAGGATCGCGTCGCCTTAGTACGCCGGGTGGGCAATCACCCGCGGGTGCCGGGTTAGGCTGTTCCGTGCTTCGTCTGAAACGCCTCGCGGTTCTCAGCCTTTTCGCGTTCTGCGCCATCACCGGCCTTGCCTTCTGGTTCCTCGGCATGGCCAGTCCGGGCGCGCCCGGCGCCGGAGTGCGCGCGGCCCAACCGGCTCCGCCGCAGGCGGCTGGGAAGTTCGTGCCGCTGGCAGGTGGCAGTTCGCATGCCGTGAACATCACCAGGACCGTCGAACCGGGCTGGCTGGCCCGGACCGCGGTGCAGACCGGGATTCCTGCACGGGCTCTTCGGGCGTACGTTGCCGCGGCCGGCATGGCGGATGCCGCTGCGCCGGCGTGCGGGATCGGCTGGAACACGGTGGCCGCCGTCGGGTTTGTCGAATCCGCGCACGGCGCCCTCGGCGGAGGCCACCTCACGGCTTCGGGCGACGTGAGCGGTCCGATCGTGGGCCCCGGCCTCAACGGCGACGGCTTCGCCGCCATTGCCGACACCGACGACGGCGCGCTCGACGGGGACGCCCTCTGGGACCGTGCCGTCGGACCCATGCAGTTCATTCCCTCCACGTGGAAGCTGGCAGGAAAGGATGCAAACGGTGACGGGGTGGCCGATCCGCACAACATCGACGACGCCGCCCTCACCGCTGCCGGCTACCTGTGTGCCGGCGGCCGGGACCTCACAACGGACCAGGGCTGGACCGATGCCATCTGGTCCTACAACCAGTCCGAGGCCTACCTGAAGCAAGTGGGCGAGCAGGCTGTTGGGTATGCGGAGCAGACGGGGTAGTCCGGAATGGGGTCGGCGTACACGTAGGGCCTGGCACTGTCGGTGCAGGCCCTATGTGGACGTAGTTTCAGACCCGGTGCGGGGAGCCCAGTTCCACGGGCTCCTCATCCATTAAGTAGGCGGATTCCGAGTGGGCGGCGATGTCGATGCCGCGGAGTTCGGCTGCCTCGTCGATGCGGAGGCCCACGGTGATGTCCAGGACCTTGGCGATGACCCACGTGACCGCGAAGGAGTAGGCCAGCACGGCCACCGTTGCGACCGTCTGGATGCCGAGCAGGTCCAACCCTCCGCCATAGAAGAGCCCGTTGACTTTGTTCGGGGCGGCGTCGGTGGCGAAGAGTCCGATCAGCAGGGTGCCGATGATGCCGCCGATGAGGTGCACGCCGACGACGTCGACGGAGTCGTCGAAGCCGAGGCGGAACTTCAGTTCGACGGCAGGGAGCAGACGGTGCCGGCTATGAGTCCGATTGCCAGCGCGCCGAGCGGGCTCACGGCACCGCACGCCGGCGTGATGGCCACGAGGGCGGAAATCAGTCCGGAAGCGGCGCCCATGCTGCTGGCGCTGCCCAGCCTGATGCGTTCCACGGCGGCCCAGGCGAGGCCCGCGGCGCCGGCCACGGCGGTGTTCAGGAAGACCACCGACGCCGAATGTCCGGCGGTAAGGGCGGAACCGGCGTTGAAGCCGAACCAGCCGGCCCACAGCAATCCTGCTCCGACCAGCACCAGCGGGCGGCTGTGCGGCTTGACGTGCTCGCTCTTGGGCCAGCCCGCGCTGCGTCCCAAGACCAGTGCGAGGGCGAGGGCTGCGATGCCGGCGTTCATGTGCGCGGCCGTGCCGCCGGCGAAGTCGACCGCCTTGAGGTTATTGACGATCCAACCGCCGGTCACGGAACCGTCCGCCGAGCTGAAGGCAACGCTGACGCCGGCGAGGCGTGCCACTTCTTCCCGGCGGAGGCCGGGAACACGCCGTCGGCCGCCACTCGGTTCCAGGCCCGCCTGCTCCGGAGTGATCCGGGAACGGCGGGAGACTAGCCTGTCAGGCTACGGCCATTCCAAAAGTGAGGGAGGTCCTGCCTTAACCCGTCTTGGCAAGGTACTGCCTACCTGGCCGGGATGGACGTTCTACCTGCCCGAGCTGATCGACCTTCCGCCCCGCCGGCTCACCATCTCATTGATCCAGCTCGGCGCGAAAGGCGAGGTGCAGTTCGGCGGGGTCGGGTAATCCTTCAGGACTTCCAGCCGTTCACCGATGTCAATGGCCCGGGCCCGGTGGTCTGAGTGCTCGATGCCGATCTGCGCCAGGGTGTGGTTCATCGCCCACTGCAACCGGGCAGGTGCGTCTTTCATTTCCGCCTCGATGGTGTTCAGCAGCCCTGGCAGGTCCAGGCCCTCGGGCTTCTTTGCGACCCGCTCCGTGGTCAGGGCCCAGCCGGCACTCGCGACCACCTGGTCCGGGTCGTCGGTCCAGGCGGTGCGCAGCTCTTCGGCATGCGGGCTCTTCTTCACCACGTAGTTCACCAGCCAGTCATGCACCTTGGGTGCCCGGGCCTGGCGCAGCATGGCATCCAGTTCCTGCTGCTCGAAGGCCTTCGGCCGGCAGATCAGCAGTGACAACAACCGCGCGGCGGTGTCATCCGTGGCCCACAATTCACGGGCCAGCTCGTGCTGCGTCTTCAGCCGCTTCGCGACCGCACGCAACGCGGACAGGTTCACGCCGTGGTCGTCGCCGCGCCTCTGGTTCGCTTCGCGCATCTTTGGATCCTCGAGTGCGGCCAGTTCGGCCATCACGGCTTCTATTGTTGCCTCGGCCATCACTGCTCCTGCTCGCTAAGTGCCTTCGCTCGTATTGTAGGACGGCGGCGGGCACTAGGGCTGGAATCACGCCGCACACCGGCGTAGCGTCAGTGAACGAGGGCCGGCCACCGCATCCGAGCGATTCCATGCGCGGGTAGCCCTTCGAGGTGGCGTTCAGCTCGATTCTGAAGGAGCCCCGATGGCTGGATGGAACGCTGACACTGCTGCAGGGTCGCCGGGGCCGGGCTCGGTCACACTGGTGGAGGGCTCATCATTTTGCATCTCTGCGGCGAACGGCGATATCCGCACCGAGTACCCCCACGGCGTCTTTGTCGAGGACACCCGAATACTGTCCTGCTGGCGGGTACTCATTAATGGCGCCCCACTGGAGCCGCTCGGGGCGAAGACGAAGGAACCCTACCGTGCCGTCTTTGTCGGCCGTGTCCCCCGGCCGGACGGACACGCGGACAGCCCCCTGATCGTCGAACGCCTCCGTGAGGTGGGCGCCGGCATCCTGGAGCGGATCACTGTCCAAAACTACTCGGCAGCCATTGCCGAGTGCGCCCTTACCCTCAGGGTCGAGGCGGACTTCGCGGACCTCTTCGAGGTGAAAGAGGCACGCATCCAGCGCCGCTGGAAAGAGTCCCGGAAAGCGCAAGGCGACTCGCTAACCATCCGGGCCGCCTGGGAGCACGTCCGGAAAGGCGTAGTGGTGACGGCCGAGGGCGCCGACATCGGCCCGGAGGGGCTGGCCTACCACTTCGCGATCCCGCCGCACGCGCAGTGGAGCACCACCATCAGCGTCGTCCCTGCCGACGGTGGAACCGACTCAGGCGCACGCTTCGTCCGGCCCAATGAAGGCGAAATATCGCCCCGAGACAAGCGCCGCCAGGAGTGGGTGGCCAAGATCCCCGTGCTGAACATGGGCAACCCTTCCATCGAACGGACGCTCCGGCGAAGCTACGACGACCTGGGTGCGCTTCGCATTGAGGACCCCGACCACCCGGACCGAATCGTGGTGGCCGCTGGCGCCCCATGGTTCATGGCCCTGTTTGGCAGGGATTCGCTCTGGGCGTCCCTCATGGCTCTCCCCGTTGACCCGTCGCTGGCTTTCGGCACCATACAGACTCTCGCGGACCGCCAGGGACGGGTTGTGGATGAAATGAGCGAGGAGGAACCAGGCAAGATCCTCCACGAGGTCAGGCTCGATGTCTCCAGCGGACTGGCGTTGGGCGGGAAATCCGCATACTTCGGTAGCGTCGATGCCACCCCGCTGTTCGTGGCCTTGTTCGGCGAAATCAGCCGCTGGGGATTCGCGCAAGAAACTATCTCCGACCTGCTTCCCCATGTCGACCGGGCGCTGGACTGGATCCGCCACTACGGGGACAAGGACGGCGACGGCTTTGTCGAGTATGAGCGACTCAACGACCGCGGACTCATCAACCAAGGCTGGAAGGATTCATGGGACGGCATCAACTTTGCCGACGGCCGGATGGCCGAGCCGCCAATCGCCTTGTGCGAGGTGCAGGCCTATGTCTACAGCGCGTACATGGCGCGCTCCTGGATAGCCCATGACGCCGGCAACATGGAACTGGCGGGCGAGTACCGGAAGCTCGGGGCGCAGTTGAAGAAGCAGTTCAACGAACGGTTCTGGCTGCCCGACCGCGGCTACTACGCCGTCGCCCTTGACGGCAACAAGCAGCCGGTCGACGCGTGCGCATCCAACATGGGCCAATGCCTGTTGTTCGGCATCGTCGACGCGGACAAAGCTCCCCTGGTGGCCGACCGGCTCATGTCCCCGGAAATGTTCAGCGGCTGGGGCGTAAGAACCTTGGCCAGCGACATGGGCGCCTACAACCCTGCCAGCTACCACAACGGATCCGTGTGGCCGCACGACAATGCGATCATCGCGGCCGGACTCCTCCGCTACGGCCTCGTCGAGCAGGCGCAGCGCATCTCTACGGCTCTTTTTGAGGCCGCGGAGTACTCCGATGGCCGGCTTCCCGAGTTGTTCTGCGGGTTCAGCCGCGAGCAATTCGACGAACCCATCCCCTATCCCACTGCCTGCTCACCACAGGCCTGGGCCGCAACCACCCCCATTCAGCTCGTGAAGAGTCTCATGGGCTACTACGCCGACGTTGCCCGCGGCGGACTGTGGCTGGATCCGGTTCTCCCAAAATCCTATGGCGACCTGCATATCACCAACGCACCCATGGCAAACGCCAAAATCACCATAGACATCGCCGATTCCGTTGCGAGCGTTCAGGGACTGCCCGAGGGCATGCTGTTCCACCACGGCATCCGGCCGTGGGCCGCCGACCTGGCGCAACAGGCCAAGACCAATGGAAAGGTCTAGCCTCGGAGGCCATGCCACTTGCGAGCAGGAACCAGCCGTGACGAGCAGTCTCCATCGCGCCGAAACGGGCTATAGGAAACACCCGATATAGTTGAGTGCACTATGGACGACCCTCCTTCACACATGCCCTGGCCCCTCACTCATTTGACCGGCACGCCGGTTAGCGCGGGAGAGGGGCGCCCCCAATGAATGAATGGATCATGATCGGCATCGGCCTGATCCTGACAGTCGGCACCGGATTCTTCGTCGCATCCGAGTTTGCCCTGGTCAATCTTGACCGCAACGACCTGGAATCGCGCCAGGCCCGGGGTGAGAAACGCCTTGCCCCCACCATCAACGCCCTGAAGATCACCTCGACGCACCTTTCCGGTGCGCAACTGGGCATCACCCTCACCACCCTCCTGACCGGTTACACCTTCGAACCTGCCATCAGCAAGCTGCTGAGCGGTCCGCTGACGGCGTCCGGGTTCCCGGAAGGCCTTGTGCCCGGGGTGGGCGCCGTCGTCGCGATTTTCATCGCCACCATCTTCTCGATGGTGATCGGCGAGCTGGTTCCCAAGAACTTCGCGCTGGCGCTGCCACTGGCCACCGCCAAGGTGGTGGTTCCGTTCCAGGCCCTGTTCACTGCGGTGTTCAAGCCTGTCATCCTCCTGTTCAACAACACGGCGAACGCCATCATCAGGTCCTTCGGCATCGAGCCCAAGGAGGAACTCTCGGGCGCCCGCAGCGCTGAGGAACTGAGTTCGCTGGTGCGCCGCTCTGCGCTGGAAGGCGTCCTCGACATGGACCACGCCGCCCTGCTGCACCGGACGCTGCGCTTCTCCGAGCACAGCGCGGCGGATGTCATGACCCCGCGCGTGCGGATGACCGCCGTGAACACCGATGACACGGCCGAGCAGATCATTGCGCTGGCCAGCTCAACCGGCTATTCGCGCTTTCCCGTCATCGGCCGCGACCGGGACGACGTGCTCGGCGTGCTCCACGTCAAGCACGCCTTCGCCGTGGCCCTTGAGGAACGAGCCAGCGTCCTCGCGGCGGACCTGATGATCGAACCGCTCATGGTCCCCGAGTCCATGGGCGTCGACTCCCTTCTGGTGCTGCTGCGTAAGCAGGGCCTCCAGGTGGCCATCGTCTCCGACGAGCACGGCGGAACGGCCGGCATCGTCACCTTGGAAGACCTGGTGGAGGAGATCGTCGGCGAACTGGAGGATGAGCACGACCGTGCCCGGGTGGGCGTGGTCCGGACCGGGCGGTCCATCACCTTCGACGCCTCGCTGCGCCCCGATGAGCTCCTGGACCGGACCGGCATCGCCGTCCCCGACGGCGAGGATTACGACACCGTGGCCGGTTACGTCGCTGACCGGCTGGACCGGATCCCGGAACTCGGTGACGAGGTAGCCGTCGACGGCGGCACGCTCCGTGTGGAGCGGGTGGCCGGCACCCACGTCGGGCGCCTGAAATTCACGCCGGAGGAATCGGCAGAGCCGCCCAAGAGCGCGCATGACAGCATCATCGACACCCTCACGCAGGAGCTGACCCATGAGTGAGTACCTTCCGGGCATCATCTGGCTTGCCGTCCTGCTGGTGGTCAACGGCTTCTTTGTCGGCGCCGAGTTCGCCGTCATCTCCGCCCGCCGGTCTCAGATCGAGCCGAAAGCGGAGGCGGGCAGCAAGGCGGCGAAAACCACCCTGTGGGCGATGGAGCATGCCACGCTCATGCTGGCCACCAGCCAGTTGGGCATCACCGTCTGCTCGCTGGTGATCCTGAACGTCTCCGAACCGGCGATCCACCACCTGCTGGAGGTCCCGCTGGGCCTGACCGCCCTGTCCGGGGAAGCGATCGGAATCATCGCCTTCGTGGCGGCGCTGCTGCTGGTGACCTTCCTACATGTGGTCCTGGGCGAGATGGTCCCCAAGAACATCTCGTTCTCGGTGCCCACCCGCGCGGCGCTCATCCTTGCCCCGCCGCTGGTGATGGTGGCGCGCATCTTCAAGCCGGTCATCTGGACCCTGAACGGCATCGCCAACTCGATCCTCCGCCTGTTCCGCGTGCAGCCCAAGGACGAGGCCACCAGCGCCTACACCCTGGACGAGGTGGCAAACATCGTGGAGCAGTCCACCAGGGAAGGCGTCCTGACCGACAACACCGGGGCCCTCACCGCGGCCTTCGAGTTCACCGAAAAGACCGTGGCCGACGTCGAGGTTCCCATCGCCGAGATGGTGCTGCTGCCGGCGTCTGCGACGCCGGCAGACATCCAGCGGGCTGTGGCCGAGCACGGCTACTCCCGGTACATCCTGACCGACGACGACGGCGACCCCTCCGGTTACCTGCACCTGAAGGACGTCATGGACCTCACCACAGCGGAGAAGTTCACCCGGCGTGTGCCGGAGAAACGCATCCGCCGCCTGGCCTCGACGTTCCGCGGCAGCGAGCTTGAGGACGCCCTCGCGACGATGCGCCGCACCGGTGCCCACGTTGCCAGGGTCTTCGACGCGCGGGGCAACACCACCGGTGTGCTGTTCCTCGAGGACATCATCGAGGAGTTGGTGGGCGAGGTGCAGGACGCCACCAGCAGCCCTTAGGCCACCCGGAAACAAGCGAAGCCCGAACACAACGAAGTCCGGCGGCTGGCGGCTGATGCCGCCGGCCACCGGACTTCGGTGGTTAAGGACTTACTTGTTGGCTACCGCCTTGGGACCTGCGGTGCCGCCGAGCGTGGATTCAATCCACACGGTGCCCGGGTTGGTGGTGCCGGCTGCCGCGTTGCGGAGCCGCAGGCTGTAAACGCCGCCCGTTGCCGGTGCGGCAGCTGCGGTGACGGCTGCCTGGCCCAGGATCCTGCCCGTCGCGCCGCCCACCCGGACGGTGACGGTTCCGCCGACCACCGAGCTGGTGCCGTCAATCCTGAGGTCACCGGTCCTCCACTGTGAAACGCCGATGGTTACCCGGTCCGTAACCGGTACAACCTGGACCTCATCCGTTTTGACGGTTGTGCCAACAGTGACCGTCAGCTTGAACGTGAGGGGGCTGTTGGTCATCGGGGACTGGAAGACTGGAAGGCTGAACGTCGGCTTGAGCGTCTTGGCCCCGGTGAGCGTGACCTTGTCCGGATCGGTTGGCCCGGTCAGGAGCTGCGTCCACTGGTAGGTGGCGCCGGCAGCAGTGGATCCTGTGCCGTCCAGGGTGACTGTGGTGGCCGTGGTGCGGCGGACAATGTTCTGGTCCGGGCCGGCCACAGCTACGACGGCGCCCTGTGAGGTGACGGCGGCGGTCTTGGCCGATTCGGGGCTGCTGCCGTTGGCGTTGCTGGCCTTGATCGTGAACTGGTAGGCAGTGTCGCCCGCGAGTCCGCCGTAGACCATGGACGTTGCGGTGCCGGCTGCCGTCTTGGGTGCACCAAATGGTGTGCCGTCAGTGGTGTAAGCCTGGACGGAGTAGCCGGTGATGGTCAGGCCCGCAGCGCCCGGGTCCGGGGCCGTCCAGGTCAGTGTGGCCGTGCCCTGGCCCACCACGGGTGCCCCTGAGAACGCGGGAGTGGCGGGAACCGGATCGTTGGTTACCTTGAAGACGGACTCGCTGATGGTGGAGACGTTGCCTGACGGATCGAACGCCGCAAACCTGAGCGTGGTGTTGGTGGCGATGTCCATCGGGGCGGTGTAGCGGACCGCCGTCGCCCCCAGCACTCCGCCGGAAAGGACCGGATCGGTACCGTCGGTGGTGTAGTAGATGTCGCTGCCCGCCTCGTTGGCCGTCAGCGTGACCCGCTGGGCGACCGGGGAGGTTCCGCCGTTGGGCGTCGCAGATACGGTCGGCGGAGTGCTGTCCGTGACCGGAATGGCGTGGGCGGCAGGGTAGGTCTCGCCGACGCTGCTGACGGCGACGACGTAAACATCATAGTCCTCGGTGGCGGAGAGGCCGGTGAGGGTGGTGCCGCTGGCCGCCGGGCCGGAGATGCGCTTGCCGATCTCCACCTGCTCGTTGCCGGTCACGGTCCTGCCGACTGCAACGGCACGGTAGCCGGTGATGGCCGGGGTACCGGGGATGGCTTCGGCCGGCGTCCAGTTCAGCTTCAGGCCGCCCGAAACCTTGGCGGCGGTGATGCCCGACGGCGCGGGGGGACCGGACTGCAGCGGGCCGTTGGGGCAGCCGCCCATGCCCGGTCCCCCGGGCTCGCCGTACTCGGCGATGGTCAGGCCCTGCCGGTTGGCGTCGGCGTCTTCGAACTGCCAGGCCATGGCGCGCTCGCCGAGGCCGGCGTTGGCGGCGATTTCAGCGGTGGCGGCGTCGTCGAAGTTGTAGGTGGCGGTGAAGGTGTCGGCCGTGACTTCAAGGGCGGAGGAGTAGCCGCCCTTGGGGGCCGGGGTGAGCGCGCCGGGGACGGCGCGGATGTCACGGCGTGCCACCGTGGTGTCCCGCAGCGCCGGCTCAATGATGCGCTGTTCCAGCTGGGCGGGGTTCACGCCCGCTCCAATGTGTCCCTTGACGGTGAGGGTGGTGCCGCTGAGCGTGGCGTCGCCGGTGACATAGGCGTCCTGGACGGTGGTTTCGCCGCCGTCGGTGGCGCCGAACTTGATGGAGACGACATCGCCGGGGAGGATGTCCGGGGTGATGTTCAAGCCGGTTCCTGCGCCCCAGCAGTAGCCGCCGGGGTGGTTGACTTCGAAGGCAACGTCGCCGGCCGCGACCACGCCCTGGGCTGAGCCGATCACCTTGCCGGCGCGGCGCACCTCAAGGGTGCCGGTCTCTCCGATGTGGTTCTGGTAGCCCTCGACGGTGACGAAGTCACGGTTGGGGAAGACAACGATGTTGTCCGGGAAGCTGGGTACGGCCGCGTTGGCGGCGGGAATGGCGAACATGGAGGTTGAGCAGATAACCGCCGAGACGGTGGCGAAGACTCCGGCCCTGCGGGCACCGGGAAGGCGAGAAGTGTGCGCTCCCGGCTCGCTTCGTGCTGATTTCATGATGACCTCATCGATCCGAGGTGCGCGACCTTCACGCACAATCACAGAATCAATAAGTCCCCTTGGGGAAACGCTGTGCGATTCGGCTTGCACAGACGCCCCGCGGCACCGATTTGGCAGCACCTTTTGGGCCCCCACACGGAGGGGCCTGTGACGGGGAAGCAGGAGATTTGCCCATGTCAGCGCTGGCATTTTCCGGTGGTCAGCCGTGAGGGGGACGTGTGCCACGCAGAGGGGTGCACACCCCCCATTGCCCCCATAGCTGGGGGCTGGGAATTCCGGTTTTCCCCAAGGGCGGGGCCGGAAATCAGCCCTGGCGGGCCTTTTTTTCTGCCTTCTTGGCGGCCTCGTCCTTGACCCGCTGCGCCTCGGTGCGGACGGCTGCCTGCGTGGCGCGCTCGGCGACCAGCCACGCGGGGGGAGCCTGCAGCAGCGCGGTGATTTCCGCCGTCGTCAGCGCCTCTTCGACCCCGCCGCGGGCCAGACCGCTGATGGAGACGTTGAGCTTCTGTGCCACTACCGGGCGGGGGTGCGGGCCGTTGCGGCGCAGTTCGGCCAGCCACTCCGGCGGGTTGGACTGCAGCTCGGCGAACTCCGCGCGCGTGATGGTTGAATCCTGGAACTCCTGGGGCGTCGCCGGGAGGTAGATGCCAAGCTTCTTGGCAACGGTGGCCGGCTTCATGGACTGGGAGTTAGCGGAGGTCATGTATTAAGGGTATCCGGCTGCGCCGCCTCCCCTGACCAAGGATGCCTTCAGTCAAGGATGTCCGCAGTCAAGGGTGTCCGCAGTACTGTGAAGGTGTGCCCGCTGAAGATGAACCCACCCTGGACCCGGCTCCGCCGGAATCCCCGCGAGAGCTCCGCTTTGCCTACGTCCCCGGCGTGACGCCGGGGAAGTGGATCCGGCGCTGGGAGGAACGGATGCCGCACGTGCCCCTGCGGTCGTTCATGTCCGACGGCGGCACACAGCTTTCGGTGCTGCGCGACGGTTCGGCGGACCTTAGCTTTGTCCGCCTGCCGGTGGAGCGCGAAGGGTTGAACGTTATCCCTCTTTATGAGGAGCAGCCCGTGGTGGTGGCGCCCAAGGGACACGAAATCAGCGTGTTCGAGGACGTGGCGCTGGAGGACCTTGCCGAGGAAAACTTCCTCGATGCCGATGAACTGGGCGGGCCGGAAATGGCCCTGCAAGTGGTGGCGTCCGGCGCGGGCCTGCTGATACTTCCCATGTCCGTGGCGCGGCATTTCAATACCAAGGACACCGTGGCCCGCCGCCTCACGGGGGCGCCGGCGACAGAGATCGCGCTCGCCTGGCCCAGCGACGCCACGGACGAGGTCATCGAGGAGTTCATCGGCATTGTCCGCGGCCGCACCGCGCAAAGCTCGCGGCAGCCGTCCGCCCAGCAGGAGAAGCCGAAGAAGGCACCCAAGCCGGACCTTCGCGGCACCGGGTCCGGGGCAAAGAAGGCGAAAGTCGCTCAGCGTTACGCACCCAACCCGGACAAGGGGCGGGGCCGCGGTTCGCGGAAGAAGGGCAAGCGCTAACTGCTGCTTACACAGGACCTGCAACGGCTGATCCCTGATCGGGGCCCGCGCTCGGTCGCCTGGAGTCCCGGAGGTGTGCCAGCAGGGCCCGTTCCGGGCTTCCGGGGTTCTCGCCAAGATGCCGCAGCAGCGCCATCCGGACGTCCAAGTCCGTGCCCTCGTCAGTGAGGACGTGGCTGATCACGCCCATGATCTGGCGCCGAAGACCTTCCTCCTGCATGGGACCACGCTCCTTACTTCTGCTGGTAGTCTGCCGCCGGGCCGTTGGGAATAGCCGGGGGCGGGCCGGATCCGCGGCGCCTGCGGCGGCCATACTTAGGGGGTCCCGCCCCCGTGGGTGGCTGCGGGAACCGATTTGAGGGTGCCGCCACCGGGTAGCCCGTGCTTTCCGCAGGGGCGTCTTGGGACAGTGATGGCACCTGGCCGGCCGGACTCCCAGCCAACAGCCGGCCAGGCCGCCGGGCCCGGCAGCGCACCCCCTGTTACTGCCGGGCCCGGCGGCACCCTTGCGACTGCGGCCCTCCCACCTATTCAGGTGGGACAGACCCCCGCGGGCGCTGCTTCCCAAGGTTTTCTGGAGTCCCGCGGCGCACCATGACTGTGTTTCCACACATGGCCAGCGCCAACGCTGTCGCTGAGGCCATCACAACCAGCTGGGAGGACGTCATGGCAGCAACACGGAGGGACGTGTTGAAACTAAGCCTGTTGGGCGGCGCTGTCGCCGCCACAGCATCAACCGCAGGGCCGGCCATCGCGGGTGTTCCGGGCAGTGTGCCTGGCCGGCGGGGTGCAGACGACAATGAGACGACGGTTGTCACGCCAAGCAGGCTCGCCCCGGCGAACATGCCGGTTCCGTTCACCGCTGTCTTCCGGCGGCCGCCGCAACTGCTTCCTTACGCCACGGGCCGGGACCGCGACGGCACACCGTTTGCGAAGTATGCCCTGAACCAGAAACTGGGCAAAGCCCAGATCGCACGCGGGCTCAGCACCACCCTGGCGGGGTACAACGGCGTTTTTCCGGGCCCCACCATCCGCGTGCAGCAGGGCACCCGGACGGAGCTGCGGATCAGCAACCGCCTGCCCGCAACGGGCCTGCTCTACCCGAACACCTTCAACACCGTCACCCACCTGCACGGCTCGGCGTCGCTGCCCCAGTACGACGGGTACGCCAACGACCGCACCGCACCGGGCAGGGTGAAGAACTACCACTATCCGAACTGGCAGGCGGCGCGGACGCTCTGGTACCACGACCACAACCACATGCTGACGGCGCAGGGCGTCTACTCGGGCCTCGCCTCCACGTACGTCATTACCAACGAACAGGAGCGCGCGCAGCTGCCGCAGGGCGAGTTCGACGTGCCCATCCTGGTCTCGGATGTGATGCTGAACGCCGACGGGTCCCTTGGCTACAACGACAACGGCCACGCGGGGCTGTGGGGTGACATCATCATGGTCAACGGGGTTCCGTGGCCCACCATGAAGGTCAAGCCGCGGATTTACCGGTTCCGGTTCCTGGTCGGCTCGATCACCCGTTCCTACCGCTTTGCTTTGTCCAATGGTGACCCGTTCCACGTGGTGGGCACCGACGCCGGAATGACCCCAAAGGTGCAGGCCGTGTCGTCCTGGCGGCAGGGGACAGCCGAACGCTACGAGGTGCTGATCGACTTCCGGAAGTACAAGCCGGGCCAGTCTGTAGAGCTGCGGAACCTGAGCAACAAGAACAACGTGAACTTCGCCAACACCGGGAAGGTCATGAAGTTCGAGGTGGTGGCCGATTCCGCAGCCCAGCCAGGGTCCCGCTCAATTTCCGCCATCCCCACCACGCTGGACCCCGGCCCGCACCCCAGCCGGGCCAACGGCGGGCTGGACACCATGGCCCTGACCCCGGACATGGCCGTCGCCAAGAGGATCCTCCGGGTCCAGCGGCAGGGCGGGGAATGGACCATCAACGGTGAAACCTGGGACGACGTGGAGAAATCCAACTTCACCCGTTGCTTCGGCAACCCGCAGCGTAACCAGGTGGAGCAGTGGACCATCGTCAACGAGTCCGGCGGCTGGTTCCATCCGGTCCACATTCACCTGATCGACGGCAAGATCATTGGCCGGAACACCAACGGCGGCAAACCGTTCGCCTGGGAAGGCGGCCCGAAGGACGTCTTCTATGCGGGCGAGGACGAGTCGGTCACGGTCCTCATGCAGTTTGACACCGGCAAGCACGTTGGCGGCCGGTATATGGTCCACTGCCACAACCTCGTCCACGAGGACCACGACATGATGGTCCAGTTCTCCGTGGGCGACCTGCGGAACAATGACCCCATCAACGCGGACAAGCCCGTGCTGGAAACCCGGCCCGAGGGGTACTACGCGTCGAAGTACAAGCTGGCCTACCCGGCGGGGACATGACATGAAAAGGTCGCTACTGATCGCACCGGCGGTGCTGCTGGCCTTCTCCCTGGCCGGCTGCACCGGCGGCGGCCAGGCCACTCCGGCAGCCAACCCGGCACCGGCCCCGCCTGCAAGCAGCTCCGCCAACGCTGCGGACCGGGTCCTCGCGCAGGCCGAGGAAGGGCAGGATCTGGGCAACGGCCGGCCCACCGTCAGCTATGACGGCCTCATGGTCCGGCGCAGGGTGGTGATCGCGGTGCACACCGGGCTGGATGCCGACGTCGCCGCTATCCGCAAGCGGCTCGGCGCTGCCGCCGCGGCACGGGGCACCGACCTGTCCGCCGTCTCGCCCGATGTGCTCGAACCCGCCGTGCTGCAGCAGATGGTCCCCGAGGTCGTCGTGGCCCTTCCGTCAACTGCCACTCCCGACGACGGACGCACCATTGTGCGGGCAGTCACCGAGGAGGATACCGGCAAGCTCGGCGTGAAGAACTTTTATGTCTTGCCCGTCCTGGTGCATGACCTGCGCTTCAACGTTGCCACGGCGGACCCCGCAGCCGTTTCCGCCGCGGTGGACCGGGAAGGCATCGTCTCCGACGCGCTCGGGAACTACAGCACTCAGGTACGGGGCGGACAGCTCAGCATCAGTTACACGGGCCCCCTGCTCGGCGACGAAACTGTCGAGAGTGTCCGCGAGGGCATCAGCCGGCCGGCGCACATTCCCGCCGCCGACGTGGGCGTCGGGCCCAGGTCCGCGTCCGGAACCGGCGTGGACATGGCCGCCGAACCGCCGTGGGACGCGGAGCAGCTCGAAGGCCAGGCAATACATCCGCACACGGAGTGATGCACCGCTTCCAAATAGAAGTTACCCGCAGTGCAACGATAGGAGGAACAGTGAGAAGCATGTCCGGCCCCACCATCCGGGACGTTGCCCAACGGGCCGGGGTCTCACTGACGACAGTGTCCTACGTGCTGTCCGGCAGGAGCGGAGGCACCACGCGGATCAGTCGGACTACGCAGGAGCGCGTCATGGCCGCCGTCGACGATCTTGGCTACGTGCCCAACCAGGCAGCGCGGGGCATGCGCCGCGGCCGGACGGATCTGGTGGCCATCGCCATCGAGGACCTGGAATGGCCGCCGGACCGTGCGCTCGCCGCAGCCGCCGCCGCGATACTTCCACGGCACGGCTACCAGCCGGTCATTCTGCTTGGCCAGTCGTGGCGGCAGTTCATGCTGGCCGGCGGTGCCGACGGCGTCATCGTGCGCGTCCTCCCCATCTCCGAGGAAGAGGACCAGGCCATCGCGGAACTGGCCAGGCGCGGCATCGCGCAGGTGGTCGTCTCCGAATCGGTGAGGGCCGAACAGGCGGTTGCGCTGCTCATGGACCGGATCGCCGGCTACGCCCAGGCCGCCGGCCAGCCGGCCCCGTGGAAGCGGCTCAGCGGGAATGCCCTCTTTGGCTACGGCGCGCTGCTGCTGAACGAGGTGTTGTCCGCCGCCGGAATTTTTGCCGAGCAGATCCCCGTCTTCTAGGAACCAAGGGATCCAGAACCGGCTACCGGCAGCGGCGTAACAATCAGCCGGGCCGCTGCCCGCCTACCATGCACGGTACGGACGACGCCGGCACGTCATGGTCCGTAGCCAGCCGCAACATCAGCCGCCTCCACGGTCCGTTCCTGCCGCCATGCGTCATCCGATGTCACCGGAAGACGCCCGCGGTTACGCACTGTTTCCTAACGAGTCTCTGCGCGTCCCGGCGCCGCCACGCGCGGCCCCCGCCGGCAGGTTACGCCCCGTTTCCCCTCGTGACCGCGCCCTTCAGGCGGTGGTCCATCTCTGCTCTCATGGTGGACAACAAACGCCTTGAACGACCTGCTGAAGGGAAGCACACCATGACCTCCGGAACCGGGCCGATACCGAAAATCAGCCTCCAAAACATCACCAAGAAGTTCACGGTGCGGCCCAGCAAGGACAACCCGGAAGGGGCGGTCCTGACCGCTTTGGACGGCATCTCCCTTGACGTCTCCGCGGGCGAATTCATCACCCTGGTGGGCCCCAGCGGCTCCGGCAAGACCACCCTGCTGGACCTCCTGGCCGGCCTCACCAAGCCGGACACCGGCCAGGTGCTGGTGGACGGCCGGGAAGTGGCAGGCCCGGGGCGGGACCGCGCCGTCGTTTTCCAGCAGTATGCGCTGTTCCCCTGGCGCACGGCCGCCGCCAACGTGTCCTTCGGACTGGAAGGCGTGGGCAGCGACGGGAAGCGCTACAGCCGCAGGGAACGGGCCGGGAAAGCACGCGAATACCTTGAGCTTGTGGGCCTCGGCGGATTTGAAGACCGCTACCCCCACGAGCTGTCCGGCGGCATGAAGCAGCGCGTGGCCATCGCCCGCAGCCTGGCCTACGAGCCGGACATCCTGCTGATGGATGAACCGTTCGCCGCACTGGACGCCCAAACGCGCGAGCAGCTCCAGACCGAACTGCTCCGGATCTGGGCCACCACGGGCAAGACCATCATCTTCATTACCCACGGCATCGACGAGGCCGTGTACCTCGGCCAGCGGGTGGCCGTGCTCAGCTCCCGGCCGGGACGGCTTAAGGAAATCGTGGACATCGACCTCGGTGACCGCTCCGGCGACGAGGACGTACGCTCCGACCCTGCCTTCGTTGAACACCGGCACAAGGTTTGGTCGCTGCTGCATGACGAGGTGCGCCGTGCCCAGGAAGCCGGCCACGCGAAGATCCAGCCCGACGGAACGGCGCCGGACGAGACCAGGACCATCGCAACCGGAAAGGCAGCCTGATGAGCACGCCAACACTGACCCAGGAAACGCAAACGCAGGCCGGTCCCGCGGCGGCGGCCGGGGAGGCAACGACGGAGCGAAATCCGGCGCTGAGTCCGGGTCCCGGCAAGACCCCGGCGGCCACGCTACGCCGGTACGCCCTGCAGGGCGGCAGAGCTGTGTGGGGTGCCGGTGCGATCATCCTGTTCCTGCTGCTCTGGGAACTGGGACCCACCTACCTTGCTCCGGCATCGACGCGGGTTTTCCTTCCACCCCTTCACGAAGTGCTCGAGGCCTTGGGCACACTCATCGGAAACGGCCAGCTGCAAAACCATCTCGCAGCCAGCCTGAGCCGGTCCGCCAGCGGCTTCGGCATCGCCGTCGTGACGGCCGTGGCCCTCGGCCTGCTCGTAGCCTGGTACGGCGCCCTCGACCGCTTCCTCAACCCGCTGCTGGAGGTCTTCAGGAACACGGCGGCGCTGGCCCTGCTCCCCGTGTTCACGCTGCTGCTCGGCATCGGGGAGACCTCGAAGATCAGCATCGTGGCCTACGCGGCATTCTTCCCGGTGCTGCTGAACACCATCGCCGGCGTCCGGACCGTTGACCCGCTGCTGATCCGGGCCGCCCGCTCCCTGGGGCTGTCCAACTTCCAGCTGTTCCAGAAAGTGATCCTTCCGTCCGCGGTGCCCACCATCTTCACGGGCATCCGGATGGCCGGCACATCCTCCATCCTCGTCCTGATCGCCGCCGAGATGGTCGGTGCCAAGGCCGGCCTGGGCTACCTGATCGTCAATTCGCAGATGAGCTTCCTGATCCCGGACATGTACGCGGGCATCCTGACCGTGTCCCTGCTCGGCCTGCTGGTCAACTACCTGCTGGTCGGCGTCGAACGTCACTTCTCCCGCTGGCGGACCGCCGTCGGATCCCGGACCGCCTGAACCGCCCGCCCTCCCAACCCAAGGAACAAGATCATGCCTGAACGCACCACTGCCAAAGCCGGCGGCGCACGCCAGCTCCACCTGAATGCCTTCCTGATGAGCACCGGACACCATGAGGCGTCCTGGCGGCTGCCCGAAAGCGACAGCTTTGCCGGAACGCAGGCGGCCCACTTCCAGCAGCTTGCCCGTACCGCGGAACGCGGCACCTTCGACTCGATTTTCTTCGCCGACTCGCCCGTGCTGCACGGCGACGTACGCCAGCGCCCCTACGGGACGCTCGAGCCGACGGTCCTGCTCAGTGCCATCGCCGCCGTGACCAAACGCATCGGGCTGATCGGCACCGCCTCCACCACCTACAACGATCCCTACAATTTGGCACGCAGGTTCGCCTCGCTGGACCACATCAGCGGGGGCCGGGCCGGCTGGAACGTGGTGACAACGGCCGGCGAGGCCGCGGCGCGGAACTTCTCGCTGGAGGACCAGCCCGCGCACTGGCGCCGTTACGAGCGCGCCGCCGAGTTCCTGGACGCAGCCAGGAAGCTCTGGGACAGCTGGGAAGACGACGCCGCGGTGGGGGACAAGGCGGCCGGGGTCTGGGGGGACAGCTCACGCGTCCACGCCGTCAACCACACCGGCCGCTACTTCCGGATCCAGGGTCCGCTGGACGTGCCGCGTTCGCCCCAGGGCCATCCCGTGATCGTGCAGGCAGGCTCGTCCGAAGACGGCAAGGACTTCGCCGCCCGCTACGCCGAGGCGGTATTCACCGCGCAGCAGACACTGGCCGAGGCGCAGCGCTTCTATGCCGACCTGAAGCGCAAGACGGCAGCCGTGGGCCGCAACCCGGAACACATCAAGATCCTGCCGGGCATTGTTCCGGTCATCGGCTCCACCGAGCACGAGGCGCGGCGGCTGGAGAAGCAGCTCGATGAGCTCATCCATCCCGAGCACGCACGGAAGCAGCTGGCCGGCGTCCTTCGGGTCTCACCCGAATCCCTGCCACTTGATGCGCAACTGCCCGAGGACCTCCCCTCGGAGGATGCGATCGAGGGGGCCAAGAGCCGGTACACCTTGATCGTGGAGCTCGCCCGGCGCGAGCGGCTCACCGTCCGGCAGCTCATCGGCAGGCTCGGCGGCGGCCGCGGGCACCGCACCTTCTCCGGGACGCCGGAGCAGGTGGCGGATGCCATCCAGGAGTGGTTCGAGAAGGGCGCGGCGGACGGCTTCAACATCATGCCGCCGGTGCTGCCGTCGGGCCTGGACGCCTTCGTGGACCACGTCATCCCGATCCTGCGGTCCCGCGGACTGTTCCGTCAGCAGTACACGGGGCGCACCCTGCGTGAGCACTACGGGCTGCCCCGGCCCGCGAGCGGATTTGCCCCTGCTGACGCCGCTGAACCGGCCGACGGGGAACTCGCGGTGAACGCTGCGGTTTAGGCTTCCTGCTTCTCCTGGAGGGGCTTCTGTTCCTGCAGGGGCTTCCGGGCCAGCCAGGCGGCGACAATTGCGCCGGAGATGTTGTGCCAGAGCGAGAAGACGGCGGAGGGCAGGGCCGCCAGCGGGGTGAAGTGGGCGGTGGCCAGGGTTGCCGCGAGGCCGGAGTTCTGCATGCCGACCTCGAACGCAAGGGCCCTGCGTGCCTTGTCGTCCAGGCGGCCGAGCTTGCCGGCGAGGTAGCCGAGGCCGAGGCCGAATCCGTTGTGCAGCACCACGGCCAGGAACACGATGCCGCCGGCCGCCAGGATCTTGCTGGCGCTTCCGGCCACCACTACCGCCACGATGAGGGAAATAACGACGGCGGATGCCCAGGGGAGCGCCGGCAGCGCCTTCGCGACGAGCTTCTTGAGGAACAGCCGGGCCAGCAGGCCCGCGATCACCGGGAGCAGCACGGTCTTGACGATGTCCAGCACCATGCCGCCGGCGTCGATGGTGAGGAAGGAACCGGCCAGAAACAGCACCAGGACGGGAGTGACCACCGGGGCGATGAGCGTGGATACGCTGGCGACGGCGACGGACAGGGCCACATCGCCCTTGGCCAGGAACGCCATCACGTTGGAGGCGGTGCCGGAGGGCGCGCAGCCCACGAGGATCAGGCCAACTGCCAGCGCAGGCTCCAGATGAAGAAGGGTGGCGATCGCCCAGCCGGCCCCGGGCATGATCACGTAGTGGGCCACGATGCCCAGCACCACGGCCCAGGGCCTGCGGGCAACCGCGGTGAAGTCCGGCGGCGTCAGCGTCAGGCCCATGCAGAACATGATGATTCCCAGCAGGTACGGGACCGCTGGGCCGAGCGGTTTGAAGGCGCCTGGAAGCAGGAACCCGGCGATGCCGGCTGCGAGCACCAGAAGGGGGAACACGGTCACCGCGACGCGCGCAATTTTCGCTTCCGCTGCGAGGGCCGGGTTCAGGGGTGCAGCGCCGGCCTCCGTGGCCGAGGGAGCGGATACGGGGTCTTTTGTTGCCTCAAGCATTCAATAATGCTGGCACCGTACGGCCGGGACGGCCAATTCATGACTGATGTCAGACAAATGTGTCGTACTTGGAAAATTCTCTGTGGCACAGCGGGATCCCGGGCGCTCCCGGTGCGATACTGGATTGCACTGGATCGGATTCAAGGGGACGGAATGATCCTAGACACGGCAACACTGCGGGTTGCCTTCGCGGCGATGGCCCTGATTTTGGCGCTGCTGTTCTACTTTTCAACCTTCCGCAGCACCCGCTCGCCCTACAGTGCCTGGTGGTGCGCCGCCCTGCTCCTGTTCCTTTTCGGCTCGGCGGCCTTCCTCCTCAACGGCACACCGCAGCAGGTCTGGGCCAATCCGCTGGGGGACGTCCTGCTCGTGTCCGGCGCGGCAGGGGTCTGGGCCGGCGCGCGTTCCCTCCGGAACCTGAAGCACAATATCTGGCTGTCCGCCGCGCTGCCGGTGATCGTGGGCGCCGCCGCCGCGGTCGACAATCCGGGGTCCAATACGTGGGCCGGCGGTGCCGTCTTCCTGGCGTCCATGGCTGTGCTGATTGGCTTGGCTTCGCATGAGCTGTGGCGGCTGGAACCCGGGTACTCCCGGGTCAGGATCCCCATGGCAATCGCGGCAGGCGGAGTGGCATTTTTCTACTTATGCCGTCTGGCGGTGTTCCTCATCGAAGGGCCAAACGGTCCCGTCTTTGCGACCTACTTCGGGTCCGCGGTGACGACGATGGTCACGATGGTGCTGCTGGTGGTGGTTTCCTTCAGCATGGCGGGGCTGAGCACCGAGCAGCAGACCCGGGCGCTGCGCACAGTCGCCACCCAGGACGGGCTGACCGGCCTCCTGAACCGCGGTGCTTTCCTGGAGGCGGCGGCCGAGGAACTGGAACGCAGCAAGGCTGCCAACAGGGGCGGCTCGCTGATCCTGGCAGACCTGGACCACTTCAAGTCAGTCAACGACACGTTCGGTCACGCTGCAGGCGACCTTGCACTGCGGGCCTTTGCCCAGGCGTGCAGCGCATCGGTCCGGTCCACGGACCTTGCCGGGCGCTACGGCGGCGAGGAGTTTATCCTCCTGCTTCCTGGCGCAGGCCCCAAGAGCGCGGAAATCATTGCGAGTGAAATCAGCAGGAGGCTGGCAGAGCAGCACATCCCCGAACTGCTGCGGATGCCGACCGTCAGTTACGGCATTTCCACCTACAACGCGACAACCGCTGACCTCGACGAGGTGATCGCGGCCGCCGACGTCGCTCTTTATGAGGCCAAATCACAGGGGCGGAACCGCACAGTCAGGGGCTGAAGCGGAGATGCCGCGGAACTTCTGCCCTCTTAAAGCAGGGACCGGATCTTAACGCAGGCACCGGATCCGGAATGCATGGGGGACAATCCGGACCCGGCGATCCTGACTCGCAGCCGGAGTCTGCGGTCTTTCATCAGGCATAGCCAGTGTGTTCCCTACTCCTTGTAGAAAGGTGGGAACACCTTGGGGGATGGCCGTGTTCCGCCGCCCCCAAGGCAGCGGAACACGGCGGTTTCTCAGCTCTGCTAGGCCGCGCGCACGAACGTGACGGGACCGGTGGCCGTGAGCCAGGACAGCGGGTGGGCCATGGTGGCGTTGATGCCGTTCATGCCGCCGCTGATGGCCTTGCCGCCGCCGGCGTAGATGGCCACGTGGCCGGACTGCACAATCATGTCGCCGGGCTGCGGGGTGGAGACGACCCTGCCGTGGCTCAGGAACTGCATCGGCGCGAGGTCACCCACGTGGATGCCGGCGGCACCGAGGGCCTTCTCCACCATGGCGGTGCAGTCCTGCGTGATGCCGATCTGGGCGTAGGCGGACGCCAGCATGGTGGCGTTGACGCCTGCGGCGGCCTTGACGGGGGCCTTCGGTGCGGGAGCCGCAGCCTTGACGGTGACCTTCGGTGCGGGCGCGGGGGCGGCCGGAGCGGCTGCAGCCTTGGCGGGCGCAGCAGCCGGGGCGGCGGTGACAGGGGCGGCGGCACGGGCCGCAGCCTTCTTCACAACCGGCTTTTCGACGACGACGGGTGCCGCTGCCACCGGAGCCGGGGCCGACTTGACCACGGGGCGCTCAAAAGCGATCTTGACGCTGGAGGCGGCGCTCAGGGGAGCCTGGACCTGTCCAGCCGTCGCGGGGGCGGCGGCGGGAGCCTTGGCCGGCTGGGCCGGAGCGTTGGCCGCGTTGGCTGCGACGCTGCCGGTGAAGGCCAGTCCGGATGCTGCAAGGATGACCGCAGCACGGCGGCCAGAAATAAAGCGGAACGACATGAAGAAGCCTCTCCCGATGCCTGCGAGGTGAGCTGTCGGATTCGGATGGGAGCACCCGGCCGCGGTCCTGAGCATGGTCAGGAACTGTGCGGCTTCACCCCAAGGCCCGCTTCAAGCGGGCCGAAAAGTGGTTTCCCCGTCTCTGCCGGACATGGGTCTTTGAATGGTTCCTCGGGCTGCGGCAGAGTTAGGCAATCAGCGCGGGAGTGCCTCGTCGGTGAAGAAGGCACGTTTTCCACCGTACGGGAGGCTTTTCCGAATGTCACATTAGGGTAACGGGGCCGTGTCGCTTCCCGACATGTCGATCCGCGTCAGGTAAGGGCTAAAGGCGGCGTGAAGTGATAATGCTCACTCTCCGGCGTTGAGCCTCCCGGCCGGACGTTCCCGCATCTGGATGCTGGCTGAGTTGAAGCCAATCAGTTCCACCTCACGGCCGTGCCTTCGGTACTTCTCCGTGACCGCGTCCAGCACGGCGACAGGGGAGGCATCCCACAGGTGTGAGGCGTCCAGATCGATCACCGCCACGTCGATATCAGGCTCGGCGTCGGGGGCGTAGTTGAACTGCGTGTAGGGGGCGTTGGAGGAGGCGGCCACGGCGAGGACCGTCAGGAGGACGAAGGTGACGGCACCGCCGTCGTGATCCGGCGGAAGCCGATGACGATCAGCAGGCCGGCCGCGACCAGCGGATACACGGCCAAGGAACCCCGATCAGTTCCGGACTGGAGCTGTTCGGGCTTCATGAAAACTCTATTTCTTCGTCTGGCGGTAGCGCTCGATCTGCTTCAGCCGCCGCAGGAGGCTGTCGCGCCGCGGGTGGGGGACGGCGTCGGGCGCCTCGGCGGTGAGGTCAATGTGCTTGGTTCCGTACTGCCACAGCAGGAGGTCATCCAGCAGGCGGTCCGGGCCGGGGGAGTAGCGGTGGTCCAGGGCCCTGCGGACCTCGGTGATCCGGTTGGCGCTGAGCAGTCCGGCGAGCTGGACCGTCTGCTTGAGTCCGTGGGCCGCAAGGAGTTCGGCTGCCCATCCCCAGTCGTCATCTACTTTACGGTCTACATGCGGGAGCAGGGTGCGCCACACGTCCCGGATGCGGTTGGGGGTGAGCTGCGCCGCCCCCTCTCCGTCCACGTCCCAGTAGCTGCGGACCTCCTCGTAGCGTTCATGCAGGTCGGCGAAGGCGGTCTCAACTGTCTCCAGCATGGCGGCGGTTGCGGTGAACTGGCGGTCGAAGTGCGGCGTCCACGCCCGCGGGTCCTCGGCCTTGAACCGGATGTCGTGCTCGATCTCGCTCCACGCGTGCGCGAACACGGTGCGGATCTGGCATTCGAAGAAGTAGCTGCCGTTGGGCGGGACTTCGGCGTTGAAGACCTGCTGGTAGTTCTTGACGACGTCGTTCTGGATGGTGCGCAGAATGAGGTGCCGGCTGGAGTAGCCGTAGGTTCCGGACTCGATCGAGCCGATGTCCTTTTCGCGGTCTCCGCGGCAGTCGAAGAGGTGCCGCTGGCGCTTGATCAGATTGGCCACCAGTGCGTTCTCCGCCGGCAGCTTGGTGATGACGCGCACGCCCACCATGTCGTTGAGGGTGCGGAACGGGTCCGGGAACTTCAGGAGCCGCTGACCGCCCTCTTCCAGCGGTTCCTCGGTCCGGGAGATCTTTTCCCGGAAGGAGTCCACAGATTTGGTGCGGCCGGTCACGAACAGCGGCGTGACCTCGGTGTCCTTGAGCATGGTCCGCAGTATTTGCAGGACTTCCCGGGTGACAAGCTTCAGGGCAGGCCGGACGCGCTCATAGAGTTCCACGTCTTCCTGCACGGAGCCGCGCTGAGTGACGTCCAGGCGATCCCAATTGCTTGCCATGGATCCAAACTATCAAGGCGGTGCGACAGCGGGGAGGGTGACACCCCCGCCACTGCAGCCCCTTCTGCCCCACGGGAGCGGCGTCCATGTAGGCTCGGAGCATGGCTGTTGTGCGCCGCTGTGCCCTGCTACTCCGGACCCCGGGCGCGCGGGAGGCGGCAAGGAGGGGCCCGGCGCCCCGTTCGAAGGATCCTAGGAGGATGCGGTGAAGCGGCAGAAGTACCACTACGGTGACCACCCCAGCCAGTGGGGCGAGCTCTTCCTGCCGGAAACATCCGCCTCACGCAACGGCAAGCAGCCATCGACGCGCGGCGTCGTTGTGGTGATCCATGGCGGCTACTGGCGCTCACAGTACGGCGCTGAACTGGGTGAACCGCTGGCAAAAGACCTCGCGGCACACGGCATCGTGGCCTGGAACCTGGAGTACCGCCGGGCGGGCAACGGCGGCGGGTGGCCGCGGACGTTCGAGGATGTCCTCGCCGGGATCGACAAGCTCCGTGAGCTGGCCCGCGAGCACGACCTCGACCTGAACCGCGTGGTGGCGCTGGGCCACTCCGCCGGCGGGCACCTGGCCGTCTGGGCGGCCGGCCGGGACCGGCTTGCCGGACTCGGCGCGGCCGACGCCGACCGGCAGGTAGCCAGGAACCTCAACGGCGAGGCCGTCCACCTGACCGGCGTCGTCAGCCAGTCCGGGCTGCTCAACCTGGCGCAGGCCGAGTGGCACGACCTTAGCAACGGTGCGGTCAGCAACTTCCTGGGCGGCTCCGCCGAGAGGTACCCCAAGCGCCACAAGTACGCCGATCCCATGAGCGCCGTGCCGCTCACCATCCCGGTCTACGCGGTCCACGGGCTTGAGGACGACACCGTGCCGGTGAGCCAGTCCGAGGCCTACGCCACGGCCGCCCGCGCAGCCGGAGCCCCGGTCCAGGTGGTCAAGGTCCCTGGCGACCACTTCGCGCTGATCGACCCGAAGGCGCCGTCCTACCGAAAGTGCCGCGAGCTGGTCCAGGAGCTGCTGCTGCTTTAGGGGCGGGAACTACTCCGGCGTCCGTTCGTTGCTTTGACGTGGGCTCAGGGAGTGCATGCACTCCGGCGGTAAGTATGCTTATCATCTACCGCAAAAGCTCGCAGACGTCGCAACGGAGGAATATTGAACATGGCCCGCAACTTGCCACGCCTGTCCCGCGTGGTCCAGCGCCCCGCGATGCGGACGCCGGTTGCTAGCGGCACCGGCATGGGGGACTCTTGTAGTCGGGGGATAGTCAACATATTTCGATCATGGGTTTCACTAGGAGATACACATGGGTGAGCCCGGCAGGAAGCGGACAGCATGATCCGGCTCCGCAAATTGGCGCGCGCGGCGTCCGTTCTGACCACCCCCCTTGCGCCGGAAGACATCCTGGCGCTCTTTGACCCAGTGTTCTCCGCCCGGCAGCTGCGCGGGGTGGTCACCAAAGTTGTCCCCGAAACGCCGGACTCAGCCACCATCCATTTCCGGCCCGGCCGCGGCTGGAAGGCCCATAAGGCCGGCCAGTGGGCACGGATCGGCGTGGAGCTCGACGGCGTCCGGCACTGGCGGTCCTATTCGCTCAGCGCTCCCGCAGGGGAGGATCCCGCCATCACCGTGAGCGACATGGGTGCCGTGTCCGGGGTCCTGGTCCGCAACACCCGGCCCGGGGACGTCCTGTTCCTGGCGCCGCCACAGGGCGACTTTGTCCTCCCCGAACATCCGAGGCCTCTCCTGATGCTCACCGCCGGTAGCGGCATCACCCCCGTGATGTCCATGGTCCGCACGCTGGTGCCGCACCGCCCCGACGCCGATGTGGTGCTGATCCATTCCGCCCGCAGGCCGGAGGACAGCATTTTCCGCGAGGAACTTTCCGAGCTCGCGGACCAGTTCCCCAACTTCCGCGTCACCCACTGGTTCACCGGTGAGCGTGGCCGGATGGACTTCGGCTCGGCCGCCGGACTGGACAGCCTGTGCCCCGACTGGCGCCGCCGCGCTGCCTACGCCTGCGGCCCGGAAGGATTCCTCGATGACGCAGAAGCCCTGTGGGCCGCCGAAGCGGCCGCCCATCCCAAGAACTCCAAGTCGGCCCGCGCAGAAGGGGCCACAGGCCCCTTCGCGGCGGACCCCGTCAACCTCATCATCGAACGCTTCAACACCAGCCTGCTGGCAGGCGCTGGGCACGACGGCGGTCTGGTCACCTTTGAGGCCTCCGACCGCGAGGTTGAGGCCGACGGCGATACCCCCCTTCTTGACGTCGGCGAGGACGCCGGGGTCCTCATGCCCAGCGGCTGCCGCATGGGCATCTGCCACAGCTGCCTGCTGCCCCTGCGTGCAGGGCAGGTCCGGGACCTGCGCACCGGCGAAGTCCACGGTGATCCGGGCCAACTAATCCAGACGTGCGTTTCGGCAGCCGCCGGACCCGTTAACCTCGACATCTGAGGAGCATCACAAGAATGACTGCAATATCCGATCGCACAGCCGCGACGAAGTCCACCGCCAGCGACTCCACGGACAAGCCGGTTACCAAACCGCGGCCCGGGGCACTGGCCGCCTCTGGCCGGCCCACAGTGCGCCCGCCCGCCGCCGCACACCTGACCGACGAGCAGGTGGCAGAGCTCGGCCGCGAGCTGGACGCCATCAAGGATGAGATCCTCGCCAAGCGCGGAGCCTCCGACGCCGCCTACATCCGGCGGGTGATCAAGATCCAGCGCGCGCTGGAGATCGCGGGACGCGCCACGCTGCTGGTGAGCCGGAACAAGGCCGCCTGGGTCACGGGAACCAGCCTGCTCAGCCTGGCCAAGATCCTGGAAAACATGGAGATCGGCCACAACATCCTCCACGGCCAGTGGGACTGGATGCGCGATCCGGACATCCACTCCACCACGTGGGAATGGGACTTCGTGACCCCCGCACGTTCATGGCAGCACACCCACAACGACCTGCACCACCGCTGGACCAACGTGGTGGGCAAGGACAACGACGTCGGATACAACCTGCTGCGCATGGACGAGGACCAGCCCTGGACCCCCCGCGCCCTGGGCAATCCGCTGTACAACGCGATCCTCGCCCCGATTTTCGAATGGGGCATCGCGGTCTACGACCTGGAGCTCGTCGAATACCAGGAGGGCAAGAAGTCCAAGGAGGCCATGGTCCGGGACCTCAAGGCCCTCGGCGTCAAGGCCCTCAAGCAGTTCACCAAGGACTACGCCGCCACCCCGGCCGTTGCCATGCTCACGGGCTCGGGCAAGCAGGCCCTCTTCGGCACGCTCACCGCCAACGCGGTACGCAACGTGTGGGCCCACGCCGTGATCTTCTGCGGACACTTCCCGGAAGGAACGGACACCTTCACCGAGGAAATGGTGGAGGGCGAGACCCGCGGCGACTGGTACGTCCGCCAGATGATCGGCTCCGCCAACATCTCCGGCTCCAAGTTCATGCACATCATGACCGGAAACCTGTCCCACCAAATCGAGCACCACCTGTTCCCGGACCTGCCTTCCAACCGGTACGGGGAGGTTGCACCCAAAGTGCAGGAAATCTGCCGGCGCTACGGCCTGCCGTACACCACCGGGCCGCTGCTGAAGCAGGTGGGATCCTCGTGGGCGAAGGTCTTCAAGCTCGCGCTGCCGGGGAAGAAGGCTTAGCTTCAGGACAACTTCCTTTGGAAGGACCCGGGCGCCTGGCGGCGTTCTCTGGCAGAGTATGACCATGCTCACTGTTATCGGCGAGGGCCTCGTTGACGTGGTCCAGCGCAGCTCCGGAATCGAAGCCCATGTGGGCGGCAGCCCGCTCAACGTCGCCGTCGGGCTCGCCCGCCTGGGGCATCCGGTGCAGTTCGTCGGCCGGTACGGCCGGGACGCCTACGGTGAGTCGGTGGCCGCCCACCTGCGGGCGAGTTCCGTCATGCTCCCGCAGGCCCCGGATGGGCTGCCCACCAGCGTGGCCACCGCGCAGGTGGACGACGACGGCGCCGCCACCTACACGTTCGACCTCGCCTGGGAGCTCCCCGGCTTGGCGGAACGACTGCCATTCATGCTCCAGGGGACCACGCTGCTGCACACCGGCTCCATCGCCACCATGCTGGCGCCGGGCGCAGCAGAGGTGCTGGCCGCCGTCGAACATGCCCACCCGGCGGCGACCATCAGTTTTGACCCCAACTGCCGTCCCAGCATCATCACGGACGCCGAATACGCCCGCCGGCAGGCGGAAAAGTTTGTGGTCCTCTCGGACATCGTCAAGGCCTCCGACGAGGACCTCGCCTGGCTCTACCCCGGTGTGGACCCGCTGGAGTCCGCGCGGCGCTGGCTGCAGCTGGGTGGCGCCGAGGGGCCGGCCATGGTGGTGGTGACGCGCGGCGCTGCCGGGCCGTGGGGGATTACCGCCGCGGGCGAAGCAGAGTTCGCCGCGCCCCGCGTGGAGGTGGCGGACACCGTTGGCGCCGGGGATTCCTTCATGGCCGCGCTGCTTTCCGGGGTGGTGGACCGCGGCCTGGCCGGCGCCCAGAACCGTGCAGACCTGCGGGCGCTCCCGGCCGAGGGGCTCACCGCCCTCCTGGCGCACGCCTCCCGCGCGGCAGCAGTCACCGTGTCCCGTGCCGGTGCCAATCCGCCCACCCGGGCTGAGCTCAATCACGTCGAAGCAGCAGCAGAGGAAGCCGAAGTTCCCACCACCTGAGGAGCAGCCATGACATCGCCGGGCCCGTTTTCAAACCTGCCGGACGTCCCCGCGTTCGGGCTCACCAGCCGGTCCTTCGAGGATGGCGGGACCCTGCCGCCGCCGCAGCGCAGCGGCAGGATGCATGCCGGCGGCGCGGATGAGTCCCCGCAGCTGAGCTGGACCGGGGCGCCGGATGGGACCAGGAGCTACGCCGTGACCGTGTTTGACCCGGACGCGCCGGGCGCCGGCGGGTTCTGGCACTGGGCGGTCCTCAACATCCCGGCAGATGTCACGTCGCTGGCGGAGGGCGCCGGGGCCGAGGGCGGCCCGCAGCTCCCGCCCGGCGCGGTGCAGCTGAAGAACGACGGCGGCTTCCGCGGCTACCTGGGGGCGGCCCCGCCGCCCGGGCACGGCCGGCACCGCTACATCGTCACGGTCTATGCGCTGGACGTGGAGGAACTGCCGGGAGGGACAGGGGCGAAGCCCGCAGGCCTGGGATCCGACCTCGCCCGTCACCTGCTGGGCACGGCAGCGCTGACCGGCGTCTACCAGCGCTGAGGGCGGCTGCCGCTGCCCATACCGGCCGAATAGAACTATTGACAGGACAAACTCCTGCTTCTATTCTCGAGTAATGGAGCGCTCCAAATGCGCTCGGTCACACCCCTCTTCTCCGGCTGGGAAGATGCAGTGGTGTTGTTCCCCCAGTCTTCCGGACACGATCGAAGGAGATCACCAGTGAAGAAGTTTTTTTGGCGCCGCGCAGCGGTGGCCGCGGTTGCAATCCCGATGCTGGCTTTGACGGCATGCTCCAGTCAGGGCGGACGGGCGCCGGAATCCAACAGCGGGGGCGGCGGGGGCCAGGCTGCCTCGACTCCGCGCATGAAGATTGCGCTGATCACGCACGCTCCGGCGGGCGACACCTTCTGGGACACCGTCCGGAAGGGCGCCGAGGAGGCCGCGGCAAAGGACAACGTGGAGCTTCTCTACACCAACGATCCCGAGGCGGGCCGGCAGGCGCAGCTGATCCAGCAGGCTGTGGATCAGAAGGTGGACGGAATCGCCGTCACCCTGGCCACGCCCGGTGCGCTGAAGGATTCCCTCAAGAAGGCCTCTGACGCTGGCATCCCCATCGTCAGCCTGAACGCCGGTGAGGACGTCTCCAAGGAGCTCGGGGCCTTCACGCACTTCGGCTCCAACGAACAGCTCGCCGGCCAGGCGGTGGGTGAGAAGCTGGCGGCTGAGAACTTCAAGCACCCCATCTGCGTTATCCAGGCCCAGGGGCACGTGGGGCTGGAAGCGCGCTGCGCCGGTGTGAAGTCCAAGGTCCCGGGAACCGAGATCTTGTACGTGAACGGCGCCGACATGACGTCCGTGGAATCGACGGCAACGGCCAAGCTGCAGGCAGCCAAAGACGCCGACGTCATCATCGGCCTGGGGGCACCCGTCACGCTCACCCTGCTGAAATCCGTCGCAACTGCGGGCAGCTCGGCGAAGGTCGCCTCCTTTGACCTGAACAAGGAGCTTGCCCAGAAGATCGCGGACGGCACCGTGCTGTTCACGGTGGACCAGCAGCCCTGGCTCCAGGGTTACGGTTCCGTGGACGCCCTGTGGCAGGCCAAGCGGGGCGGCTTCAAGCTCGGCGGCGGGCAGCCGGTGCTCACCGGGCCCACCATCGTTGACAAGTCCAACGCGGCGGACGTCGTGAAATTCTCCGACCAGGGCATCCGCTAGCCCCCGCTGGTTGAGCCTGCCGAAACCACAGGCTCAACCAGCGGGGCCAACCCTTGGGCGAGCTTCAAAAGACGCCGCACGTCCTGCTCATCGGAGCGACTGGAAGCCAGCCGCGCCTCTGAGCCGGCCGTGGCTGCCGTGGCTGCCGCCAGGTCATCAGGTCCCGCAGGTCGGCGCTCTTGGGCCGGCGCCAGTTGCTGGGCGATTTCCGCGGAGACTATGGACTTCGACCGCCGTCCGGCCGGGAAAACAAAGGCGTGCCGCCCAGGTGGGAAACCTGAACGGCACGCCTTTGTTGCGACTAGTTCGCGCCGCTAGTCTGTCTGGAGCGACTGCTCATCGTTACTGGTTGCGGATTCCGGCTCGCCGCCGGCCTGGGCCAGCGTCATGCCCTTGGTTTCCTCGGCCGTGAACACGCAGACGAGGAATCCGACGGCGGTCAAAACCGCAGCGACGAGCATGGTGGGACCGGTGCCCCAGAAGGCGAGCCGAACCGCACCGCGAAACGTCACGAAGCAGCCCACAATCATGAGCATGACGACGGTGACCAGCGCGGCGGCGGCGAGCAGAATCCAGCGCCAGCAGCCGGAACCGAATGCTTGCAGCACCGACACGAGCCCAGACACAATATTGCAGGCAGCGGCCTGCGGGGGCTAAGGCAGGTGCGAGATTTCCGAGGTGCGGCAGGCCGTTGAACCTGTGGCAGCGAAGTCAAAACTACGATACCCGCGGGCCGTGCGGCTCCGGACAAAGCGGAAGCCTGCCGGCTGGTGCCGGCAGGCTTCCGTGGTGGTGTGTGTGTTGCGGGTTGCGGTTAGTGGTTGACCAGCGAGGCAGCCAAAGCTGCGTCCGCGTCCTTCAGGACCTTGGCGGCGACTTCGAGGCCTTCGATGCGGCCGAGTTCGACGTCTTCGTGTTCGATGTTGACGAGCATGTCGGGGTCCACCTCGTGGAGGGCGCGCAGGAACTCGGTCCAGTAGGCGGTGTCGTGGCCTTTGCCGAGAGCGACGAAGTCCCAGGCGGCGGGCTTGGGCCATTCGTTGGCCCATTCGTCGCCGCCGAGGTTGGTGCGGTTCTCCTCGGGGGAAAGCCGGCGGAAGCGGTTGTCGAGGACACCATAAACCGCGGCGGTGTCTTTGTTGACGCGCACGTCCTTGGCGGCTGCGTGGAAGACCAGCGGGCCAAGTTCACGGACCACGGCCACCGGGTCCATCTGCTGCCAGAACAGGTGGGAGGCGTCGAGCTCGACGCCCACGTGGGTGGCGCCGGTCAGTTCGACCAGCTTGTACACGTCGGCGGGGTTGAAGACGAGGTTCTGCGGGTGCAGTTCCAGGGCGACCTTGACGTCGTGGTCGGCGGCGAGCCGGTCGGTTTCCTTCCAGAACTTGGCGGCGACGCCCCACTGGTAGTCCAGGACGTCCAGCGCCGCGGAGTTCCAGGCATTGACGATCCAGTTCGGCACGGTGGCGCCGGGTTCCCCGCCGGGGAGGCCTGACATGGTGACCACGCGGTTCTGTCCGAGGCGGTGGGCCAGGCGGATGGAGCGGCGGATGTCCTCGGCGTGCTTGTCGCCGATGGCGCGGTTGGGGTGCAGCGGGTTGCCGTTGCAGTTCAGTCCCGCGATGGAGACGCCGGTGCCCTCGAAGATCGCGAGGTAGTCATCGCGCGCGGCGTCACTTTCGAGGATGTCGTCGAAGGTGGGAACGTGCACCGCCGGCAGGAACCCGCCGGAGTTGATTTCGATGCCGGTCAGGCCCAGGTCTGCGACGACCTTCAGGGCCTCGGGCAGCGGGCGGTCGTGCAGGATTGCGTTGTAGACGCCGAGCTTCATAGCGTGATCATCTTTCCGTTGTTCAGGGCTGATTCGGTGACGGCGGCGAGCAGTTCCATGTTGCGGACGCCTTCGTCGAAGGTAGCGCAGCGCGGCAGGGATTCCGCTTCGCTGAGGCCGGCTACCTCTTCGAGGAACGCACGCGACTGGTAGGCGAACGCGTCGTTCTGGCCGAAACCGACCTCGGGGGCGTCCATGGCAAGGCCGCCGGCGATGTAGGGGTGGCCCGGGCCGAGGATGACCTGGCGGTAGCCGCTCTCGTGGCCGGAGCCGTCATTGAGAAAGAGCTGGACCTCGCCGGGGCGGCGCTGGTCGAACTTCGCGGAGCCGTTCTCGCAGAAGACCTCGAAGTTGAGGCTGTTGGCATGGCCGGCTGCCACGCGGGAGACTTCGAAGCTGCCGGCGCCGTTTTCGAACTCGGCGGAGAAGGCTGCGTAGTCGTCGTTCTCCACGGCCTCGTAGGTGTCGCTGACGGCGGCGTGGTCATGTCCGATGACGGCGCCCAGCGGCAGGGGCCGCTTGTCGATCGCCGTGCTGAGGCGGCCGCCGCTGATGGACTTGATGTCGCCGCAGAGGAACTCCGACACGTACGCGAGGTGGCTTCCGACGTCGGCCAGCGCGCCGGAGCCGGGGCCGCCCTTGTAGCGCCAGCTCATGGGCGCATCCGGGCTGAAGCCGTAGTCCGTCCAGTAGCGGCCGCTGAAGTGCAGCACCCTGCCCAGGGTCCCGTTCCGGATGAGGTCGCGGATGTAGGCGATGCCCGGGGTGCGGCGGAAGGTGAACCCGATGCGGGCGATCGAGGAGGCGCTGCGGGCGGCGTCGGCCATGGCCCGGGCATCCTCCAGGGTGTCGCTCAGCGGCTTCTCGCACAATACGTGCTTGCCGGCGGCCAGGAGGCCCTCCACCACTTCCCGGTGCAGCGAGTTGGCGATGACAACGCTGACGACGTCGATGTCATCGGCCTCGGCGATGGCCTGCCATGAGGTGTCATTGCGCTCGTAGCCGAAGCGCCGTGCCGCGAGGGAACCGAACTCCGGGTTAACGTCTCCGACGGAAACGAGCCGGATCGGCGGCAGGACGGGGTTGTACAGGGCGGATGCGGTGCGGAAGGCGGCGGCGTGGGCCTTGCCGGCCATGCCCGCCCCGATGACGGCTACGCCGAGATCTGTGGGCATTGGTTTTCTCCTTTGAAACGGGCTTTGCGGGACTCGACCGCTGTGACGTGGGACGCAAAATGGAGCGCTCCATAAACACGATAGGGGCGGAACTTTGTCCTGTCAATATCCCTATAAGGTCAGTGCATGGGCGACAATGGCAGAGTGACCCAGGAGACCGGAAAACGCCCGAACATTTACGACGTCGCTTCCGCGGCCGGGGTGTCGAAATCCCTGGTCTCGCTGGTCCTGCGCGGCGCGCCCGGCGTCTCGGCCGCCCGCCGGGCTGCCGTCGAGGAGGCCATCGAAAGGCTGAACTACCGCCCGAGCCGGGCGGCAGCGACCCTGGCCGGCAACCGGTCCCGGACAATCGGCGTCGTTCTGGACGACTACCGGAACCTCTGGTTCGTCAGCCTGCTGGGCGGGCTGCACGACGAACTTGCACCGCTCGGCTTCCGCGTGGCCGTCGCCGACCCGTCGTTCAACGCCCACCTGGACCGGACGCCGGTGGACGGCCTCATGTCGTTGCGGGTGGACGGCATAGTGATCGCGACCGAACCCACGCAGGAGATGTTCGCCGCCGTCGACGTTCCCGCGGTGGTGGCGGGCAACCGGGACGTCGTGGTCCCGGGGGCGGATATCGTCGCCAACGACGACGAGGCCGGCGGCCGCTTGGCCACCGAGCACCTGATCGGGCTCGGGCACCGGGAAATCGGGCATGTGACCGGCGGGGGCGGCGCCGCCCGTCTGCGGGCGAAGGGGTTTGAGGCCGCGATTCGCGACCACGGGCTGCAGCCGCACACGGTGCAGGGCCACGGGCAGACGATGGAGCCGGACGGCTACGAGGGTGCGCTGAGGCTGCTGGACCAGTACCCGGCGATCACGGCGATTTTCGCGGCCAACGACGTGATGGCGATGGGTGTGGCGGCCGCGGCGCGGGACCGGGGGCGGCGCATCCCGGAGGAGCTTTCCCTGATCGGCTACGACAATTCGCCGCTCGCGTCGGCGAACCTTCTGCGCCTGACCACCATCGACGGCCGCAACGGCGAGGTGGGTGCCGGGGCTGCGAAGGCACTGCTGGACCGCATGAAGGATCCGGGACTGCCGGTCCGGACGGAGCTCGTGGACCCCGAGCTGGTGGTCAGGGGATCGACGGCGGCCCCCGCCTGACCTGCGCAGGCAAGGGGCTGCCGTCGTTTCTTCAGGCGTAAGCCTTCAGATCAGAGTGCGCCCTGCGCGCTGGTGCCGGCGGGGATTGCGGCCAGCCGCGTCACCTCCACCGGCTCCGCCAGGAGCCCCTCAAGGGAGGCGTTAAGGCGTTTGACGGGGTCGCCGGCGCCGTGGGCATCGAGGAGTTCGGCGCTTTCCCACTTTTCGATCATGACGATCTGGCCGTTCGGGGCTTCGTGGATGGCGTACAGTTCGCAGCCCGGCTCCTCGTGGACCTCCGCGATGGCGGGGGAGAGGGCGGCCACGACGTCGTCGAAGGCGCCTTCCTTGGGTGTGAACATGGCGGTGACAACTACGGTCATGGGTTTTCCTTTTCCTTACCCGGTTACGGACTTGCTGGCGACGAGGCCGACCGGTGCAACGCAGCTGCTGCGCGGCACAAAATCCGCCTTGACTTCGATGGTCCTGGCACCCGCGGGGAGCCGGCCCTGCATTCGGCCGAGGACGAGTTCGAGGGAATGCACCGCCAGCATGCCGATCGGCTGCCGGATCACGCTGAGCGGCGGGCTTGTCAGTTCGGTCCACGGGTTGTCGTCGAAGACGATAACCGAGAGGTCGTCGGGTATCCGGACGCCCATCTGGACGAGGCGCCGGACCGAGCTCTGCACCTGGGCGGTGTTGGCGACGATCAATCCGGTGGGGGCGTCCGGGGACGCAAGGAGGGACCCGACGGCGTCACCCCCGCCGTCTCCGCGGAAGGGAACGTCCCTGACCAGCATGGGATCGAGGCTAAGCGAAGCGCTTTCGAGGGCCGCCCGGTAGCCGCCGATCCGGGAACGGCCGGTGGACGTGCTGGCGGGGCCGGTGATGAGGGCGATCCGCTCGTGGCCGAGGGCGATAAGGTGATCGGTTGCGCGCCTGGCCGAGTCGGAGTTTTCGATGCTGACGACGTCGACGTCGCTGAGCTCCGCAATGGCGCGGTCCACGAAAACCACGTGTACCCCGAGGTCCCGTAGGCGGTCCCATTTCTCGACGTTTCCGCCCGTTGGCGTGGCGATGACGCCGCCCACCGAACGGTCGAGGAGCGTGTCCAGGGATTCCGCCTCAAGGTGCGGGTCCTCCTGCGTGGTCATGACCACCACCTGCACACCGTGGCTGCGGGCTTCCCACACAACACGGTCCGCCAGTTGGGCGAAGAACGGGTTGGCGAGGTCCGTGACCACCAGGCCGACGGTGAGTGCGTGGCCCGCGCTGAGTTCACGCGCCGCAGCGCGGGGACGGTACCCGAGTTCACTGATGACGTTCAGGACCTGTTCGCGCTTGGCCGGGGCGACCGGGCCGGAGTCCGGGTTCAGCACCCGCGAGACTACGGATACGGAGACCCCCGCCGCTGCCGCCACATCGCGGATAGTGGGCGCCTTCTTCAATGCTCCTCCTTGCAACCGGTGGTCTTCACCGACATCTGTTGACACAGCCTAACACCGACTGGTACAAAAGTGGAACCGGTTCCACTCGGTAACCCAAATCACAGCAGCAACGCCGAAGAGCTGCTCCACCGGCCCCACGGTGGAGGTTGTCTCTCTTCGGTCAGACATCAATCAGAGAGATCCCCATGAACCTTCACAAGCTTCTTAGCGACCGCGAGAACCAGGGCCGTCCCATTCGAGTGGGCCTCATCGGGGCCGGACGGTACGGCACCATGTACCTGGCCCAGGCAAACAACATCCCGGGCATCCATGTTGTGGCCATCGCTGACATCAACGTGAAGCGGGCTGAGGGCGCCTTCGAACTGGTCGGCTGGCCCCAGAACCAGATCGCTCCGGACATCGCCACCGCATTGGAGAACCGCTCCACCACTATCGTGGCAAACGCTGACGAGCTGTTCGACGTCGACATCGACGTCATCGTTGAAGCCACCGGCAACCCGATCGTCGGCGTCAAGCACGCGCTGCGGGCGATCGAAACCAAGAAGCACATCATCATGGTCACGGTCGAGGCCGACGCCCTTGCGGGTCCTGCCCTCGCCAAGCGCGCGGAAGAGGCCGGCGTCGTCTATTCCATGGCGTACGGCGACCAGCCCGCGCTCATCATGGAACTGGTGGACTGGGCCCGGACCAGCGGCTTCGACGTCGTATGTGCCGGCAAGGGTGCCAAGTACCTCGAGCACTACCACGAGATGAACCCGGACAACGTCTGGGAAAACTGGGAGTTCTCCAAGGAGCTCACCGACTCCGGCCAGCTCAACCCGTACATGCACACCTCCTTCCGTGACGGCACCAAGGCATCCATCGAGATGGCAGCCGTCGCCAACGGTGCCGGCCTGGTGCCCTCTGACAACGGGCTGAGCTTCACGCCCGGTGACGTGGAGGAAATTGCCACCATCTGCCGCCCGGCCGACGTCGGGGGTGCCCTGGCGCACGAGGGAAGCGTGGACGTCATGTCCAGCGTCAACCGCGACGGCAGCTGGATCAGCCACAACACCCAGGAAGGCGTCTTCGTCGTGGTCAAGGCCACCAACGGCTACGTCTCCGGCTGCTTCAATGAATACCCGTGGCACCCGGACCCCACCGGCCAGTACGCAGCCCTGTACCGCCCGTACCACTACGTGGGCCTCGAGCTGAACATGTCGATTGCCAACGCAGCCCTCCGCGGCATTGCAACAGGCTCGCCCGTCGGCTTCTTCGGTGACGTCGTCGCCACCGCCAAGAAGGACCTGAAGGCCGGCGAATTCCTCGACGGCGAGGGCGGCTTCACCGTTTGGGGCAAGCTCGTCTCGGCCAAGCACTCCGTGGCCATCGGCGCCCTGCCGGTAGCCCTGGCACACCACGTCGAGCTGCGTGCCGACGTCGCCAAGGGTGCCACCGTCCGCTGGGAAGACGTCATCATGGACGACTCGCTCGCCCAGGCCCTCGAGCTGCGCCGCGAAACCGAGGCGCTTGTTACCGAAGCCGCCCTGACCTCCTAATTGCATCCAGCAATTCACAAGACTCCTTCCAATGAAGAAAGGCATCACATGAAATCGAAGACCCGCGCCCTCACCGGAGTGCTGGCATGCACCCTCGCCGCCTCCGTCCTCGCCGGCTGCGCCTCCGGGGCGCCCGGCGGTGGCTCGCCGGTGGCCAAGATCCAGCTGTCCATCCCGGACCCGCTGACCTCCTCGGTGGGTGTCTCGGCCCAGCACTTCGCCGACCAGGTGAAGAAGACCTCCAACGGCTCGGTGGTTGTCACGGTGGTGCCGAACGGTACGAGCTTCAGCGGGGACCAGAACGCCGCCGTCACGAGGCTGCAGGGCGGGTCGCTGGACGCGCTGATCCTGTCGACGTCGGTGTACGCGTCGGTGGTGCCGGAAATGAACGCGATCAGCATCCCCTACCTCTTCGATGACACGAAGGAAGAGGCTGCGTTCCTGGCGGGCAAGCCGGGCGACGTCCTGAAGGAAAAGCTCAAGGAAAAGAACACCGTTGCCCTGTCCTTCCTCACCCGGACCGGCCGCCAGATCACCAACTCCGAACGCCCCATCGAACAGCCCTCGGACCTGAAGGGCCTGAAGATCCGCGTCCCGGGCAACCCGCTGTGGACCGACTTCTTCGGCAAGCTGGGCGCCAGCCCCACCACCATGGCATTCTCGGAGGTCTTCACCGGCCTGCAGACCGGAACCATCGACGGACAGGAAAACCCGATCGAGGTGCCGTGGACCAACAAGTTCTCGGAGGTCCAGAAGTACGTCTCGCTGACGCACCACATCAACGACGCCTGGGTCCTGGCCCTGTCCTCCAAGAAGTGGGACTCGCTGAACGAGGACCAGAAGAAGATCCTGACGGACGCCTCGGCTGAGACGGCCACCTTCAAGACCGGTTACGACGAGGAGCAGTCCCGAAAGCAGCTCGACGAGCTCACCGCCAAGGGCATGAAGGCCAACGAGCCGACCGCCGCCGGGCTTGAGCAGTTCAAGGCCGTTTCAAAGAGCCTCTACCCGGACTTCTCGAAGCTGATCGGCAAGGAATTCTTCGACCAGGCGATCGCCGCAGCCAAGTAAGCCCCTTTGAGGGCCGGAGCGCCCTCCGGCGCCCCGGCCCTCAAACAGCATTCCCCCGAACAGCATCCCCGCACTCAGCATCCCGCTTTCAACGATGACAGTCTGGAAAAACATGGAACATACACTCGCCCTCAAGGAACTCGAAGAGGTCCTTCCGTCTGATGCGGAAGAGATCCTTCACCACGGGCACGTCGCACCGCGCTGGAGCGGAGCGGTCTGGCTGGACAAGGCACTGGAATGGACAGTAGGCGCGGCGATCCTCGCCGAGCTCGTCGTGATCCTGCTGAACATCGCGGTCAGGGTCGTCACGGGCGACTCTGTGCTCTGGACCCAGGAAGTGTCTGAAATTGCGCTCCTGACCATCGCCTTCATCGGCGGTGCGATCGCCTATCCCAAGGGTGCGCACATGGCCGTCCAGGCCCTGATCATGCGGCTTCCGGCACACTGGAAGCCGTATCTGGCGGCCCTCGTCGACTGCCTCGTCTTCGTCATGAGTGCGGGCGCCTTTGCGCTCTTCGTTCCCACCCTGGTCCAGCAGCTCGAGGAAAAGACCCCGATCCTCCAGCTGCCGGTGTTCTGGGTATCGCTGCCCTTCTCCATCGGCATGGTGCTGATCGCCTGGTTTGCCGTCCTGAAGCTCTGGCGCCAGCCGCGCCGCGCCGTTCTGGTCGGCGCGGGGATCACCGCAGCCCTGGCCGCCGTCGTTGTCCTGTCCCAGCCGCTGTTCTACACCGCCTCGCCCAACCTCCTCCTCGGCGTGGTTCTGGTTGCCCTGTTCGCCCTGCTGTTCCTTGGCCTGCCCATCGCGTTTGTCCTCGCGCTGGCTTCGGGCATCTACCTCTACCTCGGTGGTATCTCCGAGGTCAGCGCCATCCCGATCGGCATGGCGTCGGGGGCCAAGGGCTTCGTGCTGCTGGCCATCCCGTTCTTCATCCTCGCGGGAACCGTCATGAACTCTGCCGGCCTGACCCTGCCGCTCGCCAAGCTGGTGGACGCGCTCATCGGGCACCTGCGGGGCGGCCTGCTGCAGGTGGTTGTCGTGACCATGTACATCTTCTCGGGCATCTCCGGCTCCAAGGTTGCGGACGTCGCCGCCGTGGGCACCACCATGCGCGGCATGCTTGAGGAACGAAAGTACCCGCGCGGCGAGGTGGTGGCGGTGCTGTCCGCCTCGGCCATCATGGGTGAGACCATCCCGCCAAGCATCGTCCTGCTCATCATGGGCTCCATCACCACGATTTCCACCACCACGCTGTTCCTCGCCGGCTTCGTTCCGGCTGCCTTCCTGGCCCTCGTGGTCATGGCGCTCGTCTTCCTTCGCGCAAAGAAGCAAGGCGGCGTTGCCAGCCCCAAGGCCACCTGGCGTGCGCGCGGCTCGGCCACGTTCTTCGCCATCCCCACGCTGCTGCTTCCGGTCGGCATGGTGGTGGGCATCCTCAGCGGCTTCGCCACCCCCACCGAGGTGTCCTCGGTCGCCGTCGCCTACGCCTTCGTTCTCGCGGCCGCCTACCGGCGCGGCAGCAAGCGGCTGCTGGGCGATACCCTGCGGGAAACCACGACGACGGCGGGCATGGTTCTGTTCATCATCGCGGCAGCTTCACCGCTCGCCCAGACGCTTGCCCTGGCCGGGGTATCCCAGCAGATCCATGACCTCATGTCCGGCCTGGGCGACTCACCGCTGCTCTTCATGCTGTTCACTATCGTGCTGCTGATCATCATGGGCCAGCTGCTCGAAGGCCTGCCCGCGGTCCTGATCTTCGCGCCGCTGCTTCTGCCCATCGCCACCGAATTCGGCGTCAACCCGGTGCAGTACGCCATGGTGCTGATCATTTCCATGGGCATCGGTTCGTTCGCTCCGCCGGCCGGTGTCGGCTTCTACGTGGCGTGCGCAACCGGCCTCGAGACCGTGGAAAAGAGCCTCAAACACTTCTGGCCCTACCTCATCGCGGTGTTCATCGGGCTGCTGGTGCTTGCCGCCGTTCCGTGGTTCAGCACCTTCCTGCCCGCCATGGCCGGCCTGATCCCCTTCTAACGACGTGAGCACAGTGACAGACAAAGCAGTGGCAGGCACACAGAATGAGTTGAAGCCCGGGGTTCCGATGTCCGTCGCCCTGCTGGGCACGGGCCCAATGGGCGCCCCGATCGCCCGCAACATCCTGGCCGCCGGTGTTCCCCTCACGCTCTGGAACCGCACCGCGGAAAAGGCCAGGGCCATCGGCGGGGGACAGGTGGCCGGCACCCCGGCGGAGGCTGCGGCCGGCGTCGTCCTGACCGTCCTGCCGGACCTGCCGCAGGTCGCCGGCCTTCTGGCCGGCGAAGACGGGCTGCTGGCCGGATGGAAGGCGGCCGGCATCGAGGACCCTGTCCTGGTCATCCACGGAACAGTGTCCCCGGTGGCCGTGGCCCGGTTCGCCGAGGAGTGCCGGAGCCGGTACGGGGTTACGGTGGTGGACGCGCCGCTCAGCGGCGGAACCATCGGAGCCGAGGAGGGCCGGCTGAGCACCATGGCCGGAGGGCCGCGCGAGACAGTGCGGCGCCTCCTGCCGCTCTTCGAGCTCTACAGTTCCACGGTGGTCTGGTTCGGCGAAGCGGGTGCGGGGTCCACGGTCAAGGCCTGCAACCAGATCGTCGTGTCCGCCACGGTCACGGCGCTGGCCGAGGCGATGGCCGTGGCGACCGCCACCGGGCTGGACCTTGGGAAGGTACAGTCCATCCTGGCCGGCGGCCTGGCGAATTCGGAAGTCCTCCGGCAGAAGGGGCAGCGCTGGATCGACGGGGACTTCGAGGGCGGCGGGTCCGCGAAAAACCAGCTGAAGGACCTGAACTTCATCGCCGAGATCGCCAAGGACAGCGGGCTGAAGCTGCCTCTCTCCGCCAGCGTCCGCAGCGCCTTCGAGCTCATGGTGGACGCAGGCGACGGCGACCTGGACCACACGGGGATCTACCGGACGGTCCTGGGGCAGCCAGGATAGGCCAGTCAGGGTGGCGGCAGGCTAGCGGCGTCTCAGGAGTCGGTAAGGCGCCGCGCGTGCTCGGCCTCGGAGTATTCGAGTTCGCCCGGGCCGCCGCCCAGGAACGTCCAATGGCTGGTACGCCCATCCGGGCCGGCAAGGCTTCCCTGGCGGAGGGCGCCGTCTATCCGGCTGCGGACCAGGGCCTCATTCGCCGGTTCGGTGGCGAAGATGATCCGCAGCGTGACGGTGTCACCTTTTTGCTCAGGCCGGGTATGGTGCGGCGCGAGCGGGCAGGGCGGCGGGTGGTCCCAGCTTCCGCACAGCTCGCGGGTGACCGCCGCGCCGAGGGCGGCAACATCGGGGGCTCGCATGCCGTCCTGGGCGGCGTCCATGGCGACCGTGGCCAGATGCAGGTATGCCGATCTCAACGGCGTCATGCCCCGAGGTGCTCGAGCAGCGCGTCGAGGATTGGCAGCTGGCCCTTGACGAGCTTTATTCGTGCTTCGGATTCACCGATCCACTCGGCGCGGTCGATCTCGGGGAAGTGCTGGACCGTTCCTGAGCCCTTGGGCCATTCCAGCGGAAACGTGTTGCTCAGGATTTTTTCGGGCTTGAAGGCGGATTCCGCCGTGAACGCCGTGATGAGCTTGCCCGAGGGCTGCCGGAAGGTGCCGAGCAGCACGTAATCCGCGGCCGGCGCCGGGACTCCCATTTCCTCGGCGAACTCACGCTGTGCCGCGGCCAGCGGATCCTCCCCTTCGGGGTACTCGCCCTTCGGAATCGACCAGGCGCGCTCATCCTTGCGCTCCCAGAAGGGGCCGCCCATGTGGGCGATCCACACTTCCACTTCCGCCCCGCTGTTCTGCCGATACAGCAGAAGGCCTGCACTCCTGACCGCCATGTTGCCCTCCTGCCCCTAGGCTACCCCCGGGCCGCCGGCAAAGAGCGGCGCCCGCAAGGACCGGCTCCTGCCGGGTCCGCCGAGCGAGACCAACGCTCCTTGTCCGGTTCCCTTCGCAGGGGGACACTGGAAAAAACGATGAGAAAGGAGTCTGCCGTGCGCAAGAGAACAGCGTGGATCATCGGAGCGGCGGTCGCTGTGGCGGCTTTGGGGGGCGCGTCGGTGGCTGCGGCTTCCGTGAACCCCTTCGATGATGACACAACGGGCAACGGGGGCACCCAGCAGCCGCTGAATCAGACCGACCGCGACAAAGCCGTCGACGCCGCAATGGCCAAAGTGGGCCCCGGACAGGTCACCGAGGTCGAACGGGGCGACGACGCCGGTTCCTCCTACGAGGTCGAGATCCGCAAGAGCGACGGGTCCGAGGTGGAAGTCAACATCGGCCCCAACTTCCAGGTGCTGAACCAGAGCGCGGAGGACTAACGACCAGCGCCGCTCAACCCCACCGCCGCTCAACCAGCAGCAGGGCTCAGCCAGCGAGCCATTCGCCTGCCTTCATCACGGCGGCCACCTTCAGATCCGGCGTGAGGACCACCAGGTCCGCCTTCCGGCCGGCTTCGATGCGTCCGACGTCGGACAGCCCCAGCATGTCCGCCGGATTCTGGCTGGCCGCGCGGACGGCATCGGCGAGCGGGATGCCGGCGTCGTGGACAGCGTGCCGCACCGCCGCATCCAGCGTGAGGAGGCTGCCGGCGATGGTGCCGTCGCTGACCAGGCGCGCCTCGCCGTCGGACACCTGGACGTCCAGCCCGCCCAGCCGGTACCTGCCCTCCTGCGCGCAGGCCGCCGCCATGGCGTCGGTGACGAGGACGGCGCGCGCCGGGCTGGCGGCAATGAAGCGGACCAGCGCGGGGTGGAGGTGGACGCCGTCCGCTATCACCTCGGCAAACACCGCGGGATCCTCCAGCAGCGCCAGTGCGGGGCCGGGTTCCCGGTGGTGCAGCGGCCGCATCGCATTGAACACGTGCGTACCGGCGGTGGCCCCGGCCGCGATCGCCTGCCGCGCCAGGTCGTAGCCGGCGCCCGTGTGGCCGATGGCCGCGACGGCACCGTAGCCGGTGATCTGCCGGACGGCGGCCAGGCCGCCTTCCAGTTCCGGCGCGATGGTGACCATCCGGACGGTGCCCCGCCCGGCCAGCATCAGCCGGTCGACGGCCACCGGTTCCGGGGAAAGCAGAAGATCCTCAGCGTGGGCGCCCCGGTGGTCGGGGCTGAGCCAGGGGCCCTCCAGATGGATCCCGGCCAGAACGCCTTCCTCCACAAGGGGGGCAAGCGCGGCCACCGCCTTCTCAAGCTGGGTGAGCGGGGCGGTGACCAGGCTGGCCATCAGGGTCGTGGTGCCGTGGGAACGGTGCACCCCGGCGATCCGGACCGCGGCGGCAGCGGGGTCGGCGTCGTTGAAGCTGGAGCCGCCGCCGCCGTGGATGTGGGCGTCCACAAAGCCCGGGGCGAGGGTGGCGTCGGGAAAATCGGCGTCGGGCTCCCGGGCGGGCAGCCCGGGACCCGCCGCGGCGATCCGGCCGCCGTCGGTCTCGACCCAGCCGGGCTCCAGCACAGCACTGGTTTTAGCGTCACTGGGCAGGATGACCCGGGAAGCAGCAATGAGCGTCGGACTCACCAGGTTTCCGTGATCTTGCGCAGGCCCCGGGGAGCGTCCGGGTCCAGGTGGCGGGCTGACGCCATCGCATGCGCCAGCCGCTGCAGGGGCATGATCTCCAGGATCGGGGAGAGCTGCTGATGGACTGCGGGCAGCGGCACCACATGGTTCCGCGGACGGGCGGCACCGGGGTCGCCCACGAGGCAGACATCCGCGCCCCGTTCGGCCAGCCGGTCCAGAGCGGGATGCAGGGCGCGGCCGCCGGCGCCGGGGGAGGCGACGGCGATGACCGGCCGGTCGGCGTCGATCAGGGCGAAGGGCCCGTGCAGCAGGTCGGCGCCGGAGAAGGCGTGAGCGGCCAGGTAGGACGTTTCCATCAGTTTCAGTGCCGCCTCCCGTGCGGTGGGATAGGAGAAGCCGCGTCCCGTGGTGACGATGTGGTTCACGAAGCGGTAGCGGTCTGCCACCTCCAGTATCTCCGGCCGGGCCAGGACATCGGCAGCGAGACGCGGCAGGTCCGCCGCTTCCGCGCCGTTCCCTCCTGCCCACGCGTCAACCAGCAGCCACAGCGCCAGCAGCTGCGAGGTGTAGCTCTTGGTGGCGGCCACGGCGCGCTCCGGCCCGGCCAGGATGTCCAGGTGGTGCCGGGCGGCAGCCGCCAGCGGTGAGGACGGCGCGTTTGTGACGGCCACGGTAAGGGCACCTCCCCGGGCGGCAGCGGCGGTGGAGTCCACCAGGTCCGGGGAGCCGCCGGACTGGCTGACCGCCAGCCACAGCACCCCGTCCATCTTCGGTTCGGCGCCGTACACCGTAAGGCTCGACGGCGATGCCAGCCCCGCCGGGAGCCCCAGCACCGTCTCGATGAGGTACTTCGCGTAGAGGGCCGCGTGGTCGCTGGTGCCGCGCGCGGCCAGGAGCACGTACTTGATGTTTGCGTCCCGGAGGGTGGCGGCCAGCCGGGTGATGACAGGGCGCCCCCGCTCAAGCTGCCGGGCGAGCGCCTCCGGCTGTTCCAGGATTTCGGCGGCCATCAGGGAACCGGGAACGGGTGAGGTGGCGGTGATTTCGGTGCGCTGGGCGGTCATGGGTCTCCTTGGGGGGATCAGTGGGTCAGGGACAAAGGGAAATTGTGCGGCGCCGGTCAGGCGGAAATTGTGGCGGCAGGCCGGGTTGGTGCGCCGGCAAGCGGGCTGGCCAGCTCCACGGCGCCCCAGGCGGGGGAACGGTCCAGCACTCGGACTTCGGTGAGGCCGCCGGTTGCCAGCAGCTCAAGCACCCGCACAGCCAGCGCCGGCTGGTTCACCAGCATGCCGCCGGCCAGCAGCACCGGCGCATTTTCCGGAATGGTGCGCAGCCGTCGGTTCACCGTCAGGGCCAGGCGGGCGAGCTGCCGGGCGGCGTCGTCGGCGATGGCTGCGCTCGCAGCGTCCGAGGCGGCGAGGTCGAATACGGTTCCGGCCAGCCCGGCCCAGTACCGGCGCTCCGGCCTGCGGTAGAACAAATCCAGGAGCTCAGCGGGTTCCGCGGCTCCGGTCTGCGCCAGCAGCTGAGACGTCAGCGGCCCGGCGGGCAGGCCGTCGTCGGAGTCCTGCAGGGCGTTACGGACCGCGCTGCGGGCCACGGCGTAGCCGCTTCCTTCGTCGCCGAGCAGGTAGCCCCAGCCGCCGGCCCGGGCTTCCCGGCCGTCGGCGGACTTCGCCCACGCGGCGGAGCCGGTGCCGGAGATGAGGACGGTGCCTGCCGTCAGGCCACCGGCGGCGAGGATGATGCGGGTGTCGTGATCTACCTGGATCCGGGCTCCGGGGAAGCGTCGGGAGAGGAGGCCGGCCAGCCGTTTCCGGGCCGCGGGTGTGTCTGCTCCCGCGGCCCCGGCGAACACGGTGTGTATTCCGTGGTTCACAGGGTCACCGATGCCCAGCCGCGCGGCGAGGTCATCGAGCGACGCTGCGGCTTCGTCAGGCCCGACCGAGGCGATGTTTGCGCTGCCCACCGTGCATTCGGCGAGCTGCCGGGGAACTGTTGTCCCGCCGTCGTCTGTCCCTTCAATCTCCGCCAGAATGGCGTGCGTCTTGGAGCCGCCGATGTCCAAACCAAGGACACGGTCCAAGCCGAGGATGAGCCGCATCACTTGGCCGCCGGCGTGCTGCTGCTGTCATTGTTGCCGGTGGCTTCCGGCCAGCGGGCACCGTTTTCCCAGTAGTGGCGGATTTCCTCGAGGTTCCGGCCCTTGGTTTCGGGGGCCAGGCGGTGGACGAAGACGAAGCCGGCGATGGCCAGCGCACCGAACACCGCAAACGTGCCGGCACCGCCGAGCCGCTGCAGCATGGTCAGGAAGAACGCCGCGACGATCACGTTGGCCACGAGGTCCGAGGTCAGCATGGCGCTGGCGCCCAGGGAACGCAGCCGTGCGGGGAACGACTCACCTGCGTAGACCCACACCAGCGCGCCGAAGCCGAACGTGAAGCCCACGGTGAACAGCAGCACTCCGAGGAAGCCGACCACGGTCAGGATTCCGCCGAAGTCGCGTCCGGCCAGAAAGACGCCCACCAGGATGGCGTTGGCCGCGATCATCATGCCGATGCCACCGAGCAGGATGGGGCGCCGGCCCACCCGGTCCACCAGGGACAGTGAGACGAACACGGCCACCAGGGAAGCGGCCTGGACCAGCGCGGGCAGTAGCAGGAGGGCGGCGTTGCCCGTGAAGCCCATGGCCTCGAAGATGCGGGGGCTGTAATAGACCACGGCGTTGATGCCGGTGATCTGGATGAAGAAGCCGAGGCCGACGACGAATACGGTCGCCTTCAGGTACGGCGAGCGGAGCATCTCGCGCAGGCCGCCGCCGCGCTCTTCGCTGATGGCCTGGCGCATGTCCGCCAGGTCGGCGTCGACGTCGGCATCCGGCTCGATCGAGCTGAGGGTGCGGCGGGCCTCTTCGGTGCGTCCGCGCATCATGTACCAGCGGGCGGTGTCCGGGAGGCGGAAGGTGACAGCGAGGACCGCGAGGGCGGGGACGGCGGCGAGGCCCAGCATCAGCCGCCAGTTTTCGGTGGCGGACAGGACGTAGGCGGCCAGGTAGCCGATGATGATGCCGATGACGGTGGCCACCTGGTAGGCGACGAGCAGGGCGCCGCGCACCTTGGGCGGTGCTGACTCCGCCACGAAGACGGGGACCACCACCACGGAAATGCCGATGGTAAGGCCCAGGAGCAGGCGGGCCACGAGCAGCATGGGCACGCCAGCGGCGAGGGCGCTGAGCACGGCGAACGCGGCATACGCTCCGGCCACGCCCACCATGCAGGCCTTGCGGCCCACTTTGTTGGCGAGCCAGCCGCCCAGGACGGCGCCCAGCACTTCACCGACGACGACGGCGGTGGTCACCAGCTCCTGTTGGCTGGTGGAGAGCTGGAACTCCTTGGTGATGAACAGCAGGGCGCCGGCGATATTGGACAGATCGTAGCCGTAGATTATGCCGATGGTGGCGGCTGTGCCGCCCACCAGGAGGCCGAGGCGGGGCGTCTGGCGCAGGTCTTGCAGGAACGACATCTTTGGGTCCTTGGAAGTGGGAGGGGGATTTGGTGGTCTGGAACTGTTTCAAACCGGAATTGGTGTAAACCAATTTCCATTATTTTGGCCTAGACCAATTTTCGTGTCAATAGGTACCATCAGATTCATGGAAACCTCCGCGGCCGCTGCCCTGCCCAAGTACTACGTACTCAAGGAGCAGATCCTCACCCTCATCGAGGACGCGGCGCCCGGGACGCTGATCCCCACCGAACGCGCGCTCGCTGAGCAGTACGGAACATCCCGCACCACCGTCCGGCAGGCAATCGGCGAGCTGGTGGCAGAGGGCCGCCTGGACCGGACACAGGGGCGGGGGACCTACGTGGCGCCCCCGAAGGTGACGCACGTCCGCCAGCTCACGTCCTTTACAGACGACGCCGCGAGCCAGGGCCTCACGGCTGCGGCCCGGATCGTGGACGTGAGCGTGCTCCCGGCCGACCCTGCCACGGCACGGCGCCTGGCGGTGGAGCCGGGAACGGACATTCACCGGGTGGAGCGCATCAGGCTGGTTGACGGCGAGCCGCTGGCGCATGAGGTTGCGTTCCTTGCGGGGCCGCTGCCGGACCTGGCGAGGACCGTGGCGGAGCGAGGCTCCCTGTACGCTGCCCTGCGCGAGGACTACGGAATCCGGATCGCCGAGGTGGAGGATACCGTCGAGACGAAACTGGCCGGGCCGGCCGAGGTGCAGCTTCTCGACGTCGAAATGGGCGCCCCCATGCTGTTGGTCCACCGGCTTGGGTTCACCCCGGACGGGCAGCCCGTGGAGTGGACCGAGTCGGTGTTCCGGGGGGACAGGTTCCGCTTCGTGGCGCGGATGCACGTCTGACGGGGGCGCGTCTCTTGCGTTCAGCGCTTCCCTTTATTACGCCCCACTGCGGAAAGTGAAGCACTGTTGCGTTGCACGACGGCGGGTGTCGCCAAGCGTTGTGAAGCAAGTTACCCGGTGGTTGTGTAAGTCCATAATCAGCGACGGGGCGGCGCAACGCCCTCCCTGGATCGAGGGGGACATGATCACAGCTTTGGTTCACAGGATCAGGACGCAGTGCAGCGCGGAACTGAGCACCTTCCGCAGCCAGATGCACGCACTGGCGCGGCAGGACATCGGTTCCGGCCTGGACGCGGCAGCCACCACCATGGCCCGGCGGGCGTGCCTTGCCACCCCGGGAGTTTCCGTGGACATCGTCGGCTTCACCTGCCCGCGGTCCTCCGGCGGCGCGCCTTCGGTGCGGGTGGCCGTGTCCCTGAGCCTGCAGCCCGGCCGGGTGGCCTCCGCCGTCCACTGGGAGGAGGCCCATGCCTGGGCAGGGGCCGTGGCCGGCGGGGAATGGGCTGCCGCCGAGTATGTCGGAAGCCAGGAGAGCCCGGCCGGTATGGTCTTTCACTACGCCCTGAAAAATACGGAGGGCCCTGACGCCGTGCCCGAGTATTCGGCGGTGCCGGAGTACTCGGCCGTGCCCGAATATTCTGCGGACTATTCCACGGCGCTGTAACTAGGACCGGCGCCGTCGCGCTGTCTAGGGGCTACGACTTAAAACCAAGAGGATCCGGCGGGAATGTTCCCACCGGATCCTCTTGCGTGCCTTGCTCGGTTACTCCTTGCCCAGCCCTGCGGCAGACGTCTTGCCGCCGGTGACCTCGTTCAGCTTGGCCAGGTCGAATATGCCGTTGATATCAGCCTGCTTGGTGGTGCCTGCGTCCACACCGTCCTGCAGCAGCTTCTTGAACGCTCCGGCCAGCGGGTCCACCGTGAACACGATGTTCTTCAGGGAACGGTCAATGACCTCCTGCGGGAGTGCCTTGCCGGCAGCTTCCTTCAGGGCTGCGTTCACCTCCGTGGCCTTCTCCGCGGCCGGGGTGTCGTTGAGCCACTTCACGGCCTCGACGTGCCCCTTGAGCAGGGCCTCGACGGTCTGTGGGTGCTCTGCGGCGAACTTCTTGTTCACGATGAGGATGGTGGTGGGGAACTCGCCGGGCTTGCCCGTCAGCGACCCGTCCCACAGGTCCTTCTCATCCACCAGGACCTTCGCTCCGGCCTGGAGCACCAGACGGGAGGCCCACGGCTCGGGCAGCCACGCGCCGTCGAGCTTGCCGTTCTGGAACAGTTTCAGCGTCTGGGCGTTTTCGGTGGGGTTGATGGCAACGTCCCCGCCGCCGTCGGTGTTGGTCTTGTAGCCCTGCTTCCCGAGCCAGGCGCGCAGCGCCACGTCCTGGGTGCCGCCGAGCTGCGGGGAGGCCAGGGTCTTGCCTTTGAGGTCAGCGGCGGTCTTGATCTCCGGCTTGACCACCAGCTGCGCCCCGCCCGAAGCCGCCCCGGCGATGACGCTGACGGACTCGCCCTTGCTCTTGACGAACGAATTGATGGCCGGGTTCGGGCCGATGTAAGTGGCGTCGATCGCGCCGGCGTTCAGCGCCTCGATGGCGGCAGGGCCGGCGTTGAACACCTGCGTGGTCAATTTGGTGTCGCCGAGCTCCTTCCCGATGAAGCCCTTCTGGACGCCCACCAGCGCGGTGGCGTGGGTGATGTTCCCGAAGTAGCCCAGTTTCAGTTCGGTAGCGGGGCTGGTGGCAGCGGCCGCGGGGGCGGAACCCGGGGCGGAGCTGTTGGCCGCCGTAGTGGCGACGGCGACGCCTGCGCCGAGCACGGCAAGGATGCCGGCGGCGATGCCGATCTTGAGCCCGCTGGGGCGTTTCCGGCCGGCGGTCTGGCCCGCGGCGATCCGGGTGGAGCCCGGGTTTTCGTTTGACGAAGACATGACGTTTTCCTTTTGGATGATGGAGCGGAGGGGATGGCGCTGCGCGTTGGATTGAGATTACGGAGGCGCCTCCGGCGGCCACAATGGCTGTCGACGCAGGCGTTCACCCGGCGTCGTAAACGTTCATGCTGGGCGACTCAGAGCTTCATCAGGAGTCGCGGAACGTCAAAAATCGGGGGCCTACAGCTCGTCCGGGGCGGACTTCAGGGTTTCCAGGACGGCGGGCAAAAGGTGCTGCTGCCGGCCCCAGACCGGGTCGAGGAGCTCGACGTACCAGGAATCGGACAGCAGGAGGGCGAGGGTTTCGCTGCTCTCGCGAGCCCAGTCCTGGATCTGCTCCGATTCGACCGGGCTTTCGCTGCTTCCCAGGACAGTGACCACTTCGCCGTCGTGCAGCGTGACCGGAACGGAGGCCTGGCTGACCTCCCCCGGGGCGTGGACGATGGCAATGAGTTCCGTCTCGGCGGACAGCCGCAGCAGGAGGGCCGCCGACTCTGCGGAGCAGAAGCCGGTGACGTACTCGCGCTGGGCATGGCCGGCCTCGGGGCCGAGGCCGGGCTGGGATTCCTTCGTGAACAGTCCGCTGCGGTTGAGCTCAGCCAGTTGGCCGGCGATGGGCAGGGTCTCGTCGTCGAAGCGCGGGGCCAGGGTTCCGGGCTGGTATTCGCTGGTGCCCTCAAGCCACCGCGCGGTCAGCTCCCCGGCGGCGGCGAGGGTGCCCGCCTGCCGCCATACTTCGCGGTCTGCCAGGAGCCTGCCGTAGCTGTCACGTTCGGTGGTGAATTGATCGCTCATACTCGATGCTAGCCGCGGTACTGGGCTGTTGGGCAGGCCGAATGACGCCTTCGAACGCCGTATGAATCGCGGTTACGCCGTATATCCTCCGGTTTCCCCGCGCTTTGACCGCCGCTTTTTTGCTGCCGGATAGTTGCTGCCACAACCTTCGCATCAACTCCTTCCATCGCTACTTTCCAAGGGGCAACCATGGTCCGTCAGTCTCTTAAGTCACGCACTCCCAAGTCCCGTGGGGGCGCGCTCAAACCGGCACTCAAGCCGGCGGTGGGCCTGGCCCTCGCCGCGACCAGCCTGCTGGCGCTTTCCGCCTGCTCCGATCCCGGGGCTGCGGCGTCCGCGGACGCGCCGGCCGCCACCAACACCGCCACGTCATCAGCCAAGACCTTCAACCTGACGCCCGAGCAGGACCGGTTTCCCGTCACTGTTGACGAGGCCGCTGCGGCGCTGGTTCCCGAGTCGATCAAGAAGGACGGAAAGCTGACGGTGGCGGTCAGCCCGTTCGCACCGCCGCTGGCGGTTTACGCAACCGATAACAAGACGCCGGTGGGCAACGAGGTGGACATCGCCGTCGCACTGGCCCAGACGCTGGGGCTGGAAGCCGAGATCGTTCCCACCGCCTGGGCGGACTGGCCCCTCGGCGTCGAATCGGGCAAGTACGAGGCTGTCCTCTCCAACGTCACCGTCACGGAGGAGCGCAAGCTCAAGTTCGATTTCGCCAGCTACCGGGACGACAAGCTCGGCTTCTACGCCAAGAGCGGCAGCGACATCACCAAGGTCGAATCCGCCCCGGACGTGGCCGGCAAGCGCGTGATTGTCGGTTCGGGCACCAACCAGGAGTCGATCCTGCTGCGCTGGGACGAGGAGAACAAGGCCAAGGGACTGAAGCCGGTCGAGTTCCAGTACTATGACGACGACTCCGCCTCGAACCTGGCGCTGCAGTCCGGCCGCGCGGATCTGACGTTCGGGCCGAATGCCACGGCCGCCTACAAGGCCGCCACAGACGAGAAGATCAAGCTGGTGGGCCTCGTGGACGGCGGCTGGCCGCTGAAGGCGAGCATCGCCGCCACCACCAAGAAGGGCAATGGCTTCGCCGCAGCTGCGGAGGCAGGGCTGAACCACCTGATCGAGGACGGCACCTACGGCAAGATCCTGGACCGCTGGGGCCTGTCGGCGGAAGCCGTGGCCAAGTCGGAACTTAACCCGGCAGGGCTGCCCAAGAGCTAAACCCCGGAATCGATTGCTCCGCAACTGCCCTTATCAGGCCCGAAAACGGCAGTTGCGGAGCAGTCGATGGGTTTCTAACTGCCCGCCGGAACCACCTTGAGTGCGGAGTTCCACTGGAACTCCGGCAACTGGTCGTTGGCCGAGAGCAGTATGTGGAGGAATCCCGCCTGCTCCAACTGCCGGGCGCGGCGCTGGGGTCCGACGACGATCGGCCGGAGGCCGCCTGCCGAGGCGAAGTCCGCCACGGCCCGCACTGCGTCCTCATCGTCGCCCGCGATGAGGACGTCGAGCTGCTGGCCGGCCACGTCACCGGCGACAAGCGTTCCGGCGAAGGTGGTGTTAAAGGCCTTCACCACCCTGGCCCCGGTGGATTTCTGGAGCTCTTCGGCCGCGGAGCTGCCATCGGGGACGCTGAGGCCTTCGTAGGTGGACGTGTCTACCGGGTTGGTGATGTCCACGTACACCTTGCCGTCCAGCGCGTTGCCGTATTTGGCGACGACGTCCTTGGCGGGATCGTAGTAAACGGCGGGAATCACGATGGCACCGCTGATCTCATCGCCCACCACGCCGGGGGTCACGTGGCCCCCAAGCTCGGCCGCGAGGGCATCGGCCTTGGCTTTGTCGTCATGCGCCAGCAACTGGACGGTCTTGCGGCCTGCGAGTGCGCGGGTTGCGAGTCCGCGGGCCATGTTGCCTGTTCCGATGATGGTGACGTCAGCCATTGCGTTCTTCCTTCCAGAGGGTGAGGAAAATCCATGTCCACGTGGGCGACGTTACTTCAATCTGCAACAAAATCAATAGGTCGCGCAGCCGCCTCGGCGAGTCCGGTGCTGCCGCGGACGATCAAGTCGCATGGAAAATTCACCCTGCGCGGCGGCTCCCCGGGCGCATGGATGCGCTCCAGCAGCATCCGAGCTCCCACCCGTGCCATTTCGCGGCTGGGCTGGCGCACGGTGGTGAGGCTGAACGAATCCCAAGCCGCCATGTCGACGTCGTCGTACCCGATGACCCAGCAATCCTGCCCCGGGATCCGGTTGGCCCGCAGCGCGTCGAGGGCGCCGAAGGCCATCAGATCGTTGGCGCAAAAGACGGCCTGGGGCTTGTCGGCGCGGGCAAGCAGGCGGTTCATGACCTGCGCGCTGACGTCGTGGGAGAACCCGCCACGGAAGCGGAAGTGTTCCGGAACGCCGTGGCCCCGCTCGGCCATCCTGTCCAGGAAGCCCTTGGCGCGCTCACGCGACGTGCTGGCGTTTTCGGCACCGCCAATGAAGGCCACCCGGGTCCTGCTGTTATCCAGGAGGTAGTCGGCGACGGCGGCGCCCCCCTCGGTGTTGCTGCTGGTGACCTGGTCACAGAGCAGACCCTCCACCACGCGGTTGATGAGAACGATCGGGCTCTTCTTCTCAATGGCTGCCTGCAGCTCGACGGAGTCTTCCGTCGCCGTCGTAAAGATGACGCCGTCGACTGCGTGTTCCCGGATGGCTTTGAGCGCATCGTGGTGGCTGCCGCCGCCGGCGTTCCAGATCACGACACGGAAGCCCGCGGTGTCCAGTTCCCGGCTAAGTTCATCGAGAACCTCCGGGTAGAACGGGTTGGTCAGGTCGGCGACCACCACGCCGATGGTGTTGGTCCGCCTTGTCTTCATGGCTTGCGCGCCGGCATGGGGCACATAGCCCAGCGTTTCCATGGCCGCCTGGACCCGGGCGCGGGTGGCAGGGGACAGCTTTGCAGGGGAGGACATCACCCGGGACACCGTGGCCTGCGATACGCCCGCCAGTTCTGCCACGTCGCGGCTTGTGACCATCAGGGCGTTCTCCTTGCTATCTGGCGCGCCTGGCGCCGGTGTGTTGCAGATGCTTCAGCTTGTTGTTTCAGACTAGCCAATGTCCCAAGCCTGCACCGCCGGTCCCTGCGGAATGCAGGTCACCGGCGGCACAGGGGAAGAGATGGCTACCGGCCTGTTGTGGGATCGTGCTCGGCGCTCAGGCCGCGGCGTAGCCGGACGCGGGGCGCCGTTTCCGGAGACCAAAGCGCACCGACGATGGTGATGACCGACGTCGCGATCATGTACAGCGCAACCAGCCAGTACCGGTCGAAGTCCGGGCCGATCAGCGCGGTGGCGATCAGTGGTGCGAAGCCACCGGCGAAGACGGCGGCAACCTGCGGGCCAACCGATGCTCCCGAGTAGCGGAGCTTGGGCTCGAAGAGTTCGGTGAAGTAGGCGGGTTCCACGGAGTAGCAGAGGTCGCGGCCGACGTTGCAGGTCAGGATGAGCACGAGCAAAAGCATCAGGAAGTCACCGGTCTGCACCGCCCAGAAGAAGGGGAATGCCATCAGGAGCATGGTGGTAGCTCCCGCGAGGACCGTGTAGCGGCGCCCCCAACGGTCCGAAACCCAGCCCCAGAACGGGATGGAGAAGATGCCCAGGCCTGCCATGATCATGGTTGCCAACAGAATGCTGTTCTTTTCCAGCAGTACTGCGGGACCGTACGCGAGCAGGAAGGTGGTGTAGATGTAGTAGTTCGCGTTCTCGGCAAACCGCATCATGATGACTTTGAGGATGGTCAGCGGGCGGGTCTTGATGACCTTAACCACCGGCATCTTCTCAATCTCACCCTTGCGCTTGATTTCTTCGAATGCAGGGGATTCATCCACCTTGCTGCGGATGTAGAAGGAGAGCACCACCAGCAGGATGGAGACAAGGAACGGGATGCGCCATCCCCAGGCCACAAAAGCCTCGGGCGAGATCAGGTAACCCATGACGTAGAAAGCTCCGTTGGCCAGCAGTGTTCCCGCTGGTACGCCGATCTGCGGCCAGGAGCCGAAGAACCCCCGTCGTTTGGCCGGGGCAAATTCTGTTGCCATCAGGGCGGCCCCGCCCCACTCGCCGCCGACCCCGATGCCCTGCACGATGCGCAGGAGGACCAGCAGGATCGGTGCCGCGATACCGATTGTGGCGAAGTTTGGCAGGCAGCCGATGAGGAACGTGCCGCCGCCCATCAGGCCCAGCGTGGCCATGAGCATTTTCTTCCGGCCCAGGCGGTCACCGAAGTGGGCAAAGATGACGCCCCCGATGGGGCGCGCCGCGAAGCCGATGGCATAGGTGCTGAAGGAGAGCAGGATCCCAACGAACGGACTCGCCTGGGGGAAGAACTGGCTGTTGAGGATGATGGCGGCCGCTACGCCGTAGACGTAGAAGTCGTACCACTCGATGCAGCTGCCAAGCACTGAGGAAATCAGCGCCTTCCGGCGCATCTTCGGATCGATTGCCGGCGGTGCCGGTGTTGTCACGGGGGCGCTCATGTAGAGACTCCTTTGTCTTCGTCCGGACAGTGAGCCCAGCCACACCGGCTGGCTCGTGACTAGCAGTGTATACGTATGCAAAAAGCAGAAACAACCCCTTGTGCCAAAAAATGTATACGTATACACTCGATCATCATCCGGTCCTGCGGGACTGGTCCGGGCGCTCCATACGTCGCCCATCGATGAAGATGGAAAGGTAATCCTGATGACCGTTACAACAGCACTTAGCACCGCCGCGGATTCCAAATTGCTGAAGGAGCCGGCCCGCAACAGCGTGGCCCGGGGAAGCACCCCGGAGGTCCGCGCCACTGTGGAAACCGTCATTGCAGACATCCGGGAGCGCGGCGACGAGGCTGTCCGTGAGTACTCCGCCAAGTTCGACAAGCACGCCCCCGAGTCCTTCCTGCTCAGCCAGGAGCAGCTCGACGAGATCATGGCGCGCGTTCCTGAGCAGACCATTGAGGACATCAAGTTCGTTCAGGAACAGGTCCGCGTCATGGCGCAGAAGCAGCGTGAGTCCCTCACCGACTTCGAAATCGAAACAATGCCCGGCGTGCTCCTCGGGCAGAAGAATGTGCCGGTCCAGGCCGCTGGAGCCTATATCCCCGGCGGGAAGTACCCTCTGCTGGCCAGCGCCCATATGACCATCATTACTGCCAAAGTTGCCGGCGTTGAGCGCGTCGCGGCGTGCACCCCGCTGATCCAGGGCGAGGTCCCGGACGCCACGGTGGCCGCGATGTACCTGGCCGGCGCCGATGAGATCTACCTGCTCGGCGGCATCCAGGCGGTAGCAGCGCTGGCCGTCGGCACCGAGACCATCAAGCCGGTGAACATGCTGGCCGGCCCGGGCAACGCCTTCGTTGCCGAGGCCAAGCGCCAGCTCTTCGGCGAGGTGGGCATCGACCTTTTCGCCGGGCCCACCGAGGTCCTGATCGTGGCCGATGAGCATGCTGACCCGTTCATTGTCGCCGTCGACCTTCTGTCCCAGGCTGAGCATGGACCCGATTCCCCGGCCGTCCTCATTACGACCAGTGAGGACCTGGGCCGCAAGGTCATTGAGCACATCGACACGATCCTGGTCGACATGCCCACCCGGGATTACGCCGCGGCGGCCTGGCGCGACTGGGGTGCCGTCCACGTGGTTGATACCCTGGACGACGCCTACGCCCTGGGCGACGAGTACGCCTACGAGCACGTGCAGATCCTCACCCAGAACCCCCGCGAGGCACTCGAGAAGATGCACGACTACGGCGCGCTGTTCCTCGGGGAGGGAACCTGCGTCTCCTACGGCGACAAGGTCATCGGCACCAACCACGTCCTGCCCACCCGCGGTGCTGCCCGCTACACCGGCGGACTCTGGGTAGGCAAGTACCTGCGCACCGTGACCTACCAGGAAGTGACCAACACCGAATCCAGCGCCTTCTTCGGTGAGCTCTGCGGACGCGCAGCCAGGGTAGAGCGGTTTGAGGGCCATGCACGGTCCGGCGACGTGCGCGCAGCGAAGTACCGCGGCACGTCATTGCCCTGGTCGGACCACACTTTCGATAGCTAAGAGGTCCGGAACGTGCCAAACTTCCGCCTCGACGGCAAGAAAGCACTGGTCACCGGGGCGGGCCGGGGACTCGGCAAGGCCATCGCAGATGACCTTGCCGCGTCCGGCGCCACCGTCTACGGAACCAGCCGGGACGCCGCAACGGCCCAGCAGATCAGCGAACGGTATGGGACACCGCCCCTGGCCGTGGACCTTAGCAGCCCCGGCAACATCGGCGGGTTCGCCGAATCACTCCAGCAGGCCAGCGGCGGGATTGACCTGCTCGTCAACAATGCCGGCGTAAACGTGCCCAAGCCTGCCCTGGAGCTCACGGAGGACGACTGGGACACGGTCTTCGACACCAACCTCAAGGGCACCTTCTTCCTGACCACGGCCCTGGCCCGGCACTGGGTGGCGGCCGGTACCCCTGGTGCCATCGTCAACATCGCCTCCCAGGCGGGGATCGTTGCAATCGAGGAACGGGCGGCCTACGGCACCAGCAAGGCAGGAATGATCCACCTCACCAAGATCCTGGCCCTGGAATGGGCTGCCGCGGGGATCCGGGTCAACGCCGTTGCCCCGACCTTCGTGCGGACGGAATTGACGGCGTCGACCCTCAGCAGGCCGGACTGGGCAGCAGAACTGCTGTCCCGCATCCCGATCGGCCGCTTCGGCGAACCCGAGGACGTCGCCGGGGCCGTGGCGTTCCTGCTGAGCGACGCGGCGTCGCTCATCACCGGCCACACTCTCGCCGTCGACGGCGGCTACACCATCCGCTGAACGGTCCATCCGTCTGAAGCGGCCCATTCCCAGGAGCAGCAATATGAAAATCACGCAGACCATCTCGAAGACCGCAGTGGTCGGCGCCGGCTACATGGGCGGCGGCATAGCCCAGGTGCTGGCGCTGCACGGTTACCCGGTGGCGCTCGGCGACGTCGACGGCCGAATCGCCGAGCGTGCCCGCGTCCGCCTCGTGGACCAGGCCAGGGCTTTCGAGGCCCAGGGGCTGCTGCCTGCAGGCGCAGCGGACATGATCGCGGACAACCTCACGGCTGCGGCCAGCATCGAGGATGCTGTGGCGACGTCGGACTATGTCGCCGAGGCGGTCCCGGAGGACCCGGTGATCAAGGCGGATATTCTCAGGCGCATTTCCGCAGCGGCCCCGGCGGATGCAGTCATCGGTACGAACACCTCCGCCATTCCGATCGGGGAGTTGGCCGCGTCCGTCACCGGCCCGGAGCGGTTCCTCGGCGTCCACTGGATGAACCCGGCACCCTTCATCCCCGGCGTCGAACTCATCCCGGGGCCCGAGACCTTGCCTTCCGTTGTGGACCTTGCCGAGGAGCTCATCCGGACCCTTGGCAAGACGCCCGCGAGGGTTGCCGACACACCGGGATTCGTCGCCAACAGGCTACAGTTCGCGCTGTACAAGGAGGCGTCCCGGATCGTTGAAGAGGGCGTCGCAAACCCCTCCCAGATCGACGACGTCGTCAGTAACACCTTCGGGTTCCGCCTTGCGCTGTTCGGCCCGTTCGCCATTGGAGACATGGCTGGCCTGGATGTCTACGAGTCGTCGTTCCGGACCCTGGAAAAGGCCTACGGTGAACGGTTCGCCCCGCCCGCCGCGCTGACGGCCACGGTGGAGGAGGGCAACCTGGGCCTGAAATCCGGCCAGGGCTTCCTGGACGTGGACCAGGCCAGCAGGGAGAGCCTTGTTGCCTACCGGGACAGCGCCTACGCCCGGCTCTCGCAGCTGCGCGCCGAGCTGGGCCGGGCGCCGGGCCTGTAGGCCGCTAACCGCAAGGCACTGGCCGCCCTACGGCAGCCGGCTCGGCCGCAGCACGCTCGGAACGCCCGCCTGTCCGGGCTCAAGTAGCACCGGGCTGACCAGCACCGCAGGCCCGCGGTGCAGCACCCCGTCGGACAGCGGCCGGCAGCGCATGCCCCCGCGCCCGCGCATGGCGGCATGCGCGCCGGGCGCGAGCATCCGGTCCATCCACGCGCAGGGGTGGGCCGGCCGCCCGCCCTTGAATCGCACCACGTCGCCCTGCGATTCCAGCGCGAAGTCCTGACCCAGGAGCGGGGCCAGGTGTGCGCCCCGGAGGATCACGTTGCGCCGGGTCAGGAGCGGGTCGAAGGGGCCGGCGCCCAGCTCCGCAGCCATGGCCTCGAGTGCCTCGACGGCGAACAGCGTGACCGCCGCGTCCATGTGCGCAGCCTTGCCGAAGAACCGGTCCCCGACGATGCCCTTTCCGGCCACGATCTCCACTTGGCTGGCATCCGCCGTCGGCACGTCAGCGGCCCCGTCGCGCGCGCGGCCGAAATAGGCGTGCGCCGGCGAAACGAGCAGATGCAGGACGTCCACGTCGTACCGGTAGGTTGCCGTCATCCAATAACGCTATACCCCGGTCGGGACCCGGTCGGGATGGAGATCAGGCCGGCCGCGCGAGCAGGGAGCTGGCTTCCTGGCGGGTGGATCCGGAGGATTCGATGTGGGCGAGTTCGGCGGGGATTTCCCAGCCTTTTTTGCGCATCGCGGTGGCCCAGAGCCGGCCGGCGCGGTAGGAGGAGCGGACCAGGGGGCCGGACATGACGCCGAGGAATCCGATTTCCTCGGCTTCCTGCTGGAGGTCCACGAATTCCTGCGGCTTGACCCAGCGGTCCACGGGGAGGTGCCGTTCGGAGGGGCGCAGGTACTGGGTGATCGTGATCAGATCGCAGCCGGCGGCGTGGAGGTCGCGGAGGGCCTCGGAGATCTCTTCGCGGGTTTCGCCCATCCCCAGGATCAGGTTGGATTTGGTGACCATGCCCAGGTTCCGGCCCTGGGTGATGACGTCCAGGGAGCGTTCGTAGCGGAACGCGGGCCGGATGCGTTTGAAGATCCGGGGCACGGTTTCGACGTTGTGCGCGAAGACCTCGGGTTTGGAGTCGCAGATCGCGGCGATGTGCTCGGGTTTGCCGGAGAAGTCCGGGATGAGGAGTTCGACGCCGGTGCCGGGGTTCAGTTCGTGGATCTTGCGGACCGTTTCGGCGTAGAGCCAGACGCCTTCGTCT
>NZ_JAAOXD010000002.1:0-254550 GCF_014694315.1 Arthrobacter ipis | reverse complement strand
AGGTCACCCAGGGAGGTGGTGTCGGCCTTCGCGTGCGCCTCCGTGGGAGGGACATCAGGGATCTGGCTGCTCACAGGGGACGACCCCCAGCCTCGGTGTACGGGTCATCGGGATCGCGCAGCGGAACCCCTGCCGAGCCGGGTGCGTCAAAGCCGGGGCGGGCGGGTTCGCCGTAGACGGTCTCTGCGTAGGTGGTGGGGCTTGCCTGCGGCGCGTCGTACAGCGGTGCGCCCGAGGCTCCGGGCAGGCTGCTTTCGGTGACCGGCGGCTGGGCGGGGTACTGCGGAACTGTGCCTGTGTATCCGGCGCCAGTTGCGGTTCCCGTCTCGGGGGCGCCGGCCTGCAGGCTGCGGCCGAGGCGACCGGCAAGCATGCCCGCGCCCGCCGCGAGGAGCAGGAAGGTGCCGGGGCGCTGGCGGGCGAAGGACTTAACTTCGTCCAGCAGCGAGCCGGGGTCGCGGTTATCCAGCCACGACGCGACCGACTCGGAGCGGTCTGCGGCCTGCCGGATCAGGTCCGACGCAACGCCCTGCTGGTCCGGCGCGTCGGCCATGGAGCGCAGCTGCGACGAGATGGTGCGGATGCCCTCGGCTGCCTTGGTCTGCTGGGTGCCGGCCTGGCTTGTCAGGTCCGACTTCGCCTGGTGCAGCAGGTCCTTTGCGCTGTTCTTTGCCTCGTAGGCAACGTTCTTCGCCTCGGACGCGGCCGTCCCGGCAACGTTCTGCGCAGCGCCCGCGGCGTGGCCCGCAACATTCGCGGCCTCTTCCTTCGCCACGTCCTTCTTCGAGGTGTCGTCCTGGTAGCCGGTGGTGCCTGCTCCGGCGGTGCCGGGGTAGTCAGTCGTCTCTGAGTAGCCGGTGGTGCCTGCTCCCGCGCCCAGTCCGGTTGCATCCGCGTCGGTGGTGTCCGGGTAACCTGTTGTGCCCGGGCCGGTGCCGTATGGGTTCTCGGTCATCATTGCTCTCTTTCCTTTGAGGGGTAGCTGCTGCTGATGAACCAGCACCCCGTAATAGTAAGCATGGTTACCATCTAATAGTAAGTAGACTTCCTACATCCATCCAAAATTTGTTGGATGCCAACAGAAAGGCTGTTGACCATGATTGGATTCATCATCGCCGGGCTCGTTATCGGAGCCCTTGCCCGCCTCATCAAGCCCGGCAGGCAGAACTTGGGCATTGTCGCAACGCTGCTCCTGGGTCTGGTCGGTTCCGTCATCGGCGGAGTTGTTGCCAGCCTGCTCGGTACCGGTGACATCTTCGAACTGAATTTCCTCGGGTTCATCGTTGCCGTCGTCGCCGCCGTGGCACTGATAGGTGTCGCAGAGTCCATGACTGGTCGCCGTCGTCGGACGCCCACCCGCCGGTTCTGACTCAAAGGCAAAAACGTATGCTTGAAAGATGACTGCTGCAGCCGCATCAACCGTCACCTTTGAAAGCCGCTTCGCCACCGAGCTCGCCGAGATGGCCATTCCCTGGAAGGCGGAGGAGGTCCCTGCCCCGCGGTTGCTGGTGCTGAACGGGCCGCTGGCCGCCGAGCTGGGCTTTGACCCGGAGTTCCTGAGGAGCGCGGAAGTCCTTCCGCTGCTGATCGGCAATGCGGTGCCCGACGGCGCCACTCCCGTTGCGCAGGCCTACTCCGGCCACCAGTTCGGCTGGTTTGCGCCGAGGCTGGGTGACGGCCGCGCGCTCCTGCTGGGTGAGATTTCCGACGCCGAAGGCCGCCTCCGCGACGTCCATTTGAAAGGCTCCGGCCGCACGCCGTTCGCACGCGGCGGCGACGGCTTCGCCGTCGTGGGCCCGATGCTGCGTGAATATGTGGTCAGCGAGGCGATGCACGCCCTGGGCATCCCCACCACCCGGTCCCTCGCCGTCGTGGCCACGGGGCGTTCCGTCCAGCGGGAGAATGAGTTGCCGGGGGCCGTGCTCACGCGCGTGGCCAGCAGCCATCTGCGCGTGGGGAGTTTCCAGTACGCCCGGGTCGCCGGCGACGAAGGACTCCTGCGCCGACTCGCCGACCATGCGATCGCCCGCCACTATCCCGGCGCGGCCGAGGTCGACAATCCTTATCTCGCACTGTTCGACGCGGTGGTCAGCGCCCAGGCTTCGCTGGTGGCCCAATGGATGCTGGTGGGCTTCATCCACGGCGTGATGAACACGGACAACATGGCCATCTCCGGTGAGACTATCGACTACGGTCCTTGCGCCTTCATGGACGCGTTCGACCCCGCCACCGTCTACAGTTCGATCGACGAGAACGGCCGTTACGCCTACGCCAACCAGCCGCTGATTGCGGAATGGAACCTGACCCGCCTGGCGGAGGCAATCCTGCCTCTGCTCGACGACGACGACGACCGTGCGGTCGCGCTGGCAACTGAGTCGCTCGGTGCTTTCCGCCAGCAGTACAGCGCGGCGTGGCTGGCAGGAATGAAGGCCAAGCTCGGGCTGGAGGGAAGCGCCGGCGACGACGTGGCATCGCCACTGATTGACGAACTGCTCGCACTGCTTCAAAAAGAAAGCGTCGACTACACGTCGTTTTTCCGCGGCCTCGGAAAGGCAGCCCGCAGCGAGGCCGAGCCGGTGCCAACCCTGTTCCCGGAACCATTCAACGATTCGGAAGCTTTCGCTGCCTGGACGGAACGCTGGTGGGCACTGCACCCGGACGCGGACATGATGGACCGGGTCAACCCGGTGTATGTGCCCCGCAACCACCTCGTTGAGGAAGCACTCGACGCTGCAACCAATGGTGACCTCGGCCCGCTCCGGCTGTTGCTGGAAGCGGTGACGGACCCCTATAACGAGCGTCCCGGCGTCGAACGTTACGCAGTGGCGGCACCGGAAGGCTTTGGTCCCTACCGGACCTTTTGCGGAACTTGAGCGGCTTAGGGGCCGGGGTGCACGAGGGTGTCCGCATCCAGCTCGTTCGCCGGGGCATCAGCCAGCCCTTGCGGCGTGAGGTCCAGGTCTTCCAAAGCGGCCATGGCTGCGATCGGCGCGGCATTCAACCCGGCACCCGGGGCAATGTTGTTAGTCATGGTTCTCTGTCTCCTGAAGTAAGCGGGACGTGCATTGTGTGCTGACTCGCTATTTTCCTTGGAATTGCCCCGCGCGCCAAAATTGCGCAGCGGAGGAAAATGCTGTAGCCGTTCGCGATCGGGCTGGCGCCGAACCCCGGAGCGCGGGTAATGGTGACAGCGGCAGCCCCGTTCGGGGCTGTTGCAGCCAGCAGGGAAGCGGTTGAGAAGGCGCTTAGTGACGGCGGGTTACAGCTCGCCGCCGGCGATGATGTCCCCGGCGAGCTGGTGCAGCGGTTCGTTCCGCCGCCGGGAGGCACTAATGAGGGTGGCCAGTGCCTGGTCGCGATTGACGTGGAGGCGCTCCATGACGATGCCGCTGGCCGTTCCGACGGCATCGCGGGCGGTCAGGACACTGACCAGCCCGTCGCTCAGGCGCTGTGCGGTGTCACGGGCCTGGGTGTTGGCAAGCATCAGCGCAGCCGGGCGGGCCAGGAGTTCGAGCAGGTGGATGGCTCTGGAATCGAACCCATTGGGCACGGGGGAGTAGACCTTCAGCGCCCCGATGGCACCGTCGGGAGTGGACAGCGGGCTGCTGATCACCGAGCGAAGCGGCAAGTCGGCGATGGCGCGGCTCCACGCGGGCCAGCGGGGGTCGGTGCGGCTGTCCTCGACTACGACGGTTGCCCGCTGGGCCCACGCAGTCAGGCACGGCCCCTGCCTGAGGTCGTACTGGAACTGATCTGCCTGGACGATAACGGGGTCGGTAGAGGCCGTGCTGGTACGCCGGCCGCGGGTATCCATCAGGCTGACGCCTGCCCCCAGCGTTCCCGGGATCGCTTCCTTGAGGGATTGCGCCAGCGCCGAGACCGCTTCGTCGACGGTTTCGTGGGTCAGTAACAGGTCGGCGATCCGGGCGGTCAGCGCCGCGAGTTCGTCAGCGAGAGGCAGATGGGCCTGCATCAGGGCCTGGCAAGAGTGGCTGCGGCAACGGGCATGAGCATTGTTTCCTTTCCTGACGGATTGGTCGAGCTCCGTCCCACGGCGAGGCGGACTGCCGCGTCAGAAAACTGTTAGAGACAATTATTTCAGCGAAGCGCCCGCGCCGCGAGAGGGTAGCGCCCTCTGAATGGGTAACGATTCCAGCGGACAAGAGATGAGCCGAAAAAAGCCGACCTCATACCGTCCGGCAAACGTTTCTTTGAGGGGATAATCGGTTAGGAACAAGGTGTTTCTGTCAGATTGGGGCAGCGGTGACGGAACGTGAAGAATTCGGGGAGCGGGTTGCAGCCGCTGAGGCGGAACTGTTCAAGCTGCTGGCGCATCCCGCCCGCCTCAAGGTGCTTGCGGTGCTGGCGTCCGGTCCTGCCAGCGTGGCCGAACTGTGTTCCGCCACCGGGCTGAAACCGTCACATTTAGCCGGTCAACTCGCGCAGCTGCGTCAACAGCACCTCGTGACTGGCCGCCGGGCCGACGGGAAGCTGCAGTACTGGCTGTCTGTTCCCCAGATCGCGGAACTGATGTCCGCTGCCGCAGCAGTGCTGAATGCCCGTGCGGCGGCCGCTGCTAACGGTTTCGTCGGCAGCGGTGCCTCCGAGGCGGGCCTTGGGCTGGCGGAAGCCATCCTGACGGACGAGTCGGCGGCGGCCCTCGAAGAGTCCCTCGAACGGCGCGCCCTGATAACTGACGCGGTCCGATTCGTAAGCGCGCGCACCGGCCGCAGCTCCGAACAGGCCCTGCTCGGGCTCCTGACTCAGGCCCGGGAGCGCAGCCTCACGCTCGCCGAGGTTTCCAGTGAAGCCATTGCGGGGCACGGAACCGGGTGAGGCAGGCCTCCGCCGTGCTCCCGATGAATGAGGCGGTCAGACCCGGCAGGCCTGGAGGGGAAGTTCGGGCACAAAGGGTTCGTGCCCTTGACGCAGGCTCCCGGCTGGGCGAGACTCGTGATTGAGGAATTGATGAATTCATGGTTTCTTCAATCCTCCTCTCCATTGGGGGCCCTCTGCTCCGGCAGGCGCAGAGGGGCCGGAGCGTCGCGGGGCAGGTGGACTCACCGCCCGGGGGCCGCGGATAGACGGAAGGGGGCCGGAACAGCGCAGTTCCGTCCCCTTTCCAATTCACGCCGCAACGGTAGGCGGGTCCGGAACTACGGTCCTTCGAAGAGGCTCAGGATATTGCCTTCGCTGTCCAGGAACCAGGCGGCCTTCCCGCCGTCCGTAGTGGCAATGCCGTTCTCGGTCTTGAGTCCCGGAAAATCGTATTCTTCAAAGACGACGCCGCGGCCCCGTAACTCCTGAACATCCCGCTCGACGTCGTCCGTTACCCAGCCCATCTGGGTGTTCTTGGCGCTGCCCGCGTTTTCAGTTTGGTACACCAGGAACCTGGTTCCGTTACCGCACTCGTACATCACGTTGTCGTCCGCGGGTTCCACGGGCTCCAGTCCCAACTTGTCCCGGTAAAAATCCTTCGCCCTGCTCACGTCCTTTGCGGGAAGGACGGCGGCGATGGCTGTGTCCTTGAGCATGACAGTTCTCTCCTCATTTGCGCTGCTGGCGCTGTTGCACTGATGGCGATGGTTCCCCTGTTCGGTGCCGGGAACGGACTGCCCGTCCGTGCCCGCGCCGCGTCGCCGCCCGTTTCGCCGACAGCCGGGACGGCCACCTGGGACTCTGCGGCGCCTCGCCAGCATCGCCGGGCGCGAGGGTCCCCGAAGTTTATGGGGACATTATGGAGCCGAAGTGCCACCTGCGGATATAGGCCGCGGACACAGGAAAGTACGACGGCGGCCGGTTGGCCGCCGCTGCCGGGTCAGAGGCGCGGCTCCAGGCCGTGCGCCGTCAGCGGGCCCACGGGACAAAGCCGGTTGACCGTCTCCGTGAGCTGCCGGGGGCGGAACGGTTTGACAAGATAGGCCGCGGCTCCCGCCGCCATGCCGGCCATTTCGTCGTCGAGTTCCGCTCGAGCGGTGATGAACAGCATCGGCGCCTCGGAGCGAGACCGGATATGCTGCGCCACTTCCAGGCCGTCCATGTCCGGAAGATTCAGGTCGACCGTAACCAGACAGGGGTGGTGCTCCCAGGCCGCGGCGACGCCGTCGACGCCGTTGCTGACTGCGTGAACGTCAAAACCGAGCCGCGTCAGTATCAGCGCAACAAGGTCGCGAATATCCCGGTCATCCTCGATGACCAGGCAAAGCCCCCGTGAACCCAACGTGCCCCCCGGCCTGTAGTAGGTGTCCACAGTGTAGGGCGGGAACCTCAAGAAGTGCACGGCCCGGCCCGAAAAAGCCCCGCACCATTTGTGAAGGCGGTGCGGGGCTTCCCGGGGACAACCATCCGCATTGGGGGAATAGGATGGGGCCCCACCCAAAGTTACCCGGGGGTAGGTTTGTCCTTCAAATGTACGATCCCGCTTACTCGGGCAGTTCCATCTGGAAACCGCAGCTGCATCTGAGCACGCGGGTGGACAGGTAGACATCCAGGGTGTCTTCGGCGGTGCCTTCGGTGGACAGCGGCGCGGACAGCCTGCGGAGTTCGGATCCTGCCCTGGCCATCGGCTGTCCGCAGTGCATGTAGTGCCCGCCGAAGATCAGGACGTCCCCCTTTTGTTCCCGCCGGCCCAGGACCGCTGACAGGTCGGCAACCTGGGCAGGATGTTCACTGAAGCGCCGGCACCGGCCGCAGGTGTAGGCCACCATGACGACGTCGGCGGGACAGTCCGGGAGATCCGTCACCGACCTGATGGTGAGATGGCGGTCGGTCCCGCAGAGCGCGCACATCACGGGCAGGACCCGTGCCCGCCCGGCGCCGTCAGAACGGAAGCCGGGCGATCTGAGCGACATGGTCAGCCCGCGTACGGGTAGCTGGCGAGGATGTAGTCGGCTGCGGCCCGCCCCTTCATCTTCCGCCTGGTGCCTCGGAGGTTCACACGGCACCGCCGCATGCCGGCGCGGAAGGACGAATCGGTCTTAGGTGTCAGTCCGTGAATCAGGCACCAGCTTGTGTAGAGCCCGTAAAGGCAGTCTGGCCCCAGCGGACTGTCGGTGTCGGGAGCAGGGGAGGTGGCGTCGTGAAGGAACTGCTGGAAATGCGAGGTGGCCATGACAGGCTCTTTCCTCAGGGTGCGGGGTGGCCGCCATGAGGCTATAGCGGCTTTACCTCCGGGCGGTGCACAACGCCGGAAGGGGTTCCTGCAGAAAGTCGCAGGGTTCCTGTATTGAACCTACCCTGCGGTAGCACGCTTGTACATAGGAGGCCTCTGGCCCCCGGGCGTGCTCCCCGGGATCAGGCTGGCCGTCCGGGCGCGATCGATCGCTGCCAGAGCGACCGCGCTCGCCGCGAGGCGGAGGGCATTGATGCGGTACCACTTGGCCAGCAGCGGTTTCCGCCGCATCTCGCTTAGCGGGTACGGGCCGAAGAAGAGGGCAGGGTTCACGGACCGCAGCAGGTAGGCGGTGGCGGCGCCGCCGCGACGGTCAAACTTGCGTCAGCCAGTGCCCTGCGCGTGCTCACTGTTCATGCCCCATTGCCATACCGTACAGCAACTGAGCCTCCACTTTTTCGTGGGGCCGGCGGCGGACTGGGTTAGGCAGCCAGGTCCCGGAGGGTGGACCAAGGGCCACCGCCGCCGGCCTGCTTAAAGTTTCGGCCTTCGTCCTTGGAAGAACTTTGGAGTTCCTTGGACCGGCACGGGGGAGCGTGGGGTCTGCCGGGGATTGTCCCAAGGTGCCCCAACTATTTCCCCATGTCAGCCCGTAATACTGGCTGTGTCCTGAAGGAACGGAAGCCCAGCCCCGAACCGTCAGAACTGCCGGGTCCGGACGCACCCCCTCGCTAACCGGGCCCGGCACAACCCCGAACTTCATGGGCGCCAGCTGTAGGGATTGCTGTTGGGCCTGCCGGCGCGCCGCGCCTCGTACCCCTGCCGCCAAGCCGCCTCCACGGCGGTGACCATTTCTGCCAGGAGCGGATAGTAGGGGTGGTCCGGACCGATGAAAAGCATCTCCTCGCGCGCCTTCTCAATTGCCTCCTGGACCGCGTTGCCGTTGGCCATGAGGCATGGTCCCACGCGTACGGGCCGCGCGCCAGCTGGGCTGCGGCGGATTCAGGGGCGTGTCAAGCGGGCCACGTTCACGGAGTGTTCACGAGCAGCTGGTTCTATTGGTGCATGGACGCGAACGCTGGCAATGATCACGACGCCGACCTCCCGGCAGCGTGGGGAACGCTGACACCGGGGGCGGAGCTGGAGATCTGGAATGCTGCCCGATCCGGCATTATCGAGCGCTTGCCCCTTGACGGCTCGGTGGTGTTCGCCTGGATTGACGGGCAGTCTTCGCGCAGGCTGCACTTTGCAGGGGATCCGCTGGTTGTCCTGCCGGAGCTGGAGCACACCGAGGCTTTTTAGCAGCTTCACCGGCCGCTGGCCTCAGCCCATCGAGATGGAGAGAAACAGCAGCGCCAGCAGGAGCGCCACCGGGTCGTGATCAGCCTGAACTCCTGGCGGCGGCAGAAGTGCGGTCCCGTGAATTTGTGCCGGGGGCGGGTTTTTGTCAGAGGGCTCTGGAATAGTGCTGTTTGGGGCAGGTACGTCAGCCCGCAGTTAGTGTCGGTGAAATTCATGGCCCGGAGAGTTCCGGAGGCTGGAGCAGCACATGCAACTCGGCGCGTTCTCACTCAGCTTGGCCGTCAAGGACGTCGCGGCCTCCGCGGCGTTCTACGAGAAGCTGGGATTCACCAGGTCCGGGGGCGACATTGACCAGAACTGGCTGATCCTGCGGAACGGGCAGACGGTGCTCGGACTCTTCCAGGGCATGTTTGAAAAGAACTCCCTGACCTTCAACCCGGGCTGGAACCAGGATGCGCAGCAGCTCGACTCCTTCACCGACGTGCGGGATCTCCAGCGCCAGCTGAAGGACCAGGGTATTCCCTTCGTTGCCGAGGCCGGCGACGGAGCCGGGCCGGGCAGCTTCATCGTGGTGGACCCCGACGGCAACCCGGTCATCGTCGATCAGCACGTCTGATCCGCGGGTCCACATAAAGAACCGGTGGCCATCTAAAGAGGAGAAGGGAAATGTCCAGCAACCCTGAGGACTTTGATAGCACAAAGGACTTTGTCAGCGTCCGGTACATGGTGGACGACGTCGACGCCGCCGTCGGCTTTTACACGAAGCACCTCGGCTTCACCGTAAGGATGAACGCCGCACCCGCGTTTGCCGACGCCGTCCGCGGCCAGTTGCGTCTGCTGCTGAGCGGGCCCACCAGCTCGGCGGGCAGGCCAATGCCCGACGGCGCGGTCCCGGCACCGGGCGGATGGAACCGGATCCATCTCGTCGTGGGCGATATTGCCGCGGAAGTGGATAGGTTGCGGGCCGCGGGCGTTCCGTTCCGGAACGATATTGTCAGAGGGCCGGGCGGCCAGCAGATCCTGCTGGAGGATCCGGCCGGCAATGTCGTAGAGCTGTTCCAGCCCGCGGACAAGTAGATACCGGGAACGCAGAAGCCCCGCCCGCCGGATTCGGGTGAATCCAGCGGCGGGGCCTGTGCAGTGATCAGGGCTGTTAGTGCGCCGCCGTCGCCGGGGTCTTGTGCACCAGGTAAATGGCGCCGGTGGTGACGTCCTCCTCGAGTGCTTCCAGTGTGCGGCCGCGGGTTTCCGGCACCTGGGTGTAGATGAAGATCAGAGCCAGGATGCCCACTATGCCGAACATGAAGAACGTGCCGGTGATGCCGACTGATGCCACCAGGGTGGGGAAGAACAGGCCCAGGAAGGCGTTGGCGATCCAGAGGCAGAAGATGGACACGCCGATCGCGAAGCCGCGGATGTGGAGCGGGAAGATCTCCGAGAGCATCACCCAGACGGCGATGTTGAGGAACGTCTGCATGGAGCCGACGAAGGCAACCACCAGAAAGAGGATCACGAAGGGTCGCGCCGGGTTGCCGACGGGCAGTGCGATGGAGGCGATGCCGATCAGGAAGTGGCAGATGGTGGTCAGGGTGAAGCCGAGCAGCAGGGTGGTGCGCCGGTTGACGCGCTGCATCATGGTGAGCGCAATGACGCCACCGACGACGGCGATGACGCCGGGAGCGATGTTGGCGACGAGGGCGGCGCGGGAGTCGAAGCCGGCCTCAACCAGCACGGACTGGCCGTAGTACATGATCGAGTTGATGCCGGTCAGCTGCTGGGCCACGCCCAGGCCGATGCCAACGAGCAGGATGCGAAGGATCCACTTGTTTTTCAGTGCGCCCCAGCCGGAGAGGTTCATTTCCTTTTCCTCGTCGGCGAGGTGCTTGACGTCGGCCATCTCGGCTTCGGCGCGGTCGGAGGAACGGATGGTCTTGAGCACGGCCAGGGCGTCCTGGTTGCGGCCTTGGGAGATGAGCCAGCGCGGGGATTCGGGCATCCGGAGCATGCCGAGGAAGAGGGCAACGGCGGGCACCGCGGCTACCGCGAGCATGATGCGCCAGACGCCGCCAAATTCGCTCCAGAGGTTGCCGATGACGGCGTTCACAGCGAATGCGGCGAGCTGGCCGATGACGATCATGAGTTCGTTGCGGCCGGCAAGCGAGCCGCGGATCTCGTAGGGTGCGAGTTCCGCCAGGTATACGGGGACCACTGAGGAGGCGCCGCCGACGGCGAGGCCGAGGATGACGCGGCCGATCACCATGACCTCGAAGTTGGGCGCGAACACGCAGGACAGCGCGCCGACGAGGAACAGGATGGCCAGCAGGATGATGGTCTTCCGGCGGCCCCAGCTGTCGGAGAGCCGGCCGCCGCCGATGGCGCCGGCGGCAGCGCCGAACAGCAGGGAGCTGGTCACGATTCCCTCGGTGATCGGGGTGAGGCCGAGATCGGCGGTCATGGGCCGCAGTGCGCCGTTGATGACACCCGTGTCGTAGCCGAACAGCAGGCCGCCGAAGGTCGCCACCGTGGCCACCATGCCGAGGCGCTTGCGGTGCGGGCCGTTCGTGAGCGGCGGCAGCGAGGGCGTATGCGCGCCGTCGCGCTGGGCTTGGGTTGCAGACATAAGGACTCCCTTGTCTCAATTTTGCGGGACATGTGCCCGCTGTCACACCCAACACTAACGCGCGAAAGGCTTAAATGTAAGGTCAAACTTACAAATGACTGAATTTCTGCGATTTCCCGCCGTGGGAGGATGGCCGTATGAGCATCGAGCGGCAGCACCGCCCAGCCACCCAGGCTGATGTTGCGCGGGAAGTCGGAGTCTCCCGCACGCTGGTCTCCTTCGCCTTCCGCGACGCTGCCGGCGTCAGCCCGGAGACCAGGCAGGCGATCTTCGACGCCGCCAAGCGCCTGGGATACCGGCACAATGCGGCAGCCGCCGCCCTGGCCAGCAAGTCCCGGACCGCCGTCGGGCTTTACCTCTTGGACCTCCGGAACGAGGTGTACTCCGATGTCCTCAACGGCGTGCGGCTGGCGCTGCCGCAGGCGGGCAACCGGCTCATCCTCAGCGTCTCGCGCTCCATCGGCGGCGTGGACCAGGGCGCGATGGATTCACTCGTTGAGGCACGGGTGGGGATCATCATCGCCGCGGCGCTGCTGGATCCCGATGAGCGGGTCCGTGAACTGGCGCAGATTATCCCGGTGGTGAGTGTCACCCGCCGCGTGGAGGGCGTGGACAGTGTGTACCCTGACGACCGCGCCGGGGCGAGGGCCGCCGTCGAACACCTCCTCGGGCTGGGGCACACGCGGATCGCGCACATGGCCGGGCCGTCCTTTGAGGGCCATACTGTCCGCCGGGAAACTTACGAAAAGATGATGCGGGATGCGGGCGTGATCCCGCAGACCGTGGCGGCCGGTGACTTCACGCAGGAGGCCGCGGAGAGTGCAGCGGCGGAGCTGCTGGCCGGGCCGGACCGTCCGACGGCCGTGTTCACGCACAACGACCAGTTCGCGCTGGGTGTCCGCGAAGCCGCGTATGCGATGGGACTGGCGATCCCCGGGGACCTGTCGCTCGTGGGCTACGACGATTCACGGACGGCCCGGCTCCACGGGATCGACCTGACATCGGTGGACCTTCATGCCGTGGAGCTGGGAACGACTGCCGGACGTGTAGCCCTCGAGCGGCTCAACGATCCCGGCGCCCCCATCGCGGACGTGACCAGTACGCCCCGGCTGGTGGTCCGGAACTCGACGGCGCCCCTCCGCTCGAAGTCGTGACAAGTGGACAAAAACTCCATGCCTCGGGAGGTTGAGGTGCCGCACAGCCGCATGAAGTCAGGTGCCGCCGACGACCGTTGACCGCGGCACCTGGCGTTTCCCATCCAGCAGTGCGGTGATGGCCCGCGCCATTTTGGCGCCTCCTTGGACGGAGGGTTCAATCGCGTTCGCGTAGTCGCCGTCGTCGTTGCAGACCAGCCGGAGGTCCAACAGGCTGATGCCGCGGGAGAACGCGGCCCTGGTGATGGAGTCGTTGAAGACCGTGAGGGCGGTCCTGATCATCCGGTAGAAGGGCCCGGAGGAGGGCGTGTCGTAGATGGTGCACAGCGCCGCGGGCAGCCCCGTCGATGAGACCGCGTCGGCCATCAGTTCATAGTCCGCGGCGAAGCGCTCCTGGGCGTCGGCGAACATATCCAGGGCTTCCGCCACTGAGCGGGCGGGTGCTTCGAGCAGGTGGGCGAAGCCGAGAGCATCGTTGCCGCCGGCGCTGACCACAAGGTGGGTGGCGTCGTCGGGAAGGGCAATGAGTTGGCGGCGGACTCCGGCGATTACGTCGCCGTCCACCGCCAGCAGCGTTGCGTGCCAGCCGGCCGGGAGCTCGCCGCGCAACTGCTCGACGACGTCGGGCCCGCCGTTGACGTACGCCTTGTTGTCGAAGATCGAGTCCCCGAGCAGGACGACATTGCCGGGTGTTGATCCCGCTTTGGACGGCCATGGGTTGGCGCCGGTGCTGCTGGTCATGCCGCATCGTTGCACGAAACTCGAGCGGTGGCGAGGGGCGGCAGGGCCGGCCACCCAGGACCGGCCACGCCGGCAGGTGCGCTGGGAGTTCCCGCTTCTAACCCTCGGACGTCCGCTTGAATGTCCCCAGCCCGGTCCTGTCGTAGAAGTCCAGGGTGACGCTTGGCGCGGTGCCGCGGGCTGGTGACGCAAACAGTGCACCGGCCAGGCCGTTGGCGTTCTCCCCGATGGATTCGAAGCTGAAGGTGTCTCCGTCAAAGTGCGTGAGCGGGAATGTGGTGGGACTGCCGGAGGGTCCCATTCTCATGGCCAGTTTGCCGCCCTGCTCAAGGACCACAAGCGGGCCGTAGTAGGAGTTCCCGTAAGTGCCTGTGTAGGCACTGTTTGCCTTGGCGGGAGAAGCATCAGACGGAGCCTTGGTGTAATCCACCTTGGGTTTCTCGGACTCATCAATTTGTTTGAAGATGCCCGCGGTGAAGATGAGCCAGTCCACCGTCGGGGATCCGTGCTGCGCCGTATCCAGGAACCCGGCTGTGATTGCTTCAGGAATTCCCTGCGGTCTTCCGTTGGTCAGGGCCACGATGGCCAGTTGTTCACCCGGAAGCATTGAGACGGCGGTGGCTGCGCCGAGGTTGAATGCCCCGGAGTGTCCAACTTGGAGGCGGGCCTGATCATCGTAGGAGACGTTCCAGCCCAGCCCATAGAAACGGGAGCGGGCGGCCGGTGCCGACGCCGGTCCGGAAACCGAATGGGGAACGTGCGTTGTTTGGAGGGCGGCTGCATCAATGACGGGCTTGCCCTCGTAACTGCCTTTGCCGAGCTGCAGACGGAGCCATTGGGCCAGGTCCCGCACCGATGAACTCGCGCCCCCGGCCGGGGCCTCGGAATCGGCATCGCGGCGGTGTTTCGCTGCCCACACCTTGTTCCCGAGCGGGACATGAATGGTTGCTCTGTTTGACGCTTTCTCGTAGGCCGAGTGCCGGTAACTGCTGGCGGACATGCCCAGCGGCCGGAACAGAATCTCGTCAGCCAGATCCTCCCACGACATTTTCATCGCGTCGGCTGCTGCCTGGCCGCCTTCCGTATAGCCGAAATTGCTGTAGTTGTAACTGGACCGGAACATGTCGAGGGGCTCCTGGTTGAGGTGCCCGAGGATGTACGCACGATCGAACCCGAGGTCTTCCAGCAGATCGCCCGACCCTGTTCTCAGTCCGCTGCGGTGCGACAACAGATCGGCAAAGGTCGCATTCCGCGTGACGTAGTCATCCTTGAGCGCGAAGTTCTTGTTGTGTTCGATGACGCGGTCAGTCCAGTCGATCACCCGCCGCCCCACCACCCCTGCCACCACCGTGGACGCCATGGGCTTGGACACGGATGCCAACTGGAACACCGTGTCCGGGCTTATCTCCTCCGGTTTGCCGACCTCCCGCACCCCAAAGCCTTTGGAGTACACCACCTCGTCCTGATACACCACGGCCACGGCCACTCCCGGCAGCCCGGTCTGTTCCATGGCATTTCGGATCAATCCGTCGAGCTGCGCCAGGGCATTGGTGACTTTCGGGCGGTCCAGCAACGGTGCGATCTGTCCCGGCGGGGCGGGGAGCAGGGAAGCCGAAGCCGACGGCGTAGCCACCGTGGGTACGCCGGTGCAAGCGGACAGAAGGGGTGCAGTGGCAACACCGGCCGCCCCGATCCCGGCTGCCTTCAGCACAGCACGACGGTTTGGAAAAACAGAACCGGTCTTGTCCATGAGTGCCCCCTAGATCCGTCAGGCCATGGGCGCTGCCGGCCGGTGCGAGCCTTGCCGCTCCTCTCTATAGTGGACCCCGCACGCGAAGCCAGCAATGGATGCGAGACAGCCGGTAATTCCAGCAGGGGGAGGCCCTTGCTTAAGACATAGATGAGTGTAAATATTTACGTGTGTCTATGAATTTGGAACTCACCCCGGTCCAGACGGTTGCCTGCTGTTCGCCGCTGTCCGGGGAACCCCTGTCCGCGTCCGAGGCGGAGGGCATTGCGCCGCTGCTCAAGGCGCTGGCGGACCCGGTGAGGCTGCGGCTGATGTCGCTGGTGGCCTCGCACGAAGGCGGCGAGGCCTGCGTCTGCGACCTGAACGGCGCCTTCGATCTCTCGCAGCCCACCATCAGCCACCACCTGAAGATCCTCCACGCGGCCGGCCTCCTCGAGCGGGAAAAGCGCGGGGTGTGGGTGTACTACCGGGCGCGGACCGACGCCCTGGCCAGTCTGGCTGCCCTGATCGGGGGCCACAGCAAATGAGCACGCTGGCGCGGCGCGCGGCTGCCGAGTTCACGGGGACAGCCTTTCTGGTCATGGCCGTCGTCGGCTCCGGCGTGATGGCGTCACGGCTGTCACCGGACGACGTCGGGCTGCAGCTTTTGCAGAACAGCCTCGCCACGGGCGCGGCACTGGTCGCGCTGATCGTGGCGCTCCAGCCGGTCTCGGCCTCGTTCAATCCGGTGGTGACATTGGCCGAGCGGGTGCTGGGCGTGCTGGACACCCGGACCGCGGCGGGACTGATCGCGGCTCAGCTCGCGGGCGGCCTGGCCGGCTCCGTCCTGGCCAACCTGATGTTCGGGCTGAACGCCGTGACATTCTCAAACCATGAACGGACTGGCGCCGGGCTCTGGCTGGGCGAAGTCATCGCCACGGCCGGGCTGCTGGTCATCGTGTTCGGCACTGTCCCCTCGGGCCGGGCGGACCGGGTGGCCTTCGCCGTCGGCGGCTACATCACCGCGGCCTATTGGTTCACCAGTTCCACCAGCTTCGCCAACCCTGCCGTGACCGTCGCCCGGACCATCACGGACACCTTCGCGGGCATCGCCCCCGCCTCTGCGCCCGGCTTCATTCTGGCCCAGCTGCTCGGCGGTGCCGTGGGATTCGTGCTGGTGCGTGCCCTGTACCCGGCACCGGAGGCACTTGAGCCGGCGCCGCCTGAGCCGGCCGACGAGTATCCGCTGGCCAAAGACCAAGCCCGCTAGCAAAGGGGAGGGGGTGAAGGGATGAGCACCGGCTGCTGCGACGACGAGTGCTGCGAGGATGGCCAGGACTGCTGCTGACCGCTCCCGCACACCAGAACATCCACGCGCCTGCCCGCCCACACGACGGACAGGCGCCACACAACCGCGCGCAGGGCTCACAAACACACGAAAACGAGGACAGCATGACAGCACTGGAATCCCTTCCTGTCGCCGTGGTGGGCGGCGGGCCGGTGGGCCTGGCCGCCGCCGCGCACCTGCTCGAGCGCGGCCTGGAACCGCTCGTGCTCGAGGCCGGGCCGGCGGTGGGTGCCGCCATCCGGAACTGGGGCCATGTCCGTGTGTTCTCCACGTGGCGATACAACCTCGACGCCGCGGCCGTGCGGCTGCTGGAGCGCCGCGGCTGGGAGGCGCCCCGCCCCACCGCACTCCCGTACGGGGCGCAGATCGTCTCCGACTATCTCGAGCCCCTGGCTGCAACTCCGGAACTCACCGGGCGAATCCGCACCGGAACCAGGGTCCTCGCCATCACCAGACGACACCTGGACAAAGGCCGCAGCAGCGGACGCGAACAGGCTCCGTTCCTGCTCCGCATCAGCACCGCAGACGGCCGAACGGAGGAGCTCCTGGCGCGGGCCGTCGTCGACACCTCCGGAACCTGGACCACCCCGGCGCCGCTGGGCACCTCCGGTCTGCCGGCCACGGGCGAGCCGGAGGCACGCGCGGCAGGGCTGATCACCGGGCCCTTGCCCGACGTCGAACGGGACGGTTTCGCTGGCCGGCGGACGCTCGTCGTCGGGTCCGGCCACTCGGCGGCGAACATGGTCCTGGACCTTGCCCGCCTTGCCCGGTCCAACCCCGGAACCGAGGTGCTGTGGGCCATCCGTGCGTCCAGTCCTTCCCGCGCCTACGGCGGCGGCGACGCCGACCAGCTGCCCGCCAGGGGACAGCTCGACGCCCGGCTCCGCACCGCCGTCGACACCCGGTCCGTCCAGCTACTCACCGGCTTCCACACCGACCGCGTCGACATCCTCGATGGGACCTCGCTGCGGGTGCAAGCCGCGGACGGCCGCGCCGTGGAGGCTGACAGGGTTATTCCGGCCACCGGCTTCCGCCCCGACCTGACCATGCTTTCCGAACTGAGGCTGGACCTCGATCCGGCGGTTGACGCGCCCCGCGCCCTGGGTCCGCTCATCGACCCGGACTTCCACAGCTGCGGCACCGTCCCGCCGCACGGAGCCAAACTCCTGGCCCAGCCGGAGAAGGATTTCTATCTTGCCGGCATGAAGTCCTACGGCCGCGCCCCCACCTTCCTGATGGCCACGGGCTACGAACAAGTCCGCTCCATCGCCGCTGCCCTCGCCGGAGACACCGAGGCCGCGGACGCCGTCGAACTTGAACTGCCCGAAACGGGCGTCTGCTCCACCGGCATCCCGGCCGCCGGCGCTGATCTTGGGGACGCCTGCGGCCTACCCCAACAGGAACCCGTTGGTTTCGGCACCGGACTCCGCCACGGCCGCACCGCCCTTGATCCTGCTCTTGATTGAACTGCCTGCTCTTGTTGCACTTGTGTAAGCGGCGCTGTGGGCCGGAAGGCGCTTCTTTCCGCAAGCCCGCCCTACAGACCATCAACCTAGGAGAACACCATGACCGCCGACCCCGCCAAGAAGCCCACCGTCCTCTTCGTCTGCGTGCACAACGCCGGCCGGTCCCAGATGGCGGCGGCGTTCCTCACCAGCCTGTCCAAGGGCGCGATCGAGGTGCGTTCCGCCGGCTCGCAGCCCGCGGAGGCAGTGAACCCGGCCGCGGTGAAGGCCATGGCCGAGGTCGGCATCGACATGTCCACCGAGGTCCCCAAGATCCTCACCACCGAGGCAGTCAAGGAGTCCGACGTCGTGATCACCATGGGCTGCGGCGACGAGTGCCCGTACTTCCCGGGCAAGCGCTACGAGGACTGGGTGCTGGAGGATCCCGCGGGCAAGGGTGTCGACTCCGTCCGCCCCATCCGCGACGAGATCCACACCCGCATCGAAGCCCTGGTCACCGAGCTGCTGCCCGCCCGCCACGTCGACGCCCAGTAACAGCTTCCCGTGAATGAGCCCGAACAGAAGGAGCCAGCAGTGAGCAAGAACGCCAAGCCCGAGGACGCCAGCACAGTGAAGGTCAACGCTGACAAGGTCAGCACCGAACAGCTGATCATCATCGGGTCCGGGCCGGCCGGCTACACCGCGGCCATCTACGCGGCACGGGCGGGCCTGAAGCCGCTGGTCCTGGCGGGCTCGGTCACGGCCGGCGGCGCACTGATGAACACCACCGAGGTGGAGAACTTCCCGGGCTTCCCGGAGGGCGTCCAGGGCCCGGAGCTCATGGACGGCCTGCAGCAGCAGGCCGAAAAATTCGGCGCGCAGGTGCTGTTCGACGACGCCACCCAGGTTCAGCTCAAAGGCCACCTCAAGCGCGTGGTCACCGGGGCCGGCGAGACGTACCAGGCCCCTGCTGTCATCCTGGCCACCGGCTCCGCGTACAAGGAACTCGGGCTGGCAGAGGAGAAGAAATTCAGCGGCCACGGCGTCTCCTGGTGCGCCACCTGCGACGGTTTCTTCTTCCGCGACCAGGACATCATGGTGGTGGGCGGCGGCGATTCCGCCATGGAGGAGGCCACCTTCCTGACCCGCTTCGGGAAGTCCGTGACCGTCGTCGTCCGCAAGGGTGAGCTGCGCGCCTCCCGGATCATGGCGCAGCGCGCCAAGGACAACCCGAAGATCACGTTCGCCTGGAACTCGGCCGTCACGGCGATCCACGGCGACGGCAAGGTCAGCGGCGTCACGCTGACGGACACGCGCAGCGGCGAAACCCGGCAGCAGCCCGCCACCGGGCTGTTCGTGGCGATCGGGCACGTTCCGCGCACCGAGCTGGTGGCCGGACAGGTGGAGCTCGACGGCGAGGGCTACATCAAGGTGGATTCGCCCACCACGTGCACCAACCTGAGCGGCGTGTTCGCCTGTGGGGACGCCGTGGACCACCGCTACCGCCAGGCCATCACTGCCGCCGGTACCGGATGCGCGGCGGCCCTCGACGCCGAGCGCTACCTCGCCGCGCTGGAGGATGCGGACAGCATAGCCACGGCGCTGGTGGAGGAGCCCACCCACGCCTGAGCCTGGTCCCCGTTGATTGGGCCCGTCGAAACCCGCGCAGGTCAGTCCCGTGGATTGTCCGGCGTCCGGCCGGACATGGAGTGCACGGCTGCCTCGATGCCTTCCTCGTCGTTTTCGAGTTCCTCCATGTAGAGCCGGCCCGCCGTTATGAGGCCTTCGGTGATTTCGAAGATGATCACTCCACGGGCACGGAACCGCTGCCCGTCTGCGCGGTTTCCGGTCCAGTCCCATTCGCTCCAGGTGGTGTTCCCGTCATCGACTGAACCAAGCAGCTCCGTGTGGATGTCGGGAATCCCGGCGAATATTGCCTGCCAGTTCGCATGCATCTGCGCGCGGCCAACGAAGGCCCTGCCCGGGTGGGCAGGTTGGCTGCTGCGGTAGTCATGATGGAACAGTGCGGCGGCCGCCTCGAGGTCGTGGGCATTCAGCGCCGCCACCAGGCGGTCTACAACCTCGCTCATCAGTCCGCTGCTTTGCGCTCGTCCGCCGCTTGGTCGGACTCGGGCTCCTTGAGGCGTTCCTCGTCGGTATTTTCAGGCGCGACGACGGGAGAGAATGCGTCGGCGAGGCCGTCCCTGGTGCTTTTGTCCTTGTCAGCCGCCGGAGCATCGTCGGCTGGAACATCGCTCATTTCCTCACCATAGGACGCGCCATCGCGACTGTCGAGGACGGCGGACTTTGAAGGGAGGCGGCTGAATGGGCGGCGGCTGAAATTAAGGGACGGCGGCGGCTGGGGGGGCCGCCTTGGTCTCAGACAGGCGACACCGCCGCCGGCCCAGCTCCGGTGATCGATTTAATTATCGTCCGGCCCCGGCCAAAAGAGAAGTGGGAGTTTGCGCTTGAATACAACCCCTAGATCGGGTGGCCCGAGGCGCGGAAACCGGCACGTTGTCCATCCTTTTTCCAAGTCCAGGCGCCCAAAATCAACGTGTCCCCACGGCAGAGCGCGCCAAGTCGAAGGCCGCGGGGCACGGCAGCCGGAACCGCGAGCATTCCCCCCAGAACCCGGGTCCGGCTGCCGTTCAATGCCCTAGATAAACTTCCGTACCCGGGTCCACCCCGGATCGCGGGTGTGGGCCACCTGGACTTCTTGTCGGGCCCGGGCGAACCCGTCGAAGCTGTCCCGTCCGTTCTGGTCCTCGGAGTCGCTGTAGTAGTGCAGGACGCGGAGTCCGTTGGACGTTTCTGAGCACACGAGCGTGCCGCGGGGCCCGAGCACCGCGTCCAGGTCCTTTTCGAGGTGGAGCAGTCCGAGCAGTGCCTCCCCGTCCGGCAGGCCATCGTCCGGCAGTCCGTCATTCCCGGTCCGCCGGTAGCTGATCCGGACAGCCGTGTGCAGGTCCAGTAGCGGGTGGTCAATCCATCGCAAGGGCCTCAGGGCGCAGACAATCACACGATGTCCCGAGGACGTTTTGGCCTCCCGCATCGTCCAGCGGGGATTCGAGTTCCGGGCGGCCACCGCCTGAAAAAATTCAGGCACGACGGCGGCTGGCTGGCTGTCGCGGGGATCGGCCCGGGCCACGTTGATGACGCCGACCCATCGCTGGACATCGTCCTCGCCGATCAGCCAGTCCACCAGCAGGCGTCCCGCCTGGCGGCAGTCTTTGGTGCTCATTGCCTTGAAAGCCGGGTGGTAAACCGTCAGTTCGGCCAGGGCGCTTCGGTTGTCCCAGTCCACCGCAATCCGGGCCAGCCCCAGGTCCACCGGTTGCGCCAGGCCCTCGAGGGTGCCCGTGACCATGCGGGGTTGTGACTCCCTGGCTGCGGCGAATTCCCAGCTCTCAGTGGGCGCAGGAGCCGCCCGCCGCCACCGCTCGGCCAGGACCCGCAGCCGGGGGTCGCCACCGCCCGTGACGCAGAGCCGGTGCCGCGAACGGGCGCCCGGGCCGGTCTCCCAGTTGAGCTCCGGGTGTATTGCCATCACCATGGCGCCGATGATTTCCGGGAGGTCGCCGTAAACGCCGCTCATGACGGCTGCCGTGATCAGGCCGGCTCCCGCTACGGACCACCACCGCCAGAAGGCGCCTACAGCTTCCGTTTCCAGCCGGCTGCTCCGCCGCACCGAATCCATGGGACCTCCTCGTTGACGCCACACGATGCTGTGACAGGATCGTGCAGCACCAGACTCAAGAAGGGGGCACTTTAGCCACAGGATCTGCGCAGGAGTTTGACCGGGGGCCCAACTGCGAGTTACTTGGGTGAACGGGACAGACGAACCTCGCGGGGACCGGCCGGGTACCCGCGGTGGCGGCTGGCGAAGATGATTACCAGGGCCACCGCCAGCGGAACTGCCGCCGCGAGTGGCACCATCAGCGCGCCGACCGTGTTCAGGGCCAGGGCACCGTATGCCGCACCGACGGCGATGCCCAGCTGGATGGTCACCACGGCAAGTCCGTTGGCGGCATCCTTATGCTCACCGCCCGCGCGAAGGATTGCTGCCTGGTTGTAGATGCCGGTCGCCCCGAAGGTGATGCCCCAGAGGGTCAGGAGCGTGAGCGCCCCGGTCCACGTGCCGCCGAGCGCGGGCAGGAGGGTGAAGCTCGCCAGGAGTAGCGCCACCCCGGTCAGCACGGCGCCCCGGGGACGCGCGTCCGCCGTGAGGCCGGCGATCCAGATCCCCACGAGGCTGGCGACGCCGATGACGGACAGCGAGATGCCGGTGGCGGTGATGGGCAGGCCCGCGGCCAGGATGAACGGTGCGATGTAGGTGAACAAGGCGAAGTGGCCCAGGAGCAGCAGCGGCCAGGCGGTCGCGACGGCGATGACCCCGGGCAGCGCCATGGCTGCGCGCATTGACGGCGCCGAGTCCCGGTCAGCGTCGGAAGCCGGAGGCAGCAAACGAATGGCCAGCAAAGCCAGAAGCGCTGCGACACCGGCCAGCACAAGGAAAGAGGCGCGCCAGGACAACACGGACCCCATCAACGTGCCGAGCGGTGCACCGACCGCGAGGGCGAAGCTGTTGCCGCTGAACACAATAGCCATGGCCTTGCCCACAGAATGCGCCGGCACGATCCGTGCAACATAAGGGGCCATGCTGGACCAGAGCAGGCCGTGGGCCACGCCGCCGAGGAGCCTGGCGGCAATGGCCAGGCTCAGGTTGGGGCTGGCGGACAGCAGCACGTTGCTCAGCGCGAAGGCAAGCACCGTCACGATCAGCAGGGTCTTGCGTGGCATCCGCGCACCGAGGAACCTCGACAGGGGGAGTGCCGTGATGACGATGACGGCGGCGTAGGCAGCGGTCAGCGAGCCGACGGCCGATTCCTCCACGCCCAGCTCGCTGCTGATCTGGGGGAGCAGCCCGGACGGCAGGAGTTCGGTGGTGACGGCGGTGAAGCCGGCCATGGCCAGGATGAGCAGGCCTGCCCGCGGGATCCTGGCGGCGGGGACCGGCGCACTGGATGCGCCGGAGCGGGTGGCTGAGTTAGTGCGTGGGGTTAGAGTCGGGGTTTCGGAGCCGGAGAGGTCTTGGGTCACGTATGTTCCTGAAAGTTTCGTAATTGGTGTCGTCTGTCCGCTGCCCCGGGGTGGAACGGACGACGGCGGGCCGGCCCCTTTAGGGACCGGCCCGCCGTCGGGCGTTAATCGCCTTAGAAGGTGGCGGTGTCAATCACGAAGCGGTAGCGCACGTCCGAGGCGAGGACGCGCTCGTAGGCTTCGTTGATCTTGCTGGCCGGAATGACCTCGATCTCGGCGCCGATGCCGTGTTCGGCACAGAAGTCGAGCATCTCCTGGGTTTCGCGGATGCCGCCGATCATGGAACCGGCGAAGGCGCGGCGTCCGCCGATCAGCGCAAACGCGTTGACCGGGAGCGGCTCGGCCGGGGCACCGACGTTGACCAGCGTGCCGTCGAGGGACAGCAGCTGCAGGTAGGAGCTGATGTCAATCGAGGCGCTGACCGTGTTGATGATCAGGTCGAAGCTGCCGGCGAGGGTCTCGAAGGTGCCGGCGTCGCTCGTGGCGTAGTAATGGTCCGCGCCCAGGCGCAGACCGTCTTCCTGCTTCTTGAGGGACTGGGACAGCACGGTGACTTCGGCGCCCATGGCGTGCGCCAGCTTGACGGCCATGTGGCCAAGGCCGCCGAGGCCGACGATGGCGACCTTCTTGCCGGGGCCGGCGCCCCAGTGGCGCAAGGGGGAATAGGTGGTGATGCCGGCGCACAAAAGGGGAGCGGCGACGTCGAGCTCGATGCCCTCAGGGATGGTGACAACGAAGTCCTCGGTGACCACAACGTGGGTGGAGTAGCCGCCCTGGGTGATGGTGCCGTCGCGGTCCACGGCGCCGTACGTGCCGACATTTCCTTTGAGGCAGTACTGCTCCTCGCCGGCCAGGCAGTTGGCGCACTCCCTGCAGGAGTTGACCATGCAGCCGACGCCCACCCGGTCGCCAACCTTGTGGCGGGTCACCTCGGAGCCCACCTCGGTGACGAAGCCGGCGATTTCGTGGCCGGGTGCCAGCGGGTACTGCTGCGGGCCCCAGTCGCCGCGGACGGTGTGGATGTCGGAGTGGCAGATGCCGGCGTACTTGATTTCGATGAGGACGTCGCGCGGACCCACTTCACGGCGTTCGATGGTGGTGGGGATGAGGTCCTCGGAAGCGGAGGGCGCGGCGTAAGCGTTGACGGTAGGCATAGTTCTCCTGTTTGTCGGTGTGGTGGAACGGGCCGCAGATGAAAGGGATCGGCCGTTTCTTTCATCTACTAAACCCCATCGCCGTGGCGTGAGGCAGACCCTGCTGTAAGGGGTAACCACGGGGACCCCAAGTCTCTTCCCGACTGTGGCGGACAGCACGGGATTGGTACATATCCACCCTACTGAGACTGTGGCTGCCGAGGGAGGCCCTGTCAGTGCCTGCCAGGCGCCGGGGTGTCCCGGCTACTGTGAAAGAGTGGCGAGAATATTCATCACCGGTTCTGCCGGGGGACTCGGCCTGAATGCTGCCCGGGCGCTGCTTCAGCAGGGCCACGAAGTGGTGCTGCATGCCAGGGACGAGTCGCGCCTGGCAAGTGCCGGCGGGGTCAGGGACCAGGCTGTGGGGACCGTCGTCGGAGATCTGGCCCGCCTGACCGAGACGGCAGGTGTGGCGGAACAGGCCGACCAGTTTGGCCCGTTCGATGCCGTCATCCATAACGCCGGCGTGTACAGCGGCAACCAGGTCTTTGCCGTGAACACCGTCGCGCCGTACGTTCTGACCGCGCTCATGGCCCGGCCGCGGCGCATTGTGTACATCAGCAGCGGCATGCACCGGTCCGGCTCGGCTCACCTTCGGGGCGTCGACTGGACCAACGCGGCCACGCGGCCGGCAGCCTACTCGGACAGCAAGCTATATGTCACGGCGCTCGCGGCCGCGGTGGCCAACCGTTGGCCCGACGTCGAAAGCAACACGGTCGATCCGGGCTGGGTACCCACCCGGATGGGCGGCCGCAGCGCGCCCGATGACCTGGAGCTGGGGCACGTCACGCAGGTGTGGCTGGCCACCCGGGAGTCTGCTGACGGCCACGTGTCCGGAGGGTACTGGTTCCATCAGCAGCGCCGGGAACCCCATCCGGCCGTGAAGGACAAGGCGTTCCAGGCGGAGCTGCTCGACGCGCTGGAACGGCACACGGGCTTCAGGCTCAAGTAGCGCCCGTGAGCCCAAGTAAGTAGCAGCTGAGGGCGTTCCCAGCGCTGGGAACGCCCTCAGCTGCTACCGAGTTGGGTGAGTTCGGTCAGCGGAGGGTGAGGAGGCCGCGCACCAGGGTGAGGCCCTGGCCCAGGTTGATCGACGGCAGGTATGCGCGGGTGATGGCGTTGGCGATCGCGGGCAGGGCAGCCGCGTCCGGATACAGCAGGTACATGGGCTCGTAGTCCGGCTTGAACTTCGCCTTGAACGCCAGCAGGGACCTGAACCCGTACACCGGTTCCAGGGCTGCGCCGAGCCAGTCGAGCATCCGGTCCAGGGCGCGGTTTGCGTCGGCTGAGGCGGCAACGGACGAAGCAGGCACCCGCGCCAGCGGCGCACCGGACAGGCTCATGAATTCGCAGCCCTCGTCCTGCAGGCTCAGCGCGGCCGACGCGATAAGGAAGTCGATGCTCGCCCGGAAGCCGTCACCGCGCCGCCGCATGAAGTCGAGCGTCCAGCCCACCACGTATCCGTTGCGGTACACCGGCAGCCACGACGCCACCGCGTGCACGGTGTGGTCGGCGTCGATCGCCAGCAGGCAGCGGACCTCGGGGTCGTCCAGCTCGTCCAGGCTGCCCAGCGTGAAGCCCATCTCCGGGACCTTCCTGTCCGCCACCCATTCCTCGGAAATGGCCTCGATCTGCGCCTGGACAGCAAGAGGCGCCTGGGCAAACGTGGTCCACTCGGCGCGGATGCCCGCCTTCGCCGCCCGGTTCAGCGCGGTGCGGATGTCCTGGAACTTTTTGCCGCGGAAGGACACCTCGTCCAGCCGCAGCACGGTTTCCTGCGCCACCTGCACCGAGCCCCAGCCCAGCGATTCGGCCATGCCGCGGAGCTCGTCGGGCACGAAGTAGAAGCACGGCGTCCACCCGTTGAACTGGCAGTGACGGGCGAACTCCGTGAACGCGGCTTCCCGGCCGGCCGGCGGACCAACGGGCGGCCCGAGCGCCACGGCCACCCCGCCGAGCACGCGGTATGCGATAAAGCTCGACCCGGCGAACCAGTAGCTGTTCCCGCTCCACGTGGTCATCCAGGAGAGCGAGCCGCCGCCGTGCGACTTGAGGATGCGCCGGGCCCGCTCCTCGTCCGCGCTGTGCCGGCCGTGGGCCGGACGCAGGAACGTGCGGAGCAGCAGTGTTCCGGTCCACGCCCAGAACACGACGCCGATGCTTTCGTAAAGGACGACGGCGGCGGTGCTTTCGGGGAAGAACGCCGGTGAGCGGTCCACCAGGAAGCCGAGGGGCAGGAACCTGTCCGGGACGTCGGCCAGAAGCTGAGGCAGGCCGGGCACGGGAGTGAAACCGTCCGCCAAAGCCAGGCCCAGGCCCACATAGGCGAGGCTCAGCAGAACCAGGGCAACCAGCACGCGGCGCGCCAGCCGCAGGTACGTTCCGCGCGGAGCCCTCACCGGGAACAGGTTCCGGCCGGCCAGCAGGAGCACTGCCAGGAAGACGGGCAGGAGCATCGGCAGCACCAGGCTGAGCGGGTGCGAGTAGCCCTGCAGCTCGATCCCGCCCACACCCTCGCGGGCGGCTGAACCCGGAGGCGGCGGCAGCAGCACGCCGGCGATGGTGACGGCCGCCAGCAGGGACAGCGAGGCCTGGATGGAGAGCGCGCCCGCCCACGCGAACCGCCGCCCCCGCCGCAGGCCGTCAGCGAAGAGGAGCAGCAGGAACGACGGCAGGATGGCCATGAAGATTCCGCCCGCCCCGGCCCGCAGCTGCAGCTGAGCGGCGGCGCAGTCCCTGAGATCGGCCTGGCGGGAGCAGGACGCCTGCAGCGCCGCGGGGTCCACCGGCTGGATGTTGGTGAACAGGAACTTCAGCACAGAGAGAGGTCCGACGGCGTGCGGCGCCAGTCCTGCCACCACGGGTCCGACTGCAGCTACCGTGAGGAGCAGTGCCACGAGGATCCGGGCCTCGTGCCGGGAGACGGCGGGCCTGCCGAAGCGCGGCCGGCGGCCCTGCAGCACCGGGCCGAGCAGCCCTCCCGCCGCCGCCGCCCCGAGCCGGACCAGGTCCTCGAAGCCGCCGGCGTACATCGCAAACAGCAGCAGCACGGCGAGGAGAACCACTCGGATCCGGCGCCGCCACAGGGTGGTGAGAGAAGCCGTGGCAGCCATCGCGGCCGCGCAGGCCAGTGCGCTCGGCCCCACAAAGAAGTGCCCGCTCAGGTCGCGGATCCAGCTCCCCATCAGGCCGCGGGCGGCCGCGAGAAACCCCAGCGTTGCGACGATGCCCAGCACGTGACCGCCGATCGCGGCCAACGTGAATTTCAGGGATCCCAGACGTCGCTCCAGCGGCAGCCCGGCAAGAAGCACCACGAGTGTGCCCACGACGTACCCGGCCAGGTCCCGCTCCCAGAAGGCGGAGAGCAACAGGGCCCACCAGTGGTCCGGCACCGAACGCGAGGTGACAGCAACGTGGGGCAGAAGGAACGGCGGCGGCCCGGAGCGGATGCTGGCGGACAAAGCGCCGGCGGCCCAGAAGAGGACAACGAAGGTGAGGGTGGCGGGGGAGCCCCGCAGTACCCGGGCCCACCCCGCAGGCGACCGGTGGCCGAAGGGTACCCGTCGTCCCTGGTCCGGCTGCCGCATGGGTGGAGGGCTCCTTTCGAAGGGCTATTCGATTGTTCCACAAGAAGAAGGAATAGGGCCCAGGGCTTCCTCAAGCGCTTCCGCTGACGGCAGATGCGCTGGAAGGCTCTTTCTGCCAGGGCCATCTCCCAGTGATCTCCAGCTCCAACGAAAAGCTCAGGAAGGTGCGTATCAGGACAATCACGGCCAGGACCCCCACGCTCTCGAAAGTTGGTGTCACAGCCACCGTGCGGATGATGTCGGCAGCGACCAGGAGCTCGAGGCCAAGGAGTATGGACCGGCCCAGAAGCTGCCGGTACTGCCGGTACACGGATATGCCTTTCCGCCTGTCAACGCTCCGGGGAAAGTTCCGTCCCCGCGCCGCCAAGGGCACCGAAATGACGGCGCCGATGACCATGACGGCCACTCCCGCGAAGTCGAGGTACTGCCCGGCGGTCTCAATGATTTGCCTGAAATCCATTCAGTTTCCACTGCTTCCATATCGAACCGCGACTTCCTAATCGACAGTAACCTTATCGGCCTGCTACCTCACTTCCGGGGAACCATCTCGGTGCGGGTACACGCCAAAGCCCAACTGACTCGCAGTTGTTGTCGTTATGGGCGTTCAAAACGACATTAATTGCGAGTCAGTTGGGCCGGGAGGGAAAGGAGGCTAATGGGTCGCGGTGTGGTCAGGAGCCGCCTGGGTCACCCCGCCCTCGGTGCCGTCGGCGTTGAGGACCCGGTATCGGGTGATCATGCCGGCGCTGATGTGGTCGTTGACGTGGCAGTGGAAGAGCCAGGTTCCCACGTCGTCCGGGACCATGTCCGCCACCACCATGCTGGCCGGCAGGAGGTTGACCACGTCGGTGCGCATGCCTAGCGCCGTCACCGTGTTGCCGTGCCAGTGCGGCGTGTGCAGATCCACTTCCGTGCCCATTCCCATCAGGTACCAGCGCACCCGCTCGCCCTTCTTCATGGTCAGGGCTTCCACCGGTTCGTTGCCGTAGACGTAGCCGTTGATGGAGTGCATGAGGTTGCTCTCGCCGAACTCCTCGTCATCAACGTTCACGGTGGCCGGCTTGCCCGTGAACTTGGCGATGTTGCGCTCCAGGTAGGGGCTGGCGTTCTCATCGCTGACCTTGAACTGCAGGAAGAACTCGCGGTCGACGTCGTTCGGGGTGCCGTCCGCGCGGGCCGCGCTGGCCTTGGTGATCACCATGGGTCCCACGAGTCCCGAGTAGTCGTCGGCCACCTCGTCGGTGTGGGAGTGGTACATCCACATCACGGAGCTGCCGTCCATGGGTCCCGGGCCGGCGCGCTCGGGTACCTCGTAGCTGTAGGTGTACGTGGCACCGGGGGCCACGCCGTCGTCGTTCTTCGCAGCGCCGGACGTGCCGTCCGCGTAGGGGGCGCCCTCGCTGCTCTTGTCGTAGAACACGCCGTGGACGTGGACCGACGCCGGCCGGTCCAGGTTGTTCTTGAAGACCACCTTGATGGTGTCCCCGACGACGCCGCGGATCACCGGGCCCTGGTAGCCCAGGTGCTCCTCGGCGGGGGTCCGCTTCTTAAGCGTCTTGAACGTTGTGTCGGTGTAGGCCTGGTAGAGGGACTTGATGTACGTGCTGCCGATCCGGTCCGGCCCCTGTTTGGTGAACACCGAGGCGTCCTCGTCGAAGGGTTCGCCGGTGATCTGGTTCTTGCCCGAGGGAGCGTAGTTCCACTCAACCTCGTTCGCCGCGATGTAGTACGTGCGGGTCTGCGGCACGTAGGTAACGGCGGCGCTCACCTTCGCGGTGGCCGGACCCGATGAAAACAGCAGCGGTGCCAGCGCGGCCAGGATGCCCAGCAGAATGGTGCCGATGACCCATGCCGACGGCGCCGCTTGAGACCGTGGCCGCTCCGTGAATAGCCCATGGTTGTCCATGGCGTTCCTCCCCTGAATTGGTTGCCCACCACAACGGTTGGCTCGAATGGCAGCAACGTAGGGCCGCCCAGTTGGGAAATTCTTGGGGCCCTCAGGCTAGTGGGTGGACCACCACCCAGCTGGGGGAAGCGGCGAAGTCCGGCGCAGGGTTTTTCCAAGCGTCCAGGAAGATGGTTGGCTTCGGCAACCAAATGTTGCCTTTGCTGCCCCGGCAAACACAACGTCCGACGTCGGCCCGCACCACGTGCGGTCCACGCGCCAGAGCATGTCATCACCGCATTGCGACGCACCCTCATGAGCGCAGGAAACCCGCTCCTGCACGCCCCATCCAGGAACAGTTCCGCCCAGGAACAGTTCCGCCCAGGAACAACGGCACCTCCGAAAGGACCAGCCATGAGGACCACCAACGTTCGGCCCAGCACGCTTCGAAAAGTTACTATTCTCTGCGCCGCCGCCGGCCTGATCGCCACCGGCGGCGTGGGCACGGCCCTGGCCAAGGGCGGCGGTGGCGGAACAGCCAAGCCGCCCAAGGGGATCGTCTCCCCATGGGTGGTTCCCACGCTGGCCACCCCTGCCTTCTCCGTCCCCGCGGCGCAGCTGCACGGCTTCGACGACACCGGCCTTGCCCGCAACGCCACCGTGGACGGCGCGGCCTGCCCCACGGCGGACCCGGCTGATTTCGGCGGCACCGTCACCGTCAACGGCGTCGTCATCACCATCCCCTGCAACCTCATCGTCCAGATGCCGGCCAACACGCTGAGCTGGGCCGACTTCGTGCACGGCACCGGCGGCAGTGCACCACTGGGCATCGACGGCCTGGAACTGAGGGCCGTGGGCAACACCGTCGGAACGAAGCACATCGCCGGCCTGGCCTTCGTCTCGCAGCAGTCGGCCAACACCGGCCGCGGCGTAATCACGGGGATCGACTACGCGAATGGTGCCCTGAAAATCGCCAACGCGGCCGGCGGCACCGTCACTGTGCAGCTGAACGACCCCAAGATTGCCGGCCTGCATGACAGCGCCGGGGCGGACACCGGCCGGTTCAGCAGCGGACAGTCGCCCGACAACCGCTTCAGTGTGGACCAGGACAATCCCACAATCCACGCCGGCACCGGCTACCCCATGTGCGTCCCGCGCACGGATCCCAGCGTGAAGGACGATCCGCTCTGCCCCCAGAAGAACCGGCCGCTCGCCCCGGGCTGCCGCAACTTCAGCATCGCCGGCGTTGCCCTGCCGGCCAGCGGCGAACTCAGCGCACCCGCGGCCGGCCAGAAGTACTGCTCGCAGTATGTGATGCCGGCCTTCACCGGACTTCCGACGACGGGCCAGGACGCGTCGCAGCAGGCGCCGTTCGAGGTGGGGGACACCGTGGACTACTCGGGCACCCTAATCCACGGCACCGAGGACTACATCTCGGCACACACCGTGGAGGCCAACCTGGGCATCTACACCCAGCCCGGCACCCAGCCCAGCTACCTGGCCATTGGCGAGTTCGGCGTCGGCACCGCGGATCCGTTGGCGACGGCAGTCAACGGCGCAGCCCAGGAAACCCAGGACCGGATGTTCCTCGAGGCCGAGACCACGGACGTCAAGACCGCCGTCGACATCTACTACGAGGACCGCAACACCGACGGCTCGGTACGCAACCGCTGGATCACGCCGTTTGAGATGACCGGCGAGAACGGCGTTCCGATCAGCGGCCCCACCGGCGGCATCACCACGCAGAACACTGGGGCCCAGCCGCAGCGGGCCCGGCTGCGTGCCACCAAGGCGCCGAACGGACTGTTGAGCCAGCCGGACCGGACCGTCCGGGTGGGGGTGCGCAGCCTGTGCCTGCCCACCCCGGTGAACGTCGCCACCACCACCATCAACCAGGCCGCGCTGGACATGTGCTTCAAGAACGCGCCCACCCGCGCCAACGGGCTCCAGCCGGGGCAGTACATTGCGCCGGTGTTCGAGTACATCTTCCCGGAGAACGTAATGCCGGGCGATCCGATCGTGCCGAACGACCTCTGGCACCTGCCGTTCCTGGTGAACGGCGAGGGCGCTGGCAACGCTGCGGCCCTGGTGCCGTCGCCGTGGTGACCCTCACCGTGGTCGGCGGCCGGCTCCCATGAACCGCTCGCTACTTCTGTGGCGGGGGCTCGCTTCGGCGGTCCTCGCCACTGCCGCGCTAGGCGGCTGCAGCCCGGCGTCGCAGGTAACGCCGCCGCCGGTGACGGAGCAGCCGTCGGCTCCGGTCCCGCCGTCGCCCTCCATAAACGGGAGTACGACGGCGGGCGCGGCGCCTGCTCAGGCCGGCGGCCGACGCCGGGGTTCAGGCGGTGACGGTGAAGGCGGAGACAGTGCCCGCGCCGTACCGTCCTTACCCGCCGGCTGGCCGGCTGACGTTCCTGTTCCGCCCGGCCGGCTGCAGGGCTCGGGCGGCACCGCCGGAGCATGGACCGCGCTGCTGACGGTGTCCGGCGGCGCGGACCAGGCGCTCACGGCGGCCGAGGTGTTTTACGAGTCGAACGGCTTTACCCGGGCCGGCAGCGGGCAGTTGCGCAAGAGCCCGTACGCAATCGTGATGGTGGCGCGGAACAGGGACCACTCGGCGGCGCAGACGGACCTGACGGTCTCGCTGGGCAGAGCCGAGTAGAAGCAGGCATCACGAAGGGCTGGGCCCGGGTTATGCGGGCAGAGCTATGAACAGGCGGCGTCTGCTGAAGATTCCTCGGCTGCGCCGTTTTGCCAGCCGTTTTGCCAAAAAGGCCGCCTCCGCGTTCTCGCACCGCCGTTTTACCAAAAAGGGCCGCTTCGAAGCCTCCTTGACTCGTCGATTTGCCAATAAGGGCCGCTGAGAAGCCACTTCAAGCGGCACGTTTTGGCGAAAAGGCGAACAGCGAGGACGAAACAGCCTTTCCGCCGGGCCCGGAAATGCATGGGGGACATTGCGGGCCCGGCGCCTGAACCTGCCATCACTTGCCCCGTGATAGCCGGCCTTTGCGAGTGAGACAACTCTGTCCTGCCTGGCTTGGGGAAAGCTGGGGGCAGCTTGGGGAGCCGCCGGACGGTCGCTGAATGCCGTCCGGCTAGCCGCCCCACACGGAGAACGAGCCGGAATGCCCGGTGATGACGCTCTGGTAGATGACGAAGAGGCCGGCGAGCACGCCCAGGGTAAGGGCAGCGAGCCGGGCCGGGCGGGCGCGCTGGAGCCCGGCGAGCGCGGGGGTCCGCTCGGCCAGCGGCGCGAAGGTGGCGGCCACCATCAGCACCACAACAAAGAAGAAGACGACGGCGGCGATCTTCAGGATGTCGCCCTGCCGGGCGTGCGCCTGGATGGCATCGGTGGCGCCCCGGGTCTCCTGCAGCTGCTCACCCGCCTGCGCGGTGATGAGCGCCATCGGGGCAAGGATCAGTGCCAGCACGCCGAGCGGCCAGGCGAGATATCGGCGGGTCCGGCCGGCCAGTCCGTAGACGACGGCGCCCAGGCCGGCGAGCGGCCCGAAGACGACGACGCCGTGGATCAGGAGAATGTGAGCCGGAAGGCCGCCGATCAGCATTTGGAGACTCCTTGCAGGTCAGAGGGGCGCAGGTGCCTTGAATCTAACATCGGGGGAGTCGATGACCTATGGGGTGTGGTCAACCTGTTTGCGAGGCCATCCCGCCTGCCGACTCATAGGCCCGGCGGAAATATTTCACAAAGGAGGAACTTTTCAGGAATTTCCCGCGGGGCTCGAACGTTCCTTGGATAACGCCACAGGCGTACCGCGCCAGGGGCGCAAGGGAGAGGACGAGGCGATGAAAAACATCGGCCACTTTGGACCCCGGAACTTCGCTGCGGATGCGACGGCCCCACACCCATGGAGCCGGTATGTGGCAATCGGAGATTCGTTTACCGAGGGTGTCGGCGACCCCGAGGAACGCTGCGCCGGAGGGCTCCGGGGCTGGGCGGACCGGGTGGCAGAGGAGCTCAGCGCTGAGCGGAAAGACTTTGCCTACGCCAATCTCGCCATCCGTGGCCTGCTGCTGGACCAGATTCTTGACCGGCAGACCGAGCCCGCAATGGAGCTGAAGCCGGACCTGATCACGCTGTCGGCCGGCGGGAACGACATGATTTTCCACCGCACCGACCCGGACAAGCTGGCGGCCAAGCTGGAGGCCGGTGTTGAACGGCTGAGTGCCACCGGTGCCACCATCATGCTGTTCGCCGGGCCGGACTGGCGGCGCACGCCCATCCTGGGGCGGAGCCGCTCCCGGATCGCCATCTTCAACGAGAACATCCGGATCGTCGCCGCCGCGCACGACTGTCTGCTGGTGGACCTGTGGACGCTGCCCGGGCTCAGGGATCCGCGGATGTGGGATCCGGACCGGCTGCACTTCTCGCCGCTGGGCCACCACACCATCGCCATGCAGGTGCTGGACACCCTGCAGGTGCATCATTCGCTCCAGCCGCTGGAGCCAAAGGCCCTGCCGCACAGCAACTGGCGCGACGCCAGGGCCGGGGACCTGGCCTGGGCCCGCACCTACTTCCTGCCCTGGGCGTGGCAGCGCATCACGCCCCCGCGCATTCCCCTGCCGGGTGTCCACGACCATCCGGCGCCCGCGCCCCTGCTGCCGAAGCGGCCGGTGTTTGCGCCGGTTTATGCCGTGCGGACCGTTGCGGTGAAGGCCGTGGCTGAGTTCCTGGCGTAGCGCCCTGAGGCCGGGCGGCGGTTTTGGTGAGCGTACGACGGCGGCTGGCCGGCCGCCGTCGTACGTGTCCGGCGGCGGGTGGTGCGGAAGCTTCGCTCCGTCGCCGAGGAGATCATCGCCGGCTACTCGGCGACGCAGGATCCGGCCGCCCACTTCGAGGACTGACGCGAAAAAGCCCCGCACCACTCGTGAAGAGGCGGTGTGGGGCTTGTCCGTGGGCGGCTACCGACCTGGGGAATCGGAGGCCGCCCCCGCAAAAGTTACCCTACGGTAACCAGTGTTCCAAATGTGTAATTGTCTGTGGCGAGCACGGCCCGGCCTACAGCGCCGCGACGACGATATCCGCGGCCTCGATCTTGGCGGTGGCGGTGATCCAGTCGATCACGTCCTGCCGGTCCGTGCGGTAGGAGAAGTTCGTTCCCTTGCAGTACCTGTTGTGGTTGAACGAGGTGATGCCCGTGATGATGTTGGACTCGGCCGTGCCATAGAACAGCGGCCCGCCGGAGTCGGCGGTGCAGGTGCCGCCGAAACCCTTGCCGTTGCCGTTGGTCTGGACGTTGTAGCCGTCGGCGCTCGCGCTGGTGAGGTTCGTCAGCTTGGACTCGGCCATGAGCCGCTCCCGGAAGGAGGTATCGGAAACCGGGTTGACCTCGGAAATTCCGTAGCCGCTCACGGTGAAGGTTGTTTCCTGCTGACCGCGCCTGGTGGCGAGGGCGTCCAGGGTCCCCGGTGCCGCGAGGCGCGCGTACTCCTCGAGCACGATGGGCTGCTCCAGGATCACCAGGCCGACGTCCTTCGTTTCGGGGACCTCGGCCATGCTGGTGTAGCCGTAGTTGTACAGTTTGTGCGACTCCGCGCACTCCGTTCCCAGCGTTCCGTCCGTGCAGGGGCCCGGGTAGCCGGTGTCCGGATCCGTTCCGGTTTCAGGGCTCCAGTCCGCGCCGGCGTCCTGCTGGAAGTAGACCCGCGCCGAGGAACCGACGGCGGTGCAGTGCCCTGCGGTCAGGAACACGGTGGGCGTCAGCAGGGAGCCCGAGCACCTGTGGTGGAACTCGCCGCCCGGACCGTAGAAAACAACCAGCCCCACGAAGGGGTGCTCCGTGTCCTTGGCATAATCGCCGGTGACCGCACCGGCCGGGACGGCCATGGTCAGAGCCAGCACCGCAGCAACGGCCAGCACGACGGCAGCACCGCCGCGCGCGCGTAGTTTCTTCCAAATGCGCATACAAGCCCCAGCTTCCTAATGCACGGACGGCCGGCAGCGCACGTCGGAGTGCGCTGCAGGCGCCAAACAGGTGAGTCACCGCCCAAATGTGGCGGTGACTTAAAGTACCACCCGGGGGCGGTACCGCGGCGCGTGGATGTCGCGGCGCCGGCGCCGCGGCTAGGGCTATTTTCCGGGCGCCGCAGGCCATATGCTCCAGCCATGCCATCAGTCATCGTTTGCAGCGGCCCCCACGACGGCCACGTTTCGCCCATGCTCGGAGTCGCACGCCGCCTGATTGACCGCGGCCACAGGGTGCGGTTCCTGACCGGCCCCGCCTACGAGGACGCCGTCAAGGCCATCGGTGCCGAGTTCCTGCCGCTGGGACCGGGCGCCCAATACGCCACTGAATCCAGCGCGGCCACCGGCGTCCAGGCGATCCGCGATGGCATCCGCGGGCTGGTGATTGAGCCTGCCCGCGGCCAGTATCTGCCGCTGGAGGCGGCGGTCGCGGCGGAACCGACGGACGCGGTCCTGGCGGAGGTCACCTTCGTGGGCGCGGCCACGCTGTCCAGGCTTCCGCGCAACAAGCGGCCCCCGATCATCGCCTGCGGCATCCTGCCGCTGACGCTGTCCAGCCAGGATTGTGCCCCCTACGGCTCCGGCCTGGCGCCCGGCAAGGGAGCGGGCGCCCGGCTGAGGAACCGGGCAATGAACTGGCTGGTCTCCAATGTGGTGCTGAAGGACAGCCAGCGGCAGGTGGACGCCCTGACCCGCGAACTGGTGGGAGTGGGGCTGGACGGGCTGTTCATCCTGGACTGGGCCCGCCGCACTGAACTCATCGCCCAGTTCACGGTGGAGGAGTTCGAGTACCCGCGTTCGGACGCGCCGGGCAACCTGCGCTTCTTCGGGCCGATGTCCCGCCATGCCGCCTCCGCCTCCGTGACACCCAAGCCGGGCTGGTGGGGCGAGCTCGATGGCTCCCGCCCGGTGGTTTACGTGACGCAGGGGACCGTCTCCAACGAGGACTTCACGGCCTTGGTGGGTCCCACGCTCGAGGGGCTGGCCGGGGAGGACGTGACCGTGGTCGTCAGCACCGGCCGCCGCCCGCTCGGCTCCCTTCCGCCACTCCCGGCCAATGCCCGCGCCGCCGAATTCCTCCCGGACGCGGAGCTCCTGCCGAAGGTCGACGTCTACGTCACGAACGGCGGCTACGGCGGCCTGCATTACGCCATGGAAAACGGGGTGCCCATCGTGGTCGCCGGAGATACCGAGGACAAACCGGAAGGGGCCGCCCGTGTGGCCTGGGCCGGCGTCGGGATTAACCTCAAGACCGGCCGGCCCAAGCCGGAGGCCGTCCGCGAGGCCGTGCGGGAGGTTCTTGGCGATGGCCGCTACCGGGCGGGAAGCCAGCGGATCGGGGCGGCGATTGCCGCTTCCCCCGGGGTGGACGGGCTCATCGACGAGATGGAAGCGATGCTGCGGAAGGTGCCAGATTAGAGCTTGGCCAACAGCGCCTGCATTTCCTGTATTTCGGCCTCCTGCGCGGTGACGATGGCCTTGCTGAGGCTCACGGCGTTGGAGTTCTTCCCGCCGGCGGTTTCGGTTTTGGCCATCATGATCGCGCCTTCGTGGTGGGCGATCATCTGGGTGAGGAAGAGCTTTGCCGCTTCGGTGCCCTGGGCGGCGTCGAGCTTTTTCATGTCCGCGTCGCTCATCATGCCAGCCATGCCGCCCGTGCCGTGGGTGGACATGGCGTGCCCGGTGGGGGCCTGGGTGGGCTCGTTCCAGCTGGTGAGCCACCCGGTCATTGTTTCGATTTCCGGTCCCTGCGCGGCCTTGATCTTGGTGGCCAGCGCGGTCACCTCCGCGGGGATGTCCTTCTTGGCCAGCATCATGTCGCTCATCTCCACCGCCTGCGCGTGGTGGGGGATCATCATCTGGGCGAACATGACGTCGGCGGCGTTGTGCTCAGCGGCGGCAGCGGCGGAACTGCTGGCCGGCCCGGAGGTAGAGCTGCTTTCGGCGCCGGTTGTTGAGGTGCCCGTGGAGCCGGGCCCTGTTCCGGTGGAGCATCCGGCGAGGGCAAGGGTCGCGGCGAGGGCAGTGGCGGATAGGGTCAGAAACTTCGTGGTCATGGAAATCAGGTCCTTTATTTATCGTCAGGGCGCTGCATGGTCAGAGTGCGGCGGCGCTATGTGTCCCCGGGCTCACCGAGCCTGGGACGGGTTCAGTTTCACCCGGCGCAGCAGCTGGGCGTTCAGGGCCACGACGATCGTGGAGGCCGACATCAGCACCGCCCCGGCGGCCGGTGACAGGACGACCCCGGCGAATGCCAGCACCCCGGCGGCCAGCGGCACCGAGAGCACGTTGTAGCCGGTGGCCCAGACCAGGTTCTGCCACATCTTCCGGTAGCTGGCCCGGGACAGGTCCACCATGGACAGCACCGCCCGCGGATCGTTGCCAGCCAGCACCACGCCTGCCGATTCCATCGCGACGTCGGTCCCGGCACCGATCGCGATGCCGACCTCCGCGCGGGCCAGTGCCGGGGAGTCGTTCACGCCGTCGCCGACCATGGCAACCTTCAGCCCGCGGGCCTGAAGCTCGGCGACCTTCCTATCCTTGTCCGCAGGCAGGACTTCGGCGAAGACCTCGTCAATGTCCAGCTCGGCGGCCACTGACGCTGCGACCTGCCGGGCGTCGCCGGTGACCATTGCCACCTTGATGCCGCGGCTCTGCAGGGCGGCCACGGCCTGGCGTGATTCGTCACGGACGGCGTCCTCCAGGCTCACCGCACCGAGGATCCGGTCGCCGTCGATGACGTGCAGCACCGCAGCGCCGCGGTCCATCCAGCCCCGCGTGGAGGCTGCCAGGTCCGCCGGCTCGGTGATTCCGGATTCCCGAAGCAGTGCCGGTCCGCCCACCGCCAGCGTCCTGCCCTCAACGGTTGCGCGGACACCTCGGCCCGTCATGGACGTGAAGCCAGTGGCACGGGGAACGCGGAGTCCCTGGTGCCGTGCTGCACGGACGATCGCCCGCGCAACGGGGTGTTCGCTGTCGGACTCGACGGCTGCCGCCAGGGCCAGGAGTTCGTCCCGGCTCGTGCCTTCAACTGCGCTTGCGTCCTTGAGTTCGGGTTCGCCTTTGGTGAGGGTGCCGGTCTTGTCGAACAGGACGACGTCGATGGTCCGCATCCGTTCCAGGGCCATCCGGTTCTTGATCAGCACCCCCGCACGGGCGGCCTGCTCGGTGGAAATTGCGATCACCAGGGGGATGGCAAGGCCCAGGGCATGCGGGCAGGCGATCACCAGCACGGTGACCGTGCGGGTCACGGCATCAGGAACGCTGCCCAGCAGGGTCCAGACAATGAAGGTGATGACGCCGGCGCCGGCGGCGAAGTAGAACAGGAAGGCCGCGGCGCGGTCGGCCAGGGCCTGCGCCCGGGACGAGGAGGCCTGGGCCTCGGCGACGAGGCGCTGAATGCCGGCCAGGGCAGTGTCGTCCCCGACGGCGGTAACCCGGACCCGGACCGTGTTATCCGTCGCGACCGTCCCGGCGACAACCGGGTCGCCGGCGGAACGGGTGACGGTCTTGGACTCGCCCGTGATCATTGATTCGTCGAATTCGGCCGTGCCGTCGGTCACGGTGCCGTCGGCCGGCATCCGGGCGCCGGAGCGGACCAGGACCAGGTCCCCGGCGCGGAGCTCTGCGACGCTGACGGTTTCGGTGCCCGCATCAGTAATGCGTTCGGCTTCGTCGGGCAGCAGTGCCGCCAACGCATCCAGGGCGCCCTGCGCCGAGCCCAGGGCGCGCATTTCGATCCAGTGGCCGAGCAGCATGATGGCCACCAGCAGGGCCAGCTCCCACCAGAAGTCCAGATCGAAACCGCCAATGCCGAGACTGGTCACCCAGGATGCCACGAAGGCGACGCTGATGGCCATCCCGATCAGCAGCATCATCCCGGGCTGCCGGGACTTCAGCTCGTTCAGTCCGCCCTTCAGGAACGGCATACCGCCGTAGACGAAGATGACCGTGCCCAGGACGGGCGGGATCCACGCCGCCCCGGGGAATTCGGGCGGCATGTAGCCGAGAAGGTGCGCGAACATCGGGCTGAAGTACACCACCGGAACTGCCAGGGCCAGTGTCAGCCAGAACCGGTTCTTGAACATCGCCGTGCTGTGCCCGGCATGCTGGCCGTGGGCGTGGACCATGTGGTCGTCATGGGCGCCGTGTTCCGCGTGTTCAGCCATTGCCGTCCGCGGGGACGGATGTGAGGTGTGGTCTTGCAACGGCAGATCAAGGCTCTTGTTTGGTTCACGCATGTCAGTTCCATTCCACGAAGACGGATGGGTGCGCTGGGGTTGAACGGCTGTGACGGGGAGGGAAACCCCTGGACATACCACTTCACTGACAACATAAAGAAATATACCCCCCGGGGGTATATTCGTCAAGGGGTTGGCTTGTCGTTGTTCGGGGGCGGCCGCGCGAGAGGTGGCGAGTCGGGATGTCGGTGACGCGCTCGACTTTCCCGTGAGAAGCTGTGCCCAGCACCAAATGCTCGCAGGGGGAAACATGCTTGGAATAGCCGCGGCCGTTCTCTGGTTCGCGGCGCCGGCGATGCTCATCGCAACGGCGGTACTGGATCATCCGCTTAGGGGTTAAGCACGGCCTCAGGTCGTATGACGCGGAAAAGCTCGAAGCTCAGAGACAGCGCTATGAGGAGACAACGGCATGGACAACGAAGGGGACCTGACCCGCGGCGGTGCGCTGAAGCACCTGCAGCATCCGCGGTTCGCCCGCGCCTACGCGCGCGCCGTCGAGCGGATGAACCGCCGCGGAGCCACCGAACACCGCCGCCGCATGCTGGCCGGCCTGCACGGGACAGTGATTGAGATCGGTGCGGGGGACGGATCCGCCTTTGCGCTCTACCCGCCCGCAGTCACGCACGTCCTGGCGCTGGAGCCCGACGATTACCTCCGAAGCCTCGCCCTGAACCGCGCCGTTACCGCCCCCGTCAAAGTGACGGTGAAACCGGCTGCAGCCGAGCGGATCCCGGCCGACGACGGCAGTGCGGATGCCGTCGTCGCCAGCCTTGTGCTGTGCAGCGTCGCGGACCAGGCAGCCGTCCTCGCGGAAGTCCGGCGCGTCCTGCGCCCCGGCGGGACCCTGGCCTACTACGAACACGTCCGCTCTGACCGCCCTGTCCTGGCCGCCGTCGAAGATCTGCTCACGCCGGCATGGCAGCGCCTGGCCGGCGGGTGCCACCCCAACCGGGACACGCTCGCCGCCATCACCGCGGCCGGATTCACCATCCGGGACAGCCAGCGCTTCGGCTTCGCCGTCCAGTCGCTGACCCCTCCGGTGGCCCACATTCTGGGTCAGGCCACCAGTTCGGGACCGCCTGAGTGACCGCGCTGGCATAGCGTATGCGGGCCGATCAGGCGGCCTACCCGTTAAAGCGGACAGCGGCCCCCGGCCGGATTACCGGCAGGGGGCCGCTGTGCTTGTTCGGATGTGGGTGGTCAGGAAGGGATCAGAAGATGTCCTTCATGATGTTCCAGCCCCAGCCGACCTTCTTCTTCGGCTGCACATGTCCGTTGCCCTTGCCGGCATAGAGCCACAGGTTGCCGGTCTTGTCCCGGGCGATCAGATCCTTCTTGCCGTCGCCGCTGAAGTCGCCGGGTCCCATCAGCAGGCTCATGCTGTTCCAGCCCACGCCGATGTTCTTCTTTGGCATCACGAAGCCGTTGCCCTTGCCGGCGTAAAGCCACAGGTTGCCGGCCTTGTCGCGGGCAACCAGGTCAGCCTTGCCGTCGCTGGTGGTGTCGCCGACTCCGACAATCGTCATGCTGTTCCAGCCCGAGCCGATCTTCTTTTTGGGCGCATACTTGCCACTGTCATCACCGGCGTAGAGCCAGAGGGCGCCGGCCTTGTCACGGGCCACCAGGTCGGGTTTGCGGTCACCGCTGAGGTCGCCGGGGGCAACAATGCTGGTCATGATGTTCCAGCCCCCACTGATCTGCTTTTTCGCTGCGAACCGGCCGGTGCCGGAACCTGCGTAAACCCACAGTTTGCCGCCCGCGTCGCGTGCCACCAGGTCAGCCTTGCCATCGCTGTTGGTGTCGCCGGCGCTGACCACGCTGGTCATGCTGTTCCAGCCCTGGCCGGCCTGCTTCTTGGGCAAGAAGCCGCCCTTGCCGTTGCCGGGGTACAGCCACAGCCTGCCGGACGTGTCCGTCGAGATGAGATCGGCCTTGGAGTCGCCGTTGAAATCCTGGCCGGTGGCGTCCGTCGTTACAGGTTCTTCGACCGGCGGAACAACCGGTGTGCCACCACCGGGGGTTTCGCCGCCGGGGGTGCCGCCACCGGTTCCTGCGGCCGCGGTCCAGCTGCCGATGCTGCTGGCGTTGCCGGCGGTATCGATGGCCATGGCCCGCAGGGTCTGGCCAGCCGCGAGTTGCACCGGTGCCGAGTAGCGGGTGATGTCGGCTGTCGGCTCCGAGCCGTCCAGGGTGAAGAAGATGGATGCATCCTCATTGGCCGACAGTGTCACGGCGGTGCCGGCCGGGACCTCGCTACCCTCGACATTGGCGGTGAGGGCCGGTGCTGTCTTGTCCACGGTGAACGTTTCCGTCTTCACTTCGGAAGCGATTCCAAAGGTCACGGCGATGAACTTCAGAGTGGTCACGCCCTCAGTGGTGATGGGAATCGGTTCCGTGTACAGCGTGCTGGCCGTCGTCGGGTCCGTGCCGTCGGTGGTGAAGAAGATCTGCGCATTCGCCGGAGTGGCCGTCAGCGCCACGAGCTGGTCGGTGGCAAACACGCCGCCCGTCGTGGTTGCCGTGGGAGTGGGCGCCACGGGTGCGGTCGCACCAGTCTTGCGGCCCTGGACCACGAACTGGTCGGTCTCGCCGAGGACCTCCGGGTCGGCCAGTACCTCGCCCCCGGCTGAGACAATCTTCTCGATCTTGAAGACATTCGTGGCATAGGGGCTGCCGGTCACGGCGTGCGGCGTGGTGCCGTCGCCGAGGTAGCCTTCAGGCGCACCTTCGGTCCAACGGAGGAACGGTCCGATCCTGGTCTCCAGCATCCCGGAGAAGTCGCCGGTGGAGTTCAGGGCGCCCAGGTCTTCCGTGTAGTTGATGTTGCCGTCGATGTCCGCCGTCAGTTCGAGGACGCCGTAGGGGTGCGTGAACCGGTAGGTGGCGCCGGGTTCGAAGACTGCGTCGCCGGTGACGCGGACCCGGCCGAAGCCGATCTGTGCTTTGTCCTGAACGGCGTCCGCCCCGAAGGCCGCCTCCGAGGCCAGAGTCAGCCGGATGTCCTCGGCGCCCACCGTTACTTCGGCGTCGGACGAGAACCAGAACGCCTCTCCCGGGAAGTTGTCAGGCCAGGATGTCGGCTGCGCCGGATCGGGCAGGACATCGACCACTGGGCACAGCGGGTCATTAAGACACAGGTCCAGCTGGATCGGGTCCTGGCCTACCCCGCCGTTGTCCTTCAGCCACAGGGGGAAACCGTGCTCGCCAAGCGGGCCGACCTCGGACAGGTTGCGGACCTTGAACGGGAACGAACGTACCTCGCCCGCGGTTCCGGTGGCCGGGTCGATGGCGACCGCCCGGATGGTGGTCGACATGGCCAGGGGGATCGGACCGGTGTACTCGCGGGTGGAGCCGGCCGGTTCACCTTCCTCCGTCAGGCCTGGGACCGTACCGTCAGTCGTGTAGTAGATGTCCGGTGCGACGGACGGGTTGTTCGTGGTCCCCGTGAAGGTTACGGTCTGCGGTCCCGCAAGGGGTCCTGCGGCCGCGTTCGGACTGGCCTCGAGCCAGGGCCGGGTAGCGTCGAGTTCGTATTCTTCGGTGTAGACGGCGGTGGCCTTCTCGTTGTTCTCAAGGTCCACTGCCATGTACTTCAGGGTTGTCAGGCCCGGTGTGGCCAGCTCGACGGCGGCTGCCGCAGCTATGTCGCCCGCGGCAGGCACGAATTCCGTACCTCTGACGGTGCCGTCTTCGTTGAAGCCAGGATCGGTGCCGTCCGTCGTGTAGATGATCTTCGCCTTGTCGGGCAGGGAAGCCTGGATCTTGACCGTCTGCTTGGAGTTATAGACGCCTCCAGGCTTGTCTACCCCGGCTTTCAAGGTGGCGATTTTGCCCTGCACGGCAAACAGGTCCGTCCGGGCGCTCGCGGCGTTGCCGGCCCCGTTCGGGCCCGACACCTGGAAGTAGTCTGTGCCCTTGGGGCTGCCCACCACCGCATGTTCAACGTTCGGGTCGCCGATGAAGCCTTCCGGCGCGGCCGGTGCCACGGCCGGGTCCCAGCGCAGGTAGGGGCCGAGGCGTCCGTTCGACGGCTCGTTCCAGGTGCACGGTTGCTGCATACAGCCGATGTCTTCGGTGAAGCGGATCCGGCCTCTGTCGTCTGCGGTCAGGACTTCAACCCCGTACGGGTGGGTGAAGGTGTACTGCTGGCCCGGCACCCCGTCGTCGAGCCGTAGCCGTAGCCGGGCAAACCCGTTCTGCTGGCCTTGGGCCACGGACCCAAGGCTGGCAAAAGCCGCTTCCTGGGCCATGATCAGACGCGCTGATTCGCCGCCAGGCATTGTCAGCGATGATTCGGCAGACCACCAGAAGGATTCTTCCGGGAAGTTCCCGGGAATTGCCAGCGGCTGGCTCGGATCGTAGTCGATGCCGATAACCGGGCAGTCCTGGGCGTCAAGACACAGTTCCAGCCGGACGGGGTCCAGCCCCTTGGCCGCATCTCCGCCGTCGGCGTACCAGTACGGATAGCCGTTGGTCGGATCGAGCGGGCCCACACCAGCGGGACCCGCGGGTAGGGCCGCCGGCAGAATTCCCGCCACCGCCGCGAGCGACAGTCCCGAACCTCCGGCCGGCAGTGCCGCGACGGCCGGCGGCAGGACGCTCAGCCCAGACAGCATGACGGCGCCCACGACTGCCGCGCCCAGTGCGCTGCGGCGTTTTGCGGTGCGGTTTTTGGACCGCACGATTTTGTCTTGATGCCCAACTCTCATGGTGTGCCCCCCTGTTGGCATATTTGCTGACGGGGGCAGTGAAAAATCATGTGTAATTGAGCCCCCGCACTCACTTTGCTAAGGGGACATTGCGATTTTCCTAGGCCCTGCTGCCTTCTTGCGTGGAACTCCACCTATTTGGGGGGAGCGCCCCGGCTTAGGCCTCCGCGGCCGACGTCGGCACAATGTTGTGGTTGAGGCGGAAAAGGTTGTGGGGGTCGAAGCGGTTCTTCAGCTCCACCAGCCGGTCATAGGTGTCCGCCCCGTAGGCCTGGCGTGCGGCCTCGATGGGGTCCTGCCCGATTTCTGCGCCGAGGAAGTTGACGTACTGGCCGTGCTCGCCGAACGGCTGCATGAGGGCGTAGGCCTTCCGGGCGAAGGCGCTCAGCCGCTCGTCCTCCGCGGCGTCCTGCCAGAAGCCGTAGATGTTCAGCCAGTACTTCGCCGAGCGGTTGGGAAACGCTGTGGCCCCCTCGGGCACCCGCCCGAAAGCCCCCTCCATGTGGTGGATATCGATCCCGGTCCCGGACCATGTCACCTCTGAGGCGAAACCTGTCAGAACGTCGATGGCCACATCGTCCAGCCGGGAGAAGGACACGTTCTTCCAGTACCCGCGGGAGCCCTTGGGAAAAAGGCTGTCCATGGCAGTCTGCCACTCCAGCCAGGCGGCCGGCCCCACTTCCTCCGCGTCCGGTGGCGCGGCCCCGCGCAGCTGCCCGATCAGCTCGAGCCCGGGCTGGTGATCCTCCGAAGTCCAGGCGAAGCCGATGATCATCCACGGCTCCTCGCCCATCCCGAAGTCGGGCGGGAGCACCAGGAAGGAGACGATCGGGTTCATCTCCGCGGGCAGGTCCCGCGTCCACCGGTCGAAGGCGCTCAGCGCGCTCTTCCAGCGCGTGGGGTGGTAGAAGAAGTTTCCACCCAGCACGGCAGCCGGCAGCGGCCGGGCGCGGAAGGTGAAGGACGCGACCACCCCAAAGTTGCCGCCCCCGCCGCGCAATCCCCAGAACAGCTCGGGGTTCTGCTGTTCGCTGGCGTGCAGGTGCTCTCCGGTGGCCGTAACGACGTCGGCGCTGTCCAGGTTGTCGAGGCTCAGGCCGTTGGACCGGGTCAGCCAGCCCACCCCGCCGCCGAGGGTCAGCCCCGAAACCCCGGTGGCACTGATCACCCCCAGCGGCACGGCCAGTCCGTGCACGGCGGTGGCCCGGTCCACGTCTGCCAGTGTCGCCCCGGGCTCCACGGTTACGAGCCGGAGTTCGACGTCGACCTCCACGTTGCGCAACTGGCCCAGATCCAGCACCAGACCGCCGTCGACAGTCCCATGCCCGGCAATGTTGTGCCCGCCCCCGCGTACGGCAAGCGGCAAGCCGGTGCTGCGTGCCGTCTGCAGGACGGCATCGATGTCTCCGACGGCTCCGGCCCGGATGACGGCCCGCGGACGGACGTCGATCATGCCGTTCCAGACCGCCCGGGCTTCGTCGTACAACGGGTCCTGCGGTTCGATCACCCGCCCCGCCAGGTGCCTGCGCAACTCCTGCAGGGCGCCGTCCGTTTCGCCGTTCTGCTCCGTCTGGTGCCTTGTGCTCATCGGTCTGCTGCTTCCGTGCCAAGGGGGCTGGTACCCCTGGTCCAGTAGTGGAATGGTTCCCGCCGGGGTCGGCGCTGCAGGGCGATACCCGTCCCAGTAGGCAGCCGGCGGGTGTCGCCGTCCGGGGGATACGATCAGGCCGCCAATGCACCGGAACGGCTCGCGGTGTCCACAGTATAGAGTCGCCAGCAGCACCGGACAACGGACAGCGGGTGGGGGCACCCGTCAGCGCGCTCGCGGATCCGCGCCTGCATCACTGCGGGAGTGTTCAACCGCATTGCCTTGACCGGTGCCTGTCCAGTTGGCGAGGAGTTGCATAGCCTCGGCAGTTGGTGAGTGGGGCTCGATGACGTAGACGACCATGAGCAGGTCCGGTTCGCCGCTGACCTCGAAGGATTCGAAGTCGAAATCGAGGTCACCGACGAGCGGGTGGTGATACTTTTTCGCCCCGTGCCGGAACCGAAGCACGTCATGGGCTGCCCACAGGCTCCGGAACCTGTCGCTCTTCATGGAGAGCTCGCCCACGAGTTTCATGCTCTCCTCGTCGTCGGGGTCATGGGCCACGGCAGCGCGCAGCAGGGAGACGGAGTTGCTTGTCCCCATGTTCCAGTCCCGGTAAAAGTCGCGGGCCCGGGGATCGAGGAACAGGAAGCGCAGGTGGTTGAACTGCCCGGGCCCGGCCTCCTGGGCGTGGGGGAACAGCGACCAGCCGGTCGAGTTCGCGGCCACGAGGTCCAGGCGGCTGTTCTGGATGTAAGCCGGCGCCGCGAACGTGTCGAGTACCCGCTGGAGCTGGGGCCGGACGCGTGGTTTGGCCTTCCGGGGCCGACGTGCCGCAGGCGAGGGGCGGATCGCGCGCGCCAGGGACATGAGGTGGTCGCGTTCCACGTCACCGAGCTGGAGGGCGCGTGCTATCGCCTCGAGCACCTCGTCCGAGACCCCGGTGATCTTTCCGCGCTCGAGGCGGGTGTAGTAGTCGGTGCTGATTGCCGCGAGCTGGGCGACCTCCTCGCGGCGCAGCCCGGGGACCCGGCGGATCCCCGGATACGGCGGCAAGCCGGCCTGCCCGGGGGTGAGCCGGTGGCGGCGCGACGTGAGGAATCCCTGTAGCTCCGCCTGATAGTCCATGCCAACCACGCTACTCCCGGCGGCACACCGGCGGGAGGGTCTGCCGTGACTAGGCACGCCGGACCCATGACAAAGCCGCACTGCCACAGCCCCCTGCCAGGCGGTGAAATGGAATGCGTGTCTACTACTACTGTCACTACTCCTGCCGCCGGCATGACCCGGACCCGGACCATCGTCTTCGCCATCGCCGGCGGGCTCGCCGTTGGAAATCTTTACTGGGCCCAGCCACTGATCGAAGAGATCGCCGGGTCGCTCGGCGTGGCCTCCTCGAGTGCGGCCACGCTCGTCACCGTCACCCAGATCGGTTATGCGCTCGGCATCTTCCTCGTGGTTCCACTCGGTGATGTCCTGAACCGGCGCAAGCTCATCCCTGCGGTGCTCGCGGTGTCGTCGCTCATGCTCCTCGGGGCGGCGGCACCGAGTTTCTCGCTCCTCCTCGGCGCCTTGGGCGGCGTGGGACTCACCACCGTGTCGGCGCAGCTCCTCTCGCCCTTGGCGAGCGAGCTTGCGGCACCGGAGCAGCGCGGCCGGGTCGTCGGAACGATCGCCTCCGGAGCTCTGATCGGCATCCTTCTCTCCCGCACCGTGAGCGGCCTCGTAGCGGAAGCGTTCGGCTGGCGGGCCATTTACGTCATCGCCGCCGTCCTCGCCGTGGCCCTCGCGGTGGTGCTGTACGCACTCATCCCGCGTCTGGAACCGCGGGAGCCGATCCGCTATGCGCGGCTGCTCGGCTCCGTGTTCACCACCGTGGCGCAATACCGCGCCGTGCCGCCCACCCTGCTGATCAGCGGGCTCGGCTTCACAGTCTTCTCCCTGTTCTGGACATCGCTGACGTTCCTGCTCGCCGCGCCGCCGTTCTCGTACTCCGTGGGGCAGATCGGGCTGCTCGGGCTGGCCGGGCTGGCCGGCGCCCTCGCCGCCAGGAGGGCCGGCGCCATCCACGACCGGGGCTGGTCCGTTCCTGCCACGGGCGCCGCGCTGGCACTGCTCGCCCTGAGCCTGGCCGGTGCCTGGCTCGCCAGCGGCTCGATCATCGGACTGATCGTCATTGTGATCCTGCTTGATGTCGCCGCGCAGGCGAACCTGGTCCTCAGCCAGACCCGGCTCCTGACCCTCCCGGGGTCGGCGCGCAGCAGACTCAACACCGCTGTGGTGGTGAGTAACTTCATCGGCGGCGCGGCCGGGTCGGCCATGTCCGGGCCGCTGTGGAGTGCGGGCGGCTGGACCGCCGTCATATTCGCCGCCCTCGTCCTTACTCTTGTGGCACTGGCCGTCTGGTCCGCCAGCCGCACACGTCTCGCCGCTGTGGCGTGACCCGGACAAGGGAAATTGTCCCCGGCACTTCCGGCTTCGACCGTCATCCTGGCTGCATCTAGCTGGCCCTGCATGTACCCAGATCGCGGAGTCTGAGTCCGCAGGACTGACTAATTTTAGCGGGTGCCTTTATGATGCATTCAGTGCCCAGCACGGGGGAGGGATCCCGCTGCGCAGCAGGAAGGCGCGGCCAGCGGCACATGAGCCGGAACTTGAGGAGTGCCCATTGGTTGATAGTCCGTTCCCCGAGGATGACGGCTGGGTGGGGGAGACCGCCGATGAGGTCCCTCTGGTGCGGGCGCAGGCGCGTGAGATCATCGAGGCGGTCCTGGCCGGTACGGATCCGGAAGGGGCTGAGGTCCGTGAGCGGTTGCGTGAGCACGTCGCAGCGCACCCGGGACATCCGGAGGCCGCACTGCACGAGCACCTGATCTTTAGCCGCTCCCTTGCCAGGCGGGCCAGCGGCCGGACCAAGCCGGACAAACGGGATGCAAGTGTTCTGCAGGACGGTGATCCTATGGACGTCGCCGCCCGGGACCGGGCGGCGATTGAAGCGGTCCTGCACGGGGGCATGCTGGTCACGGCTTTCCAGCCGGTCCACGATTTAGCCAGCAAGGGTGTGATCGGCGCCGAGGCCCTGACGCGCTTTGTGTGGGAAGGTGGCGGCAGTGCAGGGTCCTGGTTCAAGAATGCCACCGCGGCCGGGTTGGGAGCGGATCTGGAGTTCTCGGCGCTGCAGTCGGCCGTGGCCGCGGCCCAGGAACTTCCGCCCCAACTGGCCGTCGCATTGAACGTCTCCCCGGCGGTATGCCTCGATCCCCGGCTTCCCGGATTCCTCCATCATGCACCTCTGGAGCTTTCCCGCATCGTCCTGGAACTCACCGAACCGCTTCAGGGCGGCCAGTTGGGCCCGCTTCTGGACGTCCTGGCGCCGATGCGCCGTTCCGGCCTGCGTCTGGCAGTTGATGAGGCCGGCACGGACGCTGCGTCCATGCGCCACATCCGCTCCCTCCGGCCGGATGTCATCAAAATAGGCCGTGATCTGGTCGAGGAGATCCACCGGGACCCAAGCCGTCAGTACCTGGTGGCCGACATGGTCGAATTCGGACGGCAGACCGGCGCGGAACTGGCTGCGGTGGGCATCGAAACCGCCGATGAGCTGACAGTCCTGACCCGGTTGGCAGTTGCCGTGGGCCAGGGCCACTTCCTGGGCCGGCCCACGGTTGACGCGCAGGAATGGGCTGCCTGGGCGGGTCCGGCCACCGCATCCGGGGCTCCTGGCCGTCATGGCCGGCGCCGGGCCGGAAGGCCGCCCGCGGATTAGCCCGGCGTCGGTGGCGGGTTATCGGCGAAGCGGCAAGGTTTCAGCTATACCGCATGGTGGACCGGGCCCGCGGTCCCGGCGGCAAGCAGCGCCTCGATCCTGGTTCGCAGTTCCCTGGGCCGGAACGGCTTCGTGACGTACTCGTCCGCCCCGCAGTGCAGCGCTTCATCGATATCCGATTCGTCGGCGCGGCCCGTGAGCATCACCACCCGGGCGGAGCTGAACCGCCGGATGCGCCGCAGGACTTCGAAACCATCGACGTCAGGAAGGCCGACGTCGACAGTAACAACGCGGGGGTGCCGGCGCCGCACCAGATCGACCCCCTCAAGCCCGCTGGCCGCAGTGTAAACGGCAAATCCCGTCTGCTCGAGGACTGCCCGAAGAAGGTTCCGCATATCCGCGTCGTCCTCAACAACGACTGCCACTCCCAAGCTGGTCATGGTCAACTCCACGTCCGGCGAATCCTTGAACCGGCCCAGCACCAGCACTAAGTTCGCCCCACACCTCACCGTACAAGCGTGGCAGTCTTTTTTCAGCATTAAATTTGTCGGCTTTGAAATTGCGCTTTCATGAAGCGCCGCTCATCCGGTCAGGACAGCACCAGCCAGACGCCAACCGCTCCGAGGGCAACGCAGGCGCCCGCGGTCCAGAAGACCGCCGCGGCATCGGGTGCCAGGCGTCCCGCCCTGATCCCTTCGACGCTGCGCCGGTAGCGCCGCCGCTGGGTCAGGTAGATCCCGCTGCCGGCGGCGATGGTGAGGCCGAACATCGCCAGCACGAACGGCCCCTGGTCCGGGAGCCAGCGAAGGCTCATCGCGCTCGCGGCAATCAGCGTCAGGAGGGTCCGGCCCCAGGCGAGCGCGGTGCGCTCGGGCTGCAGCCCCGGGTCGCCGTCGAGCGGGCCGTTAGCTGGGAGGGGAGCGGTGGCCGGGTTTTCGTCCATGGTTCAGCCAAGAACGACGACGGCGATCACCACCGCCGCTGCGACGGCGCAGCCGGCGGCAAGCAGCGGACCGATCAGCGGCAGGGGCAGCGGCCGGTTCGAGCGCAGACTCGACTCGACCCGCAGCCAGCGAATGGCAGACCCGGCACTTAGCAGCATGCCCAGCAGGAGAAGCAGCACTGACAGTCCGCGGCGGACGGGCTCGGGGAAGACGTCGGTGGTGAACGCCTCCACCGCTATGCCACCGGCGAGGAGCGCCAGCGAAGTGCGGATCCACGCCAGGAACGTCCGCTCATTGGCGAGGGTGAAACGCGGGTCCGGTTCGGTGCCGCCGGGCAGGATCTTTTCGGCGAACCGGCTCCTGCGGGGGACGGAGCCGGGCGGGGGAGTAGAAGTGGACGGCACGGTCACAGTCTAGCCATTGCTGTGCGGCCGCCCCCTGGACCTACCACCCTCCGGGGAGTAAAGGCTGTCGTATGTCAGGACATGGCCCGTCCCGAAGGTGCCGCAAGTTTTCCCTAGGTTGCCCCGGGCAACATGAAGCTCTCTGTTATCGCAATTGGGGGCGACATGGACCTGTGTATCTCGTTTAATCCCGGTCTCCACTACACAGGAGGTCGGCTATGGCAGTGCTAGATGTGCATATCAACGACGGGTTCGTTCCGATGGTGGACGGCTCACTGGTTTATCACCGGGGATTCGGGGACCGCCGGACGGCATTAAACGATCCGAACCCGGCGCTGGCGATGACGCAACGGGTCATCACCGCGAACGGAAGGGTGGTGGCCAGCAGGACGTACCCTCTGGGCGCTCCTGTGCCTCCGCATGGGAGGCCCGCGCCGCTGCGGCCGGACCCGGCATTCCCCCGGCAGTTCCTTGCCCGGAAGGGCTACTGGGCCAGCTTCTTTCCGCCCCGGACGCTGATTGCCGAGACCGGGAGCACCATCGAGATCATGGTGCACAACAACCTGGCGCAGCCGCACGAGATGCGGTTCCACCGTGCCGGGCCGGGCGGGGCCGATATAAGCTCTGGCCGGGTCGCGCCGGGCGCATCGAAGCTCGTGCGGTTTCCTGCACCCCGGCCCGGGACCTACATCTATACCGATCCGGGCAACCAGCCCGTCGAACGGACCCTTGGCCTGTACGGCGGCCTGGTGGTAATCGATCCCCGCAATGCGTGGCGGCTTGCCCCGGGCGCTGCCGAGTTCGAACGCCAGTGGCTATGGCTGTGCCACGACGTGGATTCGAACTGGGCGCGCATCGCCTCGAGGGGCCAGACGGTCGATCCGCTCGCCACCCCGGCGGTGCCCAACTACTTCACCATAAACGGGTTCTCAGGATTCCAATCGCTGGCAGTCACCACTGACCTGGCGTTCAACGACCGGAGGCACGAGGACACGCTGCCCTCGGGCCATCCGCGCGAGACCGATGTGCGCAACTTCAGCGCCTCCCCGGCGGCGGGGGCCGTACGCGCGGGACACCTCATGCGGATGCTCAACGCCGGGATAGTTGACCACCAGCTCCACTACCACGGCAACCACGTGTGGACCGTCCGCGCCAACGGCATCGATTTCCCACGGTCACACGGCCGGGTATCGCCCCAAGGCGACGTGCAACTCCAGCAGTGGGAGGACACCGTCCAGCTGCAGCCGCTGGAACGCAAAGAATCCATCCTGCCGGTCCGGCGGCCGCCGGACACGGTTGAGCAGGTGTGGAACGCACGGAACGAGGACTGGACCTACCCCATGCACTGCCACGCGGAACCCTCCCAGACGGCGCGCGGCGGCATGTACCCCGGGGGACTGGTGGCGGACTGGGTGCTGGCCGGCCAGCCAGTCCCGAGTGAAGGCAGTCCGCCGACCGCTGCGGACCCACACCACACCTTCAGGAGCCAGGTGGACTTCTCATCGGACCAGCCCCACGAAGGCAGCCCGGAGACCGAGTTTCCGCAGAAGCCCGACGTCTTCCTCGAGATGGACTTCTTCAACAGAAAGTTCGTCTTTCCTAGCGGCACCGAGCACGAGATGTGGAGCTTCGAGGGGAACAAATTCGGCCGCCAAATCCCCGGAACCACCGTGCGGGTGCAGGAGGGCCAGCTCTTCCAGGCCACCCTCAAGCCAAACAAGCGGGTTCACACCATCCACTGGCACGGGATCGAGCCGGACCCGCGCAATGACGGTGTTGGCCACACCTCCTTCGAGGTTTCGGGCCATTACACCTACCAGTGGAGGCCGGATGTTGCCGAACGCGGCAACCCCCACCGCGGTGCGGCGGGCACATACTTCTACCACTGCCACGTCAACACCCCGCTCCACGTCCAGATGGGCATGTTCGGCCCGATCGTCATCGATCCCCGGCCCAACCCGGCCATGCCGGTGCCCGCTGGGGCCCGCCGTCACTCGTTTGAAGGTGCGCTGTATGACGCCGCCACGGAAACCCTGATCGCGCCCTATTCCCTTGATCCCCGGTGGCACGAACTGAACCATGCCGCGGGGCTCAACGGCGAGGATGCTGGACTGAACCGCTTCGAGCCCAAACACTTCTTCCTCATCGGCGGCAACATCCCCAACCGGCCGCGGGGCGACGACGTCGTCTGGGCCATCTCCCAGATGCGGGCCAACGTGGTGCGGAACGGCAGGTATCCAACTCTTGTGCGGATGTTGAACGTCGACTACTTCCCCACGCTGACACGCATTACGGACGCAGCGGGAAGGCCAGCCAGGATCGCCGAACTGATCGCCCATGACGGCCGGCCTTTCTGGAACACCCCCAACCCCACGGGCCCCGCGGTGCAGCCCTCGATGGCCGGCCAGCCGCTCCTGACCGACGTCATCAGGTCCGGGGCCGCGGAGAAGTTCGACTTCCTGCTGCGCCCGCCCTCTTCCGGGAAGTACACCATCAGCATCAGCTTCCTGCACTGGCTCACGTCGGAGGTGCTCGCCACCCGAACCGTCACAGTCAACGCTGCCTGATCGAGCGGATCAGACTGCCGGACCCGCATCCGCCAGCCCGGATGCGGGTCCCCGGCGTCAGCCCTGCTGCGCCGCCCATTCTTCGACCCGGCGGTTGCTTTCCTCTTCGGAGAGGTCCTCCACACGGGTCATGATGGACCAGCGCACGCCGAAGGGATCCCGGATGCTGGCGTAACGGTCGCCGGAAACAAAGGTGGCCAGTGGCTCTCGGATGGTGGCTCCGGCCTGTGCTGCGCGCTGCACCAGGGAGTCGGCGTCCGGGCAGTAGAGGCCAAGGGAGTAGCAGTCATTTTCACCTTCCGGGGCCGGAACCAGGTGGTATTCGGGGTTGGGTTCGCCGAGCTGGAGGTGGCCGTTCCCAAAGTCGAGTTCCGCGTGGACCACTACTCCGCCCATCTCCGTGGCGCCGACTACGCGGGCGCCGAACACGTCCTGGTAAAAGGCGATCGCTTCCCTGGCGTTGGTCACGGCAAGGAACGGCGTGAGGCTCGTCAGGCCGTTCGGAATTCCGTGCGTGGTGTGCTCTCCGTGGGCGGCTGTTGTGGATTCGGTGCTTGTAGTATCTGTCATGTCTAAGACGCTACGTGCCTGGCCAGCGGCGGCGCTTGGAGATTCGCGACAGTCTGGAGGAGCTATGGAGAGTTCGTTCAGGGGGATCCTTTACCCGGCCCGGCTGCCCAGTTTTCACCGCCTTCCGGCGCCGGCCCCCGTGGCGGACCTGGTCCAGTGGTTTTGGATTCCCGAGTGGGACATCGAGCCCGGCCGCACCTCCCGCCAGCACCTGATCGCGTACCCCGGCTCCAACCTCGTGGTGCAGCCGGATGGCGTGGCCTGTTCCGGCCCTGCCACCAAGGCGGCCCATCGGGATTTGGCTGGACGGGGCTGGGCGGTTGGTGCGCTGCTGCGGCCGGCGGCGGTGCCGCTGTTCACCGATGATCCCGCCAGCCTGCGGGACACGGAACTGTCGGTGGCTGCGGAACAACTGCATCTTTCCGTCTCGGAGATCATGGAGACGCACGACGGCGATACCCGCCGGGCGCGGGCAGTGGATGCCTTTGTTCGGTGGCTGGCTTGCTTGGCTGGGCCTGTGTCCGAGGAGGCGCTGCTGGCCAACCGGCTGATGGACGTCATCGGCTCCGACGCCTCTGTAGTCCGGGTGGAGGACGCGGCATCTGTGTTGGCGGTTTCGCAGCGGACCTTGCAGCGCGTGGCCAAGAAGTACATCGGCCTCAGCCCTGCCGCGCTGATCCGCCGTCGGCGTCTTCAGGACGCTGCCGAGCAGACGCGGCTGGATCCTTCAGCGGATTTGGCAGCAATAGCTGCCGAGCATGGGTACGCCGACCACGCGCACCTGACGAATGACTTTCAGAAGTACCTGGGCTTCACCCCGAGCACATACCGGCGGGCGGTTGCCGCTGATTGAGCCCGGGACCCGCTGATTGAGCTTGTCGAACTCTACGGTGCCGGACGCGTACCTGCGTCCGTGCCCGAGCCCGAGCCCGACGTTCGAACGAACTTCCAGCTGAAAGACCCGTCATCTTTGAGGGTCATCCGAAGGAACCCGTGGGTTTTGTCGAACCGCTTTACGATGAAGGGTGGACTGTTAGTGAACTCGCGGAGGCCGATCCCTCCCGTGGATACCTGGAACGCTGTCATCCCGTCACTGACGCACTGGTCCTCGTTGTTCACCGGACATGAGCGTTCGTAGTTGTGCTGTGAGCCTGACAGGGTCAGGCGTACCCGGTGCTTATACATCACGTCGATCCACGGCTTGTGGTCCAAGGCCCGCTCGTGTTCGTCCGTGTCCGATGTGAAGTACGGTTCGTGGTACACGACTGCCAGGTACTTACCCGCCGCCTGGGCAGCAGTGAGGTTGTCGTCCAGCCAGGTCGTCAGCGCTTCAGCGTGTTCGGGGTCGTACCGCCAGAACGCGGAGGACAGGAACACGAAGTGCCAGTTCCCGAAGTCCTTCGAATACGGATCCCCGTTCCCGATGAACCCGCGCTGCTGGTTGATTGCGGCCTTTGCGGGGGCACCCGGGCATTGGCCATTCATGAAGTTGTCGAGGTCTTCGTTGCGGCCGGGTTCCCAGTCGTGGTTGGGGGCGGACACCCAGTACAACTTGGGCTTGGTGCCACCCCACAGCGGAGTCCAGTACTTCACGTAGTCGGCGCAGTGCGGGGTGGCGTACTGGAAGTCCCCGAGCCCCAGGAACGCGTCAATCTGGTTCTTCTGCACGAGCCGGGTGATCGCCGCCCCGTTCAGACCGGACGGGCTATCACGGTCAATGGTCCTGACGCCGTTCATGTCACCGACAGCGGCGATCCGAACATCCGGCGCCGGGGTCCTGGGCTTGCGGGGTAACGGTGGGGGTGGCACAACCAGAGTAGTGGTTGGTTGCGGCACCCCTTCAGGGGTGTTCCCACTGCCGAAGGCGAGGGACGCGGCCCAAAGGCCAGTGAGGCCAAGGAGGAAAGCGGAGGTTCCGGCCATAACACGATTGCGGCGCATGGGGGCTAGCGCCTCCTTCCTGGTGCCGTGTGCACTCCTGGCGGGACCGCGCCGGACTGGGGTTGGGTAGCCAGACCCGGAGGGTGAACCTAAGGTTACCGCCGTCCCAGTCGAAGTGTCAGTCCGCGTCCTTGGAATCAGCATGGAGCACCTTGGAAATCAAAGGGGCTACCGGGCGCTGGAGTCCGGTAGCCTTCCACTGTTTTTCCAACCGCATGCTCATATGATCCGATGACCCTGCGGACTCGCGGCCCTGCGAAAGAGAGAGGCGCCATGAAAAAGACAGCACTCGGAGTACTGGCCTTGGCCGGAACACTCGTCGTTCAACTCGGTGGCGCCGGACCGAGCACCGCGGCGGACCGCCTCACTACGAAAACCGAGATGAGAGGCGAGGGAGTGACCGCGGAATTCGTCCGCACGGATGGGTGCATACAGACCAGCGTCAGCGTGTTCGGCAGCGTCTTCACGGCACGTGGATCGGCTCCGCCCGAGAACGTTGGCTTCGTGTCGGTTACACAGGTTAACACCTGCACCCTCGTGACACTGATAAACGGGTCCGGGGATGCGACTACGCTGAACCTGACGGCTCCGAACGGGCTGTCTAGAGGGCATCTGAGGATGTCCATGGAATTCACGAACTATGCCGACGCCGGGAACCCGGTAGTCTCGCCACTCACGGCCGACGTGTCCTTCAAGGCTACGGCTCAGGCGACGAAGACATTTGAAGAGTCCAAATTCCGGTCCGATGGCACCCGCTTTGTATCGTCGGAAGGTACCAGGAGCCGGCCCGTCTCTGTTGCCGGCACGGTGACCCTTGGGGCTCAAAATATTCTTTCGCCGGACACTTCATCGATCTCCGGGACGGTCGGCTCGGTGCGCAGCAAGGAGAAGACAGTAACCGTCCCGTGAAGTAGCGCTCTTGGGCGCTCCTCGGCGGATGGTCAGCGCGGCAGTAGGACGCGGACCTGGTTTTTGATGTCCTGGACGATGTCGTTGACCGTGCTGGCGACGTGGTTGGGGGCTGCCATGGCGAGGAACATGATTGCTGAGGCGATTCGTGCCAGCGTTGCTGCGTCGCTGGGGCCAATGCGCTGGTCCTGTCGCAGCACTGCAGCGATAGCGGCCTCGGTCTGTACGGTGAGGGCAAGAGCGTCGCGGTGGTGGGGCTCCTCGGGGTCGCCGAAGACCATTTCGCGCAGGTAAGTGCGCCCGTTGTCTATTTGGATTCGGTTGCACTCCACGACGGGGCGGATGATCGCCATCACCGCTTCGAGTATGTCCGAGGTGCCCTCTGCGGCTGTCCTGCCTCGCTCGAGCGCGTCGGCGTAGCTGGAGTTCTGCACGAGCAGGAGGAGCTCACCCTTGGTCTTGGCGTAGAGGAACAAGGTACCCGTGCCGATGTCGGCTTTGTCGGCGATTTGCTGCGTGGTGACTTCATCGACGCCGTGCTCAGAGAACAGCTCGCGGGCGGCGGCCGTGATGCGGTCGAGCTTCTGCTGTTTGTTCCGCTCGCGCCGGCCGGGAGCTTGTGGGGCGCGGGGCATAACAGGAGTCCTCCGGAATTAGATCTCTGACCACGGTCAGTGATGATTGTAGTCATTACCGTGGGCTCGGGCGCCGGTCAACGAGCGAGGAACGCCACAGCCAGGGGAGCGAACCGGTCGTGGAACTGGAAGATTCCGCCGTGACCGGAGTCGGGGTAGATGATCAGCTCGGACCCGGTGATGCACCGGTGCAGGTCTTCGGAGAGGACGGAGGGCACCATGCGGTCGTTGTCGCCGTTGGCGATGAGAGTGGGCTGGGTGATCGTCGACAGGTCAGCGGATGCCCCTCGTCCCCATCTCTTGATCGCCTTTAGCTGCGTCCGGAACGCCTTCACCGTGATCGGCGCATCGCGGTCCGCCGTTCGCTCCTCGAGACGCTGCACGAACGCCTTCCCGGCCCGCTTGCCGGTGGCGTTGCGGTTGAAGAACAGGAACTCCTTCGGATCCGACCGGGTCAGGGTGGCACGCAGGATGTCGTAGTACGTGACCCTGGAGATCTTGTCCATATCCTTCCCGCCCTTCGGGCCGGTGCCGGTGAGGATGAGCTTGCGGACAAGTTCGGGGCGCTTGAGCACGAGGGCCTGGGCAATCATGCCACCGAGCGAGAAGGAGAACACGTCAATCGTGTCGAAGCCGAGCGCCTTGATGAACCTGTAGGCGTCATCGGCCATCTCCTCGACGCTGTCGGGGACGGTCCCGGTGGAGGCGCCGACGCCGCGGTTGTCGAAGGTGATGACGTGGCGCTCCTTCGCGATGGCGTCGACGATGCGGGGATCCCAGTTGTCCAAGGTCGCGGCAAGGTGCACGAAGAAGACGACGGGGACCCCGCCCTCGGCCCCAGCTCGCGGTAAGCGTAGCTGACCCCGCCAGCATCGATGGTGCGGGCCGGCGCCTTTGCGTAGGACGTGATGGCCGGGTGGTTGCTGGTGGTGCTCATGCTGATTCTCCCGGGGTGTGGTTGGTGACGAGGTCGCTGATGGCGGTTCCGGGGGCGGCGCTCAGGGGGTTGCTGATGACGGCCTTGCCGCGGATACCGCCCTTTTCCAGGGCGTGAAGTGCCTGAGGGGTCTGGTCAAACGGGAAGACGCGTCCGACGACGGGACGCAGCACGCCGTCGTCGACCATCCCTGCGATCCGGGTGAGCTGTTCACCGCTGGCGCGCATGAAGAGGAATTCGTAGCTCACACCGAGCTTCCGGGCCTGGCGGCGGATGCCGGCGCTGAGGCCGGTGATCGCGAGACGCAGCACCGGGTTGAGGCCGATTTCCCGCGCGAAGGCGGGGTCCGGCGGCCCGGAGATCCCGATGGCCTTGCCGCCGGGGCGAAGCACGCGGAGGGACTTCTCGAGGTTTTTGCCGCCGAGGCTGTCGAGCGCCAGGTCATAGCCTTGAAGGAGCTGCTCGAAGTCCTGGGTGCGGTAGTCGACGACGGTGTCCGCGCCGAGCGCGCGGACGAATTCGGCATTTGCTGCGCTGGCCGTGGTGGCCACGGTCGCGCCGAGGTGCTTGGCAAGCTGGATCGCGATGGACCCGACCCCGCCGGCACCGGCGTGGATGAGGACCTTTTGCCCCGGCTGAACATTCCCGCGCTCCACGAGCGCCTGCCATGCAGTCAGTGCGACCAGCGGCAGCGAGGCAGCCTCCTCAAAGCTGATCGAGGCAGGCTTGAGGGCCAGATCGGCTTCGGCGACGGCGATGCGCTCCGCGAATGTGCCGGTGCGGACTTTGTCTGGCCGGGCATACACGTCATCGCCCGGCTTGAAAGCGCGAACCCTGGCACCGACCCGGATGACAGTGCCGGCGAGATCGTTCCCCAGGGTCAGCGGAAGTTTGTAGGGCAGGATCTGCTTGAACTCACCCGCGCGAATCTTCTCGTCGAGCTGGTTAAGTCCCGCGGCCTGCACTTGGACGAGCACGTCCTGCTCTCCGACCTCGGGTTCGGGGATCTCGGCCTCCCGCAGCGGCTCCTTGTACTTGGTGACGACGAACGCTCTCATTGCGTGGTGCTCCTTCTGGGTGCCTGAATAAAACTGAGTATACTCAATATTGAGTTCACTCATGTGCATTGTCAAGGGGGATCCGCGAGGTGGAGGGAGGATGTGCGGGAGGCGGGGGAGTCTGCTGGATGGCTGGCGCCAGGATTCCGACCAGTTCGTCCTGATCGAGAAGCTCGACGCGAACGGCACTCCGCTGCAGGCGTTCACCGTTCCCAACACCAGCCCCATGGCGCACGACCTCACTGACCATGGGGCGACGATTCTTCGTTACAAGGGCTCGGACGGCCGGCTCCGTGTCTCCGCGCGGCACCTGGACGAGACCCTCACGACCGACGACGTGCCCCCGCACAGCTTCGACCGGATCGAAAAGCTAGGCCAAGGTGAAATCGTCGAGATCGAGATCGACCTGCTCCCCGTGGGGCTTGCATTCCACCCGGGTGAGAGTTGCGCTCCCTGATCAGCTCCCGGAATCTGCTCGGAACACTCGTGCCGGGGATCCGCGAGTACATCGGCGAGAACACCGGCACACACGTCATCCACAACGGAGGCGAGCACGCGTCCTACCTCCAGCTGCCCGTCCAAAAGAACTGAGGGGTCATGAACACGGAAACCACGACCGCACCGTCGGTACATCTGGCAGGACAGGGCACAGACACAAGCATCGACGGATTCGAGCTGTTCTCTGCCCGGCGCGCACTACGGCTCCTGAAGGGCAAGCTCGGCCGGGAGGCGCTCCTGGAACTCCTCGGTGACGAGATCTCCGCCGGCGACGCCTTACTCCGAGACCCCCTCGACCGGTCCCGTGGCGAGGAGACAACCGGTACCACGGCCCTCCTCGCCCATGGCATCACCGCGGCGCAGTTCAGGGGCTGGCTCGGCCGCGGCTTCGCCCGCGAAGACGTCATGCTCGCCGGGCACCCGGAACACTACTCGATCCACGCTGAACCCGGCAGTAACGTCAACATCGTCGAAACCCTCGGCGACTACGTGTGCTCGTTCTTCATGCGCCCGTACGACGACAGCGTCATCGCTGACCGCGGACACCCCCGTCAACTTGGGGCCCTTGAACCGTGCCACCTATCTGACGGCGCTCCTCGCTGCGATCATGTTCAGGAGCGAGCTGGACGATGCCTTCAAGGTCTGCCGGCCGGACCGAATCGGCGGGCAGGACAACGTGTGTCAACCATCCCGGTGAGTCCCCAGCTGCTGCCCCGGCCTCACGACTGGCCTCCTACTGTCCATCTCACCGGCTACTGGGCCGGAAAGCCCGCGCCCGTCGGTGCCGATGCGGAGCTGGAGGACAATTTAAGCTCAAGATTTGCACAATAAGCTCAAGATTTGCACAATAAATTCCGGCTGCGGAGAAACTAACTACCGCCTGGTCTCCGACCTGCGCGCACCTCACACGCTAATAATTTACTGGACTGGGCCATCGGTACGCCTACCGGGCTGGCCGTGTCGCGCTCCTGCTCATGACGTCCGAAATACGTGCGCGAGTGAATCCGCCACTAACAGCGGAGCTGTGTCATGCATCGGCACAAACTTGCCCAATTTTGATGGGACATTTACTCTGAGCAAGATTTATAAATTCCCTCGAACTTTTGGCGGGGGGACACATATTTATTGGGGGAAAGTCGTGGACCAATCAAGTTTAACTGAGGCCACGCAGAACGGGCCTGAGACGCACCAGCGTGCCGGCTCGTTCTGTGCGCAATGCGGCAGCAGCATCGCACCGTTTGCCAAATTTTGTAGCGGTTGCGGAAGCGCCGCAGCCAGCGATTCGGTTCCGGGCCCTCAGCTCGGCCAAACCCAGCCGCTGCTACCTACTCCGCCCCGCAAGCCTCGAAAGAAGATGTCCCGCAGGGCAATCGTCCTTCTATCTGTAGCGGGCGGGTTGCTTGTTGCCGGGTCAGCGGCTGCCCTTGTGGTCCAGAACATATTTCGCGGTGGGGCAGACAGCCCCGAGAGCGCGATCACAAAAACTATGGACGCTATCACCAAAAAGGATCTGGTAGGGCTTTTTACCATGGTCTCGCCGCATGAGCGCGATGCGCTTGTCCGCGTGCAGGACGCGATCACCAAGAAGGCAGCAGACCTGAACATCGCAGATGCTGCGAAGAAGGTAGCCCCAGCGAGCAGCGATCAGGCCGGCTCTGAGCTCTCCTTTGACGGGGTCGACATTTCGATCACCGGTGCTGAGCCGTCTGTGAGCCAGGTTTCGGAAAACGTAGCGGTTGTCCATATAAGCAGTGGGCAAGTCAAGCTGCACGTTGAGCCTTCTGAGACAAGAGGGGCCCTCCGCTCCATCTACGACAACGTGAATGACCCCCAGCCCACTGACCAGACTTGGGACATCAATGAGATGGGTCCATCCGGGTCGGGGCTGACAGTCATGGCATCAAAGACGGACGGCCGCTGGTACGTCAACCTTTCCATGTCCGTGCTTGAAGCGATCAACAGTTATGAAGGCTCACCACGGGGCACGATTCCCGCATCGTTCCCTGCGGGAAGCGACACCCCCCAAGCTGCAGCCAAGGCCGCACTGCAGGCAACGGAGCGCCAGTCGCCCACGGAACTGGCACCCTTCCTGGCCAAGGACGAAGCCGCGGCCATGTACCTGTACGGTCACTTGTGGAACCGGGTGAACACGAGCGGGTGGTCATTCTCGTTCGGGAACATCGATTTCACGGAGGGGCCGCACGAGGGTAACCGGGCGCAGGCTTACGTGAACCAGATCAATGTCAACGCCGGCGGCGATCATTTCACCATGACAGACAAGTGCCTCCGCGATAACTCCTCAAGCGCGGACAACAATTGCCTCAACGGCTCCGCCTATCAGAGCGACGGATACTCGTCCGGCACTATCAACTGGATGAGCGCAGCTCTGTCGCATGAGGGAAAATTCGCCCTGACGACGGTCAGCGAGGATGGCAAGTGGAAGTTGAGTGTCCTCGACACAGTGGCTGACCATCTGGCCAGCGCGGCCAACAGCTTTACTCGGGAGCAGGCGTTTGCATTGATGCAGCTGGCACGCGCCGATGATCCCGCCGGTACCCTCACCTTGAACAAGTCCCAAGAACTGGCCTACAACAACGCCGGCTATGCGGTGACTACTTTGAAAGTGGACAAGCCGGTCAAGCTCCAGCTGAATCAAGACTCAACAATCGGTCGCCTTGCTCTCTACAGCCCGGACGGGAAGACGGACCGCGGTACTGTCACGTCGTACCAAGGCACGAACAGCATCATCCCGGCGGGGGAATATAAAGCAGTTGCCTGGGCCGGCAGTAATTTCCAGGAAGCATTTTCCAAAGACGGCAATTCGGCCAAGGTTTCCAGCGCGTTGACTGTCACGGAGTATATTGACCCGGCCACCATCGACGGCAGCGAGACGTCAACCGGGCGCAGTATCAGTTCTTTCGGGTCGAGCTTCCAGATTGAAGTCCCCAACGATGCGGCCGGAGCGCTTCTCGTGAAAGTGAATTCTGCTGATTCCGACAGCAAAATCATCGCGACCATTGGCGGGAAATCTTACAACGTCGACACCGCTGAAGGCTCAACTACGGGGATCCCTGTCGGTAAGGGCAGTTACACGCTGACGCTCAGCACCGAGAATTCCTCGTTCTATTCCTCCACGAACGTGGATCTCTCCTTCGAAAAGCAGTAGAAGCCCCTCGCACTCAGGCCCTGGCCGACGCCGGGCAAAACATGAAAGGCAGTTATGAACTACTGCACTAATTGCGGAAATGCGCTGCCCGCAGGGGCGCGCTTCTGCACCTCATGCGGCACGCCGCACCAGCCCACCGAGCCTGCGGCAGCGCCCGCAGAACAGCAGTTTTCGCCACCTGAGCAGTCTGGCCCCGTCCGCCGGCCGGCGGCAGGCGCCTTCGCTGCCGTTCCTTATTCTGACTATGTCCGTGACGGGATCGCGGCGCTGCTACTGACCTTCTCCATGTTCATGGTGTGGACCTACGGGTCTTCGTCCGGGGCCAGCGTTGCCGCCACCCGCGTGGACGTCATCCTCATCTCGCTGGTGAGTCTTCTCTCCCTCAGCATTCCCTATCTGTGGCGTGCAGGCGTGTTCGGGCCCCAGTGGGGCTACCGCAAGACGCAGTTGACTCGCCTCCTTGCCAACGCTCCTTACTTCATCCTCGTGATCGTCTACCTGATCCTGGAACTCACCAACCGCAACGCAGTCGGACCCGCAATGGCCTTTGGCCTGGCCGGTGCCATCCTTGCCGCCCAGCCGCGAAGTGCCGAACTGGGTTCGGGGCCTGCCGACGCCGAAGTAGATCGCCGCTGGTCCCTTGCCCTTGCCGGTTTCACGGTGTTCGTGGGGCTTCTCTCCCTTATCCAGGTCATTGAACGCTTCACCATCTTCCCCTCGGGCGACTGGGCAGGTGGCCTGATCTCGGTGGTCCTGGCTGCAGCCAACTCCGCCTTCCTGATCTGGTTCGGCATGGGCGCTTCAAAGGGTCGCAACAACGCCCGCCTCATCGGAATTGGCGCTGGCATCGTCGGGGCACTCCTGGGATTGCTGTCTCTCATCCCCTCGATGACTCTTGTGTCAACCACGTTCTCCGCGGTCGTTCCCGGGATGAGCCTCTTCTTCTGGATGGCCGCGGGGGCCCTGGCTGCTTCTCCGTCCGTGGGCCGCGTCTGCTCCGCAAGCAGGGCGGCCGAATCGTCCGGCTCACACAACTTGGCGCGCACTCTCGTCTTTTTGAGCATCGCCGCCATGGCGCTGCTGCTCTTCGTTTCTGCGTTCGTCCTCATAGGAAGCTCGGCATACGCCGCCTATGCGTCGTTCTTCAACCCCGTTACCTGGGTGGTGACCATATTCCTTGCGGCGGTTGGAGTGATCGCCGGAGTGGTGGTCCGGGCGACGCTTCGGCACCAGACGAGGCAGGCATACCTTTTCACCGCGGGCTATTCGGGACTCCTGCTTGTGCTGGGCCTTGTTGTGGTCATCATGGCTGCGAACACAGGCATGACGACGAATGGACAACTGGGACTCCTGGTGGCGTTCGCCTTCCCGGCAGGACTGCTTCTCGCAATTTTCGGGACCTCCGCCCAACGGGAGGCGTATCGTAGCCTCGCGCAGGAGAGCCACAACTCCGGATTTACCTTTGAAGGTCCGGCACGTCCGTCAGCGCAGGTCACCGGGGCGTTTCCTGCACAGCCCGGAGCCTTCGAGCGTGACAGTGCCGAAGCAGGTTTTCCGACGGCGGCCCAAGACAGCGCCCCGCAGGTGCTGGTGATGGATCAACCCGCCACTAATGTGGAAAATCCGCTTGCCCGCGAGGCGTCGGATCCCGCCACCGCGCCGGAACGGCTGTACGAGCTCGCGGCACAGCACCCCAACCTTCGTGCTCTCATCGCGGGAAACCCAGCTACCTATCCCTCTTTGCTGGATTGGCTGGCTGAACTTCAGGATCCCGAAATCATGAAGGCGCTGTCCCTCAGGGGCCGGTGAACCGACAACTGACAGCAACAGCCGCCGCGATGATCGCCGCGGCTGTTGCTGTCATCACCGTTACTGGCTTGGCCGAGGGCGGTGGGCCAAAACCCGATGCGGCCATAAGTTCGCTTCCCACCAAGCGGATCACGAGTGAAGCCCCAAGCACTGCGGATTCGCCGGCACCTTCGCACGCCTCTGCAGCAGGGCGCAGCGTAGTGCTTCTCGGGGATTCGCTCGCCGCCGGAGAAGGCGCCGGGGCTTACTTGACCGGCACGGACGTGCCCGGCCGACGCTGCCACCGAAGCTCAGCGGCTCTCTTTTCAGGAACGGGCGCCGTGGTGACGAACGCGGCCTGTTCGCGGGCCATCGCCGCGCACCTCACTGCACCTCAGGAGGACGAGGTTTATAACGTCCAGCCTGAGCCACCGCAGCTATCCGTCCTTGGCACAGAGGTCGCAGACATAACTGTGATCATGGTGGGTGGAAATGACATCCGTTTTGCCGAGATATTCAATGAGTGCGTTCTGGCGGAAGCCGACTGTACCTCTGCCCCGGGATTCGTCAGCCGCGCTCTGGCAGCTGCGAAGGCTCTTCCAGGCAAGCTGGCGGAGGCCTATCGTCAGGTCGCTTCTGCCTCGCCCGGGAGCGTCGTCCTGGTTCCGGCGTACCCCCAACTTCTGGGCAATGAAACTTCCGGTTGCGGCCGAATCAGCTCCAGTGAGGCGGTCTTCGCCCGGAACCTCACAGTAGCGCTCAACAGTTCGATTCGCGAGGCGGCACGGTCCGCCTCAGCAGGGGGCAGGACCGTCCACTTCATACCGGATACCGCAGGATCCTTGGCCGGGCACGGTGCTTGCGACCCCCAACCCTTCGTACACACTGTCCGCCCGACGGCGCTCATGGGTACGGCGCAAAATCCCGGCAAGGCCCAGGAGCTGCTGCACCCTACGGCCACGGGCTACAGGGATCTCACCAAGGCATTAACACAATGGCTGGACACACATCCAGCTGCCAAAAAAGCAACAGAATAAGGAGTTCCACCATGTCCTACATAGAGCCGCCACCTCCACCGCCGCCGAGCGCTCCCCAGCCCGCTGCACGGTCCCGTACGCGATCGCGCGGACGCGCCTTCGCGTGGGTAGCTGGTGCCGTGGTGCTGCTGCTGGCTGCAGCCGGAGCCGCTGTGGCATTTGTGCCCTCTGTATCCCAGCTGGTTGGCCTGTCTGCCGCGGCAAGCCCGACTGCGGGGCCGTCGTCAACCCAAACCAGCAAGCCCACGGCAGCGCAAACGAGTGCGCAGGCACCGAGCCCGACGGCGACGGCGTCACCAACCTCGACGTTCCGGATCGCCCGTGAGATCACAGCCTCACCGACAAGCAGCCCGGAGCCGACCCAGCAGCCGAGCTTGTCGGCATCTGACGAGCCGTCGGCGTCGTCGTCGTCCGAGTCGTCGACGGACCTGGGACTTGACCAAAGGGTCGACATCCTGCCGTGTACCGGTGAGTACGTTTCATTCCACTTCTCCGCCATTGACCCATCGAGCTACGCGAGCGATATCAGTGACTCCCTGGACAACTATCCCGGAAGCCGCTATCTCCTGACGGAAGGCAGCTGCGACGCACTCAACCAAGCGTCAAAGCAGAACACCAGGATCTATGCCGTGTACAGCGGACCATTTGCAACGGCAGAGGAAGCCTGCCAGAACCAGCGGGAATACCCGGGTGGCTATGTCACACACCTTCGACCGGCCAATGATCTGGACCCGACAGTGGACTGCAGCTGACCGGAACGAAGAAAGGGCTGTCCCCTCGGGGACAGCCCTTTCTTCGCCCTAGTCACCTGTTCCTGGGCAGCTTTACCAAACGCGTCCACGCCAGCAGCCAGGCCGTAAGGCCGAGCGCGAACAGGGCGCCCAACGCCACGCCGGCCCTCTGGAGTGAATGGTCCCACAGCCAGTCATCTTCGGTCGTCGGAACCAGAGCCTTCAAATCGATCGACTGGGCCCCCAGGGCGTAGCCCCAGCGGGTGGGCGAGAGCCACGAGATCTGGTCCAGTCCTGCCCTGCCGGTCACCGGTATCAGTCCGCCGGCCAACACGAGCATGGCCATGGCGGTCACAACCAGCAGGGGCATAACTTGCTCCGACGACTGGACCCATGCAGACATCGCCAGTCCGACGAAACTGCACACGCACGCGGTCAGCGCCACGGCGACAAATATCTCCAGTCCAGGAACATCCGCCACCAGATGGTGCTCCGGTGAAGGTTTGCCAAGCAGGACGATCCCCGTCATCACTGCAGCCTGGACGATACAGACGGCAGTGAAGACTATGGATTTGGCCAGCAGGTAGGGGCCGGGTCGCAGTCCGACGGCGTTCTCCCGCCTGAAGATTGCACGTTCGCTGACCAGATCGCGTGCAGAAAGGGCCATGCCCATAAAGGCTGACCCGAAGATCAGAAGCACCAGGAGCTGGCTGGGTTCCCCGACTTCCTTCAGTGCGGGAGTGCCGAAACCCTTGCTGCCCGGGACCACCAGCGCAAGTCCACCCAGGACAAGCGGCAGTAGGGACAAGAAGATGAAATACCCCTTGTCAGCCCATAGCAGGTAGAGCTGCCTGGTCATGATGGCGCTGAGTTGCCGCCCCCGTGAAGTTGAGGGAACGGCTACCGGCGGGGGAGCGGAAACCCCAGTCTCCGCCTGGAGGTCTGGAGCGGCGTCGACGGGGTTTAAAGTGCGGAACCTGCCGTAGAGCTCGTCGGGACTTTCCGTGGCCTGTCTGAAGACCTCGGACCACTTGGTCGCCTTGAAATGGGAAAGTATTCTGTCCGGGTGGCCCGCATAAGCCACCAGACCTCCCCTGGCCAGAAGGATCACCTGGTCGCATACGCCCAGGTTGGCGATGTTGTGGGTCACCACGACGACGACCCTTCCGGCGTTGGCGAGCTTCCTGAGCGTGTCCATGACCTGCTCGTCCATGGCTGGGTCCAGCCCTGACGTGGGCTCATCGAGGATCAGTAGGGAGGGCTCGGTAAGCAGCTCCAAAGCCACCGACGCCCGTTTGCGCTGGCCGCCGGAGAGGTTGCTGACCTTAGTGCCCGCGTGCTCCAGGAGTCCCAACTGGCCCAGGACGCTGTCTATTTGGGCCCGGCGTTCTGTGTCGGTGGTATCGGCAGGCAGTCGAAGCCGCGCAGCGAACTCGAGTGCCTGCCGAACCGTGAGGGTCCTGTGCAGGATGTCCTCCTGCGGCACGAAGCCGATTCTTGTGCGGAGGGCGTCGTAGTTGTTGTAGACGTCATGGGCATCAAAACGAACGGAGCCCTTGGAGGGCTTGTTGGCTCCGGTCATGACGCTCATGAGAGTCGACTTGCCCGCCCCCGATGGCCCGATGACGGCCAGCAACCGGCCGTGGTCCGAAGCAAAATCGACGTCGCGCAGCAGGAACTTGCTTTCCCGCCCCACGTTGACGTGGAAGTGGACCGAGTCCAGGCGCAGGCCCTCGCCGCGAGGCGCCTTGTCCACGGCCAAACCTGTGTTTGACGACGCCACGGTGTAATCTGTGTTGCCAATCGTCAGCCGGTCACCGGGTGAGGCCTTGGCAATACCTGCTACACGCTGGCCGTTGAGGAAGGTGCCATTCAGGCTGCCGAGGTCCTCAACAGTGATTTGGTTGTCTACCCGCCGCACAACGGCGTGGTTCCTCGAGGCGAGGACATCGGGGACCGTCACGTCATTGCCGTCCCCGCGCCCCAGCCGCACCGTACCTGCCGGAAGCGAAGAGAGATCGAGGTGGAGAGGTGCCTTGTGCACGCCGTTCGAGGGTGCACGCAGCGTTAGCAGCAGCTGGGGAGCGCCGGTGCTGGGATCGCCCAGGTGAGCAGAAGTGCTCGCCTCTATTTTTGACCGCTGCTGTTGCTGCCCGGCGACCCAAAGCCCGGCGGCACTGTCTTGATCCCGGATCCACCAGCCGTCGTCGAAATGAACCAGGGCATGGACCCGGGAAACTGAGGGCTCCGCGACAGCAATCTCGGTTTCAGTACCGCGCCCAATACGGGCAGACTCGCCAGGTGCCAGAGTCCAGGAGCGGACACCAAAGCGGATCTCCAATTCGGCTTCCGATGCCAGTGTCATGGCGACGGTGTAGTAACGGGAACGCGACCAGGCAGGCCCAGGAGCTTGGCCCCACCCAGCGCAAGGGAAGCACGGCCCTTATCGCCGCAGCTTGTATTCTGCCACTGGATCTTCATGCGCAGGACATCCGTCATGTCCGCCTTAATGGCGATGGCTTTTCCATAGACGACCGACTGGCTGGACACCTTGCGACCGTCGGCAAAGACCTCCACCAGAACAACGGCATCGCTGTTCTCGGACGAGTCCTCCAGACCGGCGCTGGCCTCAAAGGTCTGGTAGTTGCGGCCAAGGTTGTATTCGATGGTTGAGCCGTCGTTGTAGTAGCAAACATCTGTTGAGACGCTGTGGGCGAAAGTGTTTCCGGAGATCTTCACCGCGGACTCGTTGCTCTGCCACTGTCCGCTAACCGGGGTCTCATCGGCCAAGTAGGCAACCACTTCTGACCGGGCCACTGTCAGCTCCACACGGTTCGAGGCGCCGTCGACCGGTGTCTGGCCGAGAACGGTACCGTCGGGCTTTGAGGAATCGAACTTATCCACAAGCTGCACCGTCACTGCACTGCCCAGCATTCTCTGGGCGTCGGGAAGCAGTTGGCCAACGACGTCCGGCATGCCAGCCAGGGATGCCGGCGAAGTCGAGGTCTCGGTTGCCTCGGGCGACGGCGTGGAGGAGGAAGCGGTCGGTGAAGGGGTGACCGAGGAAGGGGTTTCAGACGGCGTACTGGCGGGCTGAGCCGTGACGGACTCGCTGCTGGCCGCAGGCTCCTTTCCGGAGGTCAAGGCGTTGACCGCAGTGAAGCCGCCCGCTCCCACTGCTATCACGGCAGCTGCAACGCCGGCGATGAGCACGCCTTTGCGCTTGCGCTTGCTCTTCGGCGCGGGTTCCTGCGATTCAGGCGCGGGCTCGCCGCTTTGAACTGCGGAGTGCGGGGCTTCACCTGTTGCAGCTGGAGAGAGATTCGGAAGGGGCGTGGTGGCCGACGGCGTGGAGAATGGCACGTGCACTGTGGGCTGGGACTGCAGGCCGGTCACGGGTGCGGGCGGCTCGGAAAGAACCCTGCCGGGCGGGTAGTTGGCCAAGGTCGGTCCCAGGGCCTCCAGGAGAGTTGCCACCTGCATGGCGGTAGGCGGCCGCTGTCCGGGCTGCTTGCTCAGGAGCCAGGATATGAGTTCCCAAAGTTCGCCGGGGATCGACTCGGGACGGCCGGGGGCCACGTCGCTGTGCCTGCGCAGGACGGCCATGATGGAACCGCCGGCAAATGGTGTGACTCCGCAGGAAAGCTCGTAGAGCATGATGCCGAGGGCGTATAGGTCTGAAGCGGCCGTGACTTCTTGCCCCTCGCTGACCTCCGGGGCAATGTACTGCGGGGTCCCAACCAGCATGGTACTGCGGGCGCGTTCGGTATCAACGAGGGATGAGATGCCGAAGTCGGTCAGCTTGGGCACCAAGACGCCGTCGACGTCCTGCATGAGAACGTTTTCGGGCTTGACGTCACGGTGCACTATGCCAGCGGCGTGGACGGCAGCAAGCCCTGCGGCGACGCCTGACCCAATGCGGCAGATTTCGGTGGGGGACAGCGTGCCCCGCTGCCCGAGGTGGGACCGGAGATCCGGGCCGTTGACCAGTTCCATGACGATGGCGAGCGTCCCGCCTTCTACCACGAGGTCCACAACACGCACGAGGTTCGGACTTTGCACAGCTTCCAGGATTCCGCGTTCTTTGACGAACCGGCCTACCACCTCCGCGTCGCCGGCGAGGTCCGCGTGGAGGACCTTGAAGGCCAGTTCTTTGCCTTGCTGGTCCAGGCCGCGGAAGACCTCACCCATGGCACCGCGGCCAATGCTGTCCTCAAGGGTGTATTTACTTCCAAGCTGACGGTTCAACGTGCCCCCATTACCTGCTCATCAGACAGATGTGGCGGGCATTCGGCGCCCCCACAGCTATGCCTATACGAATGAATCGCAGACGCTTTACGTCCGCGATTCATGCTCGAGCCAATGATTGGCGAGCAGGCTCAGTCTACGGCCGGGCGGATTGAATTGGCTTACGGCCTTCCTTTGTGTCTTGAACGTGACAGGCGGTGCCGTACTCCCGGTTGCTTGACGCCCTTCGCCGCTTCCGCATATCCTGAACGAACGGTCGGTAAATAATCCGAGTACGGACGTGAATGCATAGGAGCAACCATGGCAGCGCAGAATCTGCAGTCAGTGCCTGACCAGCCGGGAGCCACCCAGGAACCCAAGCCAAATGAGGGTCAGGACCAGCTGGAAGCCGACGGCCAGGCGTATTTTGACCGCGTCATGGCAGACGACTCCCGCATTGAGCCCAAGGACTGGATGCCTGCCGCCTACCGCAAGACCCTCCTGCGCCAGATCTCGCAGCACGCGCACTCGGAGATCATCGGCATGCAGCCCGAGGCCAACTGGATCAGCCGGGCCCCCAGCCTGAAGCGCAAGGCCATCCTCATGGCCAAGGTGCAGGACGAGGCCGGCCACGGGCTTTACCTCTACTCGGCCGCCGAGACGTTGGGCCAGTCCCGCGACCAGATGATGGACGACCTCATCGCCGGCAAGGCCCGCTACTCCTCGATCTTCAACTACCCGGCCCTGACCTGGGCGGACATGGGTGCCATCGGCTGGCTGGTGGACGGCGCCGCCATCTGCAACCAGGTGCCGCTGTGCCGCGCGTCGTACGGGCCCTACGGCCGGGCCATGGTGCGCATCTGCAAGGAGGAGTCCTTCCACCAGCGCCAGGGCTTCGAGATCCTGCTGGAACTCTCCAATGGAACGCCCGCGCAGAAGCAGATGGCACAGGATGCCGTGAACCGCTGGTACGCCCCGGCCCTGATGATGTTCGGCCCGCCGGACGACGATTCCCCCAACTCCAAGCAGTCCATGGCCTGGAACATCAAGCGCTTCAGCAACGATGAGCTGCGCTCGCGGTTCGTCGGCATGATGGTGGAGCAGGTCAGGGTCCTGGGCCTCACCCTCCCGGACAGCGAGGTCCGCTTCAACGAGGACACCAAGAAGTGGGAACACGGCCCGCTCGACTGGAACGAATTCAAGGAAGTCCTGGCCGGCCGCGGCCCCTGCAACTCGCAGCGGCTTGAGCGCCGCCGGCAGGCGCACGACGACGGCGCCTGGGTCCGCGAGGCGGCCGCCAGTTACGCGGCCAAGCAGGTTAACAAGCAGAAGGAATACGCAGCATGAGTCCCCACGGCAACCCGGAAGAGCCGGCAAGCGCGGCCGCAGAAATCAAGCGCGAAGCGCCCAAGGCCAGCCCGGCACCCGCACCCGAAAATCACCATGACAGGAACGCCTGGGGCCTCTGGGAGGTCTTCGTCCGCTCCAGCCGCGGGCTCTCCCACGTGCACGCCGGCAGCCTGCACGCGCCGGACGCCGCAATGGCGCTGCGCAATGCCCGCGACCTGTACACCCGCCGCAACGAGGGCGTGTCCATCTGGGTGGTTCCGGCGGACGCCATCGCCTCGAGCGACCCGGACGCCAAGGGCTCGTTCTTCGAGTCACCGCAGGGCAAGGACTACCGGCACGCCACGTACTACACCAAGAGCGAAGGCGTGAAGCACCTGTGAGCACTCCCGAGACACAAGAAATCACAGGCCACGGCGACATCTCCGTCGGCGTCGCCGGGGCGGGTGCCAGCGGCGACGGCTCGGCCAGCGCCACCCGCATCACGCCGGGTAACGCGCTCCGCCCGGAGGACATTGCGCTGGAGGTCCGTACCGGCCTGGCCCGGCCCACCGAGGATGTGGCCGAGTACGCGCTGCGCCTGGGCGACGACGCCCTGATCCTCGCCCAGCGCCTGGGCCACTGGATCTCCCGCGCCCCGGAGCTGGAGGAGGACGTGGCCCTGGGCAACATCGCCCTGGACCAGCTGGGCCACGCCCGGAGCTTCCTCAGCTACGCCGCCGGCGCATGGGACAAGACAGAGGACGACCTCGCCTACTTCCGCCGCGAGCACGAGTTCCGCTCCGCGCACCTGTTCGAGCAGCCCAACGGGGACTTCGCCGTCACCATCGCCCGGCAGTTCGTGGTGAGCTACTACCAGTTCGAGCTCTACCGCCGGCTCACCCAGTCCACGGACGCCACACTTGCCGCCATCGCCGCCAAGGCCGTGAAGGAAGTGGACTACCACCGCGACCACAGCACCCAGTGGGTCCTGCGCCTGGCCGGCGGCACGGACGAGTCCCGCCGCCGCATGATCCACGGCTTCAAGCTCATCTGGCCGTACGTGGGGGAGCTCTTCGTGGATGACGAGCTGACCACCCGCCTAACGCAAGCCGGTGCCGCCGTCGAGCCTTCCAGCCTGCGGGCGGACTTTGACCGCCTCACCGGCGAGGTCTTCCAGGAGGCGGAGCTCGAGGTCCCGGACGTCCCGGCAGCGCCGGGCGGCGGCCGCCGCGGCCAGCACTCGGAACACCTGGGCTACGTCCTCGCCGAGATGCAGGTGCTGGCCCGCGAGCATCCCGGAGCAAGCTGGTGACTGCCGTGTACATATCGGACTTCGAGACGCGGACCGGGGACACCACCGCCGACCAGAAGGCCTGGAAAGTCGCCGCCACGGTGTGCGATCCGGAGATCCCGGTGCTCACCATCGAGGACCTCGGCATCCTCCGCAGCGTGCAGCTGTTCGACGACGGCGGGGCAGTTCCCGCTGTCCAGGTCACCATCACGCCCACCTACTCGGGCTGCCCGGCGATGGACGCCATCCGCGACGACCTGAAAACGGCCTTTCACCAGGAGGGCTACCCCAGCGTGCACGTGGAGCTGGTGCTCGCGCCGGCGTGGACGACGGACTGGATGACCGAGTCCGGCAAGGCCAAGCTGCGGGAGTACGGCATAGCGCCTCCCACCGGCCGGGCAGCCCTGGGCCACAACGGTCCGGTCCGCCTGAGCCTGGCCGTGAAGTGCCCGCAGTGCTCGTCGCTGAACACCAAGGAACTCACCCGCTTCGGTTCCACCTCCTGCAAGGCCCTGTACGTGTGCCAGGACTGCAGGGAACCGTTCGACTACTTCAAAGTCCTGTAAGGAAAAAGCCCATGCCCGTTGTCCGCCAGACCGCAGCCGAATCAGCGCAGGCCGCAGGCCGCCGTCGTCCGTCCTTCCATTCCCTCACCGTCGCGGAGGTGCGCCGGCTGACGGAGGACGCCATCGAGGTGACCTTCGCGGTGCCGGCCGAGCTCGCGGGTCAGTTCGACTACCTGCCGGGCCAGTACGTGGCCCTTCGCACCACGCTCCCGGACGAGGCCGGCGAGCCCAAGGAGATCCGCCGCAGCTACTCCATCTGCGCCGAGCCGCGCAGCTTCGCGGACGGCAGCAGCGAGATCCGGGTGGCCATCAAGAAGGACCTGGGCGGGCTGTTCTCCACGTGGGCCAACGCCGAGCTCAAAGCGGGGGACACTCTGGAGGTGATGAGCCCCATGGGCGCGTTCGTCTCCAAGCACGGCCGGGACGGGCAGGCCGTGGACCAGAACGTCATGAACTCGATGAACCATCCGGAGGACCTGGCGGGGGAGCCGGGGAGCTTCGTGGCCATTGCCGCGGGTTCGGGCATCACGCCGGTGATCGCGATCGCCCGGACGCTGCTGGCCGCGAACCCGGACACCCGCTTCGACCTGATCTACGCCAACAAGGCCGCCATGGACGTGATGTTCCTGGAGGAGCTCGCCGACCTGAAGGACAAGTACCCGCAGCGGCTGGCGCTGCACCATGTGCTGTCCCGCGAGCAGCGGATCGCGCCGCTGCTGAGCGGCCGGATCGACGCCGAAAAGCTGCAGAAGCTGCTGGGCACCGCCATCCACGCGGACGACGTGGACGAATGGTTCCTGTGCGGGCCGTTCGAGCTGGTGCAGCTGTGCCGGGACACCCTGGCCGAGCGCGGCGTGAAGCCGGAGCACGTCCGGTTCGAGCTGTTCACCTCCGGCAAGCCGGACCGGCCCGAGGGCAACGCCGGCCGTCCCGTCATCGAGGACGAGTCCCAGGAGACGTACAAGATCACGTTCAAGCTGGACGGACTGCAGGGCGAGGTGGCCAGCCCCACGCATGCCCGCGAGTCCATCCTCAACGCGGCGCTGCGGGTACGCCCGGACGTGCCGTTCGCGTGCGCGGGGGGAGTGTGCGGCACGTGCCGGGCCAAGGTGGTCACCGGCACCGTGACCATGGACGAAAACTACGCGCTGGAGCAGGATGAGCTGGACAAGGGTTACGTCCTGACCTGCCAGTCCCACCCCACCAGCAAGGAAGTCACTGTCGACTTCGACGTTTAGTCCCGCCACCCCTTCCCGGTCTCAAAGGAGCAGCCATGATTTCCCTGTCCATTGCCGACGGCGTCGCCGAAGTTGTCCTCAACGCCCCGCAGAAGCTGAACTCGCTGGACGAGCGGGCGCTGGCGGAATTGTCACAGGCGTACGACGACGCCGCTGCCGCTGCCTCGCGCGGTGAGGTGCGGGCGCTGCTCCTCAGGGGAGAGGGACGAGCCTTCTGCGCGGGCCGGGACATCTCCGGCGTCGCCCCAGAGAACGACGACGCCGATGCGTACCTGGGCGGGCTGGTGCAGCCGCTGCTGCAGAAGATGAGCTCGTTCCCCGCGCCGACGTTCGCGGCAGCCCAAGGGGCCTGCCTCGGCGTGGGCCTGGGCCTGCTGCTGGCGACGGACGTAGTGTATGTGGGGGAGAACGCGAAGTTCGGCTCGCCGTTCGCCAAGCTTGGCGCGACGCTGGACTCGGGCGGGCACTGGTACTTCACCGAGCGCCTGGGCATGCACCGCACGCTGGATCTGATCTACACCGCGGAGCTGATCTCCGGCACGGAAGCCGTGGCAAAGGGGATGTTCAGCCGGGCACTGCCCGCGGACGAGCTGCTCGACTCGACGCGCTCGATTGTGGCGAAGGTGGCCACCGGTGCGACCGGAGCGTTCAAGGCCAGCAAGGAGCTGGTGGCCCACATCCGGGACCAGCGCCTTGGTCTGTGGACCTCAATGCAGGAGGAGAACGCCGAGCAGGCACGCCTCTGCAAGACGGAAGACTACGCCGAAGGCTTCAAGGCGTTCCAGGAAAAGCGGGAGCCTCAGTTCAAAGGCTGATTGAGCCTGTCGAAATCACCGTCGCATGACCCTGTCGAAACCGCCGCTCCGCACCCAATCCTCAACTACCCCCAGCACCCAAACCCCCAGCATCGCCCCGGCGGTATTCGCCACGATATCCATGGCGCTTGGAAAACGGTCGTGCAGAAATAGCTTCTGGCCGAGTTCCATGCAGCAGGAGGCCAGGAACGCGCTCAGCACCATCCGCCCCCGATGAAACGCAGGGAAGGCGAGTGCGGCGAGCACTCCAATGGGCGCAAACAGCAGGATGTTGGACGAGAACTCCACGAAGTTGTAGTTGATCAGCTCGGGCAACCCGACGTGGTGGAGGGCAAACAGTGCCGTCTGCATGCGCCCGGCGACAGGACGGTCGACGGGCGTAGGCCAGAAGGCTACGAAGGCAAGAGCCCCCACATAGAGTGCCAGCAGCAGGCGTGCAGGTCCTGCCGCGTCGGCTCCACTCCATTTCCCCATACGGAAAACGCTACGGGAGCCATGGCGGGAGCCGAAATCTGCGCGGTGAAATTTCACTTTGTGCAAGTCAATTTGTAAAGTTCGATCATGACTATGGGGAAATCAGTTCGAAAAGCAGTTATTCCTGCAGCCGGTTTGGGCACGCGCTTCCTGCCGGCCACCAAGGCGATGCCGAAGGAGATGCTGCCGGTGGTTGATGCGCCGGCTATCCAGTATGTAGTGGAGGAGGCCGTCAGTGCTGGCCTGGATGATGTACTGATGATCACGGGCCGCAGCAAGAGGGCGCTGGAGGACCACTTCGACAGTGCCCCCGCGTTGGAGCGCACACTCGAACTTAAGGGTGATCAGGCACGCCTGGACTCCGTCCAGCACGCGTCAGGACTGGGACCCATTCATTATGTGCGGCAGGGCGAGCCCAAGGGCCTAGGGCATGCCGTGCTGTGCGGGCGCCAGCACGTGGGCGACGAGCCCTTCGCGGTTCTGTTGGGCGACGACCTGATTGACGAGCGGGACGAGCTTCTGACCGCCATGATTGACGTTCAGGCGAAGACGGGTGGATCCGTTATTGCCCTAATCGAGGTGGAACCTGCTCAGATCAGCGCCTACGGCTGCGCGGACATCTTAGCGGTTGAGGGTGAGGACTACGTTCGCGTGAACAGCCTAGTCGAGAAGCCGTCGGTGGACGAAGCGCCGTCCAACCTCGCGGTCATCGGCAGGTATGTGCTGCACCCTGCTGTATTCGACGTTCTTGAGAAGACCGAGCCCGGCCGTGGCGGGGAGATCCAGTTGACGGACGCCCTGCAGACTCTTGCCGCAGGCGAGGGCGAGGGGTCAGGCGTGTACGGCGTCGTCTTCCGGGGGCGCCGCTACGACACTGGCGACAAACTGAGCTACTTGAAGGCCGTGATCACGCTGGCATCCGAGCGCCCCGAGTTTGGCGAGGATCTGAAGGCCTGGATGAAGGACTTCAACGGGTAGGTGGCCCAACGCTCACATTAACAAAGTAAGCCCCGACGCTGGTCGGGGCTTACTTACTTAAGACGATGCGCAGGTGGATTCGAGACAGCGAAATGGGCCGCTCCAGAATTCCGGAACGACCCATATCTTCGAACGTGGAGCTGAGTGCTTAGGCAGATGCCTCAGCGTTGGCACGGCGGCGCACGACTACCACCGAGGCGGCGCCGGCGACGAGTGCACCGCCACCAACCAGCGACCACAGAACCAGGCTGGAGTCAGCACCGGTGTTGGCCAGGCCTGTGCCGTTGCCAGTGTTGCCAAGGCCAGCGCCGGAGTCATCGCCCGTGTTAGAAAGGTCAGCAGCTGCCCCTTCGACGGTGATGGTCTGCGTTGCCACCTTGCCGGAAGTAACGCCGGTTGCAGTCAGCGTGTAGACGCCGGATTCGCTGATGGTCAGCGGAAAAGCGAATGAGCCGTTGGAGTCAGCTGTGGTGCTGAATTCCTGGGCGACGGCCGCCACGACGTCGATCTTGCTCGGCACCGAGCGGCTGGCACCGCCGGCGATGCTTGCTCCGGTGGATGCCGGACGGGCGCCAGGCGTTACACGGATGATGAGTCGTTCGCCAGCCAGGAAGCCCCTGCCAGAGAATGTGAAAGTTTCGCCGGGTCCTACGACGCCGTCTGAAACGGCGGAGTTAGCGGGCGGGGCCGGGTAGTTGTTGTTGTTAACGGCCATGGCAGGCGCGGTGCCGGCCAGTGCCATGAATCCTGCGAGCGCAAGCGCAGCGATAGACTTCTTCAATTTGTCCCCCCTGAGACCTTTTCAACACGGATGTCACATATTTGTGGAGATTCCCCATCCCCATGTGACCGTGGGGCGAATCTCGTGGTTTTACCCAAGTAGAGGTTAGCACTCGCTGGGCCTTGCTTCCAAAGTCAATCCAAACACTTTACATACAGTTAATGAGCTGGCTACGAAGCCGGCGCACATTTTGTCAGAGCCGTGTCCAAGAGCACGTCCTTCAGGGCTTGAACTGTTGGCGTTACGGACAGTTTTGGTTCGGTGTGCTGCACTATTTTGCCGAATGTGAAGTCAACGGTGCTGCTCTCGCCTGGAGCAAGGCGGACTGTGACCACACCTACGGGCCGGCCACCGTGCCGCTGAGAGGCAAAGCCAGTTTTCTTGCCCCCCACAAACGCTGTTTCCACGTTCGACTGAACAGGTCCATACGCGATGACGTTCGTCTGTACGCTCCCTGCCGGTACGCCGAACGCACCGCCTCCCGTTACATAGGGCGGAAGAGATGTCGCCGCGTCTTTTGGCGCCGTATTGGTGCTCGTAATTCGCACCTTGACTGCGGCGTAACCGTTAGCAGGACACTCTTCAATGAGCTGCACAGTTCTCTTGACGTGGTAGTCCATTTTAGCGCCGGTGCCATCGTTGAAGTACACGCCGAACTGTGCGGGGGAGATGCTGTCTCCGGTGACGGAGCCACTCAATGGGTACTTTGCCAGTACGGCTTGCTCACCTGCGTTTGTGGACCACAATTGCACCCTGTGCTCCCCAGCACCGCGGGTGAGGCTGGCAATAACCTTTTCCGTGTCCCCGGCGCCTGCGGACAATTTTTCGAATACTTCCTTGGCAACGCCCGCGAAGTAGACATCCTGCAGCTCCGGTTCGTCGATTTGCAAATAGACGTCTGAAAGTAGCGTCCGCACTACGTTTTTAGCTGTGAGTTCAGTGGGCAAGCGTCCGGCTATGGCAACGTCAATCGCCGGGTCGACCGAGACTGATCCTGCCGCCTCAAGCACATAACCGAGCGCAACTGGGTCGATGGAAAGAACGCCGTCGACTTTGTTTCCAGTCTTCCTTTCCCACATCTCTTGAGCTGTCCGAGCAGCAGTTGGGTAGTCAGGCGTTAGGTTGACATCCTGCATGAACTTGCCGAGCCGCACGGAATAGATGCCTTCCTGTTCTGCATCGACACTGACTACTGGTGTGAACGTACCTACCGCCGATGCACTGGACTGTGACCCGAGGGACAACTTACCCCGGTCCACAGACAAAACTGCTAGAGCACCTGGGATGCCGCCCGTGGCCCGTGCTTCCGCATTATTTTGGATAAGCAGGAGGTAGCTGCGGGGAGCCTGCTCGCCCATCATTGCGGGCAAGATGCTTGCAATGTCAGCTGCCGAGTCTAGTCCGTCACGCAGCGTGGTCAATTGATCACGGGCTTCAATTAAAGGCGAGGCTATTTGGGGTATCAACGCCTCTGCGTCGATGCTGCTCAGCCTATTCGACGACTGCCGTACGGCGTGAGCGGCTGCTTTAAGGCTTGGTTCTGCTTCGACCAATGGCGTCAGCTTTATGCCTTCACCCTCTGTTCTCGTGGACTTAATGTCCAGGGTTTCGAACACAGACACCAAAGGGGCAGCCCCCAGTTGGGCTACGTCGTCGGCAGATGTGGCGACGATCGTCGTAGCTTGGAAATTGGCCCCGATCCACGGCAGTTCCCCTGCAATTGTCCAGAGCGGGTCAGCAGCTGCCTCTCGCGCCCGCTTAGTATGCGCCTTTAGCGCACTGACGTTCTCTGCTGCTGCCGGTGCGTCGTTATCGACGACATTGTCTTTGAGAGCTGAAACTAAGGCACTCGCGGCACCTAGCTCAGTGCTGATTGTGTGGCCTTTGAGGGCTAGCCAGGCGGTGCCTCCGGCTGCTAGAAACAGTAATGCTCCGACACCCACTGCAAATTTAAGCAATCGGCGGGTTGAAGCACGCCGGCGTCCTAGTGCGGACGGGCTTAGTGGCGTAGTTTCCTCCAGATTAGTCATTGCGACAGTCGTCCCGGGCCGCGTACGGTCAAACCGGCTGGGCGCCACTCCCCAGCATCAATTCCGTCTACTTCATGTCCGAGCTTCGCTATGCAGGGAGAGTGCAGAGCGCCAATATGTCCGCCGCGACTTGCTGTGGTGCACATTGCAGTAGTTCCTTCCCCAAAAGGGTCGTACGGCTTAGTAGGCGCCGGTGCTGTGAAAGACAGCGCGGACCGTCCGGAGGATGATGAGCAGATCGCCGGCCAGGGACCAGTTCTCAACGTAGTACAAGTCGAGCCGAACGGAGTCCTGCCACGAAAGGTTGGAGCGGCCACTTACCTGCCAAAGACCTGTAAGGCCCGGCTTTACTAGCAACCTTCGACGCACGTCATGTTCGTAGGCTTCGACCTCCCGCGGCAGTGGTGGTCGGGGCCCTACAAGACTCATGGAACCAGCGAAAATATTAAAGAGTTGGGGCAATTCGTCAAGGCTGTACTTGCGGAGGACGCCACCTATGCGGGTAACTCTTGGATCATTCTTCAATTTGAACAGGACCCCGTTTCCCTCATTCCGATGGGTGAGTTCGGCTAAACGCTCTTCGGCATCCACGACCATTGAGCGGAATTTGAGCATCCCAAAAGGCTTGCCCTCGATGCCCACGCGCTCTTGTACGAACAGCACAGGCCCTTTGCTGTCCAGCTTGACCAGAACCGCTACGACGGCCATCACAGGTGATGCTGCCAGAAGGAGGAATCCAGAGATCACAACGTCAAAAAGGCGCTTGGCGACGCGCTGCCCACCCTCCAAGGTGGGCGTTGTCACATGAATAAGGGGTAAACCTGCAACCTGCTGCGTATGAATTCTCGGGCCGGCGATGTCCGTCAGCGCAGGCGCCATGATGAGCCCAACGTTCCGTGACGCCAAGTCCCAACCTAGGTGCCGCAAAGTCTGCGGATGCAATTGGACGCCAGCCGAAACCGCAACAGCGTCAGCGCCACACGCTTCAATCGCTTCAATGATTGAACGCGCATCGGGCTTATGTCCCAGGACCGGGAGCCCAGATTCCGGTTCGAACGCCGGTCCTCCATGCGACCCGGGAATGTAGGCCGCAATCGGCAGGTAGCCAGCATGCTTTGCGCGGTCCAGTGAAGCTGCGAGGTGCGCCACAGCGCTCGGGCCACCAAGGAGAAGCAGCCGGGACATGCTATTGCCACGCTGACGGTTCACGTTTAGGTGCTGCCTAATTAGCCAACGGCCCATAAGCAGGCCGAGCAGCCCAACGGGCAGTGCAACGCCTACGTAGCCCCGGGCGGTGTCCACCCGGAACACGTACGAGACAATCGCCACGAGACCGAACAACCAAAGCGACGCAGCCGCGACTCGTTTGTATTCGTCCGGGCCGGAACCCAAGATGCGGCTTTGTCTGCTGTTCCAAGCTCCGAGCATGAACCACCAGACCAATACCAGAGCAACTGAAATCCAAGCGTAGGCAACTTCCTGACCGGCCACGACAAAATCGGGATCAATTCCGAAGCGGATGATGAAAGCTCCTACCACCGCCCAAACAACGATGAAGGCATCAACGATACCCAAGAGACGCGCCGATCGACGGCGCCAGTCAGTGTCCGCTGGCATGAGAAATTCCCCCACTACGAAACCTCACACATCTAGGCGCCGATACCGCGGCTAAGCACGGAGGGCTGCCAGATTCTCCCGGTACCATTCAACAGTTGACCGAACGCCTTCCGGAAGCCCAATTGAAGCAGACCAGCCAGCTTCAGCCAGCTTGGACACATCCAACAGCTTCTGCGGGGTTCCATCAGGCTTCGAAGAATCCCACTCTATGATTCCCTGGTAGCCAACGGCGTCCGCAACTATCGAAGCGAGTTCCTTGATGGTGATGTCGGTACCGGTACCGACATTCACTTGCGAAGGCCCATCATAGTTCTCCAGCAGATGAAGGCACGCAGCAGCCATGTCGTCCACGTGCAAGAATTCTCGGCGTGGGGAACCCGTTCCCCAGTTGGCGACGGATTCCCTCCCGGCTCTTGCGGCCTCATCGTATCTCCGGATGAGCGCAGGAAGAACGTGTGAGCCGTGAGGCGAAAAGTTGTCCCCTGGGCCATAAAGATTTGTTGGCATGGCGGAAATCCAGGAAAGACCATACTGTCGACGAACAGCCTGAATCTGCATTATTCCCGCGATCTTGGCTATAGCGTATGCGTCGTTGGTGGGCTCAAGGTGCCCCGTGAGCAGGGCATCTTCACGTATTGGCTGCTCCGCGAACTTAGGATAGATGCACGAGGAGCCCAGAAACAGAAGTCGTTCCACGCCGTATTCCCGGGCAGCATCAAGGACGTTAACCTGAATGCGAAGATTTTCGCTCAGGAAGTCCACTGGGTACGTGCTGTTCGCTAGAATTCCGCCCACTTTCGCAGCGGCCAGGATAACGTATCGCGGTTTGTTCTCGGCGAAGAAGGCGAACACGTCGTCGCGGTTCTTGAGATCGAGTTCGTCAGAGGTTCGTCCCATGACATGGCCAAAACCGGAAGCCTGCAGCTTTCGCCAAATCGCCGAACCAACCAATCCTCGATGGCCGGCAACGTAGAACGTGGCAGAACGGTCGAGTGGTGCGGGGACGAATTCTAGATCTGATCCCATTAATTCTTCCAGCTATCGAGGTGCACGGTGTCGATCCAGTGATTGCCGGCATGCTTCAAAGCTTCGATGTCAGCGTCCACCATGATCCTGGCGAGCTCAGGCGTGTGGACGGACGCCTTCCAGCCCAATTTTTCCTGGGCCTTCGAAGAATCGCCTACGAGCGCATCAACTTCAGTGGGCCTTAGATAACGCTCATCGAAACGAACATGGTTTTCCCAGTTCAAACCCGCGTGGTCAAATGCAATTTGGAGGAAATCCCGGACTGTGTAGTTTCCGCCGGTGGCCAGTACGAAGTCTTCAGGTTCTTCCACCTGCAGCATTCGCCACATGCCTTCAACATACTCTGCCGCGTATCCCCAGTCGCGGACGGCGTCCAGATTACCCATATACAGAAGGTCCTGCTTGCCAGCCTTGATAGCCGCGACGGCACGGGTGATTTTGCGCGTAACGAAGGTTTCCCCTCGGCGTGGGGATTCATGGTTGAACAGGATGCCGTTAACCGCGAACATTCCGTAGGCTTCACGGTAATTCTTGGTAATCCAGTAGCTGTACACTTTCGCAGCACCGTAGGGAGAACGGGGATAGAAAGGAGTGTCTTCATTCTGCGGCGGCGGAGTCGCACCAAACATCTCAGAGGAAGAAGCTTGGTAGAACTTGGTTTCGATGCCAGACATGCGTACGGCTTCCAGAAGCCTGATTGAGCCCACGCCTGTCGTGTCCGCCGTATGTTCGGGCTCGTCAAAGGAAACCCTGACATGAGACTGGGCAGCTAGATTGTAAACTTCATCCGGTTTAATTTCAGCCAGAAGAGTCACCAGTCTTGCGCCGTCGCTGAGGTCGCCGTAGTGCAGAAAGAGCTTAGCTTTGGGGTCATGGGGATCAACGTAGAGGTGGTCGATCCTCACCGTGTTGAATGTTGAAGCCCGGCGGATCAGTCCATGAACTTCATACCCTTTGCCAAGAAGGAGTTCGGCCAAGTATGAGCCGTCTTGTCCAGTGATGCCGGTAATCAGCGCGCGTTTGGTCACGTTGCCCCCAATAGTGCGAAAGTTAAGAAACGCGCAACCCTAACGGCCGCGCGTCGATGCCAAGCTTGATATGAAGACATCATACTTGGCAATGGCGGCCTCTCGAGACAATGTTTCGTTTCGAAAGCGCAGCCCCTTCTTCCCAAGTTCGGCGGCCAACTGGGAATCGCGTCCCAGTTGCTCAGCAGCTCTAACTAGAGCTTCGGGGTTGGCGGCGTCGACCCTAATTCCCCCTTCAGATGCCTCGATCTCCCCTGATGTGACGCTGCGGGGATCCGTTGCGGCGATCACGGGCACGCCGGCGTTGAAGTATGACGTGAGTTTGCTTGGTACTGCCATGTCACTCACACCTGGCAACTCGTTGACCAACAGTACGTCGGCGGATACGAGTGATCTCTGGAATTCTGACCCCGGCAATGGGTCCAAAAAGTCCAATCGGGCCACGCCCTGTGCCAATTCCTCTAAGCGTTGGCGCTGGTTCCCATCACCCATCAGCACGAATCGCACTGGACTCTTGGAGGAGTCTGCAATGCGAGCCGCTTCGACGACGTTCTCTAGCCCTTGCTTCATTCCCATGTTTCCGGCATGTAAGACGACCACGTCATCGTTTGCCCAGCCGAGGCTACGCCTGAACTCTTGCCGGTCTGTCCGTGGAGATTCGGGAAGATGTGTCCAATTGCGTATTACCTTTATACGATCGGGATCCACGCCGAGTGAACTGGATATGAATTCTCTAAAACGGTCATGGATTGCCACCACGCCGTGTGACGACCGAAGGATTGATGACTCCGCGAGTCGCATTAGAAAAGCTAGGCGGCTAGAGCCGGAACGAGTTTCCACCACACCACGGCTGTAAAGGTCTTGTACCCAGATTCCGACGGCCGGGCGGCCCCAGCCGATCCGACACCGAAGAATAGCCATGCCCGATGAAAAGAGTGCAGGACTGATAACCAGGACGACGTCCGGCTTATTCCAGCGGGCAAAAACAGTACGCAAGCCGAAGGTGACCTCCATGAGCAATCGAGAAAGACCGCTTGGACGCACAGGGATGAAATGTCTCAGACGCTTTACGTCTACGCCGTTGATGTCTTCCTTCATCTGCCAGCCAGCGTAACCATCCTTCAGCCGCCATTCCGGGTAATGGGGATAGCCTGTAATCACAGTGACCTGGTGGCCTGCCGCCAGTAGTCCCTCGGCCAGGCTGGCAGTATAGGGTGCATTTCCTGTGGGTTCCGGGCTGTAATTTAGCCCCAAGATTGTAATTCGCAGTTTTCGTGGCATGGTCGACTCTTTTCTGAAAGCAAGGGCAGGGCTAAAAGTGCAGTAGTTCGCCAGTCAGGCACTAGCTATGCGAGGGAGCGCTCGGAACAGTGCGGGCAGCCTATATGGCCTTCGTATAGGTCCGGCACAATTGACCTACCACCTGATCCATGCTGTAATCACGCCGGGATAATTCGAGAGCACTATTTCCCATCTCTGCCAATACTGTCGGATTTGCAAGCAGGCTTTCAACTGCTGCCGTGAGTTCTGGGAGTCCGGGACCGACAACTACACCAGCTTTAGCGCCGGATATAGATGAGGCCAAGCCACAAGTGTCTGTAACAACTACTGGTTTACCGAGGGACATTGCTTCTAAGACCGACATGGGGAAAGGTTCATCGACGGATGGCAGGACGTAAATCGAGCATCTAGAGATCCTATCCGCTGCCTTTTCTGGCGATACGGCACCTTCCCAGCTGAGCGCGTCCTTCATGCCTGCTTCTGCGATTGCGGCTGCCACCGCGCCTCCTTCGCCCTCATCGGGGCCGACCAGAACAAACCGCACTGCGGGAAACTTGGTGTGCAACTGTTTGGCCATCTCGACGAAAAGGAGCGGCCGCTTGCGTTCCTGAAGTCGGGCGAGAAAGAGGACTTCTATCGCGCCATTCTCTGAACTCCGGGTCGGTCGTGCCTGAGGTACACCATTGTGAAGTTCCTGAAGGTTGGATAGTCCTGGAGCGATCTCCTTTAGCGCCTGACGTTCATGCTCTGTTAGGAAGAGGACGCTATTGGCTGCGGTCAATGCGGGAAGTGTCAAGAATCGGTCGAGGGGCTTGGACAGCAGCCTGTCCGAGGCGTCAATCATGCCGTGCGTCTGCAGGACGTAAGGAACTCGGTGATGGGCTGTCATCCAGGCGCTTGGTAAAGTCACGAGATCCCGACCCATGTGGATATGAACGATGTCGGTGGCTTTGAGAGCCGAGCGAAGCCAGCCTTGCAGCTGAGGGGCAAAAACGCCTGCGAACCCTAATTTCGGAACCGGCCGATGAGCGCGGAATAGCCTGACCGGAACTCCGTCGAATTGTTCCGGTAATTTGCCCGTGTAACCCATGGCACCAGCAACCAATGTCACTTCATGATTTGCTTCGAGCAAGGCTCTGGTCTGATTGATGGCAACCCGTAAAGGGCCCCCGTATGCCCCGTCGGGTGTAACTAGGGTTGCGATCTGTATGATTTTCACGAGGCATTTCCGTTCGTGACAACGAGGGCTTTGGGGGCCAAGACGCGGGCTCCAACCGGTACGTCACCGGTTACAAGTGCCCTAGCCCCGATAACCGAATGCGCACCGATAGCTACCCCCCGAAGTATTGTGGCCTGTGTAGCGATCCAGGCCCCGTCGCCAACTGTTATGGGGGCGTTGTCGAATTCGAAGCTATCCGAAGCAGCATCATGACTGCCCGTGCAGAGGAGCGCTGCCTGGGATATGCAGACGTCGGAACCTATAGTTATGGGCTCAAGGTTCAGTAGCCAGGCATCGACCCCAATCCATACATCGTTACCTATGCGCAATTTCCAAGGCCAGTGAATTCGTACGCCATGCCGAATCAGCACCCCGCTGCCAACCTTGGCGCCGAACCCGCGGAGAATGAAAACTCTAAACTTCGGGGGACACCACAAGCGCTCGAATATGGCAAAGGAAGTGAGGACCCAGAGCGCCTGAAAGACGCGATTCCTCCCTTTGTCATATCCGCGTCCGGAGAACTTTGCTAGTTGTCTTCCCATGATCATTTCTTTTCTGCAGTATTCGAGGGAGTGGGGCCGCAATAAATTGTGAATCCGGCCAGGGTTCGATTTCTTAACACCAAACCACGCGAAGCGGTGAAACGTTTATCAGGCCAGCAGTGCTCTGTTGAAAACCTGAGCAAAGTGGGACGGGGTGTATTGCAGAATCTCTGGCTGTGGTATTTTCCCCTGCCAGGAATCGCGCGACCTACGCATTTGCTCTGCCAAGTCTTCAAGGTCCGGCCCGGCCAAGAAGACCCCCTTCATGGATGCTACTGAGTGCGCCACACCGCAATTTGTGGTGACCACCGCATGCATGCCTGCCGCTAGTGCCTCGTTCACCACGAGACCCCAAACCTCTGTGGAAGACGCCAGAACAAGGCTATCGTGGTCCGCCATGATGGCCGGCAGGTCGGAATAGGGCACTTGAGGAAGCAACAGTATGTGTCCAGCAAGCGAAAGTGCCTTTTGAGACAGCTCATTCTCCAACGGCCCTGCTCCGATGATGGTCAGACTGTCTTCGCTCTGTGCCACATCCATAAACGCATCGATGATTGCATCCACCCGCTTGCGGTATATGAGTTGACCCACGTATAGAAAGCGATGTCCGCAAATCGGCGCTGCGTCAGCCTTGGCTGAGGCGGCGAGTGCTGCCCTTCGGAAGGAGTCGACGTGAACAGCGTTAAAGCCTTCGTGGACCTTCGATCTGCTAACTCCGATAGAAATAAGTGCCGCTGTCGCAGCGCTTCCGGGTGTTACCAGCGCGTGCATTGATCGAAAAAACTTGGAGCGGATCCATGCCACAGGCCCATTCTGAAATTGCATTGTCTCTTGGGTACTTTCATAGAAAGCAATGCATTTAATGTTGAACAGGCGAGCGAACACGAGAAGCACCCAGTAGGCTGGTGATTCCCATCCTCCAAAGACGACAGCGTCGTACTTTTTCAAGCTTGTTATTGGCCTTATACCTGCGAGAAAATAGTACTTCGCTTCACCACGCCGCCACTTGACGGTCGGGACCTCATGATAGGCAACTCCTCTAGCCTCACCATGAATCCAGTCACGTCCACGATTCGACTTGCGGTCACGAAGAAGTGATTTGTTGGATTCCAACAAACCGACATGCAAGTCATGTTGTCCGGCCAGCCACTCCCATACAGGCACTCTATAAGGGGCAGCCAAATTGGTTAGCCACAAAACTCTAAGGGAATCCGTCTGGCGCGTTCTTTCGTTGTCCACGTGGTTTGGTCCTAATCCATCCATGCTTAGAAGGTGACAGGACTGAGCGGGTTGAGGTTGTGGTGCAGGTTAACCCCAGCGCCAGTCGTCCCAACGGCTCGTCCATTCGTTGCCGCCTTTGGGTAGGGCGGTCATCTCTTGTGGCCCGGTTGATACTACCTTGTTGCTAGTTATGCAAGAAATGTCCCCCGGGGCCTGTCGAGACGGACATTCAAGGCACGGCGTACCAGTCCGTGGAGAGCATCGCTACGTAAGAGTCCGCAGGTGGTGACGGCCGCGCCAGCCGCGACTCGCTGACCACCCCACGCGCTGCCCACAGCAATGTCTAGTGGATTCGCAGACTTCGGAGCGGCGAAGGGCATGACGCCGCAGAACCGGACGCTACGGAGTTTCAGGTACCTGCGTTATTCTTCGGCAGTCAACTCATGCTGGGACGGATTATGTCCACCTGAAAACGGCGTGCGAAGTTTAGCCGCTAGAATGATGGTGACCACGACTATGGCCGTTCTGGTGGCAGCCCATCTGGCGCCCCCGGGAACTAATCAGGGGGACCCCGCTTTGGAGTTGAGCGACTACGCGCGCATTCTGCGCCGCAACTGGATTTTGATCGTTGCAGCAGCCTTGTCCGGTGTGCTTACCGGTGGGCTGGCATCCGTCTTGACGCCCCCGACTTACACTGCAGAGACGCAGCTCTTTGTCGCGATACAAAGTTCGGGATCAATCCAAGAGCTGCAGCAGGGAAACACCTTCAGCCAGGCCAGGGTCCAGTCTTACGTCAAGACCGTCGACTCTCCCGTCGTCCTTCAACCCGTCATAGAAAGTCTCGGTCTCTCGCAGTCTGCAGATCAGTTGGCAACGCAAGTGAAGGCCACGACTGATGTCAACACTGTATTGATCGACATCGCGGTGGAGGACAAGTCGCCGACAATGGCTGCGGCGATTGCGCATGGGGTGGCGGACAGCCTTGTGGCTGCAGTGGATTCCCTAGAAAAGCCGAAGGGAGGGGGAACGTCTCCAGTCGCACTCTCAGTGATCAAGCCGGCAGCGGCTCCTGCAGCACCTTCTGCACCTAACACACGAACTAATCTTGTTTTAGGGCTTTTTGTCGGGCTCATTCTCGGTGTGGCCGCCGCAGTGCTGCGGACGACCATGGATAGCCGGATTCGTGGAGAGGCGGATCTGCGTAGAGTAACCGATTCTCCGTTGCTTGGCGGGATCGCTTTCGATCAGGATGCTACTCGCAAACCGCTGCTGACTCAGACCGGTCCGCAAAGCCCCCGAGCTGAGTCCTTCCGTCAGTTGCGAACGAACTTGCAGTTCGCCAATGTGAGTGGTCGAGCGCGCTCCGTCTTGATTACATCTTCGCTTCCTGGGGAGGGGAAAAGCACTACCGCCACGAATTTGGCCATATCGCTCGCCCAAGCGGGTCATTCGGTTTGCCTCGTGGACGCTGACCTGCGACGACCCATGGTCAATGATTATCTGGGGCTTGACAGGAATGCAGGGCTAACGACGGCTCTGATCCGCTCTGCATCGGTTGACGATCTCCTTCAGCCCTGGGGCGAAGACAATCTACATGTTCTTACTTCAGGGCGGATACCACCAAACCCGAGCGAACTCCTAGGTTCCGAGGAGATGCGCAGCCTAATAGCGACACTCGAGTCGACCTTTGACATTGTTATCATCGATGCACCGCCACTCTTGCCGGTCACGGACGCAGCCGTACTATCTCAGCACGTCGGTGGCGTTGTGATTGTTGTCGGATCGCAGAAGATTCGAACCCATGATCTGGAGAAATCGTTCGGTGCCCTAGAAATGGTGGGTGCCTCGGTTCTTGGCGTTGTTATGAACCGTCTGCCGGTCAAAGGGCCGGACGCGTACGCATACACGTACTATTCCAACGCGCCGGCAGAAGGTGCCAGCGAGGTATCAGAAGTGCTTAGCACACGCCGGAACTTGCAGGGGAAGCCCACCGCAGTCTTGTCGGAAAATGGTATGCGGCGCCCCAGCAAGTATCCTCCGTCAAACATCCCTTCTTGAAGTGAAAAAGAAGCTGGTGGCACTGCCGTCAGGGGCATTCCGAAAGGCGCTTATGGTGTTCCCTTCAAGGCATTGGAACGGAACTTCTCGGTGAGCCGAATTAGTTGGACGTCTGCGGCCTACACGGCCCTCATTGTTGTCGGAGTCGTTTCTGTCGTCGCGCTAGCCTGCTATTTGGAACAGAATCTGGAGCCCGCGCGCCTTGGCCTATTAGCTGCCCTCGCGGCCGTGGCCTTCGGCCTACTTCTAGTTCGCTTAAGCCGTGGCCCGGTAGGGCCACTCTCTTCGATTGCGCTAATAACGTATTGTCAGATCCTGATATTTGTGGCCCGCCCGGCGTTCGCCATCGTCTATCAAGACTCACGCAACATCTTCACGCTCAATCCCTATGATGATTTTGTGCTTCATGCCCAAATTTACGCGGGCTTGGGTTACATCGCATTGTGTGTTGGTTATGCAATAAAATCTAAGCCGGTGCGTGGAGGTGATGCCACTTCTAAACCCATTCGCGCGTTTACTGACGAGACCTGGAGTCGGCTCGTCGTCCCGATTTATGTCGTTGTCGCGGTTGGCTATGGACTGTATACCCTCTACGTACTGCAGGTGGGCTGGTCTGCGTATTGGGCCGCCACACTGTCAGGGCGGTCTCCCGAATTGCGTTCCGCGCTGAACTCGAATTCCGGCTATTTATACTCGGGCCTACAGTTTGCAACTGGGGCGTTGATGCTCGTCGTCTATCAGGCTGCCCTCAAAGGGCAGAAAGTTAAGGCACTTGTGCTCGTCGCGATGCTTGTCTTGTCGGTTTTTCCCCAGATTGCGTCGGGGAGCAGATCCGTGTTCATACCAGTGGGCGTAGGTTTGTTGTTCATTCTTCATTCAGTGAAACCTTCCGTAATGAAAATGTCCAGGGTTGCGCTCTGGGGACCGGTGGCTTTTGTCCTCGGGTTCGTTGCTCCACGTATCTGGCGTGACAATTTGGCTACCGGCGGTTCGATAGTCGACTCTCTCCGTGTGGCAGTTGAGCCAGAGAATCTCTTTGATAACTTTTTTGGCGGCTTAGACACTGCAATGATCGATTCTTATGCCCTGCAAATTGCAGCGCAGCAGCAGGGTGAGATTAGTTACCAGTTGGGGTCGACGTACTTGGGCTTGTTTTCAAGCGTAATCCCCAGAGCTTTGTGGCCAGGTAAGCCAGTTTCAGTGGACGAACTGCTTAATGCGGTCCTTTTTCCTGCTACAGACGCAAAAAATATTGGCTTCGCGTTTGGCGTCTATAGCGAACCCACTTTGAACTTCGGGCTGCTAGGTGTCATTTTTATCCCATTACTCGTGGGATTGGCGTTGGGCGCATTGACCAACCGCGTTAAAGCTTCCAATTATATTGTTCCTTCCTTCGTTCTATTGATGGTGACGTCGTACGTGTTTCCTATCATGCGGGGGAGTATTTCGTTCGATTCGCAACGCCTGCTGATTTCTTTGGCCCCGGTTCTCATTGTTCTTCTTCTCTTTCATCGTGACGCCGAGAATGGTGACTTCCTGCCTGACCGTCGAGCCAAATTTCTCAAGATTCGCCGACCTGCCGGTGCGGCGTGACTAATCAGAGCTAAGTGAAGGAATTCGAAGTACCGTGATTATTGTTGCTAACCCGGGCACTCATCCTGAAATGATGAGAATCGCTTCGTCCCTCATAGCCGAGGGTGCCGATGTCCGGTATCTAACGAGTTCAAGTTGGGCCAGGGATTCCGTGACTCAACGAACTGCCCGTCTTGACATCCTAGCCAACTCGGCTTTTGCAGGAAATCTTCGACGGCGCGCTCTTCCCGAGCTCATTCGCCCGCGAAACGTCGTTGGCTTGGCCCGTCGTAAGGAAGTGCAGGTGCAGCTGAAAATGAGAGGCGACCGACCTCGCCTTCAGCCGGCACTGGCCGCCCGAAATAGGCAGTTCCAGAGCGACTCCGTTCGCTATACGGCACGGGCTAAAAACTTGGAGTGTGTCGTCGGACAGTACACTGCCTCACGTGAAATCTTTGAGAGTCTCGGACCGCGAGTTACCAAAGTCCTGAATTACCCCATTGCGCACCATCGATGGCTCATGACAGCCATGCAAGAAGAAGCGGTGCGAAATCCTAAGTGGAGCCATTTGCTCCAAGGGCATGACTTTTCGCCGGAGCAATTGGAGGCTTTGGACAGGGAGATTGAACTTGCTGACCACATCTTGGTCCCGAGTTCATTTGCGGTTCGGACGTTTCTAGAATCCGGCGTCCCGCCGGAGAAGCTGGTGATGTTTCCCCTGGGCTGTGCCTCGCCGGATGAATTCTCGGTGTCGGACATCGAGTCTGCTGTCCGTGAGAAGAGAGCACTCAGGGTCATTTACGCGGGCCAGGTCACGCAACGGAAGGGCATCGGCTATCTCCTGGAAGCGATAGCGGGGCTTGAAGGCGTGCAACTTCAAGTGGTTGGAACGGCCGGGGTACAGGCCAGAACCGCACTCTCGGCTTACGACAATGTTGAATACATAGAGAGCCAGCCTCGACGCAATCTCTATCAACTTCTGCAGAAAGCTGATGTCCTTGCGCTACCGAGCCTTGCGGAGGGGTTTGGTTTGGTGGCGTTGGAGGCCATGGCCAACGGGACGCCTTGCATCTTAAGCCGAAATACGTTTGCCGCCGATGTTGTAGACGACGGCCGCAATGGATTCATACTCGACGATGTGTCAATCGAAGCTATTCAGAGTCTCATCACCAAAATTGGCGGGGACCCAGAATCACTCGAAAGGATTGGGGCCGCGGCGGCGCAGACTGCCCGCGAGTATTCTTGGGACAGGTTCGGCGCCGGAGTTGCACGCTGGGTCCTGAGTGTCGTCGCTGAACGACGGGACCGACAATAGTGGTGGGGCTCCTGGTGCTCCTGGCGTGCGCGGTCGTCGTGGTTGGGAGACGAGAGGTCTAATGGGGGCCCTTTGGCTGAAGCTCAAGCATCGAAACATTCTCGTTATCGTTGACACTGCCATCGCTGCTGGTATGAACGTCATCCTCTTACTTGGAGCTGCCCGCTCCGTGAACGCTGAGGAATTGTCCGATTTCTCGCTTGTTCAGTTGATTGCAATGACGATGGTGATGCTCCAGCGCGCGTTCTTCTTGTCCCCAGCTCTGTCGGCGCAGAGAACGGGCGGCAGGGCGGTAATTCCTAAGCAGTGGGTACTGACGATCTCATTGCCGATGGCCGTACTGGGCGGACTTCTTATAGGGCTCACGGTAGGGCTAGATGACCAAAACTTCTTAGCGTGGACCTCGCTGGGCGTCCTTTGCGGGGTGGTCGTGTTAGCTCAAGACAGTCTGCGTTTTTGTCTCTTGTCTCGTAACGCGGTACATGGAGCGGTTGTAAGTGACGCGGTCTGGCTGTCATTGGTTGTCGGAGTTGCAATAGCAAGTGGGGTTCTCGTTACCGCAGAATCTCTGGCTCTGTACTGGGCCCTGAGCGGGATTGTGGCCATGGTGGCAGCCTTAGTGTGGCTCTTGCGTCGGCCATCAGACGAGCTTCCGCTTGCTGACCTTGGCCGAGCATGGCGGCTGGGGAAGTGGTCGGGCATTGACGCCCTAATGAGTGCCACTGCTAATCTACTGCCGATGCTCCTAACCGCCTTGGTTCTTGGTTCGGAGTTTGCCGGCACGTATCGCGTACTGCAAAGCGCGCTCGGGCCTCTCAATATCCTTAGCACGTCCCTCCTCACTCTGTTCGGTCTGGATTCCTGGCGGTTCGTCTCAGCGATAGGGTTGAGGAGATTGGCCCGAAAGGTTAGGCGAAGCGTTGGCCTGATGATCCTATTTGCGGTTAGTTATGTGGCTCTTGCTGAGATCGTCATCATCAGTATCTCGGGCCTTCGATCATCCGAACTACTTCGCATATCGATAATCGTCGGAATCGTTGGAGTCTTGGGCGCAGCCACATCTCCAGTTAACGCCGCTTCACTTGCGTTGGGATATCAAAAACATGGGGCCATTTTGCGCGCCGTAATTGTAACGTTTTCCATCGCTGTTTCCTTTGGCGCCGGCCTCGGGTTGCCACTGCCCTGGAATGATCCGATCGGTGCAGTTACACTTTTTGCAGCTAGCGCTGGACTTGTCGGTTGGGGGATCTCATATCGACGCGCCTTGGAGAAAGAGCGGCGACTTGCTGGGCAGGCGCTCCGTGATGAGAGCCATACTTTCGAACAGTCTTCACGCATGCATGATTGACCTTAGACGTCCAAACCTCGCCCTGGTACTTTGCGTGCTACGCCTCCCCGATCCGTGGAGGACGAGTGGATATTTGCGGGAGCATACAGCGTTTGTTGTTCACCGAGGGTTCATGTCGAGTTATTCGCTGCGTTCCCGGACGTTAGGATGGACCTCAGGAGCTTACTGAGGAGACAGATGCGGGTTATAACATACGGCACTTTCGATCTATTTCACGAGGGTCATAGGAAGCTGCTAGAACGTGCGAAGTCGTTGGGAAGTCATCTTATCGTCGGAGTGACGACCGAAAACTTTGATGATGCACGCGGAAAGCTTAACGTTCAACAAAGCTTGATGGAGCGGATCCAAAACGTACAGGCCAGCGGGCTTGCGGACCAAGTGATAATTGAAGAGTACGAGGGCCAGAAGATTCATGACATGCAGAAGTATGGAGTTGACATTTTCGCCATTGGATCGGACTGGAGGGGGTCTTTCGATTACCTACAAGATTATTGCCAGGTTATCTACCTCGATCGGACAGAGGGCATCTCCAGTACGCTCCTTCGAAAGGAGAACCTAGGTGTTGTTCGTCTAGGGATTGTGGGAGCTGGGCGTATTGCCAACCGATTCATGACTGAATCCCTGTTTGTCAGCGGAGTTCACATCGAAGGCGTTTGTAGTCGTACGCATGAGAGCGCATCCAGCTTCAAAAACAAGCACCAACTGAAGTACGCTACTACAAATTATGCCGACCTTCTAGAAAACGTAGATGCCGTATATTTGGCTAGTCCGCACGAGACTCATTTTGAGTACGCAGAGGCCGCTATTCGGCGCGGGATCCATGTCCTGTGCGAGAAGCCGCTGACCCTTACTGCTGCTGAGGCTGTGGCACTGTTCGATCTCGCCCGTGAGATGAATGTCGTGCTGGTCGAGGCGCTAAAGACCGCGTTTTCCCCCGGATTCCAAAGAATGGTGGCGGTAGCTCGAAGCGGTTCCATCGGTGACATCCGATCTGTCGATGCAACATTTACCAAGCTCGAAAAAGGGGACTTGAGGGAGTTGCAAGGCGGTGCTGGAGGGAGTATCTCGGAACTGGCGAGCTACCCGGTGCTTGCGATAGTGAAACTCCTGGGCGGTTCCTACCGGAGCCTGACGTGCTACTCGCACATTCCACGCACTTCAGAAGTAGATCTTTTTTCACGTATTGATTTGTTGTACCCTCATGCTCTTGCGTCTGCTCGTGTTGGACTGGGCGTGAAGTGTGAGGGTGATCTAGTTGTCGGAGGCACAGAGGGATATATCTACGTGCCGGCACCTTGGTGGAAAACGGAATACTTCGAGGCTCGATTTGAGGACCCTACGCGGAATAAGCGTTACTATTATAAGTTCGATGGCGACGGGCTGCGGTATGAAATAGCCGAGTTTATTTCGCTTATAAATGGTGGGCAGATCGAGACCTACAAGATGCGCGCTTCTGAATCTATTGCTATTGCTAGAATAATCGAAACTGCCCGTCAAGAGGCGGTCGTATTCGTCTAGCGACTGAGTCGGGAGCTTAATACTCGCTCGGCGGGTTCCTGCGAAGCCGGTGAGTGGCGGCGGCAGTATTCGCCATGATCCGTTGTATCCAGCGGCAGGAGCGCAACGTCCTCGCAGTTATCTGCAGTGGAAGCATTCGAGCCTCCGACCCCGAGCCATTAGGTCCTCCGCCGGGTTGCGGTGAGGAACATATTCGATTGATGCAAATAAGACGGCCGCCGAAGGTGTGCGAATGTCCAGAGCTCAGCCGGTCTACGGCGGAGCGCTTGCCGGTCCGCGGACCCAGGGCGACTTGTCACCCCGAGTACGCATATTCGGCCTCCTGGCGCACAGGCACGGGTCCCGATCCCGCGCCTCTGGTGGCTAACTACGCTCTCCGAGATCGATTTCAATGACGCCGTGGCGTTTTCCTCGTTGTTCCACTGGAGGAAGTTGCATGTAATCCCCGTACATGTGCTCGAGGTACTCCGGCCACAATTCAAATGCGGGCCAGCGCTCGCCCTCGAATTCTACTTCCGTAAGACTGTCCACCCATTTTCTTTTAAGTGTCTCCCGCTTGTATCCGTAAGATCCACCGATGGCCACAACATCACCGGTTCCCGATGTGTTGTATCTGCGCATTTCTCGCTCGAGAAGTTGTATTAGGCGGTCTACTTTCAAGAACGCTGTAGATCTCGTGAGGCTGAGCAGCAGCAGATTCTTCAGAGATGACTTCTCGGCTCCAACCGTATAGTTCAGGCGGGAAAGCACGATTCTCTTATAAATGTAAGTTATTGCATTCTGCTTCGCTTGATGTAGGGCCGATGCAGGCTTCTCGTCGAAGGGAAAAATATCTATAAAGATCCCCTTGTGATGGCTTGCGTTTAGGGAAATGTTCTCGACTATTCGTGTCCCCTGCTTTCGTACCTTTGCTATCGGAAGGCCGTAGCCCTTGTCGCTGTGCCATGTTTGTAAGAACAGGTTCGAGGGCAGCTCCCCAGCGGCAACCGATAGGAATCGGTCATAATCAGGACGTAGCATGCCGATATCCATGTCATCGTCCCAAGGAATGAATCCCTTGTGCCGTACGGCGCCCAAGAGCGTGCCGGCTATGATGAAGTACTTGATATTGTTGGCGATGCAAATCTTGCGAATCTCACCAGCTATTTCAAGTTGAAGGTGATGAAGTCGAGAGGCTGGGTAGCCCCTCGACTCCGCTTCGTCGTCCTGATACATCATGTTCCCCCTCCAATTGACGCTTTATGTCCCTACTGCACGTACCACCTTAGTGGGCCGCAGTATTCGTATGCCTAATTCGCCAATCTGCTGGCGCAGCTGGGACGAGGCTTTTCGACACGCGCGTCACTCTCTATTGCCGCATGCCGGCGTCCGCCTCGATGTAGGTCCGCACTTCACTCACTGCGTGCGGGCATACGAACGTCGCTGCGTCGATGAACCCGCTTGCTGGTATGTAGATCAGGTTGTCCAGGCGCCTCGCGGGCCAACGAGCGCCGCCGACGGCAGCCCACGGACCCAGTCAAACAGAAGGCCCTGGCCCTTGCTCCTGGTTAAAACCTGCCCTTCCGGGACAAAGGACATTTCCGCCGGGCGTAGGCCGGGCGGCGCCACTTCCTCTCGGGCGGCGACCGAACCGCAACAAGCTCGCGCTTTCCGCCCGAAACCGGCGATGATGCCCGCCCCGGATCTGGCAGATGACCCGCTCCACTTCATACCTCTAGCGCGTGTCCACATCTTCGAAAACTAAGAACGTCTGAGTGTCCAACACTCCCGGCACGGACTGGAGATGGTCGAAGATCACCCGTCGCAGGTGTACGTTGTCGACGGCCCGTACGAGCAAAATGACGTCGAAGTCCCCACTCACGAGGGCTATATGGTGTATCTCGGGAATCGCTCGCAACTGCTCCCGCAACTGCCGCCACGAGTGCTGCTGCACCTTGAGTGTCACATACGCCGATGACTTGAGCCCCCGCCTTAACGGGATCCACCAGCGCGGTGAATTTAGTCAAGACGCCCTGGCTCGTTAGCCGGGCAATTCGCGTGTAGGCGTGAGCGCGGGAAATATGGACGTTCTCGGCCACTTGCGTCACAGACATCCGGCCGTCGCGCGTTAACTCGGCAATGATGTTGCGGTCGACGTCGTCAAGAGGAACCGCGGCTTGATCCTCATCGGCTGGTGCAACCATTCGTCTACAACTTCCACCTGTTACGCGGGTCACAATGGCGATTTGTCTTTCAGCGTAGGGCATAGGAACGTACTTCTCCATGATTTGCGGCGAGGCTGGATACGAAACATCGTCCGGGACCATACTGAAAGCAAATAGTGGCTACAGAAGGACGGACCAATGACGATCTCCGCAGACCACGCTTCCCTTGGCGCAACGGGCCAGGGCCGGCCGACGCTGGAAGTGGCCGAGGACGCTCGCCTGCCCGGCCCCGCCGCCGAGGCCGTGCGCAAGTTCGGCATCACCACCGAGGACTACATGCTGCCGGCCCGCCACCAGATCCAGATGGTGGACCAGGACGGCAACCTGAAGCATCACTCCGAGCAGGGGGCTGAGCCTGGCCACGAGTACCCGCTGCCCGGCAACGACGAACTCCTCGCCGCGTATGAGCAGCTCGTCGTTGGCCGGCGGGTCAACGACCAGAATTCCGCCCTGGTCCGTCAAGGCCGCATGGCAGTCTATCCCTCCAGCCACGGCCAGGAGGCCTGCCAGGTCGCTGCGGCCCTCTGTCTCGCCGATGGCGACTGGATGTTCCCCACGTACCGCGACGCAGTCGCCGTCATGGCACGCGGCGTGGACCCCATCGAAGCCATGACCATATTCCGAGGAGACTGGCACGGGGGCTACGACCCGCTGAAGCACAAAGTCGGCATCCAGTGCACGCCGCTCACCACGCAGCTGCTTCACGCCGTTGGTGTGGCGCACGCCGCCAAGCTGCGCGGCGAGGACACGGTGGTTCTTGCCATGTGCGGTGATGGCGCCACCAGCGAGGGCGACTTCCATGAGGCCCTGAACTTCGCCGCGGTGTTCCACCTGCCCGTCATCTTCTTCGTGCAGAACAACCAGTACGCCATCTCCGTGCCGCTGGCTCATCAGTCAGTGGCTCCTTCGCTAGCGCACAAGGCTGTGGGATATGGCATGGCGGGTGAACGGGTGGACGGCAACGACGCCGTTGCGCTGCTCGCTGTGCTGGACCGCGCGGTCAAGCTCGCCCGCGAAGGCTCGGGCCCGCTCCTGGTCGAGGCACACACCTACCGCATGCAGGCCCATACCAACGCCGACGACGCCACCCGCTACCGTCAGGACAGTGAGGTTGCGCAGTGGGTTGCCCGAGATCCGCTCACACGGATGAAGAGATACCTCACAGACAAAGGGCTGCTGGACGACGGCAGTGACGCCCGGATTGCCGAAAAGGCAGAGACAGTTGCCGCACAGCTCCGTACCGGCCTCGGCGAGGACGTGTCTGTCGACCCGCAGGACCTGTTCAAATATGTCTTCGCAACGCGGACACTGCAGCTCGATCAACAGTCGGCTCTGCTCGCCGACGAGCTCGCCCGTGATGCTGCCGGCGCATTTTCCGAAGAGGAGGCCTACAAATGAGCCCCACTGTCACCACTTCCGCCGAAGCCGACGGCAACGTCAGCTTGGCCACCGCCCGTGCTGCTGCCTCCGCTGCGGCAAGCGCCGAGGAGGCCGGACCGCAGCCCGTCACCATGGCCAAAGCGCTGAACACCGCGATGGCGGATGCCATGCACGCGGACGACTCCGTCCTTGTCTTCGGCGAGGATGTTGGCATGCTGGGCGGTGTCTTTCGCATAACCGACGGACTCATGAAAACCTTCGGTGAACAGCGCTGCTTCGACACGCCCTTGGCTGAGTCAGGCATCGTCGGCATGGCCGTGGGTATGGCCATCAACGGCATGCGGCCGGTCATCGAAATGCAGTTCGACGCGTTCGCCTACCCGGCCTTCGAGCAGATCGTCAGCCACGTGGCCAAGATGCACAACCGCACCAAGGGCCGGGTCAAGCTGCCCATGGTCATCCGCGTCCCCTACGCCGGCGGCATCGGGGGAGTGGAGCACCACTGTGACTCCTCCGAGTCCTACTACGCACATACCGCAGGACTGAAGGTCTACACACCGGCGACCGTGGCCGACGCCTACCACATGCTCCGGGAAGCCATCGACTCCGACGACCCCGTGATGTTCATGGAGCCCAAGAAGCTTTACTGGTCCAAGGACTTGGTGGACCTGGACGCACTCCGTGAGGAGTACGAGCGGAAAGCCGACGGCCGTGAGGTCACCGAGGGCCGTGCCGCCATCGCCCGCTCCGGCACCGATGCGACGCTCATCGCCTATGGTCCCTCTGTCCCGACAGCACTTGCCGCGGCCGCCGCAGCCGCCGAAGAAGGGCGCTCGCTCGAGGTCATCGACATTCGCACCATCGTGCCGTTCGACGACGCGACGGTGGCCGCTTCCGTCCGGAAGACCGGCCGGGCGGTGGTGGTCGCGGAGGCTCACGGCTTTGCCTCTGTGTCCTCCGAGATAGTGGCCCGGATTCAGGAGCGGTGCTTCCACCACCTCGCTGCACCGATCCGGCGCGTCACCGGCTTCGATGTGCCGTACCCGGCGCCGAAGCTCGAGCACTTCTATTTGCCAGGCGTGGATCGCATCCTCGACGCCGTTGACGACCTCCAGTGGGAAGACTGATCAGATGACCGAACGGAAAGTGTTCCTCCTGCCCGACCTGGGTGAAGGGCTGACTGAAGCCGAGCTCGTGAACTGGCTGGTGGCCGTGGGCGACGAGATCCGCGTGGACCAGCCCATAGCTGAAGTGGAAACTGCCAAGTCCGTTGTGGAGGTACCGTCACCGTACGCCGGCATTGTAGCCGAGTTGCACGGCGAACCGGGCCAGACTCTGGATGTGGGCAAACCGCTCATTTCAGTGACCCCGACGGAATCGCAGGTTGAGCCTGTCGAAACCGAGGCTGCCGAAACCGAAACCACGCTGGTTGAGCCCCTCGAAACCCAAGAGACGGCAGCCGAAGCTTACCGAACAGAAGAAAGAGCGGGCTCGGGCAACGTCCTTATTGGCTACGGAACGCCCGGGGGCACTGCAACGGTCCGCCGGACACGTCCGCGGCGGTCCACTTCGCCGGTCGAGCTTGTCGAGACCCAGCCTGTCGAAGCCAAAGGCGTTGAAACCAGCCGGGACAGCGACGCCAAGCTGACAACCCTCGCAGACGATGCTTTACTGCTGCGCACTCGCGTCCCCGGCAAGCTCGGTGCTGTTATTTCTCCGCTCGTCCGCCGGATGGCCAAGGAGCACGGTGTGGACCTCGGACACATGCACGGCTCAGGGGAGAGTGGCCTGATCCTGCGACGTGACGTCGAGGCTGCAATCAATGCGCCGGCGGTTGAGCCTTTCGAAACCCAGCCCGCTGAGACCGAACTGCGTGCGCTGGTTGAGCCCGTCCGAACGGTCTCGACAAGCTCGACCAGCGCGAACGTCGATCCCCGCACTGGACTGGGGATCATCAGCCGGACGCCCGTCCGGGGTCTCCGCAAAGCGGTGGCGGCGAACATGTCCCGCAGTCGCTCCGAGATCCCAGAAGCTACGGTCTGGGTAGACGTCGACGCCACGGCACTGGTCGACCTGCGGGCCGGACTCGATAAGGCCGACCCTCACCACACCCCGGGGTTGCTCGCCTTCTTCGCTCGCTTTGTTACAGCAGGGTTGAAGAAGTATCCGGAGCTGAACACGCGCTTTGTCAGCAGGGAGGACGCCTCCGGCGCGGAGTCCCAGGAGATCCTGGCGTTCGATGGGGTGAACCTAGGGTTCGCCGCGCAAACCGACCGGGGGCTGGTGGTCCCTTCTATCCGCAACGCTGAGAAACTGAGTGCCAACAAACTCGACGAAGAAATTAAGCGGCTGACCGCCGTCGTGCGCGATGGCAGGGCGACCCCAACGGAACTGGGCAGCGGAACCTTCACGCTTAATAACTATGGCGTGTTTGGCGTCGATGGTTCTGCGGCAATCATTAATTATCCGGAGGTGGCCATCCTCGGCATTGGCAGGATTATCGACAAGCCGTGGGTCGTCGAAGGCGAACTTGCCGTCCGGAAAGTCACTGAGCTGACGCTGACCTTTGACCACCGGGTCTGCGATGGCGGTACGGCCGCCGGATTCCTGCGTTATGTCGCGGATGCGATCGAGGCCCCGACCTCGCTTTTGGCCGATTTGTAAAACGTAAGTATTGGCATTCAGGTGATCGGTCCTTCGCCGCCGTTTTTCGGCGGCGAAGGACAGGTCCTACAGTGTTGTGTCTGAGTGGTCGCTGCACCTTACGAGAGCCTCGAGGCCCCTTCCGTCATCCTTGTATGACGTGACGTGGTTGGTGATCGTGTTGCAGGTTTCGCAGAAGTGCTTCTGTTGTTTAGTCCCCATGGCCAGATCATACCCAGCGCGGTGTTTCGAATGAGTGAATTTGCGGTCACGCGCTGGCTTCCCTTTGGTCTGGCGCTATAGCGCTTCCCTGATAATCCCAAGCTAGATGAGTACAATCGAGGCCAGAAGATCGCAGATGCTCCCCAGATTTATGGAGAAACAATGTCACGATGGCTCGACGTCGGCGCGGACAACTATGTGCTGGTGACTGAAGGTTCAAAGCTCAACACTGGCCTGATTGTAGGAACCGAACGGGCTATGGTGATCGACACTGGATGTGGACCGAGGCAAGGCAAGGAGATCCTGGGCGCCGTGCGGGCGAAGACCCCGCTGCCGCTTGTGGTGGTGAACACCCACGCACACTACGACCACTTCTTCGGCAACGCGGTCTTCGCCGAGGCCGGCGCTGAAGAGTTCTGGTCGCACGAGAACTGTGCGGAGGAGATCGCTGAAGACGGCGACGCCCAACGCAGCGAGGTCACCGATGCCGAACCGGAAATGGCCGCCGGCGTCGGTGAGAACGTGGAGATCGTGGTCCCCAACGCGATTGTTCGAGACCAGCCCGTACTGGTGGACCTTGGTGGTCAGACTGTAACGCTGTTCCACCTGGGCCGCGGGCATACCGACGGTGACCTCCTAGTAGGTACCACCACCACCCTGTTCGCCGGCGACCTCGTGGAACAGGGCTCGCATCCCTCCTTTGAGGACTCCTACCCGGAAGAATGGGCAGACGCACTGCGGCATCTCTCCGCTCTCCGCCGCCGCTACGAGTTCCTGGTTCCCGGGCATGGCGAACCGTGCAGCGACCGCTTCGTCAAGACCATGGCAGACACCATGACAACGGCCGTCCGGCAGGCCCGGCAGTCGATCCGGGACACCCCCGCTGACGCCACAAAGGCCATCCCCGTGCTGCCTTACGGGCCGGAGCAGTCGCGCTGGTTCATCAAGCGGCTGCAGGAGACCCGCCCGCAGCACTGAGCCGAGTACTTTCGCACAGCCGGGTACCCGGCTGTGCGAAAGACACGTATTGACTACTCTGGGCGCGGGGAAGGTGCCATTCTACGTTTGGGATATGAACACCGGAATCAGTCCAGCCCTCCGCCGCTTCTTCGAGCAGCACATCGTTGCCGATGACCCTTTTCCCGAGCGTTCCTGGCTTGACCTGCAGGACATGCCGGGTGTGGAAGATCGTGCCAGGGCCGCCGTTGCGGGTTTGGCCGTGGAGCCGCTGTCGCCGCTTCCCTCTCGTCACGCGGGGCGCGGTCAGCACCCGCAGCGGCTGCGGCGGATGCTGCACCACCACAACGCAGCCACGAATCACGGCGACGGCATCTAGGCCTGTATGAGTGGGAAGCTCTACATCTTGATCAAACCTTGAGGTTTGCTTGCGCATTCCTTGAGTTTCCATCCGTAGCGTTTCCGCCATGGGATTCCGTGGGGGAGGCCGGTACGGTCGGGAATCGCAGCGCGAAGTACGCCGCCGTCAGCTTCGCGCGCTGTCGTTCGTCGGGCTAGCGGTTCTGGCAGTGGCGACTGCGGTGGTGGTGACGCTGGCCCTCCGGCACTAGGGGCAAAGGCATGAAGCGCAATAGATGAATAGTGGTTGCACTAACGGGCGTGTCCAATTGGACAGCGCCCTTAAGTGCTAAGTAGGCTGGCGAATGACCCAAAAATGGGGGGTCCATTCCCAGCCCCTTTGTCGAACCCTGAGCATGGTCGCTCTGGTTGCGTCGAAGGAGCTGCCGCTTACGGAGGTCTCAACCGTGGCCGTCACCGATTTTGTTCTCGCACTGTCTGTCCTGCTGGGCAGCCTGTTGATTCCGTTCGCCGGGCTCTACTGGATGCTCCGGCTCAAGCGCAGGGCCGTTGCCGTTGCCCCGGCGACAGCCTCTTCCGCTCCGGGCGGGCAGAAATAGCCGTGCCGTACGTCGACATCAACCCGCACCGGAGTCGGCCTAAATGGTGGGGCTACGTGGCACTGGGCATTCTGCTGGTGATCACTGCCGCTGTTGTTACGGCAGCTCTAACTCACAGCTGAGAAAGCTTGTCTTCGGGCGTCGCTAGGAGCGCAAGCTATGCCGCTGACCAATAGGTAGTTCGGTAGCGCCTAGAATGGCTATTTGAACGAGACCAATCGACCACCGCAGCGGGACGCCGCTGCGAGCCCGGGGGGAACGACCATGCCCAAGCCAGCGGACAACCGATTAGCCGAGGCCAGCCCCGACGAGGAGCAGCCCGAGCTCCGCCGCCGCTTCCGCCGCCGCAATGACGACGGCTCCGACGCCTGGACAGGAACCTTTCCCGCCGTGACACCTGAGCCCACCGCACCACCCCGTCCTGTCCGCAGTTCCTCCTGGGCGGAAGCTGCCGCGGTAGCCGACGCTCTCTCTGACGCCTCTCCCGCCGCCGCGGCTCCGCCGACGCCGTCCCGCCAGCCCGCGGGAGCACCGGCGTCGAACGCACCGGAAAGCCTTCCGGAGCCTGAGGTGCCGATTGCGGACGCCACCGCATTGCCGACGTCGTTTGTCCGCGAGCAGAAGCCGCGCCCGAAGAAGGGCTTCCGAGGCTTCCTGTACCGGGCCACAGGCGGCGCCTGGAACCTCGGTCCGAGCGCTCTGGAACGCGAGGAAGATGAGGTGGCCCGCCGGATCGCACGCCAGCTGCAGGGTAGTTATAACACCGCAGTGCTCAGCCTGAAAGGTGGGATCGGCAAGACCTCCACCACCGTTGGGGTCGGCCTCACTTTGGCCGAGTTCCGTGGCGACCCGCCGTGCGCCATCGACGCGAACCCCGACTCCGGTGACCTCGTGGAGCGCGCGCTGGGGGAAGGCATCTACCAGAAGGCAACCCCGCGGACGATTACAGATCTGCTCCGGAACATCGACTCCGTCGACTCGCTCACCGAGCTCTCCCGCTACATGCACCACTCCGGCCGGCTGCACCTCATCGCTGGCGAGCAGGACCCCGAGGTGTCCGATTCACTCACCGCCGAGGAGTATTTGCGGATCCGCAAGCTTATCTCCAGCTACTACTCCGTGGCGTTGACCGACTGCGGCACGGGAGTGACTCACAACGCGATGAGTGGGATCCTGCAGTCCGCGGACAACCTGATCATCGCCGCCGGCTACGCGGTGAGCGGCGCCAAGCGCGCCCGCAGCACGCTGCAGTGGCTGGCTGGCCACGGCTACGAGGACCTGGCCCGCAACGCCATCGTGGTGATCACGGACAAGGACGAGGTGTCCAACCGAGTGGACAAGGACGCGATCGAGGAGCACCTCGCCGGAATGTGCCGCGAGCTCATCGCCGTGCCGCACGACAGAGGAGTGGCTGACGGCGACCTGGTGACCCTCGACCACCTGAAGCCCGAGACTCGGCGGGCTTACAAGGAGATCGCTGCTGCCATTGTGGACGGGTACCGCTAGTTCGTTCCCACGAGCCACATGTCGCCGTAACACGGGTAGGGCATAACCGGATTTATCTGACCCCTTAGATGCGCGATTTCATTAGTTGAAGCTTCAGGCCTTATGCTTCAGCTTGACTTGCACAATCTTCATGGGGGATATATGGGGCACACCCGTAGCCGCGCCACGCGCCGGCTGATTATCGCTGGCATGGCGCTGGCCGCCGTTCTTGTCCTGGCGTTCACGGGGTTCGTCCTGACGCGCCAGCCTGCGCCGGTTGCGGCGTCCAAAGTGATCCCTACGGGGAAGCCGATCAAGGCCGCTTTCGTCCCGCAGCTGCTGGTACTTGGTGACTCGTTCACGGGTGGCAGCGACATGGGCGGGTTCAAGGACGATGGTTGGCCTGCGCTGGTCCAGTCGGGCTACACCAAGGACGGTGCGCGCCTTCAGTTGAACCTGCTTGGGCGTGGTGGTGCCGGGTACGTCACGAAGGGAATCATTCACGAGACGTTCGGTCAGTCCTACGCCGGGAACGCCTTCGAGGATCAGGACGTGGTCGTGGTCTTCGGCGGGCTCAACGACGCTTCCGCGCCGGCTGACACCGTAGGCACCGCAGCGGGACAGCTCTACGCTGCGATGCTGAAGAACTCCCCGAATGCGAAGCTCATCGTGGTTGGCCCGGCGTGGCCGAACGATACCCCAATCCCGAACATGTTCGACGTGCGGGATGCCATCAAGGCCGCCGCCCTGCATGCTGGCGCGACGTTCATTGATCCGATCGCTGAGGGCTGGTTCACCGGGGAAGACACGAAGCTGATCGGCAGGGACAACACCCACCCGACAGACGCAGGCCATGCTTACATGGCGAAGAAGCTCAGCAAGCCCATCCTTGACGCCGTGGCTAAGTCCGCTGCCGCCAACAAGTAAAGCGGCCCCCGAAGGGGCCGCTCCGCCTCTACCCTTCGAGGGTTTCGGTGTAGTAGCGCAGGACGTAGGTGGCGATGTTGAAGTGCCCCGGCCCGGACGGGTGGGTGGCATCCGACCCTGTGTAGCGGTCGGCGTTCCCGTCGCCCACGGTCGTACCCTGCTTTCCGGTGCCTGTCATGTAGCCGGGGCCGGACGGGATCACGGGATCGCCCAGAGCGTGCGTGCGTGCGAGGTTACCGCCGCCCGTGAGCCCGTTGTAGGATCCGCCGAAGCTGAGCGTGTACGGCCCGGACCCCGAGCGGCCGGTCGTCATCCTAATCTCGGCGTTCGTGTCAGTCCCGATCTGGATGTAGGTGCCGTTCGGGATGTTCGCCACGGTGGATATTTGTGAGGGCGTGCCGGTGGTCGCCGCCGCAAGCGTGGTTGCTGCGGGCAGCGTCTCCACGGCCGGGATTTGCAGGAGGTCGATGTACTTCGCCCCGGCAGCCACCGCCGCCGTCTTGATCGCGTCCCTGACGGCCAGCAAGTTCGCGGAGTATGACTGGAAGCCTCGCGGCCAGAAGGGGGACAGGACCACGAGTTCGACGCCGGGCGGGCAGAGTGCGAAGCACGCCGCCGCTTCCGTACCAACCTGCGCCGCTGTGTATGAAGTGTCGTTGATGCCGCCCGCGAAGACCAGAATGTCCCCGGTGGACAACTGCCCCAGCCAGTCAGCGGAACGGTCACGGAACTTCACACGCCCGCCCGCGCCGGGGTTGACGTAGCCGGTGCCGCCCGAGCCGCACGAGATGGCGGACACGCCGAGCATCATGCCGAGCCGCTGCACCCAGCCCATGTTGCCCACGCGGGGGTTTGAGTCCACGATGGTCGGCTCGGTGTAGGAGTCGCCCACGACAACCATGCGCTTGCCTGCCTGGCGGACGCTTCGAACAGTGTCAGTCAGGGCCACGGAGATGCCGTAGAACCGTGCGTTGCCGTCCAGTTCAAGTCGCATCCTGTACCGGCCCGGCGCTCCCATTGTCACGAGGTGGAACTGGTTGGTTCCGTCCATGATCGACGGTCCGTTCGCCATGTACTGCATGGGTGCGCCGTTGATCGAGATGCCGATACGGACACCTGCGGATGCGTTGGGCTTCACCTGGACTTCGAAGCGGCCCGTCGCTTCGGCCAAGTCGAGGTCACACTCGGCAACCCACGGGGTGGCTGACGTGTTCGTGTACATCCCTGCCACGCCGAAGCTGGTGTCGTCCGGGAAGGACGCACCCCTCGATGGCTTGCCACCGCTGAAGGTGTAGGCGCCCGGCTGCCACGGCGGGATGGTGGCAGCGCTGGTGAGCTGCGTGGCCGCCGCCGCTGAGATGGTCGGAGGGGAGGTCATCACGCCGGGGATCGCAGCGAGGCCGGGGATGCTGCGCTTCTGGAGCCGGGTGTCTGCCACCCTGGAACGAATCGAGCCTGCGCCCGGTCGAGTCCTTTGGGATAACAGGGGCGTCGAGGATACCCAATTAGCTCACCACAATCTGGGGTACGTTGGTCGCCGCACCAGCGGCGTTCCGGGTGATGGTCGGCTGAGTGAAGGTCTTCGTGACCGGCGAACCGTACGTGATGTCGTAGCCGAGAACCGCATTGTTCGCGTCCCGGCTGGTGATCGTCATCGTTCCCGGAGATCCGTCCGGCCACAGCACAGCAGCCGAGGTGACAAGGCTGTTACCGTCCACCGTGACCGCGCTGGCAATGAGCGTATCCGGGTTCTTTGCAAGCTGAATGAGTCCCGCATAAGTGGCAGTAACTGACAGGTCGGACCCGAAGGATGGCCCATACAAAAACCCGCCCAAGAGGTCGGCGCGTGGACGAACGGGCGCGAGGGACCGGATCGTTCATCGCCGCCATGCCAACTGCACTGGCTATTACCGGCTGCCCTTTCGGCCCAAAGAAAATCCTCGGGATTCGCCCCCTAACGTCGGGGCCTGCGTACTAAAATCTTGACCGTTTTCAAGAGCAACTGGATCCCCAGCCGCCGGTCGGAAACCAGTCCGTGGTCAATGCCGTTCCCGGCGTTGCGGACGGTGATGACCGTGGCACGTGCGGTCCGCCGCTGCGGCGGCCGTCACGTGGACGTTGCAGCGGCCCGTCCCGCATGACGGCGGGAGTTGGTGACCGTCTAGGAGGCTGCCTCTACAACGGCACGGACGACGTCGACCGGCAGGAGAAGGTGCTCAGCCGAATCGGAGGTGACCCGTCACGTCCGGAACATGAGTGCCGCCGTCGGCCGCAATACGGATCGGGCCGCCACCTCGATGACTGTGGCCGGCGCGGCCTCAGAGTATCCGGTTCCCTGCTGGTCCAGCCGCTCCAGTGCGCTGCGGGCCAGGGCGGCGCTTGCCGTCCGCTCCTGCGGCGACCCGGCACGACCGGCAGTGAGCACAGCGGTCATCACACTGTCATGCAGCAGCCCGTCCAGCCGTAGCCTCTCGCTGCCGAGCGCCCATGCCTCGGCCGCCTCCCGGTAGCGGGTGACGGCGTCCTCGGCCGCGGCGGGCATCCGTCAAATTGCCCAGGGCTTCCTCACAAGCGTCACTCGTGTCCCCACTTCCGGTGACAATTTACGCCGCCGTCTGATGAAACCGGTGACGGCGCCGGGCGCGAATGGCTAGCCTCTCAGAAGGCGCAAGGATTCCAGCGGGCTTTATCGGGGGCCGTTGGGCTCCTTGCTGCCGTGGGAGGACCTCGTGTCCAAATCTTGATTCGACACGCTGCATTCCTTCTCAAAGGCCGCCGACTCTCCCCGATAGTGTCGCCGCATCACAACTGGAAGGTGTGGCCGCGATGACTATCTCTGAATACGTCTCAGCACTGGCGATAATGCTCGGATTCTTGGCTGCAGCAAGCGGTCTTTCTGCTGTGGTCATCCGGACAAGGGCCAAACGCTAAGCAGGCCCTTGGCAAGCACGCCCCCTGCCTGCTCGCCGTCTCGCGCGGAAGACGCGTCTGTTCCCTCTGGGGCGCTGGCAGTCCCTCGCGGCAACCACCTGGACTGTGGATCCCGGCTTATTCGCCGGCGGAACTTTCTGGGGGCGCTGCCCGCTTAGGCTGCATCTGAGGCAGCGGGGCGAGCAACGCGTTCTGCAGCTCGTCGCTAACACCTTCGGGAACATCCAGGTCGACGCCCATGGCCAACACCGACCGACTGATGTAGTTCCGTGCGGCGGCAGCGAACGTAATATCCGCGATTTCCCGGTCGCTGAATCCAAAATCGCGGAGTTTCTGCGCATCGTTGTCGGTCATGCTCGCCGCGTCAGTGCTGAGTCTCAGCGCGTAGTCCATCATGGCCACCTCAGCCTGTGTAAGTCCGGCATTGTGGAAGTCTCTGGCGATGGCTATCAATTCATCTTCGCCGAGGATGCTGAGCATCTTCTTCCCGTGGGCCAACCGGCAATGCGTCGAGCCGATGCCCTGGGCAGCCGCCAGGGTAACCAGTTCGTACCGGCGGTGGCCCAAAGAGGAGCTGATTGCCTTGATAAGAGACTCCCACGCCATGTAGGCCTCCGGATTCAGACTCATGGCCTTCGTATGGCTCGGTACATAGCCGAGCGACCGGCGGTCATCATCGTAAATATCAGCCGTCAGCCCGGACGCCTCGTCTTCCGGCGTCATTCTCAGGATGGTCATGAACGCTCCTTGGGATCGGCTGCGGGCAGCCCCTGCGGTCGCCACGCCGCGCACAGCCACCCTGTGGGGGCCGTGATCCGACCAATTGTGGCCTCCGGCCCGCTGTTTGTAAACGACGCGCACTGACCCATCCAGCATGCCTGAGCGGTCGAGGATGCGCCTTGATGGTGCTGGCCGCACCGGAACACGTTCTACTTGGTCGAATACACCGAGCTGTTGGCTGCTGCAAGCGTTCCGCTGGTTGCCGTAAGCGTGCAGTTTGAGCTGGCGCCCTGAGGCTGCAGGTCCGCAAAGGTCGCCAGGCCTGCGACGGCCGTATGGACTGCTGTCCCCTTGATCTGGCAGGGCGCGACTGTCGTGATTGTGATGGATGCCGTGCTGTCGACACGGTTGTCGAACTGGTCTACGACCTCGACGGAAATCGAGGGACTGAACGGGAAATTCTTGTCGACTGGAGTAACGGGCTGTCCAACGAACTTGAGCCGGGACATCGGCGCGGCGGTCACGGTCGTTGTTTGCGTCGCGGAGGTGAGGCCGGTGGCGCTGAAGGTCAACGTGGGGGACCCTGCCTTGGTGTCCCCGTAGTGGAAGGACGCCACCGAGGAACCGGCGGCGATCGTCGCCTGGGTCATGGCTGTGCCTCCTGAGGTGGCGGCGAAGATTGTCGTCCCGGAACTGGAGGAGAGAAGCAGCGTGGTGGAGCCCGCCGTCGTCGGGTTTCCAAACGCATCCTGCCGCTGCACCGTGACCGGTCCCAGAGTGGCGGATGCAGACGCTGCCCCCGTCACGGGCGCGCTGATCACAACGAGCTTCGTGGCTGCGCCGGCGGTGATGGTTGCCGCCTGGGAGGCGCCGGTCAGACCCGTGCTGCTGGCAGTGAGGGTAGGTGTCCCGGCTTTGGTGTCCCCATAGTGGAAGGACGCAGCCGACGACCCGTTAGGGATGGTCACGGCGGTGACTGCCGGACCGCCGGCCGTTGCGGCAAACGTGCCGGTTCCGGCTGCGCTGGATGAGAGCCCGACGGCGAGATTACCTGCCGTAACGAGGTTGCCGTAGGCATCCACCCGCTGAACGGTGATAGGGCCGAGGTTTGCCGTGGCAGAGGCAGCCCCCGAGACGGGAACGGTAGTGATCTGTAGCGTCTTCGCGGCTGCTGGTGTGACGTTGAAGGCAGCACTGCTTACAGTCGTCAGGCCGGGGGAGGACGCAGTGAGCGTGTATCCGCTTCCGGCTTTGTCGATGGACAGGTTCGAAAACGTGGCGACTCCGAGCAGATTGGTGGAAGCCGTCACCGTACCGGAGAGCGTGCCCGCGCCCGCATTGTTCCCGAGCGTAAGCGTTACTGGAACATTCGCGACCGGAACAAGCCCCACGGACTGTACTGTCACGGTGACTGCAGGACTCATCGCCGCCCCGGCGATTGCGTTGCTCGGGCCCTGTGCGAACGCGAGCTGGTTGCTTGCCGGCAGCACCACTGTGATGTTGCCGCTGGCTGCGCTGACGGCTGTCCAGGACCGGTAGACAGCTGTGACTATGTAGCTGTGGGTGCCGATGGGCACAGCGTTGTCCGTGCAGGAAGTGCTGGCCAGCAAGGCTGCCGGGCTGCTGCCGCAGGCCGCGGCCGTGGTGCTGCCCGTGATCCGGGTGACGTAGTACCCGGTTGGCGTTATTGATCCGGCGGACGCCGTCCAGCTCACGGGCACGGCACCCAGGCTGGTGGAGGGAACTGTTACGGCGGTCGGTGCGGCCAGCAACGTGGTCACGGCGCTTCCGGTTCCGAGTCCGACGGACCTCCAGAAGGCCGATGCGCAGGGAGCGCCCACCAACGCAGCCATCAGAAGCGAAGCGACGATAGCTGTGCAACGAATAGCCGAGCGCTCAAGCAGCACCAGCCCCGCCATAGGCACCCGGGGGGCCTTGGTGGAGCTGGTGCGGTTGGCTGGCATGTCTACCTTCTGAACAGGAAGTGGGCGGAGAGCTGGTCTACCAGCGGAGACCGAAAACTGGGCTACTGACCAGGTACGTCAGTCCGTTTCGCCTTCAGCTCGCGGAAAAGACCAGGGGTACCGTCACTCCCTTGCAGTTGTCCTGGTTGGTGGCGGAGTTGATCATGGTGACCTTCACGGTGCCGTTAACACTCGCGCCTGCATTGATGGACCCCTTGGTGACAACGACTGGGCCGACTGTGAAATCCGCGGCCGTGCACGGGAGGGTGGTACCCACGGACCAAGCTTCGTCGACGGTCACTGCGACATCGGCCAGGTTTTGTACGCCTGTGCCCGGGTTGGTCACCGTGAAGGCAACGGTCTGCTGAGGGCCGCCGGGAGAAAGGGGACCGCCCGTGGCTGCCTGACTCACAAAGGTAAACGGCACACTGGCGGCGGCAGCTGTTGCCTGCCCCGCGCCGGTGCCGGTTGCACTCCAGTATGCGAAGGCGGCGCCGCCGCCGATGGCGGCCAGTACTGCGGTGGTAACGATGATGCGCTTCTTGCGTCCTGCGATGTTTGCCATGGTCTCCCCTAAGTAGTTGCGGCTCTGTCGCTCGCTTCCGCGGCGCCCGTCCGGCCTCTGATGGAAAGAGCTTGTCGTTTCAACATCAAGTGCCAGCCAAGAGGCGCTCAAGGTTCCATCAAGAATCAGTAAACTGCTCCGGAACCCAACCCCAACATTGCCGAAGGATTAACGCGATTCCCATGGTCACGCGAAATCCGGTGTTAGGTTTTGATCAGGATTTTAATTGGGGGGAAACAAATGAATAAGACGGTGATGCCTCGGCTCGCCTCGGTGCTGCTCCTGGCAGCCCTTGTCTCTGGCGGACTGGCCTCGCCTTCACAGGCGGCGGAGACAGACAACGCCATCAACACGCAGTCACGTGATGCAGTGGTGGCGGCCTATAAGGCCCGCTATCTGCCCTCGGAGGCGGAGGACATCAACTGGACAGGGTCAGTGGCAGGGTGCAATCCGGGGACGCAGTCGGCGAGTTCGCTGGCCAGCGGAACGGCGGCGATCAACTTCTTCCGCGGCCTCTCGGGACTGGACAGCATTGTCCTCACCGACGAGCAGAATGCCAAGGCTCAAGCCGCGGCGCTGATGATGCATGCGCGAGGCGGGTTGAGCCACTATCCCACGAGCGACTGGCAGTGCTTCACAACGATGGGGCAGGCCGGTGCCAACACCTCGAACCTGCACTACAGCTACCCGGAGATCTCCTCCATGTCCGTAGCGCTCAGGGGATACATGGACGACGACGGATACAACAACGCCGACGTAGGGCACCGGCGCTGGCTCCTGAATCCGGAGACGACCACCATGGGCATCGGAACCACCAGCATGTTCAATGCCGTCAACGTCTTTGGCGGCGGGACCAGCGCCGGCCGGGCCAACCCCGACTTCATCGCCTTCCCGAATGCCGGGTACTTCCCGACGCAGCTGCTGCCGCCCGGCCGCTGGTCACTGTCGTCCGGGCACGACGTCGATTTCTCCCAGTCCAGCGTTATTGTCACGAATGCTGCCGGGGAAGACATGCACGCGACCACCTACCATGCGATGAACGGCTACGGACCGAACACCCTGGTTTTTGACGTTCCGCAATTGCAGCTACCGCAGGGGCCTGGGGAATCGAACTACACGGTCAAGGTCACGGGAATGGTGCGGGACGGAATGTGGGTCGACCACACGTACACGGTGAAGCTCATCGACGGCACAGTTACCGGACCAAGCACACCGGACCCGACGCCGCCACAGGCCCCGGAGAATATCGCTGTCACGGCCGTCGCTCCGACTTTCGGCGGATGGTGGTACATAGTTCCTTCCGTGCCGGGGGTCCGTTACCTGGTTGGGGGGATTGTCCGCGACGCGGGAACCTACTTTGTGCAGGAAGTCATTACCGTTACCGCTGAGGCCAAGTACGGCTACGTCCTGGAGGGCACGACGTCCTGGTCCAAGGACCTCCGGCCGGTTCCTATTATTGAAGTTGAACCACCCGCACCCATCTTCGGCCCGTCCTCGTTCACTATTCCTTCAGAACCTGGGGTCCGGTATATCGTGGCGGGCCAGCCGAAGCTTCCAGGCACTTATCCCGCATCGGGAACGGTCGACGTGTACGCCGAGGCTCTTCCGGGCTATCAGGTCACCGGGACCCTGGCGTGGACGCACACCTTTGTGCCTGCACAGGACCCGCCTGCCACCCCTCCCGCTGCGCCCACGATCAAGTCGCAGGACAGCGTCGTAGCCATTGATTCGGCAGGCACCCTGTGGAATTACGGGAACCTGAAGGCTGCCCGCGTCAAGATCGGTACCGGATGGGGCAGTTTCAGCGAGATTCACGTGACGGACTGGAACCGGGACGGCTACTTCGACATCCTTGGCAAGGCCAAGGCCGGGCAACTTTACCTGTACCGGGCCCTGCGCGGCGGCGGCTTTGTTCGGGAGACGATCGGCACGGACGGCTGGCAGAACTACACCATCGACGTCGGGACCTGGAAGGCCGCCGACAGGTTCCCGTCCATCGTGGCCAAGCACGGTGCCACTGGCAAGCTGTACCACTACGCCAACCTCTCCGGAAAGACGCCAAGCGCGGGCACGCTGATCGGTGCAGGCTGGCAGAAGCTGGACATCAGCCTGCTCGACTGGAACCGGGACGGAGCCGTGGACATCGTGGCGCGCAACACCAGCGGCCAGATGGTGCTTTACCGCACCAACGGCAGGGGCGCCTTCATCGCCGAGAAGCGGCTGGTCATTGGAGCCGGCTGGCAGGGCTTCACGTCCCTGACCGTAGCCCGCGGGCTTGGCGGAGTTGGCACCCAGGGTCTGCTGGCACGCAACAAGGCCGGGGCGTTGCTGTACTACCAGGCGAACAAGTCTGCCTGGGCTCCCGCAAGGACTCTCGGCGCCGGGGGCTGGGGAACGTACGTCATCGGCAGCCACTGATCGGGCCCGGGTTCTTTGCATGGGCCTGCCGTGGAGGAACCGCGCGGCAGGCCCAGGCAGCCGGTTTGCCCCACCCGGTAAACTGGTCTGTTCATCGCCGTCGTACTTGGAGTAAAGGATGAACGTTTCGCGCACCCGGCTGGATTCACTAACAGGACTGCGGTTCATAGCCGCCATTCTCGTGGTCCTGTATCACGCGTCCGTGACGCTGGTGCCCGAGACGTATCCGCTGGTGTCCATGGGGCAGACAGGTGTGACGTTCTTCTTCCTGCTGTCCGGGTTCGTGCTCGCGTGGTCCATGAAACCGGGCACCTCCAAGCGGCAGTTCTACTGGCGCCGGTTCGCCCGGATCTGGCCGCTGCACGCGCTCACGGCACTGGCCGCCGTCGTCCTTGTTTTCGCCACCCAAGGGGACCAGTCTGTTCCCCAACTCCTGGCCTCGCTTTTCCTTGTACAGGGCTGGCTCGGCGACAAGCAGTGGGTCTACGCCTATAACGGGGTGTCCTGGTCGCTGTCCTGCGAAGCGTTCTTCTATGCGGTGTTCCCGTTTCTGGCGGTGCGGCTTTCGCGTCTAGAGCCGGGGAAGCTCTTCCGCGTCGGCGCCGCGGTTTTCGCTGCCGCGGTTGCTCTGGTGTCGGTGCTGCTGGCCCTCGTGCCCGGTTTCGACTGGGGAGCCCTGTTCTACACGTTCCCTGCGTTCCGGGTCGCGGAGTTCATTGTGGGCGTGTGCCTGGCCATCGCCATGAAAAAAGGCTGGAAGCCCAGGTTCGGTGTGGGCGTTGGCGCTGCCGCCGCTCTCGGTTCCTTCCTGATTCTCGAAGTCGTCGACGGCATCGCACCCTGGCATACTGCCGGGCCGCTGGCGGGCGCGCTCTGCATTCCGGGCTTCGCCCTTCTGATTGCGGCCTATGCGGACCGTGACCGCTGCGGAGGGCGCCCCACGTTCGCGAGTTCCGCGGCCATGGTGAAACTGGGGGAGTGGTCCTTCGCGCTTTACCTGGTCCACGAGCTGGTGCTGCGGACCGCCCTGGAACTCGGCCCGGAGAGCCTGGCTGAGCGTGTCACGTTCGCCGTCGTCGGCATTGCGGTGTCCACCCCGCTTGCCGGCGCCGCCTACACCTTCTTTGAGCGTCCCGTAGAGGCCAGGCTCCGGAACAGGGGATCCGGTAGCGGGCCGGTGGCGGATACGCCCGACCCCGAGAAGGCTCTGGCGGCCAAGTAGTACTGCGGTAACCGGTAACAACAGCGGTCGGGCGGGACGCATCACCGGATTTTTCTGCCGTATTATTTGGTCAACTGCTTTCTGGGGGACCTTCGTGAAACGCCTTGCCTTTGCTGCCGCCGCCGGCCTTCTTGCACTGAGCGGCTGCGCCCCGGCTGAGCCGGGGCCGGCGTCCGGCGATGCCCCTTCGTACTACGTCGTGCAGAGTACCGAGAAGCCGGCGGTCACGCCGTCGGCCGCGGCGTCCGCCCCGCCGTCGGTCACCGCGTCGGCCGCCGCGTCCGCCCCGGCATCCGCGCCGGCCACGGACACGGTGGCGTTCATCGGCGATTCGTATTCTGCCGGGACCGGGGCGGCGAAGGGTTCCGGGTTCGTTGACATCGTGGCGGCGAAGTACAAGTTGAAGATGAAAAACTTCGCGCAGGGCGGCACCGGGTACATCAAGCGCCGGGCGTCCCGCGGGACCGGGGCGTGTGGAAAGGACGTATGTCCCAACTACAACGAGATGGCGCCGAAGGTCATCAAGAGCGCGCCCGCCATTGTGATCGTGTCGGGTGGCAGGAATGACCCCACCAACGTTGCGGCGTTCACGGAGGCAGCGAACCAGCTTTTCAAGACGCTCCGCGCCGGCCTGCCGCAGGCCAGGATCATCGCCACGAGCCCCGTATGGGGTGTCGCCGACATGCCGCCCGCGGCCGCGCAGATGCAGGAGGCCGTGAAGGCGGCCGTGATCAGCGTCGGCGGGATATACGTTGACCTGGGCGAGCCGTTGGCCGGTCACCCCGAACTCACCACGGGGGACAAGATCCACCCGAATACCGCCGGCCACAAGGTGCTGGCCGGCGCCGTCATCGCGGGGCTCACAGCGGCGAAGGTGAAGCTCGGCTAGGAGCTGCTGACACCGCCACGCCGTCATGATGCCTGCCCCTGATACCGTGCCGGAGGTACTGCCGCTAGACTCATCCCTGAACGCGGCGGGGGCCGCGCGATACAACCGCGTCCCGGCACGAGGGTGTTGGAGGGCGCCGTACAGGATGGTCTCGATGTCTCATACGCGCCGCGCACGCCTCCATGCTGTCCTTACGTCCGCAGGCGCCGCCGCGCTGGTGGCCGGCGCGCTCATCGCGCCCGCCGCCTCGGCCAATGACGACCAGACAACCCCGACGCCGGCCCAATCGTTTCAGTCCGTCCCGCGCCGGCCGTCGGTGGCCACGCCGCCCACGGACCAGTTCATCGTGAAGTTCAAGGACCCTGCCCGGGCGGGCTCAGCGCTCCGCGCCCAGTCGGTCAGCCGCGCCGCCGCCAAGCTCGGGGCCACCGCCAGGGAGGTGCGCGCCACGGCCACCGGAGCCCGTGTGGTGCGCACCAGCAAGGAATTCGGCGACGGCGACGCCGACAAGCTGCTCGCCTCACTCCGGGCCGACCCGGCAGTCGCCTATGCCGAGCCTGACTTCAAACTGCAGGCCAAAGTGGCCAACCCCAACGACCCGGCGTTCCTGGACCAGTGGAATCTGTCCGCCGAGACAGGCGGCATCCGGGCCACCCGGGCGTGGGACGTCACCCGGGGCGCCGGGCAGGTGGTGGCCGTCGTCGACACCGGCATAACCAGCCACGTTGATCTGGACGCGAACGTGCTGGCGGGCTACGACATGATCGCAGACCAAGCTACATCCGGCGACAACGATGGCCGCGACGCCGACGCCACGGACCCGGGCGACCGGTCAGCCGATAACCAGTGCGGCGACGACGTACCGGGTGACCCGTTCTCCTCCTGGCATGGCACCCACGTGGCCGGCATCATTGCGGCAGTCACCAACAACCGCGTGGGCATGGCAGGTGCAGCACCCGGAGCCAAAATCCTCCCGGTGCGGGTTCTCGGGCCGTGCGGCGGCCAGGAGTCGGATACTGCCGATGCGATCCTCTGGGCGTCCGGAGCGCCGGTCCCCGGGACGCCGATTAACCTTCATCCTGCCCGCGTCATCAACCTGAGCCTTGGCGCCACGGAACCATGCTCCCAGACCTTTCAAGATGCCATCGCCACCGCGACGGCCAGGGGATCGGTCGTGGTGGCGGCAGCCGGCAATGAAATGGCACAGGCCTCCAAGTCCACCCCCGCCAACTGCCCGAACGTCATCAGCGTCGCTGCGAGCGGCCGCAGCGGCGCCCTGGCCCCCTATTCAAACTTCGGGCCCGGCGTCGACATCACCGCCCCGGGCGGTGACATGACCCCGACCACCGACGAAGACCCCGGCAGTGGCTTCCCGAACGGCATTCTCTCCACGGAGAACGACGGCGAGACAACGGCAACGGAGGGCGCAGGCACAAATTACTACTGGTCCGAAGGCACCTCCTTCGCGGCGCCCCATGTGTCCGCAGCCGCCGCGCTGCTCGTGGCCCAGATGGGCCCGACGGCGACACCGGCCGCCGTCGAAGCCCGCCTTAAGCGCACCGCACGGCCCATTACCGGCGGCTGCCCGCAGGGCTGTGGCGCCGGCCGGCTGGACGCCGCCAACGCGGTGCTGCACTTCAGCACCGTGCTCGCCGCCGGCGACTTTACCGGCGACGGCAAGGCCGATGTCCTGGCGCGGGAGAACTCCGGCTTCCTGTGGCTGTATCCGGGCAACGGCAGCGGCGGCTGGCTGGCCCGCAGGCAGGTGGGTGCCGGCTGGAACGGCTTCACCTCGCTGGTTGCGCCCGGCGACTTCAACGGTGACCGGCGCGCGGACGTCCTGGCCCGGGACGCCTCCGGCGCCCTTTGGCTGTACCCGGGCAACGGCAGCGGCGGCTTTCTGACGCGCGTCAAGGTGGGCTCCGGCTGGAGCGGGTTCACTGCTCTGATCGGTCCCGGCGACATCAACGGCGACGGGAAAGCCGACGTCCTGGCACGCGATACCACCGGCGCCCTCTGGCTGTACCCCGGGAACGGGCGCGGCGGCTGGCTCGCCCGGACCAAGGCGGGCTCCGGCTGGAACGCCATGACCGCCGTCGTCGGCCCCGGCGACCTGACCGGCGACCGCAAGGCGGACCTGCTGGGGCGGGACGCCTCCGGCGTCCTGTGGCGCTACCCGGGCAACGGCCGCGGCGGCTTCGGCGCCAGGAGCCAGGTGGGCACGGGCTGGAACGCCATGACCGCCATCACCGGGCGTGGTGACTACAACGGCGATGCCAAGACCGACATCCTGGCCGTGGACACCAACGGCACACTGCGGCTCTACCGGGGCAACGGGCTGGGCGGGTTCCCCGGCTGGACCGGCGTGGGGGTCGGCTGGGGCTAGTTCTTCGCTCCATCGAGTAGCGGCCCTTAGTGGAACCCGCCATTGCTTGAATGAATGTCTTCGGCCAGTCTCATGAGGTTCTTTGAGGGAGCTATACCCAGCTCGATGTCCAGACTCGTGCTGAACGCTTCGAATGTCCGAAGGGCGCGGGCACGGTTACCAGCCCTGACCTCGGCGCTCATCAAAAGTTCGACGCAGCTCTCGTGCAGTGGCTCGATTTCCAGGGCACTCTCCGCAGCCTCAAGGGCTTTTTGGATGTCCCCCCGGCCGAGCCACCGGCGGGCCAGCAGGAGAAAGGCGCGCAGGCGAATATTTCGCAACCGCTGCTGCTCTATGAGGACCCAGTCGTCATACCAGCCGGGCAGCAGGTCCCCGGACCGGAGATGGGACAGGTGGTCTTCATCCATTTGGGCGTCCGGCTGCTCAAAGTTCTTGATCTCTTTGAGCAACTGGTGGAGATCCACGCTTACGTTATCCGCCAGAGACAGCATCTGGCCCTCGCTTTTCAGAAGGTCTGGAACCTGTCTGGAGATCAGATGGACGGTTGTCCGGAGACTTTCCTTTGCACGCGCTTCCGGACTCTCCGGCCATAAAAGCCCGCTCAGGTACCCGCGCTGACGGGGACCGTATATGGCCAGCGCGGCAATCAACCGCTGCTGCCGCCAGGCAACATGAATTTCGGTTTGTCCCTGCCACAACTGCCAGTATTGAATAAGGTTCAGCTGGAATCGGCCGTTATTATCCTGCGCCATAACGTCCCCCAAACAGGGCTGATCACGTCCATGGGATCATCAGAAGATCACGAGTCCGCAAGTTGCTGCGGCTCCCCCATAGACGCCGGCGCCGATTGAGCATAGACGAATTGCTCATCAGTTCTGCGCCAGTCGTACTGCCGCGTTCAGCAGGCCAGTGACGCTTCCTCTTCTTCTGTTTTGAGCTTTCCAGATAAATTATCGCACCGTCCCAAGAAAGGAAACGGAAACGGCAAAACATTTCAAAGCCTTTGAGCTTGTTTACTGGATTTGTCACAGAATGAATGCGTTGCGACAAGAGGGGTAGTGGACCCGGCGAGCAAGAGCGTGAACGGTGCCCGTCCACGTGCGGATCCCGCTGTGCCGGAGGGTACTGGTGTGTCTCATGGGGTAAATGCTTATGATTAGGGCAGGTTCCCTTCCTGCCTTGCCCTATGCGAGGTCCCGGCGAGTAAGGTTCCGGTTCCGGTGGTAAGACTTGAATGAAGCGCGTTCATCCGAATTAGGACGCTTCGGGACTGATCCCCCGTAGTGATTACGAACAGGAGCGGTCTTTGATAGAGCAATTTGCCTCTGAAGACACGGACGGCGGCAAGGAAGTTCCGAGAAGCCTGGCCACGTTGGTGATCAACGTATGGCACGAAGAGGAGCACACGGATCCTCTGCGGGCACGCATTACCGCCAAGTCTGAAACCACGCCCGAAGCGACAATGACGTATGCCGGGAGCCGAGAAGCGATCCTCGCCGAGGTGAACAGATGGCTCGACGGACTGGCTGAAGCCTAACAGTCCGTTATCTCAGCTGTCCGGTGATTTCCTTGGCGGCTTCCCTTACGGTGACGACGCCAAGGGTGCTATTTGCAATTGCTTTCATTGCTGCGTCTTAATCCGCCGTTGCGGTGTTGAACTCGATTTGGCCGATGTTCATGCCGATCGCTTGGTAAGCGATGACGAGCCAGGATTTTTCTGACTCTGCCGTGTCGATCCAGCCCTGGATGGTCGCCCTCGGAGTTGTTAGGTCCACCCACTGCACCCTGTGGAGTAATACCGCTTGATCGCAGCCAAGGGCGTGTCGTTGTACTCGGCGTAAGGCGAGGCAGTATCCACCGCGGCCCCAGGACCGGTCCGTCTGGACCTCTCCTACGTGGACAACTGGTCTATGAGCGAAGACCTCGTCATCATCGCTAAGACGATCCGGGCGGTGTTTCGACACGAGGGCGCCTATTGACAATTGACGGCAGCGGAAGGGCTTAGCTCTCAAAGGCTCCGCACAGCGACGGGACAGAAGGGCCCAAAGGCCTGGCGGACAGCGCCCGGGGCGGGTGTATTACTTACGGTCTGTTCATGTTTCGATGCATTTGCCCGCCTGGTTATAGGCACGTGGCGGCATATCTGCTGGTCACCGCGTGCCTGAGGCAACAAGTAGCGGGCGACGCCGAAAGACGAGTACACATTGTGGGTGCGCTCTAGTTGCGCCTCGCCTAGGGTAGGTATTCCGAAAGTCCTCTAGTCACAGGGGCACAATCGCGGTAAGGCCAGAGGAGAGCCTCTGCGCGGAGAGAACAGTAATAGAATCTGCGCCATTCTTCGTACATACGCTGCACTGTGAGGTGCAGTCAAAATCAAAGCATGCTTGACCCTGGCGGCGCGGCACTCACTGCCGGAGCTGCCTCTGCAGACACCGGGTCGAAGACGACCTATTTGCGGCACAAAAGGTTTGATTCCACGGGGCGTTCTCACCACCGTTCCCCGGAATCGAAATAAAGGGAGCGGTCTCTTGCGCGCCTGCGGAGACCGCTTCCGCCGTGCTCAGGACATTCGGTCGACGCTTCAAGCAGAGCGGAGCGATCCCACGGGCGGTCTCCCGCTGCCTCTTAGATAGGGTTGAGAAGCAGTCATCCAGGCATCCCACTCCGCCGGCACAGTGAAGAGAGACTTACCCGATGGAAGATCAACCCCAGCAGCCCTCACGGCGCCGCAAAGGTTACTACGCCCGGCAGATCGAAATCGAGGCGGAGAGTCAGGGTCTCACTGTCGAGGAGTACGGCGTGTACAAGGGCCCGGCCTACTCCGGTCCAAAACCCTACACTTCTGCCCGAGGCATCCGCTTTCTTGCCATCCTGATCACATTCATCTCCGCAACGATGTTCGTGTACCTGTTCCTTAGCGCCGCGGGACTGGTGTACGTAACAGAACCCGCCACTGTGCCAGGAGTGATCCTTCCGGTCATCATTGTGGCCGTGCTCCCGACTGTTGCCTGGCGGCAGTTTTTCAAGGAGCGTAAGGCAGAGCGCCTCCGCAAGGCTGCGGGTAAGGACCTTCAGCCACCCACCCGCCGTTCCAGCATGGACTGAAGTCCCTCAGACCGCCGGGGTGACGCCAACGCGTCCTCGCCGAAGTGACGGGTAGCTCTCACAGCCTCATCACAGCAGCGCGACAGAAGGGCCAAAGGCCCGGTGGACAGGATTAGGGAGAAAGCTCCGGGAACCATCGGAGCGGTATACCCCTGAGGAGCCACACATGCACACGGAGACCAGCCACGATCCTGTCCTTCACGCCGATGTTCCGGAAGGGACGGCCCCTCTACGCACCGTTCCTCCTGCCACTTCCCCTTCGGCTTTTGGTCCCGTGCCCCCTGCGCCGCCTGTTCCGCCGGTGAGGCCGCGGGACAAGAAGCGGGTTGGCCCCGCGGTCTTCGTCACGTGCCTCGTGGCGGCGGGTCTCCTGGGCGGCGGGGTGGCTTCCGGGGTTTCCGCACTGTGGCCGGACGCGCCGGCCGCGACGGCAACCGCGGCGCAGGCAGCGATCAGCCCGGTCATCGTCAACAACACGGAGAGCGTCAACGCCGTCACGGCCGCGGCGCAAAAGGCCACACCCAGCGTGGTGACCATCAGCGTCAGCTCCGGCAGTTCAGGGGGCACCGGCTCGGGCATCATCCTGGACACGGAGGGCCACATCCTCACCAACACGCACGTGGTGACCCTGGACGGGGCGGCGGCGGATGCCGCCGTCGAGGTCCGCACCAACGACGGGCAGGTCTACAAAGCGACCATCGTGGGCACGGACCCGCTTTCCGACCTGGCCGTCATCAAGATCAATGCCCAAAGGCTGACCCCGGCTTCGCTCGGTGACTCTTCTGCTGTCAACGTCGGTGACACCGCCGTAGCGATAGGTGCGCCCCTGGGACTCAGCGGCACCGTCACGGACGGGATCGTGTCCGCAGTGAACCGCACCATCGAGACGGAGTCCTCCGCGACCTCCGAGGGGTCCTCGTCCCAGGGCGGAAGCTCGTCGCAGAATCCGTTCGGTTCCCAGTCCGGTATCTCGGCCTCGGCGCAGGATTCCATCAGCATCAACGTCATCCAGACGGACGCGGCCATCAACCCCGGCAACTCCGGCGGCGCCCTGGTGAACGCGCAGGGCGAAATCATCGGCGTCAACGTGGCCATCGCGTCCGCGGGATCGTCGTCGTCCGCGTCAACCCAGAGCGGCAACATCGGCGTCGGGTTCTCCATCCCGATCAACACGGCGAAGCGGGTGGCGGAGGAGATCATCTCCACGGGCAAGGCGACCCATGGCCAGCTGGGACTGTCCGTTCAGGACAAAACGTCCGGGTCGTCGTCGGACTTCACTGCCGGCGCCGAGGTGGCCTCGGTGACCTCGGGGTCCGCCGCGGACAAGGCCGGGCTGAAGGCCGGCGACGTGGTAACCGGACTGGCCGGCCGGACGGTGACCGACGCCTCCGAGCTGACGGCCGCGGCGCGCGAGCAGGCCGCAGGGTCCACCGTGAAGATCACCTTCCAGCGCGACGGCCAGGAACAGACCGCGGACATCACGCTGGATGCGGCGTCGTAGCTTGGCCTTAAAATTGCCAGGTTAAACGGTCCGTCCGCGGGGATGGATTCGGATTCCGAATATCTCCCGCATTTACAGCCGCTCTCAGGCGGGAGAAGAATGGTCCCCATGGCACGGCATTCGTATCCGCTCGCTGAGAGCGATGACGCTTTCCTGACTTCCGCGCCCTTCCGCTACGTGTTCTCGGTGGAGACCACTGCGCCCACCAGCCGGATCTGGGAGGTCCTGACCGGGAACGAACTGCTTATGTGGATACCGGTATTCACAGGCCTGCGCTGGGGCCCGCGGCCGTTGGGCGCGGGGACGGTTCGGGATGTCACTCTGGCGTGGGTGTTCACAATCCGTGAGAGGTTCTTCCGCTGGGAGGAGGGGCAGCGGTATACGTTCACCGCTGTGCAAGCATCCCTTCCCGGGCTCCGGCACGCCGGGGAGGACTGGCGCATCGAACCCATGCCTTCCGGCTCCCGCCTCACCTGGACGCTGGCCCTTGCGGCACACCCACTGGTCACCCCATTGATGTGGGTGAGCAGCCCGGTCATTAGGCTCGTGCAACGCCGGGCCCTGCGTGCTATCCGCGTCCACGTGGGGAAATGATGTCCGGGTAGTTGCTGTGCGTTCATCCTCCCACGAAGTAGAAAACGATGGCCGCGGCCACGGGGATGACGAAGGAGCCAGTGATGATCGCATTCCCAAGACGCCGGTATCTGCTCATAACATTGGCCTTCGCCTCCTCGCCGCGTGCATTTTCCTCAGCGACGGTGGCGGCATGCTGAAACAGCGGGTTCAACGATTTGACCCCCACAAACCAGGCGAACAAAAAGATGTAGAAACCAACCCCGATGAAAACCGGAAACGTGGGGTTTCCTGTGGCAAGAACTATTAGTGTCAGCAGTTCGGCGGTGATGAAGCCGGTGATCACGGCGGCCAGCGTGATTATGCCGGTAGTGCCGCCCAGAACAAAGAACTGAATCTTCAAGTTCTGCTGGGCGGCGGGATCCAGAATGTGGCTCGTCACGGCGAAGGCTATAAAGATCGTCGGCAGAGCTGTCGCGGCCGCTTGAAAAAACTGTATCTTGACTTCAGTGTCCATCAGGTCACCCTCAAGGGTCGGTGAATCTTCTGCGACCGTGGTTCGAGCTCACACAAAGCAGGGCAATTTTCCCGGACACCGGGTCTGTTGGTGCGCCTGAACCGATGCTACTCGCGGTGCGCCCTGGCGGCCAGAACGCCAGACAGGGAGATCCCGAGCCTGCTCTCGGGGTGCGTACCACTGTTTCCTGGGACGTTCCAAGGAACTCCATCTTTCTTCCAAGGACGTTGGCAAAGACTTGAACCGGTCGGCAGCGGATAGTACTGCCTAGGTGTCCACTGTCGGCCGCCATACCTCGGAGTCGTCTAGGATTCGTGTATGCGCCGGACTGTTGTGAACAACATCGTCTCCCTGGACGGTTTCTACGCTGACGAAAGCGGGAACCCGACGGTGCTGAACATGGACGAGACTTTCGACGCCTACAACCTTGAACGGCTGCGGTCGGCGGGAACGGTGCTGCTGGGCCGAACATCCTTTGAAGGGTTCGGCGCCTACTGGCCATCCATCGCTGACGCTGACGAGGACCCCAGCAACCGCGCGTTGAGTCCGGACAACCGGGAAATCAGCCGCCTCTACGATCGCGTCGCCAAGGTAGTGGTGTCGGACTCCCTGACTCTCCCGGCGGACCACCCCTGGGCGGCCACCACCACCGTCATCCGACGGGACGAAGCCGGCGCGTGGCTGGAACAGGAAAAACTCAACGGGACCGGAGACATCCTGATCTTCGGCAGCCGCATTATGTGGAACGGCCTGCTGGCCCAAGGGCTCATCGACGAACTGCATCTGACCGTCAGTCCGGGTGCCCTCGCTGCAGGCTTGCCCCTGTTCCTCCGGCCTGCAGACCTTTCCCTGTTGGACGTTCGGGCGTTCCCGGGATCCGGCAATGCCCTGTTGCGGTACCGCCCGGCGTCGGCCTAAAGCCAGCCGCCGTCGTCGGACTTAACCGTCTTCGCTGTCCCCGGAAGCGGCCCCGAACCATCTCTTAAGGTGGGGGAGCAGCCCGTCCTGGTCTTCGCCGATCCAGGCGACGTGGCCGTCCGGCCGGAGCAGGACCGCGGCCGCGTCCAGTTCCCCGCTTGTGTCCGCGACGTGGCTGACCCGGTCCGTCCAGCCCGTCACGGAGAGTCTGCCGGTCTGGTCGAGCAGGAGTCCGCGGCCTTCGCGGGTGAGCTCGTAGAGCCGGCCCCGCGAGAGGGGGATGTCGCGCAGCCGTCTGCCGAGCAGCCCGGGCCCTTCGCCGAAGTCATACCGGACCCCGATCGAGGCGATCCTTTCGGCCAGGAACCGGCTGACGTCCTCGAAGTCCATCAGCTCGGCCAGCAGGCGGCGCACGGCCTGCGGGCCGGGCTCGGGGGAGATCAGTTCGCTTTGGGCGCGGGTGATGGTCAGCACGCCTTCGGCGACCGGCTGGCGCTCGGCGAAGTAAGTGTCCAGCAGCCCTGGCGGCGCCCAGCCGTTGATTTCGGCGGCCAGCTTCCAGCCGAGGTTGAAGGAGTCCTGGATGCCGAGGTTCAACCCCTGCCCTCCCAGCGGCGGGTGGACGTGCGCCGCGTCGCCGGCGAGGAACACCCGGCCCGCGCGGTACTGCTCGGCCAGCCGGGTGGCGTCGCTGAAGCGCGTTATCCAGCGCGGTGAATGGACGCCGAAGTCGGTCCCGGCATGGGCCCGCAGCTGGGTCCGGAGCTCCTCCAGGGTCGGCGGGACCGAGCGGTCCTCGGCCACGGTTGCCGCAGGCACCACGGCGCGGAACAGCCCGTTCCCGGCCGGGCCGACGCCGAACCCCCTGTGCGTCTTGCGGACCTCGTCCACCACTTTGGCAAGCTCGTCCGGCGGCGTGGTCACCTCCATCTCGCTGTGGATCCACTCGTTCGTGGCAGGGTCGCCGGGGAAACCGATGCCGAGCTGCCTGCGCACAAGGCTGCGTCCGCCGTCGCAGCCGACCAGCCAGCGGGAGCGTTCTTGTGTGCCGTCGGCGAGTTCGACGGTCACGCCGTCGTCGTCCTGCTCGAAGCCCTTCACCTCGCAGCCCCGGCGGACCTGCGCACCAAGTTCGACGGCGCGCTCCGCCAGCAGACGGTCGGTGACCGGCTGCTGGATGCCGAGGATGTAGCCGTGTGCAGTGTCCAGGTCCGCCGGCAGGGGTTTGTCGATCCCGGCGAAACGGCCGACCCCCGGGTACTGCTGCCCCTGTGCGAGGAACCGGTCCAGCAGGCCGCGCTGGTCCATGATCTCGATGCTGCGCGGGTGCAGGCCGAGCGAACGGACCGCGTTCGTCGGCTCAGCGTCCTTCTCCAGCACGAGCACGTCCACGCCGTGCAGCCGCAACTCGCTGGCCAGCATCATCCCCGTCGGCCCGCCGCCGCTAATGATCACGTCAAACATGTGAAACCCCAATCCAAAATTTAGCTGCGGCCAACCATTCTGGTTGAGGGTAGGGGCCTTGCGGCAAGTCCCCTGGCGGGCTATATCCTGAAAGTGGCAAGGGGATTGGTTCTCCTTGCCTTTCGCGTGTGGGTGTTCAACCGCATGTGACCGCGTGCAGCGCCGGCCGTACAGGATCGATCCCGCCCATGAGTCTCAGGATGCCGCCGCCAGAGTCCCAGCGCAGCGTATAGGAGCCGTCAGCGATTGGTTCGTAGCCGGCGTCCGTAGTCCAGGAGCCCACCCGTGTCCCGATTCCGATGGGATCCACCGCATACACTTGACCGCTGCCCGCGAAGAGGAAAGAGTACTCGCGCGCAACGGCCCGGCAGCCGTTCGGGCCCACTGGTTCGAGCACGTGGTAGGTGGCGCTCAGGTCACCCAGCGCCCCGTCAGGCTGCTCACTCCCACGCCGAAGACCGCCAGCCGGTGCAACAAACTAATGAGCGCGTTTCGGCGGGTCCTGCTCACTCCTCCAGCCGCGCGGCGGCTGATCAGGAGCAGGGCCAGTGAGGCTACGAGCAGCATGGCGCTGACAGCCCAGCCCGGCAGCACGCCTCTCGCAATTACCAGTACCAAGCCGCCCAGATTTGCCAACGCTGTCACGGCAGCGAGCAGCAGGCAACAGGTGGCTGCCCGGTGCAGCAGCGGCGCGTTCAATCGGCCTGAAAGATTATCCCCAGTCTTCATCGGCTGCCAGTCTAGCTTCGAAGGCCTTCAGGAGCGCGGACGGCTGACAAGGGCACGTCATATTGACTTTCGATAGAAATAATCAGAGTATTGGGCCATGTCTATCGTTAGTCGATTGGTCCTTCCGCTCAGGGTCCTGCTGGTAATGGTGTTCCTTGGGCTGCTGGTGACTCAGGTCATGTCGTTCCCGGGCCAGTTTCTCTCCACAGCCGAGGAAGGGCCGGGGGCGGATCCCTGGCGGTGGCCGATGCTGCTGTTCTGGGAACTGGAAGCCGTCTGCCTGCAGGTTGTGATCGTGTGCATCTGGCGGTTGCTGACCCTGGTCCAGCGTGACCGGATCTTCACGGCGGCCTCGCTGCGGTGGGTGGACGTGATCATGTGGGCATTCGTCGTGGCGTGGCTGGTGCTGGCGTCCATGGCCGGTTCCCTCGTCGCGTACATCTATTTCACCCCCGAGCTGCGCGATCCCGGGCTGCCGGCAGTGTTGATCGGCACCACGCTGATCGGTGCGGTGCTGGTTCTGCTGATCGTGGTGATGCGGGACCTGCTGCGGCAGGCGACGTCATTGCGGACGGACATGGAAGGGGTGATCTGATGGCCATTGTGGTGCGCATCGACGTGGAGCTGGCCAAACGCAAGATGAGCGTGGGGGAGTTCGCCGAGCGGGTCGGGATCACCCCGGCCAACGTGGCGGTGCTGAAGAACGGCCGGGCCAAGGCGGTCCGCTTCAGCACGCTGGACGCGATGTGCCGGGTCCTCGGTTGCCAGGCGGGCGACCTGCTCGAATGGGTGGACGATGACGCTGCCGACGGCTCGATGGAGAAGCCGTAAGGCCTAGGCCCCGCGGGGCACCCTGTCCGGGTGCACCATGTCACCGAAGCCGTGGACCATCCACCGGCCGTGGTCGGGCCGCCACACGAGCGTGATCAACAGCGGGTCGTCCAGGTTGGTGACCGGTGTGATGAACGTATGTTCCTTTGCTTCCCGGATAACTCGCATGTAGCAGACCTCGAGGTCCCCGTGGGCGTAGACGGCTTCCGGGAGCATGCCGGGATCCTCCATGGAGTCCAGCAGGGCGGCGGCGATTTCGAAGCCTCCCCACAACGGGCGGGACTCCGGCGTGACGATCAGGTGCAGGTCGTCCAGGTTCATTGCCCTGTCATGCAGCGCCCTGAAAAACCAGTACCCGATTCGGCGCGGATCATCGGCCATTTCCTGCGACTCGTCCGCGTATAGGTCAAAGTCTTCCGTCATGGCACAAAGGTACTCGCGCGGCCGGGCGCTGACGAGACCCCTCCCGGGGCGGCCTACGGGCTTCCCAAACCAAACTCAGGATTGGCCGGTCGTGGGCCCTCCCAAGATGGCGGCCATGGCCGGGCGGATGTATTTTTCACTGAACCACTGGTAGGGATTCTTGTTGCCGAGATGGATGCGCGTGGTTCCGGACGACGGTAGGAGGCTGGCCTCCTGGCCTTTAAGGGGGATCACTACTGCGTTGAGCCGGGCGCCGTCGATGGTGACGGGCGCAATGGCGTCCAGGGGCACCAATCGTGTGCCGGCCTGGGCGTTCTCCACGCTGAGGGTACCGATCTGACGGGCGCTGATCAGGCCGGAGCCGTAGATCTCAACCACCTGCCCGGCGCGGAGGGCGGGAACTGAGTCTGCGTCGTCGAAGACAACTCCCGGCCCGGAGGCGTCGTTGACGAAGCCGGCCTCGATGGTGGCAGGTACCTGCACGTAGGCGGCGGAGACTGCGGTTGCCGCCGTCAGCAGAACAGTCACGGTCACTATTCGCAGTTTCGATCGCTGCCGGTCCCAGCCTTCTTTGACAACGTTGACGTACCCGGCAACGGCCCGTCCAAGGACGAGGGCCACGATGAGGAGGGCTATCACCGCTCCCCAGCCGCCGAACTTGGCGATCACATCGAGCCAAAGGGACAAAGCCGCGATGATCAGATAGGCGGGGAAAAGCATGCACAGCACCCCGTATGCCTTGAACCGTCGAAGCGGAGGCAGTTCATAGGGGGTCGCATGGCCGAAAAGTCCACGGGAGATCATGCGGCGTGCGTCCCGCAGCGATTTGTCACGCAGGTGGCTGACGTTCAGGTATGACATCAGGGCTATGTACCCGTCCAGTTTGACGAAAGGAACGAGGTTGATGATCCCGGAGGTGTATCCGAGAACGGCATAGACGAGGAGTCCCGACCTGATCTCCGGTGAGCCCGCTGCGAGGGATAGAAGACTCGCCGTCCCGGCAAGGACGCCCTGGGTGGCAATGCCTGCCAGCGCGATTGACACCCTTTTCCACTTCGAATCCAGCCGCCAGCCGTCGGAGACGTCACAGAAAAACGCCGGGGTGAGGTAGAAGAGCATGAAACCTATTTGGCGGGGCTTGCCGCCGAAGGCTGTCAGGGCTGCCCCATGTCCCATCTCGTGCAGCATCGTTGAGAGCATCACGGCCACGATGACTGCAAGGTAGGTGGACAGTGGCAGCGGTGTGGTCAGGGCGTGCCAGACGTCTCGCGAGGAGGCGGCCAGCACCACCGCACCCGCAAACATGATCAGGGCGTAGATGACGACCATCCTCGTCCCGATTAGCTTGTCGAGTGATGGCTTGATACGGCTTAGGAACGGTGCGGGGCTGAAGAATGCGATCTGGAGCGTCAAGGGTGGGACAAAGCGGATCCGCCGTGGTTTCCCGAGTTGTGTGGTGCCGTCTTCGATCCAGCCTTTGGCGGAGAACGCCTCGAGTGCCTGGGCAACTGCTTCGGACGTCCATTGCCGCCCTGTCTGCCGAAGCAGGTGTCCTGCCAGTTCCGGGGGTGTCCGGACGCCGTCGACGGATTTCAGGAGCGCGGCAACGTCTGCGGAAACTCGAAAAATCCGCCCCCCGGCATCGGATACAGTCCAGTCTTGTCCCGAGGCCGTTATATCCAGGCCACTTCGTAGTTGCGGAATGCGGGGCCCGGACGGCGCCGGCGATTGCGTCGATGCCAACCTACGTCAGGTCCTTCTTCATGGTGACGAAGTACCCGCCCAAGCCAAGGACCAGAAGCCACACGAGCACTGTGATGCTGGCCTGGGGGACCTCGAGCAGTCCTGAACGGGGATCCAGATACAGGGATCCCATGGCGTTGGTCATCAGGAGCCGTCCGGCGGCCGGTGCGATCGCCTGGACGCCTGGCTCCACCACAAGGCAGAGTCCGAAGACCGTCACCAGGCTGGCGATAGTGTTCCGCACCAGCAGGCCAAGGCAGACGCCCCAGATGCCCGCGGCGAAGTTGACTGCTGCACAGCCGATGAGCACCATCCATCCTGTGTGCGTAACGGATGGATGCAGGCCTTCGGTCAGGAGGAGCAGCCAGGCTGAGGGCAGGGACAAGGCGGCCCCGATTCCGGCACCGATGGCGCCGATCACCGCACCCGCCGCTAGCTTGCTGGTGACATACGCCCGTCTCCCGCCGCCCATAACGATTGAGCGAGCCGCCGTGCCCTGGGCGAAGTCGCGGGCCACGAAGTACGCGCCGAACATAGCGATTACCAGGGACAAGGCAAACCAGCCGCGAATAACTTCGATGGTTGCCCAGGTCGCATCGAGGGCAGTTCCTGCTGCCGCCTCATGGGCGGATGTGAGAATGCCCCAGCTGGCGATGACGACGAAAACTATGCCGGCCATCATGAAGGCCAGGAAGGTGTAGCCGGTGCGGAGTTTGGTCAGTTCGGATGCGATTCCGTTAAGCATTTTTTGCCGCTTCCGCGAGTGAAGAGTCGGTGGGGGGAACCAGCTCGAAGAAGCATTCCTCGAGCCGTCGCGTGCCGCTGGAAGTCAGGTCATGCAGGGACCCGGAATAGCGGAGCGTTTGTTGAAGGATGACCACGTCGTCCACGGTCTGTTCCACTTCTGCAAGCATGTGACTCGAAAGCAGGACTGTGCTGCCTCCCTCTGCCCGTCTGCGCAGGAAGGTCCGCAACCAGTGGATGCCTTCAGGGTCCAGCCCATTGGTTGGTTCGTCCAGAATCAGCACATCCGGGTTGGCGAGCATGGCCACCGCGAGTGAATGCCGTTGCCGCATTCCGGTGGAAAGCTTCTTGACCGGAAAATTGCGGGCATGATCGAGCCCGGTTAGATCCAGTACTTCGTCCGCGCGGGATGCAGGCAGACCCAGGAGTTGGGTGCAGACCCGAAGGTCCCGGGCGACAGTGGCATCGGGTGTGTGGCCAACGCCTTCGATGCTCACCCCGATCCGCCTGGCCTGCGTTCCGAGTTCGGCAAAGGAGCCTCCCAGGATCCGGGCGTGCCCCGATGTTGGGCGGATTAGTCCCAGCGCCCCCCGAAGGGAAGTTGATTTTCCGGCTCCATTTTTTCCCAGCAGGCCAACGATGCGGCCCTGTTGGACGGTGAAGCTGAGGTTCTTTACGACTTCCCGGCCGTTGAACGTCTTGGAGAAGTTATCGAATTCCAGAATGTTGACCACGGATGTTGAGGCTTTCTTTGCGGTTTAATCGGTTTTCCTGAGTCGCAGCCTGCAGACGACGTGGAACCGAGCCGGTGGCCGGCTCCACGTCGCCTGCTGCAGCGTCAGATCAGGTCAGGATCAGCACGCCGCCGCCAACCAATGCGGCGCCGACGAGCACTCCTGCGCCGAAGCCGGCTGCCGTGTCCCAGAATCCCGGAGCTTCGAGCTGTTCCAGCTCGTCGATCGCGAGGTCCAGGGGAGTGGCCGACGCATCCATCAGTTCAAGCATGTTCGACATCCGTTTCTTTTGTTCTTGCGGTGGTTAGGTCAGTGCAACGATGGCCGCTGCGGTGCCGAGTGCTGCGATGCCAGCACCGACGCCTACGACGAAGCCGCCCCAGAAATCGGGTGCTTCCATCGTTTCCAGCTCTGCGACATCCAGATCCAGCGGCAGGTTAGTCATCTCCGTGTTCATTCTTTTCCCCCCTTTCGAATGGTCCTCTAGGCCGCACCGGTTGCACGTCCCCCCATCGTGTGCGCGCCGGCGGCTTCCGCGAGGAAAGCCGCGACATCAGCGGAGGTCAGGCCCTGCAACATTGGAAGGCCACCTCCCCAGGCGCGCGAAATCTGCTGTGCGATGTGATGAATGTCAGAGAGCTGTAGCGGCAAGGGCCGGGTCAGCCCCCATTGCGACAGAACATCTTCGAGGGCTCCGACCGGGCTCCTGGCGGGTGTCCCGGCTGAAGCCGCCAGTGCTTGGCCCACGTCCCTGAGGCGGTCCGAGGAGCCGAACCGTGCATCTCCGGTGTCGATCCTTTGCCAGTAGGTCGGGAGTATCGCTGCCACCACGTCCATCTTTGACATGCCATAGGCCATGGATAGCTCGGTTGCGATGATCCAGGGGAGTGTTCCATAGGAATGGCGGCCGAGGCTGCTCCACCCCGTTTGGGAGAAAGAACTGAGTTCGGCAATGTCCCGGCGCACCTGGTTCGCGCGTGCGGTCTCTTTTCCCGGGTCCAATGTCCTGGCCTCGTTGCCGGCCTCGACGAGGGCGCGGATCGATGCCAGGGCGAGGGAATCGGCCGAACGCCGCGGTGTGGCAGTCATGACGAATGGTGTAGAAAGCCGGAAAATCGCCTCGAGGGCCCCGGCCAGGAGCATGCCGACGGGCAGTGTCGCGGTCAAGCCGGAGTCCAGGAGCACGGCGTCCGCCCGGAGCCCCGAACCTGAGATGAGCCGCTTGCGGGCGCCCTGGGTAAGGCAGGCGCTCATTGAGGACTCCGAGCCGGTGCCCACGGTTGTAGGTACCAGTCCAAGGGCGTTCCCGCGTGATGGTCCGTCCGGGAGGACTACATGGCCGGACCGGGACCGGGATGTTATGGCCATCCTGTGTCCCGGATGCCAGATGGCTGCCATCAGCTTGGCCGTGTCCATCGCGGCGCCGCCGCCTATTCCCACGACTACTTTCGCCCGGGGGGCCCGTTCCGCCGTACGCAGCAAGGCGGCTTCGTCCAACGCGGGCGGAACGCAGAACAGATCCGCCGCACCCTGCAGCTGCTGCAACAGTTGTTGCCCCCCGGGGGATGACGGGATTGCCGGGTCGATGACCGTCAGGACAGGAAGGTCCGGCCATCCCCGGACCGAGCCGCTCACCCAGTGGACGAAGTCGGGCATGGAGGTGAACATCCAGGGCCCAGCGGGCACCGTGCGCACTGTGCTACTCATCAGCTTTTCCCCGAGACAGCGAATTCTGCCAGGCCCGCAGCAATCGATTCGAAGAGCTCCCTGATTTCCTCCTCGGAGTACGTCAGCGACGGGATCAGCTGAATGCCCCGCGGTCCCGGATACACGCGGGCCCCGGCCCGACGAATGCTCCCGAGGAGGGAGGCTATGCCCGGGCCGGCGACCGGCGAGCCGTCTGGTCCCGCCACCTCCAACGCCCGGAAACATCCCCGCCCGCGGTGGGCCGTGACCGATGGGTTGCTGGCCATCAGGTCGTGGATCGCAGTGTCGAGTTGCCGTGATACTTTCACGCCGCTGTTAAGGGCGTCGAGGCGTTCGAACTCGGACAGCGTGGCGACGATCGCAGCAGCCGTGGCCGGTGTTCCCGCCTGCGTCTCACCGTGGGTGAAAACGCTGCCGGAGGTCACGAAAAGCCCGGCTATGTCCTGTGACGTCAGGACTGCCGCTGCGGCGCAGGCGCCGTTGGTGAGGCCCTTCGACGTGATCAGGACATCCGGTCCCTGAGGCCAGGCCTCGGAGGCGAACATCGCCCCGGTCCTGCCGAAACCGGTGGCTACCTCGTCTGCCACGACGAGGAACCCATACTCCTCCCGGAAGCCAAACAGTGCCTTGAGGAAATCGTCCGGCACCGGGTAGGCGCCGGTGCCCAGGACCGGCTCAACCACGACCGCGGCGATACGGTTGCCCTGCAGGGACATCAGGGTGGAAAGTTCCTCGATGGAGTCATGGCCGATGTGGCGGATAAGCTTTTGATCTACCCCGTAGAGTCGCTGGCCCAGGTCTTCGCCGGTGAGCGAGAAACTGCCGTAGGTTAGGCCGTGATAGCTGCCCCGCAACGCCACAACCAGTTGTTTCTGGGGAAACCCCCGGAGGTCCTGCGTTTGTCTGGCCAGTTTCATGACCAGGTCATTGGCCGCGCTCCCAGAGGTGGAGTAAATCACCCTACCGAAGCGGTCCTGGCCGGCAGCATCCAGCAGGGCAGTCGCTGCTTCCTCCGCGGCCATGTTCCATTGCCGGAACAGAGTGGAGTAGGAGCAGTGAAGGAGCGCCTTGTGAACGGCGGCCGCGATAGCCGCATTGCCATAACCCAGGTTTACGTTCCAAAGGCCGCTGGTTGCGCAGAGGACTTCATCGCCGTTCCCGAACCTGACTCTGTGACCGGAAGCAGACACCACCCCGGCTGAAGGCAGGTTCGTTTCCATCAACGGCTGTAGTGACGGCCAGAGCGCGCTAGACACGGTGCCCCACCTCCAGAATGACGATCTGATGCGCTGACCCGGGCGTTTTCACCGAATGCGTGGCCAGGACTGCCAGGTTGTTTGCTTGCAGCTCCGTGGCCAGCTGGTGCGGAGGCAGAACCCGGACGGCGGTAGTGAAAACGTTCACCGGGCTGCTGGTGTCGGTGTCCTCCGGAATGAGGGTGATTTCACGGATGCTCCTGTCCGGCACGATGTATTCGTGAAGGCGATAAGGCATTCCGGCCGAGTCCTTGACCAGTTGCACGTTCTCGACGGGGGTTCCGGGGGCGGCGAGGCTGGCGTCGCCCTCAGGGACGGTGGTGGAGAGGAAGAACCGGCCTTCCGGTGCCAGGACGGACGCCATGTTCCGGAACAGCCGGCTGCGGGCACCGAAGTCAAGGAGCGACACCGTCACACAACCGAAGATGACCGTGCTGAACTTCAGTCCCGGATCGAAGTTGCAGATGTCGCCCTCAACCAGTGTCAGCTTGTTCCGCAAATGCGCGTAGCCGGCGTCCAGCCGTTCGGACAATATGGCCAGCATCGACGGTGACAGATCAACCGCCGTAACTTCCCTGCCCAAAGCCAGGAGGGGCAACGTGAAGCGCCCGGCACCGCACGCCAACTCCAGGATCGGCCCGGTGGTACGGCGGGCAATGGCGATCATTTCGCGCAGTTCGTGGCCGTCCTGCAGGGCGACGGCGTCATACAGCCTTGCGCCGAGAGGATCGTAGATGTCGTGGACAGCAACGTCGGTGAGCTCTCTTAGGACCGTGGCTGCCCGGCCGTTGATGTTTTCCAGAAGCGTTGCCATCAGAGGCCCGCGGCTTGGACGGAACCGAACCGGATGCCCTTGGCATTGAACGAATTCTCGATCTGACGGATGGATTCTTCAGCCACCGACTCCGGGCAGCCCAATATCCGGGCCGCCTCAGCTGCGTCGGAACCGATAGCCAGCATGACGTCAACGAACTTGGCAGCGTCCGAACCCAGCCTGTAGGTCTTCGACGTCGCACCGTCATGGAGATGGGCCACGCTGCTGTTGAAGAGGAGCAGCGATGACTGCCCCGGTACACGGACTTCGGTCCCGTCTAGAGCCGGTACCAGATGTCCGCCGAAACCTGACACCCGCATGTCCTGGAGCCCTCGGACAGCGGCATGCCGGAGGGCATTCCGCCGCCAGCATGTAGTGGCTGATCCACGGGCGATCGGCGACTTCCGGCCGCAGCCCGACCTCGGTAATTCCCGAAACCCAGCTTCGGGACCAGCCTCGTTCAGAGTCAACCAGGGTCCCCAGGCGGATCCCCGAGGGCGAGGTGAATACTTCCCCCGAGCCGGCGACATAGATGTGGCTCACCTCGGCCGAGCCGGGAATGAAGCCCAAGGACGGCATGTCTCCGAGGAGGGACTGCGGATGGAGCAGCGCGGCAGGAAACTTTCCCGCCGAACGGGCCTTGTCTGCATCCCGGTAGAACGCAGCCGCGTCGATGTCACTGGATGCCCGCAGGATCGTGGGGCCGCCGACGGGAACAAACTCGGAAACCGCGTAGGACTGTTGCTGGACGTAGAAGTCCTCACCTATTTGAATATCGGCGTCGGGATCCCGGAACTCACCGACATAGGAGAACACCTGCCCGCCGTTGCTCTCAGCCAATGGCTGGCCGGAACCCGGAGTCTGTGCGCCGCCCGGCACGAAGACCGCCGCCGCTGGCGTTAGGAATTCATGCCTTCCCACGTCTGGAAGCAATGACGCATCCTCAATCACCACGACTTTGCACGCTCCACTCGACGCATCCACGCCGCGAGCCCATGACATCAAATTGGCGGCTATTGACCGCGTGTCCCCATTCACAGGCATGAAGCTAACACGGCCTGCCAGCATAAATCCAATCGTTAGGCTAACGTTTTGCTTAAATACTCACGACTGCGAAACAAAATGGGTGACGTCAACGAAATCTTGACGCGTGATGGCGAGTGTGACTGTAATGGGTGGCATGACTACTCGACAGAAAAACGGTTTCGCTGCCTACTGCGGTTCACTGCTCGCCCTGCTCGGCATGGTGGCGGGCTATTTCGCTCTCACGGCCAGTGGGGGCGTGAATGCCCTGGTTCTGGTTGTGGCCGTCATTGCGCTCGTGTGTGGCGCTTTGCTGGTGTCGGCCGCCATTGTGGGGATTCGCAAGGCGGACAACTAGGCCATGGATCCGGCCTCCTTGTCGGCTGCCATCGCCCAGGCGGTAGCGAATGCGAACCCGGAGCTCTCCAAGCGGCTGGACGGTGGCGAGGATGTGTACGGGGAGGTCCTGGAAGTGGCTGCCCGTGCGCATGAAGAGACGCGGAGCATCCTTCAGTCCGCAGTTGACTCGGCCCGCCGCGCCGGCCACAGCTGGGAAGCAATCGGCCGCATCCTGGGGGTTTCCAAGCAGGCAGCCCAGCAGAGGTTCGGGCACCGGCAGCAACCGGCTGATGATGACGTCGCGGCGGTGAAGCGTCTCTACCCGGTCAATGCCTTCAACGAAATGACCGTGCTCCGGGAGATTGGGCAATTCGGATGGCATTCCGTGGGGTTCGGTGTGCGGTTCCACCGTATCGAGCTGTCAGCGGAGCAATGGGAACATACCCGGATCATTGCAAACCCAAAGGCCATTCATGACTTGGAAGTGCAGGGCTGGCAACGGATCGGGGAGCAATCCTTTCCCTGGGCCTATTTCAGCCGTCCGCTGCACATTCCCTGCCGGGAGGGGGGCCCGCCGTCGGACGTTCTCCGGCTGATCAGGGATGACACGGGTTCCATCCGATAGGGGGAATCGCTTCGGCTAGGCTGGCTTGATGACGTTGGGGGACGCGGTGGAACCGCTTGTGCACATCAAAAACTTTCGGATGGACTTCGGGGAGACGACCGTCGTCAGGGACCTGTCCTTCGATGTCCGGGCCGGTGAAACCTTCGGGTTCCTGGGCAGCAACGGGTCCGGGAAGACCACCACCCTGCGGGCGCTGCTGGGCATCTACCAGCCCACCGCCGGGACACTGCACATCGGCGGGAAGGTCTTCGAACCCCGGGACGGGGCGCGGCTGGGCTACCTGCCGGAGGAGCGGGGCCTGTACAAGAAGGAAGCCGTCCTGGACGTGATGGTCTACTTCGGCCGGCTCAAGGGCCTGAGCAAACACGGAGCGCGCGCCTGGTCCCAGACCTACCTGGAGCGGGTGGGCCTCGCGGACAAGGCCGCCGTCCGGCTGGACAAGCTCTCCGGCGGCCAGCAGCAGAAGGTCCAGCTCGGCGTCACCATCATGAACGACCCCGACCTGCTCATCCTCGACGAGCCCACGAAGGGCTTCGACCCCGTGAACCGGCGGCTGCTGATGGACATCATCGAGGAGCAGAAGCTCGCCGGCGCCACGGTCATCATGGTCACCCACCAGATGGAGGAAGTGGAACGGCTCTGCGACCGGGTCATCCTCCTCAAGGACGGCACGGCCCGGGCGTACGGGACGGTCACCGAAGTCCAGGACCAGTTCGGGGGCACCGTGTACCGGCTGGGCTACGAGGGCATCCTCCCCGCCTCCGCCCTGTACAGCGTGGTGCGCGACGGCGACGGGCACGCGGAGCTGGCCCCCGCCGTCGGGGCCGACGAAACAGCGGTGCTGCGGGAACTGATCGGAGCCGGCGTCGCGGTGCGCAGCTTCGCCACCGCACGGGCGTCGCTGGAGGAGATCTTCATTCAGGTGTACGGGGAACAGCACGAAATGGCGGAGGTCTAGGACCATGGCACGCACAGCATTCAGGCAGCACAACCTGGGCACCGTCGTCGGGTTCGAATTCATGCGGACCATCAAGAAGCGCGGGTTCGTGATCGCCACCCTGGCCATCCCTGTGGTCTTCGCGATCATCTTTGCCCTCGTCTACGCCAGCAACTCCAGCACCTCGGCAAACGCTGACGCGCAGAAGAACTCGGCGTTGACCTTCAACTACACCGACGCCTCCGGCCTCATCCCCACACCGCTGGCGCAGGCCGCCGGCGGAACCCCGACGTCGGACCCCGGTGCCGCGCTCGAGGCGGTGAAGAACGGCAGCAGCGAGGCCTACTTCGCCTACCCGGTAAATCCCGCCACCGAGCCGGTCAAGGTGTACGGCGCGGACAAGGGCATGTTCGAGAACGGCAAGTATGAGGCCGTGGCCAAACAGCTGCTGGTCACCGCGGCCCAGTCCCGGGTCAATGCACCGGAAGTCACCGCCGCCCTGAGCGGCGAGGTGAAGTTCGACGCCGAAACGTACCGGGACGGCCGGGTCGCCGGAGGCATCGGCTCAGTGATTCCGCCGCTGGTGTTCCTGGTCATTTTCTACGTCAGCATGATTTTGCTGTCCAACCAGATGCTCAACAGCACGTTGGAAGAAAAGGAAAACCGGGTCACGGAGATGATCCTGACCACGCTGAATCCCACCACCCTGGTGACCGGCAAGATCATCTCCCTGTTCGCCGTCGGGCTCCTCCAGATAACGGTGTTCCTCGCCCCGATCGCCGCCGCCTACTTACTCTTCCGCGATTCAGTGGCCCTGCCCGATCTTGACCTGTCCTCCCTGGTGTTCGAGCCCGTGCCGATGATCACCGGGGCGCTGCTGCTGTTGGGCGGGTTCACCCTGTTCACCGGCGTGCTCGTGGCCATCGGCGCGATCATGCCCACGGCCAAGGAGGCCGGCACCATCTTCGGCCCGCTGATGGCCCTGATCTTCGTGCCCTTCTACGCGGTCAGCCTCATCATCAGCGACCCCGAAGCCCTGATCGTGCAGGTCTTCACCTACTTCCCGCTCACCGCCCCCGTCACCGCGCTGCTCCGCAACGGCTTCGGAACCCTGGGCGCCGTCGAATCGGCCATCGTGATCGCCGAGGTGTTCATCGTGGGGATCCTCATCCTGCGCCTGGCCGTGCACCTGTTCCGCTACGGCTCCATCGAATACGGCCGCAAGCTCTCCATCGCCGGGACGTTCCGCCGGAAGGAACTGACGGCCAAGTAGCTGGTTTGCTGCCGTCCCGGTGCAAGAATGTCCGCATGCAGATATTCCTGGAGACCGAGCGGCTTCTGCTGCGGCAGTTCACTGCCCGCGACGCGGACCTGCTCGTGGAGCTCGACGGCGATCCGCGCGTGATGCGGTACATCACGGGCGGTGCCCCGACACCCCGGGAAGAGATTGAAGGCGACTACCTTCCGGCGTTCCTTGGCTACTACAAGAGATTTCCCGGCTACGGCTTCTGGGCCGCGGTGGAGAGATCAACGGGGGACTTCCTCGGCTGGTTCCACTACCGGCCCGGCCCCGGCGATCCGCCCGACCAGCCGGAGCTGGGCTACCGGCTGCGCTGCGAGGCCTGGGGGAAGGGGTACGCCACCGAGGGTTCCCGTGCGCTGATCGCCAAGGGGTTTGCCGAATTCGGCGTGCAGCGTGTTGTTGCCCAGACCATGGCAGTGAACGCCGCCTCGCGGAGGGTGATGGAGAAGGCCGGGATGCGTCTCGTGCGTAACTTCGTCGCTGACTGGCCGGTGTCGATCCCGGGCGATGAACACGGCGACGTCGAGTACGCGATCGCCCGGAGTGAATGGGAACTCAGTCCGGCCGGCGTCGTTGGCCGGTGATCCGCAGGCGCGGGCCGAACTACCTTTGCACTATGTCATCCGCCACGCGGCGAAGGTCCTGAACCCAACCGGTTGAACGGCTGGGTGCTCCCGAACTGGCCTCAAAATTCGCAAGGGCTTCCGCTATGCCCTCCAAAGCCTCCGAGATATTGGCTTTGACGGCCTCGTAGCCTTCCTCCGAGCGGGGATCAGACGAAGCCACGCGCAGCAGCTCCGCTCCGGCCCTGACGATTAGTGAAGCCTCGTACTCGTTCACACTCATACCCCGGATCTTCTCGGTATTTGACGCTGTGGAACCTGCCCGCCAGCACAACTGTACATCCGTGTCCCCGCGAGCCCGCGGTCCCCGTATAACGGTCATGCTTTCTGCAAGGCGTCATCTGCAATTCCGTTCGCGACATCATCAGGAATGATCCGTTGAATTGCGTATAGGTTGTTCTGAAAACCGCCTATTCGCGTGGCGAAGATGGTTCGGAATTGACCTGGGGGGAATGGATGGATCGTCGTGTTGTCAGGGTCGGGGTGGTTGACGATCACGAAGCTGTCCGCATTGGGTTCGCGGCCGCAGCATCGGTGGAGGCTAAAACCGCGGAGGTTCCGGTTGTAGCAGTGAGGCTCGCGGACACAGTCAGCTCGCTGCTCGCTGGCTCCAACGGGATGTTCGATGTGGTGGCGCTGGATATGTCGCTCGCCGACGGGTCCCGTCCAGGCGACAACGTTCGCAGGATTGTGCAGGCCGGGTACCCCGTTTTGGTCTTCAGCGTCGGTGACCGGGCGGAGGCTCTCAGGGAGGCACTCGCGGCCGGTGCCTCCGGTGTATCCAGGAAATCCGATGACATCCGTGACACTCTGAACCTCGTTCGCCAAGTGGCGGACGGGGCAACTATCGACAACCAGGAATTGGCGGCAGCCATCGACGGGGATGCCGAATTTGTCGTGGCCTTAAGTGACAGGGAACGCGAGACGTTGGGGTTGTACGCCGCTGGATTCACGCGGACGCAGATTGCGGCAAGAATGAACGTTTCTTCCAATACGGTAGGAACGAATATCAAGCGGATCCGCGAGAAATACGCGGCTGCGGAGAGGCCTGCCGCCACCAAGCTGGAGCTCTACCACAGGGCTGTGGAGGACGGCGTCCTTCCCCCGGAGCAGTTGTGAGCATGGAGTCACGGTGCGGATAAACGCCCGAACGGGTGGTAGTGCAGGGCCCATTTCCCGGGCAAGCATCGATTTCGTCCTTGGCCGCTCCACCAGCATCTTCGCGCTCGTGCTCTACGCCCTGTCGCTGCCCGAGGTCCTGGCCCAGATGCCTTTGCACAACTTCTGGTGGGATCTGGTCTTCATGGCGGGGATCCCGGCCGCAATACTGTGGACGATGCTCGTTCGGAAATCGCTCGTGTGGCTTCGGATCGGTGCCGGAGTTGCCGCTACTTTGATGATCTCAAGCTACCTCACGTGGTTTCTGGGGTTAGCCGGCGACGGCAGTCAGATTGGGTCAAGGCCCTGGTCATGGGGCGTAGCCGGTGTTGGCATCGCCATGGCCGCCATTGCTTCAAGCGTCGGGGCGGCAGTCGTCTATGGAACCGTGTTTTGCGTCCTGATTGTGTTGGTGCCGCTGATGGCGGCCGGTGACACGCCGGTGGGGACCGCTGCCGTTCAAGACGCGCTCCTGACCGCTGCTTTGGCGGTGGTGATCATCGCGCCGATCACGGCGCTGCGCAGAGCAGCCTCAGCTTCGGACCGGGCATCGGTTGCGGCCGTTGCGAGCTTCGCTGCCGCTGCCCGCGCGGAGGCCATCAGGGTTGAAAGATCCAGGCTGGACGCGCTGATCCACGATACGGTGATGGCGACGCTCATTGTGGCGGGGCAAGCCCGTTCTCCCGAGGTGGTGGATGCAGCGCAGAAAGCCGCCGTAAGCGCCCTTTCCGACTTGGCAAACCTGGGCGGGGAGCCGAACGCAGACGGTGCGTTTGTCGGTGAGGACGAACTCGTCAATCGACTGCGCGCAGCCACAGCCCGGTACGGGCCCGGCATCAGCTCTCATTCAGATCTTGCGGAACCGGTAACCCAGTGGGCCATCCCGTTGGGTGCGGCGCGTGCGCTCATCCAGGCAGCCACCGAAGCCGTGAGAAACAGCTTCCTCCACGCGCCCGCTTCTCCGGCGGAACTGAATATCGCATGCCGGATGGGGTCGGCTGCCGCGGGCCCGGAAGTGGCAATTGACATCACCGACGGCGGACCGGGATTCGACACGACCACGATCCCACAGGAGCGGCTGGGCGTCCGGGTGTCCATTATCCAAAGGATGCGCGAGGCAGGCGGCGACGCCCGGATCACGTCGAGCCCCACCGGCGGAACCCATGTCCGCCTGACATGGAGGATGCCCGCGGATTATGGATAACGCCATTACACGGCCGCTCATTCTGGCCCTCGGCCTGCCATTCCCGGCGGCCCACATTCTGCTCGGCCTGGCCAACCTGGGCACGGTGACGTCCATGTGGAATGCACTGGCCGCGATGGGTATCTGCCTCGTTCTCATGGCCGTCGTTACGTGGCCAGGCAAGGGCAGGACCCTGCCACGGTTTCATGCGGGGATGGCCGTTTTCGGCGTTGTTCTGATGGACCTGCTGGTCATGACGGTGCTTCCCTCGGACGTCCATCCCGGTTACGCTGCATGGCATTGCGGGGCCATCGAGATGCTGATGGTGACCGTCGCCATGAGAAACAGGGTGGCACTGGCATGGGTGGGCATAAGCCTGTTCGCCATTTTGGACTTCAGTGGCTCGATGCTTCACCGGCTGAGTGTTGTGGACGGGCTCGCCCTGGTGGTCACCCCGCTGATGTGGATCGGCATTGCAACCGCGGTGAGCAAGGTGTTGCGCCGCTGCGTGGATCAGGCCCGGGCCTACACCAGTCAGGAGACTGAAGCGGCGGTCCGTTTGGCCCGGGAAGAAGCGCGGCGGCTGGCGCAAACCCACTGGACCCGTGAGCTTGACCGTCTCACCCGTCCCTCCCTGGAACTCATCGCAAGTGGTCCCCTGTCGGAGCAGGATCGCCAGGACTGCGTCCTCTTGGAAGCCCAGCTCCGCGACCAGATCAGGGGCCGCGCTCTCGCAACACCGGAAGTGCTTCGAGCTGCGCGGAGGGCCCGGGCGAGGGGGGTCAAGGTGGACATCCTGGATGACCGGGAGACAGAACTTTCCACTGCTGTACTGAGTGAGGCATCTGCGCTGCTGAGCACATCACTGGAGAATGCTGACGGAGGATTCGTAAGGGGACGGGCCCTCCCTTCCGGGTCGAAGACGGCCGTGACCATCCTCGCCTACGATGAGTCGGCGGATCGGGATGAGGTCTACGTGGAGATTAGGGAGCGGCAACCCAAGGAATAGGGTGATTGCTTCGGCGAAGCGCACCGGGCGTCACCAGTTTTGGTGACAATTCATTGGATCGGGCGTCGCAGCGGCGCAACGCTACCCGGAATATCGATAACGTTTGGGCAGGGCCTGCTGCGACGGCTGTTTGGGGGATCGTCGCAGCAGCCCTGAACGTGAGGGGACACTTCCTAGGTGAAGATGTCCGCCACGTACCTGCCGTGCGTGCGCTCCACCTCGTCCATCCAGGCATCGGCATCCGCTTCGGAAGCGCCGGTGGCCTCCTGGTAGATGCGCTCGCAGGTCTCGCGGACCTCCGGCGCCATGTTCTTCCCGTCGCCGCAGACGTACACCCTGGCGCCCTGCTTCACCAGCTCCTTGACGTCCGCGCGGTCCGCCCACAGCCGGTGCTGGACGTACTTCTGGCCGTCGGTCGGCGCCTTGGAGAAGACCGGCCGCAGGTCCAGGTTGGCCTGCTCTGCCCACGATGCCAGCTCCGCCGCGTAGAGGAAGTCGGTGTCCCGTGCCCGGCAGCCGAAGAACAGCAGCGAAGGCGCGGGCCGGATTCCCTCGGCCTGGGCCCGCAGCGCCCGGTCCTGCACGAACCCGCGGAACGGCGCCAGCCCGGTCCCGGCGCACACCATGATGACCGGCATGGCCAGGGACTCCGGCGGGTGGAAGGCCGCGTTCGACGGCCTCACCTGGACCGCCACCCGGGACCCCGGCCGCGCCTGCGCCAGGTACGTGGACGCCGCCCCTTCGAACGTGCCGCGGCCGGACCACGCCGGGGCCTGGACGACGGCGAACGTCAGGGTGGCGTGGTCAGGGCTCCACAGCGGCGACGACGAGATCGAGTACCGCCGCGGGGTCAGCTGGGTGAGCAGCTGCAGGAACGTCGTGAACGGCAGCTGGCACGACGGGTACATCTCCAGCAGGTCCAGCAGCGAAACCCGCCTGTCCACGATCTCCGCCGCGTGCCGCCCCCGGTCCTGCGCCAGGGCCTCCAGTTCCGCGCGCTCCGCCGGGTCCGCCGCCACCTCGGCCAGCTGCTCCAGCTGCGGCCGGGTGGCCGGCACCGCAAGTTCCACGTAGCTGCTCAGCAGCTCGCCCACGGCCACGGGCGTTCCGGTGGGCAGGAACGTGTCCCCGTGCTCCATGGCCAGCACCACGTGGGAGTCGTAGTCCAGGGTGAGCCGCGTGAGCGCCCGCTGCACCAGGTCGCTGGGATTCAGCGGCAGCACCGCCAGGTAGTCGCCGGTCCGGTAGCCCATGCCCTCCGGCAGCGCGATCTCCACGTGCCGTTTGGACCGGGCGTTGGGTTTGGTCAGGTCCACCAGTTCGCGGTTGACGACGACGGTCCCCACCGCCAGATCGTTCTGGCGCAGCAGCGTGTCCCGGACGTTGCCCACAAACTGGACCTCCAGCTGCGGTTCCCCGGTGGGCGCACTGGTCCGCTGCCCGAGGGCGCCGTCCACCGCGGGCCAGAATCCCGCGTACCACTCCTCGAAATCGCCGAAGAAATCACCGCGGGCGTTGGCCTCGCCGCGCCCGTAGATCCGCTCGGCGCCGGCCGCCTCCAGCCTGCTGTCGATCGCCTTGGGCACCTCCTGGTAGGTCCGCGCCCAGTCCCTGTTGCCGTTGCCGAACACCGTGAACCGCACCCCGGCGAGGCTGCCCGGCTGCAGGCCCTCGGTCCAGGTCATAAACTTCTTGGCATTGTCCGGCGGCATCCCCTCATAGGAGGAGGCGACGACGGCCACCAGCCCCACCGTCGGCAGCCCGCCGGCCGCCTCGTCCAGCGCAGTGATGGTGGGGCTGTAGCCCCGCCGCCCGGCGTCGTTCGCTATCCGCTGCGCAAAGTCCCGGGACGTGCCCGCATTGGACCCGTACAGCACGCGCACCGGAACGCCGTTGGCGGCAGCCGCCGCCGGCGCTTCCGCCGTTTTTTCCTGTACGACGGCGGCAGTCGCCGCTGCGCCGATCCGGACGTCCCGCCGTCGGACATGGATGTAAAGCCCTTCCGGCTTCATGGTGAGGGTGTGCTTGATGTGCAGCTCATAGCTCGGGTCCGCGGGCGTGATGTCGAAGCGCTGCAGGGCCTTGGCCAGGAACAGCATGGCCTCCTGCAGGGCAAACCCGCGTCCGATGCAGGAGCGCTGGCCGTTGCCGAACGGCTTCCACGCGTTGGCCGGGATGGACTCGGCGCGCTCGGGGGAGAAGCGGTCCGGGTTGAAGAGCGCGGCGTCCTCGCCCCACGCCGCCTTGTCCCGGTGCAGCTGCGGGATCAGGACCATGAGGGGCGTGCCCTTGGCGACCTCGTATTGGCCACCGATCACAGTGTCCTCGTACGGCGCCACGTTGAAGGCCGGGGCGGTGGGCCAAAGCCGGAGCGTCTCCTTGAGGATCTGGTCCAGGTAACCGAGCCTTGGCAGGTGCTCGAATCTTGCAGCTTCGGCGCCGAGGACCTCGTCCACCACGGCGCGGGCCTTTCTCATCACGTCAGGGTGGCGGAGCAGCTCGTACATGGTGAAGGTGAGCAGCCCGCTGGTGGTCTCGTGCCCGGCCACCAGGAAGGTGACCATCTGGTTGCGGACGTTGTCCTCCGGCAGGCGCTCGCCGGTCACGGGGTCCGCCGCGTTCAGCATGGTGTCCAGGATGTCCTCGCTGCCCTCCGGGCTGGGGTGGCGGCGCCGGTCACTGATGAGCTGCTCGGCCACCTCCAGCATGAGCGCGTTGTCCTCGTCGAGCTGGTGGCGCTTGCGGATCATGAGCTTGTTCTGCACCGGAAGCCGCGTGGACCGGTCCTTGGACTCCACCAGGGCGCGGACCATTGCCCCGATGAAGGGGTGCATCTCGTCGCGGTAGAGGCTGTTGAACCGGTAGCTGAACGAGCACAGGGCAATGGTGTCCAGGGTCAGCCGGGTGGTGCTGTCGGCAACGTCGATTCTCGCCGCGGGGCCGAGCCGCTCCCACTTGAGCAGCAGCTGCTCCAGGATGTCGTCCATGCCGGCGAACATCCTGGTTAATGCCTTTGGACCGAAGGCCGGCATCAGGATGCGGTGCGCCTTCTGCCAGTTTGGCTCCTCGGTTTCCGCGGTGAACAGGCCGTCGCCTACGAAGTCGCGGACCTCGCGGAGGGAGACGCCGAGCACCTTGCCGAAGCGGGACTCGTCGCAGACCTCGTTGACGAGCTCCTGGGAGGAGAGCGCCACCATGCCGCGGTTGAACACCTGGATGCGGACGATGGGCCCGTACTCCTCGGCCACTTCCACCAGGCCCATGACCCCTTGGCTGGTGTCGATATCGGGCAGGTTGCCTACCAGGGGCTTTGGCGGCGGCTGGGGGATGGGGGTGGTGTTGCCGGTTTTGTTGGGGCTGCCGCTGGGTTGGGCACTGTGAGTGGTGTTGCTGGGGTTGCCGGGCGCAGGCATGGGGCCCTCCTAGGCGGTCTGCATTGACACTTGTGCGCTAGTTTTGTTGGTTCCTGTTGCCGGGAGGGGCGCCGGTGCTTGCTGTCTCTTGGCTGGAGCTTTCGGCGGGGCTGGCCGGGCGTCACGGGCCGGGCTCGACCTAGGATACTCCCGTTGAATGCCGGGGACCACGGGTATTTTCTTGCCCCGGTCCGTGCTGGTCTTGCGCTCTGTGGACCGGCCCGGCCGCGGCTGTCGCTGCTGCGCAAACATGAAAATGGGTCCTGCGGCTCGGGGCCGGTTTCGGTGGCTGGGGGGCAGCCGGGATCCTCAACGTCAGCTGAAGATTTGCGCAGTTCAGGAAAGGCCCGGTCAAGATTTTCTCAGCTTATCCACATATGCGGGCGAATCGGTTTCGCTGGCCTGCCCGGCATGCTCCCATGTTAGGAGCATGCCGCCATCCACAAGCATCCGGCGGCCTTTTATGGGGAGATCTAATGTCAAAGCATCTGGCACCTGCCGCTGTGCGGCGCACGCCTCAGGACCTGCGTCATGCCGTTCTGGGCCGTCCCGTTTTGAGCCGTGCCGTTCGGGTAGGCGCAGGCGCGGCTTTCCTGGCGGTCTATGCTTTTGGATTCCAGGGCGCTGGCCCAGTACTTTCGTCCGGTCTATCCTCCGGGCACGTGCCGGCTGAGTCCCGTGGTGACACCTCAGCCAACGTGGCTCTCGGATCGGCCACGCTGGCCTCGGCCTCCGTTTCAGGCGCCTTCGCTTCAAACGCCGGTGCCGTCTCGGCCTCGGCGGACGCGTACGTGTCCTACAGCCGTACCCTGGTCTTCACCGCGGCAAAGCCGGTGAGCCAAAAACTCCATGCGGCTTCAAGCAAGGTGAAGCGTCCCGCGGCAGGAACCCTGATGGCACCGTTGGACGTCCTAACCCCCACGTCGCATTTTGGGCTGCGGACGAGTCCCATCACCGGCTCGGCAGGTGAGTTTCACTGGGGCCAGGACTTCTCCGCCGCCTGCGGAACCCGCGTGTATGCGGCGGATTCCGGCGTCGTCCGGACCGTCGGATGGCATCCGTGGGGCGGCGGCAACCGAGTGGAAATAGACCACGGCAACGGCCTGATCACCACCTACAACCACCTTGAGGGCATCGGCGTGAAGAAGGGCCAGTCGGTCCAGGTGGGGCAACTCATCGCCAAGGTCGGGACCACGGGGTCATCAACCGGATGCCACCTCCACTTTGAAACCATTCTGAACGGGAAACACACGGATCCCGACAACTGGACTCTGCTGCGGCTGCGTCACTCGGGGCCCGTTGCCAACATCAAGATGACCGACTACGGGAAGGCCGGCACCGCTACGGAGACCACATCCTGGGCTGTTCCGGTGGAGGCCAGCACCCGCCATGCAGCGTCGGACGAAGGGCATGAGTCGCCTGCCGTTGTTGTTACAGCGGCCAGGTCTTCCTCGGCTGCCGCCGCGTCTGTTTCCGCAGCGCAGCCTTCGTACTGGTGGGCCGCAGCTCCGGCGCAGTGGGTGGCCTCGCCTATGCCGGTAACGCCGGCTCCGGCATCGAAGTTGGCCGCGCCCAAGTCCAAGCCGGCAAAGCTGGTTCCCGCTCCGAAGGTGGCCACACCTAAGCCCAAGCCGGCAAAGCCGGTTCCCGCTCCGAAGGTGGCCGCGCCCAAGCCCAAGCCGACGCCGGTCGTCGCGCCCAAGCCCAAGCCGACACCGGTCGTCGCGCCCAAGCCCAAGCCGGCAACGCCAGCTCCGGCTCCTGTTGTTACGCCGGCTCCGGCACCGGTCGTCGTGCCGGCTCCTGTTGTTACGCCGGCTCCGGCCCCAGTTGTTGTGCCGGCTCCTGTAGAGGCTCCGGCGCCTGTGGTTACGCCGACTCCGGTTGTCGTGCCGGAACCCGCGGTTACACCAGCGCCAGAATCGGCTCCGGTTGTCGCACCGGCTCCGGCTCCGGTTGTCGCACCGGCTCCCGTGGCTGCTCCGGCTCCGGCTCCGATTGTTGTGCCGGTTCCTGTGGTTGAGCCGGCTCCGGCTCCGGTGGTCGCACCGGCTCCGGTGGTCGCACCGGTTCCCGTGGCTGTTCCGGCACCGGCTGTCGCACCGGCTCCGGCACCTTAGCCCAAACCCAGTGCCGCTCCGAGCTCCACACCGGTTCCTGCTCAACAGGTAACGCAGGAGTCTCCGCAGGAAGCGGCGTCGGCACCAGCAGCTGCACCGGCTGCTGGTGCCGACTGACGCTGAGACGGAAGCGCGTAGCAAGGACTCCTGGAGCTGTCTCTTGGAGCTGTTGGTCAGATGATGATGGCTTGTGGAACGGCTCCGGCACGGTTGGTGAGTGAGAGCTTGTCGTGGTGCGTCGCAAGACCGCGCCAAGAATATTGACCCGATGAAGCCGAGCTATCAGTGGGTCGGACACTTGCAGCCGGTGTTGCTCCTGAGAAAATGACCGCATGACCCACGAACAGCACCACACCGCCTTCGAAGCCGCCTACCAAGCCGCCCAAAAAAGCCTCCGCGAAGGCGGCATCCCCATCGGGGCGGCGCTCGCCCGTGACGGCGTGGTCATTGCGAGCGGCCACAACGAACGCGTCCAAAACGGGGATCCGATCGCGCATGGCGAGATGTCCGCACTTCGCGCGGCCGGCCGGCAGTCGAGCTACCGGGACACCACGCTGTACACCACCCTCGCCCCCTGTGCCATGTGCACCGGAACCATCATTCAGTTCAAGATTCCCCGCGTGGTGGTAGGTGAAGGGCGCACGTTCGACGGCGAATTCGAGCTTCTGCGATCACGTGGCGTTGAGGTGGTGGTCCTGGATGATCAGCGCTGCGTGGACATGATGCGCACCTTTCAGGACAACAACCCGGACCTGTGGGCAGAGGACATCGCCGAGGACAGCGTCGAGTAGAGCAGGCAACATGAAGGGGCCTGAGGCCTCCGGCCCCTTCAAAGTGTCTAGTTGTGGTTCGGCAAGGTGAGGATTTCGGCTCCGTCGTCCGTGATGGCGATCGTGTGCTCGCTGTGAGCCGTCCGGCAGCCTGTCGCACTTCGGAGCGTCCACCCGTCGGCATCAGTGACGAGCTGTGCCGTGTCCGCCATGACCCACGGCTCCAGTGCGAGCAGAAGGCCCGGCCGCAGTTTGTACCCCCGGCCGGGCCGCCCGGTGTTTGGAACGTGCGGGTCCTGGTGCATGGTTGATCCAATGCCATGGCCGCCGAACTCGGTGTTGATGGGGTACCCCGCCTCGCTGAGGACCGAGCCGATGGCATAGGAAATGTCGCCGATGCGGGCGCCGGGTCCGGCGGCTGCTATCCCTGCGCCCAGTGCGCGTTCGGTCGCCTCGATCATCGCGACGCTCTCCGCGGGCTTTGATTCACGCACGATGAAGCTGATCGCGGCGTCTGCAGCGACTCCGCGTTTGGAGACGGCGAGGTCGAGCGTCAGTAAATCGCCGTCCGCAAGCGTGTAGTCGCGTGGCAGCCCGTGGAGCACGGCGTCGTTGACACCTGTGCAGATGTAGTGGCCAAACGGCCCCCGTCCGAAGGAAGGCGCGTAGTCGACGTAACAGGACTCCGCTCCAGCTTCGCGGATCATGTCCTGGGTCCAGCGGTCGATCTCCAGGAGGTTCGTGCCCACCGCGCTGCGGCTCTTCAGCGTGTGCAGGATGTCAGCGACCAAGGCGCCGGACTCTTTTGCTCGGGCCAGTTCGGCGGGGTTCAGGATCTCGATCATGCGGCGGCCCTTCTCGTCTGCCAATAACTATACCGGCCATATTATCCCGGTATTAGTATTGGAGCCATGGTCAGGTTGCCGCTTACATCAGCAGAGGTCGAACGCGGAGAGCGTCTCGGTGCCCTGTTGCGTCGCGCCAGGGGAAGCCGCTCGATGCTCGAGACCGCGCTCGACGCCCGCGTCTCACCGGAGACCCTCCGAAAGATCGAGTCCGGCCGCGTAGCGACCCCTGCCTTCCCGACCATCGCTGCGATTGCCGATGTCCTGGGCCTTTCGCTCGACGTAGTCTGGGCCGAAATCACCCAACCCGAACGTGGTGTTGAACCGGCCGGTTCCGGGCGCAACGCCCGTGAGCGTTTGGCCTCATAGGCCAGCAATCCCGCAATTCCGTTGCAGCACTCGACAAGGTGCTGACTCAGCCTCGCAGGCGGTCCGCTGCCTACGCGCTCCGGCGCTCCTTCGGCGCCACGCCGCCCAGGCGCTGAGTGACTTCCTTTGCGGCGCTGGCGCAGGCCTCGCCGAGGCTTTCCAGAGTGTCGGGGGAGACTCGGAACTTGGGTGCGGGGATGAGGACGGAGGCCACGATGTCGCCCCGGTGGTCATAGACCGGAGCTGCGATGCCGACTTCCTCGATGGACGTCTCGCCGTAGTTGATGGCCCAGCCGCGCTTGCTCACTTCCTGCAACCGCTGCACGTACGCCTTCACGGAGTGGTCGTCCAGCCCGGGCAGGGTGATGGTGCCGCTCCGGAGCAGGGCACTCACACGCTCGGGCTGTTCGGCGGCGAGGAAGATCTGGACCGAGGCGCTGAGCGCGGTGTTGTAGCGGGCACCGAGCGGGGCCGTGTGCTTTACCTGCTGCCGGCTGGAGATCTGTTCCACGCACATGGACTCGTTGCCGTTCCACACCATGAGCGCGCTGGTTTCGCCGGTGCGTTCGGTCAGCTCGCGCAGCACGGGGTAGGCCACGCGGCGCTCCTCGAGCTCGGCCAGCAGCGGCCCGGCCACCGCGATGAGGCCCAGCCCCAGGCGGAAGCGCCGTGTGTCCGGGTCCCGCTCCACCAGGTGCTCCTGCTCGAACGTGGCGAGGATCCGGGACACCGTGCTCTTGTGGAGGCCCACCCGGCTGGCGATCTCGGTGACGCCCAGCATGGGCTCGTCGGCCGTGAAGCTGCGCAGCACGGCGATGGCGTTTACGATTACCGAGGCGCCGCGCGCGTCGCCGTTGCCTGCGTCTTTGCCTTCGGGGCCGCCGCCTGCAGGGGCGGGGTTCGCGGGTGTTGCCGGGGGAGTCATGGTGTTCACTATATTTCTTCGCTGTCGTGCTTCCGGCCCATTTGCCACGCGGAAGCGGGGGGCGGGCATGCCCTCCCGGCCGCCCGCCGTCGTCGTACTTAACCCAAGGCTGCTAAACAAGAGCCTGGCTGACAACGGAAGGCGGGGGAGGGCATGCCCCGGTTACCCAGGTGTCAGGCGCTGATGATGTTGTGCTCAGGGCCGAACGGGAACTTGGTGATGTTCTCGGCGCCGTCCTCGCCCACCACCAGGATGTCGTGCTCGCGGTAGCCGCCGGCGCCGGGCTGGCCGTCGAGGACGGTGATCATCGGTTCCATGGAGACCACCATGCCCGGCTCGAGCACGGTGTCGATGTCCTCGCGGAGCTCGAGTCCGGCCTCGCGGCCGTAGTAGTGGCTGAGGACGCCGAAGGAGTGGCCGTAGCCGAAGGTGCGGTTGGCGAGCAGGCCGTGGGACACGTAGATCTCGTTGAGTTCGGCGGCGATGTCCTTGCAGACGGCGCCGGGCTTGATGAGTTCCAGGCCGCGCCGGTGGACCTCGACGTTGATGTTCCACAGTTCGAGGGAACGGGCATCCGGTTCGCCGAAGAACAGCGTCCGCTCCAGGGCCGTGTAGTAGCCGGAGGTCATGGGGAAGCAGTTCAGGGACAGGATGTCGTGTTCCTGGATCTTCCGGGTGGTGGCCCAGTTGTGTGCGCCGTCGGTGTTGATGCCGGACTGGAACCAGACCCAGGTGTCGCGGATCTCCGAGTTGGGGAAGGTGCGGGCGATCTCGTGCACCATGGCCTCGGTGCCGATGAGGGCCACCTCGTACTCGGTGATGCCGGCGGTGATGGCATTGCGGATGGCTTCGCCGCCCAGGTCGCCGATCCGGGCGCCGTGCTTGATGACCTCGATTTCCTCGGCGGACTTGATCATGCGCTGGCGCATGGCGGCCTGGGCCACGTCCACCAGGGTGGCGGATGCGAAGGCGGCCTGGATCTTGTTGCGGTTGTCCAGCGGCAGGGAGTCGTCCTCCACGCCGAGCCGGCGGACGCTGATGCCGCGGGTGCGCAGGATTTCCTGGATGGCGTGGACGTAGTTGTCCCGGCGCCAGTCCGTGTACACCAGGTTTTCGCCGTAGCTGCGGCGCCAGGGCATTCCGGCGTCGATATTTGCGGTGACGGTGACCGTGTCCTCCTTGGTGACCACCATGGCGTACGAGCGGCCGAAGTAGGTGAACAGGAAGTCGGAGTAGTACTTGATCGAGTGGTAGCTGGTCAGGACGACGGCGTCCAGGTCCTTCTCGGCCATGATGCTGCGGAGGCCTGTGAGGCGGCGCTCGAACTCTTCATTCGAGAAAGTCAGGGAGACCTTTTCGCCGTTGTTCAGGACCTTGAGGCGCTCGAGCTTGGCGACGTCGTTGACAGCTTCATTCTCGGTGATGGTCATTCTGTTCTTTCCTTTTCTTTCTTGGGTGGGTGTTTGTCAGTGCTGCTGCAGGGGCTTCTTGGAAGTCTCCACGGCGAACAGGACTGCGATGAGGGAAACCAGTGAGGCGGCCACGAGGTACCAGCCGGGGGCCAGCTTGTTGTGCGTGAGGCCGATGAGGAGCGTGGCCATGAACGGGGCGGTGCCGCCGAACAGGGCGTTGGAGAGGTTGAAGCTGACGGCGAAGCCGCTGTAGCGGGTCTTCGTGGGGAAGAGCTCGGCCAGGAAGCTGGGGAGCGTGCCGTCATTCAGGGTGAGCATGCCGCCCAGGAGGATCTGGACCAGCACGATCACCAGGAAGTTGCCCGTATCCAGGAGCATGAACGCCGGCACCGTCAGCAGCATGAAGAGCACGGACGCGGTGATCAGCATCCGCTTGCGGCCGAACCTGTCCGACGCGATGCCGGTGAGGAAGATGAAGCCGATGTAGCTGGCCAGGGCGATGGTAGTGGCCAGGAATGATTCGCCAGCGCCGAAGCCCAGTTCCTCGGAAAGGTAGGTGGGCATGTAGCTGAGGATCACGTAGAAGCCGACTGCGTTCAGCAACACCGCACCGGTGGCGATGATGAGCTGCCTCCGGTTATTCCGGAACATGTCCCGGGCGGGTTTGTTGGTCCCGTGGTCCTCCTGGGAGAGGGCGCGGAAGGCGGGGGTGTCCTCGAGCTTGGTGCGGATGTACCGGCCGATCAGTCCCATGGGGGCGGCGAGCAGGAACGGCAGGCGCCATCCCCAGTCGTGCAGTTGGGATTCGCTGAGGACGCTCGTGAGGAGCGCAGCCAGCAGGCTGCCGAGGAGCAGGCCCGCCGCGGTGCTTGCGGGTACGACGGCGGCATAGAGTCCGCGGCGATGTGCCGGAGCGTACTCCACCAGGAAGGCGGAGGCACCGGCGTACTCGCCGGAGGCGGAGAATCCCTGGACGACGCGGACCAGCAGGAGCAGGACCGGCGCCAGAAGGCCGATGGTCCCGTAGCCGGGGATCAGGGCGATGCAGAACGTGGCCACGGACATGATGACGATCGAAAGCGACAGTGCTTTCCGCCGGCCGAGGCGGTCGCCGATGTGGCCCCAGAAGAAGCCGCCCAGGGGACGGACGAAGAAGGAGACGGCGAAGACGCCGAAGGTTGCCAGGAGTGCTGTCTGGCGGTCGGCTTCAGGGAAGAAGACCGTGGAGATGATCCCGGCCAGGTAGCCGTAAACGGCGTAGTCGAACCATTCGACAAAGTTGCCGATGAAGCTCGCGGTGATGACCCGGCGTCGGGTGTCCTTGCTGACCTCGTCGCCGGTGTGGGGTTGCTTGGTGCCGGGCTGGCCGGGCTGGCTGGTCAGCGGCTCTGCTGTTCCGGCCGATTGGGTTATCGGGTGTTCCATGTGTCCACCAATAAACTTGGGGTTGCTTCTGTTGCAACACTGTTGCACCAGAATAGGCGTGACTCAGCTCACCCGTCAATGGGTATTTGGTTGTCGTTTCTGGCCCCCACCGTTAGGAGGCGCGCCGGATGGCGTTGTTGAGCATGCGCGGTGGAGTTGCTTTTGCTGCAACATTGTTGTGAGGCACGCCGCGATGTGGGCGTGTGGAGATGCAACGCTTCCTCAGCTTTGGTCGCCTCTTCCCTCACGCGTCCTCACGGAAGTAGCTGCTGATTTCCCGGTTTCCTCCAGCGTCTGGAAAGATGTTGCCAGCCGGGTCTCCGGCCTTCTGCGTGTCCCGTTGAATCGGGCCGTATTATTGGGGGGAAGTTGCCACGAAAGCTGTTTTGCGAGCTGTCTCCGCTGACCTATAAAATTTCGGTCCAGCGCATGATCCTCGCCCGGAGGTTGCGCGATATGTTGTCGCGGACTTCGTTCGCCCGGAACCGCGGGGAGGACGCCCTGCCTGTGCTGGTCTACCGGCACAATTCGTTGATACGCCGGAAGCTGGGAAACGTTGACTTGCGCCTGCAGGAAAACAAAGCAGTCAGCCTTGGGATCGCCGCGCCGATGGTGAACCTCGTGGTGATTCGCCCCGGTGAAACCTTTTCCTTCTGGCGGTTGGTCGGAAGCTGTACAGAGGCCAAGGGCTACCAGGAAGGCCTCGTCATCAACCGTGGTCGGGCGGACTCAGGCATCGGCGGTGGCTTATGTCAGTTCACCAACTTGCTGCACTGGATGGTCCTTCACAGCGAGCTGACTGTTGTGGAGCATCACCACCACGGGGACCTGGACCTGTTCCCGGACTTTAACAGGCAGATCCCTTTCGGGTCGGGAACGTCGATCATCTACAACTACCTGGACTACCGCGTCCGCAACGACACGGACCAGTCCTTCCAGTTCGTGGTGAGCACGAATGACGATTACCTGTGCGGCGAGCTTCGGGCTGAACGTGTATCCGGGGTCAAGTTCCATATCCGCGAGGAAGACGCCTACTTCTACGAGGCACGGGGGCAGGTCTACCGGCACAACCAGGTCATGCGGCTGACCCGGGACAAGCGAACCGGCCTGGTGACGTCCACTGAAAAGATCATCGAAAACAATGCTCTGGTCACGTACGACCGCGGACTGATTAACGCACCTATCCTTCCGGACCGGCAGCATGCCGACCAGAAAACAGTCTCAGCGTCAGGCGCTTAGCTGGGGCTCCCCAGAGGGCGTGTCTGAATAGCGACAAATTTGGAGTTGGCCTGGCACGTAGGTTGTCATGCCATTCCTTGAGTATCGGGTGTGCTGGCCGCGCCCATTGAACCCGGGAACGAATTGGAGCAAGCGGGGTGGCGTTCGAGCCGCCCCGCGGCAGTGGATCTAACGGCGGGAACTGTTGTTGGTCAGCGGATGTTGCAGAGCTGTTTCCCGGAGGAGCTGCAGACGCAGGGTCCGCGCTGTTTCCATGTGTTGCCGCGCAATCTTTCCGGCGGCGTCGCTATCCTGCTGTTCGATGGCACGCGCCAAGGCCTCGTGCTCGTCGAGGGATTCGGTCCAGCGGTTTCCTGTCGAAAGGGTGGACCGGGGTGCGTGGATGAGGTGAGTTGACAGCCGGTCCAGCAGGTCCTTCAGAACAGGGTTATGGGCGCAGTTCCAGATGGCTGCGTGGAACTCCAGGTTCGTGGTGATCCTGGTGTGGTCATCAGGTTCTTTGAGTTGCCGGTCGCGCTGCAGTAACGCGTCAAGACGCATCAGGTCCGCGAACTGCCGAGACCGGGCTGCCTGGCGGGCGGCTTCTTCCTCAAGGAGGATGCGCATGTCATAGATTTGGATGACCTGCTGCGGGTCGACTTGGGGCACCTGGAGATTCCTTGCTACCCGCTCCAGGAGCCGTTCCTGTTGAAGTCGGGACAGCGCCTCCCGGACGGGGGTCCGGGAGACGCCGAAGCGTTCAGCGAGTGAAGTTTCTCGAATGGCAGTGCCGGGTTGATGCACTCCGGACAGGATTTCGCTGCGCAGGGTCCGGAAGATGGTCTCTCCGTCCATGCGGGGGGCTGCTGTATCCGTCACTAGTCTGGTCCTTGAGGCATTGGAGTGGTTACCGCGGGCGGCGCTCGTTCGATAGGAACTTTACGCCAGAACGCCGGCCCGCCGTCCGAAGACGCAACCGGCAGCAAGTCCGGTGCCGCCTGGGTAGTTGGTGCTGAACAGTCCGCCGAGCATTTCACCGGCCACGAAGAGGCCTTGGATGTGCTTGCCGTCCGCGTCCAGGACGCGGCCGTGGGTGTCGGATTTGATGCCGCCGAAGGTGAAGGTGATCCCGCAGGTGACGCCATAAGCGTAGAAGGGGCCCGTTTCGATGGGCGCGGCCCAGTTGCTCTTGACCGGTTCGGTAGCGGCCATGCGGCCATCTTTGATGTTCGGGTCGAACGGGATCGAGCGGTCGATAGAGTTGTTGAAGTCCGTCACAGTCTTGGACAACGACTCCGGATCCAGGCCGATCTTGACGGCCAAGTCCTCGAGCGTGTCCGCGACCTCTACCGAGATGCCGGGCATGTCGTATTCTTCGCTGCGCAGCATCGGGCGAAGGGTTGCATCGAAGATCTGGTAGGCCACTGATCCAGGCTGCTTCAGAATTTCCTTTCCGTATTTGGCGTAGGTGTAATTCCTGAAGTCCGCGCCCTCGTCCAGGAAGCGTTTGCCTTCCGTGTTCACGATGATGCCAAACGGGTAACTCTGTCTGGTCAAGCGGTTGGTAAGTTCGCGGTTGCTTTCATTGGTGGGGGTGAAGGCGTCCCACTGGACGCTATGGCAGGTGCTCCAGTCGCCGCCCTTGGTGGCGCCGATCTCCAATGCTGCTGCGATCATGTCGCCGGTGTTGTACGGAGTACCCCTGACCTTGGCGTTCTCCCAGCCTTCGCCCAGGTAGTCCCGTCGCCATTGGGTATTGGACTCGAAGCCGCCGGCGGTGAGGATCACTGATTCTGCCGTCAGGCGCAGTTCACCTTCCGTGGTGTTGACGACGACGCCGGCAAGGCGCCCGTTCTCGACAATCAGGCTTTGCGCTGCGTGGCCGTACCGGACATCGATGCCCAGTTCGGCAGCGACCCGGGTGTGATCCTTAATCAGGCCTTCGCCACCTCCCACATTGCCCACGTGCAGGCCGCCCCAGAAGAGATAGGACCCGTCCGCGCGCTCAAAGGCCTGACGCTCGTACATCAGGCGGTATTTCAGGCCCAGACCGTTGAGCCAGCGAAGGGTTGACTGGCTTTCGGCGATGAGGACCTGCGTCAGTTCCGGGTCGTTGCGGCCTTCGGTCACCTTTTCCAGGTCCGCTGCATATTCTTCACCGCTGTACGGGGGAACAACCGTCCGGACGTGCCGTTCATCGGGTTCCACTAAGCCCTGCAAGTCATCCAGACCGCTGTGCACGATCCGTGTGGCGCCGGCGGTGTAGAAGCTGTTGCCTCCGGCCATGTCCTGCTCGCCCTTTTCCAGCAATACAACACGCCTTCCGCGTTGCGCCGCAGCGTGGGCCGCCGTGAAGCCTGCATTCCCGCCGCCCACCACGATCACGTCAAAGCTGTCCGCACTCTGGGTTCCGGCTCCATTACCGATAGACATCCGTGGTCCTTTCATTGGGTTGGTGAATCCCACTGTATACAAACGTATGCAGGGACCGCAAGGTGGTTGATGTCTAACAAAATGGAGTTGCCGGAGTCGGGAAAACTTGCCGGTGATGGGCATCGCGGGTATAACTGTATTTCATTGTATACAAAGGTATCCCGACCGATGCCAGAGACTTCAGCACCCCTATCACGGCTGGGATCCGCCTCAGCAACGTACTTTCGCACCGCCCAACAACGTCGTTACGGAACGAGAACCATGAAAAATCCCCTACGCAATGCCGTCTTCGGACTGGTCGTGGCTGTCGTCGCCGCGCTTGCGTTCCTCAATGCCGGCACCGCCGGCGGAACGAGCACAGCCAGGAACAAGCTCACCCTGATCGCCCCGGCCGCTCCGGGCGGCGGATGGGACGGATTTGCCCGCGAAGGACAGCAGGCACTCAAAAGCGGCGGCGTCGTCAACAACCCGCAGGTGGTCAACGTGCCCGGAGCCGGCGGAACGATCGGTCTGAGCCAGTTCGTGCAGACCCCCGGGCGCGAAGATGCCTTCCTGGTGACCGGAGGCGTGATGGTGGGGGCCATCGAACTGGGCGACAACCCCGAATCCATGGCCGATGTGGTTCCCATCGCCCGCCTGGCCGATGACTATGCCGCGCTGGTCGTCCCGGCCGACTCCAAGTTCAAGACGCTGGCTGACTTCCTGGAAGCCTGGAAGAAAGACCCCGGGGGAACGTCGATAGGCGGCGGTTCCCTTGGCTCCATCGACCACCTCCTCAGCGCCAAGGTAGCCAAGACCGTCGGGATGGATCCCAAGGACGTGAACTACATCGCCTACTCCGGCGGCGGCGAGGCGTTGACGTCCCTGCTGTCCCACACCACGGCAGCCGGTATGTCCGGCTACAACGAAGTCAGCGACCAGATCGAAGCGGGCACCCTGCGCGCACTGGCCATCTCTTCCGAGGAACGGCTGGAGGGCGTGGACGTCCCCACCTTCAAGGAACAAGGTGTCGACGCGGTTATGTCCAACTGGCGCGGCTTTGTGGCAGCACCCGGCACCACGGACGAAACGAAAGCGGAATTCATCAAAATCGTCACCGAGATGCGGAGCAGCGCGCACTGGCAGGAAGCCCTCAAGCGCAACAGCTGGACGGACACCTTCTCAACCGGCGAAGAATTCGAGCAGTTCATCACCAACGAAGTCACAACGGCCCAAGAAATCGTAAAGGACCTCGGCCTATGAGCATCACCCAGAACCAAGCAGACGCAGAAGCCGGAACGGAACCGCAAGGCAAACATAAGCCCGGCTTCGGCACAGGCCGCAGCGAATTCGTTGTCGTCGCCGTACTCTACACAGTCGCCATCTTCCTCACCATCGGCACCGTAACCATGAACGTGCAGGGCAAATCAGCCCCCGGCCCGCAGTTCTTCCCCGTCATCGTATGCATCGTCCTGTACCTGGTCGCCACCCTGCTCGCCATCCAGATCCTTCGCACACCGAAGGTCCCGGACAACTCCATACACCCCGGAAGCGGGCAGTTCTCCGCGGACATGCTGCACGACCTGGGGCACCTTGGGCGGGAAGAAGACGGGACGTTTGACGATGCGCCACCCCAAACCCCAGTCAAAACATGGAAGACCTACTCCGACTGGCGGACAGTCGGCCTGATGCTCGGAGGCGTCGTCGCCTTTGTCCTGCTGCTCGAACCGCTGGGGTGGATCATCAGCGCGGCAGCGCTGTTCTGGCTTGTCGCCTACGCCCTCGGCAGCCGCCGCACCATCTTCGACATCGGGGTGGGGTTGTTATTTTCGTCAGTCATTCAACTTGCCTTTGGCGCCGCACTGGGCCTCAGCTTGCCCTCCGGCTTCGTGGGAGGAATCCTCTGATGGAACAGCTCGAACTTCTCATGGGCGGGTTCGCCAGCGCCCTGACCCCCATTAACCTCCTCTGGGTGCTGATCGGCGCGCTCCTGGGCACCGCCGTCGGCGTCGTTCCCGGACTAGGCTCCGCCATGGCGGTGGCGTTATTGCTGCCCGTGACGTTTTCACTGGAACCGACGGCTGCGTTCATCATGTTCGCCGGCATCTACTTCGGCGGACTCTTCGGCGATTCCACCTCCGGGATCCTGCTCAACACCCCGGGCCACTCGTCCGCCATCGCATCCACGTTCGAGGGCCACCGCATGGCCAAAAGCGGCCAGGCCGCCAAGGCCCTGGCCACCTGCGCCATCGGCGCGTTCATCGGTGGCCTGATCGCCACCACCCTGGTGGTGTTCTTCGCGCCAACCCTGGTCAAAATGGCCACCGTCTTCGGCCCGGCCGAGTACTTCGCCCTGGCCGTATTCGCATTTATGGCCATCTCCGCCGTCGTCTCCGAATCCGTGATCCGCGGCATCGCAGCCCTGGGACTCGGCCTTGCCCTGGCCCTGGTCGGCATTGACGGACCCAGCGGCACAGCCCGGTTCACCCTCGGCATGCCCCAGCTCTTCGATGGGATCTCCGTCATCGTCATCACCGTGGGGCTCCTCGCACTCGGCGAGGTATTCCACGTCGCCTCCCGCATCCACCGCGACCCCGTGGTCAGCAGGATCGAAACGAAGGGCCGGGCCCGACTCAACCTCACCGACTTCAGGAAAGCCCTCCCGGCCTGGCTCCGCGGCACCGCCTTCGGCGCCCCGTTCGGCCTGATCCCCGCCGGTGGCGCAGAGGTTCCCACCTTCCTGGCCTACGGCACAGAGAAGCAACTGGCCAAGCGGCGAAACGACCCGGAGTTCGGCACCACTGGCTCCATCCGCGGCCTCGCTGCCCCCGAAGCAGCTGCCAACGCTACCGCCGGCACCGCTATGGGCGCCCTCCTCGCGCTCGGGCTGCCGACTTCGGCGACCGCCGCGATCATGCTGGCCGCATTCCAGCAGTACGGCATGCAGCCTGGCCCCCTGCTCTTCGAACGAAGTGGCAATCTGGTCTGGGCGCTGCTGGCATCCTTGTTCATCGGTCTGGTGATTTTGGTAATGATCAACATCCCGTTCGCCTCCGTCTGGGCGAAACTGCTGAGCATCCCTAAGCACTACCTTTATGCCGGCATCACCGTCTTCTCGATGCTCGGCGTGTACGCGGTAAGCTCGGCGGTGCTCGACCTGTGGCTGTTGATCGGCATCGGCCTTATCGGATTCCTGATGCGCCGCTACAACATCCCGCTGGCACCAGTACTTATCGCAGTGATCTTGGGCCCGATGGCCGAAACCGAGCTCCGCCGCGCGCTTGCCGTCTCGGAAGGGGATCTTGGCATCCTCGTGGACAGCCCTATCACCACCACTCTCTACCTGGTCCTAGCGGCCGCACTCACCCTCAGCGCCGTCCAGCACCTCCGCCACCGAGCCAGCCGTAAACGCTAGCTACCTGAGCAAAACCATCAAGGGCCCCTGATCTCTCGATTGCCTGGATAGGCAATGGAGAGGTCAGGGGTTTCCTTCATCTCGGCTGAGTGCGGGACCGCAAGGCTCCCGCTGCCCTTCTGAAGTCGAAGCGTTCAGTCGTTGCGCACGCTGTAGGTGCTGACGACGTTGCCCTTGCTGGTCCTGTACTGGTCCTTTAGTTCCAGCCTGGTCAGCGGGTCGCCGTCCTCGAAGAGCCGCCGCCCGCTGCCGGCCACGACGGGATGGGTCATGAGCGTCAGCTCATCGAGGAGGCCGGCGAACAGCAATTGCCGCGTGACTGAAATGCTGCCGCATACGGCGATCTCGCCGCCGTCGCGCTTCTTAAGATCTGCTACGAACTCCTCCAGCGGCGCCTCGACCAGGTGCGAGTTTTCCCACTCCAGCGGCTCCGACAGGGTGCGCGATACGACGAACTTTTCCACCGGGTTGATGAAGGCGGCGAAGTCCTCGTCCCGGGAAGCGTCCGGCCAGTAGCCCGCCCATTCCTGATAGCTGACCCGCCCGAGGACGACTGTGTCCACGGTGTTGATCATCTTGGTCAGTCCCTTGCCCAGGTCCTCATCGAAGCTGTCGAACTGGAACTTGAACGGGTCCTGCACCACGCCGTCCACGGAGTGGAACAGTCCGGCGGTCACTTTGCGCATCTCATCCTCCAAATAGGGTCGTCAGGCATTACGGTATTCGGCGGCGGCCGCCGGGGGAAGGCATTGCGTCACCGGACGGCATAGGTCAGGTGATTTCCCAGGCGAACATCATGGCGTGGTCCTCGTGTGCAGGTTGTGGCAGTGCCCCACGTAGGGCCCGGTGAAGTCCCGGAACCCCCGGTAGACGATTACTGACTCGCCCGGGTCAAGCGCGACCGTATCTTCTTTCGAGGCGTCATCAGGATGCCCGGGATCGGGTGTGCTGGTCACGTCCTTGCCATTGCGCATCACGGTCCGGTGTTCCTCCTGGTGCAGGTGTACCGGGTGAACCCAGCCGCCGCCACCGTTGCGGATCTCCCAGAGGTTGAAGCTTCGCTTCTTTTGCTGGGCCAGGGGTGTTCGGCCGGCAGGGTTTTTCAGACTTGCCAGCACGTGTTGCGGGTCGAAAGGCTTGCCGTTGATCAGCCACTCGGTCTCACCTCCGGCGCTGCCGCGCTCCACCTCGAAAATCAGGCGGTCGTCCAGCATGCTCTGCCAGTTGCTGGGCAGCGGCGGAAGCCGACGGAGGCCGGCGATGGGGATCTGGCTGTCATCCGGCGCGGTATCGCCGATGACGAACTTGAGGACCGGCACCTTGTACCTCGGGTCAGGCGAGAACCGGGACGACTTGGACCACATCCGGCCATCGGGCATCTTCATGACATTAGTGACGTAGATGACGTCGCCCTTGGTGGTGGGCGTGCCGTCCTGGTACCGGGTGAAATCAACGATCACCTCGCGGCGCTTCGCGGGCCACAGTTCGAACGAGTCCAGTTTGAGCGGGAACGGCAGGAGGCCGCCGTCGGCGGTGATTTGGGTGAACTGCATGCACTGCTGGCCGTCCTCGATCCGGTACTGGCCCTGGAGTTCGTCGCCGTTGTAGCCAAGCGACGCCGAGGACCTGGGTCCCCGGGTGGAGGTCATCAGTTTGAAATCGTAGATGCGGGCCACCGAGCAATCCAGGAACCGAAAGCGGTATTTGCGCCGCTTGACCTCCAGCACCGGGAAGGCCGTGCCGTTGACGGTGAAGAGGTCGCCGACGAAGCCGTGGTTGGGGAAGTGCTTGTAGAAGGTCTTCCCCCACCATTCGGGGTGGGTCGCAGGGTTCTTGGCGGCCGGGTACTCGCCCAGCCCGTCGTGGAAATCTTTATGGACGGTAACGCCGTCGTCCAGGTTGCAGTCGAAGAACGCCAGCGGGATGTCGTATTTGACGTCAAATGATCCGTCCGGGTTGTTGGTGCGGACCCCTGGCAGTCGCAGTCCCCGCCGCTCATCTCCCATGTCCAGCCCGTTCTTTGGGTCATAGAGCGGGTACACGCCCACCATGCCCTTGTACACGTTGGCGCCGGTGTGGTCCATCGTGTGGTCGTGGAACCAGTAGAAGCTCTGCTTCTCGCGGTCGTCCCCGCCGGAGGGCAGGTTCAGGTACAGGTTGTCGACGAACATTCCCGGCCTGTAGCCCCGGTGCCTGGGCCCGGCGACCATCGAGTAGTGCGGGTTGCCGTCGCTCTCGGGCGCGGTGTGGCCGTTGTGCAGGTGGGTCAGGAAGGACAGGTCGGGGGAGCCGAAGTCCTGACGGTCGAGGTTCAGCGGGTTCTCGTTGAGATGGTTCTCGAACCGGACCAGGACGGGCTTGCCGTACTCCGCGTTGATCCTTGCCCCCGGAAAGCCGCCGTTGAAGCCGTAGATCGCGCTGGGAGGCAATGTCCGTTTGGTGCCCGCGGGGTACGTCCTGCGCCTTGCGTCAAACGAGATCGTAGGGCGGCCGTTTGCGTCGATCGGCAGCACCTGGGACGTGGTGAACGCGTGGGTCCGGAGCAGCAGGTCGACCTTGTAGACGATCGGGTCTGGATAGACGATCTGGCTCGGCCAGATCTGGTGCCGCTCGTTGCGCAGGGAGTTCTGCTGGCCAGGTCCCGGCCCGGGCGGATTCCGCCAGGCGCTGTACACCGACTTCGGCACCGGGGCCAGCGCCTTCAGGATCGGCAACGGGTCATTGAACGGCGAGAGGATCAGCGGGCTCGTGGGGAACTTCTCAATGTAAAACAAACCTTCACCAAGCGCCGTAGATGTCGCCGCGAATGCGCCGTCGGGCGAGAGGAGTCCTCTTTGGGCCAGCAACGGGCCCGCCCGGCATGGGGCGCAAGCCAAGTCAGCCACCGCCCCTGTCAACCCCAATACGGATTCCGAGACCAGATCCAGACGCGGGAACCTCCCTGTCCCCGTGGGTTAGCTTCTGCGGTGGTTCCCCAAGGCAACTACTTTGTATAACGGACCTTGGAAAAAGGCTGATGTCACCGTTGGCAGTACCAACCACGTTCCTCACGCTGCCCTAAGCTGAGGCCAGGGATCGGCGTCGAGATGTTAGGGGGCCACGATGATGCACCGGGCTGCCTTCGGCGGAGTTACCGCGATCGCACTATCGCTTGCAGCATGTTCGGCGCCGCGCGCGGAACCCGAAGCCACGTCGGCTGCGCCGCCGTCACAGCAGGAAATGCCGACGGCGGTGGTGCAAAGTGCGGGAGGTAAGAAGGCCGTGGTGCATGCAGGGGTGTCGTCCGCTCCCGAGGAGAGCGGCCAGCTCATCGGCAGCCTTGCTGCGGATGGGGCCGGATGCATCGTGGTACGCACCCGTGACGGAGAAACAACAACGCTGGTCTTCCCGGAAGGCACCATTTTCAAGGGCGAATCACTTGCTCTGCCGGATGGTTCACCCCTGTCCGCTGGGAACAACGTGGCCCTGGACGGTGCGCGTGTTCCGGCTGATGAGAAATTGAGCGTGTGCCCGAACTACTTCAGGCTCTTCTCAGTCGTGAGAGCCACCGTCAACCCATAGCTCTTCATTCAGAACCCCGCGTCATCAACGCTTCCTCACTTTTCGCCGGTTATTTATCGGCAGGTTCAAGGGGTCGTTGCAACACCTGAGTGATTGGTGTTGTTGTGGGACGTTTTGGTCGGCCTGAGGTGTTGCGTGAGGTTGTGCGGGTGCACTCGGCTGGAAAACCCCCGCACAAGCCCTCCAGCAAATTCTGGAAGAATCAGCAGCATAGGACGCGTGTTGCAACGACCACTGGAATCCGCCATCGACGCGTCCTCACTTCCTGTCGGGTTTTTTCCAACGCGTCCTCACCCGGCTGTTTCCTGGGCGGACAAGTTCTGGCGAGTACCGCCGTCGAACTTCCCCGGCTGGGGTATCTTGCGGGTATCCGATCGAAGTCAGTTAGAAGGAGTCACCCGTGGAATACATGCTTTTCATCTGTACCGATCCCACAGCGCCGAAGTATGTGGCCGCCGAGGACAATATTGAGGAATGGGGGGCCGAGATGGAAAGCCGCGGTGTGGCCCTGCACGGGGACAGGCTGCGTCCTGTTGAGGAGGCGACCACTGTGACGGTTCGCGGGGGAGAAGTAGTGGTCTCGGACGGGCCGTTTGCGGAGACGCAGGGGTGGATCGCGGGCTACGACATCATCAAATGTGCCGATCTCGACGAGGCGATCGAAGTGGCGTCCAAGCACCCCATGGCCAAATTCGGAAAAATCGAGATCAGGCCGGTGTGGCCACTCGGGGAGTAGTTCTCAGCTCCGCTCCGCCCTTAGGGTGAGTGCCGCCGTCGTCCGCTCCGCCCGTCCCCTAGGCCTTGCACTTCGAGGGCTGACGTTCGGCCCCAAAAATCAAGTGGGGGTCGTGCCCTGACTCTTCGGATCAGCGGTCGATCGACGCCATGTTGGTCTCGTCGTGACGTTCTCCGGCGGCCGGCCGGAGCATGTTCAGCCGGTTCAGCTGGTCGGCGGTGAGTTCGATGCTGTCCGCCGCGGTATTCTCCTCGAGGCGTGAGACCCGGCGCGTGCCCGGGATGGGGGCGATGTCGTTGCCGCGCGTCAGCAGCCAGGCGAGAGCAGTCTGTGCGGGGGTTGCTCCGACCTCGGCGCCGATAGCCTTCACCTCGTCGACTATCGCGAGGTTCCGGTGGAAGTTCTCGCCGGTGAAGCGTGGGTTGGTCTTGCGCCAGTCGTCGTCGGGAAAGTCATCCACGGAGCGGATTTGACCGGTCAGCAGGCCATGACCGAGCGGTGAATATGGGACAAAGCCGATGCCGAGTTCGCGCAGCAGCGGCAGGATCGTTTCCTCCACGTCGCGGGTCCACAGGGAGTACTCCGTCTGCAATGCCGTGACCGGCTGGACGGCGTGTGCCCGGCTAATGGTCTCCGGAGAGGCTTCTGACAGCCCGAAGTGCAGCACCTTGCCCTCAGCGATCAGGTCCGCAACGGCCCCTGCAGTTTCTTCGATCGGCGTTTTCTTGTCGACCCGGTGCTGGTAGTAAAGGTCGATGTGATCGGTGCCGAGGCGCTTGAGGGAGCCTTCTACGGCGGCTTTGACGTTCGCGGCGCTGCTATCGATCACGCCGGGGCCGCCGTTGAAGTGGGAGACCAGGCCGAACTTAGTGGCGATTTTGACCTGTTCCCGGCGTCCCTTGATCGCCTGGCGCACGATCTCTTCGCTGAGGAACGGTCCATAGATCTCGGCCGTGTCGATGTGGGTGACTCCGAGATCGAGGGCGCGGTGGATCGTACGGATCGACTCCGCGTTATCCAGGGTGCCCTCGCTGGTGTAGGTGCCGGCCATAGTCATGGCACCGAGTCCGATGGCGGAGACTTCAAGGTCTCCAAGGCGTGCGGTCTTCATTGGGTGTTCCCTTTCGATAAGAGGTGTGCGGTGTTGCTACTGGGCTTCAACGAAGGCCAGGGATTCTTCGAGATAGTCGACGAAGGCCGGGCTTCGTCCCTGGTCCCGGAAGAATGAAGCCGGGAGCGGCGGGCGGGGGGTCTCGTAGGCTTGGTCCGCCAGGGCTCGCTGTGGGAAGTCGTGGTGCACTACAGCGCCGCTGGCGACAAAGACGAAGTCACTGCCGTGATCGAGGGCCCGTTGGGCGGCGGCGGAGCTCATGAGGTCCCTGGAAACACCCACCAGGGTTGTGCCTCTTGGTAGATCTGTGAAGAGATCGACAAGCAGCTCGCCGGTGTTCAGACCGACCTCAACCCGAGTGTCAAGGCTGCGGACGACCAGGTCGAGGTAGTCCACCACTGATGCGCTCGTCCTCGGAGGGTCCAAGGAGCGTCCCGGATCCGATGAGGTCCTGGCGGGCGAATGCACCGCCGTGGTGCAGCTGGACGGACGCGAGTGCTCCGTGGCGGTGCGCGATTTCTGCCATGGCTGAGAGGCCGGGGATGTGGTGGTCGTTGAATATGCCAAGTTGGCCGGCGAATGACTTGCCGTTTGGCTGCACGTTGGCAGCGGCAGTGGTGAGCATTGAATATCCGCCAGCGGCGAGTTGCTCGCACCAGTGGAGGCCATGCTCTGAAGCAGTGCCGTCTTCGTAGCTCTGCTGGTTGGTCAGTGGGGCGAGAGCGAACCGGTTCTGCAGCACGGAACCCGTGGCGAGAGTCAGTGGGTCGGTCAGTATCGTCATAGGTGTTTCCTTAGGAGTCGTAGGACAGTGCCGCGGAGAGCGCACGGTTCGTTTCGATCTGTTCCTGGACGGCGGCTTGCTTCTGCTCGATGGCGCCCATGGCGTCGGCGCCCGCGACAAAGCGCGCGGGCAGGCTGCCTCGGTCGGAGAGCATGACCAGCGCGTCGGCCAGTTTTGCCGGGTCGCCGCCCTGCTGTCCGTTCATGCTCTTCCAATCCGCGATGGTGGAAGCTGCTTCCTCGGCATAGTCCTCGATCTGTACTTCCGGCCAGATCGTCGAGGAGCCTTCGACCAGCAGTTCGGTGCGGAAGAAACCGGGCTGGACGGCCATCGTTTCAATGCCGAACGGCGCAACCTCCGCGCTCAGCGACTCCATCCAGCCTTCGAGTGCGAATTTCGACGCTGCATAGGCCGATGTGAACGAACCGCCGACAAACCCCGCGGTCGAGGTTACCGTGAGGATTTGGCCTGAGCGTTGACCGCGCAGGACTGGCAGGACGGCGCGGGTCACGTTCAGGGGACCGAAGAAGTTCGTCTCCATCTGTGCCCGGATCTGCTCGGGGCTAAGGGTCTCGAAGAACCCGGCGTAGAAGTTCCCGGCGTTGTTGACCAGCACGTCGATGGAGCCGAAGCGGTCCACCGCAGCCTTGACGGCGGCTTCTGCCGCGGCTGGATCAGTGACGTCCAGCGTGAGAGTGAGCAGGTCCTCATGAGCTCCAACTGCTGACGCGACCCGGGCCGCGTCGCGGCCGGTGGCGACGACCGAGTGCCCTGCGGCCAGAGCGGACCGGGCGATGTCGACGCCCATCCCGCGGCTTGCCCCGGTGATGAACCAAACGTTCTGTTCTGCCATGACTGCATGTCCTTCTGCTCTGCGGATCCGGCCCGTTGCCCATCCATTGACCTGATAGATCCAGTAAAGGAGAACTGACAGGCCGGAGGCAGACCTGCTCTATAGGGTTAATAAGCGGGCCCCCCTGGAAGTCGCTGCCCGGCGTAGATTTAGAGCATGACCGTCGCCGCCAACGTCCGTGAGTTCCTCATTACGCGCCGGTCGCGGCTGACCCCTGCAGAGGCCGGGCTCCCCGACTTTGGAGGACGCCGCCGGGTGCCAGGCCTGCGCCGCGAAGAGGTGGCCCTGCTCGCTGGAATGAGCGTTGAGTACTACGTGCGCCTGGAACGGGGCAACGCGTCAGGTATCTCGGACGTCATCCTCGACGGCATCAGCCGCGCTCTCAAGCTCGACGACGCCGAGCACGCCCACCTGTACGACCTGGTGCGGGCCGCGAACCGGGGCACGAGGACACCGCAACGAAAGCCGGCCTCCCGCACTCAGACGATCCGTCCCGGCACCCGGCAGATCCTGGACGCGATGACGTTTCCCGCGATCGTACAGAACGGGAGGATGGACGTCGTTGCCACCAACACACTCGGGCGTGCGCTCTTCTCTGAGATGTTTGTGGAGCCTCATGAGCCTGTGAACTTCGCCCGTTTCCTTTTCCTCGATCCCCGGGGCAGGGTTGCCTACCGCGAATGGAACGACTCGGCCGAGCAAATTGTCGCTCTGCTCCGCGCCGAATCAGGGCGCGTGCCCTCCGATCGTGCCCTCCGGAACCTCATCGACGAGCTCTCAAACGGCAGCAGCGAGTTCGCGGCCCTCTGGGAAGCCCATGACGTGCGGATCCACCTCGCCGGCAAGAAACTCTTCCGTCACCCGGACGTGGGCGACCTCGATCTCAGTTACGAAGCCATGCAGCTCATGACCGATCCGGGGCTCCAATTCGTTGGCTTCACAGCCGAACCGGGATCCTCCACTGACCACGCTCTCCGCCTGCTCGGAAGTCTCGCGGCACGCCACCCCGAGGAAATCAGGCTCGAAAGGCAGGAAAGCCCCCAATAGAGGGGCGCCCACTTGATACAGCCTTGGAATTAAAGAACCTGCCGCTGCTTAGGCCATCAGCTTTACTTTAGCTATTTGCTCGGTCAGCCACTGACGGTAGACAGTGGCGAGGTCGTCGTTGCGGAACAGGTCCCGTTCCGGGAGGGAAATCTTGGGGCGTTTGCGGTCACCGCCTCTGCTGAGCCGGTGGCGGGTGGTTTTGCCCGAGGATGCCGGTATGGGCGCAACCCAACGAGGGCAGCGAACTGGGCCTCGTTTCCTGTGCGGTCGGGATTGTCTCCGACGGTGACCAGGAGCTGGCTGGCTACTTCTGTTCCAACACCTGGAAGGTCACAGAGCATCAGCGCGTAGCTTCGGGCCCGGAAGTTCCTCCGGCTGCACACCGGCAATCTCCTTTCGATGACCAACGCCCGCAAGGGCTCCGGGCGGGCGGCCGAACAGAACCTTCCGTTGCCACTCCCCGTCCCGGGACGCAGCGGCAATCCTGCGCGTTTACTGCGCTGAGATTGCGTGTTTCTGAAGAGGGGCCGTTCGATAATCAACCTGTGTCGGACCGGAGGATGGTTTCGGCATGATTCACCGTGTGGGCAACCGCTCATCGATAAGGGCAAAACCGGCGCGAGCCGGTGACGCAAAGCCACGGGACCCTTGGGGTTAGCCGGGCTACCGAATGCCAGGGGCTGAAGTATGGACTACACAGGAATCCGTCAGCGGTCAGGAAAAGCGCGGGCGGTCCTTGGCAGCCTCGGAGCCGCTCTTCTGGTGATTTCCGGACCGGGTGTGTCCTCCGCCGCTGAGGCTGCTGCCGTCTCTCCGGCCGTTGATCCCGGGCCGCAGGGAGATTTCAGCTGGAAAGGCCAGAACTGGGAAAAGCGCTCCTGGAATGGAGCGCCGCAGTTCAACAAGTCATTTGACCCGGCGAACGTGAGCGGCCCGGACAGCAACGGGTTCGTCACGTTGGGCATCTCGAACCCTAGCGGAAGCGCCCCTTCAGGAGCCGAGTTCCAGTCAACGCGCCAGGGATTCGGGTACGGGACCTACAGCACCACCGTCGAGAAGGATATCAGCAGCCTTCAGAAGGAGGTGGTCTGGGGGTGCCTGTTCACCTACGATCCGGAGGCCGGGCCGGGATACAACGAGATCGATCTGTGTGAGGCATCGGCGTGGGGAGGCGGGGCTGCCTATGGCCAGTCGTGGCCGGTGAGCCAAGGCCACGGATACTGGTTCGATGCTGGCAAACCACCGGGTGAAGGCAACAACACCGTCGATTTTCCCGTCACGGCCGACCCCGTCCTCACTCACAGGATGACCTGGGCGCCCGGAAAGCTGACCTTTGAGACGTACGCCGGGGAGGGCTACTCCGGTACCCTCCTTAAGCGAACAGTGCAGGAGGGTACCACCGTCCCTGTCCCGGCACGCGAACGGGTCCATTTCAATCTGTGGGTCGTCGGCAGCGGCGGCGGGGACCCCGCACATGTAAAACCGGAAACCGTTACTGTCCGCGATTTCAGCTTCACGCCCGCGGCACCCGCGGCCGCCCTTGAGTCGTATACCGCCGCTGCGCCCGTTCCCGTGATAGCTGGCACACCGAGCGTCGGCGCGACAATGACGGCCACCGCCACCGGGCTCCCCGATCCCGGCACCTCCTACCGCTGGTACCGGGCCGGAACCCCTGTTGCCGGGGCGACGACCCGGACTTACGCGCTGACGGCGGCGGACCTGGGGAAGGCGATCGCCGTCCGCGCCACGGGCGCGGCCGCGGGCGGGCAGGTGGTGTCGCGGCACTCGGACCCGACGGCCCCCGTTGGCCCCGGCACGCTCACAGCGCCGGCACCCTCCGTGACCGGAACGGTGAAGGTGGGCTCGGTCCTACGCGTCCGCCCTGGCCCGTGGACCACCGGGACGGTCTTCAGATACCAGTGGTACCGGGCCGGCACCCCCGTTGCGGGGGCCGTCTCGGCCACCTACCGGCTGGCTGCCGCGGATGCGGGGAAGAGAATGAGCGTCCGCGTCACGGGAACCAAGCCCGGCTACCGGGCGGCAGCGAAGACCTCCGCTGCTACCGCCGCGGTGGCAGCTGGCACCCTAGTGGCACCGGTGCCGGCTGTGAGCGGCATCCTGCGGACCGGTTATGTCCTGACGGCGAATACCGGGGCGTGGACCCCGGGAACGGCGTTACGGTTCCAGTGGTTCCGCAGCGGCGTGGCCATCCCTGGCGCCACCGCCAGGACCTACCGCCTCGTGACCGCTGACAGGGCAGACAGCCTCAAGGTCCGGGTGTCTGGCTCGCTTGCCGGCTACGGCCCCTCGGTGCGGTTCTCGGCGTCCACAACCCGGGTGCGGTAGTGGCCCCTGACTGGGGGAGGGTCAGGCGTCCTGGCCGACTTCGCGCCGGACCGGGACAATCCGCTTGATCGCGGTTCCCAGTGCCACCATGGCGAAGGCGGCCAGTCCCAGCCAAAGCGCGTCGCCGGCGCCGGTGAATGCCAGGGCGCTGCCGCCGATGCCTGCTGCAGCCGGTGCGGTGAAATTGTTGTACATAGGTGTGTTACCAAACTTTCTTTTTGTTGAAGAGTGCATCACTGTAGGCCTTCGCGTGGACCGCCTGCAGGAACAGGTCGATCACCATCTCGTACATCGTGGCGGCGGCGAGCATGTATTTCCATCCCCGGTAGCGCACGGTCACGACGCGCTCGATCACGAAGACACCGGTCACGGCGAGCCAGAAGGGATGTATGTGCAGCCCGCTTCCCGTGGCCAGTGCAAAGGCGATCGTGCCAAAGTAGAGGGCCGTGATTAGTACCCCTGTCATGGAAAGGGCCTGGCGCCCCCAGTAGGGTTTGGTCACCGTTGTCCAGCCGTACTGAACGCAGTTCTCCACCGCCCCGCGTTTCCACCTCAGCCGCTGGGCCCACAGTTCACGCCATGTGGGCATAACTTCGGTGACGAGCGTGCAGTCGGCCGGTGACTTGATCCTGTAGCCAAGGGTCAGCAGGGCGAAGGAGAGTTCGTTATCTTCGGTCAGCACTGAGGTGTCGTACACCCCGCCGCGCCCATTGCCTGGGGGCAGTGACCCGGCCAGACGGGCATTCATTACATCGGTCAGGGTCCGGGCTTTGAACAGGGCCGCTGTTCCTGTAACCACCAGGCATTTGCCGTGGAGCCGCTCAACGTCCCGCGCGTAGCGGGCGTACTCGTTGCGCTGCAGGTGGCCGACGAACCCGGATCCTGGCGCACCCTGAAATATGCCTCCCACCGCGCCAAGGAGGTCATCGGCCTTCAGATGTGCCACGGCTCGTTCAATAAAGTTGTGGGAGAGCTGGGAGTCTGCGTCCTGAACGAGGATCAGGTCCTCCGCTGCGGTTTCCGGCAGGATGCGCTCTAGCGCGAAATTCAACGCGCCCGCCTTTTTGTCCTGGTTGCCCGCTGTCCTCAGGACCTCGGCTCCTTCAGCGAAGGCGATGTCCGCAGTCCCGTCCGTGCAGTTATCAGCAATGACAATGACCCGGTCAGGGCGGTAGCTTTGGACCCGCAGCGACCTCAGCGTCTCCGCTATTCCAGCCGCTTCATTGTGGGCCGGAACCAGTACGGTCACCACGCCCCCTTCCGCCCGGCGCCGCATCCGGGGCGTCATTGAACAACCCGCAGGCTGGTTTCCGGAAGAACACACGCTTCATGGGCGAAGGCGATTAGAAAAGACTTTTCTCGTTGACTGCGGCTTGTCGGTTTCACGCAAGAGACTCTTTCAGCGCAAAACGCAGGAAGAGTTACGGAAACGCTCAAGAAATGATCAAGGATTTAGCAGTTCATAACCCGCCGCATGTGCGAAAAATCTCACGTTCCGGTGATAACTGTCACCTCAGGCGGTCAATAAATGGCTTTAATGAATTGCTGCGGACCGGGAAGCGCGAGTACCCGCGTATTCCAAAATCAGCAGTTCCTGCTCTACCAGCCGGACTTCCGCCGTCCAGCATCTGACGGTCCCGTCCCGCATCTGAGCCTCAAGCTCAGCACATAAAGCTGCAAGCCTCAGCGCCCCGACCATCCGAGACGTGGATTGCAAGCTCAGCACGGCATCCAGTGCGACCTCCTGGTCCTCCGCTTGAAGCGCGCGGGCGATCTTAGCGGTGCGCAGTGGAAGCATCTGCAAATAGGTGCGGAAGAAGTCCCCGGCTACTTCCGCTCCGGCATCTTCTACAAGGAACAACAGCGGATTTGGGTCCAGTACGGCTAACAACTCGTCACTCATTATTTGTTCTTTCCCATGATGCGGACCCGCAGATGCGGATGTGGCATCATTCGGGCACTGAATCCATTTGAAGGAGGCGGAAGTGGTACAAGGCAACGTTTCCCCGCGCAAATCAAGAACGGTTTTATTTTCACTCAAGATTGAATCAAGGCGCGTTGTTTAATGCCCCTCTCCGCCGGGACCGGTGCTAGCGTGCTCGAGGCAACTCACAGGGAAGGGCAGCTAATCCACGTGCAGACGGCGGTGATCATTGAGGACGAAGCCCAGACCCGCGGCATCATCACCCTGCTCCTCAGCCAAAGCGGGTTCGTAGTCCACGCCTGCGAACGCGGGACGGACGCCGTCGAAGCGGTCCGTGCTTTGCGCCCGGAACTCGTGACGCTCGACCTCGCTTTGCCCGACATTGACGGCTTCGAAGTTGCACGCCGAATCCGAGAGTTCAGCGACACCCGCATTCTCATGCTGACGGCAAGTTCCCGGGAGGTCGACACCCTCATGGGCCTGGAATCGGGCGCCGATGAGTATGTCGTCAAGCCCTTCCGGCCTCGTGAACTGACCCACCGGGTGAAGGCGCTGATGCGCAGGCCCCGCAAACCCGACAACAATACGTCCCGGCCGGAGGCCAGCAGCCGCACTGGTGGCCCGGCCGCAGTCGAACACCGCGGGCTTCGTCTCAGCGCACAGGACAGAAGAGTGGAAGCTGATGGCGTCGAGATAACCTTGACGCCATCAGAATTTGACCTTTTGCGTGCCCTAATGGAGGGCGGACGAGCCGTGCGAACCACCGCTGACCTCACCGGAATACTCCAGGGACACATCACTACCAAAACCAGGACCTACAGGGATGATGCAGCCTTACGCATAGTTCCCAACCACATCGCCAACCTGCGCAGGAAACTTGGGGACTCCACTACCAGCCCGCGCTGGATCGAAACCGTGCGAGGTTTCGGATACAGGATGACGCCCGACTGAGGAGCAATCCCTGCCCGCCCCGCCCAGAGATCAGGGCGAAGTGACGGTATCTAAGTGCTTCTATTTGTCCGACCGTGTTCGTCGGCGCCCTGACCGATAATTCCGGTAGCCCAGCTGGTGCAACTCCACCTCACCCCGGCCGTTAGGAGCGGTCGTGCCAGGAACCCTTCAAATGCGTGGCCCTCTCCCCGCGGGTAAAAGGTGTGGAACTCCACCGGACCTTGGAATGAAGGCGGATCGTTTACGGCGTCAGCGGACCTCGGATGACGCGCAACGCGAGGTCGACGTCGCCGTCGAGCACAGCCGTTTCGGAAAGGCTGGTGCGGCCCCAGAGGCCCAGGTACATTTCCTGGGGCCGTGCTGTGACCGACGCCGCGACGTCTCCCGCTCCGAGAGTCCACGCCGTGCCGCCGGGTACGCGGAATGTCACGGCCTTTCCCGGGTCTGTCATTCGCTGCAACCGGAGCTGCCGCGGGGCAAACATAGCCAGCGCCTCGTCGATCCCGTCGAGCATGAAGTCCTCGGCGAATTCCGGTGCCGCCAAACCGGACGCCTGGTGGGCGTCGACGAGGTGGATGGCGTGTTCGTGTGCCTGCCGGCGAAGCCAGAAACCGGCCGTCCGCGGAGGAGGGCCAAAGTTCCAACACGGCGCAGCGGGGTCCAGGGAAGCCATCGTGGCCAGAAAGTCAGGCGCCCCATCGAGGAACCATGTTGCTGCTTTTTCCGCAGGTGGGGCAGGCTCCTCGACGTACTTGCCGGCACGAACCACTGCGGCAGCCCACCGTTCTATCGAGCCGAGATGCCCGAAAAGCGCGTCCAGAGTCCATGCCGGACAGGCCGGAACTGGGCTTTTTAGCGTGTTCTCCGGCTGGCGCGCCAGTGCTTCGAGGGCGCCGAGGTTGCTGGTGAGTTCGGCAAGGTAGCGATCGGGCAGCATGGGTCGAGCATAACGCTCACGCGCAGAGCTGTTGTCGCGCTGTAGGGACTCCTGCACTAACTTGGCCGCCGGACATATGTCAGGGCAGGGTCTACGCCGGCACACCTTGAGTGAGCCGCGGGGCCGGTCTCAGGTAGTCGACAAAAAATCCGATGAGGTTCCCGCCGAGGACCAACGCCAATGCCGGCATGAGCGACATGGGACCCACGTATGTCCGGACATCAACGCCGACGAACATCAGGAGGACTGTTACCAGCACGTACGCGAGAGCCAGCAGCGTAGCGACGGCGCCGACGACCTTCCCCCGTGACCAGCGGCTCTTCTTCGGAAACTGCTTGGCATACTCTGCGGCAGTGCCAAAGTCATTTCTCGCCGGCACTCCTGTAGCCGCTTCATGAGACCGAATATCTTCCAGCGATTCAGCGATTTCACGTTCCGTGAATCCGCGTATCCGGAGGTTGAAGGCAAGGTCACGCTCGTATTTCATGGAGTTTCCTGTCTGTCTGCCCGAAAATTCTTCAGCACCTCATCCATCTGAGACCACGCATTCGCCGCTCTTGCCAACTCACGGCGGCCCTGTTCTGTGATGGCGAACTGTTTGCGTCCTGGCCCTGCTGTGTCGTGCTGCCATTCATGGATGACCAAACCTTGGTCTTCTAGCCGTTTCAACAGCGGATACAAGGTGCCGCCCTTAATCTTTGGGAACCCGGAGCTCAGCACTTCGAGCATGGCGTAGCCGTGCATCTCCCCGTTGGTCAGCACCGCGAGTACCGCATGTGGCAGAGCTGCCCTGGTCAGCTCCTGTTGCCAGTCGATTTGCACAGTTAGATAGTCTCACTACTTAGATTGCATGGCAAGCTTCATCGTCCGCATCGCGTCTGGACCGGCGGGAAAGTGAGGAAGGGGTGGGTGGGAGGCGACGGGATGTGAGGAGGCGTTGGGTGGGAGGCGGCGGGATGTGAGGAAGGGGTGGGTGGGAGGCGGCGGGATGTGAGGAAGCGTTGGGTGGCCGCTAGGGGAGCGGGGCCAGGCGGGTTGCCAGATGCAGGCCGACCAGCCGGCCGGTTCCCCGGGGGTCGCCGCCGCAGAGGTCGAAGATCCGCTGCAGCCGGTGGTACATCGACTGACGTTCCAGGTGCAGCTCGCGTGCTGCCTGCGCCGTGTTGCAGCCGGAGTCGAGCCACACGGTCAGTGTCTGCAGTAGCTGCGAGTTCCGCTGCTCGTCGTGCTCGAGTACCGGCCCCAGCGTCCGGCGGACGAAGTCGCGGCGGGCGCCGGCATCGATACTCTCGGCAGCCAGTCGCTCGGCAGCAAAGGCATCCGCATCCCGCACCTGCCGGGCGGGACCGCTGGCACGGCCTGTCCGCGGTGCCAGGTCCAGCGTCCGTCGGGCCTCGGCCATGGACCACGCAGCCTCGCCGATGCCCTGCCCCAGCGGTCCGACGGCGATCGCGGAACCTTCCGGGACTTCCAAACTGCCCAGAGCCTCGATCAGCAACGACCGCGCGGCCCGGGTTCCCTCGCGGGGGAGGCCGGCCAGCGCAATGAGCTCCAGCTTGTCCGCATAGCTCGCGGCATGCGGAACCGCCCCTGCCAGGACCGAGTCCAGCGCCGGGCGGAGCCTGCCGGATGCGGCGGAACGGATCATGACGGCGGCCACCGGACCGTCGACGGCGAAGCCCGCCGCCGCCCCCAGCTGCTCCAGCCGCCACGGCTGGGAGCCGGAATGCACGGCGCGCATCAGTTCCGCGCCAGCCAGTTCCTTCAGGCCCGGCGGCATACGTTGCAGCAGCGCCAAGCCGAGAATATCGACGGACCGTTCGCCCGCCACCCGGATAAACGTCGGGTCGATACCTTCGGGCAGTTCCAGCTCCAGCCGCGCTGCCAGCACACCGCGGACCGGAACGTCGACCGCCGTCGTGCTCAAAGTCCCGGAACTGACGGTCCCGGAACTGACTGTCCCCGAACCGCCGGTTTCCGGACCGCCGGCGGAACCGCCGCCGTCGGCCGCTCCCGCACTCCCCAGCGTCAGCCCCGCCGGCGACACCAGCCGGACGCCGGTCCCGGTCTTCCCGGCGAGCACGGCGAGCACCTCATCCAGCCCGCCGCCGTGGGCGAGTTCGGCGGCCATGGCGTGGCTGATCTCGTCCCCGCGCTGCAGCAGTTCCACGGACTGGCCAACCAGGATCGAGTTGATCTCCTGCATCATGCCGACGAAGGGGGCCACCTTGCGGAGCTCGAACAGCGGCAGGCCGTTGGACTCGGCAGCAACCAGCATGGACTCGGGAATGTCCGGCAGCGAAGGCCCGGTCTCAATGGCCAGGGCAGCCACGCCGCGGCCCGCCAGCTCGCGGATGTAGTCCACCCGCCGTTCATCGGTGGCCGTGGCCAGGGCCTGCCCGCCGCTGAGGAGCAACTCGCCGCCGCGCAGCAGGGGAGCGATGTCCAGGACCTCGCTGGAGTGGACCCAGCGCACCTGCCTGCCTTCCACGGCGGAGGCGCCGGCGCGCAGGACCGGGTCGGCCGCCGTGACGCTGCGCTGCTTCAGGACTTCGTCGAGGTACATGACACTCCGTCATAAGAAAGGGGATTCTCTTAGACGGATCGTACCTTGTTGCTGTGATGTGGCGCACATAGGCTTAATCCATCCCTTCTTCACGGAGGCTCTTCTTCCTCACACGGAGGCTTTTCCGATGCACAACTCCTCAACACCGCAGTCCGGGCCCGCAATGGAGCAGGCCGAGGACGTCGAAGCCTGGCTCCAGCCCATTCCCGAATCCGCGCGCACCCGCAAGGTGTCCGGCCAGTTCTGGATCTGGGCCGGCGCAAACCTCGCCCCGATCAACTGGGTCCTCGGCGCCCTGGGCATCAACCTCGGCCTTGGGTTCGCCGACACCGTTACCGTCCTGGTCCTGGGCAACCTGATCGGCATGCTGCTCTTCGGCTGCTTCGTCCTGCTCGGCCAAAAGACCGGCGCCACCGGCATGGTCCTGGCCCGCGCCGCGTTCGGCCGCCGCGGCAACTACCTGCCGGCCGCCATCCAGGCACTGCTGGTGGTGGGCTGGTGCGCCGTGAACACCTGGATCATCCTCGACCTGGTCATGGCGCTGTTCGGCACGCTGGGCTGGGTGGATCCTGCTGCCCACAACTACGCCTGGAAGATCGGCGTCGCCACGTTCATCATGGCCGCCCAGGTTGCCATCGCGTGGTTCGGCTACAAGGCGATCGCCGCCTTCGAAAAATGGACCGTGCCGCCCACCATCATCATCCTCGTGGTCATGTCCGCCGTCGCGTGGTTCGGCCTCAAGATCGACTGGACCTACGCCGGCCCCGCGGGCAACATCCTGGAAGGCTCGGAGCGGATCGCCGCCATGAGCGCCGTGATGACTGCCATCGGCATCGGCTGGGGCATCACCTGGTTCACCTACGCCGCCGACTACTCACGCTTCGTCAGCACCACCGTGCCCAAGAAGAAGGTCTACCTGGCCTCGGTCCTGGGCCAGTTCATCCCCGTCGTCTGGCTCGGCGTCCTCGGCGCCAGCCTGGCCACCAACAGCGGCGAGGTTGACCCCGGCAAGCTCATCGTGCAGAACTTCGGTGCCATGGCGCTGCCCGTCCTCCTGATGGTGCTGCACGGGCCCATCGCCACGAACATCCTGAACATCTACACCTTCTCGGTGGCCACGCAGGCGCTCGACATCACCATCAGCCGCCGCAAGCTCAACCTGTTCGTCGGCGTCTTCTCGCTCATCGCCGTCGTTTTCTTCATCTTCCAGGAGGACTTCGCCTCGGTGCTGGACGCCTGGCTGATCGGACTGGTGGCCTGGGTGGCTGCCTGGGGCGGCGTGATGCTGGTGCACTTCTTCTGGCTGGAGAAGCGCTGGCCCGGCAACGTGGAACGGCTGTTCGACGGCGTCGGCACCCGCCGACTGCCCGTGGTCAACTGGGCCGGCGTAACGTCGCTGCTCGCCGGCATCTTTGCCACCTGGCTGTTCATGTACGGTCTGGTTCCGGTGATGCAGGGCCCCATCGCTGTTGCCCTGGGCGGCTGGGATCTCTCCTGGCTGGCCGGCGGCCTCACCAGCGCCGCCGTCTACGCGGTTCTCGGCCCGCGGCTGCACCGGCCATACCTAACCGTGACGTCCGACGGCGGCACCGCCTCCGGTGTCAACGCACCTGCCGCCGAGGCACCCCAGCCGGTTCCCGCCGTCGAACTCTAAACCCTTCCTGTACCTCTCCACTTCGCCCTCTGACGAAAGGAACCCCGGCATGAGCCCCAGCGCCTTCGCGGATTCCCAGCACCCCATCACCTGGCCGGCCGGCTTCACCGCCGCAGCGTCCTTCACCTTCGATGTCGACGCCGAATCCTGCGTCATCGCGCACGACCCCACCAGCACCCGGCGGATGTCGCTCATGAGCCATCAGTCGTACGGGCCCAAGGTGGCGGTGCCGCGGCTCCTGCAGATCCTGGCGCGGCAGGAGGTCCGCGGAACGTTCTTCATCCCCGGGTTCACCGCCGAAAGCTACCCCGACGTGGTGCGTCAGATCGTCGACGGCGGCCACGAGGTTGCCCACCACGGCTACCTGCACGAACCGATGCAGGGGATCGACGCCACCACCGAGGCGAGCTACATGGACCGGGGACTGGAAGCGCTGGAGAAGGTCGCCGGAATCCGTCCGGTGGGTTACCGGGCTCCGTGGTGGGAACTGAACTGGCACTCGCCGGCGCTCCTCGCGGACCGCGGCTTCCTCTACGACTCGAGCCTGCTCGACGGCGACGCACCGTACCGGATGTCTGTCGCCTCGGGTTCTCCCTCCGGTGCCGGCGACAACCGCGACATCGTGGAGATCCCCGTGGACTGGACCCTGGACGACTGGGAGCAGTACGCGTTCTACCCCGGCGTCACCGGCAGCGGCGTGATCGAAAGCCCCGCGAAGGTGCTGGAGATGTGGACCCTGGAGGCCGAGGCGCACCACTCGCAGGGAAGCTGCTTCGTGCTCACGAACCACCCGTTCATCTCGGGCCGGCCGTCGAAAGCCGTGGCCCTGGAGCGGCTGATCGAGCGGGTCAAGGGCATGGACGGCATGTGGGTGACCACCCTGGAGCAGATCGCCGAGCACACGAAGGCGACGGTTTCCGAGGTGCACACGCACGCGAGGATCGAGGTGCCTGCCGCCCCCGGTTTCGGCGCACGCTTCAAGCCGGGCCAGGTGCAGGTGCCCGCGCTCAGCTAGCGCGGCTTCGACAGAGACAACAGCTGAGCGCGAACGGACACTTGAGCCCCTTAAGACGAGGGCGCCAAGTGTCCGTTCGCGCTTCCTGCGTTCTGCGCCCTGCGTCGAATTACCAAAAAGGGCCGCTTCGAAGCCGCCTCAAGCGGCCCATTTTGTTGAATCCACCAACGTGCAGCCAGAGGCGGGCCACACCGTCACCCGACCTACTACTCTCCCCTAATGCCCGGCCTTCACCGTGAGCACTTTCAGCGCGGCGGCGTTGACCTCCGCGGCGAAGGCAGGGTTGTGCTGGGCGAGCTGAAGCACCGCGGTGTACATGGCGGGAATGGCGCGGGGGTTGGCGCACAGCAGCATGGTTCCGCCGGCATGGATGAAGCTCGTGGCCCGGGTGCCCTGGGCCCACGGCGCCAGCTGCGCCGCGTTGCACAGGTCGTCAGACAGGACGACGCCGGTGAAGTGCAGGTCCGAGCGCAACATCGTCCGCATGATCAGCGGTGAGAACGGCGCGATGTGGCCGGCATCGATGCGCGTGTAGTAGGCGCTCGAGACCATCACCCACCGGGTGCCCGCCTGGATTGCTGTTCTGAAGGGCAGCAGGTACGGGTCGGTGCGTGTGGTGACGGTGTCCTTCACGTTCCGGGTGGTGTCCGTGTTCAGGGTAACCCGGCCCAGGCCGGGGAAATGCTTGACGACGGGGGCGATGCCGGCCTGTCGCATGCCGGCTGCGAAGGCGCCGCCGTGGGTTGAGACCGCCTGCGGCGTGAACCCGTATTCGCGAGCAAAGAACCCGATGGGCGCGTTGCGCGGGGCGAATTGCCTGCTCGGCACCGTATCCAAAACCGGCGCCAGGTTCATGGTGAGCCCGGCCGCGCGCAGCTGGCTTCCCCACACACGCGCGTTAGCCTGGAGGGCCGCCGTCGTCTGCGTCCCCTGGGAAAGTGCTGTCGGAATGGTCGAGAAACCCGGGCCGCCGAGGACCTGGACGAAGCCGCCCTCCTGGTCGGTGGCCACGGCAAGGCGGATGCCGCCGGTGGTGGCCGCAGACACGGTTGCCGTCATCCGGCGAACGACGGCGGCCGTCGCCCCAGTGCCCGCGCGGCTGCGCCCTGCGAGATACACATTGCCGACGTGAAACCTGGTGAGGCCGGACATGGTGTTGGCGTCCGCTCCGGTGGCAGTGGCCGCCACCATGAACAGCTGGCCGACGCGCTGCGCCAAGCTGAGCCGGGCGAGCTGCTGCGCCGGAGTGGGTGCCGCAGCGGCAGTATGGCGGGCGGCGGGCTCGGGGACGGCACGGGGGACAGCTGCGGGCTGGCTTGTTGGAGGTTGGCTTGTTGCGGGCAGGAACTCGGCCCTTGCTGCTGAAAGGGACTTGTTTGTTGCGGCTTGGGGCGGGCCGCCCGCTGCAGACAGAGCGAGCAAAAGCGAGGCTCCTATTACAGCCAATTTACTTAGATGATGCATGTTCACACGGCTTTGCTGGGGCACTCATATATCAATGAGCGTACGCCGTTTCCGCCTTGCCGGATCCACCCCACTGCATATCGTTTTGGCCAAGTACGGCCGCTTGGAAGCCACATCGAGCGGCCCTTTTGGGCGCCACGGCATGCCCTCGCCCTGAAGGCATGGAAATGCCGCCCTGCGGTGTTGGGGGCCATCGCAGGACGGCATGGATCAAGGGTACTGTGCAGCACTTCGTCCAACAGCATTTCCACCAGGCGCGGCGGAATCTTAACGGTTTTTTAACGCCTCCTGCGTTTGATATGCCGAAGGGCGCGACCCGCTCAGCTGACGGCTGCGCTGACTGCGATGAAGCCACCTTGCGGGTCGCCAATGACAGCATTGCGAAATCCAGGCGTGTTCATCGGCGCCATCAGAACGGTGCCGCCCAAGGCCATCGCGTGCTCGGCGGTAGAGTCGGCGTCGCGGACAGCAAAGTTCACACTCCAGTGCGGCGGGACAACGGCCCCGTCGGTCGCCGTCATGACCGCCACGACTTCGCCTGAGCGCCGCCACAGGGAGAAGGCGGCCCCCGGCACCGGCCCGAGTTCCCAGTCGAACAAGGCGCCGTAGAAGTCCCGCGCTCGATCGGCATCAGTTGTGTGCAGCGAGCTCATCGCCCAAGAATTGGGCTCATCGAAGACCCGAGCGCCGTCACTGTCGCCAGCCTGCAACAGGCTGAACGGGACGCCGGTGGCGTCGGCGACCACAGCAAGGCGGCCATCCGAGCAGGCACCAAACGACCCTGCCAGCAGGGTGCCTCCCGCCTGCTCCGCACGAGCGAGTGTCTGCGCGACGTCGTCGACGCGTACGTAGGTGTTCCACACCGGCGGTGACAGCGGAGGGGCCTGGCCGATCCCGGCAACCAGCCGCCCGCCGAGGCGCGCAGCGAAGTACTCGCCCTCGAGCTGGGCTGGCATCGATGTTGGATCATCGAAACTCCAGCCAAAGAGTGGGCCGTAAAAGTCCATGGCGGCCCGCGGATCCGGCTGGAACGTGTCCACCCGGCACGGCGCGCCTATTGAATATGTGTCTCGCGTTGCCAATGGAATGCACTTTCGTTCGGTGACCGATCCGTCAATCCCGTACAGCTAATCTCGCCTGTGTAGGGGATGTTATCCGTTGGCGGGCCTAGGCTCCAGGGTGGCCTGCCGTGACAAGCCAGCCGCGGGTTGCTCCTGGCTCGCGGCCCAGCTGGCCAGCAGTTTGAGGGCGTCTTCTTCGGCCGAGCCTGGCTGCGCGCTGTAAGCGGTCAGCGTCAGTCCGGGGTCGGCCGGCAGGTCCATGGCGTCGAAGGCCAAGTCGAGGTTGCCCACCACCGGGTGGCGGAAGTGTTTGAAGCCGGTCCGGTGCAGGCGGACGTTGTGGGCTGCCCACCGGATGGGGAACTCATCGCTGCGGGTGGACAGTTCCCCGATGAGGTCCTGCAGGGCCTTGTCGTACGGGTCCCTGCCGGCTTCGGTGCGCAGCAGGGCCACGGTGGTGTTGGCTGAGTCTTCCCACGTTGGATAGAACGTGAGGGCGCGCGGGTCGAGGAAGCAGAACCGGGCCAGGTTGACCTGCTGCTCCGAGCGGCCGAACGCCTCCGAATACAGGGCCCGCCCCAGGTTGTTGATGGCCAGGATGTCCAGCCGCCCGTTGCGCACGAAGGCCGGAGAGCCGGTCATCCCGTGAAGGATCGCGTGCAGGCTGGGGCGGACCGTCTGCTTCCGGGCAGGTCGACGGCGGGCCTTGCCTCCCGCGCTGGCCGCGCGGGCAAGGTCGAACAGATGCTCTCGTTCGGCCTCGTCCAGCTGCAGTGCCCTGGCAACCGCCTCCAGCACGTCATCGGAGGCTCCGGCGAGGTTCCCGCGTTCGAGGCGGGTGTAGTACTCAATGCTGACCCCGGCCAGGGAGGCAACTTCCCCGCGGCGCAGGCCAGGCACGCGCCGGTTGCCGCCGTAGTCTGGCAGGCCGGCCTGGTCCGGGGTGATCCTCGCCCTGCGGGAGGCAAGGAAGTCGCGGATTTCGGTGCGGTTGTCCATGCCTATAACGCTAGGGGCATTCCGGCCAGGTGAGGGAGTCCCTGCCGGTACCCCTAAGAACAGTGACTCCCTTACCTGTCCTGTCTGCGGTTGTCTGGTGCTTGAAGACGAACAAGAAGGAGACTCACCGTGGAAATTACGCCCAAGCCGCCCACCGTCAAGAACCCGCCCGAGCAGTTCACCGGCGACGTGTGGCTGGACATGATCGCCAGCCCGCAGAACGACGGCCAGCGCATGGTGGTGGCCAAGGTGCGCTTCGCCCCCGGTGCACGCACTGCCTGGCACAGCCACTCCAACGGCCAGACCCTGCACATCACCGAGGGGACCGGGCTGGTGCAGTCCCGGGGCGGGGAGCTCTTCGAGGTTCACCCCGGCCAGACCATCTACACGCCACCCGGAGAACTGCACTGGCATGGAGCCGCCCCGGACAGCTACATGGAGCACCTGGCCATGCTGGAAAGCGGCGGTGACCCGGCTGACGGCGGCTGGTTCGAGCACGTCACCGACGAGGAATACAACGGCCCCCGCACGGCGGCGAAGTAGGAAAGGCAGGAGAAAAACTCATGACTGAGAACGAACCGTCCGGCGCCCAGAAGATGTTCGGCGAGTTTGCCCCGAAGCTCGCGCAGCTCACCGACGACGTGCTTTTCGGCGACCTGTGGGAACGCCCCGAGCTGTCGCCCCGCGACCGCAGCCTGATGACCATCACTGCCCTGGTTGCAGGCGGCAACAGCGAGCAGCTCGGCTATCACATCTCCCTCGGCCGGACGAACGGCCTGACCGAAGACGAGATCAAAGAGGCGATCATCCACCTCGCGTTCTACACCGGCTGGCCGAAAGCCATCACAGCGATCATGATCGCCAAGGACACCTTCACCGACTGAGCCCCTGCGCCCCGGGTGGGCCGCGTCCTCGCGGTGCCGGTCGTGGGGGCGTGCCGGTCGTGGGGTCGTGCCGGTGTGAGCGAGTGCCGATCGCGACGAGGCCCTGTCCGCTCTTACCGGACAGGGCCTCGAGCATTGAAGCGGGACCTTGGTCAGTGCTTCCTGAAGGCGTCCTTCACCTTTTCGCCAGCCTGCTTGAGGTCAGCCCTGATGTGGCGCTCCCTGCCCTCAGCCCTGAGCCGCTTGTCACCGGTGGCGCGTCCGGCTGCTTCTTTGCTTCTGCCGTGGAGTTTTTCGGCGGCATTGTGGATCTTGTCACCCAAACCCATCGTGACCTCCTGTACGGGAAAGCCGGGGCGGCCTGCTGCCGCGGCGGCCACTCTTAGTTTATCGGCGACCGGGCCGCAACGCTCCTGCCGTCCCGTATAGATCCCGGCGGCCGTGCCGGCTTAGTGCGCTCGCAGGCGGAGCCGGAAACAGCGCGGACACACTCCCAGCACTAACTCGAAACGTTTTAGAAAACATCCTGGTGCAGGCTGGTCCCATCAACATTCCAATGGAGGGGGACCGGCTGTGAACGAAGTTGTGGAGCTTGAAGTGCGGTCCGGCGCGGAGCTGGCTGTAGGCGACGAGATCGAGGCCTGGCACCGGGGGCGGCTGGCTCACCGGGGGACCGTGAGCAGCACGTTCCGGGACATCGACCTGTTCTGGATCATCGACGCCCGGACCGGCACGCGCCGGCTGCTGGACCTTGAGCAGCTCAGCGTGCGGCGGGTCCAAACGGGAAAGGTGGCCAGCGCCGTCGTGCATTCCAGCGGTACCGGCAAGCCCAGGGCGGCCGACGCCGGGATACCGGCTAACGCCGTCGGCAAACCTGCCGCCCGGAGGCGAGGGCCTGTCAGAAGCCTGAGCCAGGTGGTCTTTATTGAGGCGCCGGCCACTCGGTAAGCGTCAGGGCAGGTTGCTGAACCGTTCCGCCTGGGTCTTGCTGCCCTGCACGATGATCTGGTCGTCGTCGTACAGGACGGTCTGCGCCGTGGTGTGGCCCCAGATGCCGCCGGGCCGCTTGACCGCCACGATGGTGATGCCGTACTTGTCGCGCAGGCCCAGCACGCCGAGCGGACGGTCGCGGGCCTCGGTGGGCGGGCTGGTGCGGATCATCACGAAGTCGTCCTCGAACTCGACGTAGTCCAGCAGCGAGCCGCGGACCAGGTGGGCCACCCGCTTGCCCATGTCGTGCTCGGGCCGGATCACGTGGTCCACGCCGAGCTGGTTGAGGATCTCGGCGTGCGGTTCGCTGATGGCCTTGGCCCAGATCTGCGGCTTCTTAAAGGTGAGCAGCCGCGACGTCGTCAGGATGCTCGCCTCGATGTCGCTGCCGATGCCCACCACGGCGCGGTCGAACTCGTGGACGGAGAGCTGGCGCAGCACCTCCTCCTTGGTGGAGTCCGCCCGGACCACGTGGGTGAGCCGGCCGTTGTAGGACTGGACGGTGTCCTCGTTGGAGTCGATGCCCAGGACCTCGGTGCCCTGAGCCTCAAGCTCCAGCGCCAGCGACCCGCCGAAGCGGCCCAGGCCGATGACCACCACCGAGTCCGCCTGTGCCGTCGATTCGGGGGAACGGGAGAAGAAGTTCTTAGCCAATGAGGGGCCTTTCCTTCGGGTATTCGTAGAGGAGCGGGCGTTCCCGGAGCGCCAATGCGGCGCCCAGCGTCACCGGGCCGAGGCGGCCGACGAACATCAACAGGATCAGCACCACCTGCCCGGCCGGCGGCATGGCGGCGGTGATGCCGGTGGACAGACCTACTGTGGCGAACGCGGAGATCACCTCGAACAGGATCCGCTCCTGGCCGAAGTCGGTGATGATCATGAGGAACATCGTTGAGCCCATCACCAGGCCGATGGCCAGCAGCACCACGGTGATCGCCTGCCGGTGCACGGCGCGGGACAGGCGCTTGCCGAAGATGTTCACGGCGGTGCCGCCCTGCAGTTCCGTCAGCAGGATGAAGAACAGCACGCTGAAGGTGGTTATCTTCAGGCCGCCCGCGGTGCCGGCCGGGCCGCCGCCGATGAACATCAGGATGTCCATGCCCAGCCAGGACACCTCGTGCATCTGCCTGATGTCCACGCTGTTAAACCCGGCGGTACGGGTAATGACGGACTGGAAAAACCCGGCCAGAATGCGCTCACCGGGGTTCAGTCGGCCGAGGGTGGCCGGGTTGGACCATTCGACGGCGGTGAGGAAGACGGTCCCGCTGACCAGGAGCACCACTGTGCCTACCAGGACCAGCTTGGTGTTCATGCTCCAGTGGACGGGCCGCTGGTACTGCCGGCGCAGCTCGAACAGCACCGGGAAGCCGAGGCCTCCGATGATCACCGCCGCCGCGATGGGCAGGCAGATCCACGGGTCCCCGGCGAAGCCGATGAGGTTGTCCGTATACAGTGCGAAGCCCGCGTTGTTGAACGAGGACACCGAGTGGAAGACGCCGTGCCATAGCGCACGCCCGGGCTCGTAGCCGTAGCCCGCGACGAGCCTCGCGGCAAGGATGCCGGCGAGGACAATTTCCACGGTGAGGCTGATGGCCAGCACGCCGAGCAGCACACGGCGGACGTCACCGAAGCCCGTGCTCTTGGTCTCCGCCGCCGCCGACAGCCGTGATCGCAAGCCCAGCCGGCGGGCCATGAGCACCCCCAGCAGGGTGCCGAAGGACATGACCCCGAACCCGCCGATTTGGATCAGTGCCATGATCACCACCTTGCCGAAGCCGCTCCAGTACACCGGCGTGTCAACGGTAACCAGCCCGGTGACGCACACCGAGGATGTGGACGTGAACAGGGCGTCGAGGAAGGGCGCACCCTCGGGGCCGTTCCGCGAGACGGGCAGCATGAGCAGGCCAGTTCCGACGGCGACGGCGGCGGCGAACCCGAGCACGATCACCTGGGCCGGGTGCTGGGGGGCGAAGACGTTGAGGATGCGCGGGAAAACTTTGGAGCCTCCGGCCCACAACCCGCTGAACCTGCGGTCCGTTCCGGCCGCAGGCGGGGCCTTCGGGGCAGGAACGTCGCGCATACGCGTCACGCTACCACCGCGGTGTTCCCTGCAGCCGGTATGAAGAAGGAGGCGTTAAGAAAGCGTTAAGATCCCCGGTTTTGGCGCTTTGCGGATTCCGGCCGGTGCTAGGCTCCCGTGGTCATCAGCAAACTGCCCATGTGAATCGAAGGACCCTGTGGCCACCTCAAGCACGCAAGGCCGTGTCCTGCCATGCTGACCCAAAGCGCCCCGTTGCTGTGGCTGATCCTCGGGATCGGCGCAACCGGCTACATGATCTACCGGCTCATCAGAGCAACGAAGTAGCCCCCGCCGTCGGACACCGTCCCGCCGTCCGACGGCGCAACCCTCGAGCCGCTGACCGTCGAACCTCCCGCCGCTCTCCAGCGGCCCGGCGGCGAGAGCTTCCCCAAAATCCAGAAAGACACTCCATGACCGCACCAGCCCAGTACTCCGTTCCGGCCAGTGTGCCCAACCCCGAGCGGGAGAACGGCCCCGGCGGCGCGTTCACACGCTGGCTGCTGGAGCACAAGGTGCACCAGCCGGTGGGGCCGGAATCCGCGGAGGGCACCGGACACCAGCAGAGCTGGTGGAAGGTCATGTGCCTGACCGGCGTGGACTACTTCTCCACGCTGTCCTACCTGCCGGGCATTGCCGCACTCGCCGCCGGTGCGCTGTCGCCGCTGGCCACGCTGCTCATTGTGGCGTTGACGCTGCTGGGCATGCTGCCGATGTACCGGCGGGTGGCGCACGAGAGCCCGCACGGCCAGGGATCCGTGGCCATGCTCGAGAACCTGCTGCCGTTCTGGCGCGGCAAGGTGTTCGTGCTGGTGCTGCTCGGGTTCGTGGCGACGTCGTGGATCATCACCATCACCCTGTCCGCCGCCGACGCCACCGTGCACATGCTGGAGAACCCGTACCTGCCGCCGTTCCTGGAGGGCCAGGCCGTCCCCATCACCGTGGTGATGCTGCTGATCCTGGGCGGGGTGTTCCTGCTGGGCTTCTCCGAGGCGGTGGCGGTGGCCATTCCGCTGGTGGGCGTCTTTCTGCTCCTGAACGCCGTCATCATCGGCACCGGAATTTACGACGCCGTCACCCAGCCGGGTGCCGTCGCCGCCTGGATGGCGCAGCTCACCTCCTTTGGCGGCGGTTTTGGCAACATCGCCGGGCCCGCGATCCTGGCGTTCCCGCTGCTGGTGCTGGGCCTCTCCGGCTTCGAAACCGGCGTCAGCATGATGCCCCTGGTGAAGGCTTCCGGGTCCACGCCGGAAGAGACGCTGCAGAGCCGGATCCGCAATACCCGCAAGCTCCTCACGACGGCGGCCGTGGTGATGAGCGTGTACCTGATCGGCAGCAGCTTCGTGACCACCGTGCTGATCCCGGCCGAGGCGTTCCAGGAGGGCGGGCCGGCCAACGGCCGTGCGCTCGCATACCTGGCGCACGAGCGGCTCGGCAACGGCTTCGGGTCCGTGTACGACGTCAGCAGCGTCCTGATCCTGTGGTTCGCCGGCGCCTCCGCGATGGCAGGGCTCATCAACATCGTGCCCCGGTACCTGCCGTCCTACGGCATGGCCCCCGACTGGTCCCGCGCGGTGCGGCCCGTGGTCCTGGTGTACACGGCCATCAGCATCCTCATCACCATCGGCTTCAAGGCCGACGTCAACGCCCAGGCAGGTGCGTACGCCACCGGGATCCTGTTCATGATGGTCTCCGGCGCGGTGGCCGTGAGCATCTCCGCCGCGCGCAAGAAGAAGCGCGGGGCCGCCGTCGGCTTCACCGTCCTGACCCTCGTGATGCTCTACGCCCTCGTGGAAAACGTGATCGAGAAGCCGGACGGACTGGCGATCTCCGGGTTCTTCATCCTGGGCATCGTGGTGGTGTCGCTGGTGTCCCGTGTCTCGCGGACCACCGAGCTGCGGGTGGACCGGATCGAGTTCGACGAGGCCGCGCGCCGCTTCGTGACGGACACGATTGACTACGACGGGCGCATCAACATCATCGCCAACCGCCCGCAGGCCAGGGACGCCAAGGAGTACGCGGAGAAGGAGGCGGCGCAGCGGGAGAACAACCCCGTGCCGGGCACTGCCGATGTGATGTTCCTGGAGATCGACGTCACGGACCCGTCGGGGTTCAGTGAGGTGCTCACGGTGCGCGGCGTCGAGGTGGCCGGCCACCGTGTCCTTCGCGCCAACAGCCCGGCCGCGCCCAACGCCATCGCCGCGATCCTGCTGGCCCTGCACGACGCCACCGGAGTCCGGCCGCACGCCTACTTCGAATGGGCCGAGGGCAACCCGCTGGCCCACCTCATGCGCTACCTCCTGCTGGGCCGCGGCGACACCGCCCCTGTGGTCCGCGAAATCATCCGCGAAAACGAGCCCGACCCCGCCCGCCGCCCCGGCATCCACGTAGGCTAGCCCGGCGCGGTCCCTCCCTACCTGTCCAAACCCTCCCTCACCTTCCGTCGCCTTCTCCCGGACCCTTCCTCACGTCTCGTCGCCTTCTCCCGGACCCTTCCTCACGTCTCGTCGGTTGTTCCCGCACGCTTCCTCACCGCTGATCGAGCTTGTAGAGATCACGGCTCCGGCCCGCTCGGTTACCGCGTCCGGTGTCGACCACATCAACACGGATGACCTTTCCGCGTTCGGGGGGTCCAGCGGGTAATTCGTTTTTCTCGGGCGGTGCCGGAAGTGAGGACGCGTTCGGCAAGAAGCGACGGGAGGTGAGGAAGCGTCGGGCTCAGGAGGACGGCGCCGGCGAAGCTGTGACCACCACGTTCTTGCCCCACGGGTCCTCGGTGTAGCAGCTGATCAGGACAACCCGGTTGGGCACGACGTTCCAGATGTCGCTGTCCTTGAGCGTGTTCTTGTCGTGCGTCGTCACCGAATCCACGACATACTCCAGCACGCCCTTCGCAGTGGTGACCGTCAGTGCCTTGCCCACGAGCGAGCTGTCACTGAGCCGGTTGAACGGGGCATCCCGACCGTCCCAGCTGTGCCCCACAATGTACGTCGTGTTGGCCGAACCCGCGCCCGGAACGCCGTAGCCCGTCAGCCAATACGCGTCAAGAGTCAGTGGCGGCACGAGCGATTCGGAAGCGAGGTCGTCGGCACTCGGCGTCAGCGGCAGGACCCGCACGCTGAGGTTGGCCGCGCCGATGGATACCGCCGTCGGCGGCGCAGCCAGCGGCCGGATCGGCTTCGGGCTGGGCGTGGCCGGGGAACCCACCGCGGAGGGGACACGTGTTGAGTGCGCGGCTGAAGGTGCGACGGCGGTGCTGCCGCCGTCGTTTGGCGGTACAGCGTTCGACGGCGCCAGGATGAGAGCCGCCGCGAGGCCAGCGGCGGCAACGACCGGAACGGCAAGCCAGCGCCGGCGGAAGGAACCGCGCTGGCCGGCGGCGGTTTGCGGAGCCAAGTGTTTACTTATGGGTGCGCTCCAGTCGGCGCATCCTCATCGCCACCGTCGCGGGCACAGCGATGCCTGCCGCGAGCAGCCCGGCGAGGAGCGCTAGGCCGGGGTGGGCACCCGGCTCGGCTTCTGCTCCCGTCTGCACGTTGAGGCCCTTGTTCCTGGCGACTGCCGCGGTGCCGCCCCCGGCGTCGGCCAGATTGGCCGCATTGGCGACGTCCGGCGTCGTGCTTCCCGGGGTGGTGACGGGGGCAGCGGCCGGTGGGGTCACCGACGGCGTGACCACCGGATCGACGCCGGGGGCGTCCGGGTTGCAGGCTGTCAGGAAGGCCTCGAAGAGGCCCGCGAGGTCGGCGGCGGAAGATTCATCCAGCGAGTAGGTGGCCAGTGCGGTATCGAAGTCGGCGGCCGCCGCCTCAAAGGCGTCCCGGGCTGCGATGACCTCCGGCGTGTTGATGGCTGCGTTGTACACCGCTGTCAGGTCCGCCACCGTCTGACGGGCTGCGTCCTCGGTCTCCTCGGCTGCTTCAGTGGCTTCCTGGGCAGCAGTGATGGCGGCCGGATCGCCCGAATCCTCGGCCTCCTCCTCGGCGGCCTCGGCGGCCGCAGTTGCTGCGACGGCCTCGTCCAGCGCCGTCTGTGCGGCCCCGAGTTGGGCCGCGGGAATCGCTCCGGCCGCTTCCTCCAGCGCACGGTAAAGCGCCTCGGCGTCCGCCGCAACCGCGGCCTTGGATTCAAGATCGGCAACTGTGGCCTCAGTGATGCCGGCGGCTGAGAGGGCGGCCTCAAACTGCGTTGAAGCCTGCACGCAGGCGGGATCACCCGGTGCTGCGCCGGCCGTAGGGGCTCCGAAGAGGAGCTCGCCCGCCAACACGGCTGCCGACGAACCGGCGGCTGCCCATTTGGATGCTGCGGTCATGGTCTGCGTCCCCCAAACACGAAATGGCCGCCGGGCCCAGCCCCGGCGCTTCAGCACGCGGCAGAACAACTCACCACCGTTGCTCCTAAGAATCCGCTGGACCAGGCGGGAGAGACGCTCGTGCTGCTAATCGTCCGAAAGTACGACGGCGAGACCTCAGTTTTACCTGAATGCCGCCCGGAAGACCGCTGTGAGAGCAAAAATACCCATCAATGCCGACCGTGGCAAACGTCACTGCGGAAGGGTTGGGGGTTGGGCGGCAGGAGGTGAGGAAGGGTTGGGGGGGGGTTGGGCGGCAGGAGGTGAGGAAGGGTTTTGGGGCAGGAAGGGAATTACGCGGGGCCGGGGGACTGCAGGCCGGGGGCGATGGAGAGGTTGGGTTGGGGCTGGGTCAGGTCCCGGGCGCGCAGGACCGCCATGGACTTGGCGGCCACCTTCAGCACCGAGCCGGCGCCGATCGGACCGAGCTCCACGCCGGTGCCCGCCGTGTTGATCACCATGTCCCAGGCCTCGGCAAACTCAACGGCCGGTAGCGTGAACTTGATGTCGTCGTCGTGCGCGTTGAAGTACAGCAGAAAGTTCACGTCGGTGATCCGGCGGCCGCGGTCGTCCCGGCCCTGGATGCCGTCCCCGTTGAGGAACACGCCGATGGTCCGGCCGAAGCCGCGGCCCCAGTCCTCCGGAAGCATCTCCATGCCGTCCTCGTTCAGCCACACGATGTCCGGCAGCTTCTCGCCCTTGCCGCGCCGGACCGGCCGGCCGTCGAAGAACGTGCTGCGCCGGAACGTGGGGTGCTGGGCGCGCAGCCGGTTCACGGCGGACGTGAAGTCCATGAGCGGCATGTCGACGGCGTCCCAGTCCACCCAGCTGAGCTTGGAATCCTGGCAATAGACGTTGTTGTTGCCCTGCTGCGTCCGGCCCATCTCGTCGCCGTGCGCGATCATCGGCACGCCCTGCGACAGCAGCATGGTCGCGATGAAGTTCCGCTGCTGCCGCGCCCTGAGCGCCAGCACGGTCGGCTCCGTCGTCGGGCCCTCCGCGCCGCAGTTCCAGGAGCGGTTGTGCGATTCGCCGTCGCGGTTGCCCTCGCCGTTGGCGTCGTTGTGCTTCTGGTTGTACGAGACCAGGTCCCGCAGGGTGAAGCCGTCGTGCGCCGTGACGAAGTTAATGGACGCCACCGGCCGCCGCCCCGACCGCTCGTACAGGTCCGCGGAGCCGGTCAACCGCGACGCGAACTCGCCCAGCGTGGCCGGCTCGCCCCGCCAGAAGTCGCGCACGGTGTCGCGGTACTTGCCGTTCCACTCCGTCCACTGCGGCGGGAAATTGCCCACCTGGTACCCGCCCGGGCCAACGTCCCACGGCTCCGCGATCAGCTTCACCTGCGACACGATGGGGTCCTGCTGCACGAGTTCAAAGAACGTGGAGAGCCGGTCGACGTCGTAAAACTCCCTGGCCAAAGCGGCGGCGAGATCGAAACGGAACCCGTCCACATGCATCTCGGTGACCCAGTACCGCAGCGAGTCCATCAGCAGCTGCAGGGAGTGGGGCTGCCGCACGTTGAGGGTATTTCCGGTGCCCGTGTAGTCGACGTAGTACTGCTTGTCGTTGTCCAGCAGGCGGTAATACGCGGCGTTGTCGATCCCCTTGAAGCTCAGGGTGGGTCCCAGATGGTTCCCTTCCGCCGTGTGGTTATAGACGACGTCGAGAATCACCTCGATCCCCGCACGGTGCAGCGAGCGGACCATCGCCTTGAAGTCCTGGACCTGCTGGCCCATCTGGCCGATCGAGCTGTACGTGTTCTGCGGGGCGAAGAAGCCGATGGTGTTGTAGCCCCAGTAGTTGCTCAGCCCCTTCTCCTGCAGCGTCCCGTCATTGACGAATTGGTGCACCGGCATGAGCTCGATGGCCGTGATGCCCAGCCGCTGCAGGTGGGCGATGACGGCAGGATGGGCGACGCCGGCATAGGTGCCGCGCTGCTCATTGGGCACCTCGGGGTGCAGCTCGGTGAGACCCTTGACGTGCGCCTCGTAGATGACGGAGCGGTGGTAGGGGATCCGGGGCGGCCGGTCCCCGGCCCAGTCGAAGAACGGGTTAATGACCACGCCCAGCATGGTGTGCGGCGCCGAGTCCTGGTCGTTGCGGGAGGACGGGTCGCCGAAGTTGTGGGAGAACATGGCCGGGTGCCAGTGCACCTGCCCGGCAACGGCCTTGGCGTAGGGGTCCAGGAGCAGCTTGTTGGGGTTGCAGCGCTGGCCCCTGGCGGGGTCATAGGGCCCGTGGACCCGGTATCCGTACTTCTGCCCGGGCTGGATCTGGGGCAGGTAGCAGTGCCACACATACCCGTCCGCTTCGAGCAGCTCGACGCGGGTTTCCGTGCCGTCGCCGGCTATCAAACACAGTTCGACGGCGGTGGCCGCCTCGCTGAAGAGCGCGAAGTTTGTCCCCATCCCGTCAAAGGTCGCACCCAGTGGATACGCGCTGCCCGGCCAGACTTCCATGATCACTCCTGCGGCTGTTCAGTTGTTTCGGAACCATGCTCGATGTCCAGTTGGGGTCCGCGCGCCTCGCCCTGATCCAAGGCTAAGCACGCTTAGTACTTTCGCCAAGCTCGATTCAGGTTCCGGAGCGATGTAAATCAAATCGTTGTGATTCTGGCCTCGTGGAGCCCGGGTTTCCGCCGTGCCGCCCCGGCCCCCGCCTACGATAAAGGGAATGACTCCGCCGAACAGCCCGCCGCCCTTCACCCTTCGCGGCATCGCTGTTCCGGCGTTCGGCCCTGCCCTCCTGTTCAGCGTTGGCCAGGGCGCCATCCTGCCTGTTGTGGCGCTGTCCGCCCGTGAACTGGGCGCATCCGTTGCCGTGGCCGCCCTGATCGTCACGCTCATGGGGCTGGGCTCGTGGTTCTTCAACCTGCCGGCGTCGATGATCACCCTGAAGTTCGGCGAACGGTGGTCCATTGTGGGTGCGGCCGCCGCGGGGGCGCTCGCGCTGCTGGCCGCCGGGCTGTCGCTGGTGATCAGCGACGGGCTCTGGCTGCTCGCGGCGGCGATGGCCGTCGTCGGGATGTCCGCCGCCGTCTTCAGCCTGGCCCGGCAGAAGTACCTCACCGAAGCGGTTCCGGTGGAGTTCCGCGCCCGTGCCCTGTCCACGCTGGGCGGCGTGAGCCGCATCGGAACTTTTATCGGCCCGTTCATCGGCGCCGCAGCCATGGCATTCGTTGGCATCAGCGGCGCGTACTGGGTGGGCGTGGCCGGCATGGCGGCGGCCGCCGTCCTCGCCGTGGCCGTCCCCGACCTGGTGGCGGTGCACGGATCTGACGGCAGGACCGGACCGGAGCCCACCCTGCGCGGCGTGGCCGTCTCGCATGCGGGCATTTTCCTGACTGCCGGAATGGGCATCCTGCTGCTCAGCGCCCTGCGCGCCTCCCGCCAGGTGGTGATCCCGCTGTGGGCCGACCACCTGGGCCTCGACCCCACGCACGCTTCGCTGGTGTACGGGCTCTCCGGAGCGATCGACATGCTGGTCTTCTATCCGGCGGGCAAGGTGATGGACCGGCGCGGGCGGCAGTGGGTGGCCATCCCGTCCACGCTGATCATGGGCGTGGCGCTGGTGCTGATCCCGCTCACCGCCGGGTTCACCAGCCTGCTGCTGGCGGCCCTGCTGATCGGCTTCGGCAACGGGATCAGCTCGGGCCTGGTGATGACGCTGGGTGCCGACTTCTCGCCCGACCGCGGCCGCGGGCAGTTCCTGGGCCTCTGGCGGTTCATGGCTGACGCCGGCTCCACCGGCGGGCCGGTGCTGCTCTCCGCGGTGACGGCCGTGGCCTCCCTCGGCGCCGGGGTGACGGCCACCGGGGTACTGGGGTTCGCAGCGGCAGGTGTGTTCGCCGTCGTGCTCCCCAGGCTTAGGCACCGGCGCAACTACTGAAGGTGTGCGGATGCGGCAGGCTCAACCAGCGGAGTCCGGCCATATGACGCGACCGCTTTGGCCGAAGAAGTTAGGTTAGCCTACACTCAGCTTGGCCCTTTCGGCCGTTCGCTGTGCGTCTGCCCTTTCCGCAGACATGAATCTAGGTGGTTTCATTGCGCTCTTCCTTCCCGCTGTCCGTGTCCGTGGGGCTCGTGGCGCTTCTCTCACTGTCCGCCTGCGGCTTCAGCGGCGAGTCCGGCAAGTCCAGCCAGGCGGCCGATCCTGACCAGCGGATCGTCGTCGACAACTTCCGAGCACCCGTGGCGGACTGGGCTCTGGAGAGCGACGCCGCCTACATCCTTTCCCTGTCCGGTTGCCTTGAGACCCTGACGCGCTACGACGAGGCGCAGGGGAAGATCGTGCCGTCGCTCGCCACGGAGTGGAAGCAGGTTTCCGACCTCGAGTGGGACTTCAAGATCCGCGAGGGCGTCAAGTTCCAGGACGGCGCCGCGCTGGATGCCAAAGCGGTGGTGACCTCCCTGCAGAACGTCCTTGACGCCGAAGTCCCCGCCCGCGCGTTCAGCCCGAAGGCGGTCAAGGCGGTCAAGGCGGTCGACGAGAACACGGTCCGCGTGACCACTCCGTCCGAGAGCCCGCTGGTTCCTTACCGGGTGGCGAGCGTCAACACCGGCGTGCTGTCGCCGGCCGCCTTCAAGGGCGAGACCGTCGATCCGTTCGGCCACTGCACCGGCCCCTTCAAACCGGTGTCCGAGAAGCCGAAGCAGTCCCTGACCCTGAACCGCAACGAAAACTACTGGGGCGGGCAGGTGCAGCTTGCCGGCGCAGAGATCCGGTTCATCACCGACGGCGCCACCCGCACCGCGCAGGTCCAGACCGGCGAAGCGGACGTGTCCCTGTCCATCCCCGTCTCCGGCCTGGCCGCGCTGGAGTCGGACTCCAACGTCAAGGTCCTGAAGGCGGATTCGCCGCGCACCGCCACGCTGTACATGAACAACGGCAAGGCCCCGTTCGACGACGTCGACTTCCGCAAGGCGGTCCGCTCGGCTGTCGATCTGGACGCCTTGGCCGCCAGCGTGTATGAGGGCGCTGCGATTCCGGCCACCGGTCCGTTCGCGCCGTCGGAGCCGTGGGCCATCGAGGGTGCCCAGACGCCGAAGCAGGACCTCGACGCCGCCAAGAAGCTGCTCGCCTCCGCCGGCTATACCGCCGGCCGGCCGCTGGAGATCATCGCGATCGTGGAGCGTGCGGAGTTCGCTGACGTGGCCACCGTCATTCAGGAGAACCTGAAGGCCGTGGGCGTTCCGGTGAAAATCACCACCAAGGAGTACGCCGCCGTGGAACCGGACCTGCTGTCCGGCAACTACGACATGGTGCTGAGCCAGCGCAACCGGCTGATCGACATCGCCGACCCCATCGGCTTTCTCACCGCGGACTACACCTGCGACGGCACGTACAACCTCAGCCACTTCTGCAACGCGGAGTACGACAAGAAGATCGCCCAGGCAGCCACGACGGCCGACGCCCAGGAGCGGTACAAGCTGTACGCCGAGGCCGGCCGGATCCTTCAGGAGCAGGCCGTGAACGTGTGGCTGGTCAACGAGCAGGCCACCGACGCCGTCCGCACCGACCTCCAGGCCCACGTCCAGGACCCGCTGGCCCGTTACGTGCTCCGGGCCGAAACGGCCAAGTCCGGATCGTGACGTCCCCGTACCGCGGGCCCCGAGCGCAGGGTCCGGCATGATGCTGTTCCTCGCCAGGAGAACGGCGGCCCTGGTGGTCGCCGTTCTCCTGGCGTCTTTCGTGGTGTTCCTCATCCCGTACGTCACCCCGGGCGACCCGGTGCGCAAGATCATCCGCTCGCGGGTGGCCGGGGACGCCGTCGATGATTCCGCCGTCCAGGCATTGACGGCCCAGCTGGGTCTCCAGGACCCCCTGTGGACCCAGTACCTGCGGTGGCTGTGGCGCTTCGCGAGCGGCGATATGGGCCTGTCCTACACCAGCCGCACGCCCGTGGTGGACCAGGTGCTGCCGGCGCTCTGGGTCACGCTCAGCCTGGTGGTCATGACGCTCGCCATGGCGGCCTTGATAGCGGTGATCCTCGGCATTGCCGCAGCGCTGAACGAGGGGCGGACGGCGGACAAGGCCATCACCGCAGTCTCCCAGGCGTTCATTGCCATGCCGGAATACTGGCTGGCGCCCATGCTGGTGCTGGTCTTCGCGCTCGAACTGTCCGTGCTGCCGTCCGCCGGGTGGGAAGGCCCGACGTCGGCCGTGCTGCCCGTGGCGGTCCTCGCCTTGCGTCCGGCAAGCCATTTCACGTCCGCGGTGCGCGAGGGAATGCTCGATGCGCTGGGCGCCGACCACGTCACCGCCGCACGGGGCAGGGGACTGAGCTACTTCCATACTGTGCGGAAGCACGTGATCCCCAACGGCCTGCTGCCGCTCACCACGCTCGCGGCCGTGTGGTTCGCGGGCCTGCTGGGCGGATCGGTCATCGTTGAGGTCATCTTCGCGATCCCCGGGATGGGGCGGCTGCTGTTCGACGGGGTCCTGAACAGCGACATTCCGCTGGCGCAGGGGGCAGTGGTGGTGGTCGTCGGGCTGGCTGTCCTGCTGACCACGGCGGCGGACCTGGTCCACGGGCTCCTCAACCCCCAGGTCAGGATGCGGCATGCGTAAACTTCCCCTGCACGTCCGGCTGGCCGCCTGCATGCTGGCCGTCGTGGTGCTGTCCGTGGCCCTTGCCGGCTGGATCGCGCCCTATCCGTCCGCCCAACAGGACCTCGCCTCCCGGCTGTCCGCGCCCACCGGAGCCCACTGGCTGGGCACCGACCACCTGGGCCGCGACACCCTGAGCAGGCTGCTCGACGGCGGCCGCTTCTCCCTGACCATCGCCGCCCTGGCCACGGTGCTCACCGCGGTCATCGGCACGGCGATCGGCGTCCTCAGCGCGCGCCGGCGGGGGTGGCTGGACGAGTTCTTCACCCGCACCAACGACATCCTGCTGGCCATGCCGGAGATGGTGGTGGCACTGTTCCTGGTGGCCGCGCTGGGAGCAGGCTACCCGTCCCTGCTGCTGGCCCTGACCGTCACCGGCTGGACACCCTTCGCGCGGCTGGCCCGGGCACTGGCCTACGACGTTTCCGCCCGCGGCTTCATCGAGGCGGCCCGCGTGCTGGGCTGCACTCCCTGGTTCACGGTGCGGCGGCACATCCTGCCGCACCTGGCCGGTCCGCTGCTGGGGCAGGCCACGCTACGGTTCGGGCAGTTCCTGATCAGCGTCGGCGCCCTGTCCTACCTGGGCCTCGGCGTGCAGCCCCCGCAGTCCGACTGGGGCTCGATGCTCGCCGCCGCCCAGCCGTACGCCGTGAGGTCGCCGCTGACCATCCTTGCACCCGGCCTGGTGATTTTCACCGTGGCGCTGTGCGTCACGCTCATTGGCCAACACCTGGCGCGCATGTCCAGCAGCCGGCTGCTTCTGGCTTCCGCCCCTGCCCCGGAGATCACCCATGCGTGAGGGCCTGATCATCGAGGACCTGCACCTCAGCCTGCGGGCTCCAGCCGGTGGTTCTCCCGGCAGTTCCTCCGGCCCGTCCGCCCGTCCGGTGCTTTCCGGCGTCGGCCTCACCGTGGCACCGGGCGAGTTTGTCGCCCTGGTTGGGGCGTCCGGAAGCGGCAAGACGATGACCGCGCTGTCCGTCCTGGGACTGCTGCCGCCGCAGATCCGGGCCGCATCGGGGGCCATCACCCTGGGCGGAACCGACCTGCTTGCCGCCAGCGGCGCGGAGCTGAACCGCCTGCGGGGCGGCCGGATCGGGATGCTGTACCAGCAGCCCAAGCGGATGTTCAACCCGCGCATGATCATTGGCAGCCACCTGGCCGAGCCGCTGAAGCTGCACCGCGGTCTGCGCGGACGCGAGGCCAGGGCGCAGGCGGTGGAGCTGCTCAGCAACGCCGGGTTCGAGGACCCGGAGCGGGTCGCCCGGGCATATCCGCACCAGCTGTCCGGCGGCATGGCGCAGCGGGCCATGCTGGCCGTGGCCATGGCCGGACAGCCGGAGCTGCTGCTCGCCGACGAGCCGACGTCCGCGCTGGATAAGGTGCTGGAGCGGCAGATCCTGGAACTGATCGACACCCAGCGGCGCCAGCACGGGCTCGGCGTCCTCTACATCACGCACGACCTGGCCACCGTCTCGGCTTTCGCTGACCGCGTGGTAGTGATGGATGCCGGCCGCGTCCAGGAGGAAGGCCCCGCCAGGTCCGTCCTTGGCGCACCCCAGACTGCTTGTGCCAGGGAGCTGCTGGAGGCGTGCGCCCTCACCCGCCGCCGTATTGCGGTGGCCGGGGAGGCCCTCGGCCTCGCTCCGTCCCGTGACATCCTGGCGCTGGACGGCGTCACCAAGCGGTTCGCCAAGGGGCGCGGCGCCCGGCCGGCTTTGGAGGACGTCTCGCTGAGCCTTCGCGAAGGCGAGATCCTCGGCGTCCTGGGCCAGTCAGGCTCCGGGAAGAGCACCCTGGCCCGGCTGCTGGTGGGGGTTGAGGCACCGGACCGCGGCAGCATTTCCCGGACACTGCCGGCAGGGGACAGCAAGAACGACGGCGGCAGTGCCAGTCGCGGTGTTCCCGGCACCGCGGTGCAGCTCGTCTTCCAGGAACCGCACGACGCCTTCGATCCCCGGATGAAACTGTTCGCCAGTCTGGAAGCGCCGCTGCTCCGCCAAGGGACGGGCGCGGCGGACGGGCGCCGGGAGTGGATCCGCCAGGCCGTCCGGGACGTTGAGCTGGACCCCGACCTGCTGGACAGGTACCCAAGCCAGTGCTCGGGCGGCCAGCTGCAGCGGCTGACGATCGCCCGCGCGCTGCTGCTGGACCCGGCGGTGCTGATCTGCGACGAGGCGACGTCGGCGCTGGATGCCGTCACGCAGCGCAAGGTCTTGGATCTGCTGCTGCGCCTGCACCGGGACCGCCGTCTTTCGCTGATCATGATTTCCCACGACATGAATGTCATCCGGTACATGAGCCACAGGGTGGCCGTGCTGTACCAGGGCGCCCTGGTGGAGCTGGCCGGCACCTCCGAGTTCTTTGCCAACCCGCAGCACGGGCACAGCAAGGATCTGGTGGCGGCGGCCCGCGCGCATCCGGCGGCCTGCAGTGACTTGGCGGCCTGCGCCCATCGGGTGCTCGGCGCGAATGTGGCGGGCGGCCGGCCCGGGACTTCGCGTCCCCTGGAGCTCGTCAGCGCCCCGGACGCCTAGGGACGCCTGCTTTTGAAGTCCTGCCAAGTGACTCGCAGTTGTTGTCGTTTTCGAGGCTGAAAACGACAACAACTGCGAGTCAGTTGGGGATCCCCGTCCAGCGGCGGAGCGTGCTGTTAACGAGGCCGATCAGCACAGCCGTCCACCAGCACGCCTGCGAGATGCTGAGTGCGATCAGCAGGCGCGTGCGCAACCGGCGGCCCAGTTCGCTGAAGCGTGTTTCCCGCGGAAGCGCGAACATCTTGTGCATGGCCGGCGCGATGCCCAAGCCGTTCAGCATCAGAATGAGCACACAGCCGAGCTTCACCGCGGTCACTGGGTTGGTGATGTCGGGCTTGATGAGCGCTCCCGATGCCAGCAGCAGCGCCAGGCCGCCCCAAATCAGCGGCTTTGTTGCGCGTTCAAGCTTGGGAGAGGCATGCATGTGCACCTTGCCCATGAGCCACAGCAGGCCCAGCCAGTCCACCACAAGGATGGTGCCGAAGGCCAGCACGAGGGCGAGGATGTGGCCGGCAAGCCCGATGCAGTGCAGGAGCGGACCGAACTCCACAAAGTGCCCCACCAGCAGGGAGGCGAGCCAGCCTGCTGTGCAGAGGACGCCCAGCAGCAACAGCCGGACGGTCTGCTTGCGGGACGCGGGAGTCCTCAGCGCGGCGCGGTTGCGGCGGGCCGGAACTGGTCGGCGCTCGGGTTGATGCCTGGATGCGGAGTTTGTGGCGGTACGGGTTTCAGGGCGGGTCAAGGTGGTGCGGGTGTCGGCGAACATAATGCCGGCCTTTCATCACTGTTGTGCTCCCCTGAGAATGGTGCCGGGAGCTGGGCTGACCGGGGCGTTCCGGACAGCAGGGCATTGCTGGGCTTGTCTGGGGGATCTTTTGGGGGCCGGGAGTGGCTGGCGCGCTCGAGACGCGGGGCGAAACCCCTGGAGCTCTGCGGCTACAGAGGAGTTTCGGCCTACCTAAATGAATACGATACAGGTTGATTTGTGGATCGACCAAAGGAAGAGTTCCCTATTCCCCGGCGGGGCGGTCCTGATTTGCGACTCATTTCTGGTAGTGCCGTGTCATGCGGGCGGGCCTCCCGCGTGAGGGCAGAAGGTCCGCCAATGAGGGTTTTCGCCCCGGATTTGGTCGCCCGCTTCAGTCGTCCGAACCGTGGGCGCCGCTGTCTTCTTTGGGGCCGGAAGCCTTGCGCTGCCCGCCCTTGTCATCGCCCGGTTCCGGGACGGTCCGAAGGCCGCCTTTGTCGTCGCCCGGCTGGACGGCGACGACGGCGGGATCCCCGGCGACGCCGGTGCCCAAGGACGGGGAACCGAAGGTGCCGCCGGGCTGGGACACGGCAGGGCCGGCGTCGGACTTGCCCGTCGCCGTGCCGTTCTTATCATCCAGATCGTCACCAGGCGACGGCGATGGCGGGGATGACGGCGACCGTGACGGCGCCGTCCGCCGGCCGCCCTTGCGGTCACCGGATTCCGGTGCCCCGGTAGTCTTCGCGGGGGCGTTAACTGTGCTGCCGCCGCCGACCACGGACGCCACGTTCGGCGTGGTTTTTGCCCCGACCGCGGCGGTCGGTGCCGCCGTCCTGCTGGAGTTGTTCGGCAGGAGGACGCTGTTCGCGTTGCCGGTACCGGAGGGCGTAGTGCTCAGTACCTGCGTGTTCACGGCGAGGGCGGCGGACCCAGTCACGAGGATCCCGGCCACGGAAAGCGCGAGGGCTGCTCTGGTTTTCATGGATCCTCCAAGGGGTTCGGCGGAAAAATTGCTCTTTGGAAGTCAGGAACCGGCGGCCGTCAGCCTTCGTCCTGGATCTCGTGCAGATGCGCGAGCATTGCCTGTTCGGGATGTCCGGGATGCTCGGCGATGTGCCTGAGCAGCGACAGCCGGAGGTCCGATCTGAGACCTTCGTCGCCGAGGATTTCGCCGATGAGCCGCATCAGTTGGCGCTGCAGTATGCCGCCCTGGGGAGCGCGCTGCGCTGGCCGGTGGCTGACCCACGCCGGGTCAGGAACTGCTGGGCTGCCTGCAGCCTGATGAGCAGGCAGCCTCTCCGACGTGTGGGACTGCCAGTGGCTGTCACCGGGTGAGTGCGGGTCCGGGGTCATCATCTTATTCACCTTCCACCTTCGCCGCCCCGCGGGCCCTTCCGGCATGCGCTGAGACCGGCGGCGTTGCCGGCAAAATCCCGGTGTGAAGGGAAAGTGCCGTCTGCCGTAATTGTTGCTGCAGGTCATGGTGGATTTACCGGTGAACCTTGGACCGCCGAAGAGGGTCAGGTCCCCCCAAACCGGAGAACGCGCCGGCAGTGCGGGACGGCATGCGGCCGCCGTTTGGGTGGGGGGTCTGGGTTCTCCAAGGTTGACTGGGAATTTCCTAGGAACCGCTGGCACTCTTTTTCCATCTGGTCCGAAGCCACAGCCGCGAGTGGTCGTTCAGCCAGTTAGCCGGCCCGGCATTGCACCCCCCTGACATGCCGGGCCGGCAACCCCCCAAAGTCCCGGGAGCGACCCCCCCTTGCATGACGGGCAAGGCAGTGCCGGGAACCCGTCGTCGTCGGTCAGAACAGCTGTTGCACAACTGTCTGTGTGAGCTGGTGGATGATGCTTGATTGAACAGGGATATCGGCAATGCCGGGGCCGCGGGAATACACCACGAAGGCGTAGGCGCGCTGCCCCCGGACCAGGATGCTCGCGTCGTGCAGATTCCCGTTGAGCAGCCCGTACTTATGGAAAACGGTGATCGCCGGCGGCACCGCTGCGGGGATGAGTGTCTCGTAGTTGGTGTTTTGCATGTAGGACAGCAGTTCGGCGGTGTGGGCCGGGTTGAGCAGGCGCCCGTTGTAGAGCATGACCAGGATCCTGGCTGTCTCCGCGGCGGACAGCGTGTTGGACGTTCTGTCGTACGGAATGCCGAGCGACGCCGCATATTCGTGGATCCCCTGGTAGCCGATGGTGTTAAGGAGCAGGGCCCAGGACGTGTTGTTGCTTTGCTGGATCATCTGCCGGAGCTGGAACGCCGCGGTGCTGCGGCCAATAGGCGCCGCAAGGGAAACGATGCCCGCCTCGGCCAGGTGGTAATACGCGGCGGCGGCAAGGATTTTGCCCGTGCTGGCCGCCACGAACTTCTCCCGGACGCCGTACTGGCGGACGACGCCGTCGGACATGTCAACGAGGGCGACCCCCAGTTGGTAGCGGCTGTTGCTCGCAATGATGGCGTTGAGCTGCTCCTCGAGGATTGCGTCGGCGCGTGCCGCCGGCGGCGCCGGTTGTGCGGCGGCCTTAGGAGCCGGCGCCTCTTGCGCTGCCGTCGCCGGTGAAGGGGCGGGGTGCACGACGGCGGCGGGCGGGGATGGTGCCGGCCTCCCGGTGGCCGTCGCCTTGGGACTGGGCTGTGGTGCGCGGCTGGGAGACGGGGCCTTCGATTGCCGGGCCTGCGTGGTTGGTGGCGACGGCGTGGTTTTGGGCGACGGCGTCGTGGTTGGCGACGGCGCGGCCGCCGGCACCATCTTTGCAGATGCGGACGGCGGGGCCTGGGCTGACACGTAGGCAGTGGCTGCGGTCAGGGCCATGGCAGCGCAGGCAATCAGGAGACGCCGGCGGGGCTCTGCCCGCCAATTGCCCACCTCCGTGGCGCCTGCACAGGGCGTGTGGCGCCCGGTGCGGGCGGCACGATGCCGGCCAGAAACCCTGCTCATCGCCCGGAACCCATTGCACCGGACTCCACTGCACCGGAACACATTGCACCGGACCCGACTGCAGAGGCCGCGTACCCCGGACCGAACATGCGCAACCTATGCAACCCCACTCACCCCCGCCTCGTCTGCCAGCCCCCGACGGGAGCGGCTTACGGGCCACGGTGGCACTCGGAGGTTGGGAATAGGCGGGGCGGCCAGGTGGCGAAAGTTGCCTTAGGCCACCAATTTGCGGGGTAACCCGGTCAGGTCAGTTTTCGTGGGCTCGCGGGAATGACGGGAATGAGGCCGGTGGGGAGCTTGATTTCGGCGTCCTCCGGGCGGTCCTGCCCTGCCCGTTCGATGGCTGCCCGGAAGTGGGGCAGGCTGCGCTCCACCATGTCCTCGCTGGCCGTGAGGGACATCCGGAAAAACCCAGGTGTCTCGAACAGGACGCCCGGAAGCACAAAGACGTCCTCCTGGCCGAGCGCCTCGGTGAAGGCCTCGTCATCTTGAATGGGGGAATGGATGAACAGGTAAAAGGTGCCTTCGGGCGGCCGGAGCCGGTATCCCATCCCGCCCAGCTCCTGGACCAGCCGGTCCCGCTTCTGCTGCAGCTGGCCGACGTCGATGGTGAACGTCTCCAGCCGCGGAAGCGCGTACTGCAGCACCGCGTTGGGGTAGATCCAGCCCATGGCCAGCTGCATCGCCTCGATGGCGGTGCCGAGCTCCTTGCGGTCGGGCATGCTCGGCGGCAGCGCCAGGTACCCGATCCGTTCGCCGGGTGCCAGATGCGTCTTGCCATACGAATAAGCGAGAAGGGTGTAGGGATAGAACTCCGCGGGGCTGTGGAAGCGGGCGCCGTCGAAGACGATCCTGTTGTAGGGCTCGTCGGACACCAGATAGATACGCCGCCCTACCCGCGCCGATGCCTCGTCGAGGAGGGTTGCCAGCTGCCGGAGGAGCTCGGGCGGGTAGATCCTGCCGGTGGGGTTGTTCGGCGAATTGATGATCACCACGCGGGTCCGCTCCGTGATGGCCGCTTCAATGGCCGCCAGATCGAGGTCGAAGGTCTCGAGGTCGATTCGGACCTTGACCGGGACCAGTCCGGCCTCGACAGCGACCGGTTCGTAGAGGAACCAGGGCGGCAGGCTGTAGATGACCTCGTCGCCAGGATCGGCAACCGCCTTCAGCGCGAGGGCGATTGCGGTGAAGCCGCCGGTGGTCAGGTACAGGTCCTCGGCTTCGAACGGAACATCGAGCAGCCGGCTCAGCGAGTCCGCGGCCGCCTCCCGGGCATCCGCCTCATTGGTTTTGTACGCGAACCACTGGTCGTCATGCGGATGGAGCGCGTCCCTGAGGGCGTCCACGTAGGAGTCCTGCGGCATCTGGTGAGGATTGCCCAGGGTGAAGTCGCAGATGCCGGGAAGATGTTTGCGGCGGGCGTAGGTGGAATGGTTGAGGTGCTCGGAGATCCTCTGGAAGGACGGAATGGAGGCCACCTCAAGGGCGCGGCGCGAGGCGGGGGAGTCCGTCACAGTCCGGTTTCCTGAGGCTTGGCATTGGCCTTCGCCGTGAGCAGCAGATACTCCCATTCCATCTGCGCAGGCGTATCGCCGTGGGCTTCGATGTACGTGCTGGCAAGCTCCGTCAGGGCATCGTCCAGGGCCTTGGCTTTCCCGTCGTCGCCGGACAGCGACTTGTACGCGGAGATGGTGGGGCCGTAGTGCGACTTGAAATAGTGCAGGAAGTCTTCGGGCTGCCGGAAGCTCGTGATGGCAACGGTCCGCTTCTGCGCCCGGATGTCGCCCAGCCGGCCGCCGAACAGCTCGCGGACGTGGTCCTCACTGCCCCACAGCGGCGGCGGCTGCGCGCCGGGCGGAGGGGGCGGCGCGAAGGGCTTCATGGCGGTGAACATCTGGCCGATGAAGCCTTCCGGGGTCCAGTGCAGCAGCCCGACGGTCCCGCCCGGCCTGCAGACACGCACCAGTTCGTCGGCGCTTGCCTGGTGGTGCGGAGCGAACATGGCGCCGAGGCAGGACATGACGACGTCGAACTCGCCGTCCGCAAAGGGGAGATTCTCGGCGTCGGCCTCCACCCACTCGAGCTCAACGCCGCGTTCGGCAGCCTGCCGCCGGCCGGCGTCGAACATCTCCGGGGTGAGGTCGATGGCTACCACCCGGGCACCCATCATGGCCGCCGGGATGGCCGCATTGCCGGCGCCCGCGCCGACATCGAGGACGCGCTGGCGCGGTTTAATGTTGCAGGCTTCCACCAGGATGGCACCCAGATCCGCGACGAGCTCGCTGGCGAGGGCCGGGTAATCGCCCTGCGCCCACATGGCCCGGTGCTTTTCCTTCAGGGCCTTGTCCGCTCCGGCCTGGTCGTTCATGTCCGCACCTCTGCTTTCGCAGGTCCAGTTTCAGCGCACTGTTGAGTCAGTGGAGGCTGTGGTGCGACTTATTGTGTGCTCCCCGGCCGGGGTTGTAAAGGTTGCGGGCGGTGTGGACAGGGGAAGGTGAGGCCAGCCCCCGGTCAGTTCCGGCGTCGGACGGCGTACGCGAACAGCGACGTCGTGGCCACGGTGGCGAGGTACCCGGCGATCACGATCAGTGAGATGCCCGCCCAGAAGTAGTTGGTGGTACTGGCCTCGTGGCCGATGCCCGGGGCAATCATGATCAGCGAGTACACGGACACCGCTGCCGAGGCCAGCCCCAGCACCACAGGCAGCCCGATCCACAGCCGCGCCGAGCCCCAGTGGCCGCCGAAGCCGTCCCAGACGTTCCACTCATGGCCGTCGTTGCGGAGAATCAGCCAGCCCGCGGGAATCATGAAACAGCCCACCACCAGGAATGCCGCCACCACATCCGCCGGCCTGTGCCACTGGTTCACGAGGGTGGACATGCCCGAGGCGATCGCAAACGTGCCGCCGACAAAGCCGGCCAGCGGCCGCCACCGCGGGGACGACATCAGGAACACGGCCGCCGCCGCGGACGCCGCCAGCGTGGTGTGACCGGACGGCAGCGAGTTCAGCTCCAGCGTCTCTACGCCCCGGTACGGCCGCACCGGCAGCAGGTCCTTGAGCACCTGCGTTGCGATGTTCGCCGCGACGCACGCCGCAACGGCAATACCCGCGGCCCGCCATCGGCGGTGAATCACCGTTACCAGAAGAACGACGACGGCGGCCATCACCAGGGAGATGGTGGGCAGCCAGTCCAGGAACCGGGTGGTCACCTTGCCCGCGGGCCCGTGGATGTCCACGGCCTCCACCAGGGCGGACTCGTCGATGAACTGCCCCGTCGTGGTGCGGACGAAGTAGTAGTAAGTGGCCGCGAGCCCCGCGGCGCACGCCAGGGTGGCCACGGCGAAGAGGAAGCCGGTGCCCGCCGCGAGGCGCATCCGTCCGGCAGGCCCGCGGGGCTTCTGACGGCCCTGCTGCTGGCGGCCCTGTTTCTTACGGCGGGGGTCCCTGAGCTGGAAAGTCATCGTAGCAAGGGTGTCACAGTTTGCTGGGAGGCGCCTGTCCGGCCGGTGAGCGCGTCCTGTTCGCCCGGTCTTCCCGGATGCTCGACTCCGTGGGGCAGGGGGATTACGTTGGGGGCATGACCGAAAACCCAGACGAGACGCGCACTGTTTCCGAAGAGCCCGGTCGCGCAGAATCCGACCGCGACGAAACCGACCTCAGCACCAAGCTGGACCCGGATTTCATCCCGCAGCAGGGCGAGACCCCCGAGGCCAAGCGCGCCCGGGAGCACCCGGAGGAGACCGGCAGCTGACGCCCTGAACCGGGGGCTGTCCCGGGGGCTAAACGCAGGCCGGCTGACGGCTAAAGTTGGTGCATGGGCGGTCTCGCGGATGTACTTGGCCCCATCCTGGAAATGATGACGTGGGTGGGCTTCCTCCCCGGCGTGCCGTTGCTCGTATGGGGACTCATTATCGAACGGCGCCGTTGCGCCTGGACCAGGACCACGGGTGAGGTTTACACCGCCGGTGGCTTCACCGGCTTCCGCTGGACCGACCAGGAGAACGTCCCGCGCCAGACCCTGGTGGAATCCGACGTCGCCCGGGGCCTCGTGGCCGGCACCCAGGTGGAGCTCCATTACGATCTCTGCCACCCTTCACGCTGGGGCCTGAAACCGCCCAAGCACGACAACGTCATCCTGGTCCTCGGCTGGATCCTCACCGGAGTGGGCATCCTGAGCACCGTCGGGGGCTTCGTCCTGCTGCTCTTCTGAGGGACTGGCCCGGATGAACCAACCCGGGCCGAACATACGTCGGGTACCCGTGCCGCGGCGGGTACCCGGTCTGTGGGGCAGCCGATGCTGCGCTGTTCGCCTGCTAGACGTGCGGATCCACTGTTGCGGCCCGGCCGCCGCGTGCGGGACGTCCGCCGCGCCGGCTCCGGTCCCGCAGGTGGTCGAGCAGTGCCTGTTCGGGATGCCCCGGGTTCTCAGCCAGATGGCGCAGGAGCCGGCGCCGTACATCCGACCGCGGGTCAGCCGTGGCGAGCACGTTGTGGATAATATCCAGGACCTGTTGATGAAGCTCGGAGTCGTCCACCATTACAGTCGTCGGTTCGCCAAAGGCAGCGTCGACCGTCGCCCCCCACCGTTCCGGCGGGATGGGTTCATACAGGTCGCGGAATTCCGTGTGCATCACTGGCTCCTTCTTGCCTGGAGAAACTGCTTCTGCGGACTGCCTCCGGGTGTGCCTAGCCATTGCTGCTGCCACTCCTGCCGTTGTTGCTGGAGAGACCGCCTTTGTCATCGAGCTGGCTCGAGGACGTTGAATTGTCGGTGGGTGCCGGTGCCGGGGAAGTGACCTGCGCCGGCTCCACGAACTCGACGCCGGACTCCTCGGTGGTGGCATCGTTCAGCGGAGCCGATTTAAGCGCCGGAGAAGTAGTCTTGGGCGCGGCAGCGGGGTCGGTGTCCGGCGACAGCCGCCGATTTTCAGTGGATCCCCCGACCTCCTGGACCGAGTGGCGGGGGGCCACCTCGGTAACAATCACGCCCGGTTCCAGACCTGTTGGAGCCCCGGCAACAGCCTGCGCCCAGACAGTTATTCCGGCGAAACCCACCAGCGGAATGCTCAGCAACGACCACTTCTTCATCAGCCGGCACACCTCCTTCGTGCTTTCACTTTGAAGCGTGAAGGTGAGGCAGGGATGAGACGCGGATGAGAGTCTTCTCATCGCCGGGCGGGGTGGGTTTAGTGCAATTATGGGGTTTGAACCGGACCGCCATGGCCGTTCGTGCCATCAGCGCCAAGGCATACGAGCCGGTAGCCCACGCCCCGGACGGTTTGGATGCGGTCCGCACCCAGCTTGTGCCGCAGGTACCGCACGTATACGTCCACCACGTTGGACGACCCCTCGAAGTGGTAGCCCCACACCCGGCTCAGAAGCTGCTCGCGGCTGAGCACCTTGCCGGCGTTCTCCATGAATGTCCGCGCCATGACGAACTCCCTGGCAGACAGGTCGATCACGCGGCCGCGGATCTCTGCCGTCCGGAGATTCACGTCGAGGGACAGGTCGCCGCAGACGAACGTCGGGGCGGACGCAACCACCTGCGCGCCGCGGAGCCGGAGCTTGATGCGGGAGAGCAGTTCCTCGAACCGGAAGGGTTTGGTCATGTGGTCATCCGCACCGCCGTCGAGCGCCGCCACAGTGCTCTCAAGGCTGTCCGCCGCCGTCAGCACGATCACCGGAATCGTTGAGTGCATGTTCCGGAGGTTCTTGAGGACGGTAAGCCCGTCCATCCTCGGCATGCTGATGTCCAGGATGAGGAGGTCGAACTCTCCTGACGTCGCGTAATCCAGCGCCTTCACCCCGTCGAAGACCTGGGTGGTGGTGTAGCCGGCCGCCGTGAGGCCTTTGGCGAGGAAGGCAGCAATGCGGGGCTCGTCGTCGGCGATCAGGATCCGTGTCATGGCGTACCTCCCGTCCGCATGGCCAGTTCAATGCCCGACTCCGGTCCGGCCAGCTTCGGCTTCCCGCCGCGGTGCCGTTTTTTGGGCCGTGCACCATCCTTTGCGTCGAAGCCCTCGGTGTCGCCGCCGGTGTCCGCCGCGACGGAGCCATCGGTTTCATCGCTCTCATCTGTGCCGCCGGATGGTATCCGCAGGGCGAAGCGGCTGCCTTTGCCCTCCTCCGACTCCAGAAGCACAGTGCCGCCGTGTGCCTCGGCGATGGCTTTGACGATGGAAAGGCCGAGGCCCGAGCCTTCCATGGCCGCCGAGTTGCGGCCCTTGCCGAAGCGTTCGAATATGCGCTCATGCTCGTCCGCCGGAATCCCCGTGCCGGTGTCCGAGACCCAGATTTCCAGCTCCCTGGAGGGGGAATGCCGCGCTGCCGGCTCCCGCACAACTACTGCCCGCCCGCCCTGGGGAGCGCCGCCGTCGTCCTCTACCCAGGCGCCGCCAACGGAAATCCGGTCCGACTCAGAGGTGTGGTTGACCGCGTTGGCCGCGAGCTGCTCCAGCGCCTGCGTCAGCCGGCGGCGGTCAGCGCGGATCAGGCCGCCGGGCCTGGCCTCCAGCCGCCACTGGCGCTCGCCGAGGACCCGGACGCGGTTCAGGACGTCCTCCAAGAGGTCATCCGCCTCCACCCAGCCGGGCGTCACGAAGTCGGGCCGTCCGCTGCGGGCAAGCAGCAGCAGGTCATCCACCAGCACCTGCATCCGGTCAAGCTCGTCCAGGAGCAGCTCGCGGGTCTGGTCGACGTCGTCGGGGTCCCCGGCGTGGAGCAGCTCCAGGTAGCCGCGAATGATCGTCATGGGGGTGCGCAGTTCGTGGCTGGCATCGTGGACGAAGCGGCGCTGGTTTTCCGATCCGGATTCCAGCCGTTCGAGCATTCGGTTGAAGTTCATGGCCAGCTGAGCGATGTCGTCGGTGCTGTCGGGCACTTCCACCCGCTTGGTCAGGTCCTCAAATGTCGTGGCCTCTGTGGCCTCGCGGAGCCGCCGAACGGGGCGCAGCAGCCGCCCGGTGACCAGATAACCCACCAGGCCGGTCATTGCGAGCGTCGCGGTGGACGCCAGGGCGAAGGTCCACATCGAAGCGAAAACCTCCGCGCGCTGGGCTCCGATCTCGCTCGAGGCAATCAGAAGACCCTGGTCTGGCCGCGCGCCCGCCAGTGACACCGACGTGATGGCCAGGCGGACCTGCCGGCCGTCGACGTCGATGTCCCGCATCACGGTCTGACGGGGCACACTCCAATCCCACATGTTGTCGGTGACAGCGGCCGTGTTGAGCTTGGTCGGCTGCTCCCCGAAGGGCAGGATGACGCTGCGGCCGCGGACCACGGTCATCACCGACACGTAGCCGCCGGGAGGCCCGCTGCGCAGATAAGTTGTAAACAGGCTGTGCAGGGAGGCGTAAGCTGCACCGGAATTGGGCTGGCCGCGCTTGGCCAGCTCGTCCAGGTTCTTGCGTGGCAACTGGAGCTCGGCATTGACGCGGTCATTGAGGCTGTTCAGCTGGGCGGCATGGGTGACTGCGCCGGCGACAAAGAGGCCCACGGCCATGAAGACGAGCAGCGTGGCCAGCAGCCGGAAGCGGACGGAACGTACTTCCGTGCGCAGTGCGCCGGCCGTGTTCATGGGATTACCCGGGCGAAGTTGTCGTGTGACGCACGTAACACGACGCGAGGCGGGACCGGCCACGCAAAAATTTTTGGGCTTCCGGGGTCGCCGGCAAAGACGCTCATCGCCGAGTACTCGGAATACTTGGTTGTACCCGGCCCGGCCATGGTCTGTCTCATTGGATCACCCATTTCACGCTGATTCGGCGGTCCTCCGGGGACGAGGATCGCAATAGCACCGTTGTTACTGCGGTAATACGAATCTAACCCCGGGTTCTTGGGAAAAACTTGGTGTCTGAAGCGCGGCTGTATTCCCGGCAAGAGGTTCCAGGGGAGCCGCGGGCCACCCAAACCTGGTGGTGGCCCGCTTGATGCGAAAGCAACCAAGTAGTGGCCCAGCCGAAAGTCGAGTACTCGATACTCGTGCCCACACTTGCCCGAGTGACAAGTATGAATCCAAGCCATTCATGGGGAATGCAGTTCATGGGGATAGGTGCACAAAATGGTACAAACTGTTGCAGAAGATACTCGTTGGTCCCGGAGAGTCAACGACGACGAGTACCTTCCGAACTCAACGGAAGACGCCGGTGGAACAACGACGAAGTTGTCCATCAACATCCTGGGGCCGCTCCGTGTCCGCCGCGGCGGCGTGGAGATCGGATCCCACGAGCTTGGCGGGCCCAAGCCCCGCCAGGTCCTTGAAATCCTGTTGCTCAAGCTGGGGACCCCGGTCTCCAAGAACCACCTGATCGAAGTTTTGTGGAATGGCCAGCCGCCGTCTGAGGCACTGTCCACTTTGGAAAGCTACGTCAGCGTCCTGCGCCGCCACCTTCAGCCCGGAAGCGGCAAGGGCGGAGCCCTCCGCACAGTCACCGGAGGCTACATGATCGACCGCACCATGGTTGACCTGGACCTCGATCGGTTCGATGAGCTTCTGAAGCAGGCGGGGCACGCCTCACCGGAGGAATCCTTCCGGCTGCTCGAGAAGGCCCTCGGCATCGCCTCCGTGCCGCTGCTCGGCGATGAGCTGCTGGCCGGCTGGGCAGAGGAAGAGCGTTCGCTCCACTCAGCCCGCGTTGCGAGCATCAAGGCACGGGCCGCGGAAGCAGCCGTCGCCGTCGGACACCCGGAGCGCGCAGTGGCCCTGGCCAGCGAACTGCTCGTGGACGATCCCATCAACGAGCGCGCCTGGACCGCCTTGATCCTGGGCCTGGAAGAATCCGGGCAGTACATGGAAGCGCTGCGGGCCTACGGGCGGTGCCGCCGGGTCATGGACCAGGAGATCGGCTGCCTCCCCGGACGGCCGCTCCGCGAAGCGCACGCCCGGCTGCTCCAGGCAACAGCCGCCAGCGAGGATGACATGGACCTCACAGATTCGGGTGCCCAGCCCCCGGCAACTTCCCAGATCACCCGGGAAATCAGCATCCTGACCATCGACGACCACAGCACGTTCACGGAACTGCTGACGGCAGCCCTCGACCGCGAGCCCGACCTGCGGAGCGTCGCTTCGGCCACCACCGCCAAGAGCGGCGTGGAGCAGAGCATCGCCCTCAAGCCCGACGTCGTGATCATGGACTTCCACCTGCCCGACGGCGACGGCCTCACCGCCGCTGCCCGCATCCTGGCTGACGCCCCCAATACCCGGATCGTCATGCTCACCGGCGACCCGACGCCGGAAGCCCTGCGGACCGCCGCCTCCATGGGCATCTGCGCCTTCCTGCCGAAGGGCGGATCGCTGTCCACCTTGCTGGATACCCTCCGCTATGCGCGGGCCGGCAACATGGTGGTGCATCCCTCGCTGGTGGCCCAGCTGGGCATGTCCACCCCCGCTCCGGCCCCCGTGGTCCGCGAAGTGGAGCCCGGCGGACCCGTCTTGACGCCCCGGGAGCTGGATGTGCTCCGGCTGATGGCCGGTGGCCACGGGTCGAAGGAAGTGGCCAGCAAGCTGGACATCTCCCTCAACACCTGCCGCGGCTACGTGAAGGCCATCTTCGCCAAGCTTGGAACCCACTCGCAGCTCGAATCGGTCATGGAAGCGTCACGGCGCGGCATGCTCGAGCAGCCGTCAAATGGCTAGGCCGTCGCTCCGTAAACCTGCTCTGTTCCGCCCGTTCGAATCGCCGGCCTACCACAATTCCGAGGTTTTCAAGGCCGTCCGGCGGTTCCTGCTGATGGGGCTGGTTGCCCTGGTGGTGGTCACCACCCCGGTGGCCTTCTGGATCTGGTCCGAGGCGGAACGCCACGCGCTGGAGAACTCCAAGGAGGCCACCGACCACCTGGCCAACAACGTGGTGGGGCCGCTGCTGGACAAGGAAGTCCTGTCCGGCGATCCCACCGCCGTTGAGCGGCTCGACGAGCGCCTCCGCCCCTGGATGGGGGAGACCTCGGTGTTCGAGATCAGGCTGTGGGACAAAGAGGGACGCATTGTCTACTCGGAAGATCCGAAGCTGATCGGCAAGACCTTCGACCTGCCGCACGAGGCACAGGAGGTCCTGGACGGCGGGGACGTCCCCGCCAACCTGGAGACTCAGAAGGACGAGGTCAACACGCCCGACGTCGAGAACGGCGAGCTCGTGGAGGTCTACGTGCCCGTCGTGGCTCCTGACGGGCAGAAACTGGTGTTTGAGTGCTATTACGACGACGACGGCGTCCGCCAGGAGCAGGCCTCCGTTCTGTTCGGCATGGCCCCGCCGTTCCTGCTCTCACTTGCCGTCCTGCAGCTGGCTCAGCTGTTCCCGGCAGTCCAGCTCGCCCGCAGGATCCAGGCCTACGAAGCGGGCCGGAGCCGCCTGCTGCGCCGGGCCATCGAGGCTTCCGAGCTCGAGCGCCAGCGCATTGCCCGGGACCTGCACGACGAGGTGATCCAGGAGCTCTCGGGGCTGTCCTACGTGATGGAGTCTGAGGAACTGCACAGCCCGGTGGGCCAGCGTGCGCTGTTCTCCGACGCCCGGCGGATTCTGCAGGACAACGTCCGCAGCCTGCGGGCCATGACCAGCGAGTTGTACCCGCCGGACCTGAACCGCCTCGGCCTCTCCGGGGCGCTCGCCCGGCTCGGCGATCCGCTCGAGGAACGCGGGATCACCCTGGAGCTGGACCTGCCGGAGCAGTGTGAGCTGGACCGGGACCGCGCGGCACTGTTCTACCGGGTTGCCCGTGAGGCCCTGGCCAACACCGCCAAGCATTCCAGGGCGACCAAGGCTGAGCTCCACCTCCATCAGGACGGCCACGGTTCGGAGATCCGTATCCAGGACGACGGCTGCGGCTTCGACCAGAGCCAGGGGTCGCCGGAAGGACACTTCGGCCTGCGCATCATGAAGGACACCATCGGCGAGGCCGGCGGTACGCTCCAGCTGATGTCCGCTCCCGGACGGGGCACCACGGTGATCGCCCGCTTCGGAGCCGGGGGCACCAAGCTTCCGGCCGCCGTCGAGCACGAACAGGCACCGGTTCCCTCAGCATGACTCCCTGAATGGTGCCGGGCGCGCCGGTACAGTGAATTCATGCCTCTCCCGTACCCGCCCCTCGAGGATCTGCTGCAATGCGCCCGTGTGGTGGTTCTGCCCATGCGCGTGAAGTTTCGCGGGATCCTGGAACGCGAAACGCTGCTCCTCCGCGGCCCGCTGGGATGGGGCGAGTTCTGCGCGTTCCCCGAGTACGGCGACGCCGAGGCCTCCCGGTGGCTTGCCTCCGCCATCGAGGCCGGCTGGCACGGTTTCCCTGAGCCCCTGCGGACCCGCATCCCCGTCAACGCCACCGTGCCCGCCATCTCCGCAGACGCCGTGCCGGAAATTCTGGCCCGGTTCGGCCGCGTGGACGCCGTCAAGGTCAAGGTGGCAGAACGCGGCCAGACGCTCGACGACGACGCAGCCCGCGTAGCTGCTGTCCGCGCCGCCCTTCCGGACGCTGCCATCCGCGTGGACGCCAACGGCGGCTGGGACGTTCCGGCGGCGGTGGAGGCACTGAACCGGTTGGCCGACGTCGGGCTCGAATACGCGGAGCAGCCCGTGCCGGAGATCGATGGCCTGGCGGAGGTGCGGAGCCGGCTCCGGGCGGCGGGCGTGCCTGTGCTGATCGCGGCCGACGAAAGTGTCCGCAAGGAAGACGATCCCCTCAAGGTGGCGCGTGCCGGTGCCGCCGATCTCCTCGTGGTGAAGGTGGCGCCGCTCGGGGGTGTCCGGCGGGCGCTGGAGCTGGTCGCGCAGGCCGGGATGCCGGCCGTCGTGAGTTCCGCCCTGGATACGTCGGTGGGGATCCGGGCCGGGCTCGCGCTCGCGGCCGCGCTGCCGGAACTGCCGTATGCGTGCGGGCTGGGAACGGTGTCGCTGCTCGCCGCGGATGTGATTACCGAACCTTTGGTGGCCGACGACGGCGCCATCAGCTTGCGCGATGCCGTCGCCGACGAGGGGCTGCTTGAGCAGTACGCCGCCCCGTTCGAGCGCCGGGAATGGTGGCTCGCCCGGCTCCGCCGCGCGTACGCTGCACTCCCCGCCCCGGCTTAGCACCGTCCCCCCAATAAACGCGTCCTCAGATCCTGCAGGTTTTCCCGCGACGCGTCCTCATCTCCTGCGGGTTTTTCCCTGACGCGTCCTCATCTCCTGCGGGTTTTCCCTGACGCGTCCTCATCCACGTGCCGAGTTCACCGTATCTTCATCTGAGTGTCGGCTTCCGGTTGGCTTTCGCTGACAGGGTGGCGGTGCCGCATCTAAACCCTTGGAAGGTCTCTCTCCATGTCTGAAATCTCCGGACGCAAGTTCGCACTGCTGCCCATGCTCGGCCACACCAAAGGCAGGCGCAGCCCTGTCACCTGCGCGCTCAAGTGCGACAACGCCTGCGCGGGCGACGTCTGCAACACGAGCTCCAACAGCTACTTCCGCGACATCGCCTCCACCACCCTGTCCCGCCGCGCCGCCCTGGGCTTCGGCGCCGCCGGTGCCCTCGCCGTCGTACTCGGCGGTGCCGTGACGTCCACCGAGAAGGCCGTCGCCGACGGCGGGACGGGACTGTCCGCCGCCGCGAACATCGGTTTTGGCCCGGGTGCGTCCAAGCTGCAGTTCACCGCAATCCCTTCCGTTGCGTCGGAGGTTGACGCCGTGACGGTGCCGGCTGGGTTCACCTGGCAGCCGGTGATCCGTTGGGGTGACCCGATCTTCAAGGACGCCCCGGCGTTCGAGCTGGGCAACCAGACCGCAGCAGCACAGGAGCGGCAGTTCGGCTACAACAACGACTACTCGGACATCCTCGAGATCCCCGGCAGCAAGGGCCGCCGCGCGCTGCTGTTCGCGAACCACGAATACACGAACGAGAACATCATGTTCCCGGCCAGCATGCCGGCGAAGCAGATGCGAGCGGTGGGTGCGGCCGCCCATGGCCTGACCGTCGTCGAGCTGGAGCGCAAGAACAAGAACAAGCCCTGGAGCTACGTCCAGGGCGCCGCGCTGAACCGCCGCTACCTGAACAGCACCCGCTACGAGCTGACCGGGCCCGTCGCCGGCTCGGACCTGGTCAAGACCGTGGCGGACCCCGAGGGCCGCTGGATCAACGGCACGCTGGGCAACTGCTCCGGCGGAACCACCCCGTGGGGCACCATCCTCTCGGGCGAGGAAAACTTCAACGGTTACTTCGTCGCTCCGGGCACGTCCGCCTCGGACAAGCGTTACGGCCTCACCAACAAGGCCACGGCGCGGCAGTGGGAGCTGGACGATCCGCGTTTCAACGCGAAAAACGCCGGCTACGAAAACGAAACCAACCGCTTCGGCTGGATCGTGGAGGTGGACCCGTTCGACCCCACGTCCACGCCGAAGAAGCACTCATCGCTGGGCCGCTTCAAGCACGAGGGCGCCAACGTGATCGTGGCCAAGTCCGGCCACGTGGTTGCCTACTCTGGCGACGACGAGCGGTTCGATTACCTCTACAAGTTCGTTTCCAGGGCTAAGTACCGCGAGGGCGACCGCAAGCACAACATGACGCTCCTCTCCGAGGGCGACCTCTACGTTGCCAAGTTCACGGGCAGCGCCCCGGCCTCTGAGATCGACGGCAAGGGCTCCGTTCCGGTGGACGGCTCCTTCGACGGCACCGGCGAATGGCTGCCCCTCGTGGTCGGCGGCAAGTCCATGGTCACCGGCATGTCCGTCGAGGAAGTCCTCGTATACACGCGGCTGGCTGCGGACAAGGTGGGCCCCACCAAGATGGACCGCTGCGAGGACGTCCAGCCCAGCCTGCACACCGGCAAGGTCTACGTGGCCTGCACCAACAACTCGGACCGCGGCAAACCCGGCAAGGAAGGCGCCACCGAGATCAACCCGCGCAACGAAAACCGCGATGGCCACATCGTCGAAATTACGGAGACCGGCGACCAGACCTCCAGGAAGTTCACGTGGAACCTGCTGATGGTCTGCGGCGATCCCTCCACCGGTGACGTTACCTACTTCTCCGGCTTCCCGGCCGACCAGGTCTCGCCGATTTCCTGCCCGGACAACCTGGCCTTTGACTCCGTGGGCAATCTCTGGATCTCCACCGACGGCGCCCCCTCCGGCATCGGCAAGGCCGACGGTCTGTTCAAGGTCACCCTGGATGGCCCCGAGCGCGGCCGCGTGGAGCAGTTCCTGGCCGTGCCCCGCGACGCCGAAACCTGTGGACCGATCGTCCACGACACCGAACGCAGCGTCTTCGTCTCCGTGCAGCACCCGGGCGAGGAGGGCACCTTCGAGGCGCCGAACTCGTACTTCCCGGACTACGTTGCCGCCGGCGCGACTCCCCGCCCTGGCCAGGTCCGGGCTCCCCGCCCGGCCGTGATCCAGGTGTTCCGCTCCTAGGCTCCGTACCAAACGCTTCCTCACCTCTGGTCGGTTTTTTCCGGACGCTCCAGCAGATCCCGCCGCTTTTAGCCCAACGCGTCCTCACTTTCCCTGGGAAAGTGAGGACGCGTTGGGCGTTTGGCGACGGGATGTGAGGACGCGTTGGTGGTTAAGCGACGGGATGTGAGGACGCGTTGGTGGTTAGGCGGCAGGATCTGATGGAGGGTCTGTTGGTGGCAGACTGGTTCGGTGACTTCGCACGAACCCCCTGAGCCGTCCGCCTACTCCATCGGCGCCCCTGCAGACCCCGCTGGCACTGCCCAAGCCCCAGCTTCCATGGCCAAGCCCGAGCCCGCCCTTACGTCCATGGCTTCCGCACGGATTGCCGTTGCTACGCTGCTGGACGGCGGCGTGCGGAACGTCGTTGTAGCCCCGGGCTCGCGGTCCGCCCCCATGGCCTACGCGCTGGCCGAGGCCTCGGCGGCGGGGAAAGTCGAACTGCTGGTGCGCATCGACGAGCGTTCGGCCGGTTTCACAGCACTCGGCCTGGCCCTGGCCACCGGCGCGCCGGTAGCTGTGCTGACGACGTCGGGAACCGCCGTCGGGAATCTCCTCCCGGCCGTGATGGAGGCCAACCACGCCGCCGTACCCCTGGTGGTGGTCTCCGCAGACCGCCCGGAAGAATTGCGCGGCACGGGTGCGAACCAGACCACCGTCCAGCTGGACCTCTTCGGCGAGCACGTCCGCTTCGCCGTCGACGTTCCCGCCGGCGAGAGCCCGCAGCGTGCGGTGGAAACATCGCTTGCCGCCGCGACGGGTGCTTTCGAGGACACACCGCCGGGACCGGTGCAGCTCAACCTCGCCTTCCGTGATCCTTTGGTGCCTGAGCCGGGGGAGCGGCTGCCCGAAAAGCGCGGCCACGGGACCTTCCGGATCGGCACCGAACCGCTCACCATGAACCTCGATCCCGCCCCGGCTGACCTTCCGGAACGGCGTACCGTGGTCCTTGCCGGGCACGACGCCGGTCCGGTTGCCGAGGCCTTCGCCCGTGCGCACGGACTGCCGCTGCTGGCCGAGCCGTCGTCCAACTCCCGGTTCGGTCCCAACGCCGTGGGACCGTACCGCCTGCTGCTGGAGCACTTCGGCCCGGAATCGGCGCTGCCCATCGAGCGGGCTGTGGTGTTCGGGCGCCCCACGCTGTCCCGGCCGGTGTCGGCGCTGCTGGCCCGGACGGACGTCCCCGCAGCACTGTATGAACCGGTGCCGGTCGCGTGGTACGAGCCGGGTCGGCGCCGGGAAACGCCCATCGCCAGCCTGGCTGAACTCGCGGAGTTCGCCGGCCGGGGCTCGTCCGCCTGGCTCGACGCCTGGCTGCTCGCAGGCGCCGCGGCCCAGCATGCCGTCGACGGCATACTTGCCACGGCGGAGTCTGCGAGCGGTCCCGCCGTCGGCTCCCTCGTCTGGCAGAACGCCCGCGGCCAGCTGGTCCTGGGCTCGTCCAACGGAATCCGCGACGTCGACCTCGCCGGCCAGCCCGCACCCGAGCCGGCCGCCACGGTCTTCGCCAGCCGGGGACTCGCCGGCATCGACGGCACCATTTCCACCGCCACCGGCATCGCCCTCGGCGGCCACCAGGAAACCACCCTGCTGCTCGGGGACGTCACGTTCCTGCACGACGCCGGCGGCCTCTTCCTCGGCGCCGGCGAGGAGCAGCCGCAACTGCACATCGTCGTCCTCAACGACTCGGGCGGCGCCATCTTCAGCCTCCTGGAACACGGCGCTGTCGCCGAGTCCGGCGGCTACGGAGACGCCGTCGAACGCCTCTTCGGCACCCCGCACTCAGTGGACATCGCGGCACTCGCCGCGGCGTACGGCGTCGGGCATTGTTCGGTGAGTACGACGGCGGGACTCGCCGAGGCGCTGGCCGCACCGTTCACGGGACGCACCATCATCGAGGTGCACACCGACAGGCATGAACTCCGCGCCCTGCACGGCAGGATCAAGGCCGCGGTGGGTTCGGCAGTGGCCGGGGTGCTTGCCGGCTAGGAGCTGGAACCGGTCCGGCGACGCGTTGCCCGCCTGGCGACGCGCAAAATACCTCACGCGGGCGGAATTCCGTGCGCGCCGGTGGATGGGCGCGTCGCCGGGCGATCTCCGCGTCGTCGGCTGCGCGCGCCAGAGCCCGCCGGGATATCCACATGTCACCCCGCACGTCTGTTGGGCTGCACCTTGACCTGCGAGTGTACGAACCATGACGGAACTGCCACGGCTCGTCCTCGCCCGCGAGCACATTCAGCAAGGATTGACGCCCAACATGCGCGCCCGCCGCTGTAGTTCCGGCGCGCTCGTCCGGCTGCGGTACGGAGTGTACGTGGACGGCGACGCCTGGGGCTCCCTCCCTCCGTGGGAGCAGTACCGGCTGAGGGTGCAGGCGGCCGCCGAAACCTTCGCTGCGCCGACGGTGTTCGCCTGTCATTCGGCGGCCAATGTCTGGGGCGTCCCCACTGTCGGCCACCGCCATCCGGTGCATGCACTGACGTTTCAGAACGACGGCGGCCGGTCCCGTGCGGGGGTTCGCCGGCACTATGCGGATCCGGACGGCGTGAGGGTGTTCCGGCACGACGGCCTTTTGGTGACCGGCCGCGTGCGAACTGCCCTGGACCTTGCGGCGTTCACGCCCTTCGCCGAAGCGATCGTTCCGTTGGACCACGTGCTGAGGCCGGACGTGGACAGGAACCTGCCGGCGCTGTCCAAGGAACAGCTGCTGGCCGACATCGAGGGGAACTACACGGCCGCGGCAGCACAACGGATTACCGTGGCGGTCGAGTTTGCCGACCCGCTGTCCGCCTCAGCTGGGGAGTCGTACAGCCGGGCACTCATGCATGTGGCAGGCTTCGAGACGCCTGCCCTCCAGCACGAGATCCGGGACGGGGCCGGGCTGATTGGCTACTCGGACTACTACTGGGACGGTGCCCGTGTCGTCGGAGAATTCGATGGCGTGGAAAAGTACATGAAGCCGGAATACCTGAAGGGCCGGACCCCGCCGCAGGCAGTGGTGGACGAGAAATACCGGGAGGACAGGATCCGGGCCACCGGCTGCACAGTGGTGCGATGGGTGTGGGCCGACCTGATGACGCCGGGACGGCTGGAACGGAAGCTGGCGACGGCAGGCGTGCCCCGCCGTCGTGCCCGGTCCGCACGGTGACGCGCTGCTCCGGCGACACGCTAAATTCCCGGTGATGCGGAAATGCCCCGGCGCTACCGGAATTCCAGTAGCGCCGGGGCATTTGCGCCTCGCCGGGGTGTAACCGCGTCCCTGAGAGGGCCTACTCGGCGATCTCGATGTGGGTCGGGTCCAGCACGCGGCGGAGGAATTCCTTGGTGCGGCCCTGGGTGGGGGAGCCGATGACCTGCTCGGCCACGCCCTCCTCGACCACTACGCCGCCGTCCATGAACACCACACGGTCCGCGACTTCGCGGGCGAAGCCCATCTCGTGCGTGACCACCAGCATGGTCATGCCTTCCTTGGCCAGGTTCCGCATGACCGAGAGCACGTCACCGACGGTCTCGGGGTCGAGGGCGGAGGTGGGCTCGTCAAAGAGCATCAGCTCGGGGTCCATGCTCAGCGCGCGGGCGATCGCCACACGCTGCTGCTGGCCGCCGGAGAGCTGGTCCGGGAAGCGGTCGGCAAGGTGGCCGAGCCCCACCCGCTCGAGGTTGGCCCGGGCGATCTTGTCCGCTTCGGCCTGCGGGCGCTTCAGCACCTTGGTCTGGGCGATCGTGCAGTTGCGCAGCGCATTCAGGTGCGGAAACAGGTTGAACTGCTGGAACACCATGCCTACCTTGCGGCGCATCTTGTCGATGTCCACGTCGGCATCCGTGGCGTCGAAGCCGCCCACATGGATGCTGCCTTCATTAGGCTGCTCCAGCAGGTTGACGCACCGCAGCAGGGTTGACTTGCCGGAACCGGACGGGCCGATCAGGCACACCACTTCCCCCGGTGCGACGTCCAGGCTGATGCCCTTGAGGACCTCGTTGGAGCCGTACGATTTGCGCAGGTCCTTGATGGCCACACCGGCGGCGTGGACGCGCCCGCTTTGGGTGCGGGAGTGAATTTCGACGTCGTTCATGACTTCCCTGCCTAACGCTTGGTCCGCGCGGAGCGGCTTTCGAACTTCCGGGCCAGGAGGCTCAGCGGGATGGTGACCACGAGGTAGAACGCACCTGCCACGAGGAGCGGGGTGAGTCCGGCACCGAGGCTGGAGATTCCGTCGCGGCCAAACTTGGTGAGTTCGTACTGCGCCGCCGTCAGGCCCAGCACGTAGATCAGCGAGGAGTCCTTGGTCAGCAGGATGACCTCGTTGGTCAGCGGCGGCAGGACAATCCTGAAGGCCTGCGGGATGACGATCGTGACCATGGCCCGCCACTGTGGCATGCCCAGCGACCGCGCGGCTTCCATCTGGCCCCTGGGCACGGCCTGCAGTCCGGCACGAAGCGTTTCCGCGATGTAGGCGGCCGCCACCATGCCCAGTGAAACCATCACCACGACGGCCACGTTCCACTGGACACCGAACGCCAGCGGAACGCCGTAGCCGAAGGCGATGAAGACCAGCAGCGCCGGGATGCCGCGGAAGAATTCAATGTAGCCGGTGGCGATCCAGCGGTACAACGGGAAGCTGGAGAGCTTCATGAGGGCCAGCAGCAGGCCCCCGGACAGGCCCACGATGAACCCCAGGAACGTGTAGATCAGGGTGTTTTTCAGGCCCGAGAAGAAGATGTCCGGGAACATCGGGCCGATCTTGCCGAAGTTGAAGACGTTGGTGGTGAGGGTCTTCCAGTCGGTGGCCAGGATCAGTGCGGCCATGGCCACAACGAAAATCCCTGCCTGGACGTACAGACTTACTCTGGCCCGCTGTCGTGCGGTCATTGCCATGGTGTACTCACATTCGTTTTGCGCAGTGGAGGCCCCGCACGGACTGCTGAACAGATCCCGGACGAGGCCCCTGCCGCGTAGGTGTCAGGCGCGCCGGTTACTTGGTGGCTTCGCCGAACCAGCTGGTCTCGAACTTCTTGAGGCTTCCGTCGTCGGTCAGGCGCTTCAGCGTCGTGTTGACCTCGTCGAGCATGGCGGTGTTGCCCTTCTTGACCGCGATGCCGAGCTTTTCCCCGGTGGCGTAGTTCTCGACACGCTTGAACTTGGAGTCATCCTTGATGGCGTAGCCGAGCACCGACTGGTTGCCCAGGGCGGCTTCGATGGTGCCCGCCTTGAGTGCCTGGACCAGGAGGCCGGTGTCCTCGAACTGCTGTGCGTCGATGCCCTTGTCCTTCGCGTACTTGGCACCCGTGGTGGCCTGCTGGACGCCTACCTTCTTGCCCTTGGCACCTTCGATGTTCGTGATGCCGGAGGCCTCGGATGCCACGAGGGTCAGGTCGTCGTTCAGGTAGGGGTCGGAGAAGTCCATGACGGCTTTGCGGGTATCCGTGATGGAAATGGAGGAGATGGAGACGTCGCAGCCCGTGAGTGCGGTGCCGGTCTCGATGGCCTCGAAGGAGCTGTCCACCACGTTGACTTCGGCCTTCATGTCCTTGGCCAGTTCGCCGGCGATGTCCATGTCGAAGCCCACGATCTTGCCATCCTTCTGGAATTCGAAGGGCTCGTAGGGGACGTCGGAGCAGATGGTGAGCTTTCCGGCATTGATGAGCTGCACGCCGCTGCTGCTGGTGGCAGCCGGGGTGGAGCCGCCGCCGCCGCAAGCGGTGAGGCTGATGGCCCCGACGGCGAGGATTGCGGCTGCCTTGGCGCTGAATGTGGCCGTGGCACGGGACTTGAGCTGCATTTCTTTACCTTTTGTTGCAGGGGTATGCGGAACTAAATCGGTTCATAGTGTATCGCCGAAGAGGAGATGTGCATCACAGAAAACTAAGTTTCACTATTTGATAACTAAACCACAGCGTTTTTCAAGGGCTTTAATCCCAGGCCTGTCCGGAATCCCGGACGTGCTCTGGCCTCGACAGTAAGGTGCACAGATGGCTGGGTCAGATCAGTTGCTGATCCCCAGCGACTCCAGCATCGGCCGGAACTTGGCCCACGTCTCCGCGAGCTCCGCCTCGGGCTGCGAGCCCTCCACAATTCCGCATCCGGCATACAGCCGGACGGTAGTGGGGGACTCGATGACGGCACCGCGCAGCGCGATGCCCCACTCGCCGTTGCCCGCCGCGTCGAGCCAGCCGACGGGTCCGGCGTATGGGCCCCGGTCCAGGTGTTCGAGTTTCCGGATCAGTGCCCCCGCCACCTGCGTGGGCGTGCCGCACACGGCGGCGGTGGGGTGCAGCGCATTGATCAGCGCAAGGCAGGTGGGAACGTGGCCCTCCACCTCGGCGAGCTCGGCCTTGACGTCGGACGCGAGGTGCCACACGTTGGGCAGCTCCAGGATGAACGGCTCGTCGTGAGCATTCATGGCCTCGGAGAAGGGCGCGAGCTGGGTGGTCAGCGACTGGATGGCGATCTCGTGCTCGTGCCGCTGCTTCTCTGATCCGGCCAGAACCCGCTCGGCATAGTCCAGCGGCAGCCCGGCCTCGCCCACGGCGTCCCGCCGGTCCAGCGTCCCGGCGAGCACCCGGGCCTGGGCGGTGCGCCCCTCCACCTGGATGAGCATTTCCGGTGTTGCGCCCACGAGGCCGTCCACGCCGTAGGTCCAGCATTCCCGGTACCGTCCTGCCAGCTGCCGCAGCACCTCGGCCGCGTTCACGCCCTCGGGAACCGTCGCCACGATGTCCCGGGCCAGCACCAGCTTCTCCAGTTTCCCGGTGCGGATCTCGGCGACGCCGGCGGTGACGGCGTCCATCCAATCCTCTTCGCTGAGGGAACCGGTCTGCAGCGTCGCCGGCTCTGGAACTTCGGCCGGGTCTGGAAGTACGACGGCGGCAGTTGGGTCCGACTCCAGCCACCCCTTCAGGGCGGCGAACGCGCCCGCCTCGGTGAGTTCGCCATCGTCGGCCGTTACCTGGGTGAGCCAGGCGCGGCCGTCCCGGACGCCCACCACGATCTCCGGCACGATCAGCCGGGACTCGTGGTCAGAAGCCTTGGAGAACGCGAAGGAACCGAATGCCACAGGGCCGGTGCCGGGGCACTCCACCTGGTCGGTGATGTCTGCCGCAATAACCAAGTGGCGCCACCAAATGTCCGCCTCGAGGAAACGCTCGGGGCCTGTCGCGGTGAAGCGCGCCACCTCGCCGAAGCCCACCAGGCCGGCCTCACGCCGGGTCCAGCACAGCACGTCATCGCGGACCAGATACGACGGCAGCCCCTCGGGAGCCGAATCTCCATCCAAAGGGACTGTCAGGGTGCGGAGCGTGCTGGTCATGATGGGTCAACAGTACTCCGCGCAGCAAGTTGGGGGCGTTTCCCCGCCGATCAGCCGGGGCACCACGCCCGGCGGCGGCTGTGTCACGGAGGCTGCGGAACTTTTGAGACAATGACATGGTGAACCGAGCATCCTTGGATAAGCGTCCGGACGAAGTAGCCACGATGTTTGACGACGTCGCACCCAAATACGACGTCGTCAACGATGTCCTCTCGATGGGGCAGACGCGCCGGTGGCGCAAGGTTGTGGTCGAAGCCATGGACGTGCGGGCCGGCCAGCGGGTGCTGGACCTGGCCGCCGGAACGGGAACCTCCAGCGAGCCATATGCCGATGCAGGCATAGACGTGGTGGCCTGTGACTTCTCCCTCGGCATGCTCAAGGTCGGCAAGCGCCGCCGCCCCGACATCGACTTCATCGCTGGTGACGCCACCAACCTGCCCTTCGCCGACAACACCTTCGACGCCAGCACCATCTCCTTCGGCCTGCGTAACGTCAACGAGCCCAAGAAGGCCCTGGCCGAGATGCTCCGGGTGACCAAGCCGGGCGGCAAGCTGGTCATCGCCGAGTTCTCCCAGCCCGTCGTGCCCTTGTGGCGCACCATGTACACCGAGTACCTCATGCGCGCCCTGCCGGCCATCGCCACAAAGGTGTCCTCGAACCCGGATGCCTACGTCTACCTGGCCGAGTCCATCCGGGCCTGGCCGGACCAGGACAACCTCGCCGCATGGCTGCAGGACGCCGGCTGGGAAGATGTCACCTACCGCAACCTGAGCGGCGGCATCGTGGCCGTCCACCGCGCCCACAAGCCCCTTACGGGCAACGGCTCGGCGGAAGCCATCGCAGCCCACACCGGCCCGGTGGCCAAACTGCGCCGCAACCTCCCGCGGACCGCACGCTGACACTGTGAAAGTACTGATTGTTGGCGCGGGTCCCGCCGGATCCACCGCCGCGTATTACCTCGCCAAAGCCGGCATCGACGTCACGGTCCTGGAAAAGACCACCTTCCCGCGCGAAAAAGTGTGCGGCGACGGCCTCACTCCGCGGGCTGTCCGCGAGATCCAGAAGCTCGGCCTGCCGCACCCGGAACAGGACGGCTGGCGCCGGAACAAGGGGCTGCGCCTGCTCGCCGGCGGCCGCAGCATCGAACTGCCGTGGCCCGAGGTGTCCGATTTTCCGCAGTACGGCCTGATCCGTACCCGCCTCGGTTTCGATGAGGAACTCGCCCGGCACGCGCAGGCCGCCGGCGCCACCGTCCTGGAACGCCACAGCGTGACCGAGGCGCTCCGCAACGGTGACGGCCGCGTGACCGGTGTGCGCGCAGCGGTCCTGGACGAGTCCGGGCGGAAGACGGGGGAGACGCTGGACTTCAGCGCCGACGTCGTGCTTGCTGCCGACGGCAACTCCACCCGCACCGCCGTCTCACTCGGCATCCAGAAGCGCGACGACCGGCCCCTGGGCGTCGCCGTCCGCACCTACTTCACCTCGCCGCGGCACGACGACGACTGGATGGAAGGCTGGCTCGAGCTTCCGGGCCGCGACGGCAAACTCCTGCCCGGCTACGGCTGGGTGTTCGGCGTCGGTGACGGCACGTCCAACGTGGGCCTGGGCATCCTCAACTCCTCCAAGGAGTTCGGCAAGCTGGACTACAAGCAGGTGCTCCGCGAATGGACCGCCGGCATGCCCTCCGAATGGGGCTTCACACCCGAAAACCAGGTGGGGGAGATCCGCGGCGCCGCCCTGCCCATGGGCTTCAACCGCACCCCGCATTACTCGCCCGGCCTGCTGCTCCTCGGCGACGCCGGCGGCATGGTGTCCCCGTTCAACGGCGAGGGCATCTCCTACGCCATGGAGTCCGCTCGCTTCGCGGCCGAGTTCGTCATTGACGCCAGCTCCCGTTCCGCCTCCGGGGGCTGGAACGCGTCCGACGCCGACACCCGGCTCGCGGGGTACGCCGACTATGTGCGGGAACAGTGGGGATCCCACTTCACGCTGGGGCGTGCCTTCGCCGCGCTGATCGGCAAGCCCGCTGTCATGAAGCTCGCGCTGCGGACCGGGATGCCCATTCCCGTGCTGATGCGGTTCGTGGTCCGGCTGCTGGCCAACCTGACCGACCCGTCGGCCAAGGGCTTCGAGGACCGCGTGATCCGCCTCCTGGAACTGCTGGTCCCGGCCACCTCCAACACCTCCGCCCTTGCCCCCTCCGGCTCCAAATCAGCGGTTTCCGCAACAAAAAGTTAGGGTTAACCCGTGACCAACTCCGCGAACCACAGCTGGACGCACGCCGGGCATGGCCTGCCGGACTCCGAACCCAGCCTCAACACCACTGCCATCGCCACCGGACTGCAGCTGCCGGCAGGTTTCGCGGCCATTGCGGAAGACCCGGACCTGGGTCCTGCCCTCACCACCAATCTGGCCCGGGTGGAGAAGAAACTCCGCGAAGCCATCGCCAACTCCGACCCCCTGGCTGACGCAACGTCGCGTCACCTCGTGGAGGCCGGCGGCAAGCGCATCCGCCCCCTGCTGACACTGCTCTGCGCCCACCTGGGTGACGCCTCGCTGCCCTCCGTGGTGCAGGCCGCCGTCGTGGTGGAGCTGACCCACCTGGCCACGCTGTACCACGACGACGTGATGGACTCCGCGCCCTTCCGCCGCGGCGCACCAACGGCCCACGAGGTCTGGGGCAACTCAGTGGCCGTCCTCACCGGTGACCTGATCTTTGCCCGCGCCTCCATCCTCGTGTCCGAGCTGGGCGGCCGCGCGCTAGGCATCCAGGCCCGGACCTTCGAGCGGCTGTGCCTCGGCCAGCTGCACGAAACCGTCGGGCCGCGCCCGGACGAGGATCCCGTGGAGCACTACCTGTCCGTGATCGCGGACAAGACCGGCTCGCTGGTGGCGGCCTCCGGCCAGTTCGGTGCCATATTCTCCGGCGCCGACGAGGCCTACGAGGACGTGCTGGTGCAGTACGGCGAAAAGGTGGGCGTGGCTTTCCAGCTTGCCGACGACGTCATTGACGTCACGGGTGTCAAGGTCAAGTCCGGCAAATCCCCGGGCACCGACCTGCGTGAAGGCGTTCCCACCTTGCCTGTGCTGCTGCTCCGCAAGGCCGCGGCGGACGGTGACCAGTCCGCCGTCGAACTTCTCAAGCTTATCGACGGCGACCTCTCCTCGGATGAGGCCCTCGCCGAAGCCGTCGCCGGGCTGCGCGAGCACCCAGTCACGGCGGAATCCTGGGTGGTGGCCCGTGCCTGGGCGGCCGAAGCCATCGCCGCGCTGGACCCGCTGCCCGAGGGCGTTGTGAAGGCCTCGCTGTCCAGCTTCGCGCACGCCGTGGTGGACCGCGCCAGCTAGCTTGGCCATATCTTTGGGCCCGGTATCCGTGAGGTGCCGGGCCCTCCCGGCTTAACCGGCTTAAACGGAACGGCCCCGTTTCCCTGCAGCGTTACGAGTCAAACGCTGCGCGGAACCGGGGCCGTCTCTCCGTTCGCATCAGATCCACCGGAGGCATTCAGTGGATCCGAGAAACACTCTATGACAGTTTTGTCACATCGGCGAAGTCTCTTGTTAAGCGGCGTGTCACACAGTCCAATCTCGCGAGGCGGCGCCGTCGTGACCCTGCTTGGTCTCCCGAGCCGGAAGACACGCCGTTGGCATGGCACGTTCTGAGGAGATGGCCGTCAAACCGGGTCATGACGGACGGCGTCTGTTTTGTGCACATAAGCAAACCCGCGGCTCCCCAACAGGCCTGAGTGCGCGGACAGTGGAGCGATGGACCTTGAGAAATATCTGGTTCGCCGCGGGGGAGCGGCCAAAAGGGGCGATCTGCTGCGCGCCGGGTTCCGGCGTCCCGCCCTTGAGGCTGCGGTGGATTCCGGCCGACTGTACCGGCCGCTGCGGGGGGTCTACGCACTGCACGCCGCGGACGACGGCGTCCTGGCCGCCTTCAGAGCGAACGGCCGGCTCACATGCGTGTCGGCGGCCCGCTTTTACAGCCTGTGGGCCCTTCATCCCCCACTGGAAGTGCACCTGAGTTGCGGCAACGGCGTGCCAAAGGTCGGCGTGATTGACCACGCTCCATGTATGCACGCATCCGAACCCGGCCATCCGGTGGCGGGCTTGGCCGACGTGCTCCTGCACGCACTCAAGTGCCTGCCGGAGCTTGAAGCGCTCGCGCTGGTACAGTCAGCGACCGGTCGGGGCCAGATATCCGCCGACTTCCTGAGGGAGAAACTCATCGGGAACAGGAACGGCCGCGCCCGCGCGGTACTGGGGCTGCTTATACCGCGGGCAGATTCCGTCCTGGAGGTCCTGGCCCATACCCACTTTGTCCGGGCCGGACTCACTGTCCGCATGCATGTTCCCTTACCAGGGGTGGGCGAGGTTGACTGCCTGGTTGAGGAATGTCTCGTGGTGGAGCTGGACGGGTCCACGCACTTTGAACCCCGGCAGGTCAAGAAAGATCAGCGGAGAAACAACGCCGGCATGCGCGGGGGGGTTTCTTACGCTGCGCTATTACTACGACGACGTGGTCTATCACTCCGAGGCCATGGTGGAAGAGGTCCTGGCGGTGCTCCGTCTGCGGACACTTGGCAGGTTTGCTCCCGAGTGACGCCGTCGTGACCTACTTTGGTCTGCGGGTCCCGCGACACGCCGAGGAAAGCGGCGACTCGCGGCCCGGACGCGACCAAACAGGGTCAGGACGGCAGCAGAAACTAGTCCTCGTCGGTGAAGGCCCAGTCAAACATGTCGAAGACGAACTCCGAGAAGGTGCCTTCCTCGCTCTTCCACTGGCCGCGGGCGTTGTTACGGCGGTACACGATAGGGTCGGGGACGCTCAGGTCGCCGGTGCGGAAGCCCCAAGTGAAGTTTTCTTCCTCGTCCTCCAGGAACATGAGGAAGCCTTCGTCGTCCACCTCGAGTTCCTCGGGGTCCCAGAAGTAGTGGTAGGCCTCCATGAGGTCCTCGCACCCGCCGAGTGCCAGGTAGAACTCGCGCAGCACCAGGGGGATGGTGAATTTGTGGTCGGAGAGCTCGGCGTCCAGTTCCTCGGCGGACAGCCCGTCCTCTTCCTGCCATTCGTCTTCGAGATACTTCGGAACAAGCGCACGGAACTTCTCGAGGAACATGTCAGTCATGGCTCTTATCCTAGCTAATCCCGGCCCCTCGAATTGCCGGGTTCCAAGCCCAGCCGGTGCCACCCGCGGACCGCCAGCGGGATGCGCCATGACCGTCGCCAGGCCACTACCCGGAACGCGAAGACCAGGGCCGCCACGGCGCACGCCGAGAGGGCGTTGAACGCACCCAGCAGCCACAGGACTGTGGTGAGTCCGGCGCCCAGGAAGGCCGGCAGCGCGTAGAGATCCCGGGCGTCGAACAGCTGGGGCACCACGTTGGCGGTGATGTCGCGCAGCAGGCCGCCGCCCACCGCCGTCGTGACCCCGAGCAGCACGGCGGCGACGGGGTTCATTCCAAGGGACAGCGCCTTGAGCGTCCCCGTGATGCAGAACAGGGCCAGGCCCGCGGCGTCGAACAGGATGAGGAGTGAGGTGTAGCGCTGCACGCTGGAGAACAGGAAGTACACCAGCCCGGCGGCCAGCAACGGCGGCACCAGGTAGGCCGGGTTGCTGAACGCGGCGGGCGGGCCGGAGTTGAGGATGATGTCGCGGATTACGCCCCCGCCGAGCGAGACCAGGGAGGCGAGCAGGAGAGACCCGAGTAGGTCGAACTGCTTCCGTGCGGCCAGCAGCGATCCGGACACCGCGAAAAAGAAGATGCCGGCCAGGTCCAGCCATGCCAGGGCGAAGTCAAAAGAGAATGTCATGGAGCGTCCCGGCATATTTCAAGGGGCGGACAGTGCAGCTCCAACGTTACGCTAGCCCCTATGAATAGCCCGATCCTGATCGCCTGTGCCCATGGGACCTCCAACGCGCAAGGAGCCGCCGAGGTCAACGCCCTCCGCGACGCCATCGCCGCGCTGCGTCCGGGGCTCGACGTCCGCGAAGCATATGTGGACGTCCAGGAGCCCGATCTGGTGGACGTCGTGGCCGGGCTCCCCGCGGATCCCGGCTCCATAGCAACGGCCGACGGCGGTGCTGCCGCCGGTGGGCATGGCGCCGCCGGCACGTCCGCCGTCGTCGTGCCCTTGCTGCTCAGTGTGGGCTACCACGTGAAGGTGGACATCGCGAAGGCCGTGAAGGGCCGGCCGGGCACGACGGCCGCGGCGCCGCTGGGACCCGACCCGCGCCTCGCCGCCCTGCTGGACCAGCGGCTGCGGGAAGCCGGGGTTACGGACAACGACGCGATCGTGCTCGCCGCCGCGGGCTCGTCCAACCCGAACGCCGCGGTCAGCGTTGAGGAACTGGCAGACCAGCTGAGGGCCCTGCGCTCCAACCGGATCGTCCCTGCATACGGTGCCTCGGCCAAGCCGTCCGTGCCCGAAGCCGTGGCCATGCTCCGCGAGGAAGCCGCGGGCGGCGCCGGGGCGGGGGAGTCGGCCGGGGGCGTGAGCCTTGGCGGGCGCGTGGTGGTGGCCTCGTACCTCCTGGCGCCGGGCTTCTTCCACGACCAGCTCGCCAAGGCCGGGGCGGACCTCGTGACCGAGCCGTTGCTGCCCTCGCCGGTGCTCGCGGAGATAGCGCTGGAACGGTACGACGCCGCACTGGCGGCGCACGCGGTCAGGTCCTGAAAAGCACCGCGAAGCAAGCCCCGGAATGCACAGCCGGCGGCGCCGTTCAAGGCCTCCCGGCGAGTCATGACGAAATGTTTCCTTAGGTGACTTAGCATTTCCGGGCCTTTGTGACGTGTTTCGGGGCGGCCCTACAGTCGATGCATGACTGATACAGCTGTAGCCGGAGCGGCCACGGACAAGCCCGCGCGCCCGGCCCGTGCCTCCCGACCCGCCGCCAAGCCTCACGGCCAGTGGAAGGTGGACGGAACCACCCCGCTGAACGCCAACGAAACCTGGAAGCAGGAAGACGACGGCCTCAACGTCCGCGAGCGTATCGAGTCCATCTATGCCAAGGAAGGCTTCGACGCTATCCCTGGCCAGGACCTGCACGGCCGCTTCCGCTGGTGGGGCCTCTACACGCAGCGCAAGCCCGGGATCGACGGCGGCAAGACCGCCACGCTGGAGCCGCACCAGCTTGAGGACAAGTACTTCATGCTCCGCGTCCGGATCGACGGCGGCGCCCTGACCACCGAGCAGCTGCGCGTCATCGGCCAGATCTCCGTGGACTTCGCCCGCGACTCCGCGGACCTCACGGACCGCCAGAACATCCAGCTGCACTGGATCCGCGTCGAAGACATCCCGGAGATCTGGCGCCGCCTCGAGAGCAACGGCCTGTCCACCACCGAGGCCTGCGGCGACGTTCCGCGCGTCATCCTCGGCTCGCCCGTGGCCGGCATCGCCAAGGACGAGATCATCGACCCCACCCCGCTCATCGAAGAGCTGGGCGAGCGGTTCATCGGCAACCCGCTGCTGTCCAACCTGCCGCGCAAGTACAAGACCGCCATCACCGGCCACCCGAGCCAGGACGTGGTGCACGAGATCAACGACTTCGCCCTCGTTGGCGTCAGGCACCCTGAACTCGGCATCGGCTACGACCTATGGGCCGGCGGCGCCCTCTCCACCAACCCGATGCTCGGCAAGCGCCTCGGCGCCTTCGTGAAGCCGGAGCAGGCCGCGGACGTGTGGCTCGGCGTCACCAGCATCTTCCGTGACTACGGCTACCGCCGCATGCGCACCAAGGCCCGACTGAAGTTCCTCATGGCCGACTGGGGTCCGGAGAAGTTCCGCCAGATCCTTGAGGACGAATACCTCGGCTACAAGCTGGCTGACGGCCCCGCCGCACCCAAGCCCTCCACCCCGGGCGACCACGTGGGAGTGCACGAGCAGAAGGACGGCAAGTTCTTCATCGGCGCCACCCCCATTGCCGGCCGCCTCTCCGGCGCGCAGCTGGTGAAGCTCGCCGACACCCTCGAGGCCCGCGGCTCGTACCGCCTGCGCACCACCCCGCACCAGAAGCTCGTGGTGCTGGACGTTCCCAAGGACGAGGTGGAGCCGCTCGTGGCCGAACTCGACGCCCTGGGTCTGTCCGCCCGCCCGTCCGTGTTCCGCCGCGGCACCATCGCCTGCACCGGCATCGAATACTGCAAGCTCGCCATCGTGGAAACCAAGGTCACCGCGGCCACTGCCGTCGCGGAGCTGGAACGCCGCCTCGCCGACCTCGCGGACAGCGGCCAGCTCCCGCAGGCACTGTCGCTGCACATCAACGGTTGCCCCAACTCCTGCGCCCGAATCCAGACCGCGGACATCGGGCTCAAGGGCATGATGCTTCCCACGCCCGACGGCGACCCCACCCCGGGTTTCCAGGTTCACCTGGGCGGCGGGCTGGCTTCCGTTGAACGCGACGAGGCCGGCCTGGGACGTACTGTCCGCGGCCTGAAGGTCTACGTCGCCGACCTGCCCGACTACGTTGAACGGGTTGTCCGCAAGTTCGTAGCCGACCGCGCCGAGGGACAGACCTTCGCCGAGTGGGCCCACGCAGCAGACGAGGAGGCACTCCAGTGACCGATGTTGAAGCAAAACTCCGCTCCCACGAAGAGCTGAAGGCCCTCGCCGAGGCCGGCGCCGCCGAGCTCGGCTGGGACGCCCCGGCCCGCGACGTCATCGCCTGGGTCGAGCGCAACTTCGACATGCCCGCCGTCGCCGTCGCCTGCTCCATGGCCGACGCCGTCCTGCCGGCGCTGGTCGCTGACCAGCTTCCCGGCGTCGACGTCCTGTTCCTGGAGACCGGCTACCACTTCCCGGAAACCTACGCCACGCGCGACGAGGTGGCCGCAAACCTTCGCGTCAATGTGGTTGAAGTGCTCCCGGAGAACACCGTGGAGCAGCAGGACCGGCTCCTGGGCAAGGACCTGTTCGCCCGCGACGCCGCCCAGTGCTGCGCCCTGCGCAAGGTGGCCCCGCTCCGCCGCACGCTCTCCGGCTACGAACTGTGGTTCACCGGCGTCCGCCGCGACGAGGCCCCCACCCGCACCAACACGCCGCTGGTGACGTGGGACGAGGCCAACGGCCTGGTCAAGGTCAACCCGATGGCCGCCTGGACATTCGACCAGCTGGTCCAGTACTCCGACGACAACCTCCTGCCCGTCAACCCGCTCCTGTCCCAGGGCTACCCGTCCATCGGTTGCCAGCCCTGCACGCGCAAGGTGGCTGCCGGCGAGGACCCCCGCGCCGGCCGCTGGGCAGGAACCAACAAGACAGAATGCGGACTACACGTATGAGCACTTTCATTACTGAGGAGCCCACCCTGGTGACCGACGCCGCTGAATCCACGCGCCTCTCCAGCCTGGACACCCTTGAATCCGAAGCGATCCACATCATCCGCGAGGTTGTGGCCGAGTTCGAGAAGCCGGCGCTGCTGTTCTCCGGCGGCAAGGACTCCGTGGTCATGCTGCACCTGGCCACCAAGGCGTTCTGGCCTGGCAAGGTCCCGTTCCCCGTGCTGCACGTGGACACCGGCCACAACTTCCCCGAGGTCATCGACTTCCGCGACCGGACCGTGGAGCGGCTGGGCCTGAAGCTCGTCGTCGGCTCCGTGCAGGAGTTCATTGACCGCGGCGAGCTGGCTGAGCGTGCCGACGGCACCCGCAACCCGCTGCAGACCGTCCCCCTCCTGGATGCCATCCAGTCCAACAAGTTCGACGCCGTCTTCGGCGGCGGCCGCCGCGACGAGGACAAGGCCCGCGCCAAGGAGCGCATCCTGAGCCTGCGAGACGAGTTCGGCCAGTGGGACCCGCGCAACCAGCGCCCCGAACTTTGGAACCTTTACAACGGCCGCCACACCGTGGGCCAGCACGTCCGTGCGTTCCCCATCAGCAACTGGACCGAGCTGGACGTGTGGCGCTACATCGAGCGCGAAAACATCGAACTTCCGGGGCTGTACTACGCCCACGACCGCGAGGTCTTTGCCCGCGACGGCATGTGGCGTGCGGTGGGCGAGGTTTCCCAGCCGCTGCCGCATGAGGAAGTCATCACCAAGACCGTCCGCTACCGGACCGTCGGTGACATGTCCTGCACCGGCGCCGTTGAGTCGGCTGCCGCTACAGTGCGCGACGTCGTGATCGAAGTTGCCGCCTCCACCATCACTGAACGTGGCGCCACCCGTGCGGATGACCGCATCTCCGAGGCCGCCATGGAAGACCGCAAGAAGGACGGCTACTTCTAATGACTACCGACATTGACACCGCCCGCGCCGCGGCGCTCCTTGACGAGGCCCCGCTCGCTTCCGCCTCGCTGTTCCGCTTCGCCACCGCCGGATCGGTCGACGACGGGAAGTCCACTTTGGTGGGCCGCCTCCTGCACGACTCCAAGGCGATCCTGGCAGACCAGCTCGACGCCGTTGCCCGCACCTCGGCCGACCGCGGCTTCGGCGGCGCGGCCGGCGGCATCGACCTCGCCCTGCTGACCGACGGCCTGCGTGCCGAGCGCGAGCAGGGCATCACCATCGACGTCGCCTACCGCTACTTCGCCACGGACCGCCGCAGCTTCATCCTCGCGGACTGCCCCGGGCACGTTCAGTACACCAAGAACACGGTGACCGGCGCGTCCACCGCGGATGCCGTCGTCGTACTCATTGACGCCCGCAAGGGTGTCCTGGAGCAGACCCGCCGGCACCTGTCCGTGCTGCAGCTGCTGCGCGTGGCCCACGTGATCGTGGCCGTGAACAAGATCGACCTCGTGGACTTCAGCGAGACCGTGTTCCGCGAGATCGAGGCCGACGTTCAAAAGGTTGGCCGTGAGCTGGGCCTCGGGTCTGATGGCATCACCGATCTGCTGGTGGTTCCCGTTTCCGCGCTCGACGGCGACAACGTGGTGGAGCGCTCGGCGCGCACCCCCTGGTACACCGGCCCGGCGCTGCTCGAGGTGCTCGAGACGCTGCCCGCTGCTGATGAACTCGAAAGCCACCTGGAGAGCTTCCGCTTCCCCGTGCAGCTGGTCATCCGGCCGCAGGGTGCGCTTGCACCGGACGCTGTTGCCGGCGGGCTCGACGTCGAGGAATACCGCGACTACCGCGCCTACGCCGGGCAGATCACCGAGGGCTCCGTGAAGGTGGGGGACAAGGTCAGCGTGCTGACCCCCGGCCAGGACCCGCGGACCACCACAGTCACCGGCATCGACTTCGCCGGCGCCTCGCTGGAGGAAGCCACCGCCCCGCAGTCGGTGGCGATCCGGCTGGCCGAGGAGTTCGACGTCGCCCGCGGTGACACCATCGCCGCCGCCGGCACTGTCCGCGAAAGCAGCGCCGACCTGTACGCCCAGCTGTGCTGGCTGTCCCCGAAACCGCTCCGCGAGGGCGCCAAGGTCCTGGTCAAGCACGGCACCCGCACCGTGCAGGCCCTGGTCCGCAGCGTCAACGGCAAGCTGGACCTGGCCACCTTCAACCTCGAGGGTGCCTCCAGCCTGGAGCTCAACGACATCGGCCACGCGCAGCTCCGGCTCGCCGCCCCGCTGCCGCTCGAGAACTACCTGCACCACCGCCGCACGGGCGCGTTCCTGGTGATCGACCCGCTAGATGGCAACACCCTCGCCGCCGGCCTGGTCAAGGACCACCCGGGCGACCACGAGGACGAGCGCTACAGCATCTGATTTCGCCGGAAGAGCACGAGGCCGCCGTATCCGTACGGCGGCCTCGCTCCGTTCCGGCGAGCCCGCGTTATGTGTCGGACGTTAGACGCCGGCTTCGAGGACCGACTTCGGCTTCTGCAGGTCCTTGCGCGTTGCTCTGCGGATCATTGGCAACCTTGGATCCGACGTCGATCGGTCCGGTCGTCAGCCGCTGTGAAGAGTCGATATTGTCGTACCGCTGCGGGGCGAGGTCTAGCCTAGGAATTACGTTAGTCCTCGTTAAGTCAGTGGGAGGCGAAGCATGGAATCCATTACCAGCCGGCTCATCAACTGGGCATCCATCCTGGACGACAAGACCCGCGAGCAGGCCCTGACGACCTCCCGCCTGCCCTTCATCTACCCGCACCTGGCACTGATGCCCGACGCGCACCTGGGCAAGGGCGCAACGGTGGGATCCGTCATCCCGACGCTTGGCGCCATTATTCCCGCCGCCGTCGGGGTGGACATCGGCTGCGGCATGATCGCGGTCCGTACCCAGTACACGCTCAAAGACCTGCCGCGGGACCGGAAGCCGCTGCGCGAGAACATCGAGCGCGCCGTTCCGCTGTCCGCGGGCCACAACAACCGCAAGGTGACGGCCACCGCGGAGCCGCGCGTCGCGGAGCTGCACAGGCGCGCCGAAAAGGCCGGGTTCAACCCCGCGCAGTATGTGGCGAAATGGGACCTGCAGCTCGGCTCGCTCGGGTCCGGCAACCACTTCATCGAGGTGTGCACCGACGAGACCGACGCCGTCTGGCTGTTCCTGCACTCCGGTTCACGCGGCATCGGCAACAAGATTGCCCAGCACCACATCAGGGTGGCGCAGGGCGTGGCCCGCGACAAGCGCATTAGCCTGGAGGACCCGGACCTCGCGTACCTGGAGGAGGGCACGCCCGAGTTCTCGCGGTACATCAAGGAGCTGCGCTGGGCCCAGCACTTCGCCCTGCTGAACCGCGAGGAGATGATGGACCGCGTGATCCGGCAGTTCGGTGATTGGGTCGGCGGGACGGTCAAGGAGACGGAGCGGATCAACTGCCACCACAACTTCACCCAGCAGGAAACGCATTACGGCAAGTCGGTCTGGGTGTCGCGCAAGGGCGCCATCAGGGCCGAAGCCGGCGATCCCGGCCTGATTCCGGGGTCCATGGGGACGGCGTCCTACGTCGTGGTGGGACTCGGCAACACCGCCTCCCTGAACTCCTCACCGCACGGTGCAGGCCGGGAGTATTCGCGTAACGCAGCGCGCAAGACGTTCTCGCTCGCCCAGCTGAAGGAGGCCATGCACGGCATCGAGTTCCGGGCCACCGAGGCGTTCATCGACGAGATCCCGGCCGCCTACAAGCCCATCGACCAGGTCATGCACGACGCCGCGGACCTCGTGAAGGTTCGGCACCGGCTGCGCCAGCTCGTTAATGTCAAGGGGGATTAACCCCTGAAATATTAAGGGCGCACGGGCAAGCCAATCTTGTGGCCGAATGTGACGTTGCATGAACGTGCGTGACCCCCGGTTTCCGCTCCGTTGAACCGTGTTTACGCCAGTCCCTATGGTGAATCCATGAGTACTTCCAGGCCGGGCATGACCCGCATTGTGGCCGGCGAAAGCCAGACGCCCAAGCGCCGCCGCGCCTTGGAAGTCGCGCTGGCTGTCGGCCTGGTCCTGCTGATCAGTGTTGGAGCGGTGGTTGCGTCGGCAGTGGCCCGGGATTCCAATGCCTCGGCGGCTCCTGACGCGGCGGGTACCCCGGCGGCCGAGCTAAAGCTGGGCTACTTCGGAAACATCACGCATGCCCCGGCACTGGTGGGCGTCCAGAAGGGCTTCATCGCGAAGGAGCTGGGCGACACCAAGCTCAGCACCCAGGTATTTAACGCCGGCCCCGCCGCTATCGAGGCCCTGAACGCCGGCGCGATCGATGCCACCTACATCGGTCCGAATCCGGCCATCAATTCTTTCGTCAAGAGCAAGGGCGAGTCCGTCAGCGTCATCGCCGGGGCGGCTTCCGGCGGCGCGCAACTGGTGGTCAAGCCGGAAATCAAGAGCGCAGCTGATCTGAAGGGCAAGACCCTGGCCTCCCCGCAGCTGGGTGGCACCCAGGACGTCGCGCTGCGCGCCTGGCTGGGCAAGCAGGGTTACAAGACCACTCCCGACGGCGGCGGGGACGTTGCCATCAATCCGACCGAGAACGCCCAGACCCTGAAGCTGTTCCAGGACGGCAAGCTCGACGGCGCGTGGGTGCCTGAGCCGTGGGCCTCCCGCCTGGTGCTTCAGGCCGGGGCCAAGGTCCTGGTGGACGAGAAGGACCTGTGGGACGGGTCGTTGAGCGGCAAGCCAGGAGAGTTCCCCACCACCATCCTGATCGTGAACAAGAAGTTCGCCGCGGAGCACCCGCGGACCGTGGAGGCGTTGCTTAAGGGCCACGTCCAAGCCGTGAAATGGCTTAACGACGCCCCCTCCGCCGAGAAGGCCGCCGTCGTCAACGCCGCCCTTAAACAGGACGCAGGCAAGGCACTGGCGCAGAACGTCCTTGACCGCTCGCTGAAGAACATCGTGTTCACGGTGGATCCGCTGGCGGGAACGTACAAGAAGCTGCTGCAGGACGGCGTCGATGCCGGCACCACCAAGCAGGCCGACCTCAACGGCCTCTTCGATCTCCGGGCGCTGAATTCAGTGGCCACGGAAAAAATCACAGCTGCAGGGCTGGGCCAGGATTAGCCCGGCCTCGCATCTGCGCCGCTGCATTTAACGCACCACGAACAAAGGACGGAACCATGCCAGTCGTACTGGAGAACCTGGGCAAGCGCTTCGGCGAAGGCGCCCCGGTGCTGGACGACGTCAACGCCACCATCGGCAGGGGCGAGTTCGTCGCACTCCTGGGTGCGTCCGGCTGTGGCAAGTCCACCCTGCTGAACATCATGGCGGGGCTGGAGCTCCCGACGTCGGGCGCCCTTGAGGTGCCCAGCGACGGCGCCGCCTTTATGTTCCAGGACTCTGCCCTGTTCCCGTGGCTCACCGCCCGCGAGAACGTGGAGCTGGCGCTTAAGCTGCGCGGCGTCGGCAAGGCCGAGCGGCGTGTCAAAGCCGCCGAGCTGCTGGAACTGGTCCACCTGGCCGAGGCCGCTGACCGGCGTCCGCACGAGCTGTCCGGCGGCATGCGCCAGCGCGTGGCTCTGGCCCGCTCGCTCGCGCAGGACCGCCAGCTGCTCCTCATGGATGAGCCGTTCGCGGCGCTGGACGCCATCACCCGCGACCTGCTGCACGACGAACTTGAGCGCATCTGGAAGGAAACCGGACGCACCATCGTCTTTGTGACCCACAACGTCCGCGAGGCGGTGCGGCTGGGCCAACGCGTTTTGCTGCTGTCCTCCCGGCCCGGCCGCGTGGTGCAGGAATGGGAAGTCACCGAAGAACACCGTACCGACGCCGGTCTTGCCGGACAGCTGACCGGGGTCATCACCGCCCGGCTGCGAGAGGAGATCCGCCGCCATGCCAAGTAACTCATCTCCCGTGGCCGAGACCCCAGTGGTCGAGCCTGTTGAGACCCCGCCCGTCGAAACCTCGATCTCAACCGGCGCCGCAGAGAAGGTGCACGCCGCGCTGACCCGGTCCTCCACTGGCTCGGCGGACCTGCGCGAACTCGAATCCGGGCTGGACTCTTTGCAGTCGGACGCGGTCCGCAAGGCGCGCATCGACTGGAGCCGGATCCTGCTGCCGATCGCAGCCGTCGCGGTGTTGATCATCATCTGGCAGTTCTACGTCTCGCTGGGCATCAAGCGCCGCGACCAGGTGCCCGGCCCCATGGACGTGCTGGAGCAGTTCGCCACGCTGTGGGCTGAGGGGTCGCTGCAGGAGGCCGTCTGGACATCGCTGCAGCGCGGGCTTCTGGGGTTCCTGATCAGCGTTGTGATCGCCACACCGGTCGGGCTGCTCCTGGCCCAGGTGGCGCCGCTGCGCAGGGCATTCGGGCCACTGATTTCCGGCCTGCAGGTTCTGCCGTCGGTGGCCTGGGTGCCGGCCGCCATCATCTGGTTCGGCCTTACCGACGCCACGGTGTATTTCGTGGTGTTCATGGGCGCCATCCCGTCGATCATCAACGGCCTGATCTCCGGAGTTGACCAGATCCCGCCGCAGTACCGCAGCGTGGGCACCGTCCTGGGCGCGTCGCGGCTGCAGATGGCCGTGCAGATCATCCTTCCCGCGGCACTTCCGGGCTACCTCAGCGGCCTCAAGCAGGGCTGGGCATTCTCCTGGCGTTCGCTCATGGCCGCGGAAATCATTGCGGTGGGCGGCACGATCGGCTTCGGCCTTGGCTCCATGCTGAACCAGGGCCGCGACCTTGCCGACATGACCATCGTGATGTCAGCGATCCTCCTGATCCTGGCCGTGGGTATCCTGATCGAGCTGCTGGTGTTCGCGCCGATCGAGAAGCGCCTGCTCCAGCGCCGAGGCCTCCTGGCAGGCAGCACCCGCTAAGCACCTCCAGACTCAACCCGAAAGCCCGACGGCGACTCCCGCCGTCGGGCTTTCTGCTGTCTGCTGGGTGCCGGCTGCCCCGGCGCCTGCTGCCAAAGTGGGGCACATTGCCCCGGACACGCCGAGAAATGGGTGCTGTCAGGGCGTGTCGGCCGCCAAAGTGCCCCACTACGGCATCGGCCCAGCCAAGCCTGAGGGCATAAGAAAGCCCGACGGCGGAGAACCACCGTCGGGCTTTCGCGAACCGAAGTTCAGAATCGGGTGAGCGTCCCGCAGCGGTGCACCTCAAAGCCCTTTGCCCAAGAGGGGATGGTGACAGTGATCCACCCGGAGGGCAGGTCGTTGTCATAAATATCGTAAAAGGTGCCGGTAAACCCGCTCAAGGTTGCCCAGTAGCAGACGTCACCGGCAGCAGCGTAGCCATAGTACGTTCCGGGCAGTATGTCGATACCCACCCTGTAAGTCCCATCTTTAGTGATGCTTGTTGCCTTGGCTCCGGTGGACGGAACCGTTGTCCAGTTGCCACAACCCTTAGTCTCGAACCCGACGTCACCCGGAAAGATCTGGACGTAGGTTCGTGCCGGTCCGAAGTAGTTGGCGTTGATATCGTCCAGAGTATCTCCGAAGCCGCTCAGCCGTGCCCAGTAGCAGCCGCTGCCCGATCCCGTGGCCTTGTACAGCCCCGGCTTGATCTGCGTTCCCACCCGGTACGTGCCGTCGCCGCGAAGAACCGTCACTGCCCAGGTGGGAAGTTTCGCAGCCGGGCTGGTTGCCACCCGGGTGTCGTAGTAGGTTCTGCTGGCCCAGACCCGCACGGACAGAGACTTCCCGTTGTCCGCACCGGTTACCCGGTAGGTCCTGTTACGTGCGCCCGAGATCGTCACGCCATTGCGATACCACTGGTACGCGTAGGCCGACGGCGCGGGGGAGTAGGTGCCGGGGGTCGCCGTGAGCGTCGCCCCCAGCCACAAAGCTCCGGTGATCTTCGGCGCCGTGCGCGCGGTGATGACCGCCTTGCCTACCGTGACCTGCTTGGTGGTTACCGAACGGGCCGTGTAACCGGCCTTGGATACTGTTACCTTCACGTTGACCTTGGACCCGATGTATCCAGGGCTGAGGTAGAGCCACGAAGCCGTTCCGCCGCGGATGGCCACGCCGTTCCGGTACCACTGGTACTTGTAGCTGACGCCAGGTGTCCAGCCCTGCGATATGCCCAGGGTCTGGCCGAACCGGTGAACACCCGTCACCACGGGGGACTTGGTGGCAACAATCGATCCGGCCGCAATGCTGCGAGTGGCGGAGAAACGGTCAACGGTGACGAAGCCTGCCTTGGTTGCCCGCACACGCATCTTGAGGGCCTTGCCGTAGTCGGCCGCGGACGTGGTGTATGTACGGCCGGTAGCGCCAGCGATGGCCGCAGTTCCGCGGTACCACTGGTAGGACAACGCCGCACCGGTGGGGGCCCAGACTCCGGGGTTCGCCGTCTGTACCTGACCCACGCGCGCAGTTCCGCTGACGGTGGGCACCGGTGCGGTTACGAAGGTCGCAGCCACGCCCGTGACCTGGGCGGAGGAGAGTTGCATCGAGGTGAAGCCCGGCGCTGACAGGGTTAGTTTGGCCCACAGCTTCTGTCCCACGTCGCTAGGGGTGACTACATAGCGTGCGGCTGTCGCCGACGTGATGGCCACGGCACCCCGGAACCACTGGTAGGTCACGGTTCCTTGAATGGTGAGCGGGTTCAACCGCACTTCCTGCCCGACCGCTGGCCTGCCGGTCACCGCGTTGCTCCAGGCAACAGTGAAGGCTGCCGGTCGCACACTAACGGCCACGGCTGACGCTTCGGTTCCGGCGGTCTGTGCGTCCGATGATGCCGTGACAGTGAGCTCTACGCTCTTGCCCGCCATGGACGGGAGGATGTTGAGGACATCGGCTTCGTCGAGCACGTGACCGGCCGTCTGGACGGGAACGCCGTCGACGATCCAGCTGTACTGGATCCAGGCGGCACCCGTCCACTTCCCGCCAGTGGATGTGAGGGTGCCGCCGACGACGGGGTCCCCCTCAATAACCGGAAGGCTGATGTTTTCAGGAGCGGCCGGAGCCACTTCGGCAGGCGCCGTTTCCGTAGGCGCTGTTTCCGCCGGTGTCACCTCGGCGGGCACCGTTTCCGTCTGCGTGACGTCCGCCGACGGCTCGCCGGCCGGAACTGGGTCGGCAGGTGCCGGGTCAGCTGGAGCCGGATCAGCTGGAGCCGGGTCTGCGGGAGAAAGATCCGCGGGTGCCGGCTCAACCGGAGCCGGTGCGGGCTCCGTGACAGTGCCTGTGTCCATCGGCAGCGCCTGTGCTGCCGGAGCCATCAGGAGTCCGGCGAGCAACGCGATGCTGCCGGCTGTGGCAATGCTCCTGGTCAGAAGACCAGGGCGCGTCCGCGAACGGACGTTTTCGTGCAGAGACAACTAGTGTCCTTCCCCCATGTTGAGACCGATCGGCGATCCCGATCCCAGTCATTGTAGGGCTGGCCACAGACATTCTTCGTCCCGCATGCACGCGCCGGGCCTGAACCTTGGGAGAAACTAATGTGACGCTGCGTTACCTTGCGTGAACTGGTGTTTCCGTTGCGTTGTTGGGGAATGTGACGCGGCCCTACCGTTGATTCATGGCAATTCAGGACATTTACCCCACGGCGCTGCGCCTCCTCGGCCGCCCTGTGCTGGTGGTGGGCGGCGGACGCGTTGCCGCGCGCCGCGCGAAGGGCCTGCTCGACGCCGGTGCCCGCGTCACCGTCGTTGCCCCCGAGGCCATCACCGCGCTCCGTGAACTCGCCGACGCCGGCCTTCTCACCTGGGAGCCACGCACCTACCGCTCCGAAGACGTCGACGGCGTCTGGTTCGTCCAGACCGCCACCGGCGATCCCGCCGTCGACACCCGCGTAGCGGCCGACGCGGAGGCGCAGCGCGTCTGGTGCGTCAACGCTTCCGACCACGAATCCTCAGCTGCCTGGACACCCGCTGTCGCCGAAGTGGACGACGTCAAGATCGCCGTCAACGCCGGGGGAGACCCGCGCCGTGCAATGGCCCTGCGCGATGCCGTTGCCACCGCCCTGGAATCCGGTGACCTGCCGCTGCGCCGCCGCCGCGCCCACCGTGGATCCGTCGCCCTTGTCGGTGGCGGCCCCGGCGACACCGGCCTCATCACCGTCCGCGGCCGCCGGCTGCTCGGCCAGGCCGACGTCGTCGTCGCCGACCGCCTCGGCCCCCGTGAACTGCTCAACGAACTTGCCCCGGACGTCCGCGTCATTGAGGTGGGCAAAACCCCCGGCCACCACCCCGTGCCGCAGGCCGAGATCAATCGGATCCTCGTCGAAGAGGCACTTCAGGGCCACCGCGTGGTGCGCCTCAAAGGCGGCGACCCGTACGTCCTGGGCCGCGGCGGCGAGGAAGCAGAATTCTGCCGCCGGCACGGCGTCGAGGTTGAAGTCGTTTCCGGTGTGACCTCCGCGATCTCCGTCCCCGCCGCCGCCGGCATCCCGGTCACGCACCGCGGCCTGGCGAAGGGCTTCAGCGTTGTCACCGGCCACGAGGAACTGTCCGAGGTCCCGGCCCGCGCCGACCACACCGTGGTGCTCCTCATGGGCGTGGGCCAGCTCCGCGAATCCGCGTCCGCCCTCGGCAAAGCCGGCCTGCCCAGTGACACACCAGTTGGTATTGTTGAAAACGGCTACCTGCCGGACCAGCGCGTCACCATAGGCACCCTCGGCACCATCGCCGACCAGGCCGAGGCCGCCGGCGTCGCCAATCCTGCAGTGATCGTCATCGGTGACGTTGTCCGCGTCAGCCCCTTCGCGCCGTCGCACTTCAAAACCGCTGACTACAGCACCACCAGCCCCAACAAGCCCCGCACAAGCACCACCCGCGTTCTCACCCCCTGAAACCCGTCGATTGCTCCATAACTGCCCTTATGAAGGTTCAAAAGGGCGCCTACGGAGCAATCGATGCAGAAGAAAAGGAACACAGCCGTGTCAACCAGCACTCCCGTAGGAACCGCCGCCCGCCCGTTGCGCGTGGCCGTCATCGGATCCGGCCCGGCCGGCGTCTACGCAGCGGACATCCTCACCAAGAGCGAGGCCGTCAAGAGCGGCGAGCTGACAGTGAGCATCGACCTCTTTGACCGCTACCCGGCGCCCTACGGCCTGATCCGCTACGGTGTGGCCCCGGACCACCCGCGCATCAAGGGCATCGTGAACGCCCTGCACAAGGTCCTGGACCGCGGCGACATCCGCTTCTTCGGCAACGTGGACTACGGCACGGACCTCTCCATCGAGGACCTGAAGACGCACTACGACGCCGTCATCTTCGCCACCGGTGCCATCAAGGACGCCGACCTGAACATCCCGGGCATCGAACTCGAGGGCTCCTTCGGCGGCGCCGACTTCGTATCCTGGTACGACGGCCACCCGGACGTGTCCCGCGAATGGCCGCTGGATGCCAAGGAAATCGCCGTGATCGGCAACGGCAACGTGGCCCTGGACGTGGCCCGCGTCCTCTCCAAGCACGCCGACGACCTGCTGGTCTCCGAAATCCCGGACAACGTCTACGCCAGCCTGAAGGCGTCGCCGGTCACGGACGTCCATGTCTTCGGCCGCCGCGGCCCGGCCCAGGTGAAGTTCACCCCGCTGGAGCTGCGCGAGCTGTCCCACTCCAAGGATGTGGACATCATCCTGTACCCGGAGGACTTCGAGTTCGACGAGGAATCGGACCGCCAGATCCAGAGCAACAACCAGATCAAGACCATGGTTGGAACGCTCACCAACTGGATCGCCGAGCAGCCCGAGGACGTCTCCGAGCTTAAGGCCTCCCGCCGCCTGCACCTGCACTTCCTGCACAGCCCGGTGGAAATTTACGACGACGCCGAGAACCCCGGGCGCGTCAGCGGCATGAAGTTTGAACGCACCGAGCTGGACGGAACGGGCAATGCCCGTGGCACCGGCGAATTCATCGATTACCCGGTCCAAGCTGTTTACCGCGCCATCGGCTACTTCGGTTCCGCCCTGCCGGAGGTCGAGTTCGACCACAAGAAGGGCGTTGTCCCGAACGCCGGCGGCCGCGTCCTGGATGCCTCCGGCGAGCACGTCCCAGGTATCTACGCCACCGGCTGGATCAAGCGCGGACCGGTCGGCCTGATCGGCCACACCAAGGGCGACGCTCTGGAGACCGTGACCTTCCTGCTGGAAGACCGCGAAAACCTGCCGGTTGCCGAGGCACCTGCTGCCAGCGCCGTCGTCGACCTGCTTGAAAGCCGCGGCGTGGAATTCACCACTTGGGAAGGCTGGCTGGCCCTGGACGCCCACGAGCTCGCCCTCGGCGCCGAGGCCACTGCGGCTGGCGGCTCGCACGGTGTTGAGGTTGTGCGTGAGCGCATCAAGGTGGTGCCGCGCGAGGACATGGTCTCCATCTCCCGTGACGGGATTGCCGCCAGCGTCTAACGTCCTCTTTTCCAGCGCGCGAACTGGCAGCTAATGACCCCAAACCCCTGGTTTGACGTCATTATCTGCCGGTTCGCGCGTTTGTTTGTTAAGCCCGCAGCGTCAGTTACCCGCGCCGCCGGCGGCCATGAGCTCGAGGCGCTGCAGGGTTTCCCGGTTGCGCACTGTGATGATCGGATCCCGCAGCGCCTTGGGAACCGCCAGGCCTGGGCCGCGGACGGCGTCCTCGCTCATCGTGACCCGGCACTGCTCGCCGAGTTCCTCGAGCGTAATGACCACCTTGGCCTCGCCGATGGGCCAGCCGCGCGCGATCAGTTCCAGCTGCCGCCCCGGGTCGGCCGCCGTCACCTTGGTTGAATCGTTGATGAGCAGCGGCCACGAGCCCACGGAATGATGGAGCAGCGAGCCGACCTCCGGCCAGTGCGCGTCCACTGAGCGGATTCTCGAGGCGCCCACCACCCAGCCGGAGTAGAGCCAGCCGTCCGCGATAACTTTCCATACTGACGATGCCGGTGAATTGAAGACCTGGGTGACGGTTGACATGGTGTTCCTTTCGTCGGCCGAACCATGGCGCCGGTTGGCGGAGTTCCGGTCTGCGGCTGTGAACCCGGCGGGATCCGGGGCGCCAATAATGCGGGGAGAGGGGCGCCGGGCGGCCCGGTACGAGCGCTCCCGGAGCCGGCGGGCCCAGGGATATGTCCCGGCGCCGGGCAGGGGATGTTTCAGCGGATCGAACCGGATGGCCGTGTCCGCACCTTCTGTCTTGGTACTGTCCGTTTCCGTACTGTCCGTGTGCCCGGCGTCGTGCGCCGCGGCCCTCAGATGCAGCAGACCGGCCTGCACCCACCGGCCTGCCGGGGTGGCGTAATGCAGGGCCAAGGTCCAGTCTCCGGTGGCCAGCGACTCCTTGAAGTTTCCCCTGGTGTCCGCCCTGCCGGTCGCGCGCCCGGGCAGCGACACTGTGCGTAGCCCCAAAAGGACCGGGCCGTTGGCACCCCTGTACGGCATCAGCGTGGTGAACCTTGCGCTCCCAACATCCAGCTTGGGCAACAGCATGAAGCGGCCAGGAACGCCCCAGCCGGTCGAAGCAAACAGGACATCCCCGACGTCGGCACTGTCGCCGGCGCCCGCAGCACCGGTGTCACCGGAAGCGGCCGAAGTCCGCAGCGCCAAACCCAGTATGTCCGGCAGCGACTCGGGAAGGCCCACCGAACGGGAGAACCGGCCGCGCACCTGGCGGGTCCCGGCGTCGTCGAGCCAGGCGATTCCGCTGGCCGCCGGAAGACCTGCCGCTGCTCGGCCCGCGGCGCCCGTGAGGTTCAGTTCCCCCACCAGGCTAATGCCGCGCGGATGGATGGGGCGAACGGGGCGCACTGCCTTGATCGCCCGGAACACGGCAGCGAAACCGTGCCCGGCGAGGTCTGCCGCCCGGTTGGAGGCACGGCTGGACGTCCGACGTGGTGCCCCGCCCGGATCACCGCTGAATCGTCTTTTCATGCGTAGCCTTCCCATGATTGGACCCTTCCCCATGGTTACATCCTGCCGAACTTTGACCGGACCAGGGCGAAGATTCCGTAGCAAATGAAGCCGGCACCGATGGCAAACAGCAGGTAGGGCCCGTACACATGGTCGCGCAAGGCCTTCAGGCTGCCGTCGAGGCCGGTGGATTCTTGGGGGGTGTGTTTGGCGGCCGCGATGGCGAAGAGCAGCCCGGTAAGGAACAGCGCGATGCCTTTGGCCACGTGACCGGTCACACCCAGGGTGTCGATGAGTTTGCCCCGGCGGGTGCCGTCGAAGTGGAAGAGCTCCTCCTTGAAGCCGCGCCGGAAGCCCTTCGCCACGAAGTAGATGCCCACGCCGATGACGGTCAGGCCGAGGGCGCTAAGGATCACGCCGCCAAAGGGGTTGCTGAGGAGAGCCGCGCTCACGTCCCGTGTTGATTCGCCTGAGTCGCCGCGAAGACCCACCGCGAAACCGCCGAAGCTGAGCCCAACGCTGCCATAAGCGATCGCGAGGAAGCCGGAGGAGATCAGCTTCCCGATCCGTTCCTTGCGCGGCAGATGGCGGGCCCGGAGCGTGGCCTCGCTCAGCTGCCAGAGGGCGAGCCCCCAGCACGCGATCAGGCACGCCCACATGACTGCCGGGCCCCAGGGGTTGGCGGCCAGCTGTTCGATGGCGCCGGTGGGCTCGGCCTCCCCGGGATGGCCGAAGGCCAGGGCAATCGCAATGGCACCCAGAACGACGTGCAGCAGAGCCATCACAGCGAAACCGGAACGCGCGACGACATCGAGCGCCTTGGTGTTCGATGCAGCCTCCGCGGCGTCGGCCGCCTCGCTGATGGTCGAGTCGTTGTCCGTAATGCCCTCCGGTAGCCGTTCCCGCTTAGCCGTCCTGCGTTGTGCCGTACGGCATTTAGCCGTTCATCGGCCCTTCCGCGTGGATGCGCTCGGCGCCCTCACCCACGAGTTTCACCGTGCAGCGCACCACGAGGTCGTCGGGCGCGGTGTCGATGTCGACGAGGGCGTCGCCGGCGCTGAGGACGGTGAATACTTCCGAGCCTGCCTCGACGTCGAAGCCCTTGCTTTTGGCGGCCTGCGTCGCGTTCGCCAGCGCCTCGCCCTTCAGCCCGTCCACGTACGCCTGGTCGTCCTCGCGTTCGGAGTCCCCGAATGCCCAGCCGAACAGTGTTCCTGTTGATCCCATGGCCTTGATTTTACGCACAGAACCATTGATATTACGGGCTATCGTAACGTTAGTAAGTGTGCTTACCATGTGGGGACCATGTTATTGGTTCGGCTGCCGGGCACCTGGACCCAGGGCCCGTCACAGCCACTGTTCCGGATTGAACTCTCGTATTAGGAAGGACATCATGGCTGGAAACCTTTTTGCACGGTCTGTTCATGACCTCACGGCAGCGGCCTGGTTTGGCGGTTCCCTGATGGGGGCGGTCGGCCTCAACGGAGCCGCTGCTGAGGCGAATGACCCCGCCGAGCGCACGCGCCTCTCGAGCCGCGGCTGGATGAAATGGGCTCCGGTCCAGACGGCCGCCTTCGCAACCCACCTGCTTGCAGACCTGTTCATTGCGCTTGAAAACAAGGACAGGATTGCAAGCCAGGAGGGCGTGGCCCGGGACACCATCTACAAGACGGCCGTCACGGTGGCGGGGGCCGCGGTCACCCTGTACGCGGGTGTGCTGGGGAAGAAGGTGGACAAGCTGGCCGATGAGGGTGCCGAAGGTGCCACCGAACCGCGGTCCGGCTCGTCCGCGAAACTGCAGTCGGCGCAGAAGCAGCTGAAGTTGCTGCAGTGGACCATCCCCGCCTTCGCCGCCTCTGTCATCGTCCTTGGCGCCAAGCACGGTGAGATGCAGAGGCCCAAGAACGTCTTCAAGGGGCTGCGCTGACGGCGTTCGCCTCAGGCAGTAAACGCACGACGGCGGCCGGGCACCCAAGTGCCCGG
>NZ_JAAOXD010000017.1 GCF_014694315.1 Arthrobacter ipis | reverse complement strand
CTACTCCTCCGCTTATTGATATGCTTAAACTCAGCGGGTAGTCCCGTCTGACCTGGGGTCGCGGTCGAAGGCGCATTACACGCCGTTAGTTTATGACGATGCCCTAGCAAGCGACAGGGTGAAGCACAACAGCACCAATGATCTTTCAACCACCACTGGTTGTGACATCCGTCGATGAGGGATCCTTTTTGGGCTAACCGAGCTAACGGGAAGCCATTATCCGTCCCAGAACCAAACCCGTGAGGGAATGGGAGGGGACGACGCGATGCGTGACGCCCAGGCAGGCGTGCCCTCAGCCCGAAGGCGTCGGGCGCAACTTGCGT
>NZ_JAAOXD010000016.1 GCF_014694315.1 Arthrobacter ipis | reverse complement strand
CCCTCAAACGCCTCTACGTCCACGACGACATCTACGACGCCGTCTGCGAAGAACTCACCACCGTCGCCAAAGCCATGCCCATGGGCGTCGGCCTGGACGAAAACAACGTCCTCGGCCCCCTGCAAAACAAAGCCCAGTACGACATCGTCGCCAACCTCGTCGAAGCCGCCCGCGACTCCGGCGCCCGGATCCTGCTCGGCGGCAACCCCGACCCCAACCAGCCAGGCTACTTCTACCCCACCACCCTCATCGCCGACATCGACAACAACAACCCCCTCGTCGCCGAAGAACAGTTCGGTCCCGCCCTGCCCATCATCCGCTACAGCACCATCGACCAGGCCATCGAATACGCCAACGCCCTCGACGTCGGACTCGGCGCCTCCGTCTGGTCCCCCAACCTCACCGCAGCCCGCAAAGTCGCAGCCCGCATCGAAGCCGGCACCGTCTGGATCAACAAACACGGCGCCGTGGACCCCCGCGTCCCCTTCGGCGGGGCCAAAC
>NZ_JAAOXD010000015.1 GCF_014694315.1 Arthrobacter ipis | reverse complement strand
CGCCAGGAGGAGCCGCCACTCGGGCTCGACATCCTCCGGGATATGGGGGTCGTCCATCAGGCGGGCGAGGGCGCTCTGCAACGGGTCGCCGGGAAACGCCTGCTGCCCGGTCAGGCTCTCGAGCAGCACCAGGCCAAGGGAGTAAACATCGCTGGGCGGGCCAATGGGCTCGGCCTTCGCCTGCTCCGGGCTGAGGTACCCCGCGGTGCCGAGGAATCCGCCGTCGTGCAGGTCCGGCGCGTCAGCCATCAGCGCGATGCCGAAATCAGTCAGCTTTGCGTGGATGCGGGCGGTGTCGTGCTGGTAATCGAAGACCAGGATGTTGCCGGGCTTGACGTCCCGGTGAACCACGCCGCTCTCGTGGATGTAGGCGAGGGCGTCCGCCACGTCGTAGCCGATTTCCGCCGTGTGCCGGGAGGAGAGCGGGCCCTCGGCGAGGCGGCGCTTCAGATCCGGGCCTTCCACCAGCTCCATGACCAGGTAGATACGGGTGCGGCCGGGCTCTTCCCGGTCGACGCCGGCGTCAAGGAGCGTGATGAGGCTGTGGTGGTTCAGTGTCGCGAGGACTTTGACTTCGGCGTCATCATCACGTGCTGTTTCGTGAGCGGCGTTGCTTTTATTGATGACCTTGAGGGCCACTTCGCGCTCGAGGGACAGGTCGACGGCCCGGTACACGTTGGCCATGGCGCCGGAACCGATCTGTTCCACCACCCGGTACCTTTCGCCGATGACTGCGCCTTCTGCAATGCCGGGTTGTACGGCCATGAGGTACCTTGATCTTCCCGCCGGGCCCCCGGGGCCGGCGATATTAATGCGTTGGAGCGCTGTGACAGCAGTGTGCGCCAGATACATAGTTTTTGGATACAGAGAAAGAGCCGATTTGCATCGGCTCTTTCTGTGGTCCCGCCTAGATGAGGCTGGGGGCGCTTGCCAGGATGTAGTCAGCGGCTGCAGGACCCGTCATGGCCAGTTCACAGTTCTGCGGATCGATGCCGCGCTCCCTCAGCGCTGTAAACAGGGAGCCGGGGGCGGCCGGCTGCAACTGGTGAATCAGGCACCAGCTGGTGTAGAGGCCATAGAGCTCGTCGGGCCCGAAGACTGTGTCGGTTTCCCGCTCAGTGGTGAGCGCCTCGGCGATAAATTGGTCAAACTTGGTGGCATCCATTATTTTGGCTCCTCTGAGGCATGCACATTGATCCGCCGTTTCTGCTTCAGCGATAAAACGGATCTCCGCCCACGGGGCCAGTGATCTACCTGAAACTTATGCGAGACAGACTGTTCTGTCTAGTTGAGCGGGTAACGCGCAGACCAATCTCCGCGGCGCTGCCTACTGGTGGGTACGAATGGCGCCTCCGGCGCTCCGTTCGATGGTCCCTGAGAGCGCGCGGGCGCAGTGCATCTAGGTTCTTGCATGCGCCTGTTGCACGCCGGCTATCCGCTGATGCACGCTGGCCTCCCGTCGATTTGCACGCGCCCCGGCGGCCGTGTAGAGTCTTTCGAGTCGCCGCCGCTGAAGCGGAAAAATAGCGACCGACCCCCTTTCTAACAGCCTGAAAAATGGCGCACTCAACAGTGTGCCGCGGACGGGCCGGGGACCTCCCTGCAAGCGAAAATCGCGGAAACGCTGATTTGCAAAGCTTCGCCAGAGCGGGTAAGTTTGAAAAGTTGCTCCGGAGCGATCCTGAACGTTGGTTTGGGTGGTGCCGGGTGTGTCTGTTGTTTGAGAACTCAATAGTGTGCCA
>NZ_JAAOXD010000014.1 GCF_014694315.1 Arthrobacter ipis | reverse complement strand
TAACGGATGCGTGAATCATCGAGTCTTTGAACGCATATTGCGCCCTTTGGTATTCCGAAGGGCATGCCTGTTCGAGCGTCATTATCAACCATCAAGCCTGGCTTGTTGTTGGACCCTCTGTCGGTGGACGACAGTAGTTCTAAAGATAATGAGCGGTGTCGTAATGGCGCCAAATGCAACGAGCTTTTCACAGCACGCATCTGGTAGTCTTGTGGCCCGGTCTTAACCATCATCTTCAAGGTTGACCTCGGATCAGGTAGGAATACCCGCTGAACTTAAGCATATCAATAAGCGGAGGAGTGTTCTA
>NZ_JAAOXD010000013.1 GCF_014694315.1 Arthrobacter ipis | reverse complement strand
GGCCGAGGGCACGTCTGCCTGGGTGTCACACATCGTTGCCCCAACGCCGAACGCCTTGTGCTCGACGGCGCGTGGGGTGGAAGCTGGCCTCCCGTGAGCTGCGCCTCACGGTTGGTTGAAAAATGAGTCCGTGGTAGCGTTTACCATGACGGATGGTGGCTGAGTAATGCTCGAGACCAGTTGTGGAAATCCCTACTTCGTTCGGGCCCTCGGAACCCACACGTGTTCTATAACCGCACTCACAATGAGACCTCAGGTCAGGCGGGGCTACCCGCTGAGTTTAAGCATATCAATAAGCGGAG
>NZ_JAAOXD010000012.1 GCF_014694315.1 Arthrobacter ipis | reverse complement strand
CCTCGTACTGGCGCCGCGGCCCGGTGACGATGGCGGCGATCGCCGCGGTGGACATGGCGCTGTGGGACATCAAGGGCAAGCTGGCCGGCATGCCCGTGTACCAGCTGCTCGGCGGGGCCTCCCGCAACGGGCTGCGGGCCTACGGGCACGCCTCCGGTTCGGACATCCCGTCGCTGTTCGACTCGGTCCGCGAGCACCTGGAACTGGGCTACAAGTCGGTGCGGATCCAGACCGCGGTGCCCGGGATCAAGGCCGTGTACGGGGTGGCCGCGCAGGCCCAGGCTTCGGGGGAGCGGTACGACTACGAGCCCGCCGGGCGCGGTGCGTTCCCGGTGGAGGAGGACTGGGACACCCGGGCCTACCTGCGGCACCTGCCGTCCGTGTTCGAGGCGGTCCGGAACG
>NZ_JAAOXD010000011.1 GCF_014694315.1 Arthrobacter ipis | reverse complement strand
ACGACGCCGCCGCGATCATCAGCCAGGTCCGCGGCCGGAAGGTGAAAGCGATCCTGCTGACCCACGCGCACAACGACCACATCGGCGCCGCCCGCGAGGTCGCGGACGCCGTCGGCGCCCCGATCCACCTGAACCCCGAAGACCAGGTCCTCTGGGAACAGGTCTACCCCGGCACCACCCCCGATGCGACAATCGCGGACGGGGACGAGTTCCAGGTCGCCGGGGCCACCCTGAAGGCCATCCACACCCCCGGCCACTCACCCGGGTCCACCTGCTTCCACCTCGAAACCGAGAACACCGTGTTCACCGGGGACACCCTGTTCAACGGCGGACCCGGCGCCACCGGCCGCTCCTACAGCG
>NZ_JAAOXD010000010.1 GCF_014694315.1 Arthrobacter ipis | reverse complement strand
TGTATCTTGCGTGAGTCATCGAGTCTTTGAACGCACATTGCGCCCCCTGGTATTCCGGGGGGCATGCCTGTTCGAGCGTCATTTCACCACTCAAGCCTCGCTTGGTATTGGGCAACGCGGTCCGCCGCGTGCCTCAAATCGACCGGCTGGGTCTTCTGTCCCCTAAGCGTTGTGGAAACTATTCGCTAAAGGGTGTTCGGGAGGCTACGCCGTAAAACAACCCCATTTCTAAGGTTGACCTCGGATCAGGTAGGGATACCCGCTGAACTTAAGCATATCAATAAGCGGAGGAGTCGG
>NZ_JAAOXD010000001.1:976092-1161255 GCF_014694315.1 Arthrobacter ipis | reverse complement strand
CGTAAGCCGTTTGGTGATCGTCCGCGCCGTGAGGGCGAGGGCGACCGCCGCGGTTTTGGTGGCGGGGAGCGTAAGCCGTTTGGTGATCGCGACCGTAAGCCGTTCGGTGACCGTCCGCGCCGTGAAGGCGAGGGCGACCGCCGCAGCTTTGGCGGCGGAGAAAACCGCCGCCCGTTCGGCGACCGCCAGGACCGTGCACCCCGCGAGGACCGTGCCCCCCGTAGCTTCGACCGCGGCGACTCCGGCCCCCGCCAGTTCGGCCGCGACAGGGCTGAGGACCGCCCCGCACGCGTCCCCAACGCCCGCGACCTTCGCAGCGCGAACCGCCCGGACCGCGAGCGTTCGCCCGAAATCGACGAGGACGTCACGGGCAAGGAACTTGACCGCGCCACGCAGCACCAGATCAAGACTCTGGAAGCCAACAGCGCGGAGTGGGTGGCCCGCCACCTCGTGATGGCCGGACGGCTCATCGACGACGAACCCGAACTGGCGTTCCAGCACGCCCTCGCCGCCAGCCGCCGCGGCGGACGCCTTGCCGCCGTCCGCGAGGCAGTGGGTTTGACGGCTTATGCCGCCGGACACTACGGCGAGGCCCTGCGCGAGTTCCGCACCTACCGGCGGATCAGCGGTTCCAACGTCCACCTGCCCGTCATGGCAGACTGCGAACGTGGCCTGGGCCGGCCCGACCGCGCCCTGGACGTCGTCCGTTCCGAGGAGGCCCAGGACCTCGACGCGCCTGGCAAGGTAGAGCTGGCGATTGTCGCCTCCGGTGCCCGCGGCGACCTTGGCCAGCTGGACGCCGCCGTGGCGGAGCTGGAGATTCCGCAGCTGGACCTCAACCGCGCCTTTTCCTATAGCCCGCGCCTGTTCCGCGCTTATGCGGATGCCCTGACTGCCGTTGGCCGCGAAACCGAGGCCGGAAAGTGGCAGCGGCAGGCCGTCGTTGCCGAGGAAGCCCTGGGTCAGGGCATGGCGGAGGAACCCGACATCATCGACCTTGGCTGGGACGAGGAAGAGGAAGCCCGGGAAGAAGCTGAACGCCGGAAGCGGATTGCACATGCCGCAGGCACGGCGGCGCAGGACCCAACGGGTTCTTCCGACAGGCAGGCGGCCCCTGGGATCAGCGCCGAGGAGGAAGCTGCCGCACAGCGTCCCTCAGCGGACGCGGCGGAAGGGAACCTGGACGACGCGGAAGCGGATTACTTCGAATCCGACGACGCCGAGTCCGACCAGGATTCCGCCGAGCCAGACGAGGACGCTGCAGCCGGGGACGCTGAAAACGCTGACGCTGAAGCCGAGCACACCGAACAGCAGGATGCTGACCGGCGCCACGACGGCTCGGAGGACTAGCCCGGCATGAGTGATGCCCAACTGATCTCGCGGTTCGACGCGCTGTTGTCCGACCTGGACGGCGTGGTCTACGCCGGCGCCCACGCCATCCCGGGAGCGGTGGAGTCGCTGCAGCGGCTGGCCGGGATCGGCGTGGGCCTGGGGTACGTCACCAACAACGCCTCCCGGACGCCGGCGCAGGTGGCCGCCCACCTGCGCGAGCTTGGCGCCCCCGCCGAGGACCAGCAGGTGGTGAGCTCCTCCCAGGCCGGGGCCGACCTGCTGGCGTCGCTGCTGTCCCCGGGCGCTGCCGTGCTCATTACCGGAAGCCCGGCGCTGGCCCACGAGGTTGAGCTCGTTGGCCTGAAGCCGGTCCACGGCGCGCAGGACAATCCCGTGGCCGTGGTGCAGGGCTTCAACCCTGCGATCGGCTGGAAGGACCTCGCCGAGGCAGCATTCGTCCTGGCCGACGCGGACGTGCTCTGGGTTGCCACGAACACCGACATGTCGATCCCGCAGGCGCGCGGGATGGCTCCCGGCAACGGAACCCTGGTGGGCGCCGTGGCCGCCGCAACCGGCCGGCGGCCGCTCGTCGCGGGCAAGCCGGAGGCTCCGCTGTTCCACGCCGCGGCCAAGCGGCTGTCGTCGGACCGGCCGCTGGTAGTCGGCGACCGGCTGGACACCGACATCCTGGGCGGCAACCGGGCGGGCTTCGCCACCGTGGCCGTGCTGACCGGCGTCGACACACTGGAAACCATCCTGGCGGCCCGGACCGACGAGCGGCCCCGCTACATCATCCGGGACCTTGCCGGCCTTTACGAGGCGTATCCGGAAATTGATAACGACGGCGGGACGTTCCGTTGCGGTGCCGCCACGGCAACCGTGGGCGGTGACGCCATCCGCATCACCGGGCACAAGGACAACCTTGACTCGTGGCGCGCGGCGTGTGCCGCGTGGTGGGCGGCCCGGCCCGACGCCGACAGCCCCACAGCCCCCGAACTCCAGTGGCTGGATCAATAGACTGTTGCCATGCCCGAGTTGAACAACGACGCATCGGACGGCGCAGTTCAGGACACCGCAGTTCAGGTCACCGCAGTTCAGGACACCGCTGCGCCGGACACCGCTGCGCCCGACACCGCCTGGCCGGAGCTGCCCCTGCCCGGCGGCCGCGCTGATGCCGGCGTCGCCGACCCCGCGGTGCTGGCAATCCTGGACCGGGTCCGCGAAGTCCCCGGACTCCCGGTTTCGGAGCACCCCGCCGCCTATGCAGACATGCACGACGCCCTGCTTGAAGCCCTGAACGAAGAGCCGCAGTACGACGTGCCGCGTGAAAAGCCGCAGCCTGATGCGGGTGCCGCCTGACCATGCCCAGACTCGACCAACTGCTCGTCAGCAGGGGACTGGCGCGGTCCCGCACCCACGCCGCCCGGCTCATCGCCGAAGGCAAGGTGTCCTCTGAGGGTGACGTCCTCGCCAAAGCGTCGCTGCAGGTGGGCGACGACCGTGAGCTGAGCGTGGCGGAAGACGCGGCGGACGCCTACGTCAGCAGGGCCGGCCACAAATTGGCCGGCGCGCTGGACGCCTTCCCCGAGGTCGCCGTCGGCGGCAAACGGTGCCTTGACGCCGGAGCCTCCACGGGCGGCTTCACCGACGTCCTGCTGCGGCGGGGCGCCGCGCACGTGGTGGCGGTCGACGTCGGGCACGGCCAGCTGGTGCCGCAGCTCCGCAGCGATCCGCGCGTGAGCGTGCATGAAGGTTTGAACGTCCGCTACATGGAACCCGGCCAGATCGGTGGCCCCGCCGAGATCACGGTTGCCGACCTGTCCTTCATCTCTCTGACGCTGGTGCTGGCGCCGCTGGCCGCCTGCACGGCGCCGGGCGGCGACCTGGTTCTCATGGTCAAGCCGCAGTTCGAGATTGGCAAGGAACGGCTCGCCCGCACAGGCGTGGTCAACTCGGAGCGCGAACGGCGGCTCGCTGTCGGTAAAGTGGCGGGGGCGGCGCTGGACGCCGGCTTGGAACTGCGGGGGCTGTCCATCAGCCCGTTGCCTGGCCAGGACGGAAATGTCGAATACTTCCTGTGGATAACGCAAAGAATGTCCGAAGACTTGCCTAAGATCGAAGAGCGGGACGCAGCTGTCGCTGCGTTGCTGGGAAAGATCTGGCCGAATCACTAGAGAGCGGAACCCGATGAGCAGGCGTGTACTGGTACTTGCCCACACCGGCCGCGAGGAATCCCTTAAGGCGGCCTGGGAAGCGTGCGCCCAGCTCCACGCCTTCGGCATTATCCCCGTCATGCAGAAGTCCGAACTGGCCGACATGGAGGGCTTCTTCGGCGCGATGGACCAGCCGGTCGAGATCCTCCACGACCATATCCAGCTGCCGGACGTCGAACTGGTTATGGTGCTGGGCGGGGACGGGACCATCCTGCGGGCGGCTGAGCTCGTCCGCGAAGAGGATGTGCCGCTGCTTGGCGTGAACCTCGGCCACGTCGGTTTCCTGGCTGAGAGCGAGCGCGCGGACCTCGCCCAAACAGTCGAATGGATCGCCAGCCGTGAGTACACGGTGGAGGAGCGCATGACCATCGATGTTCAGGTCTGGGTCCGCGGCCAGAAGATCTGGCACACCTGGGCGCTGAACGAGGCCGCCATTGAAAAAGGCGACCGGGAGCGCATGCTGGAACTGGTCACGGAGGTGGACGAGCGCCCGCTGACCTCCTTCGGCTGCGACGGCGTGGTGCTCGCGACGCCCACCGGATCCACCGCGTACGCCTTTTCTGCCGGCGGCCCTGTTGTGTGGCCCGAAGTGGAAGCCCTCCTGATTGTGCCCATCAGCGCGCACGCCCTCTTCGCCAAGCCGCTGGTGGTCTCGCCCCGGTCCCGGCTGGCCGTGGAAGTACTGAACCGGACGGATGCCCTGGGCGTGCTCTGGTGTGACGGCAGGCGTTCCGTGGACCTGCCGCCCGGCGCCCGCGTCGAGGTCACCAGGTCGGCCACCCCTGTCCGCTTGGCCCGCACGCACCAGACGCCATTTTCGGGCCGGCTGGTCCGCAAGTTCCAGCTTCCCATCCATGGCTGGCGCGGTCCCGTACCGCAGTCCGAGGAAATCCATACCGGTCCGGTACCGATTGTGCGTACGCCCCGGACCATGGCGCCGCCCTCGGGCCTTCGGCCGTACGAACCCGGTCCAGAACCCGATCCTCCGACTGAAGAGTGAACCATGCTTGAAGAACTGAGAATCCGCGATCTCGGCGTCATCACCGACGCCACGCTGCCGCTGGGCCCCGGGCTCAGCGTGGTTACCGGCGAGACCGGTGCCGGCAAGACCATGGTGGTCACCGCTGTGGGGCTACTGCTGGGCGCCCGCTCGGATGCCGGCGCCGTGCGCAGCGGCGCAAAGAGCGCCTCTGCGGAAGCGGTGGTGCAGTTGCAGTCCGGGCACCTCGCCCTGGAACGCGCCAGGGACGCCGGTGCCGAGATTGAGGAGTTCGACGGCGGCGCGGAACTGCTGCTGTCACGCCGCCTCGGCGCCGACGGACGCAGCAGGGCCTTCCTCGGCGGCCGGGCCGCCCCGGTGGGCGTGCTGGCCGAAATCGGCGAGTCCCTCGTGGTGGTGCACGGGCAAACGGACCAGATCCGGCTCAAGGGCGCCGCGGCACAGCGCCAAGCCCTCGACAAGTTCGCAGGGGACGGGCTGGCCGCGACGCTCGGCGGATTCCAGGACCTCTACACCACCTGGAAATCCAGCCAGGCAGAGCTGGACTCACTCCGCAGCGCGGAGCGCGAGCGGCTCCGTGAGGCCGAGTCCCTGGAAGCCGCACTGGCGGAGATCGACGCCGTGGACCCACAGCCGGGGGAAGACGAGGCCCTTAAAGCCGAGGCCGTGAAGCTGGCCAACGTCGAGGAACTCCGGATCGCCGCCACCACCGCGCACCAGGCCCTCATTGCCGAGGACTTCGGCGAGGCCGGCGACGCCACGTCACTCGTTGATGCGGCCAAGCGGACCCTGGAACACGTGGCCGAACACGACGAGGAGCTCGGATCTGCGGCCGCCCGCCTCGCCGAGGTGGGATTCCTGCTCAACGACATCGCCACCGAGCTGGCCAGCTACCAGGCCGGACTGGACTCGGAGGGCCCGGAACGCCTGGCCGAAATCGAGGAACGCCGGGCGTCCCTGGCCAAGCTGGTCCGGAAGTACGCGCCAAGCATCGACGAGGTCCTTGAATGGGCGGAGACCGCCCGCGCCCGCTTTGACGAACTGCAGGGCGACTCCACACGCATCGAAAACCTGGAAGCAGATGTGGCCAGGGCCGCGGCCGAGCTGAAGAAACAGGCCGCGGCCATCAGCAAGGTCCGCGCCAAAGCCGCCAAGGACCTGTCCGCCCGGGTCAGCGCCGAGCTGAAGGCCCTCGCCATGGCAGACGCCACCCTGGTGATCACCATCGAAGCCGCCGCCCAGCTGGGACCTTACGGCGCGGACGAGATCTCCTTCCTGCTGCAGCCGCATTCCGGCGCACCGGCCCGGCCGCTGGGCAAGGGCGCGTCCGGCGGCGAGCTTTCCAGGGTCATGCTGGCCATCGAAGTGGTGCTGGCGGCCGTTGACCCCGTGCCGACTTTTGTCTTCGACGAGGTCGACGCCGGGGTTGGCGGCCGTGCCGCCGTCGAGATCGGCCGGCGGCTGGCCATGCTGGCGCGCCATGTCCAGGTCCTGGTGGTAACGCACCTGCCGCAGGTCGCCGCTTTCGCTGACCAGCACATCCGTGTGACCAAAACCTCTGTTCGAGGTTCCGACGGCTCCACGGCCAAGGGCTTCACCTCCAGCGACGTCCAGCTCCTGGACGAGGCCGAACGCGTCAGGGAACTGGCCCGGATGCTTGCAGGCCAGGAAGACTCCGAAACCGCCCAGGCGCACGCGCAGGAGCTTCTGGACGACGCCAAGCTCCTGCCCCAGCAGGCCTGAGCCCGGCGACGGCCTTGCAGCCCCGGGGCAACCCCTTGCCGGGAGCGCGCGGACAGGGAAAACTGAAGCCTTTGGGGACGCATACCCGATCCGTGGAAGGCTCAATTGATGATAGGCTCGAATTCCGTGGTGCAGCGATCAAATTCCCGTGTAAATTCCCGGTTCCCGGGCTCGTCCAAGACGACCAAACACATCTTCGTCACCGGCGGTGTGGCGTCCTCGCTAGGCAAGGGACTGACGGCCTCAAGCCTCGGCCACCTGCTGCGGGCACGCGGCTTGTCTGTAACTATGCAGAAGCTCGATCCCTATCTGAATGTGGATCCGGGCACGATGAACCCCTTCCAGCACGGCGAGGTTTTCGTCACAGACGACGGTGCTGAAACCGACCTCGACATCGGACACTACGAGCGCTTCCTCGACGAAAACCTCGAGGGCTCGGCCAACGTGACCACCGGCCAGGTCTACTCCACGGTCATCGCCAAGGAACGCCGCGGCGAGTACCTCGGGGACACCGTCCAGGTCATCCCGCACATCACCGATGAGATCAAGCGCCGGATGCGGCTTCCTGCCGAGGGCAAGAACGCGCCGGACGTCATCATCACGGAGATCGGCGGCACGGTCGGCGACATCGAGTCGCAGCCCTTCCTCGAGTCCGCCCGCCAGGTCCGCCAGGACGTCGGCCGGACCAACGTCTTCTTCCTCCACGTTTCCCTGGTCCCATACATTGGTCCTTCGCAGGAACTGAAGACTAAGCCCACGCAGCACTCCGTGGCCGCCCTCCGCTCCATCGGCATCCAGCCGGAAGCCATCGTCATCCGCTCGGACCGCGAAGTTCCCGATGCCATGCGCGAGAAGATCGGCCGCATGTGCGACGTCGACATCGACGCCGTGGTCAACGCCGCCGACGCCCCGAGCATCTACGACATCCCCAAGACCCTGCACACCCAGGGCCTGGATTCGTACATCGTCCGGGCGCTGGACCTGCCGTTCAAGGACGTCGACTGGACCAGCTGGGACAAGCTCCTCGAAGCTGTCCACAACCCCAAGCACGAGGTCGAGGTTGCCCTCGTGGGCAAGTACATCGACCTCCCGGACGCTTACCTCTCCGTCACGGAGGCCCTGCGCGCCGGCGGCTTCGCCAACGACGCCAAGGTCAAGATCCGCTGGGTCCCGTCCGACGAATGCGAGACGCATGAAGGTGCGGTCCGCTCCCTTGAGGGTGTGGACGCGATCTGTGTTCCTGGCGGCTTCGGCATCCGCGGCCTGGAAGGCAAGCTGGGCGCCCTCAAGTTCGCACGCGAATCCCGGCTGCCCGTGCTGGGCCTTTGCCTCGGCCTGCAGTGCATGGTCATCGAGTACGCCCGCAACGTCGTCGGTCTGGAGGGTGCCTCCTCCAGCGAGTTCGAGCCGGACTCCAAGTACCCGGTCATCGCCACGATGGAAGAGCAGCTGGAATTCGTCGAGGGCCGCGGCGACCTTGGCGGCACCATGCGCCTTGGCCTCTACGAGGCCAAGCTGGACGAGGGTTCGGTTATCGCCGAGACCTACGGCACCACCACCGTCAGTGAACGCCACCGCCACCGGTACGAGGTGAACAACAAGTACCGCGAGCAGATTGCTGCCGAAGGCCTGGTGTTCTCCGGCACGTCGCCGGACGGCAAGCTGGTGGAATACGTGGAACTGCCCCGCGAGGTTCACCCCTACTACGTGGCCACCCAGGCGCACCCGGAACTGAGCTCGCGGCCCACTAGGCCGCACCCGCTCTTCGCCGGCCTGGTGAAGGCGGCCCTGGACCACCAGAGCGGCAGCGCCGGGAGCGGTTTCGAACCCGCTGCGGCTGGATCAGGCGAAGCCGCCGCGGAGTAGATCCCAGCAGAGTAATTTCACAGCACCCATAGAGTAAGGACGGCGCGATGCCCGGTAATTCTGAAAACACCCCTGCTGACCGGCAGGTTTCGGATGCGCCGAGCCCGCGCCGTCTGCTCTCCCGGGAGCGGGTTTACAACGGCCGGATCTGGGACGTTGTCAGCGACAGCTTCAAGCTCACCGCCGAGGGTGATCCCTTGGTCCGCGATTACATCGAGCACCCCGGGGCGGTCGCTGTGCTCCCCATGAACGACGACGGCGAGGTGCTGCTGATCAAGCAGTACCGCCACCCGGTGGGCATGGACCTGTGGGAGATTCCCGCCGGCCTGCTCGACGTCGAGGGGGAGGACTTCGTAGTGGGCGCCGCACGGGAGCTCGCCGAGGAAGCCGACCTGATCGCCAGTGACTGGAATGTCCTGGTGGACTTTTACAATTCGCCCGGATCCTCCAGTGAGGCGATCCGGATCTACCTTGCCCGCGGCCTCACCGAGGTCCCGCATCACGAACTCCACGTCCGCACGGACGAGGAAGCGGAAATCGAGCTGCACTGGATCCCGCTGGAGGATGCCGTTGCCGCAGTGCTGGAGGGACGCCTGCACAACCCGTCCGCCGTCGTCGGAATCCTCGCGGCCGCGGCCGCGAAAGCGGACGGCTTCAGCGGACTACGGCCGGGCGACGCCCCCTGGCCGGCCCACCCCAGCAAGCGCTGATGTCCACGGACACGGCGGCACCGGAGGATTCTTCCGCCACGGCGGCAGCAAACCCGACAGACGGCGCGGAATCGGCGCCTCCGTCACGGCCGCGCACCGCGATTGACCGTGGCGTGATCGACTACCTGCAGCACATGGGCGTCGAACGGGGTCTGGCGGCGAACACTCTGTCCGCTTACCGCCGCGACCTGGCGCGGTACTCGACCTACCTCGCCGGGCAGGGCCTCACCAGTCCGGCCGACGTCACCCGCCACCACGTGACGGGTTTCGCGCAGGCGCTCTCTGACGGAGCCGACGGTGGTACCCCGCTGGGAGTGCGGTCCGCCGCACGGACCGTGGTGGCCGTCCGCGGACTGCACCGCTTTTGGGCGCTGGAAGGGACCACGACGGCGGACCCCGCCAGCGACGTGCACCCGCCGATGCCCGGCAAGCGGCTGCCCAAGGCCATCACCGTGGACGAGGTCACGCGGATCCTGGAAGCCGCCGGCACAGACACCGCAACCGGTCTCCGGGACCGGGCGCTGCTCGAATTCCTCTACTCCACCGGAGCCCGGATCAGCGAAGCCGTGGGCCTGGACGTCGACGACCTCTCGGTGGCGGCCGCCGAATCCGGCCCGGCCATCGTGCGGCTGTTCGGAAAGGGCTCCAAGGAACGCCTCGTCCCGCTCGGCTCATTCGCGGCCCGCGCCCTCGACGCCTACCTGGTCCGGGGCCGCCCACTGCTCGCGGGGAAGGGCAAGGGCACCCCGGCGCTGTTCCTCAACGCGAGGGGCGGGCGCATCAGCCGGCAAAGCGCCTGGACCATCCTTAAAGCCGCGGCGGACAAGGCCCAGATCACCAAGGATGTGTCCCCGCACACGCTGCGGCACTCCTTCGCCACCCACCTGCTCGAAGGCGGAGCGGACGTCCGCGTGGTCCAGGAGCTGCTCGGCCATGCCTCGGTGACCACCACACAGGTGTATACCCTCGTTACCGCCGACACGCTGCGGGAGGTCTACGCCGCAGCGCACCCCCGGGCCCTGGGATAATCCCGACTCCTGTATCAACGTGCGGATAGCGCCGGCACCGCTAGGCTGGTTTGCATGACTTCCGTGCCCGTCACCCTCTGCTTCCTTCTACGGGAACGCGCGGAGGTCGGGCCTGAGGTGCTCCTTGGCCTGAAGAGGACCGGCTTCGGAACCGGCAAAATTGTCGGTCTCGGCGGCCATGTGGAGGCCAGCGAGACCGACGCCCAGGCAGCGTGCCGGGAGGTGCTGGAGGAAGCCGGCGTCGTTGTCCTCGAAGAGGACCTGTTGGACGCGGGAACAGTGGAGTTCATTTTTCCCGCCCGCCCTGACTGGAACATGTCCACCAGCCTGTTCACCACCCGCCGGTGGGCCGGTGAGCCCGTCGAGAGCTCCGAGATCATTCCGGAGTGGTTCCTGGTTTCCGCCCTTCCGCTGGAGCGCATGTGGCAGGATGCTGAGCACTGGCTGCCCCTGGCGCTGGCCGGGAGCGTCGTCGATGCCGTCATCACCCTGAACGGGGACAACGAGACCGTGGCGTCTGCCGAATATTCTTTCCGGGCCGTGTAACCGCCCATGTCCTGGCGGAAACTATACGGTTAGCCTGCCAGGTCAGGACACTACTTCTTAGGTTTGGGGGAGATGTGGATTCGGAACGCGAACTGGCGTTCATCGCCGTTCACAGGGACAGCTATCCGCGGGTTTACAGGTACGTGCGGCGGCGGGTGGAATCGCCGGAGCTAGCCGAGGAGCTCGCCGCCGACGTGTTCCGCGTCGTATGGCAGAAATGGCACGACCAGCCGCGATCGGACATCGCCTGGCTTTTGACCGTGGCACGGAACCTGATTGGAAATGCCTACCGGAGCCGCGACCGCCTCGTGGCGCTGCAGGCAAAGCTCCGGGCGTCCGCAGAGCTCCGCTCGGGCGCGGAGTCCGAGGACCTGGTGGTCCACGACGCCATGGCCGCGCTGCGCGACAGTGAGCGCGACATCCTGCAATTGGCCTACTGGGACGAATTGAGCGTGGCGGAGATCGCCGGCGTTCTGCAGTGCAGCAAGGCTGCTGCCAAGGTCCGCCTGCACCGTGCCAGGGCCGCCTTCCGCAAGCAAATGCCGGTCAGCGCCCCGTCTGGAAGACAGAGCTCGGGCAGACAGAGTCCGGGCAAGCAAAATTCGGCTACACAGAAGATGGGTGCATGAGATGGATCCGATCAAAAACCTGATTGCCGGGGCTGACCCGCTCCGCAGCGATCCTGCCGTGCCCGATGCCGGCGAGGCCCTGCGGCAGGTGACCACCGGGGTTCCGATGTTTACGGACAGCCTGCCGCCCACTGTCTTGCAGTTCGAGGACCGGAAACGACGGCGGGCCCTGGCGGCCGGTGTGGTGACCCTGGCGGCCGCAGCGGTTACCGCCGGTGTGCTGGTGGCGACGAACCTCGGACCGCTGGCATCGGCGCCCGCTCCGGCGGGCACCGTGGGGCCGTCCGCTTCCGAAACGGCGGGGCCGGCCACGCCTACGCCGGCGGCTACGCCCTCTGCAACACCGTCGGCGACAGCAACGCCGGCGCCGACAAGCACCGCAGCCGCGGTTTCGTGGACCACTTTCACGGACGCTACCGGCCAGGCCGCCTTTGAGCACCCGCTGGGGTGGACCGTGTCCCAAACGCCGCAAACCATCGACGGCGGTGCCTACAACATCGTCGAGGTGAAGAATGCCGCGGGCAAGGCCGTGGCCACTCTCCGGTTGGTTTACGACGCCACGGGCGGCCCTGTCTGCCCGGATCCGAAGCCGTACCAGACCCTCGATTCGGTGACTGTCGACATCCCGCAGAAGGCCGCCAAGCTCAGGGAACACCCTCAGGTCCCGTCCGCCTTTGTCTTCCGCGTGATCGAGGGAGACAAGGTCTATGGGTCCCTCGCCCTGACTGACGGAGATTTGGCTCCGCAGACCACGACGTGTGGCTTGTACAACGGAATCCTCGGCCCGGACCGCGTCCCGTTCGTGCAATTTGGCGACACTGTCTGGCTCACGGCGGACGGAAAGGACGCCCCGCTCACTTTCGACTCTGTGGCCGAGGCCAAGGCATACATGGGAACGCAGGAGTACAAAAACCTTAAGCGAATGCTGGTCTCCCTGGCGCTGCAGCCTGCCGCCTCCTGAGACCCGCGATAAAGAACGCCGGGCCGGCCACCCCAAAAGGTGACCGGCCCGGCGTCGTACGCGTATACAGGTGAGGGGTTACGGCACGTGCCGTTCGTCCGGACCGTTGTAGGCGCTCAGCGGGCGAATGAGCGAGTTGGCATTCAGCTGCTCCATGAAATGGGCCGTCCAGCCCGTGATCCGGCTGGCCACGAACAGCGGCGTGAACATGTTCGTGTCGAAGCCCATCAGGTGGTACGTGGGGCCGGCCGGGTAGTCGAGGTTCGGTTTGATGCCCTTGGCTTCGTCCATGGCCGATTCGAGCCCGTTGTACAGGCCCAGCAGTTCGGGCCGGCCGTAGTGGGCGATCATCTTGTCGAGGGCGGCCTTCATGGTGGGCACCCGGGAGTCGCCGTGCTTGTAGACCCGGTGGCCGAAGCCCATGACCTTCTTTTTCTGGGCCAGGGCATTTTCCATCCATGCCTTGGCGCGGTCGGCCGCTTCCTCGAGGGACTCCTCGGGCCGGATGCCGATCTCGTCGAAGGTGTGCATCACGGCCTCGTTGGCCCCGCCGTGCAGCGGCCCCTTGAGAGCACCGATGGCGCCGGTCACCGCCGAATGGAGGTCGGACAGCGTGGACATGATGACGCGCCCGGCGAAGGTGGAGGCGTTGAAGGAGTGCTCCGCGTAAAGAATCATGGAGACGTTGAAGGCCTCCACCACCTCGGCGACGGCCTCCTCGCCGAAGGTCATCCACAGGAAGTTGGCCGAGTAGCCGAGGTCGTCCCTCGGCTCCACCGGTTCAACGGAGCGTCCCGCCGCGTGGCGGCGCCGCTGGTCGTACGCCACCACGGCCGGCATGGCGGCAAACAGGTCCAGGGCCTTGGCCATGTTGGCCTCCCGGGATGAATCCTCCGCGAGCTCGTGGCGGGCGCCCATCACCGACGCGGCGGTGCGGCAGACATCCATGGGGTGCGACGTCGTCGGCAGGGCATCAATCACCTGCTTGACCACGGGATCCAGCCGCCGTCCGGCGCGCTCGCGGGCCGTGAAGTCAGCCAGCTCGCCGGAAGACGGCAGCTCGCCGTTCCACAGGAGGTAGGCGACCTCTTCGAAGCTGCACCGGGCGGCGAGCTCCTGGACGGGATAGCCGCGGTACAGCAATGAGTTCGTGTCGGGATTGACCTTCGAGACCGCGGTGTAGTCCACCACGACGCCGTCGAGGCCCTTCTTGATCTCTTCTTCAGCCATGCTGAACTCCTTCGTTCCTTGCGTCCGATTACCGGCTGGATGGGCCGGTGGTCCTGCGGGGATTTGGGTGTCAGTCGGTCCCGGGGATCCGGAAGTTGAAGACACCTGTGTCAAAGCGGTTGTAGGCCTCGTAATCCACCAGGTCGTACAGCCGCGCGCGCGTCAGCATGCTCCCTACCTGCGCTTCCTGCGTTCCGTCAGCCTTAATTGAGTCCAGCGTACGCTCAGCCGCCCCCATGGCACTACGGAGCAGGGTCACCGGATAAATCACCATGTTCACGCCCACATCCTGCAGCTGGTCCACGGTGAAGAGGTCGCTCTTGCCGAACTCGGTCATGTTGGCCAGGATCGGCACGTCGACGGCGTCGCGGATGGCCTGGAATTCCTCCAGCGTGGCCATGGCCTCGGGGAAGATCGCGTCCGCGCCCGCCTCCACGAGGGCCTTGGCGCGGTCCTTCGCTGCTTCCAGACCTTCCACCGCACGGATGTCGGTGCGGGCCATGATCAGGAAGTTTGGGTCCCGCCGCGCATCCGCCGCGGCGCGGATGCGTTTGGTGGCGGTGTCCAGGTCCACGACGTTCTTGCCGTCGAGGTGGCCGCAGCGCTTGGGATTGAACTGGTCCTCGATGTGGCAGCCGGCGAGCCCGGCGTTTTCCAGTTCCTGTACGCTGCGGGCCACGTTCATGGGTTCGCCGAAGCCGGTGTCCGCGTCCACGATGCAGGGCAGGTCGGTCATCCTGGCGATCTGGCCTGCCCGGGTGGCCACTTCGGTGAGCGTGGTGAGGCCGATGTCCGGCAGGCCAAGGTCGTTGGCGAGGACGGCGCCGGAGATGTACACCCCGGCGAAGCCCTTCTCCTCGATCAGCCGTGCGGAGAGCGGGTTGAACGCTCCGGGGAACTGCTGGATAGTTCCGGAAGCCAGCAATTCACGGAAGCGCAGCCGCTTCTGCTCGGGGGTGGCCGCGGAGTACAGCATTTAGAACAGCCCCTTGGGCGCGGCGTTGAGGTCGATGACGCCGGGCGCCGCGGCGATGTTGAGCTGGTCCAGCTCGCCTGCCGCGAGTTCCGGGAGGCGTTCGACGGCGGTCAGGAACCTTTCGATTTCTTCCTCGGTCACCAGCCCGGCGGCCAGGGTGCGGAACTTGTTCACGTACTGCTCGCGGGTGAACGGGCGGGCGCCCAGCGGGTGGGCGTCGGCTACGGCAATCTCGTCCCGGATGACGGTGCCGTCGATGAGCGTGATTTCCACCGAACCGCCGAAGGCCTTCTCCGAGATGTCCAGGGAGTGGTAGCGGCGGGTCCACTCCGGATCCTCCACCGTGGACACCTTCTGCCACAGCTCCACCGTGTTCGGGCGGGCAGCACGTTCGGGGGAGTAGGAGTCGACGTGGTGCCAGGCCCCGTCCTGCAGCGCGACGGTGAAGATGTAGGGGATGGAGTGATCCAGCGTCTCCCGGGAGGCGGTGGGGCTGTACTTCTGGGGATCGTTGGCGCCAGAGCCGATCACGTAGTGCGTGTGGTGGCTCGTCTTGATCAGGACGGACTTCACGTTCGCCGCATCTGTGGCTTCGGGGTGTTCCCTGTTCAGCTTGCGGGCGAGGTCGATCCAGGCCTGTGCCTGGTACTCGGCCGAGTGTTCCTTGGTGTAGGTGTCCAGGATGGCGCGCTTGGCCTCACCGGGCGTGGGCAGGGGAACCTCGTAGGAGGCATCCGGGCCGTCCAGCATCCAGGCGATCACGCCGTCCTCGCCCTCATAGATCGGCACCGGGGAGGTCTGCCCGCGCATGGACCTGTCCACCGCCTCCACCGCCATCTTCCCTGCGAAGGCCGGCGCGTGCGCCTTCCAGGTGGAGATCTCGCCCTTTCGCGACTGCCTCGTTGCTGTGGTGGTGTGCAGGGCCTGGCCCACGGACTGGAAGATGGTCTCCACGTCCAGGCCGAGCAGGGTGCCGATGCCGGCCGCCGCGGACGGGCCCAGGTGGGCTACGTGGTCGATCTTGTGCTTGTGCAGGCAGATGGCCTTCACCAGGTTCACCTGGATCTCATAGCCGGTGGCGATGCCGCGGATCAGGTCCGCCCCGCTGGATCCGACGTGCTGGGCCACGGCGAGGATCGGTGGAATGTTGTCGCCCGGGTGCGAGTAGTCCGCGGCGAGGAAGGTGTCGTGGTAATCCAGTTCGCGGACCGCCACGCCGTTGGCCCACGCCGCCCACTCCGGGGAGACCCGCTCCCCGATGCCGAAGACCTTGGCCCCTTTGCCGCCGCTGGACGGGCCGTGCGTGAGGGCCTGAGCCCGGGCCGCAACGATAGGGGCGCGGTTCAGCGAGGCGATGGCCACGGAGGCGTTGTCGATGATCCGGTTGATCACCATATCCGTGACATCCGCCATTACTTCCACCGGGTCGGCTGCCACGACGGCAATCTTGTGGGCGAGCTGGTCCTCGCGGGGGAGGTTTTCCTCGCTCTTGTACACGCGGACGTGGTGTTCCTTAACCATGGGACTCCTTCTGGGCGGATGTGTGGGCGGCTTTGACGTGGGAAAGACTGCGGTGCAGGTGGAGGGTGGTGGCCGCTTCGGCAAGCCTAGGGTTGCCTTCGGCGATGGCTTCGGCGATGGCGGCATGTTCAGCTGCCGCGGCTGTGAGCCGGGCGTGGTCGTCGGCGGCGAGCCTGCGGACCCTGACAAGGTGGACGCGCAGGCCCCGCATGGCCTGCGCCAGGTAGGAGTTGGCGATGGCAGCATCGATGGCTGCATCCAGGCGGCCGACAAGCTCGTAATAGTCGTGCCGGGCGGGATCCGGGGAGTTGAGCAGGGCTGGCGCGTCCAGCAGCTCGCTCTGGAGCTGGAGGAAGACGTCGGCATCTCCGCGTTGGGCTGCCAGCGCGGCAGCCTTTCCCTCGAGGGTTTCGCGGAGCTCGAACAGCTCGTCGATGTCGGCCAGTGAGATATCCGTGACGACGACGCCGCGGCCGCCCGGCGTCGTCAGCCCCTCCGCCGTCAGGCGGCTCAGCGCCTCCCGGAGCGGCGTGCGTGAGACGCCGAGGCGTTCCGATTGTTCGACTTCGGCGAGTACCGTGCCGGGGAGTAGGCGCCATTCGATAATGTCATCGCGCAGCGCCGCATAGGCCCTGTCACTGGCACGCATTTCGTCTCCCTTCTTCGGCCGGACTTAAATTTTAGTGTATACACGGGGTGCGGGTTTGCCTAGCTCCTGTGCGCTTTTCCTTCGAAAGCGGCAGTGCAATGTATACATGCTACCGCGGAAGGCACCCTGAGCTGATACCGGTTTTCGATTTTGAGCGGCCCAAAAAACTTTCCGATCCGGCCCGCTTGTGGGGCCGTATCCGCCCCTTGAATGTCGGTGCCTCCTGTCATGCTGCGGGTATGGATGGGAAGGCAGCGGTGCAGACGGTGGAGGGCGTGGAGTCCTCCGTTGCCGCGTTGGCTGTTTTTGTTCGTGAGGCCGCCGGCGCCGAGGCCGGTTCCGGGGCAGCCCGGCCGGGTGGTGATCCGCTGCGGAATCAGGCGGATGCCTGGTTGGATGCGCTGGCCGAGGCTGCGAGGTTGGAGGCCCGGGTGGCGGCGTTGGAGGTGCAGGCCGCGGCCGGTTTCGCCGCTGCGGAGGCGGCTTTGGCGGCTCCTGATGCTTCCCGGTCGGAGCGGGACCTGCTGGAGATGTCAGTGACGGCGGAGGTGGCGGGCGCGCTGACGCTGAGTGAGGGGTCGGCGGCCCGGTTTCTGGAGGAATCGTCCAGGCTGAGCAGGGACCTGCCGTTGACGCTGGCCGCGCTCGGGTCGGGGAGTATTTCGTGGCAGCACGCCCGGATTATATGCGATGAGACCGAGGGGTTGGATCCGGAAGCCGCCGCGGCCTTCGAGGCGCATTTCCTGGACCCGGACACGCCCGGGTACGCGCGCAGGGTTGCCCGGCGGGGGAGCTGACCCCATCGAGGTTCCGGGCTAAGGCACGGTATTGGCGGGAGCGGCATCATCCGGTCAGCATCGAACCCCGGCACGCCAAGAGTGCGAAGGACCGGCGGCTGGAGTACGTCCCGGACCGGGACGGCATGGCCTGGTTCTCGGCCTATCTGCCCGCGGACCAGGCCGCCGGGATCTGGGACCGCACCACCGCCGCCGCCAGATCAATGCAGGGCCCGGCCGAAACCCGCACCCTGACCCAGCTCCGCGTCGACACCTTCGCCACGTGGCTGCTCACCGCAGGCCACCCGGTTGTCGGCGCGGTTGACGGCCGGCTGGCGGCCCGTCCGCAGAGTCGGTTCCCGCAGGCTCCGTGCCGGTCGGTGGTGTGCCGTCCCCCAAGGCGCAGGTCCTGGGCACGGTTCCGGTGTTCTCGCTGCTCGGTGTGACCGACGAACCTGCCACACTCGACGGGTACGGGCCGATCCCGCCGTCGATGGCCCGCCGGCTCGTCGCCGACGGCGCAACATCGTTCCTCCGGGTGCTGACCGATCCGCGGGATGGGGCGCCGTTGGAGATCGGACGCACCAGCTATCGGCTGACGAAGCCAATGCGCCAATGGCAGCGCCTCCGCGACGCGAAATGCACGTTCCCGAGCTGCAACAACCACTCCCTGGACAACGAGGCCGACCACATCCTGGCGTGGGCCGACGGCGGCGGGACCGGCATCGCCAATCTCGGCCAGCCGTGCCCGAAACACCACAGACTGAAACACTCCACAGCATGGAGACCCGTCGGAGCGACCCGTGACGAACCGCCGGGCTGGATTTCGCCGTCGGGCCGGTCCTACCCGGCCGAGTACCAGGACTGGGAACCACCCAGCTGGCCAGAACCACCACCCGCCCAAGACTTGCCGGAACCGCCGGACTGGCCGGAGCAGCCGGCCAGGCCCGACGACCTGGATCCACCGCTGCCTTTGGATCCCTGGCCCCACTGGTCCTCACCCACGGCCGCCTGAGGTCAGGTCTCCATTCCGGTGCCTGTGCTTTGCTCCAGTTCAGGCATCGGAATGCCTGAAGTGCTGATCTGTAAGCGGCTGGTCTGCAAAGGGCCGTCCTCAACGGGGCCCTAGGTAGTGAGCCGCGTCAGTATCCAGATGCCGGTTGTTGGTCAGGCGCGCGCCCAGCGGTATTCGTTTTCAGGGCGGCCCGGCGCGCCGTACCGTGCCGTGCGGGAGACCGTTCCGGCGTCGGCAAGGTACTCGAGGTAGCGCCTCGCCGTGACTCTCGACATCCCCAAGGCGGTCATGACTTCGGTGGCCGAGACAGCCCCGGGCTGTTCCTTCATGAAGTCGCGGACGGCGTCGAGCGTTGAAGGGGCCAGGCCCTTCGGCAGCGGCAGCTCCGACGGCGCCCGCAGGCTGGCAAAGGCCTGATCCACATCGCTCTGCGATGCGGCTGCCTTCGCCGTCCCCGCCGCCGGTCCTGCCAGCTGCTCACGGAACTGCCGGTAGCTCTCCAGCTTGTCCGCGAACGTCGCGTAGGTGAACGGCTTGATGAGGTACTGCACGACGCCGATGGAGACGGCGCTGCGGACAATCGCCAGTTCCCGAACGGCCGTAATCGCGATGATGTCGGCGAAGTGCCCGGCGGAGCGCATTCGCCGGGCGATGTCGAGTCCATGCAGGTCCGGCAGGTTCATGTCCAGCAGAATCAGCTCCACCGGGCTGCCGGCGGCGGAGAACTCGGTGAGCATCCGGAGCGCCGACTGGCCGTCCGGGGCCGTTCCGGCCAGCGTGAAGCCGTCCACCCTGCCCACGTAGGCGGCGTGTGCCGCAGCCGCCACGGGCTCGTCCTCGACGACGAGGACTCGGATGTCTGTCACGCGTGCTCCTCCGGGGGGCTCGATGCGGCCGTGCTGGACGGGAATGTGCTTGGTGGAAAGGTGTCGGGGAAGGAAGTGTGTGAAAGCGAGGCGTCCGAAGCGATTGTGGCCGGAAGCGCTATGTGGAAGCGTGCCCCGCCGGTGCTCGAGTTGCTGATGCTCATGGTACCGGCCAGGCGCTGGACGGCCTGTTTCACCAGCGCCAGGCCGAGGCCCCGCCCGAAGGGCCCGGCCGTCTTGGTGCTGAAACCGTAGCGGAACACGTCGTCCACAGCTGTTGGGTCAATGCCCTTGCCCGAATCCTGCACGGTGATGTCCAGGCTCCCGCCCGTCGTGTCCACCAGCAGCTCCACCCGCCTTGGTGCGGGGGCCTCGGCGGCAGCGTCGATGGCGTTGTCCAGAAGATTGCCAAGGACCGTGACCAGGTCCTGTACCGCCAACTCTCCGCTGAGGGCCGGCCCGGACGCCCCGACCACCAGCTCGACGCCGCGCTCGTGGGCCTCAGCCGCCTTGCCCATGACCAGTGCGCTAAGCACCGGCTCCTGGACTGAACCGACCACGTCGTCCGTCAGTTGCTGGCTCAGCTCCAGGTCCTTCGTGGCAAAGTCGAGGGCCTCATCAGTCCGGCCCAGCTCCAGCAGGGAGACCATGGTATGAAGGCGGTTTGCGTGTTCGTGGGTCTGCGCACGGAGGGCATCGGAAAGTGTCCGCATGCTTTCAAGCTCGGTGCCCAGGGACTCGATTTCCGTGCGGTCGCGGATAGTGGCGACGGTGCCGAACAGCGGGCCCCGCTGCCGTCCAGCGGACGATCCTGGCCCCACTGCCGGCCGCTGGTTAACCACCAGCACGCCGTCACGCGCGAGGTGGATTTCGTCATGGGCCGTGCGCCCCGACTCGAAGAGTTCCTTGAGGCTGGGGGCCAAAGGCAGGTCGGCGAGCAACGGCGTGGCCGCGTGGTCGTCCTCCGCTTCACGCGGCTCCAACCCCAGCAGCTCGGCCGCCTGGTCGTTGTAGATGACCACCCTTCCGGCCGGGTCGATCAGGACAACACCCTCCCGGACCGAGTGCAGCACCGATTCGTAGTAGGCGAAGAGCTGGGCCAGCTGCTCGGGACCCCACCCCCTGGTCACCCGCCGCAGGTAGCGGCCAAGAAACCACGACGCGAGCGATCCGCCCGCGAGCAGGAAGCCGGAGACTGCCAGCAGCGCCGGCAGCCTGCCGGACACAGCCACGTCCACCGTATTGACGGTCACCCCGGCCGCCACGAGCGCGCGGACGGCGCCCTTGGCGTCCTTCACCGGGGCGATCGTCCGCACCGACGGACCCAGCGTTCCGGCGGTAATCTCGGTGAACACCCGTCCCTGGATGGCCTCCTCGATCGAACCGATGTAGGGGCGGCCCAGCTCCTCGTCCAGCGGGTGCGTCCACCGCGTCCGGTCCGGCGCCATGATGGTGATGAAATCGGCTCCGGAATCGGCCATGACTTTCAGCGCGTAGGGCTGCAGCTGCGCCGAGGGATTCCGGGAGCCGGCGGCCTGCAGAACCAGCGGGCTATCGGCGATGGACGTAGCGAGGGCGCCCATCCGGCGGCCGGCCTCTTCGTAGGCGTGGTCCCGGGCGTCGACGAAAACGGCCGTGCCGACGATGGCCGTGAGAGCCAGCATGAACAGGAGGTTCGCGACGAACAGCCGCCTGGCGATGCTCCACCGGTGGATCATTAACACCTCCCATGACCAATATGAACGCAACGGTGAGCCAAGTCACCCTGTGGCTAATGATGGAAATCACAAAGGACCGACGCGCGGAGCCCAGAGATTGTGCCGAAGCGTCTTCCAGATTATCCATAAGGAGAGACAAGATGGCTTCTCAACGAGGAGAGTCGGCAGCGCCGGCTAAAGCCGAGCGTAAGGGACTTGACAAGTCCCATTACCTGTACATCGCAGTTATCGTAGCCGTCATCCTCGGCGCTCTGGTGGGACTGCTGTTCCCCGAGGTCGGAAAATCACTCAAGCCCCTCGGTGACGGCTTCATCAAGCTGATCAAGATGATGATCGCCCCGGTTATTTTCTGCACCATCGTGCTGGGCATTGGCTCTATCGCGAAGGCGGCCACCGTTGGTAAGGTCGGCGGCCTGGCACTGGGCTACTTCGTCGTGATGTCCACCTTCGCGCTGGCGATCGGCCTCGTCGTTGGCAACATCATCCACCCGGGCGAAGGCCTGAAGCTCACGCCGTACGACCCCAACAAGAAGGCGGCCACGGACAGCACCGTAGACTTCCTGCTGGGCATCATCCCCGGCGACATTCCGGTGCTTCCCACCCTGCTCGCCGCCATCCTCGTCGGCTTCGCGCTGCAGAAGATGGGCCCCTCGGGCGCACCGATCCTGAAGGCCATCGGCCACGGCCAGGCCCTGGTCTTCCGCATCCTCATCATGATCATGTGGCTTGCCCCCGTGGGTGCCTTCGGTGCCATCGCCGCCGTAGTCGGCGCCACCGGCTTCCAGGCCATCATCAGCATGTTCACCCTGATGATTGCGTTCTACATCACCTGTGCGCTGTTCATCGTCGTCATCCTCGGCGGCCTGCTGCAGGTGGTCACCGGCGTGAACATCTTCAAGCTGATGAAGTACCTGGCCCGCGAATACCTGCTGATCTTCTCGACGTCGTCCTCCGAGGCCGCCCTGCCGCGCCTCATCGCAAAGATGGAGCACCTGGGCGTCTCCAAGCCGGTGGTCGGCGTGACGGTTCCCACCGGTTACTCCTTCAACCTGGACGGCACGGCCATCTACCTGACCATGGCGTCGCTCTTCGTGGCCAACGCCATGGGAACACCGCTGGACCTCGGCGCGCAGATCTCCCTGCTGATCTTCATGATCATCGCTTCCAAGGGCGCAGCCGGTGTCACCGGTGCCGGCCTGGCCACGCTCGCTGCCGGCCTGCAGGCCCACCGGCCCGAGCTCCTGGGCGGCGTCGGCATGATCGTCGGCATCGACCGCTTCATGTCGGAGGCCCGTGCACTGACCAACTTCACCGGCAACGCCGTCGCCACCCTGCTGGTCGGCACCTGGGTCAAGGAGGTGGACGGCGAACAGGTCAACCGGGTCCTGTCCGGCGAGGCACCCTTCGACGAACAGACCATGGTGGCGCACCACCACGGTGAGGCCGAAACGCCCGAACGCGCCGTACCGGCCAAGGCCTAAGGCCTGGCGCCAGCACAGCCAATAATGAACCGCCCGCACAGGCCCTGCCTGTGCGGGCGGTTCCATTGCCGCCCGAAAGTCAACCTTCGACCTCAGGTACAAGGTAAAGGCTCAAACACCATCAAAAGTCAAGGTCCATGGAATGCCGTGTCGGGCGCTGTAGCCTTGGGGTGGAAGAAGCAGGGGCGCTGGCAGACAGCGGCAGAAAAATCACCGTCATCGAAAGTGTGGATAGATACGTGAGCAGCGAACAGGGTTCAGCAACTCTGGAAGGCACGGAACTCGACCTGGAAGACGCCGTCATGGGTCCTACCGGCCGCCCCCACCGCGAATTTCCGGAGCCCGCGCCGCTGTCCTCCCATGGACCGGCCCGCGTCATAGCCATGGTTAACCAAAAGGGCGGGGTGGGCAAGACCACTTCCACCATCAACCTTGCCGCAGCGCTCGCCGAATACGGCCGCCGCGTGCTGCTGGTGGACTTTGACCCGCAGGGTGCGCTGTCCGCCGGGCTCGGCGTCAACCCCCACGAACTCGATCTGACCGTCTACAACGTCCTGATGGACCGCAAGATCGACATCCGCGACGCCATCCACCAGACCGGCGTGGAGAACGTGGACCTGCTGCCCGCCAACATCGACCTCTCGGCGGCGGAAGTCCAGCTGGTCAACGAGGTGGCCCGCGAGCAGGTCCTGGACCGGGCGCTGAAGAAGGTCGAGGACGACTACGACGTCGTGCTCATCGACTGCCAGCCCTCCCTCGGCCTGCTCACCGTCAACGCCCTGACCGCGGCCCACGGCGTGATCATTCCGCTGATCTGCGAATTCTTTGCCCTCCGCGCGGTTGCACTGCTGGTCGAAACCATCGACAAGGTCCAGGACCGGCTCAACCCGCGGCTGCAGGTGGACGGCGTGCTGGCCACGATGTACGACGCCCGCACCCTGCACAGCCGCGAGGTCATCAGCCGCCTGGTGGAGGCCTTCGGCGACAAGGTCTTCGAAACTGTCATCAAGCGTTCCATCAAGTTCGCCGACGCCACCGTGGCCGCCGAGCCCATCACGAGCTACGCCGGCAACCACATCGGCGCCGACGCCTACCGCCGCCTCGCCAAGGAACTGATTTCGCGCGGCGGCGCGCCCTAGCCGGAATGACCGCAGAGCCGGCAACGCCAGCCGCCGAGGCCAGGCGGTCCGGCTTCGAAGTACGTCTGGCCAACTTCAGCGGCCCCTTCGACCTCCTGCTGGGACTGATCTCCAAACACCAGCTGGACATCACCGAGGTGGCGCTTGCCACGGTTACCGACGAGTTCATCCGGTACATCCGGAACCTCCAGGACCTGGGGGAGGAGTGGGCTCTTGACGAGGCCAGTGAATTCCTCGTCATCGCGGCCACGCTGCTGGACCTGAAGGCAGCGCGCCTGCTGCCCGCCGGTGAAGTGGAGGACGACGACGACATCGCCCTTCTCGAGGCACGTGACCTGCTCTTTGCCCGGCTGCTGCAGTACAAGGCCTTCAAGAAGGTTGCCGCGCTGATGGACGCCACCCTGGAACTGGAATCCCGGCGCTATCCGCGGCAGGTGGCCCTCGAGGAACACTTTGCAGCGATGCTGCCGGAGCTCGTCTGGAAGCACAGCCCCGCACAGTTCGCGGCACTGGCCGAGGCAGCGCTCAAGCCAAAGGACCCCGCACCGACAGAGGTCGGAGTGGCCCACCTGCACGGCAGCACGGTCAGCGTCAAGGAACAGGCTGAACTCATCGGCCTGTTCCTGCAGGACGGCCGGCCCCTGACATTCCGTGCACTGATAGCCGACGCCGAATCCACGCTGGTTGTGGTGGCACGCTTCCTGGCTCTCCTGGAGCTGTTCAGGGACCAGGTGGTGGCCTTCGACCAGGTGGCGCCGCTGGCCGACCTGACTGTGCGCTGGGCGGCGGCCGGCACGGGATGGACCGGGGAGCACCTGAGCGAGGAATACGAGGAGCAGCAATGACCGATCCAGTTGCCGGCCGGGAACGGGCCGCGCTTGAGGCGGTGCTGATGGTGCTGGACGAGCCCGCCACTGCCACCGCCCTTGCCGCCAGGCTGAACCTGACCGTGGCTGCTGTCGAGGCGCTGCTGCTGGATCTGCAGCGCGACTATGACGGCTATACTGTTAAAGCCCCGGATTTGGAAACTGGCAGTAATGGACACAGGCATGACGTCACTTCCAGCCCCCGGGGTTTTGAATTGCGGAATGTCGCCGGCGGCTGGCGCATCTACTCACGGGCTGAATTCGCCGACGTCGTTGGTGCTTTCGTCCTGGAGGGGCAGACAGCCAGGCTGACCCAGGCGGCGCTCGAGACACTTGCTGTCATCGCCTACCGCCAGCCGGTATCCAGGGCAAGGGTTTCTGCAATTCGGGGAGTCAACGTTGACTCTGTTGTGCGGACGCTGACCCAGCGCGGCTTGATCGAGGATGGCGGAACAGACTCGGAATCGGGCGCTGTCCTGTACCGCACGACGTCGTATTTCCTTGAACGCATGGGAATCGGCTCGGTGGCTGAGTTGCCTCAGCTTTCACCGCACCTTCCGGGGCTTGAAGGAATTGAAGAGTTCTACGACGCCGGAAGAATGTAGGCGGCACGCCTGCGAAGCAGTTTTTACCAGGGCAGATTTAATCTGCACGGCTGGCTAGTGTTGTCTCTGGACAACCTTTGCCGGTCAAAATCACAGAGGACGGGTCATGACACAGGCGGGACGCCAGGGTTCACCACGTAACAGCTCCGGACGTAAAGGTCCGGAGCGCAACGCTCCACGCGGCGCGGCACAAGGCCGCGGCGCAGGCGCAGGCGCCGGGAAGCGCGACTTCCCCAAGGGCGGCGACCGCCCCTTCGGCGACCGCACCCACAAGGCCAAGCCCCGCGAGGAGCGCTTCGTCGATCCCGACGAGGCACCCGCCGGCCGCCGGCCCGCCGGTGACTGGAAGGGGGGCGCCAAGGCCCCCGCAGCCAGGACAGGTGCACCCAAGACCGGCGCACGCAGGGCCGATGCCCGGAAGCCCGGCGCGAACAGGGCCCCCGGTACCCCCGGCGCACTGAAGCCCAAGTCGGGCGCCCCCAAGGCCGCGGGTCCGCGCGCCTTCGGCAGCGAACGCTTCGGCCAGAACCTGGGGCCGGTCCGCCGGCCCTCCCGCACGCGCGGTCCCCGCGCCGCGGTGCCGCAGTCCGAAGTCCACGACGCCGACGGCGTCCGCCTGCAGAAGGTCATGGCCTCCGCCGGCGTCGCCTCCCGCCGTGTCTGCGAAGAGATGATCGCCGAGGGCCGGGTTGAGGTCGACGGTAAGGTCGTCACCGAGCTCGGCGTACGCGTCGATCCCAAGACCGCCGTGATCCACGTGGACGGCCTGCGCATCCAGCTCGATGACACGCTGGTCTACATGGTGTTCAACAAGCCCAAGGGCGTGGTGTCCACCATGGAGGACCCCGACGGCCGGCCGTGCATCAGCGACTACGTCCGCAACAACCAGGGCGAACGGCTCTTCCACGTCGGGCGCCTTGACGTCGCCACCGAGGGCCTGCTGCTGCTGACCAACGACGGCGAGCTGGCCAACCGGCTGACCCACCCGTCCTACGAGGTTCCCAAGACCTACCTGGTCCAGGTCCGCGGGCCGTTCCCGCAGGGCATCGGCGCGCAGCTCAAGGAGGGCATCGAGCTCGAGGACGGTTTCGCGTCGGTCGACTCCTTCCGCCTGGTCGACTCGACGCCGGGCCATGTCCTGATCGAAGTGGTCCTGCACTCCGGCAAGAACCGCATTGTCCGGCGCCTGTTCGACGCCGTCGGCTTCCCGGTATTGCGCCTGGTGCGCGTCAAGGTCGGCCCGATCGGCCTGGGCGACCAGCGCCAGGGAAGCATCCGCAACCTCGGCAAGCAGGAAGTCGGCCACCTGCTGGCATCCGTGGGGCTGTAAAGGATGTCGGCTTTCCGTACCCACGGCCGCGGACACCTGAATGGACCGGTCGTCGTTATCGGCACGGGCCTGCTCGGCACCAGCATCGGCCTCGGGCTGCGCGGCCGCGGCGTTGCCGTGTACCTGTCCGATCCGTCGCCGACCAACCAGGCGGTCGCCGTCGACATCGGCGCAGGAGTCCCGTTGGCTGCCATGGGTGACGAACGTCCCGAACTGGTTGTCGTCGCGTCTCCGCCGGACGTGACCGCGGACGTTGTGGAGCGTGCGCTGGCAGACTACCCGGACGCCACCGTCGTCGACATCGCCAGCGTCAAGGCAGCGATCCTGCATGATCTGCGGAGTCGCGGCGCGGACCTCAGCCGCTACGTGGGCACACATCCCATGGCAGGACGCGAGAAGTCCGGGCCCGTCGCCGCCCGGGGGGAGCTTTTCACCTCGATGCCGTGGGTCATGTGCCCGACCGAGGAATCCTCGGCCGGGGCGGTCCAGGCTGCGCGGGCGCTGGCCACCGACCTGGGTGGCCTCGTTTCGCAGTTCACGGCCGAGGAGCATGACGGGGCCGTGGCCCTGGTCTCCCACCTGCCGCAGGTGATGTCCTCGCTGCTGGCCAGCCGGCTGCAGGACACTCCGATGCATGCCCTTTCCCTCGCCGGGAACGGGCTCCGCGACACCACCCGTATCGCAGCCAGCGACCCCACGCTGTGGGTCCAGATCCTGGGGGCGAACGCCCCCAAGGTGGTGGAGATCCTTTACGGTGTGCGCGAAGACCTCAACCGGCTGATCGGGACGCTCGAAGACCCCGCGGCCGCCGGGGCCCGTCTTGACCTGGCCCAGCTGATAAGCGAAGGCAATGCCGGACAGGCCAGGATTCCGGGTAAACACGGCGGACCTCCGCAGGCCTATTCCTGGCTCACAGTGCTTGTCGATGACCGGCCCGGCCAGATCGCAAGGCTGCTGACCGAGATCGGTGAGATTGGCGTCAACCTCGAAGACCTCCGGCTGGATCACTCCTCCGGACAAAACGTGGGCATGGTGGAGATCTCGGTGCTGCCGAGCGCGCACGACCTACTTGTAGAAGCACTAAGCGACCGTGGATGGCGGGTACTTCAGTAATGACACAGGAACTGATTGACACTTTGCCTGCCCTCCGGCTTGGTCGGCCGTTGGTCGTGGCCATCGACGGGCCATCAGGCTCGGGGAAATCCAGCGTCAGCAAGGAAGTGGCACGCCGCCTGAACCTCGCCTACCTGGACACCGGTGCCATGTACCGGGCCCTCACCTGGTACTGCCTCGACCGCGGAACGGACCTTGCCGACGCCACCGCCGTTGAACTGGCAGCCGAAGAACTGCCGCTGGACATCAGCACCAGCCCGCACAGAGAGTTTGTCCGGGTCGGCGGCGCCGACGTCACCGACGCCATCAGGGAACCGGGCATCTCCTCGGCCGTCAGCGCCGTCGCCACCACGCTCGGTGCCCGGACCGAACTCATCCGCCGCCAGCGCGCCCTGATCGAAAAGCACAACCGCCGTATGGTGGTGGAGGGCCGGGACATTACCACCGTCGTCGTGCCCGGTGCACAGGTGCGCATGCTCCTGACGGCCAGCGAGGAAGCCCGGCTCCGCCGCCGCGGTATCCAGCTCGGCGGGACGCAAAGCGCCGAGCAACTGGCCGCCCAGGTAACCCAGCGGGACGCGAAGGACTCCACCGTGGTGAACTTCACCCAGGCGGCGGACGGCGTGGTGACGCTGGATTCGTCCGACCTGGATTTCGAGGAAACCGTAGTTGCCGCGCTCCGCATCGTCACCAAGGTCATCAACCATGAGTGATGCCGCCACTGTTCCCGGTGCGTGGACCGTGGCCTGGAGCCGGCCGGTCGGCCGGCTCCTGAACAACGCCGTCTACCGCACGTCCGTCACGGGGCGCTCCAACGTTCCGGCCGCCGGGCCGGTGATTTTCGCAGGAAACCACATCAGCTTCCTCGACGGACCCGTCATGTTCGGCGCGTCACCCCGGCCGATGCACATCCTCGTTAAAAAGGAGATGTTCAAGGGCTTCCTTGGCCGCGTGCTGAGGGCCTCGGGCCAGCTTCCGGTTGACCGGGCGGGGGACCGTTCGGTCCTGCAGCTCAGCAAGGATGTGCTCGACGCCGGGCGCTGCATCGGCATCCTGCCCGAGGGGACCCGGGGGAGCGGCACAGCAACCGGCATCAGCAACGGGGTGGCATGGCTCGCCCTGAATTCGGACGCCGTTGTGGTGCCCGTGGCCATCCTGGGCACCCGGCAGGGCGGCGAACACCTGGACAGCATCCCGAAACCCCGCCGCCGGCTGCACGTCAGCTTCGGCCAGGCCCTCACGCTCGGCCGGAATCCGGGTGAAACCGGGCGTGCTTCAATGGACAGGGCGGCTACGGAAATCCGGGACACTCTGGCCGCGCACGTCCGGACCACTGTCCGGCACAGCGGGATGTCTTTGCCCTCCGCGGATCATCCGCACCAACGTTCCAACGCAGTAGCCGGACCGCCGGCAGACCACCATTAAGGAAAGCGCAATGAGCGATACGACTCAAACTTCCGGCCACTCCGGCGCCGGCGAAGACGAATACACGCCCACCGGCACAGACCAGGTGGCTGAACATCTGGCGGCGATGGACGACGACGAGGCGGAGCTTCGCGCCGCTTCGCTCCGCGCCGGACTGGACGACTACGAACTCGACGAAGAAGACGCTGCGCTCCTCAGCGGCCTGCACGACGAGGACGATCTCGAGGGCCCGCTCAAGCTGGACCCCGTGCTCGCCATCATCGGCCGCCCGAACGTTGGCAAGTCCACCCTCGTCAACCGCATCCTGGGCCGCCGCGAGGCCGTTGTGGAGGACACCCCTGGCGTGACGCGCGACCGCGTGATGTACTCGGCGAACTGGAACGGGCGGAACTTCACGCTAGTGGATACCGGCGGCTGGGAGCACGATGCCCGCGGCATCCATGCCCGGGTGGCTGAGCAGGCCGAAATGGCAGTGGAACTGGCTGACGCAGTGCTGTTCGTCGTCGACTCGGCAGTGGGCGCAACCGCCACCGACGAGGCCGTCGTGAAGATGCTGCGGCGGAGCAAGAAGCCTGTCATCCTTGTGGCCAACAAGGTGGACGACTTTGTGCAGGAAGCCGACTCCGCAGTCCTGTGGGGCCTGGGCTTCGGCGAGCCGTATCCCGTCTCCGCCCTGCACGGCCGTGGCGTCGCCGACCTGCTGGACCACGTCATGGACACCCTGCCGGAGTTCTCCACCGTTGAGGGCATCGAACGCTCCGGCGGCCCGCGCCGGATCGCCCTGATCGGACGCCCCAACGTCGGCAAGTCTTCCCTCCTGAACAAGCTAGCCGGCTCCGAGCGCGTGGTGGTGGACAATACTGCCGGCACCACCCGCGATCCGGTCGATGAATTCATCGAGCTCGGCGGCCAAACCTGGCGCTTCGTGGATACCGCCGGCATCCGCCGGCGGCAGCACATGGCGCAAGGCGCCGATTTCTATGCCTCGCTGCGGACCCAGAGTGCGCTGGAAAAGGCGGAGGTCGCCGTCGTTCTTCTTGCTGTTGATGAGGTGCTCAGCGAGCAGGACGTCCGCATCCTCCAGCTGGCCATTGAGTCGGGGCGTGCCCTGGTGCTCGCTTTCAATAAGTGGGACCTTCTGGACGACGAACGTCGCCGGTACCTGGAACGCGAAATCGAGCAGGACCTGGCGCACGTGGAGTGGGCACCGCGCGTCAACATCTCCGCGAAGACGGGCTGGCACAAGGACCGCCTGGTGCCGGCGCTGGAGCTGGCGCTGGAAAACTGGGACCGGCGCATTCCGACCGGACGGCTCAACGCCTTCCTGGGCGAGCTGGTGGCGGCGCACCCGCACCCGGTTCGCGGTGGCAAGCAGCCCCGCATTCTGTTCGGCACGCAGGCCTCCAGCCGGCCGCCGAAGTTCGTCCTGTTCACCACGGGATTCCTGGACCCGGGTTACCGCCGGTTCATCACCCGCCGCCTGCGGGAAACCTTTGGCTTCGAGGGAACGCCCATCGAAGTCAGCATGCGCGTGCGTGAAAAGCGCGGCAAGAAGCGTTAATTACGACACACCGGGCGGCGAATGCCGGAAAGTGTCACTGGCACCCGCCGGAATCGTGTAAGCTCTTCTAGGTGGTTCGGCCGGACTGCTTAGGTGAAATTCTTCGGAAGCCCACCTGGCGGAGAACGGCGGAACTGACGGGCTGTAGCGCAGCTTGGTAGCGCACTTGACTGGGGGTCAAGGGGTCGCAGGTTCAAATCCTGTCAGCCCGACCGCGTGAAAACCCCGCCAACCCACAGGGTTGGCGGGGTTTTTTGTTGCCCGTTCGACGGCGGCACGTGGGTGAGCGTCAGGCGCTACCTGAGGACCTACTTGAGGAAGCGCGACGTTCTGCGGTCGGCCAGGATCTTGCCGTTAGTCTGGCAGGTCGGGCAGTACTGCAGGGCCGTGTCAGCGAAGGACACTTCCCGGACCGTGTCCCCGCATACCGGGCAGGGCTGGCCGGCGCGGCCATGCACATTCATGCCGCTCCGTTTCGCATCCTTGAGGTCCGCGGGCGCCTTTCCCTGGGCCTGGGCCACTGCGGCTCCCAGGACGTTGTGGATGGAGTCGAACAGGATCCCGACCTTCGCCGGCTCCAAGGAATTGGCCATGGCGAACGGGGAAATTTTCGCTGCATGCAGGATTTCGTCGCTGTACGCGTTTCCGATGCCGGCAATGACACTCTGGCTCCGCAGCACGCCCTTGATCTGGTGCGCGTGCCCGGCAAGGATCTCGGCGAACATCTCCCGGCTGAAGGCCGGGGCGAGTGGATCCGGTCCGAGGTCTGCAATACCGGGAACGTCGCCGGGCTTTGACACCACGTAGATTGCCAGGCCCTTCTTGGTGCCGGCCTCGGTCAAATCGATGCCCACCTTCCCGCCGTCGCCGCCCGCAAGGTGCAGCCGGGCCGCGATGGGACCTTTGCCGGGCCGGAGCGGATCGGGCGAGGGTTTTTCGGTGTAACGGACCCAGCCGGCCCTGGCAAGATGAAAGACGAGATACAGGCCGTCCGCGTCGATGCTGACGAACTTCCCGAACCGCTCCACTCCGCTGATAGCCCGGCCCGCCAGCGCCGTGTAGGGCGGGTCGGCCGTCTTGAGGACCGCCACGGACAGAATCTGCATCTTCTCCAGCACCGCGCCGCGCAGCCGTGTGTCGAGGAACGTGCTCAGTGCGGCCACCTCGGGTAGTTCCGGCATGGCACCACTTTGCCACACGGGATGCCGGATTGGGCGGTTCCCGCCTGCATAATGGCTCATCCTGCGGCCAGGGAGTTGTGCATATACTTTCAACCGGTGGCTGTTCCCTACGCCTCCGTTGACATTGGTGATTGACCCGATGAAAGGCCCCTGATGAGCAACATTCCCTCTGATCTGTCCTACACCGCCGAGCACGAATGGGTGACCGCACCGAACGCCGACGGTGTTGTCCGCGTGGGGATCACCGACTTCGCACAGGACGCCCTCGGGGATGTCGTCTACGCCCAGATGCCCGAAGTTGGCACCACTGTTAAGGCAAACGACGTCGTCGGCGAGGTTGAGTCCACGAAGAGCGTCAGCGACATTTACGCCCCTGTCTCCGGCGAGATCGTGGCCCGCAACGAGGCACTCGACGGCGATTCCGCGCTTATTAACTCCGATCCGTACGGGGACGGCTGGCTCATTGAAGTCAAGCTGGCCGAACCTGATGCAGTGGATTCCCTGCTCAGTGCATCGGAGTACGAACAACAGGTAGGCTAAAGCTAACCGGTCCCGCTGCCCGGCCACCGGATTCCATGCATGGAGTCCTGCGGCCGGACGGCGGGCGGCATACCGGAGCTGCCAGGCAGCTCCGGACGGTACGCGTTGATTGCAGGGGGACATCTGCAACGAATGAGGAGGAATCCATGGTTGGCGGCGAACAGAACCACACCAGCGGCGATTACGGCACAGGTGCGGGCAGGGCTTCGGAAACCACCTCGATCAACCTCACTCCGGTTCATGACGAGCCGACGATCGTACCCAAGCTCTCACCGGAGGAACGCTCTGCCGTCGAGGCACTGCCCTCCGGCTCGGCCCTGCTCGTGGCCCACAGCGGGCCGAACTCGGGTGCCCGTTTCCTCCTTGACTCCGATGTCACCACGGCCGGGCGGCACCCGGATGCTGACATTTTCCTCGACGACGTGACGGTGTCCCGCCGTCACGTGGAGTTCCGGCGCACACCGCGGAGCTTCGAGGTGGTGGACACCGGAAGCCTGAACGGCACCTATGTCAACCATGACCGCGTGGACAGCGTGGAACTGAGGTCCGGAAACGAAGTCCAGATTGGCAAGTTCCGCCTCACCTTCTACCTGAGCCCTGCCCGCGCAGCAGGACGCGTCTGATTCGGAGCGGCTGCCTGTGGCAATGGCACAACCGGAGCGCCGGGGACCACTGGTCCTGAACATCGGGGAAGTGCTCGCTCAGTTGAGCGACGACTTTCCGAGCATTACGGCGTCGAAAATCAGGTTCCTTGAGGAAAAAGGGCTCATCAATCCCCGGCGCACACCCGCGGGCTACCGGCAGTACTCGGACAGCGACGTCGAACGGCTGCGCTTCGTCCTGTCGCTTCAGCGCGACCAGTATCTGCCGCTCAAGGTCATCAAGGACTACCTTGACGCCATCGACCGGGGCGAGCGGCCCGAGAACCTCCCGCCCGGGGTCACCGTGTCCCCGCGCATCGTCTCGGACGAGCTCGCCGCGGAACTGCAGAACAAGGCGCGCAGGCTCAGCGAGGAGCAGCTGCGCGCGGAGTCGGGGGCCAGCGTGCCGCTTCTGCAGTCCCTCCTCAGTTTTGGCCTCATCGGGCACACGAACGGCAAATTCGACGAGCACGCCCTCCAAGTGGCCCGTGCCTGCGTCCAGCTGGAGAGCCACGGCCTGGAGCCGCGGCACCTCCGCCCCTTCCAGGCTGCCGCGGAGCGCGAGTTCGGACTCGTGGAACGCGCCGTGGCCACCCTGACCTCGCGCAGGGACGCTGCGTCACAGGCCCGCGCGGCGGAAGCCGCCAGGGAAATCAGCGACCTCTGCCTCACCCTGCACCGGGCCCTTGTCCAGGACCGTATCTCGCGGATGGAAATCTGATGATCGAAGTCGAGATTGTGGGCGTCCGCATCGAATTGCCCTCAAACCAGCCCCTGGTCCTGCTCCGCGAGATGCACGGAGAACGCCACGTTCCCATCTGGATCGGGACGCCCGAGGCAAGCGCCATCGCGCTGGCGCAGCAGGGCGTGGTGCCGCCACGGCCCATGACGCACGACCTGCTCGTGGACGTGGTGGAGACGCTTGGCCATTCCGTGGTCAGCGTGAACATCGTGGCCGTGGAGGACAACATCTTTTACGGCCAGCTGCAGTTCGACAACGGGGCCACTGTGAGCTCCAGGGCATCCGATGCCCTGGCAATCGCGCTGCGCGCCAAATGCCGGATCTGGTGCGCTGACTCTGTCATGGACGAGGCCGGCGTGCGTATCACCGAGCATGACGAGGGCGAGGACACGGAACCCGGGCCCCCCACCGTGGAGGAGGAGCGCGAGCTGCGCAGGTTCCGGGAGTTCCTTGACGACGTCGAGCCCGAGGATTTCGACGGCTAAGGTCACGTTAAGGTTAAAGTTGAGGCTGAAACTTTCGACACGCCCCGCCATTCATGCGAACGTCTTTGACCTTGGGCCATGGCAGGCCTAACGTCGAAGGTACCAAGTTCCCATTGCATACGACAGCGGCGCAAGTCACACTGGAAAGTGCTACTCCGGCCGAATTACAAGCGTGAATTTCATCCGGACTTCATGCGTGTAGCAGCTGTTGCGGCAACTTCCCCAGGGGAGCTCATGACAAGGAGGATCCACGTGAGTCCGAAAGGCGAAGCAGGCGAGCTGAAGCAACCCTCGGCGGCCGGTGTTGCCGTGCCCGCAAGCGGTGCTCAGGGTCTTCTCTTCACTGAGGATCTCCCGGTTCTGGATGAGGACGCCGGCTACCGCGGCCCCACGGCCTGCAAGGCCGCCGGCATCACGTACCGGCAGCTCGACTACTGGGCCCGCACCGGCCTGGTGGAGCCTGCAGTCCGCGGCGCAGCCGGCTCCGGATCCCAGCGGCTCTACGGTTTCCGCGACATCCTGGTCCTGAAGGTCGTCAAGCGGCTGCTGGACACCGGCGTATCGCTGCAGCAGATCCGCAGCGCGGTAGAGCATCTCCGTGAACGCGGTGTCGAGGACCTGGCCCAGATCACCCTCATGAGCGACGGCGCCAGCGTCTACGAATGCACGTCCGCGGACGAGGTCATTGATCTCGTGCAGGGTGGCCAGGGCGTGTTCGGCATCGCTGTGGGCCGGGTGTGGCGCGAAGTCGAGGGGAGCCTCGCCTCACTGCCCAGCGAGCACGCAGGCGAACAGACGTTCCCGGACGACGAACTCAGCAAGCGCCGCGCGGCACGCAAGATCGGCTAGCGGCGCCAGCCATAAGATTACGCAGAAGGCCGCCTCCCGTCGGGGAGGCGGCCTTCTGCATTCGGCAGGGCCACCGGGAACCGGGGCTGCGCTTACCGGGCGCTGCGGCTGCGGCTGGTCTTGTTGGTGGCCAGAAGATTTCCCAGCAGCGTGTCGTATAGCCCGGCCGCCGTCTTGGCGGAGTCCCCGGGCCAGTGGTGGACGGAGTGCGCCGCGCCCTGGATCTGCTGCCAGTTGGCCTGTTCCGGGATGTGCGGAGCCAGCAGGAGGTCGCCGAACATGGCCTGCATCTCGGCAAGCCGGAACGCGTGCTCGGAGGATCCGGAGCGCACGCGGTTGGCCACGATGCCGGCAGGGGAGAGGTTCGGTGCGAATTCCTGCCGGAACAGCTGGATGGCCCGCATGGTGCGTTCGGTGCCGGCCACGGAGAAGAGCCCCGGCTCGGCGACCAGTGCCACCTTGTTGCTGGCAGACCAGGCCATGCGGGTCAGGCCGTTCAGGGACGGCGGGCAGTCCACCAGGACGAGTTCATACGCATCTGCGCCGGAGAGCACCGCTGATAGCCTGCGTAAATCGCGTTTGCCAAGGTCGGGCCGGTCGTAGATACCGGTGTACGCGGACCCGACGGCGACATCGAGCACCGCTGGGCCGGAACCGTTGATGGCCGCACGGCTGATCCAGCCGCTGGGCACGACGTTCTCAGCGATCTTGGCCTTGCGCGGATTCTTCAGCATCCTGCCGATGTCCAGCTTGTCGCTGGGCTGCACGCCGAGGGCTGTGCTGGCGTCGGCATGGGGATCGAGGTCCACTACGAGGGTTGGGATGCCTGCGGCCAGTGCCGCAGACGCCAGTCCGGTTGTAACGGATGTCTTGCCGACACCGCCCTTGAGGCTGCTGATGCTGACTACTTGCACTTGAGAGACCAATACCTAACGCCGGTTGCCGTGTTGGGGTACGTTCCGTTCCGGTGCTGCCGGAACCGGGGCAGGCTTCCGCCGCCCCATTCATCATATGTTGACCTCGGCCGGAATCCCTTCTTCTGCGGATCCGGGCATGCCTCGCCGGCCGGCCCGGCCGCCGAGGCATCCGGCAGCAGCAAAAACAGGAGTAATTGCGGGCCGGCAGTGAATATGGTCCTGAGATGACGGATAATTCTGTGACGGTAGACACAATGATTTGTGTTTCGTCCGGCCCGTCTTACACACTGTGACCACTCACCGATACACCCGCAATGATGCAGGAGAAGTATGTTTTCCAAGATTCTGGTGGCCAACCGCGGAGAAATTGCAATCCGGGCTTTCCGCGCCGGCTACGAACTGGGCGCCAAGACAGTCGCCGTGTTCCCCAACGAGGACCGCAACTCGATCCACCGCCAGAAGGCCGATGAGGCGTATCTGATCGGCGAAGAGGGCCACCCCGTCCGCGCCTACCTGGACGTCGACGAAGTGGTGCGCGTGGCGAAGGAGTCTGGGGCGGACGCCATCTACCCCGGCTACGGCTTCCTCTCCGAGAACCCCGACCTGGCGCGTGCCGCCAAGGCCGCAGGCATCACCTTCGTGGGTCCGCCCGCGGAGGTCCTGGAACTCGCCGGCAACAAGGTGGCCGCACTGGAGGCCGCACGCAAGGCCGGCGTCCCCGTGCTGAAGTCGAGCGCGCCCTCGAAGGACCTTGACGAACTGATCGCTGCTGCGGATGAGATCGGCTTCCCCATTTTCGCCAAGGCTGTGGCCGGCGGCGGCGGGCGCGGCATGCGCCGCGTCAACACCCGCGAAGCCCTGCCGGAAGCGCTGCAGTCCGCCATGCGCGAGGCCGACGCCGCCTTCGGTGACCCCACCATGTTCCTTGAGCAGGCAGTGCTCCGCCCGCGCCACATCGAGGTCCAGATCCTGGCCGACGCCGAGGGCAACGTCATGCACCTCTTCGAGCGTGACTGTTCCATCCAGCGCCGCCACCAGAAGGTCATCGAGATCGCCCCGGCCCCCAACCTGGACGAAGGCATCCGCCAGGCCCTGTACCGGGACGCCGTGAAGTTCGCCAAGGCCCTGAACTACGTCAACGCGGGAACGGTCGAGTTCCTCGTGGACACTGTGGGCGAACGCGCCGGCCAGCACGTCTTCATCGAAATGAACCCCCGCATCCAGGTGGAGCACACCGTCACCGAAGAGGTCACAGACGTCGACCTCGTCCAGGCTCAGATGCGCATCGCCGCCGGCGAGACCCTGGCTGACCTGGGCCTGTCCCAGGAGACCGTCTTCCTCAAGGGTGCCGCGCTGCAGAGCCGCATCACCACCGAAGACCCCGCTAACGGCTTCCGGCCCGACGTCGGAAAGATCACTGGTTACCGCTCCGCCGGCGGCGCCGGCGTAAGGCTCGACGGAGGCACTGTCTACTCGGGTGCCGAAATCAGCCCGCACTTCGACTCCATGCTGGTGAAGCTCACCTGCCGCGGCCGGGACTATCCCGCGGCGGTTGCCAGGGCGCGCCGGTCGCTGGCGGAGTTCCGCATCCGTGGTGTCTCCACCAACATCTCATTCCTGCAGGCCGTGCTTGATGATCCGGACTTCATCGCCGGCAACGTTGCCACGTCCTTCATCGATGAACGGCCCGAACTGCTGAAGGCGCGTGTCTCCGCCGACCGCGGCACCAAGCTGCTGACCTGGCTCGCCGAGGTCACCGTGAACAAGCCGAACGGCGAGCTTCCGGTCCGCACCGACCCGGCGGAAAAGCTCCCCCCGGTCACCGGCACCGAGGCCCGCCCCGGTTCCCGCCAGCGGCTCCTCGAACTCGGCCCGGAGGGCTTCGCCAAGGCGCTGCGCGAACAGAAGGCTGTGGCCGTCACCGACACCACCTTCCGCGACGCCCACCAGTCCCTGCTGGCCACCCGCGTCCGCACCAGGGACCTGGTGGCCGCCGCACCCGCGGTCTCCAACCTCACGCCTGAACTGCTGTCGGTTGAAGCCTGGGGCGGCGCCACCTATGACGTCGCACTGCGGTTCCTCGGTGAGGATCCCTGGGACCGGCTGGCCGCGCTGCGCAAGGCCCTGCCGAACATCTGCCTGCAGATGCTGCTTCGCGGCCGGAATACCGTGGGCTACACCCCGTACCCCGAGGAAGTGACCGAGGCCTTCGTCAACGAGGCAGCGGCCACCGGCATCGACATCTTCCGCATCTTCGATGCCCTGAACGACGTCAGCCAGATGGCGCCGGCCATTCGCGCTGTCCGGGCCACGGGCACCGCCGTCGCCGAGGTGGCACTCTGCTACACCGGCGACATGCTGGACCCGGAAGAGACGCTTTACACGCTGGATTACTACCTGGACCTGGCGGACAAGATTGTCGACGCCGGTGCCCACATTCTGGCCATCAAGGACATGGCAGGCCTGCTGCGTCCGGCAGCCGCCGCGAAGCTCGTCGCAGCCCTGCGGGAACGGTTCGACCTCCCGGTCCACCTGCACACCCACGACACCGCCGGTGGCCAGCTCGCCACCCTGCTGTCGGCAGTCGATGCCGGCGTGGACGCCGTCGACGTCGCCTCGGCATCCCTGGCCGGCACCACGAGCCAGCCGTCGGCGTCGGCCCTGGTTGCGGCGCTGGCCCACACGGAACGTGACACGGGGCTCAGCCTGGCCGCGGTCAGCTCCCTCGAGCCGTACTGGGAGGCCGTGCGCAGGGTTTACGCTCCCTTCGAATCGGGCCTTCCGGGTCCCACCGGCCGCGTGTACCAGCACGAAATCCCGGGCGGGCAGCTGTCAAATCTCCGTCAGCAGGCCATGGCGCTGGGCCTGGGCGAGCGCTTCGAGGCGATCGAGGACATGTACACCGCTGCGGACCGGATCCTGGGCCACCTGGTCAAGGTGACCCCGTCGTCGAAGGTGGTGGGCGACCTCGCCCTGCACCTCGTCGGGCTGAACGCTGACCCGGCCGACTTCAACGAGAACCCGCAGAACTACGACATCCCCGACTCCGTCATTGGATTCCTGTCCGGTGAGCTGGGCAACCCTCCGGGAGGCTGGCCTGAGCCGTTCCGCACCAAGGCCCTTCAGGGCCGGAGCGTCAAGGTGCGTGACGCCGAGCTGAGCGCCGAGGACAGCGAAGCTCTCCGCGGCGACTCCAAGACCCGCCAGCAAACCCTGAACCGGTTGCTGTTCGCCGGGCCGACGAAGGACTACCTCAAGAGCGTTGAGACGTACGGCAACGTTTCGGTCCTGGACACGCGCGACTACCTTTACGGCCTGCAGCGCGGCGAAGAGCACGTGATCGAGCTCGAAAAGGGTGTGCGCCTGATCGCGTCCCTGGAAGCTGTGTCGGAGCCGGACGAGAAGGGCATGCGCTCGGTCATGTGCACGCTCAACGGGCAGTCCCGCCCGGTTTCGGTGCGCGACAAGTCCGTGGTCAGCAATGTGAAAGCGGCCGAGAAGGCGGACACGTCCGTGCCTGGCCACGTCGCCGCTCCCTTTGCCGGCGCCGTGACGGTCACCGTCAAGGCGGGTGACACCGTCAACGCTGGTGACACGGTTGCCACCATCGAGGCCATGAAGATGGAGGCATCCATCACGACGCCGGTGGGCGGCAAGGTGACGCGGCTGGCCATTTCCGCCGTGGAACAGGTTCAGGGCGGTGACCTGCTGGTCGTTGTTGAATAAACGGCGGTCGAATAGATGACTGTTGAGCGGTGACCTGCGGCTGGATTGCCGCTGAATAGCCTGCGGGGCGGCCGGCGGCCGCCCTGCAGGTAGGGTGGTAGACAGAAAAAGGGTTGTGGGGGACGGCGCCAAGCCGCCCCCACAGCCATTTCCGAACCACACTGGCTGCCGCTGACCCAACGTGCAGCCGGTACGAAACAGAGCGGAAGCCATGACGCAGACGAATACGCCCAAGCCAGGGCCGCGCCCCGACCGCAGGCCTTCAATCTCCCAAGGCAGCGTCGTCGACGTTGCGCCGGAGGCGGGGGCCGCTCCCGACCGCGTGTCTCCGGCGGACGCCGCGGACGCAGCGGTGACCAGTGACGTGGCTCCGGCAGGGGACATCAGCGTGGTGACCGTTTCCGGCGCCCAGGACCGCACCTCTGCCGGATCGCTCCCGGCAGTCGGCGGCGTGGTGCAGAAGGGGACGGTCACATCGGCCATGCCCGTTGTGACCGCTGGCCCCGGTGTTGCCGCCGGCGGCATCGGCGAACTTGGCACAAGCGACACACTCGTGGCGGGCACAGAGCCGGCTGATGCATCGGACGCAGCCACCGCCGAATTGGCGCCCGAGCAGGTTGCCATCACTGAAGAAGCGAAGGGCCTTCCCGGGCGCCGTGAACGGCCCGAGGGGCCGGAGCCCGCTGCCGCCCTGACCGCCGACCGTCTCCTGACCAGGGCTGCAGCCGCCCCGGTGTCGGGCTGGCGCCGCTGGCTGTACCAGGCAACCCTGGGCTACGTGAACCTCGGCGACTCGGACCAGGTCCGTATCCAGCGGGCCATGGAGCACCGCATCGCCGTGCGGCTGGGGGAGCGGACCAGGTACGTGCCGGTGCTCTCGCGCAAGGGCGGGGTGGGTAAGACCACGGTCACAACCCTGCTCGGCATGGTGTTGGCTGAGCTGCGTGAGGACCGGGTCATCGCGATGGATGCGAATCCGGACCGGGGCACCCTTTCGGACCGGTCGCCGGGCAGGGCTGATTTCACGGCCCGCCAGCTGGTGAAGGACAGGTTCACGGTCGACTCGTTCGCGCAGCTGTCCAACTACACGGCGCGGGAAGGTTCGCGCCTCGATGTGCTCGCCTCGGACACCGATCCCATGGTGGCGCACGCCTTCGACGACGCCGACTACCGTGCAGTTACCGACATCCTGGGCCGGTATTACTCGATCGTGCTCACCGACTCAGGCACCGGCATGGTGCACTCGGTCATGAAGGGCACACTGGAGAAGGCCGATGCCGTGGTGCTCGTCTCGGGCGGCAGTGTGGATGAGGCCCGGCTGGCGTCCGAAACTCTGTCCTGGCTTGAAGCCCACGGCCGCCAGGATCTGGTCGCCAAGGCAACAGTGGTCATCAACATAGCCGCCGGCAACCGCACGCTGGTCAACATCGACGAAATCGAGCAGCACTTCCTCTCGCGGGTGAAGAACGTGGTGCGGATTCCGCATGACCGGCACCTGGCGGAGGGCTCGCGGATCAGCCTGGGCCAGCTGAAGCCCGCAACCCGCGCCGCAGCCGTGGAGCTGGCCGCGCTGGTAGTGGACGAGCTGCAGCAGGCCTAGGCGGATCAAGCCCGGGCTAGGCGCGGGTGGGCTTCGGCGACTTGTACATGTCGTCGATCACGCTTTCGAAGTCCTTCATGACCTGCGCGCGCTTGACCTTCATGGACGGGGTCAGGTGGCCGGAGGCTTCGGTGAAGTCGCTCGGCACGATCCGGAAGGACTTGATGGCCTCCGCCTGCGACACCGACTGGTTGGCCTGGTTGATGAGCTCCTGCACGGCGGCCTTGACCTCGGCATGCCCGACGGCGTCACTCAGGTTCGTGTCCGCCGGCAGGCCGTGGCGCTGCAGCCAGCCGGGGAGTGCTTCCTCATCGAGGGTCACGAGGGCGCCGATGAACGGGCGGTTGTCACCCACAACGAGGACCTGTGACACCAGCGCATCAGCCCGGATTTGGTCCTCGAGCAGCGCGGGAACCACGTTCTTGCCGCCGGCGGTGACAATGATTTCCTTCTTGCGGCCGGTAATCAGCAGGTAGCCGTCGTCGTCGAGCTGGCCGATGTCGCCGGTGCGGAACCAGCCGTCGGCGAACGACTCCTCGGTGAGGTCGGGCCGCTGGAAATACCCCCGCATGACGCAGGAGCCCTTGACGAGGATCTCGCCGTCGTCGGCAATCCGAACGCTGTTGCCGGGAATCGGGACGCCGACCGTTCCGATCTTGATCCGCTCCGGCGTATTGACGCTGACGGGGGCCGTGGTTTCGGTGAGGCCGTAGCCCTCCAGGATCTGCAGGCCGATGCCCTGGAAGAAGTGGCCCAGCCGCTCGCCCAGCGGACCGCCGCCCGATACCGCATGGGCCACCTCCCCGCCCATGGCGGCGCGGAGTTTGCCGTAGACGAGCTTGTCGAAGATGGCGTGCTTTATCTTCAGGCCCAGGCCGATGCTGCCGGCCTGCCGAGCGCGGGAGTAAGCGATCGCCGTGTCGGCGGCCTTGTGGAAGATCGCGCCCTTGCCGCCGTCTTCGGCCTTGGTGAGGGCCGAGTTGTAGACCTTTTCGAACACGCGCGGCACGGCAAGGATGAACGTCGGCTTGTAGCTTTGCAGGTCGGGCAGCAGGTGCTTGATGTCGGGGGTATGCGCCACGGTGACGCCGGCGGCCACCGCCAGGACCGAGATGAAGCGCGCGAAGACATGTGCCAGCGGAAGGAACATGATGGTGCGCGACTGCTCATTGACTACGCCGCGCAGCGAGGTGGCCAGGGCGTTCTCGGACAGCTCCACGAAGTTTCCGTGCGTGAGTTCGCAGCCTTTGGGCCGGCCGGTGGTGCCCGACGTGTAGATGATGGTGGCGAGGTCGCGGAGCCCGGCGGAGCGCCGCCGGGCGTCGAGCTCGTCGTCGGTGACGGCGGCGCCGGCCGCACGCACGGTGTCGAGGCCGTCCCCTTCCAGCTGCCACACGTGGGTCAGCGCCGTGAGGCCTTCGGTGGCAGCGGCCTGCCGGATGATGTTTTCGTGGTGGTCCGATTCGCCGAATGCAGCGACGGCGCCGGAGTCGCCCAGATTCCAGGCGACCTGGGAAGGCGACGACGTTTCGTAGATGGGAACGGAAACGCCACCTGCGAACCAGATGGCGAAGTCGATGAGTGCCCACTCGTAGCGGGTGCGCGACATGATGCCCACGCGGTCGCCCGCACCGACGCCGCTGGCGATGAGCCCCTTGGCGAGGGCGGACGCGTCGGCCACAAATTCCTTGGCCCGGATGTCCTGCCACTGGCCGGCAGAGTCGAGGCGCGAAAACAGGGCAGGGTTGGATGCCTTGGCTGCCTGGCGCAGAACAAGGTCCGTGATATTGCTGTCCAGGGGGACGTTCGCCAAGGGCGGAACGCTGAATTCGCGCACGTTAGCTCCTTTGATATCCGTTGGCCGCAGCGGGTAGTCCTAACCTTAGTACGTCAGGTGGAGAGGGCTGGCGGATCGGGGTTACTCACCAGTAACTTTACGCCTGGGGCGGTGCCCGCCACCAGTGTGCAGGTCGTGTCGTTCGGGTGTCCTACCTGCGCTGATGCTCTGTGGCGGCACCTAGAATGGGGGACTATGCAGCCCTCCCCGCCCAACGAGCAGCCAGCACCGCCCTTTGACTCCATCCGGAGCGGCGAGCCCGGGGCATGGGCGTCCCGGCGCGCGGAGTCGCGCCACTTAGTGTCACGGCGCCCGGCCTCCGGGCACGGGGTCCGGTTGGCTGGCCACCGCCTGTTCCGGCAGCAACTGCGGCTGGGCCGGCGGGGACTTGCCATCGGCATCGACATTGGCGGCACCAAAGTTGCCGCCGGCGTGGTGGACGCCGAGGGCCGCATCCTGCGAGAGGCGCGCCGGTCCACGCCGGGAAGCGACCCGCGTGCGGTGGAGCGCGTCATCGTGGAACTGGTTGAGGAACTGAGCGCCGGTGCCCGTATCCGGTCGGTGGGCATTGGCGCCGCCGGCTGGATGGATCTCGACGGCGGCACGGTGCTGTTCAGCCCGCACCTCGCCTGGCGGAACGAACCGCTGCGGGAGAATCTGCAGCACCTGCTGCGGCGCCCCGTGATGCTGGTTAACGACGCCGACGCTGCGGCCTGGGCCGAGTGGCGCTTCGGTGCCGGGCAGGGGCAGGACCGGCTTGTCTGCATCACCCTTGGCACCGGCATCGGCGGAGCCATGGTGATGGACGGGCGCGTCGAGCGCGGCAAGTTTGGTGTGGCAGGGGAGTTCGGCCACCAGATCATCATGCCCGGCGGGCACCGGTGCGAGTGCGGCAACCGCGGCTGCTGGGAACAGTACGCCTCAGGTAACGCCCTCGGCCGGGAGGCCCGGGAACTGGCGATGGCGAATTCGCCGGTGGCGCAGGAACTTCTCAAGGCCGTCGACGGAACCGCCGAGCGCATCACCGGCGCCACGGTGACCGAACTGGCCATAGCCGGCGACGCCGCATCCCGGGAGCTCCTGGAGGACGTCGGGAACTGGCTCGGACTGGGGCTGGCAAACCTTGCCGCCGCCCTCGACCCCGGGAAGTTCGTGATTGGCGGCGGTCTCTGCGCGGCCGGCGAACTGCTGGTGGCTCCGGCGCGCAAGGCCTTCGCCCGCAACCTCACCGGCCGCGGATTCCGTCCTGCCGCAGAAATAGACCTGGCCGCCCTTGGGCCGAATGCCGGCCTGATCGGGGCTGCCGACCTGTCCCGGGCCAGCAGCCGTACGCACCGCTGACGGAAGCGTCAGACCCGGGCGCCGTCGTCGTTCTCGTCCTTCTCCTGGGGCAGCTTCATGATCAGATAGACCACAGCCCCGATGAAGGCGGCCACCATGCCGAGTATTGCCAGCAGCGGCGCGGAGCGCCAAAACATCGACGACAGGACCAGGGCAACCGGAGCGCCGACGGCGCCCAGCCACGCGAGCATCGTCAGCGGGTCCGTCGCCGAGAGTTTGGGCGGCTCCTCCGGCACGAACTCACCGTCGTCGTCCTCGACGCTGTAGTCGCGCGGGTCCCCGGCGCCGGGGGGAACGTCGGGCTGCCCGGAGCGGGCAGCTTTCTCCTGCCCGGTTGCTTTCTCCCGGTCGGCGGCCTGCTGCCGCTCAGCGGCTGACAGTTCCCGGGGCGCCCGCGGCGCCAGGCCCAGCGGATCGAAGTCGGTGAAGCGTCTGGCCGCGCTTTCCGGACCGGAACCGGAGTCCGGCTCTTCTGCCCGTGCGGAGCCGGCGTCGTCGGCTCCGTTGTCGCTGGTAGCCGTGCTGTGCCGGGGACCGCCGTGATGGCGCGGCGACCCGGCGGCGGGGGATTCCCCGTCGCTGGGGACGGCGTCCGCATCCGGAGCAGGGCTGTCACCCTGGAGCCTGGCCACCAGGTCGAGCCAGACGGCGTCATCCTGGTTGGCACTCGGATCGGATGAATTCGAATCGGGCCTATTCATCGGTCGCGCCCTTCTGGCTGGCTGTCGCGGAGTCGGCGGATCCCCGGTGGCCGTCCGCCACCACGGAGTGGATGAAGTCCACCGAGCCGCTGAAGATCTGGTCGGCATCGTGGTCCAGCGTGGCCACGTGGTAACTGTTGTCGAGCCGCGTGAGCTGCAGCGGGGCGTGGATAAGCCCGCGCCGCAGGGCCGTGATGCTGGTATCGGAAACAACGTGGTCCACCGTGGAGCGGAACACGCGGACCGGCGCTGTGATGCGCGGCAGCAGCCGGACCGTGTCCTTGAACATCTTATTCAGTTCGTGGGCGGCCGCCACAGGGGTACGGGAATATGCGCCCTCGTCGACGCCCGGCTTCCGGATGTCGTTGGCTATAGCCGGCGTGCTCTTCAGGACCAACTTGAGGATCCCGGCCAACGGGGCCCGGCGGTCATCAATGACAAGGCCGGGGTTGACCACGATGGCTCCGGCGACGGGCCTGGTCGCGGCGATGCGCAGTGCCAGGGCGCCGCCCATGGACAGGCCCGCTGCGAAGACAAGGTCGCATTCGGACTCGAGTTCAAGGTAAGCGGCGTCCATCGCGTCGTGCCACTGCGGCCAGCGGTTGCGGGACAGCTCCTGCCAGGTGGTGCCGTGGCCCGGCAGCAGCGGCATCCTGACGGCAAAGCCGGCATCGGCAAACGACTGGGCCCATGAACGCAGGCTGTGCGGGCTGCCGGTGAAGCCGTGGGACAGGGCGATGCCGATGGACGGCCCCTCGCCCGAGAAGGCGCTGCTGAACGGGCTGTGATCGGGAAGTGTGGTCATGACTTCTCCGACGGTATGTGGCTTCGGGAATGCAGCTGGAAAAACCGCGCCGAGGACTCGAAAATTTCCTGGGCGTCCGTGTCCAGCGTGGCCACGTGACCGCTGTTCCTCAGCAGCACCACGTCGAGGGCCGCCGAGCCGAGGCGCCTCCGGATCAGGCTGAGCGAAGTCGGGGGCACCACTGCGTCATTGGCCGACTTGAAGACCAGCACCGGGGCAGTGATTCGCGGCAGGCCGCGGACTGCGGCAGCGAACAGCCTCTTCAGCTGGTGCACAGCCGCCAGCGGCGTAAGGGAGTAGTCGCCGTCGTCGGTGTGGGGCGCCGTCGGATTTTCCTCGGCGATGGGCACGGTGGTCCGTTGGATGTATTTCAGCAGGCCGATAATCCGGACGCGCCGGTCGTAAAAGCTCAGGCCGGGATTGACGACGGCGACGCCCGCCACGTTGTGGCGGGCTGCGGTGAGCAGGGCGATGGCGCCGCCCATGGAGAGGCCAGCCACGTAGCATTCGTCCGTCCTGGCCGCCAGTTCCAGGTACGCCTGTTCGAAGGCGCCGTGCCACTCCCGCCATCCTGTCCTGGCCAGTTCCTGCCAGCTCGTGCCGTGCCCGGGGAGCAGCGGAACAGTGACGGCGAAGCCGCGCCCGGCGAGGAATTCAGCCCACGGCAGGATGCTGAGCGGACTGCCGGTGAAGCCGTGCGAAATCGCGATTCCGATCCGCGCATTGGCTCCGTGTCCCGCGTAGCTGAAAGCGGCGGGCCTTGTGCGGTCGCTGCTTTCTGTCATGAATCCATCGTGTCACTGTTCCGGACAATTCTCACTAGAGTAGGGTTGCATTGCAGCGCCGCCGGGCCCTTTGGAACGCCCGGGCGGTAGCCTTCCGGAGAGGTAAGACACGTGTTCTATTGGGTCATGAAGCGGATCTTCCTGGGGCCGGTGGTCCGCACTCTTTTCCGGCCGTGGGTCAAAGGGCTGGACAACATCCCGTCCGAGGGGGCGGCGATTATCGCCTCCAACCACCTTTCATTTTCGGACTCAATCTTCATGCCGCTGATGGTGCCGCGGCCCGTCATTTTCCTGGCCAAATCCGAGTACTTTACGGGCAAGGGGCTCAAGGGCCGGTTAACCGCCCTGTTCTTCCGGCTGACCAACCAGCTCCCCATGGACCGTTCCGGGGGAGCGGCTTCGGCGGCCTCGCTCGATGCGGGCATGGATGTGCTCACCCACGGCGGACTGCTGGGCATCTACCCCGAGGGCACGCGCAGCCCCGACTCGCGGTTGTACCGCGGAAAGGTGGGGGTGGCCCGGCTGGCCCTCCAGGCCGGTGTCCCCGTCATCCCAGTGGCGATGATCGGAACGGACAAGGTTCAGCCCATCGGCAAGCGGCTGCCGAACATCCGGCGGATCGGTATGATCTTCGGCAAGCCCCTGGACTTCAGCAGGTATGAGGGAATGGCCGATGACCGGCTGATCCAGCGGTCGGTTACGGACGAGGTCATGTACGAGCTAATGCGGCTCTCCGGCCAGGAATACGTGGACGAGTACGCCTCGGTGGTCAAGCTCAGGCTGGCGGGGAAGGCCGGGCCGGAGCCAGGGGAGGCCGGTTCCTCCCGCTCGGCGTCGTAGCTGACCGTGACGCCGCGTGTCTGTGACGCCTTGTGTCTGTTTGTGTCTGCGACGCTCTGGGTCTGTGACGCCGGGCCCGGGCGCATGACAGTCCGGGTGTCCCGAGCCGGTCCGGCCAACTACTCTTAGTAGTGTGACTGAGCTATCTGCAAAACCTGCCTCTTCCCTGACCAGCACTTCACAGAGCGGTGCGGCCAACTATCCCGGACTCGACAACTGGCGGGACCTTCCCATCTCCCAGCAGCCGAGCTGGCAGGACTCCGAGGTCTTCAACGCCTCCGTCAAGGAACTGTCGGTGCTCCCGCCGCTCGTTTTCGCGGGCGAGGTGGACATCCTCCGCGAGCGTCTCGCCGCGGCAGCCCAGGGCAAGGCCTTCCTGCTCCAGGGCGGTGACTGCGCCGAAACCTTTGAGGGTGCCACGGCGGACAAAATCAGCGCACGGGTGAAGACGATCCTGCAGATGGCAGTGGTCCTGACCTACGGCGCGGCAATGCCCGTCATCAAGATGGGGCGCATGGCCGGCCAGTTCGCCAAGCCACGCTCCTCCAACGACGAGACCCGTGACGGCGTGACGCTGCCGGCATACCGGGGCGACATCGTGAACGGCTACGACTTCACCCCCGAGTCGCGGGGCCATGACGCCAGCCGCATGCTCCGCGCCTACCACACCTCCGCTTCCACGCTGAACCTCATCCGGGCTTTCACCCAGGGCGGATTCGCGGACCTCCGTCTGGTGCACACCTGGAACAAGGGCTTCACCGAGAACCCTGCCCACGCCCGTTACGAGTCCCTCGCGCGCGACATCGACCGCGCCATCAAGTTCATGGCATCCTGCGGCGCCGACTTCGAAGCCCTGAAGCGCGTTGAGTTCTTTGCCAGCCACGAGGCCCTTTTGCTCGACTACGAGCGTGCGCTGACCCGCATCGACTCCCGCACCGGCCTGCCCTACGGCACCTCCGGCCACTTCCTGTGGATCGGCGAGCGTACGCGCGAGCTGGACCACGCCCACGTGGACTACCTGTCCCGGGTCCGCAACCCGATCGGCGTCAAGCTCGGCCCGTCCACTTCCGGCGACGACGCCCTGCGCCTCATCGACAAGCTGGATCCCGAGCGCGAACCCGGCAGGCTCACGTTCATCACGCGCATGGGTGCCGGCAACATCCGCGAGAAGCTCCCGTCCCTCGTGGAAAAGGTCACCGCCTCCGGCGCCCAGGTCCTGTGGGTCACGGACCCGATGCACGGCAACACCGTCACCTCACCCAACGGCTACAAGACCAGGAATTTCGACGACGTCATCGACGAGGTGCGCGGGTTCTTCGAGGTGCACCATGCCCTGGGGACGGTTCCGGGCGGTCTGCACGTCGAGATGACCGGCGATGATGTGGCCGAATGCCTCGGCGGCGCCGACCCCATTGACCAGGAAGCGTTCCTCGATCGCTACGAGTCGGTCTGTGATCCGCGGCTGAACCACATGCAGTCGCTGGAGATGGCGTTCCTCGTGGCGGGCGCGCTCACCCGCCGCTAAGCGGCCCTGGGTTAAGCGGCCTGGGCAGATCCAGCAGCACAACGAAAGACCGGCGCCGGGGAGCACAGACTCCCCGGCGCCGGTCTTTCGTTCTTCGTCCCGGCTACACCACGGTGAGGGTGATGACGGAGCCTTCGGGTACCTCTGTGTCCACGGGATCCTGGTCCCGCACCGTGCCGAAGAAGCCGCCGAGGACTTCGTTGACGCGGACATCGAAACCGCGCTTCTCCAAGGCTTCGCGGGCCTCCCGGACCTGCTTGCCGATGTAGTTGGGCACCTTCACGAGCCTGGGACCCTCGGAAATCGTCAGAGTGACCGTTTGGCCCCTTGTCAGTGTTCCCGAAGCGGGTTCCTGGCTGACCACGGCCCCCTTGGGAATGTTCCTGTCGTGCACCGTTTCGTCGGCCACCTCAGCTTTAAGTCCGGCAGCTTCAATTGAGCGGACGGCCTCGTTCTGGTCCTGTCCGCGCACGTCCGGCACCGGAATGGGCTGCGGGCCTTTCGAAACTGTGAGGCTCACCGGCGTGCCGTGCCGCACGGACGTTCCCGCTTCCGGGGCCTGGCTTAGGACCGTTCCTGCCGGGATCTCCTCGTCGAATTTCTCCGTGACCTTGCCCAGTGCCATCTCGGCGCCGTTAAGCGCTTCCTTAGAGGCATCGAGCGTCTTGCCCGTCAGTTGCGGCAGGGGAAACAGCTGCGGACCCTTGGACACGAACAGCGAGACCTGCTGGAATTTGCGGATTTCCGTTCCGGCGCCAGGTTCGGATCCCACCACAAGACCGGCCTTGACGTCGTCATCGAAGACGTCCTGGGTGCTGGACTGGAAGCCTGCGTCCCGGAGCAGTTGCTGGGCCTGCGCCACTGTCCTGTTCGCCACGGCCGGCACGGTTCCGGGGGAGCCCGGTCCCATACCGAAGAACCATCCTGCGCCGGTGGCAAGGAGGGCAAGGAGCAGCAGGACAACAATCCAAAGCGCGCCCCTGCGCCGGGAATTGCCCTCCCGGAGCGTCCGGACGGGAGTGGCCGCAGCGCGCGACCGCTCCTTTTGTTCGTGGCGGTCCAGTTTCCGCTGTTCCCGCTTGCTCAGGGGGAGCGGCGCCGCCTCCGCCTCGTCGTCGTCGAATCCGTAGGACGGGAGCACCGGGCGGGATTTTGGAGGAGAGACGGGCCTTGGAGAGACGGGCGTTGGTGAGACAGGCGTGGAAAACACGGTGGTCGGGTTGCTGGTGCGTGAAATGACTTCCGTAGGACGGCCCCGGGGGACGTCATCGCCGTGAATAGGTGCCAGCAGCTCGGTGTGGCTTTCCAGGTCTGTTTGATTTGCCTGGCTTCCCTGTGCTCCCGGCCCGCCCTGGCCTGCCTGGCCGGGAGGGCTTCCCGGCATTCGGGACGGCATCCGGGCGGGTGCGGGCGGAGCGCCCATGCCGCGCGGGCCGGCGTCGGGGACCGTGCCCGTCGCCGCGGCCGCCTGAATGGCTGCAGGCGGTTGCAGATCCAGTTCGGAGTCGGTGAGGTTGGTTCGGATGTGGCGGAGTTCCGCCAGCAGGGCGTTGCCGTCCACCGGCCGCTGCTCGGGATCGCTGGCGGTACACCACTGCACGAGTTCGTCCACCTCCTCGGCGAGCCCTGGAACCAAGCCAGAGGGAGCGCCCACGGTGGAATTCACGTGCTGGTAGGCCACCTGGATGGGGACGTCGCCCTCGAACGGCTGGCGTCCGGTGAGCATCTCGAACAGCATGATGCCCGTGGCGTAGATGTCGCTTCGCGCGTCGGCCGCTTTGCCCAGCACCAGTTCCGGCGAGAGGTACGCGACGGTGCCGATCAGGGCGCCTGTGCTGGTTGACGTTGTCACGGCGCGCGCGAGGCCGAAGTCACCGATCTTGATCCGGCCGTCTTCGGCGATCAGGACGTTCTCCGGCTTGACGTCGCGGTGGATGATACCAGCGGCATGTGCAGCCCCCAGCCCTTCCACCACCGGATCGATGAGTGCCAGGGCCAGCCGGGGGGACAGGGCGCCCTTGCTGTTGATGACGTCGCGGAGGGTGTGCCCCTTGATGTACTCCATGACGAGGTAGGCGGTGTCTCCGTCGTGCCCTTGGTCGAGGACACCGACCACATGTGGGTGTGAGAGCTTTGCGGCTGCCCGTGCTTCGCGGGCCAGGCGGTCGAGGAAATTGCCGTCGTTAACCAGGTGGGGATGCAGGACCTTCAGTGCAACATCACGGTCCAGCCTCTGGTCCGTGGCCACATAGACGGTGGACATCCCGCCCCGCGCCAATCGGGACTTCACCTGGTAGCGGTTGTCCACCAGCGATCCAACGAAACTGCCTAAAGCGTTTTCCTGCACTCTTCGATACTAAGTGCTGCATGGAAACGGGTCCGAATCAACATGCGATCCGGACCCGTATCGTTATGCTCCCGGCGGCCGGGGTAGCCCGGCCGTGAGGCGAGTCGAGGGCGTCAGCTGAAGGTCTTGCGGTGGGCCTTGATGGCTGCCACGTAGTGCTTCGTGTCGGTGTACATTCCGTGCTTGTTGACCGAATACTGGCCCTGGTAATAGCCGGCAATGGCGTAATCCAGGTTCTTGCTGGTCCGGATCAGTTGGCGGATGATCGCGACTCCGGCAGTCGCGTTGTCGTACGGGTCAAGCAGGTTCAGCTTCCGGCCCACGAGGTCGGATGCCCATTCGCCGGAGGAGGGGATGACCTGCATGGTGCCGATAGCGTTGGCCGGTGACACTGCCCGCTGGTTGAACCCGGATTCCTGATAGGCGAAGGCCTGTGCCAGTGCCGGATCCACGCCCATCCGCCGGGCGGTGTCGGCCACGATGGACTGCATCTGGGCCAGGGACGGAACCGGCGAGGCGTTGAGCAGGGCCTTGTTCTTGTTGGCTGAGCTGACAACGGCTGCCGGGTAGGTGTAGCCGAGGAAGGAGCTGGGCACGAGCGGCGTGACGCTGGAAGCCGGCTGGACGGAGCCGGTCTTCCCGGGAATGGCGAGCTTCTGGCCGGGGTAGATGACGCTTGTGACCTTCAGCCGGTTCGCCGACAGGATGGCCGCGAGCTTGACGCCGTGCCTGGCTGCGATGCCGGACAGGGTGTCCCCGGACTTGATGACGTAGGACGCCGAGGGGGCGGCGGCCGGTGCGGCCGCCTTGGCCGGGGCCGCCGCGACAGCGGTGCCGGCACCGAGCCGGATCTTCTGGCCGGGGTAGATGATCGATGACACCTTGAGCCCGTTCCAGCTGAGCACCTGGGAGAGCCTGACGCCGTGCCGCCCGGCGATGCCGCCCAACGTGTCGCCGGACTTGACGGTGTACGTCCTGGCAGCGGTGCCGGCGGGCGCAGCAGCCCTGGCCGCCGGAGCCGCGGCAGCCTTCAGTTTGATCCGCTGCCCCGGGTAGATCACGGAGTTTGCCTTCAGTTTGTTGAGCTTCAGCACGGAAGTGGTGCTCAGCCCGTACCGGCCGGCGATGCCGCTGACCGTGTCCCCGCGGACCACCGTGTGGGCCGTCGGTGTGACGCGGGTGGGCTGAAGGCCTGAAGGAAGCGCAGCCGGTACGGAGGCTGCGGGGATGATGCCCGCTTTGACTGCGGCCGCCTGGGCCTCGATGGCGGCGGCGAGCGTCGCGGGCACTGCCTTGGGCTGGACGTCGGCCGCTGCGGGCTGGGCCACCGCAAGGGAGGAAAGCATGACGGCGGGGAGCGTGGCCGTCGTGGCCGCGATCAGTGGCAGGCCCGGCCGGGGTGACTGCTTGGTGGAGCGGGTCGTCGTCATGGGAAAGATCCTCTTCTCAGCGGCGAATGCTGTCGGTCATGCCAGTTGCTCGTGATACTTATGTTACTGGTGTTAATCGTGTTGCGAATGTTATCTATGTGAATCTCTCACGATTTTTGGGTTAGCACAAGAATCAGATTTCAGCCGGAAAGTCCGCCTGGCTGGGAGTGTCGCGCGCGAAAATGGAGCGCGCGTACACGGGCGCCGTTTCGACTAGGCTTGCGGGCGCCCGTCATGGCAACCTTGACCCGTGAGTACTGTAGAAACCCTTGTAGGCGACTGGTTGCCCCTGCCCGACGTTGCCCAGTTGTTGGATGTGTCCATTACCAAAGTCCACGGGCTCCTTGACGAGCGTGCGCTGGCCGCCCTGCGGATCGGGGAACGCCGGATCCGTTCGGTGCCCGCGGCATTCCTCCAGGACGGCCACGTCGTGGACAGCCTCAAGGGCACCATCCTTGTGCTGGCAGACGCCGGCTTCTCGGATGAAGAGCTTATTGGCTGGCTCTTCACCCCTGACGAGTCACTGCGCGGGCGGCCCATCGATGCCCTCCGGGAGGGGCGCAAGACGGAAATCCGCCGCCGGGCGCAGTCCCTGGCCTGGTAGCAAACCTGGCCTGGTAGCAAACCCCGCCCAGTAACAAACCCAGTCTGGTAATTAGCCCAGTGTGATCAAACGGGCCGGGCCAGCCGATTAGGCGGCCCGGCTCACCGTCGCCTCTGCCAGCCGCCGCAGCGCGGTCTTGGGGAGGTCTTCCAGCGGCAGAAGCTCGAGGGCTGCGTACGCCGCGGCGCCGAACTCCTCGATCAGCACCTCCGTGGCCTGCAGCGCTCCGCAGTCCGCCATGATCCGGCGGATCTCGGCCACGTCGTCCTCGCCCAACTCGGGGCTGCCGAGCTTAGAGTCGATGAACGCGGACTCCTCTGGGGTGGCCAGGTCCAGGGCGAAGGCCACGAGCACTGTCCGCTTGCCCTCCCGGAGGTCGTCTCCTGCGGGCTTTCCGGTGGTCACCGGGTCCCCGAATACGCCCAGGACGTCGTCGCGAAGCTGGAAGGCCTCGCCCAGGGGGAGCGCGAAAGCGGAGTAGCCCCGGAGCAGTTCGTCGGAGGCCCCGCCGAGCGCCCCGCCCAGGGCGAGCGGGTGTTCCGTCGAGTACTTGGCTGACTTGAAACGGATGATTGACTGGGCGCGGCTGACGGCCCCGGCGCGGTCCCGGACCGGCCCGGCCACCTCTTCGAGGATATCCAGATACTGGCCGGCCATGACCTCCGAACGCATGAGGTTGAAGATCAGCCTTGCCCTGCTTCCTGAGGCCGCCGTTGCGCCGATGTCGGTAAAGGCTTCCTCGCTGAAGGACAAGCACAGGTCGCCGGCCAGGATGGCTGCGGCGTGGCCGAAGCGTTCGCTGTCGAGGGCCCAGCCCTGGGACTCGTGGAGCTGGATAAAGCGGCGGTGCACGCTGGGTCCGCCCCGGCGGGTGTCCGACCGGTCAATGATGTCGTCGTGGATCAGTGCAGCGGCCTGGAACAGCTCAAGGGCTGCGCCTGCTGTGATGATGTCTTCGGCGGAGGCAGGGCCGCCCGCTCCGCGCCATCCCCAGTAGCACATGAGGGCACGCAGCCGCTTGCCGCCGGTGACCAGGTTGGAGATTGATCCCATGATGGGATCGATGTCCGGCGAGATTGCGGTCATGATCGACTGCCGGGTGGTCAGGAAGTCTGTCAGCTTTCCCGCCACGGCGGCCACGAAGTCCGCCTGCTCCACGCGAAGCTGCTCGGCCACCATCACTTGACGGACTCGGGAGTCACGTTGGCGCCGATGGTGAAGGTTGAAACGCCGCCCGTAGCCGGGACGGCGATATTCACGGTCTCGCTTCCCGCGCGGACGAAGTCCTTGGACGCCACGCTTCCCACGGCGTTGCCGGGAACAGCCGTAAAGCCCTGTCCCTCCAGGGCTTTGGTGTAATAGGCGACGACGGCGGCCGGCTTGGCGGAGATGGAGCCAACCAGTGCGACGGTGGCCGGGGAGATTGACTTGTCGAAGCTGCTGGCTACCACCTTGGCCCCGGGCATCACGGGAAGAAGCTTTGACGGGAAGCCGGCGACGAGCGCTCCTACGGTGGCCGACGTGCCGGGGGAAGCAGACGGGCTGGCGGTTGCCGTCGCGGACGCCGTGGCGGCCGCTGTGTTCGTTGCCGCGGCAGCGGGGGAGGCCGAAGCCGTTGGGGCGGGTGTTGCGGAACCGGGCGCCTGTGCCGTGCACGCCGATGCCGCCGCCACTACGGCCGCTCCAGCGGCGAGCAGCCCAAGGCGGGCAGGCATGAGCGTTCCAATGACCTTCACAGGTGCGGTCCTCCTGGGTGTTGATGCCGGATTCAGCCTCCAGTTTAGTCAGGTGCAGGGCATAGGATTGCAGATGTGGGGCTGGACGACGACAGAGGGCAGGCGGAAGCGCGGCTGCGGGAGCTCCGGCGGGCGAGCATCATGCACGTCGATATGGACGCTTTTTTTGTCTCGGTAGAACTGCGCGCCCGCCCTGATCTGCGTGGCCAGCCGGTGATAGTGGGTTTTCCGGCGGAGCGTTCCGTGGTGCTGTCAGCTTCGTACGAGGCGCGCAGGTTCGGCGTGAAATCGGCGATGCCTATGGCCGTGGCCCACAGGCTGTGTCCGCAGGCAGTTATCATCGAGCCCAGGCATAAGCTGTACTACGAAGTCTCCGGCCAGCTGATGGGCATCTTCGAGTCCATCACCGAGCTCGTTGAGCCGCTCAGTGTGGACGAGGCATTCCTTGACGTCGGAGGGGCAATCCGCAGGCTTGGTCCGCCGAGTGACATAGGGCAGCTGATCCGGAGAAGGGTTGCTAGCGAACTTGGCATCACGGCGTCCGTGGGGATCGCTGCCAGCAAGTTTGTGGCCAAAATCGCTTCCACCCGGTGCAAGCCGGATGGGCTGCTGCTCATCCGTCCGGAGCAGACCGTCCCCTATCTTCACAGCCTTCCGGTCAACGCCCTGTGGGGTGTTGGAGGCAAGACGGCGGAAGTGTTGGCCCGCATGGGAATCCGTACCGTGGCGGATGTTGCCGCCACCCCGGTCTCTTCGCTCAAGAAGGTGCTGGGCGCCACGGGCGAACACGTTCACCGGCTCTCCTGGGGTATCGACAGCCGGACGGTCACCCCGGTGCGGGTGGAGAAGAGTATCGGAGCGGAGGAAACGTTCGCCTTGGACACGGCGGACAATGCCCTGCTGCACCGGGAGCTGCTGCGGCTGTCACACCGCACCGCCGAGCGGCTGCGCGCTTCCGGGTTAGTGGCCCGGACTGTGGCGCTCAAGCTGCGGTACGCCGATTTCTCGACGGTGACCCGAAGCCGCACGGTCCACACGCCGCTGGACAGCGCGCAGCTCATCTATGCCGTGGCCATTCAGCTGCTGGAGTCGTTGGGCAGCCGTCCCCTGATGGTCCGGCTGGTAGGTGTCCGTGCGGAGCAGCTGGAAGCGGCCGCCCAGACATCCCTTCAGCTGAGCCTGGACAGGCGCGACGACAACTGGCGGGCCGCTGAACAGGCTTTGGACAAGGTGGCGGAGAAGTTCGGCAGCAAGTCCGTTCTTCCGGCCCGGCTGCTTGAGCCCGGAAGCGGCAACCCCTGACGTGATTCCGGCGACACCGGCGGGCGCGGGAAACCGTGTTCATGGCCGCGGATCAGTGTCAGGTCAAGGCCCATGCAGTTTTGCCGCCCGTGAAAAGCGTCTTTCAGAACAGCGCCCAACAAACTATCCTTATAGATACAAAGATTTCGAACGTCGACATGTGTGGATCACCTGACCCGCCGCGTCAGTATGCTTGAATTCCTGGATCTGCCAACGCTGGCAGGACCGGGAACCTGGATGGCATGCCGGTCGTTGACGAGGCAGGAACAACCGGTTCCGGCCTGTCTGGACGTTGGCCTACTTAAGGAGGTCGTGATGCCGCTCTCGGAGCACGAACAGAAGCTGCTCGAGCAACTCGAGAGGCAACTGCATGAGGACGATCCCAAGTTCGCCAATTCCATGGGCTCGGATCCCGGCCGCAGCTGGTCCACCCGGCACATCGTTATTGGCGTACTGGCCACGCTGGCCGGGGTGCTGCTCCTCCTGGTAGGGGTCTCCCTCCAGAACATATTCGTAGGGGTCCTCGGGTTCGTCGTCATGGGTGCCGGAGTTTACTTTGCCACGATGCGCAGCGTTGCCGCCGGCAAAGCGAAGGCCGGCGGGCATGGCCGGAAGTCGAAGAGCAAGAGCTCCTTTATGAACAGCCTTGAAGAACGATGGGATGAAAGGCGCCGCGGGGAGTCCTGAGTCCGCGCTCCACTTCCCACCACCTCCACTTCGCACCACCCTCCATATTGCACCACGGGGTCCATCCCGGTTGGTCGCCCATAATCCAGGAATGACCCGCTACGGCGGGTCATTCTGCTTTAACCAGCGGAACGGCGCCTGTTGACCCGCGGAACTGGTCCCCGGGCGGCCCAATTTCCCTCCACTTTCCACCCCCGGGCAAAATCCCCGCGATTCCGCGGAAATATGTTCGTCCCAGTAGCAGAGAATTGCCCGCGTCGCGTTGACTGTGGGGAGAAGTGGAGTAAAGTGGAGCGCGTAAGAGGGTAGTGGCAGCGCGGGGGTTGTTCGGCTTCAGACGGCAGACGGGCGGTGGGACGTGTTCCTTGGGACACACTCGCCGCGTCTTGACGAAAAGGGCAGGATCATTCTTCCCGCCAAGTTCCGTGAGGAACTTGCCGGCGGACTTGTTCTCACGCGAGGCCAGGAGCGCTGCATCTACGTCTTCAGCGAGCAGGAATTCGCGAGGGTACACGAGCAGATCCGGGAGGCTCCGATCTCCAACAAGTCGGCTCGTGACTACATCCGGGTTTTTCTCTCTGGAGCCTCGGACGAGGTACCTGACAAGCAGGGGCGCGTGACCATACCTCCCGCGCTCCGGGAGTATGCAGGTCTCGGCAGGGAGTTGGCCGTTATTGGGGCCGGCACCCGCGCGGAGATCTGGGATGCGCAAGCCTGGAATGAGTACCTGGCGGAAAAGGAAACCTCCTTCTCTGAAACTGACAACCCCATCGCCGGCATCCTTTAGGCCGGCCCGAACCGTATCCGTTTCTTGGACGAGATCTCCAGCCGCCCATCCCTGCCGACTACCTGGCTCACTTCCCCGGAGCCAGGCAGCCAACGGGATAGGCGCGGATGGGGATCTGGCCCAAGAAACCACCCCAAGGAATCATTCCAGGCGCTCAAGGAAGGACGAAGGCATGACAGAACCCGACCAGCCGAAGCCCACGTCCGAACGCCATGTACCGGTCCTGAAGGACCGGTGCATCAATCTTTTGGCGCCCGGATTCGAGGCGGCACGCCTGCGCGGTGAAACGCCGGTGGCCATTGACGCCACGCTCGGCATGGGTGGGCACTCCGAAGCCATGCTCCAGCGCTTTCCTGACCTGCACCTCGTGGGCATCGACCGTGATGAAGAAGCCCTGGCGCTGGCAGGTGAACGGCTGCAGCCTTTCGCGGACCGCACGGACCTGGTCCACGCTGTTTACGACGAAATCGCCGAGGTGCTGGAGGACCTCGGCATTCCGGAGGTCCACGGCATCCTAATGGACCTCGGGGTCTCGTCCCTGCAGCTCGACGAGCGCGAACGCGGTTTCGCCTATTCCTTTGACGCACCCCTGGACATGCGGATGGACACCAGCCGCGGCCAGACGGCGGCGGACGTCGTTAACAACTACAGCGAAGAGGAACTGGTCAGGATCATCCGCAAGTGGGGTGAGGAAAAGTTCGCGGGGCGCATCGCCAACAGGATCGTTGCCGCCCGGGCGGCAAAGCCGTTCGCCACCACGGGGGAACTCGTCGAACAGATCAGGGCGGTGGTTCCGGCTGCCGCAGCCAAGTCCGGCGGGCATCCGGCCAAGCGCACCTTCCAGGCCCTGCGCATCGAGGTCAACGAGGAACTCGAAGTCCTCGAGCGGGCCGTTCCGGCGGCGGTGGATGCCATCGCGCTCGGCGGCCGGATCGTCGTGATGTCCTACCACTCCCTGGAAGACAAAATCGTCAAGGGCGTTTTCCAAGCCCGCTCGAAATCATCAGCTCCGCTCGGCTTCCCCGTGGAGCTTGAAGAACACAAGGCCGAACTCAAAACCCTGACCAAAGGCACCGAGGTGCCCACCGCCGTCGAGATCGCAGAGAATTCGCGCGCAGCATCAGCCCGGCTGCGCGCAGTGGAACGCATCAGAGCCAGGAGAGCAACATGAGCACCGCAGCTGCCAGGAACCTCGCCCTTCCGTCCGGCCCGAGCGTCCATGACATAGAGGCCGGGCTTCCGGGGTCGGCCCGCAAGGCGCGCACCCCGCTGTCCCTGGTCCGGTCAGCACCGGCGAAGCGCCGCGCGCCCTTCGTTGTTCTCTGCTTCGGCATGCTGGCGGCCGCGCTGATTGCGGTGCTGGTGCTCAACATCACTGTTTCCACAGCGCAGTACCAGCTGGTCAAGCTCCGTGCGGAACAGACCAAGCTGACCAAAGAGAACCAGGATCTGACACAGCAGGTGCAAAACTTTGAGGCTCCCCAGAATCTTGCTGCCAAGGCCGCACAATTGGGAATGGTTGCTTCCACCGGCAAGGGACAGGTTGATCTTTCCACGCTGACCGTGAGCGGGGATGCCAAGCCGGCGGTCAAGGGAGACTCGGCAGGAGCGGTGATCGCTGCCCCTGCCGTCCCGGGTCAACTGAATGTGGTCCCGCCCGCCAGTTCGGGCGAGCCGCTGGAAAGCAGGGCACCGGCTGCCGGTGAAGCGGCAGCTGCCCAGCCGAAGAGCCCGGCTGCTGCGAAGCCGGCCGCGCCGGCGGCTGCGGCCAAGCCCGCGGCCCTCAACGGGGGCACCATTCCAGCGCCCGAGCAAAGGACGCCGGGGCAGTAGGGCAGGAACAGGCGGCTGGTAGCCGCATGGCAAGCAGTAGGGGATGAGCGTGGCGCAAGGCAAGAGCAAGGCAAGCAAGAAGAAGGCTGCTAACGCCACGAAGAGGCTCCGTCTCGGACTCAGCATCATGCTTGCACTGCTGGTGGTTGTCGGCGGAAAGCTCTTCCTGGTGCAGGGACTGGACGTCGGCGGCATGGCTGAAGCTGCCTTGGACAACCGGTTGCGCCCCACCGTGCTGCCGGCCGAGCGCGGCAGCATCCTGGACGCCGGCGGAGCAGTGCTGGCGAACAGCGTGATCCGCTACAACATCACTGTTGACCAGTCTGTAAACACCAAGACGGAATCCTTCAAGCGTCTTGAAAAGGTAAACGGCAAGGACGAACTCGTCACCGTTTCCCGGGACCAGGGGATCTCCGAGCTTGCTGCCGTCCTTGGCATGGACGCCGAGGACGTGCGGAAATCCGTCACCGGAACCAGGACCTACTACATAGTGGCGAAGGACCTCCGGCCCGACGTCGAAAACCGGGTCTCGGAACTGCAGATCCCGGGTATCTTCTCCGAGGGAACCAGCAAGCGCGTCTACCCAAACGGCTCGGTGGCCGGCGGCATTGTGGGCTTCCTCGAGAATGGAACCACCGGTCTGGCCGGCCTCGAGCAGACCCAGGACGAAGTACTGCGCGGCACTGCGGGCAAGCGCGTGTTCGAAATCGGCGCCGACGGCCTCCGCATTCCCGTGGGCATCGACGAACTGACGCCCGCGCAGGACGGCAAGGACGTCAAACTCACGCTGAACTCGGATCTCCAGTATTTCGCCCAGCAGGCCATCCAGACCCAGTCGGACAAGCTCAGTGCCGAGTGGGGGGTCATCATCGTCTCGGACGTGAAGACCGGCAACATCATCGCCATGGCCGACACCAATACGCCCGACCCCAACGACCCCGGCAAGGTGGCCGCAAAGGACCGTGGCGTCCGCTCCGTTACGGCCGCCTACGAGCCCGGGTCTGTGGAAAAAATGATCACCGCCGCCGCGGTCATCGAAGAGGGCAAGGCCAAACCGCTGGACACGTTCGTTATCCCGCCCTCCCTGGTGGTGGACGGCCAGCAATTCGACGATTCCTTTTCCCACGGGACCGAGAAGCGGACCCTGGCGGGCATCCTGGGCTGGTCCATGAACACGGGCACCGTGATGGCAGGCCAGCGCCTCAGCAAAGACCAGCGGCACGACTGGCTGCAGAAGTTCGGAATCGGTGAGGCACCGGAGATCGGCCTGCCGGCCGAGGCGAAAGGCATCCTGACCCCGGCCGACCAGTGGGACGGCCGCCAGCAGTACACGGTCCTGTTCGGGCAGGGTGTCTCGCAGTCAACGCTCCAGACGGTCCGCGCCTACCAGTCCATTGCGAATGACGGTGTGATGCTGCAGCCGCGGCTCATCGACAGCTATATCAGCCCGGACGGAACCGAGGAAAAGGTGGCGGCCAAGCCATCCCGCAGGGTGGTCTCGGAGCAGACGGCGCAGCAGGTGAGGGACATCCTCGAAAGTGCCGTCACCGAAGGCCAGATCAAGGAGGCCGCGATCGACGGCTACCGGGTCGGGGCCAAGACCGGTACCTCGCAATCGCCCTGCGACGACGGGACCGCAGGCTTCTGCGGGTACACCGCCTCGATGGTGGGGATGGCGCCGATGGACGATCCGCGGTTTATTGTGGAGGTGGTCCTGCAGCGTCCCAAGGGATCCATTTACGGGATCACCAACGGGCCCGTGTTCCGCTCGGTCATGAGCCAGGCACTGCGGACGTACAACGTTCCGCCGTCCAAGGGCACGCCCGTCAGGCTGCCGCAGTTCGCTAAGTAACGCCCGCCAAGAAAGACCCGCGGTGCACCTGAACAACAGTTCTGTCGTGTCCGCTGGTCCGCTAGCACCAACGGAGATCCAGTTGTCACAGCACCATGACCCCGGCACTGCCGACGCCCCGGAGGGGCAGGCATCCAAGAGCGGCTTCCGGCCCACCGCCGTTGCCGCCGTCGAACTGGGTGTCATCGGCCAGTCAGTGGGTGTTCCGGTGCCCCGGGCCTCCGCGTCCGTTCAGGTCACCGGCATCTCGCTCGACTCCCGCTCCGTGGAACGCGGAGACCTGTATGTTGCCCTGCCGGGGGCGTCGCGGCATGGTGCCGACTTCGCCGCGACGGCGATCGGGTCCGGCGCGGCTGCGGTACTGACGGACGACGCCGGTGCGCGGCTTCTTGCAGTCGGCTCGGACCTCGCCGTGCCCGTGCTTGTGGTGGCCGAGCCCCGCAGCGTGGTGGGCCGCCTGTCCAGGCTGATCTACCGGAGCCAGGCCGCCGACCTCCCCGGCCCCTCGATGTTCGGCGTGACCGGCACCAACGGAAAAACCACCACCACGTACTTCATCAACGCCCTGCTGCAGGCGATGGGCAAGAAGACCGGACTCATCGGCACCATCGAGATCCTGGCCGGCGGGGACCCGATTCCGAGCCTCCTGACCACCCCGGAATCCACCGATGTCCACGCCCTGCTTGCCCTCATGCGGGAACGCGGCCTTGACGCCGCATCCATGGAGGTCTCCTCGCACGCGGTGTCCTTCCGCCGCGTGGACGGCGTGGTCTTCGACGTCGTCGGTTTCACCAACCTCACCCAGGACCACCTGGACCTGCACGGCACCATGGAGGAGTACTACCGGACCAAAGCGGAGCTGTTCACCGCCGAACGCGCCCGTGCTGCTGTCGTGACGGTCGACGACGAATGGGGACGGCGGCTTGCCGCCCGGACTGAGCTTCCGGTCACCACGCTCGCAACCCTCCAGCCCGGCAGCGGGCCGGCCGCCGATTGGACCGTCACCGCACCGAAGCCCCGCGGCCTCGGTACGGAATTCACGCTCCGCGGCCGGAACGGCACGGAACTGCGCGTACACACGGGCCTGCCCGGGGCGTTCAATGTTTCCAACGCGGCGCTGGCCCTGACCATGGTGCTCGCCGGCGGTGCAGACCCCGCCGAAGTGCAGGCAGCACTCGATGCCCGGGATCCGTTCACCGTGGCAGTGCCCGGCCGCATGCAGCTGGTCTCCACCCGGCCGGCCGCCGTCGTCGACTTCGCGCACAACACGGATGCACTGGCACGCGCCCTGGAGGCCGTCCGGTCCCCGGAGCCCGCGTCCAGGGTGATCGTGGTTTTCGGCGCCACCGGCCAGCGCGACCAGGGCAAGCGCCCTTCCATGGGCGCCACCGCAGCCCGGCTCGCCGACGTCGTGATCGTCAGCGATGACGACCCCCACGATGAGGACGCCGCGGCGATCCGCGCCGAGGTGCTGGTCGGTGCCACGGACGCCAAGGAAACCGAGCGGCTCGACTGCAAGATCATGGAAGTTTTCCCCCGCGCTGCCGCCATCCGTGAGGCCGTCAACCTGGCGGCTCCGGAGGACACCATCCTGGTTGCGGGGCGTGGGCACGAAGTGTGGCAGGAGGTCAAGGGAGTGAACCTTGCCCTCGACGACAGGGTGGAACTACGGAACGCCTTGACGGCACGAGGATTCACCGTTCTCCAAGACGACGGGATAGAGTCCTAGACCGACATGATTGAACTTACTGCGGCGGAAATCGCCGAAATCACCAACGGCCGGCTGCTTGCCGACCCCGGCGTCACCCCCGCATCCGTGGTGACCGACTCGCGGGAGGCCGTTGCCGGCTCCCTCTATGTCGCCAAACCGGGCGAAAGCGCAGACGGGCACAGCTTCGTGGGTGCCGCTTTTGACCGCGGAGCGGTTCTGGCCCTCACCGAACGCGAAATCAAGGACGACGGCGGCCGGAACTATCCGTCCGTCGTCGTCGAGGATGCGGTGCTGGCCATGGGCGCCCTCGCGGCAGAGGCAGTGCGGCGGATCAGGCAGCACCGCGAGTCGGCGGGTGAACAGCTGACCGTCATCGGCATCACCGGTTCGGCAGGCAAAACCACCACCAAGGACCTGCTCGCGGGAATCCTGTCGGCCGAGGCGCCTACCGTTGCACCCCAGGGTTCCTACAACGGCGAGGTCGGCGTGCCCCTCACCGTGTTCCAGGCGGGCTTTGACACCCGGTTCCTGGTCATCGAGATGGGGGCCACCGGCATCGGACACATCCGCTACCTGGCCGACATGGTCCGGCCGGAGATTGGCGTGGTGCTCGGCGTCGGAACAGCCCACGCCGGGGAGTTCGGCGGCGTGGAAAACATCGCGGCCGCCAAGGGCGAACTCGCCGAGGCCGTACCCGCTGCAGGCACCGCCGTGCTGAACCTTGACGATCCGCGTGTTGCCGCCATGGCCGCCCGGACCCGCGGCATTGTTCTGGGCTTCTCCTCCCGGGATGCTGATCCGGACGCTCCCGCCGTCCGGGCCGCCAACCTGGACACCAACGCCTCAGGCAACCCCGAGTTCGACCTCGAAGTGCCGGGGGAGCCCACGGTCCGGGTCAGCAGCAAACTCATCGGCGAACACCACGTGGCGAATCTCCTCGCCGCCGCGGCGGCCGCGCACGCAGCCGGCATACCGGCTGACAGGATCAGCGCATCGCTGAGCTCCCAGTCCGCGGCAAGCCGCTGGCGCATGGAGCGGACCGAACGGCCCGACGGCGTCACGGTGATCAACGACGCGTACAACGCCAACCCGGAATCCATGCGTGCGGCGCTGCGCACGCTGGCCGACCTCGGCCGCGGACGCCGCACCTGGGCCGTGCTCGGGGCCATGCTGGAACTGGGCGACGATTCCATCCGCGAGCACACCGCAGTCGGCACGCAGGTAGTGCGGCTGAACATCTCCCGCCTCCTGGTGGTGGGCCGGGAAGCGCGTTCGCTGTACGTTTCCGCCGTGCAGGAAGGGTCCTGGGGCGATGAATGCATCTTCGCCGAGACTGTTGATGAGGCATACGAACTGCTCCAGGAGCTGCTGGAACCCGGCGACCTGGTGCTCTTCAAGTCCTCAAACAGCGTCGGACTGCGCCACTTGGGCGATCGGATAGCATTACCCCCACACGCCACCCCCACAAATGCCAATGAAGGGAGCGAGCTGCTGTGATTGCACTACTGATCGGCGCTGGCCTGGCCCTGCTGCTGGCTCTGGTGGGTACGCCGCTGTTCATCCGCCTGCTGGTCCGCAAGAGCTATGGCCAGTTCATCCGCGATGACGGACCCACCTCGCACCACACCAAGCGCGGCACGCCCACCATGGGTGGCACCGTGGTGGTGGGCGCAGTCCTGCTGAGCTACGGCCTGACGCACCTCATCATGTGGCTCATGAACCCCGAGTCGGCCGGGCCGTCGGCCTCGGCGCTGCTCCTGCTGTTCCTCATGGTGGGGATGGGCCTCGTGGGCTTCCTGGACGACTTCATCAAGATCTCACGGCAGCGCAGCCTGGGCCTGAACGCCAAGGCGAAACTGATCCTCCAGGCGGCGGTGGGCATCATCTTCGCCGTCATGGCCCTGTACTTCCCGGATACGGACGGCCTTACGCCGGCGTCCACCAAGATCTCGCTGGTCCGTGACATCCCGTGGCTGGACCTGGCGTTCGGCGGCACCGTCCTTGGCGCGATCCTTTTTGTGCTGTGGTCAAACCTGATCGTCACCGCCGCCACCAACGGCGTCAACCTCACCGACGGCCTGGACGGACTGGCCGCGGGCGCCGCCGTCATGGTTTTTGGCGCCTACACGCTGATGGGCATCTGGCAGAGCAACCAGGCCTGTGGCTCGCCGCGTCAGGCCGGTGGCGGTTGTTACTCCGTCCGGGATCCGCTGGACCTGGCGCTTCTCGCGGCCATCATGAGCGCCGCGCTGGTTGGCTTCCTGTGGTGGAACACCTCACCGGCCAAAATCTTCATGGGCGACACCGGCTCCCTCGCGATCGGCGGCGCCATCGCAGGGTTCGCCATCCTCTCCCGCACCGAACTGCTCCTCGCCTTCATCGGTGGCCTGTTCGTCCTCATCACGCTCTCCGTCATCATCCAGGTGGGCTACTTCAAGGTGACCAAGGGCAAGCGCTTCTTCAAGATGGCGCCGCTGCAGCACCACTTCGAACTCAAGGGCTGGGCGGAAGTCACCGTGGTTGTCCGGTTCTGGATCCTCGCCGGCCTGTTCGTCGCCGCGGGCCTTGGCATCTTCTACGCAGAATGGGTGGTCCTCCTGTGAACGGCTCCGAATCCCACCCTGAAGTATCCGGTCCGGCCAGGCTCGGCGGCCTGGTCAGCTGGGATTCCGACTGGGCCGGACTGCGCGTCGTGGTCACCGGAATCGGTGTCTCGGGCTTCGCTGCCGCGGACACCCTGATCGAACTCGGCGCCCGCGTGGTGGTGGTCGACGGCGCCACCACGGAAACTGCGCAGGCCAAGGCGGACACGCTGCGGATCGTGGGTGCCGCCGACGTCCTCCTGGGGGAGGAGGCCGTCCGCTCCCTGCCAAAGATCGACGGCCTGAAGCCGGACCTCGTGGTCACCTCGCCCGGCTGGCGTCCGGACCAGGCCCTGCTCGCGGCTGCCGCCCGTGCACACATCCCGGTCTGGGGCGACGTCGAACTCGCCTGGCGCCTGCGCGTCCGCGAGGGCCGGAAAACCGCCGATTGGCTCACCATCACCGGCACGAACGGCAAGACGACGACGGTCGGCCTGACCGAGTCCATGCTGCGGGCCGCGGGTCTGAAAGCGATCGCAGTGGGCAACGTCGGCACGCCCATCCTCGATGCCCTGCGTGACCCGGTGGAGTACGAGGTCTTCGCGGTGGAGCTCTCCAGCTTCCAGTTGCACTGGTCCGATTCCGTCTCGGCGGTGGCCAGCGTGTGCCTCAACGTCGCCGAGGACCACGTGGACTGGCACGGCTCCTACGAGTCCTACCTCGCCGACAAGGCCAAGATCTACGAAAACACGCAGAAGGCCTGCATCTACAACGACGAGCAGATCGAAACCGAACGCATGGTGGAGGACGCTGACGTGGTGGAGGGCTGCCGCGCCGTGGCGTTCACCACCCTCACGCCGGCCATCAGCATGCTCGGCGTCGTGGAGGGCCTGCTCGTTGACCGGGCCTTCATCGCCGAGCGGAAGGACAGCGCCGTCGAACTGGCGTCCATGTCCGACCTCGGCCCGGTGGCCCCCCGCCACATGGTGGCCAACGCCCTGGCCGCCGCCGGCCTGGTGCGCGCCTACGGCGTCAGCCCCGAGCACGTGCGCGAGGGACTGCAGGCCTACATCCCGGGAAGCCACCGCATCCAGCCGGTTGCCAAGCAGCACGGCGTTCTCTGGATCAACGACTCCAAAGCCACCAACCCGCACGCCGCCTCCGCGTCCCTGGCCGCCTTCGACCCTGTGGTGTGGATTGCCGGCGGCCTGTCCAAGGGCGTCAGCTACGACGACCTGGTCCGCGACCATGCACGCCGCCTGAAGGCCGTGGTGCTCATCGGCAAGGACACGGCGACTCTGGAAGAGTCCCTGCAGCGACACGCACCGGATGTCCCCGTCATCCGGCAGGCGGCAGGCCACACTGAAATTGTGCAGTCTGCCGGAACCGGAGATGGCGCCGCGCCGGATTCAGCCGAAACCGGGGAGGCGGTGATGGCACGGGCCGTCGCATCGGCGGCACAGCTCGCTGCCTCGGGTGACACTGTGCTGATGGCCCCGGCTGCTGCATCCATGGATCAGTTCTCTTCCTACGCTCACCGTGGCGACGCCTTCATTGCAGCGGTCCGCGAGCTCGTGGAAGGGGAGGCCCGGACCGGCAAGGAGTAAGAATGGTCAGCACACCCACACGTCCCGCGGCCGCCCGGCAGCGGGCGGGGGAGAACCCCAGACCGGGTGCTGCACCGGAGACTCCGGCATCCAGGATTCCCACGAGCGGCCGGCTGCTCCGGTGGTACAGGCGCTTCTGGTCCGCCCTTGAGGGAAACGGCAAGTCGCGCAACGGCTCCACCTACTACCTCATCCTGGGCACCACGCTGGCCCTGACCGCCATCGGCATCATGATGGTGCTCTCTGCCTCCAGTGTGGAGGCCATTGCCGCGGGTGAGTCGCCGTACACGGCGGCACTCAAACAGGGCCTGTTCGCCGGCATCGGCATTTTCTGCATGTTCATGCTGTCCCGGATCAACGTCGTATGGCTGAAGCGGCTCGCGTGGCTGGGCATCATCATTGCCTACGCCCTGCTGGCCCTCGTGCTGGTCATTGGCACCAGCGTCAACGGCAACAAGAACTGGATCGACGTCGGCGGGTTCTTCACCCTGCAGCCTTCCGAGGCAGCCAAGCTTGCCCTGGCCCTGTGGATGGCCACCGTGCTGGCCAAGAAGGCGTCGCTGCTGCACCACTGGGGACACGCAGTGGTCCCCGTGGTTCCCATAGCCGGGGGGATCATTGGACTCGTCCTGGTCGGAAACGACCTCGGCACCGGCATGATCATCATGCTCATCACGGCCGCCGCCCTCTTCTTCGCCGGTGTGCGCCTTTACCTGTTCGGGTTCGCGGCGGTGGGCCTGGGTGCGGTCATAGCGTTCATGGCCATGACCAGCTCCAACCGGGTCTGCCGCATTACCTCGTGGTGGACCGGCCAGAGCTGCGGCGACGGCATCGACGCCAACTACCAGTCCACCAACGGCCTCTACGGGCTGGCGTCGGGCGGCTGGTTCGGCGTCGGGCTCGGTCAGAGCCGGCAGAAATACAGCTGGATTCCCGAAGCCCACAACGACTTCATCTTCGCCATCATCGGTGAGGAACTCGGGCTGGTGGGGACCGTCGTCGTCCTGGTCCTGTTCGCCATCCTGGGTGCTGCCATCTACCGCGTGGTGGTGGCGCAGGAGGACCTGTTCCACCGGGTCCTTGCCGGAACCATCATGGTGTGGCTGCTGGGCCAGGGGACGGTCAACATGGCCGTGGTCACCGGCCTGATGCCGGTGATCGGCGTCCCGTTGCCCTTCATCTCCTACGGCGGCTCGGCGCTGCTGATGTCGCTCTGCGCGATCGGCGTAGTGTTGTCACTGGCCCGGGAACAGATGGCGCCCAACATCCGGCCCCGTAAGTTGCTCGGTCCGTTGCGGCTGCCCGGGCGCAAGAAATCCCGTACGAAAGCGTAACCAGCACCTGATGAAAACCGAGTCATTGTCCGTGGTCCTCGCCGGCGGCGGAACAGCAGGCCATATCAACCCGCTGCTGGCCATCGCCGCCGCCATCCGCGATGCCCGCCCCGACGCCCGTCTGCTCGCGGTCGGAACGGCCGCCGGCATGGAGACCAGGCTGGTCCCGGCCGCCGGGCTGGAACTGGCCACCATCGACCGTGTCCCGTTCCCGCGGAAGCCCTCCGCGGACCTGCTCCGCCTCCCGGGACGCCTCGCCGGCGCCGTGCGGCAGGCCGGTCGCATCCTCGACGACGCCGGCGCAGACGTCCTCGTCGGCGTGGGCGGCTACGTCTGCACGCCCATGTACCTCGCTGCCTGGCGGCGAAAGATCCCCATCGTCATCCACGAAGCCAATACCCGGCCGGGCCTGGCCAACCGGGTCGGAGCGCGGCTGAGCCGGCACGTGGCCGTGGCCTTCGCCGGCACCCCGCTGCGCAACGCCCGCCACGTGGGCATGCCCATGCGCCGCGAAGTCTCGGCCATGGTCAGGGCAACCGCGCGGAACGGCGCCCTGCGCACCTTGGACCTCCAGCCCGGGAAGCCGGTGCTCATCGTGACCGGAGGTTCGTCCGGGGCACAAAGCATCAATCGCACTGTGGCGGCCTCGCTCGAAGCACTGTCGAAGGCCGGCGTCCAGACCATCCACATCACCGGCCGCGGCAAGTCTGTGGCGGACTCAGAAGGCAACGCGCTGAGCGCCGACGGCTACCGCCAGCTTGAGTACGTCGATGGCATGGAAACTGTCTACGCCGCGGCTGACCTGCTGCTCGCCCGTTCCGGCGCCGCCACCGTAAGTGAAGTCGCCGCCGTCGGCGTTCCCGCAGTCTTCGTGCCGCTGCCGATCGGCAACGGTGAGCAGGCGCTGAACGCCCGCGGACTGGTGGAAGCGGGCGGCGCCCTGCTGGTGGCGGACCGTGACTTCACCCCCGAATGGGTCAGCTCCAGCCTCATTCCGCTGCTGACCGACCGTTCCCGCCTCGACGCGATGGCGGCGAACGCGGAGAACCTTGGCATCCGAAATGCCGATCAGCTCATGGCCGACCTCGTACTGGAAGCGGTATCCAAATGACCACCAACGCAGCACTCAGCCAGGAAGCACTGGGCCGCGTGCACTTCATCGGGATCGGGGGCGTGGGCATGTCCGCCGTCGCAAGGATCATGGTGGCGCGCGGGATTCCCCTCAGCGGTTCGGACGCAAAGGACCTGCCGGTCATGAAGGAGCTCGCCGCGGCCGGCGCCCGGATCTGCGTGGGCTACGACGCCGGCAACCTCGGCGACGCCCAGACCGTCGTGGCAGGATCGGCGATCCGCGCCGACAACCCCGAACTCGTGGCCGCGCGGGCCGCAGGCCTGCCGGTGCTCCATCGCTCCGAAGCGCTGGCCGCCACCATGGGCGATGACCTCGTGGTTACCGTGGCCGGAACCCACGGGAAGTCCACCACCACGTCCATGATCACCGTGCTGCTGCAGGGCACAGGCCTGGACCCGTCGTTCGCGATCGGCGCCAACGTTCCGGCGCTCGGCGTCAATGCTGCGAACGGCAGCTCCCAGGTGTTCGTTGCCGAGGCGGATGAATCCGACGGTTCGTTCCTGAACTACCGTCCGCAGATCGCCGTCGTCACCAACGTGGAACCGGACCACCTCGACCACTACGGCACCGCCGAAGCCGTGTACGAATCCTTCGACCGCTTCACGGCGCTGCTGCCGGCGGACGGCGTGCTGGTGGCCTGTGCGGACGACGCCGGCGCGCACGCGCTGGCGCTGCGTACCAGGGAGCGGGGCAATGCCCGCGTTGTTCTCTACGGCACCTCTGAGGCCGCCGACCTCCGGCTCGACGACGGCGGCCCGGGCAAGGTGGCCATTACGACGGCGGGTGGCCGGTTCCCGCTGGCACTGCAGGTCCCCGGACGGCACAACGCGCTGAACGCTGCCGCCGCGATGGCGGTCGCGCTCGAACTCGGCGTGGACGCGCAGGCTGCTGCTTCCGCTCTGGCCGGCTTCTCCGGCGCGTCGCGGCGGTTCGAATACAAGGGGGAGGGCAGGGGCGTGCGAGTTTACGACGACTACGCCCACCATCCCACGGAGGTGCGGGCAGCCCTGGCGGCTGCGAGGTCCGTGGCCGGCGATCACAAGGTCCACGTCCTTTTCCAGCCGCACCTGTTTTCCCGGACCCGGGAGTTTGCCGCAGAGTTCGCCGACGCACTCACGGCAGCGGACACTGCTCTGGTGCTCGACATCTACCCGGCCCGCGAGGATCCCATCCCGGGCGTCACCAGCGCGCTCATCACCGAGCATCTCGGCGCAGGCAGCGGCCTGGTGGGTGGCGACGAGGCCGTTGCCGCCGTGGCCGCCGCCGCGCGGCCGGGGGACATCATCCTTACCGCCGGCGCCGGGGACGTCACCGCCTACGGGCCGCTCATCGTGGAGTCCCTCGGTGGCTAGCACCAGGCGTCCCACCTACCGTCCGGCCAAGCCCGCCGCCGGGGAATCGGCTGGCGGGGACACTGCCGGTCGGGACACTGCCGCTGATTCCGACGCCGGGAAGCCGGCCGTGATCACGGCCACCAAGGGCGTCCCTGAGGGCGCGGGACAGGAGAAGGCCCAGGCCGGCACGGCGAAGGGGAACGCAGCACCGAAGGGGAAGGCACAGGACAAACCGGCCAAGGCCCCCTGGCCCCGGCTCAAAAGCCCGGGTACTGCCAAGCCGGGACCTGCCAAGCCGGGACTCAATGCCCGGAAGCACGGCGCCCCGGCGGCCGATGCTGCAGGGGCGGACAAAACAGGGCCGGACACCGCCGGGCAAAACAATGTGCTGGCCTTTCCCGAACCCCGGGGCCGGCGCATCAGGCGCAACATCCTGGTTGCCGTGTGTGTCACCGCTGCCCTCGTGGCGGGGCTCATCGTGGCTGCCGTCTATTCCCCCGTGTTGGCGCTCCAAAGCGTGAGCATCACCGGCACGAAGCTCCTCAAACCCGCCCAGGTGCAGGCGGCCCTCAAGCCAATTCTGGGCAAGCCGCTGCCGCAGGTCAGCGAGTCCGAGGTCAATGCGCTGCTGAAACCGCTCGTCCAGATCAAGTCGGTAACCACCCAGGCCCACCCGCCGTCCGTCCTCGTGGTGCAGGTTCAGGAACGCGTCCCCGTCGCCCTCGTCAAGCGCGGCAAGGACTACATGCTCGTGGACGTCGACGGCGTGCGCCTCAGCACCACCGCAGACCCCGCCTCCGTGAAGCTGCCGGTGATTGACGGCGGCGCAGGCACCATCGGTAAGGACCTGTTCCAGGCCACGGCCGAGGTCCTCGGCGCGCTCCCGGCCAACGTGCTTGCCAAGCTCTCCAACGCGTCCGCCAAGTCCGTCGATGCAGTGGAACTGAGGCTGCTGGACGGCCAGACCGTCATCTGGGGCAACGCGGGGGAGAAGGAACTCAAGGCCCGGGTACTGGAGGCGTTGCTCAAGGTGCCGGCAGATCCCGCTAACCCCGTCAGCACTTACGACGTGAGCGTGCCGCGGCATCCAGTGACGCGGTGATCTTGACGCGACGATCTTGACGCGGGCCGCCCGTGTATTTCACGGGGATTAGGACGACACGCGGTGGCGGTTATTGAATGTAGCCAGCATAGGAAATAGCGTCACAGAGGTGAGTTACTTGACATAACTATAACCTTCAACCGGAGGGTTAAGGTTCAGGGCTTCAAGCTCGACTCCATCAGTTTTCGCAATAGGACACTAACAAGGGACACGTAACGTGGCAGCTCCGCAGAATTACTTGGCCGTCATCAAGGTCGTCGGCATCGGCGGCGGTGGCGTGAACGCAGTCAACCGCATGATCGAGGTGGGTCTCCGCGGCGTCGAATTCATAGCAATCAACACCGACGCCCAGGCCCTCCTGATGAGCGATGCCGACGTCAAGCTCGACGTCGGACGGGAACTGACGCGCGGGCTGGGTGCCGGGGCGAACCCCGAGGTCGGCAAGCAGGCTGCCGAGGACCACGCTGACGAGATCGAGGAAGTCCTCCGCGGTGCCGACATGGTCTTCGTGACCGCGGGTGAAGGTGGCGGCACCGGAACCGGCGGCGCACCGGTCGTTGCCCGCATTGCGCGCTCCCTTGGCGCCCTGACCATCGGTGTGGTCACCCGTCCGTTCACCTTCGAAGGCCGGCGCCGCGCAGGCTCGGCCGAGGCGGGCATCGACGCCCTGCGCGACGAGGTGGACACCCTGATCGTGATCCCCAACGACCGCCTGCTGTCCATCAGCGACCGCAACGTCTCCGTCCTGGACGCCTTCCGCTCCGCTGACCAGGTCCTGCTGTCCGGTGTGCAGGGCATCACGGACCTCATCACCACGCCCGGCCTGATCAACCTTGACTTCGCCGACGTGAAATCCGTCATGCAGGGCGCAGGATCCGCCCTGATGGGTATCGGCTCCGCGCGCGGCGAGGACCGCGCGGTCAAGGCCGCAGAGCTCGCCATCGCCTCCCCGCTGCTGGAAGCATCCATCGACGGCGCCCACGGTGTCCTGCTGTCGATCCAGGGCGGCTCCGACCTCGGACTGTTCGAGATCAACGAGGCTGCGCGCCTGGTGCAGGAAGTTGCCCACCCCGAGGCCAACATCATCTTCGGTGCGGTCATCGACGACGCCCTGGGCGATGAAGCCCGCGTCACGGTCATCGCGGCCGGCTTCGACGACGTCAAGGCCACCTCGCCCTCCATGGACCAGTCGCTGCCGCAGGCTGCACCGCAGCGCCCCGCCGTTCCGGCGGCCGCCCCGCAGAGCCAGCCGTCAGCGGGCAGCCAGCAGGTCCACGTCCAGCCAGTGCACGCCGGTGTCGGCGCTGCAGGTCTCAGCAGCTGGGGGCAGCAGCGCCCGTCCGCTGTCCCCGCCGACTCGGGTTTCGACGTCGACCTTCCGTCGGTTGTCGAGCCTGACCTGACCGGCAGCCGGTCTGACGACCTGGACGTCCCCGATTTCCTGAAGTAAGGAGGATGCCGGGCGGACATCCGCCCGGCAGCTGTCCCTGCTCCCAACCCTCATTGCCGGAGTTCCGAATTGTTTTTGTGGCGTGCTGAAGTGCAGCCTGGCGTGTCCGTGGCGTTCACCGACACGAACGCCGGCAACCTCGCCCTGCACGTGGGCGATGACGCGGCAGCGGTGCTGCGTCGCAGGGCCAGGTTGGAGGACGTCGCCGGCATCTCGCCGCGCAGGTTCCAGTACATGAACCAGGTCCACGGCAACGAAGTGTCCCTCGTTGTTGAACACGGAACAGCCGATGCATCTGACGCAGGAGCTGAACCAAGCCCCGCGGCACGGACTGCGCCGGCACCGACTGCGGACGCGCTGGTGTCCCTCGGCGGCCCGCTTGCGGTGATGGTGGCGGACTGCATTCCGCTGGTCCTGGTGGGTACAGGGTCTTCCGGGCCCGTACTGTCCGCCGTTCATGCCGGGCGCCCGGGCCTGTTCTCCGGAGTCATTCCGGCGGCGGTGGAACAGATGCGCGCCTCCGGCGCCAAGGACATCCGGGCTTGGCTCGGCCCATCCGTCTGCGGGAAATGCTATGAGGTGCCAGCTGAACTCCGCGACGAGGTTGCTGCCGTCCTGCCGTCAGCATGGTCAACAACATCCTGGGGGACGCCGGCGCTCGACCTGCCCGGCGCTGCCGCCATCCAGCTCGACGGCCTCGGCGTTCCCATCGAGTACCGTGGGCCCTGCACGCTTGAAAACGGGTCCTTGTTTTCCTACCGCCGCGACTCCCGGTGCGGCCGATTCGCCGGACTGGTGTGGACCCATGACTGACAGCCCGGCACCCGGCGATGCCCGGGCAGTGCAGCTGGGGGAGCGCCTCGACACTGTCCGGCAGCGCATCAGCCGTGCCGCCGCGGCGGCAGACCGCGCGAACAACCCGCCGAGCCTCATAGTGATCAGCAAGTTTCACCCGGCCGGGGACGTCCGCCGGCTGGCAGCGATGGGCGTCAGGGACTTCGGCGAGAACCGGGACCAGGAGGCGTCGGCAAAAGCCGAGGAACTCGAGGACCTGGACCTCACCTGGCACTTCGTGGGACAGCTCCAGAGCAAGAAGTCCAAGACGGTGGTCCGCTACGCCTCTGCCGTGCACTCGGTGGACCGTTCCCAGCTCGTGACGGCCCTGGAGCGGGCCATGGCCGCGCAGCAGGAACTGACCGGACGTGGCGACCTGGACTGTTTCATCCAGGTGAGCCTGGACGACGACGCCGGTGCGCACCGCGGCGGGGCGGCCCCCGCTGAGGTGCCGCAGCTGGCCGAACAGCTCGAAGCCGCGGGCGGTCTTCGCCTGGCAGGCGTCATGGCGGTGGCGCCGCATGGGGCGGATCCGGAGCGGGCCTTTGAAAAACTGCTGGGCATTTCAACCGGCCTGCAGCGGAATTTCCCCGGCGCCACGGGGATTTCCGCCGGCATGAGCCAGGACCTGGAAGCAGCTGTCAGATTCGGTGCGACACACCTCCGAATTGGCTCAGATATTCTCGGTTCGCGCCCGGCCGTGCGGTAGCGTCTGTCGTATTGGAAGTGAATGGCGGGGATTCCAATGCTGTCTTGACCTTTGGGCGGCCCGCTTCCGGACACGATTAGGAGTCGACCATGGCTGGCGCTATGCGCAAGACAATGATCTATCTTGGGCTCGCCGACGGCGATGAACACTACGAGTCTGAGCTTTCCACCCAGCAAAAGGACGAGGACAACTCAGTGGAGCATGACCGTGAAGAGCGCCGCGCGCCGGCGCCGCTCCGAGAGGTCACCCGTGAAGTGCCACCAGCTGCCGAAGAGGAATACCGCGCACCCGTGACACCCATTAAGCGTGCGGCATCGAGCCGCGAAGAGACCACCGGACTGCGGCAGATCACCACGATCCACCCGCGCTCTTACAACGACGCCAAGCTCATCGGCGAAAGCTTCCGTGACGGTATCCCCGTCATCATGAACGTGACGGACATGGGGGAGTCGGACGCGAAGCGGCTTGTCGACTTTTCCGCCGGCCTGGTCTTCGGTCTGCGGGGAAGCATCGAGCGCGTGACCAACAAGGTCTTCCTGCTGTCGCCGTCGTACGTTGAAGTCATCGGAGATGACAAGAAAGCCAGCGAGGCCACGGCCAGCTTCTTCAACCAAAGCTAAAAACGGCGCTCCGGATGCCAGGCAGGGACTCACCTGCCTGGCATCCGTGCTGAAATAGGGGATCAGCACAATCTGGCAGGAGTCCCCTGGCCGGAATCCCAGGGCACCGCAGTGCCCGCGATGAACATGGAGACAATGGGTTAGCTCATGGGAATACTATTCGGGCTCGTCTATATCGTCCTGCTGTTCATTTTCGTCGCATTGATTGTCCGCCTCGTCTTTGACTGGGTTCAGATGTTCGCCCGGGAATGGCGCCCGCGCGGGGTAGCATTGGTGGCGGCGCATGCGGTCTACTCGGTGACTGATCCGCCGCTGAAGGTTTTGCGGCGCCTTATCCCGCCGCTGCGGCTGGGCGGCGTCTCACTGGACCTCGGGTTTCTGGTGCTGTTCATCGGCCTGAGCATTGCCATGGCGATCACCAAGTCATTTGCATAACTTCATATCAGCTTGCCGCGCAGGGGCCGATCCGCATGGATGCCGGCCCTGGCGCAGAAAGCCTTTTCTTTGACGCCACGGTGTTGAATTAGAGGAACCAGACCATATTTAGGTACCGTAGTTTTGACGGCCGGAAGGCCTCCTGACGAACTAGACCAACGAGGTGACCAGATGGCTTTGACGCCAGAAGACGTTGTCAACAAGCGCTTTCAGCCGACCAAGTTCCGCGAAGGCTATGACCAGGACGAAGTTGACGACTTCCTGGACGAGATCGTCGTCGAACTGCGGCGCCTGAACCAGGAGAACGAAGAGCTTCGTAAGAAGCTCGCCGAAGGCGGCACCGGATCGCCGGCTGCCACCTCGGCCGTCCCCCCTGTTGTTGAGAAGGTCCCCGCTGCGTCCAAGTCCGAGAAGGACGAAGCGCGCGCGAAGGCCGAAGCTGAAGCCAAGGCCGCCGAGGCTGCCAAGAAGAAGGCAGCCGAGCAGGCAGCCCCCGTTGCAGCCCCGGCACCCGCCGTCACCAGCAGCAACGTCTCCGAGTCCGCTGCCGGCCTGCTGGCCATGGCGCAGCAGATGCACGACCGCCACGTGTCCGAGGGGCAGCAGCAGCGCGACAAGATCATCGCTGAAGCACAGATCGAAGCCAGCAGCCTGGTCAACGACGCGCAGGAGAAGTCCCGCAAGATCCTCGGCGCCCTCGAGCAGCAGCGTTCTGTTCTCGAGCGCAAGGTGGAGCAGCTCCGCGGCTTCGAACGCGACTACCGTTCACGCCTGAAGGCGTACATCGAGGGCCAGCTGCGCGACCTGGACGCCCGTGGTTCCGTTGCCGCCCCTGAGGTTGGCGAAAGCAGCAGCGCCGCCGTTTAGCACGTATTCTGAAGGCCGGTGGCTGAGGATTCCTCGGCCACCGGCCTTTGCCATTAACGACGGTTCCCGAATGAAAGCACCATGACTGACGACCTTGCCGCTGACGCAGCGCATCCAGCCTCATCATCACCGCGGCCCCGGCGCGGCGTCCTGCTGTCCCTGTTCGCCGGGCTGGCAGTATTCGCCTACGTCTTCGACCAGCTCACCAAGCTGTGGGTTACCAGCACCATGGTGGAGGGCGAGCGGATTCCCGTGCTGCCCCCGCTGCTGCACTGGTACTACATCCGGAATTCAGGCGCCGCCTTCTCCATCGGCGAGAATGTGACCTGGGTGTTCACCATCATCATGGTGGTGGTCGCCGCCGCCATCCTGTTCCAGCTGCGCAAGCTCGGATCCGCGTGGTGGGCACTGGCGCTGGGCCTGCTGTTCGGCGGCGCCCTGGGAAACCTGACGGACCGGCTATTCCGGGATCCGTCCTTCGGAATGGGGCACGTCGTGGACTTCATCCAGCTGCCCAACTTCGCGATCTTCAATATCGCCGACTCGGCCGTGGTGTCATCTGTGGTCATTATCTGCCTGCTGACCCTGCGGGGGATCGCCCTTGACGGTCCGCACCACAGCGTGGAAAAGCGGGACGGCACCGACAATGTCTGAGCGGGTGGTGGTTCCCGAGGAGCTGGACGGGGCCCGCGTGGACGCGGGCCTGGCCAAGCTGATGGGCATGTCCCGTTCATCCGCCGCGACGCTGATAGCCGAAGGCAACGTGGTCAGCGGCGGCAAACCGGTGGGGAAGTCCGCCAAGCTCGCGTCCGGCACCGTGCTGGACGTGACGGTCCCCGTGCGCCGGGATCCCCTTGAAGTTGTGGAGGAAGTTGTGGAAGGCCTGAAGATCCTGCTGGATGACGACGACTTTGTGGTGGTCGACAAGCCGGTGGGGGTCGCGGCGCACCCGTCCCCGGGCTGGGTAGGACCCACCGTCGTCGGCGGACTGGCCGGGGCCGGCTACCGCATTTCCACGTCCGGTTCCGCCGAGCGTGCCGGCATCGTCCACCGCCTCGACGTCGGGACCTCGGGGGTCATGGTGGTGGCCAAGACGGAACCCGCCTATACCGCCCTCAAGCGGGCGTTCAAGGAACGTACCGTGGACAAGGTCTACCACGCGGTGGTCCAGGGCCTGCCGGATCCCCTGCAGGGCACCATCGACGCCCCGATCGGACGCCATCCAGGCCACGACTGGCGCTTCGCCGTCATTGAGGACGGCCGGCCATCGGTGACGCACTACGAAGTCCTTGAGGCGTTCGGCAAGGCCACCCTGGTGGAGGTGCACCTGGAAACCGGCAGGACCCACCAGATCAGGGTCCATTTCGCGGCGCTCCGCCATCCGTGTGCCGGAGACCTCACCTACGGGGCCGACCCGCGGCTCGCCGCTACCCTCGGACTCACCCGGCAGTGGCTGCACGCCCGTGAACTGGGCTTCGACCACCCGCGCACTGGGGAACGCGTCACCGTGACCAGCGAGTACCCCGAGGACCTCGCCTACGCCCTGGAAGTCCTGGGCACCGGCAAGGCCTGAGCCCGCGGCACGCCGGCACTAATTGTCAGAGGGTCGGCACTAGAATGGTCCGGTGACTTCCAGCAATGACTCGTTCGTACATCTCCACACCCACACCGAGTACTCGATGCTGGACGGCGCCGCCAGGCTCGGTGAGCTGTTCGACGAAACCGAGCGGCTCGGCATGCCTGCCCTGGCCACTACCGACCACGGCTACCTCTTCGGCGCCTTCGACTTCTGGCGGAAGGCCACCGACAAGGGTATTAAGCCCATCATCGGCGTCGAAGCCTATGTGACACCCGGGACTGCGCGCGGTGACAAGGGCCGCGTCCGCTGGGGCGATGAGAGCCAGCGCAAGGACGACGTCTCCGGTGGTGGCTCGTACACCCACATGACCCTGCTGAGCTACAACAACGTGGGCATGCGGAACCTGTTCCGTGCCTCCTCGATCGCCTCCCTGGATTCGGTGTTCGGCAAGTGGCCCCGGCTGGACCGCGAGCTGCTGAACACCTACTCCGAAGGGCTCATCGCCACCACCGGCTGCCCGTCCGGCGAGGTCCAGACCCGGCTGCGGCTCGGCCAGTACCGCGAGGCCCTGGAAGCCGCTGCGGAGTTCCGTGACATCTTCGGGGCGGAGAACTACTTCTGCGAACTCATGGACCACGGCCTGGACATTGAACGCCGCGTCACCGGCGATCTCCTGCGGCTGGCCAAGGACCTGAACCTCCCGCTCGTTGCCACCAACGACCTGCACTACACGCACGAACACGACGCCAAGGCGCACGAGGCCCTGCTGGCCATCCAGTCCGGTTCTACGCTGCTCGAACCCACCTACGACAACGGCGGCTCCCGTTTCGCATTCTCCGGCAGCGGCTACTACCTGAAGTCGCCGCAGGAAATGCGCGAGCTGTTCCGCGACCACCCCGAAGCCTGCGACAACACGCTGCTGATCGCCGAGCGGTGCGAGGTGTCCTTCAACACCGGCGCAAACTACATGCCCCGGTTCCCCTGCCCCGAGGGCGAGGACGAAACCTCCTGGCTGGTCAAGGAGGTCGACAAGGGACTCCATTACCGCTACCCCCAGGGCATTCCGGACAAGGTCCGCAAGCAGGCCGACTACGAGTTGGAAGTCATCACCTCGATGGGCTTCCCGGGCTACTTCCTCGTGGTGGCCGACTTCATCAACTGGGCCAAGAACAACGGCATCCGGGTAGGTCCCGGACGTGGCTCGGGCGCAGGCTCCATGGTGGCCTACGCAATGCGCATCACCGACCTTGATCCGCTGCACCACGGCCTGATCTTCGAGCGCTTCCTCAACCCGGACCGCGTCTCCATGCCTGACTTCGACGTCGACTTCGATGACCGGCGCCGTTCCGAGGTCATCGACTATGTGACGCGCAAGTACGGCGACGAGCGCGTGGCCATGATCGTCACCTACGGCACCATCAAGACCAAGCAGGCGCTGAAGGACTCCTCCCGCGTGCTCGGCTACCCCTTCAGCATGGGTGAGACGCTGACCAAGGCACTGCCGCCTGCGGTGATGGCGAAGGATATTCCGCTTGCCGACATTCAGAACAAGGACGCCAAGCGCTACAGCGAGGCGGGGGATTTCCGGCAACTGATCAGCACGGATCCCGAGGCCGCCAAGGTTTTCGAGACCGCGCTGGGCATCGAGGGCCTCAAACGGCAATGGGGTGTGCACGCGGCCGGCGTGATCATGTCCTCGGACCCCATCATCGACGTGATTCCGATCATGCGCCGCTTCCAGGACGGCCAGGTCATCACGCAGTTCGACTATCCGACGTCCGAAGGCCTCGGCCTGATCAAGATGGACTTCCTCGGGCTGCGAAACCTGACGATCATTTCGGACGCCCTGGAAAACATCAAGATGAACCGCGGCGTCGACCTCGACCTCGAAACGCTGGAGTTGGATGACGCGGCGTCCTATGAGCTGCTGGCCCGCGGTGACACGCTGGGCGTGTTCCAGCTCGACGGCGGCCCCATGCGGTCCCTGCTTAAACTCATGAAGCCTGACAACTTCGAAGACATCTCCGCCGTGCTGGCGCTGTACCGCCCGGGACCCATGGGCGCCAACGCGCACACCGATTACGCCCTGCGCAAGAACAAGATCCAGGACGTCATCCCCATCCACCCGGAGCTCGAGGAACCGCTGAAGGAGATCCTGGGCGGAACGTTCGGCCTGATCGTCTACCAGGAACAGGTCATGGCCGTGGCGCAGAAGCTGGCCGGCTACTCGCTGGGCCAGGCAGACATTTTGCGCCGTGCCATGGGCAAGAAGAAGAAGTCCGAGCTGGACAAGCAGTTCGCCGGCTTCTCGCAGGGCATGCAGGACAACGGCTACTCCATGGAGGCCGTCAAGACCCTGTGGGACATCCTGCTGCCCTTCTCCGACTACGCCTTCAACAAGGCGCATTCGGCGGCGTACGGCGTGATTTCGTACTGGACGGCGTATTTGAAGGCGCATTACGCGCCGGAGTACATGGCCGCCCTCCTGACCTCTGTCGGTGACGACAAGGACAAATCGGCAATTTACCTTAACGAATGCCGGCGCATGGGCATCACCGTGCTGCCGCCGGACGTTAACGAGTCGGCGCTGAACTTCACCCCGGTCGGCAACGACATCCGGTTCGGCATGGGCGCCATCCGCAACGTCGGCGTCAACGCAGTCGAGGCCATGGTGGCAGCCAGGGCGAGCGAGGGCGCGTATACCTCTTTCAAGGACTACCTCATGAAGGTGCCGGCCGTGGTGTGCAACAAGCGCACCATCGAATCCCTGATCAAGGCCGGAGCCTTCGACTCCCTGGGCCACCACCGCCGCGCCCTGGCCATGGTTCACGAAGAAGCCATCGACTCCGTCATCACCCTCAAGCGCAACGAGGCGATCGGCCAGTTCGACCTGTTCGCCGGTTTCGATGAGGCCGAGTCCGAAGCGTCGCTCAGTATCGAGATTCCCGACCTCCCGGAATGGGAGAAGAAGGACAAGCTCGCGTTCGAGCGGGACATGCTGGGCCTGTACGTCTCAGACCACCCGCTGCAGGGCCTGGAAGGGGTCCTGAGCCAGCACGCCGACCAGTCAATCACCTCAATTATTGCGGAGGACGGGCCGCACGACGGCGCCATCATCACCATCGCGGGCATGATCACCTCGCTGAGCCGCCGGATCGCGAAGGCCAGCGGCAACGCCTACGCCCGGGCGGAGATCGAGGACCTCGGCGGTTCCATGGAGGTCATGTTCTTCGGCCAGGTCTACGGGCCGATTGCTTCGGTTCTCGCCGAGGACCTGATCGTGGTGGTCAAGGGCCGGCTGCAGCGGCGCGACGACGGTGCCGTGACCCTGAACTGCATGGAGCTCTCCGTCCCGGACCTCAGCCAGGGCACCAACGGGCCGCTGGTGATCACCATGCAGACGCACAAGGCCACCGAGGCAGTGGTCACGGAACTGGGGGACGTGCTGCGCAACCACCGGGGCAACTCCGAGGTCCGGGTGAACCTGCAGGGCGACAGCCGCATCGAGGTCATGGCGCTTCCCGTGCACCTGCGGGTGAACCCCAACCCGTCGCTGTTCGGGGACCTGAAGGTGCTGCTGGGCCCGGCCTGCCTGGACGCCTAGCTTTCAGGGATTGTCAGATTTCGTAGTCCAGCGGAACCGGCTGCCCGTAGGTTCCGGAGTGGTACAGCAGCGGCGAGCCGTCCTCGCCAACCTGCCCTTCCACCACTTCGACCACCACGACGGCGTTGTTCTCAAACGACAGGCGCATCTGGATCTTGCCGATCAGCCAGCCGGCAACGTCCTTGAGTACCGGCACGTCATGGGGTCCGTGGGCCCAATGGTCGCCGGCGAAGCGTTCCTTGGTGCGCGCGAACCGGTCGGCCAGCTCCTGGTTCTCCAGCCCGAGCATGTGCACGCCGATGTACGTGGTGTTGGCCACCGCCGGCCACGAGCTGGAACTCCGCGCCATGTTGAAGGTGAAGCGCGGCGGTTTGGCGGAAAGCGAGGCAACGGAGGTTGCCGTGAACCCGTAGGGGACACCGTCGTAGTTCACGGTGATGATGGCCACGCCCGCTGCGTGCCGGCGGAACATCTCTTTGAACGTGCCCTCGAAGGCGACATCATCTGAGGTCACTGGAATCGATCTCCCTACTGCATCCGTGCCGGTTGAGTCTCTAGTACAAGACTATGGGCTTCCGGGCGGATGGGAGATTCCCTTGGCGGGACACGTGGCGCGGAGTGCAGGGCAGCATTTGTTAGCGTTTCTTCATGACCCAGCCTGCACCCGTCCCTCCGGTCCGCTCCTCCAACGACGCCTACGGCGCCCGGCGGCGACGGGGCAAGGGCTACGCGTGGGCGGCCGGAATCCTCGGTGCCGGCATCCCCGCCGGGCTCCTCTGGTGGCTTCTGGCCCCGGGTGGGCGAAACCTCATATCGGGAGACTCCGCCCTGTCGTCCGGAACCAACAGCCAGGGCTGGCTGCCCCGGGACCTGGTCCTGGCGGGACTGTTTGTGTTCGCGGGCTGCCTGGTGGCCGTACTGTTGTCATGCCGCCGCGACGGCGGGACCCGGCGGTTGCTGCTACTGTCCGTTGCGGCAAGCGCAGCGGCAGCTGTCGTGGCATGGCAGACCGGCGTGCTGGCGGGCCTCTTGCTGGGAGCTCCGCAGGACACGTCGGCGAACGCCAGTGTGGCCTTCTCACTGCGGTCCCTGACTGTCCTGGTCCTCTGGCCCGCGGCGGTCGCCGCCGGCTTCTTCGTCCTGCGCATTATCGGACTCCTCCGCGCTTCCGTGGAACAGGACCCGGACGGCAACACCGCAGACGGCCGCACATGGCAGTAACACTCGTCGGGGCGCGTGGCCGCGGCGCGTAAAATGAACGGGTGACCACTTCTCCGGACAGCTCCGCACGCCCGAATCCCCCCGTCGTCGATTTCCGCACCGTTGACCTGCGCGGCCGCAGTCTCAGCCTGGCCGAACTCCGGGAGGCGGTGCCGCGGGCACGGCAGCAGACAGTCGCGGACGCCGAGCAGAAGGTCACCGACATCATCACGGCCGTCCGCCAGCGAGGCTTTGCCGCCCTTGCGGACTTCGCCCGGACGTTCGACGGCGTTGAGCAGACGCATCCGCGCGTTCCGTCCGAGGCGCTGCAGTCAGCGCTGGACGGACTGGATCCTGCCGTGCGTTCGGCGCTTGAGGAGTCCATCAGCCGTGCGCGCCGGTTTGCGGACGGCCAGCGCCCGGCCGACGTCGACATCTCCCTGGGCGACGGCGCAGTGGTGAGCCAGAAGTGGGTGCCCGTGGCACGGGTGGGCCTGTACGTCCCCGGAGGCCTGGCGGTCTACCCGTCGTCGGTGATCATGAATGTGGTTCCGGCGCTGGCTGCCGGAGTGGAATCGATCGCACTCGCCTCGCCGCCGCAGAAGGACTTTGGTGGCCTCCCGCACCCCACAATCCTGGCCGCTGCGGCGCTGCTCGGGATTGACGAGGTCTATGCAATCGGCGGTGCCCAGGCGATCGCCGCCTTCGCCTACGGCGTGCCCGGCGACTCAGGCGTTCCCGCGTTGGAACCCGTCGACGTCGTGACCGGGCCCGGGAACATCTTCGTGGCCACGGCCAAGCGACTCGTCAAGGGCGTGGTGGGGATCGATTCCGAGGCGGGCACCACGGAAATTGCCATTCTCGCTGACTCCACGGCCCGCCCGGCCTTCGTTGCCGCCGACCTGATCAGCCAGGCCGAGCACGATCCGAAGGCCGCCTCCGTCCTGATTACCGCCTCCCTCGAGCTCGCCGCGGAAGTCCGAGAGGAGCTGGAACTGCAGGCTGCATCCACCAAGCACAGCCAGCGTGTCCGCGAGGCACTTTCAGGCCCGCAGTCCGGCGTCGTGCTTGTTGACGACCTCGATCAGGGGATCGCGGCGTGCGACGCCTACGCCGCCGAGCACCTGGAGATCATGACCGCGGATGCCCCCGCTGTGGCGGCGCGGATCCGGAACGCGGGCGCCATTTTCGTCGGCGACTACAGCCCCGTCAGCCTGGGCGACTACTGCGCCGGCTCCAACCACGTGCTGCCCACGAGCGGTACTGCGGCGTTTTCGTCCGGGCTGAACGTGACCACGTTCCTGCGCGCCATCCAGGTGATCAATTACTCCGAGGCCGCGCTGGGGCAGGTCAGCCGTCACATTGTCAGCCTGTCCGGTGCGGAGGACCTTCCCGCTCACGGCGACGCGGTTACGGTCCGATTCCAGACGGGCAGCTGACCACTACATGTAGTGATGGCCCACTACATGTAGTAATTACAGGGTTGTTATTCGGCTATATGTGGCCGTAGACTGGTGCCGGAGAAGCTTCGGGCTTCTCCTGAAGCGTAGCCAAGGAAGGGTAGGAAAAACGTGTACTGTCCGTTTTGCCGCAACCCTGATTCACGCGTGGTGGACAGCCGGATGGCCGACGACGGTTCAGCCATCCGCCGCCGCCGGCAGTGCCCGGAGTGCGGGCGCCGCTTCACCACGGTGGAGACCACCAGCCTTTCCGTGATCAAACGCTCGGGCGTGGGCGAGCCTTTCAGCCGCAGCAAGGTCATCAACGGCGTCCGCAAGGCCTGCCAGGGCCGGCCCGTCAGCGAAGACGACCTCGCGATGCTGGCACAGGAGGTCGAGGAGAACATCCGGGCCTCCGGGGCGGCAGAGATCGACGCCCACGAGGTCGGGCTGATCATCCTCGGGCCGCTGCAAAAGCTGGACAAGGTGGCCTACCTGCGTTTCGCCAGCGTTTATCAGGCCTTTGAATCACTTGAGGATTTCGAATCCGCCATTGCGCTGCTCCGGCACGAGTCCGACGTCGAGGCCAAAGCAGCAACGCGCAAGGTGGAAGGCAAGGGCTCGGAAGGCAAGAGCCCCGAGGTAAAGAACACCGAGGCTAAGAACACCGCGAAGAGCACGCTTTAAAGTCTCCGGTGGCGGCAGTGGAGGGGAAGCCGCAGCCGCCACCGGCTCCAGTGCAAACATCAGCTTTAGATAAAACGCTGAAGGCGGCAGACCTTGTGTCTGCCGCCTTCAGTGTTTCTGCGGGCCGCGGTTAGCGCAGCCCGCCCGGGTTTACTTCGCCAGCTCGTGCTTGACGGCGATCTCCAGGGCAGCGCCCACGATGCCGGCCTCGTTCTTCAGCTCGGCGGGAACGATCGGAGTGCGCAGCTTCATGCGCGGCAGGTACTCGTCGGCGCGCTTGGAGATGCCGCCGCCGACGATGAAGAGCTCGGGGGAGAACAGGAACTCGACGTGGGAGAAGTAACGCTGCAGGAGCACGCTGTACTCCTCCCAGCTGAGGCCGTCCCGTTCCCGGGCCACCGCGGAGGCCTTGCTTTCGGCGTCGAAGCCGTCGACCTCCAGGTGGCCGAGTTCGGCGTTGGGCACCAGGTGGCCGTTGAAGATGAACGCGGACCCGATGCCGGTGCCGAGGGTGATGACCAAAACAGTGCCGCCGATTCCGGCGCCCGCACCGTACCGGGCTTCGGCCAGGCCCGCCGCGTCGGCGTCGTTGATGACCTCTACGGGGCGGCCCAGGCGGGCCGTAAGCAGCGCATCAATGTCAGTGTTGAGCCAGCTCTTGTCCACGTTGGCGGCCGAGTGGACCACGCCGTGCTGGATGATGCCGGGGAAGGTCACGCCGATGGGGCTGTCGGCCTCGGGTGCGTCGGGGCGTGCCGAGAGTTCCTCGACAACCTTGGCCACCACCTCGACCACCGCTTCCGGCGTGGCCGGCTGCGGCGTCGCCAGGCGGAAGCGATCGCCGATCAGTTTGCCCTTCTTTAGGTCGACAATGCCGCCCTTGATTCCGGTTCCACCGATGTCGATGCCGATCAGCGGGGCGTGCTTGCGGGTCTTTTCGTCCTTCTTGGCCAATGGGATTCCGTTCGTGGCAGGGTAGGGGCTCGGGCTGGGCAAGGGTGACTTGCCGGAATGACGCGGGAGGTTGCCTGGCGTCAGGGAAGGGTGAGGACCTCGGCACCCGATTCGGTGACGAGGAGCGTGTGTTCGAACTGCGCGGTGCGCTTGTGGTCCCTGGTGACCACGGTCCAGTCGTCGGCCCACATGTCCCACTCAATGGTGCCGAGGGTGAGCATGGGCTCGATGGTGAACACCATGCCCGGCTCAATGACCGTGTTGTAGGCCGGTGCGGCGTCGTAGTGCGGGATGATCAGTCCAGTGTGGAAGGCTTCGCCCACGCCGTGTCCGGTGAAGTCGCGGACCACGCCGTAGCCGAAGCGCCTGGCGTAGGACTCGATGGCCCGGCCAATCACGTTGATCTCGCGTCCCGGGGCAACGGCCTTAATGGCGCGGTTGAGGGACTCCCTGGTCCGTTCGACCAGCAGCCGCGACTCCTCGTCCACGTCCCCCACAAGGAACGTGTGGTTGGTGTCGCCGTGGACCCCGCCGATGAAGGCGGTGATGTCGATGTTGATGATGTCGCCGTCCTGCACCACTGTGCTGTCCGGGATGCCGTGGCAGATCACCTCATTCAGCGACGAGCACAGGGACTTGGGGAAACCGCGGTACCCCAGTGTGGACGGGTAGGCGTTGTGCTCCAGCAGGAACTCGTGGCCGATGCGGTCCAGCTCGTCGGTGGTGATGCCCGGCCGGATGTGCTTGCCCACCTCCACGATGGCCTGGGCGGCGATCCTGCTGGCCACCCGGATCTTCTCGATGGTCTCCGGTGACTTGACCTCTGACCCGGTGAATTTGGCCGGACCTGGCTTGCCGACATACTCCGGCCGCGCGATCGACGCGGGAACGGCCCGCTGCGGGCTGATGGTTCCCGGGGTAAGCGTGCCGGTGGGTGCGGTCGAGGCTAAGGAAGGCATAGATTGATCATATAAGGCAGCACAGAACGCCATGTAAATTAATGCGGCCCGCGGCTAACGTTGCGGGTTACGTTACGTGGATCACGGCGCCAGTGTGCTGTTAACCCGGAAAGCGAGGAACACCGATGCCCGAGTACTGGTACAACGTCAAGACCCACATGGTGGAGGAAGACGCGATGTCGGACTGGACCCAGCTGATCGGTCCCTACAAGACCCGGGAAGAGGCGGAACACGCCCTCGAGAAGGTCAAGGCGCGCAACGAATCCTGGGAAAAGGGCGACGACGACTGACTTTGCCGGCACCCATGCCCCTAGAACGCCCAAGCCCCTAGAACGAATGTTCCGGTCCGGGGAACTGGCCTGACCGGACGTCCTCGCCGTAGGCCTTGGCCGCGTCGCCCAGGACGGTCCGGAGGTCCGCGTACTGCTTGACGAACTTGGCCATCCTGCCGCCGCGGAGCCCTGCCATGTCCTGCCAGACCAGAACCTGCCCGGTTGTGGCATTGCCTGCGCCGATGCCGATGGTGGGCACCGGAATTGCAGCGTCCACGGCCTTTGCCGTCTCCGCGGGAACCATTTCCATGAGCACGCTGAAAGCACCGGCGTCGGTCAGCGCCGCAGCGTCCTCAACCAGCCGCGCGGCGTCATCGCCCCGGCCCTGCACGCGGTAGCCGCCCAGGGAGTGCTCACTCTGGGGCGTGAAGCCAATGTGCGCCATGACCGGAATGCCGGCCTGGACCATCGCTTTGACGGTTTCGGCGTAGAACTTGCCGCCCTCGATCTTCACTGCGTGCGCCAAGCCCTCCTTAAGGAAGCGCACCCCGGTGGCCACAGCCTGCTGCGGCGAAACCTCATAGCTGCCAAAGGGAAGGTCCGCCACCACCAGGGCGCGCTTGGCTGAGCGCGCGACCGCGCGGCACAGCGGCAGCAGCTCATCGACGGTGACGGGAAGGCTGGTTTCGTTGCCAAAGACATTGTTGGACGCGGAGTCGCCCACCAGCAGAACCTCGATGCCGGCCTGATCGAAGATCTCTGCCGTGTACTGGTCATACGCCGTGAGCATGGCGAAGTGTTCGCCGCTGGTTTTGGCCTGCTGCAGGTGGTGCGTGCGGATCCGGGAGAGCGGCTTCCGTACGGATTCCGACGGCGCCGCTGCGGCTGCCGCGGGGCCGCTCCCGTAAGGTGCAGGTACTTCAGCGGACATGCTTGGATCGGGACTGCTGCTTGAGGCCATGGCTAGAGCGTAGTCCGGTACCCACCGTGCTAGCCACCGGCCGGCAGGGGACCGCTGGTGATTCGCGTCATAACGGATTGCCCCGGGGGGTGCCCGGTCCCCGGTTGAGTGTTAACGCTGTGTTACGGGCTGCAGGCCCGCCAGCATCACGCGTAAATGCTTAGTAAAGTGATTCGTGAGCTGCCGCGGCTCCGTCGTGGACGGACCGGGGCATGAACGTAGACCGGAAAAGAGGCCTTCATGGACCGCCAGCAAGAGTTTGTCCTGCGCACGATCGAAGAGCGCGACGTACGCTTTGTGCGCCTGTGGTTCACCGACGTCGTGGGCTCGCTCAAGTCGGTGGCCCTGGCTCCTGCAGAGGTCGAGGGCGCCTTCGACGAGGGCCTGGGCTTTGACGGCTCGGCCATCGAGGGCCTTGCCCGCGTCTTCGAGTCGGACATGCTGGCCCAGCCGGACCCGTCCACCTTCCAGATCCTTCCGTGGCGCGGCGAGACGGAGCAGACGTCCCGCATGTTCTGCGACATCCTTACTCCCGACGGCGAGCCCTCGGCAGCGGATCCGCGCAACGTCCTCAAGCGCACCCTGGCCAAGGCAGCGGACATGGGGTTCACGTGCTACACGCACCCCGAGATCGAGTTCTACCTGCTCAAGTCGCAGGAACCTGGCCCCGACGGTTCGCCCATTCCGGTGGACGAGGGCGGCTACTTTGACCACGTCCCCGGCGGCGTGGCCCAGGACTTCCGCCGCACCGCCGTGACCATGCTGGAATCGGTGGGCATCTCCGTGGAGTTCAGCCACCACGAGGCCGGCCCGGGCCAGAACGAAATCGACCTGCGCTACGCGGACGCCCTGCAAACGGCGGACAACATCATGACCTTCCGGACCGTCATCAAGGAGGTGGCGCTGCAGCAGGGCACCTACGCCACTTTCATGCCCAAGCCTTTCACGGCCCACCCGGGTTCCGGCATGCACACGCACTTCTCGCTCTTCGAGGGTGACACCAACGCCTTCTTCGAGGCAGGGGCGGAGTTCCAGCTCTCCAAGACGGCGCGCCAGTTCATTGCCGGCATCCTCAAGCACGCCCCCGAATTAACCGCGGTCACCAACCAGTTCGTCAACTCCTACAAGCGCCTCTGGGGCGGGGGAGAGGCGCCCAGTTACCTGAGCTGGGGGCACAACAACCGCTCCGCCCTGGTCCGCGTCCCGCTGTACAAGCCGGGCAAGGGACAGTCAGCCCGGATCGAATACCGCGGCATCGACTCGGCCGCCAACCCCTACCTTGCCTATGCCGTGCTCCTGGGCGCGGGGCTGAAGGGTATCGAGGAGGGCTACGAGCTGCCTGCAGCAGCGGAGGACGACATCTGGTCGCTGAGCTCCGCCGAGCGCCGTGCGATGGGCCACGACCCCCTTCCCGCAAGCCTGCATGACGCCATCCGTGCCATGGAGGACTCGGAACTGATGCCGCAGATCCTGGGTGAGCAGGTCTTCGAGCACTTCCTGCGCAACAAGCGGGCCGAGTGGCAGGACTACCGCCTGCAGGTGACCCCCTATGAGCTGCAACGCAACCTCGCCATCCTTTAGGCGGCTGCCGTGAGCTTGGCCCGCCGGCTCATTACCGCCGGCTTCAGCGACCTCGAGAAGGGCGAACGGTTCCTTGCCGCCCCCGAGCTGGAGGGCATTGACGAGGACGTCCTGTTTGCCGGCCTGCAGCTGGCAGCGAACCCGGACGCCGCACTGCAGTCACTTGTCCGGCTGATCGAGAAGCACCCGGACCTGCGGAAGCTGGCAGCCGCGGACACCGAGGTGAGCGAACCGCTTTACCGGGTCCTGGGCGCCAGCGAGGCGCTGGGTGAATTTCTCATCCGGCACCCGGAGCACCTCGACGCGTTCAGCGTGACCGCAAGCCCGGAACCGCTCCAGGCCGATCCAGCGGAGCTGCGTGCCCAGCTGCTCAGATCGGTGCGCGCAGACCCCACCGCGGCCCGGCCAGTGGCGGGCATCTCGGGCCCCGAGGCCTACGAGGCACTCCGCACCGCCTACCGCAGGGGCGTGGTGGACCTCGCCGTCAAGGACCTCTGCGCCGCTGACCCGCTGGACTTCATGCCTGCCGTCGGCGCCGAGCTCGCGGACCTGGCGGGAGCGGCCATCGAGGCCGCCCTTGCGGTCTCCCGCGCCGAAGCAGCGGCAAAGTTCGACGCCGGGGAGGTCGCCGACGTCGCACTGTCGGTCATCGGGATGGGCAAGTGCGGAGCCCGGGAACTGAACTACATTTCCGACGTCGATGTTATCTACGTGGTGGAGTCAGGCGAGCTGGACGACGCCCGGGCCAACACCATCGGCACGGCGCTGGCCTCCGGCATCTCGCGCGCCATTTCGTCCCCGGCGCGTGAGCCCGGCCTGTGGGAAGTTGACGCCAACCTCCGTCCGGAGGGCAAGTCCGGGCCGCTGGTCCGGACACTGGCTTCGCACCAGAGCTACTACGCCCGTTGGGCCGAAAGCTGGGAGTTCCAAGCGCTCCTGAAGGCGCGGACCATCGCAGGCGACGCGGCGCTGGGCGCCCGCTACGAGGAGGCCATATCGCCGCTCGTGTGGACCTCGGCGAACCGCGACGGATTCGTCGAATCCGTGCAGGCCATGCGCCGCCGGGTCACCGAACACATCCCGTCGGCCGAGGAACAGCGGCAGATCAAGTTGGGCCGGGGCGGCCTCCGTGACGTCGAATTCACCGTCCAGCTCCTCCAACTCGTCCACGGCAAGTCGGACGAGTCCCTCCGGCGCCGGGACACGACGTCGGCCATCGCCGCGCTGTCGACCGGGGGCTACATCGGCCGGGCGGATGCAGCAGCCTTCGACCACGCCTACCGGTATCTGCGCCTGCTCGAACACCGCATCCAGCTGTTCCAGCTGCGCCGCACGCACCTCATGCCGGTCAAGGAGGAGCCCCTCCGCACGCTGGCCAAGGCGGTGCTCGGGCCCTTCTCCACGGACCGTCCGCACCCCGACGCCCTGCTGGCCGCGTGGCAGCGGACAAAACGCTCGGTCCGGGAACTCCACGACCGGATCTTCTACCGTCCCCTCCTAAACACGGCCGCCAAGCTGAGCAGCGAGGACGCACGCCTGACGCCGGAAGCGGCGCAGGGCAGGCTCGCGGCGCTGGGTTACCGGGACCCGCAGGGTGCACTCCGCCACATCGAGGCCCTGACGGCCGGGGTCAGCCGGCGCGCGGCCCTGCAGCGGCAGCTGCTGCCCATCCTCCTCGGCTGGCTGGCCGAAGGCGTGGACCCCGACGCCGGGCTGCTTGCCTTCCGCAGGATCAGCGAGTCGCTCGGCACCACGCACTGGTACCTCGGCATGCTCCGCGATTCGGCCGCGGCGGCCGAGCGGCTGTGCCACATGCTGTCCAACTCCCGCCTCATCGCCGACCTCCTGGAAGTCTCGCCGGAATCGGTGTCCTGGCTGGGCACGGACAAGGAACTGGCGCCGCTCAGCTTTGAGGCGCAGTGGCAGGAGATCACCTCCAAAATGTCCCGGCACTCGGACCCGGAAAACGCCATGCGCCTCATCCGGCTCATCCGCCGGCGTGAAATCCTGCGGATCGCCATCGCGGACAGCGCCGGCCTGCTCGGCCAGGACCAGGTGGGGGAGGCGCTGGCAGAGACAGACCGGGCCGCCATCCTGGGTGCCCTGCGGGTGGCGGAAAACATTGTCTCCGCCACTGCTCCGCTGAAGACATCGGTGTTGGTGGTGGCCATGGGCCGGCAGGGCGGGCTGGAAATCGGCTACGGGTCCGACGCCGATGTCCTGTACGTGCACCGGGCGCTGCCGGGAGCCTCGGAGGATGAAGCGCAGCAGCAGGCCGCGAAGATCGTGGGCCATCTTTCCAGCCTTCTGACGCAACCGCTCAAACCGGCGATCATGGCCGAGCGGGTCCTCGCCGTCGACGCCGATCTTCGTCCCGAGGGCAAGAACGGGGCCATGGTGCGGTCCCTGGAGTCTTACGCCGAGTACTACCGCCGCTGGTCGCTCATCTGGGAGGCGCAGGCTCTGCTCCGTGCCCGGCCGATCGCAGGTGACGACGGGCTCGCGGCGGATTTCGTGGCGTTGGTTGATCCCATCCGCTACCCGGCCGCCGTCTCGGAGGCGGACGTCCGGGAGATACGCCGCGTCAAAGCGCGGGTGGAGTCCGAGCGGCTGCCCCGCGGAGCCGACCCTGCCAGGCACCTCAAGCTGGGACGCGGCGGCCTGAGCGACGTGGAATGGCTCGTACAGCTGCTGCAGCTCCAGCACGCCGGAAGCCACCCCGAACTGCGCACCACGTCCACCCTGAAGGCTTTGCAGGCGGCGGCCTCGCTGGGGCTGCTGGAAGAGGAAGACGCCGGCCTGTTGGCCGACGCGTGGCAGCGCGCCAGCCGGATCCGTTCCGCGAACGTGATCTGGACGGGCCGCGCCTCGGATCTGCTGCCCTCCTCCCGGCGCGACCTGGAGGCGGTGGCCAGATGGTGCGGCTACGAGGAAGGGATGGCCACGGCGTTCGAAGAGGACTACCTGCGGGTGAGCAGACGGGCCCGTGCGGTGTTTGAGAAAGTCTTCTACGGCCACTGAACCGGTGCTAGGTTTGGGCGCATGGCTACCCAACTCTTCATGAACCTGCCCGTCCGGGACCTCGACAGGTCCGTGCAGTTCTTCACTGCGCTGGGTTTCAAGTTCAACCAGGACTACACGGATGAGAATGCCACCTGCATGGTGATCAACGACGACGCCTTTGTCATGCTCCTCGTGGAGAAGTTCTTCAAGACGTTCACCGCCAAAGAGATCGTGGACGCAACCTCGGCCACCGAGGCCATCATGGCTTTCTCGGTGGACAGCCGCGAAGAAGTGGACCACATGGTGGGCAAGGCCCTGGCAGCCGGCGGATCCGAATCCCAGCCGGTGCAGGATTACGGCTTTATGTACAGCCACAGCTTCCAGGATCCGGACGGGCACCTGTGGGAGGTCATGTGGATGGACCCGGCGGGTCCGCCGGCCGACGGGGCGGCACCTGCTTCCTGACGGACCATGAGGCCGGACGTATGGCTCATTCCGTTGCGGGACCTGGATGCCGATGCCCGGGCCATCCAGTTGGGTGCGGTGGCGGAACTGGAACTCGCACCGGGCCAGCAGGAGTTTGTGGGCGACCCGCTGCGCATGATGCTGGCAGGGCTCGAGGACGGGTCCCGCAGGCCCTATGTCATCGAGGCGGGCGGCAGGGCTGCCGGAGTGCTGACGCTGCAGTCGGGCGCAGCCGGGCTGGCCGGCTGGCCCGACGACGACTCCGCCTGGCTGCTTCGCGGGTTCCTGATCGACAGGCGCCGGCAGCGTCAGGGCTTGGGCCAGGCTGCGGCCTCTGCGGCAGTGGCGGCCGCCGCCAAACTGACGGCCAGGCTGGGTGGCGGCCAGACCGGCGTCGTGCTTTCAGTAAACGAGCGCAATCCCGCCGGGCAGGGAGCCTACCTGAAGGCGGGTTTTGCGGACAAAGGCGTCTACCTGGGCAGCGAGGCCGGTCCGCAGCGGACCATGTACGCCCCCTTCTGAGTGCCGATCCCGCCCGGAAACACCGCCGGACCGTTGCGCCGGCGCGGGTGCGTGCCTACGCTGTGTCTTGGCAGTGTACTTCAAACCTTGTTGGGGGGAAGGCTTGAAAAGGTCTTCGTCTCGGAGGCACTCGCCGGAACAGGCTGGCTCCCGGTCTCAGCACGTCGGGGGCCAGCTTCCGGCGCCCCAGCTGCGGCAGGACTTGGCACGGCAGGACGCAGACCATGCGCGGGCGCGAGCGAAGGGCGGCCATGCCAGGAGGCTCAGGAGGGCCGAGCTGCTGCTCATCGGGGCGGGCGTGGCCGCGACGCTCATCGCGGCAGCGTACCAGTACGCCGGGATCAGGAGCACTTTGGAAAGCAGCACGGCTTCCTCCCTGTATGCCCAGCAGCAGGAGATCGACCGGATCTTCGTGGACAATGTGGATCTGCAGCCGTATTTTTGGCGCCGCCAGGAACTGCCGGACGCCTCGGCGGTCGCGGATCCTGCGGGGAAGCGGGCGGCACAGCAGCTGGCGGGCCGGGCCGAAGCGACGGCCCACCGGATCCTGGACCACTTCGCCCACCTGAAGTACCAGATGGGAACGCAGGCCTTCACTTCTGAACGGGCCGACTGGGAAGCCTACATCCGGCGGAGTTTCGCGGACTCCCTCATTCTGTGCCGCGCGCTGCGGGATGACCGTGAAGCCTTCGGCGGCACTGGGGCGGATTCCCTCTGGGGACGGTACGCGGAGGAACCCTGCCGGGGCACGTGACCGAGGACGGGCACGTAACCGGAAACGGCACTGACCCGGAAACGGCACTGACCCGGAAACGGCCAAGGGCGGCCACCGGTCAGTAACCGGTGGCCGCCCTTGGCGGTGTCAGGAGTGTCTCCCTGAGGTCAGACTAGACGCCGTAGTAGAGCTCGAACTCGTAGGGGTTCGGGCGCAGGGACAGCGGGCGGATCTCGTTCTCGTACTTGTACTCGATCCAGGTGTCGATCAGGTCCTGGGTGAACACGCCGCCGGCCTGCAGGAACTCGTTGTCCTCAGCCAGTGCCTGCAGTGCTTCCTCGAGGGTGCCCGGAGCCTTGGGGATGTCCTTGGCTTCCTCGGCGGGGAGCTCGTAGAGGTCCTTGTCGATCGGAGCCGGGGGTTCGATGCGGTTACGGATGCCGTCGATGCCGGCCATCAGCTGGGCAGCGAAGGCCAGGTACGGGTTGGAGGAGGGGTCCGGAGCGCGGAACTCGATGCGCTTGGCCTTCGGGTTGGAGCCCGTGATCGGGATACGGATACCGGCGGAGCGGTTGCCCTGCGAGTAGACCATGTTGACCGGGGCTTCGAAGCCCTTGACCAGGCGGCGGTAGGAGTTGACCGTCGGGTTGGTGAACGCGAGGACAGCGTCGGCGTGCTTCAGCAGGCCGCCGATGTACCAGCGGGCGGTGTCGGACAGGCCGGCGTAGCCCTTCTCGTCGTAGAACAGCGGATCGCCGTTGCTCCACAGCGACTGGTGGCAGTGCATGCCCGAGCCGTTATCACCGAAGACCGGCTTCGGCATGAAGGTGACGGACTTGCCCCAGGCGTCGGCGGTGTTCTTGATGACGTACTTGAACTTCTGCAGGTCATCGGCCGCGTGGGTCAGCGTGGTGAACTTGTAGTTGATCTCGGCCTGGCCGGCGGAGCCAACTTCGTGGTGGCTGCGCTCGACCTCGAGCCCGGCCTCGTCCAGGGCAACACACATGGCGTCGCGCAGGTCGGCCTGCTTGTCGGTCGGGGAAACCGGGAAGTAACCGCCCTTGATGGGGGTCTTGTAGCCCAGGTTGCCGCCTTCTTCCTCGCGGCCGGTGTTCCAGTGAGCTTCTTCGGAGTCGATCTTGTAGAAGCTGCCCTCGGGGGAGGACTGGTACTGGACGTTGTCAAACACGAAGAACTCGGCTTCGGGAGCGAAGAACGCGGTGTCGGCGATGCCGGTGGAGGCGAGGTAGGCTTCAGCCTTCTCTGCCACACCGCGCGGGTCGCGGTGGTACGGGTCGCCCGTGCGGGGGTTCACGATGGAGAAGTTCAGCGCAAGGGTCTTCTCCATGCGGAACGTGTCCAGGAACGCGGTGGTGACGTCCGGAATGAGCTGCATGTCAGACTCGGCGATGCCCTGGAAGCCGCGGATGGAGGAACCATCGAAGAGCTGGCCGTTGACGAAGAAGTCGGCGTCTACGCTCTTGGCGGGCACGTTGAAGTGCTGCTGAACGCCGGGGAGGTCCGTGAAGCGAATATCGATAAACCGAATGTCTTCATCTTTGATGAACTTGAGGACTTCGTCCGCAGTCTTGAACATCTATGCTCCTTACGCATATGTAATAACTGGCCAGAAAGCCAAGTGGTCCAGCGCAATCCAATGGGCGGAAACACAAAAGTGCCCCGCTCCAGGCTCGCTAGCAACTGTTACCACCCTAGGGATTCGGGATTTCCCGTCCGTGTCCGCTTTGTTTCCGGGAGGTTACAGAACCTACTGATATCTAAACGCTATACGGTGTCCACACTGTGGTCCACGCCTATCCAGACTGTGAACGTCCGAGGGGCTGCCCGCAGCTCGGTAAACTTGGTATGTGGTAGATCGCAAAGACATCGGTTCGTGGCTCAGCGGGCCGGACACTTCCGGCATTTCCAAGTACCCTGGAGAACGCCTGGGCTTCCCCGAGGCAGGGCCCGGATCCATGGCCCGCGCCGGCCGGCGGATCCTGGCGATCACCATCGACTGGACCATCGCGCTGCTGATCAGCAACGTGTTCCTCGCCGGCAATTCCATGGCCACGCTTGCCATCTTTGCCGCCGAGCAGATCCTGCTGATCGGGACCCTGGGGTACAGCATCGGGCACCGGGCGATGGGCATCCACGTGGTGAAGCCGGACGGCTCAGCGGCCGGCCCGCTGGCCGCGCTGGTCCGCACCGTCCTGCTCTGCCTGGTCATCCCGGCGGTCATCTTCGATCCCGACCAGCGCGGACTCCATGACAAGGCCATGAACACCGTCCTCGTCCGCAGATAGCCGCGTAGGTAGCTGGCCGGCCGAGAGATATCCCTGGCGGAGCGCCCACCGCTCGAATAGGACCGTGGCGAAGGGGACCACCGCCGAGAGGCCTGCCAACAGCGCCACCTTGAAGGGCCAGCGCTGCAGGCGCCACAGGACAAGGGCAGCCGCTCCGTAGCCGATGAACAGGGCTCCGTGCACCGGTCCGGCAATCTCTACGCCGAGTTCGGTGGTTCCGGCGATCCATTTGAGATACATGCCGGCGAGGAGCGCAGCCCAGCTGAAGGCTTCGGCCACCGCCAGCAGGCGGAAGGCGCGGACGACGGCGGACACTGACGGGAATTTCACAGGAGGCTCCGGCTTCTGTAGGTGCTGGGGTCTGGCTGGTTTGAATATGCGCTTCAACCGGGATATGCCCGTTCAGACGAGAAACGCCCCGGGGCCGGCGCAGATGCGGCGGCCACCGGGGCGTTTCAAGCGGATCAGCGGCCGCGCTGGGGGCGGGCCTTGTAGGGGTCCACGCCCTTGGGGATCGGAAGGCGGCCGCCCAGAGATGAGATGCGCTTGGACACGGCGCTGACCTCGGTCTTGGTGAGCTCGTTGTTCAGCTTGTTCATCTTCTTCGCCACCTGGCTGATGGGGACCTGGCCTTCGCCGCGCCCCGTTTCGATGACGTGGATGGTGACGTTGGGAAGGATGCGGGCCAGTTTCTTCCGCTCGCCTTCGACCAGCGGACGCACGCGGTGCGTGGGTCCTTCGGCGACGAGGACGACGCCGGGACGCCCGACGGCGCGGAACACGGCGTCCTGGGTCCGCGGGTTCACAGCCACGGGCTGCTCCTCGGTGATCCAGCCGCGCTTCAGCGTGCTGAGGGCAGCGCCGGATGCACCCGGCTGGTTTTCGATCTGGGCGAAGGCAGCGCCCTCGGCGCGGCGGGAGAGAATGAACGTAGCCGCGAGGAAACCCAGCGGGATGCCGATGATCAGGCCGGTAATCCAGTTATTCAGCAACAGGCCAACAACAAGGCTGACGGCCACGACGCCCAGGAACGCCAGCAGCATGAGCCACGGAACCATGGGGTCGTGGCGGCGGGTCATGTTGAAGACCTCGCGGATTTGCTTGAGCCGGCTGGGCTTCTTTTCCTTCACGGCCTTGGGCTTGCGCCCAAAGAGTCCGCGCTTGGAGGCATCAGCGGCCGCAGGAGTGTTGTTGCTGGAGTCAGGGGATTTCGCCATAGTGCCTTAATTCTACGTGATTCACGACAAAGGGCCGGACGCCGAAAAGTTCCGGTGTCCGGCCCTTGGCCATAGGAAATACCTGGTGCTACTGGTGCGCCGCGAGCAGGGAGCTGGCTTCTTGGCGGGTGGTTCCGGAGTCTTGGATGCCGTCGGCGATGTGGGCGAGTTCGGCGGGGATGTCGCGGCCTTTTTTGCGCATGGCGGTGGCCCAGAGCCGGCCGGCGCGGTAGGAGGAGCGGACCAGGGGCCCGGACATGACGCCGAGGAATCCGATTTCCTCGGCTTCCTGCTGGAGGTCCACGAATTCCTGCGGCTTGACCCAGCGGTCCACGGGGAGGTGGCGTTCGGAGGGGCGCAGGTACTGGGTGATCGTGATCAGATCGCAGCCGGCGGCGTGGAGGTCGCGGAGGGCTTCGGAGATCTCTTCACGGGTTTCGCCCATGCCCAGGATCAGGTTGGATTTGGTGACCATGCCCAGGTTCCGGCCCTGGGTGATGACATCAAGGGAGCGTTCGTAGCGGAACGCGGGCCGGATGCGCTTGAAGATCCGGGGCACGGTTTCGACGTTGTGCGCGAAGACCTCGGGCTTGGAGTCGCAGATCGCGGCGATGTGCTCGGGCTTGCCGGAGAAGTCCGGGATGAGCAGTTCGACGCCGGTGCCGGGGTTCAGTTCGTGGATCTTGCGGACGGTTTCGGCGTAGAGCCAGACGCCTTCGTCCTCGAGGTCGTCACGGGCGACGCCGGTGACGGTGGCGTAGCGGAGCTGCATGGCCTGGACGGAGCGGGCCACCTTGGTGGGTTCGAACCGGTCCACGGGGGAAGGTTTGCCGGTGTCGATCTGGCAGAAGTCGCAGCGGCGGGTGCATTCGGAGCCGCCGATCAGGAAGGTGGCTTCCTTGTCTTCCCAGCATTCGAAGATGTTGGGGCAGCCGGCCTCTTCGCAGACGGTGTGCAGGCCTTCCTTCTTGACCAGGTTCTTGAGCTGGACGAATTCCGGGCCCATCTGGACCTTGGCCTTGATCCAGTCCGGTTTGCGTTCCACCGGGGTGGCCGCATTGCGCTGCTCGATCCGCAGCATTTTCCGGCCTTCAGGTGCCAGTGTCACAGGAGAGCTCCTTCGGGGGTTGCAACTAGGGCGTCTTCATTGTTGCGCAGTTCCTCGGTGATCCGCGAAACGAGATCGGCGGGAGATACGTCGCGGCCCGTTTCCTGGGCGATGGTGGTCACACCGGCATCCGTGATTCCGCAGGCGATGATCTGGCCGTACGGAGCGAGGTCGTTGTTGCAGTTGATGGCGAAGCCGTGCATGGTCACGCCCTGGCTGACCCGGATGCCGATGGCGGCGATCTTGCGGGCAGGACCCTTGGCATCCTCCTCGATCCAGACACCGGCACGCCCCTTGATCCGGACCGCCGTGATGCCATAGTCCGCGAGCACGGCGATGATCACGGCCTCCAGACGCTCCACGTAGTCGCGGATGCCGGCCTTGTTCTTCAGCTTGATAATTGGGTATCCGATGAGCTGGCCCGGCCCATGCCAGGTGAGCTTGCCGCCGCGGTCCACCGGAACGACGGGGGTGCCGTCGAAGGGCCGCTCGTGATCCTCTGTCAGCTTTCCGGCCGTGTAGACGGCGGCATGTTCCAGGAGGAGTACCGTGCTGGGGGCCTTGCCGGCCAGGACATTTTCATGGATTTCGCGCTGGAGGTCCCAGGCGCGGCTGTAATCGACGAAATCCGGGGCAAGACCGAGCTTTGTGAACTCAAGAGTCATGCGTTCCAGCTTAGACCTCAGCCGGCGTCCTGCCTGATAGTGTGCCCAACCTCTCATGCCTCCCCGGTCACATTCCGCGCTATTCCTGCGGACGGCGAAGCACCCGGGCACGCCTGTGGATAACTTCTGCAGGAACTGCTGGTTTCCGGTACTCCTTAAGCCATGGACAAGCACAGCTTGGAAAACCAAAGCTTGGAAAGCAGCAACCTGGAAATCCAGAACGCGAACATGCACGGTCCCGGGGGAGCGGCACCTGCCGTCCAGGGCTATTCCGTATGCCGCCGGCTTGGCCGTGGCGGCAGTGCCGAAGTGTGGCTGGTTTCGCAGGACGCAACCGGCGTGAAGCTTGCGCTGAAGTGCTTCGGCCGGCCGCCGGGCAGTATTGAATCAGCCCCTTCTGAATCCGGCGCTGCGGACCCGTGGCCTGCCATTACGCGGGAAGAGGATGTCCGCCGGGAACTCCTGCTCATGTCCGTGCTTGACCACGAACACCTGGTCAAGGCCTATGGCGTGGTCACCACTGATGATCCCGGCCGGTCGGATGAACCCGGAGAGGGCAGCTTCGGCCTGCTGATGGACTACGCGGCCGGCGGCTCGCTCCAGCAGCTGGTCACGGCGAGGGGCACCCTGAGTGTGGGCGAGACGGTCACGGTCCTGACGCCAATCGCGCAGGTCCTGGGCTATCTGCACGGAAAGGGCTTCACGCACTCGGACGTCGCACCCGGCAATGTACTCTTCACCGCCCATGGAAAGCCCCTGCTGGCAGACCTCGGCGTGGCCCGGATGGTGGGGGACGCTTCCGGAGTTCCTGATCTGCACACTGACGGCTTTGCTGATCCGGCACCGGTGGACGCGGTCCGGGCCGGACTGCAGCCGGAACGCGACGTCTATGCGGCCGCTGCTCTGGGCTGGTACTGCCTGACCGGACAGCCTCCTCCGCCATCCGTGGCCAGGCCGCCCCTTTCCCTGCTTGTTCCCGACGTGCCGGCGGAGCTGGCGGCAGCGCTTGAGGCGGGGCTCAGCGATGACCGGCGGCAACGACCGGCGGCCGCCGACCTTGCCACGGCTGTGTACCGCAGCGCGGCCGCAGCACCTGTGGACCTGTCCCGCTCGGTGCATGACACCGTGCTGCCTGAGTTGCTGACGCGCACGCCCATCCCGCCGTCCGGCGGACGGCTGAGGAAACGCCTGCTCGCCTGGCGAAGGCGGCTGAAGACCACGGGATGGGGCAGGTCCCTGGGCCGGCTGTCACCGCGTGGAGCGTCGACGCGAAAAGTCCAGGCCCTCTCGCTGCCGCACGCGGCTGTCGGGCATGCCGGAGTCAGGAATGCCGTCAGACACGCGGCGGTCCGGCATGCCGCTGTCAGGCATGCCCGAGTCAGGAATGCTGTCAGCCGTGCGGGGGTTCGGCAAGCCGCTGTCAGGCACGCGGCCGCCAGGCACAGGACAGGCACGCAAAGCAGCCGCCGCCTGGCAGTAGCTTGCAGCGTGCTCACTGTGGCAGTGCTTGCCGGCGCCGTTCTTCTGGGGCTGCCCGGAGTGGGGCAGGAGTTGGGCCAGGCGGCGCAGGAGTCGGGCCAGGCGGCGCAGGAGTCGGGCCGGGCGGCACGGGAAGCGGGCCTCCCGGCGTCCAGTCCCGGATCCCCGCAGGGTGCTGGCCTGCAGGGTGATGTCCGCCCTGAAGATGGCCTGCCCGATGATGTCCGGCGGCGGCTCGCGGCGAAGGATCCGGCGGAAGCGGTCGTCGGACTGGCGCAGCTCCGTTCGCTGGCGCTGCGGGAGGGCAGGCTGCACTTGCTCGATGACGTGAACGCCCCGAACACCCCGGCTCAGGCCGCGGACACACGGATCCGGGCCGGGCTGGAGGAAACCGGAACGGTGCTGGCCGGCTTCACCACGAGCCTGTCCCGTGCGCGCCGCCTGCCCGAAAGCACGCCTGCGAGGGCAGTGGTGGCGGTGACGTCGTCGAGCTCGGCCTACGAGGAGCGATCAGCCGGAGGCACGGTCGTGGCCACCGGAGCACGGCAGCGGGATGTGAAGCTGCGGCTGGTCCTTGTCCCGGTGGAGGGACGCTGGCGCATCGCGGACATCCTGGCGGGCTGAATCACCAACCGATTATCACCAACTGAACCGAACAGCTATTTTTCGCTGGCCACCCACTCCGCGGCCAGCGCCACCGACGGATGGTCCCACGTGAACCCGCTGTCCCTAAGCAGTGTCGGTTCGATCCGCTGGCTGGCGAGCAGGAGTTCGTCGGCCAGTTTGCCCATGACCAGGCGCAGGGCAGGGGCCGGCGCGCGCAGCAGCGCAGGTCGGTGCAGTGCCTTTGCCAGTCCTGCCACGAGGGTGTTCACGTCGGCGGCTTCCGGTGCTGCGACATTCACGGGGCCTGAATTCCCGGAGGTGAGGAGGAACCCGAACGCTGAGGTGAGGTCGGGGAGCGTGATCCATGGCCAGTACTGCCGGCCGCTGCCCAGCGGACCGCCAATGCCTGCCCGCAGCAGGGGCAGCAGGCGTCCCATCGCACCGCCCGACCTGCTCAGCACCACTGCGGTCCGCGGGGTCACAACCCGGACTCCGGACGGGGCCTCGTGGGCTGCCGTTTCCCACTCGGCGCAGATACGCGCCATGATGCCCTGCCCGGCGGGGAAGTCTTCCGTCAGCAGGGTCTGCCCGGCGTCGCCGTAATAGCCCGCGCCGGACTGGCTGATAAAGGTCCGCGGCGGGGAATTGAGGCGGCGCATCGCAGCGGCAAGGGTCCGGGTGGGATCGAGGCGCGACCGGAACAGCTCATCGATCCGATGCGGTGTCCATGGCCGGGCGCCGATGTTCGCGCCGGAAAGATTGATGACGGCGTCGGCTCCCTTAAGGGAGGCCGGGTCCAGGGTTCCGGCGGCGGGATCCCAGCGGATTTCTGACGGGGACGACGGCGGCCGCCTGACCAGCCGGACGACGTCGTGCCCGTCGGAGGAGAGGCGGGAGGAAAGGGCGGTCCCGATGAGCCCGGAGGCCCCGGCCATGACGATGCGCATGATCCATCTCACCATGCCCGGCACGGCAGGGCACCTCCCCGATGGCTCATGTCACGTTGACTATGATCGAACGATGACCTCTTCGAGTTACCTCCGGTTCCCTCATGTCCACGGCGATCTGGTCACGTTTGTGGCCGAGGACGACGTCTGGATTGCCCCCCTCAGCGGCGGCCGCGCCTGGCGTGTATCCTCACTCCAGCTGCCCGCCCGCAACCCGCGCTTTACGCCGGACGGGAAGCGGCTGGTCTGGACGGTAATCCAGGGGACGGCCCCCGAGGTGGTCATCGCTGATGTCGACGGCGGGGGGTACCGCCAGCTGACCTTCTTCGGGCACAGCACCACTCGGGTTAAAGGCTTTACCCCCGCGGGGGACATCGTGGTCACCAGCGCGTTCCGGCAGGCCGAGAGCCGCCACACGCACGCTTACCGGCTGTCCACGGACGGCGGCTGGGCCCAGGAGCTCCCGCTGGGACCGGTCGAATCCGTGGCGTTCGGCCCGGAGCTTGGGGACGAAAAGCCGGTGGTGGTGGGCAGCGTGCTGTCCCGCGAACCGGCGGCGTGGAAGCGCTACCGTGGCGGCACCGCCGGCAAGCTCTGGATCGACGCGGACGGAAACGGCGAGTTTGAGCGGCTGCTTCCGGAGCTGGACGGCAACCTGGCCGACCCGATGTGGGTCGACGGGCGCATTGCCTTCCTCTCAGACCACGAAGGCTACGGCAACCTGTACTCGGTCCTGCCCGGCGGCGGGGACCTGCGGCGCCACACCGACCATGAGGACTTCTACGTCCGCCACGCCTCCACCGACGGCAAACGCGTCATCTTCGAATCGGCCGGTGAGCTCTGGCTACTGCATAACCTCGGGTCCGAGGCCGTCCGCCTGGAGATCACGCTTGGATCGGCGTCCCAGGGCCGCCGTCCCTCGCTCCTCAAGGTCTCCAAGCACCTCGGCGACGTCCGGCCGGACACCGCAGGGGAAGCCAGCGCTGTGGAGGCCCATGGAACAATCCACTGGCTCCGGCACAAGGACGGACCGTCCCGCGTGGTCGAGGCAACGGCCGGGGTGCGCGCCCGCCTGCCCCGTCCACTTCCGGACGGCCGCATCGCATACGTGGCTGACCACGACGGCGAGGAGGCCCTGTTCATCAGGGAAATCGCCCCGCAGGTACCGGGATACGATGCCGCAGTCCATGCAGCCGCCAAGGCCTCAGCGGCGGCCAAGACCGGCGCTGCCCCGGACAGCGTACCCGCCGGGGATCAGCCGGAAGCTGCGGCACCGGAAGTTCCCCTGCCCAGCCCTGTCTCCGCCGCGGGCGTAGCGGGGCCCCGCGCCACCCACCCGGTGGCCGATGACGCTGCGGCCGACCTCGCCCCGGCGGAGGCAGCGACCGGGACTGCGACCGAAACAACGGCCGGCCAGGCAACCGGCACCGTTGCGGCAGAATCAGGCCCGCTCACGGTCCGGTTCCCCAGGCCTTCACGCGCCAGTGCCATCGAAGCCAGCCCGGACGGCCGCTGGATCGCCATCGGAACCGCCTTTGGCGACCTGTACATCGCTGACACCCGGGACGGCACGCTGACGGCGGTAACCAGCATCGGCGAGGGCAGCATTGAGGACCTCGCCTGGTCGCCGGACTCCGCCTGGCTCGCCTGGTCTGAACCGGTGACGTCCTTCGGGTCACGCAGCCGCCTGCGCCTGGTCCGTGCCGACGCCCTTGACACGAATGTCCGGGAAACCAGCACCCCGGACGCCATGGCCGGGACAGCCAAGGCCCCGGAGGCCAAGGCCGGGGCAGCCATTGTGGAGGTGACGGACGGACGCTTCCGGGACGAATCGCCGTCGTTCTCCCCGGACGGTAAGTTCCTGGCCTTCCTCTCCAACCGCAGTTTCGATCCCGTCTACGACGGCCATTCCTTTGACCTTTCCTTCCCCAGCCCCATCAAGCCCTACCTCGTGGCACTCGCGGCGGACACCGCTTCGCCGTTCGGCCCCAGCGTCGCCTTGGCGGACCGCACCGCACCCCGGCCCGGTACAGCGCAGTCAGGTGCAGCCAACTCCGGCGCAGCCGCAGAAGGCGAAACGGCGCCGGCCGCCGTGAAGGTGGACGCCGACGGCCTCGCCCACCGGGTCATCAGCGTCCCGGTCCCGCAGGGCAACTACTCGGCCCTGACCGCCGCCGACGGTGCGCTGCTGTGGCTCGACAGCGCCCTCGCCGGCGTCACCGGGGAGGGCAGGGCGAGCCTGGAGGACAAGAACGCCGCCCCGAGCCTGGTCCGCTTCGACCTGGCCAAGCGCAAGAGCACCACCCTCGTGGACTCCCTGGACAGCTACCGCCTGTCCGGCGACGGCAGGAAGGTGGTCCTGGTCCACGACAAGCAGGTCCGGGTGGTGCCCTCCGACGTGAAGGCCGACGAGGACTCCGGCCAGCAGGTCAAGGTGGACCTCACCCGCATCCGCGTCCTGATGGATCCGCTGAGCGTATGGGGCCAGGCGTTCGACGAGGCATGGCGGCTGCAGCGCGACTTCTTCTGGACCGAGGACATGGCGGGCCAGGACTGGGACTCCATCCACGCCCGCTACCGTCCGCTGGTGGAGCGGCTCGGATCGCATGACGACCTGGTGGACCTGCTGTGGGAGCTGCATGGCGAGCTCGGCACGTCCCACGCTTATGTGCGCCCGGCGGCGGCCACGGAAAACGGCAGCAACGGCCAGGGCCGGCTGGGTGCCGACCTCGCGTTCACCGGTGAGGGATGGGAAATCGAGCGCATCCTGGCCGGCGAATCGTCGGACCCGCTGGCCACCTCGCCGCTGACCCGGCCGGGCGCCGACGCCAAGGCCGGGGACGTCCTGCTGGCAATCGACGGCGTGCGCCTCACAGAGTCCCTGACCCCCGCCATGCAACTGGTGGGCGCGGCGGGACGTGCCGTTGAACTGACCATCCGCAACGGCGCCGGCCACGGCCCGGCAGCCGGAGCCCAGCGCCGGATCGCGGTCGTCCCCATCAGGGATGAGGAACGGCTGCGGTACCAGGACTGGGTGAATGCCAACCGCCGCACAGTACGCGAAGCGTCGGACGGCAAGTTCGGCTACCTGCATATCCCGGACATGATGGCCAACGGCTGGGCGCAGCTCCACCGCGACCTGGACACCGAGACGGCGCTTGACGGCCTGATCGTGGATGTGCGCCGCAACCGCGGCGGGCACACCTCCCAGCTTGTGGCCGAACTGATCGGTCGGAAGGTGACGGGCTGGAGCATGCCCCGCGGCGAAAAGCCCCGGACCTATCCGCACCACGCGCCGCGCGGTCCCGTCATCATCCTGGCCGATGAATTTGCCGGTTCCGATGGCGACATCATCACGCAGGTCTCGAAGCTGCGCGGCATCGGCCCGGTGATCGGCACCCGCACCTGGGGCGGTGTCGTCGGCATCGACAACCGCTTCACGCTTGCCGACGGAACAGGCGTGACGCAGCCCCGCTACGCCACGTGGTTCGGCGGCGGCGTGGGCTGGAGCGTCGAAAACCACGGCGTGGCTCCGGACATCGAGGTGACGTTCCCGCCGCACGCGTACGCTGCCCGCCGGGACCCCCAGCTGGAGTCGGGCATCACGGCGCTGAAGGAGATGGTGCAGGAGCTGCCCACGGACCGGCCGCCGGCCCGCGAGGGCTACCGCCGGCTGCGGCCGGAACCGCTGCCGGCCCGCCGCGCCGGCGCGTAGCGGGGAAGCCGGGGGCTGCCGGCCCAGAGCCGGCGGCCCCTCCCCGAAACGCATGAAGGCCCTGTTCCCGACTGGATTTACCAGGGGAACAGGGCCTTCGGGCTTTTAAGATCAGGAGGCCAGGGTGGCGTCCAGGGTGATCTCGATGCCGGTCAGGGCCTGCGATACCGGGCAGCCCTTCTTGGCGGACTCCGCGATGCGCTGGAAGTCCTCCTCGGAGATGCCGGGGATGCGGGCGTTCAGGGTCAGGTGGCTGCCGGTGATGCCGGTGCCGGGCTGGAAGCCAACTTCCGCCTTGGTGTTGACTTCGTCCGGGGTGAAACCGGCCTGGCTCAGCTCGTGGCTGAACGCCATGGAGAAGCATGCGGAGTGTGCCGCGGCGATGAGTTCTTCGGGGCTGGTCTTGCCGCCTGCCGCCTCGGTGCGGGCCTTCCAGGTGACGTCGAACGTGCCGAGGCCCGAGCTGTCCAGCGTGGTGTTGCCTGAACCCTCCGTCAGGCTGCCGGTCCATACAGTGTGCGCGTTGCGTGTTGTAGCCATGTCACTCCTCAACGTTGATTCGATCCGGGGTCCGGCGCCTGCCAGAGCCCCGCCGCTACCAATCCTATGGATTAGGTGCCCCGCGTGCACGGGTTGTCCGCTGTCAGAGGATTATGACCGAATTGCCGGATTTGCGGCCTGGTTCCGGGTTGGTTCGGCTGTTAGTTCCACAGGGTGGCGATGGCGATGTTGATCAGTGCCAGCCCGCCAACGCCGTGTGCGAGGCCGGTTGAGACGGGCTGCCCGTTCTTGACCTTGCGCGCGCCAATCACAGCCAGGACTGCCACCACGACGGCGATGACGAACTTGATGCCCAGCTTGGCGTAGTTCGGGTCGCCAAAATTGGTCGGATCCTGATTATGAAGAATCGGCAGTACACCCATCATGGCGATGCCTGTGAGCAGCTGCAGGAAGGCTCCGTCGCGCTGGCGGGGGTGCACGGTGGGCTGCTTCATCGTGCCGATCCAGTAGCCCACGATCATGGCCGCTCCGACGACGTGCAGGAACACCAGAATGTTGAAGAGAATAGTCATGGCTCCAGCTTAGCCAGTCTGTTCTACGTCCTGTAGCAAATCCACGCGTGGCACTGTGACGGTTTAAAAGTTGCCCCGGAGGCGTTTAAACAACGACGGTGGCACGGACTCCGGTGGCAATCCACCGGCGCCCGCACCGCCGTCGTTATTGGCAGTTGGCTACAGTCGCAGGGTTACAGTCCCAGGTCCGCTTCGAACGCGCCCTCTTCGAGGCGGGCCTTCAGCGTCTGCAGGAAGCGACCGGCGTCTGCACCGTCCACCAGGCGGTGGTCGTACGTGAGGGAAAGGTACATCATGGAGCGGATGGCGATCGAGTCGTCACCGTTCTCGTCCTGGACCACTACGGGGCGCTTGACGATCGCGCCGGTGCCCAGGATGCCGACCTGCGGCTGGTTGATGATCGGGGTGTCGAACAGTGCGCCGACGGAGCCGATGTTGGTGATGCTGAACGTACCGCCGGACAGTTCGTCCGGGCCGATCTTGCCGTTGCGGGTGCGGTCCGCGACGTCGGCGATCTTGCCGGCCAGGCCGGCGAGGTTCAGGCTTCCGGCGTCGGAGATGACCGGAACCAGCAGGCCCTTGTCGGTGTCGACGGCGATCGCCAGGTGCTCGGCGTTGTGGTACGTGATTTCCTGCTTGTCCTCGTCGTACGCGGCGTTGAGCGTGGCGTGCTGCTTGAGGGCCTCGGCCACGGCCTTGGCGATGAAGGGCAGGAACGTGAGCTTGACGCCGTTCTGGGCCTGGAACGAGTTCTTGGCCTTCAGGCGCAGCTTGGCCACCTTGGTCATGTCCACTTCGTGGACCTGGGTCAGCTGGGTGGAAACATCCAGCGACTCACGCATGCGGCGGGCGATGACCTGGCGGATCCGCGGTGCCTTCTTGACGGTGCCGCGCAGCGAGGACGCTGCGGCCGACGGGGCTGCGGAGGCGGCAGGGGCTGCCGGCGCTGCGGCTGCCGGAGCGGCCTTGGATTCAGCAGCGGCCAGGACGTCCTGCTTGCGGATGCGGCCGCCGACGCCCGTGCCGGAGACGGAGGCGATGTCCACGCCGTGCTGGTTGGCGAGCTTGCGGACCAGCGGAGTGACGTAGCCGGACTCGCCGCCTGCGGCCGGGGCGGCCTGCGGGGCGGGTGCTGCCTGGGGAGCCGGTGCAGCCTGCGGTGCGGGTGCTGCCTGGGGCGCGGGTGCTGCCTGCGGAGCAGGGGCTTCAGCGGGCTTCTCGGCTGCCGGGGCGGGCTGTTCCGCTGCGGGGGCGGCGGGGGCCTCGGCGGGCTTCTCGGGAGCCGCAGCAGGAGCAGCGGCGCCGGAGCCGATGACGGCGAGGACAGAGCCAACCTCGGCGGTCTCGTCCTCGTTGACGCGGATTTCCTGCAGCGTGCCGGCCACGGGGGACGGGATCTCGGTGTCTACCTTGTCGGTGGAGACCTCGAGCAGCGGCTCATCAACTTCAACGGTGTCGCCAATGGCCTTGAGCCAGCGGGTGACAGTGCCTTCGGTGACGCTCTCGCCAAGTGCGGGCAGGGTAACCTCGTGGCCTTCGCCGGAGGAGGCGGGTGCTGCTTCTGCGGCGGGTGCTTCCTGGACGGGTGCTGCAGCAGGTGCCTCTTCGACGGGAGCTGCGGGGGCTGCTGCAGGTGCCTCTTCGGCGGGAGCTGCGGCGGGGGCCTCTTCGGCAGCGCCGCTGCCCGAGCCGTCACCGATGCGCACCAGCGGGGCGCCAACTTCAGCGGTCTCATCTTCGGCCACGAGGATTTCCTCGATGACGCCGGCGATCGGAGAGGGGATTTCAGTGTCTACTTTGTCGGTGGAAACCTCGAGCAGCGGTTCGTCCACCTCTACCCGGTCACCTACCTGCTTGAGCCAGCGGGTGACAGTTCCTTCGGTGACGCTCTCACCGAGGGCGGGCAAGTTAACGGATTCAGACATGTCGTCCCCGTTCTCCTTTATTGATCTAAAGTGCGGATGGTTGCTGCATTGTTCGGGCCTGGTGCACGCTGCTGTTCGAGCCGGGTGCACCAGGCCCTGGTTGTCTTGCGGAACGAATTAGCCGTGAAGGGCTTTGCCGGCGAGGGCCAGGTTGGCCTCGCCCAGGGCCTCGTTCTGGGTCGGGTGGGCGTGCAGCAGCTGGGCCACATCCTCCGGGTAGGCTTCCCAGTTCACGATCAGCTGTGCTTCGCCGATCTGCTCGCCCATGCGGGAGCCGAGCATGTGAACGCCCACCACGGGGCCGTCCTTCTGGCGGACCAGCTTCACGAGGCCGCCGGTGCCGAGGATGGAGCTCTTGCCGTTGCCGGCCAGGTTGTACTCCTGGGTCTCCACCTGGTCGTCGCCGAACTTTTCCTTCGCGGCCTTTTCGGTGTAGCCGACGGTGGCGATCTCGGGCTCCGAGTAGGTCACCTTGGGGATGTTGACATCCTCGACGATGACGGGCTTCAGGCCGGCAATTTCCTCGGCCACGAAGATGCCCTGCTGGTAGCCGCGGTGGGCGAGCTGGACGCCGGGAACAATGTCGCCGACGGCGTAGACGTTGCCCACGCCGGTGTGCAGGCGCTCGTTGGTGATGACGAAGCCGCGGTCGATGGTGATGCCGGCCTCTTCGTAGCCGAGGTTGGCGGTCACGGGACCTCGGCCCACTGCCACGAGGAGCAGTTCGGCTTCGAAGGTCTTGCCGTCAACCAGGGTGACCTTGACGCCGTCGTTGTTCTGTTCGACGCCTTGGAAGAAGACACCGGTGGAGAACTTGATGCCGCGCTTCTTGAAGGCACGCTCAAAGTTCTTGACGATCGCTGCGTCTTCGTTCGGGACCAGCGACGGCAGGCCCTCAACGATGGTGACGTCGACGCCGAAGGACTTCCAGACCGAAGCGAACTCGACGCCGATCACGCCGCCGCCCAGGATGATGACGCTCTTGGGGATGTTTTCCATCTTCAGGGCTTCGTCGGAGGTGATTACCTTGCCGCCGATTTCCAGGCCCGGCAGGGAGCGGGAATAGGAGCCCGTGGCAAGAACGATGTTCTTGCCCTTGTAGGCCGTGCCGTTCACGACGACGGTGTCGGTGCCCTGCAGCTTGCCTTCACCTTCGATGACGGTGATGCCCTTGGACTTGATCAGGCCCTGCAGGCCCTTGAACTTGCCGGTGATGATGCCGTCTTTGTACGCGTTGACAGCGGTGATGTCGATGCTGTCCAAGGTGACGTTCACGCCGTACTTGGCGGAGTCGCGGGCGTGGTCTGCCAGTTCGGCCGAGTGCAGCAGCGCCTTGGTGGGAATGCAGCCGTTGTGGAGGCAGGTACCGCCGAGCTTGCCCTTCTCCACGAGGCCAACGGTGAAGCCAAGCTGAACGGCCCGGAGAGCCGTGGCGTATCCGCCGCTGCCACCACCGAGTACCAGGATGTCGAATTCTTGCGCAGTTGCCTGATCGGCCACTTAGACGCTCCCTCGCGTGAACGATGACACGAGAGTACGCATCATCTGGTCTTGGAAATTGCTCTGCCGTGATTATGCCAGCAGGCCATTTCCCTTTCATTTGTGACTACCGTGGTTCACCTTAGCGAACCACTTATCCATGCTCCACCTTGCCGGTGCTTTTGTGGAGCGCTTGTGTCGAGTGTCACGCGGCTGTGTGGCGAGCGGATCACGCTGCCACACAGCCGCGGCGCACCGGCCTGTGTGGGTAGTAGACCTAGGCCAGGAGATCCTCGACGTAGGCCACCAGCGTGCGCACGGTGCAGCCGGTGCCCTGCTTCGGCGTGTAGCCATAGGGCGCCCCGTTGTTGAACGAGGGGCCGGCGATGTCGATGTGCGCCCACGGGATGGTCTGGCCGCCCTTGTCCTTGCCCACGAACTCGCGCAGGAACACGGCCGCCGTCATCATGCCGCCGTGGCGCTCACCGATGTTGGCGAGGTCCGCCACCTGGGAGTCGAGGCTGGGCCGCAGCTCGTCCGGCAGGGGCATGGGCCAGACAAGTTCGCCGGCCCGGTCCGCGGCCGCCTTCAGCGGGCCGGTCACGCTGTCCGCGCCCATGATGCCGGCGGTGCGGTTCCCGAGCGCGATCAGTTGGGCGCCCGTCAGGGTGGCAACGTCGATGATGGCGTCCGGGTACTCCTGGCTTGCCGCGACGATGCCGTCGGCCATCACCAGCCGGCCTTCGGCGTCGGTGTTCAGCACTTCCACCGTCTTGCCGCCGAACATGGTCAGCACGTCGGCGGGACGGGAGGCGGCGCCGGAGGGCATGTTCTCGGCAATGCACAGCCAGGCGGTTGCCTTGACGGGCAGGCCCAGGCCCGCGATGGCCAGCACCGTATTAAGCACGACGGCGGCTCCCGCCATGTCGCTCTTCATGTCACCCATGCCGAGGGCCGGCTTGATGGAAATGCCGCCGGTGTCGAAGGTGATGCCCTTGCCGACCAGTGCGATTTTCCGGGTGGCCTTGGCAGGGGAGTACTCCACCTTGACGAGCCGGGGCTGCCGGGCGGAGCCTTTGCCGACGCCCATGATGCCGCCGAAGCCTTCCTTCTCCAGGCGCTTTTCGTCCCAGACCGTGACCTTGACGGGCAGTCCCTTGGAAAGGTCCTTGGCGGCGTCGGCGAACGACTCGGGGTAGAGGTGGCTCGGCGGCTGGTTCACGAGCGAGCGGGTGGCGTTGACGGCCTTGCCCAGCAGGCGCGCACGGTCAAGTGCGGCGTTCAGGTCCTTATCGCCGGCCAGTTCGGTGAAGATGGCGACGTTGGCCACGGGGTCCTTGAGACCGTCCTTGGACGAACGGAACTCGGTGAAGGAGTACGCGCCCAGCGCGGCACCCTCGGCAATGGCGGCAACATCGGCGATGGTCGCCGTCGGGAAGGCCAGCGTGACGGAGGACAGCCCGGCAAGCTGGCGGACTGCGGAGCCCGCCGCGCGGCGCAGCCCCTCGCCCGAGACCTTTCCCCCGGCGTCGACCTTGCCGACGCCTGCCAGGACCAGGATGCCGGAGCCCGTTTCCGGAAGGCCGGGAAGGCGGACCGCCTGGTCCGGAGCGCCGGTGATGCCGAGGACCTTCAAGGAGTCGGCCAGTGCCTCGACGGACTTCGCCGTCAACGGGTTTTCCAGCAGGAACGGGCCGTCCGTGCCCTGTCCGACGCCGATGACCACTGCGTCGCTTGCCGCCTTTTTCAGGTCCCTTGCAATGGCACTAAGGTTGACTTCAGTATTCTTGACCACGAGGATCGGTCCTCAATTCTCTGTGATTGTTCGGGCAGGGAGCGCAGGCAAAAAGAGCCAATTCCGATCGTAGTCTCTGGTTCCGCAACTGCGGGGAAGCCCCCGGGAGCCGGGCCGGTTGAGAGCCGCGCCACATCGCCCCGAGGAATGACGCCGCCCTGCCGGGCGTTATGCAAATTAACTCCCTGCCCACGAAAGGAACTCGCCGTGTTTGAAAGGATTTCCGGCTCGCTGCTGGACCCCGACGCGCTGTATGCCAAGAACATTGGGCTGTTCCATAACCCTGAGCTCCGCGGGCTGAACCTGGTGATGGGCTTCACTGGTTTCGCCGATGCCGGCCACGTGGTCCGGCAGATCACGGACGAACTGCTGGACACGCTCGACTCCGAACGTGTGGCCGTGTTCGACGCCGACCAGCTGATGGACTACCGCTCCCGGCGCCCGCATGTGACCTTTGTCGAGGACCATCTGCAGGATTACCAGCCGCCCACCCTGGCCCTGTACAGGCTTGTTGACGGGCTGGGCAAGCCCTTCCTGTTCCTCGCCGGGTTCGAGCCGGACTTGCAGTGGGAACGTTTCGCCCGCGCCGTAGTGCAGATCGTTGAGGCACTGGACGTCAACCTGGTGACCTGGATCCACTCGATTCCCATGCCCGTGCCCCACACGCGCCCGGTGGGGGTGACTGTGCACGGCAACCGGCCCGAACTTATTGAAGGCATCTCCTCGTGGAAGCCGACCGTGGAAGTTCCGGCCGCCGTCGGGCATGTCCTGGAACTCCGCCTGACTGACGCCGGCCGCAATGTTGCCGGGTACGTGATCCACGTGCCGCACTATCTGGCCGAGGCGGAGTACCCCACCGCCGCTGTGGCGGGGCTGGAGTACCTGGGAGCAGCCACGTCACTGATGCTGCCGACAGACCGGCTGCGCGAGTCCGGCCGCGAAGTGGGCCGGCAGATTGCCGAGCAGATCGAGGCCTCGGAGGAAGTCCAGCAGGTGGTGGCCCGGCTTGAGGCCCGCTACGACGAAAAGGCAGAGGGCACGGTGCGCCGGTCCCTGCTCGCCAACGAGAACGATGAACTGCCCGACGGCGATGCCCTGGGCGCCGCTGTGGAGGCCTACCTCGCCCGGGAGAATCCGGCGCCGTAAGCCCCGTCACTGGAAGGCATAAGACTCGTCACTTGCAGGGCCAAAACCGGGCGAATTAAATAGTATTTTTGTTCCCGCCGAGGATAATAAGAGGGTGACTGCACCCCGCGCCTGGCTCATCTGGTCCATTGGCATCTTCTCTTACCTCGTGGCGGTGACGCAGCGTACGTCGTTCGGTGTGGTGGGCCTGGAGGCCACCGAGAGGTTCCACGCGAGCGCCTCGGCCATCTCCTTTTTCACGGTGCTTCAGCTGCTGGTGTACGCCGGCCTGCAGATTCCGGTGGGCGTGCTGGTGGACAGGTTCGGTTCCCGGGCAATGATTGCCGGGGGCGCCCTGCTGATGGGCCTCGGCCAGCTGCAGCTGGCGTTTGCGGACAGCGTCCCGGCAGGTGTACTGGGCCGCGTGCTCGTGGGCGCCGGCGACGCCATGACTTTCATCTCCGTCATCCGGCTGATTCCGCTGTGGTTCGCGCCCGCGCGGGTTCCGCTGCTAACCCAGCTGACCGGCATGTCCGGACAGCTCGGCCAGCTGCTGAGCGTGGTGCCGTTCGCCTTTATCCTGCACGCTGCGGGCTGGACCCCGGCGTTCCTTGCGCTGGCCGGATTCTCCGGTGTCGCCGTCGTGCTGGTTGTCCTGATGCTGCAGGACGTGCCGTCCGGCACGCCAAAGGGGGACGCGGCCAAGGGGCTGCGCGCCACGGGCGTTTCACTGTCGCGTGCGTGGAAGCAGCCGGGGACGCGGCTGGGAATGTGGAGCCACTTCACCATCCAGTTCAGCGGCACCGTGTTCGCGATGACCTGGGGCTACCCGTTCCTGATTTCGGCGCAGGGGCTCGACGCCGGCACCGTCGCCTCGCTCATGTCCCTCTACGTGGCCGGCGCCATCGGGGCCGGGCCGCTGATCGGACGCTTTGTTGCGCGGCACCCCCTCCGTCGCTCCACCATGGTTCTCCTCCTCGTCGCTGCCACCGCGGCAGCGTGGGCGGCCGTGCTGCTGTATCCCGGCCGCTCACCCCTGTGGCTGCTGGCGGTCCTCATCGTGGTGCTGGCCATCGGCGGCCCGGGCTCCATGATCGGCTTCGACTTCGCCCGCACCTTTAACCCGGCCCACCGGATCGGGACCGCCACGGGCATCGTCAACGTGGGCGGCTTCTTCGCAGCGCTCATGGCCATCTACCTGATCGGCGCCGTCCTGGACATCCTCAACTCGACGGGCTTTTCCCGCGGGGAGCTCTACGGCCTGGAACCGTTCCGCATCGCGCTCTGCGTTCACTTCCTGATCCTCGGGGTTGGCTCCGTCGCCATGCTGGTGGTCCGCCGCAAGGTCCGGCGGCAGATGGCGGCCCAGGGTGTGGTGGTGCCTCCGCTGTTGCAGGCAATGGCCCAGCAGCGCAGGGCACGGATTGCCCGCCGCAAGACGCCTTTCCGCGGCTAGAGGTTTTATCGCCGACAGCGCCACTGCACTTCTTGTGGGGCACTACTCCTTAACAACCGCCTGTTGTCCACATAGGGCCAGTCGGGTATCGCGGACGCGGTCACCGCCGTCGGAAGCTGTTTTCATGAAAGCACCCGAGCATCTCACCATCAGCGGACCCGAAGATATTCTTGGCTATATCCCGCACAGTCTTGGCTACTGGCCATCGCAGAGCCTCGTGGCCATGACCATGCAGGGCAAGCGCCTCGGAGCGACGCTTCGGGTCGACCTCCCGGAGGACGGCGGACGCCGCGGCCGGGAGGCATTCGCAAGGACTGTGGCGGAGTACCTTCTGGCGGACAAGGAAGCCGACGGCACACTGCTGGTCTTCTTCGACGACGGCGGTTTTGGCGACAGCCTTAACGACCACAGCCTTGACGGCGACGGCAGGGAAGGTGCGGCGGCGTTGTCCTTTCGGCCCCTACTCGCCGATCTGGAATGCGCGCTCGGCCTGGCCGGCATGCCGGTGCGGGACGCCTGGCGCGTCGGCGACGAGTACTGGCGCAACATCTACTGCGCTGACAGCAGCTGCTGCCCGCAGCCAGGCCGGCCCATTGCCGAGATCCGGGACAGCAGGCTCAATGCCGAAATGGTGTACCTGGGCAGCAGCGTCGGCGCGCCTCCGGGTACTCCTTCGCCCGGCGCCGCGGACACTCCGGCAGCGGACGATGCCGTTGTCATGGCAGCTGAACGCGAGTGGACTCTGGCCTTGGCCGGCAAGGGGACTCTTCGGGCGCAGTTCGACGCGGTCCTCGATGCCTGGGCAGCTGCGCTGGAGATCGTTTCGCCTGAAGCCGTTCCGGGGGGAGGCGTCTCGGGGCCAGTCGTCCCCGGCGGATCGGCGCTTCCGGCCCGTTCACTCTCCGGCACGCCAGACGGCCTTGAACCGGAACTCGCCGGCTTCCTGCGCGCGTCCCTCAGTGTTCCGGCCTGGCGCGACGCCGTCCTGGTCATGGCGGCCGCGGGGCGCGCCGCAGCGGCCGCAGGTGCGGAAGCCTTTGGGATTTTCTCCGCGGGGGAGGGATTGCCCGTGTCCTGCCCGCCGCTGCCGGAAACGCAAGTGACTCCGAGCTGTCCCGAACAAGGGCAGGCACCAAACAACCCCGAGCATGCGCCGATCTCCAGCTGCGGCCCGGATGCCCTGCCCGGCTATGGCGAAGTCCTACTGGGCCTGAGTCCACCCGTGCCGGACTGGGACACGTTGAATCGCCTGGAGGGCCTGATGGTGGGGCTCTCGTGCGGCGCGGGTGAGGCGCAGGCAGCGGCACTAACGGCCGCCGGCTGGATCGAATGGTGCCGCGGGAGGGGTTCCTTCGCGCACGCATCATTGACCCGGGCCATGGAAGCCAGCCCGGGCTACCGGTTGGCCGAGTTGCTGTCCGAGGTGGTCCGGCGGGGAACGATCTGCGGCTGGGCAGGGCGCAGTGAGGCCGCGTGGCAGAGATTCGGATCGGACGCTGCGTAGAGCAAAGGGGCGGGACCGAGTGCAGGTACCAGGCACGGCCCGGGGTGCATGCCCCCACTCGGCGGAAGACAGAGGCATGCCGAAGCCGACGCGCCCCGCCGGCGGGGTGTATTACGGCCCGGTCGGCCCCTGGTGCGGAAAATCGTGAGACAATGGAGGCCGAGACCCGGTTGGGTCCGTGAATCAATGCTTGCAGTGGATCCCATTCGGGAACATTGCGGCCGCCCCGGCAGTTCTACTTAGTGGCCCTGTCGGTCGGATGCATCTGATGTGAATCACGGACTTGACAGGGTCATAGTGGTGTTGCCCGAAGGTGACTCCACAGACCGCCGCTAGAAAGGTTTTCTGTGACCCCGTCTTCCGCGAAGAAGGAACCCGCCGCCCTGGCCGTTGAAACTGCCGAGGAGAAGCCGGCGGCATCCAGCGCCAAGCGTGCCGCCACCCGTGCCGCTGGGAAGCCCGAGCCCAAGAAGCGCGGACCCAAGCCCGGAGCCAAGGCTGCGGCCGAAGCTGCCGGAAGCCGCTCAACCGATGACGATGCGGAAGTCGAGGAGGACCTCGACGAAGCGCAGCCCGACACCGCTGATCTGGTCGATGAACCCGACGAGGCCGGCAAGGAAGCCGCAGCGCCTACCGGTTCGGGATTCGTTTACTCTGACGCCGATGACGACGACGCACCTGTGCAGCAGGTCATGTCGGCCGGCGCCACCGCCGACCCCGTCAAGGACTACCTGAAGCAAATCGGCAAGGTAGCCCTCCTTAACGCCGAGCAGGAAGTTGACCTCGCGCTCCGCATTGAGGCCGGCCTGTTCGCCGAAGAGAAGATCGCCGCCGACGACGGCTCGATGGATCCGAAGTACAAGCGCGAGCTTGAGTTCATCATCCATGACGGCAAGCGCGCCAAGAACCACCTGCTCGAGGCCAACCTCCGTCTCGTGGTGTCGCTGGCCAAGCGCTACACCGGTCGCGGCATGCTGTTCCTGGACCTGATTCAGGAAGGCAACCTCGGCCTCATCCGTGCCGTTGAGAAGTTCGACTACACCAAGGGCTTTAAGTTCTCCACCTACGCCACTTGGTGGATCCGCCAGGCCATCACCCGCGCCATGGCGGACCAGGCCCGCACCATCCGTATCCCGGTGCACATGGTGGAAGTCATTAACAAGCTGGCCCGTGTCCAGCGCCAGATGCTGCAGGACCTGGGCCGCGAACCCACGCCCGAAGAGCTGGCGCTTGAGCTCGACATGACCCCCGAGAAGGTCGTCGAGGTCCAGAAGTACGGCCGCGAGCCTATTTCGCTGCACACCCCGCTTGGCGAGGACGGCGACTCCGAGTTCGGTGACCTGATCGAGGACTCCGAAGCCGTGGTGCCCGCCGACGCCGTGAGCTTCACCCTGCTGCAGGAACAGCTGCACTCCGTGCTGGACACCCTGTCCGAGCGCGAAGCCGGTGTTGTTGCCATGCGGTTCGGCCTCACGGATGGCCAGCCGAAGACTTTAGACGAAATCGGCAAGGTCTACGGCGTTACCCGTGAGCGCATCCGTCAGATCGAATCGAAGACGATGTCCAAGCTCCGCCACCCGTCCCGGTCGCAGGTCCTGCGGGACTACCTGGACTAGGAAACGCTGGGCTAGTACACACGAACAAAGGCCAGGCCTTCCGTCGAATCGGCGGCAGGCCTGGCCTTTGTCGTACCCGGGTGTCTTGTTGTTGGCACGCGAGACTGGAGACGCGATGAATAGGGGCGTACGCCGGCGGTCGGATTTCGGGCAGCATTGAATCGCGGGAGTTCGGCGCAGCCGACAGGCGACCAACCTATGCGGGCGGAGCGGTAAGTGTGGCCGGTGGGCGTCGTCAGTTCGATGCTGCAGCGGTGCCGGGAAGAGACGCCGTCGGGAGTCCATGGCCACCAGGTCACCCGTCCCGGGCGCGGTGAAGAGCCGCCGAACCCAGGTCTTGGAGCTCCTTCACATCGGCTGTGGAGCAGCCGAATCGTGCACCGCGGGATGGACACGACGCGGCTCTCCCAGTCCGGCGATGAGGTCCCGTGCCCAGTCAGCCAGGACGACGCCGTAACCGGGGGCAGCGCCGCCAGAACTGAGACGCCCTGCTGGACGGGCGGCAGCGCCGTGAAATGGGTCATGCAGTCCGGCGCCGGGCGCAGGCTTACCCTGCGCTCCGATGCGGCATGGCTGGCCCGCTGGGCCACGGAACGGGGATTCCGCCGGATAGCTGCCGCCCGGACGGCTGCCACCATGGCCCGGGTCACGGCGCCCTTGAAGGTTCCGGTCTCTGCCGCTAGCTCCTCATCAACGGCAGTCCGGTCGGCCACTGACAGGACCGCTGTTTCCCTGGCGAACAGGATGACCCGCTCTTCATTCAGCTGCCCTGTATCCAGCGCGGCCAAGGCGTGGGGCATCTGCACCAGGGCTTTTGCTGTGCAGAGGAGCCGGTTCCCGCCGTTTGGGGACTCGCCCCTGACCAGCGCGATCTGCTCGGCCGCGCCCAGGCCCCCGTCTTTGCCGCGGTCCCTGCAGCGCTGGATGGAACACCGTCGTCAAAGTGGTCCTCGTCGAAAGGACGGTCGGCGAACAGAGCCTCAGGAAACGGGTCCTCCGGAAAGGATGCCGGAAACGCGGCGTCGAGGTCATCGTCATACGGCAACCCGTAGTACGGATTGGCGTCGGGAACCGCGGCGCCGGAGAACGCGGCAGCCAGCAGGGTGCCGGCGCCCGCGCGGACCGCCAGAGCCCGTTCCGATGCCCCAATTCCATCCATAGATACAGTCTGAGGAGGGGGTATGACATTTGAGCGCGGCAACCGTGCCGGCGACAAATAAGGGCGACAAAGAAAAAGCCAGGACCCCGCGCGGGGGCCCTGGCTTTAAGCTTTGTTGTCTAGTCGACCGGAACCGGTGCCTTTTCGTGCAGCCGGTCCGTCTCATCGTGCCAGTCCGAGCTGAGCGGCCTAAGGGTCGCTTCGACGGCGCGTGAATGGTGGGCGCAGAAGAGCAGCTCACCTCCGGAGGACTCGAGTACAACCCGGACGTATGCCTGCGCTCCGCAACGGTCACACCGGTCAGCTGCGGTTAGCGTGCGGTCGGCAACTGCTGTTGTCATGTCGGCCTCCTTAGTAGATCTGTACATCTATATAACCAGCATTCGCTGACAAACCATGGCAAGGATGGGTCACTTTCGCTGTCCGCGTATCACGTCTGCGTAACGAACGCCCGGAGCGGCGGCCCGTGTCGGGAGTGGCAGTCAGGCGTTCGTCGGTGGCGGGACTAGGCTAGAGGGAGCCTTTTACGCTGATCCGGCCTGTTCCTCAAAGGAGTTCACTACCTGTGGCACCGAGTTCTGATTACACCGCCCGCCACCTTTCGGTGCTGGAGGGGCTGGAGGCCGTGCGCAAACGCCCCGGCATGTATATCGGATCCACGGACTCCCGCGGCCTCATGCACTGCCTCTGGGAAATCATCGACAACTCCGTCGACGAGGCGCTGGCCGGCTTCGGCCACGACATCAGGATCATCCTGCACGCGGACAACTCTGTAGAGATCCACGACGACGGCCGCGGCATTCCCGTCGACGTCGAACCAAAGACCGGCCTCACCGGCGTCGAGGTGGTCTTCACCAAATTGCATGCCGGCGGCAAGTTCGGCGGCGGCTCCTACACCGCCTCCGGCGGCCTGCACGGCGTCGGTGCCTCCGTCGTCAACGCGCTCTCGGCACGCCTCGACGCGGAGGTGGACCGGGGCGGCAAGACCTACAAGATGTCGTTCCGCCGGGGTGAACCCGGCCGCTTCAATGACAACGGCCGGCCCAACCCCACCGCCACGTTCGCTCCGTTCGTCGAAGACTCTGTCCTCGACGTCGTCGGTAAGGCGAAGCGCGGCGTCACCGGAACGCGTATCCGCTACTGGGCGGACACACAGATCTTCACCGCGGACGCGCGGTTCTCCTACGAGGAACTCACCGCCCGGGCCCGGCAGACCTCCTTCCTGGTGCCCGGCCTGAAGATCACCGTCCGGGATGAGCGCAAGCTCCCCGGCACGCCCGGTGAACTGGGAGCGCACGAGGAAGTGTTCCACCACGACGGCGGCATCTCCGAGTTCGTGGAATTCCTCGCCGCAGACTCCGGGGTCACGGACGTCTGGCGCCTGCATGGCGCCGGCAAGTTCAAGGAAACCGTTCCCGTGCTGGACGAGAAGGGCCACAGCAAAATCGCCGAAGTGGAACGTGACTGCGAAGTGGACGTCGCGCTGCGCTGGGGGATCGGCTACGACACCACAGTCCGCAGCTTCGTGAACATCATCTCCACGCCGAAGGGCGGCACGCACCAGGCCGGCTTCGAGCAGGCCCTCGTGAAGACCTTCCGGAAGACCGTGGAAGCCAACGCCCGAAAACTCAAGGCCGGCAACGACAAGATCGAGAAGGACGACATCTTCGCCGGGCTCACCGCCGTCCTGACCGTGCGCCTCGCCGAGCCGCAGTTCGAGGGCCAGACGAAGGAGATCCTCGGCACCTCCGCGGTCAAGGCCATCGTGGCCCGGGTGGTGGAGAAGGAGATCGCAGCCAAGCTCAACTCCTCCAACCGCAACGACAAAGCCCAGTCCGCGCTGCTGCTGGAAAAGATCGTCAGCGAGATGAAGTCGCGCATCTCCGCCCGCGTCCACAAAGAGACGCAGCGCCGGAAGACCGCGCTCGAGACGTCGTCAATGCCCACCAAGCTTGCGGACTGCCGCACGGACGACGTCGCCCGCTCCGAACTGTTCATCGTGGAGGGCGACTCGGCCCTCGGCACGGCCAAACTGGCGCGCTCCTCCGACTTCCAGGCACTGCTGCCGATCCGCGGCAAGATCCTCAACGTCCAGAAGGCTTCAGTGGGCGACATGCTCTCCAACGCCGAGTGCGCGGCCCTTATCCAGGTGGTCGGGGCCGGTTCCGGACGCAGCTTCGCGATTGAGGCGGCCCGCTACGGGAAGGTCATCCTGATGACCGACGCCGACGTCGACGGCGCGCACATCCGCACGCTGCTGCTCACCTTGTTCTTCCGCTACATGCGTCCCATGGTGGAGGCGGGCCGGGTCTTCGCGGCCGTCCCGCCGCTGCACCGGGTGGAAGTCATCAATGCCGGGCAAAAGGCCAACGAGATGATCTACACATATTCCGAGGCTGAACTGCACAGCCTGCTGGCGAAGCTCGCCGCCGAGGGCAGGAAGTACAAGGAACCCATCCAGCGCTACAAGGGCCTTGGCGAGATGGACGCCGAACAGTTGGCCGAGACCACCATGGACCCCCGGCACCGCATGCTCCGCAAGGTGAACATCGAGAACGCGCAGCAGGCGGAAGCCACCTTCGACCTGCTGATGGGATCGGACGTCGCGCCGCGCAAGGACTTCATCATCGCCGGTGCCTCCAGCCTGGACCGCGAACGCATCGACGCCTGAGACGCGGCGCCCAACGTCGGCCGGAGCCTGCTCAACCAGCAGGCGGGCCGGCTCAGCCCAGCAGGCCGGGAACGATCAGCAGGGCGGTGGGCATCGCCAGTAGCAGCGCGCACACGGCAAGGACGGCTGCGCGGAGGCCTCCGCCGAGCGGCGGCCGGGGTGAGAGAAGACGGCTGACGCGTGACGCCGTCGTACTTGCCGGGCCGGCGCCGCCGGCACCGTCCGGCAGCTGCAGGCTTGCCCCCGCAAGCCCGGGGGCTGCGGCCGGTTCGACGACGGCGGCCCCCGCGGGCGCTGCCGAACCGCTGGCGACGATGGCTATCGCCTTGATCAGCGTCACCTTGCTCTCCGTCTTCAGAGCAACGTCGTCCGCCAGCATTTCGATCAGGGAGTTCACGGCTTCCTGGGCGAGGCGTGTGGTGGGCAGCCACGGCAGCGCCTGGCGCCATGCGGCGAAGGCCCACAGCAGCAGGTGGTGGCGCTGGGTCAGGTGCGCGTTTTCGTGAATCAGGACGGCACGCAGCTCCGCCGGTTCAAGGGCCGCCATGAGTCCGTCGGAGAGCACCGTGACAGAGCGGGCGCCGCCCGGCAGGCAGTACGCCACCGGGGAATCGTGGTTGATGACCACCGTGCCGGGCCCGTCGTCGGACGGCGATGCCAGGAGGGCCAGCAGCTCGCGGTGGCGCCTGCGCTGGCGCTCAATCTTGTAATAGGTCAGCAGCAGCGTGAAGACGAGGTGCGCTGTCAGCAGCGCCGCGGCGGAAAGCGCGAAGAGATGCCAGAATCCCAGCGCGGTGGTGGGCGCCGCAAACAGGACCATGCCTGCCAGCGCGCGCAGGCCCGCCAGGAGGTTGTCGCCGACGGGTTCAAGGCCGTACACCAGCATGGCGCCGATCATGGACAGCCCGCCGGCAAGGCCGATGGCCTGCCACAGCACCATGGCCGTAAAAGGGTCGCGCGCCGGCCAGTGGGCGCGCGAAAGAAGGATAGGTACCGGCCAGGCCAGTACTATCGCCAGGACCGCCAGGAAATATGAGGTCCAGAACATCAGGTGTTAGCTGTGGCCAAGCAGTTTGCGCAGCGTCTCGGCTTCACTTTCCGTCACGGATCCGATGAACCGGGCCAGCACGGCCTCGCGGTCCGGAGCGGATCCCAGCACTTCGTGCATGAGTTCGGCGGTGTGGTCTTCGCGGCTGGACACAGCCTGATAGCGGTGCGGCCGGGTGCCGCGTTCGCGTTCCACGAGGCCCTTCTTTTCAAGACGCGAGAGGACCGTCAGTACGGTGGTGACCGCCAGGTCCTTGCCCTCGTGGCCTGCTGCTCCGCCATGCGCTGCCGTGCTCTGCGCAAGCAGGTCCCGCAGCGTGTTGGCCGTGGCTGCTTCGTGGCCCGCCCAGAGCAGGTCCATCACTGCGCGTTCGAGTTCCCCAAGACTTGCCATCTGTACATCCTTTTGACAACGCACTGCCGGGGCCGGTTGCCCGGCCCGTGCCGTGATTCCGATACTGCAACTTCAAATCTATCGCGTTTGGCCGTTCGTTTCTACATGAGGTAGAACGTTCGGCGCGTCGCGGGTGATTGCGTTCCTCCCATGTGCATGCAACCGTGTTTACAGTGTTCGCCCTCTGTTCTACACTCTGTAGAAGTTGAAGTTCTACAGACTGTAGAAAACAACGCTGGAGAGCTAGACCCAATCGTAAGTAGGGACCGCCTTGGACGCCTTGGAAATCGCACGCTGGCAATTCGGAATCACCACCGTCTACCACTTCATGATGGTGCCGCTGACAATCGGGCTAGGCCTGGTGGTCGCAGTAATGCAGACGGTCTGGCACCGCACCGGGAATCCAGCCTATCTGCGCATGACCAAGTTCTGGGGAAAGCTCTTCCTCATCAACTTCATCATGGGCGTGGCCACGGGCATCGTTCAGGAGTTCCAGTTCGGCATGGCCTGGAGCGAGTACAGCCGGTTCGTGGGCGACGTCTTCGGCGCCCCGCTGGCCCTCGAGGCACTCCTCGCCTTCTTCGTCGAGTCAACCTTTTTGGGCCTGTGGATCTTCGGCTGGAAGCAGCTCAAGCAGGGCGTTCACCTCGCGTGCCTCTGGATCGCCGTGGTGGGCTCGTTTTTCTCCGCGTACTTCATCATCGTGGCCAACAGCTGGATGCAGCACCCCGTCGGCGTCACGATGATTGACGGCCGCCCAGTGATGACCGACGCCTGGGCCGTGTTCACCAACAACACCGCCCTGGTAGCCGTGCCGCACACGCTCTTCGGAGCCCTTGCCGTGGCCGGCGGATTCCTGCTGGGCATCGCCTGGTACCACCTCTGGCGCCGGCGCCGCGACGGCATCGACACCGTCGGGGCTGACGGCAAGATCATTGCCGGGGAGGCCGGGATTCCGGGCCGCGACCGCACCGACTACTCAGTGTGGATTAAGTCGCTGCGGATCGGCGCCGTCGTCGCCATGATCTCCTTCGCCGGAACCGCACTCACCGGCGACCTGCAGGGCAAGCTGATGTTCGAACAGCAGCCCATGAAAATGGCCGCCGCCGAGGCCGCATGTCACGACGGAACGGGCTTCTCCGTCCTGAGCGTGGGCAATGTGGGCTCCCGCAACTGCGATGACATCGTGGCGCTGATCGAGGTCCCGGGAATCCTCTCCTACCTCGCCAAGGGCGACTTCACCACCGAGGTCAAGGGCGTCAACAGCCTGCTCGACCAGTACAAGGCCGACTACGGCACGCACCTTCCTGACAACCCCATCTACGGCGACCGCGCCGGCCAGGAGATCGAGTACGTGCCGGTCATGGAGGTCACCTACTGGGGCTTCCGCGCCATGATCGGATTCGGCGGCCTGGCTGCCCTCGCCGCCCTGGTGGCACTCTGGCTGACCCGCAAGGGGACCGTTCCCGAGTCGCGCTGGCTGATGCGGCTGGCCGTGTTCGGCATCCTGGCCCCCTTTGGTGCCAACGCCGCGGGCTGGATCTTCACGGAAATGGGCCGCCAGCCCTTCGTGGTGGCCCCCAACCCCGACCTCAACGGCATCGACCAGGTGTTTATGTTCACCGCCGCGGCCGTTTCGCCAGGGGTTTCCGCCGGCGAAATCCTGACGTCCCTCATAGTCCTCACCCTGATCTACGCGGTGCTGCTCGTGGTGGAGGTGAAGCTCCTGGTGAAGTACGTCCGGGGCGGCGTCGCCTCGGCGATGCCCGAACTGGTCCACGCGCCGGTGGACGAGAACGAGGACGCCACACCCCGCGACGGCGGACCGGACAAGCCCGGAGCCTCCGACGACGTCCTGGCCTTCGCCTACTAAGACCCGAGCCTATTAAGACCGAGGATACAAAGCATGGAACTGCTGCCAACCATCTGGTTCATTGCCATCGCCGTCCTGTGGACGGGCTACCTCTTCCTGGAGGGATTCGACCTGGGCGTAGGGATGCTGATGAAGATCTTTGCCCGCAACAACACCGAACGCCGCGTGCTCCTCAACACCATCGGGCCGGTCTGGGACGGAAATGAAGTCTGGCTCCTCACCGCCGCCGGTGCCACCTTCGCGGCCTTTCCGTTCTGGTACGCCTCCCTGTTCTCCGCCCTGTACCTGCCCCTGCTGCTGGTCCTGGTGTCCCTGATCTTCCGCGCGGTGGCGTTCGAGTATCGCGGCAAGGTGGACACCGACCGCTGGCGGAACACCTGGGACTGGGCAATCGCCGTCGGGTCCTTCCTGGCCGCCTTCGGTGTGGGTGCCGCGCTGGGTCTGACCACCACCGGACTCCCGCTGGACGCCAACGGCGACCGCAACGGCGGGCCGTTCGCCTGGTTCAGCTGGTACGCAGTGCTGGGAGGCCTGGCCGTGGTTGGCTTTGCACTGCTGCACGCCCTGGCCTTCCTGGCACTGAAGACCGACGGCGACGTCCGGCACCGCGCGCGGCAGTGGTTTGTGCGGCTGCTTCCCGTCCTGCTCCTCCCGATGGCGGGCTGGGCCATCGGCGTCCAGGTCCTCAGCGGGAAAGCCTGGACGCTGTTTGTCCTCGCGGTGGCCGTGGTTGCCGCGGCTGTGGCCTGGGCCCAGGCCCGGAAGGGAAACGAAGGCCGGGCCTTCCTGGCAACAGGTGTGTTCCTCCTGGGCGGCTCCGCCTCCATCTTCGGGGCTGTGTTCCCGGTGGTCCTGCCGTCCACCATCGACCCCGCGTTCAACCTCACCATCGCCAACGCCTCGTCCTCGGACTACACCCTCGGTCTGATGAGCATCGTGGCGTGCGTCGGGCTGCCGCTGGTGATCGCATACCAGGCGTGGACGTACTGGGTGTTCCGCCGCCGCGTCAGCGCCGCGCACATCCCGGAGGCGCACAGCTTCCTGCCCGCGGTGGCCGCCAAAGCACTCATCAGGAAAGACTGACCCGCAGTGAAACCCCAGTTCCCGTCCGGACCCTCCACCCGCCGCGCCCTCTACGGACTGGGCCTGCTGGCTGCTCTCAAGGCGTTGTCCCTGGTGCTCATGGGGCAGGCCGTCGCGTCCGCGCTGGCCGGCCTCATGGCGCAGGACGCCGCGTGGGCTGACCAGCTGGGCTGGGGCGCGGCCGGCGTGGTGCTGCGGTCGGTGACGGTCTGGGCTCAGGGCGTCGCCGCAAGGCGCACCGCGCTGGGTGTCAAGGAGGAACTGCGCGCACAGCTTTTGGAGACGGCACTGCGCAACGGCGTCCGGTCCGCAGGCCCTTCCGACGGCGGCCTGGCGGTACTCGCGACGCGCGGCCTGGACGCTCTCGACAGCTACTACACGCAGTACCTCCCGGCGCTGGTGAACTGTGCGGCCATACCGCTGCTGCTCGGCACCCGGATCCTTTTCGCCGACTGGGTCAGCGCGGTGGTGATCGTACTGACGGTGCCACTGGTCCCCGTGTTCATGGTGCTGATAGGCCGCTACACGGAGGACAAGGTGCGGGATGCCCAGGCCGCCCTGTCCCGGCTGTCCGGGCACATGCTCGAACTCGCCAAGGGTCTGCCGGTGCTGGTGGGACTGGGCCGCGCCGCCGCCCAGCGCCGCGCCCTGGAGGACATCTCCGAAGATTACCGGTCGCGGACCATGGGGACCCTGCGCACAGCGTTCCTCTCCGCCCTAGCCCTGGAACTGATCGCCACGATCTCCGTTGCCGTGGTGGCGGTGTTCATCGGCGTCCGGCTCGTCCACGGCGACATGGCCCTGGAGGCCGGGCTGCTTGCGCTCATCCTCGCACCCGACTGCTACCTCCCGCTCCGTGAGCTGGGGACCGCACACCACGCGAGCGACGACGGCCGGGCCGCCCTTGCCGAAACTGCGTCGGTGCTGGAGGCGCCCGAGCCCCGGCGGCTCGTGCCCGGTCCGGCCTCGCCGGGGCCGGGCGGTGTGGAGGCCGCCTATGTGGCGGGCCCGGGCAGCCTGACAGTCCGGGACCTCACGGTCAGCTATCCGGGAAGGCAGGGTCCCGCCGTCGGGCCCCTCAGCTTTACGGCGCCGGCCGGATTGGTCACTGCGCTGGACGGCCCCAGTGGGGCGGGCAAGAGCACGGTGCTGGCCGTTCTCGCGGGCACGGTCGGAACCGGGGGCGGTACCGCTGTCTCCGGAACTGTTGAAGGATTCGCGGCGGGGGATGTGGCCTGGGTGCCGCAGCACCCGGTGATGGTGGCGGACACCGTGCGCGCGGAAGTCCTGCTGTACCTGACGGCCGGGACCGTTACGGCCGGCACCGCAGTAACCGATGCGGCTGCCGCCGACGAAGCACAGGCCGGGGGAGTGATCCGCTGCCTGGCGGCCGTCGGTGCGAACCACCTGGCGGACAAGCATCCAGCCGAACTGAGCCCTGGCGAGCTGCGCCGCGTAGCCCTGGCCCGCGGCCTGGCCCGCATCGAGGCGGGCGCCACGGTGTTGCTTCTGGATGAGCCGACGGCCCACCTCGACCGGGATTCAGCCAACCGTGTCCACGACGCAATCCGTTCGCTGCGCGGCCGGGCCACCGTCGTTCTGGTGGCCCATGACCGCCAGACGAGGGAACTCGCAGACCACATCGTGCCGCTGTCCGGCCGAGAAGCCGCGGCACCTGCTGCGCCCGCTGTCGAAATTACGGCCGCTGCCCATGCATCGGCCAGCGCGGCCGCAGCCTCCTCCGTGGAGGCCGGAACTACGACGCCCGGCGTCCCCGCGACCGTTGCACAACCCGGCTCCGGTGGCGTGGCCGGCATGCTTGCCCGGCTGCTCGCGCCCGTCCGCGGACGGTTTGCTGCCTCCGGGTTCGTCGGCGCCCTGGCCGCCCTCTTCGCCGTCGCGCTTTCGGGGCTGTCCGGCTGGCTCATCCTGCGCGCCAGTGAGCAGCCGCCCATCATGTACCTCCTGACGGCCATCGTCGGCGTCCGGTTCTTCGGCATCGGCCGCGCCGTTCTGCGTTACTGCGAGCGGCTCCTCATGCACGAAGCCGTGTTTGCCTCCCTGACAAAGCTGCGCGGCGGACTCTGGGCGTCCCTCAGCCAGCGGGCACTGTCCCTGCGCCGGCTGCTGCAGGGCGGCAACGTGCTGGGCGCCGTCATCGAGGACGTCGACACCGTCCGGGACCTGCTCCCGCGGGTGGTGCTGCCGCCGGTTACCGCTGTGGCGGTGGCCGCAGCTGCTGCCGGTACGGTGGGCTGGGTGCTTCCCGCAGCCCTGCCGGCAGCGCTCGCCGCCGCCCTGGTAAGCCTGGTGGCCGCCCCGGCCGCGGCACTGCTCGCCGACCGGATGTCGGCCCAGGCCGAACAGCGGCTGCGCTCCGGGGTCCTGCGGCGGGTGGCCGCGGCACTCGATGCGAGGGCTGAACTGCACGCGAACGGAGCGAAGCGGCCGGTTCTGGACGGCATCCGTGCACTGGACCGGGACGCTACCGGCGCCGCACGGCGTTCGGCCTGGGCTGAAGGCCTGGGCCAGGCACTGACCGTGGCAGCGTGCGGCGCGGGCGCCCTCTACAGCGCCGTGCTGGCGGCTCCCCAGGTGCTGGCCGGTTCCCTTCCGGCGACCACCGTCGGCGTCGTCGTCCTTCTGCAGCTGGCGCTCGCCGAACCCTTTGGGGCCATGACGACGGCGGTGCGGCAGTTCCCCGCGTTGCGTGCGGTCCTGCGCCGCATCGGTGAGTCGGGCGTCCTGCAGCCGGTAGAACCCGGCGCTAACGGCAAGGACGGCGCTGATGGCAACAACACCGGGCAGCCTTCCCGGCGGCCCGGCTCCCGGGAATTCGGGCAGCCGGGCATTGAACTGGACGAATTGTCGGCCGCGTGGCCCGGGGGCGGGGCGGTCTTCAGTGGCCTGTCCGCCGTGGCTGAGCCCGGCCGCTGGCTGGCGGTGACCGGCCCGTCCGGCGCCGGCAAGTCCACGCTGCTGGCAGTGATGCTGGGCTTCCTGCCGGCCCAGGAGGGGCGCATGGCAGTAACGGGCACCGCGGCGTGGTGCCCGCAGGAGGCGCACCTCTTCGACTCCACGGTCCGCGGGAACCTGCTGCTCGGCAGCCCGCGGCACGAACCCGGCGAGGGGACTGCGGCGGAGACGGAACGGGCGATGCGGGAAGCGCTGGCTTCGGTGGGCCTGGCGCCTCTGCTGGCCCGGCTGGAAGACGGCTTGGATACCCGCATCGGCCCAGGCGGAGCCTTTCTGAGCGGTGGTGAGCGGCAACGGTTGGCAGTCGCCCGCACGCTCATGACCCAGGCCGATGTGATCCTCCTGGACGAGCCAACGGCACACCTCGACGCCGAATCCGGCCGGGCGCTCATGGCGGACCTTCGTGCAGGCCTGGCCTCGCGCACCGTGGTGCTGGTGACTCACAACCCGGCGGACATCAGCCCCGATGATTCCCGCCTGGAGCTGCAGGCGGATCGCGGCCTTCCCGCTTCCGGGGCGATGGCGTCAAGCCGGTCCGTTTGACCTTGCGATTGCAACTGCTTCCTCGATTCCAGCGGTCCAGGGCTCGCCGTGTCCCGGCAGCACAAGGGATGCGCCGGTCTGCGCGAGCTGGCTGAGGGTTTCCAAGTTCTGGGCGCTGTTGGCGGTGGCAGCCCCGGCCACGATGCGCGGACCTTTCCGCCCTGTGTAGGGGTCGAGGGTCACCAGGGCGTCACCGCTGAAGAGGACGTCGCGCTCCCGCAGGAACAGGCCGCAGTGCCCGCTGGTGTGGCCGGGGGAGAAAATCACCTCAGGGGCACCCGGAACGGGAAGGGTACCGTTGCCGGGCATAGTGGTCAGGTTCTCGACACCGTGCACACGCAAGGCGCCCGCCTTGACCATGCTGAAAAGGACGGGGATGCCCGCTGGGTGCGTGAGCGAAAAGACAAAACGCGATTTCTCGTGCTTGTACTGGTAGGGATGTCGTGCAATGTACGAATCCCCTGCGTGCACCCACACCGGAACCTGATACTCGGCATGAAGGCGGCTGGCCAGTCCGAGGTGGTCGAAGTGGGCGTGGGTCAGCACCAGCGCCTTGATGTCGCCGAGGGCATGGCCCGTGGACTGCACTGAGCTCCGGAGGGTGTCCCACATGGCCGGCAAACCCGAGTCCACCACCGTGAGTCCGTCCTCGCCCTCAATGAGGTAAAAGTTGACGAATGCCTCCGAGATGCGGTGCACGCCGGCCGCCACGGTTGTCAGTGCCATTCTGAATTCCTCCTTAGCCCACCAGCGCCTGCTTCTGGCGGCCGTTGACCACCGACGTAGCTCCGCAGTTCGAGCAGGTGATGCGGTAGGAGCGCGACGTCGTGAAAACCGGGATGAAGAACAGCGTGAACTTCGTGGCGCGCTCCTCCAGGTGATGGTGGGCAAACACGCCGCAGTACCGGCAGGACGCCGACCGGCCGGGGAGCAGCTTCTGGACTGTCTTGAACCCGAAGAGTAGAAGCATGCTGTGCCTTTCAGGGAACACTAGGGTAATTGGCCAAGCTTGGATGGCACCAGCCTAAGGCTTCCCACGCCGCGGCGTCAGGAGCGCCAGGCAGCGTCAGGAAATATGGCGCGCCCTCTTCCCGGCGGCTAGCCTGTTCCCATGACGCACAGGGACGCCTCTGACCTGACCGCGGACCGCCCAGCTGAACTGCCCGCCGTCGACTTTCCGGGACTGCACTGGCGCAGCGCCGGCCCCGCGGATCTGGACGCGTGGGCTGCGCTGGTCGCCCGGACCGCGGCCGTCGAGCAACCGGTGTGGTTTGAAAGGCGGGCGGACCTGGAACAGATCATGGAGTCCAAAAACAACCCGGTGGGGCCGAACACTGTACTTGGCCTGGACTCCGACGGCGTCCTCCGGGCCTACGCCCGTCTCACCAAGAACAAGGACGGGGCCAAAGCGCACGGATTCTGTGCCGTTGACCCGCAGTGGCAGCGCCGCGGCGTGGGCTCAGCCCTCCTGTCCTGGCTGGAGGCCCGGACAAGGCAGCGGTTCCGGGAAGATGCCGTTGCGGTCCAGGGCAGTGCAGGGCCGGGCGGTGCGGAATCAGGCGTTGCCGAACCGGACAATGCCGTGCCGGTGCCACGGCTCCGGGTTTTCATCGAACAGAAACAGCAGCACCAATGCGTCCTCCTGCAGGAGTCCGGGTATGAGGTGGTCCGCTACTACAACGAAATGCACCGCCTGCTGTCGGCTCCGCTGCCCGAGGCACCCCTGGACCACGGGCTGGAACTGGTGCCCATGGAGCCCGGGCTGAGTGAAGCCCTGCGTTTGGCGCACAACCAGGTCTTTGCCGACCACTGGGGCAGCGAACCACGGGACGAGGAGTCATGGGGCTTCGTGGTCAACGACCCCCTGGCCCGGCCCGACCTCAGCGCCGTCGTGCTGGAGAGCCTCACGGGTGAGATCGCCGGCTACCAGCTGGCCAGCTACGACCCGGACAACACGGTGGCGCGCGGGTTCAGCGAGGGCTACACGGACCTGCTCGGTGTCCGCCGGGAGTTCCGGGGGCGCGGCATCGCCCAGGCGCTTCTGGCCGACGCCATGCGGCGCTTTGCCGCCGCAGGGCTGGACAAGGCGTCGCTGGACGTTGACTCCGAGAACCCCACCGGGGCCATGGCGCTGTACCGCAAGATGGGCTACGTCCCGGTCAATACGAGCCTCGCGTGGGACAAGGTCCTTTAAATTGTAAGGACCTGGGTCAGCCGTCCACGTCCGCCAGGTGATGGACGACGTCGTGCAGGAAATACTGCGCGAGCGTCAGGACGGTGAACTCCGACCCGTTGCTGCGCAGCCCCGTCCGGCCCCATTGCGACTCCTGCACCCTGGCGAAGGAAGCCGCCACCTGCTGGCCCTCCGTGGTGAGTTCGGCGCTCACCACGGCCGGGTCTGCATTCGCGTAGTCGCCGTCTACGGCCGTCTGGTCCTGGTCCCAGTTCTCAAACTTGGCGTTGTCCTCGGTGAGCATCAGGTTGAGGCGGCGGTCGAAGAGGTTGAACACATCCCTGACGTGGCAGGCGTACTCCAGTGCGGACCAGGTGCTGCTGTCCGGGCGCTCGCTGGCTGCCGGCCGCCGGAGCACGGACCGCCAGCGCGGCAGCATGTTTTCGACGCTGCCGGGAACTGTTGACGGCGTGACGGTGGACGCGTCGAAGCCGCACTGGCTGCAGGGGCGGGACAGGACCCAGGTCCAGTCCTTTTCATCCGGGACGATAGGCATGGCAGTAGTCTAGGCGGATTCCGGCCAGGCCATGCTCGGACCGATCACATCCACCGCCTGCGAGAGCGGGATGCCCGAACCGTCGCGCCGGCCGTGCTCCTGGGGCAGCGAGCGGGCTACTCCTGCCGAAGACGACGCCTTTGCCGGGCCGTGGCCGGCCCACGCCAGCAGAAGCGTGTCCTCACCCTTCAGGAACCGGTGCGCCCGGACCCCGGCGGTGGCCCGGCCCTTGGCCGGGTATTCGTCAAAGGCCGTCACCTTGGCAGCCCCGGGGGCGGTGCCCGGCAGGGCACCTTCAGTGCCGGAAATGGTGACGACGACGGCGGCCTCGTCGCCGGGCGCGACCGCACCGAAGAACACCACCTGGTCGCCGGCGGCAAGCTTGATGCCCGCCATGCCCCCTGCCGTCCTGCCCTGCGGGCGGACGACCGCGGCGCTGAACCGCAGCAGCTGTGCCTGCCGCGTCAGGAACACGAGGTCGTCGTCGTCGGACCCTGCCAGCGCAACACCCACCACGGTGTCCTTGTCCTTCAGCGTGATCACTTCCCAGTCCTCGCGGTTCAGGGGGTAATCCGGCTGCACCCGCTTCACGACGCCCTGCGCCGTGCCGATAGCCAGCACAACATCAAGCGGGGCGAACGCCACGAGGGTCTCACCCTTCAGCAGGGTAATGAAGTCCTTGGCCGGAACACCGCCGGCGAGGTTTGGCAGGCCGGAAACCGGCGGCAGGACGGGCATGTCCATCACCTGGATCCGCAGCATGCGCCCCTGGGACGTGATTGCAGCGATCTCGCCCCGGGCGGAGGTCTTGACCACCGAGCGGAAAACATCGTGCTTGGAGCGCGGTCCGGTCTCGGCCAGGCTGTCCTGGTTGGCGGTCCGGGCAATCTGCCCGGAGGCCGTGAGGATCGCCCAGCACGGGTCGTCCGCGATCTCGAGGGCCAGGGGAGCGGGCTTGCCCTTGGCCCCTGCCTTTCCCTCGACGGCGGCGGCGCTGGCCACAGTCGGGGACACGGCCTCGGATTCGAGGAGCACCGTCCGCCGCGGCGTTCCGTACTTCTCCGCGATCTCCGCGAGTTCACCGGACACCAGTTCCCGCAGCAACTGATCGGATTCTAGGATGGCCTCCAGTTCCGCGATCTCCTTGCGAAGCTGGTCCTGTTCCTTCTCCAGCTCGATCCTGCTGTACTTGGTCAGCTGGCGTAGGCGGAGCTCGAGGATGTAGTTCGCCTGGATCTCGGAAAGGTCGTAGATGGACATCAGCCGTTCACGCGCCGCGGAGGCCTCGTCCGAGGACCGGATGATCTGGATGACCTCGTCAATGTCCACGATGGCGATGAGGAGGCCCTCCACCAGGTGGAGGCGGTCCTTTTTCTTGCCGAGCCGGAACACCGTGCGGCGCCGCACCACCGAGATGCGGTGGTCCACGTATACGGTGAGCAGCTGGAGCAGTCCCAGCGTCTGTGGCTGCCCGTCCACCAGGGTGACGTTGTTGATGCCGAAGGAATCCTCCATCGGCGAGTAGCGGTACAGCTGCTGGAGCACGGCGTTGGGGTTGAAACCGTTCTTCAGCTCGATGACCAGCCGCAGGCCGTGCTTGCGGTCGGTCAGGTCCACGACGTCGCTGATGCCCGCCAGCTTTTTGCCGTTGACCGCGTCCTTGATCTTCTCGATCACCTTTTCCGGGCCCACCATGTACGGCAGTTCGGTGACCACGAGGCCGGTCCGGCGGGCCGAGAGCTGCTCCACCTCCACCTTGGCACGGGTCTTGAAGGAGCCGCGGCCCGTGGCGTAGGCGTCCCGGATTCCGTCCAGGCCCACGATGCGGCCGCCGGTGGGCAGGTCGGGGCCCGGGACGAAGCGCATGATGTCTTCCAGCGTGGCGTCCGGGTTGGCAATGAGGTGCCGGGCGGCGGAGATGACTTCCACCAGGTTGTGCGGCGCCATGTTCGTGGCCATGCCGACGGCGATGCCGGTGGTGCCGTTCACCAGCAGGTTGGGGAACGCTGCGGGCAGGACTTCCGGCTGGGTGAGCTGGTTGTCGTAGTTGGGGACGAAGTCCACCACGTCCTCGTCGAGGTGGTCCGTCATGGTGAGCGCTGCCGCCGCAAGGCGGGCCTCGGTGTACCGCGGTGCCGCGGGGCCGTCGTCGAGCGAGCCGAAGTTCCCATGGCCGTCGATCAGGGGAAGCCGGAGCGAGAAGTCCTGGGCCATGCGAACCATGGCGTCGTAGATGGCGGTGTCGCCGTGCGGGTGGAGCTTGCCCATGACCTCACCCACCACGCGGGCGCTTTTGACGTGGCCCCGGTCCGGACGGAGGCCCATGTCGCTCATCATGTAGAGGATGCGGCGCTGGACGGGCTTCAGGCCGTCCCTGGCATCGGGCAGGGCCCGGGAGTAGATGACCGAGTACGCGTACTCCAGGAAGGAGCCTTCCATCTCGGAAGTCACGTCGATATCAACGATGTTTTCGGTGTAGTCCTGGACTGTTTCCCCTGCGGGGGTGCGTGTTTGGCGGCGTGCCATGGGGCTGGTGGATCCTTTTTGGGGTGCACTTCGGGAGGTTTAGCTAGGCTAAGCCTATGGTGGATCAGCCCGGGGACGGCGAATATCCGGAATATTGGGAGGCCGATGTCGTTCTGAGGGACGGCGGCACAGCGCATTTGCGCCCCATCCATCCCACCGACGCGGATGCCGTGCAAACCTTCCATACGCGGCAATCGCAGAACTCCATCTACATGCGCTTCTTCGCCTTCAAGGAGCGGCTCTCCACCCGGGAGCTCAAGCGTTTCACCGAGGTGGATTACCGGGACCGGGTGGCCTTCGTGATCACCATCGGCGGGGACATCATCGGCATCGGCCGTTACGACCGGCTGGACGACCCCGCGGAGGCCGAGGTGGCCTTCAACATCGCCGACGCGCACCAGGGCCGCGGCATCGGCTCGATCCTGCTGGAACACCTCGCGGCGGCGGCCCGCGAAAACGGGATCCGCCGGTTCAGCGCCGAGGTCCTGCCCGAGAACCGCAAGATGCTCATGGTCTTCTCCGACGCCGGGTACGACGTCAAACGCCATTTCGACGACGGCGTGGTGAGCCTGGAGTTCGACATCGACCCCACGGACAAATCACGCGCCGTGATGGAAGCCCGGGAACACCGTGCAGAGGCGAGGAGCGTCCGGGACCTGCTGGCGCCGTCGTCGGTGGCCGTGATTGGTGCCAGCCGGCGGTGGGGGACCGTGGGATACCAGCTCCTGGAACACATCATCGAAGGCGGCTTTACCGGCCCCGTCTACGCCATCAACCCCGAAGCCTTTGAGCTTGCCGGCATGCTGTCCTTCGGCAAGCTTTCCGATGTGCCCGGTCCGGTGCAGCTGGCGATCGTCGCGGTGCCCTACGAGGAAGTCCCCAAGGTGGTGGATGAGTGCGCGGCCGCCGGCGTGAAGGGGGTCCTGGTGGCCTCCGCGGGTTTCACCGAGGACGGGGAGCGGGGCCTTGCCCGCCAGCGTGAGCTGGTGCGGCAGGCGCGGGCCAACGGGATGCGGGTCATCGGGCCGGCCTCGCTCGGCATCGTGAACACCAACTCCGCGGTGTCGCTGAACGCCTCCATGGCGCCCAGCCTGGCCCACGGTGGCGGCCTGGGGCTGTTCAGCCAGTCCGCAGCGATCGGGGTGGCGCTATATGCTGCGTCCAGCCGGCGCCGCGCGGGCATCTCCACCTTCCTGTCGGCCGGAAACCGGGCCGATGTGTCCGGGAACGACATGATGCAGTTCTGGGAGGACGACGCCGACACCACCGCCGTGGGCCTGTACCTGGAGTCGATCGGCAACCCGCGCAAATTCTCCCGCATCGCCCGGCGGCTCGCACGGACCAAGCCCGTGATCGTGGCCAAGTCCACCTCCATGGGGCTGCAGCTGCCGCCCGGCCATGCCGTGCGCACTACCCAGGCTCCCGCCGATGCGCTGGACTCGATGATGCGCCAGTCCGGCGTGATCCGGGTGGAGACCATCGAACAGCTCATGGACGTGGCGCAGATCGTGTCCGCCCAGCCGCTCCCCAGGGGAGCCGGGGTCGCGGTGTTCAGCAACTCCGGGGCGCTGGGGAAAGTAGTGGCGGACAGCGCCGAGTCCAACGGCCTGGGCGTCGAGGAGCTCGTGACGGAGCTGGATCTGGACGCCGGCATGTCCCGTGCCCTGCCCGCCCTGCGTGAGCGGCTCCGCGAGGTGCTGGCCAAGGAGGCGGTCCACGCCGCAGTCGTTGCCTTCCTTCCGGCCCGCGGCCTGACCGTGGAGAAGATTGCCGGGGCGCTCGCAGAAGCCTCCGCCGAGGCCGGAAAGCCGGTGGTGGCGGCATTCACCGGCATCCTCGATCCGTCGGTGTACGTGGAAGGCATGGTGGGGGATCGCTCCGGCGCGGCACAGGTGCCGTGCTACTCGAATCCGGGGGCGGCGGTGGCCGCCCTGTCCGCCGTGGTGCGGTACGCCGAATGGTCGGAACGGGACCAGGGCCTCTTTGTGGATCCTGACGGGTGCGATCCTGACGCCGCGCACGCCGACCTCGAAAACCTGCTGGCCGATGTCCGAGGAGAGCAGCTCAAGAAACTCAGTCCCGGCGACGCGGCCCGCCTGCTGGCGCATTACGGGATCATGGTCATGCCCTCGGAAGGCTTCGAAACGGACGATGAGGCCGTGGAGGCGGCCGGCAGGCTGGGCTGGCCGGTGGCACTGAAGACCACCGATCCGGCGCTACGCCACCGGCTGGACCTGGGTGGGGTGCGGCTGGATATCCAGGATGCGGACTCCCTCCGGCTGAACATCCTCCAGATGCGCCGGGCGCTGGAGCCCTATGGTTCGGCGTCGCTGGAGGTCCAGACCATGGTTCCGGTGGGCCAGGCCTGCACCCTCCGCGCCATTGAGGATCCGCTGTTGGGGCCTGTGGTGTCCTTCGGGCTGGCTGGCGACGCCGTGAACCTGCTGGACGACTGGGCGCACCGGGCCCCGCCGCTGTCTGCCGGGGACCTGCATGACCTGGTCCGCAGCCCGCGCGCGTCCCGGAAGCTGTTCGGTTACCAGGGCCTGCCCGCCGTGGACGTTTCAGCCCTGGAGGACGTGACGGCCAGGTTGGCACGGCTCAAGGACGCGCACCCGGAGATAGCCGTCGTCGAGTTCAACCCGGTCCTGTCCACGCCGCAGGGGGCGTTCATCCTTGCCGCCGACGTGCGGATAGGCAACCCTGCGCAGCGCACCGATAGCGCGCGGCGGGCGATGCGCAGCTAGCTGCCTGGTTAGCATGTGCCACACCGATCTGTGAAAATGGGGAAATGAGCTCCCAGCCTCCCACCTCGAAGCCTCAAGCGCCCGACCACAGCCCGCAGGCTTTCCACCACAGCTCACACAACCACAGCGTGCAGGGCCAGAGCCTTGACGGCGCCCTGCAGCAGGCCGGCTTTTACCCGCTGCTGGTGGCCGACGTGGTTGATGACGCCCTGGACGGCCGGGACTGCCTTGCACACCTGGTCCACCTTGAGACGCATTTTGACCGTGCCGAGGTCCGCCGGCACATCACCGTCCTGGTCCTCACCGAGGACATGCTGGTGATCACCCACGTGGACGACCAGCAGCTCGACGAGGCGGGCGAACAGATCGTTGCGCAAATTTCCACGGAATCCGTCCCGGTGTCGCAGATCCGTTCGGTGGTCCTGAGCTACATGTATGCCCAGCCGCAGAATTACAAGCCTTCCGACCCCGTCCGCGAGGTCACCCTGTCCATCGCCTGGTCCGGCGGCCAGCGCCTGGACGTGGGTCCGGCGAGCTGCGGCGACCCGCAGTGCGAGGCCGACCACGGCTACAGCGGCACCATCGCGCAGGAGGACATCGTCCTGCGCATCAGCGCCGAGGCGGACGGCCTGCAGGCGGTCCAGGATGCCAAGCTATTTGCCCGTGCCCTTCGCGCGGTGAACACCGGATCCCCCACCCCGGTCCGGCATGCGCCGTCCGCCACCCACCCGCGTCCCCGAATGGGCGTTTTTGCCAACCGGCTCAGCCGCGGGCATAAGCGCTGAGATGCGGGGACAGGACAACCATTCCTCAGACTCTGCGACACAAACCACGGAATCCGGGCCTGCAGTAAGCGGGTTGCCGACGGCCCCGGCCTACGGCCGCCGCTCCGTGGCCGAGGTGCTGGGCAGCGCGGCAGCCAGCCTCGGGGTACCGGGCTTCGAGAACGCGCTGGGCCTCCCGCAGGCCAAGCGCGTGTGCGTGGTCCTGGCCGACGGGCTGGGACGCAGCCTGCTCAAGCAGAAGACCGCGCACACCCCCTTCCTCCGGAGCGTCCTGCAGCAGGGCCAGGGTGCCGTGCCCGTCTGGCTGGATGCCGCCTTTCCTTCCACCACCGCAGCCTCCCTCGCCAGCCTGGGCACGGGACTTGCTCCCGGCCAGCACGGACTGGTGGGATATGACGTCCTGGATCCGGACCAGGACAAGGTGGTCAACATGCTCGGCAACTGGGATGCCGCCGTGGACCCGCAGCAGTGGCAGCCGTTCCCCACCGTCTTCGAACGCGCCTCCGAACACGTTGCCGTCACTACCGTCAGCCTGCCGCAGTTCGGCGGCTCGCCCATGACCCAGGCTGCGCTGCGCGGCGGCACCTTCGTCTCCGGCACCACCTCCCACGCCCGCACCGCGGCGGCAGCCGAAGCAATGGCCGATGGGGACTCCGCCCTCATGTACTTCTACGTGAACGACCTGGACAAGGCCGGCCACCGGTATGGCGCGCAGTCGCCGCAGTGGGAGCACCAGCTCGAGGAACTGGATGCCACCGTCAAGCGGCTGGATGCGACCCTCCCGGCCGGAACCACAGTGATGGTCACGGCGGATCACGGCATGCTGGACGTCGCGGAGTCACAGCGCCTGGACTACGCCGCCGATCCCGCCCTCGTGGACGGTGTCCGGCACACCGCCGGTGAACCGCGCATGGTGCACCTGTACCTGGAGGACGACGCCGGCGATGCGGCACGGGACCGTCTCCTGGCGGCCTGGCGTGCCCGCTTCGGCGACAGGATCTGGGCCTTCACGAGGGAGGAAGCCGTGGCTGCAGGGCTCTTTGGAACGGTCCGGCCCGAGGTCACGGGACGGCTGGGCGATGTGATGGTGGCAGCCCGGGACGCGCTGGCGTTCTACGACACGCGCCGGGTGCGTCCGACGGCCATGGAAGTAGTGGGCCAGCATGGGTCCCTGACCAAGGCCGAGCGCGAAGTCCCGCTGCTCAGTTTCCAGGCTTCCGGCAAGGCAGCCCCAGCCAGGACATCGTCCGGCAAGGCAGGCAGCCGCCAGGGATCCCGTGGCTGAGCTCGTCTTTTTCTCCGGAACCATGGACTCCGGCAAGTCCACCCTTGCGCTGCAGATGGACTACAACCACCGGGCCCGCGGCCGGGGCGGGGTTCGGTTCAGCCGCAACGACCGCGCCGGCGACTCCAAAATCTCCAGCCGCCTGGGGCTGCAGACCGAGGCCGTGGAAGTCGTCGATTCCACCGACTTCTGGGACGAAGTGGTGCTCCGACGCACCCGGGGGATCCGCGTGGACTACCTCATCTGCGACGAGGCACAGTTCTATTCAGCGGCCCAGGTGGAGCAGTTGGCACGCGTGGTGGACGAGATCGAGGTGGACGTCTTTGCCTTCGGCATCACCGCGGACTTCCGGACCCGCCTGTTCCCGGGTTCGCAGCGCCTGATTGAACTCGCGGACCGGGTGCAGGTCCTCCAGGTTGAAGCGTTGTGCTGGTGCGGCCGGCGCGCCACCCATAACGCCAGGACGGTCGACGGCGTGATGGTCACCGAAGGTGCGCAGGTGGTGGTGGGCGACGTGGACATGGGCGTTGGCGTTGATCCGGCGGCCGTTGATGCTGCAGCCGGCGATCCCGGCAGTGATACTGGCTGTGCGCCAGTGGTGGGCTACGAAACGCTGTGCCGGAGGCACTTCATGCGCCGCGTCACCGCTCATGGCGCCAGCATCATTGCCCAGCAGGACCAGCTGCTCCCGTTCGAGGTGGACGCCTGCCTGTGGCGTGGTGCTGGTAGCTAGTGGCTACTAACTAGTCGCCGCGGGTGCCAAAGACGATTTCGTCCCAGCTGGGAACACTGGAGCGCTTAGGCCGGGACGGCTGGCGTTCCGGTTCGTCCCGGTCCTGATCGGCGCGGGACGCTCCCTGGCCTGGCTGCGGCCGTGCCCCATCCATGCGGCTCCCCTCCATGCGGCGCCGTGGATTGCCGCGGCCCAGGAGTTCATCCAGTCCCGGGTTGGCAGGCGCCGGACGGCCGGTCACCGGTCCGGTGGCCTGCGCCGCCGGTGAAGTGGGCTCGTCAGGCTTGGCCGGACTGTGCTTTTCGGCTGCTGGGTGACCCGGGACGATGGTGATTTCGCGGGTGTGGGTGCTGACGCCGTCGTGCAGCTTCAGCGACTCGTCCTCGATTTCCTCATGCCGGGGCACCAGGTTAAGGCGGGAGACCATCGAGGGCCGGCCGTCACGGCGTCGCGCCTGCGTGAATTCGGCCCCCGGAGCCTCGGTGGCACTATCGTCGTCGTTCTCCTCGGGTTCCGACTCCGGATCCCCTTCTGCACCATCCTGCTGCACAGAACTGTCGGGATCCACCGAATCATCTGACCGCCAGGAACCATCGGCCGGCGACTCAGCCTCTGTGCCTGCGGGTGCTTCCTCGGCCCGCGGGTGGGCGGCCGGGACACCGTTTGCGAGCAGCAGCGCCAGGGCGTCGTCGCTGTCCTCATCCACACCAAGCCGCTGGCCGCGCCGCGAACGCAGCATGTCCAGCAGGCCGTCCGGGTCTTTCTGCTGCTCGGTGCCGGTTCCGGCGCCGGAACCAATGCCGGTGCGCGCTGCGGCTTCCGCGTCGGTCTCGAAGTCGAAGGGCCTGTCGGACACCGCGGACAGCCGGCGCGCCGGCACAGGTCCGTCCAGGGGCTCCAGTTCGCTGAGCTGCTGGGCCCAGCGGTTCGCGTTCTGCAGGGATTTGCGGGTGGGGTTGAACGTCCACATGGCGGGGGGTTCTTCGCCGATGCTCGCGTGGCCGCCGGGGGCAGTTTCAAACTTGGCCACCACGGTCCAGGTGCCGTCCGGCCGGCGCCATGAATCCCACTCCAAAGTGGCGGACTGGATGCCGTGGGCGGTGAGCCGGTGGGCCACCATGTCACTGAGGGTGGCGGGGTTGTCGCCGAAAGCCGAACGGTAGACGTCGTGCCCGGGGGCGGGGGAAGCGACCTCCACCTTCTGGGCCTGCTGGGCGATATACGCGCGTTCGGCCAGGACTGGACCTTCGTACCGCTCGACCTTGTCCAGCGGCATGCCGCAGGCGGCGGCAACCTCGGCTGCCGTGGAGCCGCTGCGGATTTTCGCCTGGATGTCGCGGGGGGACAAGGCCACGGGGGCAACCGCGGACGGTCGCGCAGAGGGCCGGCTGGCAGCCAGTCTAAGCGCCTCATTGATCGGCAGCCGGAACATCGCGCCGGCGGTGCCGCTTAACAGGAGATGCTCCCCGTCGTCGTGCACGCCTACAAGCCGTAGATCCTGCATACAATCCTCCACCCTGGCATTACTATCATTCGAAACTCTGCCACCCCGCACTGTCTTTTCCCGTTAGGGCAGAGGGCGCGCCGCGAAATTCCGGGAGTTTTGGACGGCTGTGGGAAGCCCTGGGAGGCGTTGGTTCCAGGGATCGCTTTTCCGCAAGGCAGAGAGGACAATGTGCGCGTGACCGCTGATTACGATGCGCCGCGGAAGTCCGAAGAGGACCTCAGCGAGGACTCGATTGAGGAGCTGAAGACCCGCCGTGTCGAGAAACCGACGGCGGTGGTGGAGGAAGACGAGTCCGACCTCGCCGAAGGCTACGAGCTTCCCGGAGCCGACCTGTCCGGCGAGGAGCTGACGGTCCGCGTAATGCCCGCGCAAGCCGACGAATTCACTTGTGCCTCATGCTTCCTGGTCCGGCACCGCTCCCAGATCGCCCGCCAAAAGAGCGGGTTATTTTACTGTCGCGACTGTGAAGGCTAGACGCGATTGTGAGGGCTGGGCGCCTGCTTACTTCCCGTTGATGGCGGCCGCGAGCTCCTCCGGGCGGCGGGTGGACGTCAGCCAGTACGGCGTGGGGTCCGACGGGTCGGTGATCTCGATCCTGACCACCGGGTCGATCCACCCCCGGATGCACATGTAGGCGAGGCCGTTCAGGCGCGTGCCGCGCTCCGCCGTCGCCTCTTTGCCGCGGTGCGCCGCAGCCCCGCCGATCAGGCTGCGTTCGATGCTGGCCCGGCCCACCTGAACGGTGCGCGTGGTCACAGACACCGACGGCGTGGACAGGACCAGCAGAACGGCTTCGATGGCGAACAGAACAGCAGCTGCCGTGAAGCCGGCCACCATACTGATGGGAGCGAAGACCAGAATGCCGGCCGATGCGATGCCCAGGGCGACAACCCAAATCCAGGCGCCGGGCCACAGCTTCTCGGTGAAAAGTACGGTTTCGTCCGGTGAAGACGGGTTGCGGGAAGGGACGGCGGCGCTTGATTCGGGCATGCCCCCCAGCTTAGTGGCCAGTAGTGCGGACCATCTGCAGTAGGAGGAGTCAGAGCGCGGGCGATAGAGTGTGGGACTGTGACTGACGAATCAACGGCCATGACATCCCTCGCAGAGCAGACTCCAGTGCAGCAGGCCCCCGCGGCTGCAGCTGCGCAGCCCAGGGCGGAATTCGGAGCACCCACGGTGCAGGTGCAGCTGAAAATGCTCGACGACGGCCTGGAAGCGCCGTCCTACGCCCACCCGGGTGACGCCGGGGCGGATCTGCGGGCCCGCGAGGACGTGCTGCTCGAACCGGGCGAGCGGCGCCTCGTCCCCACCGGTGTATCCATCGCACTGCCGGATGGCTTTGTAGCCCTCATCCACCCCCGCTCGGGTCTCGCCACCAAGCACGGCCTTACCGTCGTTAATGCACCGGGGACTGTCGACGCCGGGTACCGCGGAGAGATCGCGGTGACGCTGCTCAACACCGACCGGGACCAAGCCATAGAACTGCGCCGCGGCGATAGAATTGCACAGATGGTGATCCAGCGCGTGGAGCACGCGCAGTTCGTCGCCGTGGGGGAGCTGAACGACTCTGTCCGCGGTGCCGGCGGGTTCGGCTCCACGGGCGGGTTTGCCGTTCCGGGCACGTAGCGGCGCAACACCGGCTTAGCTGCACACCCGCGATTCGGGGCGCGCGACACGATCACAACTAAGGAGACAACGCATGGTTTTTGGGCGGGGCAAGAAAGCCAAGAAGCAGGAATCTGCAGAGCCGGAGGACGTCCAGGATGACGTCACCCCGGGTGCTGCCGGGAATGCCGCGGACCGCCGCAGGGCCAACGGCCCATTCGACGTCTCCGAGGTCAGCAGCCGCGACGGCTATGTGGACCTCGGCGCCCTGCTCATTGCCCCGCGCGACGGACTGCAGCTCCGGCTCGAAGTTGAGGAAGCAACCCAGCGCGTCGTTGCCGTGACCATGGACCTTGAGGGGTCGAGCCTGCAGCTGCAGGCATTTGCCGCGCCCCGGTCCGAAGGGCTCTGGGACGAGATCCGGGAGCAGCTCGGACAGTCTGTCGGTGGCCAGGGCGGCCAGGTTGAGGAGATCCCGGGGGAGTACGGCGTCGAACTCGTGGCCAAGCTGCCGGCGGGCGCTCCGGACGGCAGCCAGGGTTACCGCGCCGCCCGCTTCATCGGCGTCGACGGCCCCCGCTGGTTCCTTCGCGGCGTTTTCGGCGGCGAGGCCGCGCTGGACCGCGAAGCAGCCGCCGGCCTCGAGGACCTGTTCCGGAAAATCGTCGTCATCAGGGGCGAGAACCCCATGCCGCCACGCGAACTGCTGCAGCTGCGCCTGCCCAAGGACGCCGCCGGGCCCGTGCCCCCTGCAGAGCCGGACTTCGAGCAGCCCGAGCGCGGGCCGGAGATCACGCAGATTGGTTGATGCAGGCGGCCCGCAGGACCACGCGGTACCCATCCGCGGGCTGCCGGAGCGCGGGCGCGTCCTGTGCCACGGATTTATCGAGTCGGTAACCTACGCGCCCCCGTCGCAGGTGGCAGCCTTCACGGCCATCGTCTCGGACCACGACACCCCGGTCAGGGAACGGCGCGGGCGGCTGCGGGTCATCTGGCTGGGCCGCCGCCGCATTCCAGGGATTGACGCGGGGACGGAACTCCAACTCGAAGGCATGCTGACCGTAAAAGAGGGCATGCCCACCATGTTCAACCCACGCTATGAGATACTTTCCCGCCAGGAGAACCAATGACTTTGCCTGAGAACCCCGATTCGGGGCCGGGCCGCGAAGAGCCCAAGCCCGCGCCCGAGACCCCGGGTTTTGCGGGACTGGCCGAGGACTACGCGTCCAGGGCAGGGCTGCACCGCACCCACGACGGCCGCATCGACGTGCTCAAGAGCGCCGGCGGTTACCAGGGAATCGCTGAGAGCATCATGCCCGGCCTGGTCTTCCTGGTCGCCTTCACCGCCACCAGTGCCCTGACGCCGTCGCTCATTGCTGCGTTGGGCACCGCCGCCGTTTTCACGGTGGTGCGGCTCGTGCAGCGCCGTCCGCTGACCCAGGCACTGGCCGGCATCGTCGGCGTGGGCATCTCCGCGTGGCTCGCCAACACCACCGGCAAGGCCGAAAACTTTTATCTTCCCGGATTCCTGACCAACGCGGCCTACATCGTTGCGATGGTCATCTCCATCGCCGTCCGCTGGCCGATCGCGGGCCTGTTGTTCGGGTTCATCCGGAACGAAGGCCTAGATTGGCGCAAGGACCCGGCCCGGGTGCGCGCCTACCGGCTGGGCACGTGGATCATCGTCGGCGTGCTGCTGCTGCGCCTGCTGGTGCAGGTTCCCCTGTACCTGATGGGTCCGGATGGGCTGGCGGCATTGGCCACCACCAGGCTCATCATGGGAGCGCCGCTGTACATCCTCGGTGTGTGGCTCGCCTGGCTCATCACCCGGCCCGCGGCAACGCCTGACGGTCAGCCGTCGAAGCCGTCGTCATCCAGCTGATCTGACCGGCCCAGCTGATCTGACCGGCCCAGCTGATCTGCAGTTGCCGGCGCCGCCGCTGCGCCGTCCTGCCCCTCACCGGAACCGTTCCCCTCACCTGAACCGTTCCCCTCACCTGAACCCGGTCCCTCACTGGGCGCGTTCTCTTCGCCGGAGCCGGGTGACAGGAGCTCGCGCAGCTGGTCTTCGGCCGCGATGGTGGTGACGAAAAACAGCTCGTCGCCGCCGTCAATGACATCGTCCCGGCTGGGCGTGATCGGTGCCTGGTCCCGCAGGATGGCCACCAGCGTGGAGTCCTCCGGCCAGTCGATGTCGCCCACCGTTAGCCCGATGGCGTGGGAGTCATGCGGCACCGTGAACTCGACGATGGACGAGACACCTGTCTGCAGGGTCAGCAGCCGGACAAGGTCGCCGATCTCAACGGCTTCCTCGACGAGGGCCGTCATGAGCTGGGGCGTGTTCACGGCAACGTCCACGCCCCAGGAGTCATTGAACATCCAGTCGTTCTTCGGGTTGTTCACGCGCCCAACAGTGCGTCCGATGCCGAACTCGGTCTTGGCCAGCAGCGAGACGACGAGGTTCACCTTGTCATCGCCTGTGGCGGAAACCACCACGTCCGCGTCCTCGAGCTTCGCGTCCTGCAGGGTGCTCAGCTCACAGGCGTCGCCCACCAGCCAGTGCGCGCCGCGCAGGCCGCTGCGCCCGATCACTTCGGGCTTCAGGTCGATCAACAGGATCTCGTGTTTGTGGGCCAGCAGCTCACGGGCAATCGAGGAGCCGACGCTTCCGGCCCCGACGATGACGACTTTCACTTAGGACTCCTTGGCGGGGGCTTTGGCGAGGATGTGGGCGACTTCGGACGTGCGGTCCGCCCGCAGCATGGCGTGCACGCTATCGCCGTCCTGGTAGGACGTGCCCGCGGCGGGCAGCATCCCCTCGCCGAACCTGGTCAGGTAGGCGACCCGGACGTCGGCCACCTTTTCGATGGAGGAGACCGGATGGCCCACCCATTCCGGGTGGAGGTCGAGTTCGGCGAGCACGAGGCGGCCGGACGGATCGCGGAAGTCCCCGGCGAGGTGCTGTTCGGGAAGGATGCGGCGCAGGACCTGATCGGCGCTCCAGCGCACCGCGGCCACCGTGGGGATGCCCAGCCGCTGGTAGATCTCGGCGCGGCCGGGATCGTAGATGCGGGCCACGACGTGCGGCACGTGGAATGTCTCGCGCGCCACCCTGGTCGCCAGGATATTGGAGTTGTCGCCGCTGGAGACCGCCGCAAACGCATAGGCGTCCGCAACGCCTGCCTGCTTCAGGGTGTCGCGGTCAAAGCCGACGCCGGTGACTTTCCGGCCTGTGAAGCCCGAGCGGAGGCGGCGGAAGGCGCGATCGTCCTGGTCGATGATGGCCACCGAATGGCCGGCATCCTCGAGCGTGTGCGCCAACGTGGCCCCGACGCGCCCACAACCCATGATCACGAAGTGCGCCACGCGTTCTCTCCTCAACTCTCGCCGACTGCTCCGTAAGACTCTACCGCCGGAAACCTGCCATGACATCGCGTGCGAATCAGACTAACTTTGTGTGGTGCTGACAATTCTGAATGCCGCGAAGCGCGTGCTGGTGGGGAGGCCCTTCAGGAACGACAGGATGGCCCACACGCTCCTGCCGAAGAGGATCGCGCTGCCCATCTTCGCCTCGGATGCACTGTCCTCCGTTGCCTACGCCCCCGATGAGATTCTCCTCACGCTGGCTTTGGCCGGCGTGAGCGCCGTGGCATTCTCCCCGCTCGTGGGCCTCGCCGTCATGGTGGTCCTGCTGACCGTCGTGGCCTCCTACCGCCAGAACGTCCACGCCTACCCCTCAGGCGGAGGCGACTACGAGATCGCCAACGAGAACCTGGGCAAGTACGCCGGACTGACCGTGGCGTCAGCTCTGCTCGTGGACTACGTGCTCACCGTTGCCGTGTCCATGTCGTCCGCGGCCGCCTACCTCACCACCGCCATCCCGTCACTCCATGGGCAGCAGGCGTTAATCGCCACGATCGGCGTGGTGATCCTGGCGCTGGTCAACCTGCGCGGCATCAAGGAAGCAGGCAGCGTTTTCGCGGTGCCGACGTACATCTTCATGGCATCCATCCTGGGCATGACCGCCGTCGGCATCTTCCAGGCCGTCACCGGCCAGCTGGGCCGGGCGCCGTCGGCTGCATTCGAGATCGTGCCCGCCGCCGGTTTCGACGAAGGCCTCGTCGGACTGGCGGGCGCATTCCTGCTGCTGCGGGCTTTCTCATCGGGTGCCGCCGCCCTGACAGGTGTGGAAGCCATCAGCAACGGGGTGCCGAACTTCCAGAAGCCCAAGAGCAAGAACGCGGCCAGCACGCTGCTGCTGCTCGGAATCATCGCCTCAGCCATGCTGGCAGGCATCATCTACCTGGCCAACGCCACCAAAGTGCACATCGTGCTCGATCCGGCCAAGGAGTTCCTGCTCAACGGGCAGCCGCTGCCCGGGGGCTACATCCAGAACCCGGCCATCAGCCAGATCGCGCAGACCATCTTCGGTGCCGGCTCCATTCCGTTCTACATAGTGGTCGCCGCAACGGGCGTCATCCTCGTCTTTGCCTCCAACACGGCCTTCAACGGCTTCCCGGTGCTGGGCTCCATCCTCGCCCAGGACGGGTACCTGCCCCGGCAGCTGCGCACCCGCGGCGACAGGCTCGCCTTCAGCAACGGTGTGCTTGCCCTGGCGGCCGGCGCCCTGGTCCTGATCCTGTCGTTCAACGCGGACGTCACCAAGCTCATCCAGCTGTACATCGTCGGCGTTTTCATCTCGTTTACGGCAAGCCAGCTGGGCATGGTCCGGCACTGGGGCCGCGAGCTGAAACTGGCGAAGGACAAGGCCCTCCGGCGCCGGATCATTAAATCCCGCACCATTAACATGATCGGCTTCGGCATGACCGCGCTGGTGCTGGTGATCGTGCTCATCACCAAGTTTGAGCAGGGCGCCTGGATTGCCCTGCTGGCCATGTTCGTCCTGTTCCTCATCATGTGGAGCATCCGCGCCCACTACGACAACGTGGCCAAGGAACTGGCGGTCGACGAGGATTCCTCGCCGCGGGCACTACCCACGCGCGTGCACGCGGTGCTGCTGGTGTCCCACGTCCGCAAGCCGGTGCTCCGCGCCCTGGCGTATGCCCGGGCCTCCCGGCCGTCGCGGCTGGACGCCATCACGGTGGACATCAACGCCGAGGAAACAGCGCACACGCTCGCCGATTGGGAGAAACTGGAGATTCCGGTTCCGCTGACCATCCTCGCCAGTCCTTACCGCGAGACGGTCACGCCGATCATGGACTACATCAAAAACATGCGCCGGGACTCGCCCCGGGACCTGATCGTTGTCTACATCCCCGAGTATGTGGTGGGCAAATGGTGGGAGCAGCTGGTGCACAACCAGACAGCCCTCCGCATCAAAACCCGGCTCCACTTCGAGCCGGGCGTCATGGTTGCCAGCGTCCCCTGGCAGCTCAAATCATCCGAAGAAGCCAAGAGACTGCAGGACATTCAATGAGCCCGGACACCCAGACCACCTCCACCGGACTCGAACTGGTGGTCGACGTCGGCCCCGTCGCCCACGGCGGACACTGCGTTGCCCGCCATGAGGGCCGCGTCGTCTTCGTCCGCCACGGCATCCCGGGGGAGCGGGTGCGGGTCCGGCTCACCGACGCCGAAGAGAAGGCCAAGTTCTGGCGCGCGGACGTTGTGGAAGTCCTCGATGCTTCGCCGGACCGGGTGCCGCACTTCTGGCGGACCGCCGATTCCGCACGCTCCTGGGCGCACGGGCGCCCACCGGTCGGGGGCGCTGAACTTGGCCACGTGTCGCTGCCGCGCCAGCGGAGCCTCAAATCGGAGGTGCTGGCCGAACAGCTCAGCCGGCTGGCCGGCGTCGAACTCTCCCCGGAGGTGGAAGCGGTCGGACAAGCGGCAAAAGCCGATGACGCCGCACCAGCGGACGGTGCCGGAAAGACGGACGACGGCGGGGCCGGCCTTGCGTGGCGCACGCGCGCCAGCTTTGGCGTCACGCAGAGCGGCCGGCTCGGGATGCACGCCCACCGCTCCGACCAGGTGATTCCCGTACAGGAGATGCCGCTGGCCGTGGACGGCATCAACGCCCTGCGGCTTTGGGATGTGGACCTTCAGGGCATCGAGCGGGTGGAGGTGGCCGCGCCCGCCAACGGCTCGCGGCCGCTCGTGCTGCTCGCCCCCGCCCCCGGGACCCGCGCCAAACGGCTGAACTCCATCCTGGCCCAGCTCCCCGCGGACGTGTCCGTGGCCAGTTACGATCCACTCAAAAATGAGACCCTGCAGCTCCGCGGCCGAACCTGGGTGCAGGAATCTGCGGTCGGCCACGACTACCGGGTCACGGGTGCGGGTTTCTGGCAGATCCACCGCGACGCGCCGGAAACCCTTGTGGGGGCCGTCACCGGATTCCTGCATGAGGGCGGGTTCCTCGAACCAGGCGCCGCGGTGGCGGACCTCTACGCCGGAGCGGGGTTGTTCACGGCGCCGCTGGCCGACGCGGTGGGGGAGACCGGATCCGTCCTGTCGGTGGAGGGTGCCCCGGGCACCAGTCGGGACGCCCGGAAGAACCTGCACGGTGCACCGCAGGTGGAGATCGTGCAGGGCAAGGTGGAGCGGGTGCTCCGCCAGCGGCCCCGCCAGTTCGACGCCCTCATTCTCGACCCGCCGCGCGCCGGTGCGGGCAAGGCCGTGGTCAGCCAGCTGATTGCCTCAAGCCCCCGCGCCATCGCCTATGTGTCCTGCGACCCGTCGTCGTTCGCACGAGACATTGGTTACTTCCAGGAGGGCGGCTGGCAGTTGGCCGGACTGCGGGCCTTCGACCTTTACCCGCACACGCACCACCTGGAGACAGTCGCACTGCTGACTCCGCGCGGCTGATGTGGCTAGGATGGGCGTAGTAGTCCCACGTCGCGCGCCGTATTCTCGGCTGACCCCATGCTCTTTGTGTATGACCTTGTACTAGTTAGGAGAGCCTAACTAGCAAGCGGTCAACCGCGCGACAAAGATGAAACTGTTGCGAGAGGAGTCCTGCGATGAGCACTGTGGACAGCTTCGGTTCAAAAGGCAAACTTAATGTAGCCGGAACCGAATACGAAATTTTCCGGTTGAACTCCGTTGAAGGTTCAGAAAACCTTCCGTTCAGCCTCAAGGTATTGCTTGAAAACCTGTTGAGGACCGAGGACGGCGCGAACATCACGGCCGATCACGTCCGCGCCCTGGCAGGATGGGACCCTAATGCCCAGCCCGACACCGAAATCCAGTTCACGCCTGCCCGCGTGATCATGCAGGACTTCACTGGTGTTCCCTGCGTGGTGGACCTTGCCACCATGCGCGAGGCAGTGAAGGAGCTCGGCGGCGATCCAAAGAGGGTGAACCCGCTTGCTCCGGCCGAGATGGTCATTGACCACTCCGTCCAGATCGATGTCTTCGGTAACTCCGGCGCACTGGAGCGCAACATGGAGATCGAATACCAGCGCAATGGTGAGCGCTACCAGTTCCTGCGCTGGGGCCAGACCGCGTTCGACGACTTCAAGGTTGTCCCGCCGGGAACCGGCATCGTGCACCAGGTCAACATCGAATACCTGGCGCGCACCGTGATGACCCGCGAAGTGGACGGCGCGGTTCGTGCCTACCCGGACACCTGTGTCGGCACCGACTCCCACACCACCATGGTCAACGGCCTGGGCGTGCTGGGCTGGGGCGTTGGCGGCATCGAGGCCGAGGCCGCGATGCTGGGCCAGCCCGTTTCCATGCTGATCCCGCGCGTCGTGGGCTTTAAGCTGACCGGTTCCATCCCGGCCGGCGCCACCGCCACCGACGTCGTCCTCACCATCACCGAGCAGCTGCGCAAGCACGGTGTTGTGGGCAAGTTCGTGGAGTTCTACGGCGAAGGCGTGGCGGCAGTGCCGCTGGCCAACCGCGCCACCATCGGCAACATGAGCCCGGAGTTCGGTTCCACGGCCGCCATGTTCCCGATCGACGACGTCACCCTCGACTACCTGCGCCTCACCGGCCGCTCCGAGGAAAACGTTGCCCTGGTTGAGTCCTACGCGAAGGAACAGGGCCTCTGGCACGATCCTTCCCGAGAGATCAAGTTCTCCGAGTACCTCGAACTGGACCTCTCCACCGTGGTTCCGTCGATCGCCGGCCCGAAGCGTCCCCAGGACCGCATCGAGCTGACTGAGGCCAAGGACGAGTTCCGCCACGACCTGAAGAACTACGTCACCCACGACGCCGACGCCGGCTCCCTGGACGAGTCGCTGGAGGAAAGCTTCCCGGCTTCCGACCCGCCCTCGTTCACCACCGGTGCCACCCACGTGACCGACAGTGACCGCATGCCGCCGAAGTACTCCGCCGCTCACGGCGCCGAAGGCCGCACCTCCAGCCCCGTCGCCGTGAAGATGGAAGACGGCCGCGAGTTCGACCTGGACCACGGAGCGGTGACCATCGCGTCGATCACCTCGTGCACCAACACGTCCAACCCCTCGGTCATGCTTGCCGCCGCCGTCCTGGCACGCAACGCCGTGAACAAGGGCCTCACCGCCAAGCCGTGGGTCAAGACCTCGGTCGCCCCTGGTTCCAAGGTGGTCACGGACTACTACGAGAAGTCGGGCCTTACCCCGTACCTGGAGAAGCTGGGCTTCTACATCGTGGGCTACGGCTGCGCCACCTGCATCGGCAACTCCGGCCCGCTGGAAGCCGAGATCTCCGAGGCCATCCAGTCCAACGACCTCGCCGTCAGCGCAGTGCTCTCCGGTAACCGCAACTTCGAAGGCCGCATCAACCCGGACGTCAAGATGAACTACTTGGCCTCCCCGCCGCTGGTCATCGCCTACGCCCTGGCCGGTTCCATGGACTTCGACTTCGACACCGACGCCCTGGGCAAGGACGAAGCAGGCAACGACGTTTTCCTCAAGGACATCTGGCCCAACCCGGTCGAGGTCCAGGAAGTTATCGACTCCTCTATCGACAAGGAGATGTTCGCCAAGGGCTACGAAGGCGTCTTCGAGGGCGACGACCGCTGGAAGGCGCTCGACACCCCCGCCGGCGACACCTTCGCCTGGGATGAGAAGTCCACGTACGTCCGGAAGCCCCCGTACTTCGAGGGCATGAAGGCCCAGCCGGAGCCCGTCCAGGACATCACCGGTGCCCGCGTGCTGCTCAAGCTTGGCGACTCCGTTACCACGGACCACATCTCCCCGGCCGGTTCGTTCAAGTCCGACACCCCTGCCGGCCAGTACCTGCTGGCCAACGGCGTGGAGCGCAAGGACTTCAACTCCTACGGCTCGCGCCGTGGCAACCACGAGGTCATGATCCGCGGCACGTTCGCGAACATCCGCATCAAGAACCAGCTCCTCGACGGCGTGGAGGGCGGCTTTACCCGCGACTTCACCCAGGCTGGCGGCCCGCAGGCCTACGTCTACGACGCCGCGCAGAACTACCAGGCAGCCGGCACCCCGCTGGTGGTCCTGGCCGGCAAGGAGTACGGCTCCGGTTCGTCCCGTGACTGGGCAGCCAAGGGCACGGCACTGCTGGGCGTCAAGGCCGTCGTCGCCGAGAGCTACGAGCGCATCCACCGCTCCAACCTCATCGGCATGGGCGTCCTGCCGCTGCAGTTCCCGGCCGGCGAGTCCGCTGCCACGCTGGGCCTGACGGGCACGGAAACCTTCGCTGTGGAGGGCGTCACCGCCCTGAACGAAGGCACCACGCCCAAGACCCTCAAGGTCACCGCCACCGCTGAGGACGGCTCGACCAAGTCCTTCGACGCAGTGCTCCGCATCGACACCCCGGGTGAAGCGGACTACTACCGCAACGGCGGCATCCTGCAGTACGTTCTGCGCCAGATCTCCGCTAACTAGCGGGATTCAGCCGGGCCAGCCCCGGTAAGCAGTGCGAAGAGGCCCCGGCCGGTCAGCAGACCGGCCGGGGCCTCTGCCTTGCTGTTTGCGCTGCCTCATGCGCTTGCGCGGAGGCGTTAGAGTTAATAGGCATGTCTACCAGCCGAAGGAGGGGCCGTTGGGAATCTTGGAGACCATCCGGAATCCGCAGGACCTGAGCAAGTTGTCCGCGGCGCAGCTGGACCAGCTCGCCGCCGAGGTCAGGGAATTCCTGATCGGCAACGTCTCCCAGACGGGAGGGCACCTGGGTCCCAACCTCGGCGTCGTCGAACTGACCATGGCGGTGCACCGGATCTTCGATTCGCCCCGCGACAGCATCGTCTTTGACACCGGCCACCAGTCATACGTGCACAAGCTCCTCACCGGACGGCACGACTTCAGCACGCTCCGCCAGCAGGGCGGCCTTTCCGGCTATCCGGACCGCGGCGAGTCGGAGCACGACATCGTCGAAAGCTCCCACGCTTCGTCCTCGCTGTCCTGGGCCGACGGGATTTCCCGTGCCCGGCAGCTGACCGGTGACGGCGACCGGTACGTCGTCGCTGTCGTCGGAGACGGCGCGCTCACCGGCGGCATGGCCTGGGAAGCCATCAACAACATCGCGGCAGACAAAAAGCGCCGCGTCGTGATTGTCGTGAACGACAACGGCCGCTCCTACGCCCCCACGGTCGGCGGCTTTGCCGACTACCTGGCGTCCCTGCGTCCTACCATCGACTCCCTTCGCACCGCCCCCGCCTACGAGGTCGCCCTGGACTGGTGGAAGAAAAAGCTCCAGAACGGTGGCCCTGTGGGCCAGTTCACTTACAAGAGCCTGCACGCCATGAAAAAGGGCATCAAGGACTGGTGGGCGCCGCAGGGCATGTTCGAGGACCTCGGCATGAAGTACATCGGCCCGGTGGACGGCCATAACCTGCAGGCCATGGAACACGCCCTGTCCACCGCCAAGAATTACGCCGGCCCGGTCATCGTGCACGCCATGACCGAAAAGGGCCACGGATACGCGCCGGCCCGGGCGCATGAAGCGGACCAGTTCCACGCCGTCGGGATCATCGACCCCGAGACGGGCGAGCCCGCCCAGGCCGGCGGCGCCAAGTCCTGGACGTCGGTCTTTGCCGACGAAATCGCGGACATCGCGGACGAACGCAAGGACATTGTCGGCATCACCGGTGCCATGCTCATCCCGGTGGGGCTGCACAAATTCGCGGCACGGCACCCGGAACGCGTGTTCGACGTCGGCATCGCCGAGCAGCACGCGCTCACCTCCGCGGCCGGCATGGCTTTCGGCGGGCTCCACCCGGTGGTGGCCGTCTACGCCACCTTCCTCAATAGAGCCTTCGACCAGCTGCTGATGGACGTCGCCCTGCACAAGGCCGGCGTGACCGTTGTCCTGGACCGCGCCGGCGTCACTGGCCCCGACGGTCCAAGCCACCACGGAATGTGGGACATGGCCATGGTCCAGATCGTTCCCGGGCTCCACCTGGCGGCGCCGCGCGACGCCTCGCGGCTGCGCGAAGAGCTCCGCGAAGCCGTCGCCATCGAGGACGCCCCCACCGTCATCCGCTACTCCAAGGGAACTGTCGGCGCGGAGGTCGAGGCCATCGAACGGCTGGCCGACGGCGTGGACGTGCTGTCCCGCCGCCCGGCCGGCTCCACCGAGAACGATGTCCTGATCGTCAGCGTGGGCGCCATGTCCGAGCTGGCCCTGAACGTCGCCAACCGGCTGGGCGCCCAGGGCATCAGCTCCACAGTCGTGGACCCGCGCTGGGTCCTTCCGGTGCGGAAGTCGATCATCGCCCTGGCCGCCAGGCACCGTTTGGTCATCTGCATCGAGGATGGCGTCCGGGCCGGGGGAGTCGGATCCCGGATCCGCCAGGAGATGCGCGCCGCGGGTGTGGACACTGCCCTGAACGAGGTTGGCCTGCCTGTCGAATTCCTGGACCACGGCACGCGGAGCGAGGTGCTGGAGCGCGTGGGCCTCACCGCCCAGCAGATCACCCACGACGTCGTTGCCCAGGTCCTCGGGACCAAGGTTCCGTTCGCCCGTCCGCTGCCCGGCCAGGAACACCCCACCACCGGAAGCCTGCCCAAACTGTGAGGGAGCCCGATTCCCTGCAGCCAGGGGAACTGGTGGTGTCCCGCAACCGCAAATGGGACGGCTCGGCACATTGGGTGGTGCCCGGCAGGTACCTCGGCGAGGACCAGCACGGCTGGTGGATCTTCCAGCCGGCCAACGAGTTCTGTTCCCGGCCCGGCGCCGCCTTCTACACCGCGTCCGATGCCGTGCTCCTGGTTCCGCGGACCGGCGAGTTCGTGGTCACCTTCTACGACGAGACCTACCCCGGCGACTTCCGCGTCTACGTCGACCTGGCCACCGGCCACCAGTGGCGCAGGATCCAGCCGAGCGTCACTGAATTCCACATCATCGACATGGACCTCGACGTGATCCGTTCGGTGCAGCGCGGCGTGTTCGTCGACGACGAGGACGAATTCGCCGAGCACCGGCTCCGCATGGAGTACCCTGAGACGCTGGTGCACGCCATGCAGGCCGAGTGTGATGCACTGTTCCTTGCCGTTAAGGGCCAGGAGGCTCCGTTTGACGGCACCGACAGTAGCTGGTTTATGAGAGGACGGGCATGAGCGGAATTATCCGGGTCTACAAGCGCGACGACGAAGGGGCGCTGCTGTTCCGGGAAGCCTGGTACGACGAGGACTATAGCCAGTTCGTCATGAACCATGGCGCCGTGGGGCACCAGAGCAAGACCCAGGAAACCGATGTGCCGGACGCCGAGGCAGCCGAGCGCCTGATGGACGCCTTCGGGGCGGCCTGCTCCGAGGACGGCTACGCCGAGATTCCGGACGAGGAACAGTACTGGGTAGTGGCGCAGTACGCGCTCAAGACCCGGGAGGGCACCAGCCGCGACCGCTACCTGGAGGAAAAGGCGAAGGACGCACTCTCCGGCCACCTGGCCTGGCGCGGCCTGGGCATCGTGGACCGGTCGGAATTCAGCGACGGCAAGCTCAACATCTTCTGCCTCTGCCCGGACGTGAACAAGGCCGTGAACGCGATCAAGGTCTGCATCCGCGGCGAGGACCTGGACTTCACCAAGTTGAGCATTGGAGCCGCCCCGTTCAGCGACCCCTCGGCCCTCAAGCTCAAGCACTCACCCAAGCAGGTGGCCAGCTTCACCCTCTAAAGCAGTTCAAGCACCTTAACGCAGTCAGCACCAGGAAGGCAGAACGTCATGACAAAGAAGTCAGCCCAGCCGGGACGCACGCCGCTTCCGCGGGGCCTCGCCTCGCCCGACCGCAGAATCCTCGCCCACTCCGGCGTCGAGTCCCTTGAGCAGCTGGCGCAGTTCGGCCGGCGGCAGCTGGCGGCGCTGCCGGGCATCTGCCCGCGGACCCTGGCCCAGCTCCAGGACGCGCTGGAGGAGCACGGCCTGGAGTTCGCCACCGCCTGAGGGGTTCCTCGAGGAGGCGGGCGGAAAGCGGTCCGGAACGTGGGCAGCGAGAGCTGCCGCCGGGGCCGTTATAGGGTGATCCCATGACTGAATACCGCCGTCTTGGAAAATCCGGACTGACCGTCTCCGTCGTGGGCCTAGGCTGCAACAACCTCGGCCGGGCAAACACGGTGACTGAATCGCAGGAGGGGACGGACGCCGTCGTGCATGCCGCCCTCGACGCCGGGGTGACGCTCTTCGACGTCGCCGACACCTACGGCCGCGAACCGGGGCTCAGCGAAACGATGCTCGGCAGGGCCCTGGGGGCCAGGCGGGACGACGTCGTGGTGGCCACCAAGTTCGGCATGGACATGCGCGGGGCCAACGGCGAGGACTTCGGCGCCCGCGGTTCGCGCCGCTATGTCATCCGCGCCGCGGAGGCCTCCTTGCGCAGGCTGGGCACTGACTACATCGACCTGTACCAGTTCCACACGCCGGACCCCCTGACGCCGATCGAGGAGACCCTCGACGCGCTGAACGACCTCGTCACCAGCGGCAAGGTGCGCTACATCGGCCACTCGAACCGTGCCGGCTGGCAGATTGCCGAGGCTGAATTTGTGGCCCGCGGCCGCGGTGGAGCCCGGTTTGTGTCCGCGCAGAACCACTACAACCTCCTGGACCGCCGCGCCGAGCAGGAAGTCACTCCGGCGGCCGAAGCCTACGGGCTGGGTGTGCTGCCTTACTTCCCCCTGGCTAATGGCCTGCTGACCGGCAAGTACGCGCAGGACCAGGCGCCGGAAGGTTCACGCCTCAGCCACACACGCACGAACCTGGTGCACGACGCCGACTGGCAGCAGCTGAAGGCGTTCAGCGCCTTCGCCGCCGCCCGCGACCTGACCGAGGTGCAGGTGGCGTTCTCCTGGCTTGCCGCGCAGCCGTCGGTCAGCAGCGTCATTGCTGGCGCCACGCGTCCGGAGCAGGTCCGGCAGAATGCCGGGGCGGTGGCCTGGGTGCCGGACCGGGCCGAACTGGACGAACTGGATGCCATCTTCCCGCAGACCCCCAAGGTGGCCCTGTTCTGATGCCGTCCATCCTCATGGATGTTGACACCGGGATCGACGACGCCCTCGCGCTGGTCTACCTGCTGTCCCGGCCGGAGGTTCGGATCGAGGCCATCACCTGCACGGCGGGCAATGTGGGTGCCCGCCAGGTGGCACTGAACAACCTCGCCCTGCTGGAACTCTGCGGCCGGGCCGGTATTGAGGTTGCCGTGGGCGCGAAGGTGCCGCTGGAGATCCCGCTGGTCACCACCGAGGAGACCCACGGCCCGCAGGGGATCGGCTATGCCGAGCTCCCGCCGCCGCAGCAGGGAATCTCACCGCGGCATGCCGTCGACGTCTGGGTTGAAACGGCCCGGGCCCGCCCGGGTAAGGTCACCGGGCTCATCACCGGGCCCTTGACGAACTTCGCGCTGGCGCTGCGGGCGGAACCAGATTTGCCCACGCTGCTCAAGGGGCTGGTCATCATGGGCGGCTGCTTCAACTACCAGGGCAACACCACACCGACCGCTGAGTGGAACGTTTCGGTGGACCCGCACGCGGCCGCGGAAGTCTTCGCCGCCTACAGCGGCCTCCCGGAGGACAGCCTTCCGGTGGTGTGCGCCCTCGAGACCACGGAACGCATCGAGCTGCGGCCCGAGCACCTGCAGCGGCTCGCCGAGGCCGCCGGAGCCGAACCCGAACTCGTGCTGCCCGAACAGCCGGAAGGCCAGCGCAGCGGCTCGGGCAACCCGCTTGTGGCGTGCCTCTCGGATGCTATCCGCTTCTACATGGAGTTCCACCGGCTCTACGACCAGGGCTACATCGCGCACATGCATGACGCGTTCGCCGCAGCTGCGGCGATCGGACGTACTCCGTTCGGCACGCGGCCGGCCACCGTGCACGTCGAGACGGAATCGCCCCGTCTGGTGGGGACCACCGTTGCCGACTTCCGGGGCATCTGGAAGGAGCCGTTCAATGCCAGGATCGTCACTTCAAACGATCCCGAACAGTGCTTCGGCGAACTGATCTCCTCGGTGGGCAGGCTGGCTGCGGCAGTGGGCCATCGGCCCCTCTCTCCGGACCGTAGCTAGCCGTGCCCGCGGGTCGGTAGGATGGTAGCCGCGCCAAGGTGACATAGGCGCTGGCTTCCGCGCACGCGGAAGATCACGCCGCGGGTGCGGAACCCGCCGTTTTCAGCCTAAGGATCCACCATGTCACAGCAGTCGCTTACGCTTCCTCCCACGGACCGGAAAGCCGTCCGCCGCCGGAGGCTCCTCGAACTGCTCGGCGCCGCTGCCATCGCCGCCACCTTCATCTTCCTGGTCCTCACACAGCCGGCCGACATTGCGGGCGGGCTCGGCAGCGTTTCCTCGCTCGTCGCGCTGGGCGGCTTCCTCCTTGGCGCCCTGCTGCTGATCGTGGGCGTGCTCCCCACCCTGCCCACGTCCACCGTGGTGCTCATTCCGGTGGCCCTCGTCCTGAACATCGTGCTGGGACAGCTCATGGGCACCAGCGGCCTGCCGTTCTACCTCGACTCCATCGGCACCGTGCTCATCGCCGTCCTGGCCGGACCCGCGGCCGGCGCCGCCACCGGTGCCCTGAGCAGCATCGTGTGGTCGTTCTTCAACCCGACGGTCCTGCCCTTCGCGGCCGGCGCCGCGCTGATCGGCTTCCTGGCCGGCGTCGCCGCACGGTACGGGCTGTTCCGCCGGTTCTACCTGGCCCCGATTGCCGGCTTCGTCACCGGCATCATCGCCGGGGTGGTGTCCGCGCCTATCGCCGCGTTCGTCTTCGGCGGCACCTCCGGGGCGGGCACCGGTGCCATCGTCAGTGCCTTCCGCGCCATGGGCGACACGCTGCTGGCCGCCATCACCAAGCAGGCCCTGATCTCGGATCCCATGGACAAGGCCATCGTCTTCGCCATCGCCGCCATGCTGGTCTACGCCCTGCCGCGGCGCACCACGTTCCAGTTCCCTTTCGTCCGCCGCTTCCGCGTCCTGGCCGGCAAGGAGCCGGCCGCGCGGAATTCCTGAGCCCGGAACCTTTGGTCAGGTGGCCGCACGCCTCAATCCGTTGACTTCGCTGACGGCCGCCGCCGCAGTTTTGGTCATTACGACGGCGGCCTCCAGTTGGGCGGTATCCCTCACGGTGGCAGTCGGCGCAGTGCTGCTTTCCGCCGCCGCGGGCATCGTGCGGCGGGTTGTCCTGGCCGCGGCCGCCGTCGTTGTGCCGTTCTGGCTTTCGCTGCTGGTGATCCACGGCCTCTTCTTCCCGGAGGGGCGCACCGTGCTAACCAGCTGGGGCCCTGCCCGGGTCACGGCCGAGGGGCTGACCTACGCCCTGGAAATGGGGCTCCGCACCGCGGCCTTCGTCCTGGTGCTGATGGTGTTTTCCTTCAGCGTCAGAATCCCTGAGCTGGTCGCCGCCTTGGCGGCCCGCCGTGTTCCGCCGCAGGTCGGGTATGTGCTGGCCTCCACACTCCTTCTTGCCCCGCTGGTGGCCGCGCGGCTGGAAAAGGTCCGCCAGGCGCAGGAGTCGCGAGGACTCGTGGTGGGACGGGGGATCGGCAGCCGGGTTGCGGCCATCCGGCTGCAGATGGTTCCGCTGGTGCTGGGCCTGGTTCACGACGCCGGCATTCGGGCACAGTCCCTCGACGCGAGGGGGTTCAGGAGTACGGGTCCCCGGACCAGCTACACGGAGGTCCGCGATTCAGCCGGGCAGGCGGCCTTCCGTGTTTTTGCGATCCTGCTCGCTGTGGCGGCGGTGGTCTGGCGCATCGCCGAATCCCTGCCGGCCGGGTCACTGTCCGCCTTCCCTCAGTTCGTGGGCGGCGCGTGATGATCGCGGACAGGACTGCCGCAACCACGCTGCTGGCCTCCGTCGCCTCATTTTCGTACCACGGCGATCCCGGCCCCGCGCTTCGCGGCGTGGAGGTAGCAGCCTCGCCCGGCACGCTGACGGCGGTGGTCGGCGGATCCGGCAGCGGCAAGTCAACGCTGGGACGCATCCTTGGTGCCTGGCTGCTCGGCGGCCGGGACGGAACGCTGGCGGGAAGCCTACAGCTGGAGGTCGCCGGGCATCCGGAGGGCAGCAGCCCGCTCCGCTTTGCCGGAGCGCCCGATGATCCGCGGATTGACCCGGGGGCGTGGGCGCGGCACGTCGGCTACGTCCCTCAGGACGCCGCCTCGATGCTGTCGGCGGTCCGCGGAACCGTGGAGGAGGAGCTCGCCTTCAGCCTGGAAAACCGGGGTGTTCTCCGCGCCGATATGATGCTGACCGTCGCCGATATTGCCCGCCGGACCGGACTCGACGGGCTCCTGCGGCGGGATCCCGCAACGCTGTCCGGCGGCGAGCTCCGCCGTTTGGCCGTGGGCTGCGCGGTGGTGGACGGTCCCGGCGTCCTGATTCTCGACGAGCCGCTCGAGTCCCTCGACCAGGCAGGTATCCGGACCGTTGTGGAGCTGGTCCATGCGGAGCTGGCCCGGGGGACCGCCATTGTGGTGCTGAGCCAGCACGCCGACGCGCTGACCCGCGCGGCGGAGCGCTGGCTGGTACTGAAGGATGGGCAGGAGACGGCCGCGGGACAGCCCGTCCGGATTCTTGAGGGAGGCGCGCTGGCCGAATCCGGCGTCGTCATTACGTCCCCTGAGCAGCATCCTGATCCGACTCCGGCCCCGCCTCCGGTGTTGACGCTTCCCGTGGCGGGGGCTGCAGTTGGAGCCACTGCCGCTAGAACTCAAGCGGCTTTGGAGTTGTCAGGTGTGGCCTTCGGGTTCGGGGGACGGACCCGCAACGCGCCTACGGACGAAAGCCTGCTTCTGGAGGACGTGGACCTGCAGGTGATGCCTGGGGAAATCGTGGCCATTACCGGGCCCAACGGTGCCGGCAAGTCCACGTTGCTCCGGCTCCTCAACGGCCTCCACCGGCCGCTTCGAGGTGACGTCCGCGTGGCGGACGAGTCCATTGCCGGTGTACCTACAGGGCAGGTGGCCCGCCGCCTGGGGCTCCTCTTCCAACACCCGCATGACCAGCTGTTCGAGCGCACGGTGCTGCGCGAGGTGCTGTTCGGGCTGGACCGCATCTTCGGCACCGCGGCGCCGGAACGCGCCAAAGCAGCCTTGGCCGCCGTCGGCCTTGGGGACAGCGGAAACGCCCACCCCCATGAGCTGCCGGCGTCAGGCCAGCGGCTGCTGGCCCTTGCCACAGTCCTGACGCGTGAACCGTCCGTGCTCGCGCTGGATGAACCCACGGTGGCCCTGGACGCCCGTGGCCTGGAGCGGCTCACGGCCGCCGTGTCAGCAGCAGCCGGCCGCGGCGCCGCCGTCGTGATGGTCACGCACGACCTCAGGTTCGCCACGACGCACGCGCACCGGCTGCTCAGGCTGGAGGGCGGCCGGCTTCGTCGGTTATGACCGCGCCTCGAGCCGCCGTGGCCGGTGTCAGGAACGGGATGCCACTCCCGGCGGCAGGAAGCGCCTGCCGTTGACGCGCTCCGAGGCTCCCACCCTGTCGAGGTAGGGGGTGATGCCGCCCAGGAACATCGGCCAGCCGGCGCCCAGGACCATGCACAGGTCGATGTCCTCGGGCCCGGCCACCACGCCCTCTTCGAGCATCAGCCCGATTTCCTCGGCCAGCGCGTCCTGCGTCCGGCGCAGCACGTCCTCTGCGGTTGACGGAGTGCTGCCGAAGGACATCAGGGCAGAGGTGGCGGCCGGAATCTCCCGCGCTCCGTCCGCTGTCGTGGACCACAGGGATCTGATCTTGTTGTCGACGAGTTTCTGCAGGTTCTGCGAAACCGGGAAGCGGTCGCCGAAGGCCGCATGGAGGGATTCCTGTACGTGCTGGGCAACGGGCAATCCCACCATGGCGAGGAGGGTGAACGGCGTCATGGGAAGGCCCATGGGGCGCAGCGCGGCGTCCGCAACGTCGGCTGGCGTTCCCTCGTCGAAGGCGGCTGTGACTTCGCCCATGAGCCGCAGCAGGATGCGGTTAACCACGAATGCGGGGGCGTCCTTGACCAGGACGGCGGTCTTTTTCAGGCCCCTGGCGAGTTCGAAGGCGGTGGCGAGCACGGCGTCGTCCGTCTTGGGCGCCCGGACAATTTCGAGCAGCGGCATGACGCCCACGGGATTGAAGAAGTGGAAGCCCACGAGGCGCTCGGGATACCGCAGGTCCGCGGCCATGGCGGTCACGGACAGTGAGGAGGTGTTTGTGGCCAGGATGCACTCCGGTGAGACGATGGCCTCGAGCTCGGCGAACACCTGCTTCTTGACGTTGAGTTCCTCGAACACCGCCTCAATGACGAAGTCGGCGTCCGCGAACGGCTCCTTGGAAACGGATCCTGTGACGAGCGCCTTGGCCTGGGTGGCTGCGTAGGCGCTGAGCCGGTCTTTCGCCACCAGCTTGTCCACTTCGTTGTGGACGTAGCCAACGCCCTTGTCCACCCGCTCCTGGTCGATATCGGTCAGGACCACGGGCACGCCGAGCTGGCGCGCGAACAGCAGGGCGAGCTGGCTGGCCATGAGGCCGGCGCCCACCACGCCGATCTTCGTGACGGGCCGGGCGAGCTCGCGGCCGGGGGCGCCGGCGGGCCGCTTGGCCCGTTTCTGCACGAGGTCCAGGAAGGCATAGACGGTGGCACGGAACTCGTCGGTCTGCATGAGGCTGGCCAGCGTTTCGCATTCGAGCGCGGCGGACTCCGCCTGTGTCATGGTGCGGTTCGCCGCCATGATGTTCAACACCTCAGCCGGTGCAGGGGAGGCATTGGATGTTTTGGTTTCGACGTAGGCGCGGCCGGCGGCCACGGCGTCCGCCCAGCGGGCGGCAACAGCAGGGTCGGTGGGATCGACGGCGGCGGGCCGCTCCGGTACTGCTCCCGAAACTGCGGTGCCGGCGACAACACGCGCAGCCCAGGCGACGGACTGCTCGAGGAAATGTTCCGCCTCGAACAGCGCATCCGCGATGCCCAGTTTGAAGGCTTCCGGGCCGGACAGGGTGCGGTTGTTGTTCAGCGCGTTCTCGATCATCACCTTCACCGCGTTCTCCGGCCCAATCAGCCGCGGCAGAAGGTATACGCCGCCCCACCCGGGCACCAGCCCGAGGAAGGCCTCCGGAAGAGCCAGAGCTCCCGCGCCGGTGGACACGGTGCGGTAGGCGGACTGCAGGGCTATTTCCAGTCCGCCGCCAAGGGCCACTCCGTTGATGAAGGCGAAGCTGGGAACGCCGAGGCTGGCCAGCATGGCGTAGACCTCGTGGCCCAGTTGGGCCATCCACAGGCCATGCTCCCGCTGCTGCAGCTTCGTGACCGCGGACAGGTCTGCCCCGGCAACGAAGAAGTTCGGCTTGCCCGTCACGGCTACGGCCGCGATCTCGCCCGCGGCGGCCCGCTCGCGCAGCCCTTCGAGGACGGTGCCGAGTTCAACGAGGGTGTTGGGGCCAAGCGTCGTGGGTTTGGAAGGACCCAGCCCGTTGTCCAAGGTGATCAGGGCCAAGACGCCCGGGCTGGGGTGGCCTTCTACGGCAGGGAGTTCGATGTCCTGCACCGAGGAATGAGTGATCGCCTCATCCGGAAAGAGATCGGCAAGCTTGCGGAAATTTGCGGCGCTCATTCTGTGGCTCCTCATTGGGACGGGCATGCCTCGGCCGGACAGCCGGTACTGGGCATCAGTAAACTCAACGTTACTTGTGAGTAACTTTGGCTGCAACCGGCGCCGAGGTTGTCTGTGGGGACACGCCCCACATGCCTGATGGCGGCCACGCTTTTGAGGCGGGTGGCTCCTTAGGCTGCTGTGGATGATGACCAGTAGGGCCAAGGATCCGCTGGCAGGAGTGGTTCAACGCCGTCGAGGGCCACAGGGCAGTCAATATCGTCAAAGTCGTCGGGAGGTTCTGAAGGCTCGGGGCACTCGTAGCCGCCCAGGGCCGAGTAGCGGTCCAACCCGTTGAACCGGTCCGGCACGTCCGGACGATCCGGCAGCTCCGGCCAGTCCTCACCGGGTGACAGTTCCGGCAAGTCTTGGGCGGGTGGTGGTTCTGGCCAGCTGGGTGGTTCCCAGTCCTGGTGCTCGGCCGGATAGGACCGGCCCGACGGCGAAATCCAGCCGGGCGGTGCGTCCCGGGTGGCGCTGACCGGTCTCCACGCCGTGGTGTGTTTCAGTCTGTGGTGTTTCGGGCAGGGCTGGCCGAGATTGGCGACGCCGGTACCGCCGCCGTCGGCCCAGGCCAGGATGTGGTCGGCGTCGTTGTCCAGGGAGTGGTTGTTGCAGTTGGGGAATGTGCACTTCGCGTCGCGGAGCCGCAACCACTGGCGCATCGGCTTCGTCAGCCGGTAGCTGGTGCGTCCGATCTCCAACGGTGCCCCGTCTCGCGGATCGGTCAGCACCCGGCGGAATGATGTTGCGCCGTCGGCGACGAGCCGGCGGGCCATGGACGGCGGGATCGGCCCGTACCCGTCGAGTGTTGCCGGCTCATCGGACAGGCCGAGTAGCGAGAACACCGGAACGGTGACCAGGACCTGCGCCTTGGGAGACGGCACCTCACCGACCGGCACAGAGTCTGCGGGAACCGACTCTGCGGCCGGGCCGTCAACCGGGTGGCCCGCTGTGAGCAGCCACGTGGCGAAGGCGTCGACCCGGAGCTGGGTCAGGGTCCGGGACTCGGTGGGGCCCTGCATGGCGCGCGCGGCGGCGGTGGTACCGTTCCAGATCCCGGCGGCCTGGTCCGCGGGCAGATACGCCGAGAACCAGGCCATGCCGTCCCGGTCCGGAACGAACTCCAGCCGCCGGTCCTTCGCACTCTTGGCGTGCCGGGCTTCGATGCTGACCGGGTGGTGCCGTTCCCGCCAATACCGTGCCTTGGCCCGGAACCTGCCCGGGGTCAGCTCCCCCGCCGGGCAACCCCGCGCGTACCCGGGCGCGTCCGGGTCCAGGAAGTGCGCCTCGAAGCCCGCGGCTGCTTCCGGATCCAGCCCGTCCGTTTCGTCGCACATGATGCGCGCGTGCTGCCAGGAGATAGTCCCTGAGTCCAGCGCGGCGAGCGTCAACGGCAGATCCCTGGTGAGTTTGGCGGATTCAACCAGCAACCGCTCCGCCGACCCTTCACTGACGGTCAGTGCGCCAGCCAGCTCAGCAGTCACCGACATCCGCCGGACGGTGCGGTCCTGCGCGGACGTGCCAAGCGGAGTCATGGCCTCCTCCGCTCCCGCGTAACCGGCGGCCAGGTTCACCTTCACCGCCGCCAGCCGCGCCTCCATCCTGGCCACCCCAGCAAGACCGTCCAGGCACGCCTCCGCCTGATCCCCCAACTGATCCGCCTCATCCTGCAACGAACCCGCGCCGGCCGGACCCGGATCGCCCGCCCTGCGGAGCTCAGCAGCCAGCGCAAGTGCCGAGGCACCGATGGCCTCCAACGTCTTCGCAACTGCCTCGTTATCCATACCCACAGCATGACGTGGGGCTACGACATTAAAGGGTGGACAGAGCACCACAGGCGGGCCGAATCGAAAAAAGTCTTTTTGATCCAATCCAGAGCGGAAACCGGGTCGCAGCTCAGGGCGTTCCCAGCCCTGAGAACGCCCTGAGCTGCCACCCAGATGGGCACACAGCTCACCCAAAAGCCCCCCGGGCAGCACCACCATCGGGCAGCGATCGAAGACCCCTGCGGCAGGGGCACCCGGCCCGGCTCACCCCCTGGCTCTTTTCGTCGCAAGGCCGAGCAATGGTTCGGGAGACGGGATTGGAAAATTCTTTGGGTCCCCCTGAAGCGCATAATGGCATCATTCACAGGCGAACAATCACGACGGCGGCCAAGGACAGGGAGGTCCGGATGCTGAGGCTACCGCGCATTACAGTTCAGGTCCCGGTGCTCGGCGTCGGCACCAAACCGGCAGACTACGAACAGCTCGCCGCCTACGCGGACGGGCTGCGCAGGCCGCAGGGCCTGCACATGACCCTGCTTCACATTGGCATACTGGAGGACTTCGCGGCCGACGTTGCTGAATGGACCAAGGGCGCGACGGATCCTGCCGCGGCCGTCGTCAAGACTGCAGACTGGTTGCGCGCGCTGCCCGTGCTGGAGGGCTTCTCCGGAACGGCCGAGCGACTGGTTCTGCTGGGCGGCGGCAGGGTGTCCGGGCTCGACGTGGACGTGCCCCAAGGCGTGCGGGACTTTCAGGTCTCCCTCGTCCAGGCCCTCCATGAGCTGCTGGATGACCTGCTGGTGGACAACCCCGATGACTTCATCCTCAGTTCCCGCGCCCTGGGCTACAGGTATCCGCGGTGGCGTCCCCACGTTGCCGTGGGCAAGCCGAAGTCACAGGGGCAGTCAGGGCAGGGCAACCCAGAGAAGGGCCGTTCACGGGAACGAAGCGACTCCTGGGAAATCCGTCCGCTCACGGTGGAGTTCGGACCGTCGCAGATCAGGAACGGGCAGTTACTGCCAGGACCTGGCGACAGTCTTCCTTAACGCCTCGCCTTCCTTAACGCCCGTGTTCCGTAATGGCTCACCGTTGGCAGGGGCTGGCTTACCCAAGAACGACGGCGGGCCTCACCTCGCGGGTTTGACCACCATGGCGGAGCCTCCCCCGCGCCTGACCGGCTCCGCCGCGGCGACCATGCGCCCGCCGGACTTGAACTCGATGGCCGTGGCCGCGCCTATCTCCGCTGCCGAAGTGAACGCGTCACCGGACGGGGTGAACTCGTGGCCGAACGGCTTCAGCTGGCTTTCATACGCCTTGATGAACGCCGGCTCAGCCGTAACCTTGGCCGCGTTCCGCTGCGCCGCCCGCGGAGCCGCAATGGCACCGGAGATGCTCATCCCCAGGTCCACCCTGTTCAGGATGGTCTGCAGGACGGTGGTGATGATCGTCGAGCCGCCGGGCGAGCCGAGGGCTAGGAACGGCTCGCCGTCCTCGAGGATGATGGTCGGCGACATCGAGGACCGGGGCCGCTTGCCCGGCTCAATCCGGTTCGGGTCCTTCGGGTCGTACACGGTGGAGAAGTCGGTCAGCTCGTTGTTCAGCAGGAACCCCCGGCCGGGCACCACGATGCCGGACCCGCCGGTCTGCTCGATGGTGAGGGTGTACTCGACGACGTTGCCCCACTTGTCCGCGACGGTCATGTTTGTGGTGGAGATGTTTTCGGTGTCCTTCTCGCTGGCGGGGGCCGCCGCGGCGGCCGGGCACGCGCCGTCGTAATTCGCCACGTCACCGGGGGCCACCGGCTTCATTGCCGCGTGCTTCGGATCAATCTCGCAGGAGCGTTCCTTGCCGAATAACGGATCCGTCAGGGCCTCGGTGGGAACATCCACGAACGCGGGGTCGCCCACGTACTTGCCGCGGTCAGCGAAGGCGAGCGCGCTGGCCTCGAGGTAGTGGTGCAGCGCGTTGGGTTTGGACATTCCGGAAAGGTTGAACGGCTCAAGGATGTTCAGCGCCTCGCCCACGGTAGTGCCACCGCTGCTCGACGGGGCCATGCCGTAGACGTCGAGGCCACGGTATTCCACGTGGGTGGGCGACTGGTTCAACGCGCGGTACTTGGCGAGGTCCGCTGTTGTCAGGTGGCCTACAGGAACAGGCAGCTTGGTGGTCTTGGTCTTGGGCGGAGCCTGGACGGTTGACGCTATCTCCTTCGCGAGCGCCCCGTGGTAGAAGCCGCGTGTTCCCTTGTCCGCGAGCAGCCGGTAGGTTGCCGCAAGGTCCGGGTTTTTGAAAATACTGCCGACGGCTGCTGCGTCACCGCCGGGGAGGAAGAGCTTGCTGGTTGAGGTGAACGCCTGGAAGCGGAGCTTGTTGTCCAGGGTCTGCTGGCGGAAGGTGCCGTCCACCACGAAGCCGCGGTCCGCAACCTCGATGGCCGGCTCGAGGACGTCGTCGAGGTCCTTGGTTCCCCACCGGTCCAGCGCTCGCTCCCACGTGGCCGGCGTGCCGGGCACGCCCACCGACACGCCACTGGTGACGAGCTCGGGGGTGAAGTTATAGGGCTTGCCCGTCTTCGGGTCGATGAAGGCGTCGCGCGGCATGGCCGCGGGAGCTGTCTCACGACCGTCGATGGTGCTCACATGCCCGGTGTGGGCGCTGTAAAAGAGGAAGTACCCGCCGCCGCCGACCCCCGCGCTGTACGGCTCGGTTACGCCGAGGGTGGCCGCAGCGGCCACCGCGGCGTCCGCAGCATTGCCTCCCCTGCGGAGGATGTCGATGGCCGCGGCGGAAGCCTCCGGGTCCACGGTGCTCACCGCGCCGCCATATCCGGTGGCCGTCGCGGTCTTTTCGGTCACCCGCTCATCAGCAAACGCGGGAGTGGTGACGGCGCCCGCCGTCACGCTCATTGCCAAGGCCGTGGTGACGGCTGCTACTCGGCTTTTCAGGTGTGGCATGGTCGCTCCCGGGTGTGAGTAAATGCGGGTTGACGGTACTGTCACGCTACTCCGCGGCGGAAAGACACTCAACGGCCGAAACATTCAACGGCCGTGTGCTTCATCAGCCGCGGCGCGCTGCCGGCGGCTGGCGTACAGGAACGGCAAGGCGAGCAACTGGATGGCGCCGCTGAACGCCACCGATGCCGGATAGCCGTACACATCGGCGGTCCGGCCGAGCACCGGCTGCACCACGACGCCGCCGCTTGAACCCATGAGCGAGGCGAAGCTGAGTACCGTGGCCCGCTGCCTGGAGTCGATCATGTCGTTCAGGTAGGCCTGCCCCACAGGGGTCCCCACCTCCGCCACCAGCGCCCAGACAGCCAGCAGCACCAGAGCCACCCAGAACTCACGGGTGAAGCCGAGCGCCACCAGGATCAGGGCGCTCCCGGCCCCGCTGAGGATCAGCACCGTGGTGCGTTTGCGGACCAGGCGCCGGAAGCGCGGCGCCAGCCAGCCGCCGAGGACCTCGGCCCCTGCCACGATGGCTGCGGCCAAACCCGCGATGGCGTACGCGGTGCGGTCGCCGAACAGCTCAAGCAGGTACGGCTGCAGGGCGTAGAAGACATAGATCCCGACGCCGGCCGTGAACGGCGCGGACAGCATCACGTAACGCACGGGAGGATTTTTCAGGCCGTTTTCGATGGACGCTGAAAGGACTGCTCGCGTCGCCTGAAGGGGACGCGCGGAGCGTTCGGGGGTGAAGCCGACGTCGTGCATGAGCCAGAGGGCGACTACGAACATGGCCAGCAGAACGCCCACTCGCAGCAGGAACGGCACTCCGAGGTCGGTGGCCTGGGCAATGACGCCACCTGCCACCGACCCGATGAGCATGGCGGTGCCGGACACCACCTGGCCGCGCCCGAATACCGTCTCCAGCGCACCGTCGTAGCCGGAGAAGTGCAGCGCGTCCACGAGCCACGCCTCCACGGCGCCGGAGAAGAAGGTGAAGCCCAAACCAAGCAGCACGGACACCACTGCCCACGACCAGAACGGCGCGGAAAGCTGCCACAGCAGGTAGTAGAGGAGCGTCGAAACGGACAGGGTCGCGGTGCCGAGCAGGAAGGAAACCCGGCGCCCCCAGCCGTCGGCCACCACGCCGGTGGGCACCTCAAACAGCACCATCCCGGCGGTGAAGAAGGCGTTCGCGGCAAAGGCCTCAAGGTTGCTGAGCCCGGCGTCGAGTAGAAACAGCGTGTTGATGCCCCAGATGAACGACGCCGCAAGTGTATTGCCGAGTGTCAGCGTCAGGTAGATGCGCTGCACCTTGCGGGCCGCCGGGTTCATCGCCTCGCTGTCCGTCCCGGCGCGGAGTTGGGGCACGGAACCATTCTCGTCGCCTTCGCGGGGGGCCGCCAGAGACCCTTTTATCAGGCGGCGTACGAGCGTAGCGTCGTGCCCAGCGGAGTAGGCGGCGAAAGGCAGTGCGGCTCCGGCCCGCACAGCCGCTGTCCCTCCTGAGCCGTCGAAGGAGGCGGGAATGGCTGCTGGCTGGAATGCTGACACAGCTGCCGGTCCGGTGGGATCAGGCACGGTCACCCTGGTGGAAGGTTCGTCCTTCTGCATTTCCTCGGCGAACGGGGATATCCACCCGGAGCATCCGCACGGGGTCTTCCATGAGGACACCCGCATCCTGTCCCGCTGGAATCTGTCTGTGAACGGCCTGCCGCTGGAGGCGCTGACGGCGGAGACCAAGGAGCCTTACCGGGCGCTGTTTATTGGCCGCGTTCCCCGGTCTGACGGGTACGCGGACAGTCCCCTGATCGTGGAGCGCCTGCGGGAGGTCGGCGCCGGCATCCGCGAGGAGATCACCATCCGGAACTACTCCTCCAAGGAGACTGAGTGCATTGTTTCGCTCAGCGTTGAATCGGATTTCGCTGATCTTTTTGAGGTGAAGGAGGCACGTGTCCAGCGACGCTGGGAAGAATCCCGCCGGCCTGAGGGCGACTCCCTGGTGATCAAGGCGGGCTGGCAGGACCTCGTTAAGAGCGTCGTCGTCAACGCGCATGGCGCCGAGGTCACGGCCGACTCCCTGACCTTCCGGACGGTGGTCCCGCCGCGCGGTGCCTGGAGCTCTCGGGTGAGCGTGGCGCCTGCCGCCAACGGCGGCGGGGTCCCGCCGTCGTCGATAATCCGTCCCGCGCCCGGTGACGTATCCCCGAGCGACCGCCGCCGGCAGGAATGGGTGGCCAAGATTCCCAAGCTGCACATGGGAAACCGTTCCATCGAGCGGACCCTTCGGCGCAGCTATGACGACCTCGGCGCGCTCCGCATCGAGGATCCCGCACATCCGGAGCGCGTCGTGGTGGCCGCCGGTGCCCCGTGGTTCATGACGCTGTTCGGCCGGGACTCGCTGTGGGCTTCGGAAATGGCGCTGCCAGTGGATCCGTCCCTGGCGCTGGGCACTCTGCAGACGCTGGCCGACCGGCAGGGCAAGGTGGTGGACGTCATGAGCGAGGAGGAGCCCGGGAAGATCCTGCATGAGGTCAGGCTCGGCATCTCCAGCGGGCTGGCGCTGGGCGGCAAATCCGCCTACTACGGCAGCGTCGATGCCACGCCGCAGTTCGTGATGTCACTGGGTTCGGTGAGCCGCTGGGGCTTCGCCAAGGACACGATTGCAGCGCTGCTGCCCCATGCCGACCGCGCTCTGGACTGGGTACGGAATTACGGCGACAAGGACGGCGACGGGTTCGTCGAGTACGAGCGCCTCAACGACCAGGGCCTCATCAACCAGGGCTGGAAGGACTCGTGGGACGGCATCAACTTCGCGGACGGGACGCTGGCCGAGCCCCCCATCGCGCTCTGCGAAGTCCAGGCCCTGGTCTACAGCGCATTTCTGTCCAGGGCATGGATGGCGTACGACGCCGGCGACGCACCGTTGGCGGCGCGGCTCACCGAAGAGGCGGCGGAGCTGAAGAAGAAGTTCAACGAACAGTTCTGGCTGCCGGACCGCGGCTATTATGCCGTCGCGCTGGACCGCAACAAGCGGCCGGTGGACGCGTGCACTTCCAACATGGGGCAGTGCCTGTGGCACGGCATCGTGGATGAGGACAAGCTGCCCCTGGTAGCCGAGCGGCTGATGACCCCCGAAATGTTCAGCGGCTGGGGCGTCCGGACCCTGGCCACTAACATGGGCGCCTACAACCCGGCCAGTTACCACAATGGGTCGGTCTGGCCCCATGACAATGCCATCATCGCGGCGGGCCTGTTGCGCTACGGCTTCGTGGAGGAGGCACAGCGGATCGCCACGGCCCTGCTGGAAGCGGCCGAATTCACCGACGGGCGCCTGCCGGAACTGTTCTGCGGCTTCAGCCGGGACCAGGTTACCGAACCGGTGCCGTATCCGACGGCCTGCTCCCCGCAGGCATGGGCGGCCACCACGCCGATCATGCTGGTGACCAGCCTGATGCGGTACGACGCTCATGTGTCCCGGGGCGGCATGTGGATGGACCCCGTGTTGCCCGAATCCTACGGCGACCTGCACATCACCAACGCTCCCATGGGCGGCGGCCGGATCACCATCGACATCACGGGTTCCGAGCCCTCCGTGCAGGGGCTGCCGGAAGGACTGACCTTCCACCGCGAACACCGGCCATGGCTGACGGAACTGTTAGCTGAAGCCGGGCTGGGAAAATAAGGGCCGGCGTCGTTCTCGCGGCTCTGAGTCGGGATCAGGGGCGGTGTCCGGATCTAGGGGCGGCGGTCCAGCGCCTGCAGCAGCCGTTGAATGGAGCCACCGAGGTTCCACTCGGTGGCGAGCCGCGCAAGCTCGTCCCGCGCCTCGCCCCTGACGGCGTGCAGTTCCGCACCCGCCTCCTCAAGGGAGGGCAGCTCCAGATTGCGCACCACGTTGACGACGGCGGGGGCCACCTTGAGATAGTCCGCGGCGGCACCAAGCTTGGACCGCACCGAGGCGGACACCCCGCCTCCGGGATCCGCTGCCGCCGCTACGAGCCCGTCGAGCGTGCCGTGTTCCAGGAGGAGCGCCGCGGCGGTCTTCTCGCCGATGCCCGCGACGCCCGGCAGCCCGTCCGAGGCATCGCCGCGGAGAGTGGCGTAGTCGGCGTACTGTTCGGGTAGCACGCGGTACTTACCCACCACGACGGCGTCGGTCAGGACTTCGAGGTTTTTCATGCCGCGGGCGGTGTAGATCACGCGCACCTGCCGGGCATCGTCGACCAGCTGAAAGAGGTCCCGGTCCCCCGTCACCACGTCGACCGGAAGGTGTGCGTGGCTGGCGTAGGTGCCCACAACGTCGTCGGCCTCGTGCTCCGGAGCGCCCACGACGGCGATGCCGGCGAGGCCCAGCACATGGCGGATCAGCGGGATCTGCGCTTCCAGCGCGTCCGGCACCACCTCCACGTCCGGGGCCGCCTGCCTCACCTCGGCGACCCGGTGGGACTTGTAGGTCGGGAGGAGGTCCACCCGCCACTGCGGACGCCAGTCGTCATCCCAGCACGCGACCAGATGCGTGGCGCCGTAGTCCGTGGTGAGTCGCGCAATCATGTCCAGCAGCCCGCGGACCGCGTTCACCGGCGTACCGTCGGGCCGGCGGATGGTGTCGGGCAGGCCATAGAAGGCGCGGAAGTACAGGGAGGCGGTATCCAGCAGCATCAGGCGGTTGACCATGACTGATCCTGACACGGATTCACCACCCGGTGGCTGGGACACGGGCCGGAAGTGGGAGGATGGGCGCATGGAATTGCACATCACCGGCGACCCCGCCGCCGACAAACTGCTCAGCGATGACGCTTTCGCGCTGCTTACCGGCATGCTGCTTGACCAGCAGGTGACCATGGAGTCGGCGTTCGCCGGACCCGAAAAGATCCGCTCGCGCATCGGGTCCATCAGTCCTGCCGCCGTCGCCGAACACGACCCGGCAGCCTTCGTCGAAGTCTTCAAGGAACGTCCGGCAGTCCACCGCTTCCCCGGCTCCATGGCCGGCCGCGTCCAGGCGCTCGCCGAGGCCGTGCAGAGCGAGTGGAACGGCGACGCAACCGCCATTTGGACCCGGGACGAACCCGATGGCAAGGAAGTTCTCCGCAGGCTGAAGGCATTGCCTGGATTCGGCGAGCAGAAGGCCAAGATCTTCCTGGCGCTGCTCGGCAAGCAGCGCGGACTTCAGGCGCCGGGCTGGCGCGAGGCCGCCGGCCACTATGGCGAGGAGGGTTCCTACCTCTCGGTCGCGGACATCGTGGACCCCGAGTCGCTGACGAAGGTGCGCGCCAGCAAGCAGGCAGCAAAGGCTGCCGCCAAGGCAGCGAAGGCGCCGGCCGCCGAATAGGGCTGAAGTACGACGACGGCCGGTCGCCCTGGCGTCATAGGCTCAGTACTCGCCCTTGATCACGAAGTAGGAGCCGCGGATCTCACCGGCCAGCTTCGACTTTTGCCGTGCGAACTTGAAGCTTGACGCGAGTTCCTCGGGAACTTCCATGCCTTGCGAGAGCTTGAAGCCCACTGCCCGCTTCGCTCCGTCCTCGATGCCGTACATCACGTTGATTGACAGGCCGGATTCATAGAACACATAAGCCATCCGGAAACCGTCCACCTCGAAGGAGGTAACCTCAAGCGGACGGGAAGAAATGACGATGTTGCGCTCTTCGGAGAGGATGCGGTTGACCCAGTCGAGCGTTTCCGGCGCCTCGCTGGCGGGCTTGACGGTGAAAGTGTGGTTGTACTTGTTCTTGTAATAACGTGCCTCGTTGGCACGCAGTCCTGCCAGCGGTTCCGCCACTGGGGACGATTCCACGCCAACGGTGGACACGTTCTGGAAGTCTACGGTGTATGGCATGCGCCCTCCTGGTTATGATTTATCGCACTCCTCACCCTAATGTCCGGCGCTGCAGCCCGGCTTCTCGATTCCTGATCGATTGGAGTCAGTAGCGCCAGCGGAGGGCAGCGATCACAGCCTCGCGGTCAAGCTTGGCAAATCGCTCTGCTTCGCCGCGCCGCACAGCCACATAGGCGTCCAGCAATTCACGGCCCAGCGCTGAGCGGAGGAAACGGCTGCCCTCCAGATCGTCCAGGGCAGTGAACATGTCACGCGCAAACGCCCGGATATCCAGTCGCTCCCGCTCCGTCTCGCTTAGGGTCCCGGGATCGATGGTGACCCCCTCAGGCAGTTTCAGCCCTCTCCTGAAGCCCTCCATCGCGGCGGCAAGAATGGCGGCTACGGCAAGGTACTGGTTGGCGGACCCATCGCAGCATTTCACTTCGACGTTCGACTGCCCGTCCTCGTCGCCCTTCAGGCCCGGCACGAAGCGGACGGCGGCCTCGCGGTTGCCAGTGCCCCAGCAAATAAAACTGCCCGCCCATTGTTCTGGTTGAAGCCGCGCCAGGCTCAAGGCGCTTCCGCCCAGCAGTGCGGCGCTTTCCGCCAGCCTGCCGAGCACGCCCGCAATCATGCTCTCGCCTTCCGGACTCATCTGCGTGGCGGCTGCATCGTCGTGGAAGACGTTGCCGTCCCCGTTCCTTGCGGAGAAATGGATGTGGCAGCCGTTGGTCGCAGTTTTGGAATCCGCTATTGGCGAGTATGAAACGTGCAGTCCATGGCGCCGGGAAACCCGTGCGACGATGAACCGGGCCAGAAGGTAATCATCCACCGCCTGAACCGGGCTCCTCGGGGCCAGGGCGATCTCCACCTGGCCCCGGCCGTACTCGGGGTGGATCTGTTCAACCGGAACGCCGGCCTCCACCAGCTCTGTAAGCACGTCCAGATTCCATGCTTCCAGCTGAAGGAACGCGGCCGCACCATAGCCCGGACCATCGTGCGCCAGGACAGGGGCATCCTGAGTACCGCTGAACACGGTGAACTCCAGCTCGGTGCCTACCCACACCTCCAGCCCGGCGGCTGACCATTCGGCAGCAACACGTTTAAGTGCCGTGCGCTGGCAGGTTGGAAACGGAACACCATGCATGTCCACCAGGTCGGCCGGCGCCCAGGCGAGGCCCCTGGCCTTGTCGATGACGGCAACTGCCGAGCGGTCCGGCATTCCGCGCAGGTCACCGACTATGGGATCGATCCCGGATGACCGGGTGACGTGGTCGTCGGCCGCCAGGAGGACTCCGACGCTCACTGAGACGCCGCAGCCATGGTGGAAGGCGCCCTCGACCCTGGGTCCCGGCAATACTTTGACCCGTGAAACACCTGCGTTGTCCAGGTGGGAAATGACAAGAGCCCTGACTTGCTGGAGATCCAAGTCTGCCTTGGGATTTGAAGTCACCGCTTTCCTTCCGTCGTTCGGGCGATCGGCGCTGCGCTCAGGTACTCAGGTGCTCAGGTCATAGACACGCTTGGCGTTTTTCGAGGCAACCATCGTGGCAATTCTCTCGGCGTCCCTCGGAGTTGCCCAGCCCGAGGCAATCCATTCGTCCATCAGGGCCGCGAACTCTGTTCGCCAGTTGGCCGCGCTGACGGCGTAGTGCTCGGCAAGGCCATACGAGTCCGATGAGTAGAGAACCTTGCTGAACGGTGCAATCTCCATCGCCTGGCGGATCGCTGTGCCGGCACTCGGGCCCAGGTAATGCGATACCAACCCCGTGTCCAGGTAGACGTGCGGGAAGACCTGGGCCAGGATCCCGGCTTCCCTGATGAAGGGGTAGCAGTGCAGCAGCAGGAAATCGACGCCCAGTGTTCTGGTGGCGTGGAAGAGCGGGGTGAGCCGGGATGGATCAGCCCGGAACAGCTCAACGTCGCCGTCGCCGTACCCCGTGTGGAGCTGAAGGGGAAGGCCTGTGTCGATCCCGGACCAAAGACCGAACCTCAACAGGACCGGGTCCGTCACTCTGAACGTCCCGGTCCTCTCCGCAGTACGGAACCATTCGTCAGCGGCTTTGAGCACTTCACGCCCGGACGGCCGTTCGGCGGGAATGTCGAAACCATGACGGTAGGCGATGATGGACTTCAGCCCCACCGCCTCGCGGCTTCTGGCGGCCAGCGTCGCCGGGAACTTCGCAACAAAGCCGGCTGCCGTGGACTCGGCCGCTAGGTCCTCGGCTACCCTCTCGATTCGGACAATCACGCAAACCCGGGCATCAGCAAGCACTGCCATGGCGTCGGGTTCAGGAAGCCGAGCATCCCGTATGCCCGTGTCAAGGAGGTAGTCGGAAGTCCCGGTGCTGTGAAGCAGCAGCCGGTTAGCTTCTGCGGTGCCGACGCTCCTGCGGCGCGCAAGGTATTCATCAAGTGGCGCAAGCGGCTCAAGTCCGAGGATCGGGGCGCAGAAACGCCGCACCGCAAGCCCGAAGGGCGAATCGAGGCTGTCCGTGCCTGCCGGTGCCGGCCAGCCGGACTCCGTGGCCAGGCTCCTGAACCCGTTATCGGACAGTTCGGCCTCGACAACGCCGTGGCAGTGGTGATCGACCAGGGGCAGGTCAATCCTGCGGTTGTGCGCGTGAGTCATGGCCCCGCCAACTGGGCCGGCCAGTACGTCGTCATCAGCACCCCAGTCGCCGTAGTCGCGGAGTCGACCAGTTGGAGCCGGCGAGCGTCGTCGTCCGGCCCGAACAGGCGGCGGCCCGAGCCGAGCACCAGCGGGTGAATCATCAGGAACAGCTCGTCGATGAGGCCGAGCGGGAGTAGGGACCGAATGAGCTGGCCGCTGCCCATGATCACCAAGTTGCCCCCGGGCTGATCGCGCAGCGCAGCAACTTGAGCGGGGACATCCCCGCTCAGGAGCGTGGAGTTCGGCCACTTCAGCTGGGTGTCGGGGTTGGCGGAGGCGACGTACTTCCTTGTCCCGTTGAGGCTGTCCTTGAATGGGCCCCCGGCCTGGTTCCAGTAGGAGAGCATGTCGTCGTAGCTGCGTCGGCCGAACAGCCACGAGAAGCCCGGCCCCAGCCGCTCGCCCATCGCGGTGAACATTGCAGGGTCATTGTCCTGCTGGGCCCAGCCGCCGTGCCGAAAGCCGTCACGGGTGTCTTCTTCGGGGCGCCCCGGCCCCTGCAGAACGCCGTCGAGGCTGAGGTGATTCAATGCCAGAACGCGCATGCAAGACTCCCTCCAACGTCAGCTGGCGTTGACCGCCGGGGTGGTTACGCGCCCGCCCAAAGCGACCCAGAGGTACCGGATGGCTGCCTCGACGCCTTTGGGATTCACTCCCGCCAAGAGCTGCAGGACCAAGCCGTCCAGTGCTGCGAACGCGGCCTGGGCAGCACCCTCCTGCCCGCCGAAGCCGATCCGTTGCAGGCCGTCCGAGAGCGCTGCGACGTAGCTTTCATAGAGGTGCCGCACCGGCCCCGCCAGTTCGGGGCGCCGCCGCGATTCCAGGATCATTTCGTACTGGAAAATCTGGATATCGGGGTTGTCCTCAATCAGCGACAGAATGCTCTGGCAGAACTCCTCCTCGGTCGCAGGCAGCGCTTCCAGCTGTGACAGCCCGATCGACTGCTGCACGGACCATTCGAGTGCGGCTTCGATGAGGGCGTCCCGCTTGCCGAAGTGATGGACCACCAAAGTGTTGTTGACGCCGGCGTGCTCGGCAACAGCACGGAATGTCAGGCCCCGCAGTCCCTTGCGCGCCACCACATGCACGGTCGCGGCCAGCAGGGCTTCTCGCCCTGTGCCGTAGCCACTTTGTTTCTGCCCGCTCATGTCACCGATTCTAGCCGCTGGCCGCAGGGTATTGACTTCAGACCTCAGCAAATGCTTAGCTGTGATGCAACGCACAACTAAGCAGCTGCATAGTTGTTCAATTCCAGGAGGAACCAGTGTCCACGTCCACGCACGCCATCGAATTCACCGTCCACGCCGCCTTCGATCCGCAGAAGTACGAGCCCTTCATTCTGGGCCAGGTCCAGTGGGTGCGACGCCCCGGAGACGGCGACCGTCCTGGGCTGTCCGCCGGCTTCTGGCACGTCACCACTGAAGACGCCCCCGAGCCGTTCGATCTGCTCATCGAGGCGGACGAGACCATCCACATCATCGAAGGACACCTGCACATTGAGGTCGACGGCGGCGAGAGCCTCGATCTGAAGGCAGGCTCAGCGGCTTCATTCAACAAGGGAGCCCAAACCCGGTGGACCGTCGTCGAAGACACCACGGAGTTCTTTGTCTACTCCTGATCAGCACCCGGAAATTTTGAAAGCAGAAGGCTCCATCGTGAATAACACCATCCCCCAGACCCAGCAGGCCGACGTCGTCATCATTGGAGCCGGCTTTGCCGGCCTCACCGCGGCCCGCGAACTGCGCCAGGCCGGTTGGTCCGTAATCGTTCTCGAAGCCCGCGACCGAATCGGCGGCCGAACCTGGCTCGATGACAGGCTTGGCCGCCCCCTGGAAATCGGCGGGACTTGGGTCCACTGGACCCAGCCCTACGTTTGGGCGGAAATGACGCGCTACGGAATCGGCACCGTTCAGAGCCCGGTCCCGGAACGTGCCTACTGGTGGGCCGGCGGCGCACTGCACGAGGGCAGCCCGGATGAGCTGCTGAAAGAAATCGATGCCCCTAACCGGAAGCTGGTGGAACAATCGCGCGAGTACTTCCCGCAGCCTTTCGCTCCCTTCACCAACCCTGACATCAAAGGCATTGACCACGTTTCCCTGCCAAAGAAAATCGCTGAACTCCAGATCACGGACGACTCCCGGGACGTCCTGGAATCCTTCTGGGCGCTGAACTTCAACGGCCCGATAGACGACGCCGCCTACACTCAGGCGCTGCGCTGGGTTGCGCTCACCAACGGCGACTGGATGGTCAACTTCGAAGCCTGCGCCACCTTCAAGATCCAGGGCGGCACCGGCAAATTGATCAACGGCATCGCCGCCGGAACAGACGTGCGCCTCGGGAAAACCGTTTCGGCCGTCCACTACGCGGACGGCAACGCCGCCGTCATGACCAGCGACGGCGAAGAGTTCCACGCAGCGCACGTGCTCTGCACGCTTCCCCTCGGCGCCATGGGGGCGGTCGCGTTCGATCCCCCGCTTCCCGCGGCCAGCCGGAAGAGCGTCGCCGACGGCCAGGTCTCCAAAGGCATCAAGGTGTGGATCACTGTCAGGGACGAGGTAAAGCCGTTCGTTGCCCTCGGTGCCGCTGAGTGGCCGCTGAACTTCGTCCAGGCGGAATACGACCAGGACGGCAACACCATCCTCGTCGCGTTCGGACCGGACACCGCGCGCCTTGACGCCACCGACATCCGGCAGGTCCAGGCCGCCGTTGACCTGCTGGTGCCGGACCTTGAAGTGCTGGACGTCGCCAGCCACGACTGGACCAGCGACCCGCTGTCCGGACAGACCTGGCCCATGCACCGGCCAGGGTTCCTGACGGAGTCCCTATCCAGCTTCCAACAGCGGCAGGGTGCGCTCTTATTCGCAGGTTCGGACTACGCCAACGGCTGGGGCGGCTTCATCGACGGCGCCATCGAAAGCGGCATGGAAGCAGCCCGCAGCATCGTGAACGCGCGCAGCGCCTAACTTTCAGGGCAAGGCGTTACTTCTCGGCCGTGGAGAGGCCGGCGGTGTTCGCGTCGCCGGCTGTGCCCGAACGCTCAAGGAGCCTGCCGACCTGGACGACGGCGGATCTGATCTTCCCCGGATTTCCAAACGTGAGGAACTGGAGCATCAGTCCGTCGAGTGCGGCGAAAACCGCCCGGGAAAGTTCGTCGTTCGTATCGAGGGAACGCTCGCGGAGAGCCGTTTCGACTGTTGAGATGTAGTTGTCGTATAGGCGGTCCAGAAGGGCCTTAAGCTCCGGCTTTCGCCGCGCCTCAAGAAGCATTTCAAACTGGAACAGCTGCAATTCCGGCTCAGAGGCCACGGAAGCCAGGAGAGCATCGGCGAACTGCTCGTCGAAATCAGCTACGCGGGCAAGCCCGGTTTCATCAATGGACCGCTGCACAGCCCACTCAAGGGTGGCCGCAAGCAAACCTTCGATCGAACCGAAGTGATGCGTAATGAGCGTGTGATTCACACCTGCCCGGGCAGCAACAGAACGGTAAGTGACTCCCCGCAGGCCCTTCTCGGCAACAACATCAATGACCGCCGCCAGCAGTGCATCGCGGCCATCCCCATAGGGCAAACGTTGGGAATCCGAGCTCATAAGGCGATTTTAGCCCCCCCAGCACGCCCGATTGAGACCCTTGACATCCAGAACTAAACACTTGTAGAGTTTTGCTCGCGATGCGGCACACGTTCGCTCGTCACATTCGCTTTTACCGAAGACGCGCACGAGGGGGTGCGCCTTCAACCGGCACCCACACTTACTCATAGGCATGACTCGTGAGTCCTTGCCCTGGCGAAAGAGCCACACCATGAATCAACAAACCGGACAGATGCCCGCTCAGGGCACGGTCACCAGCCCTGTCCGCCTGCGGCCGAATAAACTGGGCGTCGTCGCAGTTGCCTTCTTTGCGATTGCTGCCGCCGCGCCCATGGCGGCCGTTGTCGGCGCGAGCCCTGTTCTGTTCGCGGCCAGCGGACCCGGAACCCCCGTCATCTACGTGGTCGCAGCCCTACTGGTGGCCCTGTTTTCCGTGGGATGTCTGCGGATGAGCCACAGCATCACGAACGCGGGGGGATTTGTCGCCTACATCGCCAAGGGACTGGGAACGCAGTGGGCCACCGGCGGGGCGGGCATCGCGATCCTGACCTATGTCAGCCTCCAGGTGGGGCTGTGGTCCCAGTTCGGCGTCTTCGCACAGCAACTCGTCGAGAGCCTGACAGGAGTTGGGCTACCGCCCTACTTCTGGATCGTCGTCGTGCTGTCGCTGGCTACCGCCCTGACCATGAAGGGCGTGGATGCGAGCCTGAAGGTTCTGGGCATTCTGATCCTGGGCGAAACCCTCGTCGTTGCTGCACTTGTCGTTTCGCTGATCGCCCAAAAGGGGTTTGGGATCTTCACCTTTGACGGGTTCACCGGCGCCAACATCGTGGGCCCCGGACTCGGCATCTCACTGCTGTTCGCCTTTGCCTGCTTCACCAGCTTTGAAGCGACAGTCGTCTTTGCGGAGGAAGCCGTGAACCCGCGCAAGACGATTCCGCGCGCCGCCTATCTCGTCATCGCCTTCGTCGGCTTCTTCTACATGGTTTCCACCTGGGCAATCAGCGGAGCGATCGGCATCGACCGGGTCCAGTCCGAAGCCGCAGGCAACCCCGCCGGCATGATTTTCGACCTCGCCCAGAGCAGCGCCGGCTCCTGGCTCAGCCTCTCCATGCAAATCCTCGTCGTGACCAGCTTCATTGCCATGATGCTGGGCCTGGCCAACATGTTCGCCCGGTATCTCTTCGCCCTGGGACGCGCAGGTACGCTGCCTGCAAAGCTGGCATCAGTCTCAAAGAGCGGCGCCCCGAGGTTCGCCGGGCTGGTCAACGGCCTCGCGGTCCTGACCATCATCAGCGCCTTCCTGATCTCCGGGGCCGACCCCATCACCACTGTGTTCGCATGGTTCGTCGCCCTCGGAACCGCCGGCTTCATCAGCATCCTCCTCCTGACGTCCGCAGCGATCATCGTCTTTTTCGCCAGGGCGAAGATCCGGGACAACCTCTGGGTAACCGTCATCGCACCCGTCCTGTCCTTCATTTCGTTCATCATCATCGGCTACCTGACCCTGGACAACTACGACGCCCTGCTCGGCGGTGCCGGCGGTGCTGCACGCTGGCTCCTGCTCGGCATCCCCATCGTCCTCATCGCAGGAATAGCCCGGGGAGTCCAGAAACCGTCCATCGACTACGCCTCCGAAATCGTCTGACGCCACAACTCCTAAAGAACCAAACAGTTCAGCAAAAACGAATCTCAACCAAAGGAAAACCATGACCGCGACTGACATCCAGGACTACGTTCCCGAAAACGAATGGCCCTCCGTGGCCACCATGCTCGACGGATTCGGAGACCAAACCCTGCCCGCCTCGGCTGCCCTGACGGGCACCTCACTGCACCTCCCCCAGGACGGCGGTGGCGCAATCGCGTACAGCTTCCATGACGCGCATTCCCTGACCTGGACGTCTGCCGACGGCGAAGAGGATCAAGGTGCAGCCAGGTACAAGGCGATCGAAGCGCGACCCGGGATCTTCATCATCGACTTCGTCAAGGGCGAAGACCGCCACGCTGAAAATGTCACCATCATCCTCGACAGGAACAGCGGCGCTGTAACAACCGCCGTCACCTCCTTTATCGCCGAAGGAGACAAGATCCGCAGCACCACCACGTTCAGCCACGGAAACGTGGAAGGGTCTGCGGCCAACCACTCCCGCTCCAGCGGGCTGGCCGGCAAGCGCATCTACTACCGCTACAGCGACGTCGAGACCTACGAACACATCTACCTCAACGCCGGCACCTTCACCTGGCACTGCCTTCGCGGCGGCGAGGCAGGACTCGCCGACACCGACCGCTGCCTCACTTTCGACGTTGGCGAGGACCTGTACCTGTTCTTCTGGACCGAGAAGGTGATGACCGTTGAGGCCGTCCTCCTCATAGACCTGCGCGAGCAACGGTCCATCGGGCGGATGTTCGGCTGGGACGAGCCCGCCGCCGAACCGGTGGTCCTGCCTTTCAACTCCCGCCTCACGGTCCTGAACACTACCGAATACCCGCAGGACAACCACAAGCATTAGCCAACAAAGCCACTCCCCAAGGAGCACCAATGGAAACCTACGATTCATTGCTTGCCAGCATTACCGCAGCGCCCGCTCAAGACAGCCGGACCATTTTCGACCCCGCCACTGGCGGCGTCGTGGGCGAGGCGCCGGTCCACACCGTTGAGGACCTCGAAACG
>NZ_JAAOXD010000001.1:949322-976082 GCF_014694315.1 Arthrobacter ipis | reverse complement strand
ACTCGGCTGGAAAACCCCCGCACAAGCCCTCCAGCAAATTCTGGAAGAATCAGCAGCATAGGACGCGTGTTGCAACGACCACTGGAATCCGCCAGGGGATACTGGGCGATAAGTGACCCCGCGTTGCTGTACTGGGAGCCGGTGGTTGCGCCCACACCGCCAGGGTTCCCTGGCCGAGCTTGCGAGGTTAGGGTGCGGTGGGGATTATCCGAAGCGGCCGGAGACGTAGTCCTCGGTGGCCTTCTGGCTCGGGTTGTTGAAGATGGTGCTGGTTTCGGCGAACTCGATGAGCTTGCCCGGCTTGCCGGTGCCGGCAATGTTGAAGAACGCCGTCTTGTCCGAGACACGGGCCGCCTGCTGCATGTTGTGGGTCACGATCACCACGGTGTACTGGTCCTTGAGCTCGTTGATAAGGTCCTCGACGGCCAGGGTTGAGATCGGGTCCAGGGCGGAACACGGCTCGTCCATGAGGATCACCTGCGGCTCCACGGCAATGGCGCGGGCGATGCAGAGGCGCTGCTGCTGGCCGCCGGACAGCCCCGAACCCGGCTTCTCCAGGCGGTCCTTGACCTCGTTCCAGAGGTTGGCGCCGCGGAGCGAGCGCTCCACCAGGGCATCGGCCTCGCCCTTGGAGATCTTCTGGTTGTTCAGTTTCACGCCAGCCAGGACGTTGTCCCGGATGGACATGGTGGGGAACGGGTTAGGCCGCTGGAACACCATGCCAATCTGGGAGCGCACCGTCACCGGGTCAACACCCGGGCCGTACAGGTTGTCGCCGTCGAGCAGCACCTCACCTTCGACGCGGGCACCGGGCAGCACCTCGTGCATGCGGTTGAGCGTGCGCAGGAAGGTGGACTTGCCGCAGCCCGAGGGACCGATGAAAGCCGTGACGGACTTGGCCTCGATGTTGATGCTGACGTCTTCGACGGCCAGGAAATTGCCGTAGTACACGTTCAGGTCTTTGACGTCGATGCGCTTGGACATGATGTTCCTTAACTTGCTGGTATGGAATGAAGTCTAGATCCCGGCCGCACTAGCCGACATAGGATTCGGTATTGGCGGTCCGGTCTAGCGGCGGCCTGTCTTCGGCGCGAAGACCCGGGCAATCAGGCGGGCGCCGAGGTTGAGCAGCATCACCAGGATGATGAGGACCAGGGCCGCACCCCATGCCCGTTGCGACGACGGATCGGGGTTGGACGGGGAGGTGGGGTTCAGGATCTGCGTGTAGATGAACGTGGGCAGGGACGCCATCCACCCGCCGAACACGTTGTTGTTGATGCTCGTCGCGAACCCAGCGGTCACCAGGATGGGGGCGGTCTCGCCGATAACCCGGGCAATCGCCAAGGTGACGCCGGACGCAATGCCGGAGATCGCCGTCGGAATGACCACTTTGAGGATGGTCCGCCACTTGCGGACGCCCAGGGCGTAGGCGGCCTCGCGGAGTTCGTTGGGCACGATCTTCAGCATTTCCTCACTGGAGCGGACCACCACCGGGATCATCAGCACGGACAGCGCGACGGCGGCGACGGCGCCGGTCTTGGTGCCGGGACCCACCACCGCGAAGAAGAACGCCGCTGCGAAGAGGCCGGCCACGATCGACGGGATGCCGGTCATGACGTCCACAAAGAACGTGATGGCGCGGGGCAGCGGCCGGTCGTTGCCATACTCGACGAGGTAGATGGCCGTCAGCAGGCCCACCGGAACGGAGATGACAGTGGCCAGAAGGGTGATCTGCAGGGTGCCGATGAGGGCGTGGTAGATGCCGCCGACGACCGGCCCGGTGCCTTCTGCCGCCCGGTTGTCGTAAACGCCGGTGACGCCGTTCATCGAGGTCCCCAGGAAAGCGGGGTTGAGCAGGCCCGGGATGCCGTTGACCATGACCGTCCAGATGACGGAGATCAGCGGGAGCAGCGCAACAAGAAAGGCGCCCACCACGAGGCAGGTGGCCAGCTTGTCCTTGGCCTTGCGGGAGCCCTCGACGGCGGCGCTCCAGCCGACGAGTCCTGCGGCGAACAGGATGGCGGAGACCACTCCCCAGCCGAAGGCGTTGAAGCCGATCAGGGCAAGGATGGCAGCACCGAGGACCAGTGCGACGCCCAGGACAACGTAAGGGGCGTACTTGGGCAGCTGGCCCTTGGTCAGGGCTGACCGCTTGCGGACCGGGGTCAGGGTGGAGGTCATTTAGTTGGCTCCCGAGAATTCTTTGTGCCGGCTGATGATCCACCGGGCGATCATGTTGACGGCGAGGGTGATCACGAACAGGACCAGGCCCGCGGCGATCAGGGTGCTCACCTTGAGGCCGCTGGCCTCGGGGAAGTTCAGGGCGATCTCGGCGGCGATGGTCTGGTTGCCGGACTGGATCAGGCTGGCGGTGAGTGCGCCCGAGGACAGCACGAGCGCCACGGCCATGGTTTCGCCCAGGGCGCGGCCGAGCCCCAGCATCACGGCGCTGATAATGCCCGGTCGGGCGAAGGGCAGCACCGACATCTTGATCATTTCCCAGCGTGTGGCGCCCAGTGCGAGGGCTGCTTCCTCGTGCAGCTTGGGGGTCTGGAGGAAGATCTCGCGGGACAGCGACGTGATGATGGGGATGACCATGACGGACAGCACGATGCCGGCGGTCAGGATGGTTTTGCCGGTGGCGGAGGCAGGTCCCTGGAAGATGGGCAGCCAGCCCATGTTCGTGGCGAGCCAGCCGTACGCCGGCGAAATCTGGGGGGCCAGGAAGGCCGCGCCCCAGGCGCCGTAGACCACAGAGGGGATCGCGGCCAGCAGGTCAATGACGTAGCCGAGGCCGGACGCGAGGCCCCGAGGGGCGAAGTGCGAGATGAAGAGGGCCACCCCGATGGACACCGGCGTGGCGATGGCCAGGGCGATGATGGCTGCAATGAGGGTGCCGACGACGATCGGCCAGATGTAGGCGAAGAAGCCTTCGCCACCCTGGATATCCGCGGCGGGCGCGGTGAAGGCGGGAATCGCCTGGATGACAAGGAAGAGCGCCACGCCGAAAAGAACGGCAAGGATCAGGCAGCCTGCCGCCAGGGCCGCTCCGGAGAAGACTTTGTCCCCGGCGCGGCCGGCGCCTCGGGAACTGGTCAGGGAGGTGGTGGTCATACCCGGCCCTTCGGTGTTGGTGGTGCAGAAATGTGGATCGTGCTGAAACCGCGCTTTACACGGCTAAGTTCCCCGCCCTGCCTTGCGGCTGGGCGGGGAACCTCGGCGAACAGGTAAGTCGTTACGACTTGACCTTGATGGTTTCAATGGCCTTGACAGCCTTCTCGGCCAGGGCGGCGGAGATCGGAGCCGACTTGGCGGACTCCGCGGCAGCCTTCTGGCCCTCTTCGGACACTACGTAGGTCTCGAAAGCCTTGACCAGGTCCACGGTTTCCTGCTTGTCGTAGGTGGAGCAGACGATGTGGTAGGAAACCAGGACTACGGGGTAAGCGCCGGCCTCGGTGGTGGTGCGGTCGAGCTTGATGGCGCCGCTGGTGTCCGCGCGGCCTTCAACAGGCTTGCCGGCGTCGACGGCCTTGGAAGCAGCTTCCGGGGAGATCTTGACGAACTCGGAACCGACCTTGATCTGGGCGATGCCCAGCTTGCCGCCAACGGCGGAGTCGTCGGCGTAGGCCACGGCGCCCGGGGTGTCGGTGACGGTCTTGACGACGCCGGACGTGCCCTTGGCGTTCTCGCCCTTGAGGGATGCAGGCCAGATGCCGTCGGCCTTGTCCTTCCAGACATCGGGAGCCGCAGCGGAGAGGTACTCGGTGAAGTTCTTGGTGGTGCCGGAGTCGTCAGAGCGGCTCACCGGGGTGACGGCGAGGTCGGGAAGCTTGGCGTCCGGGTTCAGTGCTGCGATGGCGGGGTCGTTCCACTTGGCGATCTCGCCGCGGAAGATCTTGGCCGCGGTGGGGGCATCCAGCTTCAGCTCGGTGATGTCCGGCAGGTTGAAGGCAATGGCGATCGGCGAGATGTAGACGGGGATCTCGATGGCACCCTCGGGGCCGCACACCTTCTTGGCCGCGGCCAGTTCCTCGTCCTTCAGGTAGGCGTCGGAACCGGCGAACTGCGCCGAACCGTCGACGATGGCCTTGCGCCCGGCGCCGGAGCCGTCCGGGGAGTACTGCACGGTGGCGCCCTGGTTCGCGGAGGCGAAGTTGGTCTTCCACACATCCATGGCCGCGCCCTGCGCGGAGGAGCCGATGCCGGTCAGGGTGCCGGTGACCTTGGTGCCGGCGGCGGAGGCGCTGCCTGCCGGGGCGGTGTTCGTGGCGTTGTCTGAACCACAGGCGGTGAGCGCGAGTGCGCCAGCGGCGATAACAGCGATTGCCGCGTGGCGGCCGAAGCGGAGTGCCTTCACTGGGTGTACCCCTTCCAGGGTTTCTGATGCGGTGCGGACCGGAGACGTCCGTACGTGAGATTCGTACTTTTTGTACCTTCAATGAAGTTATGGGCCGCAGGTAACAAGTTTTGGGGCTGGAGGTGAACGCAGGGTTAACGACGGCGGGCCATTGGCTTACAGATGCTGGGTTGCCATTGCGTTAGCTGTGCCACAGCCGTAGTGGATCCGCCACACCGCTAACAGGCTTAACATCGGCCCCACGTGGCACGATGGGCGTCATGGAAACTTCAGGTCCGCTGGACGCACGGCAGTTGGGCGAGGGGCCGCCATCGGATTCCGACGTGGATCTGTACCGCAGGCTGAGTTCGGACATCACCGCTGGCGTCGGCGTGATTTCCACCCGGCTGCGGAACAGGGACTACGCCGCCACGGTCAGCGGCTTCCTCTCGGTGTCCTACGACCCGCCCACCATGCTGGTCAGCCTGTACGCGGAATCCCGCATTGGTGAAGCGGTGGAGGAATCGGGTACTTGGGCACTCAGCGTGCTGTCCGGCAAGCACCAGGGCACGGCGACGTGGCTGGCGAGTCCGGGGACGCCGCTGCACGGACTGCTGGCGCAGGTGCCTTACCGGCGCGGGCCGGCCACGGGATCAGCGATCATTGACGGCTGCCTCGCCTATTTTGAGTTGCGCACCGTTTCGGTCCATTCTGCTGCCACCCACCTGCTTGTGGTGGGCGAGGTGGTGGCGATGGGTAGTGGGGCGGAACCGTCCGAGGCTCCGGACCCGCTGGTGCATTTTGGCTCGGAGTTCCGCCGGTTGGCACCGTAATACCCGCCGGCACGGCAATATTCGCACAGCAAAAGGGTGCGTTCGGCCGGGAATCCGGACGGAACGCACCCTTTTGCTGTCTAATAACACCCCGCTTAGGGAACCGCTACCGCAGCCGTCCGGGCGACAGACCGAAGGCGGGCAAGCAGCGTCGCGGCGAGGAACGCCGTCGTAATTTCCAGGACGACGACGGCCAGGAGGCCTTCAGCGTCCGATCCAAACGAACCCGCTCCAGTCGCCGCTGCCGCTCCGCCATGCGAATGGCCCAGCGCACCGCTCCCGGGAAGGGCAGGCGCCCCCAGCAACAGGACGGCATGCAGGGCAGTCATGGCCAGGGCGCACCCCATCACCTGGCGCAGGGCACTCTCCCCGCCGCCGCCCCACAGGTGCACGGCACACGGCAGGCAAACCGCGACCATCGCGAGCATCATGACGTTCAGCCACGGGCCGTGGTGGTTTCCGGCCACAAGCCACACGTGCACCACGCAGGACGCAGTGGTCACGGCCGAAACCGTTCGGGAGTGCAGCTGCAGTGCGGTCACGGCGTGAACCTAGCCGTGGCAGTGGGAGCCGGACTGGCTGGAGTTGGCGGGGACGTCCAGGACGGGGCTGCGGTCGAAGAAGCCCTCGGGGCGGAGCCTGAACCCGACGGTGTCCACCGGCATGATGGGCCAGTCTTCCACGCGCGGGAAGTGGGTCAGGCCGAACGTGTGCCACACGACGATGTCCTGGCCGTCGATGTCGCGGTCCTGGGCGATGTAGGAGGGCAGGCCCGCGCCGCCGGAGTGCTGGTTGACGAAGTCGCCGGTCGGGTAGCGCTCGTCCTCGGCGTAGCGGGTGACCCACAGGTCCTTGGTGGCAAAGGCGGCCCGCCGGGCAATGGAGGATTCAGGGTCGGCCATCAGCGTGGGCTGGTTGTGGGAGTGGAGCTTGTAGCCCACCGGCTCGCCCAGGCGGTTGCGAGATTCCGGGTTGGAGATGATCCAGCTACGCCCGCTGCGGGCGTCAGCTTCGCGGACAGCCTCGGACTCGCGGGTCAGCACGGTGCGCTTCCGGGTGAACGCGTTGCCGCGCTCGTTACCCGGGCCCATAGCCTGGCGGACCACGTCCTCTTCCTCCACCCGGTTGGTGAAGCCGTCGATGGCCATGTCCAGGCGGGCGCTGAAGATGTGCTGGTGGAACGGCGCACCGAGGCCCGGTGCCAGCTGGGAGATGTTGTCCGAGCCGCCTTCCGGGAATGCCGATGTGAAGACGATGCCGGTGGCCTTGGCTTCGAATTCGATGGTGCCGTCGAGGTAGAGGTACCAGTAGAAGCCGTAGTCGTAGTTACCGATGGTGGTGAAGAAGGAGATCACCATGCGGCGGTTCCGGCGGGTGTAGTTGATGCCGGACCAGAGGTCGCTGTGCTTGGCCAGGATGCCCCAGTCCTCCTCGTGCATGCAGATGCCGTTGCGAATTTCGCGGGGGCTGCCGAAGGCGTCGCTGATGACCGGGCTCAGGTAGGTGATGTCGCCGAGGCAGTCGCAGCCCAGCTCGAGGGAGTTGGCGAACTGGCCAACGAGATACTCCCCCGTGTCGAAGTAGTTCTGCCAGGATCTGATCGGGGACGGGTCGCCGTACGGGACCACCATCTCGGCGATCGACGCGCGGTTGATGATGGGCCGGACCCGGTCCCCGTCCCGGAAGCCGATGTTGTGCAGCACCACGCCCTCGCGGACGTCGAATCCAACGTCCAGGCTCCATTTCTCCCACTCGATATGGTTGCCGCCGGTCACCGTGAAACTGGGACCTTCGGGCTGGGTGATGCTGATGGGCTTCTGGGTGGTGCGTAGCGGGCCCGTGAGCTCGGGATCGGTGTAGTTGCCGTGCTCTGCCGGGAGGGGGAATACGCCGGTGTCGATCACCTGGGTGACTACCTTGCTGACCACGTCCACGTAGGCCACCAGCCCGTCAACCGGGTGGGCCCACGCGCTGTCCTCCGGAAACTCCTGCACGAAGGCAAGCCCGCGCAGGATCCGGCGGCCCTTCTCCTCCGCGTACTCGAAGACGCCGGCGGACAGCGGGGCGACGCGCACCTTGCTGACGTCCAGGTTCCGTACTGCCAAGGCCTTCAGCCACCGCTCATCGGTGGCCAGGAGCTGCTCCACCACCTCGAACTCCTCTTCGAGGACCGGCAGTTCGCCGGTGGCAGCGGTGTCGAGTTCGACGGCGGAGATCACCTTGCCGCTGGTGACCGAGATGGTGACGTCCTGGGGTCGGCCGCCCGAAACATCGTGGATGAAGACCCGGAAACGGCGATCCACCTCCGTTCCGGTTCCGGTTCCGGTTCCGGTTCCGGTTCCGCGGGCAGGGTCAAGGAGGCCCAGGTAGGCGATGCGCTTCTCCGGACCAAGGAGACCCCCAGCGCGGAGAATGCCCTGCACCTCGCTGATTTCCGCGGCTGAGGCAAGGCGGAACGGGCTGGCTGTTTCTGTGATGGAGAGCGTCATAGCGGCCTTTGTCCATGACCCTGGCGGGTCGGATGTTTTATTTTCTATAGTTGTAGAGAATAAGCGAACGTAAGATGGCTCACAAGAGTCTGGGCGAAAATATTTACCGGGGAGCGGCCGCGTGCCAAAGATTGTTGACCACGACGAGCGCCGTCTGGAACTGGTGGATGCGACCTGGCGGATCATCGCCCGGCTGGGCATTGAAAGCGCCACGATGCGGGAAATCGCCACCGAGGCGGGCTTCGCCAACGGGGCCCTCAAACCCTACTTCCCCACCAAGGACACGCTGCTGACCTTCGCCTTCGGCCACGTCTTCAACCGGACCAACGAACGGATCGCCGAAGTCACCGCGGGGCTTTCGGGGCTGGCGGCCCTGCGGGCCTTCTGCCTCGAAGTGCTCCCGCTCGATGAGGAACGGATCAACGAAGCCCGGATCGTCATCCCCTTCTGGCAGAAGGCCGTCAACGACCCCGGCAAGGCGCAGATCCACCGGGAATCGATGCAGCAGTGGCGGGATGCCATCCGGCGCTATCTCGCGGAGGCCCGGGACAGCGGCGACGTGAGTACCGCCGTCGACGACGACAGCCTGGCCGGCCAGCTGCTCAACATGCTGCTGGGCGCCCAGATCGCGGCCGCGCTGCTTCCGGAGGGCCAGACGGAGCTCGGCCTGGACGGGCAGCTCGAGGGATTCCTTGCCCTGCTGACCCGCTAGCCTTGGGACCTCACACATTGCAACCCGCCTGCAAGAACCCATCTACAACCAGGAGACGCCTGCAGTGACCATCCCGCACGAAATCGATACTCCGGAAATCATGATCGACGTCGACATCCTCGACCGGAACATTGAGCGGATGGCATCAGCCGTCCGGGCGCGGGGCATGAGCCTGCGCCCGCATGCCAAGACCCACAAGATTCCCGAAATCGCCGCCCGCCAGATCGCAGCCGGAGCATCGGGACTGACAGTGGCCACCATCGGCGAGGCTGAAGTGTTCGCGGCCGCAGGAGTGGACAACCTCTTCATCGCCTACCCCCTCTGGATTTCACCGCAGAAGGCCGAGCGGCTTCGGCGTCTGTCCCAATCTGCACAGATCGCCGTCGGCGTCGACTCGGTGGAGGGAGCAGCGGCGCTGGGATCCGGCCTCGGAAATGCCGCTGGGAGCATCAGCGCCCTCGTGGAAGTCGACAGCGGCCACCACCGGAGCGGCGTCCACCCGGAATCCGCCGCACGGGTCGCCGAAGCAGCAGCGCGCGCCGGGCTGAAAGTCGCGGGAGTGTTCACCTTCCCGGGACACAGCTACGCACCGGGCATGCCGGTCGAGGCGGCCAGCCAGGAGGAGCAGGCCCTGCACCAGGCGTCCGAGGTTCTGGCGGCAGCAGGATTCGACGTCATCTGCCGCAGCGGCGGCTCTACCCCGACCGCAATGCTGACCGGGAATTCGGCTGCCACCGAGGTGCGCCCTGGCGTCTACGTCTTTGGAGACGCCCAGCAGCTGGAGCTGGGGCGGTGCGCCGCGGAGGACATCGCACTGACAGTGGCGGCCACCGTGGTCAGCCACCACGCAGCCACCGCGGACGGACCGGCACGTTTCATCATCGACGCCGGCAGCAAGGTTCTCGGCAGCGACCGGCCCGCATGGGCAAGCGGATTTGGCCGGCTGATGGACCACCCCGGCGCCCGGATCACAGCACTGTCGGAGCACCACGCGACTGTCGAGTGGCCCGAGCGCGGAACCCTGCCGGCCATCGGCGACAGGTTGCGCGTCATCCCAAACCACGTATGCCTCGCGATGAACCTGGTGGACGACGTCGCAGTCGTCAGGGGTGGGCAACTCGTGGACCGCTGGGCCGTGGCAGCCCGGGGCAAGAACAAGTGAGGGGCTGACCGCTCCAGTCCTACAATCTTTTTTCGCCATGTGTTGAAAAAAGATGACAGGGCAGGATTTCGCCGCTAACCTGAAATGACTGTGTCCCAGGACACAGTGTTGGGGACCCGCTAACAGACAGCCAACCGGTGTCAGGAACGTTCATGCCAGCAACCACAACCCGCCCCGCGGACCAGACCCTCACCTCCAGCGTGGCCACCTCCTTTGACCACTGGAGGCACCTCGTAGCCCAGTCCTTCGTGCCGCTGGCCGCCGAAACGGCCCGGCCCGATCAGTTCCGCGGCCGCATGCGCTCCAGGGTGCTGGACCGCACGTGCATTGTGGAGGTGTCGGCTTCGGGCCACAGCGTCCACCGCACACCGGCGCTTCTGGCCCAGTGCGACCAGCGTTATTTCAAGCTCAACCTCCAGCTGGAGGGCACCGGGCTCCTCATCCAGGACAACCGCGAGGCCGTGCTCCGCCCCGGCGACCTCGCCATCTATGACACCAACCGCCCGTACACGCTGGCGTTCGAAGAGCAGGCCCGCGTGGTAGTGGTCATGTTCCCGCACGACTCCCTGTCGCTGCCGCCGGACTATGTGGGGCAGCTGTCAGCCGTCCGACTGGCCGGCGGGTCCAGTCTGGCGGGCATCGTGGGACCGTTCATCACGCAGCTCGCCGGCAATCTGGAGGCCCTCAGCGGGCCGAGCGGGTCCCGGCTCGCGGCCAACACCCTGGACCTCGTCTCCACCATGCTCCATTCGGAACTGGATCTGGCTGCGGACAGCATGAAGCCCCAGGCGGTGCTGGCGACCTCGGTCCGTGAATACATTGAGGCGAACCTCGCCGACCCGCAGCTTTCGCCGGCCAGCATTGCCGCAGCGCATTTCATTTCGACCCGCCACCTGCACAACGTCTTCCACGAGTCCGGCAGCACAGTTGCCAGCTGGATCCGCAGCCGCCGGCTGGAACGGGTCCGCCGGGACCTCAGGGATCCGCTGCACTCGGGCACCTCCGTGGGAGCCGTGGCAGCGCGGTGGGGCTTCCTGGACGCAGCCCACTTCAGCAGGACGTTCCGGGACGCCTTCGGCGAGTCCCCCAGCGACTGGCGGCGCGGCGCCTAGGCAGCCAGCGCCCAAATCAGCCGGCGCCTAAATAAGCCCTTGCGCGAGCATCGCGTCCGCCACTTTGACGAAGCCGCCGATGTTCGCGCCCAGCACGTAGTTGCCGGGGTCACCGTACTCGTCGGCGGTGGAGGCGCAGCGGTGGTGGATTCCCACCATGATGTCCGTCAGGCGCTGTTCCGTGTGGTCGAAGGACCAGGAGTCGCGGCTCGCGTTCTGCTGCATCTCCAGCGCCGATGTGGCCACGCCGCCTGCGTTGGCGGCCTTGCCGGGCCCAAACAGCACGCCCGCCTCCTGGAACACTGCCACGGCCTCCCGGGTGGAGGGCATGTTGGCGCCTTCACCGACGGCGAGCAGTCCGTTGCGGACCAGCCGGGCGGCAGCACCGCCGTCGAGCTCGTTCTGTGTGGCGCACGGCAGGGCAACGGTTGCATCGACGTCCCAGACGGAGCCGGTTTCCACATAGGAAACGCCGGAACGGCGCAGAGCGTAGTCCTTGAGGCGTCCGCGTTCCACTTCCTTGACCTGGCGGAGCAGCCCGACGTCGATCCCTGCCTCGTCCACGACATACCCGGAGGAGTCGGAGCAGGCCACCACGCTGGCGCCGAGCGCCTGGGCCTTCGCGATGGCGTTGATGGCCACGTTGCCGGAGCCGGAAACCACCACGCGCTGCCCGTCGAAGGATGAGCCCCGCGTCTTGAGCATCTCCTCGGTGAAGATCACCGTGCCGAAACCAGTGGCTTCGGGCCGGACCAGGGAACCTCCCCAGGAGATGCCCTTACCGGTCAGGACGCCTGATTCGTAGCGATTGGTGATGCGTTTGTACTGGCCAAAGAGGTAGCCGATTTCGCGGCCGCCCACGCCGATGTCGCCGGCCGGGACGTCGGTGTACTCGCCAATGTGGCGGTAGAGCTCGGTCATGAACGACTGGCAGAAGCGCATGACTTCGGCGTCGCTGCGGCCGCGGGGGTCAAAGTCGGAACCGCCTTTGCCGCCGCCGATGGGCATGCCGGTCAGCGCGTTCTTGAAGATCTGCTCGAAGCCGAGGAATTTCACGATCCCGAGGTAAACGGAGGGGTGGAACCGGAGCCCGCCCTTGTAGGGGCCGAGCGCGGAATTGAACTCCACGCGGAAGCCGCGGTTGATCTGCACCCGGCCGGAATCGTCGGTCCACGGCACCCGGAAGATGATCTGCCGTTCCGGCTCGCAGAGCCGTTCCAGGATGGCGGCTTCCAGGAACTCGGGGTGCCGGTCGTGGACGGGGCCAAGGCTTTCGAACACCTCGCTCACCGCCTGGTGGAACTCAGACTCACCGGGGTTCCGCGCAAGTACCGTATCCCTGACGGCTTCCAGCCGTGCATCCATGAATCTGTCCTTAATTCCGCGAGCAACGGCCAAAAGGATATTTCCAGCCGCCTATGGTTGACCTTTCAACCTTACCGATTAAGACCGCGGCTTGGTAGGCGAGCGTCTTAAAATCGCTTATTCTCCGTATTGTGACAGAAAAATTCCACACACTGAAAACAACATTCACAGCGCCGTGGACCGGGAAGGGCTTCTGATGGCGTACGTCTGCCTGCTCCTCTCCGGAGCCGCACTGTTGATCAACGGTCTGGCCGTCCTGGATCAGGTCCCGCGCCGGGATGCTGCCGTCTTCAGCCTGCTCATCGGGACCGCCCAGCTGATCCTGGGCGTTGCGCATCTGACTGTCACCCCCGGAGGCGGGACGCAGTCCCTCCTGGGGGCCGCCGGGATGTTCCTGTTCGGGCTGACCTACGTCTACGTCGGCCTGGACTTCCTGCTGGGGCTCGGGTCAGGGGGCCTCGGCTGGTTCTGCGGGATGGTGGTCGCCTGCGGCATCCTGCTAACCGCGGCCTGGTCCGGGGAGGATCCGCTGCTTGCCGTCCTGTGGCTCTGCTGGACCTACCTGTGGCTGCTCTTCTTCCTTAACATGGCGTTGGGATTCGAGGGGGTGGCACCACTGATCGGCTGGTCGCTAGTGCTCACCAGCCAGGCCTCTGCCACGGTGCCGGCGCTCCTCGGGATCGCCGGGCAGTGGCCGGAAGGCATCGCGGCGGCTGCGGCCGCAGGGGGCGGCCTTGCCGCACTTCTGCTGCTGGCGGGCGGCCTCGCGAGGCGAGGCCGCCGCAGCGGAACGGGAGCTGCCGCCGTCGAACGCCCGTTACCCCGCGAGCTCCGGCTCTAGGGTCCCCGCCCTCTTCTCCACTACGATTTCCGCCAGCACTCCGGCCACGAACATCACAGGTACGGCAACCAGCAGCCCGAGGGCTGTTTCGGCGCTCCCGCCGATGAGGGAGGTGAAGTTGCTGACCACCAGGTAGAGGACCCATGCCAGCAGCAGCGATGCGAGCGCCGGTGCGATGAGGGTCTGCCAGAGTTGCCCCGGCACCCGTTCGCGCCGGAAGAATGCGACGACGGCCAGCGAGCAGAGCATGTACAGCACCAGCAGCGCCGCAACGGCCAGCCCGCTGAACCACGAAAAGAGCGTCAGGACCGGGTCCATTCCCAGCACCGCGAACGGTGCCACGAGCAGCACAGCGACGCTCGTCTGGACCCAGGCTGCGTTTGCAGGGGCGCGGTGCCTGTTGGTCCGCGCCAGGACAGCGGGCAGCGAAGCGCGCAGGGCCAGCGAGTGGAGGTAGCGGTTGATGCCGTTGTGGAAGGCGATGATGCCTGCCAGGAGGGACGTCACCAGGAGGATTCCGGCGGTCACACCGGCCCAGGGGCCGAACAGCTCAACCAGCGGGCCAATGACGAACGAGGTCGCGTCCCCTGACTCCAGGGCGGCACCGGCGGCGTCGATGACGTGCGAGGGCCCGTAGAAGCTCACGAGCATCCAGGTGATGAAGGCGAAAAACACGGCGATGATGCCCACGGAGAGGTACGTTGCCCGGGCCACCGTCCGGTGGGGATCCTTGGCCTCGGCGGAGTAGATGGCGGTTGATTCGAAGCCGAACATGGACGCCACGGCGAACATGATGGCCACTCCGGGGGCGCCGCTTGCGATCGCTTCCGGGGAAAATGAGGCTGCCATGTCGAGGCCTTCAGGGCCTCCGCCCCTCAGCAGGACGGTGAGACCGAACAGCAGCAGAATCGCCACTTCCAGGCCCACGAGGACAGCCAGGACGCGGGCGCCGAGTTCGATGTTCATCGACCCAAGCACCTGCACGCCTGCCATGGTGGCAACGGCCAGAAGCCACCAGGGAACGGTCACGCCGGTGGAACCCAGCAGGCCGGAGAAGGCCGCACCATAGAGGCCGTACATGGCGGCCTGAACCGTGCTGTACGCCAGCAATGCCAGCCAGGCAGCGCCTGTGCCGGTCTTTCTGCCAAAGGCGGCGGTGATGTAGGCGTAAAAGGCGCCGTTGGCCTGCACCTTCCGGCTCATGGCGACGAATCCGACGGCGAAGATGACAATGACGATGCCCACGACGAGGTACGCGCCCGGTGCCCCGGCGCCATTGCCGAGTGCAGCAGCCAGGGGCGCAGCGCCGACGATGCCGGTCAGCGGAGCCTGGGCTGAAAGAACGAAAAAGAGGATGCCCAGGACGCCGATGCTGCCCGCGCGGAGGGCGGTGGACTGCTCCTTGCGCGGATTTGCTTCTGCAGTCCGGGACTCGGAATTTGAAATACTCATTGGATCCTTCTTAACGGTCATGAGCGTTGGAGAAGGGTGCTGGCAATGGCCTCGCACCGCTGAATCCAGCTTGGCACTCCCGGTCGGATAGAGCTTGTCTGGCAGCGATCAGTTGTTGTGCCTCAGCGCACTGGCCGTGGCCGGCGCAGAACAAAAAGAGTCCGGATCCCCCGTTGCAGGGATCCGGACTCCACAAGCGAAAGGCAGGCTGCCCTTACACCAGGTGGGCGACGAGCCCCGAGCCAGCCGGCTGGAGCTGCTCGGACTTGAGCGGAGCCGGCTGGCGGGCCGGCAGCAGCGGCGCAAAGAAGGCCCCGAGCTCCGCCGTAGCCGTCAGCGGCAGCACGTTCGCCACGTACTGGTCCGGGCGGACCACCACCACGACGCCGCCGCGGTCAAGGCCGCGCAGTTCGAAGATGTCGGCCTTCGGGTCGGTGCCGTAGACCTTCTCGAGGTTGGTGAGCTTGAACGGCCCGACCTCCGGCTTGAAAACGGACGGGACTGCATTGATGTCAATGCCCCTGTGGTCCCGCTGGTAGATGACCTTCACGTCGAACCAGGCATCGGCGTCGGCGCCTTCCGGCGTGGCCGCGAGGGGGGACTCCGGCGAGTTCTCCAGCCACTGCGCGAAGTCGGTGGTCGGCGACGGCGCACCGGCCTCGGCGGGGTCGGCGAACACGTAGATACGCCAGCGCCCGTCTGCTGCCGCCTGGTGGCCCAGCTGCAGCGGGTTGGTGTCGCACACCCGCTGCACGGGAGCAGATTTGAAGCGCTTGCCTGTCGGGAAGCCCGTGGCCAGCCCGGCGTGCTTCGCCTCGGCGACGATCATCGACGGCGCGTATTCGGTCATGAAGCCCGCCGGGAATTCCGCGGTGCGCACGTAGAAGTCCTCGAGTTCCGAGGGGTCATCGAACTCCTCGGGCTTCTTGGCCATGAGGGTGGACCATTCCTTGTCGAAGTCGATGAGGTTCTTGGCGACCACCTGGCGCTCCGCGGAGTACGTGGCAAGCAGCGACTCCGGGCTGCGGCCCTCGAGCACGTGGCCGAGCTTCCAGCCGATGTTGAAGCCGTCCTGCATGGACACGTTCATGCCCTGGCCAGCCTTGGCACTGTGCGTGTGGCAGGCGTCGCCGGTGATGAACACGCGCGGCGTGCGGGTGTCGCGCTCGGCGGGCAGGACGTCGTCGAACCTGTCGGTGAGGCGGTGGCCCACCTCGTACACGCTGTGCCAGGCGACGTTGCGGACATCGAGAGTGTAGGGCTGCAGGATCTGGTTCGCGTGGGCGATGATCTGCTCGATGGTGGTCTTGCGAATGGCACCGTTGTCGTTCTCCGGCACGACGCCAAGGTCGACGTACATGCGGAAGAGGTGGCCGCCCTCGCGCGGAATCAGCAGGATGCTGCCGCCGTCGTGGGACTGGATGGCGCACTTGGTGCGGATGTCCGGGAAGTCGGTGGACGCTAGGACATCCATGACGCCCCAGGCGTGGTTGGCCTGGTCCCCGGCGAGCGTGCAGCCGATCGATTCACGGACCTTGCTGCGGGCGCCGTCAGCACCGACCACATACTTGGCGCGCACTACGCGTTCCTGGCCTGCCAGCTCGCCCGTGGTGTGGAGCAGGGTCACGGTGACGGGGTACTCCCCCGCATCCTCGACGTGGAGGTTGCTGAACTCGTAACCATAGTCTGGGGTCATCCGGGTCGGGGAATAGGCCATGACCCGGGCGAAGTAATCCAGGACGCGGGCCTGGTTGACGATGAGGTGCGGGAATTCGCTGATGCCCATTTCGTCGTCGACCGCGCGGGCGGCACGGACGATGTGCTGCGGGTTCTCGGGGCTCGGCTTCCAGAACGCCATCTCGGTGATCCGGTAGGCCTCTGCGGTGATCTCCTCGGCAAAGCCGAAGGCCTGGAATGTCTCGACGCTGCGGGCCTGGATGCCGTCGGCCTGGCCGATCGCCAGGCGTCCGCCGCGGCGCTCCACGATCCGCGTGGTGATGTCCGGGAACTGGGAGAGCTGGGCCGCTGCGAGCATGCCCGCAGGGCCGGAGCCCACGATGAGCACGTCGACCTCGTCGGGCAGCTCTTCGGGGCGGTTGATGCCGACGCCGGCGGCCGGCTGGATGCGCGGGTCACCGGAAACGTAACCGTGGTGGTGGAACTGCACGGGCTTTCCTCACTTCACTGTGTGGCTGGCTTTCGCCAAATCATGTGTTCTATATCCGAACAGATGGTTCGATAATAGAAATTGTGGTTATGCTTCAGTACTGTACGTCACATATGACCCGGGTTACAAGCAGCTTCCCCTTTCCCGGGATTTGGGGGTTGACGAACCCGCGCGAACGGTTCAGTATGTTTCGTATACGATTTCGTACCTGATGAGGAGAACGCTTTGGAGCAGGTCAGCGAGGACACCCTGGCAGCAGCACGCAAGGTGATCGCGGTGCACATCAACTACCCCAGCCGCGCAGCCCAGCGCGGCCGCACTCCGGCGCAGCCTTCCTACTTCCTGAAGCCGTCGTCGTCGCTGTCCCTGACCGGCAACGCCGTCGAACGCCCGGCCGGCTGCGAGCTCCTCGGCTATGAGGGCGAGATCGCCATCATCATCGGCAAGGCGGCCCGGCACGTCGACGTCGAAGACGCGTGGAGCCACGTCGCCGCGGTCACGGCCAGCAACGACCTCGGCGTGTACGACCTCCGCTATGCGGACAAGGGCTCCAACCTCCGCTCCAAGGGCGGCGACGGCTTCACCCCGGTGGGCCCGGCACTGATTCCCGCAGACGCCGTCGACCCCGCCAAACTGCGCATCCGCACCTGGCACAACGGCGAACTCGTCCAGGACGACACCACCGAGGACCTGCTCTTCCCGTTCGCCCGGCTCGTGGCCGACCTCTCCCAGCTGCTCACCCTTGAGGAGGGCGACATCATCCTCACCGGTACCCCCGCCGGCGCCTCCGTCGCCGTGCCCGGCGACGTGCTGGAGGTGGAAGTGAGTGCTGCCGACGGCGGGCTGAGCACCGGCCGCCTCACCACCACAGTTACGGAAGGGACGACGGCGTTCGCCGACTTTGGTGCCCTTCCCAAGGCCGATGACCTGCAGCGCGAAGAGGCGTACGGCTCACGGGAAGCGGCAGGTCTTCCCGCCGTGCCTTCAGAGGCAGGGGCTTCGGCTCTGAGCCCGGAGCTGAAAGCCAAGCTGGAGAGCGTCTGCACCGCCACCCTGTCCTCCCAGCTGCGCAAGCGCGGCCTGAACAACGTCAGCATCGACGGACTCACCGCCACCCGCCCGGACCGCAAGGTGGTTGGCCTGGCGCGGACCCTACGCTACGTGCCCAACCGCGAGGACCTCTTCAAGACGCACGGCGGCGGCTTCAACGCCCAGAAACGTGCCATCGATTCAGTGAACGAGGGCGAGATCCTGGTGATGGAGGCCCGCGGGGAGAAGGGCACCGGAACCATCGGCGACATCCTCGCCCTGCGCGCCCAGGTCCGCGGCGCCGCCGCCATCATCACCGACGGCGGGGTCCGCGACTTCTCCGCCGTGGCCGCCATGGAGCTGCCCACCTACTACTCCAACCCGCACCCCGCCGTGCTTGGCCGCCGCCACATCCCGTGGGACACGGACATCACCATCGCCTGCGGCGGCACAACTGTGCAGCCCGGCGACATCATCGTGGCTGACTCGGACGGCATCCTGGTGATCCCGCCGGCCATCGCCGAGGAAGTCGCCGACGACTCGATCGCCCAGGAACGCGAAGAGGTTTTCATCGCCGAAATGGTGGAGCAGGGCCACAGCGTGGACGGGCTCTACCCGCTCAATGCTGAATGGCGTGCCAAGTACGAGCAATGGGAAGCAGGCAAAGCCAATGACTGAAACGGCAACAGCACCCGTGAGCATCACTGAGGGCACCGCCGGCAGCAAGTCCGAGCAGGCCTACCAGGCCATCAAGGCACGGATCGTGGAAGGCACCTACACCCCCGGCTACCGGCTGGTCCTGGCCGCCATCGCCAAGGACCTCGGCTTCAGCGTGGTCCCGGTCCGGGAAGCGATCCGCCGGCTCGAAGCCGAAGGCCTGGTGAAATTCGAACGCAACGTCGGCGCCACCGTGGCAGGCATCGACCCCACCGAGTACCTCTACACGATGCAGACCCTGAGCATCGTCGAGGGTGCGGCCACCGCACTGTCCGCGCCGCTGGTCGGCGAGGCCGACATTGCCCGGGCCCGCGCCGTGAACGCCGAGATGCGCGATTGCCTGCAGCACTTCGACCCCGTCCGCTTCACCCGGCTCAACCAGGACTTCCACAGCGTCCTGTTCGAGCATTGCCCCAACCCGCACATCCTGGACCTGGTCCACCGCGGCTGGAACCGGCTGGCATCACTGCGGTCCTCAACGTTCCGCTTTGTTCCAGGCCGGGCCCACGAATCCGTAGACGAACACGAGGCCCTGCTCCGGCTCATTGAATCCGGTGCCGACGCCGACACCATCGAAAAAGCAGCACGACACCACCGCAGCGCCACCCTGGACGCCTACCTCTCCCAAACCAACACGGGGTCACTTAGCGCCCAATAACGGCCCCGAATTGGGCTGTAACTGACCCCGCGTTCCTCTAGACAGTAAGGAAAACCAACGATGACGACCCCTGTAGAAACAGCAGCAAAGCACTACGTTCCGGAGAACCTGCCCACCCACATCCAGCACTTCATCAACGGCGAGTTCGTTGATTCCGTAGGAGGCAAGACCTTCGACGTCCTGGACCCTGTCTCCAACCAGAACTACGCCACCGCCGCGGCAGGCCAGAAGGAAGACATCGACCTCGCCGTCGCCGCAGCCCGCGAAGCGTTCACCAGCGGCCCGTGGCCGAAGGTGAAGCCGCGGGAGCGCGCCCGCATCCTGAACAAGATCGCGGACGCCGTCGAGGCCCAGGAATCCCGCCTCGCCGAGCTGGAAACCTTCGACACGGGCCTGCCCATCACCCAGGCCAAGGGCCAGGCTCTGCGTGCGGCGGAGAACTTCCGCTTCTTCGCGGACCTGATCGTGGCCCAGTTCGACGACGCCATGAAGGTCCCGGGCTCGCAGATCAACTACGTGAACCGCAAGCCGATCGGCGTCGCCGGGCTCATCACACCGTGGAACACCCCGTTCATGCTGGAGTCCTGGAAGCTCGCCCCGGCCCTGGCCACCGGCAACACCGTGGTCCTCAAGCCGGCCGAATTCACCCCGCTGTCGGCCTCGCTCTGGGCCACCATCTTCAAGGAAGCCGGACTGCCTGACGGTGTCTTCAACCTGGTCAACGGACTGGGCGAGGAAGCCGGCGACGCCCTGGTCAAGCACCCGGACGTCCCGCTGATCTCCTTCACCGGCGAGACCACCACCGGCCAAACGATCTTCCGCAACGCCGCCGCCAACCTCAAGGGTCTCTCGATGGAGCTCGGCGGCAAGTCCCCCTGCGTCGTGTTCGCCGACGCCGACCTGGACGCCGCGATCGACTCCGCCCTGTTCGGTGTCTTCTCCCTCAACGGCGAACGCTGCACCGCCGGCTCCCGCATCCTGGTGGAACGCGCCATCTACGACGAGTTCTGCGAGAAGTACGCCGCCCGCGCCAAGAACATAGTGGTCGGCGATCCGCACGATCCCAAGACGCAGGTGGGCGCCCTGGTGCACCCGGAGCACTACGAGAAGGTGGCCTCCTACGTGGAGATCGGCAAGTCCGAAGGCCGGCTGCTGGCCGGCGGCGGACGCCCCGAAGGCCTGCCGGAGGGCAACTACATCGCCCCCACCGTCTTCGCCGACGTCTCCCCCGACGCCCGGATCTTCCAGGAGGAAATCTTCGGTCCCGTCGTCGCCATTACCCCGTTTGAGAACGACGACGAGGCCCTCGCCCTGGCCAACAACACCAAGTACGGCCTGGCGGCCTACATCTGGACCCAGAACCTGACCCGGGCCCACAACTTCTCGCAGAACGTGGAAGCAGGCATGGTGTGGCTGAACAGCCACAACGTCCGCGACCTGCGCACCCCGTTCGGCGGCGTCAAGGCCTCCGGCCTGGGCCACGAAGGCGGCTACCGCTCCATCGACTTCTACACCGACCAGCAGGCCGTGCACATCACGCTCGGCCCCGTCCACACCCCCAAATTCGGCGCCTAATCCGCCGTCGTACTTTCCCGAACCCCCTTTCAAAGAAGAGAGCACACCATGACCAACTTCGTTCCCACCCCGACCGTGCCGGCACCGGATATCGTCCGCTGCGCCTACATGGAGATCGTGGTTACTGACCTCGCCAAGTCGCGCGAGTTCTACGTCGGCGTCCTCGGCCTGCACGTCACCGAAGAGGACGAGAACACCATCTACCTCCGCTCCCTGGAGGAGTTCATCCACCACAACCTGGTGCTCCGCCAGGGACCCATCGCCGCCGTGGCCGCCTTCGCCTACCGGGTGAAGTCCCCCGCCGAGGTGGACGCCGCCGAGGCCTACTACAAGGAACTGGGCTGCCGCACCGAGCGCCGCAAGGAAGGCTTCACCAAGGGCATCGGCGACTCCGTCCGCGTCGAGGACCCGCTGGGCTTCCCCTACGAGTTCTTCTACGAGACCGAGCATGTGGAGCGCCTCACGCAGCGCTATGACCTCTACTCCGCCGGCGAACTGGTCCGCCTGGACCACTTCAACCAGGTCACCCCGGACGTTCCCCGCGGCCGCGCCTACCTGGAGGACCTCGGCTTCCGCGTCTCCGAGGACATCAAGGACTCCGACGGCGTCACCTACGCCGCGTGGATGCACCGCAAGCAGACCGTCCACGACACCGCCCTCACGGGCGGCAACGGCCCGCGCATGCACCACGTCGCGTTCGCCACGCACGAGAAGCACAACATCATCCAGATCTGCGACAAGATGGGCGCCCTGCGCATCAGCGACCGGATCGAGCGCGGCCCCGGCCGGCACGGCGTGTCCAACGCGTTCTACCTCTACATCCTGGACCCGGACGGCCACCGGATCGAGATCTACACCCAGGATTACTACACCGGCGACCCGGACAACCCCACCGTCACCTGGGATGTCCACGACAACCAGCGCCGCGACTGGTGGGGCAACCCCGTGGTTCCGTCCTGGTACACCGAGGCCTCCCTGGTCCTGGACCTGGACGGCAACCCGCAGCCGGTCATCGAGCGCACCGACGCCTCCGAAATGGCAGTCACGGTGGGGGCGGATGGTTTCTCCTACACGCGCAAGGACGACACTGCAGTTGAGGGCTTCAAGCTCGGAGCCCAGGTCTAACCGATGTTGGACGCGAAGACGATCGAGGCCATTGCGGACGAGCTGGTGGAAGCCGGCCGCACCCGCACCCCTGTGCCCCGCCTGACTGCCCGCTACCCGGACATGACGGTGGAGGACTCCTACGCGGTGCAGCAGCTGTGGCGGCGCCGCAACGAGGACGCCGGACGGACCCTGGTGGGGCGCAAGATCGGCCTCACGTCCAAGGCCATGCAGGCCGCCACCGGCATCACCGAACCGGACTACGGCGCCATCTTCGATGACATGGTGCTGGAAACCGGCTGCTCGGTGGACTGGGACCACTACACCCACCCGCGGGTGGAGGTGGAGCTGGCGTTCGTCCTGAAGGACGGGCTCAAGGGCCCCGGCTGCACCATCTTCGACGTCCTGAACGCCACCGACTACGTGGTTCCGGCTCTCGAAATCCTCGATTCGAGGATTGAGATGGAGGGCCGGACCATCGTGGATACCATCTCCGACAACGCCGCCATGGGCGCCATGGTGGTGGGCGGACGCCCGGTGAAGCCGGACGCCGTCGACCTCCGCTGGGTCTCCGCCATCCTCTACAAGAACCAGACCGTGGAGGAAACCGGCGTCGCCGCGGGCGTCCTGGACCACCCGGCCAACGGCGTGCACTGGCTGGCCAACAAGATCGCCGCGCACGGTGACTCGATGAAGGCCGGCGACATCATCCTGGCCGGCTCCTTCACCCGGCCGCTCTGGGTGTACAAGGGCGACACCGTCCACGCCGACTACGGACCCCTGGGGACTGTCACATGCCGCTTCGAGTAGAAGACACCTTCCGGTCCGCCCTCGCGAGTGCGAACCGGCCGCTGGCCGGGATGTGGGTGTGCTCCGGCAGCCCTCTGATCGCCGAACTCTGCGCGGGATCCGGCCTGGACTGGCTCCTGGTGGACGCCGAACACAGCCCGAACGGGCTCGAATCCATCCTGTCCCAGCTCCAGGCCATCCACGGCTACCCGGTCCACACCCTGGTCCGGCCGCCCGTGAACGACACCGTGGTGATCAAGCAGTACCTGGACCTCGGCGTGCAGAACCTGCTCGTGCCGATGGTCAACTCCGTGGCAGAAGCGGAGGCCGCGGTGGCCGCCACCCGCTACCCGCCCCACGGAGTCCGCGGGGTCGGTTCCGCGCTGGCCCGCGCGGCCCGCTGGAACCGCGTCCCGGACTATCTCGCCCGGGCCGCGGACACCGTCAGCGTCACCGTCCAGATCGAGTCGACGGCGGCGGTCGAGGCGGTGGAGGACATCCTGAAGGTCGACGGCGTGGACGCCATCTTCGTGGGACCCTCCGACCTTGCCGCTTCCATGGGGCTGCTGGGACAGCAGGAACACCCCGAGGTGCGTGCCGCCGTCGAGCACTGCCTCGCCGCCGCGAAAGCGGCCGGCAAGCCCGCGGGCGTCAACGCCTTTGCCCCCGCCACCGCCCGCGCCTACCTCGACGCCGGTGCCGCCTTCATCCTGGTGGGCGCCGACGTCGCCCTCCTGGCCCGCGGCTCGGAAGCACTCGCCGCCGAGTACGTCCAGAAGGCCGACGGCGGCACCCCGGCCAGCTACTGACACCTTAAGGACTTCTTCCATGACAGTTACTTCTGCACTGCCCCCTGCCGTTTCGCCGGAGCGGGAGACATCCCTGCTCGCCTCGGTTCCCACGGGCCTGCTCATTAACGGGCAGTGGCGGGACGCGTCCGACGGCGGCACGTTCGACGTGCACGACCCCGCCACCGGCGAGGTACTCGCCACCCTCGCCTCCGCCACCAGCGAGGACGCCCTCGCCGCCCTCGACGCAGCGGACGCGGTCCAGGCCTCCTGGGCCCGCACCGCACCCAGGGAACGCGCCGAGATCCTGCGCCGGGCCTTCGACCTGGTCACCGAACGCGCCGAGGACTTCGCCCTGCTGATGACCCTGGAAATGGGCAAGCCGCTCGCCGAAGCCCGCGGCGAAGTTACCTACGGCGCCGAATTTCTGCGCTGGTTCTCGGAAGAAACCGTCCGCGACTACGGCCGCTACCTCACCACCCCCGAGGGCAAAAACAAGATCCTTGTCCAGCACAAGCCCGTCGGCCCGTGCCTGCTCATCACCCCGTGGAACTTCCCGCTCGCGATGGCCACCCGCAAGGTCGCCCCCGCCATCGCGGCCGGCTGCACCATGGTCCTCAAACCCGCCAAGCTCACCCCGCTCACCGCGCAGCTGTTCGCGCAGACCATGCTCGACGCCGGCCTGCCCGCCGGCGTCCTCAATGTCGTCGCCTCCTCCTCGGCCTCCGGGATTTCCGGGCCGCTGCTGAAGGACTCCCGGCTGCGCAAGGTCTCCTTCACCGGTTCCACCCCCGTGGGCAAGCGCCTCATGGCCGACGCCGCCCAAAACGTCCTGCGCACCTCCATGGAACTCGGCGGAAACGCACCCTTCATCGTGTTCGAGGACGCCGACCTCGACAAGGCCGTCGAAGGGGCCATGGCCGCCAAGATGCGGAACATGGGCGAAGCCTGCACGGCCGCGAACCGGTTCCTCGTGCAGGAGTCCGTCGCCGCCGAGTTCACCACCAAGTTCGCCGCCGCCATGGGCGCCCTGGCCACCGGCCGCGGCACCGAACCGGAAACCCAGGTCGGTCCCCTCATCGACGCCGGCGCCCGCGACGACGTGCACGCTTTGGTGAGTGCCGCCGTCGACGCCGGAGCCACCGCCATCACCGGCGGCTCACCCGTCGACGGACCCGGCTACTTCTACCCGCCCACCGTGCTGGGCAACGTACCCAACGACGCCGGCATCCTCCGCCACGAAATCTTCGGACCCATCGCACCGGTCACCACCTTCACCACCGAGGAGGACGCGATCCGGCTGGCCAACGCCAGCGAATACGGCCTGGCCTCCTACCTCTACAGCCGCGACTTCAACCGCCTGCTGCGCGTGGCCGAACAGATCGAATTCGGCATGGTCAGTTTCAACGCCGGCGTCATTTCCAACGCAGCGGCACCCTTCGGCGGCGTCAAGCAGTCCGGACTCGGCCGCGAAGGCGGCTCAGAAGGCATCGCCGAATACACCACGACGCAGTACATCGGCATCGCCGACCCCTACGCCAACTGACACGGTGACGTGTCCACGCAGCAAGGAAAAACATTGAGTACTGTCCAGCACGGGCAGCGCAGCTCGGCAAGGGATAACCGCCGCGTAGCGTTTGCCACCATCATTGGAACCACCGTCGAGTGGTATGACTTCTTCATCTACGCCAACGCCGCGGGCCTGGTCTTCGCCAAACTGTTCTTCGAACCCGCCGGCAACGACATAGGCATCCTGATTTCCTTCGCCTCGGTGGGACTCAGCTTCCTGTTCCGTCCGCTGGGCGCCTTCCTGGCCGGACACTTCGGGGACCGGCTGGGCCGCCGCGCCATGCTCGTCATCACGCTGATCATGATGGGGGCGGCCACCACCCTCATCGGCGTGCTGCCGACCTTCGAGACGGCCGGCATTGCGGCACCCATCCTGCTGCTGCTCCTGCGAATCCTGCAGGGCATCTCGGCCGGCGGGGAGTGGGGCGGCGCCGTCCTGATGGCGGTGGAGCATGCACCCCGCGGCCAGCGGGGCCTCTTCGGTGCCTTCCCCCAGCTGGGCGTTCCCCTCGGCATGCTGCTGGCCTCCGGAGTCCTGGCCCTGATGTCCGGCGTGATTTCCCCCGGTGCGGCCTTCGTGCAGTGGGGCTGGCGCATCCCGTTCCTGCTCAGCTTCGTCCTCATTGTGGTGGGCTTCATGGTCCGCCGCAGCGTGGAGGAAAGCCCGGTTTTCGAGGAGATCGCACAGAAGAAGCAGCAGACCCGCGTTCCGATCGTTGAACTCTTCAAGAAGCACTGGCTTCTGGTCATCATCGCGGCGCTGGTCTTTGCGGGCAACAACGCCGCGGGCTACATGACCACCGGCGGCTACATCCTCAGCTATGCCGCCAACCCCGCCGGACTGGCCATGGACCGCACCGAAGTGCTCCTCGCAGTGACCGGCTCCGCTGCCCTGTGGTTCTTGTTCACGCTGATCTCCGGCTACCTGGCGGACAGCATCGGCCGCAAGAAGACGTACCTCATCGGCTATGCCTGCCTCATCCTTACGGTGTTCCCGCTGTTCTGGCTGGTGAACACCGGAAACATCTGGTCCCTCTTCCTTGGCCTTGCGCTGTTCACGGTCGGGCTCGGCCTGACCTACGGCCCGCAGGCAGCCCTCTACAGCGAGCTGTTCCCCGCCTCCATCAGGTTTTCCGGTGTTGCGATCTCCTACGCGCTCGGTGCCATCATCGGCGGTGCCTTTGCTCCGATGATCGCCACCGCCCTGGTCCAGGCCACCGGAACCACGGCCTCGGTGTCCGTTTACCTGCTGATCGTGGCCCTCGTTTCAACGGCCGCGGTCCTGGTGATCCGGGAACGCAAGGGCATCGACCTCGGAATCAACAACCAGGCCGAGCAGGAGGTCGGCGCCACCATCTTCGACCGGCGACAGGCTTCGGCTGACGCCGACAAGGCGTCGGCGGGCGTCTAACCCTCAAGCACTCCAAGTCAAACACGTGCAGTACACATGTACCGGATTTCGACCCCTCTCATCCGTTGCTCCATGGATGCCCTTTTGGAGCGTGAAAAGGGCACCTACGGAGCAATCGATGGGAGTTACTGGAGGAGTAGTTACGTGCACAGTTCGCCCCAAGTCAAGGGTCCTGCACCCAAAGACAAGCCAGCGGCCCTGCGGACGGACAACACTTAGATATGCCCGCCTCGCCGACCGGCTGAGCGCACTTTCCTACTCGAAGTGGAGTACCTCTTGGAAACCTACGATGCCCTCCTCGCGTCCATCACCCACGGCTCCGGCGAAACCCGGACCATGCTTGACCCCGCCACTGGCGGCGTCGTGGGCGAGGCGCCGGTCCACACCGTTGAGGACCTCGAAACCGCCGTCGCCGCGGCCGCCGCCGCACAGCCGGCCTGGGCTGCACTCGGCCACGACGCAAGGTCCGCCGCGCTGCTCAGGGCCGCCGACGCCGTCGAACGCTCCGCCGAGGAACTCGCCCGGCTGCTCTCCCGCGAACAGGGCAAACCCCTCAACGGCCCCAACGCCCGCTTCGAAGTCGGCGCCTGCGCCGCCTGGCTCCGCAACACCGCCACCACCGAACTCACACCCGAAGTCATCGTCGACGAT
>NZ_JAAOXD010000001.1:948702-949312 GCF_014694315.1 Arthrobacter ipis | reverse complement strand
CCGCCGACGCCGTCGAACGCTCCGCCGAGGAACTCGCCCGGCTGCTCTCCCGCGAACAGGGCAAACCCCTCAACGGCCCCAACGCCCGCTTCGAGGTCGGCGCCTGCGCCGCCTGGCTCCGCAACACCGCCACCACCGAACTCACACCCGAAGTCATCGTCGACGACGGCGAAACCTACGCCGAACTCCACTACAAGCCCATCGGCGTCGTCGGCGCCATCGGCCCCTGGAACTGGCCCATGATGATCACCATCTGGCAGATCGCCCCCGCCCTGCGCATGGGCAACACCGCCGTCGTCAAACCCTCCAAAATGACCCCGCTCTCCGTCCTCGCCCTGATCAAGGTCCTCAACGAAGAACTCCCCGACGGCGTCCTGACCGCCATCTCCGGCGACCGCGAAGTCGGCGCCCGCCTCGCCGAACACCCCGCCATCGGCAAAATCATGTTCACGCGATCCGCGGAAGAAATACACCTTGCCGTTGCCCCAGTTCACGGCGGCGTCGATCCGGTCGCTCAAAAAAAAAAGGAACCGACTCTGCGGCCGGTTGGGGTAGCCGGGGTCGACGCGGTCGGCGGCGATGTCGTAACGGACGTACTGCGATCCGCGGA
>NZ_JAAOXD010000001.1:869858-948692 GCF_014694315.1 Arthrobacter ipis | reverse complement strand
TTTCGGTCGGGCCCTGCATGGCGCGGGCGGCGGCGGTGGTGCGGTTCCAGATCCCTGCGGCCTGGTCCGAAGGCAGATACGCCGAGAACCAGGCCATGCCGTCCCGGTCCGGGACGTACTCCAGCCGCCGGTCCTTCACACTCTTGCAATGGCGTTTCTCGATGCTGACCGGGTGGTGCCGTTCCCGCCAATACCGTGCCTTGGCCCGGAACCTCGCCGGAGTCAGCTCCCGGGCCGCGCAACCCCGCGCGTACCCGGGAGCATCAGGATCCAGGAAATGCGCCTCAAACGCCGCCGCAGCCGCCGGATCCAACCCGTCCGTTTCATCACACATGATGCGCCCGTGCTGCCACGACAGTGTTCCTGACCCCAGCGCGCCCAGCGTCAGCGGCAGGTCCTTGGTCAGTTTGGCGGATTCGACCAGCAGCCGTGCCGCCGACCCCTCACTCACAGTCAGCGCGCCAGCAACCTCAGCAGTCACGGACATCTTCCGGACGGTGCGGTCGTGCACGGACGCACCGGGTGGCGCCAAAGCCTCCTCCGCCGCGGCAAAACCTGCGGCCAGGTTCACCTTCACCGCCGCCAGCCGCGCCTCCATCCTGGCCACCCCAGCAAGACCGTCCAGGCACGCCTCCGCCTGATCCCCCAACTGATCCGCCTCATCCTGCGCCGCTCCGGCCATATCCGGCAACGAACCCGCGCCGGCCGGACCCGGATCGCCCGCCCTGCGGAGCTCAGCAGCCAGCGCAAGCGCGGAGGCACCGATGGCCTCCAACGTCTTCGCAACTGCCTCGTTATCCATACCCACAGCATGACAGGGGGCTACGACATTAAAGGGTCGACAGAGCACCACAGGCGGGCCGGTCGAAAAAAGTTTTTTTGATCCAATCCAGAGCGGAAACCAGGTCGCAGCTCAGGGCGTTCCCAGCCCTGAGAACGCCCTGAGCTGCCACTCAGTTGGGATTTAGGTGAGCGAAAAGCCCAAACCGCGGCCAGCACCGCCGTCGTACGCCGCGCCGACGTCTTTGCCTTGATGACGTTCCGACCGACTCCTAAATGCCACCCGCCAAATACCGCGGTGCTCAGGCAGCCTACTATGCGGAGGCTTCCTTTGGCTCCCTGGCTTCCTTCGGCGGAAGCCGCTGGGGATTGAGGAATGCCGCGGTGATCAGCGGCGCCACCAGGCCCACCTGCCACTGCCGGGCACCCAGCCCGCGCAGTTCCTCGGCGATGGCCGCCTCGGTGATGTCCTCCGGCGGCCTCCACGCGACGCGGCGAAGGTAGTCCGGGGTCAGCAGGTTTTCGAGCGGGAGCTTGAGTTCGTCCGCCTTCTCCTGCAGCAGCGGCCTGGCAGTCTGCAGCCTCTCGGCCGCGGGAAGGTCGCGGTCGGCCCAGACCCGCGGCGGCGGCGGGGCATTGGTGGGCAGGTGGAGCGGGGGAAGGTCGTCGAGCGCCCGGGCCGCAGCGATGCTCCGCAGCCAACGGGGAGCCTCCCGCTGGGCGGCCCTGCCGTGGAATCCCTTGGTGCTGAGCAGTTGCGGTACCGTCGTGGGCATCGCCTTGGCTGCGGCGACGAGGGCAGAGTCGGGGATGAGCCGTCCGGGAGCGACATCGCGCTTTTGGGCCAGGGCGTCGCGTTCCAGCCACAGTTCCCGCACCGCGGCCAGCTGGCGCCGGTCCCTGATCTGGTGGAGTCCGGACGTCTTGCGCCAGGGGTCAACCCTGGGTGCTGCAAGCCCGGCGGACAGGATCGCGGCGAACTCCTGCTCGGCGTACTCGAGTTTTCCGTCCGCTTCGAGCAGCTCGATGAGTTCCTCGCGCAGTTCCGTCAGGACCTCGACGTCGAGCGCGGCGTACCGGAGCCAGGGTTCCGGCAGGGGGCGGGTGGACCAGTCGGCTGCCGAGTGTTCCTTGGCGAGTCCAAACCCGAGCAGCTGCTCGATCACGGCGGCGAGGCCGACGCGGGGAAGGCCTGCCAGGCGTGCTGCAAGTTCAGTGTCGAAAAGCTTGTCCGGCCACATACCCAGCTCGGACAGGCAGGGCAGGTCCTGGCTGGCGGCGTGCAGGATCCATTCGACGCCCCGGAGGGCATCGTTGATGATGCGCAGGTCCCCGAACGGCTCAGGGTCGATCAGCCACGTTCCGGAACCTTCCCGACGGATCTGGACGAGGAACGCGCGCTGACCGTAGCGGAAGCCCGAGGCGCGTTCTGCATCAACACCGGCCGGGCCCGTGCCCGCGGCGATCGCGGCGGCGCAGCGTTCCAGCCCTGCCTGGGTTTCGATGACCAGAGGGACGCCGTCACGGGGCGAGTCGAGATCGATGACAACGGGAACCAGGCTGTCGAAGCCTTCCACCGTTATATGGGGTGTGTTTTCAGCAGCCGGAGCGCCGGCTGTGGTGTTATCCGAATTTTGTGCGGTCATGATGTCCCTAGTTTACCGGCAGCAGGCCCACGGGACGTTACGGCGGCCCGCGCCGCCGTCGGAAACGACGGCGGCGCGGTGCAAATGCCTCAGCGATCATGCCCGGAGCCCAGGTAAAGAGGGTCCAGGTAGAGCGGGCTCAAGTGAAGAGGCTCAGGCGAAGAGGCCATCTCCGATGAAGCCGCCCTGCTTGACGCCCGGTGGCACGGCGAAGAGACCGGAGCCCGTGTGCTTGAGGTATTCCAGGGCGAGGACGTCCTCCTTGGCCATGGTCATCTGCATGGGCACGTAGTGCGTCCGCGGGTCCTTGACGAAGGCAATGAAGAACAGCCCGGCGTCCAGGTGGCCCAGTCCGTCCGAGCCATCCGTGTAGTTGTACCCGCGGCGGAGCATGCGCACTCCATTGTTCTGGTCTGCGTGGGCCAGCCGGACGTGGGACTCCATGCCAATGAGCGGTTCGCCGTCGTTGCCCTTGATGGCGAAGTCGGGGGCGGTGAACTCCTTGCCGCCCGACAGTGGTGCGCCTTCTCCCTTGGTCCGGCCGATCAGGCCTTCCTGTTCGCGAAGCGAGGTGCGGTCCCAGATCTCGATGTGCATCCGGATGCGCCGCGCCACCAGGTAGCTGCCGCCCTCCATCCAGGCTTCGCCTGTGCGGGAACCGGGGCCGGCCCACACATGCTCGTCGAGCAGGGCGGTGTCCTCGGCCTTGAGGTTGTTGGTCCCATCCTTGAAACCGAAGAGGTTGCGGGGCGTCTGCTGCGCCCGCGACGTCGACGACGTGCGGCCGAATCCCAGCTGCGACCAGCGGACACGGGCCTTGCCGAAGCCGATCCGGGCCAGGTTGCGGATGGCGTGCACGGCCACCTGGGGGTCGTCGGCGCATGCCTGCACCACGATGTCGCCGCCCGTGCGGGCCGGCTCCAGGGCGTCACCGGGGAAGTGCGGCAGATCGATGAGGGCGTCGGGCCGCTTTCCCTCGAGGCCAAAGCGGGCCTTGCCGCCCTTCTCGAACAGGGAAGGGCCAAAGCCAAACGTGAGGGTGAGCCGGCCGGCGTCGAGGTCCAGGGCTTCCCCGGTGTCCTCCGGCGGAGCGTCATACGGGCCATCAACGGCGCCAGTGGCTCCTGTGGTCCGGCCGGCGGTCATGGCGTCCGCGGCAGCGGTCCAGTCCTTGAGGAGTTGGATGAGCGCCGCGCGGTCGTCGGTGGTGACGTCGAAGGCCGCCATGTGCAGGCGGTCCTGCGCCGCGGTGGTGATTCCCGCCTGCCGGTCGCCGAAGAAGGGGATGACGGAATCGTTGGCGGCCGATGGCGCTGCAGCGGCGGCCAGGGTGTCGTGGCCGAGCAGGCCGGCGGCGATTCCGGCCACGGCTCCCGCGCCGCCCACGCCGGCCAGTCCCAGAAGTCCGCGTCGGGACAGGCGGCGGTTGTCGCCGTCGGACGTCTCCGGCGGCGCCCCGGAACTGCTGGAGTGCGTGTTGGCAGGCGGCTGCTGGTCGCCGCCGAAGGGGCAGCCGCTCACAACACCACTGCCGCGGTGAGCTTGGACAGTGGCTCGCCGAGGGCGTCCACCAGGGCGCTGAGCTGCTGGACCTCGTCCTTGCCCAGCTCGTTGTAGTAGGCAAAGCCGTCACCCTTGACGTGCTTCTTCAGCTCAGCCTGCAGGGCACTGAACTTGGCGTCGAGGTCCTTGGCCAGGGCGGCGTCCTTCTGCTGAAGGGCGGGCTTGAGGTTTTCGAACGCGATCCGGGCGCCGTCCACGTTGGCCTGGAAGTCCCAGAGATCAGTGTGGGACCAGATCTCTTCCTCGCCGGTGACCTTGCCGCGGGCCACCTCATCCAGCAGTTCCTTGGCGCCGTTGCCGAGCTTGTCCGCGCTGAGCTCCACGGTCCGGGTGCGGGCGCTGAGTTCGGCCGTGTCGGCCACCAGCTGCTTGGCGAGTGCGGCGCGCTCAGCCGCGGTCAGTGTCTTGTATCCGGCCGGCGGGAACAGGTCCTTCTCGGCACGGTGCCAGCCGGTCCACTTCTGCCCCGATTCGAGGTCCGCCTCACGTGCGTCGAGCTTGGGATCGAGGTCCCCGAAGGATTCGGCCACGGGCTCGATCCGTTCCCAGTGCATGCGGGTGGCAGCGTAGAGGCTCCTGGCCTTGGCTGCGTCGCCTGCAGCGTAAGCGGCTGCGAATTCCTTGGTTCCGGCCTCCAGCTGCTCGGTCTGGTCCTTGACGTAGGCCGTGTACTGGGTGACTCCGGTGTCCACGAGCTTCTGGAGGTCGGCGTCCACGGTGGCCTGCTTGCCGGAGTCCTTGACGGTGAAGTCGGCGCGGATGCCGTCACCCTTCATCCCAGGCTTGCAGGCGGTGATGTATCTGCCCGCCGGCGCGCTGAGCACCAGGTTGCGGGTGATACCCGGGCCGATGTTCTCCACTTCCGCGACGATCCGCAGGCCGTCTTCGGCAAGCACGTAGAACTCGGTGACCTCGGCGCCGTCGTTCTTCACGGCGAAGGTGAGGTTCCCGCTGGGGGCTTCCGCCGCGGAGACCTTGCACTCGGCGTCGGTGCTGGTCACACGGATAGGCCCGTCGGTGGTGCCGGACGCGTTGGCGCTCGCGTTGTCCGTGCAGGATGCGAGGGCCAGCGGGAGGACTGCGGTGGCTGCCACGACGGCGAGGCGGGCACCGGCAGTCCGGCGGGTTTTGGGCGAAGAGAAGCCGGGCATGTGAGTTCCTCGGGGGTTTGGGGATGCAGCGGGGGTTTGGGGATGCAGCGGGTGTTGGGGGAGCGGTGTTTGATTGGGGCTGGCGCTGCCGGTCAGGAGGCGACGGCGGCAGTTGCGGCAGGGGCTTCGGCCCGCCGCAGCGGCGGGCGGAAGTTGGCGCGGAAGTAGAAGTACATGACGGGGATGGCGTACAGGACCCAGGCAGCTGCTTCCAGCCAGGTGGTGGCGGGGGAGAAGTTCAGGGTCCCCTTCAGCAGGGTGCCGTACCAGGACGACGGCGGGACGGCGGCTGAGACGTCGAAGGCAAGGCTGTGCAGCCCCGGCAGGATGCCGGCCTCCTGCAGGTCGTGGACACCGTAGGCGAGGACACCGCCGGCGATGACCACCAGGGCGACGCCGGTCCAGGTGAAGAAGCGGGACAGGTTGACCTTCAGGACGCCGCGGTGCAGGAGGTAACCGAGCCCGGCAGCCACGGTGAGGCCGAGGAGGGCGCCGAACAGAGGGGTTCCGGATTCCCCGCTGGCCTGGGCTGCGGCCCACAGGAACAGCGCCGTCTCGAGGCCTTCCCGCCCGACCGCCAAAGCCGCCACAAGCACCAGGCCCCAGGCGGCGCCGTCGGCCACACCGTCAACGCGGGAGCGCAGTTCGCTGCCTAGCGTGCGGGCGGTGCGCGCCATCCAGAAGACCATCCAGGTGACCAGTCCGACGGCGGCGATGGACAGGCCGCCGCCGATGGCTTCCTGGGCTTCGAAGGTCAGGCCGCGCGGGCCGAAGGTCAGCAGGGCGCCGAAACCGACGGACGCGGCGACAGCGATTCCCACGCCCGCCCACAGCCGGGGCAGCAGCGCTCGCCGGCCACTCTTGGTCAGGTATGCCATCAGCAGGACGACGATGAGCATCGCCTCGAGGCCCTCCCGGAGGCCGATGAGGAAGTTGGCTGTCATGAAAGCACCTTCTGCCGGAGGAGCCCGGCTTAGGCTCACCTAAGCACGGGACTTTACACGGCCAGGGCCATTAGGCAAAAGAATTGTGCCGTAATTGCCGTGAAAATTACTCCACCGGTTTGGGCAGCACCTTTGCTGGAGGCGTTTGAGGTAGGGCAGGGCCGGACTGGGCGGGGGAGAGCCTAGTTGCGGCGCCTGCGGGGGAGCGCGGAGACGCCCTCGGGCAGCGGCGGGAGGCCGGCGAAGGTGCACACCATATCGGACCACGCCTCCAGGTGCGCCTGGACATCGGCGCCCACCGGGGTCCACGAGGCGCGCAGTTCAATGTCGATCGAGGCGGGGCGGTCAGCCAGCGTTCCGAAGCTCTCGGACAGCACGCGGGTGGCGGTGCCGCCGGCCGCGCGGTAGGGGGCATGGTGGGTTTCGAGGGCTTCCACGAGCCACGTCCACGCCACCGAGCCCAGCATTTCATCGTTGCCCATCTCGGCGTCGAGCTGGGCCCGGATGTAGGTGACGATCCGGAATTCGCCATCCCACACCGCGGAGCCGTCGGGGTCGTGCAGCAGGATGAAGCGCCCGGTGGCGAGCTCCTCGCCGTCGTCGTCGGCATCATCACCGGGGGAGGCTCCGGCGGCGGCCGACCGGGCCAGCGCCATGGCCGCCGGCCCGTGGACCGGTGAACGGTCCCGGTCGCCGCCAGCCCCGCCGCCGCTGGGAACGATGACCTCGGCCCCGAGGGCCACGGCGAATGGCGCCAGCCGTGCGGGCGCCGGGATCTCGTCGAGGCGCAGTTCGCTGCGGCAGCGTGCTTTGCGGAGCGTTCCCAGCGCATACAGAAAATTCGCGGGAACCTGGGCCAGTGCGTTCACAATCGCAGGGTACGCAATGGAAACCGCCAATTACGGCAGGCTCGCCGCCTGCTTACGCAATCCCGCGCATGTTAGTGCGCTCTCGCCGGCGAGGACCCGTGCCGGGCGAGTTCGTCCCTGATGGCTGCCACGAAGGCATCGACGTCCTCCTCGCTGGTGTCGAAGGAACACATCCATCGGACCTCACGGGTGGCTTCATTCCAGTCATAGAAGCGGAAGGACTCCCGGAGCGTGTCCGCCACGCCTGCGGGCAGTACCGCAAAGACGCCGTTGGACTCCGTTTTCTGCGTGGGTTCCACTCCGTCAATGTCATCCACCGCGGCGCGCAGCCTCGCAGCCATGGCGTTCGCGTGGCCGGCCGAACGCAGCCACAGGTCACCTTCAAGCAGGGCGATGAACTGCGCGGACATGAACCGCATCTTGGAGGCCAGCTGCATGTTCATCTTCCGCAGGAAGAGCAGCCCCTGGGCGGCGTCGGGGTTCAGCGCCACCACCACCTCGCCGAACAGCAGCCCGTTCTTGGTTCCGCCGAACGACAGGATGTCCACACCGGCGTCGCGCGTGAAGGCCCGCAGCGGAACGCCCAGGTGCGCCGCCGCGTTGGCCAGCCGCGCCCCGTCCATGTGCAGCTTCATGCCTTTGGCGTGGACGTGCTCGGCGATCGCGCGGACTTCATCCACCGTGTAGCAGGTGCCCAGTTCAGTGGTCTGGGTGATGGAGACGGCCAGCGGCTGGGCGCGGTGCTCGTCGCCCCAGCCCCATGCTTCGCGGTCGATGAGCTCCGGTGTCAGCTTGCCGTCCGGGGTGTGCACCTGCAGCAGCTTTATGCCGCCCACACGCTCCGGGGCGCCGTTCTCATCCATGTTGATGTGTGCCGTGGACGCGCAGACCACCGCACCCCACCGCGGGAGGAGGGACTGCAGGGACAGCACGTTGGCGCCCGTGCCGTTGAAGACCGGGAAGCATTCGATACCCGGCCCGAAGTGCTCTTCCATCAGCTCCTGCAGGCGGGCCGTGTAGGCGTCTTCGCCATAGGAGACCTGGTGCCCCTCGTTGGCTGCGGCCAGCGCAGCCAGCACTTCGGGGTGCACCCCCGAGTAGTTGTCCGAGGCAAAGCCGCGCACCGACGCGTCGTGCAGCCTGGACATGGTGCCGCTGCCGGCAGTTTCAACAGTTGTTGTCATTTCTTTGGTCACGCTTTCAGTCTAGGTAGTTGCGGCACTCTGTGTTCTTGCGGCGCTCTAGGTACTCGCAGCGCCGGCGGGCACCGGGGCCAGCAGCAGCCGCTGCCCGTTCAGTTCCGCGGCCGGCTGGCTGAAGAGCCCGACGGCGGCGGCGGCCAGCTGCTCGACGTCCGTGTAGCCGGGAAACTTCCGTTCGGGCTGACTGCTGCGCATGCCTGCGTCCACCAGGGCCTTCACCACGAAAACGACGGCGGCACTGTGCTGGGCGCTGTCAGCTGCGCCGTCCTGGCCCTGGCTGCCCTGGCGGAAGCCCTCGGCCACTGCCATGGTCCACGCTTCCGCGGCGGCCTTGGCCGCCACGTAGCTGGCGACGCCGGCGGCGGGGCTGCCCACCGCCGTCGAGGACACCATGGCAAACCGCCCGCAGGACGAGGCGGCGAGGTCGTCGTAGAAGACCCGGGTGACGTTCCGGAGCGTCGTGACGGCGCTGCGTTCCAGGAAATCCCAGTCCTCATCGGTCTGGTCCGTGATGCCCTGCGCGCCGCGCCATCCACCCACGAGGTGGATGATGCCGTCGATCTTTCCGGCAGTGCGCGCGAGCTCTTGCTGCAGTTCCCGCACAGCGGCGAGGTCGGCGAGGTCGCAAACCAGCGGCGTGGCGCCCCCGGCGGCTTCTGCGGCCTCCTCGATGCGTGCCTTATCCGATCCCACCGTGAAGACGGCGAAGCCAGCCTGCAGCAGCGCACGCGTAGCCGCGATCCCCGACGGACCGCTGCCGCCCGTGACCAGCACGCGCAGTGGCCTGCCGCTCATGCTGCCGTCTCCGCCGGAGCGTCCACCGTCTGAGCTGGGTGCGGCGTCTGCGCAGGATCCGAGGAGCCGGTGATTCCCGCGGTGGATTCGATGACGGGGCGCATCTTCTTTTCCAGGGCCTCGTAGAACATGGACAGCGGAAACTCGTCGTCCAGGACCTGGTCCGTGAGGCCCCGCGGCGGCCCGTCGAGGGGGAGGGCGCCTGGTCCCTTCGCCCACACTGATGCCGGGTTCGGCGTGACGGTGCCCGAGATCAGCTCATAGGCCGCCAGCCAGTGGGCGGTCTTGGGCCGGTCGATGGAGCGCCAGTAGAGCTCCTCGATCCGGGCACCCAGCTCCACAACGACGCCGGCAACGTGTTCCCAGTCGATGGTCAGCCGGCTGTCGGTCCAGTGGAGGACGCGGTGCTGGTGCAGCCATGCGAAGAGCAGCTGGCCGCCGAGCCCGTCATAGTTGCGTACCCGGCTACCGGTGATGGCGAACCGGAAGATCCGGTCGAAAATGACGGCGTACTGCACGAGTTTGGCATGCCGGCGTGCTTCCGGATCCGCTGCTTCGTCCTTTTCGATCTTCACGGATTCCCGGAAGGCCGTCAGGTCGCAGCGCAGCTCCTCGAGGGAGTACAGGAAGAAGGGCATCCGCTGTTTGATCATGAAGGGATCGAACGGCAGGTCCCCGCGCATGTGCGTGCGGTCGTGGATCAGGTCCCACATGACGAAGGTCTTTTCGGTGAGTTCCTGGTCCTCAAGGAGTTCCGCGGCTCCGGCCGGCAGTTCCAGCGAAGTGATGTCGGCCGCGGACCGGAGGACGCGGCGGAAGCGTGCCGCTTCCCGGTCCGCGAAAATGGCGCCCCAGGTGAACCGGGGCGTTGCGCGCACCCCCACCGTTTCGGGAAACAGCACGGCGGAGTTGGTGTCGTACCCCGGGGTGAAGTCAATGAACCGGATGGGCACGAACAGGCGGTTGGAGTAGTCGCCCTGTTCCAGGCCTGCAATGAAGTCGGGCCACACGACGTCGATGAGGACCGCCTCCACGAGCCGGCTGCTGCTGCCGTTCTGCGTGTACATGGGGAAAACCACCAGGTGCTGCAGGCCGTTCTCGCGGTCCGCCTGCGGCTGGAACGCGAGCAGGGAGTCCAGGAAGTCCGGGACGCCGAACCCTTCCTCGGCCCAGCGGCCAAAGTCTCGGCACAGCAGGTCCAGGTAGAGAGCGTCGTGGGGGAACGCCGGTGCCAGCGCCTCGATGGCGCTGACAAGGGCGTCCACATGGCCGTGCGCTGCAGCATAGTTGGCCTGGTCAGGGATGGAGCCGTCCTGCACCTGCAGTTCCCGCAGGGCAATGGCCGCGGCCTTGAGGCGCTGCCATTCGGGGTGTTCCACGGAGATTCGGGCTGGTGCTGTGTGTACGGTTACGGTCATCGCTGGCCTCGCCTTTCGGGTTATCTGAGCTTCTACGGCGAGCGTAGCAAGCGGACAGGGATCCTAATCGATCAAAGGCGTGAGCATAAGAAACTGTAGGGCTCGGGGCTGCTCAAATAACCGCTAGGCGCAGCGCCCGGCAGTCTCAGGCCTGGGAGTCATCGGCGGCCGGAACCAGCTTCAGTGAGATGGAGTTGATGCAGTAACGCTGGTCCGTCGGGGTCCCGTAGCCCTCGCCCTCGAAGACGTGCCCGAGGTGCGAGTCGCAGTTGGCGCACCGCACCTCGATGCGCTCCATGCCCAGGGTCCGGTCGTGGATGTACCGCACACGTTCTTCGGCCAGGGGCGCCCAGAAGGACGGCCACCCGCAGTGCGAATCGAACTTCTCCTTGCTGGTGAAGAGCTCGGTCCCGCACGCGCGGCAGTTGTAGGCGCCAGCGGTATGGGTGTCCCAGTATTCGCCGGTGTAGGGCCGTTCCGTGCCGGCCTGGCGAAGCACGTGGTACTCCTCCGGCGTCAGTTCGCGGCGCCAGTCGTCGTCGGACCGGCCGGCAGCAGGAGTAGCGGCGGTGTTGGTGAGGTCGGATTTCTCAGGAGTGCTCATAACCGGACCAACGCTCAGGAGTCCCCGATAAATCCCGAGCCCGCATATAGATGCAGCACCGGCAGGCCCAGCTTGTCCTGCGCCCGGTTGGCCCAGTCCGTATGGAAGGTGTCCGACACGGCATGCGGCCTGGTGATGACCACGGCCTGGGCGGCACCAAGTTCCTTGACCTTGGCCACGAGGCCGTTGACGGCGCCGCCGTCCACCACCTCGCCTGCAACGCCGCCGCCGATGCCTTCCAGGGCGCTGACCGAGGTGGCCAGCGTGGCGTCTGCCGCTGCCCGTTCTTCCGTGGGGTCAGGGGCATGGGCAGTCAGCTCGCGGAAAGCCTTCGCAATGTCCAGCATCGAAAGGTTCTCGAGGAAGTCCACCAGGAGATGCCGTTCAGTATTGGCCGGCACCAGCACAACCAGGGGCGCGTCACCTCCGTCCACGAGGCGTTCGATGTTCACGCGGTCGTCCGCACCCAGCGGCTCTTCAGTCAGAATGACGATTGGATCGCTCATGGCATCAGCCTAGTCCCGCCCGCCAGTGCCCGCATGTATTTGGCCTGCTTGCATTTGGCAGCCTCCACCAGGCCGCGAATATGCCGGACGGGGCCGGATCGGTCAAGATGGGAGGCATGGATTCCGCGCAGGCTGCTTTGACTATCCCAGCTACTACCCAGGGCAACGCGATGACCCTGAGGGCGAAGTGGACCCTCGGGGGAGTCATCGCCGGCGGCGCCGCCGCCGCCCTGCTTGGTGCCGGATCCTCTGCCCTGGCGCTCTACTTCGCCCGCCGCGTCCTCACCCCCGCCCGCGTGCGGGCGGCAGACCAGGAAGTCCTGGCGGTCATCCGGGAGGGCAGGGAACTGCAGGTCATCCTCGCGGCCACGCCGGAGACAACACACGACGGAACGTACAGTCTCTTCTTCGACGCCGGTGCCGGGCATGCCCGCATCGGCAGGATCCTGTCCTATTCCCCGGCCGAGCGCACTGTGCTGCGCGAGGTGGAGACGGTCTACAGCGGCAACCTGGAAACTGCAGGGCGCGCCTGGTGGGGAGGTGCCACATACCAGCATCCCTCCGACGTCGGCCTGGCCTCCGAAGACGTCGACATTGAGGTTGAGGGCGGAACTGCCCCCGGCTGGCTGATTCCGGGCGATGCCGGCGCCGAAACGTGGGCCGTCATGGTCCATGGGCGCGGAGCAACCCGGCAGGAGTGCCTCCGTGGAGCGCGGGTGGCCCACGAACTCGGACTGCCCAATCTCCTGGTCTCCTACCGGAACGACGGCCTGGCGCCCGCAGCATTCGACGGCCGGTACGGGCTGGGATCCACGGAGTGGCGGGACATCGATGCCGCCATTGCCTTTGCCCTGGCCCGCGGTGCCCGGGAAGTCGTGCTTTTCGGCTGGTCCATGGGCGGGGCCATCTGCCTGCAGACGGCGGACCTCTCGGAGCACCGGCATGTCATCCGGGCCATGGTCCTGGACGCGCCGGTCATCGACTGGGTCAACGTGCTGGCCCACCACGCGGAGCTTAACCGGATCCCGTCGGCCGTTGGCCGGTATGGCCAGCTGATGATGGGGCACAAGGTGGGCCGCAGGCTCACCGGGCTCGCTGCGCCCGTCGACCTGAAATCAATGGATTGGGTGTCGCGTGCCGTTGAGCTCAGGACGCCGACGCTCATCATCCACAGCGTGGACGACGAATACGTTCCCTACCAGCCCTCGGCCCTGCTCGCCGAAAAGAATCCGGAAATGGTCACGTTCGAGCCGTTCGAGGGCGCGCGGCACGCCAAGGAATGGAACGCCGATCCAGTCCGCTGGGAAGCGCTGGTCCGGGCGTGGCTGCAGCAGCAGCTGGCGCCCCGCCGCAATCCCGGCCAGTCGGAACCGGTTCAGCCTGAGCCGGTTTAGCTTGCCCGGGAGCCTGTTCCGATCGCGGCGGTGACGGCTTTGGTGAGGCGCACAAGCTCGCGGGGATCCAGTTCGATGTCCAGGCCACGCCGGCCGCCGGACACCAGGATCGTGTCCAGGGTGAGGGCGGTTTCGTCGATGACCGTGGGGGAGGGCTGCCGCTGTCCGAGGGGCGAAATTCCGCCCAGGACGTAGCCGGTGCGCCGTTCAGCGGCGGCCGGGTCCGCCATGGCGGCCTTTTTGCTGCCCAGTGCCGCAGCTATCGCTTTGAGGTCCAGGCTTCCGCTGACAGGCACGACGCCGACCGCCAGTTTGCCGTCCACCTCCACCATGAGGGTCTTGAAGACCCTTGCCGGATCGATCCCCAGGACCTCCGCTGCCTCCATGCCGTAGCTGGCCGCGGCCGGATCATGGCTGTACGCGTGCAGGTTAAAGGAAACGCCTGCCGCAGCCAGTACGGCTGTGGCAGGCGTTCCCTGCGACGTGTTCTTGCGCGCCATCCGGGGTCCGGTTCCTAGGCGTGGATCCGGGCCGCGGCGGCCACCTTGCGCTTGATGCGCCCGAGCATCGCGGTCATGCCGCGCATGCGCAGCGGCGTGATGGCGCGGGTCAGCCCGAGGAGTTCCGGCATGTCGTCGGGGACAGCCAGGATTTCCTCGGCGGTGAGGCCGTCCAGTCCTTCATGGAGCACACCCGCGAAACCACGGGTGGTGGGGGCCTCCGGCGGCGCCTTGAAGAACAGCCGGAAGGCGGGGGCCCCGCCGTCGTTCTCTTCCGTCTCAATGGTGAGGAAAAGAGGCGACTGGCATTCCACCACCTGCTCCAGGAGCTCGGGGTGGTCGTTCAGGCGCTCCGGAAGCTCCGGCAGGCCGCGGGAAAATTCCAGCAGGAGCTGCAGCCGCTCGGGCTCGCTCAATGCCTGGAAGTCGTCGACAATCTCCGCCAGGGCGGTGGGAAGTGCTTGAGTACTCATCACTTCCAGCTTACGCAGGTTGTTCCCGTCCGCCGCTTTTTTACGGACGATTTACCTCGCGGCAACTGCCGGCACTGCGCCGCGTTCCGCGCCCTTGGCAATCGGGACGCGCACGGCGTTGCCCCATTCGGTCCAGGAGCCGTCGTAGTTGCGGACGGTTTCGAAGCCGAGGAGGAACTTCAGCGCAAACCAGGTGTGGCTGGAGCGTTCACCAATGCGGCAGTAGGCCACAACATCGTCGCCCTCGGTGAGTCCCGCTTCGCCAAGGTACAGCGCCTCAAGCTCGGCGCGGCTGCGGTAGGTGCCGTCCTCTGCTGCTGCCCGTGCCCACGGAATCGAAGCAGCGGTGGGAATGTGGCCGCCGCGTAGCGCGCCTTCCTCGGGGTAGGCGGGCATGTGGGTGCGCTGGCCCGTGTATTCCTCGGGGGAGCGGACGTCGATCAGCGGCTTGCCCAGGTGGGCCAGGACGTCGTCCTTGAAGGCGCGGATGGGGGCGTCGTTGCGCTCCACCACGGGGTAGTCCGCCACGGCCGGCGAGGGGGTGTCGGTGGTCAGCGCACGGCCTTCGGCGATCCACTTGTCGCGGCCGCCATCGAGCAGCCGGACGTCCTCGTGGCCGAACAGGCTGAAGACCCAGAGGGCGTAAGCGGCCCACCAGTTGGACTTGTCACCGTAGATGACAACGGTGGCGTCGCGGGAGATGCCCTTCGCGGCGGCCAATGCAGCAAAGGCCTTGCCCTCCACGTAGTCACGGGTCACTTCGTCGTTCAGGTCGGTGTGCCAGTCGATCTTGACCGCGCCGGGAATGTGGCCGGTTTCGTAGAGCAGGACGTCTTCGTCCGACTCCACCACGACGAGCCTGCCGTCGTTAAGGGCGCCGGCGTCAATGGCCGCAGCCAGCCACTCGGTGGAAACAAGCCGCTCCGGGTGCGCGTAGGCGGCGAACTTCACGTTCTGTTCAACGGGGTAGGACATGCTTATGGCCTTTCACTGAAACGGTCAGGTCAGACCGCCGGGGGACGGCGGGTCACTGCTCCAACACTAGCCACGGGCCGGTACGAATGCTCCTGTGTGTTAACAGGACGACATGTGTGTGCTTGCTCACGGCACCGCCGGCAGCAAGGCGTTGGCCGCGGTGCGGACGGCCAATGCCGGTATTCTTGCTGGGGACAAATCACCAGCAGAATGGACCACCTTGGTACAGATCGAAAAGCTCGCCACCCGGACGCCGGCGGTGTCGGTGGATGAGCTCCTCAAAGGTTTCTACCCATCGCCCAGGTTTGGGCAGGTGTCCTTTGCGAGTTACCGGCCCGATCCGAAGCAGCCGAGCCAGGCGGCAGCAGTGAACGCGCTGCAGGCATTTGCCGGAGGCGTCGGCACCGGGGACGGCGGGGGGTTGTTCAAGAAGCTGTTTGGCAAGAAGGACGCCACCACCCGCGCCGGCATTTACCTCGACGGCGGATTCGGCGTCGGGAAAACCCACCTGCTGGCCTCTCTCTGGCACGCTGTCCCCGGGCCCAAGGCCTTCGGTACCTTCGTGGAGTACACCAACCTGGTGGGTGCCCTGTCCTTCCGGAAAACCGTCGACGCGCTGAGCTCCTACAAGCTTGTGTGCATTGACGAGTTTGAACTGGACGATCCGGGCGACACTGTCCTGATGTCCCGCCTCATGCGGGAACTGGCCGATGCCGGCGTGAAGCTTGCGGCCACCTCCAACACCCTGCCCGGCTCGCTGGGCGACGGCCGCTTTGCCGCCGTGGATTTCCAGCGTGAGATCCAGGTCCTGGCGGACCAGTTCGACGTCATCCGGGTTGATGGCGAGGACTTCCGCCACCGCGGCCTGCCGGCCGCGCCGGCACCGCTGCGGAACAGCGAGCTCCACGCCCACATGAAGGCGGAGTTCGACGGCAAGACTGTTGCCGAGGATGACTTCGGCACTCTTATCTCACACCTCTCGGGTGTCCATCCAAGCCGCTACCGCAAGCTGCTTGACGGTGTGGACGGCGTCGTCTGGCGGGACGTGGAAACCATCACCGAACAGGCAGTGGCGCTGAGGTTTGTGGTGCTCGCAGACCGCCTTTACGACAAGGACGTTCCGATCCTTGCCAGTGGAGTGCCGTTCGACAAGCTGTTCACCGAGGAAATGATGAACGGTGGCTATATGAAGAAGTACTTCAGGGCCGTATCGCGGCTCACAGCACTGGCCCGGGAGGGCCAGAACCACGAGCCCTCGTAGAACACGAGCCCCCGTAGAAACTGGCTCTTTTAGACAGGCAAGTCTTCTTTCGGGAACGCGAAAGGTGCCGGCGCCGCCTCTCGGCGGGACCGGCACCTTTTTGACGTTTAGGGGCGAAGCCCGGTAAGTCCTGGCTACGGAGCCTTCTCAGCCGGCGGCACGTTGTCCGCCGGTCCCTGGGTAGGCCTCTCATTGGCTTTGTCAACGAGAGTGGAAGCGCCAGTCTGGACCTTATCTACCTGGCTGGTGTATTTGCCGCCCGTCTTGGAGTCGACAAAATCACCTGCTTTGGTGATGCCATCCTTTATGGACTGCTCGTTGCCGCGGATCAGACCCTGAGCTTTGCCCTTTAGATCGTCAAGTAAACCCACGAGCACCTCCCTTCAATCGCGGAGCCAGTTCGCTCCTCCGCATCCGATCCTAGCGCCGAAGGCCGCGCATGCCAAGGAGTTCTTGACAAAACTTGTCAAACCGTATGAAGGCAAGAAAAAAGCAGCTCCGGAGAGCTGCTCTGTTTTCGTGGGCGATACTGGGATCGAACCAGTGACCTCTTCCGTGTCAGGGAAGCGCGCTACCGCTGCGCCAATCGCCCGGAGCCGGTGAAACCGGCGGTATTCCTGGGTTCGGATCCTAAGGATCAAGAGAGCGGACGACGAGATTCGAACTCGCGACATCCACCTTGGCAAGGTGGTGCTCTACCAGCTGAGCTACGTCCGCATTTTTGAAGTTCGGCCGAGTGGCCGAGCGTTCAACTACAAGCAAGTTTCCTTACTCTGGTGGGCGATACTGGGATCGAACCAGTGACCTCTTCCGTGTCAGGGAAGCGCGCTACCGCTGCGCCAATCGCCCATTGCATCCGGCATACCGGAAACCATGGCTTTCACCGAGGTGGGTACGGGATTCGAACCCGTGTATACGGCTTTGCAGGCCGCTGCCTCGCCTCTCGGCCAACCCACCGTGTAAGCACGGCTTCCTGGAAGCAACTTCCGGGGAACCAGTGCAATGACAGTGTCCTGCGAGCGGACGACGAGATTCGAACTCGCGACATCCACCTTGGCAAGGTGGTGCTCTACCAGCTGAGCTACGTCCGCATTTTGGAGCCGTGATTCCCTGCCGTATTCGGCAGTTCGTCGCGTTCCAACGAGTAAGAACTCTATAGGAGGTTCCGGGAAACTCCAAATCGAGGACCGGCTGCGTGGCCGGGGAAGCCCTGCTTCCTTGAATTCTAGGGAAATTCTTGAATTACAGCGGTGTAGTTAGCGAGTGCCTGGGCTGGGTCGCTCCCTCATGGCTGCTGGCCTCAAGCGCTCCTTCGACACCTTGCTCCGCTGACCCTTCCCTGGGTCAGCACGCCGATTTCCATTAACCCGGGATCGTCCGCTAGCATTCAAATGCATCGGGGCGATTGGCGCAGTGGTAGCGCGCTTCGTTCACACCGAAGAGGTCACTGGTTCGAACCCAGTATCGCCCACCGATGGAAAGTCCGTTCAGCCCAGGAGATAGAACTGGGAGGAGCGGGCTTTTCTGTTTCCGCTCTGCTTCCGCACCGAAGTTCGGTATTCGCATTACTGTCTGACCCCCGTGAAAGAGTCTCACCATGACCGCTCCACTCCTCGCCCACGCCACTGAATATGGCCGCATGTACGCCCGCTCCACCACGGAGCAGTTCACGGTTCCCTCCATAACCACCGTCATTGGGCAGCAGCCCCACGGACTGGACGGCTGGTTCGGCTACATGGGTGCAAGCAGCCTGGCCAAGGATCCCTCACTGCCGGAGATCCTTGGCAGCCCCGCAAGGGTACGGCAGGCGGTGAACCGTGCGGCCAAGGCGGCCGAGTCCTACCGGGACGAGGCCGCGCAGCGTGGGGACCGGGTGCACAACTACTGCGAGCAGGTGGCGCTGCGCGCTCTCGGCAGGCCGCACCAGATGAAGGAAGCCCGCGACGCGCTGGCCTCCAATGGCGAGGAAGCCTTTGCCGCCCGCTTCGATGAGTGGTGGGAGTTGTTCCGGGTGGAGCCGATCGCCCCTGAGATCACCGTGTGGAACAAGACGGTGGGATATGCAGGAACACTGGACCTCGTCGCCAGGATCAACGGACGTACCTGCCTCATCGACTACAAGACCAAGGGCACAACGCGTGACGGGCAGGTGAAGCCCTTGGACGACAAAGTGGTCATGCAGCTTGTTGCCGGCATGAAGGCAGAGGAAAGCCTGGTGGATCCCGTGGCAGGGGAGTGGGAACCGTGGCAGCACGGCGATACCCCGGTCCTGCTCGCCGTCGCTATCGGTGAAACCGAGGTCCGGCCCGTCCGGGCAAATCCGGAGGTCCTGAAGCACCATTGGTGGAAGTTCTGTGCCCTGCGGCGGGTGTGGGAAATGTCCGCCGACACCGTCAGCGCCGGACCCGCGCTGCTGCCGCTGGCACCGCCGGTGTTTTCCTGACAGCCACTAAACTGGACTGGATCCGTTTATCCGTTCACCGTGAGGAAATGACTGCACATGGCAATTCTGAATATCCGTATCATCGGCGATCCCGTGCTTCGCACGGTTGCCGACCCTGTCACGGATTTCGGGCCGGAGCTGGCCAGGCTCGTTGCCGACATGACCGAAACGATGGAGGACGTGGAGGGCGCAGGACTTGCCGCGCCACAGATCGGAGTCAGCCTCAGGGTCTTCACCTACCGGATCGGCGGCGTTGAAGGCCACGTCATCAACCCGGTGCTGGAAAACAGCGAGGACTTCCAGGCGGACGAGGTGGAGGGGTGCCTTTCCATCCCGGGACTGGGCTTCCCGGTCCGCCGCTACCGCAGCACCCGCGTGACAGGCGTCGACATCAACGGCAACCCCGTTTCGGTGGAGGCCGAGGGCATGCTTGCCCGCTGCTTCCAGCACGAAACCGACCATCTGGACGGCATCCTCTTCACTGACCGGCTCGAAGGTGAGGACCGCAAGGCTGCCCTGCGCTCCATCCGCAACGCCAACTACGACTCCATCACCGAAAAGACCACCGCCAAGCGCGCCAAGACCGTCGGCTCCAGTTTCGGCGGCGGCAGCTTCGGAGCGGCAGCGTCCGGAACCGGCAGCTACGGCGCTGCCGGATGAGGGTCCTCTTTGCCGGAACCCCGTCCGTAGCTGTCCCCTCGCTGGATGCGCTGGTGGCCGCCGGCTTCGAAATCGTCGCGGTGCTGACCCGGCCGGACGCGCCGGTGGGACGCAAGCGCGTGCTCACGCCGTCGCCCGTTGCTGCCCGGGCCGCCGAGCTCGGCATCGACGTCATCCACGCGTCCCGGGTGGACGCTGCCGTCACCGAACGGATCGCGGAAGCCCGTCCCGACGTAGCGGCGATCGTCGCCTACGGCGGGCTTGTGCCCCGGGCGGCCCTGGAGATTCCGCAGCACGGCTGGATCAACCTGCACTTCTCGCTGCTGCCGGCCTGGCGCGGTGCGGCGCCCGTGCAGCGGGCCGTCATGGCGGGCGACGACATCACCGGTGCCGTGACTTTCCAGCTCGAGGAAGGGCTCGACACGGGCCCTGTCATCGGCACGCTGACCGAGGCGGTCGGCCCGGAGGACACCTCCGGGGCGTTGCTCGAACGGCTGTCCCACAGCGGCGCCGTCCTGCTCGCCCAGACGCTGTCCGCTATAGGGTCCGGCGCGGCGTCTCCCCGTCCCCAGCAGGGCGAAGTGACCCTCGCGCCCAAGCTTGTTCTCGACGACGGCCGCATTGAATGGTCGGAGCCGGCCCTGTCCGTGGGCCGCCGCGCCCGCGGCGTGACGCCCGAACCGGGGGCCTGGACCACCCTTGATGGCCAGCGGCTGAAGCTTGAGCCAGTGCGGCTCCGGCCCGACGTTACAGATGTTCGGCCGGGACAACTGGCTTTGGCCGGCAAGAGCGTGCTGGTGGGCACGGGTTCGCACGCCGTCGAACTCACCAAGGTGCAGCCTGCCGGCAAGAAAATGATGGCCGCAGCCGACTGGGCGCGCGGCCAGGCCTCCCTCGAAAGCGTGGTATTCCAATGAGTGACTCCGGCAGAAGCGGATCCGGGCAGGGGCGTTCCAGCCGCGGCGGCCAGCGCGGTTCAGGCGCCGGCGGTTCGGGCGCCGGTAATTCAGGTACCGGCGGTTCGGGTGCCGGCGGTTCTGACCAGCGCCGGGGCGGCGGAGGAGCCAGCCGGCGCAATGCGCAGGGCAGGGAGCGGAACCGCGGCCCGCAGCGCAGCTTCACCGAGAGCGCCCCGTCACAGCGCACCCGCAGGGCGGACCCTGCCAGGCTGGTGGCCTTTGAAGTGCTGCGTGCGGTTGCGGCCGAGGACGCCTATGCCAACCTCGTGCTGCCCGCGCGCATCCGTCAGCACGGCCTCGATCGGCGCGACGCCGGATTCGCCACGGAACTGAGCTACGGCGCGCTGCGGAACCAGGGCACGTACGACGCCATCCTCGCCCGCTGCGTGGACAGGGCCCTGGACAAGCTGGATCCGGCTGTCCTGGATGCCCTGCGCATCGGGGTCCACCAGCTGGTGGCAATGCGGGTACCCGCTCACGCGGCTCTGGACCAGACGGTCGGCCTGGCGCGGGCGGTCATCGGCGCTGGTCCGTCCGCCCTGATCAACGCCGTCCTCCGGAAGGTAGCGGCACGCAGCCTGGACGAGTGGCTGGACGAACTTGTTGCCGGCGAGCAGGACGAGACCAAGGTTGCCTCCATCCGGTACGCCCATCCGGAGTGGATTGTCCGTGCCCTCCGGCAGTCGCTCGTGGCCCACGGCCGCCCGGTCGGCGAGATCAATGACCTCCTCGAAGCCGACAATGCGGCCCCCGTGGTCAACCTGGTGGCGCTTCCCGGGCTGGGAAGCCTGGACGAGGCCCTGGAGAACGGAGCCGTCCCCGGCGAACTGGTGGAGGGATCGGCCCTTTCCAGCGGCGGTGACCTCGGCCGGCTGGAGTCCGTCAGGTCCGGCACCACACGGGTGCAGGACGTCGGCTCCCAGCTGGTGGCCCGGGCGCTGGCAGCGGCCAGCCTTGAGGCAGGGCAAAACACCACTCGGGAAGCCTGGCTCGATCTCTGCGCCGGCCCCGGCGGCAAGGCGGCCTTGCTGGCCGCGCTGGCGAAGGAACGCGGAGCCACGCTCCTGGCCAACGAACCCGCACCGCACCGGGCCAAACTGGTCAGCCAGGCACTGTCCGCTGTTCCGTCCGAGGTCTGGACCGTCAGGACCGGCGACGGCCGTGAGGTCGGGTCGGAACGGCCCGCCAGCTTTGACCGTGTGCTTGTGGATGTGCCCTGCAGCGGACTCGGAGCCCTGCGCCGCAGGCCCGAATCCCGCTGGCGCCGGACCCCCAAAGACCTCGCCGATCTCGGGCCGCTGCAGCGCGAACTGCTGAACTCAGCCCTGGCGGCCGTGCGGCCCGGCGGCGTGGTGGCCTACGTGACCTGCTCACCGCACCCGGCCGAAACCACCGCTGTGGTCAGCGACGCCCTACGGAAACGCGATGACCTGGAACTACTGGACGCCGGCAGCGTGCTGGACGCCGTTAGCCTGGGCAGCGGCCTGGGTGCGGGGCATGAGAAGACAGCCCAGCTGTGGCCGCACGTCCACAGCACGGATGCGATGTTCCTGGCCCTTATCCGCCGCAAGCGCTGAGTCCGCGCAAGCGCTGAGTTCCCAATGACCGTTTCCACACCCCGGACTTCCGTCCCGCGAAAGGACCCCGCATGACGCAGTGCTGCATCAACCCCAGCATCCTCTCCGCCGACTTCGTGAACCTCGAAGCCGAGCTGCAGAAAATCAGCAACGCCGATTCCGTGCATGTGGATGTGATGGACAACCACTTTGTCCCCAACCTCACCCTGGGACTTCCGGTAGTACAGCGGATCCAGGCGGTCAGCCCGGTTCCACTGGATGCCCACCTCATGATTTCCGACGCCGACCGCTGGGCGCCCGGTTATGCGGACGCCGGCCTTGCCTCCGTGACGTTCCACGCCGAGGCATCCATCGCGCCGGTGAAACTTGCCAGGGAGCTGCGGGCCCGTGGTTCGAAGGCCGGGATGGCGCTGCGTCCCGCCACCGCGCTGGAGCCCTACCTGGACATGCTCCCGGAGCTGGACATGCTGCTGATCATGACAGTGGAGCCCGGTTTTGGCGGCCAGGCGTTCCTCGACCTCACGCTGCCCAAGATCCGCCGTGCCCGCGCCGCGATCGAGGGATCCGGCGTGAACGTCGCCATTCAGGTTGATGGCGGGATTACCGAGGAGACCATTGTCCGTGCGGCGGAAGCCGGGGCCAACGTCTTCGTCGCCGGGTCCGCAGTGTACGGCGCCGCAGATCCGTCCGGCGCTATCGACCGGCTGCGCAAAGCGGGCAGCCTTTAGCGTTCAGTCCCCGAGGCCCAGTCAGGAGCCCGTCATGGAAGCCGCCATTGGCCTCCATGACGGCCGCATGACGGCTTGTAGCGGGAATAGCCTGGGCACCCGCCAAGTTGTGTCAGAATAGCAACACACAATACGTGCTCCGGGGTCGGTGTAAGTCCGAACCGGCGGTGACAGTCCGCGACCCGCGAGCCGGTGTTTCCTTCACGGAAGCCCGGCGGACGGTTGAACTGGTGAAATTCCGGTACCGACAGTTAAAGTCTGGATGAGAGAAGCACGTACAGCTGTACTTGTGGCGTTCCAGAACGCCGCTGCGTTTCGCTGTCGTATACCCCCGGAGCAGTCTCGGCTCTTGAGGGAAGGAACGGCACGCACGCATGGACATTCTGCGTTGGCTCTTCGAGGCACAGATACCCGTGGGCGGATCAGTGCTCATTCTCCGCGAAGTGCTGGGAAACATCTTCGGCCTGGCCAGTGCCCTCGGCGGCATGCGGCGCAAGGTCTGGGCCTGGCCGGTAGGCATCGCCGGCAACCTCCTTCTGTTGACGGTCTTTCTGGGCAACGTCTTCGGCTCCGCCACGCCGGCCACCCTCTGGGGCCAGGCCGGGCGGCAGGTCATGTTCATCATCGTGGCCGTCTACGGCTGGCAGCGTTGGCAGCAGAGCCGCCGGGCGTCAGGGTCCTCGACGGCGATCGCACCCACGTGGGCCAGTGCCAGGACCCGGGTGGCGCTGGTACTCGCGCTGGTGGCCGGCACCGCTGCCCTCACCCCGCTCTTCGACTCCCTGGGCTCCTACCCGCCGGTGTGGGCCGACGCCTGGACGTTTACGGGCTCGCTCCTTGCCACGTACGGCATGGCCCGCGGCTGGACCGAGTTCTGGCTGATCTGGGTCGCAGTGGACGTGGTGGGCGTTCCGCTGCTCTTCAGCGCCGGATACTTTGCCAGCGCTTTCATGTACCTTTTCTACGGCTTCTTCACCCTGGCCGGCTTCATCGTCTGGTGGCGGGCTTCTCGGGTCCAGACCCAGTCGGGCCCCGCGGCCGTCAAGGTTGAGACCGCCTTCCCGGATCCGGCGGTGTCCAAGTGACCGGCTTCCAAACGAACGGCCAGCCGGTACCGGCCTTCACCGCCGCTGAAACAGCCGCCATGGACATAGCCCTGGAAGCCGCCCTGCAAGGTCCCCGGGGCGCCAACCCGCTGGTGGGCGCCGTCGTCGTCGGACCTGACGGTAGCCAGCTGGCCACGGGATACCACCGCGGTGCCGGCACCGCGCACGCCGAAGCCGACGCGATAGCGGTGGCGACCAGCGCCGGCGTCGATCTTCACGGGTCAACCATGGTGGTCACCCTGGAGCCGTGCAACCACGTGGGCCGCACGGGGCCGTGCGCGCAGGCCATCATCGACGCCGGGATAGCGAACGTCGTGTACGCCGTCGACGACCCCCATGACCCGGCCGCCGGCGGCGCCGCCACCCTGCGGGCTGCGGGTGTCAGCGTGCGCAGCGGGCTGGCCGCCGAGCGTGCGCTGGAGCTGAACCGGCGCTGGTTCCAGGCGGTCGACGCCAAGCGCCCGTTCGTCACCCTGCACATCGCCCAGACCCTGGACAGCCGGATCGCGGCCGAGGACGGCACCAGCCAGTGGATTTCCAGCCCGGAGTCGCTGGCGGACAACCACGGCATCCGGAGCCGCATCGATGCAATCCTGGTGGGAACGCAGACCGTTCTGGTGGACAACCCGCGCCTTACAGCCCGCGACGCCAACGGCGATGCCATCGGAAAGCAGCCGCTGCGCGCCGTCATGGGACTTCGCGACGTGCCTGAAGACGCCGCCGTGCGCGGCGATGACGGCAAGGTGCTGCACCTGCCCACACGGGACCCGCACGAGGGCCTGGCCATGCTGTTCGCAGCGGGCACCCGGCACGTCATGGTGGAGGGTGGGTCGAAGATCCTCAGCGCCTTCCTGGGCGAAGGACTCGTGGATGAACTCATCGTCTACCTGGCCCCCACGCTGCTGGGCTCCGGAACGCCGGCACTCAACGGCCTCGGCATTGGAACGCTGGCGGAGGCACAGCGCTGGGATTGGGATGCCGCATCCGGCGGCGCGGTCCAGTTCCTGGGCAGGGACCTTCGCCTGCACCTGCGCCCGGAGGAAGCGGCCGTACCGCAGGACCTGCCCGCAGCGGCAAAGCCAGCATCAACACAATCAACGTCAACCGATTCACTACCACCCCGCACAGCTGCGGGCACAGCCATGGGAGGCTACTGATGTTCACCGGAATTATCGCCGAACAGGGAAAGGTCCTGTTCGTGGACCGGAACGGGGACTCGAGCGCAACGCTGCGCCTGCACGCCCCCGGAACCGCTGACGGGCTGCCGCTGGGCGGCTCCATCGCCGTCAATGGCGTCTGCCTCACCGCCACGGCCATCGACGGCAAGGACTTCAGCGTCGACGTCATGGGCGAGACCCTTATCCGCAGCACCATCGGCGAGCTTGCGGCGGGCGACCCCGTCAACCTGGAACGCTGTGTCCCGGCCGGCGGGCGCCTCGACGGCCACGTGGTCCAGGGACATGTGGACGGCGTCGGCGAACTGCTCGAACGCGAGCCGCAGGGAAACTGGGAACGGCTCCGGTTCGGCGTGCCGCAGCGGCTGGCGCGCTACATCGCGGAAAAGGGTTCCATCGCCATCGACGGCGTCTCCCTCACCGTCACCGAGGTCAGCCCGGCAGCCGAGACGGCACCGTGGTTCGAGGTAGGGCTCATCCCCACCACCCTGGCCGACACCGGCCTCGGAGCCAAGCCTGCCGGCGGCAGGGTAAACCTTGAAGTGGATGTACTGGCCAAGTACACGGAGCGGCTACTTGCTTTCCGCACTGGAGGTTCGGAATTCGCGCACGTCACGGAGTTCGGCACGGAAGATTCGGAGGTTCAGCGGTGAACGGCACGGCAAAGCTCGACGCGGCGGTCTCCGACGCACTGATCTCGGTTCCCCTGAAGCTCGACCCGATCGAGGACGCCGTCCGCGCGATGGCGGCCGGCAAGCCGGTCCTGGTGGTGGATAACGAAGACCGGGAAAACGAAGGCGACATCATCTTCGCTGCCCAGCACGCCACCCCGGCGCTCATGGGCTGGACCATCCGGTACAGCTCCGGCGTCATCTGCGTGCCGCTTGACGGTGCCCGGGCCGACGCGCTGCAACTGCCGCCGATGGTGGAGGTCAACCAGGATTCGAAGGGCACGGCCTACACCGTGTCCTGCGACGCCGCCACCGGCGTAAGCACCGGCATCTCGGCCACCGACCGGGCGCTCACCGCCCGTGTCATCGCCGATCCGCAGAGCGGCCCGGACACGCTGACCCGTCCCGGGCATATTTTTCCGCTGCGGGCCGTTAATGGGGGAGTGCGTGAGCGCCCCGGCCACACCGAAGCGGCCGTCGACCTCTGCCGGCTCGCCGGCTTGCAGCCGGTGGGCGTGATCGCCGAAGTGGTGTACGACGACGGTGAAATGATGCGGCTGGATGGACTCCGGGTTTTCGCTGCCGAGCATGGCTGCCCCTTGATCTCGATCGAGGACCTGGTTGGCTATCTGGGAGCCGGCCACCGTGTATCTTCACAGGAGAGCAGTTTGGAAGTCAGTCCGGCCGGAGAAGGGGAAACACGATGACGGCATCTCAAGCAGTGGAACCGAGCAGCAACGGCCGGTCCCCGCATCCGGTGAGCAAAGGACCCGTAGTGCAGCTGCCTACGGCGTTCGGTAGTTTCGTGTCGCAGGCCTGGACCGATCTGGTGACCGGCGCCGAACACCTCGCCGTCAGTTCCCCGAATCCGCCCAAAGACGGGAAGGCGCCCCTGGTGCGCCTCCATTCGGAATGCCTCACGGGGGATGTTTTTGGCTCCTACCGCTGCGACTGCGGCGAGCAGCTCGCCTACGCCCTGGAACTGATCGCCGAGAACGGCGGCACGCTGCTGTACCTGCGCGGCCAGGAAGGCCGCGGCATCGGGCTGGCCAACAAGATCAAGGCCTACGCCCTGCAGGAGGCCGGGTTCGACACCGTCGAGGCCAACGAACAGCTGGGACTGCCTGTGGATGCCCGCTGCTACAAGGCTGCGGCGCAGATCCTGGCCGAGATGGGCCTGCACGAGATCCGGCTGCTGAGCAACAACCCGGACAAGCAGAACCGCCTGGCCATGGCCGGCGTCAAGGTCGTCGAGATGGTGCCCACCGAGGTGCCGTCCCGCGAACAGAACCTCCGGTACCTGCAGACCAAAAAGGACCGCATGGACCACCTGCTGACCCTCGACACCGAGACGGCGGGCCTGCCCCGCACCGGCACTGACACTTTCGATATCGAACAAGACTGAACGGATTACGAAGACTTTATGAGCGGACACGGCGCACCCCAGATTGACCTGACCACCCTCGACCCCGCTGAAACCTCGCAGTTGAAGCTGGCAATCGTGGCGGCAAGCTGGCACACGCAGATCATGGATGGCCTCCTGGACGGCGCCCTGCGGGCTGCCAAGGACGCCGGCATCAACGAGCCGACGGTGCTGCGCGTACCGGGCAGCTTTGAGCTTCCGGTCGCTGCCGCGCGGCTGGCACCGCACTTCGACGCCGTCGTCGCCCTCGGCGTCGTCATCCGCGGCGGTACGCCGCATTTTGACTACGTCTGCCAGGCCGCGACGTCGGGACTCACCGACGTGAGCGTCAACACCGGCGTGCCGGTGGGGTTCGGGGTGCTCACCTGCGACACCGAAGAGCAGGGGCTGGACCGGGCAGGACTGCCCGGATCCTCCGAGGACAAGGGGCATGAGGCCGTCACGGCCGCACTGTCCACGGCGCTGTTGCTCAAGAACTACTAGAAAGTATTTCCCCGGTTCCGGGGCAGGTGCGGGGATGCGGGCGTGTGTCATCGCTCACATCCCCGCCGTTATGGAACTGCCCGACAGGCGGGCCCCCGCCCCGAGCAAGTAGGCTGGAGGGCGTGAAGAATTTCGAGACGCTGTTCGCAGAACTGAGCGAGAAGGCAGCGACCCGCCCCGAGGGCTCCCGCACCGTCGCTGAACTGGAGTCGGGAATCCACGGCATCGGCAAGAAAGTCGTGGAGGAAGCGGCCGAAGTCTGGATGGCAGCCGAGTACGAATCCGACGAAGCCGCCGCCGAGGAGATCTCGCAGCTCCTGTACCACCTGCAGGTCCTGATGCTAGCCAAGGGACTCAGCCTGGAAGACGTCTACAAGCATCTCTAGCCGCCTCTGCGTGGCCCCGCTTGCCTGACACAAACTTCCAAACCAGAAAGACCTCCTAATGCTGCGTGTAGCCGTACCCAACAAGGGATCCCTGTCCGAAGCCGCCTCCGCGATGCTGTCCGAGGCGGGCTACCGCCAGCGCCGTGACAGCCGCGAGCTGGTCATGGTGGACCCCGACAACGACATCGAGTTCTTCTTCCTCCGCCCCCGGGACATCGCCGTTTACGTCGGGCAGGGAACGCTCGACGTCGGGATCACCGGCCGCGACCTCCTGCTGGACGCGCAGGTGGAGGCTGAGGAACTGCTTCCGCTGGGCTTCGCCGCCTCAACGTTCCGGTTCGCCGGGCCGATCGGTGATTTCCGCGCGGTAGATGAACTCGAAGGCAAGCGGCTTGCCACCAGCTACGACGGGCTCCTGCGCGATTACCTGGCGGAGCGGGGCATCAAGGCGAAGGTGGTCCGGCTGGACGGCGCCGTGGAATCCTCCGTGCGTCTTGGCGTCGCGGATGCCATCGCCGACGTCGTGGAAACGGGCAACACCCTCAAGGCCGCCGGCATGGAAATTTTCGGGGATCCGATCCTGAAGTCCGAGGCCGTCCTCATCCGCCGCACCGGCGACGGCGGGGCCGCCAACGGCACAGCCAAGGAGATCGAGGTCCTGATCCGCCGCCTGCAGGGTGTGCTGGTGGCGCGGCAGTACGTGCTCATGGACTACGACATCCGCAAGGAGCTCGTGGAGCAGGCCGCCGGGCTCACGCCCGGCCTGGAATCACCCACCGTCTCGCCGCTGCGCGATTCCGAGTGGGTGGCCGTCCGCTCCATGGTGCCCAAGAAGGAAACCAACCGGATCATGGACGAGCTGTACGACCTCGGCGCCCGTGCCATCCTGGTCAGCAGCATCCACGCCTGCCGGATCTGACCCGGTTTTCCTCAGACAGCACACCCCAGCAGTACAACAGGAGAAGTCATGGCTGTAGCCGTCCGCGTTATCCCCTGCCTGGACGTTGATGCCGGCCGCGTGGTCAAGGGCATCAATTTCGAAGGCCTTCGCGACGCGGGGGACCCGGTGGAACTGGCGCACCGTTACGACAACGCCGGCGCTGACGAACTCACCTTCCTGGACGTGACCGCGTCCTCCGGCAACCGGGAGACCACGTTCGACGTCGTCCGCCGCACCGCCGAGGAAGTGTTCATACCGCTCACCGTCGGCGGCGGCGTCCGCGGCGTTGCCGAGGTGGACAAGCTGCTGCGCTTCGGAGCCGACAAGGCCTCCATCAACACCGCCGCCGTGGCCCGCCCCGACGTCATCGACGAAATCACCCGGCACTTCGGGTCCCAGGTGCTGGTGCTGTCCGTGGACGCCCGGCGCGTCCGCCCCGGATCCCAGCCCACGCCGTCGGGCTTTGAAGTGACCACCCACGGTGGCCGGCAGGGCACCGGAATTGACGCCGTTGCCTGGGCCAAGGAAGCGGCGGACCGCGGGGTCGGTGAGATCCTGCTGAACTCCATCGACGCCGACGGCACCAAGGACGGCTTCGACCTCGAGCTCATCCGGCTGGTCCGGTCAGCAGTCAAGGTTCCGATCATCGCTTCGGGCGGCGCCGGGGAACCGGCCCACTTCGCTCCTGCCGTCCAGGCGGGCGCGGACGCAGTGCTGGCCGCCTCGATTTTCCACTGGGGCCCGGACGACATGATGTCCCAGGTCAAGGCCGCAATCCGCGACGCCGGCTTCGAGGTCCGCTGATCCTCCCCTGGCTCTGAAAAGCAACGCGGGGTCACTTATCGCCCAAAAACCCGAGGTTATTGGGCGATAGGGGACCACCCCGCGTTGCTTTGTTACAGCCCTACTTCGGCTGCCTGGAGGAGGGCGACGGCGTCCGGCTGGCCTTCGAAGGTCACCAGCGCATGGCGGGTGCGGCCGTGGGCGTGCATCAGCAGTTCGCCGGGTTCACCCACGATAGCCACGGACACAGGTGCGCGCTTGGCGACGTGCCTGGGGCCCGAGGGGCTGACCAGGACGATGCCGAGGTCCACGCCGCGGTAGAGGATGGCTGCCCGCTTGACGAGCTCATCCCACAGTGCGTCCGAGTATTCCGCGTCGAGGGCGCGGGGGGCCCAGCGGTCAACGGCGCGCCGGATGTCCTCCGTGTGGACGAAGTATTCGATCAGGTTGGAGCTCTCATCCAGCGCCTTGATCTTCATGGGCGAGAGCGCGGGCGGTCCGGCGCGGAAGGAGTTCACGAGCTTGGCATACTCGTCGGCGGTCCGGAGCTTTCCGGCCAGGCGGGCGGTTGCCTTGTCCGAGGCCTTGGACAGGCTCTTGATGACCAGGCCCAGCCCGACGGCAGCTTTCCGCTCCCGCAGGTACAGGTGAGCTGCGAGGTCCCTGGTTTGCCAGCCCTTGCAGAGCGTGGGGGAGTCAGGACCGGCCGCCAGCAGGGTCTCGGCCAGAACTTCTCGGGACGGATCGACGAAATGCATCACTTGGAAAACTAGCACGTCCCCGCGAGAGTTGCGCAGTCTGTTGATCCAGGTGAATTTGTGCCGTCGTTCACAGGGGCGGGCGGGTGACAGACGGCCCTCGTGCCAGCGTCCCGGCGGGGGCACTAGACTTGACGTGATGTCTGAGCAGCCCGCCCCCAGCCCCGCCCCCGCCCCTACAGCCGGTGCCCCTTCGTCCGACGCCGGCGATAGCCTCCTGCCCGGAAGCCCCCTTCCGGCCGGGATTGCCTCGGCGCTCAAGCGCGACGGTGCCGGACTTGTGGCTGCCATCGTGCAGCAGTTCGACACCAACGAGGTCCTCATGCTGGGCTGGATGGACGACGAGGCCCTGAACCGGACCATGACCACCGGTCGCGTGACGTTCTACTCGCGCTCCCGCCAGGAGTATTGGCGCAAGGGTGACACGTCCGGCCACGTGCAGTGGGTCAAGTCGGTGGCCCTGGACTGCGACGGCGATGCCCTCCTCGTGCGGGTGGACCAGGTGGGCGCTGCATGCCACACCGGTACACGGACGTGCTTCGACGGCCGGGCCTTCGACGTTGTGGCAGGTTCGGCCAGCTAGCGGCCGAAGCTCGTCCACCCAGCAGGCACCTCCACCCAACGGCCCTACACTCAACAGGCACCACCAAGAACAGACGGAGAACCAATAGCGATGCAGGACCTCGGAATCATCAGCCCTGGCCTCGAAGAATTCCGGGAACTCGCCGCCCACAGCCGCGTCATCCCTGTCCGGCTGAAGGTGCTGGCGGATGCCGAAACGCCGATCGGGCTGTACCGGAAACTGGCGCAGGGCCAGCCGGGAACGTTCCTCATGGAGTCGGCGGCCGTCGGCGGCGCCTGGTCGCGCTACTCCTTCATTGGTTCCCGGTCCCGGGCCACGCTGACCACCAAGGACGGGCAGGCGCACTGGCTGGGCGAGCCGCCGGCCGGCGTCCCCGTGGACGGAAACCCTGTTGATGCCATCCGCGACACCATCGAGGCGCTGCGCACCGACCGCTTCGACGGGCTCCCGCCGTTCACCTCCGGGCTGGTGGGATTCCTGGGCTGGGAGACGGTCCGCCACTGGGAAAGGCTGACCAGCCCGCCCGAGGATGACCTGCAGCTTCCCGAGCTGGCCCTGAACCTCGTCACGGACATGGCCGTCCACGACAACATGGACGGCACTGTGCTGCTGATCGCCAACGCCATCAACTTCGACAACAGCTCCGATCGCGTGGACGAGGCCTGGCATGACGCCGTCGCCCGCGTGAAGCAACTGCTGGCACGCATCAGCACCCCGGTGGTCCAGCCGGTGTCCGTGCTGGAGCCGGCGGCCCTCGATTTTGCCGCCAGCGTCCAGGAGCGCTGGCACGAGCCCGACTACCTCGCCGCCCTCGACCGTGGCAAGGAAGCGATCGTGGACGGCGAGGTCTTCCAGGTGGTCATCTCCCGCCGCTTCGAGATGGAGTGCGGGGCGTCGCCGCTGGACGTCTACCGGGTGCTGCGCAACACCAACCCGAGCCCGTATATGTACATCTTCAGCCTCGAGGACGCCGACGGCCGCCAGTATTCGATCGTCGGCTCGTCGCCGGAGGCGCTGGTGACCGTCACCGGCGAGGACGTCATCACCCACCCGATTGCAGGCTCCCGGCCGCGCGGCAAGACCGTGGACGCGGACAAAGCGATGGCCGAGGAGCTCCTCGCGGACCAGAAGGAACGGGCGGAGCACCTCATGCTGGTGGACCTGTCCCGGAACGACCTGTCGAAGGTCTGCGTGGCGGGTTCCGTGGACGTCACGCAGTTCATGGAGGTGGAGCGGTTCAGCCACATCATGCACCTGGTCTCCACCGTCGTCGGACGCCTGGCTCCCACGGCCAAGGCCTATGACGTCCTGAAGGCCACCTTCCCGGCCGGAACCCTCTCGGGCGCTCCGAAGCCCCGGGCCCTGCGACTCCTGGATGAAATCGAGCCCCACCGGCGCGGCATCTACGGGGGAGTCGTGGGCTACCTGGACTTCGCCGGCGACATGGACATGGCCATCGCCATCCGCTCTGCGCTGCTGCGCGAGGGACGCGCCTACGTCCAGGCCGGCGGCGGCATCGTTGCAGATTCAAGCAACCCGGCCGAGGCACAGGAAACCGTCAACAAGGCGGCGGCCCCGCTGAGGGCTGTGCACACAGCCGGCTCGCTGCACAACATCACTTCTGATTCCGTCAGCGCCCCCGATTCCGTAACCGAGGCAAACTCCTGATGGCGGTACCCGCAGGACGCGCCACCCCGGCCAAAGCGCGCGGCGCGGTTCCGGGCTGGGCCCGCAAGTCCACGGTGGTGCTGCTGATCGCGGCCCTGGCGCTGGCGGTCTTCGGCACCACCACGCAGACCTGGCTGACGGTCCATCTCGACCCCCAGCAGCTGGGCCAGGCCGCCGGAAGCGAAGGCGGCCTCCAGGTCCAGGGCAGCAAAGCCGCCACCACGGTCACGGCCCTGGCCCTCGTCGCACTGGCGGGCGGGCTCGCGGCCTCCATCGCCGGAAGGATCGCCCGCTGGGTCACCACGGCCATCATCGTGCTGGCGGCGGTTGGCATCATCGCTGCTGCAGCCACTGTCCTCGCTGATCCGCTGGCCGCAGCCCAGGGATCCATCGCCGCGGCCACCGGCGTTTCGGGTGGCAGCGCGGACGTGAGCGTGAGTGCCTTCCCGGTGCTGGCCGTCATCGCAGGTTCCCTGCTGGCCGCCGGCGGCCTGCTGGTGGTTCCGGCCGGGCGGTACTGGAAGTCCCGCACCAAGTACGACGCCGCCGCGGCGGGTCCCGCAGCGGACCAGAGCGGCCCGGTGGACGAGATCGACAGCTGGGACAGGCTCTCCCGGGGCGACGACCCCACCTGAGCCGGCGGGTCACGCAGCCACGCGCCCCGGGCGCGATGCCGAAGGCCGCGGCAAAAAATGGCAGAATGTAAGCAGTATTGATCCTGAGGAGATTCACATGAGCAAAGCCACTGTTTCCGGTACCAAGCCCGCTGCCCCCAAGGAGCACCACGGCATCGACCACAGCATCGACCTGGGCCACGGCAATAGCCCGGCCGCCTGGACCTGCGTGATCGTCATGCTCATCGGCGCCCTCATCGCCTCCATCGCGTTCGTCATTGCCAACTCCCCGATCTTCTGGGCCGGCATCGCCGTCATGGTCCTGGGCCTGCTGGCAGGCTTCATTATGCGCAAGGCCGGCTACGGCGTGGGCGGCAGCAAGATCAAGAACAGCCACTAACCGTGACGGTTCTCGACGACATCAACGCCGGTGTCAGGGAGGACATGGAGGCCCGGATGCGCCTCGTGTCCCTCGCAGAGGTGAAGGAGCGCGCCTTGGCGGCGGCTCCCGCCCGGGACGCCTGGGCTGCCCTCGGCGGCACGTCCGCGGACCGCGGCGAGCTCAAGGTCATCGCCGAGATCAAGCGCCGCAGCCCCTCCAAGGGCGACCTCGCCAGCATCGCGGACCCCGCGTCGCTGGCCGTGCAGTACGCCGACGGCGGAGCCGCGGTGATCAGCGTGCTCACCGAGCAGCGCCGTTTCAGCGGTTCGCTGGCTGACCTGGATGCCGTGCGCGCCCGGGTGGACGTCCCGCTGCTGCGCAAGGACTTCACCCTGGACGAGTACCAGATTTGGGAAGCCCGCGCCCACGGCGCGGACCTCATCCTCCTGATCGTGGCGGCCCTGTCCGACCAGCAGCTGCGTGAATTCAGCAGCTTGAGCCGCGAGCTCGGCATGAACGTGCTGGTGGAAACGCACACGCCGGAGGAAGTCGAGCGCGCCGTGGCCGCCGACGCCCGGATCATCGGCGTCAACGTGCGCAACCTCAAGACGCTCGACGTCGACCGCTCCCTTTTCGCCTCACTCGCCGGCAGCATTCCGGCCGGCGCCGTGGTGGTGGCGGAGTCGGGCGTTCGGAACGCCGACGACGTCGCGCACTACGCGGCGCACGGTGCCAACGCCATCCTGGTGGGGGAGGCGCTCGTCAGCGACGCCACCCCGCGTGAACGCATTGCGGAGTTCACGGCGGCCGGGGCCGCGGCCATCGCCGCCCGGGCCTGAGCTCCCACCCAACCGTGGCGCCATCCGTCCGCACGACATGCGGGCAGATGGTGCCTGACATCAATAAGAAAAAGTGAACAGGATGGTGAGACTGATGGCCGACGCGCCAACAGCCGGCTCTGACGAGGGCACGGTGGATGCATTCCTGGAGGGAGGCACCTCGCTGCGCCACGCCCCGGGACCCTACTTCGGCGCCTACGGCGGCCGCTGGATGCCTGAGTCACTGATCGCCGCCCTGGACGAACTCGAGGACACGTTCGAGAAGGCCAAGGCCGATCCCGAGTTCATCGCGCAGATCGCGGACCTGAACAAGAACTACTCCGGCCGGCCCTCACTGCTGACCGAGGCAAAGCGCTTTGCGGAGCACGCCGGCGGCGTTCGGATCTTCCTCAAGCGCGAGGACCTGAACCACACCGGCTCCCACAAGATCAACAACGTGCTGGGCCAGGCGCTCCTTGCCAAGCGGATGGGCAAGACCCGCGTCATCGCCGAGACCGGCGCCGGCCAGCACGGCGTGGCCAGCGCCACTGCTGCCGCCCTGCTGGGCCTGGAATGCGTCGTCTACATGGGCGCCGAAGACTGCCGCCGGCAGGCGCTGAACGTGGCACGGATGGAACTCCTGGGCGCCACGGTCATCCCCGTCACCAACGGCTCGCAGACCCTCAAGGACGCCATCAACGAAGCCCTCCGGGACTGGGTAGCCAACGTCGGCAACACCCACTACCTGCTGGGCACGGCAGCGGGCGCCCACCCGTTCCCGGCCCTGGTCCGCTACTTCCACGAAGTCATCGGCGAAGAGGCCCGCGCCCAGATCCTGGAGCAGGCCGGCCGGCTTCCGGACGCCGTCTGCGCCTGCATCGGCGGCGGGTCCAACGCGATCGGCATCTTCCACGGCTTCCTCGATGACCCCTCCGTGAAGATCTACGGCTTCGAGGCCGGCGGCGACGGCGTCGAGACCGGCCGCCACGCGGCCACCATCACGCTCGGCCGGCCCGGCGTGCTGCACGGCGCCCGGTCCTACCTGATGCAGGACGACGACGGCCAGACCATCGAGTCGCACTCCATTTCCGCGGGACTCGACTACCCCGGCGTCGGACCGGAGCACTCCTACCTAGCCGATATCGGACGCGTCAGCTACGAGCCCATCACGGACAGCGAAGCCATGGAAGCCTTCAAGCTCCTGTGCCGCACCGAGGGCATCATCCCCGCGATCGAGTCCTCACACGCCCTCGCCGGCGCCATCAAGGTTGGCCAGCGGCTGGCAGCCGAGGCCGGCACCGCCGGCGCGTCGGACAAGATCGTGGTGGTGAACCTGTCCGGCAGGGGAGACAAGGACGTGGCCACCGCCGCGGAATGGTTCGATCTCCTGGACAAGGACTCGGCCGAGGCAGTCATCGGCAAGGAAGGGGAGCAGCTGTGACTACAGCGGACATCACCAGCAAGTCGGCCATCGCTATCGACAAGGCCCGCGCGGAAGGCCGCGCGGCCCTGATCGGCTACCTGCCCGCCGGGTACCCCAGCGTCGAGGAGACCATCGCCGCCGGCATCGCCCTGGCCCGCAACGGCGCCGACCTGATCGAAGTCGGCATTCCGTACTCCGACCCCGTCATGGACGGCCCGGTCATTCAGGCAGCCACCACCGAGGCCCTGGCCAAGGGGTTCTCCGTCCGCCAGGTCTTTGACGTCGTCGCCGGCATCACCAGCCAGACGGACGCTGCTGTCCTGGTCATGACGTACTGGAACCCCGTGGTCCGCATGGGCGTGGACGAGTTCTCGCGGCGCCTGGCCGAGGCCGGGGGAGCCGGGCTCATCACCCCGGACCTGATCCCGGACGAGGCAGCCGAGTGGATGGACGCGTCGGAGAAATACGGCCTGGACCGTGTCTTCCTGGTGGCGCCCTCCTCCACCCCCGAGCGCATGCGCCGGACTGTGGACGCGAGCCGCGGATTCGTCTACGCGGTCTCCATCATGGGCGTCACCGGCGCCCGCTCGTCGGTGAGCTCGGCGGCCGAGGACGTCGTGGCCGCGGCCAAGGCCGCCGGTGCCGAACGCGTGTGCGTGGGCCTCGGCGTTTCCACCGCTGAGCAGGTCGCGGAAATCGCTGCCTACGCGGACGGCGTGATCGTCGGCTCGGCGCTCGTTGCGGCCGTGCGCGACGGCGGCGTGGACGCCGTTGCGCAGCTCACCAAAGACCTCTGTACCGGACTGACCAGGAAGTAACGCAACAATGCAGACGCTCCTCACCGCAGCCGCGCTGGTACAGTCTGGCCTGCTTTCAGCCGGTATGGTGCCCGCAAGCATCCCGAGCCCGGACTGGTCCGGGTTTGATATTCCGCTGCCGTGGGGATCGCTCCGCATCCATGCCTACGCCCTGTGCATCCTGGCGGGCATCGTCGTCGGCCTCTGGCTGACGTCGGTCCGCTGGGCCAGGCGCCGAGCGCCCGAAGGCAGCGTCTGGGACATCGCCATCTGGGCCATCCCCTTCGGGATCATCGGGGGCCGGCTCTACCACGTGTTCTCGTCCCCGGACGCGTACTTCGGTCCGGGCTTCGACGGCACCGGGGACCTGTCCCTGATCCCGCAGATCCAGCGCGGCGGCCTTGGAATCTGGGGCGCCGTGGTGCTGGGTGCCTTCGGTGCCTGGATCGGCTGCCGCCGTGCAGGGGTCAAGCTCACGGCGTTCCTCGATGCCGCGGCTCCGGGGCTTCTCCTGGCGCAGGCCCTCGGCCGGTGGGGAAACTACTTCAACCAGGAGTTGTTCGGCGGCCCCACCACGCTGCCGTGGGGACTCCAGGTGGATGCGGACAACGCCAATTTCCCGGCGGGTTACCCGGCGGACACCCTGTTCCACCCCACGTTCCTTTATGAATCCCTCTGGAACATCGCGGGCGTGCTGATCCTGCTGGCCCTGGACCGCCGGTTCCACTTCCGCCGCGGCCGGCTCTTCTGGCTGTATGCCATGTACTACACGCTGGGCCGGGTCTGGATCGAGGCCATGCGGATCGATGACGCCGAGCAGATCAGCCTGTTCGGGATCACCACCCGGCTGAACGTCTGGACCAGCATCTTCGTGTTCCTCGCCGCGCTGGCCGTGTTCATCTGGCTGGGCCGGCGCAAGGACGGCAACGCGGACAGTGTCTACCTGCCGGGCCGGGAGCCAGCCCCCGCTGCGGCTGCCAAGTCCGACGGCGGAACGCCGGCCAGCGCAAAAGTCGCCGGTTCGTCAGTGGTAGGGGACGGGTCGAAGGACTCCGGCTCCACTCCGAATGTGACCGGTAATCCGGTCCGTGATATGGACCCTGTTGTCTCAGATAGTGAATCGCGTGGTAGTCTCCCTGATAACCGAAACGGTTCCGGGCTAACTTCTGCCCAAACGGAAGCAGTCCCGGCATCCACCGGCGGAACCCCAGCCGCCGCGGAGCCGCGGAACACCGGAAAGTCCGGTGGCACAGACACCGGGACCGCACCGGAGGCCGACAGCTCACGCTAGAAGGCACCGGTACCAGGGCAGCAGAGAGTTACCGCTCAGAGCGCCCGACACCCACAGCGTCGTGGCAGAGGCACATTCCGGTCAGCATAGAGCTGCTGACCGGTCAAGCCCGGGGCGGAAGCCTGCGTAACTGTTAGTTCAGCACGTGTGCCTGCCCTACAATTTCCAGTAAGCATTAACACTTTGTTGCGCCCATCACAGTGGCGCTCCGAGTGGGGCCAACGTTGTCCCTTCCATACGCACGATCAGGAGGAAGGACGTCTCCCATGACCCAAACTCTTTCAAGCCCCAGCTGGTCCGGACCGAACCAGCCGGACGCCGCCATGTCGCCGTTCAAGCGGTTCGCGGCGCTCCCCGAGGCAGCCGGGCTCTACAACCCGGAGCAGGAGAAGGACGCCTGCGGTCTTGCGATTATCGCCACCCTGCGCGGCGAGCCCGGCTACGACATTGTCGACGCCGCCCTGACGGCCCTGCGCAACCTCGAGCACCGCGGTGCCGTCGGCGCAGATGAGGGCACGGGTGATGGTGCCGGCCTCCTGATGCAGGTACCGGACGAGTTCTTCCGTGCCGTCACCGAATTCGAACTTCCGGCCCCCGGCCAGTACGTGGTGGGCACCGCCTTCCTGCCCGCTGAGCAGCGCGAGGCCGACGCCGCCAAGGCCGGCATCGAGGGCCTGGCCGCTGACGAGGGCCTGACGGTCCTTGGCTGGCGCGAGGTTCCCGTCGTCGCAGATCTTGTCGGTGCCATGGCGCGCGCCTGCATGCCGTACTTCTCCCAGCCGTTCTTCGCCTCGGCAACCGGCGAGCAGCTGGACCGCAACGACCTGGACGGCCGCGCCTGGCGCATCCGCAAGCGCGCCCAGAACAAGTTCGGTGTTTACTTCCCGTCGCTGTCCTCGCGGACCATCGTCTACAAGGGCATGCTGACGACGGCCCAGCTGGAACCGTTCTACCCGGACCTGTCGGACAAGCGCTTCAAGACCAAGCTGGCGATCGTCCACTCGCGGTTCTCCACCAACACCTTCCCGTCCTGGCCGCTGGCCCAGCCGTTCCGCACCATCGCCCACAATGGTGAAATCAACACCGTCAAGGGCAACCGGAACTGGATGCGCGCCCGCCAGTCCCAGCTCGCCAACCCGCTGCTGGGCGACTCGCCGGAAGAGCTGTTCCCGATCTGCACCCCGGGTGCATCCGACTCCGCTTCCTTCGATGAAGTGGCCGAGCTGCTGTGGCTGTCCGGCCGCCCCATCACCCACGCGATCATGATGATGATCCCCGAGGCCTGGGAAAACCACGCCACGATGGATCCGGCACGCAAGGCGTTCTACGAGTACCACTCCCTCCTGATGGAGCCGTGGGACGGCCCCGCCGCCGTGTCGTTCACCGACGGCGCCCTCGTGGGTGCCACGCTGGACCGCAATGGCCTGCGCCCCGGCCGCTACTGGATCACCGAGGACGGCCTGGTCGTCTTCGCCTCCGAGGTGGGCGTGATCGACGTCGAACCCTCCAAGGTGGTCAAGAAGGGCCGCGTCTCGCCCGGCAAGATGTTCCTGGTGGACACCGAGGCCGGCCGGATCATCGGCGATGACGAGGTCAAGGCCGAGGTCGCTGCGGCGAACCCCTGGGCCGAGTGGGTCAAGGACAACCTGATCGACCTCAACGAGCTGCCGGAACGCGAGCACGTGGTGCACACCGCCGCGTCCGTGAACATCCGCCAGCGCACCTTCGGCTACACCACCGAAGAGCTCAAGATCCTGCTGGGCCCGATGGCCCGCACCGGCGCCGAACCGCTGGGCGCCATGGGCTCCGACACCCCGGTGGCTGTGCTGTCCAAGCGCCCCCGCCTGCTCTTCGACTACTTCGTGCAGTCCTTCGCGCAGGTCACCAACCCGCCGCTGGACGCCATCCGTGAAGAACTGGTCACCTCCCTGACCTGCGCCATCGGTCCCAACGGCAACCTCCTGGACACCAAGCAGGTGCGCCAGCCGCAGGTCTCCCTGCCGTTCCCGGTGATCAACAATGACCAGCTCGCCAAGATCGCCAACATCGAGGACGCGGAGGGCAACCGCGTGGCCATGAAGGTCCGCGGCCTCTACCGCCCCGAGGGTGGCGAGAACGCGCTGCGTGCCCGGCTCACCGAAATCTGCGAGCAGGTCTCCGGTGCCATCAACCGCGGCGTACAGTACGTGGTCCTGTCGGACCGCGACTCCAACGCGCAGTGGGCCCCGATCCCGTCCTTGCTGCTGGTCAGCGCCGTGCACCACCACCTGCTGCGCAGCGCCAACCGCACCAAGACCGCCCTGGTGGTCGAGGCCGGCGACGTCCGCGAGACGCACCACGTGGCAGTGCTCGTGGGCTACGGTGCCTCCGCTGTGAACCCGTACCTGGCCATGGAATCCGTGGAGCAGCTCATCGCTGCAGGCGACGTGGTGGGCGTGACCCCGCAGGACGGCGTCTACAACCTGATCAAGGGCCTCGGCAAGGGTGTCCTGAAGATCATGTCCAAGATGGGCATCTCCACCGTAGCGTCCTACACCGGCGCGCAGACGTTCGAAGCGCTTGGCCTGGGCCAGGAACTGGTGGACGAATTCTTCGCCGGAACGCACTCCCAGCTGGGCGGCGTAGGCCTGGACGTCATCGCGGCAGAGGTTTCCGCGCGGCACCAGATGGCCTACCCCGAGGGCGGCATTGAACAGCCGCACCGTCCCCTGCTGGGCGGCGGCGAGTACCAGTGGCGCCGCGACGGCGAGCCTCACCTCTTCAACCCGGAGACGGTCTTCCGGCTGCAGCACGCCACGCGTGAGCGCCGCTACGACATCTTCAAGGCCTACACCAAGGGCGTGGACGACCAGTCCGAGAACCTGATGACCCTGCGCGGTCTGCTCAAGTTCAAGGACGGCGCGCGTCCCGCCGTGCCGCTCGAGGAAGTGGAGCCGGTCTCCAGCATCGTCAAGCGCTTCTCCACGGGGGCCATGAGCTACGGCTCCATCTCCAAGGAAGCCCACGAGACCCTCGCAATCGCCATGAACCGGCTGGGCGGCAAGTCCAACACCGGTGAGGGCGGCGAGGACGTGGACCGCCTGCTCGATCCCGAGCGCCGTTCCGCCGTCAAGCAGATTGCCTCGGGCCGCTTCGGCGTCACGAGCCTCTACCTGAGCAACGCGGACGACATCCAGATCAAGATGGCCCAGGGTGCGAAGCCCGGCGAAGGCGGCCAGCTGATGGCCCAGAAGGTCTACCCCTGGGTTGCCCGGACGCGCCACTCGACCCCCGGTGTCGGACTCATCTCCCCGCCCCCGCACCACGACATCTACTCGATCGAGGACCTCGCGCAGCTCATCTACGATGCGAAGCGCGCGAACCCCTCGGCCCGGGTGCACGTCAAGCTCGTCTCCGAGGTGGGCATCGGCACAGTTGCCGCCGGCGTCACCAAGGCCAAGGCCGACGTCGTGCTTGTTTCCGGGCACGACGGCGGAACCGGCGCCTCGCCGCTGAACTCGCTCAAGCACGCCGGTGTGCCGTGGGAACTGGGTCTCGCAGAGACCCAGCAGACGCTCATGCTCAACGGCCTGCGCGACCGCGTGGTGGTACAGGTGGACGGCCAGCTCAAGACCGGCCGCGACGTCGTCATCGCCGCGCTGCTCGGCGGCGAGGAATTCGGCTTCGCTACGGCACCGCTGGTGGTTGAAGGCTGCATCATGATGCGCGTCTGCCACCTGGACACCTGCCCGGTGGGCGTTGCCACGCAGAACCCCGAGCTGCGCGCCCGCTTCAGCGGCAAGCCGGAGTTCGTGGTCAACTTCTTCGAGTTCCTGGCCGAGGAAGTCCGCGAGATCCTCGCGGAGCTCGGCTTCCGGAGCATCGAGGAAGCGATCGGCCACGCCGAAATGCTGGACACCCAGGACGCCATCAGCCACTGGAAGGCGGAAGGGCTGGACCTGGATCCGATCCTGCACGGCCTCGAGTTCGACGACGACGCCCCGCTGCGGAACCTGACGGGCCAAAACCACGAGCTGGACAAGCACTTCGACCAGCGGCTCATCACCATGGCTGCCGAGGCGCTAACCGACCGTGCCCCGGTGAAGATCACGGTGGACGTCATCAACACCGACCGCTCGGTGGGCACCATGCTGGGCCACGTCGTGACCAAGACGTTCGGCACGGACGTGCTGGCCACTGACACGATTGACATCACGCTGAACGGCACCGCGGGGCAGTCGCTGGGCGCTTTCCTGCCTGCCGGCATCACGCTGCGCTTGTACGGCGACTCCAACGACTACGTCGGCAAGGGGCTCTCCGGCGGCCGGATCATCGTCCGCCCGGACCGCACCAACGTATTCCAGGCCGAACGCAACGTCGTTGCCGGCAATGTGATCGGCTACGGCGCAACCAGCGGCGAGCTGTTCTTGCGCGGCCAGGTGGGCGAACGCTTCCTGGTCCGCAACTCCGGCGCCACCGCTGTTGTTGAAGGCATCGGCGACCACGGCTGCGAGTACATGACCGGCGGGCAGACGCTGATCATCGGCCGCACCGGCCGCAACTTCGGCGCCGGCATGTCCGGCGGTACGGCCTACGTGCTGGACCTGCGGACTGAACGGGTGAACAAGCAAGCCCTCGAGTCCGGCGAACTCCAGCTCCTTGAACTGGACGCCGAGGACCGCGACATTGTCCACGGCCTGCTGGTCAAGCACGTGGAGGAAACCGAATCCCAGCTGGCCGCGCGTCTGCTCGACAACTTCGACGACACCGCTGCCCGCATAACCAAGGTGCTGCCGCGCGACTACGCCGCAGTGCTGCAAACCCGTCTTGACGCCATCGAAGAGGGCCTTGACCCCGACGGCGAAGAAGTTTGGTCTCGAATCCTGGAGGTGACCGGTGGCTGACCCACGCGGATTTCTGAAAGTACGCCAGCGTGAAACCCAGCCGCGCCGTCCCGTTCCCGTCCGCATCATGGACTGGAAGGAAGTCTACGAGGCCCAGGAGAAGGGCACGCTGAAGGCCCAGGCCGGCCGCTGCATGGACTGCGGCGTGCCGTTCTGCCACCAGGGCTGCCCGCTGGGGAACCTGATTCCCGAGTGGAACGACCTCATGTGGCGGGACAAGGGCGAGGAAGCGATTGAGCGGCTGCACGCCACCAACAACTTCCCCGAATGGACCGGCCGGCTCTGCCCCGCACCCTGCGAGGCGTCCTGCGTGCTGGGCATCAACCAGCCCGCCGTGACCATCAAGCAGGTCGAGGTGTCCATCATCGATGAGGCCTTCGACAACGGCTGGGTCAACCCGCTGCCGCCGCACCGGCTCACCGGCAAGACGGTCGCCGTCGTCGGTTCCGGCCCTGCCGGCCTGGCGGCTGCACAGCAGCTGACCCGCGTGGGCCACACCGTGGCCGTCTACGAACGGGACGACAAGATCGGCGGCCTGCTGCGCTACGGCATCCCCGACTTCAAGATGGAAAAAGAGCAGGTGGACCGCCGGCTCGAGCAGATGAAGGCTGAAGGCACCCGCTTCCGCACCGGCGTCGCCGTCGGTACGGACGTCACCTGGGAGCAGCTGCGCCGCCGCTACGACGCCGTGGTCATCGCCACCGGCGCCACGGTGCCGCGTGACCTGCCCATCCCGGGCCGCGACCTCGACGGCGTGCACTTCGCCATGGATTACCTGGTTCCCTCCAATCGCGTGGTGGCAGGGGAGTCCCCGGAGAACCACATCGACGCCCGCGGCAAGCACGTGGTCATCCTCGGCGGCGGCGACACCGGTGCGGACTGCATCGGCACGGCGCACCGCCACCAGGCAGCCTCCGTGACCACCCTGGCCATCGGCAAGCAGCCCCCGCTGGAGCGAGCCGGCCACCAGCCGTGGCCGACGTTCCCCACCCTCTTCGAGGTGGCCAGCGCCCACGAGGAAGGCGGAGAGCGCACGTACCTCGCCTCCACTGTTGAGTTCGTGGGCGAGGACGGCAAGCTGACCGGCGTCAAGGTTGCAGAGACTGAATTCGTGGACGGCAAGCGCCTCCCCAAGGCCGGCACCGAGCGGATCATCCCCGCCGACCTCGTGTTCCTGTCCCTCGGCTTCACCGGACCTGAACCGGCCGGGATCACCGAGCAGGTCAACGCCGAGTTCGACGGGCGCGGCAACGTGGCGCGCGACGGCTACTACATGACGAACACCGAGGGTGTCTTCGTGGCAGGCGACGCCGGCCGCGGCCAGTCCCTGATCGTGTGGGCCATCGCCGAAGGCCGTGCAGCCGCGGCTGCGGTGGACAAGTACCTGATGGGAAGCACCATCCTTCCTGCGCCGGTGGCTCCGACGGACCGTGCCATAGCTGTCCTGTAGCGCCGATCCGGGGAATTCATCTCCGCGACAACTTAACCAATGCAAGTGACAAATAGGGTAGGTATATGAGACGCGCAAAAATTGTGGCCACCTTCGGACCGGCCATTGCCAGCTATGAAAACACCCTTGCGGTGCTGGAAGCCGGCGTTGATGTAGCCCGTATGAACATGAGCCACGGCGACTACTCCGTGCATGACAACACCTATGAAAACGTCCGCAAGGCCGCGTCCGATCTGGGCAAGGCCGTGGCCATCATGGCCGACCTGCAGGGCCCGAAGATCCGCCTGGGCCGCTTTGTCGACGGTCCCCACGAGCTGGCGGTGGGGGACATCTTCACGATCACCACCGAGGACGTTCCCGGCACCAAGGAGATCTGCTCCACCACGCTCAAGAGCCTTACCGAGGACGTCAACCCGGGCGATGCCCTGCTGATCGACGACGGCAAGGTTGCGCTGCGCGCCATCGAGGTGGACGACGTCAAGGTGGTCGCCAAGGTGACCGTCGGCGGGTTCGTGTCCAACAACAAGGGCATCAACCTCCCGGGTGTCGCCGTCAACGTCCCCGCGCTGAGCGAAAAGGACGAGGACGACCTGCGCTGGGCGATGCGCCGCGGCGTGGACCTCGTTGCCCTGTCCTTCGTCCGTGACGCCGCTGACATCAAGCGGGTCCACGAGATCATGGACGAGGAAGGCCGCCGCGTTCCGGTGATCGCCAAGATCGAGAAGCCCCAGGCCGTGGAGCAGCTCCACGAGATCATCGACGCGTTCGACGCGATCATGGTGGCCCGTGGCGACCTCGGCGTGGAGCTTCCGCTGGAGGAAGTGCCGATCGTGCAGAAGCGCGCCATCGAACTGGCACGCCGCTGGGCCAAGCCGGTCATCGTGGCCACCCAGGTGCTTGAGTCGATGATCGACAACCCGCGCCCGACCCGTGCGGAGGCCTCTGACTGCGCCAACGCCGTGCTCGACGGCGCTGACGCGGTCATGCTGTCCGGCGAGACCAGCGTGGGCAAGTTCCCGATCGAGACGGTCAAGACCATGGCCCGGATCATCGAGTCCACCGAGGAGCACGGCCTGGAGCGCGTCCCCCCGCTGGGCACCAAGCCCAAGACCCGCGGTGGCGCCATCACCCGTGCCGCCGTCGAAATCGCGGACCAGCTGGACGCCAAGTACATCTGTACGTTCACGCAGTCCGGTGACTCGGCTCGCCGCCTGTCCCGCCTCCGCCCGATCAAGCCGGTCTTCGCGTTCACTCCGGTGGAGCACGTGTGGAACCAGCTGGCACTGACCTGGGGCATCCAGCCGCAGCTCGTTGCCACAGTAGGCCACACGGATGAAATGACCGCACAGGTGGACCGCAGCCTGCTGGACATGGGACTGGTGGAAGACGGCGACCTCGTGGTCATTGCTGCCGGATCCCCTCCCGGAAAAGCCGGTTCCACCAACTCGCTGAAGGTCCACAAGGTGGGCGACCTCGCCGACACCACGCGCCTCGGCGAAGCCGCCGGCAAGCGGGAAAAGCTCGGCCCGTGGCCGGAAAAGAAGAAGAAGAACAAGGACAAAGCTGCAGCTCCGGCTGAGTAGCTAAATTCTGAGAGGGAGGATCCCCGCCATCAGTTCACTGGTGGCGGGGGTCCTCCCCTTTTTTGTTTCTCGTTCCCTGGTATGGGGGAAAGCAGAAGGACCCCGGCGCGTTGCCGGGGTCCTTCCTCTTTGTTGCTTCTGGCGTTAGTTGACCTGGTTGATGATGGTCTCGGCCACTTCGCGCATGCTGAGGCGGCGGTCCATCGAGGTCTTCTGGATCCAGCGGAAGGCTTCCGGCTCCGTCAGGCCCATCTTGGTGGTCAGCAGGCTCTTGGCGCGTTCCACGAGCTTGCGCGTGGCGAACTGCTCCTGCAGGTCGGTGACCTCGCTTTCGAGGGCTTTGATCTCCTCGTGGCGGGACAGCGCGATCTCCAGGGCGGGGATCAGGTCGGCAGGGGTGAAGGGCTTCACCACGTAGGCCATGGCGCCGGCGTCGCGGGCGCGCTCCACGAGTTCCTTCTGGCTGAAGGCGGTCAGCAGCACCACGGGGGCGATGCGCGCCTTGACGATCTTCTCGGCTGCGGAGATGCCGTCCATGACGGGCATCTTGACGTCCATCAGGACCAGGTCCGGCTTGAGCTCCTCGGCCAGCTGCACGGCCTTCTCGCCGTTGTCGGCCTCGCCGATGACGTCGTAGCCTTCGCCGCGCAGGATTTCGATGATGTCCAGGCGGATGAGGGTTTCGTCTTCGGCCACAACTACGCGGCGCGCCGGCTGGGACGTTTTGTTTGACTCCGTCGGTTCTGACACGGGATCTCCTTGAAAAGGTACGGCGGGACTATGACTATCTTAGTTGGGCCCCGCGCTTGTACTTGGATCGGCATGGCTTGTTGCGACGGCGGTGGCGCGATTCTGGCTTTTAGCCTATCTGCATGTAGAGTAATTCCGCGCACTGGTAGTGGCTGCGTTGATCACACTTCGCTGTGAGCCTACGATTGTTACTCCGCGCCCGAGTGGCGGAATTGGCAGACGCGCCGCACTCAAAATGCGGTATCGAAAGGTGTGTGGGTTCGAGTCCCACCTCGGGCACGTGTTTTCCCTGTTCAGGGGCTTTTTAGCCTCTGAGTGTGGAGAATTTGTGTTGTTAGGGCCCCTTCGGGGGCCTTTTTCATTGGTGGCCGGTGCTGTGGCCTGCCTCCGCCTCCGTTCCTTGCTCGGTGGTCTTGGTGCTTGTTACCCGTTCATGGGCGTAACTGGCTGGGGCAACATGACCTGAGAAGATTTCCGGTCGGGATTCTTTTCTTGGCCGTTGGGTCACAGGTTTCTCCTTCTGGGTTCGGTGGATGTTCTGCTTTTTCATGGTGGGTCCGGGGGAGGGCGACATGACTTGTGCCCAGCTGTTCGAGCATCGGTTCTGGCAGACTCCGGAAGATGCTCTGGGGCGCATTACCGTGGCCGACTGGTAGCCGGTGTTGCCGTGCATTTGGCTCATGAAGCCCACCCCTCTTTCATTCCTGCATCTCTGGTTTTAGCGTCGTTGCCTGTTCATGGTTACCTTCGGCGTCTACTGCATGATGAAGTGAAGTTTTTTTGGCGCGACGTCCGGAAGTGACGTATCCGCTTGGCTGGTCTTTCATATTCCTTCATGACCAACCTGCTGAATGACAACATGACGGAACGGTGATGCACCGACACAGCCTCAGCGACCCAAACCCGCACGTGACTCTCGCCGTCGCCCGGTGCCGGGAACAAGCCAGAAGCGTCAGGTTGAAACCTAGGATCTTCGCAAGGGTGCGTCAGCAATGAGGACTGGGCACCTCTATTCTGACGGCTTTTGACTGGCCGGCCGACGTCCGGTTGGGGGGTGATCTAACGCCACACCGCTTGCTCCCTCAAGAACATCTGCTTTTTGCCGACAAATGGCGTCGTTCTGTGATCGCCTCATGTCGCACCACTGCAGGCCACGTGTCTTGTGTGGCTAAGGATACAAGGAGTCTCGTTGAGCCTGCATCGGGGAGGCTTCGATGTTCTGCCGGTAAGAAGTGCCAGGCCAGTCGCCCAGTGTCTACCGCAACCTCCGCCTCCTTCGGCTGGCCTGGGCTCTGTGACGGTCCCTCACAGCCCGGGCCAGTAGCCCTTGATGGGTTTGGGGTAGCCGGGGTCGACGCGGTCGGCGGCGATGTCGTAACGGACGTACTGCGATCCGCGGAAGAAATACACCTTGCCGTTGCCCCAGTTCACGGCGGCGTCGATCCGGTCGCTCCACAGCCCGGGCCAGTAGCCCTTGATGGGCTTCGGGTAGCCGGGGTCGACGCGGTCGGCGGCGATGTCGTAACGGACGTACCGCGATCCGCGGAAGAAATACACCTTGCCGTTGCCCCAGTTCACGGCGGCGTCGATCCGGTCGCTCCACAGCCCGGGCCAGTAGCCCTTGATGGGCTTGGGGTAGCCGGGGTCGACGCGGTCGGCGGCGATGTCGTACCGGATGTACTGCGATCCGCGGAAGAAGTACACCTTGCCGTTGCCCCAGTTCACGGCGGCGTCGATCCGGTCGCTCTTCCTGCTCATGTCAGGGACCAGGGCGCCCAACGTGTCTGCGTCCGCCGCTTGCCCACCGCTGACGGCAATTGCGGAGCTCAGCCCCAGCACGGCGCCGGTTGCAAACAGATGGCGCCGGGAAAGGCCGCTGGGCGGGGCCGGATGAGCTGTGTCGTTTGAAAAATCTCGTGTATTCATTGCGTGTTCCTCGTGACGTGGTAGGCGCGGGGCGCTTCTGCGACTTCCCACTCTGTTAGTCGATGTGGGGGCATCAAAGGCGCCATAGCGTGCTCTTTTCAGGAATAAAAGAACCTAGGAGTAGGCTCGGTGCCGCCGACGACGATTTCTCCCACCTTCAGCATGGCCTTGACCTTTTTCCTGGGTTGATACCCGGGAGCCTTTTGGTTGCAGTGGCCTTTCCTGGGTATGTCTCAAGGTTAGGAAGCCATTGGGCGTCGCACATTCGGGTCTTCACGTAACTTAGATCAGTGCCAGCACGTAGGTGTTCCGCTGGCACACCCGGCACAATAGAGAGCGTGATCGCCAACAACGGCATGGCGCGGAAATGGGGCCCATGGCTACTGGTGGCTGCTGCTGTCGTCGGGGTCGTTCCGGCCCCCTTTACGGTTGCGGTGGGCGGTTGGTGGGTCGTGCCGAACGTAGTGTTCCAGCTGGTGGTCTACGCTGCCGGGTTCGCCCTCCTGCGTGTGCCCGAACACCGGTGGAATGCCACGCACCTCGTTCTTGCTGGTGTGGCCAGCGCGACGGGTTACCTGTTGTCCGAGCCGATCGCCGATATCGGCTACTGGTTCCAGGTGGGTTTTGTCGCCCAGTGGTTGGTGGCGCCGTTGTTCTTGCGGGTGCTGCTCAGTTACCCCGCTCCTGGACCGCGTGGCCGATCGGCGACAGTGCTCCTGCGCGTCACGTGGGTGTGGGCCGTCGTGCCCTGGCTCGTCTCAGCGGCGCTTTTTAGCCCCGACCCCCATGCCCAGGCGCAATACCACAACCTTTGGATGACTCTTGTGGACTTCGAACCGGGAGCGTCGATCGCAGCATCCATTGGAAGCGCGGGCTCCATGGTGGTGGGAATCTGGACTGTCCACGTCATGTGGCGGCGGTGGCGGTTAGCGAAAGGATCCCTGGCGCCGCGGTCGCGACTCGTCGCCGCGGCAGGAATCCTTCTCGCCGTGGGTCTGGGGAGCCGGGAGGTCGCCCGCGTCCTGGTCGACACCAAGCGGATCGACTGGGAAGGCCGGGCCTGGATTGAGACCGGACATGCCGCGCTGGCGATCGTGGCCGTGCTGCTAACCGTCGGATCGGTCTATTGGTCGTTCGCGCAACGCCCGAGGGTGGTCGAAATCATGGTCGCAACGGCCGGGGACGCCTTGGGGGTCGAAGCGGCACTACGCCGCGTGCTCGGCGACCCGACCGCGCGGCTGTACTACGACCTCGCCGGGACGTTGCTGGATGCCCGCGGCGCCCCGGCGAGCCCCGCATCCGCCCGTGGACGGGTGCTGAGGGTTCTCGATAATGAGCAGGGTCAAGCCAGCGCTTTAGCGGACCTCGATGAGGTCGTGCTCGAGGATCCCATCCAGACGGCCATCGCTCTCTCGGCCACCCAGCTGGTTCTCCAGGCCGCGCGCCTCGCCGTGGAGCGAGACGCCTACGCGAAGGACTTGGCCGAATCGCGCAAGCGAATCGTAACTGACGGCGTCACGCAACGCATAGAGTTGGAGCGCGCCCTGCACGATGGGGTGCAGCAACACCTGCTCGCCGTCTCGACAACCCTGTCCCTGGCACAGCTTGCGTACAACCTCACCGAGAGCACCGACGTCATCGACCAAGCCCAGAGCCAACTCAAAGAAGCTCTGGCCGAGTTGCGCCGGCTGGCCCGTGGCATCCACCCGGTAGCACTCGGGCACGGAGGACTCCCCGGAGGGCTGCGCGCCATGGTCGACCGGTGGGATGACTGCGAATTCGTCCTCGAATCAACGGAGCCGTCCTTTGCGTGCCTGGACGAGACCGTCCGAACGACGTGTTATTTCGCCGCGGCCGAGGCATTGTCCAACGCCATCAAGTACGGGAGCAGGCCCGTGAAGATCACGGCCGCCTGCGATGGGCACCAGGTGACCGTCACCGTCGTCGATGAAGGAGCCGGCGGGGCGCGTCCTGTCCCGGGGGGTGGTCTTGCCGGGCTGAGGGACCGCCTGGCGGCGGTCGGCGGGGGAGTGACGATCACCAGCCCTGAAGGAGGACCGACGATGATAGTGATCCGATCATCCGTGCACGCCTCTACCGCCCTGGGTGTGCCATGAGCGGTCTACGGGTCGCTCTTGCCGATGACTCCGGTATCTTTCGCGCGGGGCTGGCCGCTCTGTTGACAGCAGCTGGAGTCCACGTCGTCGCATCGGCAGGTGACGTGCGAACCCTGCAGAAGCAGCTGGAAGAACACTCCGTGGACGTCGCCATCCTCGATATCCGGATGCCCCCCACCTACACGGACGAAGGCATCCGGGCCGCGATAGCACTGCGTAAGCGCCATTCTGATCTCAGCATCCTCATGCTCTCGACATACGCTGAGGCCGCGTGGGCGCGAGAACTCATAGCCGTCATCCCCTCCAGCGTCGGTTACCTCCTCAAGGACCGCGTCAGCACCGTCGATCGCCTCATCGAGGCCATCGAGGAAGTGGCAGACGGGGGCATCGCCTTGGACCCCACCGTCGTTGCGTCGCTCATGCGGTCAAACACCGCCCTCAGCCGCCTCACCACCCGCGAACGCGAGGTCCTCGCACATATCGCCGAAGGGAGATCCAACCTCGCCATCGCCCGCCAACTTCACCTTTCCGTGCGGACCGTGGAGGTGCATGTCGCTGCGGTCTTGCGCGCCCTCGACATTCACCCTTCCCCCGACGAAAACTCCCGTGTCCTAGCCACCCGGGCCTTCCTCAAACACCAGCCCTGAAGACCATGCCCCGTCTTCCCGCCCCACTCCGGAGGAAGGCCTTCGGCGCCGACTACCCGAAGAGCTTCTTCACTTTTCTCGAATAGAGGCTACAGGCCCGTTTGGCGGCGGCCGATGGGCAGCGTCTATCCTGGGCAGCATCACCGCTCCCGCCCCTAGTATTGCCCCATGAGGAAGTGGGGCAGTGAACACCCCGTTTTAGTGATTGCGGTGGCTCTTGCCCTCTGTTGGGGCACGGGCTTCGCCATCAGCCTTGTCATCGGGGGCCGGCTGGATGATGCTCTCTTCAACGCCACGATGGGGTCGATCACGACTGCTCTGATCTGGTACTTCACCGTGAAGCGCCTGAAACAGACCTCCGACAGGCTCACTAAGCAAGGGCAACACCTGGTCTACCTCCGGTATCCGGAGGCCCGGCCGGAGTCTCTCAGCGGCATCTGGAACATGGGCGGCGCCACCCGCGCCGAGGATACGGTGGGCAGCCTTCTGGAACAGGCGCTGGACGTCTTCGGGGTCCGCGGCGCCGCTCTCTTTAGCGGGCCCGCATTCGACCCCGCGTCCGGCGCCGGTCCCGGCGCGCGGCTGCTAGCGAGGGCGGGCGAGCTGACGGAGCAAGAACGGGAAGGCACCGATTTCGCCGGGCACACCGTGGAACCGGTCGACGACGGCACCTGGCTGGTGCTGTTCGGCAGGACCGTGCCGGCTGCCGACAGCAGCCTGCTGGGCGCCTTCGCCGCGCACGTACTGGCCCAGCTGGAGCGTCAGCAGCTGGCCGCCAGCCGCCTCGAGGTGCTGCGGCTTGCCGAGGGAAACACCATGCGCACTGCCATCCTGCGTGCGGTCTCGCACGACCTCCGCACGCCGCTGGCCGGAATCAAACTCGCCGTCGGCGGTCTCCTGCAGACCGCCGTCACCTATCCCCCCGAGGAAAAACAGGAGCTGTTGGAAACCATCGACGAATGCTCGGACCGGCTGGACGCCCTGGTGGGCAACCTCCTGGACATGTCCAGGATCACTGCCGACTCAGTCCGGCCCCTGCTGAAACCCGTTCGGTGGCTCGATGTTGTGCCCCCCGCTCTCCGAGGCCTTCCGGCGGGAAGCGTGCGGGTGGAACTGCCGCCGAACCTTCCCGCCGTCGACGCCGACGCAGTCCTGCTGGAGCGCGTCATCGCCAACATCGCGGAAAACGCGGTCAAGTACGCCCCGGCCTCCGACGTCAAGGTGACGGCGGCGGCGGGCGGGCTCAGCCGCACCATCCTCAACGGCCACCCGGCGGGTGAACTGCGCATCATCGACCACGGACGCGGTGTGCCCGGCCGGAACGTGCCCGCGATGTTCCGGCCGTTCCAGCGCCTTGATGATGTATCCCAGTCCACCGGCGTGGGCCTCGGACTGGCCGTCGCAAGGGGGTTCGTCTCGGCCATGGGCGGCAGCCTGGCGGCAGAGGAAACACCCGGCGGGGGACTCACCATGGTGATCCGGCTTCCACTGTCAACGGGGCATGACCCAACCGGGGCCGGCGGCGGGGCACCCGCCGCCGTTCCCGGCGTTTCAGTTCCCGGCGTTTCACCTGCCGTATCTCCACAGGAGACTGCCCAGTGACGGGCGTCCTCGTCGTGGATGATGACCAGCATCTGCTGAAGGCGCTGCGGATCACGCTGCAGGCGCACGGCTACACCGTGGAGACGGCCGCGGACGGCGAGGCCGCACTGATTGCTGCCTCCCGCAATCCGCCCGGGATTGTTGTCCTTGACCTCGGACTGCCGGACATGGACGGCGCGGCGGTCCTCAGGGAACTCCGCCGCTGGAGCTCCGCCCCGGTCCTGGTGCTCTCGGCCCGGCACGGTTCATCGGACAAGGTGGACGCCCTCGACGCGGGCGCGGACGATTACATCACCAAGCCCTTCGGACTGGAGGAACTCCTGGCCCGGCTCCGTGCACTCCTGCGGCGCGCGCCGGAAGCCGCCGAGCCGTCCACTGTGGACACCGCGGAGTTCAGCGTGGACCTGGGGCGGCGGATGGTTACCCGGAACGGTGAGCCTGTCCGGCTCACTCCCACGGAGTGGAGCATCCTTGAACTCCTGGTGCGGAACCCGGGCAAGCTCATCACCCAGCAGCAGATCCTGGCCACCGTCTGGGGACCCGCCTATGAGAAGGAAGCCAACTACCTCCGGGTGTACATGGCGCAGCTCCGGCGCAAGCTGGAGGCGGACACAGGGAACCCGCGCCATCTGCTGACCGAGGCCGGCATCGGCTACCGCTTCCGGCCCTGACCTGCCCTTATGGACGTCCCGTGAACTTCCGTGAACCCCTATGAAGGGAGGCCGGATTCGGGCAACATGTGTAGAGCCGGGCGCCGCACACACCGGGCGCCACACGTACAGCCGAAGGAGAACAGATCGTGTCCACCCTGCTCAACCCGTACCTCAGCTTCCGTGACACCGCCCGGGACGCCATGACCTTCTACCAGTCGGTATTCGGCGGCGACCTGGCACTCAGCACCTTCGGGGAGTTCCACGCCAGTGAAGATCCTGCTGAGTCGGACAAGATCATGCACGGGATGCTGACCTCGGAGAAGGGGCTCGTGCTCATGGGGGCCGACACCCCCAACTCCATGGACTATTCGCCGGGGAACAACATCTCCGTATCTCTCAGCGGCGACGACGAGGCGGAACTTCGCGGCTATTACGACAAACTGTCCGGCGACGGCGGCACCGTCACCGTCCCGATGGAGAAGGCCCCATGGGGCGACATCTTCGGCATGTGCACCGACAAGTTCGGCATCGCATGGCTGGTGAACGTCAGCGGAGCCTCGGCAGCGCCGGCTCCCTAGCGGGTAACGCCAGGAACGGGGCCCACGCCCGCAGGGTTCCCTGGCCGAGCTTGCGAGGTTAGGGCGCGGGTGGGGAGGAACCAGGCGGCGACCATACCCACTCGCGGATGCCGGGCAGGTCCTCGAAGTGCTCCCGGATGTATTCAGCATGGGCGTCCAGCTGCTGGTTGCAGTGATCGGCCAAAGCCTCCGCGCCGTCGAACTGCCGCGGCATCCGGCGTAGTGCCTCCAGCGCCAGGTGGTAGCGGCTCATCCGGTTGACCACCACCATGTCGAACGGCGTGGTGGTGGTGCCCTGCTGGCTGTAGCCGCGGACGTGGAACCGGTCCGGGTTCGGCCGGCCGTGCAGGAGCTGGTGGAACGAGCGGGCGTAGCCGTGCCATGCCACGACCACCTCGCAGGTGTCAGTGAACAGCGAAGTGAACGTCCCGTCGTCGAGCCCGTGCGGGTGCACGTCGCGCGGCGGAAGCACCATGGCGTCCATGACGTTCACCACGCGCACGATGGCATCGGGAACGTGGCGCTGCAGCAGCCAGGCCGCCGCGAGCGCCTCCTCGGTGGGGATGTCGCCGGCGCACGCGAGGACGACATCCGGTTCTGTGCTGCTGCCGACCTCGTTGCCGGCCCACTCCCAGCGGGAGGCGCCGGCCTCGGCATGCGCGCGGGCTTCCGCCAGGGTCAGGTACTGGGGGTGCGACTGCTTGTCGACGACGACCAGGTTCACGTAATCCTTGCTGAGCAGGGCGTGTTCTGCCGCCGCCAGCAGCGTGTTGGTGTCCGGCGGCAGGTAGATCCTCGTCACCTCGCCGGACAGGGACAGCACGGTGTCGATCAGCCCCGGGCCCTGGTGGCTGAAGCCGTTGTGGTCGTTGCGCCAGCAGGTGGAGGTCAGCAGGATGTTCAGGCTCGGCACCGGCGAGCGCCACTCCAGCTCCCGGGCGTGCTGCAGCCACTTGGCGTGCTGGACGGTCATGGAGGCGCTGACCATGGCGAAGGCCTCATAGCTGGCGAAGAACCCGTGCCGCCCGGTCAGCAGGTAGCCTTCCAGCCACCCCTGGCACAGGTGCTCGGAGAGCACCTCCATGACGCGGCCGTCCGGAGAGACATGGTCGTCGCCGTCGCTCTCCCCGTCGGTCCCCGGCAGCATCAGGCAACGGTCGGTGGCCTCGAACACGGCGCCCAGCCTGTTGCTGTTGGTTTCGTCCGGGCAGAACAGCCGGAACCGCGGGTTGTCCTCCGTTCCGGTGTAGAGGTCACGGAACAGTTCGCCCAGCGGCTTGGTGGTTTCGATGCTGGTCGAACCGGGCTGGCGCGGGTCGACGGCGTACTGGGCAAGGTCCGGAATGTCCAGCGGGACGGACGGCTGGCCGTTGGCCCACGGCGCCGCCCCCATCCGGAGCCTGCCTTCGGGCGCCAAAGCGGCCAGTTCCGGGAGGAGCCGGCCGTCGTCGTCGAACAGGGATTCGGGCTGGTAGGAACGCATCCATTGCTCCAGCAGCGCCAGGTGCTCCGGGTTGTCCCTGACACCTGACAGGGGAACCTGGTGCGCACGGAACGTGCCTTCCACCCGGGTGCCGTCCACGGACTCCGGTCCGGTCCAGCCCTTGGGGGTCCGCAGGATGATCGCCGGCCAGCGCGCCGCCGTCGGCCGGTTACTGCCGGAGCCGGAAGAGCCGGAACCGGCGCCCCGGGCGGCCTGCTGCATGTCCCGGATGGTGGCATACGCGTTGTCCAGGGCAACGGCCAGGGCACGGTGGACCTTCTCGGGCTGGTCGCCGGACACGGTAACGGGTTCCCAGCCGTTGGCGCTTAGCAGTGCCTCGACGTCCGCGTCGGGGCGGCGTGCCAGGACTGTAGGGCCGGAAATCTTGGCCCCGTTGAGGTGCAGGATGGGCAGGACCGCGCCGTCCCGCGCGGGGTTGAGGAAGAACGGCGCCGTCCAAGAGGCGGCCAACGGGCCGGTCTCGGCCTCGCCGTCGCCCACCACACAGGCCGCGATGAGATCCGGGTTGTCCATCACCGCGCCGGTGGCGTGCATCAGCGAGTAGCCCAGCTCGCCGCCTTCGTGGATGGACCCGGGGGTGGCCGGGCCCACATGGCTGCCCACACCGCCCGGCGTCGAAAACTGCCGTGCCAGCCGGCGCAGCCCGGCGGCGTCGCGGCTGATCTCAGGGTAGATCTCGGAGTAGGTGCCCTCGAGGTAGACGTTCGCCACCACCGACGGTCCGCCGTGGCCGGGACCGGCGATGAACAGGACCTCGGCGGATGTATTCCGGATCAGCCGGTTCAGGTGGGCGTAGATCAGCGACAGCCCGGGGCCGGTGCCCCAGTGGCCCAGCAGCCTCGGCTTGATGTGCTCCGGCCGCAGCGGCTCCCGAAGCAGTGCATTGTCCTGGAGGTAGATCTGGGCCACCGTCAGGTAGTTCGCCGCGCTCCAGTAGCGGTGGAGGAGGTCCAGTTCGCCTTCCGAAATTTCCCCGTTTGCCCCGGCCATGCCCATGGATTGCCTTCCGTCGGATCCCGCTCCAGCGCTGACGGGCACAGTCTACCCCGGGCGTTTTGGCCGCCCTCAGATCCACTGCAGGGCTGCGGGACCGGCAGTTGGGCCTCGTGTTTTCCGGAGGCCTTGCCCGGCCCGGCCGGCGTTCCGTAGCGTTGCCAGCGTGGGAGGAACGCCGTGGGAATTGCCGAACCGAATGGGGACACCGGGCTAAAGGGAGACACCGGGAACAAGGTGACCCTCTACCTCGATGTCGACGGCGTGGTGTGCCCGTTCGGCCCGACGGGCACCACGCCGTGGGGCTCGGCCTGGCGTTACACCTTCGCCGGGATGCTGGAAGTTGCCTATGCGGCGGAGCTGGTGGCGGCCCTGAACCGGCTGTCTCTGCAGCCCGGACTCCGCTGCGTCTGGCTCACCAGCTGGGAGGAACTGGCGCCCGCCGTCCTCTGCCCGGTTACCGGCCTGAGGGGCAGCACGTGGCCGGTGCTTACCTCGGACGGGGCGGGCAGCGGCGCGGAATGGTGGAAGCTGGAAGCCATTCAGGCGGATGTGGGCAGGAACACGCCGGAGCGGATCATCTGGGTGGACGACCAGCTCGCATTTGAAGGCCGGGCGCAGGCTTGGGCACGGATCCTTGGCCGCCGTGCCTTGCTGGTCTCGCCGGACCCCCGGACTGGACTGTCGCCGCGCCAGCTGGAGGCCATTCGGGCCTTCTCCCGGCCCCCGGACCGGCAGGTGTGACTGAGTATGGGCGGTCCAGGTTTGACCTCGTCTGCAGGACGCGTACCATCGATAAGGTTTCAAGCCCGCTCTGCAGCTCCGCTACCCCCACCCCCAGACGTTTTCTTAAACAGCGGGTGAACTATGCTGTGCAGTGCAGGCAGGGGAGTGGAACTGCTGTACGTAGACTCTGCAGATTGGGCAACAGGTGGACATCACCTTCATGGTGGCGCTGGTCATTGCGCTGGCGTTATTTTTCGACTTCACGAACGGGTTCCATGACACCGCGAACGCGATGGCCACGCCCATCGCCACCGGTGCCATCAAGCCGAAGACTGCGGTTGCCCTCGCGGCGGCCCTGAACCTTGTCGGGGCCTTCCTGTCCACGGAAGTCGCGAAAACGGTCTCGGGCGGCATCATCCGCGAGGGGTCGGGCGGGGTCCAGATCACCCCGGACATTATTTTTGCCGGCCTCATGGGCGCCGTTCTGTGGAACATGATCACCTGGCTCAAGGGACTGCCGTCCAGTTCATCCCATGCACTCTTCGGGGGCCTCATCGGTGCCGCGATCATCGGCATCGGATTCCACGCCGTCAATCTTGAGACGCTGCTGCAGAAGGTCATTCTGCCCGCCATCTTCGCCCCGGTCATCGCCGGGCTTGTGGCCTACATCTGCACCCGCATCGCCTACGCGCTCACGGCCCGCCATGATCCGGAGACGGGCAGCAAGCTCACCCAGAAGCGCGGCGGTTTCCGGACGGGCCAGGTGTTCACCTCCAGCCTCGTGGCCCTGGCGCACGGCACCAACGATGCCCAGAAGACCATGGGCATCATCACCCTGGTCCTCATCTCGGCAGGAACGCAGCAGCCGGGCTCCGGCCCGCAGCTGTGGGTGATCACGGCGTGCGCACTCGCCATCGCTGTCGGAACGTACGCCGGCGGCTGGCGCATCATCAGGACCATGGGCGCCGGACTCACGGAGGTCAAGCCCGCCCAGGGCTTCGCGGCCGAGTCGAGCACAGCTTCCGCCATCCTGGCCTCCTCGCACCTTGGCTTTGCCCTGTCCACCACCCAGGTGGCCTCCGGTTCAGTGATCGGTTCCGGCATGGGCCGCAGGGGCACCACGGTGCGCTGGGGCATGGTGGGGCGCATCGCCCTCGGCTGGCTCTTCACGCTGCCCGCCGCAGGCATTGTCGGTGCTCTGACCGCGCTGCTGGTCAAGACCGGGGTCGTCGGCGTGGTCATCGCGGCAGTGGCCGGCATCGGCGCCGTGCTGTACATGTTCCTGGTATCCCGCAAATCCCAAGTGGGCCACCACAACGCCGTCGAGGTCGAAGAGGCCGGGCAGGCAGTCCGCTTCGCGAAGAAGAAGGCCCTCGCCAGGGCACGCGCCGCCGAGCGCGCCAAGAACAAAAACCTGAAGGGCCCGCAGCGATGAAGTGGTTGGAACTCCTCACCGTAGCCGGCGCCACACTCGTCGCCGCCGTGACCGTAGTGGTCCTCTATTCCCTCGGCGTCCGGCTGACCGCCATCGCCGGTGACCGCCAGGTCGCCGCGCCGGCGTGGGTCAAATACCTCTCCTACGTCTGCTTTGGACTCTGCGCCATCGCCGTGATGTTCGGGCTGTACCTGATCATTCCGTACTTCAGCGGCTAACCGGGCGGGTCCGGCGACGGACCGCCTATGGAACTGCGCCGCCTCGTGCTGCTCTGGGAACCCCGTGCTGCTCTGGGAACCCTGGCCGCTCCGGGCCCCTGTGACGCTCTGGGAACGCTGAAGCGGAGTGGCTAGGCTGGGTCCATGCCCAGTGTCCAGTATTACGCTGCGTCCTCCCTCGACGGCTTCATCGCCACGGCAGACGACGACCTTGCCTGGCTGCTGCAGTTCGACGGCTTCGGAGGCGGCAAGGAAAGCTACGACGCCTTCATGGCCGGCGTCGGCTGCATCGTCATGGGTGGAACCACCTACGAGTGGCTGATAGAGCATGAACCCGGCAACTGGCCTTACCCCGGCACGCCCTGCTGGATCTTCACCCACCACGAGTTCAGCGCCCCGCCGGGAGCTGACATCACGTTCGTGCGCGGCGAGGTGACAGAATTCATTGACGACCTCTGGCGCGACGCTGCCGGCCAAAACATCTGGGTGGTGGGCGGCGGCGAGCTCGCCGCCCAGTTCGCCGGCGCCGGTCTCCTGGACGAACTGATTGTCTCGGTCATCCCGGTGGTGCTCGGAAGCGGAAAACGGCTGCTTCCCCTCGCCCAGGGCCCGACGGCGCCACTGGAGTTTCAGGAGGCGCGGCCCCAGGGGCGGGGGATCGTGGAGCTCCGGTACCGCTGGCCTGGGCGCTAGTCTCTTCTGCCGCTACCGGATGAGGTTGGTGATGCGCGCCGTGGACAACCGGCGCCCCTGTTCGTCGGTCATCACGATTTCGTGAGTGGTCAGCGTGCGGCCCAGGTGGATGGCCGTGCACGTTCCGGTGACCGTGCCCGCGGACACCGCGCGGTGGTGCGTGGCTCCCACCTCGATGCCCAGCGCCTGGCGGCCGGGACCGGCGTGCATCCCGGCGGCAAACGATCCCAGGGTCTCGGCCAGCACCACATGCGCGCCGCCGTGCAGGATCCCGGCCACCTGCGTATTCCCCTCCACCGGCATCGTGGCAACGCACCGTTCAGGGCTCATCTCCAGGAACCGGATCCCCATCTTCACCACGAGGGCGCCGATGCCGTACCCGGCGAGCCAGTCGTGCAGGTGCTCGGGGACGCCGGCCTCAAACAGCTCTTCCCGAAAGTCGGCTTCGGCCGCGGCCTCCACCGCACCGGGCGTCCCAACCGCCGCAGGCGTTTCGACGGCAGAGCGCGCTTCCGCCGCCGCGCCGGCCTCTGCGGGACTGGCCTCACCGGCAGGGCCCGGCGTGAAATTGTCCATCATGGCAACTAGGCTGGCACCTGTGAGTGAAACAACCAAACCGGCCCCAATTCCGTCCACAACCCAGACCCTTCAGGACATCGCGGTGTCCTCGCCTGACGCCCCGTCGGTGTCGGCCACCGAGGCACCCGTCGTTCCCCTGACGGAGCAGCCCCGGCTTCTGGTCCTGGACGGGCACTCCATGGCCTTCCGGGCTTTCTTTGCCCTCCCGGCTGACAAGTTCTCCACCGCCCGGGGCCAGCACACCAACGCTATCCACGGCTTCACGTCCATGCTCATTAACCTGATCAAGGAACAGAAGCCCACCCACGTCGCGGTCGCTTTCGACGTCTCGGACGACACCACTCACCGCAAGGCCGAGTACAGCGAGTACAAGGGCGGCCGCAACGAGACGCCCCGCGAAATGAGTGGCCAGATCGACCTAATCGATCAGGTCATGGGCGCCTGGGGCATCAAGACCATCAAGATGCCCGGTTACGAAGCGGACGACATCCTGGCCACGCTCGCAGCCATGGGTGAAAAGGCCGGTTTTGAAGTCCTGCTCGTGTCCGGTGACCGCGACGCGTTCCAGCTCATCACGGACAACGTCTTCGTGCTGTACCCGAGGAAGGGCGTCAGCGACATCCCGCGCATGGATGCCGCCGCCATCGAGGCGAAGTACTTCGTCAGCCCCTCCCGGTATTCGGACCTCGCCGCCCTGGTGGGGGAGACCGCTGACAACCTGCCGGGCGTCCCGGGAGTCGGACCCAAAACGGCAGCCAAGTGGATCAACCTCTACGGCGGCCTCGAAGGCGTGCTGGAACACCTCGACGCCATCGGCGGGAAGGTGGGGGACGCGCTGCGGGACAACGTGGACGCGGTCAAGCGCAACCGCAAGCTGAACCGGCTCCACACCGACCTTGACCTCCCGGTGACGCTGGACGAGCTGGCTGATCCGCGGCCGGACCAGAAGGCCGTCGAGGAGCTCTTCGACGAGCTCGAATTCAAAACGATCCGCACCCGCCTCTTTGATCTGTACGCGAGCGAAGCGCCTGCGCCGGAGCGCGAGCCCCTGGAGGCCAGGGACTTCGCCGCGCTGACCGACGCGGACTCGCTCCGGGCCTTCCTCCAAGCAGGGGCCGGTCACCGGTCCGCCCTCGCAGTAGACGTGCTGCCCGGCCGGATCGGCGAGGACGCGGACGCGGTCGCCATCGTGCGGGACGATGCCGCCGCCTACGTGGACCTCACCGCGCTGGACGCCGACGCCGAAAATGTGCTGGCCCAGTGGCTCCGGGACGCGGGATCCCCGAAGGTGATGCATGGCTACAAGGCTGCGCTGAAGGCGCTGGCCAACCGCGGGTTCGGCCTGGAAGGCGTGGTGGATGACACCTCCATCTCCGGCTACCTCATCCAGCCCGACCGCCGCACGTACGAACTGGCCGAACTGGCCCAGTTCCACCTGAACATCCACATCACCCCCGAGGCCGCCAAGGCGGGCCAGCTGGAGCTGGCCTTCGACGACGACGCCGCGGCCTCCGGAGCGCTGGTCCAGGTGGCCGCCGTCGTCCATAAACTGAGCCGGTTCTTCGAATCGGAACTGAGGGACCGCAAGGCCGAGGACCTGCTGGCCACGCTGGAGCTGCCGGTGGCCCGAGTCCTCGCGGACATGGAGAAGACCGGCATCGCCGTCTCCATGGAGCTGATGGACGAACAACTGGCGGACCTGGCCAGGGTGATCGACGATGCCCAGGAACGGGCGTTCGCCGCGATCGGCCACGAGGTGAACCTCGGTTCGCCGAAGCAGCTGCAGACGGTCCTCTTCGAGGAGCTGCAACTGCCCAAGACCAAGAAGATCAAGTCCGGTTACACCACGGACGCCGCATCGCTGAAGAACCTGCTGGAGAAAACCGGGCATGAATTCCTGGTCCAGCTCATGGCCCACCGCGAATCGGCGAAGCTGCGGCAGATGGTGGAAACGCTCAAGAAATCCGTGGCGGAGGACGGCCGCATCCACACCACCTACGCCCAGAACGTGGCCGCCACCGGGCGCATCTCGTCCAACAACCCGAACCTGCAGAACATCCCGATCCGCAGCGAGGAGGGCCGCCGCGTGCGCGGCATCTTCGTGGTCAGCGACGGCTACGAGTGCCTGCTGTCCGCGGACTACTCGCAGATCGAGATGCGCATCATGGCGCACCTGTCCGGGGACGCCGGCCTGATCGAGGCCTACCGCGAGGGGGAGGACCTGCACCGCTTCGTCGGCTCGTCCATCTTCCACGTGCCGCCGGCCGAGGTGACCAGCGCGATGCGATCCAAGGTCAAGGCCATGTCCTACGGCCTGGCCTACGGGCTGACGTCCTTCGGGCTGTCCAAGCAGCTCGAGATCTCGGTGGACGAGGCCAGGAACCTCATGAAGGACTACTTCGACCGGTTCGGTGCCGTGCGGGACTACCTCCGCGGCGTGGTGGACCAGGCCAGGGTGGACGGCTACACGGCCACGATCGAGGGCCGGCGCCGCTACCTGCCGGACCTCACCAGCACGGACCGGCAGCTGCGGGAGAACGCCGAACGCATCGCCCTGAACTCGCCCATCCAGGGCTCCGCGGCGGACATCATCAAGCGCGCCATGCTGGGCGTGCACTCGGAACTGGCCGCGCAGGGGCTCAAGTCACGCATGCTTTTGCAGGTCCATGACGAACTGGTGCTGGAAGTGGCCAACGGCGAACGGGAGGCAGTCGAAAAGCTCGTTACGGAGCAGATGGCCGCCGCCGCGGAACTCAGCGTGCCGCTGGAAGTCCAGATCGGCGTCGGCACCAGCTGGTACGACGCCGGGCACTAGCCTTAGCGGCCGGGGCCGGCCGCCGCGGGCACTTCAGCTTGCCTATGGCGGGCTGTCGGGACCTTGGCTAGGCTCGGGGTTGTGTCTAATCTGAGCGCTGACTATGAAATCCGTCGGTTCCAAGCGGCGGCCAAAGACGATCCTGCCTACGGGGAGTCGGTTGCCTGGATGCAGGCGGTAGCCTTCGGCTTCCACGATGCCCGGCGCAGCGAGGAACGCGTGGACAAGAGCATCGAGCTGCAGCGCACCGACGGGCGCGTCATGACCGGGGTGTACCAGGCCGGAACGGTGGCCTGCCACTCACTAGGAGCCGACGTGCCCGTTGCCACCTTCGGGACAATGACCAAGACACTGAACATCGGCTTTGGCCGGCTGCTGGACACCCGGCTGGTGACCGCCGTGACGGTCCGCACCTCACACCGGCGCCGCGGCCTGCTGCGCCGCATGATGGGGGAGGACCTGGCCCTGGCCCGGGAGGAAGGCCTCGCGATGGCCGCCCTCACGGCGTCCGAGGCCTCGATCTATGGCCGGTTCGGGTTTGGCGTGGCAACGTCCGAGCAGTCCATGAAGGTGGACACCACTGCGCGTTTCCGGCTCAACCACACACCGGTGGGCAGCGTCGAGGTGGCCGACCCCAAGGTGCTGCTGGACCTGGCTCCGGAGGTCTTCGAGCGTCTGCACCGCAGCACGCCCGGATCCATCGGCCGGCACGAGTTCTACCGGCAGTTCGCCTCGGGATCCGTCAGCCGCGAGGGGGGCGAAGACCCGAAGGTCAAGGTGGCGCTGCACTACGGGCCCGGCGGCGACGTGGACGGCTACGTCTCGTACAGGTTTGCCGGCTGGACCAGCACCCCGTACACCATGGAAGTCGTGGACCTGGTCGCGGCGACGGGAGCGGCGTACCTCGAGCTGTGGCAGTACCTGGCCGCCATCGACCTGGTGGACCGGATCACCTGGGAGGAAGCGCCGGTGGACGATACGCTCCGGTGGGCCCTCGAGGACGCGCGCTGCGTGGAGGCCACGGAAGCGCGGGACATGCTCTGGCTGCGGATCCTCGACGTGAAGCAGGCCCTGGAAGCCCGCCACTACCCGGCTGACGGGCGGCTGGTGCTGAAAGTCTCCGACTCCCTCGGCCTGACCGGCGGCACCTTCACATTGGAAGCGGACGGCGGCGGCGCAGAGGTCACCTCCGGAGACCCCAGCGCGCCGGACCTCACCGCACCGGACCTCGAGCTGGATGTCGCGGCGCTGTCCGCCATTTACCTTGGCGGGGTCAGCCCCGTGACCCTGGCGGCGTCGGGGCGCATTCTGGAGCACACGCCGGGCGCGGCGTTCCGCGCCGCCCGCATGTTCGCCGTCGAACGTCCGCCGCACTGCCTGACACACTTTTAGCGCTTTGACCCCGGTTGGCGCTTGCCACTAGAATAAACGGGCGTGTACTACGTGCATGCTTTTTCTTTAATCCACAAAATCAGGATGACCAGGCACTTCCCTGCGAGGTGCCCGCACCTGCGCCTGCGTTCCATAACGCAGGCGCGGCGGTTTGCCTGACCGACTAACTATCCACAACGGAGCCCCTACTACATGACCATCACCTCCACCGAGAAGCCCGGTACCCCCGTAGTCGCGATCAACGACATCGGTACCGCTGAGGACTTCCTCGCAGCTGTCGACGCCACCATCAAGTACTTCAACGACGGAGACCTCGTCGAAGGTACCGTCGTCAAGGTCGACCGCGACGAAGTTCTGCTCGACATCGGTTACAAGACCGAAGGTGTCATTCCCTCCCGCGAGCTTTCCATCAAGCACGACGTTGACCCCGGAGACGTCGTCTCCGTTGGCGATCAGGTCGAAGCCCTGGTGCTCACCAAGGAAGACAAAGAAGGCCGCCTGATCCTCTCCAAGAAGCGTGCTCAGTACGAGCGTGCCTGGGGCGACATCGAGAAGGTCAAGGAAGAAGACGGTGTTGTCACCGGTACCGTCATCGAGGTTGTCAAGGGTGGTCTTATCCTCGACATCGGTCTGCGCGGCTTCCTGCCCGCATCCCTCGTCGAGATGCGCCGTGTGCGCGACCTGGCTCCGTACATCGGTCAGCAGATCGAAGCCAAGATCATCGAGCTGGACAAGAACCGCAACAACGTTGTGCTGTCCCGCCGTGCATGGCTCGAGCAGACCCAGTCCGAGGTCCGCTCCACGTTCCTCAACAAGCTGGAAAAGGGCCAGGTCCGTCCCGGCGTCGTTTCCTCCATCGTCAACTTCGGTGCCTTCGTGGACCTGGGCGGCGTAGACGGCCTGGTTCACGTTTCCGAGCTGTCCTGGAAGCACATCGACCACCCGTCCGAGGTTGTCGAAGTTGGCCAGGAAGTCACCGTCGAGGTTCTCGAGGTCGACCTGGACCGCGAGCGCGTTTCCCTGTCGCTCAAGGCTACGCAGGAAGATCCGTGGCAGACCTTCGCCCGCACCCACGCCCTCGGCCAGGTTGTTCCGGGTAAGGTTACCAAGCTCGTTCCGTTCGGTGCGTTCGTTCGCGTCGAAGACGGCATCGAAGGCCTCGTTCACATCTCCGAACTGGCTGTCCGCCACGTGGAGCTCGCTGAGCAGGTTGTCTCCGTTGGCGACGAACTGTTCGTCAAGGTCATCGACATCGACCTCGAGCGCCGCCGCATCTCCCTCTCCCTCAAGCAGGCCAACGAGGGCGTTGACGCCGACAGCACCGAGTTCGATCCCGCTCTGTACGGCATGGCCGCAGAGTACGACGAAGAGGGCAACTACAAGTACCCGGAGGGCTTCGACCCGGAGTCCAACGAGTGGCTTGAAGGCTACGAGAACCAGCGCGCCGCCTGGGAGCAGCAGTACGCTGACGCCCAGACCCGCTGGGAAGCACACAAGAAGCAGGTCACCCAGCACGCCGCCGATGACGCTGCAGCTGCAACGGCCGGTGAGAGCGACTCCGGCACCACCAGCTACTCCTCCGAGCCGGCTGCCACCGATTCCGGTGCAGGCACGCTTGCTTCGGACGAGGCGCTTGCCGCTCTGCGCGAGAAGCTGACCGGCAACTAATTGCCAGGCATTAGCTAATTGCCACTGAAAAGGTGGCCGTCCCCGAGAGGGGGCGGCCACCTTTTTGTTTACCGTTCTTGCCTGGGGAACGTCAGGCGGTCTGGCCGGCGTGCTCGCCTTCGGCGATCTCCTCCAGCACCTTGTCGTTGAATGCGGGAAGGTCGTCCGGCTTCCTGCTGGTCACGAAGCCCTGGTCCACCACGACTTCCTGGTCGCTCCAGTTGGCGCCCGCGTTCCGCAGGTCTGTGGCCAGCGTGTGGTAGGAAGTGAGGTTCCTGCCCTTGACGACGCCCGCATCGATGAGCAGCCAGGGGCCATGGCAGATGGCCGCCACCGGCTTGTGCTGTTCAAAGAAGCTGCGGGCAAACGCCTGCGCGTCCTTGTCCACCCTGAGGTGGTCTGCGTTCACCACGCCGCCCGGGATCACCAGTGCGTGGAAGTCCGCGGCGTTGGCGTCCTTCAGGGTCAGGTCGACGTCGAAAGTGTCGCCCTTTTCGACGCCCTCAAAACCCTGGAGCTTCCCGCTCTTCGGAGCCACCAGGACAGGTTCGCCGCCGGCGTTCTTGACGGCGTCCCACGGGCTGGTCAGTTCAACCTGCTCCACGCCGTCCGTCAACAGGAAGGCGACCCTCTTGCCGGTGATGTCGTGCTCTGACATGCGTCCTCCTTTTCCGTGTGGTGCCTTACACGTCCACCCTAGAAAAGCGCAAAGTCATAAGCAAGCTGATGATTCTTTTCCGGCAGCCGCCCGTCTTGGCAATCCGTCAGTGCGGAACGTCAATCCACTCCGTGTCCTCGCGCTGGAGGCCGGCGCTTCCGGCTGTCAGGGCGGCCAGCCGGTCGGCGGCCGCGGCCAGGTCACCGGGGGCGTCCGGCAGCGCGATGCGCAGCACCGTGGACTGGGCTTCGTAGCCGGTCTCCGCCATCGCATAGCCCGCGCTGCGCAGGTCGTTCTCAAGACGCCCTGCCGCGGCGTGAGGTACCCGGACGGCACAGATGCGCAGCCGCCGGCGCTGCACCAGCGGTGCCAGCTCCAGCGCCGTCGAGACTGATTCGGAGTAGGCGCGCACCAGCCCGCCGGCTCCCAGCAGGATCCCCCCGAAGTAGCGCACGACGACGGTACTTACGTCGCTGAGGTCCGTCACCCCGGGTGCGGTTTCCCGCCGGAGCAGGGCCTCCAGCATCGGGATTCCGGCGGTGCCGGAGGGTTCGCCGTCGTCACTGGACCGCTGGATGTCCCGGTCCGGCCCCAGGACGAACGCGGAGCAGTGGTGCCGGGCGTCATGGAACTCGCGGCGGAGTTCAGACACCAGCGCGCGGGCATTCTCTTCGGTCCCCGCACGGCGCAGGACGGTGATGAACCGGGAGCGCTTGATCTCGATCTCATGGCGGAAGCCGTCCCCGGCAGCCAGCGCGGTGTACGCGGACCGGCTGCTTTGTGTCGGCTCGGTCTGTATTGCCCCTTTATGTGTTGGGACTGCCTCGTCTGCCACCGCTTCAGTCTAGTCTTGGGGAGTGCTGAAGATTGGGTTGACGGGCGGCATCGCCTCGGGGAAGTCCCTGGTGGCAACGCGCCTGGAAGAACTGGGGGCAGTGCTCGTCGATGCCGACGCGATCGCCCGTGAAGTGGTGGAACCGGGCACTCCGGGGCTGGCCGCCGTCGTGGAAGCGTTCGGCCCGGACATCCTCGACGGCGAGGGGAGGCTCGACCGGCCGCGCCTCGGGGCCATCGTGTTTCAGGAGCCGGAACAGCGCGCCGTGCTCAATGGCATCGTGCATCCGCTCGTGCGCGAACGCGCCGCGGCGGTGATTGCGGCCGCGCCGGGGGACGCGGTGGTGGTCCAGGACATCCCGCTCCTGGTGGAAACCGGACAGCAGAAGAACTTCCACCTCGTGCTGGTGGTGGATGCGCCCGAGGATGTCCGGCTGCAGCGCATGACCGGGCACCGTGGGATGACTGAAGCGGACGCCCGTGCACGGATGGCCGCCCAGGCGTCCCGCCAGGACCGGCTCGCCGCTGCGGACGTGGTCCTTCCCAACGCCGGCACGCGGCAGGAGCTGCTGGCTGCCGTGGACCGTCTGTGGGACGGGCGGCTCGTGCCCTTCGCGCGGAACATCAGCCAGGCCGCGGTGGCCGGCCGCAGCGGCGCGCCCCTCCTCGTGGCCCCGAACCTGGACTGGCCGCGCCAGGCTGCCTGTCTGGCCGAGCGGCTGAAGGCCGCCGCCCCGGAGGGTGTCCTGGCCGTGGACCACATCGGGTCGACGTCGGTTGCCGGCCTCAGGGCGAAGGACGTCATCGACCTGCAGCTCGCGGTGGCTGATCTGGCGACGGCAGACCGGATTGCCCCCCTGCTGGGTGCCGCAGGGTTCCCGCTCTGGCCGGGCGTCCTGATGGACAGCCCCCACGGGCGCTTTGACCCCGCTGCCTGGTCCAAGCGCCTGCACGGCAACGCAGATCCGGCCCGTCCGGTGAATCTCCATGTCCGGGTGGCCGGTTCGCCGGGCTGGCGGTTTGCCCTCTGCTTCCGCGACTGGCTGCGCGCCGATCCAGCGGCACGGGGGGAGTATGCCGCGGAGAAGCGCAGGCTGGCCGCCCTGCATGCGTCCGACGCCAACACGTCCGGCTACGCCGACGACAAAGAGGCCTGGTTCCGCGACGTTGGGGCTCCCGGAATGGAACGGTGGGCCGAAAGCAGCGGCTGGCAGCCGCCGTCGTACGTTTCCAGCTCCGCCAACGCGGGTCAGCGCTGAACCCAGTACAGCCCAAAGCGGAATCAGGAGTTCCTGTCAGTGGCCGGCTGTAGATTAGATGCATGAGTCTTGCGCAGGAGGTCAACCGGGTCGTTGCGCCCTTCGAGGTCATCAGTGAGTTCCAGCCCGCCGGTGACCAGCCGGCAGCCATCGCAGAACTGACGGAGCGCATCAGGAACGGCGAAAAGGACGTGGTGCTGCTCGGCGCCACCGGTACCGGCAAGAGCGCCACCACCGCGTGGCTGATCGAGCAGGTCCAGCGGCCCACGCTGGTGATGGTCCAGAACAAGACCCTCGCGGCGCAGCTGGCCAACGAGTTCCGCGAACTTCTGCCGAACAATGCGGTGGAGTACTTCGTGTCCTACTACGACTACTACCAGCCCGAAGCGTACGTGGCGCAGACGGACACGTTCATCGAGAAGGACTCCTCCATCAACGAGGAAGTGGAGCGGCTCCGGCACTCCGCCACCAACGCGCTCCTCACCCGCCGCGACGTGATTGTGGTGGCAACCGTGTCCTGCATCTACGGTCTGGGCACGCCGGAAGAGTACATCGCCGGTATGGTGACGCTGCGCAAGGGCGCCGAGATGAACCGTGATGACCTGCTGCGCAAATTCGTGTCCATGCAGTACGCCCGCAATGACATGGACTTCCACCGCGGCACGTTCCGGGTCCGCGGCGACACCGTGGAAATCATTCCCATGTATGAGGAACTGGCCATCCGGATCGAGTTTTTCGGGGATGAGATCGAGAACATCCATACCCTGCATCCGCTGACCGGCGAGGTGATCCGGGACGAAGAGGAGATGTACGTGTTCCCGGCCTCGCACTATGTGGCCGGCCCCGAGCGGATGGCGCGTGCCATCAAGCGGATTGAGGACGAACTCGCGGAACGGCTCCAGGTCCTGGAGAGCCAGAACAAGCTCGTGGAATCCCAGCGGCTGCGGATGCGCACCACTTACGACCTCGAGATGATGCAGCAGATGGGTTTCTGCAACGGCATCGAGAACTACTCATCGCACATTGACGGCCGCGCCCGCGGAACCGCCCCGCATTGCCTCCTGGACTACTTCCCGGACGACTTCCTGCTGGTGGTGGACGAGTCCCACGTGACCATCCCGCAGATCGGGGCCATGTACGAGGGCGATATGTCCCGCAAGCGGAACCTGGTGGACTTCGGCTTCCGGCTGCCGTCCGCCATGGACAACCGCCCGCTGAAATGGGACGAGTTCCTGGAGCGCGTAGGCCAGACCGTGTACTTGTCCGCCACGCCCGGCAAATACGAGCTGGGCAAGGCGGACGGCTTCGTCCAGCAGATCATCAGGCCCACCGGTCTGATCGACCCCGAGGTGGTGGTCAAGCCCACGAAAGGCCAGATCGACGACCTGCTGGGTGAGATCAAGACCCGTACGGAGAAGAACGAACGCGTCCTGGTCACCACGCTGACCAAGAGGATGGCGGAGGACCTCACCGACTACCTCCTCGGCCATGGCATCAAGGTGGAGTACCTGCACTCCGACGTCGACACGCTGCGGCGTGTTGAGCTGCTCCGCGAACTCCGGATGGGCGTGTTCGACGTCCTGGTGGGCATCAACCTGCTCCGGGAAGGCCTTGACCTGCCGGAGGTCTCCCTGGTGAGCATCCTGGACGCGGACAAGGAAGGCTTCCTGAGGTCGTCCACGTCCCTGATCCAGACCATCGGCCGTGCGGCGCGCAACGTCTCGGGCCAGGTCCACATGTACGCGGACCGGATTACTGACTCCATGGCCCATGCCATCGATGAAACAAACCGGCGCCGCGCCATCCAGGTGGCCTACAACACGGAAAACGGAATCGATCCGCAACCGCTGCGGAAGAAGATCGCCGACATCACCGACCAGCTGGCCAAGGAAGACGCGGACACCCAGGAACTGCTCAACAACAACCGTTTGGCCAAGGGCGCCAAGCGCGGCAAGTCCGCCGCCAAGGGGGCGGCCACCGTCCGCGCCGACGGGCTGGCGGCGGCGCCTGCCGAGGACCTGGTGGGCCTGATTGAGCAGCTGACCGAGCAGATGCACGGAGCGGCCGCCGAACTGCAGTTCGAAGTGGCTGCCCGCATCCGCGACGAAGTATCCGAGCTTAAGAAGGAACTGCGGCAGATGCAGTCGGCCGGGCACGCCTAGCCACCCTTGGATCAGGTGGCGCGGGCGCGGGGCGTCACCTGGCGCATCGGGCGGCGCAGGGCCGTCGTGGCGCAGGGCCGGCACGCGGCGCGGGGCCGTCACGTGGCGGGGCGGCGCAGGGCCGTCGTGGCGCAGGGCCGGCACGCGGCGCGGGGCCGTCACGTGGCGCGGGGGACCGCGCCTCTAGGGTAAAGTTGAGGTCACGTAGGGGAGTATCCCAAGCGCTACGAACGTCAACACGCAGGGCACAGATGCCCTGCCGGGCGTAGCGGGCAGCCACATCAGCACCAAGTGCACAGGTTCGCCGGAGAGACTTACACCGGTTTTCTGTACCCTGCGAAAGGCATTTTTGTGGAACTTCCCGTCTGGTTCGAGGTCGGCTCGTTCGTCGTCCTCGGCATCATCCTCCTTATGGACCTGCTTCTGGTCGTGCGCCGTCCGCATGAGCCCTCCATGAAGGAAGCCGGCCTCTGGGTGGCCTTCTACGTGGCATTGGCCCTCGTGTTCGCCGGTGCCATGTTCGCGTTCACGGGACCCGAGTACGGCAGCCAGTTCGTGGCCGGCTGGGTGACTGAGTACAGCCTCAGCATCGACAACCTGTTTGTCTTCATCATCATCATGGCCCGCTTCTCCGTGCCCCGTAAGTACCAGCAGGAAGTGCTGATGGTGGGCATCATCATCGCGCTGATCCTGCGCGGCATCTTCATCATGCTCGGCGCCATCGTAATCGAGCAGTTCAGCTGGGTCTTCTACATCTTCGGCGCCTTCCTCCTCTGGACCGCCTGGAAGCAGGCGCAGGACGAGGGCGAAGACGAAGAGGACAAGGAGAACGCCCTCATCGGCAAGCTCCGCAAGGTCATCCCCATGTCCGAAAAGTTCGACGGCGGCAAGCTGCGCACCACGGTGGACGGCAAGAAGGTCTTCACCCCCATGGTGATCGTTTTCGTCACCATCGGTATGACCGACCTGCTCTTCGCGGTCGACTCCATCCCCGCGATCTTCGGCCTGACGCAGAGCGCCTTCATCGTCTTCACGGCGAACATCTTCGCCCTGATGGGCCTGCGTCAGCTGTACTTCCTGCTCGGCGGCCTGATGAACCGTCTCATCTACCTGAAGCACGCGCTGTCCATCATCCTGGCGTTCATCGGCGTGAAGCTGATCCTGCACGCCATGCACGTCAACGAGCTGCCGTTCATCAACGGCGGGCACCACATCGAATGGGCCCCGGAAATCCCCACGTACGTGTCCCTCGCGGTCATCATCGGCACCATCATCATCGCCGTGATCGCCAGCCTGGTGAGCTCCGGCGCGCAAAAGGCCAAGCTGGATGCCCGCCTCGAGGAAGACTCCCGGAAGAGCCTGAGCGACGTCGACTAGCTTCCGCCGCTTCAGCGTGAAAGCAACCCCGGCCAACTGGTGGCCGGGGTTGCCTTTTTTTGCATGTCGAGAGGGTTCGGAGCGCGAACGGGCAGGTAATGCCCGCAAATCCCCGTCTTGAGGGCATTACCTGCCAGTTCGCGCGGCTTGTGTGCCCGTTCGCGCTGGCTTCAGCGGGCGGAGCGCACCATGCCGAGCAGGCGGCCGAAGATGGCCTCACCGTCGTCCGCGATGCCGTCGTGGTGGAACTCGCCGGTTTCCCAGGTATACAACTTGCGGACGGCCGCTGCGGTCTCCATGGAGAGCCCGTGGTCCACATAGATGTCGTCGCGGTAGACGGCGGCCGCCGCGGGCACGATGTTGGCAGCCAGCTGCGCGGTGTCATACAGCGGCTTCCAGTCAGCCTTGGCCGCCAGCAGTTCCGCCACTTCTTGCAGCGGGCGGAGGGCAGGGTCCTGCTCGAAGTACCAGGGGTAAACCATCTCGCCGGTCAGGAGTACGTCGGCAGCGTCCGGGCGGAATTCCGGGAACTCGTCGAGGACGCGCCAGGCTGCCCATGCCGTGGCCGCGCCCTGGCCGTAGATGGACTCGTGCATGAGCGCGTACAGCGGATTGGCTGCCCGCGAGACCAGGGGGCGGACCTGCTCCAGGAACGGATCGGAGAGCCGCGGACCGCCGGGCGCCTCCACAAAGGCGTCCTCCAGCAGGTTGTGCAGGGTGTCCACCCGGGTGTTCCCGCCGAGGAAGGACCCCACCATCTGGAACCTCTCGACCGTGAGGGGAGACCCGTCCGGGAGGCACTCCGCCGTGCTGCGGAGGTGACTGGCGATGCGGTTTACAGTTTCCCGGTCCTCGGGGTACCAGCCGAAGTACTCCGCATTGCGGGCTGCCACCCGTCTGAAGGTCTCGCGGTAGACCCGCTCCGGGGAACCGGTGAGCGGAGCGAGCCCTCCGGTGATCAGCACCTCGCGCAGGCCCCTGGGTGCGAAAGACAGGTACGTGAGCGCGCAGAAGCCGCCGTAGCTCTGTCCGTAGACAGTCCACGGCTCCGAGCCGAGAGCCTGGCGGATAAGCTCGGCGTCGGCGATGATCGAATCGGCCCGGAAGTGCTCAAGGTACCTCGCCTGCGCTGCCGCATCCCCGCGCAGGGGCAGGCTGTTGCGGTCAATGGGGGAGGAGAGGCCGGTGCCCCGCTGGTCCAGCATCAAGATGCGGAAGTCCTTGGCGGCTGCCTTGCTCCAGCCGCCCAGCGACGCGAAGCGGTTGCCGCGTCCGCCCGGGCCGCCCTGAAGGTACAGGAGCCACGGCAGCTCGGCGGCCTCGGCCTCGCTGTGTTCCTCGGACACGTATTCGCGGGCGAACACTGTTATGGTCTCGGCTGCGGCGTCAGCGGCCGGGTCCGCAAAATGGTCCAGCGGCACGGTGAAGCAGTGCTCCACCGTGCGCATGCCACGGAATGTGTGCCGGGCTCGGACCGTATGGACAGGGCTCTTCTGTGAGCTGGGGCCCTTCTGTACGCTGAGGCCCTTCTGTACGCTGGCGTCCAGCGCTGCCTCAGCCATGGACACCAACCTCGCTGCGGCTCCCGAACTCGGCCAGCGCGGCTCCCGTCAGCCGGAACGTGGACCAATTCTCCATCGGGAACGCGCCAAGCTTCCGGTAGAAGTTGATGGACGGTTCGTTCCAGTCCAGCACGCTCCACTCGACACGCGCGTAGCCGCGTTCGACGGCGGTCGCCGCCAGATGCTGCAAAAGGGCCTTCCCGTGGCCCTCGCCTCGGGCTTCCGGGGTCACGTAGAGGTCCTCCAGATAGATCCCGTGCACGCCTTCCCACGTTGAGTAGTTGAGGAACCAGAGCGCAAAGCCCTGTACCTGCCCGTCCTCGTTCTCGGCCATGTGGGCGTAAACGCGCGGGTTGCTGCCGAAGAGGACCTCGGTGAGCATCTCGGGGGTGTTCCGGACGGCGTCCGGCTCCTTTTCGTAGACGGCCAGCTCGTGGATCATCTGCAGGATTACGGGAACATCGGCGGGTGTGGAGGGACGGATTACACTCATGGATCCGAGCTTACTGCGTTCCGGGGAGGCGGCATGCCCGAAGGATGCCGCTGGCGTATAGGCTGTTGAATCCAATGACCCGTCAAGAATCCAGCAACCCTTCGGGGGCCGGCGTAAACAGGCCACCCCAGCCAGACGTGCAGCGGATCCGTTTGGCAGCCGTAAGGCTGTCCAGCGTCGACCTTGGCCATGCCGATTTCCTGGACGATGCCGAGCGGCAGTTGGCATGGACGTTCGCTTCGCAGGTGCGGCGGGAGAGGTTCCTGGCCGGGCGCATCGCGTTACGGAGCCATGCCGCCGAGGCCGCAGAAGTTGACGTACGGGACCTGCAGGCCGACTACGTCTGCCGGGAGTGCACCAGGGACGACCACGTGCACGGAATGCCGCGGTATCGAGCGGGCCCACGGAAGGTGACCGTCCTGGCGAGCCTGAGCAGGGCGGAAGACTGGTGCCTGGTGGCCGCGTCCACGGACGGGCAGGTGTTGGGGGTGGGCGTCGACCTGGAGAGCGGCGTAGCCGCAGGTTTTGAGGGGTTCGGACAGGTGGCACTTTCGGCGCGGGAACGGGAAGAACTGCAGAAGGTGGAGCCCGCGCTGCAGCCGGGTTTCCAGACACGTCTATGGACGCGCAAGGAGGCAGTCCTGAAGGCCCTCGGCAGGGGGCTGGCCTCCGTTGACCCGGCTCTCGTGGATGTTGCCGGTTCTGTTCCCCTGCTGCCGGTCCAGGTGGCAGGAACGGGTGGCCGTAATCGCTGGGTGGTCGATGCTGTGGATCCGGGTTCAGTGGGGCTGCCGCTTTCATTCACTGCAGCAGTGGCACTTGTCGTGAAGCCTCGCAGTTAACTGCAGCACCGGGCAACACTCCTAATCAGGGCGCGGCAGCATCGCGAAGGCGACCGTCACGTAGCCCAGGGCACCCGCCATATCGTGCAGCATCTGCCGGTCGATGTTTGAAATGTCGTCGCAAGCCCTGTGATAGCAGGCATCGTACTCGCTGTTCTCAACACCGCCGAACTCCTGCACCTGTTCTGCCGTCTTCTCGTCGTCGTCCCCGGTGAACAGACCGCCCGTGGGAATGCCGGCTTTCAGGAAGGGCCAGTAGTCGGAATCGCCATTTTCAAATATCGTGGGCGCGGCCGCGAGTCCGTTCTGTGCGAAATAGTCCAGGAAGGTGCGCTCGATGACGTCCGAGCCGGCCGGACCGGCATCTCCGAAGCTTGAGCCATCACCGTCGTGGACGAATAGTCCGCCGTTTGGCGATGCGACCATATCCAGGTTCAGGTTCAGCATGGTCTGCGCGATTTCCCCGTTGCTGAGGGAGTCCACGTAGTGCTGGGAACCCAGCAGGTCCACCTCTTCGGCGCCCCAGAAAGCAAAACGCACCCGGTTCTTCGGCTGGATGCCCGTTTCGGCCATCCAGCGGGCAGTCTCGATCAAGGCGGCTACGCCGCTGCCGTTGTCATTGATCCCGGGGCCGCGGCGCACGGAGTCGAGGTGCGCGCCCACCACGATGGTGTGCTGGGCGCTGCCCGCCGTGTCCGCGAGGATGTTGAAGGTCTCGACGTCCGTCCCGCGGTTCTCATCCCGATAGGTGAAGACCTGCCGCACAGGCTTGTACCCAGCAGCACGCAGCTGTTCCTCAACGTAACGGGCGGATGCTTCGTAGCCGCGGGTCCCCGAGGCACGGTTTCCGCCCGATTCGTCCGCGGCCTTCTGCAGTGCCTCAAGGTGCTGTATCAGGTTCCTGCCGGTGAAAGCTGAAAATACCTGCCTGGCAGTGGCCTTTGGGGCTGCTGCGACTGTGCTCGGCGCCGACGGCGCCCCCGGTGGGGGTGCGGGCCGGGCCGGTTGCGTCAGCGGAGATTCTTCCGCTGGCAAAGTCACAGCCGGCGGCGCCGGCAACGGGTCCCTCCCCGCAGGCGATGAACATGCCGCCAACAACACAGCCACCACAGCAACTAATGCTCCCGCTGTGGTCCTACGCGGTCTGCACCTCGAGGGGAACGCGTCCATGATTGAAAGTTACTGCCTGGTGAGGCTGCCCGGAAGGACTTTGACAAGAGTCGAGTATGACGCCGCGCGGGGGGTGCGTGTGCGAGTAAGTAGGTACTCACAGGTACTTGGATGCAGGTACTCAAAGTGATTGCGGTAGGCCACGAAACCCGTCTAGTGTCGAAACACAAGCCTCAACTGCATCTCGGATATTGCGGTGGGGAAGCCAGGTATTCGCTGCTGGGGGAAATAGCGGCGACCGCAGTGTTCCGTTCGTGCCGCTCTGGGCGGCTCTCTTGAAAAGTGAATTTGGCCGGACGCAGATGTCCGCCACCCTTCACACACAAGCTGGCAGGAACATGGCAGGAATATCCCAACCCTGACCAAGCTCATGGCAGGGGAACGAGTAAGAAAATGCCGATTATCAAGGATCCGCACCTGTTCAACGAGCAGAGCCTGTTCGTCGACCTGGAAGGGGTGCTGGACTGCCGCCTCTATCTGAAGATCGAGGGGTTTAATTTCGCCGGCTCAATCAAGCTCAAGCCCGCGCGGGAGATGGTTGAGCGCGCCGAGCGGGAGGGGCTGATCGGCCCTGGCTCGATCCTCGTGGAGTCCTCCTCGGGCAACCTCGGCGTCGCGCTCAGCATGATCGCCGCCAGCAAGGGATACCGCTTCGTGTGCGTGATCGATCCGCGCTGCAACCCGGCAACCCGGCAGCTCATGGAGTCGCTCGGGGCACAGGTGGACCTGGTCACCGAACCGGATCCCGTCGACGGCTTCCTCGGAGCCCGGCTTAACCACGTGCAGGACCTGTGCGCGTCCGACGAGCGGTACATCTGGCTCAACCAGTACACCAATCCCGGCAACTGGGGAGCGCACTACCGCTGGACTGCCCCCGGGATCTCTAATCAGTTCCCCGAACTGGATGTGCTATTTGTGGGAGCCGGGACAACGGGGACCTTGATGGGTTGCGCACGGTACTTCCGTGAGCACCGGCCCGATGTCCGGATTGTCGCGGTCGACGCCGCAGGTTCGGTCTCGTTCGGCGGCCAGCCGGCCGTCCGCCTGATCCCGGGACTGGGCATGAGCGTGCGGCCGCCGCAGCTCGACGAGTCCTTGATCGATGACGTGGTGATGGTCGAAGAACTGGACACGGTGCGCGCCTGCCACCGCCTCGCGGCGGCCGGCTTCATGCTCGGTGGCTCCACCGGCACCGTGGTCCACGGCGCCATGTCCTGGCTCACCGACCACGGCGCGCAGGACCTGACGGCGGTGGCCATCTCCCCGGACATGGGCCGTCCCTACCTGGATACCATCTACAACCCTGACTGGGTGCACGATCATTTCGGCGCCGCGGCGCTGGCATCCGCCGGTTTGACAGGGGCCCCGGACCGACGGTCCGATCCCGTGCCGGAGCCACAGCACCCAGCACCCGTACCCGTGGCCGATTACGTCGGCACCGCCGCACTAGGGAATTTCCTAAAGTGAAAATGCGTCTCGATAACCTACAGAGCCCACCACGTTCCACACCTCCCATCAATCCCCCCATTCCTGAGGCAACCGCAGCTCCGGCCGGGGGCCGCTCTCCAGCCACTCCGGCCACGGGTACGGCTGTTGTCCTGGAGCGCCGGCTGGCGGATCTGCTCGCATCGGTGGTGAAGAAGGACGATGTCCCCGTGGACGCCAACTTCTTCTACGACTTGGGCGCGGACTCGCTGGTCATGGCGCAGTTCTGCGCCCGGGTGCGCAAGCAGCCGGACCTGCCGGCGGTGTCCATCAAGGACATCTACCAGTATCCGACGATCTCGGCGCTGGCCGGGGCCCTGGCGCCGGCGGAACAGGTGACGGCACCGGCGGAAGAGGCGTCGGTGACGGTGCAGGTGCAGGACCGGTTGGCGGAGGTGCTGGCCGGCGTGCTGGACGTCGGGCAGGTCGCGGTGGGCGATGACTTCTTCCAGGATCTGGGCGCGGACTCGCTGGTCATGGCGCAGTTCTGCGCCCGGGTGCGCAAGCAGCCGGACCTGCCGGCGGTGTCCATGAAGGAGATCTACAGCAACCCGAATATCTCCGCGCTGGCAGCGGCGTTGCAGGTTCCCCGGCAAAAGGATAAGGAGCCGGAGACCTCGCCAGCGGTGGCCTCCGTGCCGGAGACGGCGGCGCCCATGGACGCGCGGAGGTGGGAGTACGTCATGTGCGGCGCCCTGCAGGCGCTCGTCTACCTCTGCTATTGCGTCCTTGCCGGCTGGCTGGCGGTCGTGGGCTACCAGTGGGAGTTCCCGAACGCCGGGCCAGGCAACCACCAATGGCTGAGTCATGGAATGGCTTTCTGGGAGATCTATCTGCGGGCGATCGGCCTCGCCGCAATGGTGTTCGTACTACTCTGCATCCTGCCGGTGGCGGCGAAGTGGCTCGTCATCGGGCGCTTCCGTCCGCGGGAGATCCGCATCTGGAGCCTGGCCTACTTCCGGTTCTGGCTGGTCAAGACCCTGATGCGGACCTCGCCCCTTTCGCTGATGACCGGTTCCCCGCTGACGACC
>NZ_JAAOXD010000001.1:869444-869848 GCF_014694315.1 Arthrobacter ipis | reverse complement strand
TGGTCCACGGCGCCATGTCCTGGCTCACCGACCACGGCGCGCAGGACCTGACGGCGGTGGCCATCTCCCCGGACATGGGCCGTCCCTACCTGGACACCATCTACAACCCTGACTGGGTGCACGATCATTTCGGGGCCGCGGCTCTGGCATCCGCCGGTTTGACAGGGGCCCCGGACCGACGGTCCGACCCGGTGCCGGAGCCACAGCACCCGGCACCCGTACCCGTGGCCGATTACGTCGGCACCGCCGCACTAGGGAATTTCCTAAAGTGAAAATGCGTCTCGATAACCTACAGAGCCCACCACGTTCCACACCTACCATCAATCCCCACATTCCTGAGGCAACCGCAGCTCCGGCCGGGGGCCGCTCTCCAGCCACTCCGGCCACGGGTACGGCTGTTGCCT
>NZ_JAAOXD010000001.1:867333-869434 GCF_014694315.1 Arthrobacter ipis | reverse complement strand
CTTGGGCGCGGACTCGCTGGTCATGGCGCAGTTCTGCGCCCGGGTGCGCAAGCAGCCGGACCTGCCGGCGGTGTCCATCAAGGACATCTACCAGAACCCAACGATCTCCGCGCTGGCCGCGGCCCTGGCACCGGCGGAACAGGTGACGGCACCGGCGGAAGAGGCGTCGGCGACGGTGCAGGTGCAGGACCGGTTGGCGGAGGTGCTGGCCGGCGTGCTGGACATTGAGCGTGTGCCGGTGGAGGCCGATTTCTTCCAGGACTTGGGCGCGGACTCGCTGGTCATGGCGAAGTTCTGCGCCCGGGTGCGCAAGCAGCCGGACCTGCCGGCGGTGTCCATCAAGGACATCTATCAGAACCCAACGATCGCGGCGCTGGCCGCGGCCCTGGCGCCGGCGGAAGAGGCGACGGCACAGGTGCAGGTGCAGGACCGGTTGGCCGAGGTGCTGGCCGGCGTGCTCGGCATCGAGCAGGTCGCGGTGGGCGATGACTTCTTCCAGGACCTGGGCGCGGACTCGCTGGTCATGGCGAAGTTCTGCGCCCGGGTGCGCAAGCAGCCGGACCTGCCTACGGTGTCCATGAAGGACATCTACAGCAACCCGAATATTTCCGCGCTGGCAGCGGCGTTGCAGGTTCCCCCGCAAAAGGACAAGGAGCCGGAGACCTCGCCAGCGGTGGCCTCCGTGCCGGAGACGGCGGCGCCCATGGACGCCCGGACATGGGAGTACGTCATGTGCGGCGCCCTGCAGGCGCTCGTCTACCTCTGCTATTGTCTCCTCGCCGGCTGGCTCGCGATCGTGGGCTACCAGTGGGAGTTCCCGAACGCCGGGCCAGGCAACCACCAATGGCTGAATCATGGAATGGCCTTCTGGGAGATCTACCTGCGGGCGATCGGCCTCGCCGCAATGGTGTTCGTACTACTCTGCATCCTGCCGGTGGCGGCGAAGTGGCTCGTCATCGGGCGCTTCCACCCCCAGGAGATTCGCATTTGGAGCCTGGCCTACTTCCGGTTCTGGCTGGTCAAGACCCTGATGCGGACCTCGCCCCTCTCGCTGATGACCGGTTCCCCGCTGACGACTTTCTACTTGCGGGCCATGGGCGCGAAGGTGGGCCGCAACGTGATGATCATGACCAACCACCTGCCGGTCTGCACGGACCTGCTCACGATCGGCGAGGGGACGGTGATCCGCAAGGACGTGTTCATGAGCGGCTACCGCGCCCACGGCGGCGTCATCCAGTTCGGTGCGGTGAGGCTGGGCCGGGACGTGATCGTTGGCGAGGGCAGTGTCCTGGACATCGACACGGCGATGGGAGACGCCGCACAGTTGGGCCACCGGTCCACCCTGTACACGGGGCAGGCCGTGCCCGCCGGGGAACATTGGCACGGTTCGCCGGGCAGGCGAACGGATGAGGAGTACGGCACTGTCGAGGCCACGCCCTACCGGCCCTGGCGCCGGGGATGGTTCGCCCTCACCCAGCTCTTCGGCGCGCTCGGAATGGGTCGCACCATGGTGGGCCTGGTCATCACGCTGGCCGTCCTGGCGATTCCGAGCGTTGCGGCGTTGCTGGACGCGCATCCGCTCGCCTTTGCCGAGTGGACCTTCTACGCCCAAGCCATTGCTCTCGCCGGCCTGGGCGTCTTCGGGGGGACGGTCCTCACATTGGTGGCCGTCACGACCCTGCCCCGGGTGCTCAACCTCGCTCTGAAGCCTGACACGGTGTATCCGCTGTTCGGCGTGCGGGACGCGGCCGCGCGCGCGGTGACGAGGTTGACCAACAGTCACATGCTGCAACAGTTGTTCGGGGACAGCTCGTACATCGTGAACTACGTGCAGGCCATCGGCTACAAGTTGGGAAAGGTCCAGCAGACCGGTTCGAACATGGGCACGGTGTTCAAGCACGACAACCCTTTCCTTTCATCGATCGGCACCGGCACGATGATCGCCGATGCGGTGTCCTTCATGAACACCGATTTCTCGGCGACGTCGTTCAAGGTCAGTCGGGCGGCGATCGGCGCGCACAACTTCCTTGGCAACGCGGTTCTCTTTCCGGCCGGGGCAAGGACCGGGGACAACTGCCTGCTCGCGACCAAGGTGATGGTT
>NZ_JAAOXD010000001.1:860987-867233 GCF_014694315.1 Arthrobacter ipis | reverse complement strand
CACCTGCACCGGTGGGAGGGGCATATGACACGCCACATCGTCAGCCCGCCGTTCCTCATCGGCCAGCTCCTCCGGTTCCTTGAACGGGAGAACATCAAGGTGCGCTTGGACCCGTACAGCATGATCATCACTCTCGGCGGCTGGAAGCGGCACACGGCCGAGGCCATCCCTGACGAAGGCTTTCGGGAGCGGTGCCACGACTTGCTCGGCGTGCGCGCGGTGAACGTGCGCGACATGTACGGGATGATCGAGTCGAACATGCTCGCAGTCGAATGCCACCTGCATCGCAAACACGTTCCGCCGTGGTGCTACATCTCCATCCGGGACCCTGGCCAGAACGGCAAGGAGCTCGCCCCGGGGGAGACCGGCACCATCGCAGTACTGGACGCCCTCAGCACCAGCTACCCCGGTTTCCTCCTCACCGACGACATGGGCGAGGTCGAGACGGGCACCTGCGGGTGCGGCAGAACCGGCCAGGTCATCAACTTCCGCCGCCGGGGGCAGGGCGGCGGGCTGGGCGACTGCCCCGTCAGCATCGAGCGCTACCTCGGATCGGGCATAACCGCCGAGCCTGCGGTGGCGGCACCGCAGGGCCGTGTCACGGTGATGGAAGGGACAGGCCCATGAAAGCGGCGTCATCCATCGCCGGAACCCGCCCGTTCCTAAGTACGGCCACCGCCCAGCAGGAACCGGTACTGACGGTGGTCAGTCAGATGCATGAAGTAACGACCGGCAGCAGCATGCCGCCCGCAGTGCAGACCGATCCGGCTGCGAATGTGCGCGCCGGCGTTACAGCCTATTTTCTGGGCGGCGAGCAGAACCTGCTCTACGTTGAGGTCAACGGGCAGTGGGTGGAATACGTCAAGTCCACCCCGCCGTCTGAGGATCAGAAGCCGGTAGCTCAAGCGCCCCGGGCCCAGCCAATTCCGCACACGGATACAAGCCAAAATACCCGGCCGGGCCCTGATGCCTGCCCGGGCCCTGTCCACTGGGCCGGCTATACGTGCCACAGCCCCGACGAAATGACCCGGGACCGCAAGCGCCGGGTCTACCACGACCCCGCCACCATGCCAAACCTGTTGTTCACCGGGAACGGGCGGGCGCCTGCCCTGCCCCTACCGGTCCTGGAGCTGACCGGCGACCCCGAGGACCCTGCACCGTGGCTCGACCCCGAGTCGGGGGACCGGTTCTCGTCCGGCCAGGCCAGCATGGTCGTGAAACTGCTGAGGTACGCCCCACGTTAAACGTTTACTGTTCCATCTGTTCGGAAGCACACTGCCGGCTGGCAGAGCCGGTCAGAGCCGGTCAGAGCCGGTTCGCTCCGGTCACCCGGACCACCGCAGTGCCGGTCTCGTCCGAGGCGGCCAGGTCCACCTCCGCGGAGATCCCCCAGTCATGGTTGCCCGCCGGGTCATCGAAGATCTGCCGGACCTTCCAGACACCGGGTTCCTCGGTGATGATGAGCAGTCCGGGCCCGCGCGCGTCAGGGCCGGTGCCGATGTCGTCGTGCTCATCGAAGTAGTCGTCCAGGACGTCTTCCCAGCGGTCGGCGTCCCAGCCAGCGTCGCCGTCGAGCTCGCCGAGGGCAACGGCGTCCTCGTCCGCAAAAAGCTCGACGCGCCGGAACATCTCGTTGCGGACCATGACCCGGAAGGCCCGGATGTTGGACGTAAGCGACGGCGGCCGGGGCGGCGGTGCGTCGTGCGGCGTCGGGGCGGCACCGGAGGCCAGTTCCTCCCATTCGTCCAGCAGGCTGGAGTCCACCTGCCGCACCAGCTCACCGAGCCAAGCGATGAGGTCCTCGAGGTCCTCCCGCAGCGCATCCTGCGGAACGGTCTGCCGGAGTGCCTTGAAGCCGTCCGCCAGGTACCGCAGCACGATGCCTTCGGAGCGGGCAAGGCCGTAGAACTGCACGAACTCGCCGAAGTTCATCGCGCGCTCGTACATGTCCCGGATGATCGACTTGGGGGCCAGTTCAAAGTCGCCTACCCAGGGCGCCGCCTTGCGGTACACCTCGAAGGCCTCGCCCAGGATTTCCGCGAGCGGCCGGGGATAGGTGACCTCATCGAGCATGGCCATCCGCTGCTCATACTCGATGCCGTCCGCCTTCATGGCGGCCACGGCCTCACCGCGTGCCTTCTTCTGCTGCGCGGACAGGATCTGCCGCGGCTTCTCCAGCGTGGCTTCAATCACGGAAACGACGTCGACGGCGTAGGACGGCGACTCGGGGTCCATCAGGTCCAGCGCAGCCAGTGCAAACGGCGACAGCGGCTGGTTCAGGGCAAAGTTGGGCTGCAGGTGGACGGTCAGGCGGACCGTGCGGCCGTCCGTTCCCTGCTCCGCGGCCGGGATGCGCTCCACAACCTCGGCCGCGAGCAACTCCCGGTAGATCCCCAGGGCCTTCTTCATGAGCCGAAGCTGTGAAGGGCGACCCTCGTGGTTCTCCGTGAGGAGCCGGCGCGCCGCGGCGAACGGGTCGCCCGGACGCTCCATGAGGTTCATGAGCATCGCATGGGTCACGGTGAAACTGGAGGTCAACGGGTCCGGAACGGAATCCACCAAGCGGTTGTAGGTGGGCTGGCCCCAGGACACGAACCCCTCCGGCGGCTTCTTCTTCACCACCTGGCGCAGCTTCCGCTGGTCGTCGCCGAACTTCGCGGTGGCCTTGGCCATCGCCTTGACGTTCTCCACCACGTGCTCGGGGGCCTGCACCGCCACGGTGCCGGCCGTATCGTAGCCGGCACGGCCGGCCCTTCCGGCAATCTGGTGGAACTCACGGGAGTTGAGCAGGCGGGTGCGTACGCCGTCGTACTTGCTCAGTGCGGTGAGCACGACGGTGCGGATGGGAACGTTGATTCCCACGCCCAGCGTGTCCGTGCCGCAGATGACCTTAAGCAGGCCAGCCTGGGCCAGCTGTTCCACGAGGCGGCGGTACTTGGGCAGCATGCCGGCGTGGTGCACTCCGATGCCGTGCCGGACCAGGCGGTTCAGCGTCTTGCCGAAACCTGCCGCGAAACGGAAGTTCGCGATGAGCTCGGCGATCTTGTCCTTTTCTTCACGCGTGCACACGTTGATGCTCATCAGCGTCTGGGCGCGCTCGATGGCCTCCGCCTGGCTGAAATGCACCACGTAGACCGGCACTTCCCGGGTGCCCAGCAGTTCTTCGAGGGTCTCGTGGACCGGCGTCTCGCGGTAGTAGTAGTGCAGAGGAATGGGGCGCTCGGCCGAGCTGACCGTGGTGGTGGGCCGCCCGGTGAGTTCGGTCATGCCGGCTTCGAAGCGGCTGACGTCGCCCAGCGTGGCGGACATGAGGAGGAACTGCGCCTGCGGGAGTTCCAGCAGCGGAACCTGCCACGCCCAGCCGCGCTGCGGATCGGAGTAGAAGTGGAACTCGTCCATGATGACGGCGCCCAGATCGGCCGCGGCGCCTTCGCGCAGGGCGGTGTTCGCCAGGATCTCGGCGGTGCAGCAGATGATCGGGGCGTCCTGGTTCACGCCGGAGTCGCCAGTGATCATGCCGACGTTCTCCGCCCCGAAGATCTCGCAGAGCGCAAAGAACTTTTCGGACACCAGGGCCTTGATGGGGGCCGTGTAGTAACTTCGCTCGCCACGGGCCATCGCCTGGAAGTGGGCCGCAATGGCAACGAGGGACTTGCCTGATCCGGTGGGCGTCGCGAGGATGACGTTGGCGCCGGAGGCCAGCTCCATGATCGCCTCGTCCTGCGCCGGGTAGAGCTGCAGGCCGCGGCTCTCGGTCCACTCCACGAAGCGCTCGTACAGCGTGTCCGGGTCCGCGCCGGTTCCGGTGGTGATCCGTGCGGACGGGGCGGGGAGCTGTTCAACGAGTTTCATTGCCTTCCAGCTTAGTGCCAGCGCGTCCATGAACGGTTTCGTGCCGGCCGGCGCTAGGCTCGCTCTGCCAGGACAAAACTTCAACGACGAAGCTCCAACGAAACTGCGTTCATCGAACAACCGGAGGCCATGTGTGGGATCCCGCCAAATACGTCCAGTTCGGGGACTACCGGCAGCGCCCGTTCTTTGACCTGACCGGCCGCGTCCTCGCCGACTCTCCGCGGCAGGTGGTGGACCTGGGCTGCGGCCCCGGAAACCTGACCGCCACGCTCGCGGCCCGCTGGCCAGACGCGCAAGTTGTGGGCCTGGATTCCTCAGCCGAGATGCTGGCAATGGCCGAACAGCACCGGCAGTCCGCCCCGGGGCTGGAGTTCAGCCGCGGCGACATCGCCTCCTGGCTGCCCTCCGAGGACACAGACGTCGTGGTGAGCAACGCGGCGCTGCAGTGGGTCCCCGGGCACCCCGAACTGCTGGCCGGCTGGCTGGCGGCGCTGAAGCCGGGAGCGTGGTTCGCCCTGCAGGTGCCGGGCAACTTCACTTCCGCTTCCCATACCCTGATGCGCGACGTCGCCGAGTCGCCGAAGTGGGCCGGCAAGCTTGCCGGCGTGCTGCGCCACGATGAGGCGGTGGCGCCGCCCGCACGCTACCTGGAGATCATGCTCGACGCCGGATGCGCCGCCGACGCATGGGAAACCACCTACCAGCAGGTGCTCACCGGCGAAAACCCGGTGCTGGACTGGGTGCGGGGCGCAGGCCTGCGGCCCGTGCTGGCCGCGCTTTCGCCGGAGGACGCCGCCGGGTTCGAGGCCGAATACGGCGCCCGGCTGACCGACGCCTATCCGCCAACTCCGCACGGCACGGTGTACCCGTTCCGCAGGATCTTTGCAGTGGCCCGCAAGCTCTAGGGCAGCATGCTCCCGGCTCGCGGCGCAACCCGCCCCGCAACCCCCCGCGCGGTCCTATGTGATCTGGCTTACAATGGCCAAGCGGTTATTGGGGGCCGAGCCTGGCTCCCATACGCCCAGGCGATGAAGGAGGCGCGGTGCTTTTCGGCCTGATGCTCCGCCTCTTGGGCGAACACCGGACGGCTGTCTGGGCGATCATCGCGCTGCAGGTGGTGCAGACCGCGGGAAACCTGCTGTTGCCGACGCTGAACGCGAGCATCATCGACGACGGGATCCTCGCCAACCAGCCCGGAGTAATCCTGGGGCTCGGCGGCTGGATGATGGTGCTCACCGCTTTGCAGGCTGCAGCCGCCCTGGGCGCCGGGTACCTGGGGGCCGACGTCGCCATGAAGATCGGCCACCGCCTGCGGCGCGAGCTGTTCTCCCAGGTCCAGGCCATGTCGTCCCAGGAGATCGGGACGTTCGGCACGGCCAGCCTTGTCACCAGGTCCACCAACGACGTCCAGCAAATCCAGACGTTCGCGGTCCTGGTTTTCACCATGCTCGCCGCGGCGCCCGTCATGGGCATCGGCGGAATCATCCTGGCGGTCCAGCAAAATGCGGCCCTGTCCGCCGTCGTCATCGTCATAGTCCCGCTGCTGGTGCTCATCATGTACCTGATCGTGCGCCGCCTCATCCCGCTCTACCGGACGGGGCAGGCACTCATCGACGGCGTCACCCGGATCCTCCGCGAACAGATTATCGGCGTCAACGTCATCCGCGGCTTCGTCCGGCAGAAGCACGAGGCGGCCCGCTTCGCGGAAGCGAACCGGAGGCTGACCCGAAACAACCTCCAGTCCGCCCTCCTGGTGGCCGGCATGCTGCCGATGATCATGATCGTGGTGAACCTCTCCTCGGTGGCCGTGGTCTGGTTCGGCGGCCACCTGATCACCAGCGGCAGCATGGAGGTGGGCGCCCTCACGGCCTTCATCGCCTACATCCTGCAGATCCTGCTGGCCATCATGATGGCCATGTACGTACTCAGCACCGCACCGCGCGCGGCCGTCTGCGCCGAACGGATCCAGGATGTGCTGGATGTGACCCCGGCTCTGGGCCTGCCCGCCCCGGAACGCACCGGGACGCGTCCCGCGGCCGCGGTGCAGGCCCCGCCGGAGCCCGGCGCCCCGGGGGGTGCGTTGTGCGGGTTGGCCGGGTTGGGTGAGTTCGGCGATGGTGAGGCCGGGGCGGAAGAGCTGGACGTCGCCGCTGGTGCGGGTGAGCCGGACCCGGCGGATGCCGGTGCCGGCGGGGTCCGCGACGATCGTGACGGGGGCGTCCAGGGACAGGGTCAGCCAGGCTGCGAGCAGGATGGTGCTGGGTGAGTCCGAGGCGCCTTCGACCGCGACCGCGGTCACGGGTGAGGTGTCGGCCTGGTCCAGGACGGCGGCGAGCTGGATCCGCCAGTTCGTCAGCCGGGTCCAGGCGAGGTCGGTGTCGCCGGCCTTGTAGG
>NZ_JAAOXD010000001.1:842299-860977 GCF_014694315.1 Arthrobacter ipis | reverse complement strand
CCCGGGGCGGAGTCCCCCGTCCTGGCGGACATCTCCTTTACCGCAGTCCCGGGCACCACCACCGCCATCATCGGTGCCACCGGCAGCGGCAAGACCACGCTGCTGAATCTCTTGCCGCGGTTCCTGAATGCCACCTCCGGCGAAGTCCGGCTGGGGGGAGCCGACGTCAGAACCCTGCCCGCCGGCCGGCTGCGGGAGCGGATCTCAGTGGTGCCGCAGCACTCCTATCTCTTCTCGGGCACCGTGGCGAGCAATCTGCGGATGGGCGCGCCGGAGGCCACCGAGGACGAGCTGTGGCAGGCTCTGCAGCTGGCGCAGGCCGGGGACTTCGTGCGCGGGCTCCAGGACGGCCTCCATGCAGCCGTCGCCCAGGGCGGGGCCGGGCTTTCGGGCGGGCAGCGGCAGCGTCTCTGCATCGCCCGCGCCATGCTCCGCGCCGCGGACCTCTACATCTTTGATGACAGTTTTTCCGCCCTGGACTATGCCACTGAGGCCGCGGTCCGGGAGGCAATGGCGCCCGCGCTGGAAGCAGCCACGGTAATCATGGTGGCCGAACGCATTCCCACCATCATGGGCGCGGACCGCATTCTGGTGCTGGAGGATGGCCGGCTGGTTGCCCAGGGGACCCACGCCGAACTGCTGGAATCGTCGTCCACCTACCGGGAGATCGCCGAATCCCAACTGGCCCTTGATGAGCAGCCGTGAGCAGCGGGCGGCCATGAAGGGCACCCACGCGGCCAGGCGCACCACCGGCACTTTCCTGCCGGCCGCCAAACGCCTGCTGGGCCTGCTGCGCCCGTCCGGAGGCAGGATGGTCCTGGCCGTCGCGGCCACCTGCGGCTTCGCCGCCCTCAATGTGGCGGCTCCCAAGCTCCTAGGCGACGCCACCGACGTCGTTGTCGACGGCTTCATGCATGGGACGTTCGACGCCGGCAAACTTGCCATGCTGCTCGGCGTGGTCTCGCTGATGTACGTTGGGACGTCCGTCTTCAACTGGGTCCAGGGGGCGCTGACCGCCCAGGCGGTGCAGCGGCTGGTCTTCGGCCTCCGCGCCGCCGTCGAGGACAAACTGCACCGGCTGCCGTCGGCGCACTTCCACGAACAGGCCAGGGGCGATGTCCTCAGCCGGGCCACCAACGACGTCGACAACATCTCGCAGGCACTCAACCAGCTGCTCACGCAGCTGATCATGTCCGTGCTGATGCTGTGCGGCTCGCTGGCCATGATGCTGTGGATCTCGCCGCTGCTGGCCGCCATCGCCCTGGTGTCCGTTCCCGTGTCCACGCTGATTACGGTGTTCATGGCACGGCAGTCCCAGACCTATTTCTCGGCCCAGTGGGCGTCCACCGGGGAGCTGAATGCCCACGTCGAGGAGTTCATCACCGGACACGAGGTGATCAAGGCGTTCGGGCAGCAGGACACGGCGGCGGCCATCTTCGGCCGCGGCAACGACCGGCTGGCCCGCGCCAGCGCGCGCGCCCAGTTCGTCTCGGGAGCCGTGCAGCCGCTCATGGTCTTCGTCGCCAACCTCAACTACGTGGCCGTGGCCGTCGTAGGCGCCCTGCAGGTGGCGGCCGGGGTAATGACCATCGGCGGCATCCAGGCGTTCATCCAGTTCAGCCGCCTGTTCACCCAGCCAATGGGGCAGATTGGCGGCATGCTCACGCTCATGCAGTCCTGCGCGGCCTCGGCTGAGCGGGTCTTCGCCCTGCTCGACGAGCCTGAGGTTCCACGCGAGGACGGCGTTCCGGTCCGCCAGGACAGCCTGCGCGGCCGGATTGACTTCGAGGACGTCACCTTCGCGTACACCCCGGGGGTGCCGGCCGCCAGCGGGCTGTCCTTCTCCGTCCTGCCGGGCCAGACAGTGGCCATCGTGGGCCACACGGGTGCGGGCAAGACCACCGTGGTGAACCTCCTCATGCGCTTCTATGAACTGGATTCTGGCCGGATCACGATTGATGGCACGGACATCTCCACGGTCCCCGTGGACTCGCTGCGGTCCAACTTCGCCGTGGTCATGCAGGACGTCTGGCTGTTCAGCGGGACCGTGCGCGAAAACATCGAATACGGCTCCCCGGGGGCGGATGATGACCGTATCCTGGCCGCGGCCGAGGCCAGCCACGTGGACCACTTCGTCAGGTCGCTGCCCGCCGGCTACGGCACGGTCCTGGGAGACGACGGCGATTCGCTGAGCCAGGGCCAGCGGCAACTGATCACGATCGCCCGGGCCCGGCTCGCCGACCGGAGCGTCCTGATCCTGGACGAGGCAACGAGTTCCGTGGACACCCGGACCGAGATGCAGATTAAGCTCGCAATGAACCGGCTGCGGCACGGTAAGACGAGCTTCATCATTGCGCACAGGTTGTCCACCGTGCGCGACGCTGATCTAATTCTGGTCATGGATCACGGACGCATTGTTGAACAGGGAACGCACAGCAGCCTGCTGTCCGTGGACGGCCATTACAGGCACCTGTATGAGGCGCAGTTCCGCGGGGTGGACCGCGAGCTCGGCGCCATCCGCCGGCACCGCGGCAGGCACGCCGCCGGCCGGCAGCGCTACCGGGAGTCAGGCCTGTGACCGCCGGCCATACCTTCCCGGGGCAGTGGAAACCGAACACCGGCAGCTCCGTGGCCCTCTTCGAGCAGCTGAGGCTGCACGTGATCGAGCAGGCGGACCAGGGGAAGCTTGCACCCGGCACGCGGCTGCCGGCGGTGCGGAGCCTCGCCGAAACCCTCGGCGTCGCACCCCACACCGTGGCGCGGGCGTACAAGGAGCTGGAAGCTGCGGGCGTCGTCGCCACCAAGGGGCGCAACGGGACGGTGGTCTGCGCCCGCGACGAGCGCTGGGGGACGTTGTCGGAGGCAGCCGCAGACTATGCCGCGGCCGCCAAATCACAGGGCGCAACGTTCGCCCAGGCGGTCCACCTGCTGGCTGCCGCTTACGACGCCGAGTAGCTGCGTGGCATAGCACACCCGCGTTTATATTCGAAGAAGTTTTCGACTAGCATTAGTGGGTGCCTAAAGCCGTAGCTGAAGAAACCGCTGTTGCCCCCTCCGCCGTCGTCCCCCTGGACCCCGCCAAACCGGCGCGTCCGGATCTTTCCCGGCTGGTGGTCAAGGGCGCCCGTGAGCACAACCTCCGCAACGTCGACCTCGACCTGCCGCGTGACGCCATGATCGTCTTCACCGGCCTGTCCGGTTCGGGAAAGTCCTCGCTCGCCTTCGACACCATTTTCGCCGAGGGCCAGCGCCGCTACGTGGAATCGCTCTCGGCCTACGCCCGGCAATTCCTGGGCCAGGTGGACAAGCCCGACGTCGACTTCATCGAGGGCCTGTCGCCTGCGGTCTCGATCGACCAGAAGTCCACGAGCAAGAACCCGCGCTCCACCGTGGGCACGATCACCGAAATTTACGACTACATGCGCCTCCTGTGGGCACGGGTGGGCCGTCCGCACTGTCCCGTGTGCGGTGAACCCGTCATCAAGCAGACCCCGCAGCAGATCGTGGACCAGCTGCTCGAACTTGAGGACGGGACCCGTTTCCAGATCCTCGCTCCGGTGGTACGCGGCCGCAAGGGCGAGTTCGTGGACCTCTTCAAGGAGCTGACGGCGAAGGGCTATTCCCGCGCCCGGGTCGACGGCGACCTCGTCCAGCTGAGCGACCCGCCCAAGCTCGGCAAGCAGTTCAAGCACACCATCGAGGTGGTGGTGGACCGGCTCGTGGTCAAGGAGGGCATCCGGCAGCGGCTGACGGACTCCATCGAGACGGCGCTCGGCCTCGCCGAAGGGCGCGTCCTGGCCGACTTCGTCGACCTTGACGCCGACGACGCGCACCGCACGCGCGCCTTCTCGGAAAACCTGGCCTGCCCCAACGAGCACCCCCTGGCCATCGATGAGATCGAGCCCAGGTCCTTCTCGTTCAACAACCCGTTCGGCGCCTGCTCGGCCTGCAGCGGCATCGGCACCCGGCTGGAAGTCGACGAGGAACTGATCATTCCGAACCCGGAGCTTGCGCTCGAGGACGGGGCAATTGCGCCGTGGTCCCTGGGCACCGCGACCACCGAGTACTGGAACCGGCTGCTCGGGGGGCTCGCCAAGGAGCTCGGGTTCTCCATGACCACGCCGTGGCAGGACCTTTCCGCAGACGTCCGGCAGACCGTCCTGCACGGCAAGGACCACAAGGTGGTGGTCCAGTACCGCAACCGGTTCGGCCGGGAGCGCAAGTACAGCACGGGCTTCGAAGGCGTGGTGCAGTACGTGCACCGCAAGCACACCGAAACGGAGTCCGACTCCGCCAGGGACCGCTACGAGGAATACATGCGGCAGATCCCCTGCCCCGCGTGCAACGGTGCCCGGCTGAACCCGGCGTCGCTCTCGGTGCTCATCAACGGCAAGTCCATTGCCGACGTCGCGCGGCTGCCCATGCGCGACTGCGCGGCATTCCTGGACAACCTCGTGCTGACCGGCCGTGAGGCGCAGATCGCACACCAGGTCCTCAAGGAGATCCAGGCCCGCCTCACCTTCCTGCTGGACGTGGGGCTGGAGTACCTGAACCTGGAACGCCCCTCCGGCACCCTCTCCGGCGGCGAGGCCCAGCGCATCCGGCTGGCCACCCAGATCGGATCGGGCCTTGTGGGCGTGCTGTACGTCCTGGACGAGCCGTCCATCGGGCTGCACCAGCGGGACAACCGGCGCCTGATCGAAACCCTGACCCGGCTCCGGGACCTGGGCAACACCCTCATCGTGGTCGAACACGACGAGGACACCATCCACGAGGCCGACTGGATCGTGGACATCGGCCCCGGAGCCGGCGAACACGGCGGACAGGTGGTCCACTCCGGGTCCTACAAAGCGCTGCTGGAGAACACGAAGTCCCTCACCGGGGATTATCTCTCCGGCAGGAAGCGCATCGACATCCCCAAGAAGCGGCGCAAGTACGACAAGAAGCGCGAGCTGAAGGTGGTCGGTGCCCGCGAAAACAACCTCGTCAACGTTGATGCGGCCTTCCCGCTGGGCCTGTTCACCGCAGTGACCGGCGTCAGCGGCTCGGGCAAATCCACCCTGGTCAACGAGATCCTGTACAAGGTGCTGGCCAACAAGCTCAACGGCGCCAAGCAGGTGGCCGGGCGGCACCGCTCTGTCCAGGGCCTCGAGCACCTGGACAAGGTGGTGCACGTCGACCAGAGCCCGATCGGCCGCACGCCGCGCTCCAACCCTGCCACCTACACGGGCGTGTTCGACAACATCCGGAAGCTCTTCGCCGAGACCACGGAGGCCAAGGTCCGCGGCTACCTCCCGGGACGGTTCTCCTTCAACGTCAAGGGCGGGCGGTGCGAAGCCTGCTCCGGTGACGGCACGCTGAAGATCGAAATGAACTTCCTGCCGGACGTCTACGTTCCCTGCGAGGTCTGCCACGGTGCGCGCTACAACCGGGAGACCCTCGAGGTGCACTACAAGGGCAAGACCATCGCCGACGTACTGAACATGCCCATCGAGGAGGGAGCCGAATTCTTCGCTGCTTTCTCCCCGATTGCCCGCCACCTCAAGACACTAGTCGATGTCGGCCTCGGATACGTCCGGCTCGGCCAGCCCGCCACCACGCTGTCCGGCGGTGAAGCGCAGCGCGTCAAGCTCGCGGCCGAACTCCAGAAGCGGTCCAACGGGCGCAGCGTCTACGTCCTCGACGAGCCCACCACCGGGCTGCACTTCGAAGACATCCGGAAGCTGCTGATGGTGCTGCAGGGCCTCGTCGAGAAGGGCAACACGGTTATCACCATTGAGCACAACCTCGACGTCATCAAGAGCGCCGACTGGATCGTGGACCTTGGCCCTGACGGAGGCTCCGGCGGGGGCCGGATCATTGCCTCGGGTACCCCCGAGCAGGTCTCCAAGTCCTCGGAAAGCTACACCGCGAAGTTCCTGGCCGAGATCCTCGGCTAGCAGCCAGGCCACAACGCCAGGACCAACAGCGCAACGGCTCACGAACGCCAGGACCAATAACGCAACGGCGGCCCGCCAGATCAACTGGCGGGCCGCCATCGTACGCATTTCATTGGAGTTTTTGTCCAGATAATGGCCGCTAAACGCCTCGGAAGTCACGATACGTGGACAATAACTCCAATTACGGGCGGAAGTATTCCCCGGGCGGCATACGAGTTTGAGCAGGCGTGCCATCGTGAGAAACTAAGCCGGTGACTTCAACAACAGTGCCCGTGATCTTCGACCTGGACGGCACTCTTGTCGATCCGGCCGGCGGGATAACAGACGGAATTGCCGCGGCCCTCACGGAACATGGCCTTCCTGTCCCCAGCCAGGACCTTCTAGACGCGATGGTGGGTCCCAAGCTGAGCGACTCGCTGCTGAACGTCGCGGCTGTTCCGCCGGCCATGCTCAAGGCTGTCATCCGGACGTACCGGATGCATTATCTGGACGTCGGCATTTCCCAAAGCCGCCTGTACCCTGGCATCGTCAGCCTGTTGGATGGCTACGTGGATGCCGGGCGGCCCATAGCTGTTGCTACGCAAAAGCCCGAAGGCCTTGCCCAGCTGGTGCTTCAGCACCACAAGATTGCCGGCCGGTTCCGCGCCATCAGGGGGTCGGCCGCAGACGAGGCCGCGGCTGCAGCCGGTCCGGTCGGCAAGACCGGCATCATCGCCGCTGCCATGACGGACCTCGGCACGCAGCACGCCGTGACGGTGGGCGACCGCGCGCAGGATGTGGCCGGAGCGCTGGCCAACGGACTCGACTGCATCGGCGTTAGCTGGGGCTTCGCGCCCGACGGCGAACTGGAGGCAGCGGGAGCTGTGGCTGTCGTACACGACACCGCCGGCCTGCGCGCCAAGGTCGAGGAGCTGGAGAACGTCCGCGCCGCAGCCCTGAGCGAGGTGCGCAACGATGGAGCTGTTTGACGGCGTCCGCTGGACGACGCGGACCCTCATCTCCGGCAGCTGCCGGCCTACCGTCATCGGGCTGGAGAACGTGCCCAAGAGCGGGCCGTTTATTGTGGCGCCGAACCACCTCTCCTTTCTGGACAGCGTGATTGTCCAGGCGCTCATGCCGCGGCCCGTCGCGTTCTTTGCCAAGGCGGAGTACTTCACCACCAAGGGCATCAAGGGCCGCGTGATGAAGTCCTTCTTCGAGGCAGTCGGCTCCATTCCCGTCGAACGAGGGGAACAGGCCGCGAGCGTGCAGGCCCTCAGGACACTGCTGGACATCCTCGAGGACGGCAGGGGCGTCGGCATTTACCCCGAGGGCACCCGGTCCCGTGACGGAATCCTGTACCGCGGCCGGACCGGCGTCGGCTGGCTGGCCCTCACCACCGGTGCCCCGGTAATCCCGGTGGGACTGATCGGCACCGAGAAGCTGCAGCCCGCCGGCCGCAACGCGGTTAAACCCCAGCACTTCATCATGAAGGTGGGGGAGCCGATCTACTTCGACAAGACCGGCCCGGACCATTCCCTCCCCGCCCGGCGCCAGGTGACCGACCGGATCATGGACGCCATCGCCGAGCTCAGCGGCCAGGAACGCTCCACCAGCTACAACCAGAGCAAGGTCATCGAGTAGGCGCAGCTTTCCGGGCGGCAATCCGCGGCCCCTCAGCTCAGTAGACTGGAATCGTGGCAGATCCATCAAGTTATAGACCCCAGACGGGTGAGATTCCGACCAATCCGGGCGTTTACAGGTTCAGGGATCCCCATGGGCGGGTTATCTACGTCGGCAAGGCCAAGAACCTCCGGTCACGCCTGAATTCGTACTTCGCGAACCCGGCAGGGCTCCTGCCCAAGACCCACGCCATGGTGTACGCGGCCAGCAGCGTCGAGTGGACGGTGGTGGCCAGCGAGCTCGAATCCCTCCAGCTGGAATACACCTGGATCAAGGAATTCAAGCCGCGGTTCAACGTGGTTTTCCGGGACGACAAGACGTATCCGTACCTCGCCGTCACCATGGGCGAGAAGCTGCCGCGCGTGCAGGTCATGCGCGGCGAGCGGCGGAAAGGCACCCGGTACTTCGGCCCTTACACGGCTGGAGCCATCCGCGAAACCATGGACACCCTGCTGCGGGTCTTTCCCGTGCGCAGCTGCAGCGCGGGCGTCCTGAAGCGTGCCCAGGCCAGCGGCAGGCCCTGCCTGCTGGGCTACATCGACAAATGCTCGGCCCCCTGCGTCGGCCGCGTCACCCCCGAGGAACACCGCGCCCTGGCCGAGGACTTCTGTGCCTTCATGGGAGGCGAGGCCAAGCGGTTCATCGCCCGGCTCGAAAAGGAGATGGGGGCCGCCGTCGCCATCCTTGACTACGAACGCGCTGCCCGGCTGCGCGACGACATCACCGCCCTCCGGAAGGTCTTCGAACGGAACGCCGTGGTGCTTGCCGAGGACACCGACGCCGACGTTTTCGCCCTGCACGAGGACGAGCTCGAAGCGGCCGTCCAGGTGTTCCACGTCCGGGGCGGACGGGTGCGCGGCCAGCGCGGCTGGGTGGTCGAGAAGGTGGAGGACTTCACCACCCCCGACCTCGTCGAACACCTCCTCCAGCAGGTCTACGGCGAGGACGCCGAGATCCAGGGCCGGCTTCCCCGCGAGGTACTGGTGCCTGTCGAACCGAGCAATTCACAGGATCTAGCCGAGTGGCTGGGCGGCATCCGCGGCGCCAAGGTGGACATCCGGGTTCCGCAGCGCGGGGACAAGGCCGCTCTTATGTCCACGGTCCGCGAAAATGCCGAACACGCACTCCGGCTCCACAAGACCCGCCGCGCCGGCGACCTGACCGTCCGGTCGCAGGCGCTGCAGGAACTTCAGGAGGCGCTGGAGCTCCCTGTTCCGCTGCTGCGCATCGAATGCTACGACGTCTCCCACGTCCAGGGCACTAACGTGGTGGCCTCCATGGTGGTGGTGGAGGACGGGCTGCCCAAGAAGTCCGATTACCGAAAGTTCTCCATCACCGGCGCCGCGGCCACGGACGACACCGCTGCGATGCACGACGTCCTGACGCGGCGTTTCCGGCACTATCTCGTGGACAAGACGGCCCAGGTTGAAGCCGCCGAACTGGTCGCGACTGCCCCGAACGGGACCGGTGCCAAAGGGGCGGCGCCAGCCGCCGCAAACGCGGCAACGGCGGACAGCGCGCTGGCGGACGCCGCACTGTCCGACACGACCACGCCGGCGCCGCGCGCGAAATTCGCCTACCCGCCCAACCTCGTGGTGGTGGACGGCGGCAAGCCACAGGTGAACGCGGCCGCCCGGGCACTGGAGGCGCTGGGCGTCGACGACGTCTACGTCGTCGGGCTCGCCAAGCGCCTCGAGGAGGTCTGGCTGCCGGACAGCGACTTTCCGGTCATCCTGCCCCGCTCCTCGCAGGGCCTCTACATGCTGCAGCGCATCCGCGACGAGGCGCACCGCTTCGCCATCTCCTTCCACCGGCAAAAGCGCGGCAAGGCGATGACCGTCTCAGCCCTCGACGGCGTGCCCGGGCTGGGCGATTCCAAGCGGAAGGCGCTGCTCGCCCACTTTGGCTCCGTGAAGAAGATCAAGGCGGCATCGGCGGCGGAACTGACCGCGGCCAAGGGTGTCGGGCCGGCGCTGGCCGCGGCCATTGTCACCCACTTCAGCGCGGGCGGCGCGGGCGGTGACTCGGACGAGTCCGTTCCGGCGATCAACATGACCACCGGGGAAGTGCTGGAAACTTAGCCCGTGCCCCGAAACTTGGTTAGGGTAAGTACGGGAAATCGGCGTGTGCCGCAAACAGCAACCCGCGCAGTAATTGCGCGCGGAAGCAACAGCAGGAATGAGGCTGGAATCAATGGCAGAGTCGACGGCGGAGTCCAGGACCGAAGAGGACGGCCTGACACCGGTCAAGCCCGCCGAAGCGGAACTGCTCATCGTGACCGGAATGTCCGGTGCAGGCCGCAGCACCGCCTCCGACGCGCTGGAGGACCACGGCTGGTACGTCGTCGAAAACCTGCCGCCGCAGATGCTGGGGACCCTGGCTGAACTCGTGTCCCACGCCCCGCAGTCCATTCCCAAACTTGCCGTGGTGATGGACGTGCGCAGCAAGGCGCTGTTCGCCGACATCCGCGCCGCGCTCCGTGCCCTCGAAGCCAGCGGCGTCACCTTCCGGGTGCTGTTCCTCGATGCCAGCGACGACGTCCTGGTCCGCCGTTTCGAACAGGGCCGGCGCCCGCACCCGCTGCAGGGCGGCGGCAGGATCCTGGACGGCATCGCCGCGGAACGCGAACTCCTCAAGGAGCTGCGCGACTCCTCGGACCTCGTCCTGGACACCTCGTCCCTGAACGTGCACGGGCTCGCCACCGCGATCACCGAACTGTTCACCGAGACCGGCCCCATCGCGATCCGCCTGAACATCATGAGCTTCGGCTTCAAATACGGCCTTCCCGTGGACGCCAACTATGTGGCCGACGTCCGGTTCATTCCCAATCCGCACTGGGTGCCGGCGCTCCGGCCGCACACCGGCCTTGACCAGGACGTCAGCGAGTACGTCCTCGGAGCCGAGGGCGTGCCGAACTTCGTGGAGCGCTACGTGCTCGCGCTGGAACCTGTCCTGGAGGGCTACCGCCGGGAGAACAAGCACTACGCCACCATCGCCGTCGGATGCACCGGCGGAAAGCACCGCTCGGTGGCGGTCGCCATGGAGCTCTCCAAGCGGCTCGCGCAATATCCGCGCGTGACCGTGACCACGACGCACCGGGACCTGGGCCGCGAGTAATGGGGGTTCTTACCGGCCCGCTGCCTTTGATTCCGCCGGCCGGCCTGACCGGTTCCCAACAGGACAAGGGACCCACCGTCGTCGCGCTCGGCGGCGGCCACGGCCTTTCGGCCTCCCTCTCGGCACTGCGGCTGCTTACTTCCGAATTGACCGCGGTGGTCACCGTGGCGGACGACGGCGGGTCCTCCGGCCGTCTCCGCGAGGAGTACGGCGTCCTTCCGCCCGGTGATCTCCGGATGGCCCTGTCCGCCCTCTGCGATGACACCGACTGGGGCCGTACCTGGCGCGACGTCATGCAGCACCGGTTCCGGTCTGCCCGCGGCGGCGCCTCCCTGGACGAACACGCCATGGGAAACCTTCTGATCGTCACGCTCTGGGAACTGCTGGGGGACGCCGTGGCCGGCCTGAAATGGGCGGGTGCGCTGCTCGGCGCCCGCGGACAGGTTCTTCCCATGTCCACCGTTCCGCTGACCATCGAGGGCGATGTCCGCGTGACCGCCCCGGACGGCAGCAGCACGGTCACCACCATCACGGGCCAGGCCCGCTGCGCCGTTGCGGGTTCGTTGGAGAGCGTCCGGCTGCTTCCCGAACAGGCTCCGGCCTGCGTTGAGGCCCTGACCGCGATTGAGCTTGCCGACTGGGTGGTGCTGGGCCCCGGCTCCTGGTACACCTCCGTGCTCCCGCATCTGCTGCTGCCGGAAATGCGCCAGGCGCTCTGCGATACGCCGGCGAAGCGCTGCCTCACCATGAACCTCGCCATGGACACCAAGGAAACGTCGGGCATGTCCGCCGCCGACCACCTGCATGTGCTGCGCGACTACGCGCCGGAGTTCAGCGCGGACGTGGTGCTCGCAGACCCGGCCTCCGTTTCGGACCTGGCCGAGTTTGAGCGGGCAGCGGGGATGATCGGTGCCGAGGTTGTCTTGGGTAGAGTAGGGGCTTCGGGCCGGCGACCGGTCCATGACCCCTTGCGGCTGGCTACGGCCTACCAGGATATTTTCGGGAATAGTTAGGAAAGGTGCCATGGCACTGACAGCATCAGTCAAGGAAGAACTCTCCCGCCTGGACATCAAGAAATCATCAGTCCGCAAGGCTGAGGTCTCGGCCATGCTCCGCTTTGCCGGGGGATTGCACATCATCTCGGGCCGGATCGTCATCGAGGCCGAGGTCGATCTGGCCTCCACCGCCCGCCGCCTGCGCGCCGCGATCGCCGAGGTCTACGGGCACCAGAGCGAGATCATCGTCGTCTCCGGCAGCGGCCTGCGCCGCGGCAGCCGGTACGTGGTCCGCGTCGTCCGCGACGGCGAGGCGCTCGCCCGGCAGACCGGCCTCCTTGACGGCCGGGGACGGCCCGTGCGCGGGCTGCCATCCGTCGTCGTCAACGGCTCAGCCGCTGACGCTGAAGCGGTGTGGCGGGGCGCCTTCCTGGCGCACGGCTCACTCACGGAACCCGGCCGGTCCTCGTCCATGGAGGTCACCTGCCCCGGTCCGGAATCCGCCCTCGCGCTGGTCGGCGCAGCCCGGCGGCTGGGGATACAGGCCAAGGCCCGGGAAGTCAGGGGAGTGGACCGCGTGGTGATCCGCGACGGCGACACCATCGCCGCGCTGCTCACCCGGATGGGCGCCCACGACGCACTCATGGTCTGGGAAGAGCGGCGCATGCGCAAGGAAGTGCGGGCCACCGCGAACCGCCTCGCCAACTTCGATGACGCCAACCTCCGCCGCTCCGCGCAGGCCGCTGTGGCCGCCGGCGCCAGGGTGGACCGGGCCCTGGAGATCCTCGGCGACGACGTTCCGGACCACCTCAAGTACGCCGGCGAACTCCGGGTGGCCCACAAGCAGGCCAGTCTCGACGAACTTGGCCGGCTCGCCGATCCGCCCATGACGAAGGACGCCATCGCCGGGCGCATCCGCCGGCTGCTGGCCATGGCGGACAAACGCGCCTCGGATCTTGGCATCCCGGGCACGGATGCCAATGTGACGCCGGAAATGCTGGACGAGTAAACGGCGCCCATAGAATCAAGACCAGGTGGCGGCTGTTGCCGCCATCGTAGTTTTCCGGATGACCCGTCATCCGGGATGCACAATCCGAGAGTTAGCAAAACCGGACAAACTGTCCACGACATTGGAGGATTTTGTGACCGAGTACGTTCTGCCCGAACTCAGCTACGATTACGCAGCGCTCGAGCCCCACATCTCTGCACGGATCATGGAGCTGCACCACAGCAAGCACCACGCCGCGTATGTAACGGGCGCCAACAACGCGCTGGCCCAGCTGGCCGAGGCACGCGAAAAGGGCGACTTCGCCAACATCAACCGCCTTTCCAAGGACCTGGCCTTCCACACCGGCGGCCACGTCAACCACTCCGTGTTCTGGAACAACCTCTCCCCGGACGGAGGCGACAAGCCTGAAGGTGAGCTCGCCGCCGCCATCGACGACGCCTTTGGTTCGTTCGATGCCTTCCGCGCCCAGTTCTCCGCGGCCGCCCTCGGTCTGCAGGGATCCGGCTGGGGCTTCCTGGCCTACGAGCCCATCGGTGGCAACCTCCTCATCGAGCAGCTCTATGACCAGCAGGGCAACGTCGCGCTCGGCACCACCCCGCTGCTGATGCTGGACATGTGGGAGCACGCCTTCTACCTGGACTACGTCAACGTCAAGGCTGACTACGTCAAGGCGTTCTGGAACATCGTCAACTGGGCCGACGTGTCCGCCCGCTTCGCCGCGGCACGCGCCAACGCAACCGGTCTGATCACTCTCTAAGTGTGATCCTGCGTACATAAAGCAGTAACAAACTTCACATTCGGCCACTTTAGGGCCGAATTCTGGACGGTCCGCCCCCGCACTTGCGGGGGCGGACCTACTTAAACGTAAGATGGATCACGGAAGGCGGTTAGCCTTCAGCAATGAGGCTGGTCGCCCTCCGATCTGAAAAATATCTCTGCCCAATGGCGTGCGGGATCTGTTAGTTGGCTTGAACGCCCGCTTAACTAGTTGTGCTTCCAAGGCACAAAGGAGACAAAAAGTGACCACCCGTATTGGTATTAACGGCTTCGGCCGCATCGGCCGCAACTACTTCCGCGCTGCACTTGCTCAGGGTGCGGACCTTGAGATCGTTGCCGTCAACGACCTCACGAGCCCCGAGGCACTGGCCCACCTGCTCAAGTACGATTCCGTCGGCGGACGCCTGGCCGAGACCATCGAGGTCAAGGAAGGCAACCTCGTCGTCAACGGCAACGCCATCAAGGTTCTGGCCGAGCGCGACCCCGCCAACCTCCCCTGGAAGGACCTCGGCGTCGACATCGTCATCGAGTCCACCGGTTTCTTCACCAAGGCGGCTGCCGCCAAGAAGCACATCGAGGCCGGCGCCAAGAAGGTCCTGATCTCCGCCCCCGCTTCGGACGAGGACATCACCATCGTGATGGGCGTCAACGACGGTCTGTACGACCCCGAGAACCACCACATCATCTCCAACGCTTCCTGCACCACCAACTGCCTCGGCCCGCTGGCCAAGGTTGTCAACGACACGTTCGGCATCGAGCGTGGCCTGATGACAACCGTCCACGCCTACACCGCAGACCAGAACCTGCAGGACGGCCCGCACAACGACCTCCGCCGTGCACGCGCCGCCGCCATCAACATGGTTCCCACCTCCACCGGTGCCGCCAAGGCCATCGGCCTGGTCCTGCCGGAGCTCAAGGGCAAGCTGGACGGCTACGCCATCCGTGTTCCGGTCCCCACCGGCTCCGCAACCGACCTCACCGTCACGGTCTCCCGCGAGACCACCGTCGAGGAAGTCAACGCCGCGCTCAAGAAGGCTGCAGAGTCCGATGAGTGGCAGGGCATCCTGACCTACACCGACGCCCCGATCGTCTCCTCGGACATCGTCGGCGACCCCGCCTCGTCCATCTTTGACTCCGGTTTGACCAAGGTCATCGGCAACCAGGTCAAGGTTGTTTCGTGGTATGACAACGAATGGGGCTACTCGAACCGCCTCGTGGACCTCACGGAGCTTGTCGCGGCAAAGCTGGGCTAGGGTTAGCTACATGACATCTCACACCCTCAACGAACTGATCGCTGAAGGTGTCCGCGGGCGGTACATTCTGGTTAGAAGTGACCTGAATGTGCCGCTCGACGGCTCTACAGTCACTGACGACGGCCGCATTCGGGCCTCTCTGCCAGTGCTGGGAAAGCTCACGGACGCCGGTGCCCGCGTGCTGGTAACAGCCCACCTCGGCCGCCCCAAGGGCGCCCCTGAAGACAAGTACTCGCTCAAGCCGGCGGTTGCCCGTCTGGCTGAGCTGGCCTCCTTCCCTGTCTCCCTCGCGGAGGACACGGTAGGGTCCTCCGCCAAGGAGCAGGCCGCTGCTCTGCAGGACGGCCAGGTCCTGGTGCTCGAGAACGTGCGGTTCGACGCACGCGAGACCAGCAAGGACGAGGCCGAGCGTGGCGCTTTCGCCGACGAACTGGTGGGACTCACCGGTGACAACGGTGCTTTTGTGAACGACGCCTTTGGCGCCGTCCACCGCAAGCACGCCAGCGTTTACGACGTCGCCACCCGGCTCCCGTCGTACCTTGGCGACCTTGTGGGCACCGAGGTGGAGGTCCTCCGCAAGCTGACCGCAGACACCCAGCGTCCCTACGTTGTGGTCCTCGGCGGTTCGAAGGTTTCGGACAAGCTCGCGGTCATCGACAACCTGCTCGGCAAGGCAGACACCATCCTGGTGGGCGGCGGCATGCTGTTCACGTTCCTGGCAGCCGAAGGCCACAAGGTGGCCGGCAGCCTGCTGGAAGAGGACCAGATCCCGGTCGTCCAGGACTACCTCAAGCGCGCAGCCGACGCCGGCACGGAATTCGTGATCCCCACGGACGTCGTGGTGGCAGCCAAGTTCGCCGCCGACGCCGACCACGAAACGGTCAGCGCCGACGCCATCGAAGGCAGCAGCTTCGGAGCCCAGGGCATCGGCCTGGACATCGGACCCGAGTCTGCCCGGGCATTCGCCGAGCAGATCAAGGGCGCCAAGACCGTGTTCTGGAACGGCCCCATGGGCGTCTTCGAGTTCGAGGCATTCTCCGCAGGCACCCGGGCCATCGCCCAGGCGCTGACGGAGACGGACGCGTTCACGGTGGTCGGCGGCGGCGACTCCGCTGCTGCGGTCCGCACCCTCGGCTTCGCCGATGACCAGTTCGGACACATTTCCACCGGCGGCGGCGCCAGCCTGGAATACCTTGAAGGCAAGGAACTTCCCGGCCTGAGCGTTCTGGACCGCTAAAGACATACCAGCCGGCAGGGCACCTTTCGCACCGCGAAGGCGCCCTGCCGGCTGTTCACATGATCAGCACATTTGACCGGCAGTTTTGGAGAACACGTGACTACGTCAACCAACGGCACCTTTGACCGCACGCCTTTGATCGCAGGCAACTGGAAGATGAACATGGACCACGTCCAGGGCATCACCCTCCTGCAGAAGCTGGCCTGGACACTGTCCGACGCCAAGCACGACTACAGCCGCGTGGAAGCCGCTGTCTTCCCGCCCTTCACCGACCTCCGCGGCGTGCAGACCCTCGTCCAGGGCGACGAACTCGACATCGCCTACGGCGGCCAGGACCTGTCCCAGTTCGACTCCGGTGCGTACACCGGCGACATCTCCGGCCAGTTCCTGAACAAGCTCGGCTGCAAGTACGTCCTCGTTGGCCACAGCGAACGCCGGACCATCCACGCTGAGTCGGACGAAGTCCTGAATGCCAAGGTCAAGGCGGCCTACCGCCACAACGTCATCCCCGTCCTCTGCGTCGGGGAAGGCCTGGAGATCCGCCAGGCCGGCACCCACGTCCAGCACACCCTGGACCAGCTCCGTGCCGACGTCGAAGGCCTCACCGCCGAGCAGGCGGCCGAGCTCGTCGTCGCCTATGAGCCCGTCTGGGCCATCGGCACCGGCGAGGTTGCAGGCCCGGAGGACGCCCAGGAAATGTGTGCCGCGATCCGTGCCGAGCTCACCGAACTGTTCGACGCCGACGTGGCGGGCAAGGTCCGTCTGCTGTACGGCGGTTCGGTCAAGGCCAGCAACGTAGCCGCCATCCTCAAGGAACGCGACGTCGACGGCGTGCTGGTGGGCGGTGCCAGCCTTGATCCCGCTGAGTTTGCTAATATTGTGAAGTTCGAGAGCCACCTCGTAACGGACTAGTCCGTTCATCTGGCACGCTCCCGCATCCACCAACTTTGGAAAGGCCGTCGTGGACGTTCTTCATGTGATTCTGCAGATCCTGCTGGGCATTACCAGCCTTCTGCTGACCCTGCTCATCCTCCTCCACAAGGGACGCGGCGGCGGCCTGTCGGACATGTTCGGCGGCGGAATGAGCTCGGGGCTGTCCTCGTCCGGCGTTGCTGAACGCAACCTCAACAGGTTCACCATCATCCTCGGAGTCACCTGGGGCGTGGTCATCATCGCCCTCGGCCTCCTGATGCGCTTCACAGGCGTGGCCGACTCCTAGAGGCAGCCGCCCAGCACGAAAAGCCCGGCCCGATCAGGATCCTTTCCTGATTGGGCCGGGCTTTTCGTGCCGCCAGGGGGAACTCCGGACTAAACTGTGGCTATCGGATCTAACGGCAGCGCCGCCATTAGCAGCGAGGGAGTTCCCATGGTGCATTCCTCTTCAGGATTCCGCGGCACCCGCGTGGGTGTCATTCAAGGGGCCGGATTGAAGAACCAGGGGGATGATCCTCTCGGGGAGCCCCTGCCGCGTATTTGTGTCTCCTATTGGTGCGCCATGGGACACGAGACGCGGCCTGTCTTTCTTAAGTTGCCGGACGACCAGATTCCGGATGTGTGGGACTGCCGCCAGTGCGGCCGGCCGTCGACGCGGAACCCCGGTGCCGGGATGCCCGGCGAAGCCCAGGAAGAAGGCTTCAAAAGCCATCTGGATTACGTTAAAGAAAGACGCTCCAGCCAGGACGCCGAAGAGGTCCTGGCTGGAGCGTTGCGGCGGCTAAGAGCCAGCCGGCGCCTTCCTGACTAGCTGCTCGGGCACGCGCGAGGCTGCGTTTTCGTCGATCAGCCACAGCGTCCGGGACCGGCCTGCCGGCCCGGCCGCGGGCACCTGCACGGGATTGGCTCCGGCCAGGGCCAGGCCCACCGCACCGGCCTTGTCCTCGCCTGCCACCACCATCCACACCTCCGCGGAGGTGTTGATGGCCGGCAGGGTCAGGGAGATGCGCTCGGGCGGCGGCTTGGGGGAGTTGCGGACCCCCACCACAGTCAGCTGCTTCTCGCGGATGCCGCCCTGCTCCGGGAACAGGGACGCCACGTGCGCGTCGGGGCCCACGCCCAGCAGGACGACGTCGAACCGGGGAAGCCGGCCGGGCTCCTCGGGACGGTCGTCCGAAGCATCTGCGGCATGCTCGGCCGCTGCCGCATTACTGAGGCGTTGTGCGTAGTCCTCTGCTGCCTGTTCCGGCGTTTCAAAGTCATCCGTCGAGCCGGGCACGTGGACGCGCTCGGGATCAGCGTTGATGTGCTTCAGGAGTGCTTCCTGGGCCTGGAGCGCGTTGCGGTCCGGGTCCTGGGAGCCGACGAAGCGCTCGTCGCCCCACCAGAAGTTCACTTTGGCCCAGTCCACCGCGGGAGCGGCAGGGGAATCGGCTACTGCCTTCAGCGTTCCGATGCCCACCGTGCCGCCGGTAAGCACCACCGTTGCCTCACCGAACCGGTCCTGCACATCCACAAGCTTGGTGATCAGTCGGGCCGCAATGGCGGCCATGAGGACGGACGAGTCAGGGTGGATGCTTACTCTGGGCTCAGCGCTCACTGGGACGGACACTCCTTAGATTGGTACGTGGCAGTCCAATAGTAATCACTTCGCCGAAGACCTCGTCGGGGTCGAGGCGGCGGAGTTCTTCTGCGAGGCAGTCGCGGAGGCTGCGGCGTGGGAGGGAGATGCGTTGTGCGGGTTGGCCGGGTTGGG
>NZ_JAAOXD010000001.1:836855-842289 GCF_014694315.1 Arthrobacter ipis | reverse complement strand
CGCGCAGTAACAAACCAGCTACACCCGAACGGCCCCCGTCCTCTGGATGGGGGCCGTTCGTGCACCACTAAACAGACCAGAAAGAACGGCCCATGTCTGCAATCAAGCGTGTGGCATTCCTGTCACTGCACACCTCCCCCCATGGAACAGCCGGGTTCAGGGGACGCCGGCGGCATGAACGTCTACATTCGCGGCCTCGCCGCAGCCCTGGCGGAGTCCGGCGCGGAGGTTGATATTTTCACGCGGGCCACGTCAGCCGGCCGGGCCGCCGTCGAACATCCCCATCCGGGGGTCCGCGTCCACAACGTCACCGCCGGGCCGCTGCGCAGGCTGTCCAAAGAGGAAATGCCGGACCTGCTGCACTGCATGGTGGCCGAGATCCAGCGGATCGCCGCGTGGCAGCCGCACGGCCGGTACGACGTCATCCACTCCCACTACTGGATTTCCGGCATGGCAGGACTGGAGCTCTCCTGGCTGTGGGACGTTCCTCTGGTTCACACAATGCACACCATGGCCAAGGTTAAGAATTTGGTGCTGCAGTCCGGCGAGGAGCCCGAGCCGCGGCGCCGCGAGGAAGGCGAACACCGCATCGTCGACGGCGTCACGCGCCTGATTGCCAACACCGGCGCCGAGGCTGCCGAGCTGGTTTCGCATTACGACGCCGGCGCCGAACAGATCGATCCTGATCAGGGCCGCCGCCCTCCTCCGCCGCCGGCGCCCCGACATCGACCTCAAACTGACCGTTCTCGGCGCGCTGAGCGGCGCCCGGGACTTCGACCTGGACGCCATTGTCACCGCCGAAGGAATGGACGACGCCGTCACTCACCACCCGCCGGTCGGCGCACCGGAACTGGCTTCCTGGTACCGCTCGGCCGACGTCGTCGTCATGCCCTCCTACAGCGAGTCATTCGGGCTTGTGGCCCTGGAAGCCCAGGCCTGCGGCACCCCCGTGGTCGCCACTCGGGTGGGTGGCCTGGGCAGCGCCGTCATTGACGGCCGCAGCGGGCTTTTGGTGGACGGCCATCACGCCGCCGACTGGGCCGACGCCCTCGAAGCTCTCCATGACGACCCCGCCACCCGCCACAATATGGGGATCGACGCCGCCATCCACGGGGCAAACTCCGGTTGGCAACGCACCGCCGCCGTCACCCTCGACAGCTACCACACCGCCGCGGTACAGCGCCTCGGACGTCTCGCAGTCCTGGCCGGGTAGCCTCCCCATCGCTTAAGCAGACGCTCCCCCACCAAAGGTGAGGGAGCATCGCTGGAAAACCTGCAGGACCTGTGGACTCGTCCGGTCAAAACCTGCAGGACCTGAGGAAGGGTGCGCGTGAAACCTGCAGGAAGTGAGGGAGGGTCCGGGGGAGGTCAGCGGTCGAGGTCGCCGCGGATGAAGGCCTCGACCTTTTCACGGGCGAGGTCGTCGTTGAACTGCTCCGGCGGGGACTTCATGAAGTAGCTCGACGCCGACAGCAGCGGGCCGCCGATGCCGCGGTCCAGGCCGATCTTCGCCGCACGGATCGCATCGATGATCACACCCGCGGAGTTCGGCGAGTCCCAGACCTCCAGCTTGTACTCCAAAGACACCGGCGCATCACCGAAGTTCCGGCCCTCCAGGCGCACGAACGCCCACTTGCGGTCATCGAGCCACTGCACGTAGTCGGACGGGCCGATGTGGACATCCTTGGCTGCCAGCTCGGCCTCGACGTTGGAGGTCACGGCCTGGGTCTTGGAGATCTTCTTCGACTCGAGCCGGTCGCGCTCGAGCATGTTCTTGAAGTCCATGTTGCCGCCCACGTTCAGCTGGTACGTGCGGTCCAGCGTCACACCGCGGTCCTCGAACAGCTTGGCCATGACGCGGTGCGTGATGGTGGCACCGATCTGGCTCTTGATGTCATCACCCACGATCGGCACACCGGCGGCGGTGAACTTGTCAGCCCACTCCTTGGTGCCGGCGAGGAACACCGGCAGCGCGTTCACGAACGCCACCCCCGCATCAATCGCGCACTGCGCGTAGAACTCCGCGGCCTCCTGGGAGCCGACCGGCAGGTAGCAGACCATGACATCAGCCCGGGCGTCCTTCAGTGCCTGGACGACGTCGACCGGCTCCTTGGTGGACTGCTCAATGGTCTCCAGGTAGTACCGGCCCAGCCCGTCCAAGGTGTGCCCACGCTGGACCGTCACACCGGTCGGCGGGACCTCGGCAAGCTTGATGGTGTTGTTTTCACTGGCCAGGACCGCGGCGGCCAGGTCGACGCCGACCTTCTTGCCGTCAACATCGAACGCCGCCACGAACTGCACATCATTGACGTGGTACTTGCCGAACTCCACGTGCATCAGACCCGGAACCGTGCCCTGGGGGTCGGCATCCCTGTAGTAATGGACACCCTGGACCAGCGAAGCGGCACAGTTACCCACGCCGACGATAGCAACACGAATCGGATTTGAAGACACGGAACTCCTTTGGGGGAAAAGCTGTTGCCGGGAGCGGCCGGGATGACCGGGTTGGCCGGCAGGGATATAAGCTGTCTCGGACATTCAAAGCGCCGCCCCCGGCAGTGCCGATCTCATCCGAATATGCTGCCCTCTATCGTCCCCCGAGGGCGCGCCCGCCCGCTATTCCATGATCGGACGGTTGCACCTACCCAAACGGGTAGGGTCGCCTCGGCAGGGACGCCAAAGTAGTGGAACGGCTCAAGTCATTTCTTGACATTGAGTTGTGAGCTAACGCACGCTGTTGCATAAGCCGAAGCCTGTTGATTACTGCGGAACACTCGCGGGTCGCACGTGCTTGCGTATCCCCCGCCAAAAATTCAGTAAGGAACCTGTATGACGATCAAAGGTGATGTCACTGCCGATCACAGCAGCAAAGACAGACAGTACTCCCGCCGGCTCACGGCGTCCGACATCAATGTCGTGGACCAGCGGATGCTTAAGAAGGCCCTTGGTGGCACCATCGTGGGCAACACCATGGAGTGGTACGACGTCGGCGTGTTCGGCTATCTGATCACCACCATGGGGCCAGTCTTCCTGCCCGAAGCAGACAGGACCGTGCAGACCCTGTTCCTGCTCGGCACCTTTGCGGCGACCTTCATTGCCCGTCCGATCGGCGGCGTCGTGTTTGGCTGGCTCGGGGACAAAGTAGGGCGCCAGAAGGTGCTCGCCGCGACCCTGATGCTGATGGCGGCCAGCACCTTCGCCGTCGGCCTCCTGCCCGGCTACGCGCAAGTAGGCGTCTGGGCGGCCGCGCTGCTGGTTCTCCTGAAGCTCGTGCAGGGCTTCTCCACCGGCGGCGAGTACGCCGGCGCAACCACGTTCGTGTGTGAGTATGCGCCCGACAAGCGCCGCGGCTTCTTCGCCAGCTTCCTGGACATGGGTTCCTACATTGGCTTTGCCCTGGGCGCTGCCACGGTCTCCATCCTGCAGGTCACCCTTGGTGAGGCCGCGATGGAGGAATGGGGCTGGAGGCTGCCATTCCTGGTGGCCGGGCCGCTGGGCCTGATCGCCATCTACTTCCGGAACAAGATCGAGGAATCCCCCCAGTTCCAGGCAACCCTTGGCGCGCAGGAGGCAGCCGCCAGCGAAGCTGCCGCAAGCGACAAGGCTGTTGCCAGCGGCCCGATGGGCATCCTGAGAACCTACTGGCGCCCGATCGTGCTGGCCATGATCCTCGCCGGCGCTGCCAACACCGTCGGTTATGCCTTGACGTCATATATGCCGACGTACCTGACCGAATCCAAAGGCTACGACCCCGTCCACGGCACGCTGCTGACCATTCCGGTCCTGGTGGTGATGTCACTGTGCATCCCGCTCACCGGCAAGCTTTCGGACCGCATCGGCCGGCGTCCGGTGCTGTGGATCGGTGCCGGAAGCACCGTCCTTTTTGCCGTCCCCGCGTTCATGCTCATCGGAATCGGCGACGTCTGGTCCACCCTGGCGGGCCTGTCCCTGGTCGCCTTCCCGGTCACGTTCTACGTGGCCAACCTCGCGTCAGCACTTCCGGCGCTGTTCCCCACCTCAAGCCGCTACAGCAGCATGGGCATCGCCTACAACTTCTCCGTGGCAATCTTCGGCGGAACCACGCCATTCCTGATCCAGGGCCTGATCGCGGCCACCGGCGACGACATGGCCCCGGCCTACTACCTGATGGCGACGTCGGTCATCGGTGCGATCGCCATCTATTTTCTTCGTGAATCCGCCGGCCGCCCGCTGCCGGGCTCCATGCCGAGCGTGGACACGGAAGCCGAGGCGCAGGAGCTCATCGCCTCCCAGGACGTCAATCCATTGTTGCGCTAGCCGCGCTTTCCACACAGCAAAGTGCCCCCGTCGTAGCAAACGACGGGGGCACTTCCTTTTAAGCCAGCCTCTTATTTAGACCAGCGCCAGCAGTGGCGCATCCTCCCAGTCCCGCGCCAAATCAAGCGCTCCCAGCACAAGGCCGAAGGTGTCGTCGGGGTCGAGGCGGCGGAGTTCTTCTGCGAGGCAGTCGCGGAGGCTGCGGCGTGGGAGGGAGATGCGTTGTGCGGGTTGGCCGGGTTGGGTGAGTTCGGCGATGGTGAGGCCGGGGCGGAAGAGCTGGACGTCGCCGCTGGTGCGGGTGAGCCGGACGCGGCGGATGCCGGTGCCTGCGGGGTCCGCGACGATGGTGACGGGGGCGTCCAGGGACAGGGTCAGCCAGGCTGCGAGCAGGATGGTGCTGGGTGAGTCCGAGGCGCCTTCGACCGCGACGGCGGTCACCGGTGAGGTGTCGGCCTGGTCCAGGACGGCGGCGAGCTGGATCCGCCAGTTCGTCAGCCGGGTCCAGGCGAGGTCGGTGTCGCCGGCCTTGTAGGTGTTCCGGATGTTCTCCAAAGCGACCTGGGGTTCGGCCTCGTTCGCCGAGTCGGTGATCCGGCGGTGCGCGATCCGTCCGATCGAGGTTTCGGACGCGTTCTTCGGTGCCCCGTGCGGCCACCAGGCCACGATCGGGGCGTCGGGCAGCAGCAGCGCGGCGACCAGGGACTCGGATTCCTCGGCGAGTTCCCCGAAGCCGCGCAGCACGATGACCTCCGAGGCGCCGGCGTCCCCGCCGACCCGGATCTGCGCGTCGAGCCGGTTCGGCGCGGACGAACCGGCGTCGGCGAGCACGATGATCCGGCAGGGGTGTTCGCGGCTGGCCTCGTTCGCGGCCTCGATCGCTTCCTCCTCGAGCCCGGACTTGGTGACCACCACGAGGGTCAGGACCCGGCCGAGCGCGATCACCCCGCCCTGCTCGCGCAGCGACTGGATCTTCTTGGACACGTTCGAGGTGGTGGTGTTGGGCAGGTCTACGATCATGGCCTTCTCCAGGTGCGTCCGTCGCGGGCTAGCAGCTCATCGGCCGAGGCCGGGCCCCAGCTGCCGGGCGCATAGGGCTCGGGCTGTTCACCCAAACCGGCCCAGTACTCTTCGAAGG
>NZ_JAAOXD010000001.1:654651-836755 GCF_014694315.1 Arthrobacter ipis | reverse complement strand
CCAATCAAACTAGACCTATGGAAGCCGTTCGGGGATTCAACGCAGACCGGGTCTTACGGACCGGTGCCGGTGGGTTGGCTTCTGAGCCGGTTTCAGTCGGTGCTAACGCCCTTCAAAGCGTTCCTGCTGACGGCGATACCCGCGTCCTCGAGGGAGTAGTGGTTGATCAGGCCCTGGCGCTGCTGACACCGGACTCGATCACCGCCGAAGACGCTGCGTTGTGGGGTTTCGGGCAGGCCGCGGATTTCGCCGACCGGGTCGAGCAGCTCTCCCGCCGGGTGGAGCGCCTGCAGGTGCTCGCCGCGGGCGCGGTGGACCGGTCCCGCACCGCCGCCCTCACCGCCGCAGCATCACCCCTCGTCCCCGTCACGGCCGCTGATGCGAGCCCTGGTCCGGGGGAGGACGGCTCCCGGAACAGTGTCGAGTTCCTCCAGGGAAGGCTCCGGATCAGCTCCGCCGAAGCCCGCCGCCGGATCGGACTGGCCGACGCCGTCCTGCCCAGGACCGGGTTCGGCGGGCAACAGCTCCCGCCCCGCTACGAAGAACTTGCCGCAGCGGTCGATACCGCCCAGATCAGCTCCCGCGCCGCGACCACCATCACCCTGGCCCTGGACCGGGCACGGCATTTCACCACCCCGGACCACACCGCCGCGATGGAACACGACCTGACCCGAGCCGCCCTCGAGAACGACGCCGACTTCCTCACCCGCGTGGCCCGGCACTGGGCCGAAGCCATCGACCAGGACGGGACCGAACCCTCCGAAGCGGCCCTCCGGCAAATCCAGGGCGCCTTCGTCCGCCGCCCCAAACACGGCCTGCAGCACCTGGAAATCTTCGCCACCACCGAACAGTTCGAAACCCTCACCACCGCCATGAACACCGCCACCAACCCCCGCACCCCAACACGGGCCGACGGCAAGGGTGCCGACGGGACCGGCAGTAACGGGAACGGCGCCGACGGAACGGGTACCGGCGGAACGGGTGGTGACGGTGCAGGGAACGCTGAACCGGCCAGCCTTGCCGGCTGGGACACGGAGGGCATCCCCGAGGTCTCCCTCGATCACCGCTCACAGGGTCAGAAGCGGCTCGACGGGCTCGTCGGCGCCGTCCAGACCGCCCTCACCAGCGACACCCTGCCCGCCAACGGCGGACATCGGCCCCAGATCCTGGCCACCATCAACTACCGCGACCTCCTCGCCGACCTCCAACACCGCCAAGACACACAATGGGCCCAAAACGCCCAGTCGGCTCCAGACGCACGTTGTGCCCAAGGTGCCCAAGATCTGCAGAAAGACCAAGGCACCCAGGGCCCGCACCATGCCTACACCGGCGGGACCGCACTGTTCGCCTTTTCCGGGCCGGTGAACCCGGCCACGATCCGCAAAATCGCCTGCGACGCCGACATCATCCCCGTCGTGCTCGGCAGCCAGGGCCGGATCCTGGACATCGGCCGCGCCTCACGCGTCTTCCCACCCCACATCCGCAAAGCCATCATGGCCCGGGACCAAGGCTGCGCGTTCCCGGGCTGCACCATCCCAGCATCATGGTGCGAAGCCCACCACATCACCTACTGGTCACGCGGCGGAACCACTGGAACCGGCAACGGCGTCCTGCTCTGCAGCCACCACCACCACCTCATCCACAAAGAACACTGGCACATCGAAGTCACCAACGAGGTGCCCTGGTTCAAACCCCCACCAGAACTCGACCCCCACCGAAAACCCCGACGCAACAACTACTTCCACTCACGACCCAAACACGAATGAACTGGCCCCGCCACTTAGCCGCGCCACGGCAGGGATTTACGCGGCCAGCAGTGCCGGAACAGAGGGCTCAAACGGTCATCCTGGTCAGCCACGATGAAGGGGCCGTCGAGGCCCTCAACCCGAGCGCGTGCGCTGCTGCCCGACGGGGTTGAGGACCTGGAACGAGGACTGCTCGGAGCTCATCACGCTGGCCTAGAGCTGTCGGGTCCCGGGGTGCTGGTCACCCCGCCAGTGCGCGGGAACTCCGAGCCCGCCGGGCAGCCGTGTCTCAGGATTGCCCCGCGCGCTGTTGAGCTGCGGCTGCGTCAGGAACAAGGCCCGGGACAAGTCGGCGCCCTCCAGCCGCGCATCCCTTAGGTCTGCACCCAGCAGGTCCACCGCCGCCAAATCAGTGCCGCGCAGATCTGCCGCAATGAGGCAGGCGCCGCGAAGGTCAGCGCCGCAGAGCCGGAGCGTCCGGAGGTCCACGCCCGCGAGGTCCGCCCCCGTCTGCAGCCGTTCATCAAGCTCGTCGCCGGCGGCGAAGTAGGCGGCGCGGACTTCCTCGCTGACCTCCACCAGCACCTGCCGCACCCGGTGATGAAGTGTTCCGACGTCGAGGGCGAGCAGTCCAGGCAGCGGTCCCTTCGCGGCGTTCCTGATGGCGAGGCGCAGCTCCAGCGCCGCGGTGCCGGCCTCGGCGTCGAAGGCGTGTTCCTGCGCCTCGGCCAGGTACCAGAGCATCTCGTGAAGCTGCCGCATGATTTTGAAGGCAGCGAACATTGCGGACTTGCTGTCCGGCTTATCGCGCCAGCTGACGCCGTCGAACAGCCCCTGCGACACGGCTTGGCCCGCGCCGAAGCAGTCGAAAACGGTGCAGCCTCGGAAGCCGCGCGGGCGCAGCCGGTCGTGGATGCCGCAGGAGAAGTCAGCGGCGAGGTTCGGGCACGGCGTGCCCGGCGGCTTGTCGAGGGCGAAGTCGGCCGAACGGGAAAAGCCGAAGGCGGTGCAGCACAGCGCGAAGCAGTTGCTGCAGTCGGGCTGCAGTTCGTCCCGGCCGGGACGGGCGGCTGGACGCGGAAAGGATGTGAGTGGAATGGATGTAGTGGTCAAGTGATCTCCCAAGAATGACGCGGATGTGTGTGTCGCATGGAGAACTCGTCGTCGAGTTCCCTCGGCGGACACACCGAATCACCGCTCCGGAACGGAACGCGGGAGCAGTGCCGCGGGAGGGCAGCTGCTGCGGGCTAGAGAGAAGAATGAAGAATCACCGGCTCCAGAATACCTACATGGCGACGCCGTGTTCCGGGCAGTCGTCACTGACCAGCCTGGTGGTAATCCTCCGCGTCGGTGGCTAGGCTCTTTCCGCTGTGACAGCTGTATCCGCAAACCCGATCAGCCGCACCCGAGGAGAGCATCATGAGCGCTAGCTACACCTTTGACGTCTTTTCCAGCCTCGATGGCTTCGGCTCCACCAGCGGCAACTGGGGCGGCTATTGGGGCAAACAGGGCCCAGAACTGCTCGAGCACCGCTTCGCCTTGTATGGCGGGGAGCAGCGGATGGTCTTCGGGGCCAACACATATCGGGCGTTCGCGCAGATGCTGGCCTCGAGCACTGAGGAGTCCGAGGTCCGTGATTCATGGGTTACGCGAATGCGGAACCTGCCGGCAACGGTGGTGTCGAGCACGCTGCAAGGACCGCTCGACTGGCCGGACGCTACCCTCGTGAGCGGCGACGCCGTCGACGTCGTCGCGCGGCTCAAGGAGGAGTCTGAAGTGCCGCTGCGCTCACACGGCAGCCTGTCGATGAATCGGGCACTCATGGCCGCCGGCCTGGTGGACCGCGTCCAGGTGACTGTCTTCCCTGTGATCACCGGTCATACCGGAGCGGAACCGATCTTCCAGGGTGCCGCCGACTTCGACCTTGAGCTGATCGAGAGCCGGACGCTCGACGGCCGCACCCAGGAGCTCATCTACCGGCCAACCCTGCATGTTTGACTCACGGGTGACCGACCCCAACGACTGAACGGGCCGGCAGCCCCTAGCGCACCCGAAGCGCGTGGGCGTCCGTAATTCGCTGCAGCCCGCCGTAGCTGATGGAGAACATCGAGTGGTGGTCGCCGGCCCCGGCCCAGAGCGTCACGTACTCTTCGAGCGAGGTGTCCAGCAGCGTGCGGATCTTGGCCGGGTGGCCCACCGGTGCAACCCCGCCCACTTCCTGGCCTGTGTGGTGCAGCACGAAGTCCGGCGCGGCACGGCGGATCCGTCCAGTCTCCAGCTGGGAGGCAACCAGCCGGACGTCCACTTTCGCTGCGCCGCTGGCAAGGATCAGCAGGGGAGTGCCGTCCACTTCGAACACCAGGCTGTTGGTGATCGCCGCAACGTCGCAGCCAAGCGCATCAGCCGCGGCGGCCGCCGTCGGCACGGCTCCGGGAAGAACCGTGACCGTGTCACGGGCGCGCGCTGCGGTCAGGGCGCGGCGCACGTTGGCCACCGGGTCGGCAAGCATGTCCGTGCTCCTGCCCTCAGTAGCCCTGGGCATCCAGGATCGCGTCTTCCTCTTCCTCCGCCGTCGGGCGCTTGCGCTTCCGGGGCGCGGCCGGACGACGGCGGGCTCCCGCGGCCGTAGCGGCAGGCTCGCCCTCCGACAACTCGGCATCCTCGGCATCCATGGCGGCGTTGCGCGCCTGCTGCCGGGCCGCATAACCAAAGCCCACAAACATGAGGACGCCAAAGGCGAACCACTGCAGCGAGTAGGACAGATGCGTCCCCTCGTCCACCGAGGGCATGGGGAACGGCTGCGGCATGTCCGCCACCGGCGGCGTCTCCGACGCGAGCTGCCCGTAGGCGCCGGTGAAGAGCGGGGAGCCCAGCTCGGCGGAGTAAGCCGGCAGATCGATGGAGGCCAGTTGGCCTTCCGGGGCACCGCGCTGCAGCGTGGGTTCGCTGTGCTTGAGCCGCACCACTGCCGTGATCTGCCCGGACGGCGGCGCCGGAATAGAGTCCGGCCGGCCCGGGGTCTTGTTACCGATCGGCAGCCAGCCGCGGTCAATCACCACGGTCTCGCCCGACACGAGCTTGAACGGCACCACAACCTCGTACCCGGGCTGGCCGTTGAGGGGCCGATTGCGCACGATCCGCTGCCCGGCGACGTCGTAACTGCCCTGGAGCTTAACCTGGGTCCATTCCCGCGACGGGTCCAGCTGATTGAACTCGTTGCGGGCCTGATCAAACGTGATGGGAGTGGCTGAGTAGTTGGACGTGACCCGCTGGATCTCCGCCAGGGTCTCGGCCCGGCGGTCCATCTGCCAGCGGCCTAGGAACACGCAGCCGGTGGCGAAGATCGCGGCCAGCAGGAGGTAGCCCAGCCACTTGCTGGAAAACAGGAACTTGTACATTCAGCCGTTCCCGCCGGTCTCTGCGGCCTCGAGCGGCACGGTTTCCTTCCAGAGCCCGCGCGTCTGCAGGTAGTCCTCCAGCCATCCCTTGTGCTCGCCGCATGCCAGCCATACCTTGCGGCGGTCAGGCGTGTGGATCTTGGGATTGTTCCATAGCAGCTGCCAGGACGCGTCGGCCCGGCAGGCCTTGCGGGAGCAGGTGGCGGAGGATGCGGGGCCGGCAAGATCGCCGCTGCCGCCACCCAGGTTGAAAATGTTCATGAAGCTTTCTGTCCCCGGCCGTCGTCGTCTTCTTCTTGTTCGTCTTCTTCGTCATTGGTGATGAGTTCGCCCTGGAGCACCGTCGGTTCATCCTCTGTGTCGGAGCTTTCCGCAGGTTCGGATCCATCGGCCGCCCCCAGCTCCGCGTACGGCGTGTAGTCGAGCAGTGCGTCGCTGTGGATCTCCGCCTTGTCCGAACCGTTGGCGATCACCACCGCGACCCATGGCAGGAAGACCGCGCCGGCAACGGCAACTAGCTTGAACCATCCGTCCACCACGAAGATCATGATCAGGCACACCATGCGGATGGCCATGGCGAGGGCGTACTTGATCATGCGCTCCCGCATGTCTTCGGAATGCGCTGCGGCGGCGTCCGTGATGCTGATTACTTCCGGGTGACCGGAGGTGGCGTCACGCTTCCCGGGCAACTGCTGACCGGGCTGGGGTTCAGATGTCACGACTGTTTGATCACGCTCCAATGGCTACCCCAATTCTCTCACCATCCACAGGAGGCTCCCAATCGGGCGATAAGATCGGAGGCAGTCAAAAATCCAGCCACCACGGCGGAGCCATGCTCCGCAGAAATCCGGAGCACACATGTCTGAAGCAGCAACCACGGCCCGCAGCGTCCTCATCACCGGCGGCAACCGCGGCATCGGCCTGGCCATCGCGGAGGCATTCGTGGCCAACGGGGACAAGGTGGCCGTGACCTACCGCAGCGAATCGAAGCTGCCGGAGGGTGTGCTGGGGGTCAAAGCGGACGTGACCGACGAAGCTTCCGTTGACGCTGCGTTTGCCGAGGTTGAGGCTGCCCACGGCCCGGTCGAAGTGCTGGTGGCCAACGCCGGCATCACCAAGGACACGCTGCTGCTGCGCATGAGCGAGGACGACTTCACGTCCGTCATTGACACCAACCTGACCGGGGCCTTCCGCGTCATTAAGCGCGCCTCGAAAGGCATGATCCGGCTGCGCAGGGGCCGCGTGGTGCTCATCTCCTCCGTTTCGGGCCTGTACGGCGCGCCGGGGCAGATCAACTACTCCGCCTCCAAGGCCGGGCTCGTGGGCATCGCCCGCTCCCTGACCCGCGAGCTCGGTTCGCGCGGAATCACGGCGAACGTCGTCGCTCCCGGGTTCATCAACACGGACATGACCGCAGAGCTGCCGGAAGCAACTCAGAAGGACTACCTGTCCAGCATCCCCGCCGGGCGCTTCGCCGATGCCTCCGAGGTGGCCAACGTAGTTCGCTGGATCTCCAGCGACGAGGCCGCCTACATTTCCGGCGCGGTGATCCCGGTCGACGGCGGCCTCGGCATGGGTCACTAGGCACCAGGCGCCAGGCCGACCCGGGACATCAGGCCCCGGGACATCAGGGGAGTTTTCACCCACGGCTGGCCGCCGGCTTCTTTGTGGCGTTCCGACAACGGAAACCAGCGCGGCCGCTGGCATGATGGACTTCAGGCCATCAGTAATTAGACGTTTTGAACAAAGTTAGAGCTTTAGACAAGGGAGCCCACATGGGACAGCTGGACAACAAGACAGCCATCGTCACCGGTTCTTCGCGCGGCATCGGCGCCGAAGTTGCCAAGATCCTCGCCGGCGAGGGTGCCGCCGTCGTCGTTAACTACCGCCAGAAGGCGCCGCGCGCCAACAAGGTGGTGGCCGGGATCGAGGCCGACGGCGGGCGTGCCGTCGCCGTGGGCGCCGACCTGACCAGCATCGAAGGCGTGCAGGCGCTGGCCAGCGCTGCCATGGAAAACTTCGGTTCGCTGGACGTCCTGGTCCTGAACGCCTCGGGCGGCATGGAATCCGGAATGGAAGAGGACTACGCCCTCAAGCTGAACCGCGACGCCCAGGTCAACATGCTCAACGCCGCCGCGCCCCTCATGAAGGAGGGTTCCCGCGTTGTGTTCGTGACCAGCCACCAGGCGCACTTCATCAACTCGGTCCCCACCATGCCCGAGTACGAGCCCGTGGCCCGCAGCAAGCGCGCCGGCGAGGACGCCCTGCGCGAGCTCCTGCCGAACCTGGCGGACAAGGGCATCTCCCTGGTGGTGGTGTCCGGCGACATGATCGAGGGCACGGTGACCGCCACGCTGCTGGACCGCTCCAACCCGGGCGCCATCGAGGCCCGCCGCGCCGAGGCCGGAAAGCTCTACTCAGTGGAGGAATTTGCGGCAGTGGTTGCCAGCATGGCCACAGCCGACGTCGAGTCCGGCCACACGGAATACGCCGGCGGCTCGGACTACTTCGGCAAGAGCGCCGGATAGTCTCTGCTCACGAAGGTTTCCCATCGCGGATCCCCGCACGAAGGCCCGGCGCATCAGCGCCGGGCCTTCGCTGTCTCCTAACCGACGCCGAATCCGGGCCGCGCAGGCGTTGTCCGGGCGGCCCGGGGCGCCTAGGGTCATAGCCATGGCAGAGGACGCAGCAGTACCGAAGCGGAGCTATCCGGCCGGCGTGCCGTGCTGGGTGGACAGCCAGCAGCCCGACGTGGAAGCAGCCAAGAAGTTCTACGGGGGACTGCTGGGTTGGGAGTTCGACGCCGGTACGGCGCCGGCCTGGGACGCCGGCAGTTACGCGGTGGCCCGGCTCGGCGGCCAGGAGACGGGCGCCATCACCGGTTTGGGCGCCGGGCCCCACGGTGTCCCGGCCTGGAACACGTACATTGCCGTCGACGATGCGGACGTTGCGGTGCGGCACCTGCTGTCAGTTGGTGCGACGCTGAAATCGGCCCCTGCCGACACGGGTGTTGGAGGGGTGCGCGCCTCGCTGGCCGATCCCGAGGGCGCTGAGTTCCGCATCTGGCAGCCCGGGAAGCGGCCGGGCGCCCAGGCGGTCAACCTCCCGGGCGGCTGGAACTTCAGCGACCTCCACACTGCAGACACGGATGCCGCCGCCGATTTCTACGCCAGGGCCTTCGGCTGGGAGTTCGACCGCCTCGACTTCGGCATCATGATCCGCCGTCCCGGGTACGGCGACCACCTGGAGGCCACCGTCGACCCCGGTATCAGGGCACGGCAATCGGGAGACGCCGTGCCGGCCGGCTTCGAGGACGCCGTGGGCTGGCTTGCACCGGCCGCCGCGGGGGAGCGGCCGCACTGGCACGTCACCTTCACCGTCGCGGACCGGGACCGGGCCGTGCAGGAGGTGGAGCGCCTTGGCGGCCAGGTTCTGGGACAGGACGATACCGAGTGGACAAGGACCGCCCTGATCCGGGATCCCGGCGGGGCTGTCTTCACCGCAAGCCAGTTCACCCCGCCGTCGGGCTTCTAGTTCCGGCCGTTCAGACGCCGGCGATGTGCCGCACCGCGTCGAGGTACGGCATGTTGATGGCGGCGTCGGCCACGGCGCGGACGACGGGCTTGGCGTTGAAGGCCACCCCGATGCCCGCGGCGCCGAGCATGTCCAGGTCGTTGGCGCCGTCACCCACGGCGATGGTATGCTCAAGGGCGATGCCCTCGGCGGCCGCCCATTCGCGGAGGTATTTTTCCTTGGCGGCGCGGTCGATGACGTCTCCAAGGACCTTGCCGGTCAGGGCTCCGTCCACGATCTCCAGCTCGTTGGCAATCCAGTAGTCCATGCCGAGGTCCTCGGCAATGGGGCGCAGGATCTGGTTGAAACCGCCGGACACCACTGCCACGGCATGGCCTGCGGCCTTGAACGCGGCTACCAGCTCCGCGGCGCCCTCGCTCAGCTTCACTTCCGCCCAGACGGAGTCGACGACGGCCGCCGGCAGCCCTGCAAGGACGGCCACCCGGGCGTGAAGGCTTTGCGCGAAGTCGAGTTCGCCCCGCATGGCGGCTTCGGTGACGGCGGTGACTTCGTCCCGCTTACCAGCGTAGGCGGCGAGGAGCTCAATGACTTCCTGCTGGATCAGCGTGGAGTCGACGTCCATGATGAGGAGCTTGCGCTCCGCCTTCCGGAGTTCAGCGGGGACGATGGCGGTGTCCACACCGGTCCGCTCCACGTTCTCCTTCGCGGCGGCAACCGCGTGCCGCAGTCTGGCGATGTCCGCCGCGGAGCCCGACGGCACGGAAAAGTCCAGGGTGCAGACCTCGAAGCGTCCGTCGCCTGCCCCGGAGGCTTCACCGAAGGTGGCGCCTGAGTCCGCCAGCAGGGACCGCAGGTTTTCCGGTTCCGTGGAGGACAGTTTCAGGCCATAGCTGACCGCAGTCACGTTCGAAGTCATGGCTGCAATCTTATCCAGCGCGGCGCCACCGCCCGAATCCGTTGCGCAGCAGTGCACCATCCACTTCACCGCAGCGGTCCCAGCCGGGTCCCAGTTAACGTCCAGCCAACCCGGAGGCCGATCCGGCAAAATAGTCCGATGATCCTTGCCCTGACTGCCCGCCTGCGCCCGGCGCCCCCGCTGAGGGCGTCGCAGCATGTACTTTTCTGCTGGGCCGGGGCTCTCCTCGTGGTTGGTGACGCTGTTTTCTGGCTCATGTTCGCTGCCGTCCAGTCGGACTCGGGGCTGGCCGCCATGGACGGTCCGGTGCACAGCCTGATGGTGGATTCCCGGAGTCCCGCCGCCACCGCACTTTTGGCGGGACTGACAATCGTGACAGCGCCGGAGGTCCTGACCGTGATCGGCGCTGTGTTTGCCCTCGTGTGGGTCGTCTGGAGGCGCGAATTGTGGCGCCCCGCTGTGCTCATGGGCGCCATGGTGCTGGCCGTGGTGGTGACCACCCTCATCAAGCAGCTTGTCAGCCGGTCCCGCCCGCCGTCGTCGGACTTCCTGCTCGGCCCAGACGACGCGCTCTCGTTCCCGTCGGGCCACACTGTGGGAATCGGGGTGTTCACGGTTGTGCTCGCCTACCTGGTCTTGTCACGGTCCGGCACGCGTACGACGGCGGTGCTTGGGTTCTCTGCTGCCTTTGGCGTTGTAGCGCTGGTTGGCCTAAGCCGGCTGTATCTGGGCTATCACTGGCTAACCGACGTCGTGGCTTCCCTCGGGGTCGCGCTGGCTGTTGCAGCGGTGGCGGTGTTCACGGACGCCGCCCGGCATGGTTCTGCGAAAAACCGCTCCGGGGCGCTCAACGGCCGGGCCGCGACCACTTTGCCGGCTGCTGATCCGTCAGCTCCGGACGCGCAGGCGTAGCAGCGCCACGGCTGCGGCTGCAACCGCTGCAGCAGCCAAGGCGCTGACGCCGGAGTAGCCGGTCAGGCCCATAATGGGTCCCGCCGCTGCGCTTCCCACCGCACCGGCCAGGGACATGGTGGCGTCCGAGAACCCCTGGACGGGAATGCGCTCCGCAGGCGTCAGGGAGGCAACAAGCAGGGTGGAGCCGGCGACGGTGGTCGCCGACCAGCCCAACCCGAGCAGGACCAGCCCGACGGTGACCGAGCCCATACTCTGGGACGCCAGTCCGGTCAATGCTGCAGCCGCGAGCAAAGTAAGCAGGCCGGCCAGTGCAGTGGTGCGAGGTCCGAGCCGGTCTGTGAGGGCGCCCATCAGCGGTGACAGAGCGTACATGCCCGCGATGTGCAGTGAGATGGTGAGACCGATCAGCGCGATGGTGTCGGGGTTCCCGGCAGAGTGTCCTGCGTGATGCTGCATATGCAGCGGCGTCATGGACATGACGGCGACCATCACCGCGTGGGCCGCAATGACCGCCATCACCGCTCCGCGGGCGGCGGGGTGTTCCCTGACGATACGCCAGCTTTCCCGCCAGGCACCCGAGCGTTGTGCGGCGGGAAGGAGGTCTTCCCCGTCGAGGCCGCGCCGGGTCAGGAGCGGGTCCGGGTGCAGGGTCAGCGCCACGATGGCAGCGCCCACCACCATCCCCAGCGCGGAAATCAGGAAGGGTCCTGCAGCAGGTGGAATGTCCAGCCAGCCTGCAAGGGCGGCTCCGGGAACCACCATGTTGGGCCCTGCGACAGCACCGATGGTGATTGCCCAAACCACGAGGGACAGGTCCCGCCCCCGGTGGGCGGGCTCGGCCAGGTGGGTGGCAGCGAAGCGGGCCTGCAGGTTCACCGCTGAAGCCAGGCCCACAAGGAAGGCCCCGCCAAGAAGGAGCACAAACAGTTCCGTGGTGACGGCGGCGACCATCAGGAAGGTGCCGGCGATCGCCGCGGCCAGGCCGGTGGTGAGGGCCACCCGGCGTCCCCGCTGCAGGGCCAGTCGGGAGAGCGGTATCGCCGTGGCTGCGGTGCCGAGGGTGAGGGCTGTGTTGTCGGACCCGGCCCACGCTTCGGAGCCCGACAGGTCAACGGCCAGGATGGAGCCCAGGGCCAGGGTTGAGCCGTTGCCCAGCCCGGAGAAGAGCTCGCCGACGGCCCGTTGGCCGAGGGCGTGCGGCGCGTGTTTCTGACCACGCATGACGGCATGCTCCCGCACCTGCATTTTGCGGACGCCAGCGAAACCATGGTTGAAAGAGTGCGTGCGGTGACCGCCGGCGGACTGGCCATCTTCATGACCGAGGCGGCCGGTGAACGGCTTGGCGTCTGCGCCCTGCGGGACTGCGGCCGCGTATTTGCCGACACCAGCCGTGGCGGCAACCGTGCGTACTGCTCAGCCCGGTGCGGCAACGCCGATGCCGTGCAGCGCTATCGCGGCCGATTGCGGGCCGGTTATCAGTCGCAAGGTGTTTTGTCCTAGTGTCTACTTCTATGAGTGATGTTCTTGAAATGGCCGCCGTCAGCGTTGTGCGCGGAGCCAAAACGCTCCTGAGCAAGGTGGACTGGCAGGTCAGTGAGGGCGAGCGGTGGGTCATCCTCGGCCCCAACGGCGCCGGCAAGACCACTCTGCTGCAGATCGCTGCCGCGCGGCTCCACCCGACCAGCGGCATCGCCGGCATCCTGGATGAAAGCCTCGGAAAGGTGGACGTCTTCGAACTGCGGCCGCGGATCGGCCTTTCCTCGGCCGCCCTGGCCAACCAGATCCCCGAATACGAGACGGTGCTCAACGTCGTCGTCACTGCCGCCTACGGCGTGACCGGCCGCTGGCGCGAGGGCTACGAGAAGGACGACGAACGCCGTGCGTTCGCCCTCCTGAACGACTGGGGCATGGGCCCGCTCCTGAACCGCAAGTTCTCCACGCTCTCCGAGGGTGAACGCAAGCGCGTCCAGATTGCCCGGGCCCTGATGACCGACCCCGAACTGCTGCTGCTCGACGAGCCTGCCGCCGGCCTGGACCTTGGCGGCCGCGAGGACCTTGTCCACCGCCTTAGCCAGTTGGCCATGGACGAGGACGCCCCGGCGATCGTGCTGGTCACTCACCACCTTGAAGAAGTCCCGCCGGGCTTCACCCACGCCATGCTCATGCGCGACGGCGAAGTGGTGGCTGCCGGCCCGGTGGAAGAGGTACTCACCTCGGGCAACCTGAGCGAGACCTTCGGCCTGGCCCTCGACGTCTCGGTGAACGCCGGCCGTTACACGGCAACCGCCCGCCGCTAGCGGCGCGGCCGGCACAGCGTGGAGTTTTTCAGCAGCATCCTTGTCTTCTTCGCTGGCCTCTGGGCCGGCACCATCAACAGCGTCGTCGGGTCCGGAACCCTTGTAACCTTCCCGGTGCTGATCGCCCTGGGCCTAGCACCGGTGACGGCCTCCATGAGCAACGCCATGGGCCTCGTCGCGGGAGGGGCGGCGGGCGCGTGGGGTTACCGCCGCGAGCTGAAGGGCCGCGGCCGTCAGCTCCTGCGGCTGCTCCCGGCGTCCCTGCTGGGCGGTATCACCGGAGCCTGGCTCCTGCTCCACCTGCCGGAGAAAGTCTTCCACTACGCGGCGCCGGTGCTCATCGTCCTGGCCCTGCTGATGGTGGTGTTCCAGCCCAGGCTTCAACGGTGGGTGCGGAACCGTGAGGAAAACCCCGAGCATGCCCTGCGCGACAAGCACCACGGCATTTTGCTGGTGGTGCTGGTCTTCCTCGCCGGAGTTTACGGCGGCTACTTCGTCGCGGCACAGGGAATCCTGCTGGTGGGCATCCTCGGCGTGTTCATGACGGGCACCATCCAGAACGCCAACGCCATGAAAAACGTCCTGGTGCTGGGCGTGAACCTGATCGCGGCCGCCTCCTATCTGCTGTTTGCCTTCGACCGGATCAACTGGGCAGTGGTGGCCATCATCGCCGTCAGCTCCCTCATCGGCGGCCTCGTCGGCGCCAAGGTGGGCCGCCGGCTATCGCCGCCTGTACTGCGCGGCGTCATCTTTGCACTCGGCCTGGTAGCGCTCGGCTTCCTGGTTGCGAACCTGCTCAAATGATTGATGAAATGCAAGTGATTCTCGAAATGACCGCCCGGTGACTTTCCACTATCTAGGGTCGGCCGCGGATCCACGGGTTGCCGACTACACCCAGCTGACGGATGTCCACCTGCGGAAACTCCGCGAACCCGCCGAGGGCATGTACATCGCCGAATCCTCCCGCGTCCTGCGGCGCGCCCTCGCCGCCGGGCACCGGCCGCGGTCCTTCTTCCTCGCCGAGAAATGGCTTCCGGACCTCGAGGACATCTTCGAGCAGTACCCTGACGTTCCCGCCTACATCGGCAGCGCCGGCCTCCTGGAGGAAATCACCGGATTCCACCTGCACCGCGGAGCCATGGCGGCCATGCACCGCCCGGCGCCGGTCCCGCTGCCGGAACTGTTGGCCGGCGCCCGGCGGGTGGCCGTACTGGAGGACATCGTGGACCACACCAATGTGGGGGCCATCTTCCGGTCGGCCGCTGCGCTGGACGTCGACGCCGTCCTGGTCTCGCCCCGCTGCGGCGACCCGCTGTACCGCCGCAGCGTCCGCGTCAGCATGGGCACTGTCTTTCAGGTGCCCTGGGCCCGACTGGACAGCTGGCCGCAGGACCTGACCCTCCTCAAGGAACAGGGCTTCACGGTGGCAGCCATGGAGCTCACCGACGACGCTGTCGACCTGGACGAGCTGGCAGCAAGCAACCCACAGCGGCTCGCCCTGGTGCTGGGCACGGAAGGTGCCGGCATGAGCGCAGAGACGCTGGCCGCCGTCGAACTCGCCGTGAAGATCCCGATGCGCGCGGGCGTGGACTCGCTCAACGTCGCGGCGGCGTCCGCCGTCGCCTTCTGGGAGCTGCGGCCGCGGGCCTAAACTCGCCAGAACGGCGGTTCGTTAGTACCTTCAGCATCGGCTATGATTGATAGCTGGTTCCCCTGTGTTTTCCACCATCCTTCCGGATGGTCAATGCACGAACGGAAGCCATCCCATTCATACCTGGCAGCTGGCAAAATCCAGTTGCGTGAACAAAGGCCCCATTATGAAGTCGAACACCCACCCGAAGTACGAAGCTGTTGTTTTCAACGACCTGGCCTCCGGCACGAAGTTCCTGACCCGCTCCACCGTGTCTTCCTCGAAGACCATCGAGTGGGAAGACGGCAACACCTACCCGGTCATCGACGTCGAAATCTCCTCCGAGTCCCACCCGTTCTACACGGGCAAGCAGCGCATCATGGACTCCGCTGGCCGCGTCGAGCGCTTCAACGCTCGCTTCAAGGGCTTCGGCGGCAAGAAGTAATTCACTTCTCCCCAAGGTTCTTTGGAAAGCCCGCACCGGCAACGGTGCGGGCTTTTCGCGTTTGTGGGGCAGGATGGGAGGCATGACTGCCACGCCAATATCTGCAGGGGGAGAGACGGCCCCCGGGCTGCACGGTGAGTACAAGGTCCCGGGCGGCAAGCTCGTGGTGGTGGACCTCGACGTCGTAGACGGCGCCTTGACGGACGTTTCCCTCAGCGGCGACTTCTTCCTCGAACCGGACGAGGCCCTCCTGGCCATTAACGGCGCCTTGGGAGGACTGCCGGAAAGTTCGACGGCGGCCGACATCGCCACCGCCGTGGAGGCCTCTCTCCCAGAGGACGCCGTGCTGTTCGGGTTCTCGGCTGACGCCGTCGCCATCGCCGTCCGCAGGGCGCTGGCCAAGGCCACCGCGTGGACGGACCACCACTGGCACATCATCGCGCCCAGCGTGCTGCCCACGCACCTGAACGTGGCCCTGGACGAGGTACTGACCGAGGAGGTCGGCGCCGGCCGCCGCAACCCCACCATCCGTTTCTGGGACTGGGAGGAACCGTCGGTGGTGATCGGCAGCTTCCAGTCCTACCGCAACGAGGTGCATCCCGACGGCGTGACCCGGCACGGCATCACGGTGGTCCGCCGCATCAGCGGCGGGGGAGCGATGTTCATGGAGGCGGGCAACTGCATCACCTATTCGCTCTACCTGCCGCAGACGCTCGTGGACGGGATCAGCTTCGCCGACTCCTACGCGTTCCTCGACGCGTGGGTCATGGCCGCCCTGAAAAAGCTCGGCATTGACGCGTTCTACGTCCCGCTGAACGACATCGCCACCGGCCAGGGCAAGATCGGCGGGGCGGCGCAGAAGCGGCTCGCCAACGGCGGCATGCTCCACCACGTGACCATGAGTTACGACATCGACGCCGACAAAATGGTGGACGTGCTCCGGATCGGCAAGGAAAAGCTCTCGGACAAGGGAACCACCAGCGCGAAGAAACGCGTGGACCCGCTGCGCCGCCAGACCGGCCTGGCCCGGGCGGAGATCGTTGCGGCCATGATGGAGGTGTTCGCCGAACGCTACGGGGCCACACCGTCGCAAATCACGGCGCAGGAGCTGGAAACCGCGCGAGAACGCGTCGCATCCAAGTTCGGCACGGACACATGGCTGCACCGGGTCCCCTGACCCCATCGGCTGCTCCGTAGGTGCCCTTTTGGGCCGTCATAAGGGCGGTTACGGAGCACTCGATGGGGTTTTCACCGACAGTGCCTGCGCGGCCAGCGAGCGGTGCAGGTGGCTCCGCTGCTCGATGATGATCCGGCGCAGGGCACGCGGCGCATCCTGGTGCTCTGAAAGCCAGCGGTCGGTGCGTGCCACCACCGGATGGTCCTCCGGGGTACCTGCCGGGCCCAGATCCCGGACGGCAGGGTAGAGGCCGCGGACGATCCGGCTCGCAATTTCGATGCTCCGCTTCGCCCACACAGTTTCCAGACACTCGAAGTAGGGCTCCACAAACGGGTCCAGGAGTTCCTCGGCGGCGGTGTTGAACCCGGCAATGGTCGCGCTGAGCAGCTGGTTGGAGAGCTGCGTCCCGCGGACCGCTGCCTCCCAGGCCGCGGCCTTGACCGCCGCCTCAGGCCGGGCTGCCAGCGCCGTGGCATGGCCTGCCCGTCCGGAGGCCGTGGTGTCCCTGGCCAGCTCGGCGTCGAACTCCTGCTTCGTGGCCAGGCCACGGGCCGCCAGGGCGTGCCACAGGCTCCAGCGGAGCTCCGCGTCGACGGACAGCCCGGGAACCCGCTCGCTGCCGTCCAGCAGCCCGCGAAGCAGTGACGCCTGGCTGCCCTCTGTGCGGCTGACCGTGGCAAGTGTCCTGGCCCAGGCAAGCTGCTGGTCGGAACCCGGCTCCGCCGCCCGCAACTCCCGTGCCGCGCCCTCGGAAAAGGACTTCCGCATGGCTTCGCGTTCCCCGGCCGGCATGTACTGTTCAAGGGCCATGGTGGCGTTGCCCAGGATGTTCAGCAGGACGCCGATTCCGGACTCGGCGGCAGCGAAGCGGAGGACGGCGTCCACGTACTGCGAAGCCGGTGAAATGCCGTCCCGGGCCGAATTCCACAGCGCGGACCAGCACAGGGCACGGGCCATGGGGTCGCTGATCCGGTCCAGGGAGGAACGGACGGTGGCCTCCGAGACGGGATCCAGCCGCACCTTGGCATAGCTCAGGTCCTCGTCATTGATCAGGAGCAGGGCCGGTCGGCGCATCCCGGACAGGGCGTTGACCTCCTGGGCATCGCCGGCCAGGTCAGTCTCCACGGAGTCAGCCCGGACCAGCATGCCGGCGGCGTCGAAGTTGTAGAGCCCGATGCGCAGCCGGTGCGGGCGCGGCTCCTGCCGGCCGGTCACCGGATCAGGCGCGTCCTGCAGGAGGGTGACCCGCTCCAGGGTCTCAGTTCCGTCAGCCGTTTCAGCCGTCTCCAGCTCGGCGCCCAGCGTGGAAATGCCCGAGGTCTGGAGCCACTGCCGGGCCCACGTGGTGAGGTCGCGTCCCGAGGAAGCTGCCAGTGCGCCGAGCAGGTCCGCCAGTGTGGTGTTGCCGTACTCGTGGCCCCTGAAGTACCGCCGGGAGCCCGCAATGAAGGCATCGAAGCCGACGTAGGCCACGAGCTGCTTCAGGACGGAGGCGCCCTTCGCGTACGTGATGCCGTCGAAATTCTGCTTGGCCGCCTCGAGGTCCGGGATGTCGGCCACGATGGGGTGGGTGGTGGGCAGCTGGTCCTGGACGTAGGCCCAGGCCTTGCGGTTGTTCGCGAAGTTGACCCAGGCGGTGTCCCAGTCTGTGGCGCGGTCCACGCCGAGGGTGCCCATGTAGTCCGCGAATGATTCCTTCAGCCACAGGTCGTCCCACCACTGCATGGTCACGAGGTCGCCGAACCACATGTGCGCCATCTCGTGCAGCAGGGTGTTCGCCCGGCCCTGGTACTGGGAATCGGCGGCCCGTGAGGTAAACACGTAGTTTTCCGTGAAGGTGACCAGGCCCGGATTTTCCATGGCTCCGAGGTTGTATTCGGGCACGAAGGCCTGGTCGTACTTGCCCCACGGATAAGGGTAGTCAAACAGCTGGTTGAAGAAGTCCAAACCCTGCTTGGTGAGCCTGAACAGCTCGGCTGTGTCGAACGAGGGCGCCATGGAGGCCCGGCAGTAAAGGGCCAGCGGCACGTCAAGGCGGGTCCCGCCGTCGTCCGTCCTGCTCCAGTGGTCCTCGGCCTTGAAGTAGGGACCGGCCAGCACCGAGGTGATGTAGGTGGACATGGGCAGGGTGGGGGCGAAGTCCCAGCGGGACGCCGCGGCGTCCTCCGCCAGCGGCAGGCGTGCTGCCTCGGCGCCGTTGGACGCCACCTCCCAGCCGGCCGGGGCAGTGACGGAGAAGGTGAACCGGGCCTTCAGGTCAGGCTGTTCGAAGTTCGCGAAGACCCGGCGGGCATCGGCTGGTTCGTACTGCGTGTACAGGTAGCACTGGTTGTCGGCGGGGTCGAAGAACCGGTGCATGCCCTCGCCCGAGCTGCTGTAGAGGGCAGTTCCGGTGACCGTCACCTTGTTCTCGGCCTGCAGGTTGTCCAGCCGGATCCGTGCGCCGTCCACCACGTCGGGAACCGGCAGCTCGACGCCGTTCAGGACCACGCTGTGGACGTCACCGGCAATGAAGTCCAGGAAGGTGGATGCTCCCGGCCTCGCTGCCGAGAAGGCGATGGTGCTGCTGCTGGCGTACCCCGCCATGTCCGGATCCGGTGCGCTGCGGACGTCGAGCGAGACGTCGTAGCTGTGGGTGGTGACCAGGGCGGACCGCTCTGCCGCTTCGTTGCGCTGGAGGTTCTGATTCGACACCACGCTATTGAATCACGGGGGCTCCTGCACCAAGAGCAGCTATTGCAGCATGAGCGGCTCCTGCACCATAAGCGGTTACTGCACTATGAGCAGCGCGGCGGCCAGCCCCAGGACCGCGATCAGCAGCCATGCCGCCAAAGCGGCCAGCACGGCGCGGGCCCCGGTGTGCAGCAGGGTGCGGATCCGCACCGCCGAGCCGAGGCCAAACAGGGCAGCGCCCAGCAGCACGTCCTGCAGGCCGGCCGCTGCCTCCAGCCAGCCGCTGGAGAGCCAGCCGCTGGAGCGCAGCGCCACCATCACGATGAACCCGACGACGAACAGCGGGACAAGCGGCGGCCTGCCCGCCGGAGCGCCGTCCCGGCCGCCTGCCTTCCGGCGGTGCCCGATCCGCTGCTCTGCCCCTGCCATGGCCACCATCGGCGCCAGGAGGATCACGCGGGTGAGTTTGACGACGACGGCGAGGGCCAGCGCCGCCGGACCCGCGGTTTGCGCCGTGGCCACCACCTGCCCGACGTCGTGGACCGAGGCTCCGGTCCACGCGCCGAAGGCCTCGGGGCTCAGCTGCAGCGGGTGGACCAGCAACGGGAGCACGCCGATGGCCAGCGTGCCGCACAGCGTCACGAGCGCCACGGGCAGAACCGTGTCCCGGTGGCTGATCCGCCTTACCGCGGCCATCGCGCCGATCGCCGATGCACCGCAGATGGAAAACCCGGTTGCGATCAGCAGCGCCGTGTCGGCGGGCAGCCGGAACAGCCGGGAGATCCCGTAGGTGCCTGCGAAGCTGGCCACCACCACCGCCGTGATGAGCAGGAGGGCCAGCCAGCCGAGGCCCAGCACGTCCGAGAGGCTCACTTTCAGTCCCAGGAGCACGATGCCGCCGCGCATCAGGTGCTTGCCGGCGAAGTCCAGCCCCGGCCGGGCGCGGCCGGCCGTCCACACGGCCGTGCCGGGAAGGTTTGCTGCCAGCAGGCCAAGCACCACGGCCAGGGTCATGGCCGGAAGCGCGGGCACGGCGGCGTGTATTGCGAAGGCGAAGGCCAGGGCGACGACGGCGGTCAGCAGGCCGGGCAGAATCCGGGTAAAGTTCTGATGCGTCATCCCGCGCAACTGCGACAGCAGCGGCGGCGGGAGTCGGAAGTCTGGCACCTCCCAACCTTGCCGGACGCCGCCGCCAAAGACCAACCGGAAGCCCGCCAACACGCCAGGGCGGGACGGGAAATGAATTCGCAACAAAAAGGTGGTTGGCTATTGACCATGTCTGACCTATTCCAGGATTACTCTGAGGCTGCCGGCCGCACCGGCGCCTACGACGAGATGTTTGCCCCCGGGCAAAAGGCACGCCAGTCGTATGGCCAGGTGGCGGGTGCCCTGCGGGAGCTGTCCCTGGCAGACGTCAGCGCGCGGGCGGACTCGATGGCGAGGACGTTCCTGGACCGCGGTGTGACCTTTGACTTCGCGGGGGAGGAGCGCCCGTTTCCGCTGGACATCGTGCCGCGCGTCATCCCTGCCGACGAATGGGACGTGCTGGAACGCGGCGTCGCCCAGCGCGTGCGCGCCCTCGAGGCGTTCCTGAACGACGTCTACGGCAAGATGACAGTAGTGTCCGACGGCGTGATCCCGAGGCAGCTGATCACCACCAGCGCGCACTTCCACCGCGCCGTGCATGGTTTCGAACCGGCCGGCGGGGTGCGGGTGCACATCTCCGGCATCGACGTGGTGCGTGACGCCGCCGGAACGTTCCGGGTCCTGGAGGACAACGTCCGCGTGCCCTCGGGCGTGAGCTACGTGCTGGAGAACCGGCGTGCCATGGCAAAGGGCCTGCCGGAGGCCTTCGGCCAGCAGCTCATCCGCCCGGTGGAGGAATACCCGCGCCGGCTGCTTTCGGCGCTGCGCAAGACGGCGCCGTCGGGCGTGGACGACCCCACAGTGGTGGTGCTGACCCCCGGCGTGTTCAACAGCGCGTACTTCGAGCACACCCTCCTGGCAGGCCTGATGGGCGTGGAACTCGTGGAGGGCCGCGACCTTATCTGCCGCGGCAACCGGGTGTACATGCGCACCACCGCCGGCGAACAGCGCGTGGACGTGATCTACAAGCGCATCGACGACGACTTCCTCGACCCCCTGCAGTTCCGCTCCGACTCCATGCTCGGCTGCCCCGGCCTGGTCAACGCCGCCCGCGCCGGCGGCGTCACCATCGCCAATGCGGTGGGCAACGGCGTAGCGGACGACAAGCTCGTCTACAGCTACGTCCCGGACCTGATCCGCTACTACCTCGGCGAGGAACCGGTGATCGCCAACGTCGACACCTTCCGGCTGGAGGAGAAGGAAGCCCGCGAGCACGTCCTGGACCGCCTCGACGAACTCGTGGTCAAGCCGGTTGACGGCTCCGGCGGCAAGGGCCTGGTGATCGGCCCGGACGCGTCCAAGGAAGAGCTTGAGGCGCTGCGCAAACGCGTCATCGCCGACCCGCGCGGCTGGATCGCGCAGCCGGTGCTGCAGCTGTCCACCGTGCCCACGCTCAGCGGCGACAAGTTCGGGCCCCGGCACGTGGACCTCCGCCCGTTCGCGGTCAACGACGGCGACGACGTCTGGGTGCTGCCCGGCGGGCTCACCCGCGTGGCCCTGAAGGAAGGATCGCTGATCGTGAATTCCAGCCAGGGCGGCGGGTCGAAGGACACCTGGGTGCTGGCAGGTTCCCCGCAGGTACCGGTTGAACGGCTGCCGCAGCAATCGATCACCGTCCGTGAGCGGGTTTCCGTGTGGCCGGTCGAGAGCAACTGGCGCGATCGGCAGTCGGAGCAGCAGCAGCAGCAGATTTCTGACGCGCAGGAGGTAACCGCGAATGCTTAGCCGAATTGCCGAGTCTCTGTTCTGGATCGGCCGCTACGTTGAACGGGCCGATGGCACGGCCCGCATCCTCGACGTCCACCTGGAGCGCCTGAACCATCTGCCCACGGAGGAGCGGCGCAGCGTTGCCCGCGAGCTGCTCGGGGTCATGGGGGCGCGCCCGCAGAGCGAGGACTTCGGCCTGGAGGAACTGCTCCACGCCCTCGCCTACGACAAGCACAGCGCCACGTCGATTGCGGGGTCCCTCGGCGCCGCCCGCGAGAACGCCAGGCGCGCCCGCGAGACGGTCTCGTCCGGCCTCTGGGAAAGCCTGAACACCACTTACTACGGGCTGAACCAGCACCGCAAGGACGTGGTGGGCACCTACCGCTTCTGCCACTGGGTGCTCGAGCGCACCGCCATGGTCAGCGGCCTCGCCGACACCACCGTCAGCCACGACGACAGCTGGCTCTTCCTGGCGCTGGGCCGTTCGCTGGAGCGGGCCGACATGACCGCCCGGATGCTGTCCACCCGCGACGTCCTCTCCGCAGGAATGTCCTGGGTGAACATGCTCCGCTGTGCCGGCGCCTACGAATCCTTCCTGCGGACCCGCCGCGCGGCCTTCGGCGACCAGCACGCGGCCGAGTTCCTCCTGCTGGACCGGCTGTTTCCACGGTCCATCGTTTACGCCCTGAGTGACGCCGACGAGTGCCTAGCCAAGCTGGACCCCTCGGCCCAGCGCGTCGGCTTCATCAACGACGCCCGCCGGATTGTGGGCCAGGCCCGCACGTTCCTGGAGTTCCACCGCACGGATGACCTCATGTCCGAGCTTCCGGAGCACATGGAGCGCGTCCAGAAGGCAGTCGCGCAGGCGTCGGACGCCATTTCCCGTAAGTACTTCAATCAGGCGGATGAACTGGCCTGGGTGGGAGAAGTTTCATGACCCGGCTGAGCATCGTCCACAGGACAGGCTACAAGTACAAGCAGCGCGTCACCCTGTCCTACAACGAGGCCCGCATGACCCCGCTGACGGACCCGCAGCAGGTGGTGCTGGAGTCCTCCATGAAGGTCACGCCGTCGCAGGCTGCGGTCAGCAGCTACCGCGACTACTGGGGAACCCGCGTCACCGCGTTCGACATGCAGATGCCGCACGAGCACCTGGAAGTCCTGGCCACCACCACCGTTGAGGTCCACCGGGCCGTGCGTGTCCCGTCTGAGGCCGACATCGTGGGGTGGGACGACCTCGCCTCCCCGGAGACGCTCAACCAGTTCAGCGACTGGGCGCCGCAGTCCCAGCTGACCGGACCGGGGGAAGAAGTCCTGGCCATCATTCCGGGTGTAGTCAAGGTCAAGAATCCGCATGAGGCAGCCCTTGCCATCTTCGCCTGGATGCGCGGCGAGATGACCTATATGAAGGGCACCACCGGCGTCACCACCAACGCCGAGGAAGCCTGGACCCAGCGCCAGGGCGTGTGCCAGGACCTTGCCCACCTTGCCATCGGCGCCCTGCGCAGCTGCGGCATCCCGGCCCGGTACGTCTCCGGTTACCTGCACCCGCGGTCGACGGCGGACATCGGCGAGACGGTGGCCGGCCAGTCCCACGCGTGGCTGGAATGGTGGGACGGCGAATGGCGCAGCTGGGACCCCACCAACCACAAGCCGGCCGGCGACTTCCACGTGACGGTGGCCCGCGGCCGCGACTACCGGGACGTGCCCCCGCTGAAGGGCATCCTGTCCGGCGGCGGGGGCTCGAACCTGAGCGTGAGCGTGGAGATCACCCGCCTGGCCTAGGCGCACGGTCCGGGGCTCTACTCGAGAGTCACTCCGGCGAAGACTTCACCGCGCCGCTGAGCTGGGTCCACCAGGTGAGCGGCGCGGTAACCTTGAAACGCCTGCCGGTGATCGAGTACGGCGTGATGCGGATGAAGTGGTCCTTCTGTCCCGCCTGCCACGGGAAGAGGTAGAGCGAGGCGGAATCCAGCACTTCCTCTATTCCGGTGACGGGTGCGGCCTTGCCCTTGACCACGACGCTCCAGGCCAGCCCCGAAACGGCATCCACGCCGTCGGCCTCCAGCGCCACCGGGGCTTCGCCCAGCGCGCCGCCAAGCTTGGTTCCCGTGCCTGTCCGGAACACCAGCGTTCCGTGGTCCACCGTGTAGTTGAGCGGGAAGATGTCCGGGTGGTCTTCCACCCACACGGCGAGGCGGCCCACCGAAACCTGCCTCAGCAGGTCCCAGCACTGCCGGGATTCGAGATGTTCCACCGGCTCCGGCGAGGGGCCGGGTGACGCGTCAGCTGCCATGCACCAGAGCCTACGCCGGAGCCAGCTGTCCTGCCAGAGTCCGCGTTGACTCATAGAAAACCTCCGCGTAGCCGGATACGTTGCCTCGTTTGAAAACCTCCGCGTAGCGGCGTGGTTGAGGGTGTTGGCAGCGCCGGCTACCTCTCCCTGCTCTTCCTCGTCGGCGTACTCATCATGGTCTTCATCGACTCACCCCTGACCCTCATGGTCACCCTCATCGCCATCGCCCTCATGGTCGCCGGCTGGTACGCCTGCCGCAAACGCATCCACGAGATCGCCGAAGCCCGCGAAGGCTTCACCGGCATGTCCCCCGTCATAGCCAACCGCCCCACCCCGGGCTCCGCTGACCGGATCTAACCCGCAACCCACCCCTGCAGCTCAGCCCGGCCTGAGCGCGAACGGACACTTGAGGCCCCAACCCGACGGCCCCAAGTGTCCGTTCGCACTTAAGCGTGCCTAGTTTTCGGCTGTTGACCGCTGTTTGGGGCGGGAGTAGCTTACGACTAGCCGCGCCAAACCTCGGGCGCCGGCCCTAACCCGTCGACACGGGGGCCAGCCTCGTATCTGAATCACGCCACGGCAGACCGCACGACGCTGCCACCCTGCCAAGGTGCATCCGGTCTCCGCCGCTGTGGACGCCCCCCGCCGGGCCCGTTGCCCCTGCAGGAGGGCCGCCCGCACCGGCTGCAAAACCAGCCGCCAGCGCGGCCGTACCACTGCCGCGCCCAGTGTCCGGGCGTACGGCCCTCGGACGAATCGGAGCACTCCATGGACAACAACTCCTTCCAGGCCTTGCAGGAAAAAGTACGGGGCCAAGTCATCACGAGCGACCACGCAGACTATGACGCCGCGCGGGCGGTTTTCAACGGAATGATCGACAGACGCCCTGCGGCCATCCTGCGTGTGTCGCAGGTCGCGGACGTCATTGCGGGCGTGAATTTTGCGCGCGACGCAGGCTTGGATCTGGCGCTACGCGGCGGCGGCCACAGCGCGCCCGGTTTCGGGACACATGACGGCGCCCTCGTCATCGACTTCGCAGGCTGCCGGGGGGTGCGGGTCAACCCTGTGGATTCCACGGCCCGGGCTGAAGCGGGTACGACGTGGGCAGACTTTAACCACGCCACCAGCGCTTTTGGGCTGGCCACCACGGGTGGCATCATCGGATCCACGGGCGTTGCGGGACTGACTCTGGGCGGAGGCATCGGCTATCTCGCGCGGAAGTACGGGCTGTCGTGTGACAACCTGAAATCCGCGGACGTGGTGACTGCCGACGGGAAATTTGTGGTCGCCAGCGCCACGGAAAATGAGGACCTCTTCTGGGCTCTGCGCGGCGGGACGGGCAACTTCGGCGTCGTGACTTCCTTTGAGTTCAACGTGCACCCCGTTGATGTTCTCTACGGCGGAGTGATTATTTACCTGCTGGAACATGCCGAAGCAGTGGCCGGGCTCTTCAGGGAGTACATCGCCACGGCACCGGAGGAAATGGGCGTGTTCCTCGGCTTCCACCAGGGTCCGCCGGTCCCGTTCCTGCCTGAGGAGTATCACGGAAAGCCCGTGGTTGTGCTGGTGGGCGGCTGGGCAGGCCCTCACAACGAGGGTGAGCGTCAATGGCAGCCGTTCCTTGATGTTGCTCCCGTCGCCGGCTCCTTTCTAGGTCCCCTTCCCTACACGGTTCTCAACACGCTCTTCGACCCCATGTATCCGAAGGGCCTGCAAGCCTACTGGAAGTCCGAGTTCCTGCCCGCCATAACCGATGACGTTGTCAGTGTCGCCAAGAAGTTCGGGGAGGGCATTCCCAGCGTCCAGACGGCAAACCACTTCTACCCGATGAACGGTGCCGTCCAGCGGGTCGGGCGGGACGAGACCGCATTCCCGTACCGGGACGTCAACTTCGCCGTGGACATCGCCTGCCATTGGGAGGATCCGGCCCACAACGAAGCCAACACGAAGTGGGTGCGCGAGTACTATGCCGAGCTCCACCCCCTCGGATCCGGTGCAGGCTACGTGAACTTCCTCGATGCCGACGACCAGCCGCACATCGAGGACACGTACGCAGGGAACTACTCCCGGCTCGCCCAAGTGAAGGCCAAGTACGACCCCGGCAACCTGTTTCACATCAACCAAAACATCAGGCCGGCCGGATAATCCTGCCAAGTCCACGCATTTTTGCACCGCTTTCCCGTGCCGGCTGAACCTTCGGCCGCGGCAACGCGGGCGCGCACACTCGGGGGTACGGTGAAAGTGGTGCAGAAATGCCAAGCGCCCTACGGCGGGCAGGTTCCTTCTGCCGCCATTCGGCCTACCATGGAGGCATCCGGGGCGAGGCCCGCGATGAGTGGCGCCTCCGCGGTGCGTCGAAGGGCCGGACGAATGGACGTCGTTGTCATCGAAACCCCGCAGCTCGGGGACCGTAGCTACTTGGTTCATGACGGCCGCGTGGCGCTGGTGGTTGATGCCCAGCGGGACACGGACCGCATCGAGGAGGCCGCGAGGAATGCCGGCGTGCGGATCACCCACGTCGCCGAAACCCATGTCCACAACGACTACCTCACCGGCGGCCTGATCCTCGCCCGCGCCCACGGTGCCAAATACCTGGTGAACGCCGCGGACCAGGTGGCGTATGAACGGGAGCCTGTTGAGGACGGCCAAACGATCCAGATCGGCGGGCTCACACTCCGGGCAGTGGCCACTCCCGGGCATACCCACACGCACCTGTCCTACATCGTCACGGACGGTCCGGGCCGGGCCGTGTTTTCCGGCGGCAGCCTGCTCTTCGGCTCCGTGGGCCGCACCGATCTTCTCGGTCCCGGAGACACCGCGGGGCTGACACGGGACCAGTACACATCCGTCCACCGGCTCGCCGACGAGGCCGGACCCGATGCTGCCCTCTACCCCACCCACGGATTCGGCTCGTTCTGCTCGGTCGGACCCGCCGCGCATGCTGAGACGTCGACCATTGCGGAGCAGCGCGACGCCAACCACGCATTGGCGGACCCGGATCCCGAACACTTCGCGGCCGAGCTCATGGCCAATCTCTCCGCGTACCCTTCCTATTACGCTCACATGGCCCCCATCAACATGACCGGCCCCGAGCCCGCGGACCTGAGCCTGCGGGAGTCACTCGGCGCCGCTGAGCTGACGGAGCGGCTGGCGAACGGCGAATGGGTGGTTGACCTGCGCCACCGCGTGCTGTTCGCCAGCAACCACCTGCGGGGCACCGTCAGCTTCGAATACGGCTCGGGACGAAGCTTCAGTTCCTACCTCGGCTGGGTTCTCCCCTGGGGCGAAAAGCTGACGCTCGTCGGCAGCCGGGAGGATCTGCAGGACGCCATCCGCGACCTTTCCCGCATCGGCATCGACCGCCCGGCGGCCGCGGTGGGAACAGAACCCGGCGAACTGGCGCCGGGAGCCCCCGTCGCCTCTTATCCCCGGGCCGGCTGGCCCGCCGTCGTTCATGAAAAGCCCGACGGCGACCCCGTACTGGACGTGCGGCGCAGCGACGAGTTTGCCGCCTCGCACGTGGCAGGCGCCCTTAACGTGCCGCTGCACGAGCTGCTGGACCGCCTCGGCGAACTGCCTGCGGGGTGCCTCTGGGTGCACTGCGCCACCGGCTACCGCGCAGGCGTCGCTGCCAGCCTGCTGCAGCGGGCGGGGAAGGACGTGGTGCAGATCGATGCCCATTTCCGGGACGCCGCGGCCGCCGGGGTCCCCCTGCAGATACAGCCGCTGCAGCGGCAGTGACCGGCCTATCCGCGACCGGGGCATCCGGCCGGAGTTGCGAAGTCGAGGTTGCAAAGGAGAACAACGATGGATGCTGAAGGCAAAGTGGTTGTTGGCGTGGACGGCTCGGACTCCTCGGTTGAGGCCCTCCGCCTGGCGGCACGGTTGGCACCGGGCCTGGGTGCCCGCGTCCATGCCGTGGCCTGCTGGCACTTCCCGGAAATGTATGCCGGGTACATCCCCCCGGATTTCGAGGCGTTCGAAGCCTCGGCTGCCAAGGTCCTGGCCCAGTCCATCGACAAGGCATTCGGTCCGGACGTCCCGGAGACCCTGACCAGTGAGCTGGTGCGCGGTCCGGCACCGGCCACGCTGGTGGACGCGGCCGCCGGAGCCGCGATGCTGGTGGTCGGGCGCAGGGGCCACGGCGGATTCATGGGCCTGCACCTCGGCTCGGTGAGCACCGCCTGCGTCGCGCACACCGAGTGCCCGGTCCTGGTGGTGCACACCACGGATGACCACGAGCGCACCCACCATTTCCGCAGGGGCGCCGCGTCCAAGGACGCACACAGGGACGCACACAGGGACGCGTCCGTGGACGCAGCGAACCAATGACCCCTCCGCGTAACGCAACGCACCTGCAACCCCGTGCCGGCGCGCCATCGCCTATGCTCGGCTGAGCAGCTCACAACTGGCTCAACGTCGAACCACGGGAGAGAACCTCATGACCAACTGGCGGATCCGGGACTTCCACTCCGCGGACCTGGACGGCATCCTGCACCTCTGGGAGTCGCTGAAGGCCACCAACGTCGAGCCTGTCTACGCGCTCTCCGAGGTGCTGGCATCGTGCGAGAAGGACCATGCCGTGGTGGCCGTCCTCGGCGACCAGGTGGTGGGTGCCGCCGTCGGCCGTGCCGCCCATGACCAGGGCTGGGTCGTTTTCCTGGCCACGCTGCCGGAATTCCGCGGCCGGGGCATCGGCACTTCCCTGCTGGCCGCCGTCGAAAACCGGATGGCGCCGCACGGGCTGAACAAGCTTTCGGCCCTGATGCCCGAGTCGGAGACCCGGGTGGAGGCCTTCCTGAGCCGCGGCTTCGTGCTCAAGAAAAACCTGCGCTACTTCGAGCGCACCATCCCCGTGCAGCGGCAGGAACTCGAGCCGCTGGGCCTGCTGGGCGGCCGCATCCTGGCCCGGGACCTGTGGGAGAACGTGGCCGGGATGCGCCGGGAGAAAGAGCTCCTGGAGCGCCGCCTGGTCCTCCCGCTGGCCGAGGCGGACCTCGCCGACGAGTTCGGTGTGGTGCCGCCGCGGGCCGTGGTGCTGTTCGGGCCCCCAGGGACCGGCAAGACCACCTTCGCCAAGGCCATCGCCTCCCGGTTGGAGTGGCCCTTTGTCGAAGTCTTTCCCTCCCGGCTGGCCTCCGACCCCAAGGGACTGGCAGGCGCACTGCGGGAGACGTTCCTGGAGATCGCGGAACTCGAGCACGCCGTCGTGTTCATCGACGAGGTGGAGGAGATCGCCTCCCAGCGCGCCGGGGACCCGCCGTCACCGCTGCAGGGCGTCACCAACGAACTGCTCAAGATCATCCCGGCCTTCCGCGAACAGCCCGGCCGCATCCTGGTCTGCGCCACCAACTTCATCCGCTCCCTCGACTCCGCATTCCTGCGGCACGGCCGGTTCGACTACGTGATCCCCATCGGCCTCCCCGACCGGCAGGCGCGCGAAGCAATGTGGCAGCGCTTCATCCCCGCCGCCGTCGTGGACGACGTGGACGTGGAGCAGCTCGTGGACCGGACCAAGGGCTTTTCCCCCGCGGACATCGAGTTTGCCGCGCGCAGCGCATCCCAGCGTGCGCTGGAAAAGGCAGTGTACGACGACGGCGGGCTGGCTTCCGGGGGCGGCGTGTCCGTCCGTGAGGCGGTCCGGAAGGGTCCCGCCACCCAGGACTACCTCGACGCCATCGCGGACACCCGCACCACCGTCAGCGATGAGGTGCACCAGGAGTTCCTGGAGGACATCGACGCCCTCGGCCGCGTCTAGCGCCGTTTAGACGGTTCCCTGCCGAATCGACCGCGGCAAACGTCTAGCATGCAGGGAACCGTCGAAATGGCCACTGGGAGAGGAGCAACGTGATCCTGTTTCTCACCATTGTCAGCGGAGTGGCCTGAACCGTCGTGTATGTCGGAGGCGGTCAGGCTGGGCACATCGTTCGCGGTGCAGCTGCTGTTCGTGGCCGAGTTCGGCTGGGACGACGCCACCAAGTACGCCGCATTCCTGCAGAACCTTCTGATGTCCGGTTTGTTCATCGCGATGTTAGCCTCGCGCGGCAGTGGCCGCGGCCAGTTGCTCGTCATCGCCGTGGCCAAGTGGATCGGCACCCTTGCCCCCACCATCGTCTACGGCGGGTACGGAAATTCGCCCCTGATTCTTGGCCTCGGCGGTCTGTGCAGCGTTTTCGACCTGGCATACATCGCCCTGCTCTGGCGGGCGCGTGGACGCGCTACTGTTTGATTCATGCCCTCTAATCCGCTTCGGCACGCCGTGGCCCGCATGGGAGGCCGGGATCCGCACCAGCCGCACCGGACAGCCACCCCACTGGAACTCTTTTTCGACCTGACCTTCGTGATCGCCTTCGGGGTGGCCGGCAGCCAGTTCGCCCACGAGATCGCGGAGGGACACTTCGGCGCCGGGCTACTCGGCTTTTCCTTCGCGATGTTTGCCGTGATCTGGGCGTGGATCAATTTCACATGGTTCGCCAGCGCCTACGACACCGACGACTGGGTGTTCCGGGTGGTCACCATGGTTCAGTTGCTCGGTGTCCTGATCCTGGCGATGGGCATCGAGCCCATGTTCCACTCCCTGGGGGAGGGGAGGCACGTGGAGAACACGGCCATCGTCGGCGGCTACGTCATCATGAGGCTTGCCCTGGTCTTCCAGTGGCTGCGTGCTGCCCGGCAGGATCCAGCCCGCAGGCAGACGTGCTTGCGCTATGCGGGATACCTGGCAGTGGTCCAGCTTGGGTGGATCGCTGTGCTGTTCATCCAGGCGGACGTCGCCACCACCTTCCTGATGATTGCACCGCTGTATGTCTTGGAGCTGGCCACTCCGTACGCCGCCGAGCGGAACGCCACCACGCCCTGGCACGCCCACCACATCGCCGAACGCTACGGCCTGCTGGCCATCATCGCGCTCGGCGAATGCCTCATCGGCGCCGTCGAGACACTCCGGGCCATCGTGGCCAACCATGGCTGGTCGGTTGATGCCGCCTTGGTGGGTTTCGGCGGCACCGCGCTGGCCTTCAGCATGTGGTGGATTTACTTCATCCTGCCCGCCGGCCGGGCGCTGCACCTGCAGCGGCACCGTTCCTACTTCTTCGGCTACGGCCACATCCCTGTCTTTGCCGCAATCGCCGCCACGGGCGCTGGCCTGCACGTCGCCGCGTACTACATCGACCACGCCGCCCACATCAGCGCCGCCGTCGCCGTCGCCAGCATCGCCGTTCCCGTGGCCCTGTTCAAGGTCTCGCTCACGGCACTCTTCAGCGTCATGACGTGCGTGGACCGCACCCTCATCGCCGTCACCACCGGGGTGGTGGTTCTGCTCGCGGGAAGCGTGGCACTGGCGGGCACGGGCGTCCCGGTTCCCGTCTGCCTGCTTGTCATTGTTGCGGCGCTCGGGGCGTCGATCGTCATCGATGAGCGCCGGAGCACAGACCTGCTCCACTCGGCACTGGAGCGGCTGGAACAGCGGGCCAAGACCGGCTGATGCGCTCCGCTACACCCCCGGCCAAACCCACGGACCACGCGGCAGGCTGGCGCCAGAAAACTCTTTGAGAGCCGCTTCCAGGGATGCGCCGGGGAGGCCCAGCGACTCCAAAATGATGCGCTGCGCGGCTTCCGCGTGGACTCCGACGGCGGCCAGGTCGCCCAGGGTCACCGCGCCATCGCGTTTGGCCAGTCGGGCGCCGTGGGCGTTCACCACCAGCGGCACGTGCGCATATTCCGGAACGGGCATAGATAGCAGTGAGGCCAGGTATGCCTGCCGCGGGGTGGACGGCAAGAGGTCATCGCCGCGGACCACCTGGTCTATGCCTTGCTCGGCATCATCCACGACGACGGCCAAGTTGTATGCGGTCACACCGTCGTTCCGGCGCAGGACAAAGTCGTCCACCACTCCCGTGAACGTCCCGTGCAGCACGTCCTCCACCGTCCACTCGTCCACAGAGGAACGCAGCCGGATCGCTGCCGGACGGGTGGACCGCTTGAACTCGAGCTCCGCCGCTGACAATCTTCTGCATGTGCCGGGATAGGCTCCCTGCGGTGCGTGCGGCGCCGAGGGTGCCTCTTGGATCTCACGGCGGGTGCAGAAGCATTCGTACGTCAGTCCGGCGGCGGCCAGCCGTCCGATGGCCGCCGTGTACAGCGGTTCGCGGTCCGTCTGGCGCACCACCGCACCGTCCCAGGTCACTCCGACGGCCGCCAGGTCGCGCAGTTGCACTGCCTCAGCCCCTGCCCGCGCGCGGTCGAGGTCCTCAACGCGCAGCAGAAACCGCCGTCCTGTGGAACGGGCAAAGAGCCAGGCAAGGATTGCCGTCCGGAGGTTTCCCACATGGAGCTCACCGGACGGGCTCGGTGCGAAGCGGCCAGCGCAAGTCATGCCATCCACCCTATGCCGAACACCACAAGAGCCCCTCAGCTACCGCGCTCCGGGCGTTGGCCGGGGATCGGTGGCTCAGGGGCTCTTGCCGTGCCTGTCCTGAAGGGAACTGCGTTCCGGAATTCGAGGCACTCCTGCGGAAAGACGAATGCGTGAACAAGTGTCAATCAGCGGCTGCCTCCTCGCGGGAAGCGTGGTCCAGGGGGCCGGGTGGTGTGCCGGAAGCCTGTAGCCTGCTGGCTGCGGGGGTAACCGTTGCCTGCGTTGCCACTATCTGAGCAGAAGACTTACAGTTGGCGCAACGGAGGCTGAACCGACTGGTCAATCTGACCAGTTGTAGCGCCCGAACAGGACAGGGAGTGATCAGATTGCAGGAGCTCGACGCCACCGACCGGAGGATCCTTTCGGCCTTGGACGAGGATCCGCGGCTGCCCATCATGGTCCTGTCCCAGAGGCTGGGCCTGGCCCGCGGAACTGTACAGTCGCGCCTGGAGCGGATGACGGCGTCGGGCGCTCTCCGGCCCAACAGCAGCCGTGTACTGCCTGCAGCGTTGGGCCGCGGCGTTGCCGCCGCGGTCAGCGCCGAACTGGACCAGAGTCACCTCAATGAGGCCATTGCTGCGCTGCGCGAAATCCCGGAAGTACTGGAATGCCACGCCCCTGCCGGCGACACGGACCTGCTGATCCGGGTGGTGGCCACCAGCCCTGATGACCTTTACCGGGTCTCCGAGGAGATCCGGCTGTGCCCGGGAATCGTGCGAACGTCCACCAGCATGTTCCTGCGCGAGGTGATTCCGTACCGGACTACGGGCCTCCTAGAGCACTGACTAACCCCCCTTGGACTGGCGCTCCGATACTGCGCAAATCATTGGCGAAAACTGCGGATATTCCGGCGGCTGTCCTGCGGTGGCGACTGTAGCCTGATTCCGCATCTGCCGCAGCACTGGGCACGCAGCGGGTGCGTTGTTCACTCGGGGTCTCCGCCGGGGGGTCGGTCTCAATAAGGAACTCAATGCGCTCTTTTACCCGTTCAATCGCGTCGGTCACCGGCTTGCTGGTTCTCGCCGCGGGCTTCGTCTCACTTCCCGCCGCCGCCTCGGTGGCTGCCACAGATCCTGCCGCGGGCAGCACTGCACTGCCGGTGGAGTCCCCGACGGAACAGGAGCACCACGGATACGAATCCGCGCCGGGCGTGCCGGCGGACGGGCCGCCTGCCGGACTGGCGCTGCAGACCGAGGCGGGGGTGACCGCTCCCGTTCCAATCACGGTCAAACTCGTCGTGGCGACCCTCCTCGATAACAAGTCCGTCGTTCCGATGGCCCAGGCCGAAACGGCCGTGACGGCCTCCAGCAACTACTGGAAGGCGATGTCCGCCGGCCGCATCTCCATGACCGTTACCGAGCGGGCCACTTGGGACTCCAAGACGGCGAGGTCGACCGACTCGTACTACGACATGATCAACAAGATCACGAGCGAGCTGAAGTGGACCTACAGCGCCAACAAGGCGCTGGTGATCTTTGTGCCCAGCGCCACGCTCTCCGGCGGCGCCCTTGGCGCCGGCTTCAGCAGCAACGGCAACAGCGGGCGGGTGCTGATGCCGAAGATCAGCGGCTTCACCAGCAGCGTGATCGCGCACGAGTTCGGGCACGTCCTGGGGTCCATGCATGCCGACGCCCTGCAGTGCGGCAGCGGCGTTTCGGATGTGGGCGTCACCAGCACCGGGCAGTTCACCGACTCCTCCTGCTATATCCGCGAATATGGCGACAGCACCGACCTGATGGGACTGTCCAGCTACAGCATGCCGGTGATCAGTTCGCCGTTCTGGGAAGCCAGGGGCCTGGGCAATGGCACGGACGTCCGCGACATCGGTGTGGCTTCCGGCGTGAAGAGCTACACACTGAAGCCCTGGGGTGACACGAAGCTGGCCTACCGCGCCGTGAAGTTCACAGATCCGGTCAGCCGGGAGGTCTACTACCTGGAGCTCCGCCAGCCGGTCGGCTACGACGACTACCTGGCCAGCGGGCCCGCCGGCAACCGGGGCGTGAAGGTGGTCCAGCGGGGCGGCGCCACCCCCTCGTCCTCGCTGGCCCTGATGCCGTCCACCGTTCCGTTCAGCGGGTACTACGCCACCAACCACACCTGGCAGGCCGGCCAGACTTTTGTGACGCACGCGGGAACACGCGTCAGCATCAAATCCGTGACATCTACGTCCGCCACCGTCACCATCGACGCCGACCCCGCCCTGCACACCAAGATCCAGTTCTCCGCTGGTGATTTCAACGGGGACGGCCAGGCAGATGTCATGTCCCGCGAAGCCGACGGTTCGCTGCTGCTGCTGCCCGGCCTGGGTGGAAACAAGATCGGCACCCCGGCCAGAATCGGTTCCGGCTGGGATGCCTTCAACCTGGTCCTCGGCAACGGCGACTTCAACGGGGACGGCAAAACGGACCTCGTTGCCCGGACGTCCGACGGAGCACTGTGGCTGTATCCCGGAAACGGAATGGGAGGGTTCCTGGCCCGCCAGCAGATCGGTTCCGGTTGGGCGGGCTTCAAGCGCATCATCGCACCCGGTGATTTCGACGGCGACCAGCGCCGCGACCTGCTGGCCATGCGCTCCGACGGAACCCTGTGGCTGTACCCCGGAAACGGTACGGGCGGGTTCCTGCCGTCCAGGCAGATTGGCTCCGGCTGGCAGAGTTTCACCGCCGTGACGGCAGCAGGAGGGCTCGCCACCGGCCCCGGCCTGCTCGCCCGCAGCAGCACCGGGACCGTCTACCTGTACCCGGGCAACGGAACCGGAGGTTTCCTGGCACGGCGGACGCTGGCCACCGGATGGGCCAGCACGGAGCTGATCGCGGGCCAGGACTTCACCTCTGACGGTCAAACGGACGTCCTGTCGGCCAGCGCCAGTGGGGCGATCACCGCGTACGCCGGCAGCGGCAGCGGTGGCTTCGCGACCAAGCTGAAGATCGGCACCGGCTGGGGCGGCCTCAGCCAGGTCTGGGAAGCCGGCGATTTCGACGGCGACGGCAAGCCCGACATCCTGGCCCGCACGGTTCAGAGCGCCCTGCGGCTCTACCCCGGCAACGGCTCGGGCGGGTTCCGCACCTCCCGGCAGATCGGCACCGGCTGGCAGACCTTCGACCAGGTGGTCTCCGCCGGAAACTTCAACGGCGCTGGCGGCCCTGACCTCGTGGCCCGGAAACCGGACGGCTCGCTCTGGCTCTATCCCTCCAACGGAACCGGTCTCTTCCAGGCACCGAAGAGGATCGGCAGCGGCTGGCAGGCCTTCTCGCGGATCGTTGCTCCCGGCGACTTCTCCGGTGACGGAAGGACGGACATCATCGCCCAGTCCCCGGACGGCAGGCTGTGGCTCTACCCCGGCAGTGGGACGGGCGGCTTCCTCCCGCGGAAGCAGATCGGCTCCGGCTGGTCAGGCTTCAGCCAAGTCGTTGCGGGCAACGACTTCAACGGCGACGGCAAGGCCGACCTGATGGCGCGTGCATCGGACGGCACGCTCTGGCTCTACCCCGGCAGCGGCGCCTCCGGCTTCCTCGCCCCCACGCAGCTCGGCACCGGCTGGAATTCCTTCACCACCTTCGCCAGCGTGGGCCGCTTCGCCGGAACCGGTAACCCGAATGTCGTCTCCGTGTCGGCCGACGGGGCACTCTGGCTCCACACCGGCACCGGGCAGGGCGGCTTCCAGAACGTCGTGCTGAACCCCCGCTGAGCACGGGAGACAGTTAGGCGCGAACGGATATTTGGGGCCCCAGATCCTCTCGGATTCGGGGCCTCAAGTGTCCGTTCGCGCCAGTGGAACGTTCGCGTTCGGGAAAGGCCCCGGGCCTGCTCAGACGGGCGGGCCTGCGTTGGATTTCAGGTTCTTCATCACCAGGGTTGAGGTCAGCCGTTCGACGCCCGGAAGGACCGTCAGCTCACTGTCGTAGAAACGCTGGTAGGAGGGCAGGTCCGCAGCGATCACCTTGAGCAGGTAGTCCGGGGAACCGAACAGCCGCTGCGCCTCCACGATGTTCGGGTTCTCTGCCACCCGGCTCTCGAAGATCTCCATGGTGGGGCGGTCCACCTGCCGGAGCGTCACGAACACAATCGCCTCAAAACCAAGCCCGACGGCGGCCGGGTCAATGTCTGCTTTATAGCCGCGGATCACGCCGGACTGCTCGAGGTCGCGGAGCCGGCGGTGGCAGGGTGCCACGGTGAGCCCCACCTTGGCGGCCAGCGCCGTGGCAGTAATTCTGCCGTCCTCTTTGAGGTGGCGCAAAATACTTCTGTCAATATGGTCAATCACGCAAGAATCTTACCCCAAGGGCCGCGGTCCGGGCGAAAAGGGAGAGCACTTCTGGCTGCGTTTTGCCTAGGCTTTTCTTACAGCCCACCATGTAGGAGCCCGCCCATGAATCCCCAGCTTTTCCTCGCGTTTATCGTGGTCGCAGCCGCCCTCGCCTGCACCCCGGGGGTGGACTGGGCCTACTCCATCACCGCAGGCCTGGGCCGCAGCAGTTTCGTGCCCGCCGTGGCGGGGCTGTGCAGCGGTTACGTGCTGCACACCGTGCTGATGGTCGCCGGACTCGCAGCAGTCCTGGCAAGCATGCCGGGCCTGCTGGGCTGGATCACTGTGGCCGGTGCCGTCTACCTGCTGTGGCTGGGGACCATCACCATCAGGTCGTGGCGCGGTGCGAGCTTCACGGCAGCTGCCGCCGTCGGGAATCCGGGGCAGAACCAGCTCCGGTCCTTCCTCCAGGGCATGGGGACCAGCGGCATCAATCCCAAGGGCCTGCTGTTCTTCCTGGCCCTCGTGCCGCAGTTCGTCAGCTCCGACGCGCCGCTGCCCGTGCCGGTACAGTCCGGACTGCTGGGGCTGACATTCGTGGTGCTCGCGGCCCTCGTGTACACCTGCGTGGCCCTGCTGTCGCGGAAACTGCTGCAGTCCCGGCCGAACTCGGCCCGCCGCGTGACGCTGACCAGCGGCATCATCATGGTGCTCCTGGGCGCCGCGCTGCTCTCGGAGCAGCTGCTGCCGGCCCTGGGCAGACTCGTATAGAGGCAGTTTCGTGTAGGACCCAACCCGCCCGGAAGCCGGGCCGGCTGAAGACTCAGACCTTCTGCTCCATAAACCACTCAGTGAAGCTTGATGCCCGCCCGTCGGAACCGAGCCGGATCACCCACAGGTTCTCGTAGTTCGGGCGGTCATCAAGGTACGAGGTGCGGCCCTGTACGAACGCGAGGTCGCCGTCGGACCCCAGCAGGGACCATTCGAATGTCCAGTCCTCCGGCTTGTCGGCCGACCCGATCCAGTGGTCCACGATCTGTTCGCGGCCGCGCCACGGGTCGGGGTCGTAGGGCCGCGTGGCGTACACGGCCTCCTCGGTGAAGAGCGCCCCGATGTCGTTGGGGTCGTTCGTGGTCCATGCTGCGACGTACTTTTCCATCCACTGCCTGATTGCGTCAGTCATGGGTCCGTTGTATCGCGGCCCTGTACTACCCACAAGAGCCCGCCACGCACAGGAGCAAGCTTCAGTCCCCGCCGAACTGCTTCCACTTCTGTTCCCACGCCCGGCGAGCTTCGATGTCCTTGCGGATGACCTCGAAGGTTTCGAGCTGCGCCTGTTTGCTTCGCTGCCAGTCCCGCGGGTTGAGTGACTTCCGCCCGTTGTCCAGCAGTATCAGGGCGCGGTCGGTCAGGGCGTCGTTGCGCAGGGACAGGCTGGTCTTCTGCCGCCGCAGGACTTCCTTGAGTGCCTGCTGGGCCTGGCTGTGGGCACCGAGCCGTCGGAGCGAACGGGCCCGGATCAGAAGCAGCGCCGCCGACAGGTCGTCGGCGTTCAGCAGGCCCTCGGTCCAGACCACCACCTCTTGGTCCCTGCCCAGGGCTGCGGCGAGCGCGCACCTCGCCAGCGCGGTGGGCAAGGATGGCGGCAGCCTTACCAGCGTTTCAAGGGCCGCCTCGGTCTGTCCCGTTTCCCGAAGGGAATGGGAGAGCGCAAGGAAAACCGACTCCTCGCTGAACAGCACCGGCACCACGACGCGTTCGGCCACCTCCACCCGGGTGACCACGTGCGTGAGGTAACTGGCGGCGAACTGGTTCGCCTCGTCGTCGTTCCTGATGGAAAGGCCGCGCTGCAGGAGCTCCGCGGCCCTCAGGTAACCGCCCTGCTTGTAGGCAAGCAGACCGGCCATCACGCAGCAGAGCCCGGCCCAGCCGGGATAGGCGCGGCCGGCGGCGATGAGCCTGTTGGGGTCGGTGTTGGAGAAGATGGCGTCGTACACGGTCCTGGCCGCTTTGCCGGGCAGCAGCTTGAGCCGCGGAACGCTGCCGTCCACGCTGATCCGGGAGTCCCCTCCCCCGAGGACCCCATGGATCAGCCCGCCCATGCCCTCGGCTATTTCGCGCACCGGGGTGCGGACCTTGCCGCCGCCGAAGGGTGTGAGGTCGCGCGTGTCGCGGTAGATCGGTCCTGAAAACTCCCCCGCGCTCATTCCACCATGCTAATAGCCGGACGGAACTAAGCCGAAGCGGCACCCACCCAGACGCCCACCACCCAGGTGCTGGCGGCGAGGCAGGCCAGGCCGAACTCAGCGAGCATTCCCAGGCCCGTGGCCTTCAGGGCGGCCCAGCTGGAGGTCAGGGCGGCCCGGAAGTTGCGCGTGCGCAGGACTTCGCTGAGCAGCAGCCCGGCGGCAAAGCCCACGAACAGGCCCACCACGGGAATGACGAACATGCCGGCAATGCCCAGCACAACCCCGACGGCGACGCTCCGGTTGGGAATCCGGTGCTCCTTCAGTTTGCGGCCGGCGAGGACGGCGCTGGCCGCCATGCCTGCCAGCACAAACACCATGCCCACGGCGAAAACCACCCAGCCGGTCACGCCCTCGCCGCCCCAGATTGCCCACGCCAACAGGCTCAGGCCGATCAGGAAACTGCCGGGCAGGACAGGGATGACGGTGCCGGCAACGCCAACCAGGATGGCCAGGCCGCACAGGACGGTCACGAGGGTTTGGGCGTTCATGCCCCCAGTCTAGGGCGGGACAGCCCGGGGCTTTGTCCGTACGCCCGCACGCCGCGGAGCGCGGACTTTGCCGGGAACGACGACGGCGGCGCCTCCCCAGCACGGGAGGAACCGCCATCGGGCTTCAGTCAGCCCTTTTCAGTCTGCCTTTGGTGTCAGACTGCGTCCGCTTCGACCGCCGCGGCAACAGCGGCCGTGACGGCCGGCGCAACACGCGGGTCCAGCGGGCTGGGCACAATGTAGGACGCGGACAGCTTGTCATCGGCCAGTTCGGCAATGGCGCGGGCCGCGGCAACCTTCATCGCCGGCGTGATGCGGCGCGCACCGGCGTCCAGGGCGCCGCGGAAGATGCCGGGGAACGCCAGGACGTTGTTGATCTGGTTGGGGAAGTCGCTGCGGCCGGTGGCCACCACTGCGGCGTACTTGGAAGCGACCTCGGGCAGGACTTCGGGGTCCGGGTTGGACAGTGCGAACACGATGGAGCTGTGGTTCATCAGCTTCAGGTGCTCCTCGGCCAGCTTGGAGGAGGAAACGCCGACGAAGACGTCAGCGCCCAGCAGGGCTTCCCCGGGGCCGCCTGAAATGCCGCGCGGGTTGCTGCGCTGCGCCATCTGGGCCTTCTTGCTGGCGGGATCAGCGGCGATGTCGGCACGCTCGGAGTTGATCACGCCGCGGGAATCCAGCAGCACCACGTCCTCGATGCCCGCGGTGAGCAGGATTTCGGCGATGGCGATGCCTGCGGCGCCTGCGCCGGAGATCACCACGCGGAGTTCCTCGAGCCCGCGGCCGGTGACCTTGGCGGCACCGGTCAGCGCGGCGAGGACCACGACGGCGGTGCCGTGCTGGTCATCGTGCATGACGGGGCAGTCCAGTGCTTCGATGAGCTTTTCTTCCAGCTCGAAGCAGCGCGGGGCGGCGATGTCCTCGAGGTTGACGGCACCGAAGCTGGGGCGCAGCCGGACGAGGGTTTCCACGATCTCGTCCACGTCGGTGGTGTTGAGGACCAGCGGGATGGAGTCCAGCTCGCCGAAGGCCTTGAAGAGGGCGGACTTGCCTTCCATGACGGGCAGGGAAGCGCTGGGGCCGATGTTTCCCAGGCCGAGGACGGCCGTGCCGTCGCTGACGACGGCCACGAGGCGCTGGGCCCAGGTGTGGCTCTTCGCGAGTTCCGGGTCAGCGTGGATGGCGCGGCTGACCTGGGCGACGCCCGGCGTGTAGGCGATGGAGAGGTCCCGCTTGTTGCTGAGGGGAACGGTGCTGGCGATGGAGAGCTTGCCGCCCTCGTGGGCAGCGAAAATCTCCTGGTCAGTCAGCTCTGCGGCTGCGCTGGTGTCATTGGTAGCGATGGTTTCAGTGGACACGTCGTTGTCTCCTGTGGCTAGCCGTGGGCGCACGGCACAGTATGGCTCAAGCAGTCGAGGCTCAAGATGGTCAGATACGCGCTTCCGCTGACGGCCCCAGGGTGGCGGGTCCCGTCAGAAAGCCAGTGGAGCTGGGGGTGCTGGCCGCTCCGGTACTGCCATGTTAGACAGGACAAAGGCCCACTTTTGCCATTTCGGGCCGGCAGGGCCGATCGGAACGCATTTAAACCTGATTTGTGGCTCATTTCACCGCTTTTCGCGCCTTTTGTGACCCGTCGGTCTAGACCGGTTACGCGGTATTCCGCGCCAGCCGGGGCGCCGGCACCAGCAATGCGCACGCCCTCTTCAGATCTTCCTCCGCCTCAAACAGGGATAGCCTGCGGCAGCGCACCGAGTGGACTAGACCGGTGATGGTAGGCGGCAGGACCCGGGCGACAGCAGGGTCGCCACACACGGCGGCGAAGGCCCGCTCGGCCAGGGAATCGATCTCCCGCAGCAGTCCGGTGGTGTCCCGTTCGTTGAGGTACACACCTTGACTGAGGCACTGCTCGACGGCGGGCTGCATGACGCGCATGTGGAAGATTTCCATGGCCACACCGGAGAGCGCATGGATGCGGACGGCGCCAGGCCCGACTCCCGTCTTGAGCTCACCGAGCTGGTGCCGGTAGAGGGCCAGCATCAGGTGCGTGGCGGAGGGAAAGTAGCGGTACAGGGTGCCGAGGGGGACGTTGGCCTGGTCGGCAACCTCAGACAGGGTCACGGACTGGAGGCCTTTCCGCGCGAACGCGGCGGCCGCCTCCAGAATCCTGTTGTAGCGGCGCTGCTGCCGGGGAAGGGAGGGCGGGGCAGCCATGGGCGGAAGATCAGGCATAGAGTCAAGCATCATCAGTCCGGAGGTTGAGATTCCTGGTGCAGTCAGGGAGAGCCCCATTCCCGGTCCTGCCGCAATTCGCACTCCACTATACGGCACGGGCCTCCGCGCTCCTTGGGAGCCGGACATGTCCCGACGCTAGGCAACACCCTTGATCTTGACCACGAAGACGGCGCCCAGCAGGCCGATGACGGCGGCGGCTACATAGAGGGATACGTAGCCGCCCCACAAGGTGACGAACGGCCACGCGATCACCGGGGCGATGACCTGCGGGAGGGAACTGGCGATGTTGAAGACGCCAAGGTCCTTGCCCCTGTCGGCAGCGTCGGGGATCACCTGGGTGATGAGTGCGAAGTCCACGGCGAGGTAGGCGCCGAATCCGATCCCCAGAACGCTAGCGCCCACGATGCAGCCCACCCACGTGGGGGCGAAGGCCAGGATCAGTGATGCCAGCGCAATGATCGCGGACGATGCGATCACCAGGGGCTTGCGCTTGCCCGTCCTGTCGCTAAGCCTGCCACCCACCACGCTGGTGATGATCACGAACACGGCGTACAGCCCGGTCAGCACCAGCACGCCAAAGGCCGGTTCGAGCCCCGTGGTCTCCTTTAGGTGTACGGCGTCCGCCAGGAAAAACAGCAGGTACAGGGTGACCAAGTGGTTGCCGATGTTGACCAGCAGCCGCGTAACCCAGGCCCATGCGAAGTCCGGGTGACGCAGCGGCCTGATGAATCCGAGCAGGAAACCGGCCCAGTTCATTGGCCGGGCAGCCGCTGCCGGGAGCGGGGCGTCGTCGCTCTTGACCAGGTACATCACCACGCCTGCCACGAGGGCGGCCGCACAGGTGATGTAGCCCAGCACGAAGTTTCCGCTGACAGCGGCGGCAATGACCGCACCAACGAGGATTCCGGTTGTCTGGCCCATTGCAGCCAGCCCGCCCACAGTGGCGCGCTGGGGGACGGGGACGCGGTCCGGGACGGCCGCGAAGATTGCCGCGTAGGCACCGTTGCAGCCGGCCTGCACCAGGCACCAAAGCAGCGTCATCACCGCCACGTTCGGCGCCCCGGCCAGCCCCACGAGCCCGACTGCACCAAGGACGGCGCCAGCCAGCACCCATGGCACGCGCCGGCCGAACCGGGACGCCGTGCGGTCGCTGAAGGCGCCGAAGAGCGGGTTGGCCACCAGCGACACCGCCGCGCCGGCACCGGTGACGAGGGCGAGGATGGCTTCCTTCTGCCCGGGGTCAAAATGCTCCGCCTGCTGCGCGAGGAGCACCTGGATCGGGCCGAAAAACGCCGCGTTGATGCCGAGGTTGACCAGCACCACGCCCGTGACCCAGAGGGACCTGACCCGTGCCGTCGGTTCAGCGAGCGCGGCGGATGACCGCGTGCCCACCAGGCCGGGGTCGGGTACCGCACCGGGTATGTCGGACAGGCTCATGGCGGTCTCCCCCTGGAACATCGTGATGATGGAATCAGACTATCCGCAGGACGTTTAGATTGGCGTACTTTGCGGGGATAGAATGCGTTGCCTGCACACCTCCTGCCACCGGGGTACCGCCCGCAGAGATACCTATTGCTCATTCCATGGGGGAATACATCTTGTCGCCACAAATCCCCGGCCATCGCGCCCTACTCCAATCCGCCGCTGTTGCGATTGCCGCCGCTCTGGCGCTCACGGCTTGTACCACCAACAGCTCCCAACAGGCCTCCAGCTCCAGCCAGAGCCCTGCAAGTGACGAAGCCACAGTCAGCCGCGTCATCGACGGAGACACCTTCGTAGCAACGACCAGTGAAGGCGAGAAGACCATACGCCTGCTCAGCGTCGATACCCCGGAAACCAAGGACCCGAACGCCCCCGTAGAATGCCTCGGCCCCGAAGCTACCGCCGCGCTGGAGCAACTCCTTCCGGTCGGGTCAGTGGTACGTCTGGAGCTCGATGTAGAGCCGACCGACAAGTATGGACGCACACTCGCCGGCGTTTTTGATTCGTCAGGAACCCTTATCAACGCCGAGGTCGCGCGCCAAGGCTTGGGTGTGCCGATGCTTATAGAGCCGAACCGCAAGTTTTACCCCGCGGTTGAGGAAGCCTTCGAAGAGGCCCGGACCCGGGCTGCTGGACTCAACTCCCCGGATCTCGCGTGTCTGCCCGCGCAGCAAGTTGAGCAGGCGGTCGCAGCAGTGGAGGCGATCACTGCCGTTCCACTCTCAGAATCGGCGTCCGCACTCGACAAATCAAATGCGGGGCTCGTAACCGCCCTGGCGACCATCGCAGCGCTGAAGGCGGCCTCGGAAGCTAAGGGCAAGGTCCATTGGGCTGCCTACCAGCCAGCCACGCTGGCTCAGCTCGTTTCACGGCTGAACACTTCAGCGTCAGCGGCGACGGCACGGCAGGCAGCAATCAAGGGTAAGAAGAAAAGCCTCGCCGATGCGGCAGCAGCAGCGAAGGCGGCCCGGGTGAAGGCTGAAGCCGCAGCAAAGGCGGCAGCTGCGAAAGTGGCGGCTGAGGCGGCCGCAGCAGCCAAGGCCAAGGCTGCAGCTGAGGCCGCCGCCGCGGAGGCCGAACGCATCAGAAACCTTCCTCCTGTCTATGTTCCGCCGGCTCCCCCTGTCTACGTTCCGCCCGTATATGAACCGCCGGCAGCTCCCGCACCGGTCACCGACCCGTACCCGGGCTACACCGGGCCGCGCTGCTACGCACCCGGCGGTAAGACGTGGAGGCCCTGCGGATAGTTAGGCTTTGATAGCCGCACCACGATCCCGAGGAGAACCAATGACCGCTTCGCCTGCCAATGCCACCGTTAACACCGCCGATCTTTACGATGAGCGCGGCGACGAGCTGGACTCCATCTCCCTGCAGTTCCAGTCCCTGGGCGGCCACTCGCATTTCAGCGGCCCCGTCCGGACCGTGCGCTGCTTCGAGGACAACGCCCTCGTCAAGTCCATCCTCGCCACACCCGGGAACGGCGCCGTGCTCGTTGTGGACGGCGCCGGGTCCCTGCGGACCGCGCTGATGGGGGACCTGATCGCCGCGAGCGCCGTGGCAAACGGCTGGGCCGGCGTCGTAATCAACGGCGCCATCCGCGACCGTGAGGCCATGGCCGAACTGCCCCTCGGAGTCAAAGCCCTGGGCAGTAATCCGCGTAAGAGTGCCAAGGCGGGAGCGGGCGAGACTGACGTGGACCTGCTGATCGACGGCGTGACCATCCGAACCGGCGCCACGATCTGGTGCGATCCGGATGGAATCCTCATCGAGCGCTGAGGAATACATGGGGAACAAAGCAGCAAGTAACATAGTTACTGAAAGCAACTATCAAATGCGATCCCCCTTTCTCTTGACCCTGGAGCAGCCATGTCCAAAACCACCGCCGGACCCGCGCCCGGAGAGGTCCTGACGCAGCGGCAGACCATCACCGTCATGGTGGGGCTGATGCTCGGCATGTTCCTGTCCTCGCTGGACCAGACCATCGTGTCCACCTCCATCTACACCATCGCCAACGACCTCGACGGGCTCTCCCTCCAGGCGTGGGCCACCACGGCATACCTGATCACCTCCACGGTCACCACCCCGCTGTACGGCAAGCTCAGCGACATCTTCGGCCGCCGCCCGCTCTACCTCGCGGCGATCATCATCTTCCTGGCCGGCTCGCTGTATGCCGGCTCGGTGCACTCTATGACCGAACTGGCCATCGCCCGCGGCATCCAGGGCATGGGCGCTGGCGGCCTCCTGGCCCTGGCGCTGACCATCATCGGTGACATCGTCCCGCTCAAGGACCGGGCAAAGTTCCAGGGCTACTTCATGTCCGTGTTCGGCATCTCCTCAGTCCTCGGCCCCGTGGTGGGCGGCGCCTTCGCCGGATCCGAGAGCATCCTGGGCTTCGACGGCTGGCGCTGGGTCTTCTTCATCAACCTGCCCATCGGCCTGTCCGCGCTGGCCGTGGTGTTCCTCTACCTTCACCTGCCCGCCAAGCACGTCAAGCAGCGGATCGACTACTGGGGCGCCGCAGCCATCACGCTGGCCATCGTCCCGCTGCTGCTCGTCGCCGAACAGGGCCGTAGCTGGGGCTGGACCTCTGCCAATTCCTTCATCTGCTACGGCCTGGGCGTCCTCGGCATCGTCGCCTTCCTGCTGGCCGAGCGCCGCGCCGGCGACTACGCGCTCATCCCGCTGCGCCTCTTCCGGAACGTCACCTTCGGGCTGTCCTCGCTGCTGAACTTCATCATCGGCATCGGCATGTTCGGCGCCATCGCGATGCTGCCCATGTACCTGCAGCTGGTCAAGGGCCTCACGCCCACCGAGGCCGGCCTGATGATGATCACCTTCACCGTCGGCATCCTGACCGGCTCCATCACCGCCGGACGCACCATCTCGTCGTCGGGCACCTTCCGGATCTTCCCCATCCTGGGCACCGCCATCCTCACCTCCGCCGCCATCGTCATGGGGTTTTCCCTCGGCGCGGACACCGAGCTCTGGGTCCCCGGCCTGATCGCCGTCTTCTTCGGCCTGGGCCTGGGCTTCTGCATGCAGCCGCTCACCCTCGCGATGCAGGTCTCGGTGCCCTCGAAGGACATGGGCGTGGGCACCTCCACGGCCGCGTTCTTCCGCTCCATGGGCGGCGCCGTCGGAACGGCCGTGTTCATCTCCATGCTGTTCAGCCTGGCCGCGGACAAGATCGCCAACGGCATGAAGGACGCCGTGCAGAACGCCGACTACCTCAAGGTCTTGAAGGACCCCGCCGTTGCCGCCGATCCCGCCAACGCCAAGCTCTACGACTTCTTCAAGAACGGCGCCAGCAACGACTCCCTCAACGACACCAGCTGGCTGCACACCGCGAACCCGGTGCTCACCCGGCCCATCACCGAGGGCTTTGCCCAGTCGATCGACACCGTCATGCTCACCGCTGCCGTCCTCACCGGCATCGCCTTCCTCATCAGCTTCGCGCTGCCGAAGAAGAAACTGACCGACCCCAAGGCAGTGATGAAGGAGCCCGCGGCCGCCCACTAAGCACCGCTTACGCCAATTCCGCATTTGCGTTACGGCAGGCACCTTCGGGTGCCTGCCGTTTCGTTTTCTCAGGAAATCCGCCGGATGCGGCACCAAACGGACGACGACGGCGGGGCTTCCCGCCGTCGTCGTCATCCGTCCCGGAGTGGAACAGCGCCCGGTGACGTGGCACACTGTTAGGCGCGTGTGCGCCGGCCGCCAGGGCCGGTTTCCGCAGCCGACGACGTTTGCACCGCATCCACCCACCCCCGAACCAAGGGAGAACCATGTCCACCGACAAGCAGACAACCGCCAAGATCCCCAAGCGGGTGATCTGGCTGGCGCTTGCCGGCGCCGTGGGCGGCTTCCTGTTCGGCTTTGACTCCTCGGTGGTCAACGGCGCCGTGGACGCCATGAAGGACGAATTCGCGCTCGGCGAGGCCGTCACCGGTTTCGCCGTGGCCGTAGCACTGTTGGGCTGCGCGGCCGGCGCGTACATGGCCGGCAAGGTGGCGGACCGCTATGGCCGCATCCCCGCGATGAAGCTGGGGGCACTGCTGTTCCTCATCAGCGCCATCGGCACCGGCTTCTGCTTCAGCGTCTGGGATCTCATATTCTGGCGCCTGGTGGGCGGGCTGGGCATCGGCCTGGCCTCGGTGATTGCACCGGCGTACATCTCCGAAATTTCGCCCCGGCACGTCCGCGGCCGTCTCGCGTCGCTGCAGCAGCTGGCCATCACCACGGGCATCTTCGCGGCCCTGCTGTCCGACGCCCTGTTCGCCACGTCCGCCGGGGGTGCGCACCAGCCATTCTGGCTGGGCATCGAGGCCTGGCGCTGGATGTTCCTGGCCGCCGCTTTTCCGGCAGTGCTCTACGGCGTGGTGGCCTACACGCTCCCCGAGTCCCCGCGCTTCCTGGTGGTCCAGGGCAAGGAGGACCAGGCCCGCAAGGTCTTCGACTCCATCGCCCCGGATGAGGACACCGACCGCCACCTGCGGGAAATCCGCGAGGCGATCGAAGAGGACCAGCTCGCGGGCAGGAAGGGGTCGCTGCGTGGCAAGGCGTTCGGCCTGCAGGCAGTGGTCTGGATCGGCATCACCCTGTCCGTCCTGCAGCAGTTCGTGGGCATCAATGTGATCTTCTACTACTCCACCACGCTCTGGAAGGCCGTGGGCTTCCAGGAGAAGGACTCGCTGACCATCTCGGTGGCCACGTCCATCACCAACATCCTGGTCACGCTCGTGGCCATCGCCCTCGTGGACAGGATCGGCCGCCGCCCCATCCTGCTGGCCGGCTCCATCGGCATGGCCGTTTCCCTCGGCGCCATGGCCCTGGCCTTCGCCTCGGCCACGGGCACCGGCTCGGACATTACGCTGCCGGGCGCATGGGGTCCCGTTGCCCTCGTGGCCGCAAACGTGTTCGTGATCAGCTTCGGCACATCCTGGGGACCGCTGGTCTGGGTGCTGCTGGGCGAGATCTTCCCGGCCCGGATCCGCGCCCGAGCCCTGGGCCTGGCCGCCGCCGCCCAGTGGATCGCCAACTTTGCCATCACGCTGAGCTTCCCCGTGATGGCCGCCGGCTCGCTGCCCCTGACGTACGCCATGTACGCACTCTTCGCCGCAGCTTCATTCTTCTTCGTCATGTACAAGGTGCCGGAGACGAACGGCATGTCGCTGGAACAGGCTGAGACCCTGTTTGTTCCGAAGGGGTCCGTCAAGGTCTGACCGGCTCTTGGCTCCTCCGGCATGAAACGGAAGACGCCCATGTTCCCTGCCTAGTCTTGGGAATGTGGGCGTCTTTTGTTTTGTGGGCGGGTCAGACCACGTGAGGTTCGTGGGCCGCGAGGTAACGCCGCCCACCGGCCACCACTGCCATGGCGGCAATCATCGCCACCGCTCCCGCGAAGAACGGAACCTGCGGCCCGAAGTGCTCACCCAGCTGCGCCGCGGCAAAGGGCGCCAGGGCGCCTCCCATCCAGCGGACGAAGTTGTACCCGGCTGAGGCGACGGGGCGCGGCGAGTCCGAAACGCCCATGGCCAGCTCGGTGTAAATGGTGTTGTTGATGCCCAGCAGCGCTCCCGAGACCACCACGAGCGTAACGACGGCGGGCACCGAATGGCCCGCGGCCAGCCCCAGGCCCGCCATGTCCAGCATCAGCAGGAACAGCGTGCCGAGGAGCACTTTCGTGGCACCGAAGCGGTTCTGCAGCGCCGGGGCCACGAAGACCGAGAAGACGGCGACGGCGACGCCCCAGCCAAAGAACACCCCGCCGATGCCGTACGCGTCCATGCCCAGGATGAACGGGGTGAAGGCGAGCACGGTGAAAAAGCCGTAGTTGTAGAACAGTCCGCTGGCCGCCGTCGTCCGCAGTCCTTTGTTGCCCAGGGCCCGCAACGGATCGGCCAGGCTGACCTTCCGGGCCGGCAGCGGGGTTTTCGGAAGCAGCACGGTGAGCGCGATGAAGGCGGCGGCCATGAGCGCGGCCGTCCCGAAGAAGGGGGCGCGCCACTGCCAGCCTCCGAGGAGTGCGCCAAGGAGCGGGCCCAACGAGATGCCCAGGCCAAGGGCGGCCTCATAGAGGATGATCGCCGTCCCCGCACCGCCGCTGGCCACCCCCACAATGACGGCGAGCGCTGTGGCCACGAAAAGTGCATTACCGAGTCCCCATCCGGCCCGGAATCCGACCAGTTCGCCGACGCTTCCGGACAGCCCCGAGAGCGAGGAGAACACCACGATCACAGCCAGTCCGGCCAGCAGGGTGCGCTTGCCGCCGATCCGCGACGAGATGAAGCCGGTGAGGAGCATTGCAACGGCCGTGATCAGGAAATAGCTGGTGAACAGCAGTGAGACCTGGCTGGGGCTGGCGTCCAGGTTCTTGGCGATGGCCGGCAGGATGGGGTCCACCAGGCCGATACCCATGAAGGCGAACACGGCTGCGAGCGCCGTGGCCCAGACCGCCTTCGGTTGCTTGAGGAATGAGGCCTTCTCTGCCTCGAGGGTGGATTGTGGTGCCGGCAGGGTGTCTGCGAGCTGGCCGTCCATGGAGGGATCTCCTAAGTGTCGCTGAATCAGTTTTGGGTGGATTGTCAGGTTTTCTCGTCAGTTTTGAAGAGTGCTGTTGATCTTTTCGATGACGGGGAGGGCGGCTGCGAGGGCACGCCTGTCATCGTCGGTGAGGGATTCAAGGATGCCGGCCATGACGGCGTTCCGCCGCTGGTTGGCGGATTCGACGGCGCCGCGGCCTTCCGCGGTCAGCACAACGCGGACCGCGCGGGAGTCGTCCGGATCCGCTTCCCGGCGGGCCAGTCCGGCCCGCTCGAGCTTGATGATCTGTTCGGTGGCGCTGGGCACCCTGACGCCCAGGTTCCGGGCGATCTCACCCACCCGGACGCCGTCGTCGAGCAGCATTTTGAGCGTGCTCAGCTGGGCGGCGCTCAGGTCACCGTCCGCGTCGAGGCGGCGGACCAGGTACACGCTGTGCCGCAGGGCCTCACGGAAGTCCTGCGCAAGCTCGTGCAGCGCCGGGGCATTCTTTGTGTTCATACTTAGGTATCCTAATAGTTAGGATACCTAAATACAAGAGTCAGTTGAACCTGAAGATCAGGGCGGCGGGCCCGGAACCTTCAATAGCAGAGCGGCCCGCACCGAGCAGTAATGCCACCCAGGGATGGGTCCTAATTCGCCTGACGGTTCACGATCGCCTCGGCGTGCTCGGCCACCCAGGCGACAAGCGGCAGCAGCAGGGCGGCCAACTCGTCCCCACGAGCGGTCAGACTGTAGTCCACCCGGGGCGGAATGATCGGTTGCGCGTCGCGGCGGACGAACCCGTCGGCTTCGAGGGTCTTCAGTGTCTGGGCGAGCATCTTCTCGCTGATGCCTTGGGCACGGCGGCGTAGTTCGCTCCAGCGCTGGGGCCCCTCGGACAGCGCCACCAGGAGCAGTACACCCCACTTGCTCGTGACATGGTCCAGCACTGTCCGGCTGGGGCAGCCCGCGGGGAAGATCCCGTCGGCGAAGGGGAAAGCGGGGACCTCGGCTGGGGTACTTACCTTCATGAGAGTACCTTACCTTAAAGTGCGTACTCTCTTCTGGGAAGTAACCGGGAACGAACGGGGTTGGCACCACTGACAGTCATCTCAGAAGGGACCAATCATGACCATCGTCATCACCGGAGCCACCGGCCAGCTCGGCCGCCTCGTCGTCGAAGCGCTGCTTGAAAGCGGCCTGCCGGCGGAACAGATCGTTGCCGCAGGCCGGACCGTGGACAGGATCGCCGACCTCGCCGAGCGCGGCGTCCAGGTCCGCACCATCGACTACAGCCAGCCGGAGTCCCTTCGGCAGGCGTTTGCCGGCGCGGACAAGATCCTGCTCGTTTCAGGCAGTGAGGTGGGTCAGCGCGTCGAGCAGCACCGGAACGCGATCGATGCGGCCAAGGAGGCCGGTGCCGGCCTGATCGCCTACACCAGCGTTGCCAACGCGGACACCACCGCCATGAAGCTGGCCGATGAGCACATCGCGACTGAAGAAATACTCCGGGATTCCGGCGTCCCGTTCGTCCTGCTCCGCAACGGCTGGTACCTGGAGAACTACACGGGCCAGCTCCCGGTCCAGGTCCAGCATGGTGCCGTGTTCGGCAGCGCCGGCGACGGCCGCGTGAGCGCCGCCGCCCGTGCGGACTACGCGGCCGCGGCAGCGGCTGTGCTGCTCCAGGAAGACCAGGGCGGCAAGGTCTACGAGCTGGGCGGCGACAATGCCTTCACCCTCAGTGAGCTGGCCGGAGAAGTCAGTGCGGCGTCCGGCAAGCCCGTGACGTACAAGGACCTGCCTGCCGAGCAGTACACCGAGGTCCTGGTAGGCGCCGGACTGCCGGAGCCATACGCGGCCATCCTGGCTGACAGCGACCTCGGCATCGCGCGCGGCGATCTCCTGGTCACCAGCGGAGACCTCAGCGCCCTGCTCGGCCGGCCCACCACGCCGCTGCGCGAAGCGGTCCAGGCCGCCGCCGAGGGCCTCCAGTCGAACTAGCCACAACGCCCTATCAGCTCCTGCAGGCTTTCTTCAAACCCTTCCTCACCTCCTGCAAGTCTTAGGGCAACCCTTCCTCACCTCCTGCAGGTTTCCGGCGAACGCTTCCGCACTTGGCGTCAGCAGGATTACCCCGAACCGGTCTCAAGTGAGGAAGGGTCGCACCAAAGGCGACAGGACCTGAGGACGCGTCGGGGAAAAACCGCAGGACCTGAGGACGCGTCTGAATGGGGGCTGTTCAACACACGACGCCGGAACTCACGTTGAGTTCCGGCGTCGTCCGTTCGCAGTTGTGCCAGCTAGGCCGGGGCGGCGACGTCCTCTGCCTTGCGTTCCTCGACGAGTCCGCAGACCGCGGCGAAGAGCGGGTGGTCCTGGCCCAGCCCGGTGATGCGCTCCGTGGCCGCGGCCGGTTCGGACGAGGCCAGGATCTGGCGGAGCTCAACGGCCTCGGTGTCGGCTGGGTCGTTGAAGCGCAGGGCGGCTGCGATCGCGCCGAGCAGGGCCTCCGGGACGATCCCGCGTTCGGCCAGTTCCGCCGCCGGGCCGATGAACCGCTCGTGCCGGCTGAGCTTGCGCAGCGGCGCGCGCCCCACGCGGTTCACGGTGTCCGGCAGGTGCGGGTTAGTGAAGCGGCCCAGGATCTTCTGGACGTAGGCTTCCTGCTCGTCGTAGCTGAAACCGTGTTTGGACACGAGCAGCTGCTTTGTCTCGTCCAGCACGGCGCGCACGTCCGCAGCAACGTCCTCGTCCGCCATGGCGTCGGAAATCTTCTCCAGCCCGGCTTCAAACCCGAAGTAGGCCGCGGACGCATGTCCCGTGTTCACCGTGAACAGCTTGCGCTCGATGTACGGCCCGAGCTCGTCCACGAAGGTTGCACCCGGAATCACCGGAGCGGCACCCCCGAACGGCGTGCGGTCGATGACCCATTCGTAGAACGTCTCCACCGTGACGTCCAAGCCCTGCCCTGGTTCCTGGTTGGGCACGATCCGGTCCACAGCCGTGTTGGCGAACACCGCCGAGTCCGCCAAGGATCCGGCGGCCTCGTCCCAGGACGAGACGATTGACTCGCGCAGGAGGTCCGTGGCGTTGATGGCGTTCTCGCACGCCATCACCTGCAGCGGTGGCAGCCCTGCGGCCCGGGCCGCGATTCCCTTGGCGATCGCGGGGGCCACGAACTTCAGGATGTGCGGCCCCACCGCCGTGGTGACGATGTCCGCCGTCGCAATTTCCTCGATGAGCTGCGCCTCCTGGGTGCCGGAGTTCAGCGCCCGGAAGTTATCCACCTTGCGCACGGCGGGGTTCTCCCCCACCTCATGCACGCTGTAGCTGTCCGCCCCAGCGAGCTGGGAGATCAGGGCATCCGCAACGTCAGCGAACACCACCTCATACCCGGCCTCGTGCAGCAGCAGGCCAACAAACCCCCGGCCGATGTTGCCGGCCCCAAAATGTACAGCCTTCACTATGCGTTGACCTTTCCAAACAGTTCCAGGACTTCGTCCACAGATGTTGCCGCCTCAAGCTGCGCCACCTGCGCTTTGTTCGTGAAGACCTTGGCGATCGAGGACAGGATGTGCAGGTGCTCATTGTTGACACCGGCCACGCCCACCACGAACTTGACCTGCTTGCCGTTCCAGTCGATGCCCTCGGGGTAGCGGATCACCGAGACAGCCGACTTCCGGATGTGGTCCTTGGCGGCGTTGGTGCCGTGCGGGATTGCCAGGAAGCTGCCCATGTACGTGGAGACGGACTCCTCGCGCTCGTGCATGGCGAGGATGTAGTCGTTGTCCACGGCGCCGCGCGCCAGCAGCAGCTGGCCCGCCTCGTCGATCGCGGCATCCCGGGTGGAGGCGGAGCCGTTCAGGACCACGCTCTCCGGTACCAGGATGTCCGACGGCGCCGCGGCGGTTTCGGGGGCAGCGGCAGTTTCGGCGGTGGTGCCGGCCCCGGTGGTCCCGGCTGCGGCCGTGGGCACTCCCGCAGCTGCCCCGGCAGTGGGAGCCGCCGTTCCTTCAGCATTGCTGCGCTGGACCAGCTCCACGATCTCGTCGTAGCGCGGGCTGTTCATGAAGTTGTCCACGGAGACGTGCACAGCGCTGGACGTAGCCGGCGTGGCACGCTCGGTGAGGTCCTGGTGGGTCACCACCACGTCGTACGTGTCAGTAAGGTTTGCGATGGACGCGTTGGTGACGTTGACCTCCGGGAACCCGGCCGCCTTGATCTTGTTGCGCAGCACCGATGCGCCCATGGCGCTGGAGCCCATGCCGGCGTCGCACGCGAACACAATGTTCTCGATGGGACGGGTCAGGACCGCGGTGCCGCCGGCTCCGGCGCCAGTAAGCATGGAAGAGACGGAGCTCTTCCTGCCCTTCATGTCCTCCATGCGGCTGGTCGCGGCACCGAGGTCGCCCTCGTCGTCGCGGTTCTTGGACGTCCGCAGGATCACCGAGGCGACGAGGAAGGAAACCGCGGTTGCGAGCACAACCGAGAGAGCCACTCCGAGGTAACTGTCACGGGCGGTCTGGGCGAACACCGCGAAGATGGAACCGGGGGCGGCCGGCGCCACGAGGCCGGAGTTGGTGACAGCCAGGGTGGCGATGCCTGTCATACCGCCGGCGATAGTGGCGAGGATCAGGATCGGCTTCATCAGCACGTACGGGAAGTAGATTTCGTGGATGCCGCCGAAGAAGTGGATGAGGGCGGCACCCGGCGCTGAGGCCTTGGCAGCGCCACGGCCAAAGAACATGTAGGCAAGCAAGAGACCGAAGCCCGGGCCGGGGTTGGCCTCCAGCAGGAAGAGGATGGACTTGCCCTGCTCCAGCGACTGCTGGATACCCAGCGGGGTCAGCACGCCGTGGTTGATGGCGTTGTTCAGGAACAGTACCTTGGCGGGTTCAATGAAAATGCTGGTCAGCGGCAGCAGGCCGTGGTCCACCAGGAACTGGACCACGTTGCCGGCTCCGGCGCTGAAGGCCGCGACAAGCGGGGCAATCCCGTAGAAGCCCAGCAGGGCCAGCAGGGCACCCCAGATGCCGGCGGAGAAGTTGTTCACCAGCATCTCGAAGCCGGGACGAATCTTGCCGTGCCAGATCGCATCGAGCTTCTTGATGGTCCAGCCACCCAACGGACCCATGATCATGGCACCGATGAACATCGGGATGCCGGCACCGACGATCACGCCCATGGTACCGATGGCACCGACGACGCCACCGCGGACGTCATAGACCATCTTGCCGCCGGTGTAGCCGATCAGGAGCGGCAGCAGGTAGGTGATCATGGGGCCAACGAGGCCCACGTTTGGCGCGCCCGCCGCATTGGTGCCGAAGCCGCCGAGCGCCGGGACGGGGATGTATCCCTTCTCAATGAAGAGCGCGGTGATGAGGCCCCAGGCAATGAAGGCACCAATGTTGGGCATAATCATGCCGGACAGGAACGTCCCGAACCTCTGGACGTGCACCCGCGCACTGGTTTTGGGTTTTGCAACTGTCTCTGTTGCCATGTGATTTCCTAACGTGGTCCCTGCGGCACCGCAGGATGGTCCGATAGTTTCGTCTAGCTGGTGGAACTGGTGGAGATCCGGTGGAGCCATTCGAGAAAAAGCTTGAGTTCCGAGCTGGTGAGCTGGTCCGAGTGGGATGCCTGCAGCGCCGCGTTCAGCGCGATGGCCGCCACCACCACGGATGACTTCCCGGAGTCCTCCGCTCCCGCATCCCGCCCCTGGTCCCTGGACACCGCAAAAATCATGGCGTCCCGGGTCATCGTGGACAGCTCAAGGTTCCGCTCGGCGGCCGGTTCTGCGATCAGCATGAGCGTCACGCCCACGTTGGCGGCCAGGATGCTCCTTGCGGCCTCCCGCGGCTGGACGTTCAGCTGGCCGGCCGCAGCAGCCTTGTTCAGCATTTCCTCCAGGAGTCCCTCCGCATCAGCAACGATGGCGGGGCGGCTCTCAGGGCGGATGTTACCGAACATGACCAGATAAAGTTCGGGCTGCGCGAGCCCGAACTGCACGTGGTTGTCCCACATCCGCCGGATGTCCACCAGCGGCTGTCCGGACGGGGCGAAGTCCCTCTCGCCCGCCACGTACTCTTCGAAACCCGCGGCGACGACTGCGTCAAACAGGCCCTCCTTGTCACCGAAGTGGTGATAGAGGGTGGGCGCCGTAACGCCTGCCAGCTGCGTGATCTGGCGGGTGGAGACAGCAGCCCCCGCGGATTTGGCCAGCAACTCGGCTGCCGCACGCAACAGCCTCATTTTGGGCGGAAGCTGGCCATCGAAACTCATAACCGCTACCCTAGCACCTATAGCAACGCTATATGAACTGAATCACATACAATTTTTTCCAGGCACCGCAACGCAGCATCGGACGTAGCCGTTCCGAGCTTCCGGGCTCCCGCCCGGGCATATACCGGCGGGCCTGGCTACCGGCAGAGAACGAGGACCTTCAGTGCAGAACTTCCCAGGAGTAGGCGTCAGCCCAGGCCGCATCATCGGCACGATCCGCCAGATGCCCAAGCCCATCAGCGAACCTCCGGCCGGCGAACAGCTGGCTGCCGGGACCACCCCCGAAGAGGCGACGGCAGCACTAAAGGCCGCAGCGGGTGCCGTCCATGATGAGTTGAAGGCCCGCGCGGACCACGCCACCGGCGATGGCAAGGCCGTCCTGGAAGCCACTGCCCTGATGGCCAAGGACACCATGCTGATCAAGGGCGCAGCTAAGCTGATCGCCCGCGGCACCTCGCCGCAGCGGGCCATCTGGGAATCGGGCTCCTCGGTTTCGGAAATGCTGCATAACCTCGGCGGTTACATGGCGGAGCGCGCCACCGACGTCCTGGATGTCCGCGCCCGCATCGTGGCCGAACTCCGTGGCGTATCGGCGCCGGGCATCCCGTCGTCTAACGAGCCGTTCATCCTGGTGGCCGAGGACCTGGCCCCCGCCGACACCGCCACCCTCGATCCCAACAAGGTCCTCGCCCTGGTCACCGCCGGCGGCGGTCCGCAGTCCCACACCGCGATCATCGCCCGCTCGCTCGGCCTGCCGGCGGTCGTGGCTGCCGTCGGCGTGGACGAGCTCCCGGACGGCACCGAGGTTTACGTCGACGGCGCCGCCGGTTCCATCACCGCCGGCCCGGACGATTCACTTCGCGCAGCTGCCGAGGCCTGGGCTGCCACGGCGTCCCTCCTGGCCGAGTTCAGCGGTACGGGTTCGACGGCGGACGGCCACCTCGTGCCCCTCCTCGCCAACGTGGGCGGGGCCAAGGACGCCCAGGCCGCGGCCAAGCTCGGCGCCCAGGGCGTGGGCCTGTTCCGTACCGAGTTCTGCTTCCTCGAACGTGACACCGAACCCAGCGTCGAGGAACAGGCCGCCGCATACAAGGGCGTGTTTGATGCCTTTCCCGGCAAGAAGGTGGTGCTCCGCACCCTGGACGCCGGCGCGGACAAGCCGCTCCCGTTCCTCACGGACTCCACCGAACCCAACCCGGCACTGGGCGTTCGCGGCTACCGCACCGACTTCACCACGCCGGGCGTCCTCGACCGGCAGCTGGAGGCGATTGCGCAGGCCGAAAAGGAGTCCGAGGCTGACGTCTGGGTCATGGCCCCAATGATTTCGACGGCGGAGGAAGCAGCCCGCTTCGCCACCATGTGCGCCGAAGCCGGCATCAAAACGCCGGGCGTGATGGTGGAGGTTCCTTCCGCCGCCCTCACCGCCGACACCATCCTGCGTGAAGTGGCCTTTGCCAGCCTGGGAACCAACGACCTCACCCAGTACGCCATGGCCGCCGACCGCCAGCTGGGCCCGCTAGCCGGACTGAACACGCCGTGGCAGCCTGCCGTGCTGCGCCTCGTGGGCCTGACTGTTGAGGGTTCAAGGGCAGAGGGACACAACAAGCCGGTGGGCGTCTGCGGCGAGGCCGCGGCTGACCCGGCCCTCGCGGTCGTGCTGACCGGTCTGGGCGTCACCACGCTGTCCATGACCGCCCGCTCTCTGGCGGCGGTGGCCGCCGTTCTGAAGACCGTCACGCTGGCGGAGGCCCAGGAGCTGGCCAAGCTGGCCCTGTCCGCGCCGAGCGCCGTGGAAGCCCGCGCTTGGGTCCGGGAAAAGCTGCCGGTCTTGGAAGAACTTGGACTGTAGCTCAAACTGCTCGCGGAAGGCAGGCGCACGGCATGCCGGGCGCCTGCCTTCCCGTCGTTTAGGCCGACAGATTAGGTTCAGGCCGTCAGATTAGGGGTCAGGCCGTGAAGCCGCCGGCTGCCGCTGAGCCCTCGGCCGCGGCGCCGGCCCAGCGCCGGATGATCCGGGCAACATCTTCGGGTGCGGTGTCCTGAACAACGTGCCCGCACCCGGGAACCTCGGCAAACGCACCATCCGGCGCCTGCGCGGCGAGGAGCTGGCACCACGGCCGGCGGGCGATCGGATCCCTTCCACCGCGGAGCACGAGCACCGGCTGGGCCACGCCCCGGATCCGGGAGTCGAGCGGATACTCCATCATCACGGGCAGTTCGGTCAGGTACCACCGAATACCGGTCCGAAAATAGTCGGTGAAGACCACCGCGTTCGTCAGCGGCGGCTCACTGAACAGGGAATCCCGCGTCAGTGCCAGCCCATGCCAGGCGGCACTCCTGCGTTCGGGATCCACCACGGGGCCCATGAGCACCGTCCGGGTCACCAGCCCGGGCGCCAGGAGCGCCAATTCCACGGCGAACTGCACCCCCATCGAATGGCCCACCACGATGCAGGACTCCACGCCATACTCAGCCAGGACCGCCGCGACGAATGCCGCGTATTCACCGACCGTCACCTGGCGCCGGGGGCGCGGCGTGCCATCGAAACCCGGCAGGTCGAAAGAATAGACGGCGGCACCCCCTTCGGCTCGCCCCGCCTGCTGGTTCTGTTCCTTCGGGCCACCGGCCAGTTCGACGTGCAGCCGCGCGAGGTAGCGGTGCGAGACGCCGATGCCGTGGAGCAGCACGTAGGCCGGCTGTCCGGCGGACGACGCCTCGTTCGACGTGTACAGGCGGCCCGTCAGGCCGTTCGCCGTCACTGCTACTCCATCGCTCAGTCTCATCCGCCGAGCATATCCAACTCACCGTTCCACAGCGGTTAGGCTTCTGCCATGGCTCTGATTGCTCCCAGGGTGGCGCCCGCCCTTCCTGCCGACGAGGCGCTGGCGCTGCAGCGTGCGCTCGACGGCGGCACTGACATCACCGTGTTCGTGGACGGCACTGTCCACCGCCTCGCGCCGCAGGCGAGGGACGCCGTCGTCGACCTCCTGGCAAGGTTCAGCCGCGGCGAAGCGGTGACCGTAAGCAGCGTGGAGGAAATGCTCACCACCTCAAAGGCAGCCGAGCTGGCCGGCATCTCCCACACCTACCTCCGGAACATGACGGACCGGGGCGAAATTCCGGTGGAATACCGCGGCACCCACCGCCGGATCCGGCTGGCCGCCATAATGGCATGGCTGGAGGGGCAGAAAAAGAAGCAGGCGGCAGCGGCCGGAGGGCCTAACACCGGGACTTCCGGCGGCGAGAGCGGACAGTAGAGCCTCACCGGCCCCGGGGGCGGCCGGGAAAGCTAAACGTGCAAAGATTGAAGGTAATCGGAAAAGCGCCTGAGGCTACGGGCGCGGACGCCGGCTACAGCGGAGCCACGGACTGCGGGAGGCCTGGAAATGGAAAGTGCGGCAATTTCGACCTCCGCCCTTGACCTGCTGCTGCTGCTCCGCGGAAGTGAGCCGGAGGGGCTGGGCCGGGCGGACCAGGTTTCCTACCAGATTGAGACCGCCATCCTGATGGGCATCCTCACCGAAGGAGACAGGCTGCCCACGGAGTCCGTGCTTGCCGGTGAACTCGGCATCTCCCCGATCACCCTTCGGCAGTCCCTCGCCGCCCTGCGGACCAAGGGCCTGATCGAAACCAGCCGGGGACGCAGCGGCGGCAGTGTCATTCGCCGGCAGATCGAATTTGCGGATTCGCAGTTGCAGGACAAGCTTCGGGAAACGAGCACCGAGGCGCTCAGGGACCTCGGTGACCTGGGGGCCGCCATCGCTTCAATGTCCGCGCGGCTTGCGGCCGGGCGGGCGGATCCCAAGAATGTGGAGCACCTTGAAGATCTGGCGAGGCGCCACCGGGACTCGGCCGATGACCGGGCCCGCCGCCGCATGGACAGCCGGTTCCACGTTGCCGTCAGCATTGCCGCGCAGTCCAGCAGGCTCACTTCGGCCGCCCTTCAGCTTGAAGCCGAACTGATGACCCTGTGGTGGGGGCGCTCCGGCCAGGCCGGCAGCGACGGAAAGTCCGTGGAAGAACACGCCGCAATCGTTGATGCAATCCGGGCCAGGGACTCGGACGCAGCCGCCAGCGCGGCAGAACGGCACAGCCGCAACGAGACCGAATACTTGATAGAGCAGCATCTCAGGTTGACGATGCGGCCCGAAGAAGGTGCGTGACGTGGAGACCGTAGAAGAAGCCCTTGATCGGACGGCCGCCGTGCTCTCCTCCAGCATCAGCCGCGTTTTCGTTGATCTGGAGAAGATTGCAGGCACGGTTTCGGCGGCGGCAGCAGCCGTGTCAGGCGTACCCCGGCGCAGCGAATTCCTGTTCCTGAAGCAGGAACTGGCCAGGTTCATCAAGCTGCACTCGGACATCATCGTCGGAGCCGGCATCGCCTACGCCCCGGGGAGCCTCCGGGAAGCGACCCACTGGCTGGAATGGTGGCGGACGCAGCGGACGGGCGAACCCCGTTTCGTCACCCATGACCTCAACCCGGACTCGCTGAACTACTACGACTACACAACCCGCGACTGGTTCACCATCCCGTCCGCCAGCGGGCAGCCCGTGGCGGTTGGACCTTACGTTGATTTCGGCGGCATCAACGTCAACATCATCACGCTCTGCGTGCCGGCGCCCACCGCGCAGGGGATTCAGATCCTTGGGTGCGACCTGACCTTGGCGAACCTCGAGGGAATCTTCCTGCGGGCCCTTCAGCTCCGCGAGCCCGTGGTGGTCCTGCTGGGACCCAACGGCCGCGTCATCGCGTCCAACAGCGCACGGATCGCCACAGGAACTTTGTTCCTGGAGCAGGACATGGCGCGGTCCGACATCTCGGTGGACGTTTCGCCCGAGAACCCCGCGCGTCTGCCCTGGAAGCTGATCACCCTCCGGGATTAGGGTCCTCCGTGGGGCAGTAGATGTCCCGGCCTGCACGCAAAATGACGGGGTGATAAGGATCAAGCAACGATCCCCCGCAACCTAGGTTTCCGGCAGGCGCGCGGGGTTACTCTTTATTCGTGGTGAGATTCAGGGGGTTGCACATCGTGGCGGGCATCGTCGCCATGGGTGTGGCGGCTGCCTTGGGAATCATCATGGGCCTGAACAATACCGCCGTTTTTACCTCCAGCTGCGTGGTCTATGTGGCTGTATCGCTGTTCGTCCAGAGCCGCCTCGCAAAGTTCCGGACCCAGCTCCAGGGACTGCCGCAGCATCATCTCCCCGACGGCGCCACGCTGGAACGGACCACGGAACGTCCCGCCGAGCAGCTGCCCAGCAGCGAAGGCAACGCCGCCTAGGTGGTTCTCCCCACCACCTCCCTCGCCTCGCAAGCTCGGCCAGGGACCCTGGCGGCGTGGGCCCACCACCGCCTCAGATCCTTGGCCTTGATGCCCAACGCCGCGCCTTCAGGGCCGCGTGCAGCTCCAGCCGCACCATCCCCTTGAGCGGATCGACGCCCAGCAGCTGACGAATGCGGCCCAGCCGGTTGTAAATGCTGCTGCGGTGCAGGTGCAATTTTTCGGCAACATCCTGGACGGACCCGTCATTGTCGTAGAGCAGTTCCAGCACGGGCAGCAGCTCGCCGTTCCGGTCGTGGTCCTCAAGGGCCCGGAAATTCACCGAGCTTGCATCGCTCCAGACCCCGGCCCCGCCGCCGGCCGAGGCCAGGAGCTGGTAGACGCCCGTGGCCCTGCAATCCACCAGCTCACCGAGCCGGGGATCGACGGCGGCGGCCAGGGCGGCAACCTTCGACTGCCGGTAAGCCTCGGCCAAGTCTTTGACGCGGCCGAATCCCTCACTGGTTCCCAAGATGATCCGCTCCACGGACCTGCCGGAACGCTTGGCGAGCTCCAGCTGGTAGTGCACCAGAACCTGCGCCTGGCTGGCGCGCCCTGTGGATTCCCGGAAGAGGACCACTGAATGGGTCTCCGCGCCTGCACTGAACAGGACAGCGTCCACGCCAATGGTGGCCTGCAGTGCCGCGGCGCGGTGGATGAGCGTGGAGGCGATGGGATCCGGGCCTGCCATCCAGCCGTCCGCGTCCAGGATCGTCACCAGCTGCCAGGGCCCGCGGTCCTGTACTTCCTTCCAGCCCGCCACCGCAGCAACGGCATTGGCTTCCCCCGCACAGGCGGCCAGGAACTCCCGTTCACGGCTGCGCCGGAACTCTGATTCCGCGGTGTTGGAATCCAGCAGCAGTCCGGCCAGCAGGTCCAACTCGTCCCGGACGCCGGGAAGTTCGGCGAGGATCGCCGTCGCACTTTGATCATCCACATCCAGCTGCACCCACAGATAACCCACCCGGAACCCGCGGACCAGCAGCGGGACGCAGACGCGCCCCAGCATTCCAAGTTCCTCGTTGGCGGGCACCACCACCGGCCGCACGGCAGTGGCGATGCCGTGCGAGAGCTGCCAGTTTTTGACGTCCAGCGGCACGCGTTTGCTGAGCAGGAAGTTAACGCGGACCCGGTCCGCGTGCGACTGGTTGGAGCTGTATGCGAGCAGCAAACCGTCGAGATCCTCCAGGGAAAGCCCGCGGCCCAGTTTTAGTGCCACACGTTCCACGAGCTGTTCCACATCCTGCTGCATGTTGACAGACTACGTCCCGCCAGGCGCCGTGAGCGAACGGACACTAGGCGACACCTGACGCCCCGGCGGTCGACATCAGTCGAGCTCCCGTTCTGGAAAACCCCGGAAACAAGCGGTTTGGCGCCGGACGGGGCGGCCGCCTCCTGTAGTGCGCCTCACAGCCGGATCTATTCTGGAATCACAACATTCCCCACACATTCCGGCCTTGCAGCCATCGAATCTGGAGCCCAAAAAATGATCATCGGTGTCCCCAAAGAGATCAAGAACAACGAATTCCGCGTCGCCATCACGGCTGCCGGGGTTCACGAATTCCGCACCCACGGCCACACGGTCCTGGTGGAGCGCGGTGCGGGCCTGGGTTCCGGCATCACTGACGAGGAGTACGCCATCGCTGGCGCAGAAATCGTCGCCGACGCCGACGAGGTCTGGTCCCGGGCGGACATGGTGATGAAGGTCAAGGAACCGATCAAGGCCGAGTACCACCGCTTCCGCAAGGGCCTGATCCTCTTCACCTACCTGCACCTGGCTGCCGAGCCCGAACTGACCCAGGAGCTCATCAACTCCGGCGTCACCGCCATCGCTTACGAGACCGTCCAGGAAGGCCGCACCCTGCCCCTGCTCGCGCCCATGTCCGAGGTGGCCGGCCGGCTGTCCGTCCAGGTCGGTGCGACGTCCCTGATGGCACCCGCCGGCGGCAAGGGCGTGCTGCTCGGCGGCGTCCCAGGCGTCCGCCCCGCCAAAGTCGTGGTCCTCGGCGCAGGCGTCGCTGGTACCAACGCAGCCGCCATGGCCCTGGGCCTCGGCGCCGACGTCACCATCCTGGACATCAACATCAACCGGCTGCGCGAACTCGACGCCCAGTACCAGGGCCGGCTCAAGACCGTCGCCTCCAACAAGTACGAGATCGAGAAGTGCGTGGTGGACGCCGACCTCGTGATCGGCTCCGTGCTCATCCCCGGCGCGAAAGCCCCCAAGCTGGTGACCAACGAACTCGTGGCGCGCATGAAGCCCGGCTCGGTTCTCGTGGACATCGCGGTGGACCAGGGTGGCTGCTTCGAGGACACGCACCCCACCACGCACCAGGAACCCACGTACAAGGTCCACAACACGATCTTCTACTGCGTGGCCAACATGCCCGGCGCCGTCCCGAACACCTCCACCTACGCGCTGACCAACGTCACGCTCCGCTACGGCGTGGCCCTGGCAAACCTCGGCGTCAAGGCCGCCTTCGAGAAGGATCCCGCACTCGCAGCCGGCCTGAACATCGCCGCAGGCCACGTGGCGCACCACTCCGTCTCCGAGGCACACGACCTGCCCCTGGTGGCGGACTGGCACGAGCTGGTCTCCGCGTAGTCCTTACGCCGTCCTGAACGGCAGTCATCCTCCGCGTGCTGCTCCTTCGTCGCTTGGGCCCACGCCAGCAGGGTTCCCTGGCCGAGCTTGCGAGGTTAGGGCGCCGGTGGGGAGCACGCTTCCGGATGGCTGCCGTTCAGCCGTTTATAGCTCAACGAGCCAGCTCGCGGGCCTTTTCAATTAATTTCAGAACCTCGACGGGGCCGGCCGGGTCTACTGGCACCGGCAATGACGAGGCGGTGCCGCCGTCGGAGATCTTGGCTGCGAGGATGCGGTAGAACTCCGGGTAGTTCCCGCGTTCGGTCGGCAGCCGGTCCAGGTGGCCGTCGCGACCCAGCTGCCCGGCCCATTCGGCGGCCTCCACGCCGTACTCCGCATCCAGCGGGCTGCCGCCGGCGACGATGTACGGCTCCTGCGGATCCACACCGTGCTTGGTGTAGCCGCCGCCGGTCGCGAGGACCCGGTAGCGCGGACCCTGCTGGGCGCAGAGCATGTTCATCCAGTGGTGGCTGAGCACGCCGTTCTGGTGGCGCACGATCACGAAGCAGTCATCGTCCGTCTTTTCGCCAGGGCGCCGGGCCAGGAGCTCGGCATGGACCACCTCGCCCGGGCCGAAAAGCTGCAGCGCCTGGTCCAGTAGGTGGGTGCCGAGGTCGAACAGGACGCCGCCGCCGTCAGCCGCCGTGGCCTCGGCTTTCCATGCCTTGGCAACCTCGGGCGACCACCGTTCAAACCGTGATTCGAACCGCGTGACCTCGCCCAGCACGCCGCGCTCCAGCAGTGCCTTGACCGTGAGGTAATCCCCGTCCCAGCGCCGGTTCTGGAACACCGTCAGCACCCGCCCCAACCGCTCTGCGAGCGCGATCAGCTCCTGCCCCTGGCCGCTCGTCACGGCGAACGGCTTGTCGACGACGACGTCGAGCCCGGCCTCGAGCGCGGCCTTGGCCAGCGGGTAGTGGGTGGCCGGCGGCGTCCCCAGCACCACCAAGTCAAGGTCAGCGGCCAGCGCAAGGACCGCGTCGCCGTCGGGCACTGTTCGCACGCCTGCATACTGCTCGACGGCGGCCGCCTGCCGGCCGGGGTCAGAGGTGGCGATGACGTCCAGCGAGTAGCCGGGGTCCGCCGCGACCAGCGGCGCATGGAAGACCCTGCCGGACAGGCCAAAGCCCACTACGGCGGTCCGGATGGGAGCGGAGGGCGTGGAGGAATCGGTGCTCATGGTGCCACGCTACCCCCTGGTCCGGTCCCGCTTCAGCCGGTTCAGCCGGAAGGCATCCGGCCGTCAGGGCTTCAGTCCTCCACTTTTCCGACGACGCGGATGACCAGCTCACGCCAGGACTCCTCCAGCCGCCCTGGCGAAACGTGCTGCACGCGGACCGCGTGCAGCAACCGTTCGGGTTCGAGGGTTGCGCTGAGGGACATGGCCATGAGCCACGGGTCAGCGTTGAAGCTTGCCGAACGCAGCAGGTGCTCGATGTGGCGGTGCCACAGCACTGCAGCGGGCGCCTCAAACCTGTTGTGCAGGGACGCTTCTGCGGCCCGCGCGAGCTCGCCGTACTCCATGACGTACCGGATGCGTTCGGCACCGAAGGCGATCAGCCGGTCCAGTGGTGGCGCCCCGGGGCCAAGCGGCGGCGGCCCGAACATGAAGCGGCCCTGGAACTCGGCCTCGGCGTCGCTGAGCAGGGTCATCATCAGGCCGGCCCGGCTGCCGAAGCGCCGGAACACGGTTCCCTTGCCCACACCTGCACGCTCCGCCAGCTTGCCCATGGTCACGCCGTCGGCACCGCATTCCTCCACGAGCTGCCGGGCAGCGCACAGGAGCAGCTCCCGGTTCCGGGCAGCATCGCTGCGTTCCGCTCCGGCCCCGGACGCGGAGCCGGACGAGGATCCGGGAGAAGATCCGGGACGGATTGGGATGAGGCTCACACCAAGCATTCTAGACCCGGGAATAATATCCGGACCGCAGTCCGTTTAGTCTGGATGAAGGCACCAAACGCCTCCAAGAACCATTCGCCTCGGAGCGTTCCGGGGCAAGACCTAAAGGAGTTCACATGTCCAAGAGCACCGTACTCGCCCTGGTGGGAAGCCTGCGCGCCGACTCCCACAACCGCAAGCTTGCCGAAGCCATCCAGCTGAACGCCCCGGAAGGCCTCGAGATCGTAATCCACGAGAGCCTGGGCAACATCCCCTTCTACAACGAGGACATCGACGTCGAGGGCCAGGTTCCGGCCGCCGCCGCCGCCCTGCGCGAGGCAGCCGGCCAGGCTGATGCCCTGCTGCTGGTCACCCCCGAGCACAACGGCACCATGCCCGCCTCCCTGAAGAACGCCATCGACTGGCTGTCCCGCCCCTACGGCGCCGGCGCCCTCGCCGGCAAGCCCACCGCCGTCGTCGGCACCGCCTTTGGCCAGTTCGGCGGCGTCTGGGCCCAGGACGAGGCCCGCAAGGCCGTTGGCATTGCCGGCGCCCGCGTCCTGGAGGATGCCAAGCTCGCCGTCCCCGGCTCCATGGTCCGCTTCGCCGAAACCCACCCGAAGGACGACGCCGAGGTCGTTGAGCAGATCAAGGAACTCTTCGTTGCCTTTGCCGCCGTCGAGCCCGCCGGCGCAGCCGCCTAGGCACGTCCGCCCTTTACACGCCCCCGGCCCACCAGCAGCCGGGGGCGTGCGCCGTTCCCGGCCCCGGCGCGCTGACCGGGCGGCCGCGAGCGGCTGCAACCAATCCGTGACTGAGCTGCCGCCAAACTGACACCCGGGCACCGTTCCCCGGCCCTCCGCCCCGCCGTAACGTTGATGTACGGGACGTGCCGGGGCAGGGAGTGCGGTGCAGTCATGAAGTCAAGCTGGGGAGTCAGACCGCTGACGACGGCGGTCGCCGCCTTCTGTCTTTCGCTGCCCTTGTGGCTCGGCGGCTGCACCCCGCTCCAGCAAAATGCTTACGACGCCGGCCCTGCCCCCGCCGCGGCACCCGAACCCCGCCCGGCTCCTCCGGCGAGCCCGCCCGAGGAGGCCGGCGCGCCCGCCGCCTCCCAATCCGGCGCGGCGCCCGGGCTTGGAGCCTCCGGCCAGGGTACCGCTGGTGCCGGCGCAACAGGTCCGGGAGCAGCTGCCGGGGTTTCCGAAACCGCTCCTCCGGCCCCTTCGGCTGCTCCATCCGGAGAATCGAACACCGGCGGACAAGCTGGCGGCAGATCAGGGCCGGGCGGGCTTCCGTCCGCCGGCGTCGCCGGCCCGGACGCCGGTCCTGACACCCAGGCACAGCTGCCGGGCTCCGGACAGCAGCCTGCGACTGCCTCGGGGGCTGCGGCCGGCCCGGCTGCCGCTGACCCCACATCCGGTTCCACGGCACCCGGTTCCACCACGCCGGGGACTGGCATCGGCGCGGCCGCAGGCGCCGGCACTGCGGTTTACTACGTCGCACTCGACGACGGGGGCGCGTCCGGCGTGCGCTTCGGCTGCAACGACAGCCTGGTGGCCGTGCACCAGGCCGACTCATCCGTCAGCGAGCCACTGCAGGCCGCCATGAGCAGGCTGCTGTCCGGCCCGGGCGCACCGCCCGCGAGCGGTCTGTACAACGCGCTGGCAGCATCCTCTCTCCAGTACGTGTCCGGCTACCTCGACGGCACCACCGTGGTGGTGAACCTCACCGGCGCAGTGCAGCCGGGCGGCGTCTGCGATCTTCCCCGGATCGAGGCACAGCTCACCCATACAGCCGTCACGGCCGTGGGTGCCGTCCGGGCGGAAATCTACGTCAACGGCGTGCCGCTGGCCGAAGTTCTCGGCCTCCGCTAGCCCTCGTTTTGCCGCGAGAACAGCGCGTCCATGTCACTGTGGCTCGGCGAACCGGCGAGTTCCGACCAGTTGCCGTCGCCCAGAATTTCGGCGGCCACCCGGGAGACCGTTGCGTACGCCGCCTTCGCAGCATTGCCGCCGATGCTGACCCGCCGCACACCGGCGTCGTGCAGTTCGCCGACCGACGCCGATCCCAGGCCGGCAAGTGCATTCACAGGCGCCGGTATCCGCCTGCTGAGCTCATGCAGGATGTGGAGGTCCGTCACTCCGGGAACGAAGATTCCGTCGGCCCCTGCGGCAAGACAGCGTTTGGCCCGCTCCAGCGTTTCCTCGAACGCCGCGTCCCCGAACTGCCCGGAAAGGTACGTGTCCGTCCGGGCATTGATGAACAGGTTCACGCCGGACCCGGCCGCGATGCTGCGGACCAGACTGATCCGGCGGGCCTGCTCATCGGCGTCAGTGAGACGCATCCCGCCCGAGTCTTCGATGTTCACGCCCACAGCGCCGGCCTCCAGCACCGCCGTGACGGTCTGCCGGAGCAGCCCGTCGTCGAAAGCGCCGTCCGCACCCGCATACCCGGCTTCGATATCCGCCGTGACCGGGAGACTCGTGGCCGCGGTGATCCTGCGGAGCGCGTCGAACGCCAGGCCCGGCGGCACGTGGCTGCCATCGGGGTACCCCAGGCTCCAGGAGATGGCCGAACTCGAGGTGGCAATGGCCCGCGCCCCGGCCTTCTCCACAAGCCGGGCCGACGCGGCATCCCACACGTTCACGAGCACCAGCGGAACAGCACCGCCCCCATGCAGCTGGCGGAAGGCGTCGGCCTTGGCGGCCTGGGACGATGCGTGCTGGGGCTCGAGTGACGTCATGGCTCCATTCCATGCCCTGGTCCGCCGGAGGTAAAGGCGCCCCGCGGCCCCAGTTCCGAATCCCTCAAAATGCTGGTCAACAGCTGTTGCCTAACCAGCAACGTATGGCTGTACTCTGGGACTGTGACCCACGAGACACTCGACGCCGCCGCAGCCGTCCTTCCCCCCGAAGCCATCGACGCCATCGAGCGGGCCGCGACGTCAGCCCACCGCCACGACGAACTCTTCTCCGAGCGCGCCGCGAACATCAAGCAGTCGGCGGTCCGGGATGTCTTCGACATCTCCATGCGGCCGGGGCTGGTCTCGCTGGCCGGCGGCAGCCCCTATCTGCAGTCCCTGCCCCTCGAGAAGCTTGCCAAGACGGCCGCGCGGATCATCGCCGAGGACGGCCTCACGGCGCTGCAATACGGCGGGGGCCAGGGAACTGAGGAACTGCGCACGCAGATCTGCGAAGTCATGGCCGCCGAAGGCATCCTGGACGCCCGGCCGGAGAACGTGGTGATCACCGCGGGTTCGCAGTCCGCCCAGGACGTGGCCACCAAGGTGTTCTGCGACCCTGGCGACGTGGCCCTGGTGGAGGAACCCACCTATGTGGGGGCGCTGAACACCTTCGAGGCGTACCAGGTCCAGGTGGAGGCTGTGCCCATGGACGACGACGGCCTGGTGCCTGATCTTCTCGAGGCCAGGATCGCGGCGCTCCAGACCGCCGGGAAAAATATCAAGTTCCTCTACACCATCCCCAACTTCAACAACCCGTCGGGCATCACGCTGGCCCAGGAGCGCCGGCAGCAGATCGTGGACATCTGCCGCCGCGCCAACATTTTGGTGCTGGAGGACAACCCTTACGGCCTGCTGAGGTTCGACGGCAAGCCGCTGGCCCCGCTGCGCGCAGAAAACCCTGACGACGTCATCTACATGGGATCGTTTTCGAAGATCTTTGCCCCGGGACTGCGCATCGGCTGGGCCCTGGTTCCGGCCCACCTGCAGCGCCGTTACTACCTGGCCTCCGAGGCAGTGACACTCTGCCCGCCCACACTGAACCAGATGCTGGTCTCGGCCTACCTCCGGGACTACGACTGGACGGGCCAGATCGAGACGTACCGCGGGCTGTATGCCGAGCGGTGCCACGCGATGCTCACGGCTTTGGAGAAACACATGCCCGAAGGGCTCAGCTGGACCCGGCCGCAGGGCGGATTCTTCGTCTGGGTGACGCTGCCCGAGGGCGTAGACACGTACCCCCTCCTCCGCAAGGCGATTGATGCCGGCGTCGTCTTCATTCCCGGCGCAGCCTTCACTCACTCGGACGCCCCGTCGAACAAACTCCGCCTTGCTTTCAGCGCCGTTCCGCCGGAGGCCATCGCCGAGGGCGTGCGGCGGCTGGCTCCGGTGCTGCAGGAAGCCATAGACGCGTTGGCCTGAGCTGCGGCCGGCGGGGACATCAGATCATTCGGGATATTCAAAGGAGATAAGGCCATGGCGGAAACCATTGTTGTGGGTGTGGACGGAAGCGGTACCGCGCGCAAGGCAGCGGAGGTGGCACGGGATTTGGCCGGCGCGCTGGGCGCCCGGCTCCATGTCGTGTCCGCTTTCGATACCGACCGGACCGAAGTCTTCGGCAGCGGCAGTGACCGGTGGATCGTGTCAGACGCCGGAGAAGCCGAAAGGGTGGCCCGGGAGGTGGCGGCTGCCTTGGCCGGCGGCGAACTCAAGATCACCTACTCCGCGGCTCGGGGTAAGCCGGCGGAGGCCCTGGTCAAGGAGGCGGACCGCCTTGAGGCGAGGATGATCGTGGTGGGAAACCGCCGCATGCAGGGCCTTGGGCGCGTGCTGGGCAGCGTGGCGAACACCGTGGCGCACAGTGCGTCCTGCGACGTCTACATCGCAAATACCTACGGAGCGGACTAGCCCCAGCCCCGGCCTGACTCGGGCAGGCCTGGTCACCGCGGGCCTGCCCAGCACAAGCCTGACTTGACGCGGATCACTCCGGCGGGTGGGCAGTCTCACCACGTTTTCCGGCAATCCGGCGTGGCCTGAAAGATAAAATTGGAGGTGCCCCCGATGGTGCGGACAAACCCAAATCTACCTTTCAGGGGAACACTGTGCTTACTCTCCAGCGTCGCCACCTTGTCGGCCACGACATCCTCCTTGCCCGCCACGGCAACCACATCAGCGCCATGCGCGTGGACCGCTCCGCGGGCCGTGTGATCGCCCTTCTCGACGACGGTTCCGTGGACAGCGCCCCGAACCTCATCTCCCCGGACCTGCAGCTGCCGGACACGCTGAAGAGCGTCCTGCGCGAGGACTGGAAGTTCCTCACGCTCGTGAGCTCCGGCATCGCCGCCGTATCCGGCGTCATGCTGGCCGCCGCGGTGAGCATGGCAGGCATGTCCGCCGATCCTGCAATGGCCCAGCTGCTGGCCAGCTCTTACGCCGCCTACTAAGCCGTTCCCCGGCGTCAGCCGATCCGGACCAGCACCTCACGCAGTAGCCACCACAGCCCGGCGGTGACGCCACCGCCCACCAGCGCGCCCGCAACAACCTGCGCCACCGTATGGGCGCGCAGCACCACCCGGGACCAGCCGACAGCGGGAATCAGCAGCAGCAGCGGAATCCACGGGACGCCCAGGATGAGCACCGCGATAACCGTTGTCAGCGCGATCGCCCCGGCGTGGCCGCTAATTTTCCAGAACAGGCTGATGGCGGCGAGCACCACCACGCCGCCCACTATGGCCAGCACCACCACAATGACGCTGTACGGCGCGTTGATGGCCAGGAGCACTGCCAGCCCCGCGAGCAGTGACACCACCGTCATGGCAAGCACCGGTGCTCGTTGCTTGCGGTTACTGACGTGGTGGTCAGTCACCTTGCCCAGACGGACCAGAAGGACGACGGCGGCCAGGGGCAGCACGCACACAAACAGCACCGCCACGGCGCCGAACCAGACGGTGCCCGGAAAGCCGGGTTCCAGTGCGGGGCTGAGGAGCAGCAGCAGAGCTACGGTGATCGGCGGCTGAAGGGCCTCCGTGATCACCCGGGCCACGCGGTTCTTCACGCGGATGCTCATGATCCCGCGATCCTCACCCATGGGAAACCCCGTCCCTGACTGTCCGGCCTTCCCCCCTTCCCCGGAGGGTACCGCTCCGGGGACCGTCAGTCGAGCAGCAGGGAAGGTCAGTCGAGCAGCAGTGCCGGCTCCTCCAGGATGGCGGCGACGTCGGCCATGAAGCGGGCTGATAAGTCGCCGTCCACCACGCGGTGGTCGAAGGATCCGCCGAGCGTGGTGATCCAGCGCGGAATGACCTCGCCGTCCAGGACCCATGGCTTTTGCTTGATGGTTCCAAACGCCACGATGGCCACTTCACCGGGGTTGATGATGGGGGTTCCGGTGTCGATGCCGAGGGCACCGATGTTGGTGACCGTCAGCGTGCCGCCCTGCATCTGCGCCGGCTGGGTCTTGCCGGCACGCGCGGTGGTGGCGAGCTCATTGAGGGCCAGCGCCAGTTCCTTGAGCGACAGGTCCTGGGCGTTCTTGATGTTCGGTACCATGAGCCCGCGGGGCGTGGCCGCGGCAATGCCCAGGTTCATGAAGTGCTTGATGTGGATCTCCGCGGTGTCACTGCCGTCCGCGTTGTCCACCCAAGTGGCGTTCACGCTCGGGTTCCGCGCTGCGGCCCAGATGACAGCCTTCGCGAGGATCAGCAGCGGGGAGACCTTGATGCCCTCGAAGTCGCGCGAAGCCTTGAGCCGCTTGACGAATTCCATGGTGCGGCTGGCATCCACGTCCACGAAGATGCTCACGTGCGGCGCGGCGAACGCCGACTCCACCATGGCCTTCGCGGTGGCCTTGCGGACTCCCTTGACCGGGACCCGTTCGATCCGCTGTTCCTGGGGACGGCCTGACATGCCCCAGAAGGTGTCCGCCTTGTCCAGTTCTGCATCCCGCTGTGCTTGGTAGCTGACCAGGTCCTCGCGCGTCACCTCGCCGCGTGCACCCGTGGCCACGACGTCGGCCAGGTCAATGCCCAGGTCGCGGGCGATCTTCCGCACCGGCGGCTTGGCCAGGACCCTGTTCATGAGCCCGGAAATGGCCCCGCCCAGCGTTGGCTTGTCAGTTTCGAGAGCGGGCGTCCACTCGGGCCGCCTCGTCACGACAGGCCCGGCCACCGCCCCGGCGCTGGGCGGACCGTCCAGAAGCGCATCCTTCGCCGACCGTGGCTGGACAGGCTCGACTTCCGGGGCGCCGTGGACTGCATCTGCCGGAATCGCCGGCCTGGTCTTGCGCGGGCGCCGCTTCACGGCGTCAGCCTTGGGGCCTGAACCCACCAGCGGACCGGAGGCCAGGCCGCCGGCAGCGGCTCCGCCGTCGGCAGCTTCGCCGTCGGTTGGGAGCTTTCCGTACATCAGCGCAGGCTCAGTGGCCTCGACGGCGGGCACCGGTGCGTCGGCCGGTGTGGGGTCGCCGTGCATGGTGTCAGAAACGCTGATGATGGCGGTCCCGACGTCGACCGTCGCTCCTTCCGAAACCAGCAGTTCGGTGACGGTACCGGCAAATGGCGACGGGAGCTCGACGAGGGACTTGGCCGTCTCGATCTCGCACAGGACGTCGTTGATGGCCACCTCATCGCCGGGCTTGACCTTCCACGAAACGATCTCTGCCTCGGTCAGGCCCTCACCGACGTCGGGGAGGTTGAACTTGTTAAGCGTCATGGGATCCTCGGGTTCGAATGCTGGGGCGCTCCGGGAGGTGCGGAGCCGGTAGGCGAGAGAGTCAGCAGGTGCTGGTGCGCGGCGCTGTCAGTACGCGAAGGCGCGGTCCAGCGCCTCAAGGATGCGGTCGATGTCCGGAAGGTAGTCCTCTTCGACCTTGGCCACGGGATACGGCATGTGGAAGCCGCCCACCCGGATGACCGGCGCCTCCAGCGAGTGGAAGGCCCGTTCGCTGATCCGCGCGGCGATTTCACCGCCGATGCCGCCGAAAGTGGGAGCCTCGTGCGCCACGACCAGACGGCCCGTCTTCTTGACGGAGGTTTCGATGGCGTCGAAGTCGATCGGCGAGATGGAGCGCAGGTCGATCACCTCGATGCTGCGGCCGTCCTCCGCCGCGGCGTTGGCGGCAGCGAGGGCCACGGGGACGAGCGGGCCGTAGACCACCACCGTGGCGTCGGTTCCTTCCCGGACCACATGTGCCTTGAACGGATCCTCGGCCGGGCCGGCTGATTCGGTGTCAACCTCGCCCTTGAGCCAGTAGCGGCGCTTCGGTTCGAAGAAGATCACCGGGTCCTGGCAGTTCACGGCCTGCTGGATCATCCAGTAGGCGTCGTGGGGGTTGGACGGAGTGATGATGCGCAGCCCGGGGGTATGTGCGAACAGCGCCTCCGGCGACTCGGAATGGTGCTCGATGGAGCCGATGCCGCCGCCGTAGGGGATGCGGATGACCACGGGCACGGTGAGGTTGCCGTTGCTGCGCGAGTGCATTTTGGCCAGCTGGGTGGTGATCTGGTTGAAGCCGGGGAAGACGAAGCCATCGAACTGGATCTCGGCAACGGGGAGGTAGCCGCGCAGCGCCAGGCCGATCGCGGTGCCGATGATGCCGGATTCGGCGAGCGGGGTGTCCACCACCCGGTCCGCTCCGAATTCGCCGATCAGGCCGTCCGTGACACGGTAGACGCCGCCGAGCGGACCGATGTCCTCGCCCATCAGCAGGGACTTGGGGGTGTTGCTGAGCGTGGCGCGCAGGCCCTCATTAATTGCCTTGGCAATGGTCATGGTGGTCATCAGCGGTCTGCCCCTTCTCCCTCGTCCCCGCCGGCAAAGCCCGCGCTGTACTCTTCGAACCATGCCAGTTCCTCGGCCACGAGCGGGTGCGCCTCGACGTAGGTGTTGGCAAAGGCGGTCCTGATATCCGGTGCGTCCGACTCATAGGTGGACTTGCGGATGTACGCGGCGAGTTCGGCGCCGTCGGCGTCAACCTGGGCGAAGAAGGCGTCATCGGCCATACCCTCAGCCCGCAGGTACTTCTCCAGCCGGTCCAGCGGATCCTTTTCCCGCCAGAGGGCCTCTTCCGAGGACTCGCGGTACTTCGTGGGGTCGTCGGCCGTGGTGTGCGCGCCCACGCGGTAGGTGAAGGCCTCAATGAGCACCGGGCCGTTGCCCTGGCGTGCGTGCTCGAGCGCCCACTCGGTGACGGCGTGCACGGCCACGACGTCGTTGCCGTCCACGCGGATGCCCGGGAAGCCGTAGCCCTTGGCCCGGTTGGAGAGCGGGATCCGGGTCTGCACAGCGGTTGGCACGGAGATTGCCCAGTGGTTGTTCTGGCAGAAGAAGACCACGGGGGCGTTGTACGAGGACGCGAACACCATGGACTCGTGGACGTCGCCCTCGGAGCTTGCACCGTCGCCGAAGTAGACCATGACGGCGGCCTTCGGCTCGGCCGGGCCGCCGACGCCCTGGGCACCCTCCACTCCTTGGGCCGCTGCCAGCCGCTGGTCGCGCTGGATGCCCATGGCGTACCCGACGGCGTGCGGCGTCTGCGCAGCGAGCACCAGTGTGTACAGGTGGAAGTTGGTGTCCTTGGGGTTCCACCCGCCGTTGGAGACGCCGCGGAACTGCTTCAGCAGTTCGGCCAGGTCCACGTTGCGGGTCAGGGCGACGCCGTGCTCGCGGTAGGTGGGGAAGATGTAGTCCTGCGGCTGGCTGGCACGCCCGGATCCGATCTGGGCTGCTTCCTGGCCAGTCAGCGGAACCCACAGGGCCAGCTGGCCCTGCCGCTGCAGGGCCGTGGCTTCCTGGTCGAAACGGCGAATGGCCGCCATGTCCGCGTAGAAACCCCGGAGTTTTTCGGCGTCGAGACGCTCGGCATACTCGGAGAACACGGAGTCGGTGCCCAATGTGCCATCGGGGCCCAGAAGCTGGACCATTTCAGTCGAAGGCACGCCCAGGGCCGCCTCGGCCTGCGCCTCGAGCTGGTCGTCCAGTTCCGTTCCATCGAACTCGGTGGAGGGCAGATGTGTTGCGCCCATACCGTCTCCTTGCCTGCCGCATCCGGATGCGTTGCAATGTCGCTGGGATATATGCCTCACAAGGTATGCATTCCTGGCGAGGCATATATATTTGGCTTACTGTCCCTTACTTTATCCGGCGTAGGTAGCGCCGGCTGTTTGTTAAGCGCTAGGAACGGCGTGGCGGTTTTGTGTAAACCGCACAGAGGTCCAGGAATCGCGTGTTCGCTTCCACTTCGCCGATGCTGACCCTGACACCTTCGTTTCCGAAGGGTCGTACGGACAGCGCCCGTTCCCCGGCGAGCTGGGCGAACTCCGCACTGTTCTCGCCAAGATTGAGCCAGACAAAGTTTCCCTGGGCGTCCGGAATGAACCAGCCGAGGTCCCGGAGTCCTGCCGTTACACGGTCCCGTTCCGCCACCAGGCTTTGTACCCTTTCTACAACCTGGCCAAAATTCTGCAGGGACACAACGGCGGCCTGTTCGGCGATCTGCGAGACCGCGAACGGGGTGGCGGCGACGCGCAGGTGCTGGGTGAGCTGGGGCTGGGAAACGCTGTAACCGACCCGAAGGCCGGCAAGGCCGTGCGCCTTGGAGAACGTCCTAAGCACCACCACATTGGGGTACTTTCGGTACATCCGAATGCCGTCCACCGCGTCTTCCGCCCGGACGAACTCCTGGTAGGCCTCATCGATGACCACTACAACGTCTGACGGCACCGCCCGGATGAAGCGCTCAGTTTCCTGGGCGGTCAGGATGGGGCCCGTGGGGTTGTTGGGAGTGCAGAGCAGGATCACCCTGGTTCGCGCGGTCACGGCCGCGGCCATCGCGTCAAGGTCATGGCGCCCGTCGGCGGTCACGGGGATCCGCACGCTCTCTGCCCCGGCCAGCCCCACGCAGATGGGATAGGCCTCGAAGGACCGCCAGGCGTAGATCACTTCGTCGGGCTTGCCGTCGTCATTCTGGCCGGCGAACGTGGCCAGCAGCTGGGTGAGGGCGCCGAGGCTGCCGGCACCGGTGACGATGTCCTCGGCCGGGACGTCGAGGAATCCGGCGAGCGCGGTGCGGAGCTTGGTGCTGAGCGGGTCCGGGTAGCGGTTGAAGTCGGTCTGGGCGGCAATGGCCTCCACCACGGCCGGGATGGGCGGCAGCGGGTTCTCGTTGGACGACAGTTTGTAGCTTGCAAGGCCGTCGACGGCGACGGGCGGCTTACCTGCAGCGTAGCGGGGCAGCCGGTCAACCACCGGTCGGGGCCTCAGGCCCCCCGCCATAGTCTCTGATGAAGTCATGCCACCTAGCCTATGCCCCTGACTGACTGCCCCACCTTGCGGTGTGACAGCATGGGCGCATGCGGTCTTTCATCATGCGCGTGATCATTAATGGACTGGCGCTGTGGATTGCCAGCTGGCTTCTGCCCGGCCTGGATATCTCCACCACAGCCACCACGGAAGCTGTAGCCAAGACAGGGGTGAACCAGGGAACTGACGCCGCCGGCATTGTGCTCGCGTACCTGTTCATCGGACTGATTTTCGGCCTGGTCAATGCCTTCGTGCGGCCGATCGTCACTTTCCTCTCCCTGCCCATCACCATCCTGACGCTGGGCCTGTTCACCGTTGTGATCAACGCCGCGATGCTCTACCTCACCTCCTGGATAAGCGGCTACACGCCCGTGCACTTCACCATCGATTCGTTCTTCTGGACCGCCGTGCTGGCCGCCATCATCATCACCGTCATTTCGCTGGTGGCAGACCGGGTCCCCGGCGCCCGCCACCGCTGACGCCCCCGCCCGGCAGCTCGCGGGCTCCGTGGAGTTCCGGGCGGACTGACTGGCCGGGAAGGATCGCCCGGCCCGGAGCGAGGTGGGCCGAACCGGACTGGCCAAGGCCAGGCCTGCCCAGACCGGAGTTGCCCAGACCGGGCAGTGACGGCTGCGGAGTGGGCACGGGCGGCCTCGGTGCACGGACCAGCTGGAAGCGGGTGACCCTCGCCGTTCCGCCCGCGCCCACCACCCCGGCAAGCGCGGCGGTGGACGCCGCCAGCGAAGGATCCGGGCTCGCCGAGACTGCCCGGGCCCCCGCCTCGTAATTGGTGAGCCTGTGCCCGGGACCGAGCCCGGAGTCCTCACCGCGAGGTGTCCGGACCAGACCGTTGAGCGTCACCGTCACCCGGTCCTTGGTGTCCGGGTTGGGAAGGCCCTCGCTGCCGGGAACCCAGTCCTGCCGGTGCTCCAGATGCAGGCTGCTGACTCCGGGCTCTGGAGTTATGGCGCCGACAGGCGATCCCGCGGTCAGCACGTACCTGAGGTCATACTCGGCAAGGAAGGCCTTGTCCTGGCTCAGGTTCATCGCGTGGATGCCGCCCTGGCTGTAGCCCACGGCCACCACCTGGTCCCCTGCCGCCGCCCCGGCCTGGCGCAGGGCTTCCCGGATGGCTTGGGCAGTGTACTCGGACCCGTACCCCAGCGCTTCGCCGATGCCGGCCTCGTCGAAAGGATTTGGGCCACCCATGTTGCCGGGCTCTGTTCCGGGAATGATGACGATGAACGCATCCCCACCCCCGGCCGTTGTCTGGATGACCTCGATCCGGCCGGGGCCGGCGTCTTCCAGCTGGCCTGCCCGGGCAAGGAGACCTGCCGGAGAGGCGTCCAGGGCACTCTCGTCGGAGCTTTCCTGCAGCGCCTTCACCGGCCGCGGTTTCAGGTCGGGCCTTACGCGGTCCAGCAGCATGCGGACCAGGACCGGCGCACTGGAACCCCCGCCGGAGGCAAGCGCCATTTTCACGGCGGCATCCATCTCACCGGACCGTATTCCCAGAAGCGCGGCCAGGAAGGCAGCGGCCTCGACCGGGTAACTCGAGGCGATCGCCTCGGTGCTCGCCGTGTTGGGGCGCCAGTCCCCGGCCAGGGCAAGGTCAACCGCCTGCCGTCCCCACAACCATGGCGCGTCCCAGTGGAGCTGCGTGATGAGCAGGTTCGCCGTCTCGGCGGCCTCGTACTCGAGCTGGCAGGCGCGCACACCCCCGGCAAGGCGCTCCAGCTCCTCCCGCACCGCCGCCACGGAACGCTGCCCTTCCCAGACGGCAGTGAGGGCCCCGGCACCGCTGGCCGGATCATCCCGCTGGTAGCTTCCCAGCGATTCCCAGACCCTGTAGATACCGAGCTCGGCAGCCGCCAAATCCCGGGCGAGTGCATCCAGTTCCCGCGCCCCCGAATCCAGTTCCTCGAGCTGGAAGGCGATCCCGCCTACTCCACCGCGCACGGAAAGGACAGCGTTGGAGGCCGGTTCGAGGGGGCGGAGCTGCCCGCCGCCTGCGCCCGGCGCGGCCTCGGCCATCAGTAGCCCCCGGCTGCGGTAAGGGCGGACTCGGCGACACGGACGGAGTGCCGCCGCAGGGCGAGGGCGGCGGCAAGCACCCCTTCCCCGGCCCGGCAAAGGGCAACGGCCTGTACTCGGAGGCTGGACCTGTAAGCCAGCCCAGCCGGGGACTGCCAGTCCATCAGCTGGAGCTGCCCAAGCCTTCCCTGGACGGCATCGACCTGTTCCGCGCAGGCCTCCACCCGCCCTGCCAACAGTTGGACTTCAAAACTGCGCGACGAACATGCCGCGGCGTCGGCCGCCATGACGCTGGCGCTGCTCGCTGTGACGCTGGCGCTCGTCGCCGTCACGCTGGCGCTCATCCGGATACCCCCATCCGCTACGGGCCGGCGCTCCGGCGTCAGCCCTCTCCTTGCTCCCTGCCCACGACGCTAAGGTGCCGCCCGCCGCCGACGGAACGGCCGGCGTCGTCCATGTGGAGAAGTGCGCGGGGCCGGGGCTGTGGAGGAGAAGTCACACGGAATCCCGTGCTTCAGCGGGCACAGAACTTCATGAAAGAATCAGGACATGCCTGAAACTGCCGCCACAGCTGACACCCGTACGCCCTCCGGACGCCTCGCCCTCGCCGCGTCAGGGGAACAAATCGCGCTCGGCCCGCTGGACGGCCGCTACAAGTCCGCCGTCGCCCCCCTCGTTGACTACCTGTCCGAGGCAGCCCTCAACCGCGACCGCGTGGCCGTCGAGGTGGAATGGCTTATCCACCTGACCGGGGACAACGTCCTCCCGGGCGCCGGCCCCCTGAGCGCGGACCAGCAGCAGCAGCTGCGTGCGATCGTCACCGAATTCGATGCCTCATCCGTCACCGAGCTGGCCGAAATCGAAGCCGTCACCGTCCACGACGTGAAGGCTGTGGAGTACTACATCGGCCGCCGCCTGCCCGCCATCGGCATCGAGAACCTGACCGCCATGGTGCACTTCGGCTGCACGTCCGAGGACATCAACAACCTGTCCTATGCCCTGGGCGTGAAGGGTGCTGTGGAGGACGTGTGGCTGCCCGCAGCCCGTGCCCTCGTGGCCCAGATCAGCAAGATGGCCGAAGACAACCGCGCCGTTCCGATGCTGTCCCGCACGCACGGCCAGCCCGCCACGCCCACCACCCTGGGCAAGGAGCTCGCCGTCATCGCGCACCGCCTGAACCGGCAGCTGGAGCGCGTCGCCAGGACCGAATACCTTGGCAAGATCAACGGCGCCACCGGCACGTACGCCGCCCACGTGGCTTCCGTCCCCGGCGCGGACTGGCAGCAGGTCGCAAAGTCGTTCGTGGAGAAGCTGGGCCTGACCTGGAACCCGCTGACCACGCAGATCGAAAGCCACGACTGGCAGGCGGAGCTGTACGCCGACGTCGCCCGCTTCAACCGGATCCTGCACAACGTCTGCACGGACATCTGGAGCTACATCTCGATCGGCTACTTCGCGCAGATCCCCGTGGCAGGCGCCACCGGCTCCTCCACGATGCCGCACAAGGTCAACCCCATCCGCTTCGAAAACGCAGAAGCCAACCTGGAGATCTCCTCCGGTCTCCTGGACGTGCTGGGCTCCACACTTGTCACCTCCCGCTGGCAGCGCGACCTCACGGACTCCTCCAGCCAGCGCAACATCGGCGTGGCATTCGGCCACTCCCTGCTGGCCATTTCCAATGTGGCCAAGGGCCTGGAGCGGCTCGATGTCGCGGAGAGCGTTCTCGCCGGGGACCTCGACACCAACTGGGAAGTCCTGGGCGAAGCCATCCAGATGGTGATGCGCGCAGAGGCAATCGCCGGTGTGGAAGGCATGGAAAACCCCTACGAGCGGCTCAAGGACCTCACCCGCGGCCAGCGCGTGGACGCCGCCCGGATGCAGGAGTTCGTCCAGAGCCTGGGCCTCTCCGCAGAGGCAGAGGCACGGCTGCTCGCCCTGACGCCGGGCAAGTACACCGGCATCGCGGACCAGCTGGTTGACCACCTGAAATAAGTACGACGGCGGTGCCGGGCTATGCTGCCCGGCACCGCTTCCGTTTCCGGCGGCTTCCGCAAGGCAGCTCCTGCGCAAAGCGGCCGGCCCCGCCTAAGGCGGCCCGTCCGCCTACCTCCCCGACGACGACAAGGAACGCGACACCATGAGGCTGCTGCTCATCCGCCACGGCGAAACTCCCGGGAACGTGCTGGGGCAGCTGGACACCGCCCACCCCGGCCCCGGCCTGACCGAACTGGGCGAGCGCCAGGCGGAGGCCCTGCCGCGGGCCCTGGTGAACGAGCCGATCAGCGCGCTGTACGCCTCCACCCTGGTCCGTACCCAGATCACCGCCAAGCCGCTGAGCCGGGAGCTCGGCCTCGATGTGGAGATCCTGGACGGCATCCACGAGATCGAGGCGGGCGCGCTGGAAAAGCTGACAGACCACGAGTCCCACCGGCGGTACATGAGCACCGTGTTCGCCTGGACCGACGGCGACTTCGACCGCCGGATGCCCGCCGGGCCCAACGGGCACGAGTTCTTCGAACGCTATGACGCCGCCATCGCCAAGGTAACCGCGGAAGCCGCCCGCACCGTCGCCGTCGTGAGTCACGGCGCCGCGATCCGCGTCTGGGCAGGCCACCGGGCGGGCAACATCGACATGGAATTCGCCGCCCGGCACGTCCTCGCCAACACCGGCATCGTGGCGCTGGAAGGCGGCCCCGAGACCGGCTGGAACCTGATCCACTGGGACGCCAGCCCCGTCGGCGGCCTTGCCCTGGCCGACCCCACCGCCGAGGACCCGATGGGAAAGACCACGGGCTAGGTCCGGCGGCGCCAACTGTTCCCACAGCGCTTACCGGCAGGAAACACCGCGGTAACGGCGCGCTTCTAGCCTTGATTCGCATAACCCTTCGGCGAATCGAGGCACAGATGCAGACCAATCCCAGGCTCAACATCCGGAAAGTCAGCTGGTCGAACCCTGTGGGAGCTGATCTGCGCGCGGCACAGCAGGCGGAACTGGACGCCCGCTTCGGGTGCCCCGACCATGAGCCTGGGCCTAAGCCCTCCGAAGTGGACACGGCCGTGTTCCTCGTGGCCTACGACAAGGGGTCGGGCCAGCCGGTGGGCTGTGGGGGCCTGCGGCTGCTCGACTCCGAGACGGCGGAAATCAAGCGCCTCTATGTTCTGCCGTACACCCGCGGTTCAGGCGTGGCCAGCTCCATCCTGGCCGCCCTCGAGGCCGAGGCCTTTGCCCAGGGCATCACCCGGATCACTGCGGAGGCGGGCTCGGCGCAGACTGACGGACGCATCTTCTACGCGAGTTCCGGCTTCGACCCGGTTCCCAACTTCGGCCCCTACATCGGCGCCGAGCACTCGTACTGCTTCGAAAAGCGGATCGATTGCCACAGCGCGGCGCACACCGCCATGGCGTGAGCGGGCATCCTGGCAGACCGACGGCGGCCGTCACACTCCGGTGGGGCAGGCCGCCGTCGGCTAATCTCGCGCTATGGAAACCAAAGACATTACGTTCCGCACGCGCAAGTGGGTACGCCCCGAGGACCTCAACGCCAACGGCACCCTGTTCGGTGGCAGCCTGCTGAAATGGATTGACGAGGAAGCCGCGATCTACGCCATCCTCCAGCTGGGCAACGGCCGCGCGGTCACCAAATACATCTCCGAAATCAACTTCGTCAGCTCTGCGGTCCAGGGCGACCTCATTGAGATGGGCCTGACCGCCACGCGCTTCGGCCGCACGTCGATGACCATGCGTGCCGAAGTGCGCAACATGATCACCCGGCAGAGCATCCTCACCATTGAAGAAATTGTCTTCGTGAACCTCAGCTCCACTGGCAAGCCGGAGCCGCACGGCTACACGGAAATCACCTACGACCGCGACCGCATCCCCACGCACCACCTCACCGAAACGCTGCAGCAGGACTGACGCACCGCCGTCGTCCTGGTTTTTACCCGAAGGGCCGGGGCGCTAACGGGAAACCAGCCTCAGCAGCCCGTCGCGCAGCGGCTGTGCACGTTCGGTCAGCGCCACACCCGCGATGGCGGAGGAGGCCAGCCGCAGTAGCTGGGTCCGGAGGGCGCGCTGCCGGTTGTAGGCCTTGAGCGCGTCGTCCATCGGACGGGCGTTGAGGAGTTCGGCCAGCGTGACGGCGTCCACGAGCGCCTCGCAGGCGCCGCGGCCCAGGTTGGGCGTCATGCCGTGGGCAGCGTCGCCGGCCAGGACGGCGCCCGGCCGCACGAAGCTGCCGAGGGTGGGCGTGGTCCAGATCCGCTGCGCCAGCGTGGCGTCCGGCGTGGCCTGCTCCAGCGCTGTCCGGACGGCCGCCGCGCGTCCGGAGAAGCGCTCCTTTGCCTGCTTCAGCGCTTCGGCTGCGTCAACGCCCGCCGGACCGAGGCTTGAGCGGAACGAGGCATACCAGTAGGTCCTGTCGCCGGACGCGGGCGTGATGCCGAACAGCTGCCCTCGTCCCCAGTATTCCCCGCCGGCATCGGCCTGGACGGGAACGGGCAGAACGCCCCGCAAGGCCAGGTACGGCGTCAGCTTTGCCTGTGACCGGGCTCCCCAGAAGGAGCGGCGCACCACGCTGTGGACGCCGTCGGCCCCCACCAGCAGGCCCGACGACAGCGGGCCGGTAACCGGAATGTCATCCACCCTGCCCTCGACGCGCTGCACGGAAGCCGGCACGGCGGCGTCGAGGATCCGGATGAGGTCCGCGCGTGAGACGCCCATGACCCCGCGCACCTCGGGTGCCACCAGGGCTGTGCCAGTCGAGTCGCGCAGGGCCATCCCGCCGAAGGCCGTACCCGCCTCCCGGATATGCGGCAGTACCCCCAGAACCGCCAGCGCCGCCTGCGCCTCCGGCCACATGGCCAGCGACGTCTCCACGGCCGGCACTCCGGGCCGCTGCTCGTGGATGGCGACGTCGAAGCGCTCCGGGTCGAGGCCTGCCGCGAGTGCGAGGCCAGCGATGCCGCCGCCGATGATCGTTATGGCTTCCATGGACCCGATCTTAAGCCCGACGGCGGGACGCTGGGTTCGGCTCCTCCCCATTCGCGCGGGGCCCGAGGGTTTAGCGCGTCGGCCAGCCGGTGTAGGCCTCGGCAAGGTACGCCTGGCCGTGCCGCGAGGACACCACGGAGTGCAGCTCGCCCAGCTGGCGGGCCCGGGCAAAGTCGCCGGCATCGGCTGGGGTGTGCAGCATGGTGGTCATCCAGTAGGAGAACTGCTGCGCCTTCCACACCCGGTCCAGGGCGCGGTCGCTGTACGAATCCAGGAGGGCCGTGGAGCCGCTGTTGTAGTAGCTGTCGAGCCCCTCGAACAGCACCTTCACGTCGTGGATTGCCAGGTTCAGGCCCTTGGCGCCGGTCGGCGGCACGGTGTGTGCGGCGTCGCCGGCCAGGAACAGCTTGCCGTGCCGCATGGGCATGTGCACGAAGCTGCGGAACGGCAGGACCATCTTGTCGATGACCGGGCCTTCCTTCAGTTCGAAACCGTTGCCGTTGACCCGGCTGCGGAACTCCGCCCAGATCCGCTCGTCCGTCCAGCCGGCCACGTTTTCTTTGGGGTCGCACTGGAAGTACATGCGCTGAACGGTCTCCGTGCGCTGGCTGATGAGGGCAAAGCCGTTCTCGGAGTTGGCGTAGATCAGCTCGTCGGAACTGCGGGGCGCCTCGGCAAGAATGCCGAACCACGCGAACGGATACTCGTGGAAGTACCATTTGCGGTGCGCTTCGGGGATCTGGAAGCGGCAGTGGCTGCGGGAGCCGTCGGCGCCGGTGATGAAGTCGGCCTGGAGCTCGTACTCCACGCCGTCGGCGTCAGTGAACCAGACTTTGGGCCTCTCCTCGATGCCGTGGATGGTGGTGTCGGTGACGCTGTAGCGCACGTCGCCGCCGTCGGCCTCCCGGCGGGCCGCGAGGTCCATGAAGACGTCAGTCTGCGGGTACAGCCAGACGGACTCCCCCACGAGTTCCTTGAAGTCGATGCGGTGGCTCTCGCCGTTAAACCGCAGCTCGATCCCGTCGTGTCGGTCGCCTTCGCGCAGCACACGGTCGGACACGCCGCCGTCCACGAGCATGTTCACCGTGCCGTGCTCGAGGATGCCGGCGCGGACCGTCTCGGAAATCTCCTGGCGGCTGCGGATTTCGATCACGGTGGATTCAATGCCCGCCTTGGCCAGCAGGTGGGACAGCATGAGTCCCGCGGGGCCCGCGCCCAGGATGGCCACCTGGGTGGTGATGATCTGTCGTGCCATGGTATTCCTCGCTCCGTTGCGTGGCCCGGACATCCGGGCGGAAGGTGGTTGCTGGTCAACAGTGTGCGACGGGGAGTGTGCTTGGCGTTACATCAATTCCGCTGAATGGAAGCAGGTTCCGCCCGGTTAGCCTAACCGGAGCCCTCAGCCAGCCGCCGCGCGATGCCGCGCGCCGCCGTCTGGAGCGCGGGAACCAGCGCCTGCATGCGCATCTCCCGCAGGGGAACCACGACGCCGATGGCCGCCACCGCGCGCTTGTGGCCGTCGAGCACGGGGACGGCGATACCCCAGGTGTCGGGGTCGATGACGCCTGCCAGCTCGGCGAAGCCCTGGTTCGCCGCCTCGGCCAGCAAGGCGCGCACTTCGTCCCGGCTCACCTTTCCGGCGGGATCCGCGAACTGGTCCAGGTACTCGGCCTGGAGATGCTTGGGCTGGTGCGACAACAGGGCCAGCCCGGCCGACGACACGTGGATGTCCATGCGGCCGGCGATCTGGGCCCGGTTGGCAACGGATCCCCGGCGGGACAGCCGCTCCACGAAGAGTGCTTCCCAGCCGTCGAGCACCGCAAGGTTCACGTTCTGGTTGAGCACGTGCTGGATGTCCTCCATGAAGGGCATGGCTGCCTGGCGCAAGGCCAGCGTGGGCGAGTTGCGGTTCACCAGCTCCCACAGCCGCAGGCCCAGCCGCACCGATCCGCCGGGGCTGGTTTCCAGGAGCCCGTGCGCCGCGAGCTGACGTACCAGGCGGTGTGCTGTGCTGAGGGGCAGATCGGCGCGATCCGCGAGCTCGGACAGCTGCAGGACAGAGACGCCGGACGGGAATGCCGCGATGACGCGCACCACGCGGTCCACCACCGAATCCCCGGAGACAGAGTTGGCCAAGGTCCTGCTTCCATTGAATGGTTTGAGTTGTCCCAGAGTACTCGTGGGCTTGCGTTATCGGAACCAAGACTGGCCCTTCCCCACATAACCGGCCCGGGGCGGGGAGGGGCCGCCCGCGGGGCCAGGGACGGTCATCCGGCACCCGGCCGGCAGGCCAGCGTCGAACGCTCGTTATTCCGCCCTTCCGCTGGCGACGGCGGCGGGTAACCTAAGGACAGTAAGTTCACTTACCATCCTTGGAGGCTGACCTCATGACGGACCGGATCGCAGACATCTGGGGCGAGCGGACACCGCACGGAAGCGGGCAGGCGTGGCCCGAGCGCGTGGACCAGGTTCTGGCGGAGGGGCTGACCGACGGCGACGTGGACCGCTGGGTGCAGTCAGCCTGCGTCCTGTGCAGCAACGGCTGCGGCTGCGACATTGCCGTCAAGGACGGGAAAATGGTGGGCATCCGCGGCCGCGCGCAGGACCGGGTGAACCGCGGCCGACTGGGGCCCAAAGGGCTCTACGGCAGCTGGCAGGGCGAGCAGCACCGGGACCGCCTGACCCGGCCGCTGATCAGGGTGGACGGCGAGCTGGTGGAAACCGACTGGGACACCGCCATGGGCCGCATCGTGGAGCGCAGCAAAGAGCTGCTGGCCAGCAAGGGCCCGCTCAGCCACGGCTTCTACACCAGCGGGCAGCTGTTTCTGGAGGAGTACTACGCGCTGGGCATGCTCGGCAAGGCCGGAATCGGTACGCCGCACATGGACGGCAACACGCGGCTGTGCACGGCCACGGCCGCGGCGGCGCTGAAGGAATCCTTCGGTGCCGACGGCCAGCCGGGCAGCTACACGGACGTCGATGAATGCAGCGCCATCTTCCTCTACGGCCACAACATGGCCGAGACGCAGACGGTCCTCTGGGCGCGCGTGCTGGACCGGCTCGACGGGCCCAACCCGCCAAAGCTCGTGTGTGTCGACCCGCGCGACACGGAGGTGGCCCGGCGCGCCGACGTGCACCTGCCGGTTCATCCGGGCACCAACCTGGCGCTGATGAACGGCCTGGTCCGCGAGCTTTTCGCCAACGGCTGGATCGATGAGGACTACATCGCCGAACACACCGCCAACGTGGAGCAGCTGCGCAGCGTGGTGGAGCCCTGGACCCCGGAGAAGGTGGCGGAAACCTGTGGCGTGCAGGCGGCCGACGTGCGGCGCGCGGCCGAGATCTTCGGCACTGAAGACAGAGTGCTATCCACAGTCCTGCAGGGCTTCTACCAGTCGGCCCACGCGACGGCGTCTGCCTGCCAGGTCAATAACCTGCACCTGCTCCGCGGGATGCTGGGCAGGCCCGGCTGCGGCCTGCTGCAGATGAACGGCCAGCCCACCGCCCAGAACAACAGGGAATGCGGGGCCGACGGCGACCTGCCGGGCTTCCGTAATTGGGAGAACCCGCAGCACGTGCAGGACCTGGCCCGGCTGTGGAACGTGGACCCTGGCATCATCCCGCACTGGGCCCCGCCGACGCACGCCCTGCAGATCTTCCGCTACGTCGAACAGGGCTCCATCGAGCTGCTGTGGATTTCCGCCACGAACCCGGCCGTGTCCATGCCGCAGCTCGAACGCATCCGGCACATCCTGGACAAGGACAGCCTGTTCCTGGTGGTGCAGGACATCTACCTCACAGAAACCGCGCAGTATGCCGACGTCGTCCTCCCCTGCGCCGCCTGGGGCGAGAAGACCGGCACCTTCACCAACGTTGACCGGACCGTCCACCTGTCCGAGAAGGCCGTCGATCCGCCGGGGGAGGCGCGGAGCGACCTCGACGTGTTCCTCGACTATGCCCGCCGGATGGGGTTCACGGACAAGGACGGGCAACCGCTGCTGGACTGGTCCGGCCCCGAGGACGGCTTCGAGGCGTGGAAGGAATGCTCGCGCGGCCGCCCCTGCGACTACACCGGCCTCAGCTACGACAAGCTCCGCGGCGGCAGCGGCATCCAGTGGCCGTGCACCGATGGTCGGCCCGGCGGCACCGAGCGGCTGTACACCGACGGCGAGTTTCCCACCGCGCCGGAGTACTGCGAGTCCTTCGGCCACGACCTCCTCACCGGCGCCACCACGGGCGAAACCCGGTACAAGGCAACGGTGCAGCCCGGGAAGGCCTGGCTCAAGGCCATCGACTACACCCCGCCGCACGAGGAACCCGACGCCGAGTACCCGCTGCGCTACACCACGGGCAGGACGGCCTACCACTTCCACACGCGCACCAAGACCGGCCGCAGCCGCCGGCTCAACGCCGCGGCGCCCGATCCGTGGATCGAGATGTCCGTCGAGGACGCCGCGCGCGCCGGCTGCCAGGAAGGTGACATCGCCCGGGTGACGTCGCGCCGCGGCAGCCTCGAAGTGCCGGTGCGGGTCGGCGACATCCGCCCGGGCACCGTCTTCGCCCCCTTCCACTACGGGTACTGGGACACGTCCGACGGCGGCGCTGCCGCCGGCAGCGGGACCGGGGATCCCGCCGTCGTTCTTAAGTCCGACGGCGGCCCGCACCGGGCCGCGAACGAACTCACCGTCACCGAATGGGACCCGGTGTCCAAGCAGCCGCTGTTCAAGAACGCCGCCGTCCGGGTGGAAAAGCTGCGCAGCGGCGACGGCCCGTCGAAGGCCCCGGACACCACCGCTTCCCGCCGAGCAACAGGAGCCCAGTGATGAAACTTCCCGTCTACATCGGCCTGCTGGACGAGGCGGAGGCCACGCTCGCGTCGTCGTTCCGGGTGGTGGCGGACGGCCACGGTGACGAGCCCGACGTCCACTTCATCCTGCAGACGTTCGCCAAGAAATGCGACGCGCACCGGGAGGCGCTGAAGCCTGTCATCGACCGCTACGGCGAGGACATCGAGGGCGAGGAGGAGCACCGGCTGACGGCCAACGGCGTGAAGGAGGTCCGCTCCGGGCCGCTGGCGTTGATGCTGGACCTGCAGGACCTGTACGTGCTGGTCAACCACATCGACGTCACCTGGATGATGGTGGGGCAGGCCGCCAAGGGGGACCGGGACAAGGAACTCCAGGGCGTCGTGGAGCAGTGCGAGGGCGACTCGGAGGTGGAAATCCGCTGGCTGCAGACCAGGATGAAACAGGCCGCGCCGCAGGCGCTCCTGGTGGCTGAGTGAACCGTGGCTGGATAGCGCCTACCGCGCCGGCACGCCCGCCGGAGTCCGCCGCAGCATCCGGGACCACACCGCGGGGGCCAGCACCACGGCGATTCCGACGGTGGCGCCGATGACCGTTTCCACGATCCGGTCCCGGAGCAGGATGCCCGGTGCGGCCGGGGAGACGAGCAGCGTGGAGGTCAGCGCCAGCGGCGTCACGAAGAGCTGGGCCAGCACGTAGTTCCGGGCAATGAAGAGTTCGGCGCCGAACTGGCAGATGGCGATCACCAGGACCGTCTGCCACGGCACGGGCTGCAGCAGCAGGATGCCCGCGAGGAGGATGAGGCCCAGCACGGTGCCGATGATCCTCTGGACGCCGCGGGCGATGCGGTTCCGCGTGGTGCGTCCCACCAGCGGGACCACGGCCGCCACCATGGCCCAGTAATTGTGGCCAAAGCCGAGCAGCTGGCCCACGAGGGTGGCGATGATGCCGGCGAGCCCCGCTGCCACCAGGTAGCCCAACGCCTCGAGCCCTGCCGCACGTTTCTCGTCCGCGGTAAGCCGGACGGGCGGGGGCATCTCCCACGGGGTCCGGCGGCTCCGCAGCACCCGGGAGGACAGCCCGACGGCCAGGCAAAAAAGCGTGGTCAGGACGGATACCAGCATGCACTGCCACAACGGCGGCTGGTTGGGGATGGACGCGATCGCGGCGAAGGCGAAAATGTGGAACAGCGAGCCCGCCGGCCGGTGGCGCCACCGGGCGATCACCAGCGAGCAGCCACCGGCCACGAGGGTGGTGGCCAGCACCTGCAGCCAGATGCTCGCCGCCTGGGACAGGCCGCCCGCGTGCACCGCGCGGGCGGTCAGCGTGGCGAGCAGGATCACCAGCAGCATGAGCGCACCCGCACGGATCTGGATGAAGAACCGCTTGCGGTGCAGCTCGCCACGGCCATAGATTCCGGTGAATGCACCGAAGGAAGCAAAGATCGCCAGGTCCAGGCGGCCCAGCAGCACCAGGGTGATCAGCGGCACGAAGACGCCCACGGCGCACCGCACGGCGACGTGATGATCCTTGTTTGCCGGGGCAAGGGTGAACATCTCGGCCAGCAGCTTCACGGGGGTTTCGCGCCTTTCGTTGCAGTTTGGAACTGACGACGGCGGCATTGGCGTCCGCTCACCAGCTTAACGGGGGCGGCCCCCGCCTTTCCCGTGGAGGCCGTCTGTTGTCCTGTTGCGTTCGTCTCCCCGACCGGGCCCCTCGGCCGGGGGCCTACTCGGCGGGCCTACCTGGTGGCGTTGGTGCGTGCGTCCACGGTGACCACTTCGAAGGTCTTGGCGTTTAGCACTCCGAACTTGGCGTTGACCGCGGCGAGAGTGTCATCGAAGAGGGCGGCCGTCGTCGGGATGTTGAAGTGCCGGCTGGTGATGACCTCCCGCAGCTTTGCGGTCGATTCATGGAAGTTCACCCGAAGCCTGCTGATCTGGTTGGACATGTTCTGCACGGCCCAGACGGTTTTGCCCTTAACCAGGATGCCGTCGACGTTGGGCACTTTCACGCCCTTGATCGCGGTGCTGGCTCCGCTCCGCGGGCTGACCGTGTAGAGCGCCTGGTTGCCCGAGTGGGCCACCACCAGACGGCCGGCGTCGCGTGAGTAGGCGATGCCGTTGAGGTTGAACTGCTTGCTGGTATCCGCCGCGGGGCCCTTCAGCGTCAGCGTGCGGACGTTGCCGAGGTCGCCGTCGTCGTCAACGGGAATGAAGTACAGCTCACCCTGCCGGGAGTTGGTGAACCAGGCGCCGTGGTCCGTGAGCGCCACGTCGTTGATGAATACGTCCTTCTTCTTGGTCAGCTGATAGGTCTTGACCGTCTTTCCCGTGTCGGTGTTGTACACGTAGGCCTGGCCTGTGGGGCCGCCGGCCACGAACAGCAGATCGTTGTGCCGGTCTACCTTCATGCCCACGGCAATCCTGCCCGCAGGCGCGTCGATGAACCTGGTGGCCTTGTCCCGGCGGATGTCGCCGCGGTAAATGTCCCCGGTGACGAGGTCGCCGGCGAAGAATTTGGTGCTGCCGGCGGCCGCGATGCCTTCGGCGCCCTTGGCCCCGTCCAGCAGGATGACCGGGGCGACGTCGTCCGAACGGGACTGCACCGTCCGGGCCTCTCCGGCGGAGGCGACGGGTGCGGGGACCAGAAGCGCGGCGAGGGCGAGGAACCCTGCGGCTGCAAGGCGGCTGGTACGGCCTGAACTGATGCTGATGGGCATGGCGGTGCTCTCCACGAGTGGACTTTTCCGTGCGAGCAGGCCGTTGTACGGGAGCTCCGCACGCTGGTCTTTTCAGTGTAAGGACCGGGCCGGAGGCTGGCCATAGCCCCGGAACGGGGAAGCCACGCCCGGGCCATAGCCCGAGTTTTTGTCCAGCTATTGGGCGCAAAAGCCCCATCAGCGGCCATTATCTGGACCAAGACTCCAGGCATTCGGGGGATGGTTCGCAGGATCGGAACGCGTGGGCAATCCCCCTGTAACAGCGGCGGGGCAGGCTGGAAGCATGAAGCGCCACGCGACTGCCCCATCCCCCGCCGAACTGAGCTGTGAAGTCTGCGGGCAGATGCCCGAGCCCACCAAGACGCGCCTCACGGTGGCCAATGTCGCCGTCATGCTCCCGATCGAACTGCTGGTGCACGCGCTGGTGGTGCAGACGCACCTGCCCTATGTCGCCAAGGTGCTCGTCCTGACCCTGACGGCCACCGTCCTGGTGATCTGGGTGGCCGAGCCCTCGGCCGCGCGGATCCTGCGGCGGTGGCTCCACGCACCCGCGCTCCGTCACCGCCGGCACCTTGGCACGGCTCCGGCTCTGTGGCGGGCCCGAACCGTGCTCCGCGACGAGCCCGGCGCCCTCAAGCGGATCACCAGGTCCCTGGCGCTGCTGGACACCAACATCCTGGGCATCCACGTGCATCCGGTCCGGGGCGGGGTGTTGGATGAATTCGTGCTGTCCGCCCCGGGAAAAGTCAGCGAGCGCCAGTTGCTGGAGGCCCTGGCGGACGGCGGCGGATGGAACGCGCAGGTCTGGCCCACCACCGCCCTGGCCATGGCCGACGGGCAGACCAAGGCCCTGAGCCTGGCCGCCCGGATCGCCGCCGCTCCCGGGGAGCTGCCACTGGCCGTGGCCGAGCTGCTGTCCGCCCGGATCCTCGACCCCGGCAGCGAGTCAGCCCGCCACGCCCTAATGAATGGCACGGCAACGAACGACGCCGGCACCATGCTGAAGATCCCGACCGCCTGGCACGGACCCATCACCTTTTTCCGTCCCGGCGAGCCGTTCACGCCGGCCGAATCAGCCCGCGCCCACCGGCTCGCGGAGCTCGCCGAAATCCTGGCACACCGGGACGCTCAAGAATCCGGGGACGCTCAAGGAGCCAGGGTCACTTCGGCGCAGGACGGGTCCCCAGCAGCATGTTCAGCCCCCAGCCGATGAGGGTGGTCATGACAACCGCGGCAGCGACAGACGCCAACTGAACCGGCGTGGTGAGGATGCCGAGGCTGATGATCAGCGTCGTCGCTCCCGCCGGCGGATGCGGCATGCCGATCCACGTCAGCGCGAGCGTGGTCAGCGCCACGGACAGGGCCCCGCTGATGACGTGCAGCGGCGTCAGTCCGCCCACGGGAGCCGAGGGCTGGTCCTGCAACCCAAAGGCATAGAGGCACAGGGCCCCTGCCAGCAACCCGACGCCGTGGCCGGCGAGCGCGTTGACCGGCCTCGACGCCTCCTGCTCGGGAGATGAAGGAGCGCGCCGACGACTCCGCAGACTCCCAGGACCACGATCACCAGGGCAGCCGCATACACACCGGCCCCGAGCCCGTGCCATTGGCTTTTCATTCGCTCCAGCAATGAAGCCTGCGCCATCGCCGATCCTCCCGAGTCCCTCAACGCCCTGCATCCGGTGTTGTGGTGACCCGTACCCCCTCAGCCACAGAATTACCCGCGTTCACCAACCAGGACGCAGTCCCGATAGAGCGCGGTCCAGTCAGAACCCGGAGGGGTTGCGGGGCGTGTAGCTCTCTTCGAGGCGCCGGACCTCCGAGTCGGTCAGGGCAATTCCGACGGCGGCAGCGGCGTCGTCAATATGGCGTTCCTTCGTCGCCCCGATGATGGGGGCGGTGACGGCGGACTTGCCCGCGCTCCAGGCCAAAGCGATCTGCGCCATCGGCACGCCGCGTTCATCGGCCACGGCGGCGACGGCGTCGACGATGGCCCTGTTCGCGTCCTCGTCCTGCTTGTACAGCCCCTTGCCGAACTCGTCCGTGTCCTGCCGGATCCCTGAGCCGGCAGCACCCCACGGCCGGGTCAGGTTTCCGCGCGCCAGCGGGCTCCAGGGGATGACTCCCACACCCGTGGCCTGGCAGAACGGGTGCATTTCGCGTTCCTCCTCCCGCTCGAGGAGGTTGTACTGATCCTGCATGGACACAAACCTGGTCCAGCCATGCAGCTCCGCCACATGCTGCATCCGGGCGAACTGCCAGGCCCACATGCTTGACGCCCCGATGTACCGGGCTTTCCCCGCCTTCACGACGTCGTGCAGGGCCTCCATCGTCTCCTCGACCGGTGTCACCGGGTCGTAGCGGTGGATCTGGTACAGGTCGACATAGTCGGTGCCAAGCCGGGTGAGGGACGCGTCGATCTCATGCATGATCGCGGCCCGGCTGAGGCCACCCCCGTTGCGGGCCAGGCGCATCCGGCCGTGGACCTTGGTGGCGATCTGGACCTCCTCACGGGGGGCCAGTTCCTTGAGCAGGGTGCCGGTGATCTCCTCGCTCGAGCCGGCCGAGTACACATTTGCCGTGTCGAAGGTGGTGATCCCCGCCTCGTAAGCGCGCCGCACGAAAGGCCTGGCTTCATCGAGTCCCACGCTCCACCCGTGCGACCCCTTCTCCGGATCGCCGTAGCTCATCATGCCCAGGACCACTGCGCTGATTTCCAGCCCGGAGTTTCCAAGTCGGACCGTCTTCATTCGGTACTTCCTTTCCCTGCCATGCCGTCCTCTGTCGGAGCAGGTCTACATCCGGATTTTGAGCGCCCCGGGCTCCACCCAGATGGACAGGCTCTTGACGGTGCCCATGTGGTCGCCGTCGAGCTGGAACTCCTCCTCGTGCTCCAAGGTCACCTCAATTTTCTTGCCCTGGAAGTACTCGGCGGATTCCTTCTGGTTCTTCTTGCGGCCGAAGATGCCTGCCGCGACGCCCAGCCAGCCGAAGTGCCCCCGGGGGGCCAGGATCAGCAGGTCCAGGATGCCGTCGTCGACCTTCGCCTCCGGGAAAATCTCGATGCCGCCCATGATCCGACCGCAGTTGCCGGCCATGACACTGCGGATCCGCCGCTTGACGGGGTGCTTGCCGTCCACCTTGACCGTGGCCCTGACCGGCTTGCCCGGCAGCTTGCGGATGCCGGCTTCAACGTAAGCGAGCCAGCCCATGCGGTCCTTCAGTGCGTCCACCGTGTCCGCCATGATCGCGGCGTCGTAGCCCACGCCGGCCATCACCAGGAAGACGTTCTCGCCGTCGGACCCGTCAAAGGTGCTCCTGGCGACGTCAATCGTGCGGACGGTGCCGTTCAGGACGTCGTACGCGGCGGAGACGGGATCGGAGATATCCACGCCCATATTGCGGGCCAGCAAGTTGCCCGTGCCTAGCGGCACCATCCCCATCGGCGTATCGGTCCCGGCCAGCGCCTCAGCCACGCACCGCACGGTACCGTCGCCGCCGGCGGCAATAACGACGTCGACCCCCGCCTCCAGCGCCTCGCGGGCCTGGCCCACGCCCGGGTCCTCAACGGTAGTTTCCAGCCACAACGGCTCGGCCCAGCCCTGCGTGTCGCACAGCCGGACCAGCGCGGCGCGGAGGTCGGCGCCAACAGCCTTGGCGGGATTCACGACCACGGCGGCCCGTGGCGGCGAGGAAGCATTCTGGGCGGTCATGGTGTCCTTCGGCTGCTGCGGGCGGGCCCGAAAGCCCCGGAACTCAAATCGTAACCGCGTTCCCGGGATATGGGCACGAACCTAAGTCCATCGACGCGCAGCCGGCGGCCCTCAGCACCCTGCTGTCATCACCCCGGCTCCAGGCCACCAGCGCTGCGGCGGTCCAGGACCGATGCCCCGGCAACGGTCACAATGAGTGCGGCGGCAAGGAACAGTGGGAGCTGCGGCTCCCCCATAATGACGACGCCGGCCGCGGTTGTTCCGGCCGACCCCGCGGTGATCTTGAGGGCACCAACCCAAACAAACACCTGCCCCCGGACCCGCGGCGGAGCAAACTCGCTGCGGGCGGCGAGGGTGGCCGCGAAGAAGTACGAGTTCATGGCTCCCGCAGCTGCATACGCGGCGACTGCGGGCGCAAAGGACCCGGACAAGGCGGCCACCGCGAGCGCCGCGGCCACCAGTCCCGCGAGGCGCGTGACCAGCCGGTCCGCGTTGCCCCGCAGCGGGCGGCACATTACTGCGGCCGAACCGGCCAGGCCGCCCAGCCCGTAAGCGGCCGTCAGGACGCCAGCGGCCGCTGGCTGCACCTGAAACATTGCGGTGGAGGCGACGGCCGCGATTGGCAGGGCGGCAACTGAGAACGCCACGGTCACGGTGAGGTACAGCATCCTCCTCAGGCGGCCCGTTACGGCCATCAGCCGAAGGGTCTGAACCGGCTTCGGAACATCGGCTGCCCGCGCTGCAGGAGGCGCGTACGGCAACAACCGCACGACGGCGGCGGCAACGAATGTGGCCGCCGCCAGGATGAGCGCGGCCGCTGTGGGTCCAGCCAAGGCGGAGACTGCGGCCACGACGCTCGGGCCGATGGTCCCGCCGATCCCGTAGGTGGCCACATCCCACCCCTGGGCCCGGCGCTGGCTGACCTGGTCCGGGCCGGCGATCGCCGGAAGGCGGCTGCTGATGCCGCCGGTCAGCAGGGGGCCCACCAGGCCGGACGTCACGAGCAGAACCCCAGTCACCGCCGGCCACGTCACCGGGTACAGCAGCACGGCAGCCGCCAGGGTGGCGCCGTGCACGACGCACGCCCACGCGATCAGGACGCGGCCGTCGCGGCAGGAGTCCAGGCCCCGCGCCACCAGCGGCCCCAGCAGGTGCGGGGCGGTGATGCAGGCGCCGAGCAGGCCCGCCAGCCAACCTGGTGCCCCGCTGGTTGTGACCATGAGGACAATGGCCACGACGGCCCCTCCGTCCGCGGTGCGCGCCAGCGTCGCGGCCACCACGTAACGGGCCAGTCCGCCGCTTCCGGCGCGGGCCGGGTCGGGTGCCGGCTGACCGCGCTGGGCTGTCCGCCACCCCGGCGCTTCTTGCTCTGCCCGTGGTTTTTGCTCCGCCGCGCCGCGGTTCAGGCTACCCATGCCGCACCTGCTCAGGCGCCCAGTCCGCTGAGGTGCAGGGCTTCCTCGACCCTGGTGCGGCCCTTGGCGTCCAGGCTTTGCAATGGGCGGGGCAGGCATGGCGCCTTCACGAAGCCGAGCACTTCGGCCATGGTGGCAGCGACGCGCAGGCTCCCGTAGGTGCGGAACAACGCCCACACTGGCTCCAGCACGGCCGATGCCTTCAGCGCCGGGTCGGCCTGGCCGGTCTGGCCGGTCTGGGCAAGGTCAACGATTCCCCTGGCAGCTTTGGGAAACAGGCCGGCGATGACCGAGTACCAAACATCGCACCCAGCGAGCAGCGCCTCTGCCGCGGCCCAGTCGCCGCTGATGCCCAGGGAAACACTCTTAGGAACGGCCGCCCGGAGCCGGGCGATGCGGTCCGCGGCCAGGCCCGGCGCCGGGGGCGGGAACTTGATCGACGCGATGCCCGGAAGTTCGGCGATGCGGCCGTGGAGTTCATCGGAGAAAGTGAAGCCTGTGGTGGCCGGATTGTCGTAGACGGCAATCGGAAGATCGGATGCGGATGAGACCTCTTGGTAGAGGCCGTAGACCTCTTCTTCGGTCAGCCGCTGATACGATACCGGCGCCAGCAGCAGACCGGAGGCGCCCGCACTCTCGGCATCTTCGACGCAATCCAGCACATCACGGGTGCGCATGGCACCGACACCTGCCACCACGGGCGTCCCTTGGGCAGCTTCGACGGCGACTCTTACAACCTTGCGGCGTTCCTCGCGCAGCAGGTAGGTGTAGATGCCCGTCGAACCCAGCACACCGATCGAATCCGCCCCGGCACCGGCGCACCGGGAGACCAGCCGCACAAACGCGGCTTCGTCGACGTCGTCCCCGGCGAGCGGAGTAAGGGGAAATGCACAGAGGCCGGTAAACACGAGGCGTGTCCTCTCTTCAGTTGAGCTTTGGTTTTCCTTCATGCTCACAGCCGGATTGGTCCTAGCATAGATCCAAGAATCCCTAAATCAGGAGGACCAAGATCGAAGCCGAACTGCCGCTCGTTCTGGACCACCAAAGCCGCGTTCCGCTTGCCGCCCAGCTGGTCAGCCGCCTCCGGGAAGCGATCCTGGACGGCACCCTGAGTCAGGATCACAGCCTGCCGGCATCGCGGCGCCTTGCCACCGGGCTGGGCGTCTCCCGCGGAGTGGTGGTCCGCGCCTACGAACAGCTTGCCGGCGAGGGCTACCTGGAAAGCCAGGGCTCGGGTGGTACCCGCGTGGCAGTGCGCGCCGACGGCCGGGGCATGGCGTCCGAAGGCACCCAAGAGGCAGCCGGCACCGAGCAGACCGTAACGATCGACCTCACGCCGGGGCGGCCGTCCGGCGCCCCGTTCCGTGACCGTGACTGGCGGGCCGCCTGGCGGAAGGCTGTTGCCGAGCCGGTGGAGGTTGAGCTTCCGGACGCCTTGGGCACCCCGGTCCTCCGCTCTGCCGTGGCAGGTCACCTCGCCGCGTCCCGCGGACTTACGGTGAGTGCCGAGGACGTCATCATCACAGCGGGCACCAGTGACGCCCTGCAGCTGATCGTCGCAGCGTTCCGTGGCCAGGCGGGCGCGCCCCGCGTGCTGATGGAGGACCCCGGTTATCCCACGGCCAGGCGGGTGCTTTCCGCGGCGGGAGCCGCGGTGGAAACCCTTCCGGTTGCTGACGACGGGCTGGAGGCAGCACAGCTTGCGGCTCTTGGTCGCCATCCAGAGGCCATCCTGGTAACGCCCAGCCACCAGTACCCCCTGGGCGGCCGGATGCCCGTGAAGGAACGGCTTGCCCTGCTGGCATGGGCCGAAGCCAATCGCGTGATCATTCTCGAGGACGACTATGACAGCGAGTTCCGGCACCGCAGGATGCTCCTGCCCGCCCTTGCCTCACTGCCTTCCGCGGCCGAAGTCGTTTTGGTAGGCACCTTCTCAAAGTCGCTGAGCCCGTGGCTGCGTTGCGGCTATCTCGTGGTTCGCGGTGCTTCCGGGCAGCGCCTAAAGGACGCGCGGCTTGACCTCGGCACACCCGTTCCCGGGGTGATGCAGTCGGCCTTGGCCACCTACATTGCCGGCGGCGGCCTCGCACGGCACATCGCCCGGGCCCGGCGCCAGTACGCCCACCGCCGCGAACTGCTTCTCGACCGCCTTGGAGGACGGAGAGATGTCCAGTTGGCGGCCCTGGACGGCGGCCTGCACGCCGTCATCCGTCTCCAGCCGAGCGTTCCTGCCGGGCGCCTGGCCGAGGAAGCACTGGCACTGGGGGTTCGGGTCGTGACGCTGGCAAGCTACTTTGCGGAGCGGACGCCGGAGAACGGCCTGGTCATCGGGTATGGCGCCCCGACCGATCTTCAGCTTGCCCGTGCGCTGGACATCATCGCGGGGATACTCGACCGCACGGCCGGCGGCTCCCCGTAAACAACGTAGCTCGTCACCACCAGCGCGGCCGCCGCCGCTGCGCCGCCCAGCGTCGCTGCCCGAGTGCGGGCGTCAGTGGCCGGCCGCGAGGACGATCGCGAGAGTGAGCATGAGCACGGCGACGCCGCCGTCAAGAAAGCGCCACGACGCCGGCCGCGCGAAGAAGCCGCTGAGGCCGCGAGCGCCGTAGCCGATCAGGGGAAACCAGAGTGCGCTGCCGGCGGCCGCCCCTGCCCCGAAGAGCCACTTGCCGGAATCGCCGTGGGTGTTGGCCAGCGAGCCCAGCAGCACCAGCGTGTCGAGGTACACGTGAGGGTTGAGCCAGGTGAGGGCGGCGGCGGTGAGCACCGCCGACCAGACCGTCCCGCTGCCCGGGGAGTCCGCGGCCTCGAGGATCCCGGGCCGCAGGGCGCGCCGGGCGGCGAAAGCTGCGTAGGCGAGGAGGAACGCGGCGCCGACCCACCGCACCACGGCGAGCAGGGCGGGAGCGTTCTGGACGAGTGCCCCGATTCCGGCGACTCCGGCCAGGATCAGGACCGCGTCACTGGCGAGGCACACCAGGACAACTTGCAGGACCGCCTCCCGCTTGAGGCCCTGCCGCAGGACGAACGCGTTCTGGGCGCCGATGGCGATAATGAGGCCGAGCCCGGCGCCGAGCCCGGTCAGGAAGGTGAGCATTCTTCGAAGGTACGATCGGAGAAGGTGAAATGCAATTCACTATTTCTGTAGATTCATTAGAATATCTTCATGGACCTCGACCAGCTCCGCGCGCTTGCCGCCGTCGTCGATCACGAGACCTTCGACGCCGCCGCGAGCGAACTGCGGCTCACGCCCTCAGCCGTGAGCCAGCGCATCAAGGCGCTTGAGCGCTCCGTGGGCAGCGTGCTGGTGCGGCGCCTCAAGCCGGTCCGGCCGACGCCTGCGGGCGAACAGCTCCTCCGTTCCGCGCGCCAGCTCCTGCTCCTCGCGGACGAGGCGGTCCTTGCCCTGCGCGGGCCAGCATCTGCAGAAGAGAACGACGGCGGCGGACTGCCCAGCGCCGAGCGGCTGCGGGTTCCCATCGTGGCCAACGCGGACTCCATCGCGACGTGGCTCCCCGCGGCCTACCAGGAAATTGCTCTCGGCGGCCGGGTGGCCCTCGAGCTGCTGCGCGACGACGAGCACGCCACCGCCGACCTCCTGCGGTCCGGCGACGCCGTAGGCGCGATCACCGCGGATCCCCGGCCGGTGCAGGGATGCACAATCCGCCCCCTCGGCACCATGGTGTACCGGGCCAAAGCGTCGCACGATTTCGTGGCGCGCTGGTTCCCCGACGGGCCCACCCCGGAAGCCCTCGCCGCGGCCCCCGTCATGCAGTACGACCGGAAGGACACCCACCAGCTGGCGGTCCTCGCGGGCGCGGCCCCGGATGCCACTCCCCCACAGCACTACATCCCGGATTCCGTGCAGTTCGTCGAATCAGTTCATGCAGGCCTGGGCTGGGGCATGGTGCCCGACCAGCAGGATCCCGAGCACTCGCTCATTGAGCTCGACCCGGCCTGGAGCGAGGACCTGCGGCTCTACTGGCAGGTGTGGACGCTGGAATCGCCGGGCCTCACGGAGGTGACAAACGCCGTCGTCCGCGCCGCCCAAACCCTGCCGCCGCACCGAAACTAGTTTCTGTGCGGCGGTCCTGTCAGAACAGTGCGGATTCCAGATCCTTCTTTTCGTCAACAATCGGGATATTCTTCGGTGCCGCCGCCCTAACGAACCTTGGTCCGGCCGGGCCATAGGCGTCAGCGGGTTCCGGGAAGAGCCACAGCACCGCGGGATAAAGAACCGCAGCCAAGCCAATGGAAACGGGGATACTTAGGTCCACTCCCGCGGCGAGGTTGCCGAGAGCACCGACGAACTGGTTTGGAACGTTCACGAACATGATTCCCATAACTGCGGAGAAGATCCAGACGCCCATAGCACGCCAGTTCCACCCACCGTTGAACCAGTATCGGCCACCGACCTGGCGGCGGTTGAAAACCTGGAGGGAGTCGGCGTCGTACCAGCCCCGCCGCGTCACGTACCCGATCATCATCATGATCATCCAAGGAGCCGTACAGGTGATGATGAGCACCGCGAACGTGGCGATGCTCTGCACTATGTTGAAGGCGAAGCGGCCCACAAAGATGAAGACGATGGCGATGGACCCGATGAACAACGTGGCCTGGACGCGGGAGAACCTGGGAAAGACGCTGGAGAAGTCGAGGCCCGTTCCGTAAAGCGCGGTGGTGCCCGTGGACATGCCCCCTACCAGCGCAATGAGGCACACCGGCAGGAAGTACCACGCAGGGGAAACAGCCAGCAGCCCGCCCACGTAGTCTGAGTTCTCGAAGAACGCCGGCGCCTTCGTGGCAATGATGGTGGCCGTGACCAGCCCGAAGCCAAACGGCACCAGAGTGGCAACCTGGGCGAGGAAAGCAGCAGTCATGACCTTTCGCTTAGGAGTCTCGGCCGGGATGTACCGGGACCAGTCGCCCAGGAACGCGCCGAAGGAGACCGGGTTGGACATGACGATCAGCGCCGATCCTATAAAGGATGGCCAGAACAGGGCGCTGGCAGCGGAGTCCGCCCCCGGCCCGAACGTCCCGGCGTAGGACGGGTCAAACGCACCCGCAAACGCAACGATGCCGAGCAGGAACAGCAGGGACGCGGCTACCACCGCGATCTTGTTGACCCAGAGCATGAAACGGAACCCATAGATGCACACGGTCAGGATCAGAACAGCAAAGACGCCGTAGGCGAGGCTTAGCGTCACCGCGTTTTGGGGCAGGCCGACGAGGCGGTTCGCACCCCCTACCAGCGCGTCCCCTGAACTCCACACAGAGATCGAGAAGAACGCGAACGCCGTCAGGAGTGACAAAAAGGACCCCACAACACGGCCATGCACGCCCAGATGCCCGGACGACGAAACGGCATTGTTCATCCCGTTGGTCGGGCCAAAAACAGCCATCGGGCACAGTATCAGGCCGCCAACCACTACGCCCAGGACCGTGGCCACCAGTGCGTCCTTGAAGGACAGCCCAAAGAGGATCGGAAACGATCCCAGGACCACCGTGGCAAAGGTGTTTGCACCGCCAAACACCAGACGGAACAAGTCCAGCGGTTTCGCCGTCCTGTCGGCGGCGGGAATCGGTTCGATGCCATGCTTTTCGACTTCAGTCACGGCAGGGGCTTTGGAATTTGATGTCATTAGATCGCCTTCGAGCTAACAGGCGACGAAGAAAGGTGCTCGTGAATGGCGAGCACTCTGCCAGTCTCCGTCCTGGCGAAAATGATGGTCTCCCTCTCAAGAAGGGTCTCTTTTGTGCCAGAAACGTCGATGACGGTTTCGACATCATGGCTGAACACGGCCAATGGGCCAGCAATCTGGATGTGTGCATTAGAACTTGCGCATTCTGCGACCCGCCAACCATCCTCGAGCCACCTCTGCCACAGGGAGCGGTATTCTCCACGCGAACTCAGGCGGTCTGGTTCGGAATGGAAGACGAAAGTCGCGTCGGGCGCGAAACAGTCGAAGTAGCGGTCAGTGTCGGTGGCCGCGAAGGCGGTCATCAGCCTCTGCGCTGCTGACTCGACCTCGGCGGTGGTGATTAAGTCCACGGGAGCTCACTCTCGGCGTTGCTTGCAAGGTTTCAGCCGTGACGTGGCCCAGCTCACATCCGGTCAGGTTGCCAGTTAACCGGACGGGTATCTTCTAGTCAACATTTGTTGCGTGGAAGTGACTTTTGTGGCGCGATGCTGTTGGTTGATCGCATTGTCGGATCCGGAGGGTTCTCACCGCACGCCCGCGCGTCTGTCCCAGTGCTCCAGCGGGGCCACAGGTATCCACTAGCCGCCAAACGCAACAGCGGCGGGTGCTGATGCACCCGCCGCTGTTGTGTGTTCCGTACCGCCCGTCAGGCGTTCATTCGTAGTTAGGCGTTCACCCGCACGTAGGTGGAGCCGGTGAGCCAGGAGGCCGGGTGCACGATGGTTTCGTTGACCCCATTCATGCCGCTGCTGATGGCCTGGCCGCCGCCGATGTAGACGCCGACGTGTCCGGCGCTGATCATCAGGTCGCCGGGCTGCGGGGCGGAGACGGGAGTGCCGTACTGGTAGAACTGCGTGGGCGCGAGGTCTCCGACGGACTTGCCGACGGAGCGCAGTGCCTGTTCCACCAGGATGGTGCAGTCCTGGGTGGCGCCGAGCTGTGCCCTGGCAGAGGCCACAATGGCTCCGCCCACACCACTGGCTGACTGGGTTGCAGCCGCCGGTGTAATCGAGGCGGAGGCGTTGTAGATTCCCATACCGGAGGGCGCGGGGGCTGCCGGTGCCGGAGCCGCGGGAACTGCCGGAGCGGCAGGAACCTCAGGCACGGCCGGTGCTGCCGGAGCCGCAGGTACTGCGGGAGCCGCGACTGCACCCGGTCCCGGGATGAGGATCTGGTCGCCGGGGTAAATGACAGACGCCAAGGACAGGCCGTTCTCTGCGAGGAGTGCATCGAGGCTGACACCATGGCGTGCTGCGATGGCACCAAGGGTGTCGCCGGACACAACGGTGTGCGACGCGCCGGCAACAGCAGATCCGCCGCTTGCCGGCGCTGGGGCTGCCGGGGCGGGGACGGCCTGGGTGGGTGCTGCCAGCGCCTGGCCAGCTGCGGACTGGACAGCAGCGGCGGCATCCGGCGTCTCCGGAGCGTAGGCACCTGCGTGTGCGGGTGCTCCGGCGCCGAAGAGGAGTCCGGAAGCGACAGCGGCGGCGGCCGCCGGCTTGGCAACCGAGGCAGCGTTGGACTTGAGGGAATACTGCAGGCCCTGCAAAGCGATGGACGTCGTCGGGGTGGCGCGATGGCGCGCCGCGGTGTACTTACGTGACATGGTTGATGTGCCTCTCCCATGCCTGCGGGGTGAGCTGTCGGGTTCGGATGGGAGTCACCCGGTCCTGTCCGCCGCTAGGCGGTGCGTCTGGACTTAACCCCTAGGCCTTGGCTTGCAAGGCCGGTACAAAGGTGGTTCCCCCGTCCCTGCCTGTTGGTTATAGCGAACGGATCCCGGTCAGCGGCAGGGCTCGGCATTCTGCACGGGAATGCCCTGAGCGGAACCAGGGCACCGGCCGAGGCTATCGCACTCATGCCCCAAAAGTCACATTTCAGTAACGCGGGTGTGTCGGCAAACGTGTGGACGACCCACGGATGCTGCACCTTAGAGGGCCTTCACCGCCCCCAGCACCTTCGTCAGGGACTCCTTGGCGTCGCCGAACAGCAGGGTGGTCTGCGGTTCGAACATGAGATCGTTCTCGATCCCCGCGAACCCGGGGCGCATGGAGCGCTTGAGGAACACCACCTGCCGCGCGTCCGCCACCTCAAGGATCGGCATCCCGTAGATCGGCGAGCCGGCGGTCGTCTTGGCGGCGGGGTTCACGACGTCGTTCGCGCCCACCACCAGCGCGACGTCGGCGGTGCGGAACTCGGAGTTGATCTCGCCCATTTCCTTGAGCGATTCATAGGGCACATTGGCTTCGGCGAGGAGCACGTTCATGTGCCCGGGCATTCGTCCTGCCACGGGATGGATGGCGAAGTCCACGCGGGTACCCCGGGACTCCAGGGCCTGCGCCAGCTCCGCGGCGGTGTGCTGTCCCTGTGCGACGGCCAGCCCGTAACCGGGGACGATGATCACGCGCTGCGCGTAGCCCAGCAGCACGGCCACGTCCTCCGGGCTCGACGAGCGGACCGGACGGTCGCTCACGGCGGTGGATCCCGCCGTCGAACCTCCCCGGAACGCGCCGAACAGGATGCCGGCCACGCTGCGGCCCATGGCCGCGGCCATCGCCCGGGTGAGGATGGTGCCGGACGCCCCCACCAGGGTGCCGGCGACCACCAGGAGCACGTTGCCCAGCACCAGGCCGGAAGCCGCAACCGCCAGGCCGGTGAAGGCGTTGAGCAGCGAGATGACGATCGGCACGTCGGCGCCGCCCACCGGCAGCACCAGCAGCACGCCTGCCACCAGGCCCAGCAGGAGGAGCAGGAGGGCCAGGACCAGCGAACCCCCAAGCACGACGGCGGCAGCCGCGCCCACCGCTGCGAGCAGCACCGCGCCCATGAGCACCGGCAGGCCGGGGAACACCACGGGGCGGGTGGTCATGAGCTCCTGCAGCTTCGCGAACGTCACGGCAGAACCCGCGAAGGACACCGCCCCCACCAGCAGGGTGAACACGACGGCGACACGCACCCAGGCGTCCTCCGCATGCGGCAGTTCCAGCAGCGCCACGAGGGCGGCGGCGCCGCCGCCCACCCCGTTGAAGAGGGCGACGAGCTGCGGCATCTGGGTCATCCTGACGCGCCTGGCCACGGGGGCTGCCACGCCGGAGCCCACCACAATGGCCCCAAGGATCAGGGGGACGTTGTCCAGCCGGGTCGAGAAAAAGACTGTGACGACGGCGACCACCGCACCAAAGGCGCCGATGAGGTTGCCCCGGCGGGCGGTGCGCGGGGAATTCAGGCCCTTCAGCGCCAGGATGAAGAAGACGGCGGCCGCGAGGTAGAGCAGGGCGGTGACGTTGGGGTCGAGGAGGGTCACCGAGTGGCCTCCGTGTTCTCCTTGGTCTCACCGCGGGTGTCGCCTGCACCTGGCTTGGCACCTGGCTTGGCCGGTTTATCCGGCTTGCGGCCGCGGAACATCTCGAGCATGCGGTCCGTCACCACAAAGCCGCCCACCAGGTTCGCTGTGGCAAGCACCACGGCCAGCAGCGCCACCGCGAGGACCCAGGGGTGCGTGGCCTGGCCGGCGACGATGATGGCGCCCACCAGGATGATCCCGTGGATCGCGTTCGCACCGGACATCAGGGGCGTATGCAGGGTGCTGGAAACCTTGGACACCACTTCGAAGCCGACAAACACCGCAAGCACGGTGATGGTCAGCAGGCTGATGCCGTCCATCAGACCACCCCTTCGTTTTCCGACGCCTTCACTGGGTCATTCGCCAACTCGTCGGCGAGTTCGTTGTCCGGCACGTCGGCAGTGCCCTCCTCGGGCGTCGCTTGTGGCGCCTCGCCTGACGCGCCGTCCGGTGCGTTCCCGGGCGCGTTCTCCGCGGCGAGCACCGCTAGAGCCTCCGCCGTCGACGGGTGCCGCACCACGCCGTCGTGCGTCAGGCACGCACCTGCTATCACGTCGTCGTCGAAATCCGGGGCCACCGTCCCGTCCCGCGTCATCAGTGCCAGCAGGTTGGCCACGTTCTTCGCGTAGAGCCGGGAGGCGTCCGTGGGCATGGCCGACGGCGCGTCCTTGAGGCCGACGACGGCCACGGTCCCCTTTCCGTCGGCCGTGGGGACGTGGATGTCCCGGCCGGCCACGGACCCCTCGACATTGCCGCCGGACTCCGCGGCAAGGTCGACGACGACGGACCCGGGGCGCATGCCCTGCACCATTTCACGGGTCACCAGGAGCGGGGCGTGCCTGCCGGGAACGGCCGCCGTCGTGATCAGGACGTCGGCATCGGCGACGTGCGGTGCCAGCAGCTGCCGCTGCAGGGCACCGCGGTCGGCGGTGAGCTCGCGGGCGTACCCGCCGGACGCCTCTGCGGTCTCCAGATCCAGCTTGATGAAGGTGCCGCCCATGGACGTGACCTCTTCCGCGGAGGACGGCCGGATGTCGTTGGCGGAGACGCGGGCGCCGAGCCGCTTCGCCGTCCCGATCGCCTGCAGCCCGGCCACGCCGACGCCGAGCACCAGCACCCGCGCGGGCGGGACGGTTCCGGCGGCTGTCATGTAGAGCGGGAAGAAGCGGGGCAGGCGGATGGCGGCTTCGAGGACGCAGCGGTAGCCGGCCACGAGGGCCTGCGAGGACAGGGCGTCCATGGACTGGGCCCGGGAGATGCGCGGCACGAGTTCCAGTGCGAAGGACGTGACCCCGCCTTCGGCGAGCGCCCTGACGGTGGCGAGTTCGGACGACGGCGAGGCCAGGCCCACGGTGACGGCACCGCGCTTCAGGGCTGTCGCCGTCGGAAGTTCCAGCGGACGGACGTGGGCGAGGATGTCCAGCCGGGCGGGATCGAGGTCGTCAACGATGTGGGCGCCGGCCTGGCGGTAATCGTCGTCGGCATGCCCGGCGGAAACACCCGCCCGGGATTCGACCAGCACCTCCAGGCCCAGTCCGGCCAGCTGTTTTACGGTTTCCGGCGTCGCAGCGACCCGCCGCTCACCTTCCCGGCGCTCCCGCGCTATCCCCAGCTTCACCCGCCACATCCCTTCCAACGGATGCAGCGGCGCTTCTGCTCTTTTGGGTTCCCGCCGGGGCGGGGTTGACGGAGCGGCGCTGCTGCACGTAGTTGGCTAGAGTCTATGGCCCAAGGGCGCGTGGCGGGAGGGTGGCGGGCCGCTTAGAGGTATCCGCGGAATAGTCCGCGCTGGTTGCCGGACCTAGCGCCCGCTGGAGAAGTCCGTAGAGATTCGCTCTGCCGTGGCCACGATTTCCTTCCGCACGGACTCGAGGTAGGCCTCGCGGTCCGGCTTGGCGGCCACTGACTGTGCCTGCAGCGAGACGTTGACGGCGGCCACCACCTTCGGGCCGTGATAAACAGGCGCGGCCACGGACATCAGGCCCAGTTCGAGCTCCTGGTCCAGCAGGCACCAGCCCTGAGCCCGGACTTTATCCAGGACGGCAAGCAGGTCCTTCACCGTGCCAACCGCGCGCGGGGTGAGCGGCTTGATCTCCGCCGCGGCCAGGTACTCCTTCAGCTGCTCCGGCGGGAGCCCGGCGAGCAGCACCCTGCCCATCGAGGTCGCATACGCCGGGAACCTGGTCCCCACAGTGATGCCGATGGTCATAATCCGGCGGGTGGTGACCCTGGCGATGTAGGCGATGTCGGTTCCGTCCAGCACCGCTGCCGACGTCGACTCCCCCAGCTTCAGGGACAGCTCTTCAAGGTGCGGCTGGGCCAGCTGCGGCAGGGAGAGACCTGAAAGGTAGGCGTAGCCGAGCTGCAGCACCTGGGCCGTAAGCGCGAAGGTCTTGCCGTCGGTCCGGACGTAGCCGAGCTCCACCAGCGTGTGCAGGAAACGCCGGGCCGTGGCGCGAGTTAGATCCGTGCGGGCAGCCACCTCGGTGAGCGTCATGTCGGCATGTTCGGTGTCGAACGCGCGGATCACCGCCAGCCCGCGCGCGAGCGACTGCACATACTGGTCACTCGCCGCCGGAGGCGCCCCGTCCTTCGACGGGCGGCCCGCACGAGGCGTGGTCCCTGTTGCTGCGTCGGTCATGGTTACCAATCCTAATCGCCGCGAACGGACACTTCCGGCCCCGCCCACACACGCGCGAACTGGCAGCTGATGCCCTCAAAACCCGGGTTTGCGGTCATTTGCTGCCGGTTCGCCGGGACGTGGGGAAAGCGTTACTGCTCGACGGCGGGGGCTGCTGTGAGGGGGACGGGCACCAGGGCCTGGAGTTCTTCGAGGGTGCAGCCGAAGGTTTCGCGGACGCGGACGCCGTCGGGGCCGGTGAGGAAGACGGCCTTGTCCGTGTACACGCGGGTCACGCAGCCCACCCCGGTGAGCGGGTAGGTGCAGGCCTCCACGATTTTGGAGGCGCCTTCGCGGGTGAGGAGGGTCATCATGACGAAGACGTCTTTGGCTCCGGTGGCGAGGTCCATGGCGCCGCCGACGGCGGGGATCGCGTCGGGTGCTCCGGTGTGCCAGTTGGCGAGGTCGCCGGTCGCGGAGACCTGGAACGCGCCGAGGACGCAGATGTCCAGGTGGCCGCCGCGCATGATCGCGAACGAGTCGGCGTGGTGGAAGTAGGACGCCCCCGGGAGCTCGGTGACGGGGATTTTGCCGGCATTGATGAGGTCCCCGTCGATCTGGTCCCCGGTGGCCACCGGGCCCATGCCCAGCATGCCGTTCTCGGTGTGCAGGGTGATGTTCTGCTCCGGCTTGAGGTAGTTGGACACCAGGGTCGGCTGGCCGATCCCGAGGTTCACGAAGGATCCCGGGGCGATGTCGCGGGCCACCATGCGGGCGAGGTCGTCGCGGCCCAGCGGCGTTTCGGACGTCTGGATGCTCGTCTCTACAAGGCTCATCTCAGGCCACCTGTTCTGCGGTGCCGGCGGCGGCAGCACCGCTGGAATCAATACGGACAATGCTGTTGACGTAGATGCCGGGGGTCACGATGTTCTCCGGGTCCAGCGCACCGGTGGGCACGATCTCGGACACCTGGACCACCGTGTGCTTGGCCGCGGCGGCCATGATCGGGCCGAAGTTCCGGGCCGTCTTGCGGTAGACCAGGTTTCCGACGCCGTCGGCCTTCAGCGCCTTGATCAGGGCGACGTCGGCATGGATGGGCGTCTCGAACACCTGGCCGCGGCCCTCGATAATGCGGGTTTCCTTGCCCTCGGCCAGCATGGTGCCGTACCCGGTGGGCGTGAAGAACCCGCCGATCCCGGCTCCGGCGGCGCGGATGCGCTCGGCCAGGTTGCCCTGCGGCACCAGCTCCAGCTCGATCTGCCCGGCCTTGTACCTGGCATCGAAGTGCCAGGAATCGGACTGCCGCGGGAAGGAACAGATCATCTTCCGGACCCGGCCCTCCTTGATGAGCAGCGCGAGGCCCTGGTCGCCCTGCCCGGCGTTGTTGTTCACCACGGTCAGGTCCGTGGCGCCGGACTCCAGCAGCGCGTCGATCAGTTCGAACGGCTGGCCGGCGTTGCCGAACCCGCCGATCATCACCGTGGAGCCGTCCCTGACGGCCGAGACGGCCGCCTGGACGGAATCTACAAAGTTCAGCATTTCCCTACGCCTTTCCAGCGGTGACGTTTTCGAGTACAACGGCAAGGCCCTGGCCGACGCCGATGCAGATCGCCGCCACGCCCCAGCGCTGACCGGAGGCCTGAAGGGACCGGGCGAGGGTGCCCAGGATGCGGGTGCCGGACGCGCCCAGCGGGTGGCCCATCGCGATCGCGCCGCCGTGCCGGTTCACGATTGCCGGGTCGATGCCCCAGGCGTTGATGCAGGCCAGGGACTGTGCGGCGAACGCTTCGTTAAGTTCGACGGCGCCCACCTGGTCCCAGCCGATGCCCGCCTTCGCGAGGGCCTTGTTTGCCGCCTCCACGGGTGCGAAGCCGAAGAACTGGGGATCGTTGCCGTGCGCTCCGCGGCCCGCGATCCGGGCCAGCGGCTCCAGGCCGAGGAGCGATGAAGCGTTCTCGGACCCGATCCAGGCCGCGGACGCGCCGTCGGACAGCGGCGAGGCGTTGCCCGCCGTGACCGTGCCGCCACTGGTGCTTCCCGATGCAGCGTCGGCAGCCTCGGCGCGGAACACTGTCTTCAGCCCGGCCAGCTTCTCCGCGGAGGAACCCGGGCGGATGCTCTCATCACGGACCAAGTCGGTGCCCGGCACGGGGGCCACCAGGTTGTCGTAGAACCCTTCGTCCCACGCCGCGGCGGACAGGTTGTGCGAGGCAGCGGCGAACTCGTCCTGCTGGGCCCGGGTCACGCCGTACTTCTCCCGCAAGCGTTCGGTAGCCTCGCCCAGGGAAATGGTCCACTCCCTGGGCATGGCCTTGTTGACCAGGCGCCAGCCCAGCGTGGTGGACGCCAGCGTCATGTCTCCGGCCGGGTAGGGCTTCTCCGTCTTCGGCAGCACCCACGGCGCCCGGGACATCGACTCGGCCCCGCCCACCAGGACCAGGTCGGCGTCGCCGGCGTTGATCTGCCGGGACGCGATGATCGCCGCGTCCAGCGATGAGCCGCACAAACGGTTGACCGTGGTGCCGGGGATCGAGACCGGCAGCCCGGCAAGCAGTGTGCCCATCCGGGCGATGTTGCGGTTCTCCTCGCCGGCGCCGTTGGCGTTGCCGAAGACCACCTCGTCAATGCGCTCCACATCCAGCCCGGGCACCCGGCGAACGGACTCGGCGATCACATGCGCGGCAAGGTCATCGGGACGGACCCCGGCAAGGCCGGAGCCGAACTTCCCGAACGGCGTGCGTACAGCGTCGTAAACAAAAGCCTGATTCATGAATTCCTCGAGTTCTCTGGGCCCAACTAGGTAGCACCTCAGGGCGTTCTGAGGGCTCAGAACGCCCTCAGCTGCTACTTAGTTGGGTGGGGTGGGGGTGTTGTCGGCCCGGCGCCGTCCATGGCAGGGTCGTCCATTTCATCGAAGACCTGCTGGGCCGTCTTGAAGGCCGTGTTGGCGGAGGGAACTCCGCAGTAAATGGCGGTCTGCAGCAGGATTTCCTTGATCTCGTCCCTGCTCAGCCCGTTGGTGATGGCCGCGCGGATGTGCATGGCCAGCTCTTCCCAGTGCCCGTGCGCAACCATTGCGGTGATGGTGACGGCGGAGCGTATCTGGCGCGGCAGGCCCGGACGGGTCCAGATGCCGCCCCACGCGATGCGGGTGATCATGTCCTGGAAGTCCTCGGTGAAGGCGTCCTTCTTGCCGTTCGCCCGGTCCACGTGCGCGTCGCCGAGCACTTCGCGCCGGACCACCATGCCGCCGTCGTAGATCTCCTGGCTGGTGGCGTCCGGCTGGACCACACCGTTTCGCTCGGCGCCGCTCACTTGGCAGCTCCGCGGGTTTCGGTCCAGGAAATGAGGCTCCGCATCAGCTCGGCCACGTGGGCGGGCGCCTCGGCGGGCGCCAGGTGCGCCACACCTTCCAGCGTGGCTGCGGAGGCGGTGCCGCCGCCGGCGGTGATTCCGGCGGCCGCCTCTTCGGCGAACGACGGCGGGGCCACGCCATCCAGCGCACCCGCCACCAACTGCGTCGGGACGGTGATGCTGCCGAGCTGGTCGCGCACATCGAAGGCGGCCAGGGCCTCGCAGCAAAAGGCGTAGCTGTAGCGGTCGGCGTCGCGCAGGGAGTGCAGGAGACGGCTGCTGAGTTCGGGTTCGCGGTCCATGAACCCGGGGGCAAACCAGCGTTCGGCGGAGCCCTGGATCATCACGGGAGTGCCCTGGGTGCGCACGGTCTCGGCGCGTTCCAGCCAGCCTTCGGGGGTGCCGATCTTGGCACCGGAGCACTGCACGGAGAGGCTCTTGAGCCTGTCGCCGTGCTTGATGCCCAGCTGCAGGCCGGTGGCTCCGCCGAGGGACACGCCGGCGTAGTGGAACCTCTCGCCGGGGGCGATCGAGTCGACAAGCTCGACGACGGCGTCAGCCAGGTCAGCGACGCTGAACGTTTCGGCGGCCGGGGCAGAGACGCCGTGGCCGGGCAGGTCCCAGGCGACGACGTCGTAATCGTTGCCCAGGAGCGAGCCGGCCTGGGTCCACAGCACCGATGAGGTGCCGAGCGACGGGCCGACGATCAGGAGCGGTTTGTCCCCCAGCGCACGCTGGGGGGAAAGCAGCACTGCCTTAACTGCTGGTTTAACCACGGGAATCTCCGTTTCCGTCTGGTTCGGTTGAAGTAAGCGCAAATTCCGGGAAAGCCGCCAGGATCCGCCGCGAGATCCCGGCTGCCTGACCCAGGTAGTTGGCGGGATCGAGCAGTTCCTCCAGCTGGGTGTCGGAAAGCGTGTCCGCGGGGACGGCCTCGCGCAGCAGCCGGCGGTAGGTGGCGGCCTGTTCGGCTACCGGTGACTGGAGCGTCTTGTCGACGACGGCCTGCAGCTGCTGCTTTCCGTCCAGTCCGGCTTCTCCGGCGGGAAGAAGCGGTGCGACCGCGGCGGACACGCCCTCGCTGAGCAGCAGCGGACCGGACAGGTCCAGGTTCCGTCGCATGCCGTCAGGGAAGACCTGCAGCCCCTCCGCGAGTTCCCGAATGGGGCCGGCGGCGCCGAGGGCCAGTGCGAGCAGCTGGCGCAGGGCCGGCCATTCGGTGTGCCATGCTCCGTCAGGGCGTTCGTCGTTGAAGGTTGCCGCGGCAAGGTGCAGCTGCGCAGCCAGGCCGGGGGCCTGGAGGGCGGCGCTGCGGACCAGCACGGACAGCACGGGGTTCTGCTTCTGCGGCATCGCCGAGGAAACTCCGCGGCCCGGGGCGCGCGGTTCGGCCACTTCGGCCACCTCGGGACGGCTCAGGAACAGGACATCCGCGGCGATCTTGCCGAGCGCGTCCACCACGGAGGCGACGGCGTCGCCGAGCGACGTCACGGCCAGCCGGTTGGTGTGCCACGGTGCCGGAGCGCCGGCCAGGCCCAGCTGGGTGGCCAGCGCGTCGGAGAGTGCGAAGGGGTCGGTGGCGGAGCCTGACGTAAGAACAGACCCAGCCGCCAGTGTGCCCGCCGCACCACCGAACTGCACGGGCAGCTCCAGTGCCTCGAGCCGGCGTGCCGCGGCCGCCAGCCCATGGAACCACTGCGCCGCCCGAAGCCCGAACGTGAAGGGCAGCGAGTGCTGGGTCAGGCTCCTGCCGACGCACAGCGTGTCTGCATACCGCTGCGCCAAGCGGGAGAGCGCCCTCGTCGTGCCTTTCACGTCGGCGAGCAGCGCCGCGACGGTGTTGCGGGCTACCAGCATCAGGGCCGTGTCCAGCACGTCCTGGCTGGTCAGCGACGTGTGAACGGCTTTTGCTGCGCCCACACCCCCAGTGTCCAGCGCCTTGACCTGGGCCCGGAGGTCGGCCAGCAGCGGGATGACCGGGTTTCCGCCGCCCTGCGCCCGCCGGGAAATACCGGCAAGATCGTACCGGGAGGCATCGGCAGCGTGGGCCACCATTGCAGCGGAACCGGCGGGAGCGAGGTCGTGCTGCTCCAGCACTGCGGCCCAGCCGGCCTCGACGGCGAGAATCGCCGCGAGGACGGCCCGGTCACCGGCCAGCGCGGCCACCAGGGGCGACGCCGACACAGGACTGAGCAGGCCAACGTCGCCGTTCAGTCCAGCATCGCCGTGGAGCGCGGCACCCCCGTGAAGGCCACCGCCGGTGCCCGCTGCCTGGAAGCCGGTCACTTTGCGGCGCCCCTGGTTCCGGTTCCCTCGAAGTCGAGGAAGACGGTTTCGCCCTCACCCTGAAGTCGGATGTCCCACGTGAGCCCGCCATCGGCGTCGCGGCGTGCGATCAGCGTCTTGCGGCGCTCGGGGTCAAGCGAGGACAGCAGCGGGTCCTTCGCCAGCGCTTCCTCGTTCTCCGGCAGGTAAACGCGGGTGAACAGGCGGTTCATCAGGCCGCGGGCAAAGACGGCGACGGAGATGAACGCTGCTGCGCCGTGTTCGGTGGGGCCCGGGTTCACCGTGGTGAAGGTATAGACGCCGGTGTTGCCCACGGCGCTGCGGCCGAAGCCGGTGAAGGTGTAACCGTCCCGGACCAATGAACCGGTTTTGTGCACGACGTTGCCCTCGGCGTCCGGCTGCCAGATTTCGAGGATGGCGTCCGGGATCGTGTGTCCGGCGCCGTCGTAGACGGTGCCCTGGAGGCGGATGGAGCCCGCAGATCCGGGGGCCAGCAGCTCGCGGTCCTTGTCGTAGGGCAGGGCGTAGCCGTAGAACGGGCCTACGGTCTGGCCGGGGGTGGGAACCAGCTTGGTGGAGTTACTCATGGTCGTCACCTTCCGCGCCCAGCGCCTCGTTCTCGGTCCAGGTCCGTTTGGAGCCCGTCAGGACGATGTCCCATCTATAGCCCAGCGCCCATTCGGGCTGGGTCAGATCGTGGTCGTAGGTGGCCACGAGGCGGTCGCGGGCATCCTGGTCCACGATCGACTGGTAGATCGGGTCCAGCGGGAACAGCTGGTCGCCCGGGAAGTACATCTGCGTGACGATCCGCTGCGTGAACTCCTGGCCGAACAGCGAGAAGTGGATGTGCGCGGGACGCCAGGCGTTGACGTGGTTCTTCCACGGGTAGGCGCCCGGCTTGATGGTGGTGAAGCGGTAGGAGCCGTCCGGGCCGGTGATGCAGCGGCCCACACCGGTGAAGTTGGGGTCCAGCGGTGCGGGGTGCTGGTCGCGCTTGTGGATGTAGCGGCCGGAGGAGTTGGCCTGCCAGATCTCCACCAGCTGGCCGGCTACCGGGCGGCCGTCGCCGTCGAGCACGCGGCCGGCGACGATGATGCGTTCGCCCTGAGGTTCCCCGTTGTGCTGGATGGTCAGATCCGATTCCAGGGCGTGGACGTCCTGGTGGCCGAACGCCGGGGAGTACAGTTCAATGGTTTCCGGGTCCGCGTGGTGCAGGTTCTTGGTGGGGTGGCGCAGGAGGCTGCTGCGGTACGGCGCGAAGTCCAGGCGCGGCTGGGTTTCCGGCGCTGCACCGTCCTTCAGCGCCCGGGCGTAGGCGTCTCCGATGGCCTTGATCTCCGCGGTGAGATCCTGCTGGGTTTCCACGCGCGGCGCTTCAGCGGGGACGGCCGTCGGGGCGGCCGGGGTTGCGGGTACTGCGTCCGACAGGTCCTCGGTCAGCGCGTCGGCGTTGTACGTTGCGAGATTCACGTCTTCAGGCACAGCAGCCTCCTTTCAATCTGTGGTTGGGCGATCTTTGTGGACTGGGCAGCGGTTGGTTACTTGGTCAGTTGGTGCAGGTGGTCGTACTGGACGGCGTGGCGCACCGGCGCATTGGGCGCCCCGTAGCCGTCGTAGTTGCCGCGGCGTTCCACCATTTCGAAGAACACGCTGCCCACCGTGGCGGTGTAGAAGTGCAGGAACTCGCCGTCGGCGTCGCGGTCGTACAGCAGGTTGAGGTCCCGGAGCGTGTCCAGGAAACCGGACTCGAGACCGAAGCGGGCGTCCAGGTCCTCGTAATAGTTCTCCGGGATCTGCAGGAAGGCCAGTCCGCGGTCGCGGGCGGCGCGGGCTGTTGCGACCAGGTCATCCACCGCGAAGGCGATGTGCTCCTGGTACGTCTTCCGCGGGGCGGTCCCCGCGTCCGCGCCGTCCTGCTGGATGACCGGGGCCAGGTTCAGGACGAGGCGCACGTCCCGGTCGGAGGTCTGCATGACCTGCGACCGGACCAGCCCGCTGGGGCTGGCGACCTCGGCGTACGGCTGCGGCTCCAGCGCCAGGGCGCTCGTGTAGAAGAGGACGGCCTCATCGAAGTGCTGCCACGGCTGGGCCAGGTTCACGTGGTCGATCACCGCGGTCCGGGCGCCGGACGGAACCTCCAACCCCTGCCCGAATTCAGCAGTCCAAGCAGCCGTCCCGTCCGGGTTGCCCTGGCACAGGAAGATCTCGGTGGAGTCGGGGGCGGCGAAGCCCTGGAACACTTCCTCGTTGGCCTGGCTCTTCCGGGGAACTACGGGAGCCTTGAGCTGCTGGGCCCGGGCGGAGGCAATCACCGGAGAGTCCACGTCAAACCCCAAGGCGGCAATGGCGGGTTCAGCCGCCGCGGGGGCCTGTTCGTTGATGATTACGCGGGCGTGCCCCATGGTCCACAGCTGGACGTCCTTGGTGCGGTGCCGTCCGTTGAACTCGAAGCCGAGCTGGCCGAGTACCTTTTCCAGCACTCCGGTGTCCGCCGCCTTGACTTCGGCGAAGTTGAAGCCGGCGGGCTCTGCCACCTGCGGGAGGGTGGCCAGTTCCATGGGATAACGACGGCGGCCAGGGGCTGAAGGACCACCAGCCACAGCGCCTGTGGCACCTCTGTTGACGCCCGGCGCGTTCGTGTCCAGCCACTTGGCGCTCTGCTCCTCCAACCAAATCAGCGAGCGCATCGCGTCGACGGCGGTGCGTTCGACGTCGGACTGGCGGAAGACGTCGTTGAAGACCTCAAGCGACACCGGTCCGGTGTAGCCGGCGCGGACCACGTGGCCCATGAACTTGGCGAGCTCGAACTGGCCCTCGCCCGGGAAGACACGGTAGTGCCGGCTCCAGGAGAGCACGTCCATGGAGAGCTTGGGGGCGTCGGCCACCTGCACGAAGAAGATCTTGTCCGCGCTGATGCTCTCGATCGGCGCGGTGTTCCAGTCCCGGGACAGGATGTGGAAGGAGTCCAGGCAGGTGCCGAGGTTGGGATGGTCCACCTTCTCCACGAGGCGGTGGGCGTGCTCGTAGTCGTTGACGTACTTGCCCCACGCGAGCGCCTCGTAGGCAACCTTGACGCCATGCTCGCCAGCGAGGCCTGCGAGGGCGGCGAGCTGCGCGGCGCGGAGGTCGTCGTCGTCGATGGTGGCGGTGGCGACGTTGGTGCAGACCAGGATGGTGTCCATGCCCAGCCGGGACATGAGCCGGAACTTGGCCTCGGCCCGGCGGAGGTTGGCGGCGAGCAGGTCCTCGGTCACGCTGTCGAAATCCCGGAAGGGCTGGTAAAGGTCCAACGTGAGGCCCAGGTCAGCGGCCATTTTGCGGACGTCTTCGGGGCTGAGCGAGGAGGTGACCAGGTCCTGCTCGAAGATTTCGATGCCGTCGAAGCCCGCGATGGCGCAGGCCCGCATCTTTTCCTTCAGCGTGCCGGAGAGGCAGACGGTGGCGATTCCGGTGCGCATCAGACGGCCACCTCTTCCGCGGCGATGAGATCCAGGAAGTGGGCGCGCATCCGTTCGACGTTTGGCTCGAGTCCGGTGAAGATCCGGAAGGCGTCGGCGGCCTGGCCCACGGCCATGCGTCCGCCGTCGAGCACCTGGCAGCCCTTGGCGCGCGACTCGCGGACCAGCTCGGTTTCGATCGGGCGGTAGACGATGTCCGCCACCCAGTGCCGGGGCTCGACGAGCGCCATGTCCAGCGGGGTGCCGGGGTGGGCGGCCATGCCCACGGGGGTGCAGTGCACCAGCCCGTCGGCGGCGGCCATCAGCAGCGGCAGCTCCGCCGTCGTGCGCGCGGTGACGGTGCGGTCCGGGAAGAAGCCGGCCAGTTCGGCGGCGCGTTCGGCGCAGCGCGCCGGATCCATGTCCACGAGCTCCAGCGTCTGCACGCCGGCGGTGAGCAGGGCGTAGGCGACCGCGGATCCGGCGCCGCCCGCTCCCAGCTGCACCACGCGGTCCAGCTTGGCGTCCGGAAGTCCGGAGGCAAGGGCGGCGGCAAAGCCGGAAAAGTCGGTGTTGTGGCCGATGAACCGGCCGTCCTGGATCACCACGGTATTGACGGCGCCCAGCCGTTCGGCGTCGGGGGCGATCTCGTCGAGGTGCTCGAGGACCAGCTGCTTGCACGGGTGCGTGATGTTCAGCCCGTTGAAGCCCATCCGGTAGGCGCTTTGCAGCAGGTCGCCGACGGCGGTGGCCGGCATGTCGAGCTCGTGCAGGTCGATGGGCCGGTACAGGTAGCGGACGCCCTGGACGTCGCCTTCGCGCTCGTGCATGGAGGGCGAGAGCGACGGCATCACGCCGTCCCCCACAAGTCCTATCAGGTAGGACTCGGTTCGATTGCTCATGCGTGCGGCTCCTTTGACAACGGCACTCTGCCGGCTCGGGCGCCTGCTGCGCCCCGTGCTGGCCGGGTGATACGGATAACAGTACAGCAGAAGTTCATATTATGCACTCTTGTTCTGCATACGAACAAGGGGTGTGTGGGGCACCTGTTCCTGGTGCGTCTTAGCGCTGGGGCAGCCGTGCGGAAAGCTCGACGGCGGCCGCCTGCAGCAGGGGAACCAGCGCCACCAGCGCCTCCATACTGAGCCGGAACACCGGAACGGCCGTGGCCAGGGACGCAAAGGCGACGCCCTGGGAATTGAAGACGGGCACCGCCACGGCACGCATGCCCAGCTCGTTTTCCTCATCCATGACCGCGTACCCCTGCCGCCGAACCTTCTCAATCTCCGCGCGGAAGGCGTCCCGGTCGGTGATGGACAGGGCGGTCAGCGGCTCCAGCGGAAGCTCCTCAAGCAGCTTTTCCCGGTCCTCGTCCTCGGCGAAGGCGACGAGCGCCTTGCCGACGGAGGTGGTGTGGAGTGCGCCGAGGAAGCCGGGGTCGCTGGTGACGCGGAACGTCTGCGGGCCGTCCACCTTGTTTACGGTGAGGTGGTGGATGCCGTCACGGACGGACAGGATGGTGGCCTCCCCCGTCTCCTCGGTGACGCGGCGCAGGATGGGCAGCGCCGTGCCGGCAAAGCCGTGGTGGTTGGAGACCCGCTGGCCCAACTGGAAGATGCGCAGGCCAAGGTGGTAGCGGCGCCCGTCCGGCTCGTAGTCCACAAAACCGTCGCGGGTAAGCGAGCCGAGGAGCCGGTAGGTGGTGCTGAAGGGGAGGTCCGCGCGGCGGGAAATCTCGGCCGCGCTGGCGCCGCGGGGCTCATCCCCCAGCAGGACCAGCAAGCCCAGCGCCTTGCCCACCATGTCGGTGCGGGATTCCCCCTTGGCGGGCTTCACTTCTTCGGCGGGGGTATTTGCGGCCGCGGCGGGGGTATCCGGGGAGGCGTCTTCGCCTGTGGCTTCCTTCACACTCATAGTCTGATGTTGCCATAATGTGAGAGCTATTTCTAGATCGCGAGCAAGTTTGTTGACAGGTGACTGCCCTCACAGCCATCATTGCTGTATCGCGCAAGTAGCTCTCACCATGTGGCTACTGAGTCCGGGTCTTTCCAAGGACCTCCAGCCGCCCCTCCCCCAAAAGGACTGCGGCCGCGACCCTGATCTGTCCCGCGACAACGTCGTCCCCCTGAAGGAACACCCATGAGCCAGACCACCCAGTCCACTACGGCGGGCACTGCTGCCCCGGCCGGGACACCGAAGAAGGCAGCCCTTGCCAGTTTCCTCGGCAGCGCCGTCGAGTATTACGACTTCTTTATCTTCGGCTCGGCAGCCGCGCTGATCTTCCCGCACGTGTTTTTCCCGAACGCAGACGCCAATGCCGCCATCATGTCCTTTGCGACCTTCGGCTTTGCTTACGTCGCGCGGCCCGTCGGCGCCGTCATCCTGGGCCACTTCGGCGACCGGGTGGGCCGGCGCAAGGTCCTCATGTTCACCCTGGTCCTCATGGGTGCCTCCACCTTCCTGATCGGCTGCCTGCCGGACTTCAACACGGTGGGCTGGTGGGCTCCGGCGCTGCTGGTGCTGGCCCGCCTCTGCCAGGGCCTCTCCGCGGCCGGTGAACAGGCCGGCGCATCCTCCATGACCCTGGAGCACGCTCCGGACAACCAGCGCTCCTTCTTCACCTCGTGGACCCTCACCGGCACCCAGGGCGGCCAGATCCTGGCGGCCCTCGTCTTCATTCCGGTCCTCGCCCTCCCGGACGAGATCAAGTACGGCATCGGCTGGCGCATCCCCTTCTGGCTCAGCGCCGTGGTTGTGATGGTCGCGTTCTTCATCCGCCGCACCCTGCACGAGCCGCCGGCCTTCGAAGCCGCCCAGAAGTCGGCGCAGATCGCCAAGCTGCCCGTGGCAGATTTGCTCAAGGCCCACTGGCGCGACGTCCTCCGCGTCATCTGCTGCGCCTTCATCTCCGCCGTCTCCACGGTGTTCGGCACCCTCGCCATCAGCTACGCCAAGACCGTCGCCGGCGTGGACGGCACCACCACCCTCTGGCTCGTGGTGGGCGCCAACCTCGTGGCCCTGGGCACCCAGCCGCTCTTCGGCAAGCTGGCCGACCGGATCGGCCGGAAGCCGGTCTACATCTACGGCGCACTGTCCAGCGCGGCCCTTGCCCCGCTGTTCCTGCTGAGCCTCGAATCGGGCAACGTTCCGCTGATGTTCCTGGCCGCCATCGCCTTCTTCTCCTGCGGCTATGCCGCAGCGAACGCCGTCTGGCCGTCCTTCTACGCCGAGATGTTCAGCACCAAGGTGCGTTTCTCCGGCCTGGCCATCGGCACGCAGCTCGGCTTCCTGATGGCCGGTTTCGCTCCGGCCATCGTCGCGGCCATGGGCGGCATCAAGCCCGGCGGCTGGGTGCAGATCAGCATCTTCACCGCGGTCATCTGCGGCGTCGCCGCCATCTCGGCCCTGACGGCCAAGGAAACCTTCAAGGTTCCCACCAAGGAGCTCGGGCTCAAGTAACAACCAGAATTACGACGGCGGTCCACCCCTTTTCTGAACGGGCGGACCGCCGTCGGGCTTTAAGCCGTTTTAGGTGGCAAGCACTTCGGCGAGGTCGAACTTCACTGGTTCCTCGAGCTGTTCATAGGTGCAGGATTCCGGATTCCGGTCCGGCCGCCAGCGCACGAACTGGGCGGTGTGGCGGAACCGCTCGCCTTCCATGTGGTCGTACTTCACTTCCAGCACCCGTTCCGGCCGCAGCGGCGTGAAGGACAGGTCCTTGCCCGCGCTCCAGCGGCTGCCCTCCGCGTTGCGGGGTGTCCGGGTGCCGTCCTCCTGCTTGGCCCAGGCCCACGGGTGCTCGTCGAAGCTGGTGACCAGGGGCTGCAGTTCCTCGAAAAGCTCCTTGCGCCGCTTCATCGGAAATGCCCCCACGACCCCAACGCTGGCGAGTTCGCCGTCGGGCCTGTACAGGCCCAGCAGCAGCGAGCCGATCGCGTCCGGACCGCTCTTGTGCACGCGGTAGCCGGCCAGGACGCAGTCGGCGGTCCGTTCGTGCTTGATCTTAAACATCACGCGCTTGTCCGGCTGGTACGGCCCGTCCAGCGGCTTGGCAATGATCCCGTCCAGGCCGGCGCCCTCGAACTGGTGGAACCACTTTCCGGCCAGCTCCGGGTCCTGCGTGGCGGCGGTCAGGTGGACTGGGGCGCTGGCGGAGGCGAAGGCCTGTTCCAGGGCGGCGCGCCGCTCGGCGAAGGGACGGCCGCTGAAGTCCTCATCGCCGAGGGCCAGCAAATCGAAGGCCACGAACTTCGCCGGCGTCTGCTCGGAGAGCATCTTGACCCTGCTGGCGGCGGGATGGATCCGCTGCTGCAGGGCGTCGAAGTCCAGCCGGTCACCGGAGGAGCCCACCAGGACAATCTCGCCGTCGAGCACGCATTTGGGCGGCAGGTTGGCCTTCAGCGCCTCCACGAGTTCGGGGAAGTAGCGCGTCATCGGCTTCTCGTTGCGGCTACCGATCTCCACGTCATCGCCGTCGCGGAAGATGATGGAGCGGAATCCGTCCCACTTCGGCTCGTAGCTCAGGCGGCCTTCGGGGATGGCGCCGACCGATTTGGCCAGCATGGGGGCGACGGGGGGCATGACCGGCAGCTGCATAGGCCCCATTCTTGCCCGGCACCCGTCCCCGGCGCCACCCCCTTGGCCGCCCTCGGCCCATCCACCGCGACCAGCCACCACCCTCGACATGGCCCCCGCCTCGCCGGTAGACATTAACGATGGCAGCTATCGGTTTCCACGCATCGCACGAACAGATCAGCCCCGGCCAGCTCCTGAAGGACGTCCGGCTCGCCGAGGAGGCGGGCTTCGACGCCGCCATGTGCTCGGACCACATCGAACCGTGGTCGGCGCGGCAGGGGCACTCGGGCTTCGCGTGGTCCTGGCTCGGGGCTGCCCTGGCCAGCACCAACCTGCGCTTCGGCGTGGTCACCGCACCGGGACAGCGGTACCACCCGGCCATCATTGCCCACGCCTCGGCCACGCTGGCGTCCATGTTTCCGGGCAGGTTCTGGATGGCCCCGGGCAGCGGCGAGAACATGAACGAGCACGTCACCGGCGACCCCTGGCCGCAGAAGGAGACACGGCAGCAGCGGCTGGAGGAGTGCGTGGACGTCATCCGCCGCCTGCACGCCGGCGAGGAAGTCACCCACCACGGCCTCGTCACCGTGGAGCAAGCGCGGATCTGGGATGTGCCATCGCCCCCGCCGCCCCTGATCGCACCGGCCATTAGTGTGGAAACGGCCCGCCGGGCTGCCGGCTGGGCTGACGGCCTGGTGACAGTGAACCAGCCCGCCGAAAAGCTCAAAGAAATGCTGGCGGCGTACCGATCCGAGGGCGGCCAGGGGAAGGCCGTACTGCAGATCCACCTGTCCTGGGCTCCCCGGGAGGAGGACGCCGTCGCCCTTGCCCTGGACCAGTGGCGTTCGAACGTCTTCGCCCCGCCCGTTCCCTGGGACCTGCCGACGGCGGCGCACTTCGACGGCGTGAGCACCGACGTCGGGGAGGCCCAGGTCCGGAAATCGGTGAACGTCTCCGCCAGCCTGGACCGCCATGTGGAGTGGCTGGGTGAGTACCTGGAACTCGGCTTCGACGAGCTGTACCTGCACTTCGTGGGGCAGGACCAGGCGCCGTTCATCGACGCCTTCGCGGACAGCGTCCTGCCGCAGCTGCGGAAGGTGCCGGTGGCATGAACATCGCAGAGACATCGGACCTGTGGTGGAAGACCGCCGTCGTCTACTGCCTGGACGTGGAAACCTTCTTTGACCACGACGGCGACGGCACCGGTGATTTCAGCGGCCTGACCCAGCGCGTGGACTATCTGGCGGCGCTGGGCGTGAACTGCATCTGGCTGATGCCCTTCTATCCGTCACCGGACCGGGACGACGGCTACGACGTGACGGACTTCTTCGACGTCGACCGGCGGCTGGGCACGCTGGGCGACTTTGTGGAGTTCATCCGCACCGCGAAGGACCGCGGCATCCGGGTGATCGCGGACTTCGTGGTCAACCACACCTCCAACCAGCACCCCTGGTTCGTCGAGGCCCGCAAATCGGTGGACAACCCGTACCGGGACTACTACGTCTGGCGGAGCGATCCGCCGCCGGACACGTCCTCCGAGGTGGTGTTCCCGGGCGAGCAGACCTCCATCTGGACCCAGGACGATGCCACCGGCGAGTGGTACCTGCACATGTTCATGGAGCACCAGCCGGACCTCAACGTGATCAACCCCAAGGTCCGCAACGAGATCGCCAAGGCTATGGGCCTCTGGCTGGAGCTCGGGCTCGACGGGTTCCGGTTGGATGCGGTGCCGTTTTTCCTGGAGACCCGTGGGGCGCCCAAGGACGAGGCGGCCGCCATCGACCCGCATGACTATCTCAGGGCCCTGCGCAGCTTCGTCAACCGGCGCAACGGCGGGGCGGTGCTGCTGGGCGAGGTGAACCTGCCGTACAAGGACCAACTGGAGTATTTCGGCGGCGCCGACGGCAACGAGCTGAACATGCAGTTCGACTTCATGTCCATGCAGCACATCTACCTGTCGCTCGCCAGGCAGGACGCCCGCCCGCTGGCCGAGACGCTGAAGACGCGCCCGCAGCTGCATCCGGACAACCACTGGGCAATGTTCGTGCGCAACCATGACGAGCTCACCCTGGACAAGCTCAGCGACGGCGAGCGGGAGGAGGTCTTCGCCGCCTTCGGACCGGACAAGAACATGCAGCTCTACGGCCGTGGACTGCGGCGCAGGCTGCCTCCGATGCTGGACGGCGACGCCGACCGGATCCGGATGGTCTACTCCCTGATGTTTTCCCTGCCGGGCACGCCGGTGCTCTTCTACGGCGAGGAAATCGGCATGGGCGAGGACCTGCGGCAGAAGGGCCGCGCCGCCGTCCGCACACCCATGCAGTGGAACGGCGAGAAGAACGGCGGCTTCTCCAGCGCGAAGGTGTCCGAGCTGGTGGTCCCGCTGGCCCGCGGGGAGTACGGTCCCGAAAAGGTCAACGCTGCCAGCGCCAAACGGGACCCGGAGTCGCTGTGGAACTTCATGGTCACGCTGATCCAGCGGTACCGGGAATCACCGGAGCTGGGCTGGGGCGAGTTCGCCGTCCTTGAGCAGCCGGAGCCGACCGTGTTTGCGCACCGCTGCAGCTCGGCGGAGGCCACGGTGGTGCTGCTGCACAACTTCGGCGAGGCGCCGGTCAAGGTCGCCGCGAACGTCGGATCCGGGGACAGTCCGCCGCGGGCTTTCCGGGACGCCATCCTGCTGGATCTGTTCGACGCCGGGAACGTACCGTTGGAGGCCGACGGCGGGTTCACCGTTGAGCTGGGACGGTACGGCTACCGCTGGTTCCGCGTCCACCGGCCCGGCGACCGCCTGGCACCCTAAGGGCGCCAGGCCCTTCGGACCTAAAGGTTCCGGCGGAACACCTTCACCTCCCACGGGCGCAGTTCCAACGGCTGCAGTTCGCCGGCGTCCGGCGGATAGTTGCCCAGCACCAGCTCCGCGGTTGCCCGGCCGTTCAAGCCGCCGCCGCTAAGCCAGCCGTCGTCGAGCCCGGCCGTCCGGGCGGTCCCCGAAAAGTTGCCCAGCACCAGCAGTTCCGCTTCCGGAAGCGAGCGCTTGAACGCGTAGACGTGTTCGTCGTCGGGCAGCAGCATGCTGAAATCCCCGTACGCCACAACGGGGTCCGCGTGCCGGAACGCGATCACCTTGCGGTAGAAGCTGAAAACGGAGTCGGGGTCGTCAACCTGGGCGGCTGCGTTGATGGTGTTGGCGTTGGGGTTCACGGCGATCCAGGGCGCCCCGGTGGTGAAGCCGCCATGCCGGCTGGCGTCCCACTGCACGGGTGTCCGGGCGTTGTCCCGGTTCAGCGGCGCCAGCGCAGCGAGAACCTCCGCGTCGGTGTGGCCCAGATGCGTGGTGGCTTCGCGGTTGTGGTTGAGGACTTCGATGTCGCGGTAGTCGCTGATGGCGCCGAACGCCATGTTGGTCATGCCCAACTCTTCGCCCTGGTAGACGTACGGCGTGCCGCGGTGCAGGTGCAGGACGGCGGCCAGCATCTTCGCCGACAGCTCACGGTACTGGCCGTCGTCGCCGAACCGGGAAACGGCGCGGGCCTGGTCGTGGTTGCCCCAGTAGAGGCTGTTCCAGCCGCGCTCCGCGAGCCCTTCCTGCCAGCGGCCCAGGGACTTCTTGAGGTCGGTGAGCAGCAGCTTCCTGGGCCGCCACTTGTTGCCGCCCTCCTGGTCGAGGGCCACGTGCTCGAACTGGAACACCATGTCCACCTCCCCGCGGCCGGGATCGGTAAAGAGGGCGGCGTCCCCTACGGTGACGCCCGGCATCTCGCCGACGGTGAGCAGGTCCTTGTCCCGGCCCGCGAAGACCTCCTGGTGCATCTCCTGGAGGAACTCGTGGATGCGCGGTCCGCAGATGAAGTGCGGGCCGCCGTCGCCGTAGAGCATGCCTTCGGCCTGCGGACCGTCCGGCAGCGACTGCTCCTTGGAGATAAAGTTGATGACATCCATCCGGAAGCCGTCCACGCCGCGGTCCAGCCACCAGTTCATCATGTCGTACACGGCGGCCCGCACCTCCGGGTTTTCCCAGTTGAGGTCCGGCTGCTTCCTGGAGAACAGGTGCAGGTAATACTCCCCCGTCTCCGGGTCGTACTCCCAGGCGGGCCCGGAGAAGGCAGAGCCCCAGTTGTTGGGTTCTGCACCGGGCATTCCAGCAGCAGGCGCGCCCGGCTCGGCACGCTCGCGCGGCGGCCGCCACCAGTACCAGTCCCGCTTGGGGTTGTCCTTGCTGGAGCGGGACTCCGCGAACCACGGATGCTCGTCCGAGGTGTGGTTCACCACCAGGTCCATCACCAGCTTCATGTCCCGCGAGTGCAGGCCGTCCAGCAGTTCGTCGAGGGTCTCCAGGCTCCCGAACACGGGATCGATGTCGCGGTAGTCGCTGATGTCGTAGCCGTTGTCATCCTGCGGCGAGCGATACACCGGTGAAAGCCAGACGACGTCGACCCCCAGCTTTTGCAGGTAGTCCAGCTTGCCGATGATCCCGCGGAGGTCGCCGATGCCGTCGCCGTCCGAGTCAGCGAAGCTGCGCGGGTAGATCTGGTAGACCACCGCGCTCTTGAACCACTCCCTGCCGGCGCGGTAGGCCGCTTCTGCCTCGGTTTCCTGCGTGGTCATCGCTGCTCCTCCTGGTGGACGGTGGCGGGCTGCTGGCCCACTGAAAGTCTTGTTCCAGAAGAATCGGCGGTCAATGGCTGACGCTCAAGGGCCTTAGCCGGGTGTTGTGCTTGCTGCTTACTCGCCATACATCAGGCTGCCGAGGAACGAGTCCAGCTGCTGACCTGCGGAAACCGCCCTGGCGCCGGAAACTAACCGGGCGCTAACGGGCAGGAAACGCGTGCGCAACATTGCCACGCCACACTTGGTTGTGCCGGCAATTGCAGGCACCAGCTCCAGCTCAGGAGGCCACGCCATGTTGAAGGAAGCCAAACCCCACATCACCCGGGTCCGTGCCCTGGACCAGCTGCATCGCGGCGACGAGATCGAGGCCCGCCTGTCGGTGGGCCCCAGCTATGACGACGTCATCGTCCGCCGCGGCAGCGTCCAGGAGACAGCCCCGGGCATCGGCGTCGTGTGGATCATGGATCATCACTCGGGCATGCGCAAGGCCATCAATACGGACGAATGCAGCGTCTGGCGGGTCGCCTGAGCCAGCTAGCCACCAGCCACGGACTGGATAATCAGCACTTCCTGGCCGGCAGAAACTTCCGTTTCCAGGCCGCGGAGACGCCGGACCTCCTCGCCGTTCACGTAAATATTCACGTAGCGGCGGAGCGCACCCGTCTCGTCCCGCAGCCGCCTGGCGAGTACCGGGTAGGTCCCGGTCACGGAATCCAGCAACGAACCCACAGTCACCGCCCCGTCGGCGGGTGTAGTCAGTATGGACTGCCCGCCGGCGAGCGGCTGGAGGACGCCGGGAAGGACCACGCTGATCTCAGCCACCGCACATCCTCACGCGGGAGTCGCCGCTGCAACCGGCGCCCCAGCCACAACGGCAGCGCGAACGCACAGCACATCGGGCAGGTGGGAGGCCACCTCCGCAAAGGTTTCACCTTCGTCGGCGCTGGCATACACGGCGCCGCCGCGCGTTCCGAAGTAGACCCCGGCGGGTTCAGCGGAATCCACGGAGGCCGCGTCACGGAGCACCGCGTTGAATTCTGATTGCGGCAGCCCGGAATCCAGGCGCTTCCACGTCGAACCGGCGTCGTCGGTACGGTGCACGGCGAGCTTTCCGTCCGGCGGAATGCGTTCACCGTCGGCTTTCAACGGAACAACCCAGGCCGTACCTGCACGCCTGGGGTGCGTCAGCATGACGAACCCGAAATCGGCCGGCAGGCCCTCCGCTATCGATTCCCAGTTCTCGGCATTGTCGTCGGTGCGGTACACACCGTGGTGGTTCTGCGCGTAAAGGCGGCCGTCGACGGCGGCATCCGCCGCGATCTTGTGCACGCACTGGCCGAATTCCGGGTTGGGATCGGGCATGAAGTAGGCCGAGATTCCTTTGTTCCGCGGCTCCCAGGACGTCCCGCCGTCGAGCGAGCGGTAGACGCCTCCGGTGCTCATGGCGACGTGCACGTTCTCCCCGGAGGGGTTGACCACGATCGAGTGGGCGGCCGCGCCGCCATATCCTGCACCCCATTCGCTGCGGTGCGGGTGGTCCCACAGTCCGCGGTTCAGCTCGAAGTGCTCGCCGCCGTCGGTCGATTTCCACACCGAAATCGGCTCCACACCGGCCCAGACCACCCCCGGGCGGGATTCGGCGTCGGGGTAGATCTGCCAGATGCGTTCCACGGCGGCGTCGGTGCCTTCGGGGAACTTGATGGCACCCTGCTCGGGCTCGGTCCAGGTGGCGCCGAGGTCATCTGAGTGGGCAACGTAGGGGCCCCAGTGCTCGGACCGCACCCCCACCATGATGCGTGTGCGGCCGTCCCGCGTGTCGATTCCGATGCTTGGTATCTCGCTCATCAGGAAGTGCGGGCCGGAAAAGGACCACTGCTTCCGGTCCTGGCTGGTGGCCAGCCAGAGGCCTTTTTTGGTCCCGATTGCTAAAACGAAACTCGCTGAGGCATTCATGCACCCCATGCAACCACTCCGGCGGAGGGGCTGCAATGGTTTCAGCCCCCACGGGTTTGCCTGGGTTCGATGCCCGGACGGGACCTAGGACCCGATCCTCGCCCCGGCTTTGGCGGTGCCGGCTTTCGCGGCACGGCGGTTTCGCCACCACCGGCGGAGCAGGTCGGCCGCTGCCAGGATTCCGGCCAGGGGCGTCAGGACGGCGGCGGCGTAGACAAAGAGCAGCCAGGTCAGCGTGGCGATCGGCGGCTGGCTCCGGCTCAGCAGGGACAGGCCGCCGAACAGGCCCGCGACCCAGAAGAGCACCACCAGCGCCAGCACGGCTGCCGCCGGAAAGTACTCGTTCCGCACCACCCTCTTCAAGGTTTCCACCACTGATCCTCCTGCACCTTGCATCCCCATGAGACCAGTATGCGACGCGGACCCGCTGTCACGGAGACGGCACGGCGAACGTGTGATGAATACAACCGCTGCCTGGCCTGGCTACGGGTGTACCCCCAGGTAGGAGTCCACCAGGTTCAGACCCGGCGAAGGTGCCAAAAACGCTCCAACCCCAACGTCTCTTAACCCACGGGATATGAGGCGCCTCGCCGACGATACGATTGCGATGACTGTAGCTTTCAGCGTGCGCCGACGTGATCATTTGCAGCGTTCAGCTACAGCCGATGTGCTTAGTGGCCGCCGGGTCCCTGGATGTAACGACACTGTGGGTGTCTACCCACAGTTCGCCAGCAGTTGCAGCCCATCGTGGGACGCAGAGCCTGGTTCCGCGGAGAACACCAGCATCTGTAGGGTGCGGTCCCGCTTCGACCCGGAGGAGGGTGACGACCTGGCGGGTGTTGGACTCCCAGTCTTGGTAGAACGTCTGTGCCCCGGGATCGAGGAACACGAAACGCGCGGCGTTCACGGGTTGCCTGGAGTCGTCAGGTAGTCTCCGGCTCGTTCGCGGGCGATCTCCAGCAGGGTGGAGTGGAATGCGACTTCAGCCGGGGCGTAGACCTTGTCTTGTCGTTGGGCCAGTAATACGCGCCGTAAGGGTGCGTCGGGGCCAAGGCTGATGACACTGACGTCGGGGTGTTGGAGGGCGACGGCGGTTTTCGGCACCATGGCCACGCCCATCCCGACACTCACCATGGCTTGGGCTTCCTGGTAGTCGTTGGCCAGGAAGCCAATCGTTGGTTCGAAGCCGGCCTCGTGGGCGGAGCGCTGCAGCACTTCCACCACGGGGTGGGCCTCGGCCCGCACTATCCACGATTCCTTGCGGAGCTCTTCCATCCGGATCTCATTGCGGCCGGCAAGTGGGTGTCCGCGGGATACCAAGAGGACGGTGCTTTCCTGGAAGACTTCCGTGATGCGGATTGAATCGTCCTGAAAGCGGTTCCAAGGGTAGTCCCACAGCAGGCATAGGCCGGTAACTCCAGACTGCAGGTCTGTCACGAGGTCATCGAAGCGTGCGCTTCGCACGGAGAGGCCAATGGCCGGGTACCTCTTTTTGAAGGCCCGGATAACAACCGGCAGGAACGACCCCGCGAGAGTCGGAAATGTTCCGATGGCCAGGGAGCCGCGTTTGAGGCCTGCGATTTGATCCAGGTCGGACTGTGCTGCCCTCATTTGCCCAACGATCTTCCGGGCGTGGCCCGCGAGCACTTGTCCTGCCTCGGTGGGCACCACCCCGCGGGAGCGGCGGTTGAGGAGAGGCTGGCCAACTTCCTGCTCGAGCTTGCGCAGCTGCTGGGAGACTGCTGACGGCGTGTACATCATCAGTTCGGCCGCGGCAGTGATCGATCCCTGCTCGACGACCTCGACCAGCAACGCCAACCGGCGAATATCGAATAAATCCTGGCTCTCATCGTTAAGCAATGATTCACCCTTCTGTGGAAGATGTTCATTCTATACCTACGTCGCTTCGTTTCCCGGGAAGTCATGGGTCTTTCCGGGCGCGCCGAGCCTGATTCTGGTAACTGAGCTCCTTCAAGGCAGCTGAGTTAAGGGTTTCTACATCCTGCATCACAAATCCGACATTGTCTTCATTTGTGATCTGCCTCAATCTCGAATCAGGCCCTTGAACACCCCTGGGCAGCAGAGAAGCAAGGAACTAACCATGAAGATCGAAGCGGAATGGATGCGCGGAGGCACCAGCAAATGCTGGGTCTTCGAAACCGGACAGCTGGGCGAGACGGGAACCAGCCCTGACGTGCTGCTTCCCCGGCTGTTCGGCAGTCCGGACCACAGGCAGATCGACGGTGTTGGCGGGGCGACTTCCACCACCAGCAAAGCGATGATCCTTGGCCGTCCCACCGCCGGCGATGTCGACGTTGAGTTCACTTTCGCCCAGGTGGGGATCGAAGAGGCCGCAGTGGATTGGGGCAGCAACTGCGGCAACTGCTCGGCAGTGGTCGGTCTGTACGCCATCGAAAAGGGCTGGGTGGTCCCGACCGGTGACGTCACCCGGATCGTTACCCGCAACACCAACACCGGCCAGATCATCATCCAGCGGGTGTCCACGCCGTCCGGTGCCCTGCCGATCGTTCCGCAGGCAGAGATGCCGGGTGTCCCGTTCCCCGGATACCGGGTGGGCCTGGGCTTCCAGGACCCTGCCGGCAAAACCACCGGCAAGCTGCTTCCCACCGGATCAGCCTCAGACACCATCACAGCCGGCGGAACCCGCTGGACCGTCTCCATGGTCGACGCCGGAGCGCCGGTGGTGATTCTCCGGGCTGAGGACCTTGGCCTTGACCCTGCGCGCTACGACAGCTGGCTCGCAGGGGTGGAGTTGCAACTGGAAACCCTGGAACACATCCGTCGCCAGGCCGCAGTGCGGATGGGGCTGGCAGCGACCACCGCCGAGGCGGCCCGCGCCGTCCCCAAGCTCGCCATCGTGGCTTCGCCGGCCCAGTCCGATCCGGAGAGCGACGTCAGCGTCATGATGCTCTCGATGGGCAGGCCCCACCCGGCATTGGCCATTACCGGCAGCATCGCACTGACCCTCGCCGCCCGCACCCCGGGCACCGTGCTTAACGCCATCACCGGCGACACGATTCACCCCACCCTGCGGCTGCGCACACCGGCCGGGGTTATCGAAACCTGGAGCGAGGAACGGGACGGATCACTGCTCGTCGGCGTCGACCGAACAGCCCGCACTCTCGCGACCACGGTTATCCACCTCCCCGAGGCTCTCGGCAGTGCCGTCGACGCCTCCCTCGCCAGCGCCACTCAATGAGGAGACAGCATCATGACTAAGACCGCAGAACAAATTGCACCCGTAGATAGCGACACAAGCGCCGCCCGCTCCCAGCGTCCCAATCCCACCCGTCGGCGCCGTATCCTGCTGATGACGGTGGCCGCCGCCACTATCCTGGGTCTGGTCGCCCTCCTGTTCGGGGGTGTCCTCTTGAACCCCGGGGCCGCCTCGGGATCGGAGCCGACCATGACCGCCACCCAGATCATCCCGCTCGTCATCCTGGTCGTGATGTTCGTCGTCGCCACGAAATGGCCGCTGAACATCGGCATCATGGGGCTGGTGGCATCCTTCGGTGTCGGCTACTTCATGCTCGGTATGAGCGACAAGGAAATCCTCGAGGACTTCCCGGCCAGCATCGTCCTGACGATCATCGGCGTCACCTACTTCTTCAGCATGGCCCAAAGAAACGGGACCATCGACATCATCGTTCAGACCTGCGTGCGCCTGGTCAGGGGCAAAACAGCGCTCCTCCCCTGGGTGTTCTTCCTCATGGCTGCCGCGCTGACCGCCCTGGGCACCTTCTCCCCGGCCGCCGTCGCACTGCTGGCACCGGCAGCCCTCGGACTTGCCTACGAGTCACGCATCCACCCGGTCCTCATGGGCGCCTTCGTCATCAACGGGGCCCACGCCGGCGGCTTCTCCCCGCTGTCCGTCGCCGGCGTGCTGGTGCACGACATCGCACTCAAAAACGGATTCCCCGTCTCCCAAGGCGCGCTCTTCACGGCCAGCTTCGCCCTCAATCTCATCCTCTCAGCCCTGACCATCGTGCTGTTCGCCCTCTTGGGCAAGCTGCGCGACAACCACGCCAACGAGTACGCCGGTCTCGACGCAACCCGCGTCGGACGTCCGAAGGGTCAACAGATCTTTACGCTGGCGTTGATCGCTGTGATTCTCGTGTGCACCCTGGGCTTCCACATGCCCATCGGATTCGTCGCCCTCTCGGCCGGCCTCCTCCTGGCATTCGTCAACATCAAGGAACACAAAACGTTCATCGGCGGCGTTTCCTGGTCCACGGTCCTGCTGGTGGCAGGCATGATCACCTACGTCTCCCTGCTCCAGCACGTCGGCGTCATCGATACCCTCGCCGAGCAAGCCCTCGCACTAGGTGCACCACTCCTGATCGCCCTCGTCCTCTGCTACGTCATCGGCGTTGGATCGGCCTTCGCCTCCTCCACCGCCTTGCTGACCGCATTCATCCCCCTGGCCGGCCCGCTGCTGGCCACCAGTTCACTCAGCGCCTCCGGAACCGTTGCAGCACTCGCCATCGCTGCCACGGTCGTGGACGTCTCCCCCTTCTCCACAGACGGAGCACTGGTCGTCGCCAACGCCCGCGAGAACGACCGCCAACGCGTCTACAAGCAGCTAATGATGTACGCGGGAGCAGTCGTCCTCGCAGCCCCCGCACTGGCCTGGGCCCTGCTCGTACCCACCGGCATCATGTGACCGTAGCTCCCTGCGAACCCACACAGGCATCCGCCTCAGGTAACAACAGCAGACGATGACGGGACCAAGGACCGCCGGATCTACGTCCGGCACGCGCACGGGATGACCCTGCCTCCAACGCAACAGGAAACCCGAAAGACGGGCGCAGGCACGCCCGTGCGCACCAAAGGCAGGGCGGCTTTCGCAGCCGCCCTGCCTTTGGCTTTGCCTCAACTCCGGCCAACAGCTACCCGCGTCCTGGCGGGAATGCATTCTGTCAGCCCCGGGGACTACACTGAACTATCGAACATATATTCGAAAAAGGGTGTGTTGTGGGTGTGATCATTGGACCCCGCGTGATAAAGGCGGGACTTTCCGTGCGGCTGGTGCTGATCTCGCCCGTGGCCGTGGCTGCGGGCTTCCCGTCCCCCGCCCAGGACTACTTTGACGGGCGGATCGACCTCAATGAGCACCTGATCAAGGACATCACCAGCACCTACATCGTGCGGGTATCCGGGGACTCCATGGAACAGGCCGGCATTAGCGACGGCGACGAACTGATCGTCAACCGGGCGCTGGAACCGCGCGACGGGTCCGTGGTCGTCGCCGTGCTGGACGGCGAGCTCACCATCAAGCGCCTGAAGATCAGCGCGGCAGGCGTAGTGCTCCAGGCCGCCAACCCTCTGTATCCGGACATCAACGTCCCCGCCTTGGCCGACCTCACCATCTGGGGCGTGGCCACGAGGTGCCTGCACCATGTCTAACGCCCGGCAGCAGATAGCACTGGTGGACGTGAACTGCTTCTACGCCAGCGCGGAGCGGGCCTTCGACCCCTCCCTGGAAGGCAAACCGCTCGTCGTGCTCTCCAACAACGACGGCTGCGCCGTGACCCGCAGTCCGGAGGCCAAGGCCCTGGGGATCAGCACGGGCGATCCATGGTTCAAACTAGCCCCTCGGGCCAAGGAGTGGGGCCTCGTTGCCCGATCCAGCAACTACGAACTGTACGGCGACATCAGCGCCCGCGTCATGGAACTGCTGGGGCGCTACTCGGCCTGGCTTGAGGTGTACAGCATCGACGAGGCGTTCCTGGGCATCAAGGGCACCCCCGAACAGATGGTGGGTCTCGGCCGGACCATCAAGGCCGCAGTCCAGCGCAACGTCGGCGTGCCCGTGTGCGTCGGCATCGCCGCCACCAAGACGCTCGCCAAACTGGCCAACCGGTGGGCAAAGAACAACCCCGCGCTCGGCGGGGTGTGCCGCTGGGAGTCGATGGAACCGGAGGTACGGGACCTGCTCATGGCGCGGCTGCCGGTCTCGGAGGTGTGGGGTGTGGCCGGCCGGCTCGAAAAGCGGCTGAACGCCCTGGGGATCTGCACCATCCTGGAGCTCAGCCGGGCCGATCCTGTGATGGTGCGCGACCGCTTTTCGGTGGTGCTGATGCGCACCGTGCTCGAGCTGCGCGGAACGCCCTGCATACCGCTGGAGGAGGAACGCATGGGCCGGGACCAGCTGATCTTCTCCCGCTCGTTTTCCACTCCCCTGACTTCGGCCTCCGAATTTCGCCAGGTACTGAGCGTCTACGCGCAACAGGCGAGTGCCCGGCTGGCCCGGCACCGCCTGCAGGCCAAGGTCCTCACCGCGTTCGCCGGCACGTCCCACTACAACCCGAAGGACAAGTCGTCTCCCTCGGTATGTGTTCCGCTGCCGATGCCCACTTCAGACCCCGTACTGCTCACTAAGGCTGCCCACGCCCTGCTTCCTGCGATCCAGGACGGCGTCAATTACGCCCGTGCCGGGATCATGGTCACCGACCTGCGGCCGTCCGGGAACCAGCAGCCCCTTGAGCCCTTCGCCAACCCGCACGAGGAACGTGGGATCGGGCCGCTGGTTGAACAGATCAGCCGGAAGTACGGCAGGGGCACCATCGGACTCGGGTTCGCAGGCCTGAAGACCGGCCTCGATTGGAGCATGAAGCGTGGAATGCGATCGCCGCGCTACACGACGCACTGGGACGAGTTGCCGGTGGTGCGCGCGGCCTGACCGGCCCATGCGTCCGCGGACCAGTCAGTCCACAAATTCAGACTGCGTCTCGATGAAATCCCATTCGGCTTCGGTCAGGACTGCCTGCGGCGTATCCGGGTGCGGACCTCCCGCCTCAGCAATCCCCTGCATCACGAACAGCGGAACGTCGCCGGCCCGCAGGTTCTCGCGAAGCCATTCCTTGCTTTTCAAGTCCAGATCAAGCCACCACATGTAAATCTGCATGGGACGCCGCCTTTCTACGTCTCCACGCTAGGCTCGCCGCGGCCGGGATTCAAGGGAAAATCAGCACTCTTCTCCGCGGGACGACAGCCGTCCCGCACGGCTAAAAAACCGGCGCTGAGCTGGGGCGAAGGCGGCTGCGGCTCTGGTCTTTCCTGATACCGCAGGCACACAATTGATTATGGATGCAGAGCATTTCAGCGGCCCGCCTCCCCTCCTAGTGGGCATGGTTCCCGGCCAGCATCCGGAGGTCCTCAAGACCGCGGTCACCCTGGCCCAAAAGCTGTCCGCCCCGCTGCTGTGCGCCTACGTGGACGAGGCAAGCTACCTGGTTGAGTGGGATCCCGCGCGCTCCGCGCACCGGCTTTCGCTGCATCCCGACAGGGACGACGACGACATCCGTTCCGTAACGACGGAACTGAAGTCGTCCATCGGCTCCGCCATGCAGGACGGAGGATCTGCATGGACTCTGCGCACGCTCACCGGGGATCCCGCCCGGGCCCTCGGCAGACTGGCATCGGAAGTCAATGCTCCCATGATCATCGTGGGCACGCCCGAGCGCGGCTTCGGGCACAGGATCACGGAACTCCTGAACGGCTCCGTGGCCGCATGGCTCACTCACCACCAGAGCCGTCCCGTGCTGGTGGTGCCGTTCCGGATGGCCGCACACCAAGACCGGCCCGAATAGCCGATAGTGGCCCCGGACAGCCGCGGAAAAGTAAAGCGAAAGTAGTTATTCGAGGTGGTGGCCAACATGGCTACCGGCAAGTAAGCTGATCAGGCAGGTCCACGCAGGGCCGCCCAAAAACTGCTCCGGAGTGCGTATCCCCCAATAACGCGCTCCGGAGCTTTTTTGTTGCCCAAAAACCTCGGGGCTCAAGCATTCCTGTCCGCACCATCCCTTCCCGCACTCCCGTCGGCCTGCCGCGCCACCCTTGACTGATACCCCCTAGGGGTATATGTTGCGGTTATGGAAACTTCCGATGGACGGACGCCGACGGCGCCCAACGAAGAAGCGATTGCTGAAGCCCCGCAGCACGGCTACACGGCGGACAAGGATGCGTACCTGCGCCGGCTCCGCCGGATCGAGGGACAGGTCCGTGGCATCGCCCGCATGGTTGAGGAAGATAAGTACTGCATCGACATCCTGACGCAGGTGGCGGCCGTGACCAAGGCCCTGCACGCCGTCAGCCTGGGCCTTGTGGAAGAACACATAGGCCACTGCGTGGTCGGGGCGGCCTCCGAACCTGATCCTGACCTGCGGGCTGAAGCCATCGACCTTAAGGTCAAGGAGGCCGCTGGTGCCATCGGGCGCCTGCTGCGCTAGCCCCCCACCACCACCCACCAGCCGACCAACCCCCGTCGTCGCACCAACTAGGAGTCAGCAATGAGCACCATCTCCACCAAAGTCCACGTCTCCGGCATGACCTGCGGGCACTGCGTGTCGGCCGTCAGCGAGGAGCTTGAGGCGCTGGCCGGCGTCGAGGAGATCGACATCGACCTCAATTCCGGCGGCATTTCGACCGTCACCATCACCTCCACGCAGAAGCTCTCCCCCTCCGAAATCGGCGAGGCAGTGGCCGAGGCGGGCTACATGGTGGTGGCCAACGAGGCCTGACCCGCCTCCCATTCGCACCGAGCACGGCCAAAATTCAGCACGACCAGAGAAGGACCAGTCATGGGCAGCGAACACCTTTCCGCAGGCTCCGCCAACCGGGTGATCGAGCTCGACGTCGAGGGCATGACCTGCGCGTCGTGCGTGAACCGGGTGGAAAAGAAGCTCGCCAAGCTCGAAGGCGTCGAGGCCACCGTCAACCTCCCCCTGGAAACAGCGCAGGTGACCGTCCCGGCCGGCATCACGGACCAACAGATCACAGACCAGGTAGCCTCGGCCGGCTACAAGGCAAGGATCAAAACGGTCACCGGGGAGGACCACGACGAGACCCTAGCTGAAGTAGCCGACGCCGACCCGCACCACGAAGACCATATGGCGCACGGCGGCAAGGCATCAGAGCTGAAGCCGCGCCTGCTCGTCGCGGCGGTCCTGGCCGTGCCGGTGTTCCTCATCTCTATGTTCCCGGCTTTCCAGTTCCCCAACTGGGGCTGGGTGGCGGGCGCCCTGGCGCTGCCGGTGGTCAGCTGGGCGGCTTGGCCGTTCCACAAGGCGGCCGCCATCAACGCCCGCCACTTTGCCTCCACCATGGACACCCTGGTATCGCTCGGAGTCATCGCTGCCTACCTGTTTTCCGTCTGGCAGCTCCTCGCCGACCCGCGACTGACCGAACAGCCCGGCATGGAGCAGATGGGCGGCGCGGGTTCCGGCGGCCTGTACTTCGAGGTGGCCACCGTGGTCACCACGTTCCTTCTGCTGGGCCGGCTCCTGGAGGCGAACGCCAAGGCGAAGGCCGGTGACGCCCTGCGCGCCCTCCTGGACCTGGGTGCCAAGGACGCCACCATCCTGAAAGACGCTGCCGAGGTGAAAATCCCGGCAAGCCGGCTGGCTGTCGGAGACCTGATCGTGGTCCGCCCGGGCGAGAAGATCGCCACCGACGGCGTTGTGGTGGACGGCGCCTCGGCGGTGGACGCCTCGCTGGTCACCGGCGAATCGGTGCCGGTGGACGTCGGTCCGGGCAGCCATGTCACCGGTGCCACCATCAACACGTCCGGCCGGGTGCTGGTCAGGGCCACGCGCGTCGGCGCGGAAACCACCTTGGCCCAGATGGGGCGGCTCGTCTCCCAGGCGCAGACCGGAAAGGCGCCCATCGCCCGGCTTGCTGACCGCATCAGCGCAGTCTTCGTGCCGGTGGTCCTGGCCATCGCCGTCCTCGCGTTCGCCGGCTGGCTGCTGGCCGCCGGGCCGGACATCACCGGGCCTGAGCTCCGCTCGGCCTTCACGGCTGCGGTGGCCGTGCTGGTCATCGCCTGCCCCTGCGCCCTGGGCCTGGCCACCCCCGTGGGCCTCCTGACCGGCACCGGCCGCGGCGCGCAACTGGGCATCCTCATCAAGGGCCCGCAGGTCCTGGAAGACACCCGCACGGTGGACACCATCCTGCTGGACAAGACCGGAACCGTCACCAGCGGCCAGCTCTCCGTCGAGGCCACCGTGGCATTCGCCCCGTTCAGCGAGGCGGAAGTCCTGCGGCTGGCCGGAGCGGTCGAGTCGGCGTCGGAGCATCCGATCGCCGCCGCGATCGCCGCCGCCGCTCGGTCCGCCGTGCCCACCATGCCTGCCATACCCGCCATGGGGCAGCCATCCCACACCAGCCACAGCGGCAGTGCAGCGGACGACGGCGCCGGCCTGCTCGCCGTCGTCGGCTTCCGGTCCGCGCCGGGCGGCGGAGTGGTGGGAACCGTTGAGGGCCGGCTCGTGGTTGCCGGACGCAGCGGGTGGCTGCGGGACAACGGCGTGGAGCCCACGCCGGCGCAGGATCAGGCGCTCCGCGCCGCGGAACAGTCCGGCGCGACGGCCATCTGGGTGGCGGTCGACGGCGAGGCTGCCGGCATCGTCGAGCTGCGGGACACGGTCAAGGCGGGATCGGCGGCAGCCGTCGCGCGGTTCAAGGCCCTGGGCCTGCGGCCCATGCTGCTCACGGGCGACAACGCCGCGGTCGCAGCCCAGGTGGCCGCCGCCGTCGGAATCGCCGCGGACGATGTTTTCGCCGGCGTACTGCCCGAGGGCAAGGTGGAAGCGGTACGTCGGCTCCAGGCTGGCGGTGCCACCGTGGCCATGGCAGGGGACGGCGTGAACGACGCAGCGGCCCTTGCGCAGGCCGATCTGGGCATCGCGATGGGCTCCGGCACGGACGTGGCGATCGAAGCCGCCGACCTGACCGTGATGGGCAACGACGTGGGGCAGGTGGCAACGGCGATCGAGCTGTCCCGCCGCACTCTGGCCACCATCAAGACCAACCTGTTCTGGGCCTTCTTCTACAACGCCATGGGCATTCCACTGGCGGCCCTCGGCCTGCTCAATCCGATGATCGCTGGCGTGGCCATGGCAGCAAGTTCCGTGCTGGTGGTGGCCAACTCGCTGAGGCTCCGCCGCTTCGGCAGGTAGTACCCAGACCTAGGCGGTACCGAAGCGGATGGCCGAGCGGGCCTTCGCCTTGGCCGCCTCCTCGTCGCGGTCCTTGGCGGGGGCGTGGGTAACGAGGGCGTCGAGCAGGTGCTGGGTCACATGCGCTATCTCGTGCACGGCGCGCTCGAATGCCTCCTCATTGGCCTTCGACGGCTTGGTACTGCCGCTCACTTTGCGCACGTACTGCAGCGCTGCAGCGTGGATCTCCTCAGAGGTAGCGTGCGGTTCGTAGTTGTGGAGGGTACGGATATTCCGGCACATACCCCCATGCTAGGCTCTGGAGCGCCGAGGATCGACCCTTTCGCCCCGCTCGGGAGGGCACCGCCCATGGGCAGGACTGCATGGGGAGCGCTGCCCATCGACACTCTTCAGGGCCGAAGGATAGTTTTGAGGCAATGGATCTTCCGGACGAGCCGGAGGCCACGGGGGATGCCGACTGGATCGGTTCCGTTGATTAAAGGAGATACGTCATGGCTTTGTTGGGTGCAGATATTGAAGCGCTGCGGAACCTGGGCACCAAACTCAACGCTGGTTCGACTGAAATCCAGAACCAGAAGAACCAGCTGAACAATCAGCTCGGCGGGGTCGACTGGAGGGGCCCGGACGCCGATCAGTTCCGCAACCAGTGGCAGAGCGAACACTTTCCGGCCCTCGAGAGGGTGGCGCGGGCACTGGAAGAGGCGGGCAAACAGGCCAACCGGAACGCCCAGCAGCAGGAAGAGACTTCCCGCGGCTAGACCGGGAACCACCGGAGGGCCGGACGCAGCAGGCGTCCGGCCCTCCGGCATTTAAGCAGTAAAGGCTCAGGGGACGGGTTCGACGTCGTTCGCGTGGTCAAGCGGTTTTGTCACAGCAGCCTGGTCCCCCGCTTTGGCTCCCCGGAGCTCATCCAGCCGGACGAACAGTACCCCGCCTACGATCAACACGCCGCCGAGGAGCTGGATGGCGCCGGGCAGTTCGCCAAGCAACAGCCAGGCCCAGATCACGGCGAACAGGACCTCAGTCAGGGACACGAACGAGGCCACCTTGGAGCCGAGTGCGCGTGCAGCCATGACTCCTGAAACGTAGGCCAGTACGGTGGCCAGCAGCACGAGGCCGCCCAGCGGAACCCACCAGGGGGTGGTCCACGGGCCGAGTTTAGTGTCGGCCGTGCTGATGGCCATCGGCAGGAGTCCCGTGGCTGCCGACAGCCACATCACCGCGGCGCCCACCAGAAGCCCGCCCGACGCGAGAACGATGGGCGGCAGGGTCTCATTCTGCTTGGCCGTGATGACAAAGTACATGGCCAAGCAGACGGCAGCGGCGAGGCCCCAGAACACACCGCCGACGTCGACCTTCACTGCACCGGTGAGGTCCAGAACGAGGACCAGCCCGCCCAGGGACAGCAGCGTCCCTGCAATTGTCAGTCGGCGGGGCCGCTTCCGGCTGGCCACCCAGAGCCACAGGACGATCAGTACCGGGGCGAGGTATTCAAGCAGGAGCGCCACTCCAACGGATAGCCGGGCCACGGCGTTGAAGTAGAACAGCTGGCATGCAGCCACGCCGACCAGGCCAAACAGCAGGATCGTGACCCAGTTGGACCGCAGCTGGGTCCAGCGCCCGCGAAGCGCCAGAACAGCAGGGACTGCAAGGATGAGTGCAGCCGCTGTCAGCCGGGCCGTGACGGCGGCCCCCGGCGTCCAGCCAGTTTCCAGCAGTGCCTTGGCAAAGGAGCCGGAAAGCCCGAAGACGGCAGACGAAAAGAGGGCAATGCCCAGTCCTGACGCAAGGAAGCCGGAAGCCTTTGCCGAGGCCCTGGCATCAGCGGGAGCGGGAGCCGGAGCCGTAGAAATCAGCGCTGTGTTGGCGCGGCGGTTCGATGCGGACACGGAGGTCTCCCGTCAGGAGTAAAGTGGGGTATTGGTCCTGACACTACGGCCCCGCACTGTAAGGAGTCAAGGTGGTTTTTGCCCCTGACACGGAAATCTCACTGCGCTTCGTGGTGAACCTCATCAACTCTGCCGCTAACGGCGCAGAAAGCCTGGCCACCGTGGAGGACCTCGACGAGTTCCTGCGGCAGGAGGGCTTTACCGGCTCCCGCACCCACGACGACGCCGAACTGGCCAGCATCCACGCACTGCGCGCGGAACTGGCAGCTACATGGACCGCCGACGAGGATACGGCCGTGGCCAGTGTGAACCGGCTCCTGCGGGAAGCCCGCGCACTCCCCCAGCTCCTCAAGCACGACCAGTGGGACTGGCACCTGCACGCCACCACGCACGATGCCCCGCTGGCGGACAGGTTGGGCACCGAAGCCGCCATGGCACTGGTGGATGTAATCCGCAGCAAGGAGATGGACCGCATGCTCATGTGCGCGGCCGATGACTGCGACGCGGCGGTCCTTGATCTCAGCCGCAACCGGTCCAAACGGTACTGCGACACCGGAAACTGCGCCAACCGTGCGCACGTCGCTGCCTACCGTGCGCGCCACGCCAGCGGGGAGTAGGCACCAGTCGGGCGTTAGGAGGCACCGCCGCCGGGCCCGGACTCACCGGTTCCGGCCGTACCAGCACCCGGGGCATCCGGACGCCGCCGGGTTCCTTCACTCTGGGTTCCCTGAGCTCCGTGGCCGCCGTGTCCCTGGGAAGACTTCCGGGCCGAGCTCAGGTTCACCCCGGAGCCTTTACCAAGGTGCGCGGCGTTGTCCTTGTAGCTCATGGACAGCATTGCGGCGATGACGAGGGTGACAATGAAGGCGATGCCGGCGGCAATGAAAGCCAGGTCGAACCGCGGCGACCGGGCGCTGCCGCCGGAGGCAAAGATCAGCACTGCGAAGAACGCCACCACAGCCCAAAAGGCGGAGAACATCAAGGGTCCCTTGACCGAGGTCCGCAGATTGCGCGGTGCTCCTGGTTTCTGGTGTGCCAAGGTGATTCCTCCCGTGCGGGCGGCGGGATGCGGCCTGCCCGCTGTGCTGTGTGCTGGTCTTGAAGGGTACTGGTAGCCAACGGCTGTTCTACAAGGAGTAGAACCCTTGGTACTAGTTTACGGCCTTTGACGCGGCCGCCCGCGCATCGTGCCGGAGTGAGAGGCCTGCCAGAATCCAGAGCACGCCCGAGATGATGGCGCCGCCGCCGGCAACGCCCAGCAGCGCATGCGGGCCGAGCCCCACGAAGAACGGCAGGGTGCCGGCCGTGCCCAGCCCGATGATTCCCGATGCCAGCCAGTCGCGGGCCAGGACGTGCCGCCCGCGGAACCTGATGCCCAGGTACAGCTCGGACGCCGACGCCACGGCCAGCCCCACAGCACCAACACCGGCGAACACCACACTGCCCTGCAGGAACAGCAGGGCCACGCCGGCACCGGTCAGGGCAGCTCCCGCGGCGGAGAGAATGCGGCCGGCAGCCGCCTCGCGGCGGAAACCGGTCAGCGGAATGCCCCACAGCAGGATCAGGCCGGTGGCCAGCAGGTACACCCCGCCCGTCAGCGACATCCCGGTCACGGAAGGAGCCGCCCAGAACACAGTCACAGCACCGAACACCAGCGCCGCGGCAGCCCGCAGCAGGGCGGGTTTCCACAGCTCCGCCAAAGGGGCAGGCGCGGCGGATTCAGCAGGCTTAGCGGGGGAAGTCACCGCTCCAGTTTAGTGCGCCAGCCCGTGCCGGCGAATCCGGACCGCAGGCTAGGAGCCGAGCACCATCCAGCGGTCTGTCCTGGCCCGCAGCCCCAGCGTCACGGCGCGGGCGCACATGTACCCCAGCGAAAAGGCCACCCACACCCACACCAGCGCCGCGGCGCCGTCGGCCCCGGCCAGCGGCACCGCCAGCAGCAGCGGAAGGTACACCGCAAGATTTACGACGCCGGCAATCGCCAGATACTTCGCGTCGCCGGCCCCGATCAGCACCCCGTCGAGGACAAACACGTACCCTGCAAGAGGCTGGCTCGCGGCCAGTACCCACAGTGCCGCGGTCAAGACCGACTGAACGCCGGCGTCCGGTGTGAAGAGGGCCCCTGCGAACGGAGCCGCCACGGCGAGCAGCACGCCGGTGGCCACCCCAAAGCCGGTACCCCAGCGGATCATGGTCCGGGTCAGGATCCGCGCCTTGCCGGGGTTGGAGGCTCCCAACTCCTTGCCGATCAGCGCCTGGGCGGCGATGGCCAGGGCGTCCAGCGCGAAGGCGAGGAAGGTGAAGACTGTCATGGCCAGCTGGTGGGCAGCCAGATTCACTGCACCCTGAGCCGTGACCACGAGCACCGTCGCGAGGATGGCGATGCGGAGGCTCAGGGTCCTCAGCATGAGCCAGGAGCCCACCTTGGTCATGGCCCGGATCCCATGCCAGTGGGGCAGCAGGCTGACACCATGGTGACGGGCATTGCGCTGCACCATCACCAGATACACGGCAGCCATGGCCCACTGCGCGATGCTGGTTCCCACGGCAGACCCGACGACGGACAGTCCGAATCCGTAAACCAGCACCAGGTTCAGCACGATGTTCAGCGTGAAACCCGCCGTGGCCACCACCAACGGCGTCCGGGTGTCCTGAAGCCCCCTCAGCACGCCCGTGCCGGCAAAAATCAGCAGCATCGCGACCAGCCCGGGCATGGACCAGCGAAGGTAGTCCACCGCGAAGGTGCGGATCTCCGGACTCGGCCCCATGAGCCCGATCAGCGGCTCGGCGGCGAGGAACCCAGCCAGCGCCAGCGCTGTCCCGAGCAGCAGGGCCAGCCAGACGCCGTCGCGCCCGGCGGCAAGCGCCCTTCCGATCTGGCCATCCCCCACCGCCCGCGCCACGGCAGGGGTGGTGGAGTACGCCAGGAAAACCATCAGCCCGACTGCGGTGTGCAGCACCGCCGAGGCCAGCCCCACGCCGGCTAACTGGGCAACGCCCAGGTGCCCCACAATGGCCGAGTCGGCCAGCAGAAAGAGCGGTTCGGCGATCAGCGCACCGAAGGCGGGAACGGCAAGCCGGAGGATTTCCCGGCCGTGGCTGTCGGGCTTTGGGGTGGAAACGGCGGCGGAAGGCGATTGGGGCACGGAGTCAGCCTAGCCGCCGCAAAAAAGATAACCACGACACATTAGTTGACACTTCAACAAAACTTCGGGACAGTGGAAGGGAAGCTTCAGCTGACGCGCTCCGTACCGCGTACCCACAGAGACAACCCCCAATCGAACCGAACGGTGAGAATCTCCATGAACCAGTCCACCCAGACCACCACAGCCCTGACGATCCTGCGAGTCATCACCGGATTCCTCTTCGCCGCGCACGGCTGGCAGAAGTTCAGCGAATTCACCATCGCCGGGACGCAGGCATCCTTCGCGAAGATGGGGGTTCCGGCCGCTGAGGTCGCCGCCCCGGTCGTCGCCACCCTGGAGCTGGTGGGCGGCATCGCCCTCATCCTCGGCTTGCTGACCCGCGTCTTCGCCGCCCTGCTCGCCCTGGACATGCTTGGTGCCCTCTTCCTGGTCCACGCCTCGGCCGGAGTCTTCGTTGCCACCGGCGGTTACGAGCTGGTTCTCCTGCTCGCAGCCGGGGCAGCGGCCATCACCCTTGCCGGAGCCGGCCGCCTCTCGGCGGACGCAGCCCTGTTCGGCCGCAGCAATTCCAAGCTCAAGGTTCTGGCGTAACCCTCCCTGAATGCAGCACCGCTCCAGAGCGGTGACTGTCCACGGAACGACGACGGCGGCTGCTCGCCCGGGACTTCGGTTCCAGGTGCGGCCGCCGTCGTTTGTCGTTTTACTCGTTTTTCGGCCGGCTGTTGCTGGTTCAGCCGGTCAGTTAGTCAGCCGGTGACACCCGTCAGTTCATCCGGGGTGTGACCCAGCGTTGCCGTGCGGACGGTCTTGCCCGTCTTCAGGTCGACGGCGTGAAGTTGTCGCCTTGCCGGCTCGGTTACATAGGCGGTGGAGCCCTGGACGTACAGTGTTGGCCGGGGATCCTGCCACGCCTCCGGCTCCTGCCAGGCGGCAACGACGGGGATCGTGGACACCGTGGCGCCTGTCACGGGGTTGAGGACGTGCAGCGAGCCGTCCGTGCCAAGGACCAGCGCTTCACCGGCCGGCCCGCGCCCCAGCGACCGGAACGAATAGCTCGTACCGAGTTCCACCAGCTTCAGGGCCTTGGTATCCGTGTTCACCAGCGAAATCCTCGTGGGCCGCTCCAGGACCGCGTCTTTGTCCACTTTGTAGTCCCCCAGCACCACTGGCGACGCCGGCGAGCCCGCCTGGTTGCCCATCCGGCCAAAGGTGTCAGGACTGGAGATCTTGGAGAACCTGCCGTCCTTGAAAACCAGCAGCCCGTCCTCGCACCCGAAGATCACGGTGTTTTCGCCGGCCACCGCCTCACCATGGACACCGGGGCAGTCGCTGGCTGCGGAGGATCTCCCTGCGTTCCAGACCCGTCTCCTTGCGGCCCGAACCCACGGCCTGCGCGAGGAGGGCCACGGCGTTGCGGGCGTCCTCGTCGCCCACCGTTACCAGCAGCTTCCCGTCCTCCAGCTCCACCGCCACGCCGTGGTGGGCCTCGGGTGCCGTGTAGGTGACCGTCTCCGGAAGGCCGTCCTCCGACAGTTCGCCGAGGGCGGCCGACTCGAAGGACTCCACCTTGCCGGACCCGTCGCTGAACAGGACAGTTCTTCCGGCGTGCCGCACCACATGGCCGGGTTTGCTCGCCGCGAACGCGTGAGCCGTCAGCGTGGGCTGGGCGGCGTAGGAGTGGCCGTGATCGCCGTGCCGCTCGGTCCAGGCGCCGGCGTCGAGGACGCGGAACGAGTCACCCGCCGCCACCAGGACGTGGCGGCCGTCCCCGGCCGGGCTGATGCGGTTGTAACCGTCCAGCTCGACGTCCGCCACAGACTCGAGGGTCCCGGCGTCCAGCACTCGGATGCCGCCCTCGTAGGTGTACGCGAGGCGTGGTTTGGGGGCGCGAAGTTCCGCGGGTTCTGCGGTCTCGACGTTCTGTGGAGTGCCGGCAGAACTTTCGGCCGCCTCCTGACCGGGACTTCCTGCGCAGCCGGACAGGAGGAGGGCAGCCCCGCAGGCCGCCACCAACCGGACTGCGTGCGGCCTTGCGAGCGGCTGCGTGAAGGCCCGGGCGAAAGACGCGATGGCGCGGCCGGGCCGGCGGGTGGAAGATCGGGCAGGAAGAACAGGTCGTTTCGATGACATGGAACTAATGATAATCATTATCAAGAGCGAACCGGCCACTCCTTTCCCGTTCGTGACATCGGAGGCACGGGCCACCGGGGCTTATGGCGGGCGGGAGCGCGTTTGTGAAGGCCCGGATCTGCCCCGAGGACTGCGGTCAGTAAACTGCGACCATGAGCGAGACTGCCGCCAATTCAGTAACCCTCCGCTTCCTTGCCGCCCCCATGGACGTGGGCCACAGCGGATCCGTCGACGCCGGAACCGTGCTCGAGTGGGTGGACAAGGCGGCCTATGCGGCCGCCGTGGGCTGGGCCAAGTCCTACTGCGTCACCGCTTACGTGGGGAACATCCATTTCGCCGACCCGGTGAACATCGGCGACATGGTGGAGGTCACCGCCACCATCGTCTACACGGGCCGCTCCTCCATGCACATCCGGACGGTGGTCTCCTCCGGGGACCCCAAAGGCGGGCCGGCCACCATGCGGAGCCAGTGCATGGTGATTTTTGTGGCGGTTGGCGAGGACGGGAAACCCATCCCGGTAAAGCAGTTCGAGCCAATGACGGCGGAAGAACTGGAACAGCGGGACCACGCCCTGGCGCGGATTGGTATCCGAGAACAGATCGTCGAAGCCATGAGCGCCCAGGAATATACCGATGCCGGCACCGCCGAGCGCGTCGTCCTGCGGTTTATGGCGGCACCCACGGACGTGAACTGGGGCGGGAAAGTTCATGGCGGGATCGTCATGAAATGGATCGATGAGGCCGCTTATGTGTGCGCCTCCCGCTACTGCGGCCGGGACACGGTGGCTGTATTCTCCGGCGGAGTCCGGTTCTACCGGCCGCTGCTGATTGGCCACGTGGTGGAGGTGGAGGCCCGGCTGGTCTACACGGGCACCAAGGGCATGCACATTGCTGTACATGTCCGCTCCGGGGACCCCAAGGGCCGTGAACTGAACCTGACCACCTACTGCCTCACCGTGATGGTGGCCCGCGACGCCGAGGGGACTTCGGTCCCCATCCCTGCATGGACCCCCGTGTCCGAGGAGGACAAGCGGCTCCACGCCCATGCGCGGGAGCTCCTGGAGATCAGGGCGGCAGCCCCGGGGAACAGGCTGCCCAACCACCTGCTGCAGTCACAGCGCGGCTGACACCGGCAGCCTAGAAGCCGCCGCCTCCGGCATCCCCCGCCATGTTGGCGAACCGCGAGTAGTGACCCTGGAAGGCCACCACAATGTCCTTGGTGGGGCCGTTACGGTGCTTGGCGATGAGGATGTCCGCCTCGCCGGCGCGCGGGGACTCTTTGTCGTAGACGTCTTCACGGTGCAGCAGGATCACCATGTCGGCGTCCTGCTCGATGGACCCCGACTCTCGCAGGTCGGAGACCATGGGGCGTTTGTCCTGCCGCTGCTCAGAACCACGGTTCAGCTGCGACAGGGCAATGACGGGGACCTGAAGTTCCTTGGCCAGCAGCTTCAGTGCACGCGAGAACTCGGAGACTTCCTGCTGGCGGGACTCCACCTTCTTGCCCGAGCTCATGAGCTGCAGGTAGTCGAGGATCACGAGCTTGAGGTCGTGCTGCTGCTTGAGGCGGCGGCACTTGGCGCGGATCTCCATGAGGGACATGTTGGGGCTGTCGTCAATGAACAACGGGGCATCATTCATGCGCCCCATGGTGGTGGCGATCTTGGACCACTGCTCGTCCTTGATGGTGCCCTTGCGGAGGTCCTGCAAGCCGATTGTGGCCTCGGCCGAGAGGAGGCGCATGGCGATCTCGTTGCGGCCCATTTCGAGGGAGAACATCACCGTGGCCAGGTTGTTCTTGATGGCGGCCGAGCGGGCAAAGTCCAGCGCGAAGGTGGACTTACCCACGGCGGGCCGGGCGGCAATGACAATCATCTGGCCCGGATGCAGCCCGTGAGTCAGCTCATCCAGCTCGTAGAAGCCGGTGGGAACGCCCACCATGCCTTCACCGCGGTGGCCGGAGGCCTCGATCTCATCCACGGTGGACTCCATGACGTCCTTCAGGACGACGTAGTCTTCCGCGGTGCGGCGCTCGGCGACTGCGTAGACCTCCGCCTGGGCCTGGTTGACCAGGTCTTCGACTTCGCCGTCCTGGCCGTAGCCGAGCTGCACGATCTTGGTACCGGCATTGACCAGCCGCCGGAGCACGGCGCGCTCGGCCACAATTTCGGCGTAGTAGCCTGCGTTCGCGGCCGTGGGTACCGTCTGAATGAGCTCATGGAGGTAGGCCGGTCCGCCGATCCGGTTGATTTCGCCGCGCTTGGTCAGCTCATCGGACACCGTGACGGCATCTGCGGGTTCTCCGCGGCCGTAGAGGTCGATGACGGCCTCATAAATAGTTTCGTGGGCGGGGCGGTAGAAGTCCTGCCCGCGCAGGATCTCAACCACGTCCGCAATGGCGTCCTTGGAGAGCATCATGCCGCCCAGGACGGACTGCTCGGCGGGGATGTCCTGCGGAGGTTTGCGGCTGCCTTCGGATCCGCGGGTACCTTCGATTGAGTCCAGGTGCGTAACTGACAAAGCTGCTGTCCTCCATTGTGTCCGCAGTCCATGCAGGAGGACTGCGGCGCGTGTGCCGTGTGCCGCGGGTAAGCCGCGCAGCAAAACTGCTGCCCGGGCTAATGCAACTACACCAGCAGGCCCTGACATTTTTCGGTCCGGGCTATTGAACCCCGGCGACGCCTCATCCACAGGTTTTCCACAGGGCAGCACCAATCACCCGGAGTCCGGCTGTCCGCTGGCTCCGGTCTTCAGGCCGGAAGGGAAAACTCACCCGAATGGGGTGTCTCCGCTACGTTAGCGCCCGTCTGCCCACTCACAAAGCCCGCAGTTTCGCACCTCTGTGGATAACGTGTGCACAAGATAGCGCTGCTTGTGCACAGCCTGTGGGGGAAGCTGTGGATAGACATTTTCTTTTCCGCATATATGGGGTCTGACCTGCGGAAACGTCCAGTTTTTCCTGTGGACGAAATAATCTTTTGCGCAAACCTTCATCCACAGCCGTAAGCGTCCCCTGGGGATACCGGCCAGTAATTCCAACCTCAGTGGGCGTCTTCGGCCTCTACATTCCCACTTTGTGATACGGATCACCGGCATTTGTCCGAGTCCGCTCCCCGACGCATGCCGTACGGCTGAATCTTGCCGCCCGGGGGTCATGACCGCCGTCACGGATGGAGCCCACCATGCGCAGCCGGGCATATGCTGTGGATAACGCGGATCTGGCGTTAAGCTCTAAGTATGGGCGACGTACTGACAGTCTTGGTTCCTGCCCTTATCCTCGCCGCAGCCCTCTGGGCGCTCGCTACGGCACTGAAGCCGCGTGATGGGGGCATGTCCGACGCGGACCGCTACCAGCTGGATCTGGCAAGGCGTTCCCAAGCCCACTACGCAGCCCAGGTTCAGGCGGCCATGGCGGCCCGGGCACGCTTGGAGGCTGCGGCCCTGCCGAGCCAGAACCGGCAACAGCAGAACCAGCAGCATGACCATCGCCAGACACTTCCGCTCGGCCACCCCGGCCATGATCCCAGCCACTATGCCGACTTCCCGCACGGCTCCTACCCTGCGGCACTTGCCACCGGGACCACGCTGAACCCGCAGCTGGCGCTGCAGCTGCAGACACTGGTGCGCAACGGGCAGAAGGTCCAGGCCATCAGGCTTCTGCGCCAGGCCACCCACTCCAACCTTTTGACCGCCAAGCAATATGTAGATCGGCTGTAACCATGGAATCGCTCCTGATCCCCTTCCTGATCCTCGTGGCCGTTGCTGTGGCCGTTGCCATCACGGCACGTGCGTTGGGCCACCGCCGGCGCACGGTCAGGGAGCCGGCCAAACCGCCTGTGGAGTCCGCAGAGCTGGCAAGGGAAGCCGCAGCCAAGCTGTCCGAGGATGAACACCGGCGGCTGTACGCGCTCATCGCCCAGGGCCAGGCCATGGCTGCGATCAAGCTGTACTACGAGGTCTCAGGGCAGGGCCTGCGCGCATCACGGGACGCGGTGGCCGCGCTGGCAGCCCACCCGCAGCCCTTCCAATCGCCGGCCCAACAACCCAGCGAACCCGAGGACGACGACGAGCCACCGCAGCGGTTCCCGTACAGGTACCGGGCCATAGCCAGCAAAGGCGATGTCACCCGGGAGGTCAGCAGCAACATGCTCAACGACGAGATCTACGGCCGCATCCGCACACTCGCCAAGAGCGGCAATATCGAAGCAGCTGCCAACGCGCTGACCCGGCATTCGGACATCACGCTGAAACAGGCGCGCGAATTCATCGCCCTGCTGGACGACTAATTGCCTTGCTGAACAACTAACTGCCGCCGGCTGCCCGGCCCGGCGGCACTCAAAAGTCGAACAGATCCCCCAGCCAGCCTTCCTTCTTCTTGTGGCGGCGGCGGTCATAGTCGCGGTCGTATCCCTTGCCGTAGTTCCGGTCGTCGTAGCGCGGCTGGTCCCGCCGCGGCTCTTCACGCCGCGGTTCAAAGTTGCGGTACAGCGGCGGAGGTGCCATGCCGGGCGCAGGTGACGCCGGTGCAGGGGGAACGGGCGCCGCAGGTGCCCCGGTGTTGACGCGGTCGATGATTTTGTCCAGTTCGCCGCGGTCCAGCCACACACCCCGGCACTGCGGGCAGTAGTCGATTTCCACGCCGCTGCGTTCGCTCATGACCAGGTCTGAAGAATCAATGGGACATTTCATGCCCGGCACAACGAGCGGGTGCTGCGATTAGTTCGCGTTACCGCCCGCCTGAGATCCCGGCCAGCAGCTGTTCAAAGGGCAGTGACTCCAGCAGGGCGGGTTTGCGGCCGGGCTGGCCCCCTTCCAGGAGGTGGCTGAACTCGGCCGCGGCCCGTTCGATCCGCACCGAAAGGGGGGTGCCGCCGTCGTCCGCGTTTCCCCAGTCCTGGGGTCCGGCGAAGACGGCCGTGGCGGCGGTCCGGGTGCGGAGGTAGCTGAAGAGCGGGCGCATGGCGTGGTCGAGCACCATCTGGTGGCGGTCCGTTCCGCCGGTGGCCCCCAGGAGGGCCGCTTTGCCGTCCAGTGACTTGGGGTCGAGGACGTCAATGAAGGACTTGAACAGCCCGCTGTAGGAAGCACTGAACACCGGTGAGACCGCAATGATGCCGTCGGAGGCCTCGACGCCGGCGATCACCTCAGCCAGCCGGGGCGGGGCAAAACCCGTAACGAAGTTGTTGGCGATGTCCACGGCCAGATCGCGGAGCTCCACAACGTCGGTGGTCACCTCGTAGCCGGCGGCAGCCAGCTCCCGTGTGGCGGCGGCGGCCAGCTGGTCGGCCAGCAGGCGCGTCGACGACGGCACTCCCAGCCCGGCGGACAGAACGGTAATGCGGCGGGTCTCCATGGCGGTCTCCTCTGGTTGGCGCTGTATATGCATTTGCATCTAATCGCTCAACCGGGCAGGTCCGCCCTTTATTCCGCCACCCCGATAACCGCCCAGTACACTGCGTCCATGGCGGAAAACAAGACACGGGTGACAGGGGTTTCGGCGGACGACTTCATCGCGGCTGTGGAGCACCCAGTGCGCCTGCAGGACGCCCTGCGGCTGCGTACCCTCATGGCAGGACTGACGGGTCAGGAACCTGAGATGTGGGGTCCCACCATCGTCGGATTCGGCAGGGCTCACTACAAGTACGCCACCGGGCGCGAAGGGGACACTGCAGCGGTGGGTTTTTCGCCCCGCAAGGCCAGCCTCTCGCTGTACGGCCTGACGAATGCGCCGGAGTCGGCCGCGCTCCTCGACCGTCTGGGAAAGCACTAGACGGGTGGCGGCTGCCTCTATATCAACAAGCTGTCGGACGTCGATGAAGCCGTGCTGGCCGAACTGATCAGCATCGGCTACCGATACTGCGCCACGGTCCTGCACCAACAGTAGGCAGTCGGCCTGAACCTGCCGGAAATGACGAAGCCCCCGCCGTCGGCTTCCCGGAGGAATTCGACGGCGGGGGCCGTCAGCAATTCAGGACTGCGAAGCAGACCCGGCAAACGCCGGATCTACTACTTGCCTGCGACTACGTCGAGTTCGATCACAGCAGCAACGTCGTCGTGCAGACGGACGTTGGCCTGGTAGGAACCAACCGACTTGATGTGAGCCGGCAGTTCAACCTTGCGCTTGTCGATGCTGCCAAGGCCTGCGGCCTCAACAGCGTCGGCGACGTCGGCCTGCTTGACCGTGCCGAACAGGCGGCCGCTTTCGCCAGCCTTGACAACCAGCTTGACCGGCTTGGCGGACAGAGCGGCGGCCTGCTTCTGAGCATCTTCCAGGGAAGCGTGCTCGCGGGCGACGCGGGCAGCCTTGATGGACTCAACCTGCTTCTCGCCACCCTTCGACCAGGTCAGGGCGAAACCGCGGGGCAGCAGGTAGTTACGTGCGTAACCGTCCTTGACCTCGACAACGTCGCCAGCAGCACCGAGACCGGTTACTTCGTGGGTCAGAATGAGCTTTGCCATGTTAGTTAATCCCTTTCCTTAACCCCGGCCAGCGCCGGAGTAGGGCAGCAGGGCAACTTCGCGGGCGTTCTTGATTGCCTGGGCGATCTTGCGCTGCTCCTGGACCGTGACGCCAGTGACGCGACGGGCGCGGATCTTTCCGCGGTCGGAGATGAACTTGCGCAGCAATGCTACGTCCTTGTAGTCGATGACAGTGATGTCAGCGGCCTTCAAGGGGTTGGACTTTGGTTTGGGCTTACGGAGTTCAGCCTTAGCCATCGTGGAGCTCCTATTCTAGGGAGCCCGTGAATCGTGATCCACGGGATGGTGGTGGTCCGACTGCGGCGTGCTCAGAGAGTGCCGTATGGAACGCTCTGACGCATGCTGCGCCGGACCTTTGGTTTGTTGTTTAGAAGGGAGGTTCGGAATCCGGGCCGTTGCCCCAGCCGCCGCCCGCATTGCTGACCCCGGGCGTGGCCCAGGGGTCTTCCTGCGCTGCGGGCTGCTGGTTGCCGCCGCCCCAGTTTCCTCCGGTGTTGCCGCCCTGGTTTCCACCCTGGCCGCCACCGAATCCACCGCCACCGAATCCGCCGCTGTTGCCGCCGCCGAAACCGCCCTGGCCGCCGGAGCGCTGGGTGCGGTTGACCTTGGCATTGGCGTAACGCAGGCTCGGGCCGATTTCGTCGACTTCGAGCTCGATAACGGTGCGCTTCTCGCCTTCTTTTGTTTCGTAGGAACGGCTCTTCAGGCGGCCGGAAACAATCACGCGGGTGCCCTTGGTGAGGGACTCGGCGACGTTCTCTGCTGCCTCGCGCCAGACCGAAGCGCGGAGGAACAGGGTTTCCCCGTCCTTCCACTCATTGGACTGGCGGTCGAAGGTGCGAGGCGTGGACGCGATGGTGAAGTTCGCTACTGCCGAACCTGACGGTGTGAACCTCAGTTCGGGGTCATTGGTGAGATTACCGATGACCGTAATAGTGGTTTCGCCTGCCATCTACTGCCTCCTTGTTCGTTCCTGCGGTGTAAAGAATGAAAGTTGGTAGCTGAAATTACTCAGCAACAACCTTCTGCTCTTCGGGGCGGGTGATCTTGGTGCGCATGATGGTCTCGTTAAGACTCAGCTGGCGGTCAAGTTCCTTGGCGGTAGCCGGCGTCGAGGTGAAGTTCACCACGGCGTAGATACCTTCGGACTTCTTCTTGATGTCGTAAGCCAGACGGCGACGGCCCCAGATGTCAACCTTTTCGATGGTTCCACCATCGTTGGTGATGACGTTCAGGAACTTCTGAAGCGACGGCTCTACGGTACGCTCTTCGACCTCGGGGTCGATGATTACCATCAATTCGTAAGGACGCATATGTGAACCCACCTCCTTTGGGCTAAGCGGTTACGGTATTTCCGTAACAGGAGGTTCATTTGCGATGCCGTGCACGCCCGCGGCCAAAGAAGGACCAGGGCGCAGCACAGACTTCACTATCTTAGTGCACCGGCGACGGTTTCCGCGATTCGGATAACTCCAAGGCTATGGGCCCTGACAGCCGGGGCGGGAGTGCCGGTCCGGCTATGTGGAAAACCGGGCGTCAGAAGCGCGACAAACTCACCAGCACCTTGTCCGGCTCGACTGAGACGTTGCCCCTGACATAGAACTGCACCTGATCGGTCTCCTTTTCCCACTCAGGGTCTGTCTTGCTGAAGGAGGCATTCCTCTCGTAGCTCACCGTGGCTTCGCCGGCCTTACCCCCGCTGAGCCGCCAAGTGCCATCAAACGACCGGCTAAGCCCGTAGTCCGGGTCGGCGGTGACCGACCACTTAACATTTCGGACATCGCCGAAAGCAAACTGTGAGAACGGGCAGCCCTCCGGTTCAATGTCCGTGGACTTCTCGCAGGCGGTAAGGGCGGCGGCCACCTGGCGGGATGTTTCCGCCACCAGCGCATCCGAGGCCTTTACCGTGAGCCTGGCTGTCTCCGGCGCTTGTGGCAGCGAGCCGCCCGAGACCACTACCTGCTGGTCCTCGACCGAGAGGTACTTCTCGCTGTCCGGAAGACCTACGGAGTAGGAACCGGGAAACGCCGGGAGACTGATGTTTGTGCCGATAGCAGTGACCTCATTTTGACCCGCGGGGACAGTTACTCCGTTGACCGAGACGGCCGCCAGGGGAACATCGACGGAGGCAGTGACCTGCTGCAGAGGGAACGCCTCAAGCTGCCAATGGTCGTCCAGGAGCTCGGGCTGCTTTTTGACGAGGGCGAACGTCTGCTCGTACTTGCGCCCTCCCTGCCTCAGTTCGGCACTGACCTGCGCCGAGTCACCGGAAACCCTGGTGGAAATGATCGAAAAGCCGTCAATGCGGTTCGCCGCAGCGCCGAGAACCTCATTGGTCAGGAGGGCCCGCTCCTCATTGGGCACGTCGGGATCCAAAATTTCCAGGGCTTTCCGCGCGTCGCCGTCCATGAGTGCCTGGGCGTAGGCCTTCACCGGCTGGTCCGGGCCGGGCTTGACCGCGTTAATTGTCACCACCGACCCCGCCGCGAGCACCGCGACCGCACCAACGACGGCGGCTGACACCAGCAGGCGCTTCCTGCCCTTGGCCGAAAGCTGCCGCTCTGCACGAGGGGTTACGGCAGGGCCGGTTGCGGCAGGGCCGGTTGCCGCCGGGCCGGTTGCCGCATGCCCTTCCTCGGGGGTGACGGGGACCAGTGCTCCGGCTTCACCCGGCCCGCTTTCCTGAGGCCTGGCGGGCAGGACGCGGAGCAGGCGCTGCAGCCCGGCCGGCACCACCGGCGCCAGGTAAGGCGCCAGGAAGCGTGCCGAAGCCTCAACCAGCAGCCCCCAGCCGAGGAGGACGGCCGGCGACCACCAAGCCGGTGCCAGGACGTACTGACCGGAAGCGAGTCCCGGCGCATCAAAGTCTGCGCGAACCGTTAGGAGAGGCAGCAACAGCAGCCCCAACACCAGGAATCCTGCGGGCACGGGCGCCCACTGCCGGAGGTCACCGTTGGAAACGGTGCCCCGGCGCAGCAGAACGCAAAGGCCGGAAATGACCGTACAGACCAATGCCAGTGCCAGCGCCGCCCACGCAGCGACCGCAGGGTCCGTGCCCGCTGCATCAGCACCGAAGCCGTAAATGGTCTGGTCCTCATTCACGCTCTGCTGCGCGCCGAAAATCGCCGTCGTTTCTGACAGCACGTGGAGGCCTCCGAGGTGGCCGGCCACAAGGCAGTACCCGGCCGCGTTGCCCATCAGCAGCGGGCCGGAGAGCAGGGCTGCCCAGCCCCCGGAAACGGCGGCAGTGATCCATGCCGCGGGGATGGCGATGACCGAAAAAACTGCCGTGTGTACTGCTACGGCGGCGAGCGGCAGGTTCAGTTTTCCGCGAAGGAACGATGCATCGGCGGACGCCGCGCGCCGCGAATATATGCTGTTCCGGGACGGTGCAGACAGCCCTGCAGCAAGAAGGAAGGCGACCAAAACAGACCATCCGCCGGCTGCTGAGATGGGATCGACGCTGAATCCGCCCGTGGCGGGGAAACGGACGGCAGCGGCCGCGGCCACACCGTTGACCAGCAGTGCGAAAACCGCGCCGCTGACTGCGGACTGCAGCAGGAGCTGCGGCCGGCCAGCGGATGGAAACCGCAGTTCGGCCAAACGGCCTGCCAGATAGATGCCCACCGCGCTGATCAGGAGCACCGCCAACGGGACTCCATAGAGGTGGCCCTCACCCCGGACGGACCCAAGAAAGGGCACCACACCTGCCACGGCGGTACCTGCGCTGCCCAAATGCGCCATCGCCACCAACTGGGCGGTTAGCTGGCCCAGCTGCGACCAGGCGTCCGGTGCCTGCTCCGCGGCAATTGCTCCGCCCAGTGCCGGAACCGGGTTGCCCTGGCTGGCCGCAATGCCTGCGAGGGACAGCAGTACGGCTGCGAGGCTGAACAGGTACACCGCGGTGTAGGAGGCAGCCGCAGCGGCAGCGCCGGTCCAAAGCAGGCGGAAATCGAAGAATGAATTGCCCGGCTGCGGGCCGGGAGATGTTCCAGGCTGATGCGCCGGAAGCTCGGGCACCGCGGGCGCGGAAACAGGCGGTTGTTGCGACATTTTCCCCAGATTTCTGTCGGACTCTCACTGATGCTGTGAATCTAGGGGGAATCCGGCGGCGGCGCCAGTCATATGACCCGGTGCTGTGGACAACTCCGGCGCGGAATACTGGAGCCATGACGATTCTGAAGTCCGTGCTCCTTTTCACCCTGGCGGCCGTGGCGGAGATCGGCGGAGCCTGGTTGATCTGGCAGGCCGTGCGCGAGGACAAGGCGTGGTGGTGGGCCGGGCTCGGAATCGTGGCGCTGGGGCTCTACGGCTTTGTGGCCGCCTTCCAGCCAGATGCCCATTTCGGCCGGGTCCTGGCGGCGTACGGCGGGGTCTTCATCGTCGGCTCCCTGGTGTGGGGCATGCTTCTGGACGGTTTCCGGCCCGACCGCTGGGACCTCATCGGAGCCGCCGTTTGCCTCGTCGGCGTCGCCGTCATCATGTTCGCCCCCAGGCAGGGCTGACTCCTGGCAGGGCTGACCCAAACAAGCTCACTTAAAAACAAAGGCATCCGCCCGGTCGGGCCGTAAACGGCCAACCGGGCGGATGGTGCTTCAGAGTCGCAGAGTGTGGAGGCGTGATTACGACGCCGGGCCGGACCCCACGCCTGCATCAGCGGTTTCGGCGGACGTCTCAGAGGCTGCCGGCACCCCGGCCCGGCCCGGCCCACCCTTGCGGTAGCGCCACACACCGATGCCGACCACCACGGCGGCCAGGCCCACGGAGAGCAGGAGCGACTCGCGGGTGGAATCCAGGATCACCATGCCGATGATCAACGCCACGATGCTGCCGATCGCCAGCCAGGTGAGGTAGGGGAAGAACCACATCTTCAGCGAGAGGTCCTTGGCTGCGGCCCCCATCCGGCGGCGCAGCACCAGCTGGGACGCGGCAATGACCAGCCAGACAAAAAGCGCGATGGCACCGGAGGTGTTCACCAGGAACAGGAAGACCGTGTCCGGGGCGATGTAGTTCAGTCCCACGGTGATGAAGCCGACCACGGTGGAGGCCAGCACCGCTGCGGCGGGCACGCCGCGCTTGGAGATGCGGGTCCAGGACTTCGGGGCGTCGCCGCGCTGCGAGAGCGAGAAGAGCATGCGGCTGGCCGTGTAGAGACCCGAGTTCAGGCAGGACAGCACCGAGGTCAGCACCACGACGTCCATGATGGTGCCCGCGCCGGGGATGCCGAACAGCTCGATGACCGCGACGTACGGGCTCTTGGCCACGTTGGCGGAGTTCCAGGGGAGCAGCGTGACAACGATCGCGATCGAGCCGATGTAGAAGACAAGGATGCGCCAGACCGTGGACTTCACGGCCTTCTTGACCGCTTCAACCGGGTTTTCGGATTCACCGGCTGCGATTGTGGCAATCTCAGCACCGAAAAACGCGAAGACCACCACGAGGATTCCGGCCAGGACTGCCCCCGGTCCGTTGGGCAGGAAGCCCCCGTTGCCCGTCAGGTTGCTCAGGCCGGGTGCCGGAACGCCCGGAACCAGGCCGAGGATCGCTGCCACGCCGAAAAGGAGGAACAGGATGATGGCCGTGACCTTGATGGAGGCGAACCAGAACTCGAACTCCCCGTAGGACTTCACCGAGCCCAGGTTGGTCAGCGTGAGCAGAATCATGAGCGCCAGGGCCCAGACCCACTGGTCGATGCCCGGTACCCAGCGGTGCATGATCGCGGCACCGGCTGTGGCCTCAATGCCCAGCACGATGATCCAGAACCACGCGTAGAGCCAGCCGATGCTGAAGCCGGCCCAGCGGCCCAGTGCCTTGTCGGCGTAGGTGGAGAAGGATCCGGTTTCGGGGTTCGCGGCCGCCATCTCGCCAAGCATCCGCATGACGAGGATGACCACGATGCCTGCGGCCATGTAGGCCAGCAGGATGCCGGGACCGGCCTGCTGGATGGCCGCGCCGGAGCCGACGAACAGGCCGGCGCCAATGACGCCGGCAATGGCGATCATCGACAGGTGCCGGGGCTTTAGGGATTTCGACAGTTGTTGGTCAGCGTGCATGGCTGCGCCATCCTCGTTTTGATTGCAGGTTTTGGGGCGGTGGCCGGGCGGCAAAGGCTGGAGGCTGTGCCGGGGACCACACTGTGCGTTTCACACTAAGGGAGCCGGGGGCTGGTCCGGGCTGTGCAAAGTTACAGTTTACGGCAATCCAAAATAGGCACATTTCCAACCACACACCGTACGTGGCAACGCAGGTTGCCCAACAGGCATTTTTGTAACCCTGCGGAAATGTGTCGCGTGCGCACTAGGCGTGCGCTGCAGTTCCAAAGAACAGCTCGGTCACCCGGGCAAGGCGGTGCGGATCTTCCACGCCACAAAGCTCCCGGGCCGAGTGCATTGAGAGCAGGGGAACGCCCACGTCCACGGTCCTGATGCCCAGCCGGGTGGCTGTCAGCGGACCGATGGTGGACCCGCAGGGCATCACGTTGTTGGACACAAACTCCTGGTAGGGAATTCCGGCCTCGTCACACAGCCGCGCCCAGAGGGCAGCCGCGGCAGCGTCGGTTGCGTACCGCTGGTTGGCATTGATCTTCAGCAGCGGCCCGCCGTTGAGGACCGGGCGGTTGACGGGGTCGTGCCGTTCGGCATAGTTGGGGTGGACGGCGTGGCCGGCATCGGCGGAAACACAGAACGACGCCGCGAACGCCTGCCGCCGCTGGCTCGCCGAGGCGCCCAGCCCGTCCGAGATCCGGACCAGGATGTCTTCAAGCACCGGCCCGCAGGCCCCGGACCGGGACGCCGAACCGATTTCCTCGTGGTCGAAGGCGGCGAGCACCGCAATCGGCGCGGTTCCCCCGGAAGCGTCCGGGCCGCCGTCGGAAGCGCCAGCGTGCGCGATGAGCGCCGTGATTCCCGCGTGCGTGGCGGAAAGGTTGTCCAGGCGTCCGGAGGCGAAGAACTCACTCCTGACCCCGAAAACCGCAGGCGGCTGCGTGTCCGCGATGACGACGTCGTACCCGCCGATCCGGGCCGGATCAACCGGCGAGCCCTCGCCGGACACCCGCTCGGCCAGCACCGCCAGCAGGTCCTCCCCGCCAGGATCGCCGAGCCCGAACACGGGGTTCATGTGCTGCTGCTTGTCGAGGGTCAGGCCTTCATTCACGGCCCGGTCGAGGTGGATGGCCAGCTGCGGAAAGCGCAGCAGCGGGCCGGTGGCCGTCAGGTGCTGCGTGCCGTCGAGCATCACGAGGCGCCCGGCAAGCTGCAGTTCGCGGTCCAGCCACGAATTCAGCAGCGGTCCGCCGTAGACCTCGACGCCGGCCTGGAGCCAGCCGAAGCGGCCAGTGGTCGGCTTGGGCTTGAGCTTGAACGACGGCGAATCCGTATGGGCGCCCAGGATGTTGAAGCCGGTGGTGGGTCCCGCATCCCCGGGCGTGACCCAGGCGATGAGCGCACCGTCCCGGATGACGTAGAACTTCCCTGCCGTGGCGTCCCAGGGCTGCAGCTCGTCCAGGCCGGTGAAGCCCGCCTCCGCCAGGCGCCGGGCGCCCTCGTGCACGGCGTGAAAGCTCGACGGCGAGGCGCTGACGTAGTCGCCCAGGTCCCGGATGTGCTCTGCGGCGGAGGAATGGAGAGGCATGGCTCCGAGTCTAGCCTTGCCCTAGATGGTGACGCTGAGCCCTGCCGTGTAGCCGCCGGAGACGGAACCGGACATGGTGGCCAGCTGGTAGATGCCGCCGTCCTCGCCGAACACGTTGTCCGACTGCAGCGTGGTGTTCGGGAAATTCCGGGCGCTGGTTTCGTAGCCAGCGACGGCGTAGACCTCCCGGCAGGCGGCGCCGGTCAGGGCGATCTGCGAGACAGCAAGCACCTGCCCGGCTGCCGTGGCGTTGTTCATGGACTCGAACACCTCGAAATGTATGTGCGGCCAGCGGCCGTTGTAGGCTCCGGGATAGACGGTCTTGAAGGTGACCTGGCCGTTGGCGTCCGCCTCCTGCACGCCGCGCAGGAAGTTCTCGTTCTCCATCCCCGCATCGTAGAGCGAGTACCGCCCTCCTTATCGCAGTGCCAGGCGTAGACGGCCGCGCCGGCCAGCGGGACGCAACCATTAGCGTTGTCGAGCAGGGTCAGCGTGACGGTCAGCGGCACACCGTCCGCTTTCGTGCTGGACGTGCCGAAGCTTGAGGTGATGTCCTGCCGGACCACCCCCGAGGCTTCCAGGACGTTGGGTCCGTTGGATCCGTCGCCGGGGTAAGGCCCGGCTGTCTCCTGCGGAATCTCCACGCCACACTCGGCGATCGCCCGGGTCACGGTGGGGGACCCGGAAGCAGAGACGGCAGCGGAAGCTGCCGGCGCCGTCGTCGTTGAACTTGCGGAAGCCGACGACGGCGGTCCCGACGGTGATCCTGATGGTGCCGATGACGGCGCCGATGACGACCCCAATGACGGCCCTCCGGGAGTGCACGCGGCCAGCGCGGCCGCCGTGCCGGCGCCGAGGAACATGCCCAGCGAGCGTCGCGACACGAGCGTGGACAGATCGAATTCGAGCCCGCGGTCATGGTTGGGGTGCGGCTCGTGCCGGGGCTGCTGTCCATCCGGGATGCGGGGCGCGGTTGTCATGGCACCATCCAACTCCAGCGGGCTATGGCCTGCATAGGGCCTCCCTGTGCAGACGCTATGCGTGTTTCGCCGAGCGGCCCGTTTCAGTAGTCGGGGTTGCTCGGGGTCACCAGGCCTGTTTCGTACGCGTACACCACGGCCTGGACGCGGTCGCGGAGGTGCAGCTTGGTCAGAATCCGCCGCACGTGGGTCTTCACGGTGGCCTCGGACAGGAAATAGCGGTGCGCGATCTCCGCATTGGACAGCCCCTCGGACATCGCTTCGAGCATCTCTGTTTCCCGGGGCGTCAGGTCCTCCAGCAGCGGGTCGCGCGGAGCAGGTGCCGGGGCCGGCGGGGCCGCCGTTCCCTGACCACCCGACGCGGCGGCGGGCCCGGCCCCGCGGACATACGTCTCAAGTAGCCGCTGCGTGACCCGGGGCGCCACGACGGCGTCCCCGCTCGCCACCACCCGCACGGCCTGGACCAGTTCGGCGGGTGCCACATCCTTGAGCAGAAAGGCCGAGGCGCCGGCCTGAAGACCGGCGAAGGCGTACTCGTCCAGGTCGAAGGTGGTCAGGATGATGATCCTGGCGCGCGAGCCTGAACCGGTTATGGCCCGGGTGGCCTCGATCCCGTCGATCGTGGGCATCCGGACGTCCATGAGCACGACGTCGGGATCGAGGTGGCCCACCTGGCGGACGGCGTCGGCCCCGTCGGAAGCCTCACCCACCACCTCAAGGCCGTCCTCACCCTCCAGGATGAGCCGGAAACCCATCCGCAGCAGCGGCTGGTCGTCCGCCAGCAGGACCCGGAGGCGTCCGGACTCGTTCATTTGTTCCCCCATTTTGCCGTTCTCCAAGTTGCCGTCCCGCATCCTGCCGTCCCGCGTCCTGCCGGTCAGTGTGCTGCCGGCGTGGTGCCGGTCTGCATATTGCCGTTCAGCGTCCCGCCGTTTAGTGCCAGGACAACCCGCACGCGCCAGCCGCCGCCGGCGGCCGGGCCTGCTTCCACCGTACCGCCGTAGATTCCGGCCCGTTCTTTCATCCCCGTCAGGCCCTGCCCTGTCCCCAGCGGCGCGGCAGCTAGGGCGCCGCCCGGGCTGCCCCCGCCGGGGGCGACGGCGTCAACGGTGCCCCGGCCGTCGTCGAGCACTTCAATGGTGACCGTGGAATCCTCGCGCACCACCAACACATCCACCCGGCTTAGCGCCCGGCCATAGCGCAGCACGTTGGTCAGCGATTCCTGCACGATCCGGTACACGGTCAGCTGCAGGGCCACGTCCTCCGGCAGTGCCGGGCCGGTGTGCGAGTAATGGACCGGAAGTCCCGCAGCCCGGAAGCCGTCCAGCAGCTTCCCGAAGCTGGCACCATCCGCGAGCGGCTCACGGGGCGCGTGGCCGGCAGTCGCGTCATCCCGCAGGACCCCCAGCACCCGGCGCATGTCCGCCAGGGCAGTGCGGCCCGTCCGGGACAGTTCCGCCAGTACCTCCGCTGCGCGTTCCGGATCCCTTCGGACCACGACGGCGGCGCCGTCGGACAGGGCCACCATGACAGTCAGCGAGTGGGCCACGACGTCGTGCATCTCCCGGGCTATCCTGTTGCGTTCGTTGACCGACCCCAGGCGGGCGGCCCGGGCCGCCCACGCTGCCGTTTCCTGCTCGTGCTCGCGCCGCTGCCGGACGGAGATGCCGATGCCGGTGGCGATGATGTTGGAGAATACGATGCTGGTGCCCGCCGCAATGCTGGTCACGAGACGGAACTCCTCGGGTGAGGAGGGAGCTCTGGGCAGCTCCCGCTCGAGCGGACCCACCGCGGCCAGGAAGTACAGCAGTGCCAGCGGCGCTGAGGCCACCGCCATCGTGACCAGGGCAAAGCGGCGCGTGTGCGCCACGGCCACGGCGTAGAGCGAGAACCACAGCCCTGCCGACACGTTGGATCCCCACGGATGAAGCAGGGTCACGCCAACCTCAGCCAACGCGATGAACACCACCACGGCCACCGGGCGCCGGCGCCGCAGGAACAGGGACAGCGCAACAGTGGCAAGCAGCCCGATCGCGGCCCACCTGCCCGCATTCACGGCGTCGATCACGGTGGGCAGCACCAGCACCAAATAGCAGGCGACCACCATGGCGTCCATGACGCGCGGACGCCGGTACAGGTAGCGCCGGACCCGGCCTCGCCGTCGGGCAGCAAGCTCCGCGAAGGACGCGTCAGCCGGGGTAGCTGGCGCGTCCTTCACCGAAACAGCATTCATCATGTGCAAAACCCGGGTCTGCTAGACGTCCCGTTTCTTCAGCAGGATCATGGCCACGACCACCGGCACCACCACCCAGGCGCCCAGCACGAGGGCCGCCTGCCAGACTTCCAGTGTGTCCGGAACGTGCTCAACGGCGGTCAGCGGGTTGATCGTGTTTCCGGGGAGGTACTTGCGGGCCTCCTCGAAGAAGTCGCCGGGAATGAGCTGGAACGCGATCGGCGCCACGAAGAACAGGCCCACGAGGGCCATGATGCCGCCGGCGGAATTCCGCAGCAGCGTGCCGAGTGCCATGCCGATTGCCGCCACCGCCGCCACATAGGCGCTGGTGACGAGGAGCAGCTTGACCGACTGCGAGCTGGCGAGGTCCAGTTTGAGGCCGAAGTTGTCCAGGATCGGCACCGACACCAGACCGGCGACGTAGGTGGACGCCGCCGTCAGGACAAAGGCGCTGACGATGACCACCACGAGCTTGGCGACGAACGCCGGCAGCCTCTTGGGTACAGCCGCGAAGGTGGAGCGGGCCATGCCGGTGGTGAACTCGGAGCTCATGAGCAGGACGCCCAGTGAGCCCAGGATCAGCTGCGCAAAGGCTACGCCGGAGGTGGGCACCGTGACGACGAGGTCGCCGCCCTGCGCCGCAATCGCTGCAGCCGCCTCGGGGTCGGAGGCGGCCTGGTCTGCGAACTGGCCGGTTCCCCAGGCGGACAGGGCGCCGAAGCCAACCATGACGACGGCCGTCGAGGCGAGCAGGATCGTGGTGGACAGGAGCGTGCGGAACTTGATGAACTCCGAATTCAGGACCCGGAAAAAGCTTGGACCGGACCCCGGGCTAGCTGCGTTGTGAATGGCGGCGCGGCCGGGGCCGGCGGCGGGCTGGGTGGAAGTCGATGTACTCATGGCGTCAGTTGCCTCCGGACTGGGCGGGAACCGGAGCTCCCGTAGTGATCAGCGAGTGGTATTCGACCTCGTCCTTGGTCAGCTCCATGTAGGCCTCCTCGAGGCTCGCCTGGAGCGGGGTGAGTTCGTAGATTAGAACCTGGTTGTCCAGGGCGCTCCTGGCAATCTGGCGCTGGTCCAGGCCCGTGACCTCAAGGAGCTCGTGGTCCTGCAGCTCTACCGAGACCCCGGTTCCGGCGAGGACCTGCATGAGCCTGTCGGGCTGGTCCGAGCGCACCCGCGTCCGGGTGTGGCCCTTGCCGGTGATGATGTCCTTGATGGGAGCGTCAGCGATGATCTTTCCGCGGCCGATCACGATCAGATGATCGGCGGTCAGGGCCATCTCGCTCATGAGGTGGCTGGACAGGAACACCGTGCGCCCCTCGGAGGCCAGGTACTTCACCAGGTTGCGCACCCAGACCACGCCTTCCGGATCGAGGCCGTTGACGGGTTCGTCCAGGATGATGGTTTGCGGGTCGCCCAGGAGCGCGGCGGCGATGCCCAGCCGCTGGCCCATGCCAAGGGAGAAGCCCTTGACCTTTTTCCGGGCCACGTCCGCGAGGCCTGTCATATCAATGACCTCGTGCACGCGCTTCCGCGGGATGCTGTGCGTGGCGGCCATGGCCAGCAGGTGGTTGTACGCTGAGCGGCTGGTGTGGACTGCCTTGGCGTCGAGCAGCGCCCCGATTTCCCGCAGCGGTGCCGCGTGCCGGGCGAACGGGACGCCGTTGACGGTGACCGTTCCCGCCGTCGGGGCGTCCAGGCCCATGATCATGCGCATGGTGGTTGACTTGCCGGCCCCGTTGGGTCCCAGGAAGCCGGTGACCTGGCCGGCTTGGACGGTGAAACTGACGCCGCCGACGGCGGTTTTGTCGCCGTAGACCTTTGTCAGGCCTTCTGCCTCAATCATGGAAGCTTTCCTTTGCATAGCTGCTGGCGTGCTGTCTGGTGTGCACGTTCCACGCTACCTACGCCGCCTGCTGAATTCGCCGGTCTCAGGGATGATTCAGGGGCTAATCAGGGTTTCCCGGCGTCATCCGGTGGGATGAGGCCCTCAGCTGTCTTCCCTGGGTGAGTAGTAGCGCAGGGCGCCCCGCTTCAGGGTGAACTCGGCGGACCGGACGCCGGGCATGGCCTCGCCGTCCACCGCAAGCACCATGGGCGCCGTGCCGCACTCCACACGGACACGGGTGGCCTCGGCGAGGTGGGTGATCCGGGACGTCCCCACCGTGCCGGTCAGCACGGACCACAGCATGCGCAGCCTTGCGAAGGACTCGTCGGCGGTCATCATCCGGACGTCGAGCACGCCGTCGTCCAGCACGGGCCGGACGAGCGGGGCGTGGTCCCTCGGGTAGTAGCGGCCGCGGCCCAGGTACATGATCCAGAGCCTGTGCCGGACGCCGTTGACGATCAGGGTAATTGGTTTCTCCACGGCGAATGTCCGGAACATCGCCACGACACCGGCGAGCGGCTTCCCGAGGGCGGGCTGCAGCTGTTCGCGACGCCGCACCAAGTTCGGGTACAGCCCGATACTCGCGGTGTTGAGCATGATGAGCTCCAGCTTTTCCGGATCGTCCGCGAATCCGCGTTCAACGGCGACGGCACCCACGTCAGCCAGCGCCGCTTCACCGCTTTCCGCTGCGGCTACCGCCTCCACCAGGGAGGGCGTGCCGACGTCCCGGGCGAAGTGGTTGAGGGTTCCGCCCGCCAGCACCAGCAACGGAAGATCATGCTCGACGGCGGCCGCCGCGGCAGTGCCCACAGTTCCGTCCCCGCCCCACACCCCGAGCGCCCGGATGCCCGGAACGGTGGCTGCCTCCGCCATCCGCTGGGCGACATCGTCCTCGGGCGCCATGAGAGTTATATGCGCAAGCGGGAATACCTCTTTCAGGGCTGCGGCGGTTTCCTCGGTAAAGGACCCGCCCAGGGTGTTGACGGCGATGCTCAGCCCCTCCCCGTGAGGGACTTTAGCCGCCTCCACACGGCGCCTGGAGATGGCAGGCATGGGCGGCCGCACCGGCCACCATCTCCTCGTCACGAGGGCCGCACCGGCCCCGATCGCGGAACCGAACAGCACATCCGAAGGCCAATGGGCGCCTGTATGTACTCTGGAGTATGCAACGCCCGCGGCCACGGGGGCCACGACCGCCCCCAGTGCCGGCTGCACCATTCCCGTGCCCAAGGCGAACGCCACCGCTGAGGCCGAGTGGCCGGACGGCATGGACGAACTGGTGGGCTGGGGATGGACGAAGCGGAAGACCGGCAAGTGCTCAGGCAGCGGCCTGGCGCGGGGAAGCAGTGTTTTGAAGACGAGGTTCGTCACGGCGGAGGCCACACCCTGTGCCAGCAACCCGTGGACTGCCGCGCGCCTGGTGCGTCCCGGGATGGCAGCGGCCACGGCCGCTACGCCAAACCAGAGCTTTCCCTTGTTGGCGGAAGCCGAGAGCCGCCGAAAAAAAGTGTCATGGTGTCCGCCCGGAAAGCCGGAGACGGCCCGCATCAGCGTGCGGTCGAGGGCGGCCACCCAGCCGGGTCCGCGGCGCAGCATTCGTCGCATTTCCCCACCCTACCGCCGGGTACTGGGGTGTGTTCGCGCCACGGCCGATTTCTTCCGCGAAGATCATTTCCGGACGGGAAGGGGTTTGGCGGCGCCGGCGAGCAGCAGGGCGACCAGGATGGGCACACCGATGGCCAGCAGTGCCAGGTGGATTCCGGTCAGGTCCCCGAGGTAGCCCAGCAGCGGAGGACCAGCCAGGAAGGCGACGTAGCCGATGGTGGAAACCACCGACACCCTGGCCGCCGCGTGCCGCGGATCGTCTGCCGCGGCCGACATTCCCATGGGAAACGCCAAGGCAGCCCCCACTCCCCATAGCGCTGCGCCAACAGCGGCCAGCCAGAGGTTTCCGGCGAAGACGAACAGGGCCAGGCCGGCCGCGGCGGCGGCCATACTTCCCCGCAGCACTGCCACCCGGCCGTATTTGTCGATGACTGTGCCGCCGAAGAAGCGCATGGCGGTCATGGCCAGCACGAAGAGTGCGAAAAGCAGGGCGCCGGTCGACTCGGATGTTCCCAGACCGTCCACGGACGCCTTGGCGATCCAGTCGTTGCCCGCACCCTCGGTCAGGGTGGCACCGAGGACCACCACGCCTATCAGCAGGGTGCGGCCGTCCCGCCATGCGGAGGGTCCGCGGGCCGCCTTGGCTTCGCCCTCGGCGGGCTGTTCAGGGACGCTGTGGGGGAGGAAGTAGCGGGGGACCACGAAGGTCAGCACGGCAACCGAGACGGCGATGACCAGCAGGTGCTGCGGCAGGCCAACCCCCAGCCCCGACAGGCCTGCCCCGATCAGGGCCCCCAGGAAGGCTCCGCCGCTGAAGGCCGCGTGGAACTTGGGCATGACCGTCTTGCGGAGCCGGTGCTCGACGTCGGCCCCCTCGACGTTTTGGGACACGTCCCAGAGCCCGATGCCGATGCCGAAGAAGAAGAGCGCGGCGGCGGTTCCGGCCACCGACTCAGCGAGGAGTGACGCGGCGATTCCCACACCCGCCAGTGCGGCCAGGAAGCCGCTGGCCCGGACGGTGTTGGCGGTGCCTATCCGGTTGATGACGTGCCCGGCGGTGGGGAGCGCGATCAGGGATCCGACGGCGGTGCACAGCAGAAGGGTCCCCATCTGGCCCGACGAGATGCCCAGGATCTCCGTGACAGCCGGAATGCGGGCAGCCCAGCTCGCAAAGACCAAACCGTTCGCGCCGAAAATGATGAACGTTGCGAGGGCGGCTGCGGAAACCTGCCGGCCGGCGAGCTGCTGCGTTGAGGTCATTCGACAACTCTAATGCCGCAGGCGGTCGGGTCTGCCCCGCTGGTTGAGCCTGCCGAAACCCGCCCGCCGCTGGTTGAGCTTGTCGAAACCAGTGATCTCGACAAGCACGATCAGCGGAACAACCCGATCAGCGGGCGCGCTCCACCCGCTTCTCGTCCCAAACGGGTTCGGCCGACTCGTACACTTTGCCGTCGGAGCCGAAGACCAGGAAGCGGTCGAAGGTGCGAGCGAACCAGCGGTCGTGGGTGACGGCCAGAACCGTTCCTTCGAAGTGGTCAATGGCCCGTTCCAGCGCCTCGGCCGAGTGCAGGTCGAGGTTGTCGGTGGGCTCGTCCAGCAGGAGCAGCGTGGCACCGGAGAGCTGCAGCAGCAGGATCTGGAACCGCGCCTGCTGGCCGCCGGAGAGCGACTCGTACTTCTGCTCCGACTGTCCTGCCAGCCCGTAGCCGTCGAGTGCCCCGGCAGCGGCTTCGCGGCCCAGGCCGGAACGGTGCTCGTCGCCGCGGTGCAGGATTTCGAGCAGCGTGCGGTTCATCAGGTCGGGCCGGACGTGGGTCTGCGCGAAGAACCCGGGACGGATACGGGCGCCAAGCCTCACGGTGCCCTCGTGGGGCACTTCGGCGATTTCGACGTCGGACACCGGAAGGTGTTCCCGCTCCGGATCCGTGCCGCCAGTGGCGAGCAGCCGCAAGAAGTGCGACTTGCCGGAGCCGTTCGAGCCCAGCACGCCCACCCGGTCGCCGAACCAGATCTCCGTGGAGAAGGCCTTCATGAGGCCGGTCAGCTCCAGCTTTTCGGCCACGACGGCACGCTTGGCGGTGCGGCCGCCCTTGAGCCTCATCTGGACGTTCTGCTCGATCGGCAGGGCTTCCGGCGGCCCGACCTCAAGGAACTTAGCCAGGCGGGTCTGGGCTGCGTGGTAGCGGTTGGCCATGTCCGAGCGGAAGGCGGCCTTGTTCTTGTACATGTTGACGAGTTCCTTGAGCTTTGAGTGCTCCTCGTCCCAGCGCTTGCGCAGCTCCTCGAAGCGGGCGTTCCGGTCTGCCCGTGCCTCGACGTAGGAGCCGAAGCCGCCGCCGTGGATCCAGGCCCCGGCCCCGTTGATGCCCGGTTCGAGCGTGACGATGCGGCCGGCGGCGTTGTTCAGCAGCTCCCGGTCGTGGCTGATGAAGAACACGGTCTTCTTAGATTCGTTGAGCTTGTCCTCGAGCCAGCGCTTTCCCGGGACGTCGAGGTAGTTGTCCGGTTCGTCGAGGAGCAGGAGTTCGTCGGGACCGGCGAAGAGCGCCTCCAGCACCAGCCGCTTCTGCTCGCCGCCGGACAGCGTGGACGCGCGGCGGTGCTGGGCGCGGTCAAAGGGCAGGCCCAGAGCAGCCATGCAGACCTCGTCCCAGACCGTCTCGACGTCGTACCCGCCGGCGTCTCCCCAGTCGACGATCGCCTGGGCGTACCGCATCTGGGTGGGCTCGTCGTCGTGCTCCATCATGGCCAGCTCCGCCTCATCCACGGCGCGGGCGGCCTCCGCCAGCGCCGGCGGGGCGGCGGATACGAGCAGGTCGCGGACCGTGGAGTCGTCCCGGACCTGCCCCACGAACTGGCGCATGATGCCCATGTTTCCGGAGCGGCCGATCACGCCTTCGTCCGGGGTCAGGTCCCCGGAGATGATGCGGAACAGGGTGGTTTTTCCTGTTCCGTTGGGTCCGATGAGCGCCGTCTTGGTGCCATCCGGGACCTTGAAGGTCACCCCGTTGAGCAGCTGCGTGCCGTCGGAGAGGAAGTAGTCAATGCCGGAAACGTCAATATGGGCCACCGGGCAATTCTCCCACGCCCCGCCCGCCGGAGTTTTTGTCCAAATGTCGTGCCCAAAGGGCCTCAAAGTCGCGACAAGTGGACAAAAACTCCGGCGTGGTGCGGATGGGGGTGGATGCCCCGGGCGTCAGCGCGAAACGTCAGCCGGCGGCGGTCAGGAACTTCTTCAGCAGCGGGCCGGAGGTGGTGGCGCCGAGCCCGCCGTCCTCAACGAACACGGCAACTGCCAGGTCCCCGTGCACGGCGATGATCCAGGCGTGCGTCTTGGGCGGGTTGGCGTTGCCGAACTCCGCGGTTCCCGTTTTGGCACCGACGGGTTCGCCGGGGACCTCGGCCAGGAATCCGGCGTGGCCGGAAGTCACCACTGCCCGCATCATGTCTGCGAGGGCCGCGGCCTCCGCTTTGGTGACGGGCGTCTGGGCGGTCTTGGCCGGGGCTTCCGCTGTAACGGTCGACGACGGGGCGGAGCCTTCCGGTGTCGGCGCCGGGCTGGCCGACGATGTTTCCCGAGCCGTCTCCTCCACCAGGACCGGGGAAACGGGCGAGCCCTTCGCCACCGAGCCTGCCATCACGGCTGCCGACAGCGGGGACATCAGCACCCGGCCCTGGCCGATCATGGCTGCCGCGTGCTCAGTTCCTTCGGCCTCGCCGGGAACGGAGCCGAGGAACGCCTCGGCGCCCAGCTTCGGTGCCTCCACAGCCACCCCGAGGGAGGTAGCGGCCGACTCCAGCTGGGCCTGGGTGACTTTGTCTCGGGCGGCGATGAAGGCGGTGTTGCAGGAGTGGGCGAAGGCATCACGCAGGGTCACGGATCCGAGCGAGTCCTTGGGATAGCCCTCGGCGTTCTTGAATTTCCTGCCGTCGACGGTGAGCGTGGGCGTGCATTCAACGGTGGAATCGGGGGTGAATCCGTTGCGAATCATGGCGAGGGAGTCCACCACCTTGAAAGTGGATCCCGGCGCGTACTGGCCGAGCATGGCGGTGTTGTAGCCGTTGCTCCCGGGTCCGGATGCGGCGGCCAGGACGGCTCCCGTGGACGGCCGGATCGCCACGATGGCGGACGCCGGCTTGATGTCGGCCAAGGTGTCCTCCGCGAGCTGCTGCAGCTTCGTGTCGAGGGTGGTCTGCAACGGCGTGCCGGGAACTCCCTGCACCTCAAAGACCGTGCGCCGCGGGTCCGTGGGTGCGGCCTGGATCTCTTCCCGGGTCAGATCGGCGCGCTGCACCCGGACGACGGTGCCGTCCGTGCCGCGGAGCTGGGCGTCGTACTGCTGCTGGAGTCCGCCGGTGCCGATCACGTCACCGGCGGTCAGGGTCCCGTTGGACTTTTCAATCTGCTCGGCGCTGGCTTCGCCCACCGTGCCGAGGACAGCCCGCGCGAAGTTCCGCGTCGGTGCCAGCGGCAGTTCGTCCGGGATGGCCCGGCCACCGGGGATGGCCTCGATCTCCGCGTCGGTCACTGCACGGTCACTGGTGTTGCGCAGGGTGATGGCCGGAACGAACGCTTCCGCGCCGGACGCCGCCACCTGCTGCACGTAGGCCGCGGGATCCACGCCCACCAGCTTGGCGAGCTTGGTGGCCGAATCTGCGGCATCGGCGCCACCCAACTGGGGCTTGTCGATGCCTACGTTGACCACCGGGCGCAACGTCACGAGCTTCTGGTTGCCGGCACCGAGAATGTCGGCGCGCGGGGACGGTTGGGTGGCTTTGCTGAGAATCTCCCCTTCAGCCAAGTTGGGGACGAGTAGCCCGGGCGACCAGACGGTAAGCCACTTGTCGCCGGACTTCCGCAGGTCGGCCGAGACGGTGTACTTCCACTCGCCGGTGGAAATCTTCCAGCTGTAGTTCAGCGGTATCCGGGCGGTGTCACCGTCGAGCGTCAGCTCGCCGGCTTGGACCGAGGGCTTGGCCGGCGCCAGCGCCTTGAAGACCTGGTTGAGCTGGTCGTTGGCCACTGCCGAGTCTCGGCCGTCGAAGGCCACCGGGCGGAGGTCGAGGCCGGCGACGGCGGAAGCCAGCTGCTTCGCCGCGGCTTCCGCGCCGCCGCGGCCGTCGTCGCAGGCCACCAGTGAGCCGCTGAGTATTAGACCGGCAAGGACAAGTGAAAGTTTTTTAGTGTTCCCCACTGCGTTATTATCCCCCGGCGGCGGCCCCGCGCCAGCCACGCCACAGCGACACCCGTTCGCGCTTGCGGGAGAATCGCGGGCTAAAGGCCAAGGGCAGGGACGTCCAATCCAAATATGTCCTTGAGAGCGTATTTCGCCGCGTGGAACCCGGGCATGCCGGTGACGCCGGGTCCCGGCGGCGTCGAGGAGGAGCAAAGATACACGCCGCGGGCGGGAGTGCGCCATGGAACGGGCGAGACGACCGGACGCTGGATCAGCCCCCGGGGATCCAGGAGGCCGGCGCTGAAGTCACCGCCGACGTAGTTTTCGTTGTAGGCGGCCAGTTCAGCCGCCGTCGTCACCTTGTACCGCACCACCAGGTCACGGAACCCGGGCGCGAAGCGTTCCAGCTGGTTCATCACAGCCCGGCCCATGTCCACCGTGGACCCCGCTGGCACATGGCAGTAGGTCCAGAGGATATGCCTGCTTTCCGGCGCGCGGCCGGCGTCAACGACGGATGGCTGCGAGACCAGGACGTAGGGCCGCTCCGGGTGCCGGCCCTGGGACACGGCGTTCTCCGCCTCGGCCATCTCCGCCCGTGTGCCGCCCACGTGCACCGTTCCGGCCCCTTCCAGTCCTGCAGCTGCCCATGGCACGGGCCCGGACAGGATGAAGTCCACCTTGCACGCGCCGTTACCGAACCGGAAGGACTCCAGCGCGCGGCGGTAGGAGGCGGGCAGGCGGCTGCCGGCGATCCGTGCGAGGGCGGGCGGCGCAACGTCCAGCAGCACCGCCTTCGCCGGTTCGAGCTCCGCCAGCGAGGTGACACGGAAACCCGTCTGCAGCACACCGCCGTGGGCCTCAACGTCCGTGGCCATCGCTTCGGCGATCGCAGAGGATCCGCCCACCGGAATGGGCCAGCCCCCGCTGTGCGCCAAAGCGTTGAGTAACAGGCCGGCCCCCGCCCCGGACAGCGACGGCAGCCGCCCCACGACGTGGGCGGCCACACCGCTGACCAGCGCAGGTGCCCTGTCCTCCCGGAACCGCAAATTCCACGACGGCGATCCCTGCTCGAGGGTCCGCAGACCCAGAACGGCAGCGGCCAGCGGGTGGCCGGGAACCCTCAGCAACTGGTCGGACGTGGTCTGCACAATCCCGTCAATGTGCCGCACCAGCGGAGCGAGGAGCCTGCGGTAGGCGCGGCCGTCCCGGCCCAGCTCGTCGGCGGTCCGGTCGAGCGAGCGGTACGCGAGGGCCGAGCGGCCACCGTCCAACGGGGAGCCGAACTGCACCGGGGGAAGCTGCAGGTCCACCCGCCGCGCCAGCTCGAAGGCCCGGAAAAAGGGCGAGGCCAGAGCCATCGGGTGAACGGCCGAGCAGACGTCGTGCCAGTGCCCTTCCTCTATGACCTGCGACGTCCGGGAGCCCCCACCGAGCTGGTCCGCGGCCTCATAGACGTGCACCTTGAGTCCCGCCCGCGCCATGACGACGGCGGCGGCGAGTCCGTTAGGTCCGGAACCAACGACGGCGACGTCAGGCATCGCGGGCCACCGTCCGCCACGGAACCAGAGACGCAGAGGGACGGAGCAGATCGATCCGCAGGCTGTCCGCGGCGTTGTCGAAGGGACCGCCATGAGGGTCGTCCATGGCGTGCCGCCGGATCGGATCGTAGCGGGGGTCCCAGATGTCCCAGGCAACCCGCAGCATGAGATATGCAGTTGCAAGCATATGGGCGACGACGGCCAGGACGTAGTAGGGCATGTCGATGTTGTGCTGTGATACGCCGCCGCTGGTCACTTGGCCAAGATACATCCAGATGGCGGCCCAATGCAGCCCCTCGATGCCCTGCCAGACCAGGAAGTCACGCCACTTCGGCCGGGCGAGGGCAAGCAGCGGCACCAGCCACAGGACAAACTGGGGTGAGTAGACCTTATTGGTGAGGATGAAGGCCGCCACGATGAGGAAGGTCAGCTGCGCAATCCGCGGGCGTTGCGGGGCGGTCAGGGCCAGGACCGCAATGAGGACGCACGCAAGCAGGAACACATTCAGAGCCAGCGTGTTGATGGCCTCCGGCGTAAGGAGCGTCCAGCGCACCCGCCCGGCCACCAGGTTGTAAGCAAACCAGGGCGAGCTGTAGCCGGCGGGACGGTCCTGCGTGAACTCGAAAAAGTACTTCCAGCCGGCCGGGTCCCGCGCGGCAATGGGCAGATTGACGGCAAGCCAGGCCGCGGCGGCGGATGCTGCCGGGACAAGGAACGCACGGATCTTCCCTGTGCGCAGGGCCAACAGGAAGATGGCGCCGAAAACAAGGACGGGATAGAGCTTGGTGGCAGTCCCGAGCCCGATCAGGACGCCGGCCAGGACCAGCCGATCCCGGGAGAGGAAGTACATGCCGAGGGCCAGCATTGCCACAGCCCACATGTCCCAGTTGATCACTCCGGCGAGGACGATGCCCGGCGCCAGGGCCACCATGGCCGCGTCCCAGGGCCGGCGGCGGGACATGCGGGCCGTGGCCAGCACGGTGACAATCCAGACGGCGGCAATCAGGGTGGAGTTGACATCGAAGTAACCGAGGATGCGGGCGTCGGTGACCCCCTCGCCGGGCACCAGGCGGGCCGTAATGCCGGCAATCAGGCCCATCAGGACCGGATACTCGAAAAAGGCATCCGGCGTGAAAAACGGAAAGGCCCCGTCGCCCAGGCCCCGGTTGCGGAACAGCTCCGGGAAGTCCGAATAGCAGGTCGCGTAGAACTGCGACGGCGTCTCCCAGCCGTTCACGCGGCAGTAATCCTTAACGGCGATGGCAGCGAGGGCGGCGAGCACGGTCAGGATGATCAGCACGCGTTCCACTGTGAAGAAGCCGGGCGCGACCACCCCTGGGGCAGACCGCCGGCCCAGGGGCCCGCCGATGAGCTCGGTGAAGTTGCGCAGGAGCCGGTCGCTGCGGCTCGGCACCACCATGCGCACGAGCTTTCGATCGGGCGGCGGTTGTGTCTCCTGCATGGTCTCGAGCTTACCCACGTTAAAAGAAGGGAGCCCGCGCCAAGCCGCGCGGGCTCCCTTCGAAAACTGCTGACCGATGTGGCCCACCGGATCCTCCTCGTTGGATCGAAGCCGCGGATCGAGAACTGCGAAGGGTGTGGGTTCAGCGCATACCGCTCATCTGCTGATGCATGAGCACAGAGACGTCCTCCCGTTTCTGGTCCAGCAGCTGGCCGTCGAACCGTGACTGCTGGACCGTTGCGGGCTCGGGACCGGAAAGGCCGGCATCACCGCCGGAACCACGGTCGGAGAAAACCTCCTGTAATTTGCGGAGCATGGTTTTTCACCTCCCTTCATAAAGTGATGAAAAGAATGCGGGCGCGGCAATTAGAGCCATTCGGGGATGCAAAGAAATGGCCGTAAAAGGGCAAAGAAATGCCCGGTAAGGGAATGGAATCGGAAAAGCGGCACAGGCCCGCGGAACGGCAGCGCGGCAGGCCCAACAGGAAGCGGGTTCCGAATTATGGGGGAGCTGCGCAACCGCGTGGTTCCGCTACGGCAGACCGCCGGGGTCAGAGTTTCTGGGAAAGCGGCAGAATTGACTGCCGCTGGCCGCCTGCGCTCCCCTTACAAGTGGGAGAAGGTCAGGGCCGTCAGAATCAGGCTCGGGCGAGTCCGTGAAGAGGGCGCGGGTCAGCAACGAAGGCCGGGAACGCGGTAATGGTCATCTTCCATCCGCTAGTCAAAGTAATCATTTTTCCCAACCTCCTTTTCAGCTCTGCCGGTGCCGGCTGACTGGCCGGGCAACGTGCGCCATGGACCCTGGCGGATCGCTCTGGGGTCAGGAATAAAAGTACACCACGTATGATCTGGTTGACTACTTATTTTCCAAAAATTCGAAAAACAAATGCTAAGGAACCTTTTAGAGGCCCCAGCGGACAATGGCAGGCGTCCTTTTATCCCAGCCCAGGGTGCAAACTTTTGCTGTTCCCAGAATAAAGTGCCGCCCCTCTTCAGGTTCGAGTTCCAGCCAGCGGGCGGTGAGGATGCGGGAAAAGTGGCCGTGGGCCACAATCAGGACGTTGTCCAGCCCTGACTCCAGCACCCGGGCCACGATCTTGTCTGCCCGGGCAGCCACATCATGCAGCTTTTCGCCGTTGGGAACCCCGTGCGTCCAGATCAGGTAGTCGGGGTTGTCCTTGCGGATCAGGTCCGAGCTGATGCCCTCATAGTCTCCGTAGTCCCATTCCACGGCGAGCGGTTCGTGGACGGCATCCGGGAACCCGGCGAGTTCCGCGGTGCGCCGGGCGCGGCGCAGCGGAGAGGTCAGGACCAGGTCGAAATCAACGCTGTCCAGGATTCTGCGGGCCTCGACTGCCTGCTGCTCGCCCTCCACGGTCAGTGGCAGGTCCGTCAGCCCGGTGTATTGGCCGCTCTTGGACCATTCGGTTTCGCCGTGCCGCAGGATCCAGAGCTGGGGTCGGGCGATGTTGGCGGCGTTCACTTGGACTCCTCGGTTAGGGAAGATTCGACGTCGGCAGGAGAGCCGGGCGACACAGAAGTAGCAGGAGCGTCGGGAGACTCAGATGTGGCAGGGGCAACGGCTTCGGGCTGCTCAGCCCACCAGGCCCGGAGCCGGGACTCGGCGTCAGCAGGGTCCAGCGGGCCGTTTTCCATCCGTTCCTCCAGCAGGAACTTGTACGCCCTGCCCACGACGGGCCCGGGCTTGAGATCCAGCAAGGCCATGATCTCGGCGCCGTTCAGGTCCGGACGGACCGCATCCAGGGATTCCTGCTCGCGGAGGGCGGCAATCCGGGATTCGAGGTCATCGTAGGCAAAGGACAGCCGGTCGGCTTTGCGCTGGTTGCGTGTGGTGACGTCGGAGCGGGTGAGGCAGTGCAGGCGCTCCAGCAGGGGCCCGGCGTCGGTCACGTAGCGGCGCACGGCCGAGTCGCTCCAGCCGGCCTCGCCGTAGCCGTAGAAGCGCATGTGCAGTTCCACGAGGCGGGCCACCGCCTTGATGGTGTCGTTGTCGAAGCGCAGCGTCTTCATCCGCTTCGTCGTCAGTTTGGACCCCACCATGTCGTGGTGGCGGAAGCTGACCGCGCCGCCCGGTTCGAACCGGCGCGTAGCCGGCTTCCCGACGTCGTGCATCAGCGCCGCAAACCGCAGGACAAAGTCGGGGCCGGGGACGGCGCCGTCGGAATCAGTCTCCAGGGCGGCCGCCTGCTCCAGGACCTGGAGGGAGTGCTGGTAGACGTCCTTGTGGCGGTGGTGTTCGTCCGCTTCGAGCCGAAGCGCGGACACCTCGGGCAGCACGAACTCGGCGAGGCCGGTATCCACAAGCAGGTCGATGCCCACGCGGGGATGCTGCCCGCAGACGAGTTTGACCAGCTCATCGCGGACGCGCTCGGCCGAGATGATGCTGATGCGCTCGGCCATCCGGGTCATGGCAACGCGGACATCGTCTCGCACGGACACTCCCAGCTGGGACGCAAACCGCGCGGCCCGCATCATCCGCAGCGGATCGTCGGAGAAGGACGCCTCGGGTGCACCAGGGGTGGCCAGCACGGAGGCGTGCAGGTCGCGGACTCCGCCAAACGGGTCCACCAGTTCCAGCGAGGGCAGCCGCAGGGCCATGGCGTTGATGGTGAAGTCGCGGCGCAGCAGGTCGTCCGTGAGGGAGGAGCCGAAGGCCACCACGGGCTTCCGGGACTCTGGGTCGTACGCTTCGGCCCGGTAGGTGGTGATTTCGATCTGGAAGCCGGCCTTGCGCATGCCGATCGTTCCGAAGGCACGGCCGATCTCCCAGAAGTTGTCCGCCCACTTCCTGATCAGCGCCACGGTCTGGTCCGGCGTCGCATCCGTCGTGAAATCGAGGTCGGGGGAGGTGCGGCCCAGGAAGAGGTCCCGGACCGGGCCGCCGACGAGCGACAGCTCATGACCGGCGTCCACGAACCGCTGACCGAGCTCCAGGACCACCGGGTCCACCTGGAAGTCAACGGTGTGAAGATCAGTCTTTTGATGTGCGTGCGCCATAGTTACTTAAGCTTGTCAGAAAACCGACCCCCACCGTACCAAATCCCGTCATTGTGCGACGGCGCCGGCAAAGCCCGTCACATGCAGTCCACCCGGAAGCCATGTCCCGGTCATCACGGCGGGGCAAGAGTCGTTAGAGTGGACTGCATGGCCCATCCAGTACCGAGCGCTCCCGGCAGGAGGACGAACCCACCATTGCCGTCGGCAATCGGTGCCCATGTCGCGCCTGCACCGCACTCGGCCCCGGCCTCGCTCCCCACCGTCGAGGAGGTCTCCGCCGGAGGCGTCGTGGTGGACACCTCCGACGACGAACTGAGGGTAGCGATTATTGCCCGCCTTAACAGGGGCGGACGGCTGGAGTGGTGCCTGCCCAAGGGCCACCCCGAGGGCCGGGAAAACAACGAGGAAGCCGCGGTCCGTGAGATTGCCGAGGAAACCGGCATCGACGGCAAGATCCTGGCCCCGCTGGGCAGCATCGATTATTGGTTTACCGTCAGCGGGCACCGCGTGCACAAGACGGTGCACCACTACTTGCTGCGCGCCACCGGCGGCGAACTCACCATCGAAAACGATCCTGACAAGGAAGCGGTTGATGTTGCCTGGGTTCCCATCCATGAGCTTGCGCGCAAGCTTTCGTTCCCCAATGAACGCCGCATCGCCGACCTGGCACGCGAAGTCCTTCCCGAGCACCTCTGACCGTCCGGCAATGCCTGCCGGATACCCCCGTGCGTGCCGCGATATCAGCGCCCAGGTGAGACGATGAAGACGATGTCAGCCGCCAATCCGTCCTCCGACCAGCCCGCGCAGCCGGGCGAAACACCGCCCGGTGTAGCGCCCGCCAGCGAGGCAGCCTCCAGTGCCGCGCAACCCGGCGAGGCCCGTTCCAGCGCCATCATGGCTGCCGGGACGCTGGTGTCGCGTGTGCTGGGATTCGGCAAGACCTGGATGCTCGGCGCCGCGCTGGGTCTGGGCTCGACCGTTAATGACACGTTCATCAACGCCAACAACCTGCCCAACCTGATCTTCCTGCTCGTGGCCGGCGGGGTGTTCAACGCCGTGCTGGTCCCGCAGATCATCAAAGCCAGCAAGGCTCCGGACAGGGGAGCGGACTACATCAGCAGGCTGCTCACGCTGGCAGTTCTCGTCCTTCTGTCCCTGACCCTGCTGGTCACGCTGTTAGCGCCGGCCGTCATCGAACTCACCACGCAGGGCTACTCGCCGCAGCAAAAGGCACTGGCTGTTACCTTCGCCTTCTGGTGCCTGCCGCAGATCTTCTTCTATGGCCTCTACGCGCTGCTGACGCAGGTCCTCAATGCCAACGGCGCCTTCGGCCCGGCCATGTGGGCCCCCATCCTGAACAACATCGTGGCCATTGCCGGCCTTGGCATGTTCATCTGGATCTTCGGCGCCAACAATGTCAACCGGCACTCGCTGGATAACTGGGGTGCGTCCCAGACGTTCTTCGTCGCCGGCTTCTCCACCATCGGCGTCCTCTCCCAGACCGCCATCCTCCTGATCCCGGTATTCCGGCTGAAGTTGGGGCTGCGGCCGCGCTTTGGCTGGCGCGGGGTGGGGCTGGGCCATGCCGCCAGGCTAAGTGTCTGGACGCTCCTGACCGCGGCTGCCGGGCAGCTCGCGTTCCTGTACGTCATGCGCATCGCCACCATCCCCGGAGCCGAGCGGCTCCGGCTGCAGGAGGCCGGCGACCCCGCCGGTGACATGCTTCCGGGCAACGCGGTCCTGGAAGTGGCCAGCCAGCTGTACCTTCTCCCGCACTCGATAATCGCTCTCTCCCTCGCCACGGTGCTGTTCAACCGGATGACCCGGGCTTCCCAGGACGGGAACCGCGCGGAGCTCCGCGAAGCCCTGTCGCAAGGGCTGCGGACCATGGCCGTGGCGACCGTCTTCGGTGCGCTGGCGCTGTTCGCCCTCGCCGGGCCGCTGGGCATGTTCTTCTCCGGCGGTGCCCGTACGGACGGCGTAATGCTGGCGCAGACGCTTACCATCCTGGCGCTGAGCACCCCGTTCATGAGCGCCAACTTCATGATGTCCCGGGTCTTCTACGCCAACGAGGACGCGCGCACGCCGTTCTACATCCAGCTGGTCCTGGCCCTGGTGAATGTGGTGGCGGCGTTCTTCATCCAGTTCCTGCCGTTCGACCAGATTATTTTCGCCATCGCCGTCCTTTACACCGCGGGGAACATCCTCTCGGTGGTCGTCTCCGCCATTTTCCTGCGCCGCCTGCTGGGGCACCTGGACGGTCCGCGGATCGTCAACTCATACATCCGTATGGGCTACGCCGCCCTCGGCTCGGCCATCGCCGGTGTGGGTGGGCTGTGGCTTATGGGCAGCTACAGCCCGGTGGGCTTCGCCTGGAGTAGCCGGCCGGCCGCCCTGGCGACCATCATCGTGGTCGGGCCCGTCATGCTGGCGGTGTACCTGCTGCTGCTGAAGCTGTTCCGCGTCACCGAGCTGCGCGATCTGCTGCGGCCGTTGCTGGGGCGGCTGGGCCGCGGTTCCGGCGGGGATTCCGGTGCACCGGCAGCTGCTCCCGCTGCCGCGGCTAACGCCGGGGTTTCGGCTGCCGGGGCGTCCGCTGGCACTGCTGCACTGCGGCGTCCGACGCCGGAACGCGCCACGGTCTCTTCGGACACCGGCCTGATTCCCCGGATTTCCGGCGAGTTCGATTCCGCCTCCTTCCGCGCCGGGCCGGCGCCGCAGCCGAAAGATTACGACGCCGCCACTTACCTTCCTGAGGAAGACGTCCCCGGGACGGCCCGTGGAAACGCCCTCCGCGGGGAGATCCCACTCCCCGGCCGCCGGACCTACCAGGGAACCCCCGGACAGAACCCCCACTTCCCGTCACGGCGGAGGAAGAAAAAGTAGCCCGGGAGGCAGCCAGCCAGCCCCGTCATCCGCGGCCGTGGCACAGCATCGGCTAGGATCGAGGGGAACTAAGGTAGTTGCAGACCACGGGTCCGCCGGCGCGCCGGAGGCCTTTCAGGGCGATGCATCGCCAGGGCCAGAAGCATTTCCCGGACAGGCTAGGAGGAACACGTGTCCCACCCGATCGATGTCGGATCAGTACTTGGCGGCCGCTACAAGGTCACGGCCACAGTGCTGAGCTCGCATGACCAGGATCTGGTGCTGGACGGTGTGGACCAGGTGCTGAACCGTTCGGTCAGCATCCTGGTGGCCGGCCCGTACAACGCCGATCAGGTGGCTCAAAGTGCCCGCGAAGTGGCCACGGGGGAGCGCCCCGGGAACGTGCAGATTTTGGACCTTGGTGTCAGCGACGCCACGACCTACCTGATCACCAACCACACCTCCGCCGCTGACCTGCTGGACCTTGTGGTTGCTTCCAATCCGCCCTACGTGGAGCCCTTCTTTACGGACACCCTGGGCAGCGAGATCTTCGGCCAGGCGCGCTCCCACGAACCCGAAACCTACGACGAAGACGACGAGGTCGAAGCCGGGTACATCAACTACAGCGAAGGCCAGTCCGGGCCGGGCGAGCAGTACCCTGCCACCGCCCCGGCCCCTGCCGGCGGCCGGTCCACCCACGGGGCAGCGGCTCCGCAGGGGCGCGGGCAGCAGGCTCCTGCGCAGGCACCCACAGCCCCGGTGCGGAAGGCTCCCGTCGTGCCGCCGCTTCCGGCCGCCCGCCCCGTCGCGGGTCCGGCAGCCGGTGCAGCCGCCGC
>NZ_JAAOXD010000001.1:503058-654641 GCF_014694315.1 Arthrobacter ipis | reverse complement strand
CCTCAACGCCGGCCTCTACTCCACCGGCCGGATCCTGCGCTCCATGTCCGTGGCCGGCTCCGCACCCAAGTTCGCCCAGCGCATGAACAAAGCCGGCGTCCCCTACGGCGGCATCGCCATCACCGCCGGCGTCTCCCTGCTCGGCGTCCCGCTGAACTACCTCGTCCCCTCACAAGCCTTCGAGATCGTCCTGAACATCGCCTCCGTCGGCATCATCGTCACCTGGGCCACCATCGTCCTGTGCCAGATCCAGCTCAAACGCTGGGCAGACAAGGGCTGGCTCAAACGCCCCTCCTTCCGGATGTTCGGCGCCCCCTACACCGGCTACCTCTCCCTGCTCTTCCTCGTCGGCGTACTCATCATGGTCTTCATCGACTCACCCCTGACCCTCATGGTCACCCTCATCGCCATCGCGCTCATGGTCGCCGGCTGGTACGCCTGCCGCAAACGCATCCACGAGATCGCCGAAGCCCGCGAAGGCTTCACCGGCATGTCCCCCGTCATCGCCAACCCGACGCCCCTCAGATAGATATCCCGATCTTCACAAACACCCGCCCACCAATAACCAAAGAAAGCTCATGACACCAGAGTCTCAGTCCCCCTTGACCGCAACCGATGTCCCTTCCGATCCGGGGCAGTTCGATGACCAAAAGCTCCAGCAGACTGGCCGCGACAGCAGCACGGCGCCATCCCGCGCGGCCCTGAAATCCGCCGGGCATGTGATTGTTGATTCGCTCGAGGCCCATGGCGTGAAACGCACCTACGTGGTTCCCGGTGAAAGCTTCCTTGACGTATTGGACGGCCTGCACAGCTCGGAGATGGAAACCATCGTGTGCCGGCACGAGGGCGGGGCAGCGTACATGGCGGAGGCCGACGGGAAAATGAACCAGGTGCCCGGTGTGGCGATGGTTACCCGCGGACCCGGCGCAGCCAACGCGCACGTGGGACTGCATACGGCCTGGCAGGACTCGACGCCGATGCTCCTGTTCGTGGGCCTGATTCCGTTCGCGCACCGGGACCGCGAGGCGTTCCAGGAGTTCGACATCAAAGCCTGGTTCGATACCGGCGCCAAGCGCGTTATGGTCCTTGACCATCCGGAGCGGGCATCAGAGATCGTGGCCGAGGCCATGTTCGCGGCGATGAGTGGCCGCCCGGGGCCCGTGGTGGTGGGCCTGCCGGAGGACATCATCCGGCAATTGGTCGATCCGACCCTGCACCCTGCGATCCCGGTGGCGGCCGGCGGAATGAGCAGCAGCGACGCCGCGGCCCTGAAGGCCGCGCTGGCCTCATCCAACAAACCGCTTTTCGTAACCGGCGGCAACGACTGGACCCAGGAGGCAGCTGACCAACTGACCGCGTGGCTGGAGCGACACCAGATTCCTGCAGCAGCGGAATGGCGCACCCAGGGAACCGTTTCCTTTGACTCCCCGTCCTACGTGGGTCCCATCGGGTACGGTCGCCCGCGCCCCACCTACGACCTGTTCGAGGAGACCGACCTCCTGGTATTTGTGGGCACTGTCCCGGGAGACGTGATTACAGACGGATTCGTCTGCCGGCAGGACTGGAGCAAGAAGAACTTTCTGGTCACCATCGACCCCTCACTGCGCGGCCGTTCGGGTCCTGTCTCGCGGCAGATCGTGGCAAAGCCGGAGGCCTTTGTCCGCGACCTGGCCGGCATCGACCTGGAAGTTAAGGAGGAGTGGAAGGCGTGGACAGGGCGGATGAGGGCCGAACAGGAGTCATTTTCCGCGCTCCCCGTTTCCACTCCCGCTGCCGGCCCGGCAAGGATGGACACCTTGATGGCGAACCTGGTCCCCAGGCTGCCGGAGGACGCGCTGGTGACGTTCGGGGCGGGCGAGCACACGAACTGGGCCCACCGGTATTTTCCCACCCGCCGCTACGCTTCTATGGTCAGCGCCCGGAACGGCTCCATGGGTTACTCCATCCCCTCGGCCGTCGCGGCGTCGCTGGCCGAACCACGGCGGCGAGTGGTCACCATCGCGGGAGACGGGGAGTTCCTGATGAACGGCCAGGAACTGGCCACCGCCGCCCAATACGGTGCCACGCCGCTGGTTATTGTCATGGACAACCAGGAGTACGGCACCATCCGCACCCACCAGGAGCGGCATTATCCCGAACGCGTGTCCGGCACCCAGCTGAAAAATCCGGACTTCGGCATGATGGCCAGGGCCTTTGGCGGTTTCGGCGTCACTGTCACAGAGGACAAGGATGTTCCGGCCGCCTTGGACGCGGCCCTGGCAGCCATCGATGATGCCCGCGTCTTCGCCCTCATCCATCTGGTGGTGGAACAGGGCGTCAAGGCTTACCCCTCCCCCGCCTGACAGAGAAAGGACGACGGCGGGACCTCCCGCCGTCGTCCCCGGCGACCTTTTGATCCGGCGTTACCGGTAAAACCCGCCCCCAATCGCCGGTCATCTGCGCGCCCCCAACTTGTCTAAAATCGACTATGAGCATTTCCGACTCCCTCCTGCAGTTCGCCCTCGTGGCCGCCCTACTCACGGTGATCCCGGGAATGGACACCGTGCTCGTGCTGCGTACGGCGATCAGCGGCGGCCGCGGGTCCGCCTTCGCCACCGCGGCGGGAATCTGCACAGGTACCGTCTTCTGGGGCGTGGCCGCCGCCGTCGGTGCGTCGGCCTTGCTGGCCGCCTCGGAAACAGCCTTTACCGTGCTGAAGATCGCGGGCGCCTGCTACATGGCGTGGCTGGCTGTGACCATGATTATCCGAAGCTTCCGGCCGGGGGCGACGGCGGAGGCCGGCCCCGCGGGCCCGGCCAGCTCCCGCGCTGCATGGCTTTCGGGCACCACAACCAGCCTGCTGAATCCCAAGGTGGGGGTTTTCTACATGGCCATGATCCCCCAGTTCCTTCCGCCGGAGGCGCCGCCGCTGCTGATGGGGGTGCTGTTGCCGCTGGTTCACAACGTCGAGGGCATGGCATGGTTTGCGGTCATCATTCTGGCGACCCACCACGCGCGCCGCTGGCTCCAGTCGCCTTCCGTGGCCAAAACCACAGACCGCGTCGCCGGCGTCGTCCTCCTGGGTTTCGCGGCAAAGATCGCCACCAGCAAAGCCTGACGCCCTAACCTGCGGGCGCCCCGCCGTCGAACGCGTGGCTCACCAGTCCCACGGTGTTCCCCTCACTGTCCCTGATGAAAGCCATCCATTCGTCCGCACCAGCAGGGCCGAGCCGTGCATCATCGTGATGGAAGATGACGTGCGGGGCGCCAACCACCTCCACTCCCCCGGCCTCAAGTTCAGCCACGCGCAACCTTACGTCCGGGACGCCAAGGTAAATCACCGCCGAAGGTGCTCCCCGCTCCAGCAGCAGCCGGACGCCGTCGAGATCGAAGAACAGCAGTCCAGGCGGGTCGAACACAGCTGTCGGCGCGGTACACAGCAGCCTCGAGTAGAACTCTGCCGCACGGTCAAGATCCTCGGCGTGCTGTGCGATCTGGGTGAGCTTCACTGGGCCTCCTTCAGGGAGTGCATGCATCCTGACTGACATCGTCACGGGATATTGCGGCAGGGGCAAGACCTGCCAAAAACGGATAGGCTCGGAAGCATGCCTTCCACAACAGACCGTCCCGGAACGCAAGCGGTTCCGGCCCTGACGGCCGCCGCAGCTGCGGCAGACTTCATCCTCATCCTGACGTTCGCTGCCGTCGGCCGCGACGCACATGCACGGGGTGAAACAGTCATTGGAGTCCTGTCCACCGCCTGGCCGTTCCTGGCCGGCGCAGCCGTTACCTGGCTGCTGCTGCGGCTCTGGCGGCGGCCGCTCGCGCTGTGGCCCGCCGGGGTGGCTGTGTGGCTGGGCACCGTGGCGATCGGAATGGCTCTACGCGCGCTCACGGGACAGACGGTGGTCCTCCCATTTGTGATCGTCGCGCTGCTGAGCATGGCGGTGTTCCTCCTCGGCTACCGCCTCATCGTCGCCATAGTTCTCCGCCTGCGCGCACGCCGCCGCGCCTGACTCCTGTGCAGCGGCGCCGCCACTAGCGCAACCGACCGGCGCCCGCCCATGCACTGGACCACCCATGTAATAGGCTGGCAGCACAGCTCAACAGATCCGGAAGGGTTCACAGTGATCACCGCATTCGTCCTGATCAAGACAGACGCCTCGCGTATCCCCGAAACGGCCGAGGAGATCTCCTCCATCGACGGCATCAGCGAGGTCTACTCCGTGACCGGAGAATGGGACCTGATCGCCGTCGCGCGCGTGTCCCAGCACGAAGATCTGGCGGACGTCATCGCCGACAAGCTGTCCAAGGTCCCCGCGGTCGTGCACACCACCACCCATATCGCCTTCCGGGCTTACTCGCAGCACGACCTCGATGCCGCCTTCGCCCTGGGGTTCGAGGAGTAGCAGCACGCCAGGACAACAGCAGAGGGGCCAGGTACCTGCAGGTGCCTGGCCCCTCTGTCTTTGATGCGTTGGGACTGTTCGGAGCTCTAGCCCCGCGAGAGGCTGACCCACTTCTCGAGCACGGCAGCCGCAGCGCCGGAGCCGATGGATTCCGCGGCGCGGTCGAGGGCAAGCTTCATTCGGTCAGTGAGCGGACCGTCAGCCTGAAGGTCGTACGCCACCAGGCCCGCCGCCGCGTTCAGCAGGACTGCGTCCCTGACCGGCCCGGTTTCCCCGGCCAGGACATTGCGGACGACGGCGGCATTCGCCTGCGCGTCACCGCCGCGCAGTTGATCGACTGTCGCCTGACGGATCCCCAGGTCCCCGGGCGAGAAAGTCTGCTCTGTCACTTCACCGCCGCGGATCTCCCACACCGTGGACGGCCCGGTGGTGGTCAGTTCGTCCAGCCCGTCGCTGCCCCGGAACACCAGGCCCCGGCTGCCGCGCCGCGCCAGGACGCCGGCCACGAGCGGCGCCATGCGGGCGTTCGCCACGCCTACCGCGGAGGCCTGCACCCGGGCGGGGTTGGTGAGGGGGCCCAGGAAGTTGAAGGCTGTGGGGATCGCGAGTTCGCGCCTGGGCACCGCCGTGTGGCGGAAGGACGGGTGGAAGACCTGGGCGAAGCAGAAGGTCATGCCCGCTTCCTCTGCGTTCCGGGCAACGTCGGCTATGGGGAGGTCGAGCCGCACCCCCAGCGCTTCCAGGACGTCCGCTGATCCCGACGACGACGATGCCGCGCGGTTGCCGTGCTTGACCACCTTTGCGCCCGCTCCGGCACAGACCAGAGCGGCCATGGTGGAGATGTTGACAGTGTTGAGTTGGTCACCACCGGTGCCCACGATGTCCAGCTTTTCGCCGGTGATGGAGATGGGCTTGGCATGGGACACCATGGCGTCAACGAGGCCGGCAATCTCCTCCACCGTCTCGCCCTTCGCGCGCAGCGCCACGAGGAAACCGGCAATCTGGACGGGTGTGGCGGCCCCCGACATGATGGTGTCCATGGCCCATGCCGTACTGTCCGCGCTCAGGTGTTCGCCGTTCAACAGTGCCGAGATGAGGCGCGGCCAGGTGTTGCCTGCCGCCGGTGCCGATACCTGTGAAGTCACCTCCTGATGCTATCGATGTGCCCGCCGCAAAGACCAATATGAACGTGTCCGGGAACTTTTCCGCGCGATTTCGCGTCTTTGTAGAAAAAGTCTCCGCAAAAGGCGGTTTGCGTTGGGCAAGCCGGAGTTTTACAGACATAATGTCTATGTGACATCTGCGACCCATGCCCCCAGTACCCCTGCGCACCCCACGCTGAACCGCCCGAATATGGTCTCCGTCGGGACCGTTGTCTGGCTCTCCAGCGAGTTGATGTTCTTCGCCGGTCTCTTCGCCATGTACTTCACACTCCGGTCCACTTCCGGCCAGATGTGGGCGGAAGAGACGGCCAAGCTCAACTTCCCCTTTGCGCTCGTTAACACCATCGTCCTTGTGGCTAGTTCCTTCACTTGCCAGATGGGCGTATTCGCCGCCGAAAGGCTCCAGCCGCGACGCAGCGGCGGGCCCCTCCAGTTCACCCGCTGGGGCATGAACGAATGGTTCACCCTGACGTTCCTCATGGGCGCCTTCTTCGTTGCCGGCCAGACCACGGAATACGCCATGCTGGTCTCGGAGCACGTGTCGCTGTCCTCCAACGCCTACGGATCCGCCTTCTACATGACCACCGGCTTCCACGGCATGCACGTCATCGGCGGTCTGGTCGCCTTCCTGCTCATCATGGGCCGCTCCTTCGCCGCGAAGAAGTTCGGTCACTTCGAGGCGACCTCGGCGATTGTCACCTCCTACTACTGGCACTTCGTGGACGTCGTGTGGATTGGCCTCTTCCTGGTCATCTACGTCCTCCAGTAGCCCAGACTTTTCTCCCTCTTTCCCAAGAGAACGAATTCTAAGAAGCGGCTCACGGAGCCGACGCACGATCGAATAAAGGAACCACCACGTGAAGGCACTCTCGCAGAAGCGACGTCACCCACTGGCAGCAATAGCCCTGCTGTTGATGGGCCTCCTCCTCACTGGTGGGCTGTACGCCGTTGCCACCACCGTCAACGAGGCCAAAGCCAGCACTGCAGAGTTCACCGCCAGCGATACACAGGAAGGCGAGAAGCTCTTCGAAGCCAACTGCGCCACCTGCCACGGTATGGGTGCCAGCGGAACGCAGGACGGTCCCTCACTGGTTGGCGTCGGCGCCGCCGCTGTTGACTTCCAGGTCGGCACCGGCCGCATGCCCATGCAGATGAACGGCCCCCAGGCCTACAAGAAGCCTGCCCAGTTCAACGACACCCAGACCCACCAGCTGGCCGCGTACGTCGCGTCGCTGGGTGCGGGCCCGGCCATCCCGTCCGAGGAACTGCTGGATGAGAAGGGCAACGCCGCCGAAGGCGGCGAGCTGTTCCGCGTGAACTGCGCCATGTGCCACAACGCTGCAGCCGCTGGCGGTGCACTCACCCGTGGTAAGTTCGCCCCTGCCCTGGCCGACGTCTCGGGCAAGCACATCTATGAAGCAATGGCGACCGGACCGCAGAACATGCCGGTGTTCAACGACTCGAACATCTCCCCTGAAGGCAAGCGCAACATCATCACCTTCCTGAAGCAGATTGAAGCCAACGGTTCCCCGGGCGGCGCAGACCTGGGCGCACTTGGTCCTGTTTCTGAGGGCCTGTTCGTGTGGATCGCCGGCCTCGGCGTCATCATCGCTTTCACCATCTGGCTGACGTCCCGCACGTCCTAGCCAAACCAGGCACAACAAGAACGTCCTGCTGATTGCACAGCAGGTTTGGAACTGAACATAACTCGGCAAAGGCCGAGACGAGAGAAGGATGAGGCGAATCATGGGCAACCATAGTGACGGCAGTCCGAACCACTCGGGCACCGTAGCTACGGCTGGTCAGCATGAGGTGGAGAAATTCCAGGATCCTGGACTTCCCCCGCACCGCTTGCGCCTGGCTGACACGGACCCGAAGGCCGCCAAGCGGGCAGAACGGCAGGTTGCTGCACTGTTCGCAACCTCAGTTGTTGGCACCGTGATCTTCCTGGTGGCGTACTTCGCCATCGACCTGGGAGACGACTCAAGCATTGCCACCATCCGGCTGCAGAATGCGCTGCTCGGCCTTGGCACGGCGTTCGCCATGCTCGGTATCGGCACCGGTATCGTGCACTGGGCCAAGGCCCTGATGCCGGACCACGAAGTCTCCGAGGAACGCCACGCGATCCGCACCGAGGACGACCGCCAGGCTGCGGTCCGCATCGTTGACGACATCGTTGAGGAAACGGGCATCAAGCGCCGTCCCCTCATCCGGAACACCCTGCTGGGCGCCGTTGCACTGGCACCCCTGCCGGCCCTCGCCGTCTTCGGCGACCTGGGACCGCGCCCGGACAACAAGCTGGCACACACCATGTGGGCCCCGACGGAGGGCAAGCTCAAGCGCCTCACCCGCGATCCTGATGGAACCCCCATCAAGGCCTCGGACGTCACCATCGGTTCCGCCTTCCACGTCATTCCGGAAGGCCTCAACGAACTGCACGAAGGCAAGCTCAACGAGAAGGCCAAGGCCGTCGTTCTGCTGATGCGCCTCGACCCGGCCTCGCTGAACCCCTCCGCGGGACGCGAAAACTGGGGCTACAACGGCATCGTTGCCTACTCCAAGATCTGCACCCACGTTGGTTGCCCTGTTGCCCTCTACGAGCAGCAGACGCACCACCTGCTGTGCCCGTGCCACCAGTCGACCTTCGACCTGACCCAGGAATGCAAGGTTATCTTCGGCCCGGCCAGCCGCCCGCTCCCCCAGCTGCCCATCGCAGTTGACGATGAGGGCTACCTGGTCGCCACCAGCGACTTCAAAGAACCTGTAGGACCAAGTTACTGGGAGCGTGATGAGCATGAGCGCAGCATCAACAGCTGAAGCCCCCGCCTACGTAGCCAACACCAGCGTCGGACGCTTTACTGACTTCGTCGACGAGCGCGTCGGCGGATCCGGAATCCTCCGCGAATTCGGCCGCAAGGTATTTCCGGACCACTGGTCCTTCATGTTTGGCGAGGTGGCGCTGTACTCCTTCGTCATCCTGCTCATGTCGGGAACGTTCCTGACATTCTTCTTCGATCCGTCCATGGCTGAGACGCACTACGCCGGCTCCTACACGCCGCTGAAGAACGTCGAAATGTCCGTCGCCTACAGCTCCTCGCTGGACATCTCCTTCGACGTCCGCGGCGGCCTGTTCATGCGCCAGGTCCACCACTGGGCAGCGCTGCTGTTCGTGGCCTCTGTGGCCGTACACATGCTCCGGGTATTCTTCACCGGCGCGTTCCGCAAGCCCCGTGAAATGAACTGGGTGGTGGGCGGTGTCCTGCTGATCCTGGCCATGGCTGCCGGCTTCACCGGTTACTCCCTCCCCGATGACCTGCTGTCCGGTAACGGCCTGCGCATCATCGACGGCGTCATCAAGTCGATCCCGGTAATCGGCACCTACATCTCCTTCTTCCTGTTCGGTGGAGAGTTCCCCGGCACGGTAATCATCAGCCGCCTCTACACGCTGCACATCCTGCTCGTACCGGCACTGATCCTGCTCATGATCGTGGTGCACCTCTTCATGGTGGTTGTCCACAAGCACACCCAGTACCCCGGCCCGGGACGCAACGACCGCAACGTCGTTGGTTACCCCCTGGGCCCGGTCTACGCTGCGAAGGCCGGCGGATTCTTCTTCATCGTCTTCGGTGTGATCGCGCTCATGGCCGGGTTCTTCACCATCAACCCGATCTGGAACTACGGACCGTACGACCCCTCCCCCGTGTCCGCCGGCACCCAGCCTGACTGGTACATCGGCTTTGTCGACGGTGCCCTGCGCCTGATGCCCGGTGTGGTCAGCGGCTTCCACTTCGAATACATCATCTTCGGCCACGTCCTGACGCTGAATGTCCTGCTTCCGGCACTCGTTCCGGCTGGCATCATCTTTACCGTGCTGTTCACCTACCCGTGGATCGAGCGCTGGATCACCAAGGACAACCGGGAGCACCACGTGCTGGACCGTCCACGGAACGCTCCCACGCGTACCGCGATCGGTGTAGCCGGCTTCACCTGGTACAGCGTCATGTGGGCCGCCGCCGGTTCGGACCTCATCGCCACGCACTTCCACGTGGCATTGAACGACGTCACGTACTGGCTGCGTGCACTGTTCTTCGTAGGCCCGTTCATCGCTTTCGCTGTCACCAAGCGCGTGGCCCTTGCCCTGCAGCGCAAGGACCGCGAAATCGCCCTCCACGGCCGCGAGACCGGGCGCATCGTCCGCCTCCCGCACGGTGAGTTCATCGAGGTGCACGCTCCGCTCGACGAGTACAAGCGCTACAAGCTCGTTGGCTTCGAGTCGCTCGCACCGCTTCCGGCCCAGCCGAACGAGCACGGTGTGGTGACCCGCAAGGAAAACCGCCGCGCCAAGCTGTCCCGCTGGTTCTTCGAGGACAGGGTTGCCCCTGCAACCCCCGCGGAGCTGGAAGCAGGCCACGGCCACCACGAAGCCGTTGAAGCCGGCGAGGGGCAGAAGACCCTTAGCCACTAAGAGCCAGGCCACTAGGCAACAACGCTTCACCCAAGCAACATACAGAAAGGGCCCGGTCCATCAGGACCGGGCCCTTTCTGTATGCGCATTCGGATTGCCACACGGGCTGCTGTCCGTTGCAGCCAGCGGCAGTCAGGCTACTGCTGCCGGTAACCCGACGCGTAGTTCCGGGTGGGCCGGACGCCGGGCCGCTGCAGCGGCACCCACAGCTTGTACCGGTCGGCGCGGTAGTAGGACACCGAATAGTCCACCATCGACCTGGCGACGAAGGCATGCCGCTGGATTTTCAGCAGCGGCGCGCCGATTTCAACGTTGAGCAGCCGGGCGGTGGAGGGCGACGCAGCGGTGGCCTCGATCATGTCCTCGCCCCATTCCATGACCAGGCCGAACTGTTCGCTGAGGACGTTGTACAGCGATGTCGGCGGCTCGCCGTCGAGAAGCCCCGGAACCCGGTGGGCCGGGATGAAGTTCTCATCCACGCTCATTGGCTCGTTATCGGCCAGCAGAAGGCGGCGGAAGCGCACCAGGGGTGTTCCCTCCTCCAGCTGAAGTTCGCGGGCCAGGAAGGCGCTGGCGGCGATCTGCTCAAAGCTCAGCACCTTGGCGGCCGGCACCATGCCGCGGCGCTGCATCTCCTCGCTGTAGGAGGTCAGCTTGACCTGGAGGTCCAGCTTCGGTTTCCGGACGAAGGTGCCCAGGCCGACCACCCGCTCAATGACCTCCTCCCCCACCAGGGCGTCGATGGCCTGGCGGACGGTCATCCTGGCCAGGCTGAAACGTTCGGCCAGGTCACGCTCGGAGGGCAACGCCGAGCCCGGCGGGCAGGACGTCGCGATGTAGGTCCTGAGGATCTCACGGAGCTGGACGTAAATCGGCGTCCCGCTGGTCCTGTCGATTTCACCGGCAATGCCGGCCACGCTAGCCGCCACGGCGGACGCTCCTGTATTGCATGCTCACAGTTCAAGAGTATGCCAACCAGGCCACAGGTCTAGACCAGGCCGGGCCTCCCGGAAGATTGACGGCGCAGGGGCCGATATTCTTAGAGGCGAACTAAATGGAAGACGACGGAGGCCACCCCCAATGTGCCATCCCGTCCACGACGAAGGAGTCCAGTTGCCCGTTCGTAAGGCAATCGTTTCTGCGGCCATCGGCCTGCACGCCAGGCCGGCAGCGGTGTTCGTCCGCGCGGTCACGGAGACAGGCTTACCGGTGACCATCCGCAAGGACGGCATTGATGCCGTCGACGCCCGCTCCCTGCTCGAGGTCATGACAGCGGACTTCGACTACGGCTGCGAAGTCGAACTTGCAGTCAAGGAATCAGCCCTGCCTGCGGGCAGGAGCCTGGGTGAAGCGGAGGCGGCACTCTCAGGTCTCGTCGAGCTGCTGGCGTCGCAGTGGGCCAGCTAGGGCGGGATTAGATACAAGCAGAACGACGGCGGGCCCCACCGAAAAGGTGGGGCCCGCCGTCGTTCTTGGTACCGAAACGCCTAGTGCGCGTGGTCTCCGCGGCTGTACTCGTAGACCCAGCCCACGAGGGCCACCAGTGCCATACCACCGGCGATGAAGACGATCCAGAAGCCTACGGCCAGACCGAGGAATCCTGCTGCGCAGGACAGGCCCAGGACCAGCGGCCACCAGCTCCAGGGGCTGAAGTGGCCCTGCTCGCCGGCGCCTTCGTGGATTTCCGCGTCAGCACGGTCCTCGGGGCGCATGCCCACGCGCTTGCCGGTGAAGCCGAGGTAGGCACCGATCATGCCCGCCAGGCCGCCCACCAGGAGGATGCCCAGGATGCCGACCCACTCAGACCAGTTGGTGAGGAAGCCGTAGATGATGGAAACCGGAACGAAGAAGAATACTCCTGCTCCAAAAATCCAGGACTCGATTCTCATTGCGCGCTGTCCTTCTGATCGGCGTTACCGAGCACGCTTGCTGCAGGTGCCGGCGACTCAACGGTGTGTGACTGGGAGAGCTCAGGGTGGTGCAGGTCCAGCGCCGGACGCTCCGAGCGGATGCGCGGCAGGGACGTGAAGTTGTGCCGCGGCGGCGGGCAGGACGTGGCCCACTCCAGCGAGGCACCGAAGCCCCAAGGATCGTCAACCTGTACCTTTTCGGCGCTGCGTGCGGTGATGTACACGTTCCAGAAGAACGGGATCAGGGACGCACCCAGGACGAACGAGGCAATGGTGGAGAACTGGTTCATCCAGGTGAAGTTGTCCTCCACCAGGTAGTCGGCGTAGCGGCGGGGCATGCCCTCGACGCCGAGCCAGTGCTGGATCAGGAAGGTGCCGTGGAAGCCCAGGAACAGGAGCCAGAAGTGGATCTTGCCGAGGCGCTCGTTGAGCATCTTGCCCGTCCACTTCGGCCACCAGAAGTAGAAGCCGGCGAACATCGCGAACACCACGGTACCGAAGACCACGTAGTGGAAGTGTGCCACCACGAAGTAGGAGTCGGAGACGTGGAAGTCCAGCGGCGGGGAGGCCAGGATGATGCCGGTCAGGCCGCCGAAGAGGAACGTGATGAGGAAGCCGATGCTCCACAGCATGGGCGTCTCAAAGGTGATGGAACCGCGCCACATGGTGCCGATCCAGTTGAAGAACTTCACACCGGTGGGGACTGCGATGAGCATGGTCATGAAGGAGAAGAACGGCAGCAGCACGGAGCCGGTGACGTACATGTGGTGCGCCCACACGGTCACGGACAGGGCCGCGATCGCGATGGTCGCGTAAACCAGGCCCTTGTAGCCGAAGATCGGCTTGCGGCTGAAGACCGGGAAGATCTCGGACACGATGCCGAAGAACGGCAGCGCGATGATGTACACCTCGGGGTGGCCGAAGAACCAGAACAGGTGCTGCCACAGGACGGCGCCGCCGTTTTCCGGGTCGAAGATGTGGGCACCGAAGCGGCGGTCCGCGCCGAGGGCGAAGAGTGCTGCGGCAAGCGGCGGGAACGCCATCAGAACCAGGATGGCCGTCACGAGGGTGTTCCAGGTGAAGATCGGCATGCGCCACATGGTCATGCCGGGGGCACGCATGCAGATGATGGTGGTGATGAAGTTGACCGCGCCCAGGATGGTGCCGAAGCCGGACAGTGCCAGGCCGAAGACCCACAGGTCACCGCCGACGCCGGGGCTGAAGGTGGTGTTGGAGAGCGGTGCGTAGGCGAACCAGCCGAAGGATGCAGCACCCTGCGGGGTGATGAACCCGGATACGGCAATGGTGGAGCCGAACAGGAAGAACCAGAAGGCCAACGCGTTCAGTCGCGGGAACGCGACGTCCGGTGCACCGATCTGCAGGGGCATGATCACGTTCGCAAAGCCGGCAAAGAGCGGGGTGGCGAACATGAGCAGCATGACCGTGCCGTGCATGGTGAACAGCTGGTTGTACTGTTCCTTGGTCTGCAGGATCTGCATGCCGGGCTCGAAGAGCTCGGCGCGGATAAGCAGGGCCATCACGCCGCCGAAGCAGAAGAACACGAAGGACGCGATCAGGTACATGTACCCGATGGTCTTGTGGTCCGTGGAGGTGATCCAGTTGACGACGATGCGCCCCTTGGATTTGGGAACTACGGGAGCCTCAAGGATCCCGGGGGTCTGGGTGTAAGTAGCCACTTCGCTTCCCTTACTTCGTAACGTTCAGGTTCGGGTTGCGGTCATACTCTGCGCCGAGCAGGCCCGTGTTGCCGTCCTGGCGCAGCTGGTTCATGTGAGCCTGGAATTCGGACTCGGAAACAACTTTGACGCGGAACAGCATCTCGGAGTGGTACTCACCGCAGAGCTCGGCACACTTGCCGTCGTAGGTGCCCTCTTTGGTGGGGGTGAACCGGATGTAGTTGGTCTTACCCGGGATCATGTCCCTCTTCTGCAGGAATGCAGGTACCCAGAAGGAGTGGATAACGTCGCGCGAGTTCAGTTCCAGGTCAACGGACTTGTTGACGGGCAGGTACAGCGTCGGGAGCTTCTCCTTGTCGATCGCTTCACCCGTCAGGTGCGCCTGAACGCCGGCCTCGTGGAGGTCCTCGGTGACGACGTCGCCCTTTTTGTAGTTGAAGTCCCATGCCCACTGCTTGCCGCGGACGTCCACTACGACGTCGGCGGGCTGCGAGCGGTCATCGATCGCCTGCTGGTCACGGTCGGTGAAGTAGAAGAACACCAGGACCATGAAGAGCGGGATCGTCAGGTAGAAGACCTCAAGGGGCAGGTTGAAGCTGGTCTGCCGCGGGAAACCCACGGTGCCCTTGCGGCGGCGGTAGGCCACGAGGCACCAGACGATCAGGCCCCACGTGATGATGCCCACCACGAGGGCGGCAATCCATGAGTTGACCCAGAGGTCCATGATGCGGTCAGTGTGATTGGTGGTGCCACGCTCGGTGGGCAGCCACCCCTTCTCTACCTCTGGCGAACATCCAGTCAAAACCAACGCGCCGGCAGTTGCCAAGCCAGTGATCGTAGTGATCGTTTTGCGTCGGCTGCCGGTTCGGTTCTGCGAACTCACAGACGGCCCTTCCTACTTGTTGCTGTTGCCAGGGCGGCAAAAAGCTTCCCGGGCACACTAAAAGTTTTACTACTCGGTGTAGAGCTTACCGCTCCCCGCAGGTTTTCGCCCACATGTCCCCACCGTGTGGCGGCGCCGGTTTTCACCGGCGCCGCCAAGAGGTTCAGGAAGGGCCACTGACCCTTTAGTGGAACGAATCACCGCAGGCGCACGAGCCGCCCGCATTCGGGTTGTCGATGGTGAAGCCCTGCTTGGAGATGGTGTCTTCAAAGTCGATGCTGGCACCGCTGAGATACGGGACGCTCATCTTGTCGACGACGACCTCGACACCGTCGTAGTCGCGTACCGCGTCACCTTCAAGGAGGCGCTCGTCAAAGTACAGCTGGTAGATGAGGCCGGAGCAGCCGCCCGGCTGCACGGCTACGCGGAGGCGAAGATCGGTGCGGCCTTCCTGCTCCAGGAGGCTGCGGACCTTGCCTGCTGCAACGTCCGTCAGCTGAACCTCGTGGCTCGCCAGTTCGTCACTGGCAATGCCGGTGGGTTCGGTGCTGTTTTCATTGGTCGTAGTGCTCATTGGCCTACCTTACTAACGACGGTTGTGGCTGCCCCGCTTGCACGGTGCCTGCCCCTACGGAAACGGTACGGGCTATAGCTACATGCTACGTCGATCCGGCGCGGAGCTCTAACTTCAGGCGTAACCCTCATAGGCCCTGCATTGTTCCCTGCCAGCCGCTTACTGGAGGCCATCCTCATTCAGCCGCGCCAGCAGCAGGGCCTCGGCGACCACCGCGTTGCGGAAGTCCCCCAGATGCAGCGACTCGTTGGCTGAGTGGGCACGCGAATCCGGGTCCTCCACGCCCGTCACCAGGATCTGGACCTCGGGGTACAGCTCAGTCAAGTCACTGATGAACGGAATGGAACCCCCGATGCCCATTTCAACCGCCGGAACGCCCCAGGCTTCACCGAGCGCCCACATGGCGAGGCCGGCAGCTGAGGAACCTGTGTCCGTCTGGAAGGCGTTGCCGCTCTCCCCCGGCGTGAAAATCACCCTGGCGCCGAACGGTGCGTGCGATTCAACGTGCCGGCGCACGGCTTCCATGGCTTCCGCCGGGTCCTGGCCCGGGGCCAGCCGCAGGCTGAACTTGGCCCGGGCGCGGGGCAGCAGGGTGTTGGAGGCAACGCTGACGGCCGGCGCGTCGAAGCCGATGATCGACAGGGCCGGCTTGGTCCACAGCCGTGACGCGATGGTTCCCGTGCCGGCCAGCCGGACGCCGTCGAGCACCGAAGCGTCCGCCCGGTACTCCTCTTCAGTCAAATCCACGCCCGTTTCATCCCGGCTCACCAGACCCTCAATGGCAACGCTGCCCTGGTCGTCGTGCAGCGTCGCGATCAGGCGCGAGAGCAGCGTGGGGGCATCCAGCACGGCACCGCCGAACATTCCCGAATGCACGGCATGGGCAAGGACCTGCACCTCGATGGTTCCGTCGACCAGCCCGCGCAGGCTCGTGGTGAGCGCCGGCACGCCCACCTTCCAGTTACTGGAGTCGGCCACCACAATGACATCGGCGCGGAGCAGTTCGCGGTGGGCTTCCAGGAACGTCCTGAAGGTCGGCGAACCGGCCTCTTCCTCCCCTTCGAAGAACAGTGTCACGCCAAGCCCGAATTCATCGCCGAGCACCTTGCTGACGGCGCCGTACGCGGCGACGTGCGCCATGATCCCGGCCTTGTCGTCGGCCGCGCCGCGCCCGTAGAGGCGCCCGTTGCGTTCGACGGCGGTAAACGGCTCGGACTCCCACAGTGCAGGATCACCGGGCGGCTGGACGTCATGGTGGGCGTAGAGAAGGATGGTCGGCTTGCCGGGCGCTGCCTCACGGCGTGCCACCACGGCCGGCCCGCCGGGGGTGCCGTCTTCCTTATCGCACCGCAGGATCCGGACATCCCCGATGCCCGTCGCGCGCACCAGGCTGGCGACGGCCTCGGCACTGGCGTCCAGAGGTGCTGGGTCAAAGCTGGGCCAGGCAACGCCGGGTATGGCCACCAGGTCCTTAAGCTGTGCAACTGTGGTGTCGAAGGCTGCGTCAACGGCGGCCCGCAGGGCGTCGGTGTCGATGCCGGCCGCTGTCCCCCCATCTTGCTGGGCGTCGTACTGTCGCGGGGTCGCCGCGGAGAATGTAGTCATGGCCAAACACTACCTGTGTCACACGCCACAACATACATCGCCGCGAACCGGCGCCGGACCCCACGCCAGGGCGTTCGGCGGGCAGCCGGGCATGACCGGCGGCACAGCCCGCCAAGGTATTCTGTTGTGGTGTTCGGACGTAAAAAGGAAGCGCCAGCGGCGCAGGATGTAGTTGACCAGCAGGCTGCCGAGGCAGCCGCGATAGCGGGCAAAGGCGCGCCCACGCCCAAGCGCAAAGCACAGGAAGCCGCCCGCAAGCGCCCCCTCGTGCCGGAGGACCGGAAGGCCTCCAAGGAAGCGGAGCGTGCTGCCGCACAGGAGCAGCGCCTGAAGATGCGCAAGGCACTGGATACCGGCGACGAAAGGTTCCTGCCGATCCGCGACAAGGGCCCGCAGAAGCGGTATGCCCGGGACTACGTGGACGCCCGCTTCAATCTGGGCGAGTACCTCATGTTCGGTGCCTTGGTGTTCGTGGTGGTCTCCCTCGTCGTGCCGTCCAACAGCGACATGATGATCTACGTGCTGGGGGCCTTCTGGGTGATGTTCCTGGCTGTATTCGTGGACGCGTTCGTCCTGTCCCGCAAACTCCGCAAGCGCCTCGCAGAAAAGTTCGGCGAAGTTGAGCGCGGCACCGTCTGGTATGGCACCATGCGATCGCTGCAGTTCCGGAAGCTTCGCCTGCCCAAGCCCCTGGTCGGCCGCGGGCAGTACCCGTCCTGATTCCTCGCTTTCCTCCCGCGGCACAGGCCGCCCGAGGGTGGTCCCGGACCCTTAAACACAGCAGCCCGGCGGTGACACCGCCGGGCTGCTGTGTTTAACGTGCGAACTAGCGGTTCCTGGCCAGTTCCTTATTGATCCGGGCTGCCCAGAACGGCCCCTCATAGAGGAAGGCGGTGTAGCCCTGGACCAGGGTGGCGCCGGCGTTCAGGCGATCCTGGACGTCCATCGCGGTTTCCACGCCGCCCACGGAAATCAGCGTCAGCCGGTCCTGCGTGACCGACTTCAGCCGGCGCAGCACCTCCAGCGAACGGCTTTTCAGCGGAGCACCCGACAGGCCGCCGGCACCGCAGGCCTCCACCTTGTCCGCTGCAGAATCGAGCCCATCGCGGCCAATGGTGGTGTTCGTGGCAATGATGCCGTCCAGGCCCAGGTCCAGCGCCAGCCGGGCGACGTCGTCGATGTCCTCATCGGTGAGGTCAGGGGCGATCTTGACCAGCAGCGGGACATGCCGGCCTGCGGACTTGTCCGCTTCCTCCCCCACTGCCTTCAGCAGCGGACGGAGTGTCTCCACGTTCTGCAGGAGCCGGAGCCCCGGCGTGTTCGGCGAGCTGACGTTCACCACGAGGTAATCCGCCGCCGGGGCGAGGCCGCGGGCACTGATGAGGTAGTCCTCTACGGCGTCCTCGAGCTCCACGACCTTGGTTTTGCCGATGTTGACGCCGATCACGGGCCGCACCTTGGCATGGCGCCGCTGCAGCGCAGCACGGGCGGACTTGAGCCGCGGAGCCACGGCAGTGGCGCCGTCGTTGTTGAATCCCATCCGGTTGATGACGGCCCGGTCCTCAATTAGCCGGAACAGCCGGGGCTTTTCGTTGCCGGGCTGGGCCTGGCCTGTGATGGTACCCACCTCAACGTGGCCGAATCCGAGCTCCATCAGGGCCTCGATTCCGTGGCCCTCCTTGTCGAAGCCGGCGGCCAGTCCGAACGGGGATGGGAAGGTCAGGCCGAGCGCATTCGTCTGCAGGGACGCCGGCGGTGCCATGAACCTTTCCAGCAGCCGTCCTGCTCCCACGGTATGTACCAGCCGGATTCCCTTGAAACCGATCTTGTGGGCGCGTTCGGCGTCCATCCATGAAAAGGCCAGCCTGAAAAAAGTGGGGTATACGCGCATGCCTCTAGTTTTCCGTCTTCGCGGGTGCAGACCAAATTCCTACCTGCAGACCAAACCGGGCTGACCCAACACCACCCGGGCCCGGACCGGAAAGCCTACGCTGGTGCCATGGAGTGGCAGAGCGACATCCTGGGGCCTGGCTTCGAGTCCTGCGCCTTCGAAGCCAGGGGCGGGGACGGCGTCCGCCGCCGGGCCACGCTGGTCCGCTTCACTGCACCGGACGGTCCGGACGTCCGTGCCGCCGGGCCCCGCCAGGCAGTGCTCTTCCTGCACGGTTGGAGCGACTACTTCTTCAACATTGAGCTGGCGCGGTTCTGGGACGCGCAGGGCTTCGAATTCTTTGCCCTGGACATGCACAACCACGGCCGCAGCCTTCAGCCGGGCACCCATGGCGGCTACGTCGCAGATCTGGGAAACTACGACGCCGAGATCGGCACCGCGGCCGGCATGATCGCCGAGTCCGGCGGTGCAGGACCCGCGCAGCTCGCGCTCATGGGCCATTCCACGGGCGGTCTCGTGGCGGCCCTGTGGGCCAGCCGCAACCCCGGCGCCGTTTCCCAGCTGGTTCTGAACAGTCCCTGGCTCGAAATGCACGGCAGCGCCCTGGTCCGGCGGGCGGCCTGGACCATGGTGGAGCCGATCGCCCGCCTGCGGCCGGAGGCGGTGATCAGGCTGCCGGAGCGCGGCTTCTACTGGCGGAGCATCAGCAGTTCCGCAGAAGGCGAGTGGACGCTGGACCCTGCCTTCCGGCCGCCCCTGGCCTTTCCGGTGCGTGCGGCCTGGCTCAGTGCCATCCTCGCCGGGCAGGCCAAGGTGGCACGCGGCCTGGGCATCGAAGTCCCCATCCTGGTCCTGCTCTCGGCGGCAAGCGAGAACGGCATGCTGTGGAATGAGGAAATGCGCCGCACGGACGCCGTGCTGGACGTTAACACCATTGCCGCGCGTGCCTTGTCGCTGGGCCGGAGCGTCACCGTGGAGCGCATCGACGGAGCCCTTCACGACGTGTTCCTGTCCCGCGCCGAAGTGCGGGCCGACGCCTACCGGCGCCTGGCCCAATGGATCAGGGGTTACGCCGCCTGATCCGGGTACAGGGTGTCCAGTACCTAGAGGGCCTGGGCGGCGTCCACTGCCCCGCCGTACCGGCGGTCCCGCTGGGCATAGATCTCCACTGCGTCCCAGAGGGTTCGGCGGTCGACGTCGGGCCACAGGGTGTCCAGGAAGACGAACTCCGCGTACGCCGACTGCCACAGCATGAAGTTGGACAGCCGCTGTTCACCGGAACTGCGGAGGAAAAGGTCGACGTCGGGAAGGTCCGGCTCGTCGAGGTACTTTTGGATCGTCTTCTCGGTGATGGCCCCGGGCTTGAGCCTGCCGTCGGCCACGTCCCGGGCGATGGCGGACACCGCGTCCGCGATTTCCGCCCGGCCGCCGTAGTTCACGCACATGGTCAGCGTGCAGGTGCTGTTTCCGGCGGTGTACGCCTCCGCCTCTTCCAGTTCGCGGATCACCGAGCCCCAGAGCCGCGGACGCCTGCCGGACCAGCGGATCCGCACGCCCCACTCGTCCAGCTGGTTGCGCTGCCTGCGCAGCACCTCCTTGTTGAACCCCATCAGGAAGCGGACTTCCTCAGGAGACCGGCGCCAGTTCTCCGTGGAGAAGGCGTACACGCTGACGTACTCGATGCCGAGTTCAATGGCACCGGCCACGACGTCCAGCAGTGCGGGCTCCCCGGCCTTGTGGCCCTCGATGCGCGGCAGTCCGCGCTGGTTGGCCCACCTGCCGTTGCCGTCCATTACGATGGCCACGTGCCGGGGCACGAACTCGGCCGGAATCGACGGCGGAACCGCCCCCGAGGAGTGCGGGTACGGGGCCACCACCGGAGCGGTGCGGCGCCGGGCAGGGCTGGTCTTCTTTCCCAAGGACACTGTTAGGTACGCTCCACATGTTTGAGGGATTTCAGGACACGCTCGAGGTGCCACTGCAAATAGCTTGCCACCAACCCCGCGGATTCCCTGCGGTGCAGCGGAAGGGAGGCATCCGCCGTCGGCCAGTTCCCGGTGAGCAGCGCACCGAGCAGGGAGACCGTCTCGGGCGCCGGGGCCGGGGACCCCGGCGGGCGGCAGTCGCCGCAGACCATGCCGCCCAGCGGAGCGGAGAAGGCGGTGTGCGGTCCGGGCGCGCCGCAGCGCGCACAGTCCGTAAAGCTGGGCGCCCAGCCGCCGGTTGACAGGGCCCGCAGCAGGTAGGAATCCAGGATCAGCTCCGGGGCGTGGTCCCCGCGGCTCAGGGAGGCCAAGGCGCCGACCAGCAGGTTGTACTGGGCCGTCCCGGCTTCGCCGTCGACGTCGGTCAGCTTCTCGGCGGTTTCGGTCATGGCCGCAGCCACCGTGTAACGCCCATAGTCGGCGGCGATGTTGCCCCCGTACGCGCCTTTCGCGACGGCCTGCGTCACGATGTCGAGCGTCTTGCCGGACACGAGCTGCAGGTCCGCCACCATGAAGGGCTCCAGGCGGGCGCCGAAGCGGCTGGTGGTCCGCCGGATCCCCCTGGCCACCGCCCTGACCTGGCCGTGGTGCTTGGTCAGCAGGGTGATGATGCGGTCCGCCTCGCCCAGCTTGTGGGTGCGCAGCACCACGGCGTCGTCGCGGTAGCTGCGCGCTTCAAATGATTGGACCACGCTTAATCTTCCCATTGACTCATTGAAAACAGCTGAGCCGCCGAAACAGCTGCGCCGCCGGCGTGGACCGGCGGCGCAGCTGTCAGGAAGCTCAGGCCTGGGCGTCCCGGATGGCCCGGTTCACGGCGGAAATGACTGCCTTCAGCGCAGAGGTGCTGGTGTTGGCATCGACGCCGACCCCCCACAGGACGCGCTCCCCCACGGCGCACTCAACGTAGGCCGCGGCGAGGGCGCTGCCGCCTTCAGACAGGGCGTGCTCGCTGTAGTCCAGCACCCGCACGTCCACCCCGTCCTGGCCGAGGATGTCCAGCAGCGCGGCGATGGGGCCGTTGCCGGTTCCCGTGCGGTTGACGTGGGTGCCGTCCACACCCAGCGAGGCGTGCAGGGTCATGGAGCCGTCCTCATCGGTTTCGGTTTTCACCGAGCCGAGGGAGTACCGGCCCCACTGGCTTTCCGCCTTGGCGGAGGGCAGGTACTCGTCCTGGAACAGCTGCCACAGCTGTGCACCGCTGACCTCGCCGCCCACAGTGTCCGTGCGCTTCTGGATGACGCCGGAGAATTCGATCTGCGCCCGCCGCGGCAGGTCCAGGCTGTGCTCGCTCTTCAGCAGATAGGCCACGCCGCCCTTACCGGACTGGGAGTTGACGCGGATCACGGCCTCGTAGCTGCGGCCGAGGTCCTTCGGGTCCACCGGCAGGTAGGGCACCTGCCAGGTGACGTCGCTGACGTCCTTGCCCGCGGCTGCCGCATCCTTCTCCAGGGCTTCGAGGCCCTTCTTGATGGCATCCTGGTGGGACCCGGAGAACGCGGTGAAGACGAGGTCACCGCCGTAGGGTGCACGCTCCGCCACGGGCAGCTGGTTGCAGTACTCCACGGTGCGCCGTACGTCGTCGATGTCGGAGAAGTCGATCATCGGGTCAACGCCCTGCACGAACATGTTCAGGCCGAGCGTCACCAGGTCCACGTTGCCAGTCCGCTCGCCATTGCCGAACAGGCAGCCCTCGATGCGGTCGGCACCGGCCTGGTAGCCCAGCTCGGCCGCAGCCACACCGGTGCCGCGGTCGTTGTGCGGGTGCAGGGAGAGGATGATGCCCTCGCGCGGGTGCAGGTGCCGGCTCATCCACTCGATGGAGTCCGCATAGACGTTCGGGGTGGCCATCTCCACCGTGGCGGGCAGGTTGATGATCACCTGGCGGTCGGCTGACGCCTCAAAGACGTCGGCGACAGCGTTGCAGACGCGCACCGCGTACTCCAGCTCGGTGCCCGTAAAGGACTCCGGCGAGTACTCGTAGGTGATGTGGGTGTCGCCCAGTGTTTCTTCATACTTCTTGCAGAGTCGGGCGCCCTGCAGGGCGATGTCCAGGATGCCGTCCTCGTCCTGGTTGAACACCACACGGCGCTGCAGGACGGACGTGGAGTTGTACAGGTGCACGATGGCCTGCTTGGCGCCCACCAGCGACTCGTAGGTCCGTTCGATGAGGTGTTCGCGGGCCTGGGTCAGCACCTGGATGGTGACGTCATCCGGGATGTGGTTGCCCTCGATCAGCTGGCGGACGAAGTCGAAGTCGGTCTGGGACGCGGAGGGGAAGCCGACCTCGATCTCCTTGTAGCCCATCCGGACCAGCAGGTCGAACATCTTCATTTTGCGGGCCGGGCTCATGGGGTCGATCAGCGCCTGGTTGCCGTCCCGCAGATCAACTGCGCACCAGCGAGGGGCCGTGGTGATGATCTTGTCCGGCCAGGTGCGGTCCGGCAGGTCGACCTTGATCTGGTCCTGGAAGGGGATGTAGCGGTGGACCGGCATTCCCGAGGGCTTCTGTGCGTTTCGCATTAATCTGGCCTTTTCTGTGATTCCTGAGTGAAAGGGTGGCCGGGCAACACGGACTCCGCGACGAGGGTGGGCCTTGCGCTAGATCGCGTCTGAGGCCTCGCCGCGGCAGCTAAGAAGAAGGAGCTCTGCACGCACCATTTCACAGTAACACGGGTGCGTAAGATGAAGGGGCAACACCTCCAGCAACGTCCACCATGCAGACGCTGTACCGGTGAAAGTGCCGGCCGCAGCCCGTCATCAAAGGAGCTCCTGTGCCAATTTCGGGGATCGCCCTGTCAAACATCGACCGCAGCGTGAGGCCACAGGACGACCTCTACCAGCATGTGAACGGTGCCTGGCTGAAGGACACCACCATCCCTGACGACCGTGCGCTGGAAGGCACATTTACGGCCCTGCGGGACGGCTCCGAACTGGCGGTCCGGGAAATCATCGAGGAAGCCGCGGCCAAGGGGTCCGAAGCCAGCGGCATCGAGCGGAAGATCGGCGACCTCTACAGCAGCTTCATGGATGAGGCAGCCGTCGAGGCCAGGGGCATGGACCCCATCCGCCGACGACTGGCCGATGTTTTCGCCACGGCCAGCATTGACGAGCTGCTGGCGCTGGCCGGCCGGCTCTTCCGTGCCGACGTGTCAGGACTTTTCTACATCTACCCGGCACCCGATGCCGGCAACCCGGACCGCGTTCTGCTCTACACGGGGCAGGGCGGCCTCGGGCTCCCCGATGAGTCCTATTACCGCGAGGAGAAATTCGCCCCCGTGGTGCAGTCCTACCGGGAGTACGTGGGTACCATGTTCGGCCTGGCCGGCGTGGCCGATCCCGAAGAGGCCGCGGCCCGGGTGGTGGCACTGGAGACCGCCCTCGCCTCGCACCACTGGGACAACGTCAAGCTCCGTGACCCGCAGAAGACCTACAACCTGAAGTCGGCGGACGAGGCACGCGAGCTGTTCCCGCTGCTGGACACGTGGTTTGAGGCCGCGGACATCGCCCCGGAGAAGCGGCAGGAGATCGTGGTCAGCACCCCTGACTTCTTTGCCGGCGCCGCCGCACTGCTGGCCTCGGAGTCACTGCCGGTGTGGCAGGAATGGCTTGCCCTGCGGGTCATCAACTCGGCGGCCCCCTACCTGTCGTCCGCCTTTGTGGACACGAACTTCGCCTTCTACGGCACCACCATCAGCGGCACCCCGCGGAACAAGGACCGCTGGAAGCGGGGCGTCGCCGTCGTCGAGGCCGCACTGGGCGAGGCCGTTGGCCAGATCTATGTGGCCCGGCACTTTCCGGAGGGCCACAAGGCCCGCATGCAGACCCTCGTGGCGAACCTGATCGAGGCCTACCGGCAGAGCATCAGCGGGCTGGAATGGATGGGCGAGGACACCAAGGCCGAGGCGCTCCGGAAGCTGGGGGCGTTCCGCGCAAAGATCGGCTTCCCGGACGAGTGGATCGACTACTCGGCAGTGGTGATCGACGCCGCCGACCTGCTGGGGAACGTCGAACGGGCCCACAACGCCGACGTCGACCGGCACCTTGACGAGGTGGGCAAGCCGGTGGACCTCAACAAGTGGCTCATGACGCCGCAGACCGTCAATGCCTACTACCACCCGATGCTGAATGAGGTTGTCTTCCCGGCGGCCATCCTCCAGCCGCCGTTCTTCACCGCCGACGCCGACGATGCGGTGAACTATGGCGGCATCGGGGCCGTGATCGGGCACGAGATCGGCCACGGCTTCGATGACCAGGGCTCGCAGTTCGACGGCAAGGGCGAGCTGCGTAACTGGTGGACTGAGGACGACCGCAAGGCCTTCGAAGCCCTGACCGGCCGGCTCGTGGACCAGTTCAATGCGCTGACCCCTTACGCCGCGCCCGGTCACAACGTCAACGGCAAGCTCACGCTGGGCGAAAACATCGGCGACTTGGGCGGGCTCACCATCGCGCACAAGGCCTACCGCCTCAGCCTTGACGGCCAGGAACCGGAGGTGCTCGACGGGCTGACGGGTGAACAGCGCTTCTTCGCTTCCTGGGCCGCCGGCTGGCGCCAGGTGATCCGCACCGAGGAGGCCATCCGCCGGCTGGCCACGGACCCGCACTCCCCCAACGAGTTCCGCACCAACGCCATCGCGAAGAACCTCGACTCCTTCCACGCCGCGTTCGGCGTCACGGAGGAGGACGGGATGTGGATGCCCCCGGCGGAGCGCGTCAGCATCTGGTGAATGCAGAAATGCCGGGCCGCCCGTTCGGGGCGGCCCGGCATTTTCTTTGCAACAAAACCGCAGCCAGCTAATGCACGATCAGCTAATGCACGATCAGCTAATGCACGATCAGCTCGGGGTTAGCCTGCTGGCAGACGGTGTCGCTGGCTGTCTGGTTGACGATGTCCTTGGGCACGGTGGTCTTGCCGAACTTGGTTCCGGACGGAAAGTCGGAGCCGAGGTATAGCTGCACGCCCGCGACGCCGGACGATGGCGCCACCTGGGCGGCCGGAATACCGAACAGGGCAGCAACATCGGCGGCGACATCCGCGAACTCGGGTCCGTAGTACACCATGGTCTTTGTAGTGGTGTCGGCCTCCAACTGCCCCACCTGGGTGAAGCCGCCGGCCACCACGGCCTCAACGATTTCCTGGGTCCGGGTGGGCGAACCGGTTCCGTTTGCCACGGTGATGGGCTGCAGCGCCTTGTCATACGGCGCCGCCGTCGCTGTGGGCTTGGGTGTGGCCGACGGCGTGGAGCTCGCCGAAGGCTTGGGCGTGGCCGACGGCGACGGGGTTTCCTTCCCGTCCGGGTCGGTCAGGTCGACGTCCTTCCGCAGAGCGGCGAACAGCTGCGAGGCGGCCGGCTGCGCAGCTTCGAGCCGGTTGGGATCGCTGGCCGCAGGGACGGTCGGTGTCGCCACAAAGGCGACCTTGCCGACGTCGATCGTCTTCAGCCGGTTGCCGATGGTGACCATCGCCGGTACCGAGGCGAGCCCGTCGTCGACGGTGAGGTTCTTGGTGATGACGTCGGCGATGTTCAGGAGCCGCGCCGGGTTGGAGAGGGTGCCGTCATCCTTGATCTTGCGGGTCAGGGACGACAGGAAGCCCTGCTGGGCCCTGATGCGGCCGAGGTCGCCGCCGTCAGCGAACGCGTGGCGGGTGCGGAGGAAGGCGAGGGCCTGTTCGCCCTGTACCTGGGATGTTCCCTTGGGCAACTTCAGCCGCGAGTCGGGGTCGTAGACGGCGTCGCTGATGCACACCTCGACGCCGCCCACGGCGTTCGACAGTTCCTTGACGGCGTTGAAGTCGGCCATCATGAAGTGGTCAATCTCCATGCCCGTCAGCTTGTTGACGGTGTCCACCGCGCAGCCGATGCCGGCCTCCTTCATGGCTTCGTTGATCATGATGCCGCTGCGGGCCGGGTACTGCTTGCCGGTCTTTTGGTCGGTGCACTTGGGGATGTCCACCAACAGGTCGCGGGGGAAGCTGATCACGTTGACCCGCTTGTTGTCCTCCGAGATGTCCATGAGCATCATGACGTCGGAATTGCCGTAGCCGGTGGAATCCTCGGTACTGCCGTAATTCGAGTTCTTGCCGTCGCGGGTGTCGGACCCCAGGATCAGGATCTGCAGCCTGCCGGTGGCATCGTCCGTGGCGTCGGTGTGGCTGCTTCCGGCACCGAGCGCGGCAGTGGAGATGTTGGACTGCAGCCTGAAGTACCAGTAGCCGGCAAAAGCGAGGCCGCCGGCCAGGACCACAGCAACCACGGCGGTGGTCACCTTGAGCCACGCGGGCATGTGGCGGACGTTCAGGTGCCGGGCAGCGCCCAGCCGGGCGTCCTCGGCATGCCGGGCAGCTGGCTCGGAACGGGCGGGTGTGCCCGGTCCTTGGGCGCGGTTGTCGCGGCGTCGCACCACAGGGTGTACCTTCCTCGAAAAAATGGGATCCGGCCTATTTTAGTAGCCGTTTCTGGGAAAACACCGGACATCCGGCCTTCCCGGCCCGGCGCGCAGGCGTTAGCCTTGGCGCGCTGGCGTCGGCGGGTCAGAACCCGAGCTTCACCAACTGCTTGGGATCGCGCTGCCAGTCCTTGGCCACCTTGACGTGCAGGTCGAGGTAGATGCGGGTGCCCAGGAGCGCCTCAATGCCCTTCCGCGCGTTGGTGCCGACCTCCCGCAGGCGGCTTCCTCCCTTGCCGATAATGATGGCCTTCTGGGAAGGGCGCTCCACGTAGAGGTTGACGCGGACGTCGAGGAGCGGGTTGTCCTCGGTCCGGCCCTCCCGGGGAACGATCTCCTCGACCACCACGGCCAGTGAGTGCGGCAGCTCGTCGCGCACACCCTCCAGCGCAGCCTCGCGGATGAGTTCGGCCACCATGACGGCCTCGGGCTCATCGGTCAGCTCGCCGTCCGGATAGAGCGGCGGCGACGGCGGCATGTGGCTGATCAGGACGTCCGCCACCGTGCCCACCTGGAACCCGTCCGCGGCCGAGACCGGAACGATGTCCTTCCAGCCTTCCTCGCCCAGCACTTCCCTGCCGAGCTCGGCGACGGCCAGCAGTTGCTCCGTCAGGGCCTGCCGGTCCACCAGGTCGGTCTTGGTGACGAGGGCAATCACCGGCTTGCGCCCCACGGCGGCAAGCTGGGCGGCGATGAACTTGTCACCGGGGCCGATCTTCTCGTTGGCAGGGATGCAGAACCCGATCGCGTCCACCTCTGAAAGCGTGTCGGCAACGAGGTCGTTAAGACGCTTGCCCAGCAGTGTGCGGGGCCGGTGCAGGCCGGGGGTGTCCACGAGGATCAGCTGGGCGTCCTCGCGGTGGACGATTCCGCGGATTGTGTGCCGCGTGGTCTGGGGCTTGGCGGACGTGATGGCCACCTTCTTGCCCACCAGCGCGTTGGTGAGGGTGGACTTGCCGGCATTGGGCCGGCCCACCAGCACCGAGAATCCGGCGTGGTACCCGCCGAACGGTTCGCCGCCGTCGGCCTTATTCTGCTTGCTCACGTGGAACTCCCTGTTGCATTGATTCGGCCTCGTCGAGAAGTTCTTCAAGGTCAGTATTGTTTGGAACGGGGCCTTTCGGCGCGGCGCCCGCAATGATGTGGCTGACGCGGTTCCGGCGGCCCTCGAGCCGCTCGGCGCGCAGCGAAACGCCGTCGATATCCACGGCACTGCCCACGATCGGGACCCGGCCGAGGGCCTTGGCCAGCAGGCCGCCCACGGTGTCCACCTCGTCGTCGTCCAGTTCGATGCCGAACAGCTCACCGAGGTCGTCGATCCCCATCCGGGCGCTCACCCGGTACGTGCCGTCGCCGAGGTCGACGACGGCGGCGCCCTCAGAATCGTATTCATCGACGATTTCGCCGACCAGCTCTTCGATGAGGTCCTCCAGCGTCACCAGCCCTGCCGTCCCGCCGTACTCGTCGATGACGATGGCCACGTGCGTGGATTCCTTCTGGAGTTCCCGCAGGAGGTCGCTTACCGGCTTGGAATCCGGCACGTAGCGGACCTCGCGGGCCAGCACGTCCACTATGGGAGGTTCGGCCTCCGGATCCATGCCGTGGATCGCGGCGGCCACATCCTTGAGGTAGATGATGCCCAGGATCTGGTCTGTGCTCTCCCCGATGACAGGGATCCTGGAATACCCCGACCGCAGGAACAGAGCCATCGCGCTGTGCAGGCTTGAACCGGCGTCGATGGTCAGGATGTCAGTCCGGGGCACCATGACGGCGCGGACCAGGGTGTCGCCGAACTCGAACACGGACTGGATGAGTTCTGCCTCATTGTCCTCGATCATGTCCGACTCAGTGGCCCGGTCAACCAGTTCGCGGAACTCCTCCTCGCTGAAGTACGAGTCGTCACCGTTGGGCGAACCCGGGGCCACGGCACTGCCCAGCCGGACCAGCCACGCGGGGATCGGGCCGAGTATCCAGGCAAGGAACCGGACCAGTGACGCAGAGTACTGCGCCACGCCGGCCGGATGCGAGCGGCCCAGCTGGCGCGGCGAGACGCCCACCAGCACAAACCCGAGGACCGCCATGATGCCTGTCGCGGCCAGGCCGGCCAGCCAGACGTTGTCCAGCACGCTGTAGAGGAGCACAGCCACGGCCACCGCGGAGGCCGTCTCGAACCAGATCCGCCAGAAACGCAGGGCACGCATGTGCGTCATCGGCTGATCCAGGATCCTCCGCAGCGCCGGCCCCCGGCTACCCTGCACCGCCTGTTCGGCGTCGTGGCGCGGAAGAAAGCTGAACGCCGCCTCGGCAGCAGTCAGCAGCGCTGCGGCACCGAGAAACGCCAGCGCCATGCAGACAAGGAGCAGGGAGGTCACTGGGTGGTCTCGGCCGGTGCTTCTTTGCCGGTGAATGCCGTCAGCAGTTCGCGCTGCAGGCCGAACATTTCTGCCTTCTCCTCCGGTTCGGCATGGTCATAGCCGAGCAGGTGGAGGATTCCGTGCGTGGTCAGCAGCAGCATCTCGTCCTGCGTGGAGTGCCCGGCGTTGCGGGCCTGGACCTCGGCTACTTGCGGGCAGATCGCGATGTCGCCAAGCATTCCCTGCGGGGTGGGCTTGTCCGGGGTTCCCGGGGTCAGCTCATCCATGGGGACTGAGAGCACGTCGGTGGCTCCCGGCTCATCCATGAGCTCGATGTGCAGCTTCTCCATGGCCGGCTCGTCCACCAGCAGAATGGACAGTTCCGCCTGCGGATGGATGTACAGCTGCTCGAAGATAAAGCGTGCCAAGGCCACCAGCCGGGGTTCGTCCACCTGGATGCCGGATTCGTTGTTAACTTCGATGCTCATGCGTGCTCTCCCGTCGTTCCCGGGGAACGGAATGCTTGACCCGGTTGCGTTGTGCTTCGTCCCAGATGCCGTAGGCGTTGACGATATCCCCCACCAGACGGTGGCGGACCACGTCGGTGGCGTCCAGAACGGAGAAGCTGACGTCGTCAATTCCGGTGAGGATTTCCTCAACAATGCGCAGGCCGGAGCGGGTTCCGAACGGAAGGTCCACCTGCGTCACGTCGCCGGTGACCACCATCTTGGAGCCGAAGCCGAGGCGGGTCAGGAACATCTTCATCTGTTCCGGCGTGGTGTTCTGCGCCTCGTCGAGGATGATGAAGGCGTCGTTCAGCGTCCGGCCCCTCATGTAGGCCAGCGGAGCGACCTCGATGGTTCCGGCCGCCATCAGCCGGGGAATGGACTCGGGGTCCATCATGTCGTGCAGCGCGTCGTACAGCGGCCGCAGGTACGGGTCGATCTTGTCGCTGAGCGTGCCGGGGAGGAAACCCAGCCGTTCGCCCGCTTCGACGGCGGGACGGGTGAGGATGATCCGGCTGACTTCCTTCTGCTGCAGGGCCTGCACCGCCTTGGCCACCGCCAAGTAGGTCTTGCCGGTACCGGCGGGACCGATCCCGAAGATCACCGTGTTCGCGTCGATGGCGTCCACATAGTTCTTCTGGTTCAGTGTTTTGGGCCGGATGGTCTTGCCGCGGCTGGACAGGATGTCGTGGGTCAGCACCTCGACCGGGTTCTGCAGGGACTGGCTGCGGAGCAGCGACACCAGTTGCTGGAGCACTGCCGGCGTGATCACCGTGCCGCGGGCCACGAGCCCCCGGACCTCGTGGAGCAGGCGCATGATCCGCGGAACATCGGCCGCGGGTCCGTTGATGGAGAGTTCGTTGCCGCGGACGTGGAAACTGACGGCCGGGAACTGGTCCTCGATGAAGCGGAGGGCCTCGTCGTGGCTGCCCAGCGACTGCACCATCTGATCAGAGTTATCGAAGATGACCACCTCCGTCCGGACACCGGGGAGAGTATGGGGGAATTCGCCCGTGGTGCGGTCCCCCGTATTGAGGCGGCGCTTTCCGTTTGCTGATTCAGTCATGGTGACGGCCTGGGGCCTTAAGTTCCCTCCAGTTCGGAAAAATAACTCAATTGTGTCTTCACATCTTACGCCAGCGGACGCCCTGGCCTGCCGTCCGGAAAGGTCACGGCGGACCGCAATTCTGTAACGCGTTCCCGCAATTAGATATCAACTTTGTATCGGCCTCATATCGTTCCCGTTGCAGTTCGGCCGCCTGCCCCGAAAGGCACAGTGTGCCCCAAAGTCTCGTGTAATGCTGGACAAGGAGCCCGCCGGCAACGGTCCGGCGTGCCCGCAAGCACTGCTCATTCGAAGGGATCGCCAGCATCAGTCAGCCAGGAACTCCGGGCCGGAAAGTACCGCGGATGCGCTCCGTGCTGCTGTCCGCGCTGCTCCCGGCTGCCCTGCTGCTGTCCGGATGCATTGCCGATCCCGATCCTGCGGTGACATCCGCCAACTCTCCGACCTCCTCGTCCCGCCGGGCCGCCGGCACGGACGGCGTTCCGACTACCAGCGCGCCGCTGGAAACAACGCAGTCCTCGAACAAGGCGCCCGTTTACTGGATCGGGCGAAGCAACAGCAACGTCTTCCTGTACCGCGAGTTCCGCGACGTTCCGGACGATGAGAACCCGATCACGCGCGCCCTGCGGGCCATGATGTCGGAGACGCCGCTGGATCCGGACTACTTCACGCCGTGGCAGAACCCCAAGAACCTCGCGACGTCGATCTCGGGCACCAATGTCATTACCGTGGACGTTTCCGCGGATGCCTTCAACAGCAACCTCGACGCTGACATGGCCCAGCGGGCCATCCAGCAACTGGTCTACACCGCGACGGCCGCCGGGGCCAGCTCGGGCCTGATCGACTCCGGCCAGCAGATCGAAGTGGTGATCCTGGTGGACGGGCACACCGATTACCTGGCGTTCAAACATGTGAAGCTCGGTGCCCCCACGTCCCGCAGCGTCGGAATGGTGGCACCGGTGTGGATCATCGATCCGCAGCAGGGCACCGAAGTCGGCGACGGACGGGTCAAGATCGCCGGACGAAGCACCGTCCCCAACGGCAAACTCCACTGGCGAATCCTCAAGGTCCAGGACAACGGCGACAAGGAAAGCTACCTGACCGGGGAAGCCACGGCCGCAGCGGATCCCGCCGCGTCCGGGGTCTTCGGCATCACCGTGAACCTTGCGCCCGGCAACTACGAGGTGCGCGTCTCCCAGAGCGGCCCGGGTAAGCCCGAGGACGAACTCAACGTGGACTCACGGGGGTTCACTGTTCGCTAGCGGTCCCGTCAGCGAACCGTTCGGTGGCTGAAGTTACCTGCAGCCTGGACTCACCAGCGGCCTGGATTTACCATCCGTATGGATTACCACCGGCCCAGGACGTCGCTGGCCACCACGACGCCGGCCGGTCCCGCCGTCGATGACCGCAGGACGTGCGGTCCCAGCAGCGCCGTGACCGCCCCGGCGCTGCACAGCCTGGTGACCTCGCGGGGGCTGATGCCCCCTTCGGGACCAACGATGAGGAGGACCTCGCCGGGGTCCGACGCCTCCTGACGCTCCTCCGACCACTTGCCCAGGACCCGCCGCAGCGGTGTCACCGCGTCTTCGTGCAGAATCACGGCAAGGCCGGCGTCCGCCACTTCCTTGGCCAGCGCCCGGGTGTCGACGGCGGGCCTCACCTCGGGAATCCAGGCGCGGCGCGCCTGCTTGGCGGCGGCCGTGACGGCGGACTGCCACTTGCCGTGCGCCTTTGCTGCCCGGTCACCCTTCCAGCGGACGATGGAGCGTTCCGACTGCCACGGAATTACTGCGTCGATGCCCAGCTCCGTGGCGGTTTCGATCGCCAATTCGTCCCGGTCACCTTTGGCAAGGGCCTGCACCAGAACGAGGCGGATATCCGGCCGCGGTTCCACACTGACGGAGGCGCATTCGACCGTCAGCTCGGCGGGGGCAGCTTCCGTCACGGTTCCGGTGATGCGCTTGCCGGCGCCGTCAGCCATGTCAACCTGCTCCCCCACCGCCAGGCGCTTCACGGTGACCGCGTGCCGGGCCTCGGCACCGTCCAGGACGAACAGCGAACCGGGAACAGTGCTGTCCAGCGCGCCGGCCGGGGTGAAGAATACGGGGTTGCTCACCGCTACAGGTTACCGAGGCGGTCCCGCAGCTTGGCGAAGACACCGCCGCCGGCCGCGAGCTTGCCCTCCGAGAACTGCTCACCGCGGAGCTTGGCCAGCTGCCGGAGCAGGTCCTCCTGGGCGGGGTCGAGCTTGGAAGGCGTTTCCACCTGCAGGTGGACCTTGAGGTCGCCGCGGCCGTAGCCGCGCAGGTGGGTGACGCCGAGGCCGCGCAGGGTGATGATCTCTCCGGACTGGGTGCCCGCCTTGACGTCGATCTCCTGCTTGCCGTCGAAGGTTTCCAGGTTCACTTCCGTGCCGAGGGCAGCGGCGGTCATGGGAATGTTCAGCGTCGCGTGGAGATCGTCGCCCTCGCGGACATATGTGGGGTCGTTGTTGACGCGGATTTCCACGTAGAGGTCGCCGGACGGTCCGCCCGCGGGGCCGGCCTCGCCTTGGCCGGAGAGCTGGATCCGCGTGCCGGTGGCCACACCGGCCGGGACCTTGATGGTCAGGGAGCGGCGGCTGCGGATGCGGCCCTGGCCGCTGCACTCGTTGCAGGGGTCCTTGATGACGGTGCCGAAGCCCTCGCACGAGCCGCAGGGAGCGGCGGTCATGACCTGGCCGAGGATGGAACGGACCGCCCGCTGCACCTGGCCACTGCCGCCGCAGATGTCGCAGCGTTCCGGGTGGCTGCCCTCGCGGCAGCAGGACCCTTCGCAGGTGGGGCAGGTGACGGCCGTGTCCACTTCCAGCTTCTTGTTGACGCCGAAGACGGCATCGCGCAGGTCGATCCGCACGCTGATGAGCGCGTCCTGGCCGCGGCGGACGCGGGACGCGGGGCCAGAGGTGCCGCCGGCGCCGAAGAAGGTGTCGAAGATGTCCTGGAACGCGAAGCCCTGGCCGGCATAACCGCCGCCGCCAAAGCCGTTGTCCGTCCCGTTCTCATTGCCGGTGGTGTCGTAGACCCTGCGCTTCTGCGGATCGGACAGCACCTCATAGGCGTGGGTAACGGCCTTGAACCGTTCGGCGGCGTCTTCCCCGGGGTTGACGTCCGGGTGAAGCGAGCGGGCCAGCTTTCGGTAGGCCTTTTTGATCTCCTCGCCGGTGGCTTCAGCGGAGACTCCAAGAACGTCGTAGTGGCTGCTCAAAGTTCGTATCTCTTCCTGGTTGTACTGCCTGTGGTCAAAGGATGTCCGGGGCGTGCGGTCACGGGCCCAGAATCCTCGAAAGGTAGCGGGCCACCGCGCGGACGGCGGCCATGGTGGTGGGATAGTCCATCCGGGTGGGGCCAAGGATACCCACCTTGGCGGTGGCGTCGGGGCCGTAGCCGGTGGCCACCACCGACGCCTCGGCCAGCCCGTCGTAGGGGTTTTCGCGGCCAATGCTGACGGCCACGCCGCGCGGATCCTGTGCCATGTCGCTCAGGAGCCGCAGCATTACCACCTGCTCCTCAAGGGCCTCAAGGACAGGCCCAATGCTGAGCGGGAAGTCCACGTTGGACCGCGCCAGGTTGGCCGTTCCGGCCAGGACCATGCGGTCTTCCCGGCTGTTGTGGGACAGGCCCTCCAGTCCCTTGCCCAGGGCCATGGCCACGGGGCGCTCGGCGGGCGTGCAGCCGGCCACGACGGCGGCCAGGTGCTGGGGCAGGATGGCCACCGGAGTTCCGGCCACACCAGTAAGGAACCGGGTGCGCAAAGCGGCAAGGGTGTCGTCTGACAGGTCCTGTCCGGCGTCGACGACGCGCTGGTCGACCTTGCCGGAATCGGCGATCAGCACGATCAGCACCTTCCGCGGCGCCAGCAGCACGAATTCGATGTGCCGGACCACGGCGCGGCTCAGGTGCGGGTACTGCACGACGGCGACCTGGTTGGTCAGCTGGGACAGGAGCCGCGCCGTCCGGTCCAGGACGTCGTCAAGGTCCTCTGACCCCTCGAGCAGGGTCTGAATGGCACGCTTCTCCGCCGGCGAGAGCGGCTTGACCGCCGAAATCTGGTCGACGAACAGGCGGTAACCCTTGTCCGTGGGAATCCTGCCTGCGCTGGTGTGCGGGGCCGTGATGAGGCCCTCGTCCTCCAGAGCCGCCATGTCGTTGCGGATGGTGGCGCTGGAGACTCCCAGATGGTGCCGCTCCACCAGAGCCTTGGAGCCGACCGGTTCGCGGGAATGGACATAGTCCTCCACGATGGCGCGCAGCACCTCAAGCTTCCGTGGTTCGCTCACAGTCCACCTCCTTTTGGCCGTTACCGCCCCGGCGTTAGTCCCGCCCGTAAACGCTGTGGTTAGCACTCGACATGCCTAAGTGCTAACAAGTCTAATATGAGTCGCCGCGTTGTTAGCATTGGTACCGCTCCGGGCGAAATTCCGGGCGCCTGTCCCCCGGTGGCATGCCCGCGGCCGGAGCGGCTCCTTCCTAGTGCAGAGCGGTGAACGAATGCAGTACCAGACCTGGGGCCCGCAGGACATGACAGCGCCGGCGAAGAAGAGCCTGCCCGAGGTACCCGTCGAGCGCGGCATGGTGCTCGAGGACGTCCAGTCCGGCTGGGTGGGCGCAGTGACCCGCGTGGAGAAATCCGGCGGCATGCACGTCGTGGCGCTCGAAGACCGCCGCGGAAAATCCCGGTCCTTCAAGCTTGGTTTCGGATTCCTCCTGGACGGCCAGCCGATCCGCCTGATGCCCCCGGCCCCCAAGGCGAAGCCCGCAGGATCGGGCACGGCCGGACGGACGGCCTCGGGTTCGGTGCGAGTGGAAGGGCAGCGCGCGCAGGTGGCCAAGGCCAGCCGGATCTGGGTTGAAGGCAAGCACGATGCAGAACTCGTGGAAAAAGTCTGGGGCGACGACCTCCGGGTGGAGGGCATCGTCGTCGAGCCCCTGCACGGCATCGATGACCTGACGGCGGCCGTCGCCTCCTTCCGCCCCGGCCCCGGCCGCAGGCTGGGCGTTCTGGTGGACCATCTGGTCCCAAATTCCAAGGAGTCCAGGATCGCCGACGCCGTAATGGCGTCCCCCGGTGCCGCCGGGAATGTACTGATCGTAGGCCACCCGTACGTCGACGTCTGGCAGGCGATCCGGCCCTCGGTGCTCGGCATTCCGCAGTGGCCCGTGGTGCCGCGCGGTACGGACTGGAAGACCGGTATCCTCACCGCTTTCGGCTGGCCGCACGAGACCAAGGAGGACGTCGGCCTCGGCTGGCAGAAGCTCCTCGGCGCCGTGCGCACCTACGCCGACCTTGAGCCCGCCCTGCTGGGCCGGGTGGAAGAGGTCATCGATTTCCTAACAGTGCCCTAATTTCGATCGCTACGCTCCCCTGGTTCGGCGTTGAGCCCGCGGTTGCCCCTACGGCCCGGTATCCTTGGTACGGCGGCACCGCACCGCGGCCCCGGCGCCAAGGCACTATCGCACCAACGCAAGCTTAAGGAAGACACCGTGGCACAAGACGCTCACGACCGCAGGGACCCACAGTCCGGCCAGGACCTGCCCCAGTACCATGGCGTTCCGGCGAATGCGCTTCCGCTCACCGCCAGCGAGGACCGGCAGTGGGCCACCCTGGCGCACTTCGGCGGCATTCTCGGCTGTGTTCCGGCCCTGTTGATTTACCTCATCTTCCGCGACCGCGGTCCGTTCACCGCGCAGGAGTCCAAGGAAGCCCTCAACTTCACGTTGCCGCCGACGATTGCGGCCTTCGTGGCCAACCTGCTGGTGCTGCTTCCCGTCGTCGGCAATCTGTTCGCCGTCCTGGCCACACTCATCTGGATTGCGCTGACCTGCTTCGCAGTGTCCGCCGGTGTCCACGTCAACAAGGGCCAGCCGCACCGGTACCCGTACAACCTCCGCTGGATCAAGTAACCAGAGCTAAGTGGGCCCACGCCCGCAGGGTTCCCTGGCCGAGCTTGCGAGGTTAGGGTGCGGGCGGGGAGTTACAGCCCAATATCCTTGGCGGATTGGGCTGTAACTGACCTCGCGTTGCTTTGTCTGTTGTCGTGGCTAGTCCGGCAGGATCCTGCGGACCACGGCATCCGCCAGGAGGCGGCCCTTCAGCGTGAGAACCAGGCGGCCCTGGAAGGCGTCCTCGGGCACCACGAGGCCGTCCGCGATCAGTCCGGCCACGGCCTTCCTGCCAGCCGGCGACAGGGCAGCGGTCTCGAGCCCCGAGAAAAGCCGGGCTTCCAGCATGACCTTTTCGACGCCCCGGGTTTCGGCATCGAGCGTTTCCCGCCCTGCCGCCGGCGAGACGCCTGAGCCGAGCCGTCCGGCATAGGCGGTGGGGTGCTTGACGTTCCACCAGCGCACCCCGCCCATGTGCGAGTGCGCTCCCGGGCCGATGCCCCACCAGTCATCCCCGCGCCAGTAGGCGAGGTTGTGGCGGCACGCCTGCTCCGGCGTCGCGGACCAGTTGCTGACCTCGTACCAGTGCAGGCCGGCGTCGGTGATCATCTTATCGGCGAGTTCGTACTTGTCGGCATGGTCGTCGTCGTCGATTCCGGGAACTTCGCCGCGGCGGATCTGGGCGGCGAGCTTGGTGCCGTCCTCGATGATCAGCGCGTAGGCGCTGATGTGGTCCGGCTGGTACGACAGGGCGGTTTCGAGCGAAAAGCGCCAGTCCTCGAGGGACTCCCCCGGCGTTCCGTAGATCAGGTCCAGGCTGACGGCGAGCCCGGCGTCGCGCGCCCACTGCACCACGAGCGGAACACGGCTCGGCGTGTGGGTTCGGTCCAGGACCTTCAGCACGTGGGGCACGGCGGACTGCATGCCGAAGGACACCCGCGTGAAGCCTGCATCGGCAAGCAGCTGCAGGGATTCCGGCGTGACGGAGTCCGGGTTGGCCTCGGTGGTCACCTCGGCGCCGGGTTCGATCCCCCACGTGTCTATGGCGGCGCGAAGAATTCTGGCCAGGTCCTCTGCCGGCAGGAGCGTGGGCGTGCCGCCGCCGAAAAAGACGGTGCCCAGCTTCCGGGCGGGCAGCCCCGATTCCTTCAGGACCCGCGCGGCAAAGTCCACTTCCGAGATGGCGGTGGAGGCGTATGCGTCCTGGGACGCGCCGCCGCCGAGCTCGGTTGCGGTGTAGGTGTTGAAGTCGCAGTAACCGCAGCGCACGGCGCAGAACGGGATGTGCACGTAGAGCCCGAAGGCCCGGGCGGCCGCACCCTCCGCGGCCTGCTGCGGCAGCAGGCCGTCCGACGGTGCGGGGTCGCCCAGGGGAAGAACGCTAGGCATGGGTGCGGCCTCCGGAGGTTCCGGCCACGGTCGTCACTACTTCTTGGCCTTGTCCTTGGATTCGTCGGTAGTCAGGGCTGCGATGAAGGCTTCCTGCGGCACTTCCACGCGCCCCACCATCTTCATGCGCTTCTTGCCTTCCTTCTGCTTTTCCAGCAGTTTGCGCTTACGGGAGATGTCGCCGCCGTAGCACTTGGCGAGAACGTCCTTGCGGATGGCGCGGATGGACTCACGGGCGATGATCCGGGACCCGATGGCCGCCTGGATCGGCACTTCGAACTGCTGGCGCGGGATGAGCTCGCGCAGCTTGCCGGTCATCATCACACCGTAGGCGTAGGCCTTGTCCTTGTGGGTGATGGCGCTGAAGGCGTCCACCTGTTCGCCCTGGAGCAGGATGTCCACCTTGACCAGGTCGGCGACCTGTTCGCCGTCGGCCTTCCAGTCCAGCGAGGCGTAGCCGCGCGTCTTGGATTTGAGCAGGTCGAAGAAGTCGAAGACGATCTCGGCCAGCGGCATCCAGTACCGCAGTTCCACCCGGTCCTCGGACAGGTAGTCCATGCCGCGCATGACGCCGCGGCGGCCCTGGCAGAGCTCCATGATGGCGCCGACGAACTCGTTGGGGGCGAGGATTGTCGCGGCCACCATGGGTTCGCGGACCTCGTTGATCTTCCCTGAGGGGAACTCGCTGGGGTTCGTCACAGTGATCACGTTCTTGTCCTCGAGCGTGACCTCGTAGACCACGTTGGGCGCCGTGGAGATCAGGTCCAGGTTGAATTCGCGTTCAAGGCGTTCACGGACAATCTCCAGGTGCAGAAGACCGAGGAAGCCCACGCGGAAGCCGAAGCCGAGGGCCGCGGAGGTTTCCGGTTCGTAGATCAGGGCTGCGTCGTTGAGCTTGAGCTTGTCCAGCGCGTCGCGCAGTACCGGGTAGTCGGTGCCGTCGAGGGGGTAGAGGCCCGAGAACACCATCGGCTTGGGATCCGCGTAGCCGCTCAGTGATTCCGACGCGGGCTTGGCGAGATTGGTGACGGTGTCGCCCACCTTCGACTGGCGGACGTCCTTCACTCCGGTGATGAGGTAGCCCACCTCGCCGACGCCGAGGCCCTTGGAGGGCGTCGGCTCCGGGGAGCTGACGCCGATTTCCAGGAGCTCGTGGCTGGCCTTGGTGGACATCATCTGGATGCGCTCACGCGGGTGCAGCATGCCGTCCACCACACGGACGTAAGTGACCACGCCGCGGTAGGTGTCGTAGACGGAGTCGAAGATCATGGCCCGGGCAGGTGCGTCCGGGTCGCCGACGGGTGCGGGCAGGTCGCGCACGATCTTGTCCAGCAGCGCCTCGACGCCCACGCCGGTCTTGCCGGAGACCAGCAGCACGTCCTCAGGATCGCCGCCGATCAGGCTGGCCAGTTCGGCGGCGTACTTCTCCGGCTGGGCGGCCGGCAGGTCGATCTTGTTCAGGACCGGGATGATGGTGAGATCGTTTTCCATCGCCAGGTACAGGTTGGCCAGCGTCTGGGCCTCGATGCCCTGCGCGGCGTCCACCAGCAGAACCGCACCTTCGCAGGCGGCAAGGGAACGGGACACCTCGTAGGTGAAGTCCACGTGGCCCGGGGTGTCGATCATGTTCAGCGCGTAGTTCACACCGCCCAGTTCCCAGGGCATGCGGACAGCCTGGGACTTGATGGTGATGCCGCGCTCTCGCTCGATATCCATGCGGTCCAGATACTGGGCCTTCATGTCGCGGGACTGCACGACGCCGGTGAACTGCAGCATGCGGTCGGCCAGGGTGGACTTACCGTGGTCAATGTGCGCGATGATGCAGAAATTCCGAATGATGGCCGGATCTGTCGCGGCGGGCACCGGGGCGGTGCGGGCCATGGGAGACACGCAGGGTCCTTACTGTTGGCATTTCAGCGGCGTTGCTCAGGCTGAACTCCTGCCATCCTGCTGCCTGCCGCATATCTGAACCTCTAGTCTCCCACGTCCCGGGCGCTGGCAGTACATTTTGAGAGGCCTGCACACCCGGAGGTCCGGCGGCTCCGAAGGCCGAGGGTAGGGTGGCCCGCATGGCTTTGAACTTCTCCTCCATCGGCGGCGCCGTCCGTGCATCGCTCCGCTTCCTCGGCGTGCTGAGGCAACCGGCGGCCCGAACTGCGGCGCCCGCCCGGGGCAGGTCCGGAAACGCACCCCGGCCCCCGGCCGGCGTCACAGGTACCTACCCGGGCGACTTCACCGGTACGGCGACGCTGCAGTACTCCCCCTCCCCGGACGGGCGCCCGGACCCCGGCGAGATCGTGTGGACGTGGGTTCCCTTCGAAGAGGACCATTCGCGGGGCAAGGACCGGCCGGTTCTCCTGGTCGGCAGCCGCGGGAGGTATCTGCTGGGTCTGATGCTGACCAGCAAGGATCATGACGGCCACCCCCACGGCCGCCGTGACTACGTGGATATCGGCACAGGGACGTGGGACAGGCAGGGCCGCCCCAGCGAGGCCAAGCTGGACCGCGTCCTGCAGATCCATCCGGCCGACATCCGGCGCGAGGGGTCCGTGCTGGACCGGAAGAAGTTTAGGCTGGTGGCGGACGAGTTGCGTCGGCTGCACGGCTGGACATGACTGCGGCGCGCCGTCCGTACCCGGAATGGCCACACATGGCCCCGGCCTGCTAATATTTATAGCTGTGTGTCCGTGCAGGTCGACGGTCACTGATGGCTGGCCGCCATAGGTATCCCCACGCCGCTCAGTCAAGGCCAGCTTGAAAGCCCTCTAGACCATTTCCGCATTACAAAGAGAGTTCACACGTGGCAAATATCAAGTCCCAGAAGAAGCGCATCCTGACCAACGAGAAGGCTCGCCTGCGCAACAACGCAGTCAAGTCCGAGCTGAAGACGGCCATCCGCGCCGTCAACACCGCTGTTGAGTCCTCCGACAAGGAAGCTGCTACTACTGCGCTCGTTTCTGCCAGCCGTAAGCTGGACAAGGCTGTCAGCAAGGGTGTTCTGCACAAGAACAACGCTGCAAACCGCAAGTCGGCGATCTCCAAGAAGGTCAACGCACTCTAAGGTTTTCCAGTTCAACTGAACTGATGCTTGTGGCCGGCACCATTGGTGCCGGCCACTTCTCATTTAACTTCCGACGGCTTTAACCTCCGACGCTTAAACGTCCGACGGCGGCTTGAACGTCCCACGGCGGGACTCCCGACGGCGGACTCCGGACTCCGGCCCTCGGGCCGGCTGCCCGGGCTGCTGAGGCTGACCGCCCTGTCCGGACCACTTCTGTCCGGACCACTTCTGTTCGGACCACTTCTGTCTGGACCACTTCTGTCTGGACCACTTCTGTCTGGTACAACACTGTATGGATCAAGACTTATCTGGATCAAGGCTTGTTTGGATCAAGGCTTGTTTGGATCAAGACTCGTCTGGTTCAACACTGGCTTGACCAGCGACCGTACCCGTCACTGCGCCAGTTCGAGGGCGCGGCGCCCGGCGTGAGGACGTCGTTGAGCCAGTAGGTCTCGTCGGGATCCCAGCCCGCCAGTACTGTCCGCTCAAGCACTGCAACTGACGGTCCGGCGGATGGCCTTGCGGCAAAGGCGAGTCCGGCGGTGGTGAGGTATCCCCAGAGGGTGAGATGGACGCCGTCGTAGTTGGCAGCAACGGCAGACCAATCGGGAACCAACCAGGGACCGGCGATCCCTGTGGTCCGCCACCAGTCGTGGCGTTTGGAGAGGCTGACGTCCATTGGGTACCGCGCCGCCAGCCAGGTCCACGCCGCCGGGCCATCGATCTCATACACGCGGGAGTCCGGCCGCGTTAGGAGCGGCCAGACGGTGGCCTGCTTCCACCCAAGGCCGTCCTCGACGAGCAGGAGACCAGTGGCACCGAGTTCCGGCATGCTCCGGGTGGTCGTCAGCAGTTCGGATGGTCGCGGCGTGGACCACCACCAGCCGCCCCAGTTGGCGGCCGGGTTCTCTGGCCGTTTTGCAGCCTGGCGCTCGTCGGCGAGGGCGGCCGCCTTCCAATCGGCCAGCCTTCTGGCTGACCCGCGGAAATCCGGCGGCAGACCTATACGTTCGTCGGTCCACTGCACAAAGCACTGCCGGTCCCGGTCCAGGAACCCGGGACCCCACCATGCGGCAAGGGAGTCAGCCAAGGCATGGGCGACCAGGCCCAAAGCCAACCGGATGCCGGGCTGTGCGAGGAGGACGTCAGTTTCGTCAGGATGCTGCCAGTAACGCGCGGTGTCGACCGCCTCGGTGAGGCCAGCCAGCAGCACCTCGCCACCAGCTGATTCAGCGGCCGCTACGGATGCCGGGCCGCGGAGCGCCTCGGCCAGTTCGCGAGCAAGTCCATGATCCTGGGGATATTCCGCGGCTCTGGCAGCCAGGGTCCAAATTTCCGGGCGCGCTGCTGTGAGAACGCCGAGGCAGAACCGGCGCCCTCGCGGACCGCTCAACAGATCATCAGTCACAACCGCCCCCTTGTCCCCGAGCCTACAAGCTCGGCCCGAGCCTTCAAGCTGACCCGGGTCCACAAGCTGGCCGGGTCTACAAGCTGGCTCGGGTCTACAAGCCGGGGGAAGCGTTAACGGCCGCGGGCGGCGGCCGCAATGACCGTGACGGCGTGTTCGACGGCGTAGACCGGATCGCGGGAAAGTCCCTTGACCTGCGCATCGGCTTCAGCCGTGACCTGGATGGACCGGGCCAGGCCCTCCGGCGTCCACCTCCGGACGTCCCGCTGCGCCTGCTCCACCAGCCAGGGCTGCATGCCCAGCTGCTTCGCGATCTGCGCCGATGATCCTTTCGCGCCGGCGACCTTGGCCACGGTCCGCAGCTTGGCTGCCAATGCCGCCACCAGCGGTACCGGATCGGCGCCCGTCGCCAGCGCGTGCCGGAGTGTGGACAGGGCCACAGGACCGTTGCCGGCCATGGCGGCGTCCGCCACCTTGAACGCCGTGGCCTCCACCCTTCCGCCGTAGTAGCGGTCGACCATGTCAGCATCAACGCCAGTTGAGGCGTCGGCAATGAGCTGGCTGCAGGCCGCCGCCAGCTCTGACAGGTTGGCGCCGACCGCGTTGACCAGCGACTGGACTGCCTCCGGGGTGATCCGCCTGCCGGCGGCCTTGAACTCCGCCGCGACAAATGCGGTCTTTTCCGCATCCTTCTTCAGCGGCTGGCAGTCGACAGTCGGCCATCCCCCGGCCTTCACGGCATCGAGGAGCTTCTTGCCGCGGGTTCCGCCGCCGTGCCGGAGCACGAGGACAGCGTCCTGTTCCACGTGTTTGAGGTACGTCAGCGCGTCCGTCAGGAAGGCATCGTTCATCGATTCGAGGCCGTCCACCTCGATCAGCTTGTTCTCACCGAACAGTGACGGGCTGACATTCATGGCCAGCGCTCCGGCCTCGTACGCGCCGGCGGCGAGCCTGGTCACTTCCACGTCGGGTGAGGCCGCCCGTACCTGCGTCCGGACACGGTCCATCGCCCGGATGCCGAGGTACTCCTCGGGACCCGTGATCAGGACGACCGCCGCAGGGGTTACGTCCCGCCAGCTCGCCGAATTGGCGGCCGGCGTCTTCGGTCGTTGCTGGGCAGCGGCCACTGGTGATTCCTCCCGGGGTTCAGATTGCAGACTCTAAGTCTCCCATGGTCACCCGGGCCGCCGCGGCGGAACCTGGCCTCCGGCAGCCGGTCAAGGAGGCGGACGGTGCCTGCGTGAGCGGCGAAGACCATCTTGACGGTCCGGGCAGGATGGGCAGCCGTCCACACGGCGAGCAATGTCACCATGGAGAACAGCAGCATGGTCAGCAACCCGAACACGCCCTCCGGCCAAGGCGGTGCGGCGCCGGGAAGACCAGCGGTAAACCTGGCAATGGCTGCCACACCACCGGCAAAGAACCCGGCCACGCCGATCAGTACCGCCGCTAGCCATGGCACGAGGGGCAGAAGTGCCACGGCCGCCGTGCCCATGATGGTGACGGGTGCCACGAGAGGGGCAACAAGCACGTTGGCCAGCAGCGAGTAGGTGGAAAACTGTGGCTGCAGCACCACAATGACGGGGCCGCAGAGCACCTGGGCTGATAGGGGAACGGCAACAGCTGCCGCCGCCCAGCGCGGTACGCTCGGCGGAAACCAGCCCATGATGCCGCGTCCCAGCACAATGATCCCCAGCGTGGCCAGCACGGAGAGCAGGAAGCCCAAGCTGACCCCCAGTTCCGGCTCCACGAGCAGCAAGGCCATCACGGTCAGGCAAAGGAAACTCAGTCCGCGGCCGGCCCGGCCGCCTGAAAGAGATGCCAAAGCAATCGCACCCATCAGCGATGCCCTGAGCACGCTCGCATCAGGACCAACCATGAGGACGAACAGGCCCAGGCCCGCGAGGGCGACGGCTGCGGCCGGAGTCCTGGCGAGGCGCAGCGAGCGTGCCGCCAACAGCAGAGCGCCGAGTATCAGACTGCAGTTGGCGCCGGACACCGCCGTCAGGTGAGTCAGGCCCACGGTTTTCATGGCTGCCTCGAGCTCCTCGCTCAGGCCGCCGGTGTCGCCCGTGACCATGCCCGGGAGGAGGCCCCTCGAGTCGGGGGCCAGCCAGGCGGCGGCTGCGGCGAACCGCTTGCCCAGAGCGGCCGGCGCCTGCTGCCAATCCTGCGATGCCGCGAGCTGGACGGGCGGGGATGACGCCGTCAGGATCGCCGCCTCCACCCGGCCCGGGTCCGGAGGCCGGAGCTTTCCGGTGACCCGAAACAATTGGCCGGTGCCGGTGTGCTGCCACTCCTGCCCGCCGATGATGACCACCGGCAGATGCGCGTGCATTACCTGGCCGCCCGACGTCAAGGACCGGACCACCGCAGCCACTGCCCAGCGTTCGGCACGCCCGGAGGGGCCTGGTGTCTTGAGGGCACGGGGCGCCCCGGTGATCCCGACTTCTGCCACGGCTGATGCACGCGCGGCGATGGGTCCTGCCACCTGCTCGTCGTGGCGCTGGGATGACGACACTGCCGAATGTGCGGTCGAGGCCGCGGCAAGCATGAGTGCTGCCGTCAGGGTGGTCAGCAAACTGCGCCGCCAGCGTCCTTCGGCTTTCTTCCTCCGCAGAAGCATGGCGAGCAGCACTCCGGCGCACGCGGCGAGACTGCCCCACACAATCAGAAGAATCCCCGGTGTTAGCCACGGCCCGGCAACGGTGGCTGCCCACACCAGCACGGCCGCCGGGGCAAGGCGAAGGTCGGTCCGGCGCCGGTTCGGTTCGGTTGCGGCCACGTCCTGTCCGTCCGGCAGCAGACGACGGCGGATGTCAGCGCGGATCCTCCGGCTGAGGGCACTCGCGGGACCGGGCCGGGCCGGAGGCTGTGACGGCAAGGAATCAGCAGTGGCGGAATCGCTGGAGAAATTTTCACCCTGCGTGAAGTCGAGCCTTGGGAAATCCACGGCCGCCTGGACATAGCGGTGCCATCGGCTGGGCACGCGTTCATTCCTGCTATCCATGTCAGACGGTCACCAGCGGAAGCAATGTTTCAAGCATTTTGGGGCCGACTCCGTCGACGGCGTCCAGTTCCTCGGGTGACTTGAAGGGGCCCTGCTGCGTGCGCCAGTCGACGATGCGCTGGGCCAGCACCGGGCCGACCCTCGGCAGCTCACCCAGTTCTTCCACGGTGGCGGTGTTGAGGTTAATCTTGCCGCCGGCACCGTCGCCTGCAGGCCCGCCGGTTCCATCCGCTTCGGCAGCCTCCGCTCCTGACGTGCCGGCCGCGCCGGATTTGTCCGCTTGCGCGGCACCGGACGTGCCAGCCGGTGCCGCCTCGCCGCGGCGGGGTACGGAGATTTTTTGGCCGTCTTCCAGGGGGGAGGCGAGGTTGAGGCGGTCGAGATCGGCCTCCGGGCTGGCGCCCCCGGCGGCGGCGATGGCCTCGTGTACCCTGCTTCCCCGCGGGAGCCGGACCACTCCGGCCTTCTTCACCGCTCCGGCGACGTGCACCACAACGTTCACGGCCGCCGTCCCAGTCCCGTCTTTGCCGTCAGCGGCCTTCCCGTCACTGTCTGGCCCACTGCTAACTGTGCTGTCATTCTCCAGGCCCTTGCTTTCCGGGTCGTTGCCCTCCGGACCGTGTGTGCCGGGGGCAGATTTTCCCGCCGCGTCGTGGGTGACTGAGCTGAGGGGAAGGACAACAGGACCGTTGGCAGCCAGCTGCCACCAGAGCAAGGCTCCGGCAATCAGCGACAGCACGCCCACCAACACCGCGGCACGGATGCCCAGGCGCCAGCGGAACCGCGGTTCGGCCACTTGGCCGGACACGGAAGACCCGGAGGAACCGGCCTGCCGGCCGTAGGCAAAGCCGCCTCCCGTTCCCGTCTCGAGCAGCCCCGAGGGGCCACCGCCCGGCGGCGGATCCTTCTCTTCATCCCAGGAAAGGCCAGGCCTAGCAGGCGGTCCGAGCGTGGCTGCCAGCCTTCTTGCCGCCCGCCCATCTGTTGCTTTCTCTCCCACGGGGCCACGTCCCGCGGAGCGCCCCGCGCCCGGGCGCCCCTCGCCAACGCGCGCCTGAGCGCTGGCTGAGGCTCCAGCGGTCCGGCGTGACATATCCACCACGGTAGGAAACGGTCAGCCTTCCCGACAGTACCGTCTCGCCCTATGTGGATTGCGCCATGTGGATAGCGCCACTACCTCTGATAGGTGATGTAGGCCTCGTACTGCACGCGCCACTTCTCCGGTTCCTTGGGATCAGGGATCGTGGTGGTGAGGAACTGCACGCTGGTCACCTGCCCTTTCAGGTACTTCATCCATTTCGTGACTTCCTCGGCCACATCCCTGTCCAACTGGGCGACGTGGTGGACTTGCATGGACATGGGAGCCTCCTTGCTCGGTGGGGAGACTGTACTACCGGCGGGCAGGCTCTGCTAGCCATGACAAGTGGCATCCGGGTCCAGGAAGTGCGCCTCAAACGCCGCCGCAGCCGCAGGATCCAGCCCCTCGGTCTCATCACACAGGATCCGCGCGTGCTGCCACGACAGTGTTCCTGACCCCAGCGCGCCCAGCGCCAACGGCAGATCCCTGGTCAGTCTGACGGATTCAACCAGCAACCGCTCCGCCGACCCCTCACTGACAGTCAGCGCGCCAGCAACCTCCGCGGTCACCGACATCTTCCGGACGGTGCGGTCCTGCGCGGACGTGCCAGGCGGAGTCATGGCCCCCTCCGCCGCGGAAAAGCCGGCGGCGAGATGCACCTTCACCGCCGCCAGCCGCGCCTCCATCCCAGCCAGCCCGCCCAGCCACCCCAGCCAGCCCGCCCAGGCACGCCATCGCCAGATCCCCCAGCGGATCCGCCTCATCCTGCAGACATTCCGCCTCATCCGGCAGCAAATCCACGCCCGCCGGACCCGGACCAGCCGCCGACGGAGCTCAGCAGCCAGTGAAAGAGCGGAGGCTCCAATGGCCTCTAACGTCTCCGCAACTGCTGCGTTGTGCTTTCCCACAGCATGACAGGGGGGCACCGACAAAACGCCGCATCGCAGAAACGCGGCATAGTGCTGGCCCGGCCGCATCAAGTGCAGCCTGCGTGGCCTAGGTGGCGGGCTCAGTACCCCCGGTGCCAGCTGCCTTGGACGGGGCGGCGAGGCAACCGGCCACGGACGAGCTGCTCTCCCCCACGATCACGGCGAGGACCCCAAGCCCGGCGTGGGCCGCCAGTACGGCTGGCAATGAGCTGATCTGCGCCGGCGGGCAGGCCGGGAGTTTCGCTGCCAGCCGGGCCGCGAGCATCTCGGCCTCGGGCCGGTTGCCGAAATGGTGGATGGCCAGCCTCGCCTCCCCCAGTGACCGGCCCGCGGCCTCCGCCACCACGATCTCCTCAAGCCGGGCGATGGCTTTCGCCGCGGAACGGACTTTTTCCAGCGGAACGATCTTGCCGCCGTCGACCGCGAGAATCGGCTTGATGGACAGCATGGCTCCGACCAGCGAAGCTGCTGCGCCGATGCGTCCGCCGCGCCGCAACTGCTCCAGGCTGGGCACATAGAAATAGACCTTGGTTCTTGCCGCGCGCTCCTCGGCGAGCCGGCGCACCTCGCCGGCACCGCGGCCGTCCGCCGCTGCCACCACGGCACTCTGGACGGCGAGTCCCTGCGCCATTCCGACGGTGCGGGTGTCCAGCACCTCGACGGGGATCCTGACCCGGCCGGCCGCCAGGCGGGCCGCATCAGCGGTGCCGGAGAGGCCACCGGAGATGTGGATGGATACGACGGACTCGAAGCCCTGCCGTTCGGCGGCCAGATAAGCCTGTTCAAACTGTCCCGGCGACGGGCGGGAGGTCTTAACCGGCGTCGCGGCAGCCATGGCCACGGCGATGGTCCCGGTGATGTCGTCCTCGCCCTCGCCGTAGATCTCCTCGCCCACCATGACGGGCATTGGAATGACGGCCAACCGGCCGTTGATGGAGAAGGCCCGCACCCAGTCGGCGGGCAAAGCGGCAGCGGAATCCGTCACCACTGCGGTACGGACGACGACGGCGGGCTCGCCAGTGGGCGGGACATGGCCCGGCCTGGTGGCCTGGCGGAGACGGACCAGATGCTCCTTCAACCACAGCCAGGCTGCCGGTTCGCGGTCCATCACGGCACTCCCCCTGCAGTTGTTTCCGGCCGCCGGCAAGGCCGGCGGCCAGAGCCCGTCCAGTCGCTCGCCCCCGGGCTACTCAAATGACCTTGCTAGGCCGGGACGATGTTCACCAGTTTAGGTGCCCGCACGATCACGGTCCGGATGCCCCGGCCGTCGAGGGCGCGCTGGACATTCTCGGAGGCCAGCGCAAGCTCGCGCAGCTCGTCCTCGGAGATGGCCGGTGAAACCTCGAGCCGGTCCCTGACCTTGCCCTGGACCTGAACCACCGCGGTGATGGTCTCCTGCACCAGAAGGGACTCGTCATGCGAAGGCCAACCCGCGTTGGCCACCGACGCCGGGTGCCCCAGGACGTTCCACAGGTCTTCCGCCGTGTAGGGCGCAAAGAGGCTGAGGATGACGGCCACTGCCTCGGCAGCTTCACGCACGGCCGGATCCGCGCCGCCGGCACCGGAGTCGATGGTCTTGCGGGTGGCGTTGACCAGCTCCATCAGCTTGGCCACCACGACGTTGAACTTGTTGTTGTCCAGCAGCTCCGCAGCGTCGGCGATGGTCCTGTGCGTGACCGAGCGCAGCGCGCGGTCACCGGTGCTGAAGTCAACCCCCGGGGCGCTTGAGACGTCCTGGCCGAGGCGCCAGGCGCGGGCCAGGAACTTGGCGGAGCCCGACGGCGAAACGTCCGCCCAGTCGACGTCGTCCTCGGGTGGGGAAGCGAAGATCATGGTGAGCCGGACGGCGTCGACGCCGTACTTGTCCAGCTGCTCGCCCAGGTCCACGCCGTTGCCCAGCGACTTGCTCATGGCCTTGCCGCCGTTCAGGACCTGCCCCTGGTTGAGCAGGGCGCTGAAGGGCTCATCCGCCGCCAACAGGCCCATGTCGTGAATGACTTTGGTAAAGAAGCGGGCGTACAGCAGGTGCAGGATCGCGTGCTCCACGCCACCCACGTACTGTCCCACCGGCATCCATTCGTTGATCTTTTCCGGATCGAACGGACCCTCTGTGTACTGCGGGGAGACGAAACGCAGGAAGTACCAGGACGAGTCCACGAAGGTGTCCATGGTGTCCGTGTCCCGCTGGGCGGCACGTCCGCAGTTCGGGCACTCGACGTTGACCCATTCGGCGGCTGCGGCCAGGGGCGAAGTGCCCCTCGGGGACAGCGCCTCACCCCGCAGGTCCTCGGGCAGCGTCACCGGCAGTTGTTCGTCGGGTACCGGTACTTCGCCGCACTCGGCACAGTGAATGATCGGGATCGGGGTGCCCCAGAAGCGCTGGCGGCTCAGGAGCCAGTCACGCAGCCGGAAGTTCACGAACTTCTCCCCCGTGCCCTGCTTGCCCAGGATTTCGATGGCCGCCGGAATGGCCTCTGCTTTGGGAAGGCCGTCGAGCGCACCAGAGTTGATCAGTGTGCCCTCGCCCGCTGTTGCCTTACCCGAGACGGCGGGATCCTCCTCACCGGTGTCCAGCACCGCGCGCACAGGCAGGCCGAACTCCTTGGCGAAGTCGAGGTCACGCTGGTCGTGCGCCGGGACGGCCATGATGGCGCCCGTGCCGTAGTCGGCCAGGACGTAGTCCGCTGCCCAGACGGGCAGCTTCTCACCGTTAAGGGGATTGATGGCGTAGCGGCCGGTGAACACACCGGTCTTTTCACGCTCGGTGGACTGGCGTTCGATGTCCGAAAGGGCCTTGACCTTTTCACGGTAGGCCATGAGTGCGTCGTGGTGTTCAGGCGTAACCAGGTCCAGGGCCAGGTGCGCGTCCGCGGCCACCACGAAGAACGTGGCCCCGTGCAAGGTGTCCGGACGGGTGGTGAAGACTGTGACTTCGCGCTCGGCACGTCCGTCAGATGCCTCGATCACGAACCGGACATGGGCGCCTTCCGAGCGGCCGATCCAGTTTCGCTGCATCGCCAGTACCCGCTCGGGCCAATGCCCCTGCAGCTCGGTCATGTCCTCCAGCAAGCGGTCGGCGTAGTCGGTGATCTTGAAGTACCACTGGTTCAGCGACTTCTTGGTCACGGCCGTGCCGCAGCGTTCGCAGGCGCCGTTGACAACCTGCTCGTTGGCCAGCACGGTCAGGTCCTTGGGGCACCAGTTGACCGGTGAGTCCTTGCGGTAAGCGAGGCCCCGTTCGTAGAAGCGCTTGAACAGCCACTGCGTCCAGCGGTAGTACTCCGGGTCGGAAGTGTGCAGCCGGCGCGACCAGTCTGCGGAGATGGCGTAACGCTTGAAGGAGGCGGCCTGGGTGTCGATGTTGGCGTAGGTCCACTCGCTCGGGTGGGCGTTGCGCTTGATGGCCGCGTTTTCCGCGGGGAGCCCGAAGGAGTCCCAGCCGATCGGGTGCAGCACGTCGTATCCCTGCTGGCGCAGGTAGCGAGCCACCACGTCACCCATGGCGAACGCTTCGGCGTGGCCCATGTGAAGGTCGCCGGACGGGTAGGGGAACATGTCCAGGACGTAGCGGCGCTCCCGGGAACCGTCGTCGGCGGGGGTGAAGACCTTCAGGTCTTCCCACACCTGCGGCCACCGGGCCTCCATTGCCGCGAAGCTGTACGCGCCCTCTTCGGGCGTCTCGGCTCCACCTGCTGCTGTTCCGGTTTCGGTCTCCGGCTGAACGCTCACTGCTGCCCTCTTCTGTTCTGTCATGACCTCTGTCCTGTCATAACGGTCTGATCCCCGCCGCCCGCCGGGAAGGTCTCCCCGGACACACAAAAGCCCCTCGACATGGAGGGGCGGCCGCTCGATAATCCGTATTTGTTCGGGATACCAAGCGGCTAGCTAAGCAGAAGGATCGCACGCATACACCTACTTTAGCGCACCCCTACCCCCATCCCCTCCCGGCACACCCAGCCTCGGACACCAACGAGCCAGGCCTACGTGAACGAACACTTCGGTGACGTTTCAGGGAGAGCGAGGAAGGCGGCCCCTCGCCCATGGTGTGGTGGGCACCGCGAAGCGGGCGGGGCAGGGGCCGCCTTCCTCGCGAAGGTGAGGCGGCCCCCCACTAATAGTGAGAACTACCGAACGTCCTCGTCGACCCAGTCCATGGACTTGGTGACGGCCTTCTTCCAGAGCCGCAGCTGCCGTTCCCGCTCCTCGGTATCCAGGTTCGGCTCCCAGCGCTTGTCCTCGGACCAGTTGGCGGACAGCTCGCCAAGGTCCTTCCAGAAACCGACGGCGAGGCCCGCCGCGTACGCTGCGCCCAGCGCGGTGGTTTCCACTACCTTCGGGCGGATAACCGGGACGCCGAGGATGTCCGCCTGGAACTGCATCAGGGCATCGTTGGCGACCATGCCGCCGTCGACCTTCAGTTCCGTGAGCGGAACGCCCGAGTCGGCGTTGACTGCATCCAAAACCTCGCGGGTCTGGAAGGCGGTGGCCTCAAGCGCGGCCCTGGCAATGTGGCTCTTGTTCACGAAGCGGGTCAGGCCCACGATGGCGCCGCGTGCATCCGAGCGCCAGTAGGGCGCGAAGAGCCCGGAGAACGCGGGCACGATGTACACGCCACCGTTGTCCTTCACTGAAGCGGCGAGGGACTCGACCTCGGGAGCGCTGCTGATCATGTTCAGGTTGTCGCGCAGCCACTGGATGAGCGAACCGGTGACAGCGATCGACCCTTCCAGCGCATAGTGCGGGGCCGCGTCGCCCAGCTTGTAACCGACCGTGGTGAGCAGCCCGTTCTTCGAGTGGACGATCTCCTCACCCGTGTTGAAGATCAGGAAGCACCCGGTACCGTAGGTGTTCTTCGCTTCACCGGTCTCGAACGCCGCCTGGCCGAAGGTGGCCGCCTGCTGGTCTCCGAGGATACCCGCCACCGGCACCTCCCGCAGCAGCTGCGAGGTGTGGACCGTGCCGTAGACCTCGGAGGAGGACTTGATAGCGGGCATCATGGACGCCGGCACTCCGAAAATGCGCAGGATCTCCTCGTCCCACTGCAGCGTGTCCAGGTCCATGAACATGGTCCTGGAGGCGTTGGTGACATCGGTGACGTGCACTCCACCGTCCACCCCGCCAGTGAGGTTCCACAGCACCCAGCAGTCGGTGTTGCCGAACACCAGGTCCCCGGCCTCGGCCTTCTCCCGGGCGCCGTCGACGTTGTCCAGGATCCACTTGATCTTGGTCCCGGAGAAGTACGTTGCCAGCGGCAGCCCCACCTTCTGCTTGAACCGGTCCGCTCCCCCGTCCCGCGCCAGTTCATCCACGATGGGCTGGGTCCGGGTGTCCTGCCACACGATCGCGTTGTAGATCGGCTTGCCGGTGGTCTTGTCCCAGACCACCGCTGTTTCGCGCTGGTTGGTGATGCCGACGGCGGCGATGTCGTGCCGCGTCAGGTTCGCCTTGGACAGCGCGGAACCGATCACCTCGCGGGTGTTGTCCCAGATCTCCGTGGGGCTGTGCTCCACCCAGCCGGCCTGCGGGAAAATCTGCTCGTGTTCCATCTGGCCGGAGGACACGATGTTGCCGCTCTGGTCGAAGACGATGGCGCGGGTGCTGGTGGTGCCCTGATCGATGGCGATTACGTATTGGCTCATGATGACGTCCTTGTCGTTGTGCTTGCGTGTTAGCAGATGTGGTTATTGGATGTGGTTTCGGAAATGGGTGGCGCAGGGGCTAGAAAAATACGCGGCAGTTCAGGTGGCCGCCGTGAACACGATGGGAAGCAGCCCTACAAGGCCGGCCAGCGTGCCGCCGATGAGTGGGCCGACCACCGGGATCCAGGAGTAGCTCCAGTCACTGGACCCCTTGCCCTTGATGGGCAGGACGGCGTGCGCGATGCGGGGACCGAGATCCCGCGCGGGGTTGATGGCGTAGCCGGTGGGTCCGCCCAGGGACACGCCGATGCCGACGACCAGAAGCGCCACCGCCAACGGGCCAAGCCCCGACGGCGTCCCGCCGAAGGTGAGGATGACGAAGACAAGAACAAACGTGCCGATGATTTCCGTGATCAGGTTCCAAGGCGTGGAGCGGATCGCCGGGCCGGTGGAGAAGACGCCGAGTTTGTTCGCGGGCTCGGGTTCGGCGTCGAAATGCTGCTTGTGCGCCAGCCAGGTGACCACGGCGCCAAGGAATGCGCCGGTAAGCTCTCCGCCGAAGTAAGTGAGCGTGGAGGCAAAGTCCACTGGAACGCCCGTCGCATACTCCGGTTTGCCGTTCACGAGAAGGCCCAGCGTGACGGCCGGGTTCAGGTGCGATCCCGATCGGGCAGCGACATAGACGCCGGCGAAGACGGCGATCCCCCACCCCCACGTAACCATCAGGAATCCCCCGTTGTTGCCCTTCGTGCCTTTGAGCGCAACGTTGGCCACCACACCGCAACCCAGCAGGGTCAGCATGGCGGTTCCGAAAACTTCGGAAAGAAAAACCAATCCAAGAGACATCTTTGACTCCTCTATTTTCTGTTGTCAGTCCTTCGCGTGTTTGAAGGACGGTTTCCCGCTAAGCGACGAGGCTGTGGACCTCGACGCCGTGGTATCGCTTCAGCACCTCCTGGGCGTGGTTGATCTCGGCGGCAACCCTTGCCGCATCCCAGCCGAGCGGCCCGGCCAAGGCCTCGGCCACTTCGTTCAGCAGCTCGCCGGTGACCAGGCCGCGGAACGCGAGCGAGGTGCGCCGGATCAGCACGTCCACGAGGTGCCCGACCTGTTCGTGCGCGGCCATGAACTGCAGTTCCCTGACGCTCAACTCCCGGGTGGAGCGCAGCAGGCGGTCGTGTCCGGCGTCGAGGTAGCTGATGACTTCCCCGGCGCGGGTGCCGTACCTTGTGAGGAGACCGGCTGTCCGGTCGGCGTCGCGCGTGGGTGTCATGTGGGCCTTGATCCACTTCTGGATCCCGGCTTCGCTGTCCGGGAACCCGGCGCCGCCGCCGATGGCGAGCTTCGCCGTCGAAATCTTCCGTTCGGTTCCCAGTTCGGCGAGGACGTCGTCGGCAAGGTGTTCGGCCAGGGCGCGGAAGGTGGTCCACTTGCCGCCCACCAGGCTGAGCACGACGGCGCCGCCCTCCCGGGGGCCCGCTTCCGGGCCGCGCCGTTCGATGCGGTAGTCCCGCGACACGAACCCGGGCTGGGTGGCGTCGTGCCGCGGCAGCGGACGCACGCCCGAGAACGTGTAGACGATCTGTCCGCGGTTCACGGCGATGTCAGGAAAGACGTGGCCAATTAGCTCGAAGAAGTAGTCGATCTCACCGTCGGTGCAGACGGCGTCTTCCGACATGTCGGCGTCGACGTCGGTGGTTCCTACCAGCACGCGGTCGCCCATGGGATAGATCAGGACAATCCGGCCGTCGGTGTGCTCGAAGAAGATTTCTCGTCCGTCGCAGGCAGCGAGCAGGCCGGGGTGGTCAAGGACGATGTGTGAGCCCTTCGTCCCGCCCATGAACGTGGTGGGCACACCCATGGCCTGGTTGGTGAGGTCCACCCACGCGCCGGTGGTGTTGACGATGACGTCCGCAGTGAAGCTGAACTCCTCACCGGTTAGCTCGTCACGGAGACGCGCGGTGCTGGATCCGTCTGCGTTGGAGCTGACGGACACCAGGGACAGGTAGTTGCTGGCCCGGCCGCCCGCCTTCTCGCCGTCCTGCAGGACGTCCAGGGTGAGACGCTCGGGGTTGTGCACCGACGCGTCGAAGTAGGTGGCCGTGTATTTGACGCCGGGGTGCAGCATCGGGAGTTCCGCCAGCGCCTTGTGCCGTGTGCGGAACTGGTGGCGCGGAACGCTGCCGCCGTCGCGGGAGAAGGAGTCATAGAGGCTGAGTCCCAGCTTGATCAGGAACGCGCCCCGCTCCTTGGGCTTGCCCTGCTGCTTATGGGTCAGGAACCGCAGGGGGGCGGCAAGCACACCGGAGAATGTGCTGAAGATCGGAATGGTGGTCTGCAGCGGCTTGACGTAGTGGGGTGCTATACGCAGGAGCCTGTTGCGCTCAACCACGGACTCCCGGACCAGCCGGAACTCGCCGTTTTCCAGATAACGGATGCCGCCGTGAATCATGTGCGACGAGGCGCCGCTGGCGCCCTGGCAGTAATCGCCGCGCTCCACGAGCGCCACGTCGACGCCCTGCAGGGCAAGGTCGCGGAACGTTCCGACGCCGTTGATGCCGCCACCGACGATCAGTACCCGGGCGCTGGGGCGCCGGCGCAGCCGGGAGACGGACTTGCGTTCTACACCCGGTGCAGCAGCGCTGTTGGTATGGCCGGATGAATCCTTGAGTCCCAAATCTGCTCCTTTGGGTTTGGTTCGTAATGGCTTGTTGCAGGCCGCACACCGGATGGTGCGGGACCGTTCACCACTATTGTTTGAATTATTGGAAAATAACGTCAAGCACTATGCACAAACGTGCAGAACGGAACGATGCATGCCCCGTCCCCGACATTCCGAAGCGCTGCGCGCCGCCCAGCTTTACTACATGCAGGACCTCACTATGGACGCCATCGCACGGGAATTACGGACCTCCCGCTCCACGGTTTCCCGGCTGCTCTCGACGGCGCGGGAGACCGGCCTGGTGCAGATCCAGATCCGCAGTCCGCATGACACAGGGCCGGAACTGGAGCGGTTGATCCGGGCGCAGTACAAGGTGGATGTGCACGTGGTGCCCGTCCTGGACACCCTGAACGAGGCGGAGACGCTGGACCGCGTGGCCATGCAGGCCGCGCGCACCATCGGACCGCTCGTGGACTCCAACGCCATCATCGGCGTGGCTTGGGGCTCGACCCTCAGCGCCGTGAGCCGGCATCTGACGCGCAAGATCACCCACGACAGCGTGGTGGTGCAGCTGAACGGCGCGGGCAACATGCAGACCACCGGCATCACCTACGCCAGCGACATCATGCGGCGCTTCGGCAGCGCCTACGGGGCCCGGGTTGAACAGTTTCCCGTACCGGCCTTCTTCGACCATGCCGCCACGAAGACCGCGATGTGGAATGAGCGGAGCGTGCAGCGCATCCTCGACCTGCAGTCCCGCATGAGCATTGCGATCTTTGGCGTGGGTTCGGTGGATGCCGACTACCCGAGCCACGTGTACGCCGGCGGCTACCTCGACGAGGACGACCTGGTCACGCTGGCGAAGTCCGACGTCGTCGGTGACGTGGCCACGGTCTTCTTCCGAGGCGACGGCTCCTCTGACGGCATCACGCTGAATGAACGCTCCACCGGACCTTCCCTGGACCAACTGCGCCAGGTACGCCGGCGGATCTGCGTGGTCTCCGGCGCGTCAAAGATCAATGGGCTCCGGGGGGCGCTGGTGGCCGGGCTGGCCACGGATCTGATCCTCGATGAGGCCTCGGCGCGGCGCCTGGTCAGCTTTAAGAACGGGAACTGAGCGACGCCCTGCCAGCCAGGACCCACCCGACGAAAACTGGTGTGAGGCTCTCGGAAAATCGCGGCGGCCATGCAAGGATGACCGCATGAAAATCACCAGAGAGATCGTTGTGTTCGACGCCCCCGACCTTCCGGCCGAGAGCGCCTTCTGGGCCGGCCTGCTGGGCGGCACCGTGGACGCAGAGGATGACTGGCACACCGTCAGTGTCGACGGGAAACCGCGCCTGGGCTTTCAACTCGCACCCAACCACGTGCCGCCGGAATGGCCGGACGGGAACCCACAGCAGATCCATCTGGACCTGTACGTTGAGGACGTCGCGTCTGCCCACGATGAGGCCCTGTCCCTGGGTGCGCGCCTGCTGAAGCCCGCCGAGGACATCACCTCCGCGGAAGGCTTCCAGGTCTACGCGGACCCCGCCGGCCACCCCTTCTGCCTCTGCTGGGGCTGACCGTTCTCCTCGGGCCGGGCCGGCGCCGGGACTGAAACTGCGCCTGCCGGTCACCCGCGGCGCGTCGCGGTATCGGTAGAGTCGTAACCATGACTACCTCACCCCGGCTCCGCCTGAACAACGGCGTGCTGATCGACCAGTTGGGTTTCGGGCTTTACAAGGTTGCACCGAAAGACACCGCCAACCTGGTGGCCACGGCCCTGGGAGCCGGGTACCGTCATTTCGATACTGCGGCCATGTACGGGAATGAGTCTGGGGTGGCGCGCGGCCTTGTCGAGGTGTTCGCCGCGGAAGCCGTCACCGGCGGTTCCGGCGAGGCCGCACCCGGGACCTCGCGCGAGGACCTCTTCATCACCACCAAGGTGTGGAACGACGACCACGGCTACGACGCGACGCTGCGGGCTTTCGACAGGTCCATGATCAACCTCGGGCTGGAATACGTGGACATGTACCTTATCCACTGGCCGTGCGCGAAGCGGGGACTGTTCCAGGAAACGTACCGGGCCATGGAAACGCTGTACCGCGAGGGCAAGGTCCGTGCCATCGGCGTGTCCAACTTCCAGCCCCAGCACCTGGACCAACTGCTGGAAACAGCCGAGGTAGTGCCGGCCGTGAACCAGATTGAACTGCATCCGTGGCTGCAGCAGGCCGAGCTCCGGGAGAAGCACGCCGGGCTGGGAATCCTCACCGAGGCGTGGAGCCCGCTGGGCCGCGGCCAGGTGCTGGAGGATCCCGTTATCGGCGCCCTCGCGGCCGAGCACAAGGTGAGCGCCGCACAGATTATCCTGCGATGGCAGCTGCAGCTGGGCAACGTCACCATCCCGAAGGCAAGCTCCGCCGCCAGGATCCGCGAGAACCTAGACGTCTTCGGCTTCGAGCTCTCAGCGCTGGACATGACGGACATCGAAGCCCTGGAGCGCGGCCACCGCACAGGCTCCCACCCCGACAACGTTAACTAGGACTCCCCAGCACATGAGAACAGCCGACTCCGAGCCCGCTACAGCACCATCCTTCGTCAGCAGCGGACTCGCCGCCCGCACCCGTGCATCCACTGTGCAACTGGCGGGCAGCAACGTTGCCTACTGGGTCTACGAACCCGAAAAGACCACGGCTGACACCCGGAGCATCCTGGTCATCCACGGCTTCCGCGGCGACCACCACGGTCTGCTGCGGGTGGCCGACCAGCTGCCCGAGATGCGCCTGATCATGCCGGACCTTCCCGGGTTTGGCAGCTCCGGAGCATTCACCGACGCCGCCCACAGCGTGGAGCGCTACGGAAGGTTCATCAGCGACTTCATGGCGGCGCTCGGACTCGGGCCGGACACCGTATTGCTGGGACACTCCTTTGGCTCCATCGTGGCCGCCCATTTCGTAGCAGCGCATCCGGACGCGGTCCGCCCGCTAATCCTGGTCAATCCCATCGCGTCGCCCGCGCTCGAAGGCCCCAAAGGCCTCATGACCCGGCTGGCCGTTCTGTACTACCGCCTCTCCGCGCGTCTCCCCCGCCCACTTGGACTGGCCTTGCTCCGCAGCCCCCTCATCGTGCGGGTGATGAGCATGGCCATGGCGAAAACGAAGGACAAGGACCTGCTGCGGTTCATCCACGGCCAGCACCACGCGTACTTCAGTGCGTTCGCCAACCGGGACAGCCTGTTGGAATCGTTCACGGCGTCCGTCAGCAGCAACGTGGCCGAAGTCGCGCCCAGGCTCACCCTGCCCGTGCTGCTCATCGCCGGCGAAAAGGATGAAATCGCCCTGCTGCGGGACCAGCACCGCCTGGCCGGGCTGCTTCCGGACGCAACGCTGGACGTCATCCCGGGCGTCGGCCACCTGATCCACTACGAAACGCCAGAACCTGCCGCAGGATTCATCCGCCGATTCCTTAAGGACCACCCCGCGTGAAGATAGTCATCGATGCCCGTTTCACCCGGACGGACCACCATGACGGGATCAGCCGCTACGGCTCCAGCCTCATTGCCGCCGTCTCAAAGATCGCCGATGTGTCCATGCTCATCAGCGATCTGCGGCAACTCGCCCTGCTTCCCGACGTTCCGTACACGCTGATCAGCAGCCCGCTCTCCCCCGCCGAGCTATTCGTGGCCCGGAAGGTCAATCAGCTCGGCGCCGACGTGGTGGTCTGCCCCATGCAGACGATGGGCACGTGGGGACGCAAGTACGGCCTGGTGCTCACCCTGCACGACCTCATCTATTACGAACACCCGGCACCTCCGGGCTTCCTGCCGGCCCCGGTCCGGATCCTGTGGCGCCTGTACCACAAGGCGTTCTGGCCCCAGCGCCTGCTGCTGAACCGGGCCGACGTCGTCGCCACCATCAGCAGGACCACGGAGGCGCTGATGGCCAAGTACCGCCTGACCAGCCGTCCGGTGCGCATCGTCAGCAACGCTCCGCAGCCGGCCCAGCAGCCCCGCGACCCGGCGGCGGTGCCGGAGAAGACGCTGCTCTACATGGGTTCATTCATGCCCTACAAGAACGTCGAAACCATGCTCGCCGGGATGGCCGAACTGCCTGACTACACCCTGCACCTGCTCAGCCGGGTCACCCCGCACCGCCGCGCCGAGCTTGAAGCGCAGATCCCCTCCGGAGCCAACGTGGTGTTCCATAACGGTGTCACCGACGACGAATACACGGCGCTCCTCAACCGAACTACCGCGCTGGTCACCCTGTCCAAGGCCGAAGGCTATGGTCTGCCCCTGGTAGAGGCGATGGCGCTGGGCACACCGGTGATCGCCAGCGACATTCCGATCTTCCGCGAGGTGGGGGCGGACACCGCCGCCTACGTCGATCCGGAGTCGGCGACGGAGTTCGCCGCCGCCGTCCGTAGCCTCGGCGACCGGCAGCACTGGCAGGACGTGTCGCGGCGGTCGGTTGCACGGGCGCAGCAGTTCAGCTGGGACGAATCCGCCCGCCAGCTAGTGGACGTGGCGGCAGAAGTCATGGCACTCCGCCGCCGGTAACCGGGCAGCCCCCAACCGGCCGACGTCGAATCGTCAGAGCACGTCAGGGCCCTAGAGCACGTCAACGCCGTCGAGCCGCAGCTGCACCGGGTCCTCGGTTCGCTTCGCCGCCCCTGCGGCTTTCGCAGCCCGAAGCACCCTGGTCACGGTGGCGGCCTGCGCGTACGGGATGAACAGCAGCGTGCGCACGTCCACGTTTTCCGAGCCCGGTGCCTGAGCGCCCGGTGTCGGGGTGCTCGGGGTCTGGATGCTTGCCGTCTGAAGCAGCGGCGCCGGGCCCGCAATGCGCAGCTCCACTCCCTCGGCGGCCAGTAGCTTTGTGGCTGAGGCGGTGAAGTGGCCGACGGCGGTGCTGCCGCCGGTGACGGCGGCGACCCTCACCGCCGGGGGCAGCTGCAGCTCAGTGCGCAGGCCCAGCTCCCGCTGGGCATAGCCCGAAGGGTCCCACCGCAGCAATGCTCCGACGGCGGCAGTGTCGTCCGCGGTGATGACGACCAGCCCGCCCTCGGTGGCCGGCCGGACCAGGGCAGCGGCATTGAACCAGCGCCGCACGGCGTCTTCGCCCGCGCGGAGGTTCTCCCGGCGCAGCAGTGAATCGCCATCGAGCAGCAGCGCCGCGGCGTATCCGCCCGGCGCCACGGGTTCGGCACCCACCGTGGCCACCACCAGCGCGCCGGCATCCGGCACCGTGGCCTTGACGTTCTGCCCGGAGGACGTCACCACGGCCTTGCCGGGAAACGCCCGGCCCAATTCCTCCGCCGTGCGGAGTACACCGGCCGCACCGCGGCGCAGCCGGGTGCCGTGGCAGTGCGCGCAGCGCCAGGTAGGTGCCGGCGTCGAACACCAGCGGCATTGAGGCACAGCTGCGCTGCCTGCGATGGCGAGCGGCCCCTGGCAGGACGGGCAGCGTGCGGGTTCCCGGCAGGTTTCGCACGCCAGCGACGGCGCATAGCCAGCACGGGCAACCTGCACCAGGACCGGGCCGCGTTCGAGGGCCTCCTTGGCGGTGCGCCACGCCGCCCCCGGCAGCCTGGCCAGCCGGGCGAGCGGGTCGCGCTCCTGCTCAAAGCTGTCCGCGGTGTTGAGGACCCGGGGAACAGTACGGCGGAGCACCGTGCGTTCGGCGTCCACGGGCATCGCCCAGCCGGCGTCCACCAACCGCTGCACTTCGGTGCTCCGCGCGTGCCCGGCCAGCAGGCAGGCAGCCCCCTCCTGCCCGGCACGCAGCAGCAGCACCTCGCGGGTGTGCGCGTACGGGGAACGCTGCTCCACGTGCAGGTCGTCGCCGTCGTCCCAGCACACCACGAGACCCAGGTTCCGCACGGGGGCATAGGCCGCCGAGCGGGTGCCCACGGCGACGCCCGCCGTGCCCTTGAGGATCCTGAGATAGTTGCGGTACCGGGGTGTTTGGCCGTCGTCGGCCGTCAGCCGGGCAACGTCTTCGGCGGGCAGGATGTCCTCGAGGGCTGTCTGGACCCGGTCGAGGTCGCGGTAGTCGGGAACGACGACGACGGCGCCACGTCCGGATTGCCGGACCGCCGCCACAGCGTCCGCAATGAGCCCCGGCCAGCCGTCCGGGCCGAACCCCTGCAGGGCACTGAGGGCAGCCCGGGGCGAGCCTCCCGATGCGAGATGGCGGAGGAAAGCGGCGCCGTTCCGGTACCTGGTCCACGCGGAGCCGGACAGGTCGTGGTCCGCCGGGGCCTGCGTTGCCGGTTCAGCAGAAGCGGCCGGTTCGGCGCCGGCAAATTCCTTCTCCACCTTGACCACCCGCGGCGGGATGGCCACGCGGAGCACATCGCTGACGGTGCCCGCGTAGCGTGCAGCCACCCGCCCGGTGAGCTCCTGCATGGCGGGGGTCAGGACGGCGACCGGTGAGACGACCTTGTGCAGCGGGACGAGGGGCTGGCCGGCGTCGGACTCCTCAACCCGGTCCAGGATGTACCCGCCGAGTTCCTGGCCGCTGAACTTGACCCGGACGCGGACGCCCGGCTGGGCGTCATCATCCAGTTCGGCGGGCACGCTGTAGTCGAACGGCCGGTCCAGGTGCGGCAGCGGCGACTCAATGAGCACGCGCGCAACCGGGCAGACGGCGGCCAGCGGCGGGCCGCCAGCGGTCCTGGCCGTGGCCGGGAACCCCTGCAGCAGTGACAGCTGCAACGGCTCCGGCGTGGGATGCGAAGACGTGCCGCTCGAAGACATCGCACTTGAAGGCATGCCGTTTGAAGACATTGCGCTTGAAGAAGTGCCGTTAGAAGACATGGCGCTTCACCTCCGTCCTGGGTTACTCATCAGCCAATCACACGGGTCTGACATTTCCCGGCTGCTGATGGCCACGGACGGGACGGTTCAGGCGTTGAAGTACGCCTTCAGGTCGTCCACGCGGTCCAGGCGCTCCCAGGTGAAGTCCGGATCGTCGCGGCCGAAGTGGCCGTGAGCTGCGGTCTTGGCGTAGATGGGACGCTTGAGGTCGAGGGCGTCGATGATGGCGCGCGGGCGCAGGTCGAAAATTTCCGCAATCGCGGCGCTGATCTTTGCCGGGTCCACGGTCTCGGTCCCGAACGTCTCGACGTAGGTTCCCACCGGGCGGGCCTGGCCGATCGCGTAGGCGATCTGGATCTCGGCGCGCTTGGCGAGTCCGGCGGCCACCACGTTCTTGGCAACCCACCGCATGGCGTACGCCGCGGAGCGGTCCACCTTGGACGGGTCCTTGCCGGAGAAGGCGCCGCCGCCGTGCCGGGCCATGCCGCCGTAGGTGTCCACGATGATCTTGCGGCCGGTGAGTCCGGCGTCGCCCACCGGGCCGCCGATCACGAAGGCGCCAGCGGGGTTCAGGATGTTGTTGGTGCGCGAAATGTCGAGGTCCGCGAGGGCGAGGACGGGGTCAATGACGTGCGTCGCGAGGTCAGCCCGAAGCTGGTCGAGGCTGAAGCCGTCGGCGTGCTGGCTGGAGATCACGACGGTTTCCACGGAAACCGGCCGGTCGCCGTCGTACCCGATGGTGGCCTGGGTCTTGCCGTCCGGACGGAGGTAGGCGAGTTCGCCGTTCTTGCGGACCTCGGTGAGCCGCTCCGAGAGACGGTGCGCGATCCAGATCGGCGTGGGCATGTAGGACGGGGTCTCGTCGCTGGCGTAGCCGAACATCAGGCCCTGGTCGCCGGCGCCCTGCAGGTCGTAGTCGTCCTCCTGGCGGCCTTCGCGGGCCTCCAGGGAATTGAAGACGCCGCCGGCGATGTCGTTGGACTGCTGCCCGATGGACACGGAAACGCCGCAGCGTGCGCCGTCGAAGCCGTTGGCCGAGGAGTCGTAACCGATGCCCAGGATGGTCTCGCGGACAATCTGCGGAATTTCGACGTACGCGTCGGTGGTCACTTCGCCGGCCACGTGGACCAAGCCGGTGGTGGCCATGGTCTCGACGGCGACGCGGGACTCGGGGTCCTTGTCCAGCAGGGCGTCCAGGATCGCATCACTGATCTGGTCACAGATCTTGTCCGGGTGCCCTTCAGTGACCGACTCCGAGGTGAAGAGCCGAAGCGCGGCGGGTGCGGACCCGTGGGATTCTGGAATGTGCAGCGGTAAAGTCACTCAACTACCTTACTGGTTGGCAAACGGCGGGGCGGCGGCGTGTGTCCCCATGCTAAGGAGACGTTGCTTACGCCCATCAGGTTCGCGGAAAGACCCGGCTTAGTTCGGAGCCGACGCGGTCAATGACAATGGCGGCGACGTCCTGCTTGGAGCCGGACGCCGACTGGGGTTCGGAACCGGCCCGCGACAGGATGACCACGGAGTTGTTGTCCTGGCCGAACACCTTGTCAGCGCCCACGTGGTTCACCACCAGCAGGTCGCAGCCCTTGCGCTTCAGTTTCGCCTCGGCGTAGGACAGCACATCGCCCTGCTCATCGCCAGTCTCGGCGGCAAAGCCCACCACGAGCTGGCTGCTGCCCGCGGCGTCACGGACTTCCACGAGCTCTTGCAGGATGTCGGGGTTGCGTACCAGCGTGATGACGGGGTCGGCGGTGTCGTCCCGCTTCTTGATTTTGCTTCCGGAAACCTCCGCCGGCCGGAAGTCGGCCACCGCCGCCGCCATGATGACGACGTCGGACCCGGCCGCCGCTGCCAGCATGACTTCACGGAGCTGCAGTGCAGTTTCGACGGCGATCAGTTCGACACCCGCCGGGGCGGGCACCTCCATGTGGGCGGCTACGAGCCGCACGGTGGCTCCGGCGTCGCGGGCGGCGGCGGCCAGCGCCACGCCCTGCTTGCCGGAGGAGCGGTTGCCGAGGAACCGGACGGGGTCCAGGGGCTCCCGGGTGCCGCCGGCGCTGATGGTTACGGTGCGGCCGGACAGCGGGGCGTCCACCTGGAGGCCGTGTGCCAATGCCATGGCCGCTTCGAAAATGGCTTCCGGCTCGGGCAGGCGTCCGGGGCCGGAATCGCTGCCGGTCAGCCGGCCGCTCGCGGGTTCCAGGACCGCCACGCCGCGGCTGCGCAGCGTCTCGACGTTGGCCTGGGTCGCCGCATGCTGCCACATCTCAGTGTGCATGGCAGGGGCGAACAGCACCGGGCCGCGCGCCATGAGCAGCGTGTTGGTGAGCAGGTCGTTGGCTTGGCCGGTGGCGGCACGGGCCAGGAGGTCGGCTGTGGCCGGTGCAACCACGATCAGGTCTGCCTCGTGGCCGAGCCGGACGTGCTTCACTTGGTCGACGTCGTCGAAGACGCTGTTGGTCACCGGGTTGCCCGACAACGCCTCCCAGGTGGCCACGCCGACAAATCGGGTGGCTGCTTCCGTGGGGATGACGGTGACGTCATGACCGGTTTCAGTAAAAAGCCGGAGGAGCGATGCCACCTTGTAAGCGGCGATCCCTCCCCCGACTCCGAGGACTATGCGCACGTGAACTCCGTCAGCAGGCAGTCTGTTTACTCTGCGGAAGTTACTCTGCAGCTTCGATCGGCGTGGAAACCAGCTTGCCCTCGTTGATCTCGCGCAGGGCGATGGACAGCGACTTCTCGTTCAGCTTGGTGTCGACCAGCGGGCCGACATACTCGAACAGGCCCTCATGCAGCTGGGCGTAGTACGCGTTGATCTGGCGTGCACGCTTGGCACCGAAGATCACCAGGCCGTACTTGGAATCAGCCGCCTCGAGCAGCGAATCGATCGGCGGGTTGATGATGCCTTCAAGGTTCGTGGACACGAATTCTCCAAATTTCTAACGGGCTGACGGCGTCTGCGTCTGGCGCGGGTGCGGGGTCAGCCCCATGAGTGAAACAAGCTCGTCCGCTGCCCGGCGGACGTCGTCATTGATGACGGTGTGGTCGAACTCCGGTTCAGCAGCAAGTTCTACTTTACCGGTTTCCAGCCGGCGCTGCTGTTCCTCGGCAGATTCGGTGCCCCGGCCCACCAGCCGGCGCACCAGTTCTTCCCAGCTGGGCGGTGCCAGGAACACGAACTGTGCATCCGGAACGGCCTGCTTGACCTGGCGTGCGCCCTGCAGGTCGATCTCCAGCAGCACCGACCGGCCTTCGGCAATGGCCTCGTTGACGGTGCTCTTCAGGGTCCCGTAGGTGTTTTGTCCGTGCACCACTGCCCATTCAAGGAATTCACCGGCGGCCACAAGGGACTCAAACTCTTCCTTGGACTTGAAGTAGTAGTGCACGCCGTCGATCTCACCGGGCCGCGGGGCCCGGGTGGTGGCCGAGACGGACAGCCAGACCTCGGGATAAGTGTCGCGGATATAGGTGGACACGGTGCCTTTGCCAACAGCCGTAGGACCAGCGAGGACTGTCAGTCCGGGTTTGTTGCTCACGTATTCCTTTGGACGGTCTACAGATGACTCTGTTCGGATAAAGCTATTTCTCGTTCATAAAATCTACCAGCGCCCGGCGCTGGTGGATGCCCAGGCCCCGGACCCGACGGGACGCGGCGATGCCGAGGCTGTCCATGATGGCTGCGGCCCGGACCTTCCCGATCCCCGGCAAGGCCTCGAGGAGTTCCGAAACGCGCATGCGCGCTATGGCCTCCTCGGTGCCGCCGGAGTCCAGGATCTGGGCCACGGTGAGCTCTCCGGATTTGAGCCGCTCTTTGGCCGAGGCCCTGGCAGCCCTTGCCGCCGCGGCCTTCCTGAGTGCGTCGGAACGTTCCTGCGGAGACAAGGGTCGCAAACTCACGGTCAATTCCCCTGGGGTCAGCCAACGGATCCGGGGCCGGCGGCGTTGGAGCAGCCACGGATTTGTCCTGAACCTACTCCCTGCCGGCCGGAGAAATCAATGGACTATTCCGAGCGGAGTCCGGCGAGGGTGCGCTCCGCCGCCGCGGTCAGCTCCCGTACGCCCGGGCCTGCCTTGAGGATGTCCCGGCTGGACGTTCCCAAAACCTGGGGATAGGCGGCGCCGAAGGTCTTCCGCAGGTCTGCGGGTGTCGCCCCCTGCGCGCCCAGGCCCGGGGCCAGGATCGGCCCGCGGACGGTACCCAGGTCAAGCTGCAGGTCCGCCAGAGCCGTGCCCACAGTGGCTCCCACCACGAGGCCCACTGAGCCCATGGCGCCGGAGTAGCGTTCGTTCTCCCCCGCGGCGGCCTGGACAATCCGGCGTGCCACTGAATCGCTTCCGCCCACGTGCTGCACCGAAGCTCCCTCCGGGTTGGAGGTCAGCGCCAGGACAAACACGCCCCGGCCGTGGTCGGCAGCGAGATCCAGTGCCGGCCGGAGCGACTCGAAACCCAGGTACGGGCTCAGCGTCACGGAATCGGCGGCGAGGGCAGAGCCGTCCCGGAGCCAGGCGTCGGCGTATGCGGCCATGGTGGACCCGATGTCGCCGCGCTTCGCGTCGGCGATGGTCAGCACGCCCTCGTCCCGGGCGGTGGCGAGTACCTCTTCGAGGACTGCCATTCCGGCAGACCCGTGCCGTTCGTACAGCGCCACCTGCGGCTTGACCGCGGCAGCAAGCGATGCAACGGCCTCCAGTGCGGTGAGCGAAAAGCGCCTCAGACCGGCGACGTCGTCGTTCAGGCTCCAGCTGGCCAGAAGCGCAGGGTGGGGATCAATCCCGACACACAGCGGACCGCGGTCCGCCATGGCCCGGCCCAGCCGGGAGCCGAACGACTCCCGGCCGGTCCCTGGAGTCGCCTCAGGCATTCTGCGCTGCCGGGCTCTGCGTTGCTGCCTTCTGCAAGGCGGCCTCCTGCGACGCAGCGAGGGCTGCGGCGTGCTCCTGCAGGCTGGTCACGGACCAGGCGTAGGTGCGCAGGGCCTCGATGGCCTGGACGGCTGCGTTGAACTCGGCCACCGTGGTAATGCAGGGGATGCCGATGGACGTGGCGGCCGCACGGAGTTCGTATCCGTCGCTGCGGGCCTCGCCGCCGGACGGGGTGTTGAACACCATGTCGATTTCGCCCGCGACCACGAGGTCGGCGATGGTGCCTTCACCCTCGGCGCTGCTGCCCTCGGCCACCTTGCGCACCGGAGTGGCCTGGATGCCGTTGCGGCGCAGGACGTCGGCGGTGCCGCCGGTGGAGACGATCTCGAAGCCGAGGTCGGAGAGGCGCTTGACGCCCATGATTACCGAGCGTTTGTCCCTGTTGGCCACGGACACGAAGATCTTGCCTTCGGTGGGCAGGGCGTTGTTGGCGGCCGCCTGGCTCTTGGCGAAGGCGGTGTCGAAGTGCTTGTCGATGCCCATGACCTCGCCGGTGGAGCGCATTTCCGGGCCGAGCAGCGAGTCCACCACCTTGCCCTCCAGGGTGCGGAAGCGGCTGAACGGCAGGACGGCTTCCTTGACGGCGACGGGGGCGTCCAGGGGAAGCGTTGATCCGTCACCGGTTTCGGGCAGCATCTTGTAGGCGCTGCGCAGCTGGTTGATGGTCACGCCGGTGCCGATCAGGGCCGCGGCCTTGGCCATCTGGACGCCGGTGGCTTTGGACACGAACGGCACGGTCCGGGAAGCGCGGGGGTTGGCTTCGAGGACGTACAGGACGTCGGACGCCAGAGCGAACTGGATGTTGATGAGGCCGCGGACGCCCACGCCTTCGGCGATGGCGCGGGTGGCGGTGCGCACGCGTTCCAGGACGTTGCTGCCCAGGGTGATGGGCGGCAGGACGCACGCGGAGTCGCCGGAGTGGATCCCGGCCTCCTCGATGTGCTCCATGATGCCGCCCAGGTACATGTCGGTGCCGTCGAAGAGGGCGTCGACGTCGATTTCGACGGCGTCCTCCAGGAAACGGTCGATCAGCACCGGGTGGTCCGGGGTGATTTCCGTGGCGTTCGCGATGTAGCGGGAAAGGTTGGGCTCGTCGTAGACGATTTCCATGCCGCGGCCGCCCAGGACGTAGGACGGGCGGACCAGGACGGGGTAGCCGATCTCATCCGCGATCTTCTTGGCGTCCTCGAAGGAGACAGCGGTGCCGTTCTTCGGCGATACCAGTCCGGCCTTGTCCAGCACCCGGGAGAACGCGCCGCGGTGCTCGGCGAGGTCGATCGCCTCGGGCGAGGTGCCCAGGATGGGCACGCCGGCGTCGGCGAGCTGCTGGGCGAGCTTCAGCGGGGTCTGGCCGCCGAGCTGCACGAAGACACCCATCACGCCGCCGGTGCGTTCCTCGGCCGCGATGACCTCGAGGACGTCCTCAAGCGTCAGCGGCTCGAAGTACAGGCGGGTGGAGATGTCGTAGTCGGTGGAGACGGTCTCCGGGTTGCAGTTGACCATGACGGTCTCGTACCCGGCCTTGCGCAGTGCCATGGAGGCATGGACGCAGGAGTAGTCGAACTCGATGCCCTGGCCGATGCGGTTGGGTCCGGAGCCGAGGATGAGGATGGACGGCTTGGAGTGCAGCGCAACCTCATCCTCCTCGTCGTAGGCCGAGTAGTGGTACGGCGTGTAGGCGGCGAATTCCGCGGCGCAGGTGTCTACGGTCTTGTAGACCGGGCGGATGCCCAGTGCCTGGCGGACGCCGCGGACAACGGCCTCCGGATTGTGGGTCAGCGCGCCGATCTGTTCGTCGGAGAAGCCGTGCCGCTTGGCGTTGCGGAGCATGTCCTGGGTGAGGGCGCCGGAGCGGCGGATCTCCTGGGAGATCTCGTTGAGCAGCTGGAGCTGGTCAAGGAACCAGGGGTCGATCTTGGTGGCCTCGAAGAGGTCCTCCACGCTGGCGCCACCGAGCAGGGCGCGCTGCACCTGGTGCAGGCGTTCTGTCGTGGGGCGCTTCGCTTTCTCGATGAGCTCCGGGACTTCCCATTCGGGGACGGAGCTGAAGTCCAGCTGCGAGCCCTTCTGCTCGAGGGAGCGCAGGGCCTTCTGCAGGGCCTCGGTGAAGTTGCGGCCCATGGCCATGGCCTCGCCCACCGACTTCATGGTGGTGGTGAGGGTGTTGTCGGCGGCGGGGAACTTCTCGAACGCGAACCGCGGGACCTTGACCACCACGTAGTCGAGCGTGGGCTCGAAGGAGGCGGGGGTCTTCTGCGTGATGTCGTTCGGGATCTCGTCCAGGGTGTAGCCGAGCGAGAGCTTGGTGGCGATCTTGGCGATGGCGAAGCCCGTGGCCTTGGACGCCAGCGCCGAGGAGCGGGACACGCGCGGGTTCATTTCGATGACCACCACGCGGCCGGTCGCGGGATCGATGGCGAACTGGATGTTGCAGCCGCCGGTGTCCACGCCGACTTCACGGATGACGGCGATGGAGATGTCACGGAGCCGCTGGTATTCGCGGTCCGTGAGGGTCAGTGCGGGGGCCACGGTGATGGAGTCGCCGGTGTGCACGCCCACGGGATCGAAGTTCTCGATGGAACAGACCACAACCACGTTGTCGTTCTTGTCCCGCATCATTTCGAGCTCGTATTCCTTCCAGCCCAGGATGCTCTCTTCGAGCAGAACCTCGCTGGTGGGGCTGTACTGCAGGCCCTGGCCGACGATGCGGCGGAGGTCCTCTTCGTTGTACGCCAGGCCGGAACCGAGGCCGCCCATGGTGAAGGAGGGGCGGACCACCATGGGGTAGCCGAGGTCGTCGGCTGCCTTCAGTGCCTCGTCCATGGTGTGGATGATGTGGCTGCGGGCGGATTCCGCGCCGCAGCGCTCCACGACGCCCTTGAACTTTTCGCGGTCCTCGCCGAGCTCGATCGCAGCAATGTTCGCGCCGATCAGCTCCACGTTGTACTTCTCCAGCACACCGTTCTTGTCCAGCGCGATGGCGGTGTTTAGCGCCGTCTGGCCGCCCAGTGTGGGCAGCACGGCATCCGGGCGCTCCTTGGCGATGATCTTCTCCACCACCTCGGGGGTGATGGGCTCGATGTAGGTGGCGTCGGCGAACTCCGGGTCGGTCATGATGGTGGCCGGGTTGGAGTTGACGAGGATGACCCGCAGGCCTTCCTCCTTGAGGACGCGAAGGGCCTGCGTGCCGGAGTAGTCGAATTCAGCGGCCTGGCCGATGACGATCGGGCCGGAACCGATGACCAGGACGCTCTTAAGGTCAGTTCTCTTGGGCATTACTTCTTGTCCTCAGTCTTGTTGTCAGTCGTGTTCGGCTCGGCGCCGTTCTGCTGGGCGCCGTTTTGCTGGGCCGGAGTCGCCTGGGCCTCTGCGGGGTGCTGGGCGTCCACCGGTTCCTTGGACAGGTTGGCGGTGCGGCCGTCGCGAGTGCCTTCCATCAGCTCGATGAAACGGTCGAAGAGGTAGGCAGCGTCGTGCGGGCCGGCGGCGGCTTCCGGGTGGTACTGGACGGAGAAGGCCGGGATGTCCAGGCAGGCCAGGCCTTCCACGACCTCGTCGTTCAGGCTGACGTGGCTGACCTCAACCCGTCCGTAGCGCTCTTCCGGCGCGTTGGTGGGGCCGTCCAGCGGGGCGTCGACGGCGAAGCCGTGGTTCTGCGAGGTGATCTCCACCTTGCCCGTGCGGCGGTCCATGACGGGCTGGTTGATGCCGCGGTGGCCGTAACGCAGCTTGTAGGTGCCGAAGCCGAGGGCGCGGCCCAGGACCTGGTTGCCGAAGCAGATGCCGAAGTACGGCAGCTTCTCGTCCAGGACGGTGCGGAGCAGCTTGACCTGGTTGTCCGCGGTGGCGGGGTCGCCGGGGCCGTTGGACATGAAGAAACCGTCGGGGCTGACGGCCTTGACGTCGTCGATGGTGGCCGTGGCGGGCAGCACGTGCACGCGGACGCCGCGCTCGGCGAAGCGCACCGGCGTCATGGACTTGATGCCGAGGTCGATCGCCGCGATGCTGAAGCGCGCGTCGCCGTCCCACCCGTGGTCTTTCGGCTCCACCACGTAGGCTTCGTCGATGCTGACTTCCTCGGCCAGCCGGGCGCCTTCCATCGGCTCACTGGCGAGCACGGCGTCGACGAGTTCCTTGTCCGTGGCCTTGGCGGCCTCGCCGGAGAAGATGCCCGCGCGCATAGTCTTGTGCTCGCGCAGGTGGCGGGTGATGGCCCGGGTGTCCACGCCCTGGATGCCGACAATGCCCTGCTCGACGAGCTCGGAGTCGAGAGACCGCTCAGAGCGCCAGTTGGACGGGCGGCGGGCGGCGTCACGGACGATGTAGCCGGCCACCCAGATGCGGCGGGACTCGGCGTCCTCGCTGTTCACACCGGTGTTGCCGATGTGCGGGGCCGTCTGCACCACCAGCTGGCGTGCGTAGGACGGGTCGGTAATGGTCTCCTGGTAGCCGGTCATGCCGGTGGCGAAGACCGCTTCCCCCAGGGCGGTGCCCTGCGCGCCGTAGCTGCGGCCGCGGAAGATGCGGCCGTCTTCGAGCACCAGGACGGCGGGGGCGGATGCTGCGGCCTGCGGCGCAGTTCCTGCGTTTACTGTCACTTCGGTTTCCGTCACTTTATTACTTTCCACTATGGGCACCTGCCTGGGGGCCTGGGGAGATCATTTCCTGAAGTTGTTGAAGGACGGCCGGCTTGTCCGCGGCGCGGCGGGTGCGGAAGCCGGTGTCCAGCGCGTGGGCTCCTAGCGTCCAGCTGAGGATCAGCAGCCCGTCCTTTTCCACGAATTTACCGGCCATCCCGCTGTCCTGCCGAACACCGGCCAGCGAGGACGCCGGGATGAACAGCGGCCGCGCGCCGGAGCGGTCCAAAAGCACGCCCTCCGGGTGGATGGAGATCTGCGCGTTGGTGCGGATGCCGAGGCCGTGCACGGCAATCCTGTCCAGCCAGTCCCCCGCTGTGGTGGAGGCCACGTACTGGCCGTCCGCCGAAACCAGCGGCTCGCCCAGCCCGGCCGGAACCGCGGGCAGCTGTTCGATGTCAGACTGCCGCCGGAGCCGGTTGCGCCAGCCGATCCAGATCAGGACAAAAACGACGGCGACCACCGCCAGCATCGCAAGTCCGGGAAGGACTTTTTCCATCAGTAGGCACCTGCCGCGCCGGCAACCGGCGCTTCCGAGGGGTAGCGGTAGGGCGTGTTGAGCTTGCCATCCAGAACCGTGGGGTGGCCCTTGAAAAACGTGGCCACCACCTTGCCCGGGAGTTCCATACCGCGGAACGGCGAGTTGCGCCCCATGGTGGCCATCGCGGAAGGGTCCACGGTCCAGCGTGCCCCGGGATCCACAAGGACAATGTTGGCGGGTTCGCCCTTTTCGAGCGGCCGGCCCTGGTCCGTGAGCCGCCCGATGCCGGCCGGCGAAGTGGAGGTGACCCTGGCGAAGTCGGCCCAGGTCATCAGGCCGGTCTCGATCATGGCGTGCTGGACCACGGACAGCGCAGTTTCCAGCCCCGTCATGCCCATGGCCGCCTGCGCCCACTCGCATTCCTTGTGCTCGCTCGGGTGCGGGGCGTGGTCGGTTCCGACGACGTCGATGGTGCCGTCGGCGAGGGCCGCGCGCAGGGCCTGGACGTCGTCGTTGGTGCGCAGCGGCGGGTTGACCTTGTAGACGGGGTCGTAGCTGCGGACCAGGTCATCGGTGAGCAGCAGGTGGTGCGGGGTCACTTCGGCGGTGACGTTGATGCCGCGGCTCTTGGCCCAGCGGATGATCTCGACCGAGCCTGCGGTGGACACGTGGCAGACGTGCAGCCGGGAGCCTACGTGCTGGGCAAGCAGGACGTCGCGGGCGATGATGCTTTCCTCGGCCACTGCCGGCCAGCCGGTCAGGCCGAGGACCGCGGACACTTCGCCTTCGTTCATCTGGGCACCGGCGGTGAGGCGCGGTTCCTGCGCGTGCTGGGCCACGACGCCGTCGAACGCCTTGACGTACTCAAGGGCGCGGCGCATCAGGACGGGATCATGGACGCAGATGCCGTCGTCGGAGAACATGCGGACCTGGGCGCGGGAGTCGTGCATCGCGCCGAGTTCGGCGAGCTGCTCGCCGGCAAGACCCACAGTGACGGCCCCCACCGGGCGGACGTCCACCCAGCCGGCGGCACGGCCCAGGCTGTACACCTGCTCCACAACGCCGGCGGTGTCCGCCACCGGGGTGCTGTTGGCCATGGCGTGCACGGCCGTGAAGCCGCCGAGAGCTGCGGCGCGGGTGCCGGTTTCCACGGTTTCGGCGTCTTCGCGGCCCGGTTCGCGGAGGTGCGTGTGGACGTCCACCATGCCCGGCAGCGCGACGAGGCCGTCGGCGTCGATCTCGGTGGCGCCGGCTGCTGTGTCCGTCTGCGACAGGTCGGCACCGCGTGCCGCGATGACGCCGTCGCGGATGAGCAGGTCCTCGGCGTCGCCGCCAAGGATCGCTGCACCGCGGATAAGGTACGTGGTTTCTTCAGCCATCAGCTGCTCTCCTTCAGGGTGGCGGCTGGTTCACGGGTATCCCCGGAGAGCAGCAAATACAGGGCGGCCATGCGGATCGACACGCCGTTCTTCACCTGCGCGAGCACGGTGGAACGGGGCGAATCGGCGGCGGCCGCGGAAATTTCCAGGCCCCGGTTCATGGGACCGGGGTGCATGATGATGGTGTCCTTCAGGCCCAGGCTGTCCAGCGCACGGAGCCTGTTGTCGTCGAAACCCCACCGGCGGGAGTACTCCCTGGTGGACGGGAAGAACGAGGCGTTCATCCGCTCGCCCTGGACGCGGAGCATCATCACCGCGTCGACGCCCTTTTCAAGCGTCTCGTCCATGTCGTAGCTGATGCTGCAAGGCCAGCGTTCGACGCCGATGGGCAGCAGTGTGGGTGGCGCCACCAGGGTGACGTCGGCGCCGAGCGTGCGCAGGAGCCAGACGTTGGACCGCGCCACGCGGGAGTGCAGGACATCGCCGGCGATGGCGACGCGCATGCCGCGCAGGTCCGCCCCCGTGGAGGGCAGGCCGGAGAGCTTGGTCCAGTGCCGCCGCATGGTGAATGCGTCCAGCAGTGCCTGGGTGGGGTGTTCGTGGGTGCCGTCGCCGGCGTTGATGACTGCGGCGTCGATCCAGTCCGTGGCCGCCAGCCGGTGCGGTGCACCGGAGGCCCAGTGGCGGATCACGACGGCGTCAGCACCCATGGCGGACAGCGTCTGGGCGGTGTCCTTGAGGGACTCGCCCTTGGAGACCGACGATCCCTTGGCGGCGAAGTTGATGACGTCGGCGGAGAGCCGCTTGGCTGCGGCTTCGAAGGAAATGCGGGTCCTGGTGGAATCCTCGAAAAAGAGGTTCACCACGGTCCGTCCGCGCAGGGCGGGAAGCTTCTTGACCTCGCGCTCCCCCACGCTCGACATCTCTTCGGCGGTGTCGAGGATGCGGACGGCGTTGGCCAGGCTGAGGTCTTCGGTGGAGAGCAGGTGCTTCATGCGCCGCCCTCGATTACCACTTCGTTGACCGTCTGGCCGTCGACGGCGTCGGTCTCCTCGAGCCGGACCCGGACCTTTTCGGCCGAGGACGTGGGCAGGTTCTTGCCCACGTGGTCGGCGCGGATGGGAAGTTCGCGGTGGCCCCGGTCAATCAGGACGGCCAGGCGCACAATCCGCGGCCGGCCGAGGTCCACGAGCGCGTCCAGGGCGGCGCGGATGGTCCGGCCGGAGTACAGGACGTCGTCGATCAGCACGACCACCTTGTTGTCGATGCCCGTCAGCGGCAGCTGTGTACGGTGCGGCGGCCGTGTGGGCTGGTGGGAAAGGTCGTCCCGGAACATGGTGACGTCCAGCTGGCCGACGATGGCGGCGGCGTCCACGGCGGGATCGGCGGCGGCGATTTTCTGGGCGAGCCGGACCGCAAGCGGGTAGCCGCGGCGGGGAATGCCCAGCAGCACCAGGTCCTGGGAGCCCTTGTTGGCCTCAAGGATTTCATGGGCGATACGAGTGAGGGCACGGTCAATGTCCGCCTGGTTGAGAACAACCCTGGCCGGAACCGGTGCCTGCGTGACAGAAGTCATCGCTCGTCTCCCCTTTCCCCGCCTCACGGGACGGAATTAAAAAAGGAACATTTGCCTTCCAAAATTACCACACGGGCGCCTGCCCCCGGCCGCGGCAGAGGGCGTCGTCCGTCACACGGTGCGGCTTCTTGTAGCCCTGTGCTTTGTTGCCCACAGCGGGGCACATAGGCTCTGTCTATGTCGATGAACCCGCAGCAGAGGCAGTTCCCCGGACCTGAGTTCAACGGGCAGCCCGCGAATCCCAGCTGGATGGGCCACGTCCAGCTGCAGAACTACCGGCCGGCGCCGGGGCACCGCGGCGCCGCCGTGTACCAGGTCATCCCGGAGGCCGCGTCCACCGTGGCCGCCCGCCCGGGGGCAGGGACCCTGGGACTCGTGGTGGGCGGCGGGATCCTCGCCTTCGTCAGCCTTTTCCTCGTGGTGCCGTTCCTCCTGTCCAGCACCGGCGTCACCGGCTTCGCCATCGGTTTTGTCGCGTCCCTCATCCCGCTGGCGGCTGTGCTGTTCGCCGTCGCCGTCATTGACCGCTGGGAACCCGAGCCAAAGCGCCTGCTGCTGTTTGCCTTCACCTGGGGCGCGGCCGTGTCCATTGCCGTGACACTGCTCATTCAGCCGGTCTTCGCCCTCGCGGCCCCGGCCACCGATGAGGCGTCCTTCCGCGATTTCATGACCACCGTGCAGGCGCCGGTGGTGGAGGAATTCGCGAAATCGCTTGGCCTGCTGCTGCTTCTGCTCTTCGCCCGCCGGAACTTTGACGGCCCCGTGGACGGGGTGGTGTTTGCCTTCACCATCGCGGGCGGCTTTGCCTTCACCGAGAACATCCTGTACTTCGGCCGGGCGATCGCCGAGTCCAGCACGCCCGGCAGCGACCTTGTCCAGATCTTCTTCCTGCGCGGGGTGATGTCGCCGTTCGCGCACGCCATCTTCACCGGGACCACCGGCCTGATCATGGGCCTGGCCGCGCGGCGCTGGCATTCCGGCGTCTCCCTGCTCGCCTTCTTCGTGGGCCTGGTTCCCGCCATGATCCTGCACAACAGGTGGAACAGCATGGGACAGGATTTCCTCGCCCAGTACGTGCTGGTGCAGGTCCCGATCTTCCTGCTCGCTGTGGCCTGCATCGTGGTGCTGCGGGTCGCGGAAACACGCCTCACCCGGCAGCGCCTCCAGGAGTACGCCGCCGCGGGATGGTTCGCGCCGGCCGAGGTGGAGCTGCTGTCCACTCCCGGAGGCCGCCGGCAGGCTGTGCGCTGGGCGGGGTCCTACAACCGGGCCGATCAGATGAAGGAGTTCGTCAAGGCCGCGACGCGCCTGGCCTTCACCCGGCAGCGGATCCTCAGCGGCAGGGATGTGCCGTCCCACCAGCAGGACGAGGTGCAGCAGCTGCGCCGCCTGACCGAACTCAGGGCCGCAGTGCAGCAGTAAAGAACAGTGCAGCAGTAAAGACCGTCTAGCAGTAAAGAACAGTGGAGCAGTATAGAACCGTCCAGCAGTAAGGTCCGGTCCAACAGCACTGGCGACGCAGAAAGCCCCTGCCGGGAACCCGGCAGGGGCTTTCTGCGCAGTACATACTCGGCTCAGGCGAGCAGGGACGGCTTCAGCTGCTGAAGGCGTCCCAGGAGGCCGTTGATGAACGACGGCGACTCGTCGGTGGAGAGCGTCTTGGCCAGAGCGACAGCTTCGCTGACGGCGACGCCGTCGGGAACGTCGTCGTTGTAGAGCAGCTCCCAGGTGCCGATCCGCAGGATGATGCGGTCTACGGACGGCATCCGCTCAAGGGTCCAGCCCTGCGAGTAGGTCTCCAGGAATTCGTCGATGGTGGCCTGCATCGACACCACACCTTCAACGATCTCAAGGGTATACGGATTGACGATCTGGTCGGTCCTCTCGCGGCGCGCACGCAGCACGTCGAAGGCCGAGACAGAGCGCTGCTCGGCTTCGAAGAGGACCTCAAGAGCCCTGTTGCGGGCTTTACCGCGGGCGCTCACTACTCGCTGACCCGGCCCAGGTAGCTGCCGTCGCGGGTGTCGACCTTGACCTTGGTGTTGTTCTCGACGAACAGGGGTACCTGGATCTCGTAGCCCGTCTCCAGGGTGGCGGGCTTGGTGCCGGCGGAGGAGCGGTCGCCCTGCAGGCCCGGTTCGGTGTAGGTGATTTCAAGGACAACGCTCGGCGGCAGCTCGATGTACAGCGGGTTGCCTTCGTGGATGGCGATGTTGACCATCTGGTTTTCCAGCATGAAGTTGGTGGCGTCGCCCACCGTGGCGCCGGAAACGGTGATCTGGTCGTAGTCCGAGGTGTCCATGAAGACGAAGTCGGCGCCGTCCTGGTACAGGTACTGGTAGTCGCGGCGGTCCACGGTGGCGGTTTCAATCTTGAGGCCGGCGTTGAAGGTCTTGTCGACGACCTTGCCGGACATGACATTGCGCATCTTGGTGCGCACGAACGCGCCACCCTTGCCCGGCTTGACGTGCTGGAACTCGATGACGTTCCAGAGCTGGCCCTCAAGCTTCAGGACAGTTCCGTTCTTGATGTCGTTTGTGGTTGCCACTGGTTTCCTCTGGTTGTGTCTGACTGGTTCTGGCTGCCGGCCGTATATCAAGCAGGCATGCCGAACGGCGCGCCAGCGTGTAGTTATCAAAAATCCAGAAACTATTCTAGCGGAAAAGGCAGGCACGGTTTTCGGGGCCGTCTGGCGGCGCGGCCGGAGGACCGCTCCGGCGCAGCCGGAGGACCCGTCAGGAGGCCAGTTCGAGGACGTTCCGCGCCCGCTGCAGCGCCACCGTTGAGGAATAGATGAGGGCAGCATCGGCGGACTGGGCAACGCGCAGGTCCAGCGCCCGGGCGAAGGATTCCACCGCGGCCCCGATGTTCCCTGCAACGAAGTGCGTCCGTCCGAGGTACTGCTGGGCAAGGGCCTCGTTGGCCGTGCCGTGCGCCTCTCCGAGGAGCTGCCGGAAGAGTTCAATGGCGCGGTCGTAGCGGTGGGCCACGCGCAGGACATCCGCTTCGTAGGCCCGGAGCCTGAACGACTCGGGGTCCTTGTAGCGGGCCTCTGCCAGCAGCTCGGCGGCGTCGGCCGCGTGCCCCTCCACGAGCAGCACCAGGACCCGTTCGGCGGGGTCGGTGGACGCCTCGAGCGCGGCGGCGCATGCCTCTTCGTTGACGATTTCAGGAAGCAGCGTTTCCGGGTTGACCCGGATCCCCGGGAACCCGCCGTCGGGCCACTCGATTGTTCCGCCCTGGTCGTCGCGCATCAGGAGGCAATCTCCTGGTAGGCGGCAAAGAGCAGGGAGGTGTCGGGCACGTCCAGGATTCCCGGCTTGGCGATCCCGTCGAGGACCACGAAACGGAGCAGGTCGCCGCGGGACTTCTTGTCGCGGCGCATGCCGTCAAGAAGTCCCTGCCAGCGGTCCCGCCGGTACGTGACGGGCAGCCCGAGGGATTCGAGGATGCTGCGGTGCCGGTCGGCGTCAGCGTCGCTCAGCCGGCCCACGCTGCGGGACAGCTCGGCCGCGAACATCATGCCCACCGAGACGGCAGCGCCGTGCCGCCACGAGTAGCGTTCCACGAGTTCGATGGCGTGGCCCAGGGTGTGGCCGTAGTTCAGGATTTCGCGGAGTCCGGACTCCTTGAGGTCTTCCGAGACGACGCGGGCCTTGACGGCGATGGCGCGTTCGATGAGTTCACGCAGGGCGTCGGAGCCGGGATCCGTGACGGCCTCCGGATCCTTCTCCACGAGGTCAAGGATGGTGGGATCGGCGATGAAGCCGCACTTGATGACCTCGGCCATGCCCGAGATGATCTCGTTCCGGGGCAGGGTCTTCAGGGTGTCCAGGTCGGTGAGGACGGCAGCGGGCGGGTGGAAGGAACCCACGAGGTTCTTGCCTTCGGCCGTGTTAATCCCGGTCTTGCCGCCCACGGCCGCATCGACCATGCCGAGGAGGCTGGTGGGCATGTGAATGACCTTGACGCCGCGCAGCCAAGTGGCGGCCACGAAACCGGCGAGGTCGGTGACGGCGCCGCCGCCGACGGAGACCACAGCATCGGAGCGGGTGAAATCGTTCTGTCCCAGCACCTGCCAGCAGAAGGCAGCCACCTGGATGTGCTTGCCTTCCTCGGCATCCGGGATTTCCGCCGTGACGGCGGTGAAGCCGGCAGCGGCCAGTTCATCGCGGACCGTGTCGCCGGTGAGCCGGAGGGCCCGCGGATGGATGACGAGGACGCGTCGGACGCGCTCCCCCAGCAGTCCCGGCAGCGTGCCGAGCAGGCCGCGGCCAACTACGACGTCGTAGTTGTCCCCGGCCGACTGGCCGGTGACCTTGATGACGGTTGATTCGCTCACTTTTCAACTTCCTGTTTCGCGGCGGCACTTCCGTTGGCTGCCGTCGTCGCGGTTTTGTTGATCTCGCGGGTGGTGGATGCGGGCGACTTGCCGGCGGCGAAGTCGCACAGCGCCGCCTCCAGCTTCAGGCCCAGTTGCGGCACAGTTCCCTGCCGGACATCCAGCACGATGTCCGCGAGGCGTTCATAGACCGGCTTCCGGGTGGCGAACAGCGCCTTCCAGCGCCTGATGCCGTCACCGGCCAGCAGCGGCCGCCCGGAATTCTTGGCGATCCGTGCGGCGACGGTATCGGCATCGCACTCCAGGTAAACCACCGTGCACCGATCCAGCAGCTGCTGGGTGCCGGAGTCCAGGACCGAGCCGCCGCCGAGGGAAACCACGGTGGGGGTGCCGGCAGCGGCTTCGATGATGCGGGCAACGGTCCGGGCCTCGATCTCCCGGAAGGCACGCTCGCCGCGGCTGGCAAAGATATCCGCAATCGAACCGTGGCCCTCCACAATGACCGCGTCGGTGTCCACGAACGGGGCGTCCAGCTGTTGCGCCAGCTGCTGCCCGATCGCCGATTTGCCGACCGCCATGGGCCCAATGAGCACAATGGGCCGGTCCCCTGCGGGGCAGGGTGTCTTGCTCCGGGGCACTAGAGTCCGATCGTATCCAGCGACGCCGGAATGCTCTCGAGGTAGCCCCTGATGTTGCGGGCGGTCTCGGCCACGGAGTCGCCGCCGAACTTTTCGGTCACGGCCTCAGCCAGGACCAGCGCAACCATGGCCTCCGCCACCACACCGGCAGCCGGAACCGCACAGACGTCCGAGCGCTGGTGGTGTGCCTTGGCCGCCTCACCGGTGCTGATGTCGATGGTCTTCAGGGCGCGCGGCACGGTAGCGATGGGCTTCATGGCGGCCCGGACGCGCAGGACGTCGCCGATGCTCATGCCGCCTTCGATGCCGCCGGCGCGGTTGCTGGTGCGGATGATCCTGCCGTCGGCTTCCTTGACGATCTCGTCGTGGGCTGCGGACCCGCGGCGTGCGGCGGTGAGGAAACCGTCGCCCACCTCAACGCCCTTGATGGCCTGGATGCCCATCAGGGCAGCGGCCAGGCGGGAATCGAGGCGGCGGTCCCAGTGGACGTAGCTGCCGAGTCCAGGGGGCAGTCCGTAGGCGAGAACCTCCACCACGCCGCCGAGGGTTTCGCCTTCCTTGTGGGCGGCGTCCACCTCCGCAACCATGGCGTCGGACGTTTCCCGGTCGAAGCAGCGCAGCGGATCGGCGTCAAGCGCGATCACGTTGTCCGGCAAAGGCAGCGGCCTGCCCTCGGGAACGGCGACACTCGCGATGGAGACAGTGTGGCTGACAAGCTCAATGCCAAGGTGCTTCAGGAACTGCGCGGCAACAGTGCCCATGGCAACACGCGTGGCGGTTTCCCGGGCGCTGGCGCGCTCAAGCACGGGACGGGCCTCGTCGAAGCCGTACTTCTGCATGCCGGTAAAGTCGGCGTGCCCCGGGCGCGGCCGGGTCAGCGGGGCGTTGCGGGCCTGTCCCTCGAGTTCCTCGGGGGCCACCGGATCGGCTGACATGATCTGTTCCCACTTGGGCCATTCGGTGTTGCCCACCTGGATGGCGACGGGGCCGCCCTGGGTAATGCCGTGGCGGACACCGCCGAGGATCGTGACGACGTCCTGCTCAAACTTCATCCGTGCCCCGCGGCCGTAGCCGAGCCGCCGGCGGGCGAGGGCATCGGCGATCTGCCCGCTGGTGAGTTCCACACCTGCGGGGACGCCTTCAATTATTCCGACCAGTGCCGGGCCATGGGACTCACCGGCGGTCAACCAACGCAACATAAAAACCATCCTGCCATGTCTGGCGGTCAGGACACCCGCCGGGGTGCCCCGACTGCGTCGCACATCACATCTATGACGTCGGCACTGCCGGCCTCTGCAAGGCCGGTGAAATGCCGGACCTGCTCCACCGCCTGGTAGAGCAGCATCTCAAGGCCTGGAACCACTGCTCCGCCTCCGGCGTGCCACGCGGCGGCAATCCGGCTGGGCCAGGGATCATACGCGACGTCCAGCAGGACGCCGTCCGTGCGTCGCCCGAGTGCTTCCAGCTCTGTTGCCATCCCGTCGGCCGCCCGCGGCGGCAGCGTGGAGATTACGACGCCGGCACCGGCCATCGCTTCGACCGCACCTTCGAGGGAATGGACGGTGATGTCCATGCCGAGCCCGCCGGCTGCGGCCTTGGCTTCTTCAGCCCGGGCGGTGTTCCGGACGTACAGGTCCACGGACACCGCGCCAAGCTCCTGTAGGGCAGCCACTGCCGCGGCGGCGGTTCCGCCGCCGCCCAGGATGACGCCCGAGGGGGCGTCGCTGGCCCCGGCGTTGCGGAGGGCGTTGACGATCCCCGCCACGTCGGTGTTGTAGCCGATCCGCCGGGTGGCTTCCCCGGCACCTTCGAACACCACTGTGTTGATGACGCCCAGGACACGGGCCACACCGCGGACCTCGTCCACCTCCGAGACCATGGCCTTCTTCAGCGGCATGGTGACGGACAGTCCCCGCCAGCCGGCCTCGGCACGGACGGAGTCCATGAACGCCGGCAGTGACTCTTCAGTCACATCGATGGCGCTGTAGCCGATGTCCGCACCGAGCCGCGCGTAGGCGGCGAGGTGGAGCGCCGGTGACTTCGAATGGCCTATGGGGTGCCCCAGGACGGCTGCCCGCAGGCTCATACGCAGCGGCCCGGGTTGGCCTCGCACCAGGCGTTGTACTGCTCGACGTAGCCGTTGTGCTCGGCCAGCGTCTTGGAGAACTTCGTCTCCTTGGTGTCGAGGTTGATGGTCACCCAGTACAGGTAGTCGTTGTCGTTCGGCTTGGCCGCCGCGTCGATGGCATTCTTGCCCGGCGATCCGATGGGTCCCACGGGCAGGCCCTGGATTGCGTACGTGTTGTACGGGTTGGACTTGTCGGCCTTCTCGGCCTCGTCGATGTGGAAGGTCTTCTTGCCGAGGCCGTACGTGACTGTGGCATCCGACTGGATCAGGCCATTGGTCTCGGTGTTGGTGGGCTTCAGCCGGTTGTAGATGGCTCCCGCCACGTCCTTGTACTCGGCCTGGCCGCCCTCTGCCTGCACGATGCTGGCAACGGTCACGGCGTCGTACTGCTTGGCGGCGTCCGTAACGCCCTGTGCCTTCAGTTCATCCTGGGTGGTCTTCACCAGTTTGGTGAGGATCTCCCTGGCGGTGGTTCCCAGCGGGAAACGGTACTCGCCGGGCGCCAGGAACCCTTCCAGGTTCTTGGCCTTGGCCGTCAGTCCGAACTGCTTGGGCGCGTCGCTGAGTGCCTTCAGCTGCGCCAGCGAAAGACCGGAGCCCTCGGAGATCGCCTGCAGGGATTCATCGATCCGCAGGCCTGCGCTGAGGGCGAAGTACATGACCTTCGCCTGTCCCTCATTGAGAAGTACGGAGACGGCGTCGGAGTTCTTCATTTCCTGTTTAAAGTCGTACTCCCCGGGTGACAGGGTGCCGCCGGAGGCGGTCAGGGCTACCATGAAGGTTTCGGCGTTGGCCACCACCTTCGCGTCTTCCAGCTTGGCAGCAACGGACACCGGACCTTCGCCCGGGTCGACCGACACCTTGACCTGGCCGGCGCCGGGGCCGGGGAAGTCGGCAGGCTTGTCGTTCCCGAGCAGCGGTTTCAGGAACTGCGCCCCGACGACGGTGGCGGTGACGAACAGCGCGAGCGTCAGCAGCAACGCCACGAGGCGCCGCCGGCGCCGGACTTTCTTGGAGGGCCGAGGCACCGGGGCTACATCTTCGGCGCCGGCCAGGAGCTGGTGCCCCACGGCCTGTTGCTCGTAGTGCTCATGCTCCTCGTAGGTGTCGTGGCCTACTGCCTCATGATGGATGTCATAGTGGTGGCCATCCTCATGGTGGCCGGCGGCGAACTCGGCAAAGTGCGGAGCGTCTTCCGACTGGACGCCATGAACCCCGGATGCCGCTTCCTCGTGTGTGGCAGTATCCGTGTGCACGGCTGCGTCCCCATGATCGGCTGCGTCCCCATGTTCGGCGGGGTCGTGGATGGTCGGCGGAACCGGCGGAGCGTCGGGAACCTCAGCGGCGGGAACGGCCTGGGCGGCGGGAACCTGTGCGTCAGGAATGTGGGCCTCCGGGACGGGGGATGCGGCGGGAACGGCTACCGGGGCTGTAGCTATTGCCGCAGTCCGGGCACCATCTGAACCGGAAGGAGCGTCCGAAGCCGAAGCCCCGGTCCGCTGTGCGGCGCCCACTCCAACGTGCACCTCTTCACCGGATTCGTAGGCCTGCTCGGGCACGTCATCGCCGGACTCGGCGGTAACGGACTTCTCGCGGGCGCGGATCTCCTTGCGTGTCAGGGGCCGTCCGGCGTCCGCGAAGGGGTCGCCGGAGGAGTCGTCGCTATTGACCGGGCTCAATGTAGCTTTCCATCCTCTGAAGATCGTGTTTCCTTTTCCGGGTCAGGCCGTTCAGCAGTAGCGGCGGCGGCGTGTCCGGGCAGCCCCGTACGGGGAGGAGCGCTCACACGGCTCCCCACATCCGTTCCCCTGGCTTTTTGCATGTCGATGGCGTGCTGCAAGATTCCCGCAGCCGCAACCTGATCCACCACTTTACGGTGATTTTTGCTGCTCATGCCAGCTTCGTGAAGGTTGCGGTGGGCCGTGACGGTACTGAGCCGCTCGTCAACCAGGTGGACCGGGACGTCCGAACCGGCCCGCTCCAGCTCGTCAGCCAGCAACTGTGCGTACTCCGTGGCCATGCGGGCTGAGGCGTGCTCCTCGCCTTTCATGGTCCGCGGCAGGCCCACAAATATCTGCACGGCTCCCCGGTCCGCTGCCAGGGCGGCAATGATCCGGACGTCCGAATTCTTCTTGGGATTGCGGTCCAGAGTCTTCAGCGGTGTGGCCAGGATCTCGTCCCGGTCGCAGATGGCGACGCCAACGCGGACGGTCCCCACGTCCACCCCCAGTTTGATGCCCCGGGGGTGGACGTGCGGCTGAGCAGAAGAAGTCACGGTTTGTTAGCGCCTGGTGATGGCATCGACGACGGCGGACAGTGCGGCGCCGATTTTGGAGGAGTCGGTGCCGCCGCCCTGGGCCACGTCGTCCTTGCCGCCGCCGCCGCCGCCGAGGATTCCGGCGGCGAGCCGGACCAGCGCGCCGGCCTTGACTCCGGCTTCACGGGCGGCTTCGTTGGTGGCCACCAGGATGACCGGGCGGTCGTTGCTGACGCCGGCCACGGCAACCGTGGCGGCTTCGGAGCCGAGCCGGTTGCGCAGGTCCAACGCGAGACCACGGATGTCGTCGGCACCGCTGACCTGGCCGGCGTCGTGCGCAATGACCCGGACGCCGGCGGCGTCCACGGCGGTTCCGGCGAGCTGGGCCGCAGCGGCCGCGAGCTGTTCCTTGCGGAGCCGCTCGAGTTCCTTTTCCGTGGCCTTCAGCTTGGTAAGGGTCGCGGAGATGCGGTCCGCCAGCTGCCCGGAGGGCACCTTGAGCATCTCGGTGAGTTCGGTCACGAGGGCGCGTTCGGCGGCCAGGTGCCGGAAGGCGTCCATGCCGACGAACGCCTCGACGCGGCGGTTTCCGGATCCGACGGACTGCTCGCCGAGCAGGGACAGGCTGCCGATCAGGGAGGTGTTGGACACGTGGGTGCCGCCGCAGAGCTCACGGGACCACGCGCCGTCGATCTCCACAACCCGGACCTCGCTGCCGTAGTTTTCGCCGAACAGCGCCATGGCGCCGAGGGCCTTGGCCTCGGCGAGGCCCATGACCTTGGTGTCCACCTGGAAGTTGTTGCGGATTGCGAGGTTGGAGACTTCCTCGACCTCGGACTTGGTGGCGGCGCTCAGCCCTTCACCCCAGGCGAAGTCGAACCGGAGGTACCCGGCCTTGTTGAACGAACCGCGCTGGGTGGCCTGCGGGCCGAGGATCTGGTGCAGCGCCGCGTGCACGATGTGCGTGCCGGTGTGCGCCTGCTCTGCAGCGTGCCGCCGTTCGCGGTCCACCGCGGCGCGGACCAGTGCGTCCGAGGCGATCTCGCCTTCGCGGACGATGGCCTTGTGCACGCTCAGGCCCTTGATCGGACGCTGGACGTCCAGAACCTCGACCACGAAGCCGTCACCGGTGATCAGGCCGGTGTCGGCTGCCTGGCCGCCGGCCTCGGCGTAGAACGGGGTCTCGGCGAGCACCAGTTCGATCTCGTCGCCGGTGGCCGCCTGGGAGACCTTGCTGCCGCGGCTGAGGATGCCGCGCACCCGGGACTCGCCCTCGAGGTCGGTGTAGCCGGTGAAGACGGTTTCGCCTTCTGCCAGCAACTCCTGGAAGGCGGAGAGGTCGGCGTGGCCGCCCTTCTTGCCCTTGGCGTCGGCCTGGGCGCGCTGGCGCTGCTCGAGCATGAGCTTGCGGAACTCGGGCTCGTCCACCTTCAGGCCGGCTTCCTCGGCCATTTCGAGCGTCAGGTCGATGGGGAAGCCGTAGGTGTCATGCAGCGCGAACGCGTCGGCGCCGGAGAGGGGACGCCCGGCAGCCTTGGATTCGTTGACGGCATCCTCAAGGCGGGCGGTGCCGGAGGCGATGGTGCGCAGGAACGCCTTCTCTTCGGCGTAGGCGATCCGGCTGATGCGGTCGAAGTCCGTGTCCACGATGGGGTACACGCCCTTCATGGCGTCGCGCGAGGCGGGCAGCAGGTCCGGCAGGCAGGCCTGTTCCACGCCGAGCAGGCGCATGGAGCGGACCGCGCGGCGGATGAGGCGTCGCAGCACGTAGCCGCGGCCTTCGTTCGAGGGCGTGACGCCGTCGGCGATGAGCATCAGGGAGGACCGGATGTGGTCGGCGACAACGCGCATGCGGACGTCATCGGTGTGGTGGGGATCGTCCTCGGTCTCGGCGGAGGTGTATTCCCTGCCCGAGAGCTTGGCGGCCATGTCAATGACCGGGCGCACCTGATCGGTCTCGTACATGTTCTCGACGTCCTGCAGGATCATCGCGAGGCGTTCCATGCCCAGGCCGGTGTCGATGTTCTTCTTGGGCAGTTCGCCCATGATGTCGAACTCGACCTTCGAGCGGACGTTGTCGATCTGGTACTGCATGAACACGAGGTTCCAGATCTCCACGTACCGGTTCTCGTCGGCGATGGGTCCGCCCTCGGCGCCGTAGGCCGGGCCACGGTCGTAGTAGATCTCCGAGCAGGGGCCGGCCGGGCCGGGCTGGCCGGTGGACCAGTAGTTGTCCGACTTGCCCATGCGCTGGATGCGCTCGGCGGGGACTCCGGTGTTCTTGAGCCAGAGTTGCTCGGCTTCGTCGTCCTCTTCGTAGACGGTCACCCACAGCAGCTCAGGCGGGAGTCCGTACCCGCCGTCGGCGACGCTCGTGGTGAGCAGCTCCCAGGCGAACTTGATGGCGTCTTCCTTGAAGTAGTCCCCGAAGGAGAAGTTGCCGCACATCTGGAAGAAGGTGCCGTGGCGGGCAGTCTTACCCACTTCCTCAATGTCACCGGTGCGGATGCACTTCTGGACGCTGGTGGCCCGGGAGTAGGGCGGTTCCTCGCGCGCGGTCAGGTACGGGATGAACGGAACCATGCCGGCAACCGTGAACAGCAGGGAGGGGTCGCTGGAGACCAGCGATGCGGAGGGAACCGCCGTGTGGCCTTTGCTGACGAAAAAATCGACCCAGCGCTTTGTGATCTCCTGCGACTTCATGAGCTGATTACTTACCCTTCTTGGTTCACGCATGCCGGCGCGTGACAGTTTGATTCAAAGGCAGTCCCGGCAATGGACGGCACTGCAGGTTTTAATTCTCGCGCGTTTAGCGGCGGACGAGGTCCTGGGATTCAACACCCAGCGCGGAGCGAAGGTCCGTTTCCCGTTCGCGCATGCCGGCGCGGACGGCGTCGGCGAAGTCGTAGACGCCGTCGGCGAGCCGGCCCACGGCCCGGTTCAGGCCTTCGGGGCCGAGCGCGGACTGTGCCTCCGTGACCTTGCGGAACGCGATGACCCCGATGGCCACGCCGATTCCCATCCAGACAAGTCGTTTCATTTCAGTTCTCCGGTGGGCTTAGCGGCTGCGGCGGCCGGTGGCGGGCTTCTTGCGGGCGGCGAACGCGGAACGGACGCCGTAGCTGAACGCGGCCACCTTGATCAGCGGCGAACCGACGGTCGCGGCCATGAGGGAGGACAACGCGGAGATGTTGGCCGAGGCATCCGAAACGTTGGAGGCAATGCCATCCACCTTCTTCAGCTGCTGGTTGGTGGTGGAGACCGTCGCGGTGACCTCGTCCATGAGCGGGGTGGCGCCGTCGCTGATGGAGCGGATGGATGTCCGGACCTCGTCGAACACCCGCCCCAGCTTGAGGATGGGCACAGCAAGCAACAGGACCAGGAGCGCAAATACCCCGGCCGCGATCAGGCCGGCAATATCGCCACCAGACATAGACGTTCATCTCCTTGAAACTCCGTGGAACCGTACCGGGGCGCGGCGGCCAAACTGCTGCAGCCGCAAATGTCCCCCGAGTACCTTACATACAAAGAAGCCCGCGGCGCTTGCCACGGGCTTCTTTGGATACGCTGCCGGAATTTAGCGTGCGTAGAATTCGACGACGAGCTGCTCTTCGCAGGTCACGGGGACCTCGGAGCGCTTCGGGCGGCGAACCAGGCGGGCCTGCAGGGCGTCCAGCTTGACGTCCAGGTAGGCCGGAACGGCGGGCAGGACGTCGCGGTGTGCGCCGGCTGCTGCAACCTGGAGCGGGACCATGGTCTCGCTGCGGCTGTGCACGTGGACGAGCTGGCCTTCGCCGACGCGGAACGACGGGCGGTCAACGCGGATGCCGTCAACCAGGATGTGGCGGTGCACAACCAGCTGGCGGGCCTGGGCGATGGTGCGGGCGAAGCCTGCACGCAGCACGAGGGCGTCGAGACGCATTTCGAGCAGTTCGATCAGGTTTTCACCGGTCAGGCCCTTGGTGCGGCGTGCTTCTTCGAAGGCACGGGTCATCTGGGCTTCGCGGATGCCGTACTGTGCGCGCAGACGCTGCTTTTCGCGCAGACGTACGGCGTAGTCGGAGTCCTGCTTCTTGCGGGCACGGCCATGCTCACCGGGGCCGTACGGGCGGCGCTCCATGTACTTGGCGGCCTTGGGGGTCAGAGCGATGCCGAGTGCACGCGAAAGGCGTGCGGTACGGCGAGCACGAGTGTTGTTAGCCACTTGTGTCCTTCCAATATCTGCGGTGTGTCAGTGTTACTGGCCTCCAAGATGGAGAGCATCGGCCAACCGCTGCCTTTTGCTACTGGGCACAGGCATAACCTCATCAAATACGAAATTTGGTGGATTGTGCGTCCGCGCCTTGCCAGACAACGATCAAGCTTACCAGAACCTCACCGGCCCCGGATGATCTTCCGCAACCGCTCAAGCCGGACGGCGATGTCCCGCTCCGCGCCGTTGGCCGTGGGCTCGTAGTAGTCGCGGCCCACGAGGTCGTCCGGCGGATACTGCTGGGCGGCCACCGAATGCGGCGCATCGTGGGCGTACTTGTAGCCAACCCCGTGGCCGAGCTGCTTGGACCCGGGATAGTGCGCGTCGCGCAGGTGCGCCGGGATGCCGTTGCCCAGTCCAGCCCGCACGTCAGCGATGGCCTTGTTGATGCCCATGTAGGCCGCGTTGGATTTTGGCGCCGTGGCCAGGTGGACCACCGCCTCGGCCAGGACGATGCGCCCCTCGGGCATGCCGATGAGCTGTACGGCCTGCGCCGCGGCCACGGCGGTCTGCAGGGCGGTCGGATCCGCCATTCCCACGTCCTCCGCGGCAGAGATCACGATCCGCCGGGCCACAAAGCGCGGGTCCTCCCCCGCCTCCAGCATCCGCGCGAGGTAGTGCAGTGCCGCGTCCACGTCGGATCCGCGGATGGACTTGATGAACGCGCTGGCCACGTCGTAGTGCTGGTCCCCGGCGCGGTCGTAGCGGACGGCTGCGGCGTCCAGGGCACGCTCGGTGTGCCGCAGTTCCACGGTGACCGTTTGCGAAGTGTCACCTTCCCCCGCACCGGAACTTCCGACGTCGTCCGCGTCACCGAACGCAACCCCGGCGGCGGCTTCCAGCGCCGTCAGCGCCCGGCGGGCGTCGCCGCCGGAAAGCCGGACGAGGTGTTCGAGTGCCTCGTCGCTGAGCCGGACGTCGTTGTTCAACCCGCGGGGATCCTCGACGGCCCGCACCAGCAGGCCCTCGATGTCCGCGTCGGTGAGCGGCTTGAGCGTCAGGAGCAGGGAGCGGGACAGCAGGGGCGACACCACCGAAAACGACGGGTTCTCCGTGGTTGCCGCCACCAGCACCACCCAGCCCTTTTCGACGCCGGGTAGCAGCGCATCCTGCTGTGCCTTGTTGAAGCGGTGGATCTCGTCGAGGAACAGCACGGTGGTGGTCTTGTAGAGGTCACGGGCGGTCAGGGCGTCGTCCATGACGCGGCGGACATCCTTGACGCCGGCGGTGATGGCGGACAGTTCCACGAACTTGCGCCCCGGACCCCGCGCGATCACGTGGGCCAGCGTGGTCTTCCCGGTACCCGGCGGCCCCCACAGGATCAGCGAGCTGGGGCCGGCCGGACCGGCAGCATCAGCACCGGCCGCCAGCTGCCGCAGCGGGGAACCCTGGCCCAGCAGATGCTGCTGGCCCACCACCTCGTCCACCGTGCGGGGACGCATCCGGACCGCCAGCGGGCCGCGCGGCTGGGTGGACCGGGACTGCACGGAACGGGACTGGGCGGTCCCGGACTGGTCCGATTCGGCGGCGTCGTCGTTGTCGCCGTCGTCGCTGTCCTGTGCCGCCGAACCAAAGAGATCATCCACATAGATAGGCTACTTCTAGATTCAGCAGGAAAAATCCGGCCACGAAAGCAGGGAATCGGGAATGCCAGGCAGCCGTCCAACGCAGGGAGGTGCGGCGTCCACCAGGACCGCGTTCATCTCCGGCCCGCGGTTGGCCGGCTGGGTTGAACGATTCGCCGCCAGCCACGGTGACCTTGGATATGAGGACCACGACGACGGCGTACGGCTGGCTGCCGCGGACGGCGCCACCGCACTGCTGGTGGCGCCGTGGCCCGACGACGGCCGGCCGGGGCGGGGATCCGGCCTCGTGGAACGGCTGGGTTCCCTGGCGTCCCAGCCGCGCACGGTCGGCCTGCTGCTGGTCCGCCGCGGAGGATACGGAGTGGCGGTCGCCAGCGAGGGGGTCATCCTCGCCGCCAAGACCGGTTCCAAGTATGTGCAGTCCCGCAGTGCAGCCGGCGGCCAGTCGCAGCAGCGGTTCGCCCGGCGCCGCGCCAACCAGGCGGATGCCATGGTGGAGGCGGTGGCGGAGCAGGCGCGGCTGATCTTTGGCGGCCAGGGCTTCGAGTACATCCTCCCGGGCGGTGACCGCGGCCTGGCTGACGAAGTCCTGGCGCACCCTGCCCTAAAGCCCTGGGCAGACCTGCCGCGCCTGGCCTACCTCGATGTCCCCGATCCCCGCGCCGCCGTCCTGAAGAAGGCCGCGGCGGACGCCTGCGCCGTGCGGGTAACAGTGACCGACCCGCCCGGGAGGTAGCAGGTGCCCTGCAGCGGGGACCCTGCCCATTTCGACGGTTCCCTGCCCGCACGACGTTGCGCAGCGTCGTGTGCGCGGGGAACCGTCTAAACGGCGGGGCCGCGGCTACTCTTCGGGTGCCAGCGTCACGGTGACCCCGTTGAGGTCGCGGCTGAAGCCCACCTGGCAGGAGAGCCGCGAGCCGCACTCCCGGTACCCCTCGGCCTCCACGAGGAGCTCGAGTTCGTCCTCGCTGCGATCTTCCAGGGTGTCGAAGACCTCCTGCTCCAAAAACACGTGGCAGGTGGCGCAGGAGGCGGTGCCGCCGCACGATGCCAGCACGGGCAGGTCGTTGTCCCGCAGGGCCTCCATCATGCTCTGGTCCGGCTCCCATTCAAGGTCATGGGTGGCGCCTTCACGGTCGACGACTGTCAGTTTGTTGTTGCTCATGTCGGTTTCCTTAGGATCGGGCTGCTGCAAGGTCAGCGTCGGAGTGGTTGGGGGTGCCGGAAGTGGCTTCGGTGAGGGGGATGCCTGGGTCCGCGGCCAGGGCCGGGTCGATCCGGGCTCCCTGGGCGATCAGCCGCTTGGCCGTGCGGAAGTCAGCCAGGTTGGCGATGGTGTCGACGGCGGCGAGTCGGCCCTCACGGAGGTAGACCACTGAGAATTTGCCGCCGGAGGTTTCGCCGCGAACGATCGCCTGGTCCTCCGGATGGCGGACGCCCGCGGTCTGCAGCCGCACACCGTGCTGGACGGTCCAGAACCAGGGGATTTCCGGTTCAGCGGCCGCCTGGCCGGTGATGTGCGCGGCCACCCGGTCTGCCTGTGCCAGCGCGTTCTGGATGCACTCGAGCCGCTGGCTGGCGCCGTCGATGGGGCTCGTGAAGCGCGTGACGTCCCCGCTGGCATAGACGGCGGGATTGGACGTCCGGCCGTGCCCATCCACGAGGATGCCGTCCCGGCACTCCAGGCCGGCGTCCGCTGCCAGCTCCTCGTTGGGCAGGACGCCGATTCCGGCGAGTACGACGTCGGCAGGAAAGTTGGTGCCGCCGGCCACGGTCACGCGTTCGGCCCGTTCCCCGCCGTCGATCGATGTGACCGCGGCACCGAAGACGAACCGGACCCCGTGCCGCCCGTGGAGCTGCTCGAAGTGGCGGGAGACGGGGGCCGACGTTACCCGGCTCATCACACGGTCCTGGAATTCGAGCACTGTGACCTCACAGCCTTTCGCGGCCGCCGCCGCGGCCACCTCCAGTCCGATGTAGCCGGCGCCGATGATGGCCACGCGGGCTCCGGGCACCAGCAGCCTTTTGAGTTCCAGGGCATCGTCCCGGGTCCGCAGGGACCGCACTCCCGGAAGACCCGCCCCCGGCACGGTGAGGGGCCGCGCCCGTGAACCCGTGGCGATGACCAGGCGGTGGTAGGCCTGACGCGTCCCGTCGGACAGCAGCACTGTCCGGCCGTCCCTGTCGATTGACTCCGCGGTGACCCCGGCAAGCCTGGCGATGCCCTTGTCCGCATAGAACTTCTCCTTGCGGAGCACGGCTGACTCATCGGGGGCGCCCTCCTTCAGGAGTTCCTTGGAGAGCGGCGGCCGTTCATAGGGCAGTCCGTTCTCCGCGTCGATCAGCAAGACGCCGCCTTCCCAGCCCCGGGAGCGGAGCCCCGTGGCGACAGCGACGCCGGAGTGTCCCGCGCCGATGATGACCACCGGGTCCTGGATCGTTACTGCGGCGCCTGTCCCGCTACGCATTGGTTTTCTCCAGCATCACGTGCAGGTGCTCGGGCCCCGAGTTCGTCAGGTTGTTGCCGCGCACGTACTCGATGGGTTTGTCCGCATCCAGCGTGAGCGAGGCCAGCTTTTCGGCAAGCAGCTTCACGGTGACCAGGACCTCAAGCCTGGCAAGCGGCGCACCGAGGCAGCTGTGGACGCCGTGCCCGAAACCGAGGTGGCCGTCGGTGTTCCGGTCGATGTCGAAGCGCTCGCCGTCGGGGTACTTGCGACTGTCCCGGTTTGCTGCAGCGGGCAGCAGGCGGACGATTGCGCCGGCGGGAATGGTCACGCCGGCAACCTCAACCTCCTCGGTGGTGATCCGGCTGGCCCGCTGGACGGTGCCGCGGTAGCGGGCCAGTTCCTCGACGAAGAGGTTGGCGTCGTCCGGATTACGGCGGATCCGCTCCAGCAGGTCGGGGTGTTCGCTGAAGATCCGGAAGGCGTTGGCCAGCAGGATGGTGGTGGTGTCGTGGCCTGCGACGAACACAAAGGCGCAGAGTTCCTTGGCTTCCTTCTCGCTGAGCAGGCCATCCTTCCACATCCGGGCGATGTGCCCGCCAACCGAGTCGCTGTCCTGGCTGTACAGGCGCTCCATGGTGTCCTTCAGGTAGGCGAAGAACTCCAGGGTGCTCTGCTCGTCGGTGCCTGTGCCCTGGGCGTTGCGGGCCAGCCGGCCAAAGTAGCTGAAGGTCTCGTCGGACCAGAACTTCATCTTCTCGAAGTCCTCGGCCGGAACGTCGAGCAGGGCGCTGATGGTGGACATGCTCAGCGGGATGGCGTAGTCGTCCACGGCGTCCCCGCCGCCGGCGGCGAGCATCGGTGCCAGGTACTTTTCAGCGTTCTCCCGCACCCGGTCCTCGAAGCGGGCGATGGCCTTGGGCGTGAAGGCCTGCGCCACAACTTGGCGGAGCCTCGTGTGGTTAGGTGCGTCGAACAGCGTCAGGAAGGTCAGCGGGACCGGGTCCACAACCTGCGAGGAGAACACTTTCGGTGCCCGCATGGCCCGGCGGACGTCGTCGTACCGGGATATGAACCAGACGTCCGATACCGGTGAATGGGCACGGAGCACCGGCGCGTTCTCGCGCATCCACTGGTAGTGGCGGTAGGGATCGCCCTGGGTCCCGTCGTCCACCACCTTGAACGGCGCCAGGCCCTCCGGCCAGTCAAGTTCGTGCGAATACGGGGGCAGGGCAGTCCTGCCGCCTTCGCTGGCGTCCCTGCTTTCGACGGAGGCGACGTGCGTGGAGACCGGGGGTGTTGCTGTCATTGGGCAAGACATCATCGTCCTTCTTTCCGGTTGGCTGCGGCGTAATCCGATGTGATCCGCCTCTCACTCCACCTTGCGGGATGCGCCGCGGCCGCCCCCACGGGTCTTCCGTTCATCGGTTGCGAAAGTCTGCCGGCCCTTCCGGCCGGGTGGATTTCAGCGCGCGGGTGATCCCGTGCGCAGCGGTCAGCAGGGCGGGGACGATCAGCGGAACAGCCGCTTCCTGCCGCGGCACGATGGCGTTGAGGGCCGCGGCTATCATGTTGCCGGGCCCGAAGACGGGCACGGCGATGCCCGCCCACCCGGCGACGCCAATGCCGGGCAGGGCCACGTAGCCGCGCTGCCGGATCTCGGCCAGATGCCTGCGGATGAGGGCTGGATCCGTGATGGTTTCAGGGGTCGCCGCCTTTAGGGGCTTCGCGAGCACCTCGGCCTGGACACGGGGCGGCGAGAACGCCAGCAGCACGAGGCCCGACGAGGCTGCGTGGATGGGCATCCGCTGGGCAATGTGCGCGGCGTCCAGGCTGGAATGCGGAGAGGAGAGTCGCTCCACATACAGCACAGTGCCGTGGTCCAGCACGGCCAGGGTGGTGTGCTGGTGGACAGCGGCCTGGACATCCTCCATGAAGGGCAGCGCAAGCTCGCGCAGGTTCAGCGCACGCGAGCCCCGGGCAGCGAGCTCCCACATGCGCATCCCGGAGCAGAGGTTCCCGTCCGGCAGCCGCTCAATCAGACCGTGGAGGACCAGGTCATCCACCAGCCGGTGCGCGGTGGTCAGCGGGAGGCCGGCGCGGCGGGCAAGGCCGGAGAGCGTCATGGCCGGCAGGTCCCGGTCGAAGGCGCTCATGAGCCGCACCACGCGGCTGATCACCGATTCCCCCGATGTCGAATTGGCCATGGCTGTCTCCGGCCCGGCGCCTAGTTTGCGGCCACGTTGGCCGGCCGCGCCGCGTTCCCGTCCCCGGTCCGGTCCACGTTCCTCTTGGCCGCAAGACTGGCGATGTCCCGGCCCGCACGGTAGCCGAACACCAGGGCCGGCCCGATGTGGGAGCCATAACCGGGGTAACCGCCGCCGAAGACGCTAACGGCGGCTGCGCCCACGGCTAGGAGTCCGGGAACTACCGATCCTTCAGCCGTGACCACTTCGGAGTGTTCGTTGACGCCGAGGCCGGCGAAGGTGCCCAGATCGCCCATTTGGATCTTCGCCGCGTAGTACGGGCCCTTGCCCACCGGCGCGAGGTTCGGGTTCGGCTTGTGCTCGAGGTCGCCCCGGAAGTGGTTGTACTGAGTGGAGCCGCGGCCGAAGGCCGGGTCCTCGCCGCGCTCAGCAGCCGGGTTGAATCCGGCGACGGTGGCTTCCAGGCCCGCTGCATCGATGCCGAGCTTTCCCGCCAGCTCAGCAAGGGTGTTCCCCTTGACCAGGTAGCCGGTTCGGTAGAAGTAGCCGCGGGGCATCGGCCAGGGCTTGGCATAACCGATGCCGTATTTGTGCATCGTTTTCGCGTCGCCGATCACGTAGCAAAAGGTTCCGTCCTCGTCCTTGTTGTGCTCGATCATGGCCCCGCCGAAGTCGTGGTAGCTCAGGGCCTCGTTGCCGAAGCGCCTGCCGTGGCGGTCGACGGCGATCAGCCCGGGCAGGCCGATGGCCCGCAGATGCGGGAAGAGCCGTTGTTCACCGCTGAGGTACCTGAACACGGTCACCGGCGCCCAGGACCCGACGCTGAACACGGAATCGTCGATGTATCCGCCGGCGTCCATCGCCAGGGTGGCGGCGTCACCTCCGTGGCCCACGGTGGGCGTGAAGTGATCGTCACCGCCGGCGTCATGCGGGAAATAGCGCTGCCGCAGTTCCCGGTTCCCGGAGAACCCGCCGGCGGCGAGGATGACGCCGGCGCGTGCCGTGACGGTGACGGCGTGCTCTCCCCCGATGACCGCACCGGTGACGGTCCCGGCGTCGTCCCTGGTGAGGGAGAGCGCCGGTGAGGACTTCCACAGCCGGATGCCCAGGTCGTCGGCGCTCTTGACCATGCGGGTCATCAGGGCGTTGCCGTTAGAGCGCAGGACCGGACGCCGGTAGCGGGCGGCGTCGGCCCAGGTGCGCAGCAGCTTCCTGGCCACGTAGATGAAGGACTTGACCGACTGGTTCACGTGGAAGAACTCGTTGATGTCCGGCCCCACCTGCGGCATGTAGCCGAAGACGGTGTAGGAACTCATGTACGGCTGCATCAGGAGCCGCTTGTCCCCGAGCACCCGTGCGTCCACGTCCTGCGGGAGGATGGCCCGGCCGGACAGCTTCGCCCCGGGCAGGTCCATCTGGTAGTCCGGGGCCTTCTCCGGGTAGGTGAATTTCACGTCGGTTTCTCTTTCGAAGAAGGAGATCGCTTCAGGCACTGCGTCCAGGAAGTTCCGAACTCCCGCTTCGTTGAACGTCTCAGGCGCCAGGTTCTTCAGGTAGGTTTCGGCGTCCTCGCGGGTATCGCCCTGTGCCAGGCCCTGCTTGTTGCCGGGGACCCAGGCCCAGCCCGCGGAAATGGCGGTGGTTCCGCCAAAGTACTGTTCCTTCTCAGCGATGATCACGCTCAATCCTTGCGAAGCGGCCTTCAATGCTGCGGCCATCCCTGCCACGCCCGATCCGATGACGAGGACGTCACAGACCGCCGTCCTTGCGGTTCTTGCCGAGGTTTCTGTCATGGTTCCTGCTCCGTTCTGCCTGCAGGCCACTCCTTTGCGGCGGCAGGCGTTGACTGACAAACCCCAGTAGAGCCGGAAGCATGCCCGCCAGGGAGGAGGATTACCATTGAGCGGGAATCGACAGGAGGAACAGTGGCCAACTCCGCATCCGGCGAGTCGATCATCGGCCGTTTCGTGAAAATCGTGAACGCCTTCGATGACACGCACCCCGCCATGAGCGTTGCCGAGCTGGGGCGACGCACCGGCCTGCCGGTGACCACCACCTACCGGCTGGTCAACGACCTGCTGCTCGAGCGGCTGCTGGAACGCGAGCCCGGCGGGGACATCCACATCGGCACGCGCATGTGGGAACTGGCTTCCCGGAGCTCCAAAATGCTGGGCCTGCGGGAAGCCGCGCTGCCGTTCATGGAGGACGTCCAGGCCGTGGTTCAGCACTCCACCACGCTTGGTATCCTCGACTCGGACGAGGTCCTGTACATCGAGCGGCTGGGCTCGGATAAAACGATTGTGGACATCACCAAGATTGCCGGCAGGCTGCCGGTCCACGCCACGTCCTCGGGACTGGTGCTGCTGGCACACTCCCCCTCCGCCTACCAGGACGCCTTCCTGGCCCGGCCGCTGACGAAGTTCACCGAGACCACCCTGACCGAGCCGGCCGCGCTCCGGCGCCACCTGGCCGAGATCCGGCAGCGCGGCTTCGCTGCCATGCCCGGCGTGATCGTGCCGGAGTCCAGCGGGATCGCCGTGCCGGTGTTCGGCCCCGACAACACTGTCCGCGCGGCGCTCAGCGTGGTGGTGCCGCGCAACGAGGAGAACACACCTGCCCGGGTGCCCGTGCTGATGGCCGCAGCACGCGGGATCTCCCGCGCACTGGGCTGGCGGGGTGAGCTGAAGGGGACACTCCGGCAAAGCCACTGAAAGCAGGCTTTGCCGTTCATCGGCAATCGTGTGGTTCTGCTCACAGGTCCCCTGCCACGCTGGCTGGGAAGCAGCGACGAGGCTGCAGGATCACGAGGAGCACCACATGAATCCCATCCAGAACCGCGTTGCCGGAAAGACCGCCATTGTCACCGGAGGCCGCGGAGACCTGGGCAGCGCCACCGCCGCCCTCCTTGCCGAACACGGCGCAAAAGTAGCCAGCCTGGACGTTGCCGGCATCCCCGCCGCCGCTGCCCACAAAAACATCAGTGAGTACGACGTCGACGTCACCAGCGAGGCAAGCGTCGCCGAGGCCATCCGCCGGGTCCGGGACGAACTGGGTACCCCGGACATCCTGGTCAACGCCGCCGGCATCATCGGCCCGGCAGGAGCCTCCCACACCGCCTCGACGGCCGACTTCGACACGATTTTCAACGTCAACGTCAAGGGCGTCTGGCTGATGACCAAGCACGTGGTCCCCGGCATGATCGAAAAAGGCACCGGCAGCATCGTCAACTTCTCCTCCATCCACGGCCTCACCGGTGGCCGGAACGTGCCGTTGTACCACGCCACCAAAGGCGCAGTCCGGCTCCTGAGCAAGTCGGACGCCGCGGCCTATGGCGCCCACGGCATCCGGGTCAACTCCATCCACCCCGGATCCATGAACACCAGGATGAGCCGCCGCTCCGCCGAGCAGTCGGACATCGGTCCCGAGGCCTACTACAGGCAACTGGTGGGCTCCAACCCGCTGCCCCGCCAAGGCGAACCGGACGAGATAGCGTACGGCGTGCTCTACCTGGCCTCGGACGAGTCGCGCTTCACCACCGGATCCGAGCTCGTCATCGACGGCGGCTACACGGCTGTCTGACGACGGCCCCCCAGCGGCTGCCCAACTGCGGCAGCACCCCTCATCTTCGCTTCGAAAGGCAACACCAATGAAATTCGTCAACGGCACCTCCGCGGACACTCACGACGTCGTCGTCGTCGGCTCCGGTGCGGGCGCACTCACCGCGGCGGCCACCGCCGCCCGTGCCGGCAAGTCCGTCGTCGTCCTCGAAAAGAGTGACCTGCTGGGCGGAACCTCCGCCGTGTCCGGCGGCATGCTCTGGGTGGCGGACAACCACCACGCCCGGAAGGCCGGGATCACCGATTCCAAGACAGCGGCCGCGGAGTATGTGCGGGCCGTCGCCCGCGGAAGGGGTCGCGAGGAACTGCTGGACGCCGCGCTGAACTACGGCGACCAGATGCTCCGCTTCGTCGAGGCGGAGTGCGGAGTCCGCTTCATCTTCCTCGACAACTTCCCCGATTACCGGCAGGATTTGCCGGGTGCAGTGGCGGGCGGCCGCACGATTGAGCCGGAGCTGTTCAACAGCACCGAAGCGCTGGGCAGCCTCCGCGCGCACGTTCGCAGTGACGGCCGCGCGCCGTTCACCATGCAGGAATACGAGGAGTGGGGCGCCTTCACGAAGTTCCCGTGGAACGAACTGGCCGGTCGCCAGGACGCCGGCCTCGTGGCCAAGGGACAGGCCCTCGTGTCCATGCTGCTCGCCAGCCTCGTCCGCGACAATGCCACACTCATCACCGGGGCCCGCGGTCACCGCCTGCTCACCGACGGGCCGCTCACCGACGGCGGCCGGGTGACCGGCGTCGAACTGGAAACCGGCGAAGCTTTCCATGCCCGCGACGGCGTGGTGCTCGCGACGGGCGGCTTCGAATGGGACAAGGCCCTGGCCGACTCGATGCTAGCGTCCCGGCTCTACACCATGTGCTCGCCGCCCTCGAACACCGGTGACGGGCTGCGGATGTCGCAGCGCATCGGCGGCCAGACCCGTGGCACCCGCGAAGCCTGGTGGGCGCCGATGGCCGTCACCGGCGACACCCGCGACGGGCAGGCGATCGGGACCCTGCTGCGGTTCGAGCGCCAAGGCCCGGGGTCCATCATGGTGAACAGGCACGGCTGCCGTTTCGCCAACGAGTCGCAGAACTACAACGACCTCGCCCGCAGCCTGCAGTCCTGGGACTCCGCCGCCAACCGCACGCTCAACACCCCGGCGCACGTGATTGTGGACCACGGCTACCTGGAGCGTTACGGCATCCTTGCCCACCGCGCGGGCCAGCCGACGCCGGATTACCTGATCGAGGCGCCGACGCTGGCTGAACTCGCGGCGAAGATCAACGTTCCGGCGGAGAACCTGGAAGCCACAGTGGCCCGGTTCAACGGGTTCGCAGCCAATGGCGAGGACCCCGACTTCGGCCGCGGCGAAAGCGCTTACGACAAGTACTGGGGCGACGCCGACTGCCCGTGGCCGAACCCTTCACTGGGTCCGCTCGAATCCGGGCCCTTCTACGCGCTGGAGGTGGTGAACGGCGCCTTCGGCACCAATGGCGGCGTGGCCACCGACGGGTCAGCCCGCGTGCTCGACGTCGACAACCGCCCCATCCCGGGCCTGTTCGCCGCCGGCAACACCACGGAAAACGCTTACGCAGCTGGCTACCCCGGCGCCGGCGCCACCCTCGGTCCGATCATGACCATGGGCTACCTCGCCGGCCGCACCCTTGCCGGCCAGTCCCCCGCCTATGTCTCTGCCGCGCCGTCAACGCTCGCCGAGCTTGTCGAGACCGGTGCCTGAAAATGATCCGCCACACTGTGCTCTTCCAGTTCAAGCCCGACTTTCCGCCGGCTGACCGGCAGGCCTGGATTGCCGGGCTCAACAACATGGCCGGAAAGATCCCCGGCATGCTTAGCCTCAGCCACGGCCCGGACGTCCTCAACACCGAACGCTCCTTCGACTACGCCATCGTGGCCGACTTTGCAAGCGTCGAGGACATCGCCGTCTACAACACGCACCCGCTCCACGAGCCGCTGAAGGCGTACTCGTTCCCCAACAGCCGGCAGATCCTGGCGGTGGACTTCCACCTCCCGGACACCACGCCGGCGCCCATTGAGACAACGCAGTCTTAAGGAGATTCCCGTGACCACTACGCCATCGCCGCAGGTTCCGCTGCCGGTTTCGCACCAGGTTCCCCAGCAGGCCCCTCGCAAGACACCCCGCAAGGCCGCCCTGGCGTCGTTCCTGGGCAGCACGCTGGAGTACTACGACTTCTTCATCTACGGCACCGCCGCCGCACTTGTGTTCCCGCACCTGTTCTTCCCCTCCGCGGACCCGGCCATCGGTCTGATCGGCGCCTTCGCCACCTTCGGCGTCGCGTACGTGGCGAGGCCTGTCGGCGGACTGGTGATGGGCCACTTCGGCGACAAGCTGGGCCGCAAGAAGATTCTGCTGCTGACGCTCGGCATCATGGGCCTGGCGTCACTCGGCATCGGTTTCCTGCCCACCTATGAGCAGTTGGGCGTTTGGGCCCCCATCCTGCTGGTCGCCGGCCGGCTGGCGCAGGGCTTCTCCGCCGGCGCGGAATCGGCGGGCGCCTCCACCCTGACGCTGGAGCACTCGCCCGAAGGCAGGCGCGGGTTCTTCACCAGCTTCGTGATGACGGGGTACGCCTCCGGCATGGTGCTGGCCACCCTGGTCTTCATCCCGGTTACGTCACTGCCCCGGGAGGCCATGATGAGCTGGGGCTGGCGCATCCCGTTCTGGCTCTCCATCGTGGTGCTGGCCATCGCCTACTGGGTCCGCACGCACCTGGACGAAACACCAGTCTTCGAGGAGGCCCAGGAGCGCCGTCAGGTGGCCCCGATGCCCATCAAGGAGGTGCTCCGCTTCCAGGCCGCGGATGTGCTGCGGGTGGCGGGAATGTCCATCATGTCCGTGATGCAGACCATCTTCACGGTCTTCGGACTGGCCTACGCCACGTCCGGCGCCGGGTTCGACCGGGCCTCCATCCTGACCGTGAACGCCGTGGCCATCGGCCTGTCCATGTTCGCCATGCCGCTGGCGGCCAGGCTGTCCGACCAGATCGGCCGCCGCCCGCTCCTGCTGACTGCAGCGATCGGCTGCTCCGTCACGATCTTCCTGTACTTCCTGGCCCTCTCCTCCGGCAGCATCGTGCTGGTGTTCCTTGCCGCGTTCCTGAACATGACGGTGCTGTACTCGGGCTTCAACGGCATCTGGCCGGCGTTCTTCGCGGAACAGTTCGCGGCGCCCGTCCGGTACTCCGGGATGGCGCTGGGGAACCAGTTCGGCCTGGTCCTCGCCGGCTTCGGCCCGATGATCGCCGGAATGCTGCTGGCTCCGGGGGCATGGGGCTGGGTGCCCGTGGCCGTGTTCGGCGCCGTCTGCATGCTCATTGCCGCCGGGTCCGCGTTCTGGTCCCGCGAGACTGCCACCACGCCCATCGGGGAACTCGGCGGCCCGTACCTTGCGGGCATCGCCCGCCGGCGGCAGGCCGAAGCAGCAGGGCAAACACCGCTGCGGCAGCCGTCCGTCGATGTGCGCTAACCTGCGCGCCATGAACGCCCACGACACTGAAGCCGCCGACGCGTCCGCCTCCGAGCCGGCGCTTGCGGCACCGTCACAAACGGTCGAGCCCGGCAAACTCACCACCGCCCCGTGGATGGGCCTGCACTACCTGCCCGAAGGCCCGTAACACCCCGCAGCTTCCGCTCCGTTTCGACGGTTCCCTGCCCGCACGACGTTGCGCAACGTCGTGTGCGCGGGGAACCGTCGTATCGGCGCGTGGAGGCACAGCTCAGCAGCCGGTCAGGGCCCGCCGCGGCCGCTCCTGCCGGTAGCAATAGCGGGACACCTCGCGGAAACCTGCCCTGCCGTACAGCTCCCGGGCAGCGGAGTTCGACGCCATCACCAGCAGCCAGTAGCCGGCCAGCCCCCGCTCCGCACCTGCTCTGACCAGGGCCTGCTGGATCCGGGTGGCGTAACCGCGGCGCCGAAAGTCGGGCCTGGTGGCCATGCAATACAGCCCGCCCCAGCTGCCTGCCGCGCCGGGATCAGGAGCCCCGCCGTGAACAGCACTCCAGCCGTGAACAACAGCAAGGCGTCCGACGGCGGCCGCCCCGCCGTCGTCGTCCCTCACCAGGGCGTACAGCGCCGGGCAGCCGGTGAGGATCGCACGGGCGGTCTCCAACTCCGCGGCGCCGCCGCGGCCGTCCACGGACCACCACAGTTCCAGCCATTCCGCCGAAGGATGCTCCGAGATTTCGACGCCGGCACTGGCCGGAAGGCCGTCCTGCGGCTCCGCGGGCCGGGACATGACCAGGGTGTCGGACTGCCTGGTGTAACCCAGGCTGTCCAGCACAGCGTTCAGCGGGGCGGCGCCGCCATGGTCGAAGATCTGGTAAATCACCGGTAGTCGCCGCTGCCGATACCAGGAAGCCGCCTCCCGGACCGCGGCGGCGACGTCCGCGGCAGCCACCCGCGGCCAGACCGAGTTCGCCCGCTGCGTTACACCACCGGCCGCGCGGAGCACCCACTCGCCGGTGTCGTGACGTTCGGGCGCGGGCCAGGCGGCATCCATCAGCGATTCCAGACCGGACAACACTTCCACGCGGTTATCCTCCATCCGCCACTGTGCCGTAAGGGCAGCTGTTCAGTAAAGAGCAAGAGCTCCCCGTTTCCGGGGAGCTCTTGCTGCGTTCAGCCAGCCAGCTTTACTGAAGCTAGTCGGCCTTCTTCTCTTCGGGCTTCTTGGCCTCGGGCTTGAAGTCGACGCCGGCCTCCTTACGCTGCTGCGGCGTGATCGGCGCGGGAGCCTGGGTCAGCGGGTCATAGCCGTTGCCGGTCTTCGGGAAGGCGATCACGTCGCGGATGGACTCCACGCCTGCCAGGAGGGCCACCACACGGTCCCAGCCGAAGGCGATGCCGCCGTGTGGCGGGGCCCCGAACTTGAAGCCTTCCAGCAGGAAGCCAAACTTGGTCTGCGCGTCTGCCCGGTCCAGGCCCATCAGCTCGAAGACCCGTTCCTGGACATCGCGCTCGTGGATGCGGATGGAGCCGCCGCCGATTTCGTTGCCGTTGCAGACGATGTCGTACGCGTAGGACAGGGCCGACTCCGGGTCCTTGTCGAACGTGTCGAGGAACTCGGGCTTGGGCGACGTGAAGGCGTGGTGGACGGCCGTCCACTTGCCGGCACCCACGGCCACGTCGCCAGAGGCCACGGCTGCGGCGGCCGGCTCGAACATCGGCGCGTCCACCACCCAGCAGAAGGCCCAGGCGCTGGGGTCGATCAGGCCGGTTCGGTGGCCGATCTCGACGCGGGCGGCACCGAGCAGGGCGCGGGCTCCAGACTTCTCGCCGGCGGCGAAGAAGATGCAGTCGCCCGGCTTGGCGCCTACGGCACCGGCCAGGCCTTCACGCTCCGTGTCCGTCAGGTTCTTGGCCACCGGACCGGCCAGCTCGCCGTCTTCCTTGAACAGGACATACGCCAGTCCCTTGTGACCGCGCTGCTTGGCGAATTCCTGCCAGCCGTCCAGCGTACGGCGCGGCTGGGATGCCCCGCCGGGCATGACCACGGCGCCGACGTAGGGGGCCTTGAAGACGCCGAAGTTGGTGTCCTTGAAGAACTCAGTCAGCTCGGTCAGCTCCACGCCAAAGCGGAGGTCCGGCTTGTCCGAGCCGAACCGCGCCATGGCGTCGGCGTACGTTATGCGCTGGATAGGGGTGGGGATCTCGACGTCGATCAGCTTCCACAGCGCCTTGACGATGTTTTCACCCAGCGAGATGATGTCGTCCTGGTCCACAAAGCTGGCCTCGATATCCAGCTGGGTGAACTCAGGCTGGCGGTCCGCGCGGAAGTCCTCGTCGCGGTAGCAGCGGGCGATCTGGTAGTACTTTTCGAAACCACCCACCTGCAGCAGCTGTTTGAACAGCTGCGGGGACTGCGGCAGTGCATACCAGGAACCCGGTGCAAGACGGGCCGGAACAACGAAGTCGCGGGCGCCTTCCGGCGTCGAACGCGTCAGCGTCGGGGTCTCGATCTCCACGTAGCCGTCCTGGTGGAGGAGTTCGCGGGCCACGCGGTTGGCCTCCGAGCGCAGGCGCAGGTTACGGGCGGGGCCGGGACGGCGCAGGTCCAGGTACCGGTGCTTGAGCCGGGCTTCCTCCCCCACTTCCACGTGCTCATCGATCTGGAAGGGCAGCGCGTCGGCGGTGTTGAGAATGACCACCTTGTCCGCCATGACCTCCACCTGGCCCGTGGCCAGGGCTGGGTTTTCGTTGCCTTCCGGGCGCTTGGAGACCGTACCGGTCACCTGGAGCACGTATTCGTTGCGCAGCCCGTGGAAGACCTCTTCCTCACGGACCACCACCTGCGCCACGCCCGAGGCGTCACGCAGATCGACGAATGCGACACCACCGTGATCACGACGGCGGCCAACCCAGCCTGCCAGGGTTACGGTTTGTCCAATGTGCTCGGAACGGAGGGATCCGAGGTCATGTGTGCGCAGCACAGCATTCCTTTCAGAAGGAAGACAGAATGAAGTTTAAATACGATCGTTGCGGAAACGATCCCGTCCGAGTTTACCCGTTTGGAAGGTTCCCGCCCCGCCATGACCAAGCACAAGCAGCTGCAACGAAGGCTGGGTGTGGCCGACGCAACAGCGATCGGGCTCGGATCCATGCTCGGCGCCGGCGTTTTTGTCGTCTTCGCACCGGCGGCCCGGCTGGCCGGAGAGCTGCTGCTCGTGGCCATAGCGCTGGCTGGCGCCGTGGCGTACTGCAATGCCGTCGCCTCGGCCCAGCTCGCGGCAAAGTATCCGCAAAGCGGCGGCACCTACGTCTACGGCCGGAAGCAGCTTGGAGAATGGTCCGGTTTCCTCGCCGGCTGGGGTTTCGTAACGGGCAAGTCGGCCTCGTGTGCGGCCATGGCCCTGACCTTTGGACAGTACGTTGCGCCGGAATACGCCACCCCCGTGGCCGTAGCCGCGGTCGCCGCACTGACCGGCGTGAACCTGTTGGGCATCACCCGGACCGCCTTCCTGACCCGCATCCTCCTGGCCGTGGTCCTGGCCACCCTTGCGTTCGTGGCTGCGGCGAGCATTGTGGGACCGCATGTTGCCGACGGCGGGACAGCTTCCGGCGCGGTCTCCGGACGGGCCGGCGGCGGCTGGGGCATTTTGCCCGCCGCGGGGCTGGTGTTCTTCGCCTTTGCCGGGTACGCCCGCATCGCCACGCTCGGCGAGGAGGTCAAGGACCCGGCCCGCGTCATTCCGCGAGCCGTCCTTGGGGCCCTGGCCGGCGCCCTGGTCATCTACCTGCTGCTGGGGGCGCTGCTCCTGGCCCATCTTCCGGTAAATATGCTTGCCACCTCCACGGCGCCGCTGCTCGACGCCGTGGAACAGTCCCGGCTGGCGGCCGGTGCACCGGCGGTCCAGGCAGGCGCCGCCGCCGCCTCGCTCGGTGCACTACTGGCCCTCATCACCGGGGTGGGACGAACGGCCATGGCGATGGCCCGCGAACGGGACCTCCCCGGCCTCCTGGCCAGGGTGGGCGGGCGGCATCCGGTGCCGGTAACCGCCGAACTGGCGGTGGCCGCCGTCGTCGTTTTGTTGCTGCTCACCACCGACGTGCTGACGGTGGTCGGTTTTTCCAGTTTCGGCGTCCTGCTCTATTACGCCGTAACGAATGCCGCCGCGTTCACGCTCCGTGACCGGCCCCGGCACGCGCCCAAATGGCTCAACGCCGCCGGGCTGGCAGGGTGCCTGGTCCTGGCATTCACCCTGCCGGCTGCCTCGGTGCTCGGCATGGCGACTGTCATGGCCGCCGGACTCGCCGGGCGCGCCGTCGTGCTTGCGTTCCGGAAGCGACGGTTCCAAAAGCGACGGTTGCGCTGATTCGGGGCCGGCTCAGAAAGGCTAGCTCAGGAAGCCGGCGCGGCGGTCATCAGCTTGCCGGCGCGGCCGCGACCTGGACGCGGATGTCTTCGTCCGACGGCGTCCACGTGGCCGGATCGGCGTCAACCTGTTCGCCGGATCGGATGTCCTTCACCTGGTGCTTGCCGTCCTCGTCCGTGAACCAGACGAAGGGGATGCCGCGCCGGTCCGCGAACTTGATCTGCTTGCCGAACTTCTCGGCCTTGGCGGCCACCTCCGCGGGGATGCCGCGGCTGCGCAGCTCCGTGGCCACGTCCTGCGCTTCGCCCCAGCTCTCGTCCGAGGTGAGCGCCACGAATACTGCCGTGGGCACGGAACGGGAGGCCTTGGCCAGGTCCTGGCTGAGGATGCGCGAGACGAGCCGGGTCACACCGATGGACAGCCCGACGCCGGGGAACTTCCGGTTGCCCTTGCTCGCCAGGGCGTCGTAGCGGCCGCCGGAGCAGATCGATCCGAGCTGCTCGTGGCCCACTAGGACGGTCTCCACGACGGTTCCCGTGTAGTAGTCCAGTCCGCGGGCGATGCTCAGGTCCGCGACCACCTTGCCCGGAACCCGCTTTACAGCGGCCTCGATCACCTGTTCGAGTTCGTTCAGGCCCTCCTCCAGGAGGTCGTTGCTGACCCCCAGCAAGCGGACCTGCGCCACGAAGGACGTGTCCTCGGTCTTGATGCCGGCCAGCTTCAGCGCCGCCTGGGCCTGCTCGTCGGTGGCGCCGAGCTCGGACTTGAGCAGCTCAGCCACCTTGGCCGGGCCGATCTTCTCCAGCTTGTCGATGCTGCGCAGCACGCCGGCGGTGTCGGTCAGGCCGATGCCGCGGTAGAAGCCCTCGGCAAGCTTCCTGTTGTTGACGCGCAGCCGGAACTCCGGAATGGGAAGCGCGCCCAGCGCCTCCGCGATGACCAGGGCGATCTCGACGTCGTAGCGGAAGGGCAGCTCACCGTCGCCCACCACGTCAATGTCAGCCTGGGTGAACTCCCGGGCGCGGCCTTCCTGCGGGCGTTCCCCGCGCCAGACCTTCTGGATCTGATAACGGCGGAACGGGAAGGCCAGGTAGCCAGCGTTTTCCACGACGTACCGGGCGAAGGGCACCGTAAGGTCAAAGTGCAGTGCCAGGGCGTGCGGATCGTGCTTGCCCTTCCCAGCTTCCTCCCCCTCGTCGTCCTGGAGCCGGCTCAGCCCGTACACCTCTTTGTCGATCTCGCCCTTGCGGAGCAGCTGGCCCACGGTTTCGACGGCCCGGGTCTCAATGGAAGAGAAACCGTGCAGTTCGAAGGTGCGGCGCAGCGAGTCCAGGACATGCTGCTCCACCAGCCGCTCCTCGGGAAGCCACTCGGGGAATCCGGACAGGGAGGCGGTGCGTGCCATGGTGGATTTTCTCCTCAGGTAAACGAAGGCCGGAGCCGCTGCGCCTCGTTCCGCGTCGACATGTGAACCAAACGGCGGAGGCAGCGGCGGGAGTCCAGCCTGTTCTGCATAAACTTATGTGCGGCAGTCAGTTTATGCTTTCGGCGCCTGCATCTCTAATGCGGAGGCCGGGCGCTGGCGGACTGCCGCAGCGCAATCTGCAGCCGGGGATGCCTCCAGGGGCCGGCCCGGTCCGGCGGTGAAGATCAATGAGGAGGACCCTGTGGCGGCCAGTCCACGCGAGACACGCGAAGCCAAGAGGCGCATCCAGCAGATGGAGGCCAAACGCGAGCTTCGCCGTGACCAGGAGAAGCGCCGCAGGCGGGACAACCTGGTAGCGGGAGGTGCGGGAGCCGCAGCGGTGATCCTCGCCGTCGTACTTCAACTGACGGTGTTTGCCGGGAACCCGACCGAAGCGGAATTCGCCGCCGCAGAGGCGGACCTGGCGACGCCGTCCGCACCGGCATCCCCCGACGCCACTCCGTCATCGTCCCAGACCAATGCTGCGAACGTCCCCAAGCCCGCGACGGCGGCCGGCAAGACGTTCACCGGCGAACTGAAGCTGAACAGGGGCACCCTGGGCGTGCAGCTGGACGGCACCAAGGCCCCGCAGGCAGCTGCGGTGTTCAAGTCCCTGGCCGACCAGGGCTACTACAAGGGCGTCAGCTGCCACCGCCTCACCACTGGCGAAAACTTCGGCGTCCTGCAGTGCGGCTCCAAGACCGGCGATGGCCAGGGCGACCCCAACTACACCTGGGGGCCGCTGGAGAACACGCCGGCAGACAACAAATATCCCGCCGGCACCATTGCGGTGGCCCGTACGGGCAACAACGCCTACGGCAACGGCACGCAGTTCTTCATCGTCTACAAGGACACGGCCATTCCGGCCGACTCCGCCGGCGGTTACACCATCGTGGGCAAGGTGACCTCTGGCCTGGAGACCGTAACCAAGATTGCGGCGGCAGGTCTTAAGACGGGCGAAAACGACACGGACGGCGCACCTGCGGAACCAGTCACGATAGACTCATTTTCTCTGAAGTAGGAACCTTGTGGCGCCAGCGGCCATAGGCGACTAGTGAATGAGTATTTTCCTCCAAGCGAAAGACTTTTAGCGGTGACAGACAGTCAGAAATCCGACGAAACAGCAGCCGAAGTGACCGAGGTCCAGGCTTCCCCCGAATCAGTGGAAGCGGCACAGACCGTGGATGGAGCACAGGCCGTGGAAGCGGCCGAGCCCCTGCAGGCGACGCAGCCCGACCAGGCAGTACAGCCCGACCAGGCAGTACAGCCCGACGAGGCGGTAGCGCCCGGGGATTCGGCTCAGCCCGACGAGGCGGTAGCGCCCGAAAGCACGGAGGAAAGCCCGCGGCCGGAGGCTGTCCAGGAAAAGCCGGCAGCCGGCCCCGCACCGTCACCGCGTCCGACGGCGGCACCACGGCCTGCGCCGACGCCCGCCGCCTTTGCCGCCCGGCCCAAAGCCGGCCCGGCTGCCACCGTGACACCGGTACAGGCACCCCCTGCCACCTCGCTGGCCGAAGCCGCCCGCTGGGGCCGCGTTGAGGGTGACGGCCACGTCTTCCTCACCATCGACGGCGAAGAGCACCCGGTCGGTCAGTACCCGGACGTCAGCAACGACGAGGCACTTGCCTACTTTGCGCGGAAGTATGACGACATCGTCGCCCAGATTGTCCTGCTGGAACAGCGAGTGGCCTCGAAGGCCCCCACCACTGACATGCAGAAGACCGTGACGCACCTGCGCGAGCAGCTCGCTGAACGGAACATGGTGGGCGACATCCGTTCCGCAGAAAACCGGCTGGACACCCTGTCCACCCAGATCACCGAGCTGGAGAAGGCGGAAAAGGCGCAGCACGACGCCGTTCGTGCCGCCGAGCTGGCCGCCCGTGAGGCCATCGTGGCCGAGGCCGAGGCCATCTCCGGAACCGATCCTGCCCAGGTTCAGTGGAAGACCTCCAGCGCGCGCATGAATGAGCTGTTTGAAAGCTGGAAGACCGCGCAGAAGAGCGGGGTACGGCTGGGCCGCAGCAACGAGGACGCCCTGTGGAAGCGTTTCCGCGCCGCCCGGACCGTCTTCGACCGGCACCGCCGCGCCTACTTCTCCCAGCTGGACAGCAACAACTCCGCGGCGAAGTCGGCCAAGGAGAAGCTGATTGCCGAGGCCGAGGCGCTGTCGACGTCCACCGACTGGGGCTTTGCTGCCGGAGAATACCGCCGGCTGATGGACGAGTGGAAGGCATCACCGCGTGCCAGCCGCAAGGATGACGATGCACTGTGGGCCCGGTTCCGTGCCGCGCAGGACGTCTTCTTCAGCTCGCGCCAGGCCGCCAACGACGAGATCGACCAGGAATACGCCGCAAACCTGGTGGTCAAGGAGGCCCTCCTCGAGGAGGCATCCGGCATTCTTCCGGTCAAGGACATCGGGGCCGCCAAGAAGGCCCTGCAGTCCATCCACGACCGCTGGGAAGAGGCGGGCAAGGTTCCGCGTGCGGACATGGGCCGGATCGAAGCCGGTCTCCGCCGGATCGAGGATGCGGTCCGCCAGGCCGAGGACGAGAAGTGGCAGCGCTCCAACCCCGAGACCAAGGCCCGCACCAACAGCGCCTTGAGCCAGCTCGAATCCGCCATCGCCGGCCTGAAGGATGACCTGGCCGAGGCAGAGAAGAAGGGCGACCAGCGCAAGATCAAGGCCGCCCGGGAAGCCCTGGAAGCGCGTCAGGCGTGGCTGGACCAGATCCAGCGTTCGGCGAGCGAGCTCTCCTAGGCAACAGCCTTACAGGCCCCGTTCCGGTTATCCACATAACCGGGGCGGGGCCTTACCCGTTAAGGCCGCGTCCGGCAGGATGACGGAATGGCACCGTTCTCCCAGGCCCCTCGTTTTTTGCGGACACAAGGTGGTTCCCCGCCCGCGGACTCCCCCGCACAGCTGCTGGAGCTCTATTCGCCGGGGCTGCCCTTCACCTGGCCGGAGCTCCAGTCCATGGCCTCCGACGGCGTGCTCACGCAGCTCTATCAGCACGGCTACACCGTTCCCGGGACTGCGGCCTCCCCACAGCTGCGGGCACGTGCCGCTGCCCACGGGGTGCCGGCGCCGGTGCGGCGGCGCGTGGTCGCGGGGCGGATGACGGCGGCCTGGATCTACGGGTGCGCCCGCGAGCCGGACCGGTTGGCCTTACTGGTCGACGCCAAACGCCGCATCTCGAGCCTTCGCTCTACCCGCGGCTGCACGCTCCACGAGGTCCGGCTCGGACCGTTCGACGTCGTCAGCCTGGGCGGCCTGATGGTCTCGAGTCCGCTCCGGACGGCACTGGACATCGCCTTGCATGTGGAGGCCGAGAGGGCAGTTCCGGCCCTGCGGCTGCTCCTGGAGAAGCCCGAACTTGATGTCAGGCTCCGGCTCCTGGTCCTGGCAGTCGAGGCGATGCCACGGCTGCCGCACAAGAACGCGGCTTTGGAGAAGCTTTCGCTGTTAGCTCCTCCGGTGGTTGCCCGTGGTCCGGTAGACGTCGAACACCCCGTCGATCCTCCGCACAGCGCTGAGCACGTGGCTGAGGTACTTGGGGTCCCCCATTTCGAAGGCAAACTTTGAGATGGCCACGCGGTCCGTGGACGTGTGGACACTCGCCGCCAGGATGTTTACGTGGTTCTCCGAAAGTATGCGCGTCACGTCGGAGAGGAGCGACTTCCGGTCCAGCGCCTCCACCTGGATCTCCACCAGGAAGACGCTTGACTGCGTTGGCGCCCAGTCCACGTCCACGATCCGGTCAGGCTGGTCCTTGAGGCCGGCGACGTTGGTGCAGTCAGTGCGGTGCACCGATACGCCCGAGCCGCGCGTGACGAAACCAAGGATCGGGTCCGGCGGCACGGGGGTGCAACAACGGGCCAGTTTCACCCAGACGTCGCCCACGCCGCGGACCACCACGCCGGAATCCGAGAACCGGGCTTTGCTGACCTGGGTGGGGATGCTGACTTCGGTGAGGTCGTCATCGGGTGTTTCGTTCCCGCCGAGCATCTCGACGAGCTTCTCCATGACGTGCTGCGCGGAAGTGTGCCCGTCGCCAACGCCTGCGTAGAGCCCGGAGATGTCGACGTACTTGAATTCCTCTGCCACGGCAGCCAGGGCGTCGTGGGTCATGAGGCGCTGCAGCGGCAGGTTCTGCTTCCGCATGGCCCGGGTCAGCAGCTCCTTGCCGCGGTCAATGGCCTCTTCGCGGCGTTCCTTGCTGAACCACTGCCGGATCTTGTTGCGTGCCCGGGCGCTCTTGACGAAGTGCTGCCAGTCCTGGCTGGGGCCGGCGCCCTCGGCCTTCGAGGTGAAGATCTCCACCCAGTCGCCATGGTTCAGCTCGCTGTTGAGCGGCACGAGTTTGCCGTTGACCCGGGCACCGATGGTGCGGTGGCCCACCTCGGTGTGCACGGCATAGGCGAAGTCCACCGGCGTGGACCCGGCGGGCAGCGCCATGACCTCACCCTTGGGGGTGAAGACGAACACTTCGCGGGCGTTGATCTCGAACCGCAGCGAGTCGAGGAATTCGCCGGGGTCGGAGGTCTCCTGCTGCCAGTCCACGAGGGAGCGGAGCCAGCCCATGTCGCCGTCTCGGGGGCCGCCGGGTCCAGTGGCAGTCCGGTTCGGCTGGTCCTTGTACTTCCAGTGCGCTGCCACGCCGTACTCCGCGCGGCGGTGCATCTCGTGCGTCCGGATCTGGATCTCAACCGGCTTGCCGCCCGGGCCGATCACCGTGGTGTGGAGGGACTGGTACATGTTGAACTTCGGCATCGCGATGTAGTCCTTGAACCGGCCAGGCAGCGGGTTCCAGCGCGAATGCAGGGTCCCCAGGGCGGCGTAACAGTCGCGGACCGAGTCCACCAGGACCCGGACACCCATGAGGTCGTTGATGTCGTCGAAGTCCTTGTCCCGGACGATCATTTTCTGGTAGATCGAGTAATAGTGCTTGGGCCGGCCGGTGATCGTGGCCTTGATCCTGGCAGTGCGCAGATCGTCGGCGATCTGGTTCCGGATCACGCTAAGGCTCTTTTCGCGCTCCGGCGTGCGGTCGCCCACCATGCGGACGATTTCCTCGTACACCTTGGGATACAGCGCCGCGAACGAAAGGTCCTCGAGCTCCCACTTGATGGTGTTCATGCCGAGCCGGTGTGCCAGCGGCGCAAAGATTTCCAGGGTTTCCCGGGCTTTGCGGGCCGAGGACTCGGCGGAGACGAACCGCCAGGTGCGGGCGTTGTGCAGCCTGTCCGCAAGCTTGATCATCAGGACGCGGATGTCCTTCGCCATGGCCACGACCATCTTGCGGACGGTCTCGGACTGGGCTGCCTCGCCGAAGCTCACCTTGTCCAGCTTGGTGACGCCGTCAACCAGCATGGCGACTTCTGGGCCGAAGTCCGCCCGGAGGTCCTCAAGGGTGTAGGGCGTGTCCTCCACCGTGTCGTGGAGCAGCGCAGCCGCCAGCGTGGTACCGCTGAGTCCCAGCTCGGCGAGGATCGTCGCCACGGCAACGGGGTGGGTGATGTAAGGGTCACCGCTCTTGCGCTTCTGCCCGCGGTGGCTTTGCTCCGCCACCACGAACGCCCGCTGAATGAGGTCGAAGTCTTCCTTCGGGTTGTTCGCCCGCACGGTCCGCAGCAGCGGTTCCAGGATGGGTGAGTACGTCGCCGTGCTCCGGCCCGTCAGCCGTGCCAGGCGGGACCTCGTGCGCTCGCGCCGCCCCGGGAAGGTGGGCCGGACGCCGGAGCTGTCCACGGGCACCCCCGGCGCCGGGCGCCCGGCAGCCACCAGACCAGTCTGCTGTCCCTGGCCCGGACCGTTGCCTCCGGCAGCCGCTGGCGCCGACGTCGAACCTTCTTCCAATGAAGTACCCCTCACGACCCGTTTAATTATCCCAGTGTATTCCCGCTCCGGGCCCGACCGATAACCGCGTCCGTCACCAACGGTCCAGCCCAGCACGCAGCGGAGTAGCCGGACGGTCCGGTGGGAGGCGCACAGGCGCTTAACCGGAGGCGCACAGGCGCTTAACGCAAAGGCCGGATGCCGTCACGGTGACGGCATCCGGCCTAAGGGCAGGTGCGGGGCCTAGGCTTTTGCGGGCTCGGCGGCTGCAGCCTTGGCTGCGGCGTCCGCGCGGCGCTGCTTGACGCGCTGGGCCTGCTTGACCAACGGCGCCTCACCCTGGCGCAGCCAGGCGTACATCGGTGCGGCGATGAAGATCGTCGCTGCAGTGCCGATCAGGATCCCGACGAACAGGGCGAGTGAAAGGTCGCGCAGGGTTCCGGCACCCAGCAGGCCGGCCCCGATGAACAGGATCGCCCCGACCGGAAGGATGGCAACCATCATGGTGTTGATGGAACGGACCAGGGTCTGGTTGACGGCCAGGTTGACCTCCTCGCCGAAGGTCCGGCGCGTGGAGGAATCGATGTCGGCCGTGTTTTCACGGATCTTGTCGAACACCACCACGGTGTCGTACAGCGAATAGCTGAGCACCGTAAGAAACCCGATGATCGCCGACGGCGTGACCTCGAAGTCGCTGAGGGCGTACACACCGGCCGTGATGAACATCGTGACCACCATGCCCGCGATCGCCGACAGGGACATCTTCCAGGTCCGGAAATAGAGGGCCATCAGGACCGTCGCGAGGGCAACGAAGACCACCAGGCCAATCAGTGCCTGTTTGGTGACGTCAGCGCCCCAGGTGGGGCCGACGAAGGTGGAGGTCACCTCGTTGTCCGTCACGCCGTACGCCTTGGTGAGGCCCTCCTTGATCTTGAGGGTCTCGTCGTCCGAGAGCTTGTCCGTCTGGATCCGCATGGTGGTCCCGGCAACGTTCGCGACGCGCGGCACACTGCCGGGAACGACGTCGTGGACGGCCTTCTCGCCTACGGATGCCTCGGTGGTCTTGACGTTGGACACCGTGAACTCGGAACCGCCACGGAACTCGATGCCCAGGTTGAAGCCGCCCTTGGCCACCGGGATGAGGATCGACAGCGCAACCGCAACGGCGGCCACGATAAACCAGATCTTCTTGGACCCGACGAAGTCATAGGAACGCTTGCCCGTGTAGAGCTCGTTGCCGAATTTCGCGAAACTGGACATTACTTGCCCTCCTTGGCCGGGCCCTTGGAGGAACCGGCGAGCTGCTCCTGCTGCTCCGCACGGCGGCGTTCAGCGATGGTCATCCGGCGCTCAGCCTCAGCCGCGGCGCCGGTGTTCTTGGCGCGCACCACTGACGGCTTGTCTTCGGGACTGCGGAGCCTTCCGGCGCCGCGGTAGAGCGGCACCGCACCGAGGCGCTCGGGGTCAAGACCGGAGAACTTGTGGCCTTCGCCAAAGAACCGGGTCCGGGCCAGCTGCTGCAGCGTCGGGTGCGTGAACATGAACACGACGATGAGGTCGGCAATGGCTGTCAGGCCGAGGGTGAAGGCAAAGCCCCGCACGTTGCCGACGGCCACGAAGTACAGCACCAGTGCGGCCAGGAGGTTGACCGCCTTGGATGCCAGAACGGTCCGCTTGGCCCGCTTCCAGCCGTTCTCCACTGCCGACACCAGGCCGCGGCCTTCGCGGAGCTCATCACGGATACGTTCGAAGTAGACGATGAACGAGTCCGCGGTCTGGCCGATTGACACGATGATGCCGGCCACACCGGCGAGGGAGAGCCGGTAGTTCTCCGTCCAGCCGAGGATGGCAATGGCAAGGTACGTGAGCGCACCCGCCACCACCAGGGACGCGATGGTGACGAAGCCGAGGGCACGGTACTGGAACAGCGAGTAGACGACCACCAGCAGCAGACCGATCAGGCCGGCGAGGAGGCCCATCCGGAGCTGCTCACCGCCGAGGGTGGCGGAGATCTGCTGTTCGCTCTGAATGTCGAAGCTGATGGGCAGGGCACCGAACCGGAGCTGGTCGGACAGCGCCTTGGCGGACTGCTCCGTGAAGCCGCCGGTGATCTGCGGGCGTCCGTCGGTGATCACTGCCTGGGACCGCGGGGCCGATATGACCTGGTCGTCAAGGACGATGGCGAACTGCGATTTGGGATCGCTGCCGGTCTCGCCGCCCGCGGCAACGTAGAACTGGTTGAGGCGTTCGGTGACCGTCTTGAACTTGGCCGTGCCCTCGGCGTTGAACTGGATGTTCACAGCCCATTCGTTGGTGACGGCACCCTGGGCGCCCTGCTGGAGCTGGAACGTCGAGCCCTGGATCTCCACACCCTTGACCTCGACCGGACCCAGGATGTACTTGATCGCAGGTGTCTGGTCCGTGGCGGGCTCACAGGTGACCAGCGGCTTGGCCGGGTCTGAGCGTTCCTGCTTGTCCTGGGCCGGATTGTCACAGTCGAGGGCTTCGAACTGCTTCTGGATGTCCGCGGTGATCCAGTTCGAATCGCTGGCGTTCGTCGGCTTGGCCGTCGGTTTCGGCAGCTTTGCCGCAGGTGTCCGCTGGTCGGCCGGAACCACGGCCCCGGGGCCCGTGACGAGGACGGGGCGGAAGTTCATGTCCGCTGAGGCCTGGATGAGCGCGCGGGTTTGCGAGGACGGAGTGCCGGGCAGGCTCACCACCACATTGCGGCCGGACTGCGTGCTGATCTCGGCCTCGGCAACACCCGAGCCGTCAACACGCTGACGGATGATGGCCACCGCCTGATTGAGCTGCTCCTCGTTGATGTCCGAGCCACCCTCAACCTTGGGTGCCAGGATCATCTGCGTGCCGCCCTCCAGGTCCAGGGCAAGCTTCGGGCTCCAGCTGGCAACCCCGGACATCGTGCCGCCCGCAAGGACGGCCGTCATGGCAGCCAGGATTACGCCAAGCCAGACCAGCACCCGAAGGGATGGTTTATTGCGGCCAGTTCGTGCCATTGCCTATCTTTCTATTAATTGCGGAGGGCCGCCGGGGCGAGCCTTGTCGCACCCGGCGGCTCTCCAGCCGTAGACAGCTGTGCTGCGCGGAAGCGGCGGACTAGATGTCCTTCTTGCCCTCGTCGTTGAGGCGCTTGAGGGTTTCGTCCGGGGTCTCGTCGGCCGTGCCGGCCTTGGCTTCATGGGTCAGCGAGTCCTCGGCCGTCAGGGCGGACGCGTCATCAGGAACGGCGTGCGTTTCGGCGACGGGTTCCACGATCTTGGTCACGGCCTGGCGGTGGACGGTGGCCAGGTGGCCGGGCGAAAGCTCGAGGACCACCTTGTTCTCTGCCTCGTCAATCGACACGATGCGGCCGAACAGTCCGAAACTTGTCATGACCTCGACGCCCGGCGAGAACTGTGACTGCAGCTGGGCCTGCTGCTTCTGGGTCTTTTTGTTGCGGCGGAACATCATGAAGATGAAGACGCCGAGCATGACGAACAGCAGAATGGTCATGATGTCGATGCCGCCGCCGGCCTGCGGCTGGGCCTGGGCACTAATTTGTGCGAACAAGTGAAGTTCCGTTCTGTACTTGCGTAGCTGGTTGACAGCGACGTCCGCTTTGCACCGGGCTGCCCGCCCCGACACGGGAGACCGGCGCGGGCGGCCCGCCGAAGCGGGACACGGAAACAAAGCCCGGACGTGCCGAGCGTCTTTCCAGTCTAGAGGGAAAAGCTGGGAGGGCGCTGCTATTGGGTGCTGGAAACCCATTCAGATGACGATTCTTCATCGCCCGGCCCGGCAGCGAAAAGGTCCAGGGTTTCTTGCCCAAAGACCCCTGCCGGTACTGCCAGCCCAAGGTGGGTCCAGGCCGGGGCCATGGCGATGCGGCCCCTCGGCGTCCTGCCCAGCAGCCCTTCCCGGACCAGGTACGGCTCGGCGACCGTCTCCACGGTCTCCGGCTCCTCCCCCACAGCGATGGCCAGGGTTGACAGGCCTACAGGGCCGCCACCGAATTTGGTGATCAGCGCTTCCAGCACTGACCGGTCCAGCCGGTCCAGCCCGCGCTTGTCCACTTCATACATGTCCAGGGCGGCAGAGGCGGACCGGGCGTCAATCTGTTCAATCCCGTGGACCAGTGCCCAGTCCCGGACCCGCCGCAGCAGCCGGTTGGCAATGCGTGGGGTGCCGCGTGACCGGCCGGCGATCTCAGTGAATCCGGCCGAGTTCACCTTCAAGTCGAGGAGGCCGGCGGACCTGCGCAGCACCAGCTCCAGCTCCTCCACCGAATAGAACTCCAGGTGGCCCGTGAATCCGAACCGGTCGCGGAGCGGACCCGGAAGAAGTCCGGCACGCGTGGTGGCCCCCACCAGCGTGAAGGGCGGCAACTCCAGCGGAATGGCCGTGGCACCGGCCCCCTTGCCCACCACGATGTCCACCCGGAAGTCTTCCATGGCCATGTAGAGCATTTCCTCGGCCGGACGGGACATCCGGTGGATTTCGTCGAGGAAGAGGACCTCGCCTTCGGACAGCGAGGAAAGTATGGCGGCGAGGTCACCGGCGTGCTGGATGGCCGGGCCGCTGCTGATCCGGAGCGGCGCGTTCATTTCGGACGCGACAATCATGGCGAGTGTGGTCTTGCCGAGGCCGGGAGGACCGGAAAAGAGCACATGGTCCGCGCTCCGCCCGCGCATCCGGGATGCCTGCAATACAAGCGAAAGCTGCTTGCGGACCCTGTGCTGGCCCACGAAGTCATCGAGGTTCTTGGGCCGGAGCGCCGCCTCGATGGCCCGCTCCTCCGGCTCTTCTCCCCCGGCGACGAGGGACGGCTCAGCCACGGCTGCCTACCCTGTTGCCCGCCCGGGCTCCGTCCTGGCCGAGCCAGCGCAGCGTGGTGCGCAGGATCTCGGCAACGTTGCCTTCGCCGGCAAGTTCCGGCGCGTCAGCGAGGGCCTTGTCGATGCTGCCCGTGGCGTCCTTTTCGGACCACCCCAGGCTGGTCATGGCAGCCACGACCTGCGGTTTCCAGACACCTTCCGATGACGCAGCCGGCGCTCCTGCGGGCGTCGCTGTGCCGTGCGGAACCAGTTTCCCGGCGAGTTCCAGAACGATGCGCCCGCCAACCTTCGGGCCGATGCCCGGGACCTTGGTGAACGTCTTGCTGTCCCCGGTGTGCGCCGCCACGCGGATGGCCTCGGGATCGTGCACGGCGAGGACCGCGAGGGCGAGCCGCGGACCCACCCCGCTGACACTGAGCAGAACGTCGAAAACTTCCCGTTCGTCGTCGCTCGCGAAGCCGAACAGAGTCAGGGAATCCTCCCGGACGATCAGGGAGGTGAAAAGTTTCCCCTCCTCGCCGGTCCGCAGCTTGCTGAGCGTCTGCGGCGTCGCGTAGACGCTCATGCCGGCGCCGTTGAGGTCGATGACGGCGGTGGACAGCCCGACGTGCGCCACGGTTCCGCGGAGAAAACTAATCAAGGCCGGGGCTCCTGAACTTGCGCCGGCAAGAACCGACTATCCGAACATATCTACGAATACCCTAGCAAGCGCCGGCGGCATTCAACGTGCACGGCGCGCCTTGGCCTCCGCCTCGGCCCAGGCACGCTGGGCGGGCGTCAGCGACTGGCTGCCGGGGCCGGTGGTGGCTACGCTGGCGCCGCTGCCCGCCCGCCATGCGTGCGTGATGGCGAGGGCCAGGGCGTCGGCCGCGTCCGCGGGACGCGGCGGAGCGTCGAGCCGGAGAATCTTAGTGACCAGCTTGGTCACGGCCTCCTTGTTCGAGGAACCGCTCCCGGTCACCGCCGCCTTGACCTCCGACGGCGTATGCAAAGCTACAGGGATGCCGCGCCGGGCCGCGGCGGCGATGACGACGCCGGAGGCCTGGGCCACGCCCATGACCGTGCTGACGTTGAGCTGGGAGAAAACACGTTCGACCGCCAGCACGTGCGGCTCGTAACGGTCGAGCCAGTCGTCGATGGCCAAGGCGATCACCAGCAGCCGCTGGTCGAGAGTTTCCTCGGGGGAGGTCCCCACCACACCAACCGCCACCATGGTGGCGCGGCGGTTCTTTTCGACGTCGACCACGCCGATGCCGCAACGGGTCAGCCCGGGGTCGATGCCCAGTACGCGCAGCGTCACGTGCAACCGCCCCGGTCCGCCACGCCGAAAATCACTCGGCTTCCAGGGCAGCCTGAACTTCGTCGCTGAGGTCAGCGTTGCTGTAGACGTTCTGGACGTCGTCGAGGTCCTCGAGGGCGTCAACGAGCTTCATGAACTTCTTGGCGGCGTCAAGGTCCAGCGGCACCTCCATGGAGGGCACGAACTCGGCCTCGTCGGTGTCGTAGTCGATGCCGGCTTCTTTGAGCGCGTCGCGGACAGCCTGCAGGTCCTTCGGGTCCGAATGGATCTCGAAGTTGTCACCGTTGTCCTTGACTTCCTCGGCGCCGGCGTCCAGTACGGCCATGAGGACGTCGTCCTCGGTGAGGTCGTTCTTGGGCAGGGTGACCACGCCCTTGCGGGTAAACAGGTAGCTGACAGAGCCGGGGTCGGCGATGGTGCCGCCGTTGCGGGAGATGGCCAGACGGACCTCGGATGCCGCGCGGTTCTTGTTGTCGGTAAGGCACTCGATCAGCAGCGCGGAGCCCTGCGGGCCGCGGCATTCGTACATGATCTCGGTGTAGTCCACGACCTCGCCGGTGAGCCCGGCGCCGCGCTTGATGGCGCGGTCGATGTTGTCGTTCGGAACAGAAGTCTTCTTGGCCTTGGTGACGGCCAGTTCGAGTCCGGGGTTGCCCGCGAGGTCCGGGCCGCCCATGCGGGCCGCGACTTCGATGTTCTTGATCAGCTTGGCGAACGACTTTGCCCGGCGGCTATCAATGATGGCCTTCTTGTGCTTTGTCGTTGCCCATTTGGAGTGGCCTGACATGCTTTACGCTTCTCCTCTGATCATGCGAATAAAAAGTTCATGCACGCGCTTCTCCCCTGTCACTTCCGGATGGAAGGAGGTGGCCAGCAGTTGGCCTGAACGCACTGCAACAATTCTAGCCGTCCCCTGCAGATCGGCCGCGTGGGAGGCGTGCTCCTGGTCGGCCGGCTCCACCTGCGCCAGGACCTCAACGCCGGGTCCCACGCGCTCAACCCAGGGCCCGCGGATGAACACGGCGTGAACCGGAGCCACGCCGCGCTCGGTGGCGCTGAACTCCAGCCCCTTGAAGTCGAGGTCGGTCTCGAAGGACTCGCGCTGCCGGCCGAATGCGTTGCGGCGCACCGTGATGTCCAGGCCGCCGAACGTCTGCTGGGGGTTTCCGGCCAGGTCTGCGGCGGGATCGGCGATGTCGTGCGCCAGCAGGATCATGCCCGCGCAGGAGCCGTACACCGGCAGGCCGTCGGCGATCCGCTGCCGTAGCGGCTCGGCGAGGTCGAAGGCGCGGGCCAGCTTGTCGATGGCCGTAGACTCGCCGCCGGGAATGATGAGCCCGTCGAGTCCCTCAAGCTCGGCGGGGCGGCGGACACTGACGCCGGTGGCGCCTGCGGTCTCGACCGCCCGGAGGTGCTCACGGAAGTCGCCCTGGAGCGCCAGAACGCCGATGCGCAGGCCGGACCCGGGCTTTTCGGGCACGCCGGCCGGGCGCGGAAGGGCGCTGGAAAGGGAATTGGTCATCTAAACAGCATAGTGTCCCGACGGCGGCCAGCCGGTCCCGCCGTCGGCCGTCCGCCACATTCCATGCCGCTGCTGGGATATATTACAGAGCATGTTTTCCCTCAGCGTTCCGCTCGGCAAATTCGTTCGCCGGGTCTCCCGGCTCAGGGGCGGAGGCTCTGCATTCCCCGGCCTGGTGGTCGAGAAAATTGATCCCGGTTTCATGCAGCGGGCCCTGTCCACCCTTCCCCACGGCGTGGCCGTGGTCAGCGGCACCAACGGCAAGACCACCACCACCAAGATGGTGGTGGAGCTGCTGGAAAGCCAGGGCCTGAAGGTGTTCACCAACCGCACGGGAAGCAACTTCACCCGGGGCGTGGCGGCCGCCCTGATCGGCGACGTCGACTGGCGCGGACGGCTCGACGCCGACATCGCCGTGCTGGAGCTGGACGAGGCCCACGCCGTGCATTTCGTCAACCGCGTCCCGCCGCGCTACAGCCTCCTGCTGAACGTCCTCCGCGACCAGCTGGACCGCTTCGGTGAGATCGACAAGACAGCCCAGCTCCTCCAGCACATCGCCTCCAAGACAACGGGGACTGTGGTGCTGAACCGCGAGGACCCGCGGGTGGCCCGGATCGCCGGTACTCTGCAGGGTCCCGAGGTCCTCTACTTCGGCCTGGACGACTCCCTGCTGGGCACCTTCCCCAGCGACGATGAACTCCGCGCCGGACCGGGCAGCCCCGTACCTGCAGTACCGGAAAGGCCCCAGGCCGACGTCGTTCTCCGCCGCGTGGGTGCCGATGACGCAGACTTTGAGTATGACGGCGTCACGGTCACCACCGGGATGAAGCTCCGCGGCGTCTACAACATCTTCAACGCCGCGGCCGCGCTGGCCCTGGCCCGCAGCATCTGCGGCAGCGGCGCGGCCACGGCGGACCACGGCACACTGCTGAAGGCTCTGTCCGAGGTGGCCCCGGCATTTGGTCGCGGTGAAAGCCTCACGGTGGATGGGCTCCCGCTGGACCTGGTCCTGGTCAAGAACCCGAGCGGCTTCCGTCTGGGCCTCAAGTCATTCCCCTCGGGGGGCTACGCCACCATGATCGCCATCAACGACAACTACGCTGACGGCCGCGACATGTCCTGGCTGTGGGACGTCGATTTCGACTCGCTGCGCGCGGAAGGCGTGGACCAGGTCAGCGGCTCCCGGGCGTACGACATGGCCCTGCGCCTGCAGTACGACGAAGTGCCGATCGGGGCGGTGGACACCGACATTCCGGCCGCCCTCGCCGACTTCATCCGCAAGGGCAAAGGGAAGCCGAAGCGCGTCTTCTGCACCTACACCGCAATGCTCGCCATCCGCCGTGAGCTGTCCAAAATCACCACAGTGGAGGTGGTCTCTTGACCCCCGAATCGACCGCCGGCACTACCGCGTCAAAGGGAACCATCCGGGTCCTGCAGCTGTACCCGCGGGAGATGAACATCTACGGCGACTGGGGCAATGCCCTGGTGCTGCAGCAGCGCCTGAAGTGGCACGGATACACACCGGAGCTGCTCGAGTACAACGTGGGCGACGAGTTCCCGGAGGGCGTGGACATCATCCTTGGCGGCGGCGGGCAGGACAGCGGCCAGCTTGTCATCCAGGACGACCTCCAATCACGGGCCGGCCTCCTTAAGGGTATGGCCGAGGACGGCACCCCCATGCTGCTCATTTGCGGGCTGTACCAGCTGTTCGGCCGCTTCTTCAAGACCCGCTCGGGCCCGGTCATTCCCGGCATCGGAGTTCTAAACGTGGAGACCCACGGCACGGATGAGCGGCTGATAGGCAACGTCAAGGTCACCACGGCGGAGTTCGGCGAGGTCCTGGGTTACGAAAACCACAGCGGCCAGACCACCCTTGGCCCCGGCGTCGAACCGCTGGGCACGGCGGCGAAGGGCACCGGCAACAACAGCAGCGACGGCCAGGAGGGCGCCCGGTACCGCAACATCGTGGCCAGCTACCTGCACGGTTCCCTGCTGCCCAAGAACCCGGCCATAGCCGACTTCCTGATCCGGACCGCCGTCGAACGCAAGTACGGAAGCTTCGCGCCCGGCGAAGCGGATGACCGCTACGCCGTCCTGGCCCGCGAGCACGCGGCCCGCCGGCCGCGCTAGGCGCAACCGGAACGGGAGACGGTCCCGTTTCAGCGCACGGGTGTCAGCGTTCCTTGGTGACCAGTAGCTCGCGGGCTCCGGCCTGCGCCGCGCCCATGGACTCCACCACGTGTTTGGTCCGCAACCGGGTGTCGGCGTCCGCCGCGGGACTGGCGCAGACTCCCTGCGGGGCGTCCGCGGCCACAGAGCACCAGCGGTAGGGGGCGCTGACGATGACCGACGGCGCCCAGGCGACGTCGGATGCGGTCCATTTGCCGTCACTGTCCTGGCTGAACTGTGCCCGGAGCAGCAGGCCCTCGTCGTTGACAACGTACGTCGGGGACAGTTCTGTCTGGTGGCAGACGGCGAGGTCGCTCTGTTCGATGTCGCGCCGCTGCCCTTCCAGCAGCGGACCGAAGTCCAGTCCCTTGACCCCGGCGGCGACGGCATCTTCGTGGGGCCTGTTGCCACAGCTGGGTGTGCACCAGCTTGTCACCCGTGATCAGGACGGACGTGCAGCGACCGATGCGCAGGCGGGACCGGCACCCGGGGTTGGGGGTGCGGAGCCCGGGGTGGGGTCCGCCATCGGCGTTGCAGCGGCAGTGTTACCCGGCTGCGCCCGGGCCTGCTCGGCGGCCACGCCGCAGGACGCCAGCCCCGCCATCAGCAGTGCAGTGGCGGCCGCTTGAAACGTCTGCGGCATGCCGACGGCGGGCAAACCCCGCCCGTAGAAGCACGCCAAAACATTGTGCACCGCAGAGCTGCATGAAAGGGTTGCTTCATGACCAACCCCCTCCTCTCCCCCAGCGCCCTGCCCTTCGGACTGCCGCCGTTTGCCGACATCGGCGACGACCACTACGCCGAGGCGGTTGACGCCGGGCTCACCGACCACCTGGCCGAGATCCAGGCCATCGTGGACAACCCCGGTCCCGCCACGTTCGACAACACCGCGTTGGCCATGGAAAAGTCCGGCCGGCTGCTGGACCGCGCCGCGGCTTCCTTCTTCACCCTGGTTTCGGCCGACGCCTCGGAGGCCATCAGGAAGCTGGAGACGGAACTGTCGCCCCGCTTCGCCGCGCATCAGGACGCCGTGTACCTGAACCGGGCTCTCTACGAGCGGTTCGCCGCCGTGGACACCGCGGGCCTGGACGCCGAATCGGCCAGGCTTGTCGAGGAGTACCTCAAGGAGTTCCGCCAGTCCGGGATCCAGCTGGACGACGCCGGCCAGGACCGGCTCCGTTCACTGAACGCCGAACTGTCCCGGCTGGGCACGGAATTCGGGCAGCGCGTCAAGGAGGCGATGAAGTCTGCCGCCCTGCTGCTGGACAGTGCCGACGACTTGGCCGGCCTTCCCGCGGATGAGATCGCCAGCGCCGCGGAAGCAGCCCGGGTTGCCGGGCATGACGGCAAGTTCCTCCTGACGCTGATCCAGCCAAGCAACCAGCCGGCCCTGGCATCACTGGACAACAGGGACGTGCGCCGGCGGCTCTTCGAGGCGTCCGTGGCCCGCGGCAGCTCCGGCGGTGACCTCGACGTCCTCGACCTTGTGAACTCCCTGGTCCGGCTTCGCGCCGAAAAGGCCGCCCTGCTGGGGTTCGCCAACTATGCCGAACTGGTGGTGGACCGGCAGACGGCTCCGGACTTTGGAGCTGTCCGGTCCATGCTGAACCGGCTGGCGCCGGCCGCCGTCCGGAACGCCGACGCCGAGGCCGCGGCCCTGGCCGAGAGCGCAGGCCACCCGCTGGAGGCCTGGGACTGGGCCTACTACTCCGCCAAAGTGCGGCGGGAACGCTACACCGTGGACGAGCAGGCCCTCAGGCCGTACTTCGAGCTGGACCGGGTACTGACGGATGGCGTGTTCTTCGCCGCGACCTCCCTCTTCGGCATCACCTTCCATGAGCGCACGGACCTTGTCGGCTACCACGAGGACGTCAGGATCTGGGAGGTCCGGGACGCGGACGGAAAGGAGCTGGGGCTGTTCCTCGGCGACTACTACACCCGCGAAACCAAGCGGGGCGGCGCCTGGATGAATTCGCTGGTGGACCAGTCGGCGCTTCTGGGCACCAAGCCGGTGGTCATCAACAACCTGAACATTTCCAAGCCGCCTGCGGGTGAGCCCACGCTGCTCACGCTCGATGAGGTGCGCACGGCGTTCCACGAATTCGGCCATGCCCTTCACGGGCTGTTCTCCGACGTCACCTACCCCCGTTTCTCCGGCACGTCGGTACCGCGGGACTTTGTGGAGTACCCGTCCCAGGTCAACGAAATGTGGATCATGTGGCCGGAGGTGCTGTCCAACTACGCCCGCCACCACGCCACCGGGGAGCCGCTGGCCCAGGACGTCGTCGACCGGCTCAACGAGTCCCGCCTGTGGGGCGAGGGGTTCGCCACCACGGAGTACCTCGGAGCGGCGCTGCTGGATCTGGCCTGGCACGTCCTGGACACCGACGGCGTTCCGCAGGACGCCCTGGAGTTCGAGGCGAAGGCACTGGCCGCGGCAGGCGTAGCCCATCCGCTGATTCCGCCGCGCTACCGGACGGGCTATTTCCAGCACATCTTTGCGGGCGACGGCTACTCCGCGGGCTACTACTCCTACATCTGGAGCGAGGTGCTGGACGCCGAGACCGTGGACTGGTTCACCGAGAACGGCGGTCTCAGCAGGGCCAACGGCGACCGGTTCCGCGCCGAGCTGCTCTCCCGCGGCAACAGCCGGGATCCGCTCGAGTCGTTCCGCACCCTCCGAGGACGCGACGCACGGCTCGAACCACTGCTAAAGCGCCGCGGCCTCGAATAAAGAACGACGCCGGCCCACCACCTTCGAAGGTGGCGGGCCCGCGTCGTTCTATCAGGAGCGCAGGGCGCCGGGCGGTTGGATCCGGCAGCATGCGTAAAAAGGGCCCTGCGCCCCGCTCGCCGCGAAGCGGCTTTAGCGGGGCGCGGGGAATAGCATGCAGACGATCGCGCCGTCCGGCGCCCCCAAGAGCGCGAGTTACCAGCCGCGCTCGGCGAGGCGGTGCGGCTGCGGGATCTCGTCCACGTTGATGCCGACCATGGCCTCGCCCAGGCCGCGGGAGGCCTTGGCGATGACGTCCGGGTCATCGAAGAAGGTGGTGGCCTTCACGACGGCGGCGGCACGCTGGGCCGGGTTGCCGGACTTGAAGATGCCGGAGCCGACGAACACGCCGTCTGCGCCCAGCTGCATCATCATCGCGGCGTCCGCCGGGGTGGCGATGCCGCCGGCGGTGAACAGCACCACGGGGAGCTTGCCCGTGGCGGCAACTTCCTTGACCAGTTCGTACGGGGCCTGCAATTCCTTGGCCGCGACGTACAGCTCGTCCTCGGGCAGGGCTGCAAGCTTGGCGATCTCGGCGCGGATCTGCCGCATGTGCCCGGTGGCGTTGGAGACATCGCCGGTGCCGGCCTCGCCCTTGGAGCGGATCATGGCCGCGCCCTCGTTGATGCGGCGCAGCGCCTCACCGAGGTTGGTGGAACCGCAGACGAACGGAACCTTGAAGTTCCACTTGTCGATGTGGTTGACGTAGTCGGCCGGGGTCAGGACCTCGGACTCGTCGATGTAGTCAACACCGAGGGACTGCAGGACCTGGGCCTCGACGAAGTGACCGATCCGGGCCTTGGCCATGACCGGGACCGAAACGGCGTCGATGATCTGGTCGATCATGTCCGGATCGGACATGCGGGACACGCCGCCTTGGGCGCGGATGTCGGCCGGGACGCGCTCGAGCGCCATGACGGCAACGGCACCGGCGTCTTCGGCGATGCGGGCTTGTTCGACGTTGACGACGTCCATGATGACGCCGCCCTTGAGCATCTCTGCCATGCCGCGCTTGACGCGGTTGCTGCCCGTCACGCTGTTGGCGGACGAGCCGGCTTCGTTGCTTACATCAGGTGTAGACACAAAAACCCCTATGGGTAGCTAGATGACCTTCGCCGGCAGTGCAGGCGGAACGGACATGCCGTTTTTGCACACACCGGATTACCGGATCCATTGACCGGGCAGTTCTAATACTAGTCCCACGGCGGCAGCCGGGCTTAATCAGGTTTGTTCGGAGTCTTCCAGCGACTGGATGCGCACGGCCATGACGCGCTGGACCACCGTGACGAGGCTCGCCGCGGCCAGCAGCACCAGGGTCGCCAGCAGCACAACCGGCGGCAGTCCCACGCCCGTGAGGCCGGTGATCACCAGGACGGAGACCAGCCGTTCAGCACGTTCGGCAATGCCCACGTTCGCCTGGAAGCCGAGAGATTCGGCCTTCGCCCGGACATAGGAAACCACCATGCCAAGGACAAGGCAGACGACGGCGGCAATGGCTATGGGGGCATCCGCACCGCCGGTGAAAAACCAGATGGACAGGCCCGCAAAAAGGGCACCGTCAGCCAGCCGGTCCAGGCTGGAGTCCAGGAAGTTGCCCCAGCGCCCGCCGAGGTTCTGCATCCGCGCCATGATGCCGTCGATGACGTCGGAGAAGATGAACAGGGTGATAAAGATCGTTCCCCACCAGAGCTGGCCCAGCGGATAGAACACCAGGGCCCCCACCACTACACCGGCCGTCCCAACAATGGTGATCGCGTCCGGCGAGACGCCAATTTTCAGAAGCCAGCGTGCAAGCGGGGTAAACAGCGCGGTGAAGAAACCGCGGGCATGCCTATTCAGCATGCGTCTCCCCGGGCCAGGCGTCGGCAACCTGCTGGCGGACCTCGTCGAGGGTCTGCGTGATCGCCTTGGTCTGGGCGATGATGGGGAAGAAGTTTCCGTCCCCGCCCCAGCGCGGAACGATGTGCTGGTGCAGGTGCCCCGCGATGCCGGCCCCGCCCACAACCCCCTGGTTCATGCCGAGGTTGAAGCCGCCGGGATTCGCCACCTTCCGCAGCACCCGCATGGCGGTCTGCGTCAGGTCGGCGAAATCGGCCGTCTCCTCCACCGTCAGATCCGTGTAATCGGGGACGTGGCGGTAGGGGCACACCAGCAGGTGGCCGGGGTTGTATGGGAACAGGTTGAGCACCACGTAGCACGTGCGTCCGCGGTACACGATGAGCGACTCCTCATCGGTGCGTGCGGGTGCGATGCAGAACGGGCAGTCGTCCTGGTTCTTGAACTGGTGCTGCCCGCCCTTGATGTAGGCCATGCGATGCGGAGTCCACAGCCGCTGGAAGGCATCCGGTACGCCGGCGAGGCCAAAATCGTCCGTCACCTCCGCGTCGCCCGGATAGCCCGACCCCGTGTTCTCCTGCACGTGTGCCCCCTCCGCCGCGGCTAGCTGGTCCGGTTGCGGACGGCGTCCACAATCCGCTGGACAGCCTCGGCCACGGGCACGCCGTTGTCCTGGCTGCCGTCCCGGAAGCGGAAGGAGACGGCGCCCGCCTCTGCGTCCTCACCTCCGGCGATCAGCACGAACGGGATTTTGTCCTTGCTGGCTGTGCGGATCTTCTTCGGGAAACGGTCGGAGGAGATGTCCACCTCAGCGCGGATGCCGGCAGCCTTGAGCTTGTCGACGACGTCGAACATGTAGTCGTTGAAGGCCTCGGCCACCGGGATGCCCACCACCTGCACGGGAGCCAGCCACGCCGGGAAGGCACCGGCATAGTGCTCGGTGAGGACGCCCATGAACCGCTCCACCGAACCGAACAGAGCCCGGTGGATCATGACCGGACGCTGGCGCGTGCCGTCGGCGGCCTGGAACTCGAGTTCGAAGCGCTCAGGCAGGTTGAAGTCGAGCTGGATCGTGGACATCTGCCAGGTGCGGCCCAGGGCATCCTTCGCCTGGACCGAAATCTTGGGTCCGTAGAACGCTGCTCCGCCCGGGTCGGGAACGAGCTCCAGCCCGGAGGCCTCGGCCACTTCGGCCAGGGTGCGGGTAGCTTCCTCCCAGGTGGCGTCGTCGCCGACGAACTTGTCCTCGTTCTTGGTGGACAGCTCGAGGTAGAAGTCGTCCAGGCCGTAGTCCTTGAGCAGCCCGAGGACGAAGTTCAGCGTAGTGGTGAGCTCGTCCTTCATCTGCTCGCGGGTGCAGTAGATGTGGGCGTCGTCCTGTGTCATGCCCCGCACACGGGTCAGGCCGTGGACCACGCCGGACTTCTCGTAGCGGTAGACGGAACCGAATTCGAAGAGCCGCAGCGGCAGTTCGCGGTAGGACCGGCCGCGTGAGCGGAAGATGAGGTTGTGCATGGGGCAGTTCATCGGCTTCAGGTAGTAGTCCTGGCCGGGCTTGCGGACGGTGCCGTCCTCGTTGTGCTCCGCGTCGATGTGCATCGCGGGGAACATGCCGTCCCGGTACCAGTCCAGGTGGCCGGATACCTCGTACAGATGACCCTTGGTGATGTGCGGGGTGTAGACGAACTCGTAGCCGGCGTCCACGTGGCGCTGCCGGGAGTAGTCCTCCATGGCCTTGCGGATGATGCCGCCCTTGGGGTGGAAGACCGGCAGGCCCGACCCGAGCTCGTCGGGGAACGAGAACAGGTCCAGCTCGGCGCCAAGCTTCCGGTGGTCGCGGCGTTCGGCCTCGGCGATGCGTTCCTGGTAGGCCTTCAGGGCGTCCTTGGTTGGCCACGCGGTGCCATAGATGCGCTGCAGCTGCTGGTTGTTCTGGTTGCCCAGCCAGTACGCCGCCGAGGACCTGGTCAGGGCGAAGGCGTTGGAGATGAGCTTGGTGTTGGGCAGGTGGGGGCCGCGGCACAGGTCGCACCAGACGGTGTCCCCGCTCTTGCGGTCGACGTTGTCGTAGATGGTGATGTCGCCGGCGCCCACTTCGACGTTGACGCCTTCGCCGGCATCGGCGGCGTCGTTCTTCTTGCCCAGCAGTTCGAGCTTGTAGGGCTCGTTCTTCATGGCTTCGCGGGCCTCGTCCTCGGAGACGACGCGGCGGACGAACTTCTGGTTCTGGTTGATGATCTTGAGCATCATCTTTTCCAGGGTCTTCAGGTCCTCCGGAGTGAAGGGCTCCTCGACGTCGAAGTCGAAGTAGAACCCGTCCGTGATGTAGGGACCGATGCCCAGCTTGGCGTCCGGGCGCAGCTGCTGCACGGCCTGGGCCATCACGTGGGCGGTGGAGTGGCGCAGCACGTTGAGCCCGTCGGGGGAATCGATGGTGACGCCGTCAACCTGGGCACCCTCGGGAAGGGGCTGGTCCAGGTCCTTGAGTTCGCCGTCGACCCGGGCCACTACGACGTCGCGGCGCTCAAAGAAGAGTTCCGCGCCGGTGGTCCCGGTAGTCACCTTCATTTCTTCGCCATCGACGATGAGGGTGATCTGCTGGGCATCTGACACGGGTGTCTCCTATTCAAAGTTCAGGCTTCGTAGCTTGTGGCGTACGGGGACCACAGCCAGCCTCGTCAATGCTATCTGTTGCGGAAGTGGCGAGCCAAAGCGCCACGGTGGCGGCCAGTGGAACAATGCGGCGGAAAAGCGGAAATGAACGGGTCCGGTCAGCTTCCCAGGCCGGTGATAGCCAGGTTTCTGCTGATACCTTCAAGGGGTCCCGGCTGCCAGAACTCCTGTTCAGGGTTATCTGATCCGGCGCCCCCTGGTTCACGATGTCCCGGGTCAGCGCTCCCCCGTTCACCGGTTTCCCGTTCGGGGAACGGCAGGGTGTCCACCTGGCTGAGGTCCCAGGCCATGTTGGCGCTGAGGCTGATGCCGCGCGGACCGGTCCGTCGGGTGGTTCCCCGGATCAGCAGCAGCCGGGTCCCGAACAGCAGCGGGCCGGCGTGTTCCTGGGCCTCGTGGAAGAACACGGAATCCACGCATCCGGTGCCGTCGTCGATGCTGATGAACACCACCCGCCTGCCGCCGCGCATGGGCGGGGTCTGGGTGGCGATCCGGACACCGGCCACCAGCACCTCCGTGCCGTTGCGCAGCCCCAGCAGCTTGTCCGCGGTGGTGACGCCAAGCCTGTCCAGGAGCGGCCGGTGGCTGGACATCAGGTGTTCGCTGACGTCAACCGCCATCAGGTCCAGTTCCGCCCGGACGTTCTCCACTGTGGTGGGCTCAGGCAGCCCGGGCTTGACGTTCCGCAACTCGACATCCCCCAGGGGCAGTGCGAGTTGTCCCTCAATGACCTCCGCGCCTTTCCTTGCCGGCTTGCTCTGCAGGTTTTGCAGGTGGTGGACAAGGTCTGCCCGGTTGGCTGTCCCGCCGGATTCCCGGTGCAGCGTGTCAAAGGCACCGAGTTGGGCGAGCCGCTTGATGCTGGGCTTGCTCAGCCTGGAGCGTGCCCGCAGGTCCGCCAGTGAGTCATAGGGCTGGCCGGCAACGATACGCTTCAGTTCAGTACCGGACAGCCCGAAGATGCCGTTGAGGCTCAGCCGGATGCCCAGCTTTCCCCGGTCCGGGCCCTCCGCGACACGCTCCACCCGGTATTCCGCCCCGCTGCGGTTGATGTCCAGCGGAAGTATGGGGATGCCCATGCGCCGCGCCTCGGCCACAAGGAGACGTTTGGGGTACATGCCGGGATCGTGCTCCCACAGGCCCGCGAGGAAGGCCTCCGGATGGTGGGCCTTCAGCCAGGCGGACTGATAGGTGGGCACGGCAAAAGCGGCGCCGTGGGCTTTGCAGAACCCGAAGCTGGCGAACGATTTCAGCGTGCCCCAGACCCTGTCCACCACCTCCGGCGAATACTTCCTGGCCTTTGCCTCACGGCGGAAAAACTCCTCGACCTGGCCCTCCTTGACCTCGTTGCTCAGCGCCCGGCGGAACTCGTCGGCTTTCGCCAGCCCGCAGCCGGTCATCACATCAAAGGTCCTCAGGATCTGCTCATGGAAGACCGTCACGCCGTGGGTTTCCTGAAGCACCGGCTTCAGATCAGGGTGCGGGTAGGTCTCCGGCGCGAAGCCGTGCCTGTGTTCAAGGAAGGGCCGGACCATGTCGGATTTCATGGGGCCGGGACGGAACAGTGAGATGTCGATGATGAGGTCGTTAAACTCACGCGGGGCCATCTTGCCCACCAGTTCCCGCTGGCCCGGCGATTCGATCTGGAAGCATCCCAGCGTGTGGGTGCTTCTGATCAGCTCATAAGTCGGCTCATCATCAAGGGGCACGGCATTGAGGTCGATCAGGCCGTCCTCGGCGATGTAGTCCGGCCCGCTGCCCCCAGGCCCAGCGGGATGGGCTCCGGCGGCCACCACTTCAGCCTTGGAGGGGTGGATCCGGATGATCTCCCGCACGGCAAAGGCCATGGCACTTTGCATCCTGACACCCAGGACATCCAGCTTCAGCATGCCCATCGGGTCCATGTCGTGTTTGTCGAACTGGCTCATGGGCAGGCCAAGGCCGCTGGGCTGGACCGGGGTCCGGTCCAGCAGGGTGGCATCTCCGAGGATCACCCCGCAGGGGTGCATGGAGATGTGGCGCGGAAGGCGGTCCAGCCTTTCGGTCAGGTCCACCAGCAGGTCCAGCTGCTGGTTCTCAGAAAAGTTCCGCTGTTCCACCCGTCCGGCGAACTCGCGAAGTTCCGGTTTTTCCTCCAATGCCTCCCGGAACTTCCGTGCCGAAAAGCGCCACAGCTGTTTGGCAATCTCCCCGACATCGCCGTCGTCCATCCCCAACGCCATGCCGGCGTCCCGCACCGCACCGCGAGCGCGGTAGCCGTTCTGCATGCTCATCAGCGTGACGCGCTGGGAGCCGAAGCGGTCAAAGATTCTCCGGTAGACGTTGTGCCGCTCAGCGCTTTCCACATCGATGTCGATATCAGGCAGCGTGGACCGGTCGCCGGAGAGGAACCGTTCGAAGATCAGGTCATGCTGGAGGGGGTTTACCTGGCTGATGTCGATCAAATAGTTGACCAGGCTGGAAGCACCCGATCCCCGGGCTGCTGCCCTCACATTCATGTCCAGGATCATCCGGGAAACTTCGGCCACGGTGAGGAAGTAGGAGGCAAAGCCGAGGCGGGCGATGATCTTCAGCTCATGCTGCAGCCGGGCGCGCATGTCTGCTTCCGCCTTCCCGGAGATGCCGGGGAATCGCCGTGCAATTCCGGCCTCGCAGCGCTGGGCCAGTTCTGCCAGCGGGTCCCCTTCAATGCCGATGACGGCAGCCTCGGGCACCACCGGCTGCTTCCAGCCCATGTCGGACACGGGATCCATGCGGCACCGGTCCGCGAGCGCCTCAGTCTGTGCGAGCAGCACCTGAAGATCGGCGGCACCGTAGCCGGCGGCATGGATGATCTCCTTGCCCAGCTCCACCATTTGGTCCGGGGTTTTCAGCCAGCCCTGCCCGTTGGGCTGAAGCAGCGGCGCGGCGGAAAGTTCGGGAAGCGACATGAGCGTGCGGGCCGAATCCAGGACGTCGGCGGTGGCAGCCCCGTCCTCCTCGCAGTAACGGACTGCGTTGGTGAGCACGGCCGGCACGCCGTACTCCTGTGCCAGCTTGAGCATGCGGACCGCGTGGGCCGTGCTCAAGGGTTCACCCGGTGCGCTGAGGTGGGTGACGATCTCCGCCGCGACGCTTCCGGCGGGCATGGCGTCCAGCCAGCTTTTGAAAAGGGTGCGGGGCCGGAGGTACCGCCGGCCGCCCAGTGCGAGGCCGACGTCGGAGTCCGGGCCCAGCAGCACGGTAAGCACCGGCTTCAGGGTTTCCGGGTCCAGGACGCGTGATGCGAGTTCAGCCCTGGTGACAGCAACAGGCACAGTTCCCCCGGCTTTGCCCGTGGTGCGGGCATGTGAGTCGGAGATCAGCCGGCACAGTGCCTTGTACCCCGCACCCTTGTTATGCCCGTGAGCGAGGATAACGACCCGGCCGGTGACGCGCTCCGCCGAAAACCGGGTTTTGGAAAACCGGACCCCAGCCATCTGCGAATCAGGCACCCCGCCCTCATGGTCCCCCTCGTCGTCGAACACTGACAGATCCACCCCGACCACCGGGTCAATCCCGGCAGCCATGCATGCCTTGAGGTGTTTTACGGTGCCATAGAGGCCGTCCCGGTCAGTACACCCAAGGGCGGTCGCTCCCTGGGCCGCAGCTGCCTGGGCAAGTTCATCTGGCCAGGAGACACCGTAGTGGGCGCTGAAGGCGGTGGAAACGTGTAGATGAGTGAAGCTCATGCTGATTTGTGCTGGAGTGCGTCTTTAGGGAGGAGGGCGTCGTGGATGCGGAGCAGCCGCCAGCGTCCGCTGCCGGTATGCCGCACCAGGTCAAGGGTTAGTGGTTCAGGGGGTTCTGCAGCCGGAGTTTCCTGCGGGCCGCTTCTGCCGGCAGGCAGGACTTGCACCCGCCAGATCTCATGGTCAACAAGCCCGGGCCCGCTACCCAGCGGGGCACGCCGTTCTTCGGCCCACCACTGGCGGCGTTCGTACCAGCGCAAGGGTTCAGCGCAGACCCGGTATTCCCTGCCGCCCCAGCGAAGCTCCGCCGCCTCACCGGTAGGTGCGCAGACGACGTCAACAGACTCGCTGAACGTTCCCATGGGTGCCTCCGGATACCAATCTCATCATGCAGAAATACGCAGTCATTCAAAGCAGTCATTCGAATATGTATTCGAATAGTTCCAGTCTACGCCGGGCCGGGGACAAAACCTAGATGGGTGTGGACGGACGGCGGCTCACAGGGCAGGATGGTCCCATGAGTTCCAATGACGCGCTCCTGAAGCAGGTAAGCATCGCCGCCAAAGAAAGCACATTGGTGGCCAGGTTCGATATCGACGGCAACATTCCAGCATCGGGAGCCTTTGTTGTGGGGCTCGTGGCTGCCACTCCGGATTATTCTCATCAACGGAGGCTGGGAATCGAGTTCATGAACGGCGAGGCGGTCTCGATCTACTCCTTCAGCCATGACGGCACGGAGGAGAACTTCGACCTCAGCAGCGTTGAGCACTCGGGCAACACCATCACGGGCAACTTCCCGATGAGCACGGTACTTGGGCTGGACAAGAGCCACCTCATGTCCGCGTTCAGCGAGGCCGACGGGCGGGAATTCCAGTCCGGCGTGCCTGTCGAGGAGAAGCTCTAGAGGGTCAGCGCCCCCGCGAGCGGCACCGGGCAGCAGCCCGGATCAGCTGGCCCCGCGCCCCGGCGCGCCTGTCAGCGGACGGAGCCTCTCCGCAGCCAGAAGCAACAGCTCAGCTGTTGTCGTTGTGGATTTTCAACTCAAGCTCGATGAACTTCGAGATCATGGCCCGGTACGTGCTTTCCACGATGTCCGGGTCTATTTCTTTTTTCTCTGCGGCCAAGCGCACATGCTCGATGACCCGTTCCACGCGTCCCGGCGCCCGCACTTCAGCGTCGTCACCCTTCAGGGTTCCCGCGATGCGGATCAGGCGCTCGCGGCGAGCGATCAGCGTGACGATCTGCTCGTCCACCTCGTCCACCGCAACCCGCACGGCGGCGAGCTGTTCCCGGTCAGCCTGGGCGTTTTTCTCGTCTCCGTGATTTGTGGGCATGATCATGACAGTATCGAACCATGCAGCCCAGAGTCGATTTTATTTCATTGGGAGTGCGTAGCGTGGCCGCCTCCCGGCGCTTCTATGTGGACGGCTTGGGTTGGCCGGTCCACCGTGAGGTTCCCGATGAGGTGGTCTTTATCCAGGCCAACCACGGCCTGATTCTTTCCCTGTGGGATGCCGCGCAGATGCGGGCCGAGGCCGCCGTTGATGCTCCCTCCGCAGTCCCCTGCATTACGCTCAGCCACAACGTCGGCAGCGCCGAGCAGGTAGACCAGGTAATAGCTCAGGCAGAGTCGGCCGGCGCGTCCGTCGTGGCCCCTCCCAAGACCCAGCCGTGGGGCGGCTACACCGGATACTTCGCCGATCCGGACGGCTTCCGCTGGGAAATTGCCTTCAACCCCACGTGGACAGTGGACGACGGCGGCCAGGTCACCGTCTGATTCCAGGCTCGGCCCTGATTCCGGTCAGGTCAGCTAGTCCGTGACCCCCAAAAGTCAGTCTCAGAAGAGTGCCTCCACAGGCTCGATGAGCTCCGGAGAGTTGTTGCGGACGTTGCCCACCGCCTTGCCCACGGAGTCCACCCGCCAGCCGGCGGCTACGTCCTTCACGCCGGACCGGACGAGGTCCACCAGGCCGGCAGCGTCGTCAACCTGCGGGTCAAGCCAGGCTGCCATGGTGTCGCGGCTCATGGGCAGCGGGACGCGGTCGTGGAGCGCCGTAAGTTCGGCGAACACGGTGCCTTCAGTTCCCGCCGGCGGTGAGTCCGCCGTCATGATGGACATCGAGAGCATCCACTGGGCGGGTTCACCCGGCGGCACGGACGGGTCCTTCCACCACTCGTACAGTCCCGCGAAGGCCATGGCGGAGTCGTCACGGGGGTGGACGTAGTAGGGCTGTTTGTTGCGGCCCTCGCCCTGTTTCCATTCGTAGTAGCCGTCCGCCGGGACGGCGCAGCGCCTCGACTGCACCGCTTTGCGGAACGCCGGCTTCTCGAGGACCGACTCGCTCCGGGCGTTGATCATCTTCGCGCCGATGCCCGGGCTTTTCGCCCACGACGGCACCAGGCCCCAGCGGGCGACGTGCAGCTGGCGGACCGTGCCGCCGTCGATAAGCCGTTCCAGGACGATGGGCGCACCGTCCGTGGGGGCAACGTTCCACGACGGCGGGATTTCGGTTTCGTTCTCAAGCTCGGCGTCGAATTCTGCCAGCAAATCCCCCACTGCCCGGGCCATGACGTAACGTCCACACATGGCACCAGCATGCCATTGCAACAGAGACTGGGGAATACCGGTGCCCGGGTTACGGTTGTGGGGAAGGAAACCGACAGGACCATATCAATCCGAGGAGAGCCCGTGGACTTTACCCCCGAAGACGGCACCATCACCATGTTCTCGACCACCTGGTGCGGCTATTGCAACCGGCTGAAGAAGCAGCTGGACGCCCAGGGCATCGGCTACACCGAGATCAACATCGAAGAGGTTGACGGCACGGCCGAGCTCGTGGAGCAGATCAATGGCGGCAACCGCACCGTCCCCACCGTTCTCTTCCCGGACGGCACCGCTGCCACGAACCCGTCTGCAGCCGAGGTCAAGAGCAGGCTGGCCGCGTAGGGCTGACGCCGCAATCAAGATTCACCAGTAAAGACTTTTTCGTCGATCCGGTCCTGCACCGGCCTGCGAGCGTGGGCTTCCTGGCGGGGCTCCTTGCGGCGGGCCAGGAAGGCCCACAGCTTGGTGTCGTCTGCATGGGTCCGGGGTTCCGGATGGTCCACAGGCTTCCCGGGCGCAGCTTCCGGCGGCGCCGGTTCCAGGTGCACCTCAGGCTTCCGGAGGGCATCCTTCCGGGTGTCCCAGCCGAAATCCGCCCGCGATGAATAGCACATCACCGACCTCCTTTTTTCAGCGGCTGTCCCTTAATCGTCCTCTCCCGCGCGTTTGAAATCGACAGGTCTGGGTACGAAAAATCCCGGCGGGCCCCGCTCCTGGCGGCGGCCAGTCCAGCGCGTTACAGTTCGAGTTCCTTCCCGCGTTCCAAAGGATTGCTGTGAGTCCAGTTTCACCGCAGATCGGCACCGTCTTTGTCCCTGTCAGCGATATCGAGGAAGCCCGCGACTGGTATTGCGGCATGCTGGGCGTGCCCGCCGATGACAAGGTCCTGCTGGACCATCTGTACATACTCCCCATGGACGGGGCCGGCCTCGTCCTGGACAGCAAGATCTACTCCCCCGGCGCCGTCTTCCAGGTTCCCGCGTTCCACTTCAACACAGCGGACATCCATGCGGCCCATGCCTTCATGAAAACCCGGGGCGTGGAACTCACCGAGGTCAACGATGACCAGTGGTTCAACTTCCGGGACCCGGACGGAAACGTCCTCATGATCTGCCAAATCCCCCCGGCCACCGAATGACCCGGCAGCGCTAGGCGCGGAGACTGCTGAAGTCCGCCTGCCCCAGTGTGGCGTACTCCGCGTAGGTGCGGACCACCGCGTCCTCGATGGCCTGTACGTCAAGGCCGGGCACAAGGTCGTTGGCCGCGCCGGCGGTCGCGGGATCCCAATCCAGCCCAAGGGCCTCGTAGCTGGCCGTCAGCACCTCGCGGATGGGCGCCGAATTCTCCACCACCACCACAGAGCTGAACAGCCAGGCGCCGGACACCACGCGCTGCGCTGTGCCCACCAGCTTGATCCGGTGGTCAGGGACCCCGGGCGCGAAGCCGTGGACGCTGTATTCGCCGGGACAGTACTCCCCCGGAATCTCGCCGACGGCGGCGTGCACGCCAACGCTCTGGAGTGCTCCCGCCAGCATTTCGCCGAAAAATGCGAAACGCCCTTTGGCTCCGGCGATCGCATCGCTGTGCGGCTCCACGTGGTCAATGATCAGCGTGCCTTCGTGATACGCGGCCGCGCGGCCTCCCGCCTTGCGGATCAGCGGCTCGAACCCCAGGTCGCGGCAGGTCTGGGCGGCGGCGCCGAAGCCGGGCAGGCGGGTGTCGCGCTGGCCGAAGGCAACAGTCGGTGCGGGCCGGTACAGCCGAAGCGTGGATCCGATGTCCCCGGCCCTGGCCTTGCCGAGGAGTTCGATCCCGAAGTCAAGGTCACGGACGGCGCCGAGGGACTGCTCCTGCCGGACGAGGGTCAGAGTCCGTGAATCAGCCCCGGCCTGCTGCATGTTGCTAAGCTCCCTTATGGTCGTGTTGCAATTTCTGGTCGTCGCCGCTGCTTTCGCCGTGATCGACGCCGTGTGGCTCAAGCTCATGAACCCGTTCTACCGCAGCCACATCGGTGAATTGCTGGCCGACCGGCCCCATCTAGGGTACGCCGTGGCGTTCTATTTGATTTACATTTCGGGCATCGTTTTCTTTGCCCTGCGGCCGGCGCTCGACAGCGGCACGTGGCTGACCGCCGTCGGCCACGGGGCGGCGCTGGGCGCCTTCGCCTACGCCACGTACGACCTCACCAACGCCGCGACGCTCAAGACCTGGCCGCTGCAGCTCATCGTTGTGGACATGGCGTGGGGCGCCCTGCTGACCGGCCTCGCCACGCTGGCGGGCTGGCTGGTCTTCCACTAGCCGGCCCGCGGGTCAGCTCTTCCGCAAGGTCAGGATCTGTTCCGCCCGGCCGAACGGGCCGGACCGGTCATGAAGCACCGTCGAGGTGAGGCCGATGCCGTCAGCACCGAAGGACACGGCATTGTCCAGCCCGAGCCACTCGCCCTCCGGCCGCCGGTACATGTGGATCTGGAGATCCAGGTTCGGGAAGGCGTAACTGCCCTTGCCCGGAGGCACCCGGGCGGCAATGCCGTTGGCGGTGTCCACGAGACCCATGAGCCTCGCCATGTCCGTGCTGTCGTTTCCGTCCGTCAGCGGATGGTCCGTGCGCAGCCACACCTTCCCGGCGCCGGGCCGGTGGCCTTCCGCCACCCGCATTTCCAGGGAGCGGATGTAGCCCCCAGGCCACACGCTCGCACCGTCATAGGGCTTGCATTCTTCCGGTGAGGGGATGGACCCATCCTCGACGGCGGCCACGGCGGTTGTATCGCTGGTGACCATGCGCCAAGCCGTCGCCCTGATGGCCACACGCCCGGCCGCCACCAGTTCAGCCTGCAGCAGCTCGATGGTGCGTCCCGGGCGCAACGTCGCGGTGACGATTTCAAATTCACCGCCGGGGATCAGTCCCAGGATTTCGTAGCTGAGCCTGGCCATCCGCATGCCGTCCCGGGGTTGGTGCCGGTCCAGCCGGTCAGCCAGGAGTCCCGACGCCGGGGCCATGTGCTGTTCGTGGGCGTTCCACGCCCCCTGGGCGTGGATGGTGGAGCGGAATCGGCCGCCGCCCAGGTCCTGGTAGTAGAAGTCGCCGCCGGCGAGTTCCGTGAGTTCAGCAGTCAACGGTGACTCCTTCGAAGCGTGATCGGTTAATCCCGGTTCACTCTATCGCTTCCGGCCTATGGAGCCGTCTCAGGCTTCGATCCGGACCCCGTGCCAGAACGCCACGTGATCCCTGATCCCGGCCGCTTCAGAAGACGGATCGGCGTAGTACCAGGCGGCATTCTCATTGCACAGGCCGTCAACCCGCAGGCTGTAGTAGCTCGCTTCCCCCTTCCAGGGGCAATACGTGGAGTGGGAGCTGTCCTCCAAGTATTCGGTGCGCACTGACGCCTTCGGGAAGTAGTGGTTTCCCTCCACCTTCACGGTGGCGTCGCTCTCAGCGATCACGGCGCCGTTCCAGACCGCTCTGACCATGGTGCTTCCTCCTCCAAGACAGGTTCGCTTCCTCCACAACACCCGACTGTCCGCAATGATTCCTGTGGCGGGAGCGCGTCGGCTGGCCGGGAGCTTTCATAGCTTCCTCAAATGCCCGGCTCACGGCGGGCATAAGTCCGGGTCCACCCTTGCCCTGACACTGTCCGCCGGCGGCGCCACCGCCTGGGCGCTGGACAGGTTCGTGGTGCACCACAACGCCGACGGCAAGCTCGTGGCCACGTTTGTGACCACCAAAGCCACCGGCTCGCTGGTCTTTTCCGCAGCAGCCATCGAAGCAGGGAAGCAGTACACGGTGTACACCGGAGGCACGGCGAAGGTGGAGTCCGGACTGGGCGAGGGCTGCCTCGACGGCGGCACGGTCACGGCCGGAGAGTACACGCAGGGAAGCGGCCCCGGCGGAAGGTAATTCAGGCCAGAGGCCACAGCTCCTTTGCAGAATCTGGCATACGTCCGGCGCGGCATATTTTGCCTCGCCGGACGCGCGCTTAATGTACGGATCTCCATATGATGATCTGGGTAGACTCGGAGACTGGTCCTTCTAGCAGCCCTCGGAAGAGGTGTTCGATGCGAGTTATTAGCTACAACCTCCGCAAGCACAAGGCGAGCGGTGAACTGATGAGTCTGGCCCGCAACTTTGGGATAGACGTCCTCTGCCTTCAGGAATGTGACTCTTCCGATCTGCCTGACACGCTCGGCCCGCTCCACCTGGCCGACTACACGAAGGGCAACAGGCTGGGCCTGGCCATCTACTACCGGGCTGACCGGTTTACGGCCCTGGATACCCAGACCTTTGCCCTGAAGAAGTCGATGCACGACCGCGTGATGGCACCGGCCCATGAGCGGCTGATCGGCACCCGGATGGTGGACAATGAAACTGACCATGAGCTGGTGGTGGGTTCGTTCCACGCCGCCCCGCTCACAGCGTCCAACTCGCTGCGGCGCAAGCAGATCCACGCGGCGCATGCCGAGCTGCTCAGCATGGGCACGGGCCTCATGACCCTGATGGTGGGCGACTTCAACTACCCGTTCTTCACCAAGAACCTTGACACGCACATGAAGAACTCCGGCTACGCCCTGTCCCTGAGCAACCGCAGGACCTACACCCGGTACAAGGTCTTCAAAGGCCACTTCGACTTTGCTACGTCACTGGGCCTCGACATCGAAAGCGTGGAAACGCTCCCCCGGGGGAAATCGGACCACCTGCCCATCCTGGTGACGGCCGAATACGGCGCCGACCGGTCACCGATCAAGGGGCAGCCCGTTTCCTGAGGCTTCCGTCAGGAGGCTTCACTCATGGGGCGGTGTGGCCTGTACCGGGATGACATCGATCCGGGCGCCGGGTCCGACGACGGCCAGCACCCGCTCTGCGCTCACACCTTCCAGCGCGGTCATAAGCGTCCTGGCATCCGGCTGTCCCGCGTCCGGCCCTGCCGGTAGGCCGGACCGCAGCCAGACCGTCACGTCGGCACCGGAGGCTTCGTGGATGGCGCGTGACAGTGGAACAGGATCGGAGCCCGTCACCAGGACGACTTGGCCGATCGTCCGTCGCGCGGTCCGTACCGGACCGGTGTCCTGCACCCGGCCAGCCTCCTGCAGTGAGTCGGTTTCCTGCAGCGAGCCCGCGTCCGTCGGCAGCACCGCACGCTCCCTGCGCCAGACGCTGTAGTGATAGACGGCCACGAGCGCGGTGGCGGTCAGCAGTCCGAGCGGCGCCCGGATCCGTCCCACCAGGGTTCCGGAGGGCACAGGGTCCAGCAGATACTCGAAGGCCTGGTAGCCAACCACCCGCGGCGGTCCGCCGGCTGCCACGCCCACCACCAGACCGCACCGCCCACAACCAGGGCACTGATTCCCCCCAGCAGCAGTGTGCGCGTCCCCGTTCCCGCCAGCGCCGTCTCGGCAAAGCCCAAGGCCGCGTTGACAACAACTCCCACACCTGAGGCCGCAGCGACCACCGCCACTCCGGATGCCAGCAGCAGCCCCGTCTCCCGCATCTTCTCCGACCACGCGGACGTGAGCAACGCGTGGTAGCGCCAGACTAGGCACCCGACAGCTGCCGCGGCCAGCGCGGGGCCAAGGGGATCCACGAGCCGGATCATGTCTTCGGAGCGGTCCAGTGCCAGCCGCAGCAGGACGAAAACCGCCGTGATGGCGCCGGCCATTGCCGTACTGCAGCCGCCAAACACGCCAAAGAACGCCGCGGCCACGTTGGCCAGCGGCGAGGACAGGCGCCAAGCTTCGCCGCGGACCCAATGCCACCACCAAACCAGGAACCCGCCGCCCGCCCAGAAGAGTGACTGCAGCACCGAAACCCACCAGGGCGTTCCCACGTCATGTGTACCTGCCAGCCCCCGCAGCGCCGCATCGAGAAGACTGCCGAGAGCAGCCACGGCCCCGCCGGCACCTAGCAGCAGACCGAACACAGACCCCGCGAGCGCCGGGACGGTGTGCAGCCGGCGCGGGCCCTTGCCACGGTGCTGCCACATCCACCGGGGCCATGCCCACACGGCCGCCCACACCACACCCGTGGCCAGGGACGAACGCCATTCCAGGCCCTCACCCAAGCACCCGCCGGGCCGGACGCGGCACAGGCCAGCAGTCCCACCAACTGCGCTACGGCGCCGAGCACAGCCGTAACCGCGGTGATGAGGGCAACGATGTATGCGCCGGAGACGTACAGCCCCCATGCAACCGAGGAGCGCTCCGCTTCCTCCCCCTGCCGGCGCCACACGAGCCACCACAGGACCGCGGCCATGGATCCACCGACCAGTGCAAACGGAAGGGACCGGGCGAGGCCGCCGACGTCGTTCCCGGCCGGCCCTGCACCCGAGTTAAACAGCCGCTCAAACAGGCCGCCCACGCCGGAAGCGCCGATCAGCACGAGGACAAAGAGGAGTACAAAGACCACCAGCCGCCGCACCGTGGTCACCGCCGGCGATGGTGATTCACGCGTACGGGCCGGACGTTACTCACGGCTTCGCCGCCGGAACGGGACAGATGGTGAGCTGCCATGGGGCGGTCGCCACCAGCCAGGTGCCGTTGACCCGTTCCAGGCCAAACACGGCCTCACTCTCGTATTCGGGGTTCCCGAAAGGACCGCTGCCGTTGGACGTGGCCAGGACGACGTGAACGTCCGCTGTGTCGGCATGCTCCACAGTGGAGGCCAGCGTAATCCGGAGCGTGCCCGCCGCAGGACGTTCCACCCGAGTGCATGGCCCGTCCGGCTGCACGGTCCCGTAACGACCGTCAGTCGAGTACCGCCTGGCAGCCGCCTCGTCACCGTTGAGGACGGCAGCCGCATACCGCTGGACCACACCCGCCGGCGTATTCTCAGCAAGCGGCTCCGGCAGGCCGCGGAAAAAGACAACAGCGAGCGCCACGGCGACGAGACCGGCAATGATGGTGAGGACTACGATCAGGGTCCGGTCGGCCGTGGCGGTGCTGTCATCCGGGCAGCTAGGTGGTGTGGTGCTCGACGGTGAAGTCGCCGCCGGGGTAAAGGATGGTCTCGTGACCATCGTCAAAACGGACGTGGTACGGCGGCGCTCCGTCGGCGCCCCGGACTTCCAGAATCTCACCGTGCCGGTCCGAGGACTCCACCGTCCTGCCCCGGATGATGATGCGGTCTCCCTGGGTTGCCTGCATGGCAATCACCTCCCAGCCCTAGAGTACGATGCTCTTCCCTCCGGTGGAACAGCCCCCGGGCATCCTCCTCTGCCGGGCTGAGATTAGGCCCGGCCGCCCGTGTGGCGGATGCAGAAAGGGGTCCAGGGGCGGGCCTCCAGCCGCCCTTCGGCGATTTGCTCTCCGCACACCGTGCATATTCCGTAAGTGCCCGCTTCGATCCGCTCAAGGGCGGCGTCCACTTCCGCCAGTCCGGACCGGCTTTGGTCCAGCAGGGCCGACGCCTGCGAGAGTTCGAAGGCGATGGTTGCGCCTTCGGGGTCATGCTCGTCGTCGACGTTGGAGTTCTGCCGGGCTGCGTTCGCGGAGGCGATGTCTGCGGTGAGCGCCGGCAGGAGGGCGAGCTTCCTCGCGCGTTCCTCTTCCAGCAGCAGCCGGAACTTCTCAGTATTCATGGCTAATCAGTGTTCATTACTGGAGCCGTCCAGCAGCCTGCCCCGCAGGTCCGGCCAGGAGGCGGCAAAGGCAGGATGCAGGTTGATGCCGGCCACCTCTTCAACGGGAATCCACAGCAGTTCGATGCTTTCGGGATCGTTGATGGCCGGCTCGAAGGGCTCCAGCACCCGCACTGCCACGGTGGTGTAGGACCAGTAGCCGACGTCGAACACGGACGTGAAGAGCACTTTGACGCTCTGTTCGGGTACTGCCGCCTCCTCGTGGGCCTCACGCAGTGCGCCGGTCACGGCGTCCTCGCCCTGGTGCAGCGCGCCGCCGGGGAGCCCCCACGTTCCGCCGTGGTCGCTCCAGGTGGCACGGTGCTGCAGCAGAACGCCCTTCTCCACATCATGGACCAGAAGGCCGGCCGATCCGAAGCGCCCCCAGAACCGTCCGCGGTCGCCCTCCACCCACGCATCGCCGGGGTCGCGGGGGCCAAGGGGACGGCGGGGATCGCCGGGTGAGGGCGGAACGATTTTCTCCATCGTCCCAGTCTGCCCCATGGGAAGATGCTTCGATGAGCCTGCGCCTGGTCCTTGTTGCCGACACCCACGTCCCCAAGCGCGCCCGGGCACTGCCCGAGCAGGTGTGGGCCGCCGTCGAGACTGCTGATGTGGTGTTCCACGCGGGTGACTGGATCAGTGCCGGCCTGCTCGACGAGTTCGAACAGCGCAGCAGGCGCCTGATCGGTGTCTACGGAAACAACGATGGCGACGAGCTTCGGCGGCGTTTGCCCGAGACGGCCAGTGTGACGCTCGATGGCGTCCGGTTCAGCATGATCCACGAGACCGGTCAGGCGAAGGGCCGGGAGCAGCGCTGCGAAGCCCTCTTTCCGGACACCGACGTGCTGGTTTTCGGCCACTCGCACATTCCCTGGGACACGGTGGCGCCCGGCGGCCTGCGCCTGCTCAACCCCGGCTCCCCCACCGACCGCCGCCGGCAACCTGTGTGCACGTACATGACCGCCGTCGTCGTCAATGGCAGTTTAGGTGATGTCCAGCTGGTGGAGGTCACCACCTAGGGCTTTCGGCACGGCGGATCCAGGGCTCCTGCTAGCGGTAGGACATGCTCAAAAGAAGCCTGCCCTCGGCGCCGGCAGCGGGTGTCCCGGCCGTCAGGTGCATGCGGTAGGTCGGCTTGCCGTCCGTCCGGTCCACATAGAACGAGTAGTTGGCCGCAGGAGCGGGCTGCCCGCTCAGACCCGGGACCGGTTCCGACTCGAAGACGGTCCTGTTCACCGGATGGCTCACCGCATCTGCCATCTGGCCCAAATATGCGGTGAGATTATTGCTGCTCTGGGGGTCAGACACGGTTGCAGTACCCGACAGCGACGGCTTCCCACCGCCCTCAAAATATCCGGCATGCCATTCGACCGGGTACTGGAAGGAAAGCGGGCGGTCAGGGAACGCGAAGGGGATCAGCTTTCCGGAGTATCCAGCAGCGGTACCAGTGGTGCCTGAGGGGGCGACGGCGGACGGCGGGGTAACGGGCGAAACGCCCTGCGTGGGGCTGGAACCGCAGCCGGCCAGGCCAAGTGTGACGGCCGCCGCCAGTAAGGCAACCAAGTGCGGGCGATGGGCAGAGCGCATGGTGGTTCCTTTCGATCACTGGGCCGAGGATCCGTACCCTCACTCTGCACGCCGGACAGGGTGGCCGCTAGGCACGCCAGAATAAATCCAACCGAATTTTTATATAGATGCCAACAGGAAAGGGAGCCCTGCCGCGGTTTCGCGGGCGGGACTCCCTTCAGATCTCCGCTACAGGCGGAGCGCCAGGCGTGGTGATCCTGTTTGGTCAGTCCTTCTTGAAAGCGTCCTTGACCTTTTCACCGGCCTGTTTCAGGTCGGCCTTGGCCTGGTCAGTCTTACCCTCAGCCTCCAGGCCCGGGTCGTCGCCGGCCTTGCCCGCCCCTTCCTTGGCCTTGCCGCCAAGCTTTTCTGCTGCGTTGTCGATTTTGTCGTCCAGACCCATGCCACTGTCCTTCCGTCTGCCCAGCCCGCTGGCTGCAGGCTGGCTCGTGCTCCCAGTCTAGGTCCGCCAACTATCCGGGTGAAGGGCGGCTACCACTTACATGCGCGGGCTTGCCAGCAGCCCGTCTGTGGCGGCGTCGGCCTCCCCGCCGAAGAAGTGCTCCAATACGCGCCGGAACACCTGTTCATCCGGTGCCGCCCGCAGGAACAGCGTCATGGAGGACTGCAGCTTCCGGGCGTCGATGCCGCCGAAAATCTCTGCCGCGCCCCGGTTGCCCACGTTATCGACGGCGGTGGCGCACTCGATCAGCCGCGGTCCAAGCACAGGATGCTGCAGGTACGCCCGTGCTTCATCAAGGGATGCGATGGCGTACCGCCTGGAGGTGGCGCTTTGCCCCAGGCCGGCAACCTGCGGAAAGACGAACCACATCCAGTGGCTGCGCTTGCTGCCTGCGCGCAGCTCCTCCAGAGCCTGGGCGTAGGTGGCACCGTCATTCTGCGCGGCGACGAACCGTTCCAGGTTATGCGGGTCGTTCATGGGCATTCCTAGCTGGATACATCCCGCTCGATATCTTCGGCGAGGTCGTCCACGTCTTCAGGCCGCATGCTGATGCCGGCTTCGTCCAGCCGTTCCTCGAGCACATGGCTCACCTCGTCCTCCACATGGCCCAGCCGGATCTCGTCCCGCACGTCCCCGGCAATGTCTTCGACGGTAGCGGAGCTGTCCGCTTCCGCTGCGGCATCCCCCGCTTCCGCCGCAACATCCGCGTGCGGATTCTCAGTGAAGTAGTCATCGCCGGTAGCTGCAGAATCAGTCATATCCCATGGTGGGCGCACCGCTCAGACCCGGTCAACAGGTCCGGCAGGGAAACCATCCCGCGCCAGGCACGGGACCCGGATATGGATGTGTTTCATTCATGTGCTTGTAACGCGGCATAACTGCGGCAACCCTCACCACGGCGCACGGGGTTCGGCCAGCGTTTCCGGGCAAAACGGCTGCAGAATCAGCAAAAAGCACCCCGGCCATCAGGTGCCGTTAACAAACACGAAACACGGCAGTCACGCGGGCTTTACGTAGGCGCGATTTTTGAAACCCGCGTGTAACTTGCCACGCCCGGACCCGAAACATAAGTCCACGAATATCAATGAGGGGCGTGGCGCCGGCATCAGCGGTCCGCGGAAAGGATGAGTTTCCTGGGAAGGGAAAGCGCGTGGAAATCACTGCGGCGAACGTTTGGATGATGGTGTCGGCGGCACTGGTGCTGCTCATGACCCCGGCACTGGGGCTCTTCTATGGCGGCATGACCCGCGCCAAGGCCTCCCTCAACATGATCATGATGAGCTTTGTGTCCGCCGGCATCGTGGGCGTCGTCTGGGTGCTGTGGGGCTACTCCATGAGCACCGGCGAAGGCGTCCTGGGTCTGTTCGGCAACCCTTTCGCCAGCTTCGGTCTGAGCGGTCTCATGGGCACTCCCGACCTGATCAAGGCCGGCTTCGCCGGAACCTTCGCGATCCTCACCGTGGCCCTCATCAGCGGGGCGATCGCCGACCGCGCCAAGTTCACCGCCTGGGTACTCTTCGTGCCGATCTGGATCACGGCCGTCTACTGCCCGCTCGCCTTCATGATCTGGGGCGGCGGCCTCATGAGCCAGGGCGGAGCAGTGACCGCCATCTTTGGCCAGGTCATCGACTTCGCCGGCGGCGCCGTCGTCGAAATCAGCTCCGGCGTTGCCGCCCTCGTACTGGCCGTGATCGTCGGCAAGCGCCACGGTTTCGGGAAGGACCCGGGGCACCGCCCGCACAACGTCCCGTTCATCATGCTCGGCGCGGGCCTCCTCTGGTTCGGCTGGTTCGGCTTCAATGCCGGCGCCGCTACCACAGCCGAGCAGGCCGGGCTGATCTGGGTCAACACCCTGGTTACGCCGTGCGCCGCCATGCTGAGCTGGCTCCTCACGGAGAAGGTGCGCCACGGCCATCCCACCTCCCTGGGAGCAGCGTCCGGTGCCGTCGCCGGCCTCGTGGCCATCACGCCGTCGTGCGCCAACATCAGCCCAGCGGCCGCCATCGGCCTGGGCCTCGTTTCGGGCGTGGCGTCTGCGCTCTTCGTCGAACTCAAGTTCAAGTACGGCTTCGACGACTCGCTCGACGTCGTCGGCGTGCACCTGGGCTCCGGCCTGGTCGGCACCCTCGCCCTCGGTTTCATCGCCCTCCCCGTCAACGGCGAAGGCGGCGGGCTCTTCTACGGCGGCGGCGTCCAGCAGCTCATCGCCCAGACCGTTGCCGTTCTCATCACGCTCGCGCTCTCCGGCCTGATGACCGCAATCATCGGCATCGCGATCCACAAGACCATCGGCTTCCGCGTCAGCCACGAGGCCGAAGTTGCCGGCGTCGACCGGTCGGAGCATGCCGAGAGCGCCTACGAGTTCGGCAGCATGGGGCACAGCCAGTTCCACCCGCTCCGCCAGCACATCTCTGTGGCTCCGGCCGTTCGCCCCGCAGGCACGCCGGGTATCCCGGCCGCGGACGACGCCGTCTCCCCCGAGGCGGCAGAGAAACTGCAGCCCGCACCGGCTTCCGCCTAGCATTCCCGCTGTTACTTCTGCTGTCGCAGGGCCGGTGTCCTAGCGGCGGAAGGAGAGCCGGAGCTCAGGCCTTCGCTCCGCCACCGCGTCCAGCATGGCGTCAACGGCTTCCCGGTCGGGGCTGCTGTCCGCCGCCGTCATCGCCGGTGGTGCGTCCGCGGCGATCCTGGCGCGGCGGACGAAACCGTCCCAGTCACCCCCACCCGATCGAAGTGCCCGCAGGGGCGCCATCAGCGACGCGCGGCGGAGCCAGACGTCCGGGTCACCAGCCCACCGGTCCAGCACCGCGTCGGCACGCACTCGCGCCTGGCCCCCGAGCCGCTCCACCAGCGGACCAATGACGTCGACGGCAAGCGGGTCCACGAGCGTGGGCATGTGCGCGTCCCGCACAAAGCCCTCCATGCGCGTCAGGTCGGAGTTGGTCAGCAGCTCCAGCCTGGACTGCAGGAGGACGACGGCGGCCAGGCGCCGCTCGTAAACAGGCACCCCCCACAGTTCTGAAGTCAGGGCGGTGATCTCATCGTGGGTCAGTCCGGCATGGCGTCGTAGGGCATCACGGACCGTTCCGCGCACCGCGCCGACCGATGCTCCGTAGTACTGCATCCCGCTGCCGAACCGGTGGCGCATATCCTCGGCCCGGTACCACGACGCCTCGCGCTGCAGGGTGTCATCCACGAACTCGCCGGCAGCACTCATCAGCTCATTCTTTCCGCCGGGCGCCGGGCAGTCTAACTAGGACCACCTGTCTCTTGGCCCTGGTCCTCACTGATGACGACGGGGTGACGCCGCGTTTCCGGCCCCCTTCATAAGAAGTGTTGCCGCAGGTCAGTGCGGGGAAACGGTTGCACGGCCAGCCTGCGGCCTTTCAGGCGTTTTGCGGGCCTTGGTAACGATCAAGTAACGTTGACGCCTGTTCCGCAAGGGACGGCCCCATGTGGGCCCCGGAGGCCACGCTGGGCTCCGGATGCGCAGAGCGGCAATTCGGCTGCTCCGGCCCCGTCGACGGGGCCAAGAATCGCTTCGTGCTTTTCTTTACCACCTAGATTGTGGCTGCCTTCTGCGCGGCAGCCGTGTGCCCGGAGGGGTCTTTTGCTTAAGAAGAACATAGCCATTGCCATTAGCATCGGCGCACTCTCGCTGACCGGATGCGGCCTCGCTCCCTCCGCGGAACAGGTTCCCGGTCAGGCTGCCGCCGTGGGAACGGCTTCCACAGGCCAGGCCTCCGAGCCGGCTTCCGCCAAGACCGTATCGGCCCCAGCCGCGAAGGAAGCAGCCGCGAAGGCTGCTGCGGCCAAGACTGCGGCTACCAAGACTGCGGCCGCCAAGGCTGCCGCGTCCAGGGCAGCAGAGGCGAAGGTTGCCGTAGCAAAGGCGGCAGCCAAGACGGCAGCGGCTAAGGCGGCAACGGCCGCTGTGCCGGCAGCCGTTGCTGCTGCCGCTCCCGCAAAGGCTGCACCCGCCGTCGCAGCTCCTGCCGCCGCTTCCACCGCCACAACCGCGCCCGCCGTAGCCGCCGCGCCGACGGCAGCGGCGGCTCCCGCCCAGCCTGCTCC
>NZ_JAAOXD010000001.1:451762-502958 GCF_014694315.1 Arthrobacter ipis | reverse complement strand
CACAACCGCGCCCGCCGTAGCCGCCGCGCCGACGGCAGCGGCGGCTCCCGCCCAGCCTGCTCCGGCCGCTGTCGCTCCGGCAGCCACCACGCCGGGAAGCGGCACGCAGGCCGCCAGCGCGCTCGGTTGGGGTTCGGTTGTGGCCGGCGACGAATTCAATTACACGGGCACCCCGGACCGCACCAAGTGGAGCGTCTACAACAGCCCCGGCCATGCGGGCAACGGTATCCGCAGCCCCAAGGCGTGGTCGGTGGCCAACGGCGCGGCAACCGTCAGCGGTGACTCGGCCGGTACCACCGGCGGCATGTCGGCAAAGTTTGCCAACCAGAAGTACGGCCGCTGGGAAACCCGCATGAAGACGAACCGGCGGGATTCGGAATACCACCCCGTCCTCATTCTCAACCCGGTCACCACGTCGTCGACCTGTGATGAGGTCGACTACGCCGAGAGCACCTCCGATACAACCCTGGTGAAGTTCTTCCTGCACTACGCATGCAGTGGCACCAAGCAGACTTACGCCAGCAAGGCTGTTGACACCACCCAGTGGCACAACTACGCGGTGGAGTGGACTCCGGCCGGCATCACAGGCTACATCGACGGCGTGAAGACGTTCACCGATACGAACCCGGCGCACCAGCCCTCCGGCAGCGTGCACCAGACGCTGCAGCTCGACTGGTTCCCTGACGGTTCCAGCACCACGCCTTCCTGGATGCAGGTCGACTGGGTGCGCGTCTATAAGTAGACAAACCGCAAGTAGACAAACCGCAGAAGTCGATATTGAGCACCGAGGGTGTCCGCGTTGAGCGGGCACCCTCGGTGCTCACTTGGCCTTGCTGCCGTTCAGGGCTAGGGATGCAAGGGACACGAAACCGTGTTCAGACCGACGACGGATAGCTGGCGAGGATGTAATCCGCAGCTGCCGGCCCCTTCATGCGAAGGCCGTTCGGTTCGGGGTTAAGGCGCCCTTGCATGCCCTCCCAGAAGGCCTCCTCCACGGATGGCACGGCGCCGGTGACATGACACCAGCTGGTGTACAAGCCGTACAGGGGGTCCGGCCCGAGAGTGAATCCGGAACCGTCGTCGGAGGTAGTGGCCTCCATGAGGAACTGGTCAAACTGTCTATCAGCCATAGGTAGCTCTTTTCGCACGAGTGCATGGCACCGCCGTTCGGCTACAGCGGCTACATTCCGAGGCCAGCACGGGGCACCGAAACGGTTGGTTCAATCTGTTCGTTGCCGCCTCCCAGGTGGATGGGTGGAGGGCCGACAAATATTGAGGACTGCGAGCGCTGACGCCTGGGAGCGCAGCCGCTCCCGGCGACCGCCTGCTGACCGCCATGCCTGTGAGACACTCGGTGTCATGCGCGAACTCGTCGTCCTTGGAACCGCATCGCAGGTCCCGACGCGGACGCGCAACCACAACGGATACCTGCTGCGGTGGGACGGCGAGGGCCTCCTTTTCGACCCCGGCGAGGGCACGCAGCGGCAGATGATCCATGCAGGTGTTTCCGCCAACCAGATCACCCGCATCTGCCTGACCCATGTTCACGGTGACCATTGTTACGGGCTTCCCGGCGTGCTGTCCCGCATGGCTTTGGACGGCGTAAAGCACCCGGTGCACCTGCACTATCCTGCGTCCGGAGAGGACGTGGTCCGGGCGCTCGTCTCTGTGGCCTCTCCCGGCATCGACCTCCGCCTGCAACCGCACTCGGCTGCCGGGGAAATCGCCCCGGGGCTCGAGGTGCGGCCCTTGCGCCACCGCATTGAGACTTACGGCTACCGTCTGACCGAACCGGATGGCAGGACCATGCTGCCGGAACGGCTGGCGGCCGCGGGCATCACGGGCCCGGACGCGGGCCGTCTGCAGCGGGAGGGGGTCCTGCGGGGTGTGCGGCTTGCGGACGTCAGCATTCCGCGCGCCGGCCAGGGCTTCGCCTTCATCATGGACACCGCCCCGTGCGAGGGAGCCGAGGGCTTGGCCGACGGCGTCGACCTCCTCGTCACGGAATCAACGTTCAGCGACGACGACGCCGCGTTGGCAGCGCAGTACGCTCACCTCACGGCCGGGCAGGCCGGGGCCCTGGCCGCCAACGGCGGCGCCGGAACCCTCGTGCTCACCCACTTTTCCTCCCGGTACGGCGACGTGGATGTCCTGGCCGAGCAGGCCCGGGCACGGTCTGGAGGGACCGCGGTCGTGCCTGCCAATGATCTGGACCGGATCAGCCTTCCCAAGCGGCAGCGGCCGCCGTCCTGACCCGCGGCCAGAAGAAGCCTGCAGAAAAAGTAGAATTAACCAGACATGCAATGTTCCTACTTTGATGCCGCCCGCTGCCTTTCCTGCACCCATATGGGCAAGCCCTACGACGAGCAGCTGGCCGGCAAGCAACTGCACTGCCAGACACTTCTCTCCGACCACGCGTCCGCAGAGTGGCTGCCGCCTGTCGCGAGCCGCGAGTCCGGCTTCCGCAATAAGGCCAAGATGGTGGTGGGCGGAACCGCCAAGAACCCCACCATCGGGATCCTGGACGCCGAAGGCCGCGGCGTTGACCTGCGCGAGTGCGGCGTCTGCTCGCCCGGCCTTCTGGCCTGTTTCCGTGTCCTGGCGGACTTCATCAGCCGGGCCCGCCTGACGCCCTACGATGTCCCACGGCGCAGCGGCGAGCTCAAGCACCTGATTATCACGGAGTCCCCGGACGGCGAGATCATGCTGCGCCTGGTCCTGCGTTCGGAAAAGCTGGTGCCGCGCGTCCGGGAGCACCTCCCCAACCTCCTGGCCTCCCTGCCGCAGGTAAAGGTTGTCTCCATCAACCTGCACCCGGAGCATAAGGCGGTCCTGGAAGGCGACCGCGAGATCCTGCTCACCGAGCAGTCCACGCTGCGGATGCGCGTCAACGACCTCGACCTCCACCTCCGGCCGCAGAGCTTCTTCCAGACGAACAGCGACATGGCGGCAGCCCTGTACCGGCAGGGGCGCGAGTGGGTCAACGAACTGGCGCCGGCGTCAGTCTGGGACCTGTACTGCGGCGTGGGCGGCTTTGCCCTGCACTGCGCAGATCCCTCCCGTGAGGTCACCGGGATTGAGACCAGCCGCGAAGCCATTGTTTCGGCCAAGCTCAGCAGCGACGAGGCAGGGCTGGAGCGCATGAACTTCCGGGCGGGCGATGCCACGGCCTTTGCCGTCTCCGCGGCCCAGGCGCCCGAACTGGTTATCGTCAATCCGCCGCGGCGCGGCATCGGCAAGGAACTGTGCGGCTGGCTGGAATCGTCCTCCGTGAAGCACGTGGTCTACTCCAGCTGCAATGCGCAGTCACTGACCCGCGACCTGGCGGCACTCCCCTCGTTCACCGCACGACGGGCCAGGGTGCTGGACATGTTCCCGCAAACCACGCATTACGAAGTGATGGTGCTCCTCGAACGGGCCTAGCCGGCCTACATTCTTGATCCGAACATCGGCAAAAGTTTCTCCTGTCTTGAGGTCCTCGCGGAAAAGTATCCGGTAAGCCGCGCAGCAAGGTCGCGGCATGAACCGATGGGCACAACATGCGACGGACAGCAGGCGGTGCGAAGTGACCGGCACAGACGATGTTCCCGTCCTGGACGCCGGTCCGCTGCAGGTCCTTGCCACCGAGGTGGGTCCGGCTTTCGCCGAAGCCTTCATTGATGACTACCTCCAGATGTTGCCGGACCGGGCGTCGAAGATCCTCCGCGCCCTGGCCGGCGGCGACGCGCGGATGGCGGCTGACGCTGTCGTCAGCCTGAGGGCGACGTCCGCCATGGCCGGAGCCCTGCGGCTCGAGCGCTGCTGCAAGGAACTGGAGTCACGTATCCGGCGCGGGCAGCGGCTGGAGCCCGATGCGGTGAGGGCAGTGCTGTACGCGAACATCCGGCTGCTGGTGCGTGAAGCCGGACGCCAGGGGCACCTCCCGCGGACGTAGAATCGTCGGACAAGATCGCCTGAAGAGCAGCCGAACGGCTGAACCGTTTACAGGAGGATTCACATGAGCCGCACGAGCATCAGTCCAGTCGCCCCGGCCGCCGCCACTGCCGCACAGACCATTTTCCGCGTGGGCCTGGGCAGCGTCCTTGTTGCCCACGGCACCCAGAAGCTCTTCGGCTGGTTCGGCGGCGGCGGGATCGAGGGCACCAGCAAGGGTATGCACGCCATGGGGTTTCGGCCGGCGAAGCCAAGCGCGGTCATGGCCGGTCTGGGCGAAGCGGGTGCCGGTCTGGCACTCGCGCTGGGCTTCGGCACTCCGGCCGCCGGCGCGGCTGCTGCCACCACCATGGGCGTTGCGGCCAGCGTGCACGCCCCCAACGGCTTCTTCGCCACCGAGGGCGGGCTGGAATACCCAGCCGTCCTGGGACTTGCGGCAGCATCCTTCACGATTGGCGGGCCGGGCAGCTTCTCCCTCGACTCCGTCACCGGCCACGTCCTGGACCGCCCCTGGATGCGGGCCGTCGCCCTGGCCGTCATCCCGACGGCCATCGCAATCCAGGTCTACCGGCGCCAAAAGGCCCTGGCCCACGACGCCTCCGGCCCGGACGCCGGAAACGCCGCGGGCCAGGACAGCGCGGACCAGGACAGCGCGAGCTAGGCCACCGCGCGTTAGGCCACCGCTAGACGTACTTCTTGAACCACGCCAGCGTGTCGTTCCAGGCGGCCGTAGCCTGCTGCTCGTTGTAGCGGTCGCCGGTGTCGTTGTGGAAGGCGTGGTCGACGCCGGGATAAACCTTGAGCTGGTTGCGCACACTCGTGGCCGCGAGGGCATCCCGGAGTTGCGGCATGGGTCCGGTGATCCTGTCGTCCTGCTCAGCGTAGACACCGAACACCGCGGGCTTAATGGATGGCACCTTGTCCAGGTCGGGCGCCGGACCGTAGAAGGCCGACGTCGCCTTGAGCCCCGTAATCTCTACCGCCGACTGCCAGGTGATGCCGCCGCCAAAGCAGTAGCCGGTCATGGCGATCCGGCCCTGCTCCACGAAGGCCTGCTTCTGCAGGTAATCGAACCCCGCCGAAAAGTCCGCCACGTGACGCTTCGCGCCCGCCTGCGTCAAGGCCCCCGGGACGGCATCCCGGTCCAGGCTCGCCGTGCCGCCTTCCCTGCTCAGCAGGTCAATCGCCAGCGCCGCATACCCTTCCTTGGCAAATCGACGGGCCACGTCCTGGATGTGGGGAGTCAGCCCCCGGTTCTCATGGCAGACCAGGACGGCGGGGCCGGGCTTCCCGGCTGCGGGCCGGGCGAGGTAACCACTGATCTCGGTGCCGCCGGACGGGAACTTGACTGTCGACGTCGTAATTCCGGCTGCCCCCTCGGGAACGGACAGCGGGCTCTTCGCCCCGGGAACGGCGCCCCCGGAGGCAGTGCCTGTGGCGGAGCCGGACGCCGGGGTGGGAGTGGGCATGGGGTCGGTGCTGCGCGGAACTTCCTGCGGCGTGCAGCCGACCAGGAGCATCGCGGCGGAAGCGGCGGCCATGCTGCCGGTGATAAACGCCACCCGGCGGGTGAAGGTGTGCTGGCTCATGGCCCCGGCCCGGTAGTCGTCGAAAAATTCCTCAATCAGGTACTTCTCAAACTTGCCAAGCTGGGTCATCACGGCCTCCTGGAGTTTTTGCCGCTTATCCTCCTCTGGACCCCACCGCCAGGCAAGGGGACCGCGTGGACGCCCGGACTGTCAGGCCCGGCCGCCGTCTTTCAGGCCCCTGGCGTATGCGGCCTGCCCCACGTGCTGAAGGCAGTCGGCAACCGTGCTGACCAGCCGGACGCCGAAAGTGACCGGCGGGTCCCAGCGGGTATCAACGACCCGGTCAAGGTCATCGTCGCCAAGGCTGCTAAGCACCTCCACGGTCTGCCGGTGGACCGCCTCGTAGTAGTCGGCGAGCAGCTCCCGCGGGGCCCGAACGGCGTCGACGCTGTCCGACGAATGGCCGTAGCCGGTGTCGTGTTCGGGAAGCGGGAGGCCAAAACGGCCGGCAAAGCCCTGCGAGGTCCAGATCTGGGGCAAGCCGGCAGCGGAAGCAACCTGCGTATCCTCTATCCGGCTGAGGTGCCAGATCAGCCACGCGATGGAGTTCCCGTTGCCGGCGGCCCGGCGGACCAGGGTTTCGTCGTCGAGCCCGTCGAGCGTGGCGTCCACGATCTCCCGTACACGGCCAAAGGCGTCCAGCAATAGTTCATTGGATTTCATCGGGTCCCCTTACATCTGGCTGTGGGCGGCTTACATTTGGCTGTGGGCGGCGACGGCGGGATCAGAACCGATGCGTGCACCGGCTTCGAGGGCGGTGATGTCGGCCAACTCTTCAGGCGCCAGAACGAGGCCGACGGCGGCCAGGTTGTCCCGCATGCGGCCGCTGTTGGCTGACTTGGGAATGACGATGGTGCCCTGGGCGAGGTGCCATGCCAGCACCACCTGGGCAGGGGTGACGCCGTACTTGCCGGCAACGGATGTCACAGCCGCGGCGTCCAGATCAGCGCCCTGGCCCAGCGGGCTGTAAGCCTCCACGGCAATGCCCAGGGAGCGGCTCTTCGCCGCCAGTTCGGACTGCTGGAACGTCGGGTGCAGCTCAAACTGGTTGACCGCCGGAATGACGTCCGCGCTTTGGAGGAGTGTATCCAGGTGGTCCGCCAGGAAGTTGGACACACCGATCGCGCGGATCTCGCCGTTGGTGTGCAGTTTCTCCATCGCCTTCCATGCCTCGGTAAAAAGGTTCCGGGACGGCACCGGCCAGTGGATCAGGTACAGGTCAACGTAATCGACGCCCAATGCACGGCGGCTGTTCTGGAAGGCTTCCTGGGCCACACCCTGCTCCCCGTTGCGCAGTTTGGTGGTGAGGAAGATATCCTCACGCGGAATCCCCGAGCCAGCGATGGCGGCGCCAACGGCGGCCTCGTTCCGGTACGCCGCGGCCGTGTCGATGTGGCGGTAGCCGGCTTCCAGGGCGTCCTCGACAATGCGCTGGGTCTCTTCCGGCGGAACCTGGAAGACGCCGAAACCGAGTTGCGGGACCTGGACCCCGTTGTTCAGGGTGACGTTCGGTTCGGCTGGGTGGGTCGTCATCAGAATCTTCCGTTGCTGGGGCAGGCAATCCCAAGTATGCCTCCCACCGGGCGGCGGAGCACCCCTAAGGGTGAGCGGGCCACCTGGACCATTGGTATGACTTCCTGCAAAGCCATGCGCCCAACACGGCCAGCGCAATAGCCCAGGTTGTTCTCTGCCGTTTCAGGCCCGCTCACTGCGATTTTTATCCTCACGGTGTTTGTCCCAGCACCATTTCACATCACGACGACGGCCCGGCGCCAGAGCAGTCGCATCACCAGGTGCGGCGCCTTTCGGCCCGCCCGGCCCGGGACTACGATTTTTCCTGTGGTACCCGCCAACGCTAACGGGCACGGGTCCGGCAGCACCAGAGCAAAATCTGCAATCACCAGAGCAAAAGGGGAAAGTTCCGTGAGCAGAGAGACCAGGCAGAGCGGGCCGCACTGGCGGCGGGTCATGGCAGCCCTCGCCAACCGCGACGCGCGGACCGCTTATGCGCAAATTGTCCTCGGAACCAGGCACGATGACGTGTCTTCCGGCCCGGCCGGCCAACGGCGGGACCGGGCCATCGCCGCTCTGCTCGACGCTGGCCTGATCGAACGGAGTGCCGGCGATGATCTGGAGGCGTCCGAGTCCATCTTTCACGACCTCCTCACACAGCAGCCCAAGCGCCAGGCACAGACTGGAGTGGCGCGCTTCATGCGTCTCGGCCGGATCGACAGATATCCGGCCAACCAGACGGAGCGGCGGGAGCTCTTGGCCTGGATCGCCAGTGAGACGTTCGAACCTGGCGAGGAACTCTCTGAACGAAAGGTCAACGAACGGCTCCTGGGCTACACCGACGATGTGGTGCTGCTGCGCCGCTACATGATCGATTTCGGCGTGCTGGAGCGCACGCCGTCGGGGTCTTCATACAGCCGCCCCAGGGAAGGATAGGTTCAGTCCCCGCGCGCCTTACGGGTGGCAGCATCGTTGGCTTTCTGGATGGCCTCGACAAGTTCGTCCTTGTCCATTTTCGAACGTCCCTCGATGTTCAGCTCCCGGGCGCGCTTGTAAAGGTGCTCCTTGGAGGCGTTCGCATCCACCCCTCCGGCGGTGGGAGCCGATGAATCCAAGCCCTCCGCCGCGTGCTGGTCAGAGGGGCCGGGCTTCTCCTTAGGCTCCCAGTGGTCGCCCACCTTCTCATAGCTGTGCTTCAGGGATGCGAAGGCTGTCCGGGCAGCCCGGCGCTCGTCGTTGTCATAGGACTCAAGGGCTGAATCGTAGGTCTTGGCGAAAGTGTCCTGGGCTTTCTGCTCAGAACGCTGCAGGGTCGACGGAAGCTCGTCCTTGCGGGCGTGATCGTTCTTGCCGGTCTTGGGCATGCCACCAACGCTCCTTCATCAACTGCCGATTCTGCGGATGAAACCAGCTTGGCACTTATGCTTGAGCCGTCCTAGGCATCCTCGGAATCCAGATCGAGGTCCGGGATGTCCAGCAGGCCCAGGTCCTCCAGCACCGTTGCGTCCTCATAGGTGTTCGCTATGCACCGGACCAGGGCAGGCGGTACCCGGAAATGCGTGTCGATCGTGAGGATGCCCTGCTCGGCAAGTGCTTCCAGTTGGCTCACGGCCGCGGCCTTCAGAGCCTCGACGGTCGCCCTTTCCTCCGGTGACGCACCGGTCCGGGGGTCCAGCACAGTGTCCCTCCGCGGAGGATCCGCCGAGGCCGCCGCCAGCAGGATCGAGGCCACCGTTGCGGCAACGAGAACTTCCCATGGCTGTTCAGGGTCGTAGCCGAGTACGGAGGCCGCGAGGAACTGGTCGACGAAGAACACCAACTCCTCCAGCCGGTCCGGGGTTTCGCCGCCCAGGAAAACGGCGGTGGCCGGCGTCGGTGCCGCCTTCGTTGAGCCGATCTTGATCAGTTCAGTGCGGGCCAGCGCTTCCCACACCTGCGCCAGCAACGGCACCTCATACATGCTGCGGACTGTTGGCACGGGCTTTTCCGAACCGCCGTTCCCGGCATGCGGGACCCCAGCCTGTTTGGGGCCTCCCCTGGCTTTCAGTCCGACGCACGCGGCCGCTGCTTCGATGTCCTTCGTCCGGAGCGCGCCGGTTCCGGTCACCGGCTTCGCATCGCCGATCCACTGAAGCAGTGCGGCGGTCCGCTGGATCAGCGGGAGCTCCGAGAAGACCTTCAGGGCGTCGTCGTCGGAAATAACGGGCACTTCGACGAGCCGCCAATCTTCCGTCTCCCCCAGAAGGGCGTTGAGCAGGTCAACGACGTCGGCGAGCTGTTCCGCTGGGCCTGACCACCGGTCGGTATCCGCGAGAAAGTCGACGAACCCGTGCACGGCGGCGATGACAAACTCACCACGGTCGTCGTCGTCGTTTGGCGCTGTGGCGGCGAGATCGGCGGCGAGGGCGTCGGCCAGGATCACAGGATCAAGGCGTGTCAGGTCCGCAGCGGCCACTCGGTCCATGTACCGGCCCATGACGCTTTCTATGGCTGCCAGGCAATCGAGGGCGGTGGCAGCAGCGCCGGGAGCACCGTCGTCGAACCACCGGACAAACGCCGGCGCGAGCGAGTCCACGGCCCGCCCGGCCCGGAACGAGCTCAGGGAAGCGGGCGACGAGCCGCGTGCGGCGGAACTTCCAGTGCCAGCGGGACCCTTGCGCTTGTTCCGGTTCCTGCTGCTCTTGCTCATGCTGCCCCTGACTGATTGCGCGTTGGTTCTTACGACGACGGTACTTACCATCCGCGCACCGTGCCACCCGGCGCGCTGCAGCCAGGGGCGTGCTCCTGGCCACTACGCCTCCCGCGTCAGGCTGCGGTTCCGCCCCTGGTAAAGGCGGCGGTAGCTGGAGGGTGTGGTGCTGAGTTCGCGCATGAAGTGGAGCCGGAAGTTGGCTGCCGTTCCCAGGCCTGTCCTGGCCGCAGCCGCCTGCACGTCAGGTCGGTCGTTTCGAGCAGGCGGCAGGCCTCGGCAATGCGCTGGCTGGTCAGTCAGCGCAATGGCGTTGTCCCCGCGTCTGCCAGGAACTTGCGCGCGAAACTGCTGGGTGCCCAGCCGGCGTGAGCAGCCATGTCGACGACTGTCAGCGGCTCTGCCAGATGCTGCCGGGCCCAGGCGCAAGTTTCAGCGAAATGGGTCAGCGGCCCGGCCACCGGGCGCTCCGTGAACTGGCCTGGCCGCCTTCGCGGTGCGGGGCCACGACCATCCGCCGGGTGCAGGGTTTGCAGGCGCTGGGCGTTCCTCCAGTGCGTCGTGCCCCGTTTCCCGTCAAGGAGTCCGGCAGCCGCCAGCGCGAAAGCCCCTGTGCAGACGGACACCACCCGGGCCCCGTTCCCGGCAGCCGCGCGAAGCGCGTCGCAGACATTGGCAGGAGGTTCCGTGAGCGGGCTGAAGCCGGGCACAACGATGGTGTCGGCTGACAGAAGGGCTTCGAGCCCCGTCGCGGCGTGAATGGCATACCCGGTGGTGGTCGGGACCAGGCCGGGTTCGGCTGCGCAGACCGCAAACGAGTACAGCTGCCGCTCGTCCTCATGGCCGAAAACCTGTCCTGGAATGGCGAGGTCAAAGGCGACGACGTCCGGCAAGGCGAGCGCAACGACACGGTGCATGGGGCCACTGTACCCACGGGGCCACTGTGCCGATCCCTGCCTGCAGGATCCTTTTCATGGTGGCAATTTTTACCACTCCCCCGCGCTGCTCCCGATTGGCAGTCTTAGCCCATGATCAACTTTCGACATTCACTCCCGGCTTCTTCCCCGCCCGCCCGGCGCAGGGCCAGGGCGGTGGCTCGGCGACTGGTGCACGCTGCGCTGGCTGCTGCGCTCGCCGCCGCGGTCGTTGCCTCAGTCCTGGTTGCCGGGATCGCCGCAGTCGGGCGCGACAACGGCCTGGAAAGCAGACCCGCCCTTCCACCCGCCCTTCCCGAGGGGACGCGGTCTGGCGGCTCCGGGGCGGCTGACGGCACGGGAAGGATCCGGGTCGCGTTCGTGCTGGGCAGCAGTGGGACCGAGGCAGCCGACGTGCCGGCACCCTATGAAGTCTTCGCCACGTCCTCGAGGTTCACGGTCACAACCGTCGCGGCCGACCGGTCACCGGTCCGACTCGCGGGGGCTCCGGCGGTGGTCCCGGCGGTGACGTTCGGTGACATCGATGCCGGCAGGGCGCCGGCACCGGATCCCCGCGGCCCTCCAGCTGGTGCACGATCTTGCCGGTGAATCTGAGGCTGCAAGAGTGGGCGCCGAGATCGGCTATCCCGGCTGGTCAAGGGCCCCAGGGTACGGCGATCGCCGAACAGGCTTTCAACACCGGTGACGCTCCCGTGGTCCTCAACGCCGTCCTGCCCTGGTTCCGGCCGACAGTAGGGATCGGGCTGACGGACGGCATCAGCGAACTCGACGCCGTGGCCGCATTCGAGGTGTACACCGTCTCAGGCGCCGCGCGCACAGTTGCCCTCGCGCGGCGCCCACTGTGAGGACCAAACACGGCCTTGTGCTGCTCACCACTCCCCTTGCATCACGAGAGCCTCATCTGGACAGGCTGATCCTTCCCGGGCCCGCCGCCCACGACTCCGGACTCCTGTCCTGGGCCGGGAGTCAGCAGCTTACGCCCACGGCCCTGACTCAATCACCGGAGCGCGGAGCCTTCGACGTCGCTATCGAAGAGCTGGCCGGACACGCCGGGAACGCAACAGCAATAACAACTGCCAAATTCATCGACTACCCCACGGGGCAGCTGCATTTGGACGCCAATGCCGCCGACACCCGCTCCACTTGGCTGCTTTTCCTTACAGCTGTCCTGGCTGCCGGCGCCGGTGCACTGCCCAGCCTTCCTCGCCGTGCCCAGTACTTCAGGGACCGGAAGACCCGCAAACCAGAGCTCGAACACATGGCCGGAAAGGATCCGTCATGACTGCCACTGCATCACCCCGGAACAGGAAACCGCACCGGCGGCTTCGCGCACTCGGCTACACCGCCGCCATCGTGGCTGGCCTCCTTCTCGTCTCGACTTTCGCCAACCTCGCCATGAACCGCGGTCCGCCACCGCGCCCTATGGGCAAAAAGTGAAGACAAGCCACGGTGCGCTCAACGTCGTCCGCACCCCAGGGAACGGCAGGACAGGACAGTCCATCGTGCTGCTAAGTGGCCTCGGCACGCCGGCATCGGCGCTGGACTTTGCACCGCTCGTCCGGGAACTCGGGGACTACGACGTCGTGGTCGTGGAAGGCTTCGGCTACGGGTACAGCGACCAGTCCGCGGTGGAACGCACTGTCGAGAACATCACCTCCGAGCTGCATGAGGCCCTGGCAAACGCGGACGTGCCCGGACCCTATGTTCTGGCTGGCCATTCCATCGCCGGTTTCTACACGCTCGCTTACGCCAACCGGTACCGGAACGACGTCGCGGCCGTCATCGGCATCGATCCCACAGTGCCCGCCGCCCGAACAATCCACGCCGAAGAGACCGGCGTCGCCGGCGGCGGCATCAACTGGGAAGGCCTCATCGCAGCAAGCGACCTGCCCCGCTGGGCGGCCACAATCGCACCCGGCCTCGTGGAACCGGACGGCACCGCCTACACGTCCCGCGAGCGGGACCAGATCCGCAAGATGGCCATCTGGAACTTCGGCAACCCTTCCGTCGTCGACGAGACCAACCGGATGGCCGAGAACGCCCGAAAGGTGCAAGCAATGCGTTACCCGGACGACCTCCCCGTGCTCACTTTGCTCGCCTCGGCGAAGGAGACCCCGGCGGACGTTGCCCTGCACGAAAGCCGGCTACAAAACGTCCGAAAGCACGAAACAGTGACACTCCCCGGCGGGCACTACCTGCACTGGACCATGCGCCGGCCATGGCCAGCAAGATCAACGCCTTCCTTACCACCAACACGCGCTGAGGATGCCGCTTCGGTCCTCGCACCGTCCCGCAAATGCCCTAAGACTTGTCACCCCCTGCAGCGGCAGCGTCTTCGCGCTCCAGCAGGTAGCGCAGGAACGCGGCCTGGTTGTCGATTTCCCGCTGCTTGCGGGGAGACAGCCAGTCCAGCAGCTCTTTGTCGTCAGCCATTGATGTTCACCCCCTTAGGCTCGAATTAATGCTCACTCCGCTAGGGCAAGATCGGCGAAAGTTTCAGGCAAGATAGGCGAAGGTCTTGTCGCGAGGAGGCTTCGGCCCTTGGCAGGCGACACCATCCCGGAACGCCGACGGGTAGCCGGGCTCGGCACCTGCTGGGGGAGTGCGCCGAGCCCGGCTAGCCTGACCCGGACGGACGCCGGCAGACCGTCCGGAGGGCTTCAACACTGTTATCCGCCCGACTCATAGTTAACACCCCCTCGGAAGTTAGAGCAGTAGTGGTAGTTACCTGTTTTTCGGCCTGTGCGGCTACGCGTTTGCGCAGGCGCAGAACACGTTCCAAAGGCAACTTGACCCGCTGTCCCCGAAGCTATACGTCGTCGCTCTATCGCATGGTTAGATAGGCGCATGAGGAAATCTTGCGGGATTTTTGCCGTCGCAGTGCTCGCGCTCACGGGTTGCGCATCCAGTTCCAGCACGCAGCCCAGTCCGGAACCGTCGGCCGCAACGACGCCGGCCATGGAACCTAGCACCGCGAGCAAGGCCGTGGGCGGCGAGTCGATCTGCAAGGACAAGGCGGGCGACTCAGCGTCGAAGGTTGTTGACCTCACTCAAGCTCGGTTGCTCAGCGACGGCACAGAGATGTTGGCCTCGTTCAACACGGTGGCGAACGTTCCGACCACCGGGACCGTCTTGTACGCCGTGAGGGCGTGGAGCTCGGACGGCAGCAAGGAATACCAGTTCGGAGTGAAGTTTCAAGACGGCAAAGAGACCGCTAACTTCGTGACCGAGGCTGGGAGTGGCAAGCAGGAAAACATCACCACCGGAGCTGTGGCCGCAGACAAGCAGGTCAGCGTCCGGTACCCGCTAGCCAAGCTGGAGGGTCTCGGGGACAAGTTTGAGTGGTCAGCGAAGGTGACCGTTGACGGTACGGAGGCCGACCGTTGCCCCGGTGGTGACGTTAGGTCACGGTTCCCCGGGGCCTGAGGCCTGCAAGTACACAGCATGATCGCTGGCGTGGCGGCCTAGAGCGTCGCTCCTGGCCGTCGATCCACTTTCGGGCCACGTATCAATCCCGTCCCCCGCTCGACGAGGAACGGGATGCATGTGCCGCTGATCAACTGACTGGTCGCTGCCGTGCCCGCAAGCGCTGAGCAGGTTGACGCCAGCGGCGGGCAGGGCACGAAGAATCCCCTGGCTGACCTGCTGGCAGGCTGTGGTGGCATGGAAGCGACTATACCCGTGCTTGGGAAAACCTTGGATGCTGCCCCCAGCCCCCTCAGATTGGGGGTCAAAGTGGGCGCAGGCTCTCAGGTGGACCACGCATTTCACAATGTGCCGGATACACACTGGGTCTTGTCACTGAAGCAGAGGTAGCCGCGAACCGCAGCTTCAGATCGCCGGGTCCGGAAAGCATTCCCCCAGCTTGCATCCGGACCCGGCGGACGATCTCAGCCCAGCCGGCGGTGCGCATCCTTTTGACCGGCGTACAGCCGCTGAATGGCCTGCTTAATGATGGGTGCGATCTCGGACGGGTGGACCGGCTGGGGCGCCCGGGCGTAGACAGACCGGGTGGCGGCGGCCGAGAACTCGTCCCAACTTATGAACTGTGCGGGGAGCCTTACGAACCAGCGGAAACCCGGAGGACGTTTTGGCGGGCAACGCGGTAGACGCATGTCGCACCTGTGACGAAGCCTATAATCTCGATCCAGCTCACCGGTTGCCGAGAAGAAAACTAAGTACGGCCCCGCACCCAAATGGGTGCGGGGCCGTACTCAAATACGCAGATTTTTGAGGTTCTCCGAGCCTAGAAGTCCCAGTCCTCATCCTCGGTGTTGACTGCCTTACCAATGACGTAGGACGAGCCCGAGCCCGAGAAGAAGTCGTGGTTCTCGTCGGCGTTCGGCGACAGGGCTGACAGGATGGCCGGGTTCACGTCCGTGACCGAAGCCGGGAACATGGCCTCGTAGCCCAGGTTCATCAGCGCCTTGTTGGCGTTGTAGTGCAGGAACTTCTTGACGTCCTCGGCGAGGCCGACGCCGTCATACAGGTCGTGAGTGTACTGGACTTCATTCTCGTACAGCTCGAAGAGCAGCTCGAACGTGTAGTCCTTGATCTCCTGCCGGCGTGCCTCAGAAACCTTCTCCAGGCCCTTCTGGAACTTGTAGCCGATGTAGTAGCCGTGCACAGCCTCGTCGCGGATGATCAGGCGGATCAGGTCAGCCGTGTTCGTCAGCTTGGCGCGCGAGGACCAGTACATCGGCAGGTAAAAGCCGGAGTAGAAGAGGAAGCTCTCCAGCAGCGTGGAGGCCACCTTGCGCTTCAGGGGGTCGTCGCCCTGGTAGTAGTCCATGACGATCTGGGCCTTCTTCTGAAGGTTCTCGTTCTCGGTGGACCAGCGGAACGCCTCGTCGATCTCCTTAGTGGAAGACAGCGTGGAGAAGATGGAGGAGTAGCTCTTCGCGTGCACGGACTCCATGAAGGCGATGTTCGTGTAAACAGCCTCTTCGTGCGGGGTGAGCGCATCCGGAATCAAGGATACGGCGCCAACGGTGCCCTGGATGGTGTCCAGTAGGGTCAGGCCGGTGAACACGCGCATGGTGAGCTGCTGCTCCGCCGGCGTCAGGGTGTTCCACGATTGGACGTCATTGGACAGCGGCACCTTCTCCGGCAACCAGAAGTTGTTGACCAGGCGGTTCCAGACATCCACGTCCTTGTCGTCCTGGATACGGTTCCAGTTGATGGCTTCGACGTGCGCAAGCAGCTTGACCTTCTCCGTCATATTTATCCTTCCGCCAGATGCTTCGAGCGCCGGATCATTCCAACGTCCAGCGATCAATTCTAGTCCCTAGGGGCTCTGAAAATCGCCAGATTCTCGTTGCTATGAGCTTATTCACCTGCCTGGCGCGGGAGCAGTTTTCGTCGACCGAACGATCGTCTTAACGACCGTTAGTGGAGACACGGATGTGCTCCACTAACGGTCGTTCACTGGCTACTTGGACTCTTTTACGGTCGTCGACGGGTGCGACTTTCCGTACTTCGGCGTTACATAACGTCCGGTCTTGGCGCTGCGATATGAACCGTTAGCCATTGGAGGTTTCCTCCTCTCTGTTGAGCTAGTGAGTGGATCACGCACAGCCCTACATGGGCCGAATCGTGACCCGGATAGTCCGGCGAATAGTGCGTCGCACATAAGCCATAGCTACCAACTCCTTTCCGGAACTATGCCCGGACGGAGGGCCTTCGACAGAAGGCCAGCAACTCCTGTAAACTCAACAGTCCAGGGTAGAACTTGGAACTGTCTCGTTTCCGGGACTTTGTTGAGGGGCTGTGTTCGAGCACGGCCCCTCAAGCTTTTAAGTCTTGGGCGTACGCCGGCGGGCGGGCACCCGCCGTCGTACTCGGCAAAAATCAACCGAAATCAGTTGATCACAACATGCATGAGACGCAGCCCTCAACCTCCGTCCCTTCCAGCGCGAGCTGGCGGAGACGGATGTAGTAGATGGTCTTGATGCCCTTCTTCCAGGCATAGATCTGGGCCTTGTTGATGTCGCGGGTGGTGGCGGTGTCCTTGAAGAACAGGGTCAGCGACAGGCCCTGGTCCACGTGCTGCGTGGCGGCGGCGTACGTGTCGATGACTTTCTCGTAGCCGATCTCGTACGCGTCCTCGTAAAACTCCAGGTTGTCGTTGGTGAGATACGGCGCCGGGTAGTACACGCGGCCCAGCTTGCCTTCCTTGCGGATCTCAATCTTGGACGCCACCGGGTGGATCGAGGAGGTGGAGTTGTTGATGTAGGAGATCGAGCCGGTGGGCGGGACGGCCTGCAGGTTCTGGTTGTAGATGCCGTGCGCCATGACGGAAGCCTTCAGCGCGCGCCAGTCATCCTGGGTGGGGATGTGCACGTCCTTGAAGAGCTCCCTGACCTTCTCGGTCTGCGGCACCCACTCCTGCTCGGTGTACTTGTCGAAGAACTCGCCCGAGGCGTACTTGGACTTCTCGAAGCCTCCGAACGTCTGGCCGGTTTCGATGGAGAGCAGGTTCGACGCGCGCACCGCGTGGTACACCACGGAGTAGAAGTAAATGTTGGTGAAGTCCAGGCCCTCTTCGGAGCCGTAGTGGACCCGCTCACGCGCTAAGTAGCCGTGCAGGTTCATCTGGCCCAGGCCGATCGCGTGACTCTGGTCGTTGCCGCGGGCGATGGACGGCACCGAGGTGATGTTCGACATGTCCGAAACAGCCGAAAGAGAGCGGATGGCTGTTTCGATGGTCCGGCCGAAGTCCGGCGAGTCCATGGTCTTCGCGATGTTCAGCGAGCCCAGGTTGCAGGAGATGTCCTTGCCGGTCTCGTCGTAGGACAGGTCATCGTGGTACGTCGTGGGCTGCGAGACCTGGAGGATCTCCGAGCACAGGTTGGACATGATGATCTTGCCGTCAATCGGGTTCTCCCGGTTAACAGTGTCCTCGAACATGATGTAGGGGTAGCCGGACTCGAACTGGATCTCAGCGAGGGTCTGGAAGAACTCGCGCGCCTTGATCTTGGTCTTCTTGATCCGGGAATCGTCCACCATCTCGTAGTACTTCTCGGTGACCGAGACGTCGGAGAACGGCATCCCGTAGACGCGTTCGACGTCGTACGGCGAGAACAGGTACATGTCCTCGTCCTTCTTGGCCAGCTCGAAGGTGATGTCCGGGATCACGACGCCGAGCGAGAGGGTCTTGATGCGGACCTTCTCGTCCGCGTTCTCCCGCTTGGTATCCAGGAACCGGTAGATGTCCGGGTGGTGGGCGTGCAGGTACACGGCACCGGCGCCCTGGCGGGCACCGAGCTGGTTGGCGTAGGAGAAGCTGTCTTCGAGGAGCTTCATCACGGGGATGACGCCCGAGGACTGGTTCTCGATCTGCTTGATCGGCGCACCGACCTCGCGGATGTTGGTCAGCGCGAACGCTACGCCGCCGCCGCGCTTGGACAGCTGCAGGGCAGAGTTGATTGAGCGGCCGATCGATTCCATGTTGTCTTCGATGCGGAGCAGGAAGCAGGAGACCAGCTCGCCGCGCTGCTTCTTGCCGGCGTTCAGGAACGTCGGGGTAGCAGGCTGGAAGCGGCCCTCGATGATCTCGTCGACCATCTGGGTGGCCAGCTGCTCGTTGCCGCGGGCCAGGTGCAGGGCAACCATGCACACGCGGTCCTCGTAGCGCTCCAGGAAGCGCTTGCCGTCGAACGTCTTCAGCGTGTAGGACGTGTAGAACTTGAAGGCGCCCAGAAACGTCTCAAACCGGAACTTCTTCTTGTACGCGCGGTTGAAGAGCTCCCGGATGAAGTTCATCGTGTACTGGTCGAGGGTTTCGCGCTCGTAGTACTCGTTCTTGACGAGGTACTCGAGCTTTTCCTCCAGGTCGTGGAAGAAGACCGTGTTGTTGTTCACGTGCTGCAGGAAGTACTGGTGCGCCGCCTCGCGGTCGGCCTCGAACTGGATCTCGCCGTTCGGACCGTACAGGTTCAGCATCGCGTTCAGCTCGTGGTAGCCCAGGCCCTTGTAGGCAGCGGGGAGCGCCGGCTTCTCCAGCTTTTCAAGAGCCGTGTCCATGGACGCGTCCTTTCCTTCGGGCCTGGTTACTTCTGTGTCTGCGACAGTCGTGTCCAAAACTCTTCCAATCCTTTTCGTACGCGGGAGACGTCTTCCGGCGTACCCATGAGTTCAAACCTGTATAGATGGGGGACCTTGCATTTGGCGGCGATGATGTCGCCCGCCATGCAGTAGTTGTCCCCGAAATTCGTGTTTCCGGCACCTATGACGCCGCGGAGCAGGCGCCGGTTGTCCGGGTTGTTCAGGAACCTGATGACCTGCTTGGGCACTGAGCCCTCGCCGCCCGTCCCGCCGTAGGTGGGGACCACGAGCACGAACGGTTCACAGGCAACAAGGCGTTCATCCTTGGCGTGCAGGGGGATCCTGGCCGCGTCCGCACCAAGCTTCGCGATAAAGCGGCTGGTGTTCTCCGAGGCCGAGGAAAAGTAGATGAGGCGGCTGTGAGTCTGGTTCACAGGCGGTGTCTGGTTGACGGGCGTCGTGTCCGCAGCACGGGCTGCGGCCGGCGCATCGGCAAGTGCCGGTGCGGCCATGGGAGTCACCTCATCTACGTGCGAATTCTCTGCCGGAAACGGCGTTGGCGTAGCCTTAGGCCACAGAAGCGGAGGCGCTCAGCGCCAGCTCTTCGATCTTGTCCGGGCGGAAACCGGACCAGTGGTCCTGGTCCGTGACGACGACCGGCGCCTGCATGTAGCCGAGCGACTTCAGGCGCTCAAGGGCGTCCGCGTCCTGGGAGATGTCCACGCTCTGGTAGGCGATACCCTTCTTGTCCAGTGCACGGTAGGTGGCGTTGCACTGTACGCAGGCCGGCTTGGTGTAAACCGTAACGGTCATGGTTCCTGTCCCCTTTGTTGAAGTCACTGCTGCTGCACTCTTCTGAGACCTTGCTGGTGTCTCGGTATTGAAATCTCTGGCATCTAACGGTGGACTCTGCCCGGACCTTACCGTCCAGTACTGGCCTGCGCCGGTCACTCGCTCAATCTGTATGTCGATACTACATGTAGTGCGCGGCCCCGGAGGGGACCCCAAGATGATGTATTACAAGTATGTCATTTAATGCACTTTTAATCCACAGGCCGGTGCCCTCAAAATGTCCGGATTTCCGGGTTTTTGATGGACGGAATCCACACCCTGTGGAGTACTTAGCCACATTTAAACCCCAGCGTGTCGCCCCGAAGACGGCGTGTCGCGGCACCCCCGACGGCACCTTTTGAGTGGGCCGGAACACAACAGCGGGGGTCCCGAAGCATGCTTCGGGACCCCCGCTGTGATTAAGCGAACGCCAGGCTAGAGCTGAGCCTCCCGGCGGCTAGAGCTGAGCCTCCCGGCGGCTAGAGCTGTGCCTCGCGGCGGTCGAGGACGATCTGCTGCACATCCAGGTATCCGGACTGGAAGCCGGCCCGGGAGTAGCAAAGGTAGAACAGCCACATCCGCTGGAAGACCTCGTCGAATCCGAGCCCGCGCACCTCCTGCGCACGCTGCAGGAACCGCTCCTCCCACAGCCTCAGGGTGGCGGCGTAGTGGTCGCCCATCCCCCGGCGCTCACGGACCCGCAGGGTGGTGTGCTGCTCCGTGACGCTCTCGATCGCCCGCACCGAGGGCAGGAACCCGCCGGGGAAGATGTACTTGTGCACCCAGGTGTAGGCGTTGCGGGTGGCGAGCATCCGGCCGTGCGGCATGGTGATGGCCTGAATGGCCACCTTGCCGCCGGGCGCCAGTACCCGGTCGATGGTCTGGAAGTAGACGGGCCAGTAGTCGTATCCCACCGCCTCGATCATCTCCACGGATACGACGGCGTCGTACTCGCCTTCCACGGCGCGGTAGTCCTGCAGACCCACCGTGACCTGCCCGGAGAAGCCGGCTTCCTCGATCCGCTGCTGTGCGAGCGTCTGCTGCTCACTGGAGAGAGTCACCGTGTACACGCTGGCCCCCCGGGCTGCGGCCCGCAGGGCCAGTTCTCCCCAGCCGGTGCCGATCTCCAGCAGCCGCGTACCTTCCCCTACCCCGGCCTTGTCCAGCAGCCTGTCGATCTTGGCGTGCTGTGCTGCCGCCAGGGCGTCCCAGCCCACCTCAGCCAGCTGGCCCGCCGAGGCTGGAAAGAGCGCCGAGGAGTAGCTCATGGTCCGGTCCAGGAAGCTGCCGAACAGCTCGTTGGAGAGGTCGTAGTGCCGGGAGATGTTGCCGCGGGTATTCTGCTCGGTGTTGCGCTCCTGCCGGGGCGCCCGCGGCAGGTACAGGCTCCGGAGTCTCTGCAGCGGCGCGGGAATGAGCGTGTCCACCGAGGAGGCAAACACCTCCAGGACGGCGGCGAGGTCGAACGCCTCCCAGTCCCCCGCCATGAAGGACTCCCCCAGTCCGATCAGCCCGTTGTCGCCAATCCGGACCGCGAAGTCCACCGGACGCACCACGGTCATCGCCGGCGCGCCTGCACCGCCGGTGCCCAGCACCGTCCCGTCGGGGTATTCCACCCGCAGCGGCAGGCGGCGGACCGCCGCCCGGAACAGGGAATCCGCGGCCTTGCCGGCCACCTGCGCCTTTACCCCCGAGGGCGGATGGGCGACGCCGGGCCACACCGCCGCGTCGACGGTCTCCGGCGCCGGCGGTACCCGGAAGCCCTCACCTGGCGTGTTGTCCTGGTGCGGAGCGTCCCCATAAGACGGATCTGTGTAGGACGGATCTGTGAGAGTCACGAGACGGCCTCCTGTGCTCGGTGGTCGGGACGGTGGGTGGTGGGCAACCCGCGGGCCCAGAGTTTGATTCCCTGCCAGCGGATCTGCAGCACCAGGCGGAGCGGCGCAAGCGGAACCGCGGCCGCCGCCGCCAGGATGCTGCCGGCTGTGGCGGGCCGCCGGACGCCGGTCATGGTGGCGGTGAAAGGCTTCCGCCCGGGGCGCTCCAGCACCACTGCCACGGCGAGCCCTCCCGCCGGTTCGGGCAGGCTCATCCGGTAGCTGCCGTCCACCTCGTTGAACGGGGACACGAAGAATTCCTTGTTGGTGCGCGCACGGCCGGCGCCGTCGGGATGCAGAAGGTAGCAGTGCCGTTCGCCGTAGGTGTTGTGGACCTCGGCGATGACAGCGCGCAGCGCGCCGTCGGCACGGTGGCACCAGAAGATGCTGATCGGGTTGAAGACGTGTCCCAGCACCCTGGCGTTGGCCAGCATGGTGACCGTGCCGCCGTCGGGCTCTACGCCGTTCACGGCGAGGAAGCGGTCCACGTTCTCGCGGATGCTTGCCGCGGGATCCCCCAGATGGTCCTTCGCATGGAATCCGGCGAGGGGCCGCAGCCACCAGGGCAGTCTTGGCAGGTTGTCGACGTCGACATACCAGCTGTAGCTGCGGTAGGTGAAGGCGTTCTTCAGCGGATCGCGCCGCACATGGCGGATGCTGGTCCGGTAGATCGCCGCGGTCATGGCACTAGCTCCGCGGCCTGCCCGGCATCCGTAGCCGCAGGGTCCGAAACAAAAGCGAAAGGGTCCTCCCACTCGCGGCCAAGCTGGGCGGCCGCGCGCACACCGGAGGCGGCGCCGTCCTCGTGGAATCCCCAGCCGTGGTAGGCCCCCGCGAAAGCCAGCCGGTGATCGCCCAACTCCCCGAGTCTCCCCTGGGCGGCCATGGATTCAGGCGTGTACTGGGGGTGCTCATACACGAGGTCCTGCAGCACGGACTCCGGTTCGATCAGTTCCGATTCGCCGAGGCTCACGATGTAGCTGCCGCCGTCGCCGGGGGTGAGCCGCTGCAGCCGCGTGAGGTCGTAGCTGACCAGGACGTGCCCGGGACGGGCAGTACAGGACGGCAGCCGGTAGTTCCACGACGCGCGGGCAGCGCCGCTGCGCGGCAGGACCGCCGGATCGCGGTGGAACTTGATGTGGTTGACGGAATACGGGATGTGCCCCAGAATCTGGACCTCTGCCGGGCTCGGCTCCGCCATCATGGCAAGTGCTTCGCGGGGGTGCGCCGCGATGACCGCGGCGTCGAAGTGCTCGGTTCCGGCCGCCGTCGTAATCTCCACTCCGGTTGGGATCCGGTGCACGGCGAGGACAGCACTGGAGAGGCGGACATCCTGGAGACCGTCGACCACACGGTCAACATAGCGCCGGGATCCTCCCTTCACCGTCTTCCACTGCGGCGAGCCTTTGACGCCGAGCATGCCGTGGTGTTCGAGAAAGGTGAAGAGGTACCGGGCGGGATAGGCGAGGGCGGTGGTGGGGTCGCAGGACCAGACCGCGCTGACCACCGGCGCCATGAAGTGCGAGGTGAAGTAGTCGCTGAAGCGTTCGCGTGCAAGGAACTCGCCCAGCGTTTCCTCCTGTCCCCCGGGACGTGACGCGCCGGCGGCCAGCAGCGCCCGCGCCTTCCGCCAGAACCGCAGGATCTCGGCAAGCATCAGCAGGAACCGGGGCCGTGCGAGGTTGGCAGGCCTGGCAAAGACACCGGAAGCGCCCTTGGCCCCGGCGTACTCCAGGCCGCAGCCGTCGCAGCGGATGCTCATGGTCATGTCCGAATTCTGCGTCTCGACGCCGAGCTCAGCGAACAGCCGGATGAGGTTCGGGTAGGTGCGGTTGTTGTGCACAATGAAGCCGGTGTCCACGGCGAGGCTCCCCGAGTCCTGCGGGACGTCGTGCGTGTGGGCATGTCCGCCCGGCCGGGAATCCGCCTCGAAGAGGGTCACGTGGTCCCGGCGGCTGAGGATATGCGCGGCCGTCAGGCCCGCCACTCCGCTTCCGACGACGGCGACCCGCCGCCTCTCGTCTGCACTCCATGCTGGGCTCGGTGACAATCTTCGCTCCTCTGCTGAACAGTTGCCGGGGAATTGGTAGTTACGGGCTATTCGGAGCAGTACTGCGTGCCGGATGGGTGGCCTTTTTTCGCCGCTTTTCCTGCCACTGAGCGGCCGGAGTAAGGTTGGCTGGTGGTCAACCCCGTGCATTTGAGGACGCTCCTTGAGGTGACGCGGCTTGGTTCCTTCGCGGCCGCGGCGAGCAGGCTTGGCTACACCGCCTCAGCCGTGTCCCAGCAGATGTCCGCCCTGGAGCGTGACACGGGCGTCCGCCTGTTCCAGCGCTCCGCCCGGAGCGTGGTTCCTACGGACGCCGCGATGGTTATGGCGCGCCACGCAGCCAAGGTCCTGACGGACATCGAGGCGCTGATGGCCGCGGCCTCCAAAACGCAGGACGCCACGAGCCAGGAGCTGCGGCTGGGTATCTTCCCGAGCCTCGCCACCTATGTGCTGCCGCGGATCCTGCGCAGTCCCGCGTGGAAGGACCTGGGGATCGACCTGCGGGTATCCGTCGCCGAACCCGCCCAGACCATCCAGGGGCTGCGCACCGGCGGCGACACAGATGTGGCGCTGGTGTACCAGGTGGGACAGTCCGGGCTGGCCTGGCCCCACACCATCAACCGGCAGTGGATCGGTGACGACAACTTCCGCGTGGTCCTTCCCGCCGGCTGGGGATTCCGCAGCGAGGCGAAAGTGGCCGCGGACCATCTGTCGGACATGCCGTGGATCATGCACCACCCCGGCACGAGCGATGCCACCGTCATTGAGCGGCTCTTCGCCGGCTGCAACCTCCACCCGCGCGTGGTGGCGTACAGCGACGACTTCCATGCCAGCCTCGAAATGGCCGCCGCCGGGCTGGGGGCGGCGCTGGTGCCGGAACTTGCGCTGCTGCACCGGCCGGCCGGCGTCGTGGTGCTGGACGTTCCTGAAATCCGGCTGGCCCGCAACGTCTTCGCGCTGCTCATCAACGACAAGAAGACGGCCCGGGTACAGCTGTTCGTTGACCTGCTGGCCGAAACGATGGGCGGCCTGGGGCAGTCAGTTAAATGATCCCCGATGCTGGAATGCTCTGCTTTTCGGGTCTATGTTGAAGATATGACCACCAAGGTAGCGAGCCAGCACTTCGGAGTAATCGAGCTGAACCACGGCAGGGACCATAACGTTGCCGCGGAGCACGAACTGGCCGGACAACGCCTTGAGCTGGACCTGAACATCAACGCCCATGACCACTTCGACGAAGCGGCCATGCACAAGGTGGACTACCGGCTGCGGTACCTCCCCGAGCTCGTGGACGAGGTGAGGGAGATGATCGCCGAGGAACTCGAGCAGGATGGCACCAGCCCGCAGGAATACCTCCGCTTCCACTGCAACGCCATCAAGGACGAGCACCTGCAGAAGGTCTTCGGCGTGAAGGAGAAGAGCCAGCTCACCAATGCGGTGTTCCTCAAGGCCCTGAAGCTCGGCCACGTGGGAATCTACCCCGGCCAGCCCGAACGCTACTTCGTCCTGGACTTCACCCTGGGCGAGCACTTCACCGACGAGGTCCTGGTGGCGTCCGCGGACGAGGACGGCGTCGTCGACGACGAAATCGTCTGGGAGTCCTGAACCTCCCATCGATTGCTCCATAACTGCCCTTTTGCGCGCTGAAAACGGCGCTGGGCCCACGCCGGCAGGGTTCCCTGGCCGAACTTGTGAGGCGAGGGAGCCGGTGGGGAGCAGTCGATGGTTAATAACGACGGCGCCCGTCACCTTTTCGGTGACGGGCGCCGGTTCGTTCGTGGTGCTTTTTTACTACTTGGCGCCTTCGAGCAGCTCGGCGCGGACCGTCTTGGTGGCCTCGACCAGGTTGCGCAGAGACGCTTCGGTCTCGGCGTAGCCGCGGGTCTTCAGGCCGCAGTCCGGGTTGACCCAGAGCTGGCGGGACGGAACGTGCTTCACGGCGGTGCTCAGCAGTTCGGTGACTTCCTGCTTGCCCGGGACGCGCGGCGAGTGGATGTCGTAAACGCCGGGCCCGACGCCGCGGCCGAAGCCGTGGGACTCGAGGTCGTGGACAACCTCCATGCGGGAACGGGCAGCTTCGATCGAGGTCACGTCGGCGTCCAGGCCGTCGATGGCATCGATGATCGCGCCGAACTCGGAGTAGCACAGGTGCGTGTGGATCTGCGTGGCGTCGGCCGCACCGGCGGTGGACAGGCGGAAGGAGTTGACGGACCACTCCAGGTAGGCGGGCTGGTCTGCCTTGCGCAGCGGGAGCAGTTCACGCAGGGCGGGCTCGTCAACCTGGATGATCTTGATGCCGGCAGCTTCGAGGTCGGCGATCTCATCGCGCAGGGCCAGGCCCACCTGGTTGGCGGTCTCGCCCAAGGGCTGGTCGTCGCGGACGAAGGACCAGGCCAGGATGGTGACCGGACCGGTGAGCATGCCCTTCATCGGCTTGTTGGTCAGGGACTGGGCGTATTCCGCCCAGGCCACCGTGATGGGGGCGCTGCGGGTGACGTCGCCCCAGAGGATGGACGGGCGGGTGCAGCGGGAGCCGTAGGACTGGACCCAGCCGTGGACCGTGACGTCGAAGCCTTCGAGGTTCTCGGCGAAGTACTGGACCATGTCGTTGCGCTCGGGCTCGCCATGTACCAGGACGTCGTAGCCGAGCTCTTCCTGCAGCTCAACAACACGCTTGATCTCGTCCTTCATGAGCTGTTCGTACTGCTCGTTGGTCAGGTCCCCCTTGTTGTTGCGGGCGCGGGCCGAACGGATTTCCGAGGTCTGCGGGAACGAGCCGATGGTGGTGGTGGGCAGCGGCGGCAGGTGCAGTGCAGCTTCCTGGGCGGCTTCGCGGACCGCGTACTCGGAGCGGTTGAAGTCGGCCGGGGTCAGGGCCTCGGTACGGGCGCGGACGTCGGCGCGGCGGACACCCTCGGCTTCGGCGCGGGAGGCGATGACGCGGGTGGCCTCGTCGATGGCCGGCTGGACATCCCTTGATTGAACACCGGTGGCGGCGTCGGTCAGCAGGCCGGCGAGGGTCACAACCTCAACGGCCTTCTGGTCGGCGAAAGCCAGCCAGCTGCGCAGCTGCTCGGACAGCTGGGCCTCTTCTGTGACGTCGTGCGGGACGTGCTGGGTGGAGGTGGAGGTGCTGATGGCCAGCTTGGCGACGCTCTTCTGCAGTTCGGCGATCTTGTTAGCCGAGGCGGCAAGATCGTTGCGCCAGATGTTGTGGCCGTCCACGACGCCAGCAACGAGGGTCTTGCTGCCCAGCGCAGCCAGGGCTGCGGCGGAGGGAACCTCGCCCTTGAAGACGTCGATGTGCAGGGCGTCAATGTCCGTAGCGGCAAGGGTGCCGAGCTGGCCGTTGAGTGCGCCGTACGGAGTGGAGACGAACAGCTGCGGGCGGCTGGCGGCAGCGGCGAGGACCTCGTAGGCACGGGCTACGGCGGCCTGGATCTCCTGCTCAGGGGTGTCCTGGTCCACAACCAGGGCGGGCTCGTCCAGCTGGATCCAGCTGGCGCCAGCGGCGGCCAGCTTCCCGAGCAGCGCGGTGTAGACCGGCAGGATGTCCTCGAGGCGGGACAGCGGGCTGAAGCCAGCGGGGGCGTCGTCGGAAGCCTTGCTCAGCAGCAGGAAGGTGACGGGGCCGACGATGTACGGGCGGGTCTCCACGCCGTTGGCGAGGGCGTATTCGAACTCCTCAACGATGCGGTTTGAGGTCAGCGAGAAGTTGGTCTCCGGGCCGATTTCCGGCACGAGGTAGTGGTAGTTGGTGTCGAACCACTTGGTCATTTCAAGCGGCTGCTGTTCCTTGTTGCCGCGGGCCAGGGTGAAGTAGCCGTCGATGTCCAGCTGTCCCTCGGCGTTGAGGAGGTTGCCGAAACGGGCGGGAACGGCACCGACGTGGGCAGCGGCGTCGAGCACCTGGTCGTAGAAGGAGAACGTGCCCGGAACGGCTGCTGCTTCGGTAAGCCCGAGGCCCTGCAGGCGCTTGGCGGTGCCCAGCTGGATCTCCTTGGCGGCGGCGTCCAGGGCAACGGCGTCGATCTTGCCTGCCCAGTAGGCTTCAACGGCCTTCTTCAGCTCGCGGCGGCGGCCGATGCGGGGGTAGCCGAGGATGGAGGCGGACGGGAACGCGGTGTTCTGTTCAGTCATGTCAGTTCCTTGAATGGTTGCGAAATGCTGTCAATGTCGGGGGGAGGAATGCGGTCAGCTGGCAGGCTGACGGCAGGCGGATGCGATCAGCGGGCGAGCTGACTGCAGGTGAAATCCGGTCAGCGGGCGAGCTGGCGGCGGGGAATCCGGTCAGCTGGCGAGCTGGCGGCGGGCGAGTGCGTTCAGGCGGCTCGACGGGCGTGCCGGCCGGGCAAGCGACAGCTTGTCCAGCACCTGCAGCGCGCTCTGGTGCTCATTGAACGTGTAGATGTGGAGTCCGGGTGCACCGGCGTCCAGGGCCGCGTTGGCCAGGTCCACCGTTGCGCTGACGCCGATCCGGAGCCGCTCGGCGTCGGTATCCGCGGCAGCCATCCGCTCGATGAGCTCCGGGGCGGGTTCGACGCCGGTCAGCTCGCCGAGGCGCTTGAGCCTCCGCAGGCTGGTGAGCGGCATGACGCCGGGGATGATGGGGATGGTGACGCCCGCCCGGCGTGCCCTGGTCACGAGATCCGCGTATTGCTCCGTGCGGAAGAAGACCTGGGTGATCGCGAAGTCGGCACCGGACCGCTGTTTGGCCAGCAGCACCTCCACGTCATGGGCCTCGCTGGGCGATTCCGGATGCCGCGTGGGGTAGGCTGCTACGCCAACGGCAACCTTCCCGGCGCACAGCAGGGCCGAGCGGCGCTGCTCCACGCGGCGGATGAGCTCAATCAGGTCCTGGGCGTAGCGCAGCGAACCGCTGACCGGTTCGCCGCTGTCCTTGGGCAGGTCGCCGCGGAGGGCAAGGATTCCGCGGACGCCGGCGTCGAGCAGTTCACCGATGATTTCCGCAAGCTCTGCCGGCGTGTTGCCCACACATGTCAGGTGGGCAAGCGGGCGGAGGGTGGTCTCCAGCACCAGTCGATTGATGAGTTCGACGGCGGTGTCCCGGTTGGAGCCGCTGGCACCGTAGGTAACCGATACGTAATCGGGATCGGTGGCTTCCAGTTCCCGGATGGTGTTCCACAGGGTCTCCGCGGCAGCGGGCGAACGGGGCGGAAACAGCTCATAGGAAAGCGCCACCGGCGCGGTGTCGGAAAGATTTGGATGTGTTTCAATAAGGCTTGGTGGCGACATTTGCGTCCTTGGCTTTGGGCCATTGAAGGCGGCGCTGCCATGGCGGGAAGCCCAGGCAGCAAGCGGTCAATGAATTGAGTTTGGGGAACACGGGACGAACTTCGGCAGGGCGCAGCCGCGACTGTTACGCCTGTAAAGAAGTCCACCGTGAGCAAATGTCAGGCCCACATGGGGGCACCCACACCCTCCTTGGCGGCCGGCAGGCGGCACATCCGCAGCGGAGGATCGCTGACACGTTACCTGGGTAACTTGTATAGAACTCTAGAAGCCATCCGGGCACGCCTTCAAGTTGACGCCGAATTAAGACGCTGCTTTACGCCCGATTGGATTGCCCGTTCAGAATTATCTTCGCCAAAAGGGACTCTGGGGTAGGTGAGCCGCCGGCACTGCCCGGGCGGACCTCTTTCCAAACCCAGGATATTAGTCCATTCTTTTGTCACGTCGTATCGGATTCGGCAAGGTCTCAGGTTGAGGAGGCTGGATGCTTCTTCTGGTTCTTCCTCGGTGAATCGTCCCGAGAGAGCATTATCCGCGCCCACCGGAGCCTGCACCGTCCCGTCCCATGATTCGCCCGCCGGCAGGGCGCGGTTAGCCAGCGTTCTGCAGCGGCCGGGCACGGCACTGACGCCGCGGTGGAGTTGCTGGAAGCCAGAAATCCTTACGGCGAAAGGCCACCGAGATGTTCCAGCTTCACAAACCACCCCGTTCCAAATCACCGTCCACTCCGGGCTCCGCCCTTGTGCTCCTCGTCGCGCTGGCCACAGTTACGTCCTGCGCCCCACAGCAAAATGCCGCCCCGCAGGCCACTTCCGGTTCCGCCGCACCGACAGAGACGTCGGCCGCGGCCTCCCCAACCGGATCTGCGGCTTCGGGATCCGCCACCCCCGGTTCAACCGGGACAGCCGGCGCGGACGAGCTTTGCGGGCCCGGCTCCGCGATCAACTTTGACATCTCCCAATTCCAGTCATCGCCCAACGTGGACAACAAATGGTTCCCGCTCAAGCCGGGCATGCAGTACACCACCACGGGCGACGTCAAGAGTGCCGAGGGAGACATCAAACGGACAGTTGTGCACTCAATAACGGGACTGACCAAGGTCATCGACGGCGTGAAGACCCAGGTCATGTGGGACCGGGACTACGCCGACGGTGAGCTCGTGGAATCCGAACTGGCTTTCTTCGCGCAGACGCAGAGCGGCACCGTCTGGCTGTTCGGCGAATACCCGGAGGAATATGAAGGCGGGAAGTTCACGGGCGCCCCCTCCACCTTCATCCATAGCGTGGATGAGGCGCAGGCCGGAATCGCCATGCAGGCGGACCCCCAGACAAACACGCCCAGTTATGTCCAGGCCCACGCAGCGAGCGTCGACTTCCTGGACTGCGGGCAGGTCTTAAAGCAGAACGAGCATGTGTGCGTCGCCACGGGCTGCTATGACGATGTTCTGGTCATCGACGAACGCAACCCGCTGGAGCCTGCGGTAGGCCACCAGCGGAAGTTCTACTCGGCCGGAACGGGTTTGGTGAAGGTGACAGCTGTAGGCGGAACGGACCAGGAGACACTGGAGCTCACCAAGATCGAACAGCTCACCGACGCCAAGCTGAAGGAAATCAATCAGGAGGCGCTCAAGCTCGACCAGCATGCCTACCAGGTCAGCAAGAACGTCTATGCCAAGACGGATAAGGCTGAGGTTGCCACTGAATCGTCTGGGCCTGCCAGCAGCCCGGCTACCGGCGACAGCCCAACTGTTCAGCCCGGCTACTAGTCAGGACGAGCGCCCAACACCGGAACGGGTGCCCGGCGGCAGGTTACCGGGCACCCTCCCCTTGGCCCACAATCCGGTCTATTCTGATGCCATGATCCAGCTTCCAGCCAGCTACGAGGAATATCTCGTTGGCAAGGACCCAAGCTTCGTTGACATGGTCCGTCCCATCCTCCTCCAGTCGGCAGCGGACCAGCTGCACGGCGTCCGGGTGCTGTACATCCCCCGAGGGCACCAGGCACACCTCGACGACACAATTCCCTACGGGACAATCGTCGAGGACATCGACTAGGGCTCAGCCCTCCAGCAGCAGCCGCTGGGCCCGGGGCGCAAGGGTGTGCTCAAGGACCAGGCATGCAGCGCCCACGGCTCCCACGTCCTCCCCCACGCCCGTGCCCACGACTTCGACGGCGTGGATGTTGCCGGCGTCGCTGTTCTGCTGGATCAGGCCGGGGACCTTCGCCAGGTAGCGCGCGGACAGCAGCGGCCAGAAGGGGCCGCCAAACACCACCCGGTCCACGTCCAGCGTGTTGGCCACCACTGACGCCGCCCGGGCCACCAGTTCGGCTGATTTGTCGATGATGTCAGCCGCTTCGCTGTTGCCGGCGTCGGCTGCTTCGCAGAGCATGGCAAACCTTTCCTGGACGGCAGAGTTGCTGGTGGCCGTTCCGGGCTCATCCAGAATGCCCGCAGCTTGGGCCTGCGCGACGAGGACCTGGGGTATGCAGGTGGACTTGACGCAGCCGCGCAACCCGCAGTCGCAGGGCGCTCCGTCAGGGTCAACGATGATGTGGCCGATTTCGCCGGCGTTGCCTGACGTCCCGCGGACCACCTCGTCATTGAGGACAATGCCGCAGCCAATCCCGGTGCCCATGTACATGAAAACAAAGCTGCCGGCGCCGCTGGCTCCGCCGGCCCACGTTTCCGCGACTGCCGCGCTGGTGACGTCCTTGTCCATCAGCACAGACAGTCCTGTCGCCTCAGCGAGCGCATCCCGGAGCGGAACGCTGTCCCAGCCATCCATGAGCGGCGGCTCCACCACCGTGCCGTTGTCGTGGTCGATAGGTCCGGGTGCCGCGACGCCCAGGCCGGCAATCTTGGCGCGATCCACACCCGAGGCCTCGATCAGCCTGTCGATTTCGGCGGCAATGGCGGTAATGACCGCCTCGGGCCGGGAGCTGTCCGGCGTTTTCACGCTCGAATGCAGGACCACTGCACCCAGGAGATCAAGGACGACGAACGTTGCTACGGCAGGGTCCAGATGCACGCCGACCGCATACATGCCGGCGGGATTCAGGCGAAGGATAGTTCGCGGCTTGCCTGGTCCGCTGCCCTCTTTGCCCGCCTCGACAATAAGGTTCTGGTCCAGCAGCCGGCGGGAAATGTTCGAAATGGTTTGCGGGGAAAGACCAACGATCTGGGCAAGTTCAACGCGGCTGAGCCCTCCGGCGGCACGGCGGATGGCATCGAGAATGACCGTCAGGTTGAAGTCGCCCATCCGCGGCAGGTTGGTTCCGCGCCTCGGCGAGGGCTGGCGGATCTCGGTCAAGGATTCCCCTAACATCTTCTGTTGGCCACTATCAATGTCTGAATCGTACGTTACGCCCCGGTGAACGGGTACGCCCCACGCTCAGGGCACTGCAGGCGCGTTCGACGACGGCCGGCGGGGCTCAGTTGGCATCCCGCCTGACGCTGACGGCCACCGTGAATTTGGGGTTCCGGCCCCTCACGGTGGTGGGACCAACCAGCCGCTCCAGAGCCGTCGTATAGCGCAGGTGACTGTTGAACACCGTCCAGAGCTGGCCTCCGGGTGCCAGCACCCGGCCGGCTGCCTCGAAGAGCTTCAGCCCCGCCCCGGCGTGGACGCTGGAACCGAGGTGGAACGGGGGGTTCAGCAGGATAAGGTCCGCGCTCCCGGCCGGAAGGGTGCTCATTGCGTCATCCTGGACAGCCGTGATGCTGGCAGCCAGGCCGTTGGCCCGGGCAGTTGCCCTTGCCGACGCCACCGCGGCCGCGGACCGGTCCGTGGCAATAACCTCGGCTCCGGGGTGCCGGCGGGCATACATTGCCGCCAGGATCCCGGTGCCGCAGCCCAGGTCCACGGCCTTGGCGGAGGCCGGGATCTGCGGCAGGAATGACAGCAGGAAGCGGGTTCCAATGTCCAAACGCGTGCCCGCGAAAACGGCCCCGTGCGCGCAGATATCCAGGCCGAGTTCGGCGTTGTGTTCACCTTCCGGAGGCTTCGCACCGGTGGCGAGGAGCAACCGTGATTTTTGCCGGGCCAGCTGCGGCTGCACCGTGCCGAAGTATTTGCCCAGCACGGCGTTCATGCCCAGGGACATGTGTTTAAGACGGCCGCCGGCAAGCAACACAGCGCCGGCAGGCGCGTGCCGGGCAACGGCGTCGGAAATTTCCTCGAGTTCGGCGAGGGTCTTGGGTAGCTGCAACAGCACCAGGTCCGCGCGGGCCAGCAGTTCAGCGCCGAGCGGCAGCTGCGCAAAGCTTCCGGAAACTCCCAGCGCCGCAGCATTGTTGCGGAGCGCCCGTTCCCCCGTGACCAGGTCCTGGTGCACCTTCACCTCGGCGGGCACCGGACGGGGACCGCCGGCCAGCAGCCCGAGCGTGAGCGCCCCGTAGTTGTCCCCGATGACGGCAACCGTACTGTCCGGGGAGAGCAGATCCGCGGCGGCGTCCAGCAGGAGGGAGTCAGTGGCGTCCCACGCCTGCAGGTTGGCGGCCTCGACATCGGGGTGCCTTCGAAGCAAGCCGAGGACCTGCCCAAGACCGTTTTCCGTCACGTGTTGCCGCCGCCTCTTCCTTGCTCGTCGCCCGGGCAGAAATCCGCCCGTGCAAATCTACCGCGGATCTGTCACGGCTGCGGAGGGGGCCAGGAGTTTGAGGATGTCGGTCACCGCGGCCCGGCCGGCGCGGTTGGCGCCGATGGTGGACGACGACGGGCCGTAGCCCACCAAGTGCACGCGGGGTTCCGCTGCCACCTGCGTTCCTTCCATGGCAATCCCGCCGCCTGGTCCCCGCAGGTGCAGCGGTGCCAGGTGCTCCAGCTCGGCGCGGAACCCGGTGGCCCACAGGATCACATCCGCCGCGACGAACCCGCCGTCCGCGAGCCGGACGCCGCCGGGCTCTATCGCCGAGAACATCGGCCGGCGGTCCAGTACGCCGCGCGCAGCTGCGGCCCGGAGTGCCGGAGTCCAGATGAGACCGGTGGCGGCGACGACGCTTTGCGGCGGCAGCCCCCGCCGCACCCGGTCTTCCACCAGTGCGACCGCGTCGTGGCCGGACTGCCGGTCGAATCCGTCCCGCCACACGGGCTCGCGGCGGGTGAACCAGCTTGTCGTGGTGACCTTGGAGATTTCGTCCAGCAGTCCGACCGCGGAGATTCCGCCGCCCACCACAATGACGTGCAGCCCGCGGAACTCCTCTGCGGACACGTAGTCGGCGACATGCAACTGGCGGCCCCCGAACGTGAACTGGCCCGGATAGATCGGCCAAAAGGGCCTGGTCCAGGTTCCGGTGGCGTTGATGACTGCCCGGGCCGTCCAGCCGCCGTCGGACGTGGTGATCCTCAGCAGCCCCGCCGGGTCAGCGTCCGCACGTTCGACGGCGAGCACCTTGACGGGCCGCTCGACGGCCAGCCCGACCTGCCGCTCGTAGGCGGCGAAGTAGCGGCTGAGGAATGCCGAGCTTGGTTCCGCCGGGTCGACATCCGGCTGCGGTATTCCGGGAAGGTCACTGATGCCGTTTACGGTGGCCATGAGCAGGCTTTTCCAGCGGTGCCGCCAGGCTCCGCCCGGCCCGTCCTCGGCGTCCAGCACCGCGTACGTCCGGCCTGGACCGGCTGCCGTGACTGCACCATTTGGCTGTTCTGCCGCCGGGGCCGGCGTAAATCCACGGCGGGCCAGGTGGAAGGCTGCCGAGAGGCCGGCCTGCCCGGCTCCGACCACCACGACGTCGGCATTGCGGTTCGATCCACCGCTTACAGTGCCACCGCTCAACGGTGCCGCTCGCCCGGCTCGCTCATCCCACTCATGTGTTCATCCTAGGCGCCGTTCCGGCCCCGCTGCCGCGCATCCTTGTTACACGGGAGGGCCCTCCTGGACACCGAGGTTCAGGAGGGCCCTTGGGGCTATTAGTCGGTTGCTTGCTTGTTCGGTCGTCTTGCTCAGTGCCTTATTCAGACGCCTTGTTCAGTCGTCGCTGCCGTGGCCGCCGCTGCCTCCGCTGTCGTCGCCAGGCTCAACGCCCTTGCTGTCGCCGCCCTTGTCGTCGCCTGGCTCGGCGGCCTTATGGTCGCCGCCCTTGTCGTCGCCGGCCTCGGGTGTTGTTCTAAGTCCACCGTGGTCATCGCCGGGTTCTGCGAGCCTGGATGCACTGTCTGAACGGAGACCGCCGTTGTCGTCGCCGGGCTCGGTGGCGGTCCGGAGGCCGCCCTTGTCGTCACCGGGTTCAACGGAGAGGGAGCCGCTGCCAACAAAGTTTTCTGCAGGCACTGCCACGGTTCCGCCATTGTCGTCGCCGGGCTCAGGGGTGGTCCGGAGCCCGCCCTTGTCGTCACCGGGTTCAGCAGCCATGGACGCTTTCTTGGCGGCTGATGCCTTCTTGTCGTCGGCTTGGGTGTCATCACTGGACTTCGCGGCTGACTTGGGGGTGGCCTTGGCGGAGCTGACGGCGGGGGTTCTGGTGGCAGAGTCGTCCGTTACGAGGACGTTCCTGGCGTCGTCACTGGTACCCGTGCCTGTGTTGCTCATTGACTGGGTGGTGGCGAAGGCGGCACCTCCGGTGAGGAGAACGCCGGCGACGGATAATGCGAGGGCTGCTCTTGTTTTCATGGCTCCACACTAGGAACTCGCCGTCGAGGATAGGTGCAAAGGAAATCCAAGACTTGTCCAAGATTGCCGGTGGGGTTCTCCCCCAAACCGGACCGCCCGCCCGAGGACGCGGAGAAGTGCCTGTGGGGCCGCACCGGGGCCTGCCCGGCCGTGCGGCAGACGTAAGCGGCATGCACAGGATGTGCCCGCACAGGAAAGGTAAGGCGGGCAGGGAGACGCAGATAGGCGCAGGGTCAGTCGTCGGCGCCGTGGCCGCCGCTGCCGCCACTGTCGTCACCAGGCTCGGGCGCCTTTCGCAGGCCGCCCTTGTCGTCTCCCGGCTGAACGGGAACTACCACAGCCGGGGCGGGAGCGGGCTGAATGGTCACGCCCGTTGTTCCGCCGCCGGAACCGGAGGATGACGGTGCCGGTCCACGACTGCCGGCGTTCCCGGCTGCGGTGGCGGGAGCTGTTTTGGCCGGAGCCGGCTTGGCGGTGGCTGACGCGGCAGCACCCGATTTCGCGGGGGCGGCCGTCTTCTGCGCACCGGCTGGCGTCCCTGTTGCCTGTGGTCTGGCCTTCGGCCCGGCGCTGGTGCCATGAAGGGGCGGCACTGGGCCATTCGGCAGGAGGACGATGTTGGCATTCCCGGTGCCCGGGGGCGAGACGTTCAGCACCTGCGTATTAACGGCAAGTGCGGCCGAGCCCGCTGCGAGTATGCCTGCAACGGACAGCACCAGGGCCGCTCCCGTCTTCATGGCTCCACTTTAGGGGCAATGCGGAAAAGACTGTCCCAAGGAATATCCAAGATTCGTCAAAGATCGCGGTACCGGCAGTGGGTTTGACGAGAAAAGCCGCCTGATCACGGTCGGTTCCGTGATCAGGCGGCTACTTGGTGGAGCTGAGGGGACTCGAACCCCTGACCCCCTGCATGCCATGCAGGTGCGCTACCAGCTGCGCCACAGCCCCAAGCTGCATCTTCGGAATCTTTGCGTTTTCCCGAAGCAACCCGACCAGCGTAGTCGAGAAATCGTCAGGATGCGAATTGGCGCCACGTGGCTTCCGTCACCTTCACTGCGGCACCAGAAGCCCGGCCGGGGCCACTTTCCGGCAAAGAAAAATCCGCCGGAATCTTTCGATTCCGGCGGATCATCCGGTGGAGCTGAGGGGACTCGAACCCCTGACCCCCTGCATGCCATGCAGGTGCGCTACCAGCTGCGCCACAGCCCCTTATTCTTGCTGCTTCGGGCCTCGCGCTAAGCACGCGGCGTCCGTTCTTCTGTCCGGATCTCTCCGAAGCAACTCAAATATCTTAGACCAGCGTTTCCGAAAATTCCAAATCGGGCATATTCGGCGCCGCGCGCTACTCCTGCTCGGCAGCAGTAGTGGCCTTTGCCGAAGCGTCGTCTCCCAGCTGCAGGTCCACCACCGGGCAGTCCTTCCAGAGACGTTCCAGGGCGTAGAAGACGCGGTCTTCCTCGTGCTGAACGTGGATGACGACGTCTGCGTAATCAAGCAGGACCCACCGTCCGGCCGAACGGCCTTCCCGGCGGACCGGGCGGAGATCCTGCTTCATGAGTTCCTCTTCAATGCCGTCGACTATGGCGTTCACCTGGCGTTCGCTGGGTGCTGAGGCGATCAGGAACACGTCCGCCAAAGCCAGGCGTTCGCTGACGTCAAGGGCGACGATGTTTTGGGCGATCTTGTCCGCCGCGGCCCTGGCTGCGTGCCGGGCTGTGGTGACGGACGATTCGGATGCGGTCACGGGACTCCTTGTGGTGATGAAAAAGCGTAGTGGTGGTACTGGCTGAAGTCAGCGTGAAAGGCCGCTGATGATCATGATGATGCCGGTTACGAGGGCGATTGCGCCGAGCGCCAGGACGCCAAGCTGGATCAGCCTCAACCGGTTGGCGCGGGCGAGCCCGGCCGTGGCTGCGTCCAGGGGTTCCAGCCCGTAGGCGGATTTCGCGGATACTGGCGGCAGCGCCGTCACGTCTTCGCCGGACTCGTCGGTCCAGGCCTCACTTTCGCGGGCTCCGGCCGGAGGCGCTGCTGCCGACCGCGCCGCCGCTTCCGCCCGGGCAATGACCCGCGACCGCCCGGTAGACGGTGCGCTTGGGCGGGACGCCTTGGCAGTCCGGTTGCCGCGCGCCGGCACCCGGGAACCAGGGTTGGTCACGACGGGAACATGCGAGGTGGCCGGCCGTTTCATGACGGGACGGTCCACACCGGGCACCTGTTCGAATTCCAGCGGCGTCACCATGGCGAGGTTGCTGGCGGTGGACGGACCGTTTTGTCCGCTCTGCTGGGGCGTGGTCTGTTCGGCAAGCTTCTGCTTGGCCATGGCCCGCTTGTTGAGCACAGCGGCCCGTTCGGCCAAAGCAATCTGTTGGGCCAGGATGTCCGGATCCACGGCTTCAGGGTCCGTCGCCGCGATGTGTTCCATCTTGGCGATCTGGTTCTTGGCCTGTTCGGCGAGGAGGGTACGCGCTTCAAGGGCCTGCTCCACCGTCATGCCCTCGGGCAGTTCGTTCCCCGCCGGCGTCGCGGGCCGCGGCCCCGGACCGTTGGGGGGCTGGCCTGCAGGCTTGGACCCGGTGGCTGGCGCGGGTTTGCCGGCCGGACCGGAGGAAGAGTCAGGGGAGGAAGCGGGCGATTTCCCGGTGGGGGCGCCGTCGGCCGGCGGTACAACGGGCATTGCCGAGGTAACCGCCTGCTCCTTGAGCTGCATCAGCCGCAGCTGGCGGCGCGTCGGCGGGCCGCCGCCGGAAAGCTGCTCTTCCTTTTCGGACAGCTCCTTGATGGTCCGCAGGGCGGCCCTGTCGCGGGCACGGATCTGGGACGAGCGTTCGGCGGCTGAGCCTGCTGGCGGGGAATCCGCGAGGCCCGGCGCAACCCGGCGCGCGCGTTCGGCGGCATTTTCCTGCTTGGCATCTCCGGCGGCACGCGAAGAGCCAGTCTTTTCCGGGCTGGCGGGAGCTGGCCTGCCCGTGCCCGCGGACGCCGGGCGCTTCGAGGCAGCCGTGTTTGGGGCGGGAGCCTTTGAAGCAGGCGGTTTGGAGGCAGGCGCTGACTCGCCGGCACCCGGGGGCGCGGCGTTCCGGTTCTGGGCCAGGGCTTCATCCCGGGCCTTGCGCAGTTCTCGGCGACTGCGGATCGGTTGCTGTTCCTGACTCATCTCAAACTCATTCAGTGCTGGCTGGATCGTTTGTCTCGGTAGTTTCGGAGCTGCTGTTCCCGGCCGGTGCGGCGTAGAGCCCGTATTTCGCGATGTACTGCACCACTCCGTCCGGCACCAGGTACCAGACGGGGTTATGGGCAGCAACGCGGGCGCGGCAGTCTGTGGACGAGATCGCCATGGCGGGGACCTCGAGCAGGCTGACGTCCTTTCGGCCCATGCCGTCGAGCTCATGGCCTGGCCGGGTAACTCCCACGAAGTGGGCCAGGGACCAGAGCTCGTCGATGTCCTTCCACGACAAGATTTGCGCCAGGGCGTCGGCGCCGGTGATGAAGAACAGGTCGGCGTCGGGCCGCTGCGTCCGCAGGTCGCGGAGGGTGTCGATGGTGTACGTGGGACCGGGACGGTCCACGTCGACCCGGCTTACGGTGAAACTCGGGTTTGACGCCGTCGCGATCACCGTCATCAGATAACGGTGCTCGGGTTCGCTGACCTTTTTGCTGGACTTCTGCCACGGTTGGCCGGTGGGGACGAACACGACTTCATCGAGCCCGAACTTGGCGGCCACCTCGCTGGCGGCCACAAGGTGGCCGTGATGGATGGGATCGAAGGTCCCGCCCATCACGCCCAGCCGCAGCCGGCGCTGCGTATCCTTGTGGTGCAGTGCGGCGGAAATGTTAGTGGCCCTGGCCGTGGTCGTGCTTGTTGGGGTGCTGGCGGTGCGGGTCCGCGTGCTCGTCAACCGCCGTGTGGCGCTTGCCCAGGTTGCCGTAGGAGAGCGTAACGAACATCAGCACCACGAAGATGGCAAACATCGAGATGCCGAAGACCCATGGCTCGGCCCACAAGGGTGCCCTCTCTTCGTGTTCGGCAACTGACGCGGCAATCTGCTGGAGCAGCATTTTCTCCCCTAGGAATAAAAAGGATGACGACGGCGGAGATTCCCGCCGGTCCGGACTTCTTTACTATGTTACCGCTATGTCAGGAGCGGTTTCCGCGATGTTAGCCGCGGACCTGGCCCTCGCCCTGGACAATCCACTTGGTGGTTGTCAGCTCCGTCAGCCCCATCGGGCCTCGGGCGTGAAGCTTCTGCGTGGAGATGCCTACCTCGGCACCCAGGCCCAGCTCGCCGCCGTCGGTGAAGCGCGTGGAAGCGTTCACGATGACCGCAGCGGAATCGATTTCCGCGATGAAACGCTCAGCGTTTCTCAGGTCGTTCGTCAGGATGGCTTCCGTGTGTCCGGTCGACCATGTGCGGATGTGCTTCACGGCGTCGTCCAGGCTGTCCACCATGGCCACGGCCAGGTCCAGGTCCATGTACTCGGTGGCCCAGTCGTCGTCCGTAGCCGGAACGGATTCCACCGAGGCGGGAAGCGCTGCCCGCACGCGGTCATCGGCATGCAAACGGACACCCGCCTTGCTCAGGGCTGCGGCGACAGCGGGCAGAACCGTGGAGCCGGAGTGCACCAAGAGCGTTTCCACCGTGTTGCAGACGCTGGGGCGCTGGGTCTTGGCGTTGAGGAGGATCTCCACCGCCATGTCTTCGCTGGCTGACTCGTCGATGAAGATGTGAACGTTTCCCTCGCCGGTCTCGATGACCGGCACGGAGGAGTTGTTGACGACGGTCTGGATCAGGTCACGGCCGCCGCGCGGAATCAGCACGTCGACGCGTCCGCGGGCACGCATGAGCACGTTGGCACCCTCGCGGCCGAACTGGTCCACGGTCTGCACGGCATCCGCCGGCAGGCCCACGGACTCCAGAGCGTCGCGCAGCACGCGGATGAGGGCTTCGTTGGTGAAGCCTGCTGCCGAACCGCCGCGGAGGATCACGGCGTTGCCGCTCTTGAGCGCCAGGCCGGCGATGTCCACGGTCACGTTCGGTCGAGCCTCGTAAATCGCGGCAACCACGCCCATGGGGACATTGACCTGGCGCAGGCGCAGGCCGTTGGGCAGGGTCTGGCCGCGCACCACATTGCCCACGGGATCGGGCAGGCCGGCCAGGTTTTCCAACGCGGCGGCGAGGGCGGCAATGCGGGTTTCGTTGAGGGTCAGCCGGTCCAGGAGGGCGGCGGACGTGCCGTTGGCGCGGCCCGCTTCCACGTCCTTGGTGTTCGCGGCCAGGATCTGCTGCTTGTTCGCAAGCAGGGCGTCCGCGATGGCGCGCAGGGCCTTGTCTTTCCAGGCCCGGTTGGCGCGGCCCATGCTGCGGGCGGCCTGGCGGGAGCGGTCGGCGATCGCGTACACGGCGGACTCGGTCTCAGCCGGTGTAGGCTGCCTGTCTTCCGGCAGGGTGGGGACCGTCGTAGCGTCGTTGGATGTCTCGGCTGCTTGGTTCATCAGTGCCTCAGTCATCATTCAAGTCTAGGCGAGTCCGGCGCCTAGACCAGAACCAGGTCGTCAACGTGAACAACTTCACGGTCGAAGCCGCGGCCCAGAGCCTCGCCCAGCTCCACGGTGGACCGTCCGAGCATCTGCGGCAGTTCGGCCGCGGAGTAGTTCACCAGGCCGCGGGCGATCACCGTGCCCTCCAGCGAAACCATCTCGACAGCGTCTCCGCTTTCGAAGTTGCCTTCAACAGCCTTGATGCCGGCGGGCAGCAGCGAGGTGCGGTTGTCCCGCACGGCCCGGACGGCGCCGTCGTCCAGGATCAGCCGTCCCTGCACATGGGCGAGGTGCGCGAGCCACATCATCCGGACGGACTTGCGTCCGCCATTGACGGTAAACCAGGTTCCGACGTCCTCGCCGGCCAGCGCGGAAGCGGCGTTGGCGGTGGACGTGACGAGGGCAGGGATGCCCGAATCGGCCGCCATCAGGGCGGCCTCCACCTTGGTCTGCATGCCGCCGGTGCCCACGCCGGCCTTGCCGGTCTTGCCGATGGAGACGCCGTCGAGGTCCTCAGGACCGTCCACCTGGGGAATCCGTTTTGCGCCCTGGGCGGGTGGGCCGTCATACAGGGAGTCGACGTCGGACAGCAGCACCAGTGCATCGGCGCGCACCAGGTGCGCCACGAGGGCTGACAGGCGATCGTTGTCGCCGAAACGGATCTTGTGGGTGGCCACGGTGTCATTCTCGTTGACGACGGGCACGACACCGAGGTTCAGGAGCCGGTTTAGGGCCCGGAATGCATTCTGGTGGTGGCTGCGGCGCATGAGGTCATCGGCGGTGAGGAGCACCTGGCTCACGGTGACGCCGTGGGCGGCGAACGCATGGGTATACCGGGCCATCAGCAGTCCTTGGCCCACGCTGGCAGCGGCCTGCTGGGTGGCGAGGTCGCGGGGACGCTTCGCCAGGCCGAGCGGCGCGAGGCCGGCCGAGATGGCGCCGGAAGACACGAGGATGATCTCGGTGCCCGCATTGCACTTGGCGGCCAGCGCGTCCGAAAGCTCGGTCAGCGCCTCCTCCGATATTCCGCCCTTGATGCTGGTAAGGGACGACGATCCTACTTTGACCACAATGCGGCGCGCCCTGGCGAGCATGCTGCGGTCGTCGGTCTTGGGTTCCTCGATGACAATTGCGGAAGTATCAGTCACGTGTGCGGGTTCACTCCTCATGTTCGGTGTTCAGTCCACTCTCCTTGAGGGGCCGGGCCGCCCGGCGCGCGCTGACGGACTCGGTCCAGATGCCGGCCTTACGCTCGGCTTCCAGCTCGGCCCGTGCCGCTGCCTTCGCGTCGCGGCGTTCGATCTGTTCCTCGCGCTTCTGGCCGCGGGTGGGACGGTCGCCGATGTCTGCGAAACGGACGTCCGTGCCGCGCGGCGAAGCCAGCAGCTCGGCGCCAGCCATCATGGTCGGCTCCCAGTCGAACACCACGCCGTCGTCCTCACCGATCACTACGGTGTCGCCGGGCTTGGCGCCCTGCTTGAACAGCTCGGTTTCGACGCCGAGCTTGGCCAGGCGGTCGGCAAGGTAGCCAATGGCTTCCTCATTGGTGAAGTCCGTCTGCTTGACCCAGCGCACGGGCTTTTCACCCAGCACGCGGAACAGCGGCTCCAGGTTTTTCTCCTCGCGGCGGATCCGGAAACCGGTCTCGTTGACGGCGCGGGGCCGCAGCACTGGTGCGTGCACCTTCGGCGGCGTGGCTGCCACGCTGTCGCGGGCGGCCTTGACGATCTCCGCCATGGCGAAGCCAAGCTGGCGCAGGCCCTCATGGCTTGTGGCTGAAACTTCGAAGACACGGTAGCCACGGGATTCAAGCTCAGGCCGAACGAACTCGGCCATGTCCTTGCCATCCGGCAGGTCGACCTTGTTAAGTGCCACCAGCCGGGGGCGGTGGTTGAGCGGGACGACTTCGCCGTCCGAGCCGGCGTAGCTCATGTCCACCGCATACTTTTCGAGTTCGGTTTCGATAATTGCGAGGTCGGAGAGTGGATCTCGGTCAGATTCCAGCGTACCGCAGTCCAAAACGTGCACCAAAGCCGCACAGCGCTCGACATGGCGAAGGAAATTGTGGCCCAGGCCCTTGCCTTCACTGGCACCCTCGATGAGGCCCGGAACGTCGGCAATGGTGAAACGCACGTCGCCGGCCTGGACCACGCCAAGGTTGGGGATGAGGGTGGTGAAGGGGTAATCGGCAATCTTGGGGCGGGCGGCCGACATGGCCGCGATCAGGCTGGACTTGCCGGCGGAGGGGAAACCTACCAGGGCAATGTCGGCGATCGACTTCAGCTCCAGGACGATATCGGCGGCGTCACCCTCGATGCCTAGCAGGGCGAACCCCGGCGCCCGCCGCTTCTGCGAGGACAGCGCGGCGTTCCCGAGACCTCCGATGCCGCCGGACGCTGCGACAAACTCGGTGCCCTCCCCCACGAGGTCAGCAAGTACCTTTCCGTCCTTGGTCTTGACGACAGTCCCCTCGGGGACAGGCAGGATCAGGGTTTCGCCGTTCTTGCCGCCGCGCCAGTCACCCATGCCGGGGCCGCCGTTGGTGGCGTGCCGGTGGGGTGCGTGGTGGTAGTCCAGCAGCGTGGTGGTCTGCGAGTCGACGCGCAGGATGACGTCGCCGCCGTTGCCGCCGTTGCCGCCATCGGGCCCGCCCAGCGGCTTGAACTTCTCACGGTGAACGGAGACACAGCCGTGGCCGCCGGTACCGCCGGATACGTGCAGTACTACCCGGTCTACAAAGCTCGCCACGTTGAATCTCCTCTGTTGCTGATCAGGCCGTCCTGGACGTCCAAATCGATTGTAATGCGGTTAAAAGAACAGTGGAGCGAGCCATCATGGCCCGCTCCACCGATTCAGAACTTGTTGTTACTCTGCAGCTGCAGCAGCAACGATGTTGACGACCCGACGGCCACGGCGTGTGCCGAATTCAACGGCGCCTGCCTGCAGGGCGAACAGGGTGTCGTCGCCGCCACGGCCAACGCCCGCACCGGGGTGGAAGTGGGTGCCGCGCTGGCGGACGATGATCTCGCCAGCGGAAACTACCTGGCCGCCGAAGCGCTTGACGCCGAGGTACTGGGCGTTGGAGTCACGACCGTTGCGAGTGGAGCTCGCACCTTTTTTGTGTGCCATTTGGAATGCCTGCCTTTAATTCTTGAGACTGCGGGAAACCTGAACAGTAACCGGTAGTTAGTTGATACCGGTGATCTTGACCTTGGTCAGTTCCTGACGGTGACCCTGGCGCTTCTTGTAACCGGTCTTGTTCTTGAACTTCTGGATGACGATCTTCGGACCACGGAGGTCCTGGAGGATCTCAGCCGTAACAGTTACCTTGGCCAGGTCCGCAGCTGCGGAGGTGACCTTGTCACCGTCCACCAGAAGCAGCGCGGGCAGCTCAATGGTGCTGCCAGCTCCACCGGCGACGCGGTTCAGGGTAACGAAGTCTCCAACGGAAACCTTCTCTTGGCGGCCGCCTGCGCGGACAATCGCGTACACCACTTGGGAACTCACTTCTCTCGACGTCTATTACTAAATTTGCGTGCGGAAGCCGGGTCCGGAAATTGGCCTGGTTCTCGCTGTGCCTCAACGCCGTGGATTCCCCGGGGGAACCCGTGAGCTATCCCAGGAACATGTCCGAATGGACGATCCCGGGTCATAACCCAAGTGTTGGCGTAAGCACCGAAGATCTAGAATACGCTAATTCCGTCGTCGGCCGCAAATGAGGCTGGCAGCGGCGGGTTGTCCGTGATAAGCGCCACAGTGGCCGCTTTCCCGAACATCCGATGCCGTGCGCGACCATCTTACCGGGTAGCGGGCCCGCTTCCGCTCAGCTGTGGCGGCCCGGCGCGTCGAAAAATTCCACCTCGTACCGGCAGGAGTGCCGGAAAGCAGTGATCATCGCTTCGCGCTCCCCCGCTGACGCGGCGCGGCCGGCGTCGTCGGCGATGTCGATGGCCCGCAGGGTGGCGGCAGCGAAGTCCTCGTCGGCGTATGTCCGCAGCCACTCGGCGTACGGGTGCCCGGCCTGCGCCCCTGCGGCCACATACTGCGCGTGAAGGGTCTCCCCCACCTCGGCGTACAGCCAGAAGCACGGCAGGACCGCGGCAACCAGCACCGCGTAACTGCCGCCCACCGAAGCCGCCAGCAGATGATCGACGTAAGCCTTAGTGACCGGGCCCAGTTCCGGCTGCACGGTTCGCGTGCTGAGCCAGTTGCGGTGCAGTTCCGATTCAACTTCGAGGCATTGCTGGGCGGAGCGCGCCCAGAACAGCTGCTCGGACTCGGTTGGCGCAAGCGCGCTGGCCCTTGCCAGGACCCGGGAGTAGCCGTTCAGGTATATGGCGTCCTGTGCCAGGTAGTACGCGAATTCCTTCTCCGCCAGGGTGCCGTCGCCAAGCCCACGGATGAATCCCAGGCCATAGATGTCTTCCAGGTAGGCAACGGTCCCGGCGCGCAGCAGTTCCGCGAAGCCGCCCCTGGGCTCGGGCTGGGGTGTCGTTTCGGTCTGGCGGACGTGGTGGAAATGGTTGATCGGTCCGTTGCCGGCCCCGACCTCCAGCAACCCGGACGTGCGGAGGGCCCCGGCCAGCCACGGTTTGACCGCCCGCAGTGACGCTTCCCAGTCACCGAGCCGCGCCTGGGCCGTGGCCATGGCCGAGGAGAGCGAGCATCCGGTGCCGTGGCTGTTCCGCGTGCTGATCCGTTCGCCCGCAACCTCCACCACCGTCGCCGAGAGCAGTCCGGCGGTGTTCACGAGGGCGTCCGGACAGGTTGAGCCGTTCAGGTGCCCGCCTTTGACGAGGACCGTGGCACCTGTCTGGTCTGCCAGCTGCCTGCCCTGGTCAAGGGCGGCGGCCCAGTCCGCGGCCTCCGGTTCTCCGAGCAGCATGGCCAGTTCGGGAAGATTGGGGGTGATCAGATCTGCCAGGGGCAGCAGTTTCCGGAGGGCTGCCTCTGCCGACTCCTGGAGGAGGCGGTCACCGCTGGTAGCCACCATCACCGGATCGAGAACCACGACGCCGGGCCTTACCTTCTCGAGCCAGCTGCGGACAGCGGCGATGACACGTGCATCGCCCAGCATGCCGATCTTCACGGCGTCCACGTGGATGTCCTCGCTGACAGCGTCCAGTTGCGCTGACAGGAAGGAAGCCGGCGGAACGTGCACGCCGCGCACGCCGGTGGTGTTCTGCGCAGTGAGGGCCGTTATTGCGGCCATCCCGTAGCCGCCGTGCGCCGCAATGCTTTTCAGATCGGCCTGGATGCCTGCACCGCCGGAAGGATCCGAGCCTGCGATGGCCAGGACCCGGGGAACGTCATGCGAGGTCTGGATGGCCGGCTCAACGGTTTCCAGAAGCGACTTGTCGGCGGCCGCGGGTGCAGGCAGGAGTGATGCTGATGGCAGTGCTGATGACAAGGAAGACATCCCTTCGCCGGTGCTAACCGGACAGGTTCAACGGGTTTGGATCTCAGCCGGCCCGTGCGCGGCACCCCGTGTCAGTCCTCCAGCCTAGCGGTTCGTCCAGCCTGCGGCCCCAAATTTGGCGTTTGCGACAGGCTTCCGCGGGCGCTGGTGGACTCTGCCCTCTGCCTTCTGACGAATGCCCGGAACCAGAAAGGTCCGGCACCGCAGCCGCGGTGCCGGACCTTATTACTGGCGGCCCCGGAGGTCAGTCACCCGGGAGCCCAGGGAGCTCGGAGTCCGCTTGTCCTACAGTTCTGAGGCGGGTACGCCGACCCCCAGAATGATCGGTTCGCTGGCCGGCTGCGGAGCCGCCTTCGGCGTCTCCGCATTGCCTGCCTCGGGCGCCTTGGCCTCGTGCGAGTGCCCGGCAGCTGCAGCCGGAGCAACCTCGTGGTGTTCCACGGATGTCTCGTTGGCTGCACCCTGGGCACGGCTGGCACTGCGGTTGCGGCGCGGACGGCGGCTGCGGGACGGTGCCGCGGGGCTTTCCAGCGGCTGCCGTTCCGCACGCTGAACCGCGGGCTGGCTTTCGGCCTGCTGACCCTCCGGCTGCCCGCTTTCCGGGCGGACCGCCGCGGGAGCCTCGTCCTTGGCCTCCTCCTCTTCGCCGGAGGCAATCGGAGCGCCGAGGTGCGCGAACGCCTCCTCCAGGCGGTCCAGCGTCAGGGCCGGCGCTTCCTTGACCGGTTCCTCGCTGTGATCGACAAACGGAAGAACCACTTTCTCGCCGCCGAAAGTGAGCACTGCGCCGGGCCGTCCGGAGACGCTTTCCGTTTCCGGAGCGCGGTGCACCACGGGGCTTTCCGGTGCGGCGGCAGCGGGTGCGGCGGACCGGGCGGCCTCACCCGACGCTGCGGCACTGTGCGCAGCTTCTTCCTCATGCAGGTGTGCGGCGTGGGCCGCTGCAGCGATGTTGGCGAGGGCTGCGCGGGTCGCTTCAGCCTTGGCGTGGCGCTCCGCGTCCGACGGTTCGGGGTGGTGCGGCACGGCAGGGGCGGCCGGAGCTGTCTCGGAGGACGGCTGTCCGCCCTTGCCGCGGCGGCGCTTCCGCTCCGTACGGGCCGGCGGCTGGACCTCGGCGCGGTGCACGTGGTGTTCAGCGGCCACGGTGTTGGCGCGTCGGTGCTCCACAGGCTCGTCGTGGGTGACGACGCCCCGGCCCGCACATGCCTCGCACTGCTCGCCGAAGACTTCCAGGAGGCCGGTGCCCATGCGCTTGCGCGTCATCTGCACGAGTCCCAGGGAGGTCACTTCGGCAACCTGGTGCTTGGTCCGGTCGCGGCCCAGGCATTCCACCATACGGCGCAGGACCAGGTCGCGGTTGGACTCCAGCACCATGTCGATGAAGTCGATGACGATGATGCCGCCGATGTCGCGCAGCCGCAGCTGGCGGACAACTTCCTCGGCAGCCTCAAGGTTGTTCTTGGTGACGGTCTCTTCGAGGTTGCCGCCGCTGCCGGTGAACTTGCCGGTGTTGACGTCAACCACCGTCATGGCCTCGGTCCGGTCAATGACCAGGGAGCCGCCGGACGGCAGGAACACCTTACGGTCGAGGGCCTTGTGGATCTGTTCGTCGATGCGCCAGGCGGCGAAGATGTCCTCGTCCTTGGTCCACTTTTCGAGCCGGCCCACCAGGTCCGGTGCAACGTAGGTGACGTAGGCCTCGATGGTGTCCCACGCTTCGTCGCCGGAGACGATCAGCTTGGAGAAGTCCTCGTTGAAGACATCGCGCACAACCTTGATGGTCAGGTCCGGTTCGCCGTAGAGGAGTTCCGGGGCGAGGACCTTGGTGGACTTCGCCTGGCTCTCAATCCCCTCCCACTGGGCACGGAGACGGTTGATGTCGTGGGTCAGTTCCTCCTCGGAAGCCCCCTCTGCAGCCGTGCGCACAATGACGCCAGCGTCCTCGGGGAGACGGTCCTTGAGGATTCGCTTCAGGCGGTTGCGTTCGACGTCGGGCAGCTTGCGGGAGATGCCGGTCATGGACCCGCCGGGGACGTACACGAGGTAACGGCCGGGCAGGGAGATCTGGCTGGTCAGCCGCGCACCCTTGTGGCCCACCGGATCCTTGGTGACCTGGACCAGGACAGAGTCGCCGGACTTCAGCGCGTTCTCGATGCGGCGCTGCTTGCCTTCGAGGTTGACGGCTTCCCAGTTCACTTCGCCGGCGTACAGCACGGCGTTGCGGCCGCGCCCGATGTCCACGAAGGCAGCTTCCATGGACGGCAGAACGTTCTGGACCTTGCCCAGGTAGACGTTGCCGATCAGGGAGTCCTGCTGCGTCTTGGAGACGAAATGTTCGGCCAGGACGCCGTCTTCCAGGACACCGATCTGGATTCTGTCGTCACGCTGGCGCACGATCATCTGGCGGTCCACGGATTCCCGGCGGGCCAGGAACTCAGCCTCGGTGATCACCGTGCGGCGGCGGCCGGTGTCGCGTGATTCGCGGCGGCGCTGCTTCTTGGCTTCCAGGCGGGTGGAGCCCTTGACGCTGGTGACGCGGTTGCTCGCCGGGGCCTCGCTGATGGTCCGCGGGGCGCGGACGCGGGTGACCGTGTTGGGGGGATCGTCTTCTCCGCCGCCGGTCAGTTCCAGATCCTGGTCGCCGCGGCGGCGGCGACGGCGACGGCGGGACGTCACGCCGTCTTCGAGCGGCGCACCGTCGTCTTCGCCGGCCTCGTCGGAAACCTCAGTGTCTTCATCGCCGTCGGTGATCTCACGGTCGGTCCGGCTGCGGCCGCGGCGGCCGCGGCCGCGCCGCCGGCGCCGCCCGCTGTCGTCGTCCTCCAGCTCGTCCTCGCCGTCCTCGGCGGCTGCCTCCTCCTTCGCGGCGGAAGCAGCAGGGCGGACCACTGTGTTCAGGTCAGGGGCCTGGAAGATGATCGACGTCACTGACGACGGTTCCAGGAAAAGCGAACCCAGGGGCGACTGCCCGGCGGCCTCTTCCTCGGCCTCTTCCTCGCCAGCGGACTCCTGTGCAGTCACGGGTGCAGCAGGGGCTGGCGCTGCCTGGGCATCAGGGGCGCCGACGGCCGGGGCGGGCTCATCAGCCTGACCGGCTGAAGGCGCCTCAGTGGCTGTCCCGGTAGCGGCCGGAGCGGGCGCCTCGGCAGAGTCCGCTGACTCAACGGGGCTTTCGGCCGGCTCCGCGGCCTTGGGCTTTGTTGCCCGGCGGCGGCGTACAGGCTTGGATTCGGCGGCCGGCTCTGCAGTTGCCTGCTCAGTGGCGGCCGGTACGGCCGCAGCCTCGACTGCCGGCTCCGTGGCGGCTATCTGCGCGCCACCTTCCTGCACATCAACTTCGGCCCCGGCAGCTTCCGCAAACGCGGGCAGCGGTTCTTCGGCGACCTTCTTCCGGGCGCGGGTCCGGCGGACCGGGGTCTTGGCAGGGGCTTCTGCGGCCTCTCCGCCAGCCGACTCCGGCACTGCCGTTTCAGGTGCTGCAGTTTCAGGTGCCGCGCCTTCTGACATCAGGGTTTCCGGAGCGGGCAGTTCCGACGCCGGGGTCTCCGTGGCAGCTGCTGCGGCCTTGGGCGCCGCCTTGCGGCGGGTCCGGGTGGCTTTCTTGGGGGCCTCAGCGGCGGCTTCGCCGGTGGCAGCCGGTTCTTCGTTGACGGCTATAACCTGGTCATTATCCATATGTGGCAACACTCCTGCCCCTGACGTGCCGCCACATTCGGCACCCATTGGGGCACATATTGTCAAAACCCGCAGGCATTGACAGAAGTCAATTGGATACCAGCAGGCTCGCACCGGCAGTGGGGTGCGGCAGGCCTGACAGGCCGGCGGGATTGTTACTGGAACCCGTTGTTTCTGACAACCACAACCAGGTGCCGTCCAATGGAAGGTGGGAGGCTGGATCTTCATTCCAAAGCCTGCACCACTGCTCATTGGCGGTCTTGGGAACAAGCCACCGGACTGGAGTTCGAATGTGGTTCGCGCTCCAGCCACGTTCATTCTCTCATATTGCTGTTCAAATACGTTGTAATTGTGTGACAAAGACGGTCAATGCCGCCATTGGCTACGGGTACAGCCTCCGTGAAGGTGGCGGCGCTACAATCTGGGCAGGAGCACCCCAGACAAAGGAAGCCATCCCATGCCACGCACTACGCCTTCCACCGGCACGGACTACGAACAGGACCAGCAGGACGGTGCCCGGCCCGCCGCAGCGTCGGCCGGTGCCGCCGTACCGGCCATGACGCGCGACCGCCCCTTCGGCTGGCTGCTGGTCATCACCGGCGTTGTGGGCTGGCTGGCATCCGGCATTCTGGTGCTGGAAAAGCTTGAGGTCCTCAAGGATCCCAACCATGCCACCGTGTGCGACGTGAACCCCTGGATTTCCTGCGGGCAGGTCATGCAGACGTGGCAGAGTTCGGTCTTCGGTTTCCCGAACATGTTCATCGGAATAGTCGCCTTCGCCATCACCACCACAGTGGGGATGGCGCTGCTTGCCGGCGCCCGGTTCGCCCGCTGGTACTGGCTCGGGATGCAGGCCGGCATCACCCTCGGCTTCATCTTCGTGGTGTGGCTGTGGTCGCAGGCCCTGTACTCCATCCACATCCTGTGCCCGTTCTGCATGGTGGTCTGGGCCGCGATGATTCCGCTCTTCGTCTGGGTCACCGTGCGCAACGTGGTCCACGGCGTGATTCCGGCACCGGCACGCCTGGCCCGGATCCTGGGCGACTCCGGCTGGATCATCACGGCGCTGCTCTACGTAGCCGTAATTGCGACTATCTTCTTCGCGTTCATCCAAGTGTTCGCCGGCACGTCGGGCTTCTAGCAGCGCAGGCTTCTAGCAAGCGCGAACGTACAGTTGTGGCCCCTGACTCCGGAGAGTGAGGGGCCACAACTGTACGTTCGCGCTTAACCTGCCGG
>NZ_JAAOXD010000001.1:355696-451662 GCF_014694315.1 Arthrobacter ipis | reverse complement strand
CAGTTGTGGCCCCTGACTCCGGAGAGTGAGGGGCCACAACTGTACGTTCGCGCTTAACCTGCCGGAAGGCTTAGGCCTGGAACCAGATCTTGATTTCGCGCTCGGCCGAGTCCACCGAGTCAGAACCGTGGACGAGGTTCTGCTGGACCTTCAGGCCCCAGTCGCGGCCGAAGTCGCCGCGGATGGTGCCCGGGGCCGCCGTCGTCGGGTCCGTGGTGCCGGCCAGCGACCGGAAGCCCTCGATCACGCGGTGGCCCTCGAAGATCGCCGCAACCACGGGGCCGCTGAGCATGAACTCCACGAGCGGCTCGTAGAACGGCTTGCCCGCGTGCTCCTCGTAGTGCTGCTCGAGCAGTTCCCGGCTGGCGTTGGTCTTCTTGAGTTCGGCCAGGGTGTAGCCCTTGGCTTCGATCCTCTTCAGGATTTCGCCCGTCAGGTTTCGGGTGACGCCGTCCGGCTTGATCAGGACAAGGGTGCGCTCAATGCTCACAGTTGCTCCAATGGGGTTGGTTGTGGGTTTCGACGGTAAGTCTACGGGGTCTGGCCAGTGCCTTCAGTGCCGGTGCCTTCAGTGCTGGCGCCATCAGTGCCAGCGCCTTCATTGCCGGCGCCCTCAGGGTGCGCGGCATCCCATTCAGCCTGCTCGCGGTCCCGCTGGGCGGATTCGCGGTCGATCCGGATGCCGGCCCGGATGCCGTACCACCAGGCGAGGGCGAACAGCGCCCCCACCAGGAACATCAGGGGTTCCGCGAAGCCGCTCAGGATGAGCACCAGCTGCAGGATCCAACCAAGCGCCACGCCCCACGGTTTGGACAGCACCGCGCAGGCCAGGATCAGCACCACGCTCAGTCCAATGCCCACCGAGAGGATCAGCGCCGGGGAGATTTCGGCGCGGCGCAGGCCGAACACCGCCAGCGTTGCGAAGAAGACCACGAAGGCCTCCAGCAGCAGGACCGTCGAGGCGAACATGACCTTGGTGGACCGCCGCTTCTTGGGCATGCCGGGGCGCCATTCACGCTGGGCCTTGGTCAGCCGGGCCATCAGTCGGCTGCCTTTCCAAGCAGGATGCGGGCGTCCGCCACGAGCGTGATGGAGCCGGTCACCAGCACGCCGCCGGCGAGGTCGTCGTTGGCTTCGGCGCGTTCAACGGCCCACTCCAGCGCATCGTCCAGCTTTTCGGCGATGTGCACGTTTTCCTCGCCGAAGCCGAGGTCGACGGCGAGCTCCGCCAGTTCCGCTGCAGGCACTGCCCGCGGGGAGTTGGACTGGGTGAAGCAAAATTCCTCCGCCAGGTCACCCAGGGATTCCTTGAGCTGGCGCAGGATCTCCTCGGCGTCCTTTTCCTTGAGCACGCCCACGACGACCACCAGCTTGCTCAAGCTGAAGGCCTCCTGGATCGCCTCGGCGGACGCCCGGATGCCATCCGGGTTGTGGGCAGCGTCCACGATGATGGTGGGGGCCGTCCGTACGACTTCCAGCCGGCCCGGGGACGAGACAGTGCCGAAGGCTTCCTGCAGCACTTCCAGGGACAGCTCCTTCTCGCCGCCGCCAAGGAACGCCTCCAGCGCGGCCACTGCCACGGCCGCATTCTCGGCCTGGTGGGCACCGTGCAGCGGAACCATGAGGTCCGGGTAGCGGCCGGCGAGGCCCTGGATGGTCACGACCTGCCCGCCGACGGCGACCTGCCGGGATTCGACGCCGAACTCCACCCCTTCGAAGCGGAACGGCACCTGCACCTGCTTGGCCTTCTCCAGCAGGACCTGTGCGGCATCCAGCGGCTGGGCCGCGCTGACGAGGAAGCCGCCGGGCTTGATGATGCCGGCCTTCTCGTAGGCGATGTCCTCGGTGGTGTCGCCCAGCAGATCGGTGTGGTCGAGGGAGATCGGCGTCACCACGGACACCTGGCCGTCGCCCACGTTGGTGGCGTCGGTGATGCCGCCGAGGCCCACCTCCATGATGGCTACGTTGACCGGCTGGTCGGCGAACACGGCGAAGGCCAGGATGGTGAGGCATTCGAAGTACGTCAGGCGGGGCTGGCCCTCGGCGGTGAGTTCGTCGTCGACGATCTGAAGGTACGGCCGGATCTCATCCCAGATGCGCACGAACGTCTCGTCGGACACCGGCTCACCGTCCAGGCTGATCCGCTCCGTGACCTTCGACAGGTGCGGGCTGGTGTAGCGGCCCGTGCTGAGGCCGTGGGCGCGCAGGCCGGCCTCGATCATGCGCGCCGTGGACGTTTTTCCGTTGGTCCCGGTGATGTGGATGATCGGGTAGGCCTTGTTCGGCTCCCCCAGCACATCCATGGCGCGGAACAGCGGCGCTAGCCGGGGCTCCATCTTGTTTTCCGGCGCCCGGCCCAGCAGCTCGGCGTAGACGCTCTCCACGGAGAATTCGTCGGTCGGTTCAGAAGTCATTGCTCAGGCCCCCACTTTCTCGACAGTGATGCGCGGTTCGGCAGAGTCGGCCGGCACGGCATCCAGCTCCAGCGTCAGCGTTTCAGTCTTCACCAGCTCGGCGTTCGCCTGCAGGGCGTCGATGACGTTCTGCGCGGCGTTCACGCTGGTCCGGATCCGGTCGCTGACGTTCAGCCCGGCGTCCTTGCGCGCCTGCTGGATGGCACGGACCATGTCACGGGCCAGGCCTTCGGCTTCAAGCTCGGGCGTGACCTCGGTGTTGAGCACCACGAAGCCGCCGCCGGGGAGAACCGCAACGGAGGCGGAGCCGCCGTCGGACTCTGCCACCACCGTCTCCAGCGTGTACTCCTGGGGCTCCAGCTCAAGGCCGCCAGCGGTGACCACACCGGCGTCGGAGACAGACCAGTCGCCGGACTTGGAGCCCTTGATGGCCAGCTGCACGTTCTTGCCGAGGCGCGGACCCGCGGCCCGGGCGTTGACCACGAGCTTCTGCTCGATGCCGAACTCCTCCGGGGAGGCGCTGGCGGCGTCCAGCAGGCGGACCGAGCGCAGGTTCAGTTCGTCGGCGACGACGGCGGCAAAGCCTTCCAGCGCATCTGCGCCGGGTGCCACGACCGTGAGTTCCTGCAGCGGCAGGCGCACGCGCAGGTTGGCGGCCTTCCGCAGCGAGGAGCCGGTGGAGCAGATCTGCTGCACGCGGTCCATCGCCTCCACCAGCGCGGCGTTGGACGGGAACAGCTCCGGGTCCGGCCAGTCAGCGAGGTGCACCGAGCGGCCGCCGGTCAGGCCGCGCCAGATCTCCTCGGAGACCAGCGGCAGCAGCGGGGCGGCCACGCGGCACACGGCCTCCAGGGCGGTGTACAGGGCGTCGAAGGCGTCGGCGTTCTCATCGAAGAAGCGCTGGCGGCTGCGGCGGACATACCAGTTGGTGAGCATGTCCAGGTAGCTGCGGAGTTCATCGCAGGCGCCGGAGATGTCATAGGTGTCCAGCTGGGCGGTCATGTTCCGGACGAGGTCGCCGGTGTTGGCCAGCAGGTACTGGTCCAGCGTGTCCGTGTAGCCGTCGTACCGCAGCTGCGCCTCGTAGCCGTCCGCTGTTCCGTCCACTTTGTTCGATGCGTTCGTGTACAGCGTGAAGAAGCTGTACACGTTCCAGAGAGGCAGGATGACCTGGCGCACGCCGTCGCGGATGCCCTGTTCGGTGACCACGAGGTTGCCGCCGCGCAGGATGGGGCTGGACATGAGGAACCAGCGCATGGCGTCGGAGCCGTCGCGGTCCAGCACCTCGGAGACGTCCGGGTAGTTGCGCAGGCTCTTGGACATCTTCTGCCCGTCGGAGCCCAGGACGATGCCGTGGCTGATGACGTTCCGGAAGGCCGGGCGGTCGAACAGCGCGGTGGACAGGATGTGCAGCATGTAGAACCAGCCGCGGGTCTGTCCGATGTACTCCACGATGAAGTCGGCCGGGTTGTGGGTGTCGAACCAGGACTCGTTCTCGAACGGGTAGTGCACCTGGCCGTAGGGCATGGAGCCGGAGTCGAACCAGACGTCCAGCACGTCCTCCACGCGGCGCATGACCGACTGGCCCTCTTCGGGCGTGCGGGGGTCGTCCGGGTTGGGCCGGGTCAGCTCGTCGATGAACGGCCTGTGCAGGTCCACCTGTCCGTCCTTGTTCAGCGGCAGCCGGCCGAAGTCGGCTTCGATGTCCGCGAGCGACCCGTACACGTCCGTGCGCGGGTACTCCGGGTCGCTGGACTGCCACACCGGGATGGGGCTGCCCCAGTAACGGTTGCGGCTGATGGACCAGTCGCGGGCGTTGGCGAGCCACTTGCCGAACTGGCCGTCCTTGACGTTGCCGGGGATCCAGTTGATCTCCTGGTTCAGCTCGGACATCCGGTCGCGGAACTTGGTGACCTCCACGTACCAGGAGGAGACGGCGCGGTAGATCAGTGGGTTGCGGCAGCGCCAGCAGTGCGGGTAGCTGTGCTCGTAGCTGGCCTGGCGGACCAGGCGGCCCTGGGCACGGAGCACCTGGGTGATGGGCTTGTTGGCGTCGAAGACCTGCAGCCCCACGATGTCGTGCAGGTCGCCGTGGGCGAACAGGTGCAGGAACTTGGCTCCCTCGTCCACGGAGAGGACCACGGGGATGCCGGCTTCCTCACAGACCTTCTGGTCGTCCTCACCGTAGGCCGGGGCCTGGTGGACGATGCCGGTGCCGTCGGTGGTGGTGACGTAGTCAGCCACGAGGAACTGCCAGGCGTTCTGGGTGCCGTATTTTTCCGTGTCGGCGAAATCGTGCCAGAGCGGCTCGTAGGTGAGGCCCTCGAGCTCGGCGCCGGTGTGGGTTGAAACGACGGCGGCGGCCGCGGCCGCCGCGCCAGCGGCACCATCACCGTACCCCAGGTCCTTCGCGTAGCTGCCCAGCAGGTCTTCGGCCAGCAGGAAGCTGCCGGTGACGGGCGCCTCGGCCGAGGCGGCCTTGACGCCGTTCGGGCCGGCGGGCAGCACGGCGTAGCTGATGGAAGGCCCGACGGCGAGCGCCAGGTTGGTGGGCAGCGTCCACGGCGTGGTGGTCCAGGCGAGCGCCTGCACACCGGCCAACTGCTTGGACAGGTCCGACTCCCCCGCCTTGACGGGGAACGTCACCGTGACGGTCTGGTCCTGGCGGTTCTTGTAGACGTCGTCATCCATGCGCAGCTCATGGTTGGACAGCGGCGTCTCGTCCTTCCAGCAGTACGGCAGCACGCGGTAGCCGTTGTAGGTCAGGCCCTTCTCGTGCAGCTGTTTGAAGGCCCAGAGCACGGACTCCATGTACTCGACGTTGAGCGTCTTGTAGTCGTTGTCGAAGTCCACCCAGCGGGCCTGGCGGGTGACGTACGCCTGCCACTCGTTGGCGTACTTCATCACGGAGGCGCGGCACGCGTCGTTGAACTTGTCAATGCCCATGGCCTCGATCTGGGTCTTGTCCGTCATGCCCAGCTGCTTCATGGCTTCCAGCTCAGCGGGAAGGCCGTGGGTGTCCCAGCCGAAGCGGCGCTCCACGCGCTTGCCGCGCTGGGTCTGGTAGCGGCCCACCAGGTCCTTGGCGTAGCCGGTCAGCAGGTGGCCGTAGTGCGGCAGGCCGTTGGCGAAGGGCGGCCCGTCGTAGAAGACGAATTCGTTGCTGCCGGGGGCGCCGCCGGGAAGGTCGGCGCTGCGCTGGTCGATGCTTGCCTGGAAAGTGCCGTCCTGGTCCCAGTACTTGAGGATCCGCTCTTCGATCTCCGGGAACTTCACGGAGGCGGACACTCCTGAAGAGGAGCCCGGGCCGGCGGGGGCTGCTGAGGCCTTGGGGTAATACGTCATCTCGACATCCTGGGTTGAGCTGGTGAACAAATTCAGGATGCGAGGACGGCGCGTGCGCAGTCTTTCAACTGCACCGGCACCGCGGTACCACCTCACTTACCGCTGCCAACTCCAAGGGAGTTCGACGACGGCCGCTCATTGCTGCTGTGACGGGCTTACCCGTCCGGTTCTACTGGCCTGGCCCCCAGCGACTGATTGTCCGCACGCGGGCCTGGTGTTCTTCCGGAAGCTCACCGGTGATGGCCGGGTCAAAGCTGTTGGCTCCAGTCTAACTGCTGAGGCCGGGGCGGCCACAACCATCCGGCGGCCAGAGCCTAGACTCGGTCCATGACTGCTTCGGCCCGCCGCGCGCAAACCGTCTGGCTGGTGTTGGCACTGTGCATCCTCCTGCCGGTCGCTTCGCTTTCGGTGTTCCGTGCCATCCCGGCCGAGTGGCCCACGCCGGTGGTCCAACTGCTGTCCTTCACGCCGTGGCTGGTGATTCCTGCCGCCCTTGCGCTGGCCCTGGCGCTGCTGGGCCGGCGGCATCTGGTCACGGCTGCTGCCGCACTGCTCCTGGGAGCCCAGCTTTTCTGGCTCTGGGCACCGGATGCGGGTCGGGCGGATGAAGGGGTAGCAGAAGCCGGACAAGCAGACTCCGGTACCGGCAGCACCGTTCCGCTGACGGTGATGACCATCAACTCCCGCTTCGGCAGGGCCGACCCCGCCGAAATCGTCCGGCTGGTCCGGGACAACGGGGTGGAACTGCTCGCCATCCAGGAGCACACCCAGGCGCTGGAGGACCGGCTGGCCGCGGAAGGCCTGGGGAGTCTCCTGCCCAACAGGATCAGCAGCCCAACCGGGAACGGCTCGGGTAGCGCAACGTACTCAAAACACCCCATCCAGGCCATCGGGCTGATTCCCGACACACCGTTCCAGATTCCGACCTTCCGGGTGACCCTGCCCGTTGCGGATGCCGCCAACACGGGCAACGGCGTTGCGGCCGCCACTCTTGAGGTCACGAACGTGCACACCCTTCCACCGGTGGACGTCCGCGTGGGGCAGTGGCGAAGCGACCTTGAGTCGCTGGCCCGGCTGGTTGCCCGCAACGGGGTGGACGGCCAGGACAATGAGCTGCCGAGCAACCAACTGCAGCGCAACCAACTCCTGATGGGCGATTTCAACGCGACCTACGACCACTCGGAGTTCCGCAGGCTGCTCGACGGCGGCCCGGGCGGCCGGAAGCTGGTGGACGTCGGCACGGCGTCGGGGGCGCGGTTCATGCCCACGTGGCCGATGGACGGCCAGGCGCTGCCCGGCATCACCATCGACCATCTGGTCACCAGCCCGCGCATTCCGGCGTCGGGCTACGCCGTGCACCGCGTCCCCGGGACGGACCACGCTGCCGTACTGGCCACGCTGGAGGTTCCGACGGCCGGATAGAGGCTGCGGGTCAGCCTGTTCAGGCCTACTTGCGGATCAGCTTGTAGGTCGACGCCTGCGCCACCGGGCGGATGACGATCTGGTCGAGGTTCACGTGGTGCGGTGCGCTCACGGCGTAGCGCACCACATCGGCTACGTCCTCGGCCGTGAGCGGCTTCTCCACGCCCTGGTACACCTTGCCCGCCGCCTGTGCGTCACCAAGCCGGTTCAGCGCGAACTCCTCGGTCTGGACCAGGCCGGGCGCGATTTCGATGACCCGGATGTTGTGATCGGCCTCTTCGAGCCGCAGCGCCCCGGTCAGGCCATGCTGGGCGAATTTGGCGGCGTTGTAGCCACCCCCGCCTTCGTAGGCATCCAGCCCGGCCGTGGACGTCAAATTCAGGACGGTGCCCTCGCCGTTCTCGCGCAGCATCGGCAGGAAGGCGCGCGTCAGCTTCATGGTGCCGAGGACGTTCACGCGGTACATCCACTCCCAGTCCTCGGTCACGGCCTGGCCCACACGGTCCGCACCGCGGGCGCCGCCGGCGATGTTGACCAGGGTGTCGATCCCGCCGGCGGAGGTCACCTCTGCCAGCAGGCGGGCCACGTCCCCGTCCTCGGAAATGTCGCCAGCGAGGGCGACGGCGCCCGTCTCGGCTTCCAGCGCGGCCAGCCGTTCCTGGCGGCGGGCGACGGCGTACACGGTCCAGCCGTCTGCACGGAGCGCGCGGACCGTGGCCTCGCCAATGCCGGAGCTGGCGCCTGTAACGAGGGCTGCCTTCCTGGCGGGCTTGTTGGTGGACACGTCAGAGCTTGCGGAAACCTCAGTCATGGCACCACCCTAGCGCCAACCGCAGGGTGGGCCAGCCCAATGTTTACTCCCGCGAACCGCTTACTTTCCTGAACCCCGTGCTGCCAGGAACTCCAGCAACACCTTTGCGTGGTTCACCTCCGGATCCTTGGCCGCGTACAGCAGCGTCACCTTCCCGTGCTGTCCCGCCAGTTCCCGGAGCTGATCCACTGCCGGGTTGCCCGCCAGCTCGTCCTCATACTGGGCACGGAAGTCCTCGAACCGCTCCTGCATGTGGGCGAACTCCTGCCGCAGCGGCGGCGACGGCGCCACGTCCTTGAGCCACAGCTCCAGCCGCGCCCGTTCCTTACTGACCCCTCGCGGCCAGAGCCTGTCCACCAGAACCCGGCAGCCGTCGTCGTCCGCTGGTTCCTCATAGATGCGTTTGATCGCAAAGGAAGCGTCTGCTTTGCCCATAGGCCGCATGCTACTCCCGGTGTGCGGCTGCAGGCGCCCGCCGCCGGGCAGGAAACAACTGCCCGGCATGAAACAATTGGGCCATGGCTGAATCAACGCAGGGTACAGACACGCCCGCCACCGCCCCCATCAACGTTCCCGACAAACCGGCCCTGGAGGGCCTGGAGGCTGCCCTCACGCAGCGCTGGCTCGAGGAAGGAACCTACCGGTTCGACCCAGACACCACCCGGGAGCAGGTCTACTCGATCGACACTCCCCCGCCCACCGCTTCCGGCTCCCTCCACGTGGGCCACATGTTCTCCTTCACGCAGACCGACGTGCAGGCCCGCTACATGCGCATGACCGGCAAGAACGTCTTCTACCCCATGGGCTGGGACGACAACGGCCTGCCCACCGAGCGCCGCGTCCAGAACTACTACGGTGTCCGCTGCGATCCCGCCATCCCGTACAACCCGGACTACCAGCCTCCGGCACAGCCGGCGAAGAACCAGCGGGACTTCGACGTCGTCTCCCGCCAGAACTTCATCGAACTGTGCGAGGAACTTGCGGTCGAGGATGAGAAGGTCTTCGAGAACCTGTTCCAGACCCTCGGCCTGTCCGTCGACTGGAACCTCACCTACCGGACCATCGACGACACGTCCCGCGCTGTGTCCCAGCGCGCCTTCCTTGCCAACCTGTCGGCCGGCGACGCCTACATGGCCGAAGCCCCAACGCTCTGGGACGTCACCTTCCGCACCGCTGTGGCCCAGGCCGAGCTCGAGGACCGCGAGGTGCCGGGCGCGTACTACCGCTACCCGTTCTTCACCGCGGACGGCGAGAAAATCTTCATCGAGACCACGCGTCCCGAACTGCTCGCGGCCTGCGCCGCCCTGGTGGCAAACCCCGACGACGAGCGGTACCAGCCGCTGTTCGGCAAGACCGTGACGTCCCCCCTGTTCGACGTCGAGCTCGAGGTCAAGGCCCACCCGCTGGCCAAGGCGGACAAGGGCTCGGGCATCGCGATGGTCTGCACCTTCGGCGACCTGACCGACGTGACCTGGTGGCGTGAACTCCAGCTCCCCACCCGCGCGATCGTGGGCCGCGACGGCCGCATCCTCGCCGAGACTCCGGAGTGGATCACCACGGATGCCGGCCGCGAGGCGTACGCCGCCATCGCCGGCAAGACGGTCTTCTCCGCCAAGGAGGCCGTGGTGGAGCTCCTCACCGCAGCTGACCTGCTCGACGGCGAGCCCAAGAAGATCACCCACCCGGTAAACTTCTTCGAAAAGGGTGACAAGCCCCTCGAGGTAGTTACGTCCCGGCAGTGGTACATCCGCAACGGCGGCCGCGACGAGGACCGCCGCGAACGTTTGATCGGCCGCGGCAAGGACATCGACTTCCACCCGTCCTTCATGCGCTCCCGCTACGAGAACTGGATCGCCGGCCTGAACGGGGACTGGCTGGTATCCCGCCAGCGCTTCTTCGGCGTGCCGATCCCGGTCTGGTACCCGCTGGACGCCCAGGGCAACCCGGACTACGACCACCCCGTCATCCCCTCGGACGAGTCCCTGCCGGTGGACCCGGCGGCCGACGCCGCGCCCGGCTACGACGAGTCCCAGCGCGACCAGCCCAACGGCTTCACCGGTGACGCTGACGTGCTGGACACCTGGGCCACCTCATCCCTGACCCCGCAGATCGTGGGCGGCTGGAGCCGGGACGAGGACCTGTTCGCCAAAGTGTTCCCGTTCGATCTGCGCCCCCAGGGACACGACATCATCCGCACCTGGCTGTTCTCCTCAGCCGTCCGCGCCGACGCCCTGCAGGACGTCGCGCCCTGGAAGCACGCGGCGATCTCCGGCTGGATCCTGGACCCGGACCGCAAGAAGATGTCCAAGTCCAAGGGCAACGTTGTGGTGCCGACGGATGTCCTGAACGAGTACGGCTCCGACGCCGTCCGCTACTGGGCTGCCTCCGCACGCCTCGGCGCGGACACCGCCTACGAGATCGCGCAGATGAAGATCGGCCGCCGCCTGGCCATCAAGCTGCTGAACGCCTCGAAGTTCGTGCTGAACCTCGGCGCCACGGAGAACTCGGTGGTGTCCACCGATCTGTCTGTCCTGACGAATCCCCTGGACCGTGCCCTGCTGGCCCAGCTCTCCGACGTCGTGGCCCAGGCCACCAAGGCGTTCGACAACTACGATTACGCCCGGGCGCTGCAGATCAGCGAATCGTTCTTCTGGCAGTTCACCGACGATTACGTCGAGCTGATCAAGGACCGGGCCTACGGTGCCGCCGGCGAGACCGAGCAGGCTTCGGTTCTCGCTGCCTTGGCCACCACGCTGGATTCGCTGCTGCGCCTCTTCGCGCCGTTCCTTCCCTTCGCCACCGAAGAGGTCTGGGGCTGGTGGCGGGCCGGTTCCGTGCACCGCGCCGCCTGGCCGGCGCCGCTGGAGATCACCGACGGCGACACCGGCATGCTGGGCACCGTGGGCATTGCGCTGAGCGGCATCCGCAAGGCCAAGTCCGAGGCCAAGGTCAAGCAGCGCACCGAGGTCCTGTCGGCGACGATCACGGCGACAGAGTCCCTCGTAGCCCAGCTTCAGGCCGGGCTCGGGGACCTCAAGGCGGCGGCTAACGCGCAGGAGATTTCGCTCAACACGGGCGAAGGCGAACTTACCGTGAGCGACGTGGAGCTGGCCCCGGCCGAGGAGCCGGCACAGGCCTGATACGACGTGAGCCCGGAGCATTCCGGGCTCACCGGCCTGTTTTGACCGCCAGGCCCATATTTTGGGCAAAGGGGAAGCCCCATCAGCGTTTTGCCGTTGGTGGGGCTTCGACTTTTCGGCTGTCTGGTGACATCTTTGACAGTCTGGCAAGATCCGTAGAATTTCAGGTCTTCCTACCTTGTCACCGGTAGCCTGCTTCTAACTTTGCCGAAGGCTGCGTTGGAAGCATGTCACTGAATCTTTGGTTCCTGCGTCTCACTTCTTTCGAAGTGGGTAAGAACTATCTTTGTCCTCCTGTTGCGGATGCGCAAGAGCCCCGGCGGAACTACTCTCATGTAGTTCTGCCGGGACTCAAACGGTCAGTCGAAGGCGGGGCTTTCAGTCCGGCTGCGCTTGATTTCAAAGAAGTGCGGGTACGACGCGAGCGTGACTGACGCGTCCCAGATCTTCCCTGCTTCCTCCCCGCGCGGTATGCGGGTGAGGACGGGTCCGAAGAACGCGGTGCCGTTGAAGGCGACCACGGGGGTTCCGACGTCCTGGCCCACCAGGGAGATGCCCTTTTCATGGCTGGCACGCAGCTGGGGGTCGTACTCGTCGGAGCCGGCGGCGGCTGCCAGCCCGGCGGGGAGGCCGCAGTCGGCCAGGGCCTTGCTGATGACGATCGAGAAGTCCTTCTGCCCGCCATCGTGGATCTGCGTTCCCATGGCGTCGTACAGCGGCTTGACCACGTGGTCGCCGTGCTGTTCCTGTGCGGCGATGATCACCCTGACGGGCCCCCAGGCCTTGTCCATGGCTTCGCGGTACTTGGGATCAAGGTCGCGGCCTTCGTTCAGCACGGACAGGCTCATGACGTGCCACTCCGTCTGGATGTCGCGGACGCCTTCCACCTCGCCGATCCAGCGGGACGTGATCCAGGCGAACGGGCAGAGGGGGTCGAACCAGAAGTCGGCCTTGTTGGCGGCGGTCTCAGACACAGCAAATCTCCTCAGGGAAGTCTTCGGGGCGTGGCGCGCCGCAAAGCCATACTCGCAGGGCACGCTTAAGCGACAGCGATGGATCTGGGTGATTTATTCCGGCCCGGCGGATTCCATCCGGCTAAGCGGACTTGTTCCGCCGCTTGGCCACGACGTCGTGCGTGATCATGGTGGGCTGGGCCTTCTTGCCCACGACGTCAGCGGTGATGACCACGCTGGCGATGTCGTCCCTGCTGGGCAGGTCGAACATCACCGGGAGAAGGACTTCCTCCATGATGGCGCGCAATCCGCGGGCTCCGGTTCCCCGTTCCAGGGCCTGGTCTGCAATCAGGTCCAGGGCATCGTCGTCGAACACCAGCTCCACGCCGTCCAGCTGGAACATCTTCTGGTACTGCTTGACGAGGGCGTTCTTGGGCGTGGACAGGATCTGGATCAGGGCGGGACGGTCAAGGTTGGAGACAGTGGTGATGACCGGCAGGCGGCCGATGAACTCCGGAATAAGCCCGAACTTCAGGAGGTCTTCCGGCATCACTTCGCCGTAGGAGTCGGTATTCTTGACCTCGTTCAGCGGAGCACCGAAGCCGATGCCCTTGCGGCCGGAGCGGGAACCGATGATGTCCTCCAGTCCGGCGAAGGCACCGGCAACGATGAAGAGGACGTTCGTGGTGTCGATCTGGATGAATTCCTGGTGAGGGTGCTTGCGGCCACCCTGCGGCGGAACCGAGGCAACCGTTCCTTCGAGGATCTTCAGCAGGGCCTGCTGCACGCCCTCGCCCGAGACATCGCGGGTGATCGAGGGGTTTTCGCTCTTGCGCGAAATTTTGTCGATCTCGTCGATGTAGATGATGCCCTGTTCGGCCTTCTTGACGTCGTAGTCGGCGGCCTGGATGAGCTTGAGGAGGATGTTCTCCACGTCTTCGCCCACATACCCGGCTTCGGTCAGGGCGGTGGCGTCCGCAACGGCAAAGGGGACGTTCAGCCGGCGCGCCAGGGTCTGTGCAAGGTAGGTCTTGCCGCAGCCGGTGGGGCCAATCAGAAGAATGTTGGACTTCGAGATTTCAACGTCGTCGTGGTGGACGCCCTCGGCCAGTGTGCCGCTCTTGGGCGCATGCCCGGCCTGGATCCGCTTGTAGTGGTTGTAGACCGCGACGGCGAGGGAACGCTTGGCCGGTTCCTGGCCAATGACGTATTCCTGCAGGAAGTCAAAGATTTCGCGGGGCTTGGGCAGTTCGAAACTGCCCAGGTCGGCGACCTCTGCGAGTTCTTCCTCGATGATCTCGTTACAGAGCTCGATGCACTCGTCGCAGATGTAGACGCCGGGCCCGGCAATGAGCTTGCGCACCTGCTTTTGGCTCTTGCCGCAGAAAGAGCACTTGAGCAGATCCGCGCTCTCGCCAATCCGAGCCATATGTGAACCCCTTAGTATCTTGCCGCAAGGGCAGCTTTGCACCGGTTGCATCTAACCACGGCCGGGATCCGGCAATGATTTACATCCACTCTAGGTCACATTCGGCCCAAGGGGTGGAAACCGGGCGCCGGTGCGGTTCAAAAATCTAAACCGCACCGGCGCCCGTTACTGCTGTTTACCTGGCATGTGCCTGCATTTAGCGGGCAAGTGCCTGCGGCTTGATCTTGCGGGAATCGAGGACCTGGTCAATCAGGCCGTAATTCTGCGCCTCGGCGGCGGTGAGGATCTTGTCCCGCTCGATGTCGTTGTTGACCTGTTCCGGCGTCCGGCCGGAGTGCTTGGCCAGGGTGTCTTCCAGCCAGGTCCGCATGCGCATGACTTCGGCCGCCTGGATCTCCAGGTCGGATGCCTGTCCGCCCTGGCCGCCGGACAGTGCCGGCTGGTGGATCAGGACGCGGGCGTTGGGCAGGGCGAGCCGCTTGCCGGGCGTTCCGGCGGCCAGCAGCACAGCCGCAGCACTTGCGGCCTGGCCCAGGCACACGGTCTGGATCTCAGGGCGGATGTACTGCATGGTGTCGTAAATGGCCGTCATGGCGGTGAAGGAGCCGCCTGGCGAGTTGATGTAGATGGTGATGTCGCGGTCCGGGTCCGTGGACTCCAGCACCAGCAGCTGCGCCATGACGTCATCGGCAGAGGCGTCGTCCACCTGGACACCGAGGAAGATGATGCGGTCCTCGAAGAGCTTGGTGTAGGGATCCTGGCGCTTGAAGCCGTACGGCGTGCGCTCCTCGAACTGCGGCAGGACGTAGCGGCTTGTCGGCAGGTTACCGGCAGACGATCCGAAATTGTAGTTCATGTTCATTGCTCCTGGATTCAGTTCTGTCTTGTTGCCGGTTAGCTCTGGCCGTTTGATGACGCGTTCTGGGTTCCGCCGCCGCCTGCGACAGATCCTGCGTGTGCCGAGATCTTGTCGAAGAAGCCATACTCGAGTGCCTCGCTGGCGGTGAACCACTTGTCGCGGTCGTTGTCCTTGAGGATGGTTTCCACGGTCTGGCCGGTCTGGTCCGCCGTGAGCTCAGCCATGACCTTCTTCATGTGGAGGATCAGCTCGGCCTGGATCTTGATGTCCGAAGCCGTGCCGCCGATGCCCCCGGAGGGCTGGTGCATCAGGATGCGGGCGTTCGGGGTGGCGTAGCGCTTGCCCTTGGTGCCGGAGGACAGCAGGAACTGTCCCATGGATGCCGCCAGGCCGGTGGCGACGGTAACGACGTCATTGGGGATGAACTGCATGGTGTCGTAGATGGCCATGCCGGCCGTCACGGAGCCGCCGGGCGAGTTGATGTAAAGGTAGATGTCCTTGTTGGGATCCTCGGCGGAAAGCAGCAGCAGCTGTGAGCAGATGGCGTTCGCGTTCTCGTCGCGGACCTCGGAGCCAAGCCAGATGATGCGCTCTTTCAGCAGGCGGTTGTAGATGTAGTTGTCCTGGGCTGCAGGATCGACGGTTGCCATGCGGGGGGCCGCTGCTTGCTGTGACATTTGTACTTACCTCTCGCTGGTGACGGTGACATCACTGAACGACATCACTGAACTTCACTACTTGGACACTAACTGCTTTCGGAACGGATTTGTTCGTCGGAATCGCGCTGTTCGCTGACGGCGCACGATTGCCGGCGGGAGCTGCACACCGGCCGTTAACGCGCCAGCCCCCGGATCCGAGGACCCGGGGGCTGGCGCCGCTGATGCGTGCTGCTGCTAGAACTTCACGGCCGCGGGATCGTCGTTCGCGACGGTCTCGCCGGCTGCCTCTTCAGCTTCGGTTTCTGCTTCGGCTTCGACGGCCGGAGCCTCTTCGCCGCCGGGGCGGACGAAGTCGCTCAGGTCAACCTTGTTGCCCTCGGAGTCGGTGACCTCGGCCTGGCCCAGGACGACGGCCAGTGCCTTGCGGCGGCGGACCTCGGAGACCATCATGGGAACCTGCCCGCTCTGGTCGATGATCTGGGCGAACTGGTTCGGGTCCATGCCGTACTGGCTGGCGGTGGTGACGATGTAGTCGATCAGCTCGTTCTGGCTGACGCCCACTTCTTCCTTCTCGGCGATAGCGTCGAGGATGATCTCGTTCTGGAAGGCGCGCTCGGTGTTGGCCTTGACCTCGGCGCGGTGCTCTTCAGTGTCGTGCTCGCCTTCACCGTGGGAGTTCTCGGCCTTGAAGTGCTGGTCGAGCTGCTCTTCGACGACGGACTCCGGAACGGGAACCTCAACCAGCTCAACGAGCTTGTCCAGGACCTTGTCGCGGGCCTCGACGCCCTGCTCCACGACCTTGGAGTCGGCAGCCTGCTTGGCGAGGTCCTCGCGCAGTTCGGCCAGCGTGTCGAACTCGGAGGCAAGCTGGGCGAAGTCGTCGTTCGCCTCGGGCAGTTCGCGCTCCTTGACGGACTTGACCACAACCTTGACCTGCGCGGCTTCGCCGGCGTGGTCGCCGCCCACCAGGGTGGTGTCGAAGATGGCGTCCTCGTCAGCGCTCAGGCCGGTCACGGCCTCGTCCATGCCCTCGAGCATGGTGCCGGCGCCAACCTGGTAGGACAGCCCGGAAGCGGAGTCCACCTCGGCGCCGTCGATGCTCGCCGTGATGTCGATGCTCAGGAAGTCGCCGTCAGCTGCCGGGCGCTCCACGGACTTGAGCGTGCCGAAGCGGCCGCGCAGTTCGTCCAGGGCCTTGTCGACGTCGGCGTCAGAGGACTCTGCCGCGGCAACCTCAACCTTTATGCCGGCGTAGTCGGGCAGTTCGATCTCCGGGCGGACGTCAACCTCGGCCTGGAACTTCAGCTCACCATCGGTGGCGGAAGGATCCGGAACCTCGGTGATCTCAACCTCGGGACGGCTCAGGGGGTGGATCCCGGACTCCTGGACTGCAGCCTGGTACCAGCCGTTAAGGCCCTCGTTGATGGCGGTCTCCAGCACGTAGCCGCGGCCGACACGCTGGTCGATCAGCTTGGCGGGAACCTTGCCCTTACGGAAGCCAGGGACCTGGATCTGCGAAGCAACAGTCTTGTATGCCTCGTCGATGCTGGGCTTCAATTCCTCAAAGGGGACCTCAACATTGAGCTTGACCCGCGTGGGGGTGAGGTTCTCGACAGCGCTCTTCACGGTCTAAGTACTCCTGGTTTTGTTGGATGGGTTCTGCAAACGCGTTGTTGTGACCAGGCCTGGGGCCCGGGCCGCAGAGTCGGGGTGACAGGATTTGAACCTGCGACTTCCTGCTCCCAAAGCAGGTGCTCTAGCCAAGCTGAGCTACACCCCGTAATGCACAGGACAGTCTACGTTCATCCCCGCCGCGATTGCACATTTGACAGTTGGGACATGAATTAGGTTTAGTTATATCCGGCTTGAACAGCCGCCGAAGAAAAGCCCAAGGCCAGTGCGCCGGAACGCTTTCCTCGGGGACGTAGCTTAATGGTAAAGCCTCAGTCTTCCAAACTGATTACGCGGGTTCGATTCCCGTCGTCCCCTCCACACCAAAAGAGGCCCCTGATGCGGGGGCCTCTTTTGGGTTAAGCCCTGGCCTAGGCGTGGCCCCCGACATTCACCGCGCCGAGGGTGAGACGTGCTTCTGCCTGCAGGAAGTTCCCGATCCGCTCCGCCTCCTGCGCCAGCTCCTCCAGCCGTGATGGCCCTGCCGGATCAAACAGCTCGGCGGTGATCTCCACTGTCTTTCCGGAACGGCGGTGGTGCCAGAGTCCGCGGACGACGCCGTCGATGAGTATGACGGGATAGTTACCTGCCTGTCCCCTGGCCAGGGCACGGGTACTTGCCGCGCCGGGGAACAGCAACTCCCGGGGCTGGCCCGCCACCACATAGGAATCGAAGTAGGGAAGCAGCCTGACGCCCGAAGGTTCCGTGGTGATGGGCCCGGCGTCGCTCCGCAGCACCCAGGCCGGCGACCCCTCCACGGTGACCTGGGCAAGCTCTCCGCGGTGGTGATCAAACAGGCCGGCCGTCCACCCGTGCGGAGCTCCCAGCCACCGGGCCAAGTGGGCCGGCGTAGCGGGCCCGTACGCCTGCAGGTACGCCCGGAGCAGCCAGCCGAGCGCCGGACCGGCATCGGCGGGCTGGAAGCCTTGAAGTGACTGCCCGGGGCTGCGGTATGTCGCTGCGCGGCCCCTGCCGGCGCCAAAGCACAGCGCTCCCCGGAAGCCCGCGGCCCCCAGCGCCGCGCGCCAGCGGGGCCACATGGCCTGGAATGCGGGCATCACGGGGTCAGCCGCCCAGGCACCGGTTCTGGCGACAATGGCGTCAGTGAGTTCGTCGACGGTCAGCTCGGCATCCCGCAGCGCATCCGCAATGGCAGCCACGATCTCGTCCGTCTGGCCGGGTGTCAGGAACTGTCCGAGCGCCGGGTTGGACGGAAGGTCACCCAGCGCCCCGGTCCACTGGGACAGGTCGGCGGCCGGGAGCAGGTGCACAGTGCCCCGTGGCCCGAAGGTCCTGACCAGGGTTCCGTCTTCCCAGAGCGCTTTGCGCACCTCGGCCCGGGAAGTGCCGGCGCCGCGTATGCCCACAGACAACTCGGCGGCGGGCATCACCTGGGCGTGCGCACCGCACATGGCCCGCACGATTTCCGCCGGGGAGGCGCCATGAGAAGGGGCAGCAAGCCACTGGCGCTCCAGGCGCCGGGCACAGACCTGCGCCCACGAATACTCGCGTTCCGGTCTATGAGTCATCGCCCGCCAGCCGTCTCCGGTCAGCTCATACGGGCTGCTGGCAGTCCGGGCACCAGTACAGTTTGCGGGCGGCGTGTTCGGCCAGGGCAACGGGGGTGCCGCAGACCCGGCACGGCTGGCCGTGCCGGCGGTAGACAAAGTGCGCTTCCTCCGCCGGCGGAAGCTGGCCGCTCCGGGTCCAGAAGCCGGCGGTGGTGGTGATGATCCGCCCGTCGCGGACGCCGTCGGCCATCACCGCGGCGGTGTCATCCCAGAGGAGACCGGCGGCGTCCGCGGTAAGCGCGCGGCCGGGAATCAGGGGGTCGATCCTGCCGCGGAACAGCACTTCGGCCCGGTAGACATTGCCGACGCCGGCAATCACCTTCTGGTCCATCAGCAGCGTGGCGAGCGGCGTCCGCTTGGCCAGGATGCGCCGGACGAAGTCGTCCCGGCTGCCGCCGGTGTTGTGGAGCGGATCGGGGCCCAGCCTGTCCAGCACGGCTGCCGCCTCGGCGTCGGTGATGGCCGCGCACGTGGTGGCGCCGCGCAGGTCGGCCCAGCCGTGGTCACTCACCAGCCGGACCCGCACCGCTCCCACCGGCGCCGGCGGCCCGGCGTACTCGGCGGGAGAAGGATCGCCAGTGCCTTCGGTTGACCCAGTGCCTTCGGTTGGCCCGGTGCCATCAGCCACTTCCCGCTCCCCCACCCGGCGGGGCGCGCCGATGCTGGAGGCCCCGCGGAACTGGCTGTCCCCGCCGAAGTCCCAGGCCCCGTACAGGCCAAGATGGACGTGCAGCACCAGTGCGTGCTCGAAGTGCAGGAACAGGTGCTTTCCATGCGCGGACGCATGCACCATGGTGTGCCCGTCCAGCAGTGCGGCGCCGGCGGCAAACCGGCCCTGGGGGCTGCTGACAGCCAGCCGCTCGCCGGCGAACACGTCACCGAACTGGCGGGCCAGCCGGTGGATGGAGTGGCCTTCCGGCACTATTCGACGATCTCGCCGGTGGTTTCGTAGGTGGCAATCTTGCCGATGCGGCGGACATGCCGCTCGTCATTGCTGAAGGGCTCCTGGAGGAAGGCCTCGATCAGGGAGGTGGCCTCCTCGACGCTGTGCTGGCGCCCGCCGACGGCCACGACGTTGGCATCGTTGTGCTCGCGGGCCAGCGTGGCGGTGGACTGGTTCCAGGCCAGCGCGGCGCGGACACCCTTGACCTTGTTGGCCGCGATCTGCTCGCCGTTTCCGGATCCGCCCAGCACGATGCCCAGCGCGTGGACTCCTGCTGCCTGGTCAGCCACCACTGCGAGCGCCGCATTGATGCAGAACGACGGGTAGTCGTCCAGGGCGTCGTATTCCTTGGGTCCGTGATCCACCACGTCGTAGCCGCTCGCCGTCAGGTGCTTGACCAGATGGGCGCTCAGCTCCATGCCGGCGTGGTCGGTGGCGATGTGGACCCGCGGAAATGCAGGGTTTGTTGTCACGGTAGCTTCCGTTCAGTCATGAGCACCGGGGCGCGGCCGGGCTGGTACAGGTCAAATCAACAGATCCAAGAGTACTCGGTGCGCTTCCCGCAGCGGGGAGCCGCCTGGGCGGTGACGCGGCAGTTACGACTCCGAATCACCCTGCGCCGGCGGGCGGGCGTCGCGGCGGGCCCTTGCCGCAACGCGGGTCAGGACCTCTGCGAGACGGGCGGCGGAGTCGGGGTTGCCGCCGCTTACCGCAAGCTTATGGCCGTCGGTCTTGCGGACGACGACGGCGGGGCCGCTGCTGACGAGCACCGCTGCGGTCCCGTCGTGATTGCGGTAGCCCCAGCCGCCGTAGTCGGCGGCTCGGACGTCAGCCGGTTGGGCGGCGGAGATGGCGGCGGCGGGAACGTCGATCACACGCAGGATGCCTGCAAGGAAGACCCGCAGACCGCTGCGGTCCGCGGTAACCCGGGCGAACAGGAACGCGGCACCCACCAGTGCGGCCGCCACGAGCAGCGCTCCGAGCCACGGCACGGCGATCGCGATCAGTGAAGCGGGAAACAGGCTGGCTATGGCGATCATGACGAAGACCGAGCTGCGCGCATGCACCCAGAACCGGACGGAATCGCGGACGAGCTCAGGGTCGAGCTCAAGTTCCAGGGCCTGCTGCAGGGCACGGTCGTCCTCCGGCGTCCACTGCTGGTCCGCCTTGAACACGAACCCGATGATGACCCCCAGGGAAAGGGCGGCACCGCTGCCCGAGGCAAGGACAATCATGTCCACGCTTGACTCGCGCGCGTCTGCCACGCCGGCCTGGCCTACGAGGGCGGCCGCCAGCACGGTGGTGACGAAAAGGCTCACCGTCAGCCCCGCGCCCATCATGATCCGGCGCATCACAGTGGGCCGCGACACCGGCGCGGCCTGCAGCAGCACCAGCCAGCCGGTGGTGACGATCAGGACGGCACCGCCGCCCACGAAGGCGGGGAACGGCGCGAAGGCGGTGCCGCCGTCGTTATTCCACATGACCGCCAGCGGTTCCGGCAGATCCGGCCGCAACAGCACGGCACAGACCGCGAACCCGGCGGCAAGCAACACTGGGAAGCCGATCGCGAACCGCAGCGCTTTAGTGTCCACAGCATCGAGGATCTTTCCCATGCCCTTAACGCTACCCCTGCACTGGCCGATGGTGATTACTGCCTACGGCATGAACCAGCCAAGTGAGCCAGGTAACTTGCCAAGCGGCGGCGAAATGAAACAATGGCTTCACAGTGATGCAAACCGTGCGCGTGACCACCGTACGCAGCAGCCGGCGGGCCGGGCCTGTCCGGCCACCACAACCTCTGGAGGCACAACCTTTGCCAGGCATGAACCTGACCCGCGCCGAAGCACGCGAGCGCGCCGCCCTGATCGCCGTCGACTCCTACGATGTCAGCCTGGACCTGGCCAAGGGCGAGACGGTCTTCGGTTCCACCACCACCGTCAGGTTCACGGCGGCGCCCGGGTCCTCGACGTTCATTGACGCGGTGACTGAGGCCGTCCACAGCGTGACCCTGAACGGCCGCGAACTGGACCCCGCCGAGGTGTCCGACGGCGTCCGGATCCAGCTGCCGGACCTTGCTGCGGACAACGAACTGACTGTAGTGGCGGACGCCCCCTACATGAACACCGGCGAAGGCCTGCACCGCTTCGTGGACCCGGTGGACGGCGAGGTGTACCTGTACACGCAGTTCGAGGTGCCGGACTCGCGCCGCATGTTCGCGGTCTTTGAACAGCCCGACCTCAAGGCCACCTTCCGCTTCCGCGTCACCGCCCCCTCGCACTGGGACGTCATCTCCAATTCCCCGACGCCGGAGCCGGTGGCGGCTGCCCCGGGAAACAACGGCGACGCCCGCTCGGTCTGGAACTTCACGCCCACGCCCCGCCTGTCCTCGTATGTCACCGCGCTGATCGCCGGACCGTACCAGTCGGTGCGCAGCGACGTCACCAGTTCGGATGGCCGCGTCGTGCCGCTGGGCGTCTTCGCCCGCAAGTCCCTCATGCAGTACCTGGACGCGGACAACATCTTCGAGCTCACGCGCCAGGGCTTCGAGTTCTTCGAGGCTCAGTTCGGCTGTCCCTACCCGTTTGAGAAGTACGACCAGCTGTTTGTGCCGGAGTTCAACGCCGGCGCCATGGAAAACGCCGGCGCCGTCACCATCCTCGAAGGCTATGTCTTCCGAGGCAAGGTCCCGGAGGCGCAGGTGGAACGCCGCGCCATCACCGTGCTGCACGAACTGGCCCACATGTGGTTCGGCGACCTCGTGACCATGCGCTGGTGGAACGACCTCTGGCTGAACGAATCCTTCGCCGAATACATGTCGCACCTGGCCGCGGTGGAGAACACCAAGTTCCAGAGCGCGTGGACCACGTTCGCCTCGGTGGAGAAGTCGTGGGCTTACCGCCAGGACCAGCTCCCCACGACCCACCCGATCTTCGCCGAAATCAACGACCTGCAGGACGTCGAGGTGAACTTCGACGGCATCACCTATGCCAAAGGCGCCTCCGTGCTGCGTCAGCTGGTGGCCTGGGTGGGGCCGGACCAGTTCATGGCCGGCGTGCGCGAATACTTTGCCAAGCACTCATGGCGGAACACCGAGCTCGGTGACCTGATGGTCGAGCTGGAGAAGGCCAGCGGACGCGACCTGGACCAGTGGGGCCGCCTGTGGTTGGAAACGGCCGGCGTGAACTCGCTCAAGCCGGAGCTGGCGGTGGACGCCGACGGCACCATCACATCCTTCGCCATCCTGCAGTCGGCGGTTGCGGAGCAGCCCACCATCCGCCCCCACCGCCTGGCAGTGGGGTTCTATGACCTAACGGGCGAGGGCACCCTCGAGCGCGTGCACCGTGAAGAGCTCGACGTCGACGGCGAGCGCACCGAGGTCCCCGAACTGGCCGGACTCAAGCGGCCGGACCTCATCCTGCTCAACGACGATGACCTCGCCTATGCCAAGGTGCGGCTTGATGAGCATTCCCTCGCCACCGCCAAGGCGCACCTGAAGGATTTCCGGGAGAGCCTGCCGCGGACGCTGGTGTGGGGCTCGGCCTGGGACGCTGCACGGGACGGGGAAAGCCCCGCCCGCGGATACGTCGACCTGATCCTGGCCAACATCGCCTCCGAGTCCGATTCGTCGGTGATCCTGGTGCAGCTGCGGCAACTTGCCACCACGCTCACGTTCTACGTGGCCGAGGAGCACCGGGAAGCCATCACCGTTGCCGCCGTCGACCGGCTCTGGGAACTCGCCACGGACGTGCCGGGCGGGTCCGACGCACAGCTGCAGTTCATCAAGTCGTTCGCGCTCCTGGCGCGCAGCGGGCAGCAGCTGGACCGGATCGCCGGGCTGCTGGACGGTTCGGCCACCCTGGCCGGGCTGACCGTGGACCAGGACCTCCGCTGGGAGCTCGTGGCCTCCCTCGTGGCGGGCGGCAGGCTGGCTCAGCCGGACATCGACGCGGAACTGCAGCGGGACAACACCTCCAGCGGCCAGAACGCGGCCGCTCTGGCCAAGGCTGCCATCCCCACCCCGGAGGCCAAGGCTGAGGCGTGGGAGTCAATCGTGGTCAAGGGCGAGCTCTCCAACGCCATCCAGGCCTCGGCCGTCGCCGGCTTCACGCGGGTGCTGGACACCGCGCTGCTGGAACCGTTCGTGGAGAAATACTTCGAGGCCGTGCCGGGAATCGTTGCCGAGCGTACCAGTGCCCTGGCCCAGCAGATCGTCGTCGGGCTGTACCCGGCGCAGCTGACCAGCCAGGCCACCGTGGACCGGACCGATGCGTTCCTTGCGTCGCTGCCGGAGGAAAGCGCCGCGCTGCGCCGGATGATGCTGGAAAACCGCGATGGCGTGGCCCGGGCTCTGCGGGCCCGCGCGGCGGATGCCTAGGCAATGGCACTCAACGAACACCACTATGCGCTGACGGTCCGCTGGACCGGCAACCTGGGAAGCGGCACGTCGTCCTACCGGGACTACTCCCGGGACCACGACATCGAAATTCCCGGGCTGCCGGTCCTGCAGGGCTCGGCCGATCCCACCTTCCACGGCGACCGCTCCCGGTACAACCCCGAGCAGCTGCTGCTGACGGCGCTGGCACAGTGCCACATGCTGTCCTTCCTGCATGTTGCGGTGAAGCATGGCGTGGTGGTCCTGTCCTATGAGGACAACGCCACCGGCATGATGCGCCTCAACCGGGACGGCAGCGGCCAGTTCGAAACCGTAACACTGCGCCCGCAAGTGACGGTTGCGGATCCGGGGCACATCGCGCTGGCGGACCGGATGCACCACGAGGCCAACCAGGTGTGCTTCATTGCCCGTAGCGTAAATTTCCCTATCGTGCACGCTCCCGTTACCACAGCCGGGAGTCCTTAGCCAGCGGCAGACCCCGTTAGGCTTAAGGGCAACCAAAGAGCGGCCGGCCTCCCCGGAAAGCGCGGAGACGGGCCGCCACCGGACAGCAGCAAGGAGCCTTCCAGCAGATGCACAGCATGTTCACCGCGCCCTCCGCCTCACTGGAGCCCACCGGACTCGACCTGGCCGGCGTGGCCATCAGCCTTGGCGCAGGCATACTCCTGTGGCTGATCGCCAGTTTCCTGATCGCCAGGATCACCAAGCGTGTGGCCAGCGGCACGTCGCTGTTCAAGAAGCCGCATTTCCGCTGGGTGGCGCCGGCGCTGCGCGCCCTCGACCATGAGCGGCGTGTTCAGCGGGCCAACACGATCGGTTCGCTGCTGAAGAGCGGCATCGGCGTGATGATCGCCGTCATCACCACCATCTACATGCTGAAAAACCTCGACGTCGACGTGGCACCGCTGCTGACCAGCGTGGGAATCCTCGGTATCGCCATCGGCTTTGGCGCCCAGCAGCTGATCAGGGACTTCCTCGCTGGCATCTTCATCACCATTGAGGACCAGTACGGCATCGGCGACATCATCGAAACCAGCGAAGTGGTGGGCGTCGTGGAGTCGATCGGACTGCGGATCACGCGCGTCCGCGACGAGAACGGCGCCATCTGGTATCTCCGCAACGGTGAGATCCTCCGTGTGGGCAACCGCTCGCAGGGCAACTACGTCCCGCCTGTGGAGCCGGAAGAGACGGCTGCGGAAGCCGAGCACGCACCCCAGCAGAAGGCCGGAGAATAGCCATGACCATTCCATCCCTTCCCACCCCGCCCGAGCCGGGGGTCCGGAAGCCGCTGATGCGCAACGACCCCTTCAGCCAGCCGGGCTACACGGACAACTTTTACGACGCCGTCGGCGGCCATGAGACCTTCGTGAAGCTCATTGACGTCTTTTACGATGGCGTGGCCACCGATCCGCTGCTGCGCCCCATGTACCCGGAGGAGGACCTGGGCCCGGCCAAGCGGCGGTTCCTGATGTTCCTGGAGCAGTACTGGGGCGGCCCCACCACCTACGGCGAGGAGCGCGGCCATCCCCGGCTGCGGATGCGCCACATGCCGTTCCGGGTGACGCCCGAGGCGAAGGACCGCTGGCTGCACCACATGCGGACGGCGGTCGATTCCCTGGACCTGCCGCCGCTGCATGAGGGAACGCTGTGGGATTACATGGAACGCGCCGCGCTCTCGATGGTGAACAGCCCGTCCGAGGCGCAGGGCTAAGACCGGCTGCTGCTTCGCGCCGCCGGGTATCGGCGGCCTAAAGCAGACCGGCGCCGGTACGTGCCAGCACGTGCCCGCGGTTTCCGCTGAGCCGGAACCAGCGCCCGGAACGGTAGAGCTTCTGTTCGTCCCCGCTCAGTTCGTCTCCGCCCAGGAATCCCAGGGCAAGGGCGGCGAAAGCCGCTCCGGCCGGCACCCCGTGCCGCCCCTCAAGCCCGCGTCCCCAGACGGCGGCCCGGGCGTTGTTCACGACCATGGCTCCGGGTTTGTCCGGAACGATGCCAGCCACCTCGGCGATGCCGGCCTCGGCGGCCTGCCGCAGTTCGGCGTCAGGCACGGAGTCCACGAGTTCCCAGCCGCCGCGCGGCGCACCCACGCCGGCCCATGACTCGGTGACGGTCGACGGCGGGACCGGAAGATCGGCGTCGTTCTCCCCCGCCCGGGCCAGCCGGTCCAAAACAGCTGCGAGCGGAACCGTGACATCAACGGCGGACGGCTCGGCCAGTCCCATCGTGCGCAAGCCAAGAATCGTGGGTGTGGACTCCCCCAGGATCCGGGGCCGGAGCACACACACATAGGCAGCCAGGACCGTGCCGGCCGCCTGCAGGCGGATGGCGCCGTCGTCGATGGACTTGGCGCGGGTGACAAAGGTCTTCAGATCGGCGAGGTCGCGGGGGTCGGCGAAGCGGAAAGACTGGGTAAGGAGATCAGACACGTTAAGAACACTACCGGCTGGGGCCCGGTTGAGCGGTGCCGGGGTGCCGTCTAGAGTCAAACCATGACTGAAGCGGACGCCGGATTGCAGGCCTTACCCACGAATGACCCCACAAACTCCCTCCTCGAACTGCTTGACCTCGGCGAGCTGGAAGGCGCCCGCACCGACGAGGATATTTTCATGGGTCCGTCGCAGCGCCAGCCGCACCAGCGCGTCTTCGGCGGCCAGGTCCTGGCCCAGTCCCTGGTCGCGGGAATGCGCACCGTGGACGAGGACCGCACCGTCCATTCCATGCACGGCTACTTCCTCCGGCCCGGAGACGCAAACAAGCCCATCACCTTCGGCGTCCAGCGCCTGCGGGACGGCCGCTCGTTTTCCGCCCGGCGCGTGCATGCCTACCAGGACGGCACGCCGATTCTGTCCATGATCGCCTCATTCCAGGCCGGCGATGACGGCATTGAGCACCAGTCCGAGATGCCTGCCGGCATTCCGGATCCGGAGACGCTGCCCAGCACGGCCGACCTGCTGGGCAAGTTCGACCACCCCGTCGCCCGGCACTGGTCGTACGAACGGCCCTTCGACATCCGCCATGTGGATCCCGCACTGTATGTGGCGGCCACGGGGAAGAAGGAAGCGCGCAACGCCGTGTGGATGAAGACCTTCAGCCCCATGCCGGACAACGCCAATACGCACCGTGCCGCGCTGGCCTACGCCAGTGACTACACGCTGCTCGAGTCGATTCTTCGCAAGCACGGTTTGAGCTGGATCACGCCGGGCATGAGCGTGGCGAGCCTCGATCACGCCATGTGGTGGCACCGTCCCGTCCGCGTTGACGAGTGGCTCCTGTACGTGCAGGAATCGCCCAGCGCGCAGGGAGCGCGGGGCCTGGCGACCGGCAAGATCTTCAACCGCGAGGGCCTGCATGTGGCATCCGTGGCGCAGGAGGGCATGGTCCGCGTGCCGACGGACATCAAGAGCAAGGTGGCCGGCGCCGTGCAGACCAAGATCCTGCAGCACCAGATGCGCAAGGCCTGACGGACTTCGGGCACACGAAAAGGCCGGCCCCGGGTTGATCTCGTCAACCCGGGGCCGGCCTTATTCGCGCTCAGCGCCTGATTTCACCGCTGGATGAGCCGCGGCTCGATTAGACGCGGCTCGATTAGTCGCGGGTCAGGCGGCGGTGCGTGACCCGGTGCGGCTTGGCGGCGTCGGGGCCGAGGCGCTGCACCTTGTTCTCCTCGTAGGATTCGAAGTTGCCTTCAAACCAGTACCACTTCGACGGGTTCTCTTCGTCACCTTCGTACGCGAGGATGTGGGTGGCCACCCGGTCCAGGAACCAGCGGTCGTGGGAGACCACGACGGCGCAGCCCGGGAACTCCAGCAGCGCGTTTTCCAGGCTGCTGAGGGTTTCGACGTCGAGGTCGTTGGTCGGTTCGTCGAGCAGGAGCAGGTTTCCGCCCTGCTTGAGGGTCAGCGCCAGGTTCAGGCGGTTGCGCTCACCACCGGAGAGCACGCCTGCCTTCTTCTGCTGGTCCGGTCCCTTGAACCCGAACGCCGCGACATAGGCGCGGGACGGCATTTCAACGTTGCCCACCTGGATGAAGTCCAGGCCGTCGGAAACAACTTCCCACAGGGTCTTGTTGGGGTCGATGCCGCCGCGGCTCTGGTCAGCGTAGGAGATCTTGACCGAGTCGCCGATCTTCAGCTCGCCGCCGTCGAGGGGTTCAAGGCCCACGATGGTCTTGAACAGTGTGGACTTGCCCACACCGTTCGGGCCGATGACGCCGACGATGCCGTTGCGGGGCAGGGAGAAGGACAGTCCGTCGATCAGGGTGCGGTCGTCGAAGCCCTTCTGCAGGTTCTTGGCTTCCAGCACCACGCCGCCAAGGCGCGGTCCCGGCGGGATCTGGATTTCTTCGAAGTCCAGCTTCCGCGTGCGGTCGGCCTCGGCCGCCATTTCCTCATAGCGGGCCAGACGCGCCTTGGACTTGGTCTGCCGGCCCTTGGCATTGGAGCGGACCCAGTCGAGTTCCTCGGCGAGGCGCTTGGCCTGCTTGGCGTCTTTTTTGCCCTGGATTTCCAGGCGGGCGCGCTTCTTCTCCAGGTAGGTGGAGTAGTTGCCCTCATAGGGGTACAGGTGCCCGCGGTCCACCTCCGCAATCCATTCCGCGACGTGGTCCAGGAAGTACCGGTCGTGGGTGACGGCGAGCACTGCGCCCTCGTAGGAGGAGAGGTGCTGTTCCAGCCACAGCACGCTCTCGGCGTCGAGGTGGTTGGTGGGCTCGTCGAGGAGCAGGAGGTCCGGCTTCTGCAGCAGCAGCTTGCAGAGGGCCACGCGGCGGCGCTCACCACCGGAGAGCAGGGTGACATCCGCGTCGGCCGGCGGGCAGCGGAGGGCGTCCATGGCCTGCTCGAGCTGGGAGTCCAGGTCCCAGGCATCGGCGGAGTCGATGGCCTCCTGCAGGTGGCCCATCTCCTCGAGGAGCGAGTCGTAGTCCGCGTCCGGGCTGGCCATCTCCTCGGAGATTGCGTTGAAGCGTTGGATCTTGCCGTAGATCTCGCCCACACCTTCCTGGACGTTGCCCAGGACGGTCTTTTCCTCGTTCAGCGGCGGCTCCTGCAGCAGGATGCCGACCGTGTAGCCGGGGCTCAGCCGCGCCTCGCCGTTGGAGGGGGTGTCCAGGCCGGCCATGATTTTCAGGATGGTGGACTTACCGGCACCGTTGGGGCCAACGACGCCGATCTTGGCGCCCGGGAAGAACGACATGCTGACGTCGTCGAGAATAAGTTTTTCGCCAACAGCCTTTCGGGCCTTGGTCATTGTGTAGATAAATTCCGCCATGGTTCCAAATCTAGTGGGTTGGCGGTGATATCTCACATTCCGGGCTCAGCCGGCGGCTCCTACGAAACACTTGCCGTTCGACAGCGCCGGCAGCACGGTCACCGTCACCTTCCCATCGCGGATCTGGCCAATCACGCATTCCTTGGCCTGGACAGCCGCCGCCTCCATGGAATCCACCTCGAGTCCGGTGGGCGTGCGCCCTGCCGAGACCTCGAGGCTCCGCTCCGGAACGCCTGCCGCCGTCAGGGCTGAGGTGATGTCCGCCGTAGCAGGCTTGGGGTTGGCCGCGACTACACTTCCCAGGACGTCAGCCATGGTGCGCTGCAGCGCGGCCGTGGCCCCGGAAGCGGCCTTGGTGGCTGCCGCAGACGCCGACGGTTTCGCCGAGGCCGTGGCCGCCGTGGCTGACAGCGTGGCCGCCTGTTCCCCGGCGGTCTGCGCTTGCGCCGACTTGTTCCCGGTCGCCTGATCTGCCGGTGCCGTGCAGGCGGCGGCTAGCGACACGACAACAACCGCCAATGCGAGCCGGACGGCAACCTTCCTGGCATTTCCCCGGGCATCAGTGGCATTGCCGCGGAGTGCTTTGTTCCGCTGAATGGTAGTCGCTCGCATCACGCTGCCATTCTGCCATGCGGCACCGCCAGGGGGTGCAGTGCCGCACGCCGCCGGTGTTCAGGCAGCGGCTCCCGTGAGTTCGCCCGTTTCGGGGTCGAGCTGCAACTCGTCGCCTGCGCCGTCGAGGAAGATGCCCGCCGCAGCCGCGTCCTCTTCGGCTTCGTCCCCTTCCTCCCGGTCCTCGTCGGAGCCGTCCCCGGCCTCGCCAGAGGATCCGGAAACGCTTCGGTCGCCGTTCGCGGAGCCGAATCCGTCAGCGGCCTGCGGGTTGCCGGAATTGCGGATGAAGTTGGCGGTGCCCCACTTGAGATCGTGGCCCACCGCGTCCGCGTCGATCTCGGCGTCGTGGTAGATGCGGCCGTCCTTCTCCCAGCTGCGCATCTTCAGCTTGCCCACGATGACTACGCGCTGACCCTTCTTGATGCTGCAGCCCATGTTCCCGGCCAGCTGCCGGTATCCCTGGACGGTGAACCAGTTGATATTGCCGTCCACCCAGGCGTTGGCCGTCCGGTCGTACCGCCGTTCAGCCGAACCGAGGCGGAATGAGGCGGTAGGAACGCCCCCGGGAGTTGTGGAACTGCGGATCTCCGTGGCCACGAAGCCCCGGACCGTAACGTTGTCACTCATCTTGGTGTCCTGTCTCGAAGTGTCTTGCCCTAGCAGGCACTTCCAGCATCAACCGCCGACGCGACCGCCGGGAGGTACGCAATGCTGTATGTGGATAACCGAAACGTTCCTCCCCGGTGCCGCCGACGGGCCCGCAGGCAATGTAGACTTTTTCAGGCACCCGGGAAGCCGGGAAACCAGTTGCCCCAGTAGCTCAGGGGATAGAGCAGCGGCCTTCTAATCCGCCGGTCGGGGGTTCGATTCCCTCCTGGGGCACAGAAAAAGCGGCTCTGACCTGCGGAAACGTAGATCAGAGCCACTTCTGTTTTTGGCTGGCATTCGGCCGATCCACCGGTTACCCACCGCTTTGATAACGCGGTCCTATCAGTGAGTCCTTGCGAATGGCATGGGGACGTTGTGGCATACGATGGAACCCTTGGAACTATGGGGGAGCCTCCGCCCAGCGCGGAAGTTTGGGGAAAACAGAATTGGCTAAGCACGATAAGGTCACGCCCGGTAAGTACAGCGTTCACGACGGCGACGTCAAGGAATGCCCGGACTGCTTCCGGCCAGCGCCGATCAAAATGTATCTCGATGACGAGGACAAAGTTTTGGGCATTAACCGAACGTTCTTTTGCCGCGATGAACCCGTCAGCTTCAGCATGGGGTTGCTCACATACTCGTCTGTACGAGGCAAGGAGGTAGACGTCATCAGGGCCTGTTCTTCTCACGCCAACTACCATGTCCACCACTGGCATCACTTGAGGGTCGCCGAGACAAAAATCAACGAGATGTACCCCATCGACTCGCATGATGATCTAATAAGGGCACACGGGCATGCATCACACAACGTGTTCCCCCGCTACGCAGAATGGAAAAAGGAATGGAGCAAGAAGATATGACATCTCGCGCCGCAGCGGCACGCAGCATTTCAAATCTGATGCTGAACCCCAGCTTCCATCGCGATCTAGCCGAAGCCGCCGTTATCGATGATGACGGGGAGATTCCGATGGTGGTAGCGGGTTCAGATGAAGCCGCTGTCGTGGCGATTCATCGAATGGAACGAGTAGGGCGCGACTGCGTTGTCCTCGCCACGGCGTTTGATGACCGCGTCCACATCATCTACATGAAGACAACCGATTCGTCCGGGAGGGCTGAAGATCTCGTGGACATCGTTGGCGGAATCACCGTCCGCGACTGGCTCGAGATGATGCGGCTGAATCCAGGACGCACATATCACACGTCGGGATCTGACATCATGTCAGCCATGAACTCGTCTGAGTACGCCCTGGCCTAGTTCATTCCCAAATACCGTGCCATTGTTGGCAGCAGGGATAGGGCGAAAAGACGCCCCCCGGTCTTCTGATCCGGGGGCGTTTTCGTTATGGCCGACCAAAGGCCTGTAGTAGCGCGGTCATGTCGGGCGCCTCATGAGTTTTCTGGACGTAGTGGCGGCTGGTGATCTGCTCACTGGAGTGGCCCAGCTGGGCTGACGCTGACGCCATGCCCTCGGACTTGGCCAGCAGCGTGCCGACGGACTTTCGGAACGTGTGCGGGGTGACCCACTGGAAGCCGATGTCATCGCGGGCTGAGCGCCACTGCTTCCGGAAGTTTCCCGGATCCCTCAGCGTGCCCGTAGCGGACGGGAACACGACGTCCCAAGGGTTGGCCATGACCTGCTGAACCTGGCGCCGGAGCAGCATTTCCACCGCGAACGCGGGCAGGTAGTAACGCTGCCTCGAGTTGGTCGACTTCGGATGCTCCTGAATGGTCATCCCCTCCCCCGGCACGTAAATAACTGTCCCCGTAACGGTGAGCGTCGGCCGCTCCGCCTTCAGATCAATGTCCTTCCACCTGAGCGCCAAGGCTTCGCCTATCCTGGCACCGGTAGCGAGCATGATATCGACTACATCAAGCAGGTCGTTCGGCCGCTTGCGTCCGCGGGGACTCGAGTCCAATTGCCATTGGCCCAAGCCGGCTCGAAGAGCGGCCGCCTCCTCCACGGTCAGCGCCCGCACCTCTTTCCGGTTCACAGGGACTTTCGCTACGTCCCGAAGAGGATTAGATGCGATGGCACCGTGGCGTGCCGCAAGACCGAGCATGGCCGACAAGACGGTCTTGGCGAGTTTCGCAGATCCGTTGCCGTGCTTCGTCCTCGTCGCCTTGAGGAAGCGATCCAGACGAGATACCGTCGCCTCTCTGATCGCAAGCCCGCCGACCCCGGGGCTGACGTAGGAGTCAAGGACTTCCCGGTAGCGCCGCTGCGTGTTGATAGCGCGGTCCTGATCCATGAACTCAACCCACCAAACCTCCGCCAACCTATTCAGCCGGGTATCCGCCGTGATGTCCTCACCGGCCGGCATCCCCCGTTCTTTCAACGCGGAGATCAATGTCTGCTCCGCCTTCGAGCCGCGGTCATTCTTCGACTTGGCGATCGCCCGGGCCTCGACTTTGCGGGTCACTCCATCAAAGTCTCTGAATCTGGCCATCGCACGCCATACGCCTGGCGAGACCTCGTCCCTGCTGATCTTGCCCCAAGTCCCGATCTGCAGCGGCGGCCTAGGCATCATCGGACTCCTGAATCCCGGAGATCACCAGATTTTCCTTGAAGTGGTATCCCAGCCTTGGCTCATTTGCAGCAGTGAACGTAACTTGTGGGAACTTGGCCTCTAGGGCCTTCCCCATGGCGTGTTCGGTCAGAGTCCGTTGAATATGTGCGATTGAGTTGTACCCTGAATCGGCTGGCGCCTCCCGCATACGTTCGACGTCCTCCCACCCCAGAGCCAACTTATAATCCTCGGGGAGCGAGTCGTTGATCGCTTGCCAGTCATCTTCCGATTCGACCTTGACCCCCTCCGATGCAACGAAATTGACACCCATGCGAGCCAAAGCGTCTTCCGGAGACAGGCCGGTGGCGGAATATTCATCACGCAGGCCATCCTGAAGGAACCGCGTCGAAGAGCAGGAGACCGCGTAAGGGCCTGGTCGACCTTCCGAGAGCTCAACCAGGAGCTGGATGCTTCGCCTCGTAGCCGCTGCGCTCAAGTATCGGTATCGGAGGTCCGAGTACGCCTCCCTCGCCGTTGACTCCACGACTCTCATCCGCTCCAGAGTGGTTGCAATGGGATCCTCTGGTGCAAGCAAGTCACTCTGACTGACACCCAGGGCCCTAGAAATCGACGGCAGCTCAGCGAGTCGGACGGGGCGAATGCCGGATTCGACCTTAGACAAAGTGCCTTGTGACCAAACAAGGCCGACGCTACGCAATGCGCGCACAGCCTGCGCTTGGTTCAGGTTCTGACGCTCCCGCACTTGCTGGAGTCGCAGGCCTATCTCTTCATCGGGTGTGGAGTTCATGGGTTGAGCATACACTCAAAATCGAATATCTGCCTTTCGACTTTGACTTGTATCTTTCATCAGATTCGAATACCGTCGATTCCAGCACGAACAATCGGGCTCGAACAAGGAGGCCATTTCCATTGAGTACGCAGTCCGCACCCAACGGCCATGAGCGACACCTATCCCCCCAAGACTTGGCGGATCGAGTGGGCGTTCCTTTACAAACAATCTACGGATGGAGGGTCTACCACAAAGGTCCGCGTGCAATGCGAATTGGCAAGCATTTGCGCTACCGCTTGGCTGACGTACTCGCTTGGGAGGAGTCCCAGTTGGATGAATCCAAGGCGTCGGCATGATCACCGAAGCCGATTTAGCCGGCGCGTGGGAATCCGGCTACTGGCACGGAACATCTCGCGAAGGACCACTGAACGGTGCCGCAGTTGCCGCGAAGAACCCGTATGAGACAGAAGAAAGCCGTGGCGCTCTCGCCAAAGAACACGCCACGGCCGAAGAATCAACAACCGTTAAGAAGGAGCGATTCCTGTGAGCACCAATGCTATCAAGAGGCCGGCCACGCTGCGAGAACTGGGCGATATGGCCGGCGACTTCCCCACCTTTATGCGGATGCTGGACGAGCTTGGCCCTTGGCCAATCCCGCCCGTGGGCTTCGCCATGACCAAGGGCAGCGAGCAGCGTTGGATCGGTAACGACGTCGTCAATCGTCAGTACATCGTGACCCCAGTGTGGAACGCCGCCACGAACAGTCGAAGCATCGACCTATGGACGTCTAAGGAACCGGGTGAGTCTGATACTCACCTCATGCCGCTGCAAGCGATCGAACTCGCGGCTGACCTGCTGATCATGGCCAAGGATGCGCTCGGAACTGCCGTCGAGGAAGACAAGGATGGGAACTGATGGACCTGAGCGAACTTCGCTATGTGCTGGGGAAGCTCGAGTTGCTGGAGGCCCGAACGTTCACGCCCGAACAGATTTGTGCCTGGTTCGACATCCTCGGTCAGCACTCTCTCAAAGACGCGTCAGAGGCTGTTCTGGCGTTTCATTCAAAGCCGTATAAGCGGCCCGCCTACCCCGGCGATCTGAAGGCGCACATCCTGGAGAACGAGGGCGTCCGCCTTCGGCGATGCGGAACCTTGGAGGCGAACGCCGCCGACCATGTCGACGGCCACGGGGTACCGCCAGTCGCCAGACTGCGGGCACTGGTGGCAACGGGCGAATGGTCTGCCGCCGACTACCGGGCGTACCGGCGTTCCGGACAGTCGATCGAAGAATTCCAGACAGCGGAAGGAGCGCTACGCGTTGGCTAGAGACCGTGCGAACATCCGCGTCGACCTGTGGGCCGACGAGGACTGGCGGGCCCTCTCAATGGGCGCCCAGCACCTTTACCAGCTGATCCTGACCCACCCGACCTTGAACTACGCTGGCGTGGCTGACTGGCGGCCCGGTCGCCTCGCCGCCCTGACCCGAGGCCGGACTGTCGACGATGTCTTGGGGGATGCTGCCGAGCTGTCAGCGGCAGCATTCGTCTTCGCCGACGACTCCACTGAGGAGGTGCTTGTCCGATCGTTCGCCAGGCACGACGGGGTCGTGAAGCACCCCCGTCTTCACGTCACGATGGCTAACGACTTCGCCGGCATCGCGTCTTCCGCCATTAAGGAATTCTTTGCCTTCGAGATCCAGAAGCTTCATTCTGAGCAGCCGGATCTCGCCCTCTGGGGGCATCCGAAGGTGCGGACGATCCTCAAGGCTAAGGCAAGCGATATGAAAGCGGTTTGCCGCGGGCTTAGGCAAGAACAGGACAAGGATTATGGAAGCGCTTTGGCAAAGCCCTTGGCAAAGGATCTGAATAGCGTTTCTATGCGAACAGCTACTGCTACTGCTACATCTTCTAAAGAAGATACTTCTTCGTCGGAGATTTCTGACGAAATCCCGCGACCCGACGTTGAGGAACTCCTTGATCTTCTTGATTCCTGCTTGGAGGCGAACGGCTCCAAGAGGCCATCTAGGAACAAGAAGAACCGCGACGCGGCCAGGCTTCTTCTGGACCGGGATGGCTATGACGTCAAGCAGGTCTCGTGGATGATCCGGTGGGCCACCAGCGATGAGTTCTGGCGGGGCAATATTCTGTCCATGTCGAAGCTCCGGGAGAAGTTCGACCAGCTCAAGGCAAAGGCCGGCGTCGGGGCAAAGGCTCCGGCCGCCGGCTTTCACGGTGAGATCGACGTGGATGCGGTCCTGGGTCGGGATGTTTGGCAGCCGGGGACACCGCCGGAAGGGCTGGACGTCGCTGGTGAAATCGCGTGGAAGAAGGAACAACGGGCGCTGCACAACGCCGAGCGCCTGGCGGAAGCTAAACGGAAATTGGGGGTGGCAGCATGACCGACAGGACGCCGCGGCAGGACGTGGACGCTGAACGTGCCGTCATCGGGGCCGTGCTGCTGGACCAGCGAGCGCTGGAAGAGGTCAACCTGAAGGCCGAGGACTTCTACTCGCCGCAGCACGAGCAACTGTGGGACATGATCCTGACCGAATCTCGGGCGGGACGTCCGGTCACGGCGCTCGCCGTGTCGCAGAAACTCATCTCCTCGCCCATCAAGGGGCTGGAGGCGACGTACCTGCACCAGTGCATGGAAGCAGCCCCGGTCCGTTCGGCCGCCGGCCACTACGCGAGCATTGTCACCGGAACCGCGAGGCTCCGGCGTCTGGCAGACGTCGGGCTGAAGCTGCAGCAGATGTCGGCCACCGCTGCATGGGATGAGACTGAAGGCGTGTTGGACGAGGCACGGGTAACCCTCGACGCGACAGCCAACGAAGCGACGGGCATCAGGATCCGGACGTTCTCGGCAGCGCTGGAGGACGCCGTGAATCTCTGGTCAGCGCCGAAGGGGCGCTCCTACCCGACCGGATGGTCAGAGCTCGACCACAAGTTCAACGGTGGCTGGCACCCCGGCCAGCTCACCGTCATGGGCGCCCGGCCAGCTGTGGGCAAGTCCCTCGTCGCCGGCTGCGCGGCCGTCGCCGCGGCGGAGTACGGTGTGGGCTTCTTCTCACTTGAGATGAAAGAACACGAAGTGGTCGGACGCATGGCCGCAGCTTCGGAAGGAATCGACCTCCACAAGATCAATTCCCACAACCTTGGCGAGGCCGACTGGGCTAAGATCGCACGCCTCACTGCGAGGGCCGCCGATTGGCCGGTCTACATAGAGGAAGCCTCACGGATCACTATGGCCCAGGTCCGGGCGACCGTCCGAACGTGGGCTAGGCGTGGCCCCGTCCCACTGGTCGTCCTCGACTACCTGCAGCTGTGCGCCCCCGCCGATCCTCGGGATATGCGGGAGCGCCAGGTATCCCGGATCGCCGAGGACTGCAAGCACCTCGCGAAGGAGTTCGACACACATGTCCTAGCGCTCGCGCAGGTGAACCGCGGATCCACACAGCGATCTGACACGCGCCCCACTATGGCCGACCTGCGGGAGTCCGGCGGCATCGAGGCGCACGCGGACAACATCATCTTGCTCCACCGCGACGACCAAGAAATGGAAGGCGAAATAGAACTGATCATCGAAAAGAACCGCCACGGCGAAACCGGCAAGATCCGCCTCGCCTGGCGCCCGCACTTCGCCTCAGTCAACAGCATGTCCCTGGGCGCCAACGACTACCGCTATGGAATGGAAGCATCTTGAACACCACCCCGACCATCGACATTCTCAACGCAACCGTGCACCGGCTTACACGTGACCACCGGACCACGCACGTCGATCCAGACACCGGGATCAAGAGCTACCCAACGGAGCTCAGCCTCTTCGAGCAGCTGCGCCAGGAAATCGCATCTGGCCGGCGCCCGTCCACTGGCGGGTCCTCCGGCTCCCGCTCCCCCATCGCGATCCCAGCATTCGGACTCTGGGCTGAGATCCGGGAAACCCTGGCGACCATGCACATCGCAATCACCGGCCGAGACGAACCCAAGCTCAGCGCCGAGTCCAAACTGCAGAAATGGGCGGCATGGACCCAGTCTGACGTCGGCGGGGAGAGCGCCCAGAAGTGCCTTCATTCGGCGACGGCATGGGCGTCAGCAATCGAGCAACTCCTCAACCCAGTCCGCCGCACGGAAATCGTCGGTGCGTGCCCAGTCGAAGCATGCGGGGCCTCACACGCTTGGACATGGGAGGACGGCGAATACGTCCGCAACACCGCGATCACTGCCACCGGAGCCGAAGCCCGATGCGGAGCCTGCGGAACTACCTGGGCAGGAGCAGAATTGCACTCGCTCGCCCTCAACCTCGGAAAGGCTGCAGCATGACCCCTGCCGACTCGTCCGCTCCCATCTACAAGGCCGGCCTCACCAGCTGGTCAATGCCCTTCGACAGGCAAGCAGGTGCGCGAACACCTCAGGTGCCCGATGAGCCCGGAACTATCCACGCCGTCCGGCCGACCCAGAGCGAGCTGAGACTGCGGGAGCCGTACTTTATCGAAGACACCTACAACTACCGGGCCGCCCTCTGTGGAGCCAAGGTGAAGATCATCATGCCCAACACCTTCAAGGCCGACGAAGAGGAAGCATGCCCGTACTGCATCGAAGAGACGTGCAAGCCGCCACGAAGGACACTCCAGCGGCCCGGCGGCGGCCCCGGTTACGTCGTGCCCGACCTGTGGAGCCCCCGCCAGTGGCTCCACAAGCGGAAACAGCGCGGCTAACTTACACGCTTGTAAGTATGGCCAGCTTTTACTAGACTGATGGCACAGCGCATACCTGTACCCAAAACGTCGTGAAGCCCCGGAGTCCCCCACTCCGGGGCTTCTTCCTTTGACAGCAGCCTGCGAAGTTTCCCGCCCGCCGCCCCGCCAGGGCCTTGCTGTGGGCATTGCGCGCCGCCAGCCCACCGGCCATGGTATAGAAATTCCCTACGGGCCCGTCCATGCTGCGACGAACAAGAGGGCCGTCGCGCATGCGAGCAAGGCTGCCCCAACCCAGTAGAAAAAGAATGACATGGTCTCTGACTTAACGACCCAGCCCGGGGTATCGAGGTTCTGGTTATCAGGCCCCTCATATCCCGCTCGTGACAATTCATAGTCTGCGTGAGTGAAGCCCCAGTAGGCCCGGCCAATGGCGGCGCCAGCAGCTACCGCGGCCGTGATGAACATGGCACGAATCGTGTAGTCCGCATTTGCAAATGCATCCTTCGCAAGATCCCCAAACAAGATCAAGCCACCGAGGCCGGCTCCAAGATAGGCGCAGAACTTCTCCCACCGAACATGGTTCGCGTGGGCGGCGCTCCGTGGATACGGCACCTCCTCCTTGTCCACGACTACCTAGGCCTGGTTGCCCCGTTGAATATCCATTTGAAGAACTCCTTGATTGCTTCGATGTCGGCCCTATCGAGTTGCGGTTCATCGAACGCCTGACGCGCCATAACACCCAGCACCGTGGCCTCAGACGTCGCTTCGATCATTGCCTCACGAATGGTCCCGGGAAAATAGTCACGGTCCACAGCCACGGTAGCTTCACGCAGTCCGCTCCTCACCGCGTCTGAATCCGCCCTGCCTTCCGGTTCAATCTCGGGCATATACCTTCGCGCCTTGTCAATGGCGTTGAACAGCCCCTGATCGCCTGGCTCCGTAGTCATTGCCCTTGTCCCTTCTCATTCGCCTCGATGCAACAAAAGAATGGCACCCCGGCACAGGGCCTACAAGGCGCAAATCCAAAGTCGCGTACGAGGCAGTAACCGTCTGATCGGAGGCTAGGCATGCGCCTATACCGCGCTATCTGCGCCTGGCTAGAAGCCTCAGCAGCAGCCATGTCCGAGCCTGAAGAGTTCGGGCCAGAGGGTGCAGGGCCAGCCCAAGCAGAGCACGCCCACTCATACACCACACCCCCAGAGCTACACATGCGCAGTGACCGCCAATCCATCGATGACGATGACCCCTGATGGCTACCTCACGCACTGGCACAGCCACATGGAAGAGACGCCGAGCACACGCCCTGCGGGAAGCCCAAGCCCACGGACGCACACACTGCCCATACTGCAGGTGCCAGCTCGACTACGACCTGAGCCTCAAACCCAACAGTGCCGAGGTCGACCATGTGATCCCATTCGGAACGCTAGGCCACGACAACGGACCGCTCGACGTGATCTGCAGAGCCTGCAATCAGTCCAAAGGGAACCGTGCGGCACCACGTGCAGCGGGCGTCTTGACCCGCAAACCACTTTCCACCAGCCGGAAATGGTGACCCAGGGCCCCATCCCCCACCCCGCCCGCCCGTCGCCCCCAGGCGATAGCGAAAATATCCCCCCGAGCACGCACAGGAGGCCGCCGTGGACGTTCCCTCCGGCCTCGGCGTGCGCGGATTGGCCCTGTGGGAGGCCCTGGCGACTGAGGATGTGCCTCGGAACGCGCTGGTCCTCGAGGCTGCGCGCCTGGCTGATCGTCTTGACGAGCTCGACAACATCATTCAGGGCAAGGGCGTCCTGAACTCATGCAGTTCCGAGTTCTCAACCGTGAAATCGAGGACGATGGCTCGTTGAACATCAACGTCGAGGTGAAGTTCCAGGCGCCGTTGGCTGAGGCCCGGCAGCAGGCGCTCGCTTTCACGAACATCCTTGGGAAGCTCGCCCCCGTGGAAGGGGCCGCGAAGGCATCTGGCCAGCCGGGACTACTCCCCGACAATGTGACCCCCCTGCAGAAGCTCATGGGGAAGATCCAAGCGTAGGCGGTGCAGTGTGGTTCGAGGTTTGCAGGAACCACGCTTCGACACGGCTCCGACTCCCCGCGGCTACACGACGAAGCATGCCGAACTGGCTCTGGAGTTTGCTTCCGGCTACCACCTGATCCCGGATCCGTGGCAGGCGAACGTGGTCCGGTCTTGGCTCCGCAAGGGCAAGGATGGGCTGTGGTGTGCCTCGACGTGGGCTGTCTCTGTCCCCCGGCAGAACGGCAAGAACGGCGGGCTGGAAATCGTCGAGCTGTACCTGATGGTCGCCCTCGAGTTGAAGATCCTGCACACCTCGCACTTGCTGGGTTCTGCCCGGAAGGCGTTCAAGCGTCTGATGCACTTCTTCGGCACGCAGAAGAACGATCCACAGGCGAAGTACCCGGAGCTCAATGCGCTGGTCAAGGAGGTCCGGAAGACCAACGGCCAGGAAGCTATTGAGTTGTACAACGGCGGCCTGATCGAGCTTGGTGCCCGCACTGGCGGCGCCGGGCGTGGTTCTTCGTTCGACGTCCTCGTGATCGATGAGGCGCAGGAATACGAGGAAGACGAGCAGGAAGCGCTCGAGCCGACTATCTCCGCCTCTCCCTCTGGCGATCCCGTCACGATCTACATGGGCACCCCGCCGCGGGAAATCAGTGAGCGCGGCGCCCCGTTCATGAAGGTCCGCAACGGTGCGATCACGGGCGAGGATAAGCGCGTCGCGTGGGTGGAGCATTCCGCTGTGGGCGACGTCGATTCCATGACCGAGGCTGACCTGAAGCTATTCGTGGCAGACCGGAAGCACTGGGCTGAGTCGAACCCCGCTCTTGGCCGGCGCATCACCCAGCGGACGATTGAGGGCGAGCATAGCCGATGGTCGCCGCGGTCCTTCGCCCGGGAACGCCTGAACATGTGGCCGGAGCCTGCATCCCTTGAGTCGGCGATCCCGAAGAAGGCTTGGGACGCTCGGCGGCTGGCAGAAGTCCCCGAGGACTGGCCGCTGGCCGCTTTCGGGCTGGACATGAACCCGGAGCGCACGGCGATCACGCTGGCGGCCGCTGCCTGGGCTCCTGATGGGGTGCACGTGGAGCTCGTGGACACGGATGACAACGACGTCCGGTTCGACGAGATGCTTTCCGAGCAGATCGTGGAGTGGCTGTGGAAGCGATGCAAGCGCCGGATCCCGGTCGTGCTGGACGCATACACCCCGGCCCGGTCGCTGGAGCCCCTGCTCAAGAAGCGGAAGATGAAGGTCTTCGTACTGGGCCCCGCCGAGCTGTCCCAGGCGTGCGGCGGACTGTATGACGCGGTCACCAAGGATCGTTCAATGACCCACTTCGGGCAGGAGCACTTGGACGTGTCTATTGCGGGAGCGGTCAAGGAGAAATTCGGCAAGGGAGGCGCGTGGAAGTGGAACCGTCGCGACTTCTCGGTCGACCTCACACCAACGATGGCGGCAACGTGCGCGCACTTCGGAGCGGTCAAGTTCGGCCGCCGGCCAACCGTCAACGACGATGACGAACAATCGAGCAGCGAAGGTGAGGTGGAGGTCTTTTGATTCCCATGCAGGCCCCTCTCGCGTTGGACCATGATGATGCCCGCCTTCTCGAGGAACTGGTCAGTGTCTGGAACGCGAAGCGCAACCGGAACGTGCTGCGGACCGTCTACTTTGAGGGTAAGCAGGCGTTCAAGGACTTCGGCATCTCGATCCCTCCGCAGCTGCAGCAGTTCGGCACAACGCTCGGGTGGGTCGCCAAGGGCGTGAACGCCCTGGTGGACCGCTCGAACCTTGAAGGGTTCGTGTCCCCAGGCATGGTGGATGACCCCTACTCGATTGAGTCTGTCCTGACGGCGAACCAGTTCTACAATGAGTTCCCGCAGGCGGTGCAGTCGTCGGCCATTCATGCGTGCGCGTTCCTGACGGTTTCGCAGGGGGATGTGGCATCGGGTGAGCCAGAGGCTTTGATCCTGCCAAGGGCCGCGGATGCGTCGGCTGGGCTGTGGGATTCGCGGCGGCGGGCCGTGCGCGGGTTCTTGGCTGTCGTGTCCGTCGATGAGGCCGACATGCCGACTGAGATGGTGATGTACCGTCCTGAGAAGGTGGTCACGCTGACCCGGCAACCGGCAGGTGGCTGGCAGGTCGACATCCGGCGCAACCCCCTGCGGGAAGTCACCGTCGCCCCGCTGGTGCACAAGCCCGATCTGAAGCGGCCCTTCGGTCATTCCCGGATCTCGCGGGCGGCGATGGACTACACAGACGCCGCGCTCCGCACCGTCCTCCGGTCCGAGGTGCAGGCAGAAGGCTTCTCCGCGCCGCAGTACTGGCTCCTGGGGGCATCAGCCAAGGCCTTCGCCGGGAATGCCCGGTTCAAGGCCGTGATGGGCCGCGTGTTCGGTCTGACCGAGAACTCGGAGACGGGCGAAGTGCCGGACGTCAAGCGGTTTGAGGGCGCGAGCATGGTCCCGCACGTGGATCACCTGAAGATGTGGGCGATGCTGTTCTGCGGCGATCAGGGCTTGTCTCCGTCGTCGCTGGGGATCATCCATGACAACCCGTCTTCAGCTGAGGCCATCTACGCGGCGAAGGAAGACCTGATTATCGATGCCCGTCAGGCTAACCGTTCGTGGGGCCAGGGTGCGGTCAAGGCGGTGCAGTTGGCTGTGCGGTTGCGTGACGGGCTTGATGTGACGCCGGAGCCGCTGCTGAAGCTCACGGCGATGTTCACGGACCCGTCGATGGTTTCGCCGACGGCGGCCGCTGACGCGTTCACGAAGCGGGCCGCGGCGATCCCCGGCTTCGCAGAGTCCGAAGTCGGTTTGGAAACGGCCGGACTCACCCGGGAGCAGATCGTCCGGTTCCAAGACGAGCAGAAACGTAAGGCCGCCGGCAATAGCATCAACGCGCTTGTGGCAGCGGCGGCGTCCAGGCGGGCGCCCGCGCAGGAGGTAGCTGCGGATGGTGGAACGGTCTGACCTTGAGAGGTTCCGGACGGCTAACGCTGAGCTGTCCCGAATGGTGAAGGAAGCGCTTGAAGCGTTCTTTGCCTCGCTGGATCTGGCGCGGCCGGAGGCGGCGCGTGACTCGCTGCTTGAGTTCACGCCGGTCCTTGTCGCCCAGTATGGCGAGGTGGCTGCCGCGTTGGCCGCCGACTGGTACGAGGAACTGACTGGTTCTACCGGGGCGGCGCTGGCCAGGTCCGTTGACGCCGCTACGGTTGCGTCGCAGGTCCGGTACGCGGCCGGGCACCTGTGGACGCCGCAGCCGGCCGCGGCGTTGGGCGTCTTATCCGTGCAGGTGGACAAGTTCGTGAAGCAGCCCGGGCGGGACACGATCGCCAGCAACGCGAGGCGTGGCCGCGTGCGATGGGCTCGCGTTCCGACCGGCTCTAAGACATGCGCTTGGTGCCTGACACTCGCCAGTCGCGATGCCGTATATCTCTCCGAGCGTTCGGCTTCCAAGGCCGCGGACGGCTCGGACTACCACGGCGACTGTGACTGTGTGCCGACCCCGTTGGGCTCGCGGGATGACTACCCCGAAGGGTATGACCCCGACGAGTACTACCGGATGTACCAAGTGGCCCGCGATCAAGCCGGATCCGGCGACATCAAAGAGATTGCTGCGGCCATGCGCCGCAGTTTCCCCGACCACGTCCGTGACGGCGTAGTCGAGCACTAACCCAAGGCTCCCGCATGGGGGCCTTCACTGTTTCCCGGTCCACCTGCCGCATGGCGCATCACGGCCCGGGTCGATCCCGCACGGGAAGGAAATCATCAATGAGCGAGAACGAGCCGACTGCCGGCACCCCCGCCGAGCCTGCAGCACCTGCCGCTTCTGCACAGGAGACAGACTGGAAAGTCGAGGCCCGCAAGTGGGAAGCCAGGGCGAAAGAAAACAACAGGGCAGCCGAAGAGTTGCGGAAGATCGAAGACTCTAAGAAGTCCGAGATTGAGCGCATCCAGGAACGCGCAACGACCGCTGAGCAGCGCGCAGCGCAGCTCGAGCAGGAGCGCACGAGGCTGTCAGTGATTGCTGCCGAAGGTATCCCCGCCGACTACCACGATCTCGTGGTGGGGAGCGATGAGGAATCCCTCAAAGCATCGGCTGCGAAGGTCAAAAGGCTCATTGGTGCGGCTGCCACGCAGGAAGCCAACAGCGCCTCCTACGTCATTCCCTCCGAGGGGAACAGCCCAAACCTTGCACTGAACAGCGATGCCCTTGAGGAATCGCTGCGCCGGGCACTCGGCATCGGCCAGTAGCCCGTACCACTTCTAGGGATCAAGGAGACCCCCATGGCAATTACTGCCCCCACAACCACCAGCGACTTCGCTGGATTCATCAAGCCGGACCAGGCAGCAGGCATCTTCGATCAGGCTGCCCGCCAGTCCGTAGTGCAGGGCCTGGCGCAGCGCGTCGCCCTTGGCGCGTCCGGCCAGGACATCCCGATCGTCACCGGCAAGCCGACCGCGAACTGGACGGGTGAGGGCCAGCGCAAGCACTCATCCAAGGGTTCTATGACCCTGCTGCCGATGAAGCCGGAGAAGCTGACCTCCATCGTGGTCGTTTCGGCTGAGACGGTCCGTGCCAACCCGGGCGGCTACGTCACCAACATCCGCGGCCAGCTCGCCGAGGCATTCGCGATCGCCTTCGACCTCGCCGCGCTGCACAACACCGGCGGCGACGGAACGGGCACGGGCCCGTTCGACCGCTACATCGACCAGACCACCAAGTCCGTCGAACTGGGCACCGGTTCGCAGGCCAGCGGCGGGATCTACGCTGACCTCAACAGCGCCCTGCGGCTGCTGGTGAACGACGGCAAGAAGCTCCGCGGCTGGGCCCTCGATGACACGGCAGAGCCGACCCTCAACAGCGCCGTGGACCTCAACGGCCGCCCGCTGTTCGTGGAATCTCCCTACGACGGGTCCGCGCTGGACTCCGGCCGCCTGCTGCGCCGGCCGGCGCTCTACGCCGAGGGCATCGGCACCGACGTCGTCGTGGGAACGCCGAACACCGGCGGCATCGTCGGCTACGGCGGCGACTGGACCCAGGCTGCATGGGGCGCCGTGGGAGGTATCTCCTACCGCGTGTCCACCGAGGCCACGGTCACCATCAACGGCGAACTCGTGTCCTTGTTCGAGAACAACCTCGTGGCGATCCTCGCCGAGGCCGAATACGGCTTCGTCGTGAACGACACCGAGGCATTCGTCAAGCTCACCAACCACACCGCCTAATAGGAGGCCCTGATGGCTAAGACCGAAGAGAAGAAGGAAACCGTCACGCTGACCTCCCCCGAGGGCACACAGGTCACGGTGTCCGCCGAGCTGGGCGGCAAGCTGGTGGCGGGCAGCGGCTTCAAGAAGGCCGCCGCGACCAAGACGGCCGCGAAGTCCGAATAACCCCGTCAAGGCGGGTCGTCCCCGTGGCGGCCCGCCTTAGCCCCGGCAGGAGGCCACAGTGGCAGCTTTCGCAACCATTGAAGAACTCGAGGCGTGGTGGCGGCCGCTGGACTCCACGGAACGGACTGCGGCCACGCGACGGCTTGATGACGCTTCGCTGATCATCCGGGCCGTGAAGCCCACCGTCGACGCTGAGATCACAGCCGAGACGCTCTCGGCGGCTGTCCCGAACTTTGTTGTACGGGACATGGTGAAGCGGTCCATGTCGTCTCCGGACGACATGGCAGGCGTCAGCCAGGCGACGCAGCAAACTGGCCCGTTCTCGCAGACGCTGCAGTTCGCCAACCCTGAGGGAAACCTTTACTTGACGAAGCTGCACAAGCAGATGCTGGGGATGGGCGACGGGGCCGCGTTCGAGTTCGACCTGTTCCCGGACGCCTTGCCGGCGTCCTTCGAGGCGTGGTGATTCCGGATGGGTGTTGCGTTCGCGTATCCGGGCGATTATCACGCGCCGGGGATGTCCCCTCTTCGGGGCTTCCCGAAGTCGTGGCTGACAGACGTGACGGTGCTGCGCGGTGGGGGCCGGGATCCGAAAGGCAACCCGCTGCCGCCGGTGGAGCTCACCGTCACGGGCTGCCTGATTGGCGCCCGGGCGACCTCTGACCCTGTGGACCGATCTGACGTCGTCGACGGCAAGGCTGTGCTCTACCGGGGGCCGGGTTTCCGTTTCCTGTCCACGGACCGGATCCGCGTGCCTGATGGTGCACGGATGGCTGGTGAGTGGTCGGTGGACGGCCGACCGGGCGAGTGGCCGTTCGGGTCTGAGGTTGGGCTGGTGCGGGCGTGAGCAAATACGAGCCTTTGGACAACGGGCTGAAGAAGCTGGGCCAATCGGATGCTGTAGGCAAGGCCGTGTTGGACGTTGCGCAGCGGCTGGCCGGGAACGCCAACGCGGTGGGCGACTCCACTTATGAGGCGGCGCCGTCGAAGGTCACGGCTGGTTGGAACAACGAGGAACGTGCCGGCGCCGTGGTCCGTGAAGTTGACCACCACTGGAAAGACTCTCGCGACCGGATCCTGCTTCGCGTAGCTGAGGCCATGAAGGTGAGGAAGAAATGATCGATGGTCTGGTCTTCCCCGAAGCCAGATCCGCATTGTTCGACCTGATCGACGGCTCCACCCACGAGGAAAAGCCGGTGCGGGCTGTTTACCAGCTGCAGGCTGACGCGTATGGGGCGCCACAAGGGCCCTACCCAGTGGCCCTGATATACGTCACTGGCGGCACTCAGGGGTATGTGGACCGGGTGGACCGGGCCACGGTCGAGCTTTACGCGCCTGGGCAGCAGGCGGTGGACGTACTCGAGTCGATTTGCGCTTCCATCGTGGGCGAGAACATCGAGACGCCTTCCGGATTCCTTGACCGCATCGACCCCGATGTGACCCCTTCCGAGGTCCCGTACCCGTCCGACACCTTGAACAAGGCCACGGCCACTTTGCTGGTCACTATGCGGCCCATCAATTAGACCCCGTCCGGGGACCAACAAATCTCATGCCCTTGAAAGGGGTTATTTGCCATGCCAACTTTCGACACGATCCGTCAGGATTCTGACGCACGCGAGCTGATCCGGAAGATTCAGAAGGCGATCGCGTTCCTCGCTCCGAAGAGCGTGGACCTGCCCGACACGCTGTTCTCCGGCGCCGGTACCCTGATTGACCTCAAGACTGCCGGGTGGCTGCCGATCGGCATCGTCACCCCGGACGGTTACGAGTTCGGCCGGGACATCAGCAAAGAGGACGTGACCGCGCTCGGTTACGCGTCCCCTGTCCGTTCGGACATCACCGAGGTTGCCAGGACGGTCACGATGACGCCGCTGGAAACTGGCCGGAAGCACATGCTGGAGCTCACCTACGGCACGGACCTGTCCGCGGTCACCCAGTCGGCCACGACGGGCGAGATCGTCTTCGACGAACCGGACCTGCCCGTAGGAGCCGAGTACCGGCTGCTGATCATCGGTTCTGACGGCCCTGCCGCCGAGAACTGGATCTTGGGCCGCGGCTATGGCTCGGTGAAGCTCGCCTCCACTGACTCCCAGAAGTGGGGGACGGGCGACCCGGTCCAGCAGCCGCTGACCTTTGACGTGTTCACGGACTCCGAAGTCGGAGTCCCTGTGAAGCACTACATCGGTGGCACGGGCGCCTTGGTCCACAAGACGACCCTCGGCTTCACTGCCGGCACCTAAGCCGGTCCTCTAAACGCGGTGCGCGCTGCTCTCCGGGTGTGGCGGCGCGCACCGTACCTAACCACGCCCGGACACTCTTCACGTAGGAGCCGAGATGCCCCGCTTCACCAAAGAATCGGCGGACGGCAACGCGCTGACCGTCGAAACCGCTATCCCGACCGAAACCGCAGCGCTTCGCTCGCAGGGATGGAACGAGCAGAAGGCCAAGACCTCCGAGGTCAAGAAGGCCGACGCCGAATCCGCCAAGACCACCACTAAGTAACCCACCCCTCACACCCGGAGGTAACACCATGGCCGTAGACAAGCCGACCGTCCAGTATTCCGTCGCCAAGCTCAGCAAGGAAGTCAAAGAGGTTGAGCCGTTCAGCGTGGCACTGTCCAGCTCAAAGATCATCACGTTCCCTGACCTCATGGCCATGGAGTCTGAAGAGTCTGATGAACTGCTTAGCAGGATCGAAAAGCTCACCTCAACGTGGGGTGTTCTCGACGACTGGCTGAGCAAGGAAGACGCCGCGCTACTCCGGGCCGAAAAGCTCTCCCGGGTGAAGCTCCTGCGTCTCGTGAAGGTCGCGTCCAAGTACTACGAGGACGCATACGGCGACCTGGGGGAAGACGCCGCCTCCGCGGGCTGATCGGGCGCTACCGTCCGCAGATCCGCTGTGACCTCAAGGAGGTTTACGGCGTGGACCTTGCGGAGTGGTATGCGGCCGGGCGCTGGGTGGCCCTCCTCGATTACATCGACGGGCTGCCCAGCGCTTGCAGGCTCAACGAGGCAATAGTCAATGACCCGGAGACGGCGGCCATTATCGCCGCTCAACCTAAGTCTGATCGCGAGTGGGCGCCATCTTTCGCTGAGTTCGATCTGACGGCGCACCTACTGCGGGAGATCCTGCACGCGGTCAAGGGACTCAAGCAGGTATCCCTGGCGGCTGCTGGTGGAAAGCCAGGCGAAGAGAAGCCGTTCCCCGCCCCGCGCACGGAGATTGACCGGGCTATAGCTGAACTCGACCGGCAGTGGGCGGAAGCGTTCGCTGGCCAGTTCGGTTTCGATGCCGCTGACATCTGAATAGAGATTCGAGGTACCCCATGCCTGTAGTCGGCATCGCCGAAGTCCTTGTGAAGCCCATCTTCTCGGGAACGCAGAGGACGATCTCGAAAGAGTTTGGCCCGGCTGCTGACAAGGTAGGCCGCGAGGCTGGCTCCCGCATGGGTAAGGGCGTGAAGTCCGGCTTCGCAGCCGAGACGGCGGGGCTTGAAGCTGAGGTGGGTCGGCTCGGTAAGGCTGTCAGCCAGGCTGAGGATTCGGTCGCGGCGTCGAAGGCGAAGGTTGCCACGGCATCCTCGGCTGAGTCCAAGGCTCTCGGCGACCTGCGCGTTGCTGAACTGAAGCTGGCGGAGGTCCGGGAGAACTCGAACGCGAAGGCGTCGCAGATCGCTGCGGCCGAGGAAAAGCTCAACGTCACCCGTTCCCGGGCGGCCGAGGCCACCACTCGTCGCGAGACGGCCGAGCGGAACCTCGCTAAGACCACGACTGATCTCGGCGCGGCGCACGAGAGGGCCGGCAAGGCGTCGGCTGATCTTGAGACGCACATGAAGCGTCTCGGGGACGAATCGGAGAACACCGAGCGCAAGACCGGCCGACTCGGGACGATGCTGCGCAACGCATTCGGTGGTGACAGCCCGCTCGCCGGGATGGTCGTCAACATGCGCCGCGACAGCGACCGGATCCGTCTCGACCTGTCGCAGCTGGCCACCGACGCGGCCAAGAAGGGCGCCGACAGCGGCCAAGCCTTCGCTTCCGGGTTCCTCCGGATCACCGGAATGCTGTCCATGCTCGCTCCAGCGGCAGGCGCTGCTGGCGCTTCGCTCCTGTCAGCCTCCGGTAATGCGATCACTTTCGCTGCTTCGCTGTCCTCCCTCGCAGGCGTAGCTGCCCTACTCCCGGCTGGGCTGATGGCCGTGGGCGCGGGCGCTGGCGTGCTGGTGACGGCTTTTGCTGGCGTCGGGGAAGCTCTGAAATCGGCTGTTGACGCCGCAGGTGCTGTATCGACCATCAATCCCCGGCTCCAGGCAATGGCCGTCGAAGACGCGATGATGGCGATCACCGTCGCTGAAGAGAACGCTGCGCAGGCGCAGGAGAGCGCTGCCCGCCGAGTGGCCGCTGCGAAGCAGTCCCTGCAGGACACTATCCGCGCAGTGAAGGAAGCTGAAGAGTCAGCGGCGGAGGCGCAGGTCGCAGCCGCCCGGCGAGTGACCGACGCGAAGCGGTCCCTGCAGGACGTGACGGAGAATGTGGCGGAGGCGCAGGAGCGTGCTGCCCGTGCCGTTGAAATGGCGGAGCGCAGGGAAGCCGAAGCGGCCAAGGATGTAGTGGCCGCCCAGAAGGCTTTGGTCGAGGCCCGCGAGAAGGCCGCCGCCCGCGTGGCTGAGGTGGGCACGAAGCTCCGCGACGCCAACCTGAAGGCCACAGACTCGGCACTCGCGCTCCAGCGCGCCACGGATGCCTACAACAAAGCCAAGGCCGACCCGAAGGCCGGGCAGCTGCAGCTGGCCCAGCTCGAAAACAACATGGCCAAGGCCGCGGCAGCTGACCAGCAGGCCAAGTCCGCCGTGATGGACCTCCGTGACGAGCAGAAGTCTGCCCAGGCTGAGGCGAAGGCTGGTAACGACGCTGTTCGTGCCGCCGAGGAAAAGCTCGCGAAGGCCCGGCAGTCCGAGGCTGATGCGATCTACGATCGCAAGCAGGCTCAGGCTGAGGCGATCAAACAGCAAAAGGACGGCGCTCGGCAGATCGCTGACGCGCAGCAGGCTATCGCCGACGCGGTGCAGGATCAGAAGAAGGCTCACCAGGAGGCTGCCAAGGTCGCCGAGGACGGCGCCCGCCGCGTGGCGGACGCTGAGCAGTCGATCAAGGACGCTACCGAAGAGGCAACGCGGGCTCAGAAGGACTCTGCCCGGGCCGTCGAGCAGGCTCACCGGAACCTTGAACGGGTTCAGATGCAGCAGGCCGACCAGGCTGAGCAGGGCGGTGCTAAGTCAGCCGCTGCTATGGCGGCACTGACCCCTGCCGCGCAGGAGTCTGTCCGGGCCCTGCTGACCGTGAAGGACATGCTGAGCGGTATCCGGAAAATCGCGCAGGAGAACTTCTTCACCGGGTTCGCCGCGCCCCTGCTGGGACTGGCCAACACGATCATGCCGCAGCTGGCAACCGGCGTGGGAGCAATCGCCTCCCAACTGGGCGCCGGCGCCCGGATCTTCATGGGCGCAGTGCAGTCTTCGCTCGGTAACGGCGTCCTGGAGTCGCTGTTGAAGGGCGTTGCCGATACTACGGGCATCCTGAACACGGCCATCACTCCGGTAGTGGAGGCGTTCACCACGCTTGGCGTCGTCGGCATGGACTACATGCCCCGCCTGGCGCAGCTGGTGGCGGACGTGGCCAAGTGGTTCAACGACATCGTCCAGAAGAGCGCGGCTGACGGCAGCTTGAAGGCGTGGATCGATGGCGGCATCCAGTCGCTGAAGGATCTGTGGTCCATCGGCAAGTCCGTTGTCGGGATCTTCCAGTCGATGAATGATGCGGCTACTGCTGGCGGAGCTGTGTCCACGTTGTCCGGGCTCGCTGCCGGGCTACGGGACATCGATGCGGCCATGAAGGGCCCGGTTTTCCAGACCACGATGGCGACGCTCTTCTCCGGGGCTCAGACTGGCGCGGATGGCCTGTTGAAGGCTCTTGGTCCGATCGCTGACGCGTTCGTCCGGGGCGCCCCTGCCATGTCTCGGTTCTTGGAGCTCGGCGGGCAGATCGCCGGTACCCTCATCGGCGGCGTCTTCACTGCTCTGTCGAACCCGCAGTTCGGCGCCGGGCTGGTGACCTTCATGGAGGGTCTGCAGCGCGGGGCTGAGGCCGTAGCGCCGCTCCTGCCGGGCCTGACTGGGGCTTTTGGTGATCTGCTGACTTCGATCGCTCCGATCGTTGCCGAGATCGGCCCCAGCCTGGTGGAGCTCCTGACTGGCTTCGCTGGTGGGCTCGCCGGGGTGATCTCGTTCCTTCAGCCGATGCTTTCCGCGATCGCTGGCAGCCCTGTCATCCTGGGGCTGCTGATCGGCGGGATCATCGCCGCCAATCTGGTCCTCGCGGGGATGTCCTCCGTGCTGGGCTTTGCGCAGGCTGCGATGGCTCTTTGGGCGGCGAGGGCGGACATCGCTGCCGCTGCCCAGTGGCTCCTGAACGCTGCAACGTCCGCGTTCCCGGTGTTCCTCATCGTGGCTGCTATTGCTGCTGTGGTGGCCGGGCTGGTCTGGTTCTTCACCCAGACGCAGCTGGGCAAGGACATCATCGCGAACGTCTGGGCAGGAATTCAGGTCGCGATAAATGCCGTGGTGACATGGTTCCAGACCGTTGCAATGCCGATCATTCAGAAGGTCTTCGCCGTCGTGGGCGCCGTGTTCACGTGGCTCTACCAGAACATCATCAAGCCAGTCTGGAACGGGATCGTGACCGCGTTCAGCGCTGCTTGGCTGGTCATCCGTGGCATCTTCCAGCTGCTCGTATCGGTCATCCGGTACGTCATCGCGCCAGCATTCACATGGCTTTGGAAGAACGCCATCAAGCCGGCCTTTGATGGTATCGGCGCGGCTATCAGTTGGGTCTGGCTGAACATCCTGAAGCCAACCTTTGATGTCTGGCACAGCATCTTCAAAAACACGCTGGGGCCGGTCTTCACGTGGCTGTGGAAGACGATCATCAAGCCAGCCTTCGACGGGATCGGGTCCGCTATCAAGTGGGTCTGGGATCACATCCTCAAGCCCGTGTTCGACGCGCTCCACGATGTGATCTTCAAGACGATCCCGGACGCCTTCAAAAAGGGCGTTGAGTTCATCAAGACCCACTGGGACAAGATCCGGGCGATCGCCAAGGCCCCCGTGGTTTTCGTTATGGACAAAATCATCAACGAAGGCCTCATCGGCGGCTTCAACAAGATCGCTGACATTCTGCCAGGAATCGACCACCTGCCGACGATCCACAACAAGGAGCTCGGCTTCGCTCGTGGCGGCATCCTGCCGGGGCAGTCGTCCTGGCGGAATGGTGATGACCAGCTGGTGCCGATGCGTCGCGGTGAGGGCGTGTACGTCTCGGAGGTCATGCGTGACCCCTTCGAGCGGGCTCGCCTGTACGCGATGAACAAGGCTGCTGTAGCGGGCCGGTCAATGCGTGAGGCGCGGGCCGCGTTCGGCGAGGGCTTCGCGAAGGGTGGCATCCTCAACCCGCTGCGGAGCATGGTCCAGACGCAGGGTTACAACCGCATCCACAAGGGCGTTGACTTTGCGGCTTCGGTTGGCACTCCGGTGTTCGCCACTGAGCCGGGCCGGGTTAGTTGGTCCGGGCCCGGTGTCCAGGCGCCGGGCGTGTGGGGTGGCAATGAGGTCCACATCGATGGTGCTTCGGGCATCCAGACGTGGTTCGCTCACTTGTCGTCGATGGCTGTGAAGGTCGGCCAGATGGTCCGTGCCGGGCAGCAGATCGCAAATTCCGGCAACACCGGTTTCAGCTCTGGCCCGCACCTGCACTTCGGCACCTTCAACGGCGGGTGGCCGAACGACATCAACCCGTACACCTACCTGTCCGGGGCGGCCCAGCCGTCCGGTAAGGACAGCGGCGGGTTCGATCCGCTCGGCATGCTCACCGGGCTAGGCGACAAGATCGTCGGCCAGATCAAGGGCGCGTTCCCTGCAGCCGGTTTCATGATCGATGCCGTGACCGGCTTCGGCAAGAAGCTGTTCGGCAACGTCGTGGACTGGGTGAAAGGCAAGCTCGGATTCGGTTCCGCGACCGGTGCCCCTGAGCCTGCCCACGACCCGGCCCTGTACGACCTGGGCGGCATCCTGCCTCCCGGCATCTCGCAGGTCGTCAACCGGACCGGCAAGCCTGAGGCGATCCTCAACCCGCAGCAGTGGGCCGATGTTCGCACGCTCGCGCTTGAGCGATCCAACGGCGCCGGCGGCCGTGGAGACATCAACTTCCACGGCAACGTCGGATGGGACCCCAACGAAGTAGCAAACCGTATCGAGACGAAGCGGCGCGACACGTTCGCTGCCTTCGGAATATAGGAGGTCTGTGTGGCGAATTTCGCCTTTGCACTGCCATATGTACCTCCGGCTCCCCCAACCCCTCCATGGCGCGGCATTGAACTGCTGTGGAGGGGCTGGGACGGGAGCGAGTGGGAACTGACAAGACCCTCCACCGGGCTGTTTCTCCGGCCGGGCGTGCGAGGTCTGCTGCTGCCAGAGTTTGATCGGCAGTCTAGTTCCTCGCCGGCCGTGCCGGGATCACGTCACCTCGGCACGGCGGTGAAGGACCGGACGGCGTTCTGGCCTTTGTACCTGTACTCGGATCAGGGCTCGACGGACTTCATGGCCCGGGACCGGGCGTTCTGGAAGAGCCTTGACCCTGACTTGGAAGGCACGTGGACCGCTGTCTTGCCGGATGGTGCACGGCGGACACTCCCGCTCCGCCTGAGCGGTGCGGACGACGAGCTGACGCACGACTTCGTGCAGCGCGGCTGGGCGAGGTACGGCATCAACCTGCTGGCCGACAAACCGTACTGGCTGGGAGAGACGGTTACGAAGTCCTGGGGTCAGGGCGAGATGCGGCCCTACTACATCACGGCCGAGGACCGCATTACCTACGGGTACCCGGACGACGCTATCTACTATCTGTCGCCTGGTGGTTCGCTCGGGACGGCGACGTTCACGAACGACGGCGACGTCGCTTCCTATCCGGCGTGGACCGTGATCGGGCAGACGACGGCCGTGTCCTTCGGCGTGGACGGCAAGAGCATCACGGTGCCGTTCGAAATTCCAGAAGGGTACGCGGTGCAGCTGGACTCTGACCCGACCAGTAACCGGGTTCTCTGGTACGGCGAATGGGACAGCGTCAACAGGGTCATGCTCTCGCCCATTGACCGGACCTCTGAGCTTGACCCGGCGTCGCAGTTCGGCGCTATCCCCCGCGGCCAGGACCGCCCTGTGAGCATCGCGATGACCGGATCGGGCACCGTTATCGCCGCGATCCAGAACAAGTACAGGAGGGCATGGTAGTGACCTCCGAAATTCCCTACGAGATCCTCGTCTACAGAGGTTGGGACTTCAAAGGGTGGGTTGGCCGGCCGGGCGAAGTGAAGCCCGTTGTGCGGCACAACGTGAAGTCCAACGCGACATTTGCCCTCGACGCGGACCACGTCCGGGCTGCCGACCTACGCCAACCCGGCGCCCGGGTCATGATCTACCGGCATGGGGCGCTCCAGATGACGGGGCCGGTGCGGCTGGTCAACGGACCATTCATGGATACAGCGTCCCTGACGTTCAGCGTTGAGGACGATTTCCGGATCCTGAACAACTGGCGGGCGTGGCCCAAGCCGGCGGCGGCCTTGACGGGACAGAACGTCGAGTATCGAACGATAACAGGCCCGGCCGAGACTGTCGTGAAGACAGTCATGGCCGAGAACGCAGCACGGCTCGGTTACCCGCTGGCCATCGCCCCTGACCAAGGTCGAGGCTCCACTGTCAACTGCACGTTCCGCTTCCACCCTGCCTACGACCGGCTGTTCCCAGCCGTCGATCAGGCGGGGATTGGAGTGACTGTTCGGCAGGAAGGCGCTGGACTGCTGCTGGACTGCTATGCCGTTCGCGAGTACCCGCACCGTCTTTCGCCGGACGCCGGCACGGTAATCGGCGGCACGTACTCCCTAGCAGCACCGACCGCAACCCGCGTAGTTGTCGGCGGCCAGGGCGAGGGTGTGGCGCGCACCTTCAAGGGATTCTCTGATGTCGCCCGGGAAGCCGAGTGGAACGACATTATCGAGGTCTTCCAAGATGCCCGGGACTCGTCTACGGGCGACGTCTATGCGGACCGAGCCGCCGAGACCCTCGCTGAGGGCGCGCCGCTGGCTGGTCTCTCGCTGGAGCTTACCGAGACGGACCACTTCCGATACGGAGGCCAAGGGCTCCGGGTCGGCGACCGGGTCACAGCTGAAATCCGCGGCCAATTCTTCACGGACGTATTGCGCGAGGTGCGCCTGTCTTGGGACGGCGGCGGAGACGTCGCCACACCAGTAGTCGGCGAGCGGGCCGATGACACGGACACGCTTCTGGCCAAAAGGCTCCGCGCTTTGCAGCGCGACAACGCAGATAGGAAGGCCTACTGATGGCTTTGACCAGCAAGTTTTACGACGGTTTCGTGACCGAGTCTGACCAGGCGAAGAACCGAGCCGGCGCACCAACCTACGGCGTTTACGGGCCGACGGACTTCAAGGTCACCGCGCACCCGTCGATCCCCTTCGCCGTCCTCGTGAAGGCCGGTCGCGCTTGGGGACATGGTGTCACGGACACTGCGGACGTGGATCAGGTGGTGCAATGCCAGACGCTGTCCGGCACAAACACTGTCCGCTGGGATCTGATCGTGGTGCGCCGAAACTGGCAGCCGGCACTTGGCGGCCCGTCCACACTCGAGGTCATTCAGGTCGGCGCCGCTCCTACTATCCCCGGTTCTCCTGCCCGGAAGATCGGCCCCGGGGTTGAGGATGACCAGCCAATCTGCCTAGTGCAATGGCAGGGCGGCACCTCGGCGCCGATCGGGTTCATCGATCTCCGAACATGGGTTGGCGACGGCGGCGGCTTCTATGCCGACGAAGATCTGGTGCGCACATACCTGAACGCTCTCGGAACGCGCATCCGTATTGGTGCCACGGATTGGGTGCGCATGCTGGGCGCCAACGATGTGCCGGAGTGGCGGACCGCGGACGAAACTTTCTCGTACTCCCCGAACGTTCTGACGAACTGGGAAACAACTGGGCTGATCACCGCGAAATGGTTCGGCGTGACACGGCAGATCACGGTGGACCTGAACTTCAAGCGGACCGGCCCCGACACCCCACTGACCAATATGGACCTCACTCCGATGTCCCCGACTCAGGTGTCGCTGCCCATCGCGGCGCGGGGCCCCTCCACATCCAAGTACGTCCCGGGATGGCTGGTCGGCGGCGGGAACAACGTCCCCATCGGGGTGCACCTGAACCCCTCCACTGGTGTTGTGTCGATCATGGCCACAGCGGATCCGATCACGATCAAGCGGAACGCACAGTTCAGCCTGAACCTGACGTACTACCAGCAGGGATAGGGGCGACGATGATCGATGGATTCCCCATCCCTGCCATGGAAACACTTACCCCTGTCGGGCTGTACATCATGCTCGTTCTGCTGCTCTTCTTCGAGCGAATCGTACCCATCGGCAGACTGCGCGCTGAACAAGAGACGACCAAGTACTGGCGGGACGTCGCGGACACGAAGCAGACGACTATCGACAGGCAGGCGGAAACGATCCACATCCTTGTGGAAGGCACTGGCAAGACCGTCGAAAAGGTCATGACCACCATCCAGGACAAGGCGGGGGTGGACTCATGAGGCGCAGCTGGTGGAACCGAAAATCTCCGCCTCCCGCCCACGTGGAGGCACTACACGCCCGCGAGCAGGCCGCACGCCAGCTGGAAAGCGCTAACGAGCGCCACGCTGAGGCGATCACCCTGGCCGAGACCCTGCGGCAGATCCGGCAACGAAACCACTTCGGGCAGTCCCTCGAAAACCTCAACTGGAGCAAGCAATGACCGGAATCCTCACCTTCACGATCTTCGTGCTCACAGTCTTCACTCTGGGCGCGTACAGCATCGTCGCCCCTTGGTGGACGACTCGCGCCGGGAAGGCGTACTTCATCCTTTTCGCTGCCCTCGCTGTCTTAGCCGGGCACTTCCTCGTGGAAGAGCTCGTCGGGCAGATGCCGCAATGGGTCGAAGAGAGCGTCCTGGGCCTGGTTGCACTCGCGATCGCATGGAACGGCTACACCATCATTTCCAAACAGCTCCGGTACTGGCGCGCAGCCCACGAAACTCCACAGCCGGTAGACCCCACCAAGGTTTCCGAGCCTTTACAAACGGGAGGCTTGACGAAATGACGGGATTCACCCTCCCCACGTCCCGGCCTGTCACGCAGGCTTACCTGGCCGAGTTCGATGACTGGAACGGGGACGGCGTCGTGGACTACCCCGGCGGCTTCTACCACTCGATCGGCTGGGACGGGCACAACGGCATCGACTACGGATGCTTCGACGGGGACCCGGTCGAATCCGTCGCGGACGGCATAGTGACGTTCGCCGGGGACGCTGGTCTCTGGCACCCGATCCTTTCCGGCGGCGGTAACGCCATCCTCGTGGAGCATCCGGACTACGGAGTGCAGACCGAGTACTTGCACCTGTCCGCGTGGCTGGTGAAGGAAGGGCAGTCCGTCAGCAAGGGCCAAGTCATCGGCCGGTCGGGGCATACCGGGGCGGCCACGGCGCCCCACCTTCACCTCGGCATGTTGCTGATGAACGGCTACAACCTGAACGACCGCATGCGCGGCCGTATTGACCCCACCCCGTACCTCTACGGGAACCTCAACCCCGACTACGCCGGCAAGGGTGGCGCGGCAATCGCGCCCCAAAGCGGCACCATCAACGAGGAGGACTCCATGTCCGCAGCTGACGTCGAAGCACTCAAGAACCACTTCAATATGGCGCTGTACGGCGGCGCCCCGACCAAGGACCAACTGGCCGCGCCACTGTGGAAGCTGGCCGCCAACAACCAGGGCGACATCCGCACCGCCCGGGACACCATCGCCGAAGTCAAACGGATCGCGACTCAGAACCAGGTCGACATCCGGGCCACCGCAGCCCGCGTGTGGGCAACCACGATCTCCCGGGCTGGGAAGAAGATCCCCGCCCTGCAGGAGCTCGCCAACATCTTCACCAAGGTCGCCAACGTGGAACCGGCAGTTGCCCAGATCCTCGAGAACACTGACGCAGACCAGCTGGCGGCGCAGATCCCGGACGACCTCGCGCAGCAGGTCGTTGACGCGCTCGCAGCCCGGCTCGCAGGAAAGGATGCTGTCTGATGGATGCTCTCACTCCTGGAGCAGTCGCCCTACTGGTTGGTCTGGGCCCGGTAGCGCTCTGGCTGCTGGCCGTCGGGTTCTTCTCGCCGCTGGTCATCTCGATCATTCAGCAGTCGGGTTGGTCGGCTCGCCGCCAGTCTGTGGTGGCGTTCGTGTTCTACCTCGCCGTATCGGCGGTGACAGCCTGGTTGAACGGAATCTTCAACGCCGCCGGGCTTGTGACAGCCATCCTCGTCGTTTTCGTCACGGGCGCCACCGCGTACAAGAACCTGTGGAAACCGACCGGCGTTGCCCCTGCCATTGAAGCGAAAACTGCGCTGACCAAGCAGGGCAAGCACGAAGCCTGACCCCCCAAGTCCACGAAGCGCCTGCGAGGGCGCTTTTTTCATGCCCAAGTAAAGGAGCGCCCTCGTGGCCTTTACGTTCGATCACATCGAGGCACGGGACCCGAACATCCCGTCACTCGTTGCGTCCAACGCTTCCATCCTCATCTTCGAACCCGGCGACGAAACCAAGACGCCGCTGGTTATCACCGACACCAGCGGTTCGCCCCTGCCGAACCCGGTGCAGGTGAACGCGCTGGGCTACGGCCCAGCGTTCATGCACGCCACGCTTGATCGTGTCGCATGGGCCGGCGGCGGGTACACCGGATTCTTTACCTCGTACGAGGGTATGAAGCAGGTTGCCGTCGATGCCAAGGCCGCGGCTGAGAACGCCGAAGCGGGAGCCAACGCCGCGGCGTCGACCGTCGTGACCCAGGCGGCGGTGAACGGCTCCGGTCGGTTGATCCTGAAAAAAGCCGACGAGACAACCGTCGACGCTGGACCCGTTATAGGCCCGAAGGGCGACAAGGGCGACAAGGGCAACGACGGCGCCAACGTGCTGCCCACAGACACGGCGATCAAGCAGGCCATCGAGAACCCGAGCAGTGACACGCGAGGGGCACTAAATGCCACCTTTGTCACAGCCGAAGTTGATGCAACTGGCGGCGTAACCCTCTACCTTGACGGAGTTGAACTCTAATGGCTATCGCAAAAGAATCCACACTGAGGAACCTGCTGCTGGACCGCTCAAAAGGTCACAGGGAACGCTCTGCCGCCCGCGCCGCCGCCGCAATGTCAGACGGCGCAACATTTACCGAAACATGGGCCGACACCGCCGCATGGTCTCCTAGCGCATTCGGCGTCGTAAACAACGGCGTAGTGCAGGGCAACGGGCAAGCCGCAAACTCCGGTGCAAACCACGCCTTCGCCCTCAAAGACCCCGAAAAAATGCGCGCCGTGACCTCAGTGACTTTCAACGGAACAGGCATCGCTGGTGGCGGCAGAATGATTGTCGGAGTCAGCTTCGACGCGCCAGGAGCCGCCGCCACAAGCGGCGCAACGAACGCCGTAGGACTCAGCTTCACCGGAACAGGCATCTACAAATGGGGTGCTGGTGCGGGCGGAACCGAAGTACTACTCAACACCCCCGGAGCCGCGTTCACCTATACGGTGACCATCACCGTAGACAACGCAACCATAAGCGTGGTGGCCGTACGATCAGATGGTGGTGCGGACTTCGCCGCTCAATGGCTTCGAAGCTCCATCCCATCCAACAAAAAAGTCGGAAACCTCTTTGTGTTCAACAGCGCAACGGCAGGGGACACAACCAACTACATCGGTGCTATCGGGGCGCGCAAGGAAATCGCCACACTCGCGCCCCGCATGGGAATCGAAGGGCAGCAACGGACCGTGCACTGGACAACCACCCCGACGCTCGGTAACGGAAACTACGGGGCACGGATCGCTCTTCCGCGAAACTACGATCACCGCGTACCTTCACCACTCATTCTGTTCAGCCACAGCCACGGCGCAAACGAGAGCCAGCCTTACGCTGATGGCCCCACGAGGAACGTCATCAACGCCCTACATGATGCCGGGTACATCGTCGCCAGCACCGTGGGCACCCCTGTAGGTTTCGAGTTCGGCAACCCCTCCCTCGTGGACTCCCAAGCGGCGCTGTACAAGTACGTCAGGGACCACTACAACGTCAGTTCCGTGTCGATCTACGCAATCAGCATGGGCGGCCTAGGTGGCCTCAACAGCGCACGTGACCCCCGCATCCCAGGCGTCAGGGCTTTCGTGGCATCGTCCCCGATATGCTCGCTGGCCTACGCCTACGCAAATGCGGCGCAGGGCTGGCCGGCCGAAGTGCGGACCGCCTACGGCGTCGCCTCGGATGGGTCGAACTACGCGGCAAAGACTGCTGGGTCTGACCCACTGCTGAAACCGACCGACTTCGAGGGCATTCCGATGCTGATCATTGCATCCCCCGGCGACACGATTGTCACCAAGGCAGCAAACACGGACGCATTCGTGACGGCCCTGAATGGGATCACCGATACGACAGTCATAACGGCCTCGGGGGAACACAACGACACGACCCAGTACCCCGGAGCGTCGATCGTCGCATTCTTCGACCGGTACGCATAAGACCGGTTAAGTTCCCCACCTGAAACGAAGCCCCCGCATCGCCCCTCCGGGGTCAGTGCGGGGGCCTTTTCGTGGCCCCACCTGAACCGGGAACGTGTCCTTGACGAGTCATTGTGGGGCCCCTTGTGGCTCCCTAAACGCAGTCCTACACTTGGAATTCTCTGGAATCCGCTCGCCCCGTTTCTCGGGCAGCCAAGCACCCCGCAGGGGCACCGCATTACCCCCAGCCATGCCCAGGAGACCAACATGAACAAGCCATTAGTCGCCACCCTGCTCACCAGCGCCATCCTCACCTTGGCGGCACCCTCCATAGGCGCCCCACCCAACGTCAGCGTCACCGGGGCCGGCACCCTAGTGTTCCGGTCAGAGGGGACAGTGCATGTAACAGTAAGTGCCCATAAGCCCGCTGACGCCCCCGAGGAGGAGGGCACCGGCAACGTCACCATCAAATTCCCAGGAGAGCCGGCGGTGCACGGTACCGTCGATTGCCTGAGCGTAGAAGGGGATAACGCGGGCGTGTCCGGACAGCTCGACAACGGACAGTTCTTTTTCATCACGATCACAGACGGCGAACAGACAGGCGTTCCGGACAGGGCAGACGTCCGCCGGCTCGTCGCTACCCGCCAATTCTGCCCGGCCAAGCATGGCAGCGACGACATAATCAATGGAAACTTTCAAGTCCGGGGCTGACTACCGCTACCCCGATTTGTGAAAGTAAGCCTGCTGTCTATATGTTGGGTGAAGCAACTCCTTATTCCCCCAGAGCATGGAGATGTCGAACCACCAGAAGGACCCCGCGCATTGACTCGTGCCGCGGGGTTCTTCTGTATCCGCGAGTAGATGCCCCCGCCACAGCCCCTCCCAGTCGGCCTGGTACGGCCCGGGGCATAGTCACTCTTATGTCAGGACGTCGCCGCCTACGATGTAGCTTCCAAAGCCGCCGCGGTGCCAGCGCATGACCATCTCGATGTTCCGGGCGTAGTTCCCTGTCCCGCTGACCTTCTCCTGCCAAGAGCGGACCGCTGAGATTACATCCCGAGTGAACATGGGCATATCAAGGATGAGCGCGTCGTCCACCTCATTGTTATGGACGCGAACAGAAGAGTTTGGAGGGGCGAAGATGATCCGCTTGTACTTGACTGTAGAGGACGTCCCCTGATGCAAGAAGCTGCAGCGCAGCTGATAAAGCTCGTCAGGATCCAGCTTCGGGTAGTCCTGCTGCAGGTAAGCGCGCACCCAGTTCTTATACTTTGAGCCAGTCGTTTTCCCATTTTCGGATTGAACGGCAGCGCACACGTCAGGCAGCGCCAGCGATTTCCCGAATGAGATGGTCCACGACGCGCCTTAGGCCAGTGCCATCTGCAGGGAGGCGCCGGCGATGGCGAACCCACCGACGACTATGAACGCCCATGATGCTGGGCGGGTTTCGTGGGACACGACATCATATGCGTCCAGAGCGGCAAGAAGGCCGCCGATGGCTACGGCCATTGCCCCGAAAAAGTTGCCCCATGCAGCGGGCCAATGCCCGTTCGGGGTGACTGCGATAGCGAAGACGGCGACACCTGTGAGTGTCAGGACCAGAGTCTTTTCAAGAGCGGATGACTTCTTCGGATTCTTTACAGCCACGTTCAGCCCTTCTCCGTGCGGATCGACAGGAGCTGGTAGCCCTCGGGGATCTTCGCTTCGAGCGCGGCCAGACCTTCCTGGTAGGAGGCTGCTTCGACTTCGATGGTGCTGGTTTCTTTGGTGGGTATGACGCCGACGAGTTTCACTTGAGCACTCTACCGCCGCCTGCCGCAGAGTGACGCGTGGCTCGCGATTGAAGTTACTCCAACGACGCACTACCTCTCATTTATCCGAAGTGACAGCCAGACCTAACTCAAAAACTGGCTTTGACCAGGTGCTTGTCACTAAAACTGATGACGTTTCAGGTCAGGGCATTGATTGCTAGTTTTTTGCTGTGTAGCTTTCGTGGACCAACGAGTCACGGAAGGCGCATCATGAAAATTTCGTTAGCTGCACAGGGCCGAAAGCGTATCGCAGCGGGGGCTCTCGCGCTGGCTTTAGGCCTGGGGGGACTGGTAACATCCGCTGCGCCGGCCAGCGCCGCACCATGGAATTGTCCAATCAGCGGCACTGGCAATAGTCGCTCGACCTACTGTTTCAACGGCAGCGGGGAGTTTCGGGTGGCAATTTTCTGCATCAACTGGGTGAAATTGGGTTCAACTGGGCGGACCGTTTATGGACCGTGGATGAGGACGTTGACTCGTCCTTCCGCGGCATGGTGCGAGTGGTACGAGAACGTGGGGAGCGCATACGCACAAACTCGCTGAACGTAACTCCCGGATCAATATAGCCCCGCGCTGCCCCTAGGGTGGCGCGGGGCTCTCTTGTGTTGTCCGCCCTAGCACGTATGGTGCGGAGCATGGTGAAAGTGGATGCGGCCGCGGTGGCGAGGATGCTGTCCGGCGGGATCAGACGGGGTCACTATATTGGGCCTATGCCCACGTTCACGCAAGACGGCGTCACGTACGACTACCTGGCGCCGGCCGGTCCTGTGCGCCTCCATCTGATCAAGTCGTGGGAGTACCCGCATTGGCCGCGAGTGGAGGCCGCTGTGCCACTGTCCGACGGCGGGAGCGCGCAGGTTTACGGCGAGGCGTCCCGGTGGAGTGCCGAGCAGGTCCACGTGCGGTGGGCTGACGACGAAGGCCACTTCCATGCAGCATGGTTGCCGACGGCCAACGTTAGGCCGCTGACGGATTCCGAGTGGGACATCATCGAGTTTCACGCCTGCCCCGAGGACCTGCGACACGTGCGGTGGGCTAAGCGGCTGCCGGGCTTCCTGCCCGAATAAGTTGATGGCTGCCCAAGTAGCTGCCCTGTGAGAAGATCAAGCGCATGAGAATCCCGCCGAGAATCGAACGCGAAGTGGTACGCCTGTCGGATCTCACCGTCACCGACCAAAAGATATCCGGCATAACGTTTGAGAACTGCCTTATCATGGGCCCGGCGGTGGTCGTCATGACCGGAGGTGACGGCACACTGCAGGGCTGCACCTTCGATGGCGATCTGGACGCGATCCTCTGGGAGATCCCGCAGAGCCGCGGGTCCGTCCTAGGTGCGATCGAACTGGAGTCATGCCACTTCATCGACTGCCGTTTCACGTTGGTGGGGTTCGCCGGACCCGCTGAGTTCCTCAACAAGTTCAGAAGCGGCATTGCATCATGACGTCTCCAAAGGTCGCAGGCTCTACGACTACGCCGATTCACACGGACGACGCCGATGCCTCGATAGCGGGTTCGGCCATTTCGCCGGCGAAACTGCAGGATTCACCCGGAATCTCCATACGTGGTGCGTCCGCCAGCGCCACGCCGGCTGCCCGTCGACGGCGTTCAACGATCGTCGGGGCCCTTTCGGAGTTTACTGATCGGACCGATCTGTCCTCACTGTCCATGAACCGGGACAAGACATGAATGCACAAATGACGATCGTCGACACGAACGTCATGGTGGCAGCGTTAGTCGACACTGATGACGATCACGAACGCTGCGCGGCCCTCGTTGAGTCGCTGCCTCGCCCGATTGTTCTTCCGGTCCTGACTATCGCCGAAATCTGCCACTTCATCGACCGTGAAATCGGACCGGCCGCGGAGCTCAAGTTCCTGCAACTCATACGGGACGGCGAGATCCTGCCGTACTACCGCGGGGCAGACTGGACCCAAATTTGCACAGTCGTGGAGAAGTACCTAGGTTCCAAACTAGGTGGCGTGGACGCTTCCGTGTTGGTTTCGGCAGAAGCGAATGGAACGAATCGCGTGGCATCGATGGATAATCTGCTGCGAAACGTTGTGACGGATTCAACTCCTTACTTCATGCTCGTTCCCTAGGCGGGCCCGTCTCTCAACCAAGCGCGTCGGCGGCGGCCAACCCGCTGTTCTTCCCGATTCGGGCGTAGATCCTTGGGCTCTCAAAGCTCGATTGCCCAGCCTTCCGGGTAGTCGGGGTGGTCCCTGTACGGCGAGGCCATGCACATGAGGACGAATTCGCTGGTTCCGCCAACATCGCTGCCGATATCAGTAACGAGCGGGATGTTGGCCAGCATCTGCCGTTTGGCCACGCATTCAGCAAGGATCCGGCCGGGGTTGAACTAAGCGATGTAGAGCCGGTCTTCGAGTTTGCAGGCGAGGTACCCAGGCGCGTGGTCTACGTACGCGTCAAGTACAGCCTGTTCGTTCGCAGAAAATTAGAGCGCTGAGGCGTTCCTGCTTCCCCGAACCATCCCCAGGGCGCAGGGGATGTCTGGTCGGCGCAACTCGGTGGCAGGATAAGGCATGGACATCATTGAAGGACAAAGCAACGTGGGCAGAGCCAGGAGAGCAACCCGTTCCGTTTGTAGACAATAAATCGGTAGCCCGCTCATTCCCCCAGACAGGAGCGGGGCCACCTACCGAAGCCATAGATACATCGAGACCCGTTACGGCGACGGTAACCGGATGATACGACAGGCTGATGAACCAGCAGGCTTATCACGTTGAGTGTCTAACTGAGAGCTGGGTAGCGTTATCAGTGGCAACGTCCGCAATTGCCCCCCAGCTGCGGAGGTTGCTTATTTTTTGGCCCCAGTGCGACGGGGGCATAAACGCTAAGATCAGGGCCCATGGACGACGAGGTCTTCACCGTCAAGGAAGTGGCGGAAATGTTCAAGCTGTCGCCGAGCACCATCTATGCTCGCGTCTCAGGGTGGCCGCATCTCAGGATCACCCCGACCGACATCCGATTCAGTCGTGGAGACATCGAAGCTATCAAGGCAATGTCCCGCAAGACCCCTGTACCTCCACCTGTTATGGGGGCCAGGAGCACACGGATCGGGACGGAGAGGCAGAAGGCCAGGAACCGGGCGTACAACCTTAGGAACGGCCTCAGGGAACGGCCGCTTTCTTGACGTCTATTCGGGCGTCCCGTTCATTGCAACTGCATTGAGCGCCACCCACAGTTCACGGAGGAAACCTTCGTTGTCCGGGCGGAGAACGGCTGACGTCACACTCCGTCCATCCCATCGCTCGACGAGAAGGATCCCGCCAGTAAGCCGAGTCACGAACACGTCATCGGCCACCCATGCCACACCGTCTTCGAAGCCGAACAGTGCCGCTGGCGGCATCCCTTGAGAGCCCATCACGACAGGTAGAGGAATATCGGCACTTCCACGGTCCTCTTGGTCTCCGCCCATGGCTAAACCTAAGTGACAGGTGGAGACCAGGACATCAGTACTCAGTACCTGTCTTTCCCTGGCAATTGCACTCGGCTACTCAGGCGGGCGTCCCGGCCGGCAGGGCTGGTATTACGACCTGATGGGAAAGCATTCAGCTGATCAGGATGGCCGTTTTGTGGACCTCCTGCGGACTTTTTGCGGACTGACAACTGCGATCAACTGCAAACAGCCCGGAATCCTGCGGGATTCCGCCGCCCGCAACAACTGCCAATGTCTGCATAGGACTTCGAGCTCTACTACTACTTCGACAGTTGACGCAGCATCCTTGCTATGTTGTCCCGCCGCTCTTTTGTCCACGGTTCCGGGGGTTGTGGCGTTGCGATGATGGCTTGGTAGTGCCCTTCAGTGAATCTGAAGAGCCTGCCGATCTTGCTGTGAGGCCATTTGCCGGCGTGGCACATGCGCCGAACCGTGTCAGTAGATACGTTCAGCCGGGCAGCCATCTCTGCAGCCGTCAGCATTTTCAGTTCGTTCATCTGGAGAGCGTATCTAGGATCGAAACATGACAATACAGAAGCTCGCGTATACCTTCGATGAAGCTGCGGAGCAGTCGGGATACAGCGTAAGGACATTGAAGCAGGCGGTGGCGGATGGCAACCTCGCCGCCCGCTACGCCAACAGTAAGGGCGTCATCCGCCACGAGGATCTAGCTGCTTGGCTGGACGCCCTGCCGGCCGAACCGCCAGGGGGCATCCGGTGACCAGGGAGAGGCCGGCACCGGTACCCATTTTCCGTACGCCGGAGGAAGTCGCCCCGGAACTTGGCATGTCGAAGTCTCAGCTTCGACACTACTGCCGGATCTCAGGCATTCACACCAGACTCAGCCGACGACGGATCATGCTGCACGAGGATGACATCAAGGCCCTCGTAAAGTGGGTGCGGCAGCGGAAGGACAAGGCTGATGAGTGGTGGACCGAACCGGAACATGATCCTTTCGCATAAGCCCAGCCACCCACCGCTTACCCACCGGAAACAACGAATATCAACGACCAGTCTCGAAATGGAATGGGCGCACAATCCCTCGTATTCCTTGGAAACTGGCGGATGTTGGCTAAGGACGAATGATGACAATAACCAGCATCCCCTAATCCGCCGGTCGGGGGTTCGATTCCCTCCTGGGGCACGGCCAAGAGCGGTCCTGAACTGCGCAAACGCCAGTCAGGACCGCTTCTGGGAGATGCGGCGGTGGCTTTTACTACGGCGCGGAACGCGTACCCGCATCCTTGCCCGGGCCCGACGTTGGAACGAAGTTCCAGCTGAAAGACCCGTTATCCCGGAGTGTCATCCGAAGGAAACCGTGAGTGTTGCTGAACCGCTTCACGATGAACGACGGACTGCTCGTGAAGGAGCGGAGTCCGATCCCTCCCGTGGATACCTGGAACGCTGTCATCCCGTCACTGACGCACTGGTCCCTGTTGTTCACCGGACATGAGCGTTCGTAGTTGTGCTGTGACCCTGACAGGGTCAGACGGACACGGTGCTTATACATCACGTCGATCCACGGCTTGTGGTCGGCGGCCCGCTTATGTTCGCCGGTGTTCGATGTGAAGTACGGTTCGTGGTAGACGACTGCCAGGTACTTGCCCGCCGCCTTGGCAGCAGCGAGGTCGCTGTCCAGCCATCTCGTCAACGCCTGGGCCTTCGCGGGGTTGTACCGCCAGTGCGCGGAGGACAGGAACGCGAAGTGCCAGTTCCCGAAGTCCTTCGAGTACGGATCCCCGTTCCCGATGAATCCGCGCTGCCGGTTGATCGCAGCCTTCGCCGGGGCACCCGGGCATTGGCCATTCATGAAGTTGTCGAGGTCTTCGTTGCGGCCTGGTTGCCAGTCGTGGTTGGGGGCGGACACCCAGTATAACTTGGGCTTGGCGCCACCCCACAGCCGCGTCCAGTACTTCACGTAGTCAGCGCACCGCGGGGTGTCGTACTGGAAGTCCCCGAGCCCCAGGAACGCGTCAATCTGGTTTTTCTGCACGAGCCGGGTGATCGCCGCACCGTTCCGGCCGGACGGGCTATTGGGCTCAATGTTCCTGACGCCGTTCATGTCACCGACAGCAGCGATCCGAACATCCGGCGCCGGGACCCTGGGCTTGTTGGGGGACGGTACCGAACCCGGACTGAGAGTCGTCCTTGGTTGCGGCACCTCCCCACCGCCGATAGCGAGGGACGCAGCCCAAAGGCCAGTGACGGCCAAGAGGAAAGCGGTCGCTCCAGCGATAACACGGTTGCGGCGCATCGGGGGTACTCCTCCCTTCGGGGCGGCCGTGTACTACCTCGGACAAGTACGCCCCGCATGTCTACCTCCGAGTGTAGAACACCCCATGACGCTTGGCGGGAGCTCATATGAGTAAACGATCCGATCGCCCGGGGGGCATATTGCAAGCATGCTTACTAATACGGCCCGACTGTGCCTATGATCGGACTGGGCGCCGGCGATATGCATAGGCCGGTCAGCCTGGACCAACCGTCAGGAAAGGAACATCCGCATGCAGCAAAGCCAGCCGGGCGGAAACCCGGCCGATCCGGAAACGCCCCGGCCAGCGAGCCCGGCGCCAGGCCAGCCAGGTGCCGCAGAGCCCCTTGACCCTGCACCGGCCGCAGCGGGTACCGGCACGGCGGGTACCGGCGCGGCGGCCCGCCATCCTGGCACGGCCGCGATCCCGGGCTACGACGGAGCCGCATCACCGCGCCCCGGCCTGGCGGAGCCGGAACGGCAGGTGACGCGCGCCGGTATGATCTGGGCGGCGGTGGCCTCGGCGCTGGTGGTACTGGTGCTGCTGATCATCTTCATCCTGCAGAACCAGGAACTCGTCCAGGTGAAGTTCTTCGGCCTTGAAGGCGCGGTGTCGCTCGGGATGTCCCTCTTCATCGCGGCAGTAGGCGGAGGTGTCCTCGTAGCCATGGCGGGCGCAGCCCGGATCATCCAGTTGCGCGCTGCTGCCCACCGTCGCAGGGTGCAGGCTGGCCGGAACCGGTAAGCCGCAAGCCGCCACCGGCGCGGTCAGTCCTCCAGGTACTCCTTGAGGTTGCCAAGCACCATGCCCCAAAGTTTCTCAGACTCCGCGGCTTCGTCATCACTCTTGTTGTTGCCCTGGGTAATGCTGACCCGGGTGCCCTCCGCCACGGGCTCCAGGCCGTATTCCACGCTGTGGTAGCTGTCCGGCTCGTCGGGCAGGCCCGACAAGGGGCTGTAGTGGGTGATGCGCAGGAGTTCGTTGGGGCGGACTTCCAGCACGGTCCCCTTGTCCTGGTAGGACTTGCCCTGCCACTCCCCCTCGAACGTCACAGGCTCACCTTCCCGCCAGGTGGATGTGACGTTCGTGCCGAGAAAGTATTCCTTGACGTCGGCCGGATCCGTCAGCGCCTTCCACACCCGCTCCGGCTGAGCAGCGACAACAACGCTCGCCTCGGCGTCCCTGCTTTGTTTGTCCATTGCTTCGCCTCCTGGCGCCACCCTACCCGCGGACGCCCACCGAAGTAAGGGCAGGTTCAGGCAAAGGGTTGCACCAGTTCCGCATAGCGGTCCTTCATCCTCGCCAGGACGTCGTCGCCGTCTGCGTCCCAGATCTCCTGATTGAATATCTCCACCTCGATGTCGCCTGTGTACCCGGCGTCCCGGACCCAGGTGCCGATCGTCGCGAAGTCAATCACGCCGTCGCCCATCATGCCGCGGGAAAGCAGCGCGTCCGCGGCGATCGGAGGGTTGAAGTCACACACCTGGTATGAGGCGATCCGGTTCTCCCGGCCGGCACGCTCGATCTGCGCTTTCAGTTCCGGATCCCACCAGATGTGGAAGGTGTCGACGGCGACCCCCACCGCCCGGGCGTCGTACGGCGCCGCCAGGTCCAGCGCCTGCCCCAGCGTGGAGATGAGCGCGCGGTCGGCGGCGTACATCGGGTGCAGGGGTTCCAGCACCAGCCGTACGCCGTGTTCGACGGCGAATGGGACGAGGTCTTCAAGCCGGTCAGCCACGCGCTGGCGGGCCGCCACGCCGTCCTTCTCCCCCGGAGTCAGTCCCCCGACCACGAGGAACAGCTCTCGGGTATCGAGAGCAACGACGATGTCCCGCCAGGGCCCGATGGTGGGGATGCCTGCACGGGCGCAGCCGTCAACAGCCTCGGCGAGCGTCCACTTCTTGGTGGTGGCGCTGTTGAGGGAAAGCCGTGAAAAGGGGGACGGTTCTGAATTGAAGGTCATACTCCCACTCCGTTAATGCGAAGGAAATCGGACATCCGGAACGCTGCGAGGCCGGGGTCCTTCAGCAGCCCGGCTTCGTCGGCCAGTTCGAAGGTCTTCGCGAGGGCACCACGGAACGGCCCGAGTGCAGGCCGCCGACCATCTGGAATCCGGGCTGCTTGCCGTTGAGCCAGGACAGGAAGGCGATTCCGGTCTTGTAGTAGAACGTGGGGGCACTGAAGATGTGCTTGCCCAATTCGCGGGTGGAGTCCAGGATGGCACGCGCTTTGGCGGCATCTCCGGCGTCGTAGCTTTGCAGCGCCGCGGACGCAGCGGGATAGATTGCCGCAAAGATTCCCAGCAGGGCATCCGAGTGGAGGGTGCCGTCACCGTCGATCAGCTCGGGGTAGTTGAAGTCGTCACCCGTGTAGAGGCGGATGCCCTCGGGGAGCGCCGCCCGCAGCGCGACTTCGTGCGAGGCATCCAGGAGGGAGACCTTGACGCCGTCCACCTTGTCCGCGTTCCCGCGGATGAGGGAGAGGAACGTCTCCGTGGCGACGGAGATGCTGTCCGAGCCCCAGTAACCGGCCAGCGCGGGATCGAACACAATGCCGAGCCAGTGCAGGATGACGGGCTGGTCGGATTCCTGGAGCAGCGTGGAGTAAACCTTCAGGTAATCCTCGGGACCGGACGCCACCTGGGCCAGCGCCCTGGAGGCCATGAGGATCACCTTGGCTCCGGCCTCGCTGACGACGGCGACCTGCTCACGGTAGGCGGTCAGGACAGCCTGCAGCCCAGCAGCGCCGGACGGCAGTGTGGCAAGGTACAGCTGGTCGGTGCCGGCGCCGCAGGACACGAGGTCGCGGACGGTCATGCCCGCCGTGGCCGTGCCGCCGGCGGAGACCACGGAGGCCGCCTCCGCCCCTGTGCGCTTGATCAGCTGCTGCGTGGCGGCCCAGTCCAGGCCCATGCCGCGCTGGGCGGTGTCCATCGCGTCGGCAACCCCGAGCCCGTAGGACCACAGCTCGTGCCGATAGGCCAGGGTGGCGTCCCAGTCGAGACGGGCCGGAGCGCCGGGAGTTATTGTCTGCGGTGACCTCGGGGATGACGTGGGCGGCAGCATAGGCCCGGCGCGATGTCAGCGGCGCCATCGGTTTGGCCCAGGTGGTGGCAGCACGGAGGCGGTACTCCCGGATCCCGCCGTCGGATGTGGGAAGGATCAGTGAAGTCATCAGAACGTGATCTCCGGGATGTCGATGGTGCGGCGTTCCTCGCTGGACTGCAGACCGAGTTCGGCGAGCTGCACGCCGCTTGCGGCGGAGAGCAGCCCGAAGCGGTGCTCGCGGCCGGCGACGGCGTCCCGCAGGAACTCTTCCCACTGCAGCTTGAAGCCGTTGTCCAGCTCGGCGTTGGCGGGGACTTCCTGCCACTGGCTGCGGAAGGATTCTGTAACTGGAAGGTCCGGGTTCCAAACCGGCTTCGGCGTGTGGGCCCGCTGTTGCCCACACACTTGTTCAGGCCGGCGACGGCAGATCCGTGCGTGCCTTCCACCTTAACTCGACCAGCTCGTCACGGTAGACCCGGACGGCCCACGAGGAGTTGATCTGGCCGATGACGTCGTCCCCGCCTGGGGTTTGCAGCTCGAAGATGCCATAGGAGGCGTCGTCTGCCGTTGCCTTGTATTCCTTGCCGGCCTCGTCCCACCGCGCCGGGATGTGGGTGGCGGTCTTGCCGATGACGCCTTCCAGGACGTAGTTCCAGTGGCAGAACATGTCCGTGGTCATTCCGCCGCCGTCCTCCTTGCGGTAGTTCCAGGACGGGCGCTGGGCGGCCTGCACGTCGCCCTCGAAGACCCAGTAGCCGAATTCTCCGCGGATGGACAGGATCCGGCCGAAGAACCCTTCGTCAACGAGGCGGCGGAGCTTGACCAGGCCGGGCAGGTAGAGCTTGTCGTGCACGACACCGGCGGTGACCCCGGCTTCCTTGCCGATGCGGGCCAGCTCGATGGCCTCCTCGAGGGTTTCCGCCATCGGCTTCTCGGTGAAGATATGCTTGCCGGCCTGCATGGCCTTCTTCAGGGTTGCGGCCCGCAGGCTGGTCATGGAGGCGTCGAAGACGACGTCGACAGTGGGGTCGTTTATCACGCCGTCAAGGTCGGTGGTCCACTCCGAAATTTTGTGAAGCTCGGCCAGTTCACGGACCTTCGCTTCGTTGCGGCCGACGAGGATCGGCTCGATCTGGACCTTGTTGCCGTCCTCCAGGGTGAAGCCGCCTGCATCACGAATGGGGAGGATGGAGCGCAGCAGGTGCTGGCGGTAGCCTATTCGGCCGGTAATGCCGTTCATGGCGATACGGATCGTCTTTGTTTCGAAGCCCACGAGTCCTCATTCATTCGTGGTGATGGACCGGGAAAGCGCATTCCCGCTGCTTCTATAGTGCAGAACTCACGGGCACATGGCAAGCGCTTTCCGGCGTTTTATAACTGCGATAGTGTGGGCATCAGCCGAGTTTCCCGGCGCCGGGGCCCGTTGAAGAGGAGTTTCGCCTGTGGCAGCAAGCACGCTGACCGAAGTAGCCCGCCTGGCCGGAGTCTCCCCTGCCACCGCGAGCCGCGTCCTGAACGGTTCCGCCAGGACCCCCGGACCTGATATTGCTGAGCGCGTCCGCAGAGCTGCGGACTCCCTCGGCTACATCCCCAACGCCCAGGCACAGGGCCTCGCGAAGTCGAGCTCCGGCCTTATCGGACTCATCGTGCACGACATCGCGGACCCCTACTTCTCAGCCATCGCCCGCGGCGTCCAGACCGCGGCCCGGCACCAGAACAAGATGGTGCTACTGGCCACCACCGCGGGCAGCCCCGCCGACGAGCGCGCGGCCGTGGCTGCCTTTGCGGCACGCCGGGCGGACTCGATAGTGATCGCGGGTTCGCGGTCGGCACGGACCGCCGACAGGCAGGGCAACGCCGAACTGGCCGCCGAGCTTGACCGCTACTGCCGCAACGGTGGCCAAGTGGGCGTCGTGGGACACGCCGTAGTGGGCGCCGAATCCGACGAGGGCTATCACGTGGTTGAAGTTCCCAACGAGGAGCTCGCCGCCGAACTCGCCCGGGAACTGGCCGTCTCACGTGCCGGGGAGTTCGTGATCATCGCCGGCCCGGAGGGCCTCCTGACCTCCGACGACCGGGTGCGCGGCTTCCAGCGCGGCCTGGCAGACGCCGGGTTTCCGCCGGCAGACGTCCTGCACACCGGATTCGACCGCACGGGCGGCTACGAGGCGGGCATGGAGCTCGCCGCACACATCGGGGCGCACGGCGGCAACGGCGAGGCCGGTACTGACGCCCCCGCACCGCAACGGCTCTGTATCTTCGCCGTCAACGACGTCATGGCGATCGGGGCCACGGCCGCGCTGCGCTCCCAGGGGCTGCGCGTCCCCCGTGACGCCGCCATCGCCGGCTTTGACGACATCGAAACCCTGCGCGACTTCCGGCCCGCCCTCTCCACCGTCCGCCTGCCCTTGGAGGAGATCGGGAGGCTGGCAGTTCCCGCCGGTTCCGGCCCCGCGGCGGCCGGCGCCGTGGCGGTCACGGGCGAGGTGACGCTGCGCCGGAGCACCGAGCCTGGCGGCGAGCCCGCTTCCTAGTCCCGGCAGCAGGGTGGCGCGGATATGGGTCGGATGACAGGGCTATTCGGCCGTGGAGGCAGCGGAAACCGCTGCCCTGGCCTCCTTGGACGGGCTATCTTGGCAGCATGGCAAATGAAGCGGTGCTGGCGCTGATTCGCACCGAACTGCGGGCGGCGGCAGACCCCATCCGCGGCGCCGCAGCGCAGGCCTACATGAAGTCAGCAACGCCGTCCCTCGGCGTCCGCGTGCCGGAGGTGCGCAAGGCAACCAAGGCCGCGGCCGCTGCCCATCCGTTTGAATCCGCCGAGGACCTGCGGTCAACGGTGCTTGTCCTGTGGCGTGAAGCCCGTTACCGCGAGGAACGCTACGCGGCGATTGACCTGACCGGGCTGCGGGCCGTAGCCGGAGACCCGCGGATGCTTCCGGTGTATGAGGAGATCATCCGGACCGGCTCATCCTGGGACTATGTAGACGGCGTGGCCCACCGGATCGGCACACTGCTCCGGGCCCACCGGGACGAACTCACCCAGGTACTGCTCCAGTGGAGTGCGGATCGCGACTTCTGGATTCGGCGGGCGTCCATCACGGCCCAGCTGGGGGCAAAATTCCAGACGGACACCGCGCTGCTCTCTGCGGTCATCGAGGCGAACATGGCCGACAGGGAGTTCTTCATCCGCAAGGCCATCGGGTGGGCGTTGCGTGGGTACGCGAAAACCGATCCGGAATGGGTCCTGGATTTCGTGGCGCGGAACGGCACATCACTCAGTCCGCTCTCGCGCAGGGAAGCCCTGAAAAACCTTTAGGTCAGATAACGGGGCGCGTCGTGACGGGCTGGTCCGCCTTGCTGAAAAGCAGTTTGGTGCTGCGGTCCAGGAAGATCAGGTAGAGGGCAAACAGCAGGGCAATGATGGCGGCTGCGTTGCGGGCCAGCGCCAGGGCAAGGCCCAGGTCGCCGGTCTGCAGGTAGGGGAAGACTTCCAGCTGGTCGGAGATGGCGTAGACCATGAAGAAGGACACGATGAAGTACAGCGCCTTGACCTGCCAGTCGTCGCGGATGCCCGTGACGGCGAACAGCGGGATCAGCCAAACCACGTACCAGGACTGGATCATCGGGGCGAGCACCACAACAGCCGCGAAGGCGAGGGTCAGGCGGCGCATGAGGCGGTCGTGTTCGCCCCGGAAAATCTGCCAGGCGACGATGCTCACGGCAAGGACCTTGCCGGCGTCGTAAACCCATTTGGCCAGCCCCCAGCCGTCCAGGCTGAACGCGTTAAAAATGGAGGCGACCACCAGGCCAAGCAGTCCCACCGGGGCGTACCAGATCCAGACGCTGCCGGGGGCCGAGAGTCCGTTGATCCAGCCGAACCCGAAGCCGTTGACCAGGCTCATGGCGTAGAGCAGGGCAAGGCTGATTCCGGCGGTCAGGCCCCAGAACACGAACTTCCTGGGCCAGCTGGCCCCCTTGCCCGCCCAGAGCAACCCGATAAACGGAAGGAACACAACGGTGATCGGCTTGACGGCGATGGAAGCCGTGACAAGAACGATGCCAAAGATGACGCGCCGGGTGGCGCAGTAGTAGAGGCCCGCGAGGGCCAGCCCGATCATCAGTGCATCGTTGTGGACGCTGGCGATGAAGTTGGTCAGGAAGAGCGGGTTCGCCGCCGTCAGCCAGAGGGCACGGTGCGGATTGACGCCGTGCAGCTCTGCAAGCTTGGGCACGTAGATGATGCACAGCACCACACCAGCCAGCGCGGCGAGGCGGAACAGCATGATGCTGGCTTCCGGGTGAACGTTGGTGGACCAGACCACGAACTGCTCGATCCACAAAAACACCTGGCCGTAGGGAACCGGGGCCTCGGTCCACATCTTGTCCGCGCCCAGCTGGAAGTAGTTGGACAGCGCCGAGATGCCGTTCTCGTACGGGTTGAAGCCCTCGACCATCAGCCGGCCCTGGCCGATGTAGGCGTAAACGTCCCGGCTGAACAGTGGGACCGTGAACATCATGGGAAGGCCCCACGCGACGACGGCCTGGAGCGTGGCCTTCCGTGCCTCCCGGCCCCACACGTGGACGTGCTGGCCAAGCCGGAGCCACGCCCGGACGAGCAGCATGCCGCCCACCGCAAGCAGCACGATGGACAGCCCGACGCCGAACGCCTCCGTGCGCATCCAGATGAACAGGGGCATTCGCCGCAGCTCCGAGACCGGCGCCAGCCAGCCGACGCCGAGCGAGCCGATGAGCAGGAACATGGATCCGATGAAACCGGAGAGGATCGGTGAGCGTGGGTTGTCCACTTCCGGCCGGGCCGGGTCCGTGGAAGTGCCGGTGGCCGTTTCCCCTATCGCAGGCACAGGCGCCGTCATCTCAGGATCGTCCAATCTCTTCTGCGCCTAACTCTTTTGCGCGTATCTCTTTGGCATGCTGCCCCATCTGCAGCCAAGCTGAGAGGCCGGCCAAATCGGGCGGCCAGCCAAAACCGGCGACGCCGGGGGCGCGACCGCCGCTGTGGCGTTGCCACGTACCCGAAATATTAGCATCGGAGCGCCTCTCCAAGGCTTGCACGCGGCTAAACGGTAGGCTGAACGGGTGCCTATTACTAACGAACGCATCGTCTGGATCGACTGCGAAATGACCGGCCTCGACAGCGTCAACGACGCCCTGATCGAGGTCGCGGCTCTGGTGACCGACTCCGAGCTCAACATCCTCGGAGACGGGGTGGACGTGGTGATCAAACCGGACGACGCCGCCCTCGCCCAGATGAACGACTTCGTCCGGGACATGCACACCCGGTCAGGCCTGCTGAACGAGCTTCCGGCCGGCAAAACCATGGCCGAGGCGGAGGCCCTGGTGCTGGACTACATCCGCAAGTGGGTGCCGGACCCCCGCAAGGCGCCCCTTGCCGGCAACTCGGTGGGAACGGACCGGGTCTTCCTCGCCAGGGACATGCCGTCGGTGGTGGAGCACCTGCACTACCGGATCATCGACGTCAGCACCATCAAGGAACTGGCCCGGCGCTGGTACGCGCGCGCCTACTTCCAGGCGCCGGCGAAGCTCGGCGGCCACCGCGCCCTCGGGGACATCAAGGATTCCATTGACGAACTCCGGTACTACCGGGAAGCCGTCTTCGTGCCCACACCGGGACCGGACAGTGCCACGGCCCAGAAGATCTCCAAGCGCATCTCGGCGTCGCCCTCCGCCGTCGACCAGCAGGCCCCGGAAGGCGTTCTGCCGCCCGCAGCTCAGCAGTCCGGAAAGTAATCTGCGCCACGTTTGGGGAAAATTTTGCAGAAACGGCCAAAAGTGGCAAAAGCATCCCCAAACAGCAGGTAAGCTATTTGTCGTTGCCAATTCGGACGGCCCGGAAACCGGACAGTCTGCAGGGCACATGGTGGGCGTAGCTCAGTTGGCAGAGCGCCTGGTTGTGGTCCAGGAGGTCGCGGGTTCAACCCCCGTCGCTCACCCTCACCGAGGACGGCAGTTTCTTGCCGGCCAGCAGCAAAGGCCGTACCGGTTTACCGGTGCGGCCTTTGCTTGTTTTCACCACTGCCGGTTCCACCCGGAAAAGCGTCGAAGGATCCCCTCTCATGACCGTTCTGCCCATCACCATCTGGGGCGAGCCGGTGCTGCACCGCCGGGCTGCTGAAGTGGAAGAGTTCGACGACGGGCTTCGCCAGCTGATTGCCGACATGTTCGAAACCAACGACAAGGCGAACGGTGTCGGTCTGGCCGCGCCGCAGATCGGCGTGGGCAAGCGCATCTTCGTGTACAAGTACGAGAACGAGGACGGCGCTCCCCCGGCCGGCGTCGTGGTCAATCCTGTGCTGACGCTTTCCAAGGTGTCCGGGGCTCTGCCGGATCCGGACGAGGAAGTGGAGGGCTGCCTTTCCTTCCCCGGCGAGCAGTTTCCGCTCAAGCGCGCCGAGTGGGTGCGCGTCCAAGGCTTTGACGGGCTCGGAACTCCGGTGGATTTCGAAGCCACCGGCTGGTTCGCCCGCATCATCCAGCACGAATACGACCACCTTGACGGCAAGCTGTACGTCAACCGGCTCATCGACAGGTATGCCCGCAAGGCGATGAAGCAGGCCAAGAAGAGCGGCTGGGGCGTCCCGGGCCTGACCTGGATGCCGGGCGTTGACCCTGACCCGTTCGGACACTGACACCGCCCCCGCTTGCTGCCTCTGCGGCCCTACTGCGGCACCACCGTCTGCTGCTGCGCGCATGAATCCAGAACGCGGGCCATGGCGTCCTTCTCCGGCTGCGTGACCCAGAGTCCGTACGCTGCCTTCACCGAGATCTGCCGCGCCACGTAGTGGCACCGGAGGGCCTTGTTCTTCGGCAGCCAGGTGGCGGCATCCGACGCACTTTTCTCCTGGTTGGCGTTACCGTCCGCCGCAATGAGGTTGACGGGATCGTTGGCAAGGTTCTGCCGCTGCTGCGGCGTCAGCTGCTGGGCCCCCTTCTGCCAGGCGTCGCCGAGCGCGACGACGTGGTCGATCTGCACGGCCTTGCTGGACTCTGCGCCGCGGACAAACCTGACCACCAGCCCCACGTACGGCTCATGCATGGTTCCGGCGGCAACCTTGCACTTCGACCCCTTGGTGAACTCAACCTCGCGAAGGTCCCGGCGCAGGATGTCGTTGCGCGTGTCGCAGCCGTTGTGGTCTGCGTCGTGCCAGGCCTGGCCGAAGGCTGACCGGTCATAGTCGCTTCCGGATGCCCGGCCCTTCACTGCCAGGGTTTCAAGTGCAGCCGCGGCGTTGCCCGGCGGCACCTGGCGCGGGGGCGTTACGGGCTTCATCCAGGCGGCATCGAACACGGGCGCGTCGCTGGGTCCGGACACGGCAGGCTCGGCGGCGATGAACTGGCCTGTCGTGAAAAACCACATGGTGGCTGCGACCACCGATACCGCTGCGGCGCCGAGCACCGCCCAGGCCTGCCGGGAGCGGCGCCGCGCACGCCGGTAACCGGCCCAGCTGACGCTCACAGGGGCGTCCGGGGGCGCCTGGTGTTTCGGGCAGGTTGTGGGTACACATCCAGGAGCCTAAACGAACCCACCCGTCGCTGTGCGGCTATCCACAGTGTGGAGGACAGGTGCCCTGTGGAGGCCTACTGCTCGCGCATGACCCGATGAAGATCGGTATTGGCAAGATCCAGGAGTCGCTCAAGCTGCGCCACCCTGTCGTCGCCAATTTCCCCTGCCGCATGTGACGTTCGTGCCTGGTCCAGAAGCCTTTGCGCTTCTTTCTGGTTGGCCTTGGCAACATCGAGGGCACGTTCCAGGGTTGTCTCATGCTGGATTGTCGGGTTCTGTTCCATGACACAAGTTTGTGCCCGATTGCCGCCTGATTCCAGAGAATTGCCCGGGAACTTCCCGGGATTGGGTCAGCCCCGCCGGCACAACTGTGCTGACGGGGCTGACGAAACGTTCCGGTTAGACCGAGGCTGCCACGGCAAGGACCGGGGCGGCGTCCTTTTCGGAGTCCTTGGCCGGGAAGGTCGGCGGGTTGACCCCGGCCATTTCTTCCATGACGCGGACCACCTGGCAGCTGTAGCCGAACTCGTTGTCGTACCAGACGTAGACAACGAGGTTCTTGTCGTTGGCGATGGTGGCAAGGCCATCGACGATGCCGGCACGGCGGGAGCCGACGAAGTCGGTGGAGACGACCTCAGGCGAGTCGATGTAGTCGATCTGCTTGCGCAGGTCCGAGTGCAGCGACATCTCGCGCAGGTAGTCGTTGACCTCGTCCTTGGTGGTGCCGTTTGCCAGGCTGAGGTTCAGGATGGCCAGGGAAACATCCGGGGTGGGGACCCGGATGGAGCTGCCGGTGAGCTTGCCGAGCAGTTCGGGGAGCGCCTTGGCCACGGCCTTGGCGGCGCCCGTCTCGGTGATCACCATGTTCAGCGCGGCCGAGCGTCCGCGGCGGTCACCCTTGTGGAAGTTGTCGATAAGGTTCTGGTCGTTCGTGAACGAGTGGACGGTCTCCACGTGGCCGTGGATCACGCCGTACTTGTCGTTGAGGGCCTTCAGGACCGGAGTGATGGCGTTGGTGGTGCAGGAGGCTGCCGACACGATCGGATCCGAAGCGGTGATGTCCCGGTGGTTGATGCCGTGCACGATGTTCTTCAGCTCGCCCTTGCCCGGTGCGGTTAGCAGGACACGGGCCACACCCTTGCTCAGCAGGTGCTGGCCGAGGCCCTCAGCGTCGCGCCAGCGGCCGGTGTTGTCTACCACCAGGGCGTTGTTGATGCCGTAGGCCGTGTAGTCGATGGTGGCCGGGTTGTCCGAGTAGATGACCTGGATCTGGACGCCGTTGGCCGTGATGGTGTTGGCTTCGGTGTCCACCCGGATGGTTCCTTCGAAGGAACCGTGGACGGAGTCGCGGCGCAGCAGGCTGGCGCGCTTGGTCAGGTCGTTGTCGGAGCCGCGCCGGACCACGATGGCCCGCAGGCGCAGGCCGTGGCCGCCGCCCGCCTTTTCGATCAGGAGGCGCGCCAGCAGGCGGCCGATGCGGCCGAAGCCGTAAAGCACGACGTCGGTGCTGGTGCGGTCGTCGCCGCCCCGCTTACCCACGATCTCAGCCAGCTCGGCGCGGAGGAATTCCTCCAAAGTCATGTCCCCGCCGTCGGACTTGAACTTCTGGTTCAGCCGGGCAATGTCAATGGCAGCGGCACCCAGGTCGAGCTGTGCCAGCGTGTCCAGCAGCGGTGCCGTCTCCTCGAGGAGCAGCTCATCCTTGCTCATCCGGCGCGCAAAGCGGTGCGCCTTCAGGATGTTCATGGTGGACTTGTTGATCAGGCTGCGGCCGTGGATGGAGGTAACCACGTTGTTTTCACGGTACAGCCGGCCGATAACCGGGATCATGGCCTCGGCGAGCGCCTCTCGGCTCATCCACGTATCAAGACAAGAATCTGACGTCTGGCTCACAGAACTACCTTCCTTGGTTCAACCGGCTACGTCCTCGTAAACCGGATGGCGGCCACTGGAAGTTATCCAGGGCATGCTGGCACCGGCAGGGTTTAGGTCCACCCCGGATGCCGTTGGACGTGCAAAGAAATACCGCCGGCTGCGAACGCAGATCCGGCGGAGGAACTTCTACGTTCACCATCCATTCTAGGGCGGGCGAAGGGCTTCTTTTGCCCCGGGGCCCGTGAAATCACTCACACCACCGGACGTGCAACTTACTTCTCTCCGTACTGGAGGCGCCCAATGCTCCAGGCCGATACGTTGAGGAGGTCCACCCTCGTCGCGTTCAGGCGGATCGGGTTGCCGCCGGAGACCACTACGGGTTCAAGGAAATGGATGAACCGGACCTGTTCTTTCAGGAGCGGGTTGTTCCCGGCTTCCTGCGCGTCTTCAGCAACGCCTGCTCCATACTCGCCTGATGCGCTGATCTGCGCTTTCTGGCGTCTGGACCATGCTTCCTCACTCACCACCGAGCCGGAGACTATCGTCCCGTCGACAATGACGGTGAGCTCGATCGTCCCATCCGGATCCGGAGCGCCGGGGCCGACGATGGGCGCGAGCACGGCGTTCAGTCTTGGGTCGATGTCATCGGACGACTGCGCGGGCATCTTTACCTTCCAGACGCGGGCTAAGTGGATGGGTTGACCGATACGCCGGGTTCTGTGCTCCCGTGCCGTTGCCAGCACGGGAGTAGCGGCCATCCATCTACGAACGCCGTTGCCGGCGCCCTCCAGCGGCCTACCCGGACACTCGGGCGGGCAGCCCTCAAACGTGTCCTGTCTGGCCTTGCTCCGGGTGGGGTTTACCTAGCCTTCCCGGTCACCCGGGAAGCTGGTGGTCTCTTACACCGCCGTTTCACCCTTACCTGCTTCGTGCCGCTTTCAAATCGGCGCGAGGCAGGCGGTCTGTTTTCTGTGGCACTGGCCTGCGGGTTACCCCGAGTGGGCGTTACCCACCACCCTGCCCTGTGGAGCCCGGACGTTCCTCGAGCCACTTGCGTGACGCGCGGCCGCCTGGTCAACCCATCCGGAGTCCAGTTTACGGGCTTTCCTGCGGTGCCGGACACGCGCCGGTTCCGGGGTCTAAGATCGGGAAATGGACCGGCCGTCCTTCCCACGGCGACGCATGCTGCAGCTGGCAGGAATCGCTGCCGGCCTGACTGCAGCCCGCTCGTCGGCCTGCACGGCCCCGCCTCCCCCGGTTCCAAGCCACACAACCACGGCGGCCATCCCGCCGGATCCCCCGTCCACGGTGCCGCCGACCTCAATGCCCCATTCCAGAGTGCCCTCTTCCACAGTGTTGACCCGGACTGGCGCCTTTAGCTCCCGCTTCCGCCCGGTGGCCACCACGCACTGGTCCCTGGCGGTGCCGCTTCCGGAACAGGCCAACCAGGTGCTGCCAGTGGCGGTCTTCCTGCACGAGCTGGGCGGCAGCAGCGAGGTATTACTGCGTGACCTCATTGCGGACCAGGCCCTGCAGCGCCATCTGGACGATGGCGGCCAGCCCTTTGGGATAGCTGCCGTGGACGGCGGCGACTCCTGGTGGCATGCCCGCGCCGACGGCAGCGATACGCAGTCGATGCTGGTGCTGGAGTTCCTGCCGTTCCTGGCCGAGCAGGGGTTCGACCTCGGGAGGGTCGGGCTCTTCGGCACGTCGATGGGAGGGTTCGGCGCCCTCCTCCTGGCGTCCCGGGGCAGGGTGTCCGGACTTCGCGCCGTTGCGGCCATGAGCCCGGCCGTCTGGTCCAGCTACGACGCGGGGATGAAGAGCGCCTTCGACGGCCCGGCTGATTTCGCGGCGAATGACGTTTTCGCGCTCCGTCCCCGGCTTGCAGCGATTTCCAAGCGGATCGACTGCGGCGCCGAAGATGAACTGGCGTCGACGGTGCGCCAGTACCGTTCGGGACTTCCCGGCCGGGTCGAGGGAGGCTTTCAGCCCGGCGGCCACGACAGCCTGTACTGGCGGTCGATCCTCCCGGACGTGCTGGACTTCCTGGGCCGCCATCTGGACTAATCACGCGGGCGCCCGGCCGGTAAGATCGTACGGTGCTGATTCTGCTCCCCCCATCCGAAGGCAAGACTCCGGCCGTTCACGGTGACGCCATGGACTGGGCTTCGTTGAGTTTTCCCGTGCTGAACACCTACCGGGCCAAGGTGCTTGGCGCACTGGGGACAGTCAGTTCGCACGAGGACGCCCTCGCCTTGCTGGGCGTCGGCGCATCCCTTAAGGACGACGTCGAACGTAACACCCGGCTCCACGCCGAACCGGCGGCGCCAGCGCACCAGGTGTATTCGGGGGTGCTGTACGACGCCCTGGGATACAGGCTCATGACGCCGGCGCAGCGGCGCCGGGCGGATGAGTCGGTGCTGGTCATCTCCGCGTTATGGGGCGCCATCCGATTCGCCGACTTCGTGCCCGCCTACCGGCTGTCCATGTCAACGGCACTGCCCGACGTCGGACGCCTCGCCTCATTCTGGAAACCGCAGCTTACCGACGCCCTGGGCGAGCTTGCCGGCGGCCAGCTCCTGGTCGATTGTCGGTCCAGCACTTATGCCGCCGCCTGGACTCCCCCGCCGGCAGACACCGTGGCGGTCAACGTGTTCACTGACGTGAACGGCGCCCGCAAGGTGGTCAGCCACTTCGCCAAGCACACCCGGGGCGAGCTGGCCCGGCACCTCCTGACACGGCGGGGCAAGGCCCCGGCAACGCCGGAGCAGCTGCGCAAGGCAGCGGCCGAGAAGTGGCAGGCCGAGCTCATTCCGGGCACGGCGCGCAAGGCGCACGCCCTGAACATCATCCTGCCCAACTAGCTGGCAATTGATGTCGTTTTGAGCGCTCAGAACGACATCTACTGCCAGTCAGTTGGGTGAGGCGGTCAGACCCACTCGGCGGAGCGCACCAGGATGCAGCCGGAGTCGGGGCAGAACACGATCTCGTCCTCGGAGGCGGCCTTGATCTCGGCCAGGTCGCCGGGGCTCAGCTGCATGCCCGATCCTTCGGACGTGCCATGGAAGAGCCGCGCCGCGCCCACTCCGCGCCGGGCCAGCGTCTTCTCGTAGACCGTAAGCATCCCGGCGTCCAGCCCCGCTGCGAACTCTGCTCTTTGGCCGCGGACTATTGTCTCTTCAGCGTTGACCTCCGCTAGCTGCTCATCGAGCTCGGCACGGATCCCGCCAAATGAACCCTGGATGTCGTCCACGATGCTCTGCTGGGCCGCCTGGCGTTCGCGCAGGACATCCAGGCGCTCGAGGACCTCCAGTTCCACGTCCTCCAGGTCTGAACGGCGCTTGTTGAGCGAAGCAATGTCCTTCTGCAGCGCGACGAGGTCCTTGGAGAGGCCGGTTCCGCTGTTGAGCTTTGCCTCGTCCCGTTCGATCCGGGTAGCCACCTGCTCCACGTCGGCCTCGGCCCGCTTCAGTTCCGCTTCGGCGTCGTGGACGGCGAGTTTCGCGGCGCCCAGCTCACCGTTGGCAACGCTGAGGGCGGCCTCAAGATCGGTGATCCGGGGATCGGATTCAAGGGCACGGCGCCGGTTGGACAGTGACTTCAGCCGGGCGTCCAGGCCCTGGAGCTCGAGCAACTTCAATTGTTCCGCCGGTGCTGCCTTGGCCACGTTTTACCTCCGCTTGATCCCTTCCGGCTCCTGGCCGGCACCCCGTTGGGGGTTTTCTAGACTCTAGCGCCTAACGCGCTCCCCAGCCTCGCTACGCATCCCCACCGGCTCCCAAACCTCGCTGCGCTCGGTGCGGGCCCCTCGCCGGCGTGGGCCCTGCGATGGACTTCGCGCGCCAGGCTTAGCCGGGAGTCAGTATGAAGTCCCACGGATCGCTGTTGGTGGTGCTGACCCGTATTTCGACGTCGAGGCCCTGGTCCGCGAGCACGTTGCCCAGCGCTTCGGCCGCGGCCGGGAGCCACAGCCATTCGCTGGCGAAGTGCGAGACATCGATGAGGTACGGGCGGTCATTGACAGCAGCCTCCCTGGCTTCCGAGGCCGGGTGATGGCGGAGGTCAGCGGTGACGTACAGGTCTGCATTGCTGGCCCGGACCTGGTCAAAGAGGGAATCCCCGGCCCCGCCGCACACGGCGACCCGCTGCACGAGGCCGTCCTTGTCCCCGGACACGCGCACCCCGCCCGCCACCGCCGGGAGGATGCCGAAAACCCGCGCGGCAAAATCGCCCAGGGTCATGGACTCCTTCAAGTCCCCGACCCGCCCGATGCCTTCCTCCGGAAGGCCGTCCGCCGCAGGAGTCAGCGGCGACACGTTCTCAAGGCCCAGGGCGTCGGCCAGGACGTCGGACACGCCGCCCACTGCTGAGTCGCCGTTGGTGTGGACCGTCAGCAGTGCCGTTCCGGATTCGATCAGGCGGTGGACTGCCCGGCCTTTGGGGGTGTTGGCGGCAACCGAGGTGACGCCCCTGAGGAGCAGCGGGTGATGGGTGATGAGCAGCTCCGCGCCCCATTCGATGGCCTCGTCGATGACCTCGATGGTGGGATCCACGGCGAACATGACGCGCGTGACGTCAGCGGACGGATGGCCGGCCACGAGGCCCACCTCGTCCCATGACTCTGCCAGCGACTCCGGCCAGAGTTCCTCCACGGCCAGCATGAGCTGCCCCAGGGTTGCAGCGGCGGGCGACTCCGCGGCGTCGGGAGCGTCTTCCGGTTCCGCTGCAACGTCGCTGTTCACAGGTTCCATACTCATATTTTTACCCTACAGTCGGCTCTGGCCCCTGCCCGGTATGTGACCCTGGGGTTGGCTGGGGAATCATTGGCGCCCGCGAACCATTAAAGAGGACATGAGTAAAGAGGACATGAAAACTTTTGTGCTTGGCGGGGGCTGCTTCTGGTGCCTGGACGCCGTCTACCAGAAAACGAAGGGCGTCACGTCGGTGGTGTCGGGGTACACCGGCGGCCATGAACGCAACCCGGATTACTACTCCGTTTGCTCCGGGACCACGGGGCACGCGGAGGTGGTTGCCGTGACCTTCGATGAGGACGTCATCCCGGCCGAGGTCATCCTGGACATGTTTTTCGCCCTGCACGACCCCACCACCCTCAACAGGCAGGGGTACGACGTTGGCACGCAGTACCGCTCGTCGATGTTCTATGAGACCACCGAGGAGAAGATCCTCTTCGAAGAGGCGATCGAACGGAACCAGGCGCTCTGGTCCCGGCCGATTGTGACCGAGGTCAGCCGGCTCCCTGTGTTCTATCCGGCGGAGAACATTCACCAGGACTACTACGCCAAGTTCCCGGAGCAGGGGTATTGCCAGGTGATTATTAACCCGAAGCTGGCCAAGGCCCGGAAATATTACTCTGCATGGCTTAATGCGTAGCAGTGGCGCTGACCCCCTCGTTAGGCTGACCAAAGTATTCCTCCCTGAGAGATAGGCGCAAGTACACATGGCACGGATCTACGACGATGTAACACAGCTGGTGGGCGGCACCCCGCTGGTCAAGCTCAACCGCCTGACGGAAGGCCTGGACGCCACCGTTGCGGTCAAGCTTGAGTTCTACAACCCGGCCAACAGCGTCAAGGACCGTATCGGCGTCGCCATCATCGACGCCGCTGAGAAGTCCGGCGCGCTGAAGCCCGGCGGAACCATCGTCGAAGGCACCTCCGGCAACACCGGCATCGCCCTGGCCATGGTGGGCGCAGCCCGCGGCTACAAGGTCATCCTGACCATGCCGGAGACCATGTCCACCGAGCGCCGTGTGATGCTCCGTGCCTTCGGCGCCGAGATCGTGCTGACCCCGGGTTCCGAGGGCATGCGTGGCGCCGTGGAGAAAGCCCAGGAGATCGTCGCCAACACGGAGAACTCCATCTGGGCCCAGCAGTTCGCCAACGAGGCCAACCCGCAGATCCACCGTGAAACCACGGCCGAGGAAATCTGGGCCGACACCGACGGCAAGGTGGACATCTTTGTCTCCGGCATCGGCACCGGCGGCACCATCACCGGCGTCGGGCAGGTCCTGAAGGAGCGCAAGCCGGACGTCCAGATCGTGGCCGTTGAACCCAAGGACTCCGCCATTTTGAACGGCGGTGCCCCCGGCCCGCACAAGATCCAGGGCCTCGGCGCTAACTTCATTCCGGAACTCCTGGACACCAACGTCTACGACGAGGTCCTCGACGCCACCCTGGAGGACTCCGTGGCCGTGGCCCGCGACCTCGGCATCAAGGAAGGCATCCTGGGCGGCATCTCCTCCGGCGCCATCGTGTGGGGCGCCCTCGAACTGGCCAAGCGCCCTGAAAACGCCGGCAAGCTGATCGTGGCGGTCGTCTGCGACTTCGGTGAGCGTTACATCTCCACCGTGCTCTATGACGACATCCGGGGCTAGACCTTAGCCAGCCGCTTTCCGTTTCCTGTAGAAAGATCTTTGTGGGTTTCTTCGCAAGACTTAAGGAAGACCTCGACGCCGCCCGGTCCCACGACCCGGCGGCTCGAGGTTCTTTTGAGAACTTTTTCGCGTACTCCGGGCTCCACGCCATCTGGGCGCACCGCCTGACGCACAAGCTGTGGCAGGACCCGTCCACGCGGTTCCCCGCCCGGCTCATTTCGCAGCTGGCACGCTTCCTGACGGGCATCGAGATCCATCCGGGTGCCACGATCGGACGGCGCTTTTTCATTGACCACGGCATGGGTGTGGTCATCGGCGAAACGGCCGAGATCGGCGAGGACGTCATGATCTACCATGGCGTCACTCTCGGCGGCCGCTCCCTCGCGAAGGTCAAGCGCCACCCCACCATCGGGGACCGCGTGACCATCGGCGCCGGGGCCAAAGTCCTGGGACCGATCACCATCGGCAACGACAGCGCGGTGGGCGCGAACGCCGTGGTGGTCAAGGACGCCCCGCCCGAGTCCATCATCACCGGCATCCCCGCGAGCTGGCGGCACCGCGACGCCCTGCGGGAAACCAAGCCCGCCGTGGACCCGGCCGAGTATTACATCGAATACCGGATCTGATCCCTAGGTTGGGGGCGGCTGTGCCTTTTGGTGCTTTTAGGCGCCGGGCGGCTCAGCGGGCGATGTGTTTCAGCACCGCCGTCACCGCCAGGTCGTACACCCGGTCCGGCAGCAGCCGCCGCAGTGCCGTGATGGCAGCGGCGCCCCTGCCCACCGGGTAGCGGGTCCGGGGACGGGCGGCGGTGGCGGCCTTCAGCACAGCTCCGGCGACGACGTCGGGCTGGGTGGACGTCGCAGGCCGCCCCGTGGACACGAGCACGGCGGCCATCTCCCTGGCCTGGGCCGCGTACGGCCCGCCGCCCGAGCTGGCCAGCAGCCCCTCGGCTGCAATCCCGCCCCATTCGGTGATCGTGCTGGCGGGCTCGATGATGGACACGCTGATCCCGTGCGGCTTCAGTTCCAGCCGCAGCGCGTCGCTGAGGCCTTCCACGGCGAACTTGGTGGCGTGGTACCAGGTGCCGAGCGGCTCATAGAACTTGCCTCCGATGGAGGAGATGTTGATGATCCTGCCCCGCCCGGCAGTCCTCATTGAGGGCAGGACCAGCTGCGTCATCCGCGCCAGCCCAAAGACGTTCACGTCGAACTGCCGGCGGCCTTCCGCCAGATCCATCTCCTCCAGCGCACCGAAGGAGCCGAACCCGGCATTGTTCACCAGGACATCGATCCGCCCCTGCTCCCGGGTGACCGTGGCCACCAGGCTCTGCATGGACGCGTCATCCGTGACGTCCAGCGACAGGACCCTGATTCCCTGCGCCTTGAGCGGTTCCATCCTGTCCACCCGCCGGGCTCCGGCGTAGACGGTGAATCCCTTGGCGCTGAGGAGCTTTGCCGACTCGAAGCCGATGCCGGTGGAGGCTCCGGTGACAATCGCTACGGGCTGGGACACTCGGCACTCCTCGGGGTAAGTCGGCCAGGCGCGGATCGGCGTCGTCGCCAAGAACGGCTGGAGCCGGACGCACGAACGGCCGGCACCTCCCAGATTATCCGGGAGGGCCGGCCGTTCCTGCGTCATGCGGCGGGTGTGGCTAGTGGGTGTCCACTGCCTCGACCTCGGACTTGTCCTCGCCCCACAGCGTGTGGAACGTGCCCTCGGCGTCGACGCGGCCGTAGGTGTGCGCACCGAAGAGGTCGCGCTGGCCCTGGATGACCGCGGCGGCTAGGCGCTTACGGCGCAAGCCGTCGTAGTAGGCCAGCGAGGAGGAGAACACCGGAACCGGAATGCCGAGCTGCACGGCGGTGGCCACCACACGGCGCCAGGCCGGGAGTGCTTCGGCGATGGCCTTGGTGAAGGCCGGGGCGAACAGCAGGTTGGCCGGCTTCTGCTCCGCGGCGTAGGCCTTGGTGATTTCCTTGAGCAGCTCTGCACGGATGATGCAGCCGCCGCGCCACAGCGAGGCGATCTCGTCCAGCTTGAGGTCCCAGCCGTATTCCTTGGCGGAGGAAGTCAGCATGTCCAGGCCCTGGGCGTAGGAGACCAGCTTGGAGGCGTACAGCGCCTGGCGGACGTCCTCGACGAAGTTCTCGGGGATCTCGACGGCGATTTCCTCGCCCGCCAGCAGCTCCTGGCCGAGTTTGCGCTGCTCCGCCTGCGAGGACAGGGCGCGGGCGAAAACAGACTCGGCGATGCCTGAAACCGGTGAGCCCAGTTCCAGCGCGGAGATGACCGTCCAGCGGCCGGTGCCCTTCTGTCCGGCGGCGTCCACGACGACGTCGACGAACGGCTTTCCGGTCTTGGCGTCCACGTGGCCGAGAACCTCGGCCGAGATCTCGATCAGGAAGGAGGCGAGCTCGCCCTTGTTCCAGTCGGCGAAGATCTTGGACTGCTCGGCGGGCTCGATACCGGCGCCGGAGCGCAGGAGGTCGAACGCTTCGCCGATGACCTGCATGTCAGCGTATTCGATGCCGTTGTGCACCATCTTGACGAAGTGGCCGGCACCGTCGGTGCCGATCCAGGCGCAGCACGGCTGGCCGTCAACCTTGGCGGAGATCTTTTCCAGCAGCGGGCCGAGTGCGTCGTAGGACTCCTTGGAGCCGCCGGGCATGATGGACGGGCCGTTGAGGGCGCCTTCCTCACCGCCGGAGACGCCTACGCCCACGAAGTGCAGGTCCTTCTCGGCCAGCGCGGATTCGCGGCGGCGGGTGTCCTCGTAGTGCGAGTTGCCGGCATCGATCACGATGTCGCCCGGTTCCAGCAGCGGAACGAGCTGGTCGATGACGGCGTCAACCGGCTTGCCGGCCTTGACCATGATGAGCACGCGGCGCGGCTTCTCCAGGGAGTCCACCAGCTCCTGCAGCGTTTCAGTGCGCACGAAGTCGCCGTCCGTGCCGTGCTTTTCGAGGAGGGCGTCGGTCTTCTCAACCGAGCGGTTGTGCAGGGCAACGGTGAAGCCGTTGCGGGCCAGGTTGCGGGCGAGGTTGGCGCCCATCACCGCGAGGCCGGTGACACCGATGTGTGCTGACATCAAAAACTCCAATTCAGTGGGTGCAACATGTGTGCATTGCATTGCGTCCCGCGGGTGCCGCGGAACACGCTTTAGAAAACTGGGCTGTGAATAAAGCATATATATTCGAGGGCGAGTGCGAAAGCGGGTGACCACTCCTTGGACGCCAGCCGCGCCATAAAGAGTCTATGACGTGCCCCTCCGACAGCGTCCAGACTCTTCCCGGCTGCGGGGAACAAAGCCTCCCGGCCCGATTATGCTTACCACTATGTCAACCAGCCTCCACCACCGTGCCGTCGAGCACCTGGGTACCAGAATTGTCGACGGCAGCCTTCCGCCAGGGCACGTGATGCTGGCGGAGCAGTTGGAGGACGAACTGCAGGTGTCCCGGTCCGTGATCCGGGAAGCTGTCCGCGTGCTGCAGTCGCTTGGCCTGGTGGAGACCACCAAGCGGGTGGGCATCAAGGTCTTGCCGGCGCACCGCTGGAATCCGTTCGATCCCCTCGTGATCCGCTGGCGGCTGGCCGGGGAAGGGCGCGGGGCCCAGCTGCGGTCCCTCGCGGAACTCCGCTCCGCCGTCGAGCCCGTGGCTGCCGAACTCGCTGCGGCCAACGCACCGCAGGAGCTGCGGCAGGAACTGCTCGACGTGGCACTGGCCATGCGCGACGCCGGCCAGGCCGGCGACGTGCCGCGCTTCCTCGAACTGGACATCCAGTTCCACTCCCTGCTGCTCAGCGGCTCCGGCAACGAGATGTTTGCCAACCTCGTAGGCCAGGTGGCCGAAACCCTGACCGGCCGCACTGTGCACGGCCTCATGCCCGACCGGCCCCGGGACCTCACGCTACAGTGGCACCTCGATGTGGCCGAAGCCATCTTTGGGGGCAACGCAGCGGAGGCCCGCGAGGCGTCGAGCAGGATCATGCGCCGCACCATCTCGGAAATGGAGCCCGTCTGGGTGGAGCAGCCGAGGGTTTTCGTTCCACTGCAGCGGCGGACGCAGTCCGCCTAGCCCCTCTTGGCTGGCACTGGCCGCGCTGGCCCGGATGTACGCGCTGGCCCGGATGTAGCTGTGCTTTGTTTAGCCGGCGAAGTTGAGGAGGACTTTGCCGGATTGGGCGGAGTTGCGTGCGATGTCGAAGGCTTCGAGGGCGTCGGTGACGGGGTAGTCGTGGGTGATGACGGGGTCGATGGTGAGGGTGCCGTCGGCAAGGGCGGTGATGACCTCGTCGATTTCGTCGTTGAACCGGAACGAGCCTTTGAGGTCCAGTTCGCGGGTGATGGCCAGGGAGATCAGGACCGGCTGCGGGCCGGTGGGCAGCAGCCCGACCATAACCACGGTCCCGCCCCGGGCCGCGCCCTGGATCGCGGAGGCCAGGCCGTGGTGGCTCCCGGAGGATTCAATCACGACGTCGGCCTGGACCCTGGCGATCGCCTCACCGTCGGTAGCGTTGAGGACCTGGTCCGCGCCCACCGCCGTGGCGATCTCCAACGGTTTGGCGTGCATGTCCACCGCGACGATCCGGGCAGCGCCGGCACGCTTGAGGACCGCGACCACCAAAGCCCCGATCGGGCCGGACCCGATCACGAGCGCGGTTTTGCCGGCCACGTCCCCGGCCCGGGCGACCGCGTGCCAGGCCACGGACGCCGGCTCGATCAGGGCCGCGGTGCGCAGGTCCAGGGTTTCGGGCAGGGCCCGGAGCATCCTCACCGGCAGGTTCACGTACCGGCTGAACGCCCCGTCCCTGTGCGGGAACCGCGCCGCGGAGCCCAGGTATGTGCACCCCGGCGAGAGGTTCGGCCGGTCCGCCGGGTACCGCGGCGCGTCCGGGCCCGTGCCGGGTCCCGGGGTGGCCGGGTGCACCGCCACCGGAGTCCCCGCTCCCGGCCCGGTCCCGTCCGCCGCGGCCCTCACGACCCGGCCGGAAATCTCGTGGCCCAGCACCAGGGGCGCCTTCAGGATCGACTCGCCCGCCGCGCCGTGCAGCCAGTAATGCAGGTCCGACCCGCAAATCCCGCCATACAGCACCTCCACGACCGCCTCGTCCGGGGCCGGGGCCTTCAGCGGGACATCCTCGATCCGCAGATCCCCCTTCGCGTGCGCGACCACCGCCGGACCCGAAACCGGAAGTTCGGTTTCCGCCGTTGCTGCTGCCGTTGCTGCTGCTGAGGTGCCTGCTGCTGTTGAAGATTCTGTTGTGTGTGTCATCAGACCACCACCGTCATTCCGCCGTCGATAAAGATCGTCTGCCCGTTCACGAAATCAGACCCGGACGAGGCCAGCCACACCGCCGGGCCGGCCAGATCCTGCACCGTGCCCCACCGCGCCGCCGGGGTCCGTCCCAGGATCCAGGCGTTGAACTGCTCATCGTCCACCAGGTTCTGCGTCATCTCGGTATGGATATACCCCGGCGCGATCCCGTTGATCTGCAGCCCCGCACCAGCCCACTCCGCGGTCATCGCCCGGGTCAGGTTCCGCAACCCGCCCTTCGCCGCCACATACGGGGCGATCGTGGGCCGGGCCAGGTCCGTCTGCACCGAGCAGATGTTAATGATCTTCCCGTGACCGCGGCCGATCATGTGCCGGGCCGCTTCCCTCCCGACCAGGAACGCGCTGGTCAGGTCCGTGGAGATCACCCGCTCCCAGTCCTTCACATCCAGCTCCAGCATCGGCACCCGGTGCTGGATCCCGGCGTTGTTCACCAAAATCTCCAGCGGGCCCACCTGCTCCTCGACCCACGCCACACCCGCCGCGGCCGCAGCGTCGTCCGTGACATCAAACGCCACACTGTGCACCCGGCCCGGCGCGTACTCCGCCGCCATCGCCGCCTCCGCAGCCTTTAACCGCTCAGCGTTCACACCGTTCAACACCACCGTCGCACCCGCATCAGCCAACGCCCGGGCCAACGCATTACCAATCCCCCGGCTCGAACCAGTCACCAGGGCAACCCGCCCGGTCAAATCAAAAAGTGAAGTCATGAAGAGGTCCCTTCTGCGGCGCCCACGGCGCCCGTCCTGCTGAGATTTGAAATAGTTTGCCGCACCACGGCCAGGTCCTGGTCCCCCAGGCCCTGCCTTTTCAGTTCGGCATAAAGTTCGACGCCGGCCCGTGCCATCGGGACGGCCGTCCCGGCGGCGTCGGCCGACTCCACGACGAAGGACAGGTCCTTGTGCATGAACTTTGCCGGGCCGGTGGGGGTGTAGTCCTTCCGGGCCATCCGCGGGCCCACCTGGTCCAGGACGCGGCTGCCGGCGAGGCCGCCGGACAGGACCTCATAGAGGGCCGCGACATCGACGCCCGACCGTTCGGCGAGCTCGGCCGCTTCGGCGAGTGCCGCCGTCGTCGTTCCGACCACCAGCTGGTTGCACGCCTTAGCCAGCGATCCGGCACCGAGCGGACCAAGGAGCCGCACGGTGGTGCCCATGGCCTCGAAAAGCGGAAGCAGCCGGCGGAAGTCGGCGTCGCGGTCCGCGCCGGCCATGATGGCCAGCGTCCCATCGATCGCACCCTTTGTCCCGCCGCTGACCGGCGCGTCCACCACCACGGCGTGGCCTGAACTGGCCTCCTGGACCCTCTGCCCGAAAGCCCTAACCGCGGCGGGGGAAACGCTGCTCATGACCACCACGGCTGTGCCGGCCGCCGGCGGCGCTGACTTCCAGCTCTCGAGGAGTCCGGTTGCCGCGTCCTCGATGTAGGCAAGGTCAGGCAGCATGAAGACGATCACCGGCTCGTCCCTGAGCTGGCCTACGCTGTCTGCACCGACTCCGCCGAGCTGGCGGAAATACTCCAGGGCGCCAGGCGAGCGGTTCCACGCCGTAACCGCCCAGCCCTTCCGTACCAGGTTCGCCGCCATCGGCGCCCCCATCAGGCCCAGGCCCACGAAGCCTGCTCTCGGTATATTCATCTGCAGCGGAACCTCACTTCGTTGTGGCCAATGTGGCGCATCCATGACTCTTTAATTCTTGCAAAGCTGTTCAGTATTCTAGCCGCCATTCAGTATGATGAACAGCATGACGACTGAAACCACCGTCGCGATCGCCGTCCCGCTCGAAGCCGAGTTCGTGGAACGCATCCGCGCCGTAGATCCCTCCGTGACCGTCCTTTATGAGCCCGACCTGCTGCCGCCCGAACGGTTTCCCGCAGACCACGCCGGCGACCCAGACTTCAGGCGCACGCCTGAGCAGGAGGAGCGCTACTGGGAAATCCTGGGCAAGGCCGACGTGCTGTACGGCTTCCCGAACGAAAGCCCCGCCGGCCTGGCGCGGATCGCCAAGGAAAACCCGCGCCTGCAGTGGATCCACGCCATGGCGGCAGGTGCCGGCGGAGCGGTCAAAGCATCCGGCCTCGACGCCGAAACCCTGAACAAGTTCAAGGTCACCACGTCCGCAGGCGTGCACGCCCTGCCCCTCGCCGAATTTGCGGCGCTGGGCATCCTCAATGGCTTCAAGCGGACCGCGGAGCTCGCCCAGGACCAGGCCGCCAAGGTGTGGCCGGAGCTGCGGATACCCACCAAGCTGGTCAACGGCTCCTCGCTGGTGGTCACGGGTCTCGGGGAGATCGGGCTGGAAACCGCCCGCATCGCCCGCGCACTCGGCATGAAGGTCAGCGGCACCAAGCGTTCCGTCGAGCCGATCGACGGCATCGAGGAAGTGGCGGACAACAACGGACTGGCCGGGCTGCTCGCCTCTGCCGACGCCGTGGTGAACACCCTCCCGGGCACGCCGTACACGGACAGGCTTTTCAACCGCGAGGTCTTCGCGGCCATGAAGCCCGGCACGGTGTTCGTGAATGTGGGCCGCGGAACGGTGGTGGACGAGGACGCGCTGCTCGAGGCGCTGGAGAACGGTCAGGTGGCCTACGCTTGCCTGGACGTGTTCGCCGTCGAGCCTCTGCCGCAGGACAGCCCGCTGTGGAACCACCCGCGCGTCATGGTCTCGCCGCACACCTCGGCCCTGAGCGCTGCCGAGAATCGGCTGATCGCCGAGCGCTTCTGCAGCAACCTCAGGACGTTCCTCGACGGCGGCGAACTCCCCCACCTCGTGGATATGGTCCACTTCTACTAAGCGGTTCCGCGAAAGCGCCGCAGGACACTCCTGCAGCGGCAGACACCGGAGAGCCGGGCAGCCCACGGTTGCCCGGCTCTCCTGTTGCATTCCTCCTCTGAGTGCCAACGTACACTCGAGGCCCCAATCCAAGCGCGAACGTACACCTGCGGCCCCACCCGTTGTCGGGAGGGGCCGCAGGTGTACGTTCGCGCTACGTGCTCTACGCTGAGCGCTCTAGCTGTGTGGCTTTAGCG
>NZ_JAAOXD010000001.1:346803-355596 GCF_014694315.1 Arthrobacter ipis | reverse complement strand
CGCAGGCGCGCGAGGCCGTCCGGCTGCCGGCGCCGGTCCGGCCCGCAGCCGCCGTGCCCGGCGGAGTACAGTCGGCAACGCCCGGCGTGACGCCGTGGCTTACGCCTGCCAAGGACTTCTACCGGATCGACACCGCCCTCAGCATTCCGGAAATCAAGGCGGAGGAGTGGGAACTGCGCGTGCACGGACAGGTGGAGCAGGAGGTCCGGTTAACCTTCCAGGACCTCCTCGACGCCGACCTGATCGAGTCCCATGTGACCCTCACCTGCGTCTCCAATCCCGTGGGCGGCAACCTCGCCGGCAACGCCAAGTGGCTGGGGCTCCCCATCCGCGAGGTGCTCAAACGGGCCAGGCCCACTGCCGGCGCTGACATGGTGCTCTCCACCTCCGTCGACGGGTTCAGCGCCTCCACTCCGCTGGAGGTCCTGCAGGATGACCGCGACGCCATGCTTGCCATCGGCATGAACGGCGGCCCGCTGCCGCTGGAACACGGCTATCCCGTGCGCATGGTGGTGCCGGGACTGTACGGGTTCGTGTCCGCCACGAAGTGGGTGGTGGACCTGGAGGTGACCCGCTTCGCCGACAGCAAGGCCTACTGGACGCAGCGCGGCTGGTCGGAGCGCGGACCCATCAAGACGATGGCCCGGGTGGAGGTGCCCAAATCATTTGCCGTGGTGAAGGCGGGGAAGGTGGCCATCGGGGGCACCGCCTGGGCGCAGACCCGGGGCATCACCAAGGTTGAGGTGCAGATCGACGGCGGCGACTGGACCGAGGCAGTGCTCTCGGAGGAGGCCTCCGTGGATACCTGGCGGCAGTGGTCCTTCGCCTGGGACGCCACGCCCGGTTCGCACTACGTCAAGGCGCGGGCAACGGACGGGACCGGCGAGGTGCAGACGGAGAAGCGCGCCGATCCCGTGCCGGACGGCGCCTCCGGCTGGCAGTCGGTCATGGTCACCGTTGAGTAGGCTGTGCTGTTACTGGGCGTCTTGGCGGTGTAAAAGCCGGCCGGGCGCCCTGGACGGCTCCCGGGGAATGCCGCCGCCGAGCCATAGACTGGGCCTATGGCCCTAACTTCGCACGCCACGTTCACTGTGGATTCTGCCGTCGAACTCGCCGTGGTTGAACGAAGCGGATTCGTGGAGTCGCGCCATATCGGCGCGGCCGTGGTGCTCGCCGCGGACGGCCACGTGGTCACGCAGCTGGGCGACATCTCCACCCCCATCCTGGCCCGCTCCACGCTCAAGCCCCTGCAGGCGCTGGCCTCCATGCAGTCCGGTGTTCCGCTGCGGGGCGCCCAGGTGGCCCTCGCCTGCGCCAGCCACACCGGGTCGCTCGACCACATGGACGTCGTCGAAGGCATGCTCAAGGCCGCGGGCGTCAAGGAGGACCAGCTGCAGTGCCCCGCCGCCTGGCCGCAGGACGAGACGGCACGCACCTGGCTGACCCAGTCTGAGCGGGGCAAGTCCCGGCTGGCCTTCAACTGCTCGGGGAAGCACGCGGCCTTCCTCTGGGCCTGCACCGAAAACGGGTGGGACACGCACAGCTACCTGGAGCCCAACCACCCGCTGCAGCAGCGCATCCGCACGGTGATCGAGGAGTATTCCGGCGAACAGATCGCGCACCTGGGCATCGACGGCTGCGGAGCACCGGTGGCCGCCATCTCACTGAGCGGCCTGGCCCGCGCCTACTCCCTGCTCGCCAAGGCCCCCTCCGACAAATCCGCCAACGCCCGCGCCGCCACCATCGCCACCTCCATGCTGGACTACCCGTGGGCGGTCCAGGGCAGGGGTGAGGCCAACACCGTCGTGATGGAGGAGCTGGACGTCATCGCCAAGATCGGCGCCGAGGGCATCCTGGTCATGGCCACGTCCCAGGGGGTCTCCGTGGCCCTCAAGATGCTCGACGGCAACCTGCGGGCCACGTCGCTGGTCGGGCTGACGCTGCTGGCCGCATGCGGAGCCGTCGACATCCCTGGCGTGTCCAGCGTGCTCGAGAAAGTGGTGGAGCCGGTCCTCGGCGGTGGCCGTCCCGTGGGCAAGATCCGCCTCGGCCATGCCGTCTCGGCCCTGCTGGACTAACGTACTTTTAGCTCTTCAAGGAGGCCCCGGTGGCAGTTGCACGCCGCAGAATCGACCCGGCCGACGGCAAAGCGGCCCTGGCCCAGTGGACGGCAGGTGCCGTCCCGCCGTCGGACGCTGCTCCGGCGAGGGCCGCTCCGGCCGTCCCCCGTTCGGTGATCGCGACGGCGGTGCGCTACTCGCTTGAGGAGGTCACCGCCCGCGCGCCGGGGAATTCGGTGGAGGTGCGGGTGCCGCCGTTCGGCGTCACCCAATGCGTGGAAGGCCCGCGGCACACGCGCGGCACTCCCCCGAACGTCATCGAGTGCGATGCTGCCACCTGGCTTGCGATGGTGACGGGACGGCTGAGCTGGACGGACGCCGTCGGCGCCGGACGCGTGGCCGCCTCCGGCCTGCGCGCAGACCTGTCGGCGCTGCTCCCCTTCTGACGCAGCACGACTTAACGCAGCCGGCTTAACGAGGCAGGACCCCGCCCCAGACTGACTGCTCAGCCGGGGACGGGATCCTGCCTTCAATCCTCTGGAGTTTTTGTCCAGATATCGCGACTTCAAGGGCCTTCAGCGGACGATGTCTGGACAAAATCTCCGTACGTCATTCGTGGTTGATGGCGGCGGACGGCCTGCTCATCTGGAACTCGGGCATCTCACCCGGGTTCGGGCCGCCGCGGAACTTGGGCGAGGCCTCCCCGCCACCGCTGATCCGCTCCAGTTCCTGCTCCTGGAAGTCCTCCTCCACGCCGAGCATGACCGCCGAATCGTGGTTGGTGATCTCGCCACGGAATGCCCGGACCATGACGCTGCGGTCGAACTGGCCCTCCCACTTGGAGACCACGAAGGTTGCCACGCAGTTGCCCAGCAGGTTGACCACCACGCGCATGGAGTCCATGAGCCGGTCGGCCCCGAGGAGCAGGGCGACGCCGGCCACCGGGAAGATTCCGAGCGCGGCTGCCGTGGCGGACAGTGCCAGGAAGGACGAGCCGGGAACGCCGGCCATGCCCTTGGAGGTCAGCAGCAGGACGCCGAGGGCCGCGAGCTGCTGGCCGAGGTCCAGGTGGTGGCCGAAGGCCTGGGCGAGGAACAGCAGGGAGATGGACAGGTAAATCGCCGCACCGTCCAGGTTGAAGGAGTAGCCCGTTGGCACCACCAGGCCGGTGGTGGCCCGGGAGCATCCGGCATTCGTCAGCTTGGTCATGATGCGCGGCATCACGGCTTCAGTGGAGGCCGTGCCCAGGGCTAGCAGGAATTCCTCGCGGGTGTACTTGAGGAACTGCCACAGCGGAACCCGGGCGAAGCTCCAGGCCACGACGAACAGGAGCCCGATGAAGATAACAGCTGCGCCGTAGCAGGCCGCGATCAGCATCGCGTAGGTGCCGAGGGTGTCCAGCCCGTACTGGCCAATGATGAAGGCCATGGCACCGAAGGCACCGATCGGAGCGACCTTCATGATCCAGGACATGATCTTGAAAACGAGTTCCAGGACCGTCTCCATGAGGCTGACCACCGGCAGGCACCGCTCGCGGCCGATGACGACGATGGCGGCGCCGAAGAACACGGAGAAGAACAGGACCTGCAGCAGGCTGTTGTTGGCGAAGGCGCCGATAACGCTGGTGGGGATGACGTCCAGGATGAACGCCGCTGCGTCCTTCGGCACGGCGTGGCCGGTCTTGGCGTCGACAGCCTCTTGGGACAGGGTGCTCGGATCGATGTTCAGGCCCGCTCCGGGCTGGACGATGTTGCCGACAATCAGGCCGAAGACCAGGGCGAAAAGCGTGGCCGCTGTGAAGTAGAGAAGAGCCTTGACTCCTACCCTTCCGACCGCCTTGACGTCGCCAACGGCCGAAATTCCAGTAACGATCACGAGGAAGATCAGCGGCGCGATGATCATCTTGATTAGCTGGATGAAGCCGTCACCGAGCGGCCTCAGTTGAGCGCCTAGGTCCGGCCAGAAATGCCCTGTGAGAACACCTGCCACGACGGCGATCAGAATTTGGAAGAAGAGCGACCTATAGAGGGGCTTCTTCTTCGACGGCACCGAACTCGCCTTCAGCGCCGAGGAATCTGGGATCTTCATTGACCTGTACCTATCAATTGGGAACTGCCCCGGATCGGGGTCTGTCTCCAACGTAACCCCGGTCACATTATTCCGCAAGAGGAAATTCAGTTTTCACGATGCGGAAGTCAAAACACCGGTCACAATTGAGTTTTTGTCCATTTGTTGGGAGTTGAAGTCCCTCCAGCGGCCGATATCTGGACAAAAACTCTCTCATTTCCGCCAGCCCCTGCTTGCGCAGCGCCTGCCTCACCCGCGATCGGGCGCGAGCCGCGCCTTCTGCACCCGGTAGACGCTGTTGGCACGTCCACGAACTTCCGCAGCTCGGCCAGCCGCACCTTGCGACCTTCGGCGGCCCGAAGTGCCTGGCGTGCTCACTGACGATGGTGTCGCCGGCCACCACAAGGTCGTCGATGGGCAGGACGGAGCCAAGGTCCACCCACGTCCGGGCCACGGATGTCAGCCTCAGGCCGTCGACCTCCACGAGATCGCCCTCGCGGACCTTGAGCCGGTGCCCGGCGATGCCGCGGCGGCGCGGAAGCGTACCGCAGTTCTCTCTGGAGAGGTGAAGGAACCGTCCAGGCTCCCGGAAATGCGGTCCGTTTTTCTTGCCCCACGGCACCGGTTCGACGACGGCGGTCACCGGCCCGCCGTCGTCGGGCCTGAACTCCGCCCACGGCGGCAGCGGAACGCCGTGGACTTCCGCTGCGGGGACGCCGGCGTCGGCCGCCTCGGGTTATCCACAGGCCGAACTTCGAGGCCGCGAGTTTTGTGCAGATATTGGCCGCTGAAGGGCGTTTAAGTCGCGATATGTGGACAAAGACTCGGAGGCAGGGAGAGTCAGCCGCGGCCTATAAAGGGCATGCCGGCTGCCGTAATCACCACCGAGCCCACGCTGGCCGACGGCGGCATCCCCGCCATCATCAGCACCGCCCGTGCCGCGTCCTCCACCGGGAACATCGGTTCCACCCGGCGGCTGCCGTCCGCCTGGAGCGCCCCCGAGCCAACCCCGATCGTATCCATGATCTCCGTGGCCGTGTTCCCGATGTCGATCTGCCCGCAGGTGATGCCGAACTCCCGGCCGTCCAGCTCAATGCTCTTGGTCAGGCCCGTCATGGCGTGCTTGGTGACGGCATAGGCAACAGTGCGCGGACGTGGTGAATGCGCGGAGATCGAGCCGTTGTTGATGATCCGCCCGCCCTGGGGCGACTGCGCCTTCATCGCCCGGACGGCCGCCCCGGCGCACAGCACCGAACCGGTCAGGTTCACCGCGACCGTGGCCTCCCAGTCCGCCAGGCTGATCTCGTCCACCGATGCCGCCGGGCCGAAGACCCCGGCGTTGTTGAACAGGACATCCACCCGGCCCCAGCGCCGGAGGACAGAAGCGAAAAGGCGTTCGACGTCGTCGGGCACGGTGACATCGCACGGCACCGCAAGCGCCTCCGGGTGCCCGTCCGCCGTTTCCAGGAGTTGCGGCTCGCGGCGGCCCGCCATGGCCACCCGGTAACCTTCCCCCAGCATCTGCCGCGAAACCGCCCGGCCGATGCCGGAACCGGCGCCAGTAACGACGGCGACCCGCCCGGACGTGGGTGGAACGGTCATGCTGTTCTCCTGTGTTGTTGAAACCTGGGCGGTTGTTGGAACCTCAGGCGCGGGTGGGAACGCCATCCGCCGCCAGCGGCCAGCCTATGACGGTCTTGGGCCGCGGCGTGGCGTACGTCCGCACCTTGGACGTGGAGAGCTGCATGCGGACCAGGGACTCCGCGATAGTCACGGCGGCCGTAACGCCGTCGACGACTGGCACTCCGGCGCGCTGCCGGATCTGTTCGTCCAGCCCCGCCATGCCGCCGCAGCCCAGCACGATCACCTCGGCTTTGTCATCGCGGACGGCGAGCAGCGCTTGCCTGATGATGGCCTCGACCGCCCGCTCCGGCTCCTCCTCGAGCTCCAGCACGGCCATCCCGCTGGCCCGCACGGAAGCGCAGCGGGCGTCGAGGCCGGCCAGCTTCAGCCGGTCCTCAATGAGCGGCACGGCACGGTCCAGGGTGGTGACAACGGAATACTTATGGCCCAGGAACATGGCCGTGCTGGCCGCCGCCTCGGTGATGTCGACGACGGGTACGTCCAGCAGCTCCTGCAAACCTTCCCGGCCGTGCTCGCCGTAGCCGGCCTGGATAACGGCGTCGAAGGGTTCGGGATAGTTGACCACCCGGTCCATGACGGCGATCGCGGCCAGGTAGCTCTCAAAGTTGCCTTCGCAAGAGTCCGCCCCGAAGCGCGGCGTGATTCCTATGATCTCCGTGCCGGGGGCAGCGATGCTGCGCGCCTGGGCGGCGATGGAGTCGGTCATGGACTGGGTGGTATTGACGTTCGCAACGAGTATGCGCATAGGTTCCTCCTGGATGGGGTCGGCTCTCAGTGGTTGCTGGCGACGGCGATGGCCTCGCCGTCGGCGTCCTCAAAGCGCTGCTTGCGGTCGGCAATCACGTAGTAGCTCAGTGCTCCGACGCCGGCACCGAAGAACCAGGCAAACGGTGCAGCCGGCTCGAAGGCAGGGAGGAAGGCAACGAGGATGGCCAAGATGGCTGCCGGCACCAGCGCGATGATGGCCCGCGGGTTGACGCCCCGCTTGTAGAAGTAGGCTCCGTCCGGGTTCTCGGTGTAGAGCTCGGGAACGTTGACCTTTCCGCGGCGGAGCAGCCAGTAGTCCGCCATGACCACGCCGAACAGGGGTCCAAGCAGTGCACCCAGCCCGCCCAGGAAGTACACGATGACGAGGGGGTTGTTGTAGAGGTTCCACGGCAGGATGACCAGGCCGATGGTGCCGCTCACCCAGGCTGCCCTGCGGAAGTTGAGCCGCTTGGGGAAGAGGTTGGTGAGAGCATAAACGGGGGCAACGAAGTTCGCCATGAGGTTGACCGCGATGGTCAGGATGAGGATCGCAAGGCAGGCCAGCACCAGGAACAGGGCGTTCGGGATGCTTTGGACGATGTCCGACGGAGTTTCGATGATGGTGCCGTTGATCTTGTACTGCCCGCCGGCCAGGACCACCACGATGGCGCCGAAGAGGAGCATGTTGATCGGGATGCCCCAGAAGTTTCCGCGCACGATGGCCTTCTTGGACACGGCGGAGCGGGTGAAGTCGCAGAAGTTGAGGACAAACGTCCCATAGATGGACACCCAGAGCGCGCCGCCGGCGAAAATTGTTCGCCACATCTCGCCGCCCTCAAGGCCCCGGATGCCGGTCCACTGGATGGAGCCCCGCGCCTCGATGAAGACCCAGACAGCCAGCAGCACCATCGTCAGCAGGATGACCGGGCCCGCGAAGGCCTCGTACTTACGGATCATCTCCATGCCGAAGCTGACGATCACGAGCTGCACAATCCACAGCCCCACGAAGGAGATCCAGCCCAGCGTGGACAGGCCGAGGATCGAGTTGGTGTCCATGTCATGAAGGGACGGGACCATGGCCACCAGCATGACGCGGAGCACCACCGAGGCAAGGAACGTCTGGATCCCGAACCACGCGACCGCCACGGCGCCGCGCAGAAGGCTGGCCAGTTGGGCGCCGCGGATGCCGAAACTGATGCGGCTCATGACGGGAAACGGAACACCCGTCTTCTGCCCCATGAAACCGGAGAAGCTGAGCAGCACGAAGAGGAGAACCGCTCCGATGGCCAGGGCCATGAGGATCTGCCAGCCCCCGAGGCCGAGGGAAAAAAGTCCGACGGCGAACGCGTAGTTCCCGAGGCTGTGCACGTCGTTCGCCCACAGGGTGAAGATGCTGTACGCCGTCCAGCGGCGTCCTTGCCGCTTGGTGGGTGCAAGGTCGGTGTTGTAGAGGGTGGGGCTGATGTCGTGGCCGGCGGCGGCGCTGGCCGCTTCGCACAGGGCGTCGACGCCGGCGGCGGGATGAACCGGCTGGCCCGACAACGGCGTCGCGCCTTCCGTTTCGACGCCGACTGAGGGGGTCGTCTGCATCTGGTTCTCCAGTTTCTGGGATCTTCGCGGTGGTGAGCCCTTGATCGGCCGGTCATGACCGGCTGATTATTGCTGTTATTCCACATCGCGAAACAAACTTGTTGAATAGTGAAATAAGCGTATGACCTGCATCACCTTAGGGTCAAGAAGCCGGCCACCTCGCAGTGGTCACAATCCGTCCGCTAGGTTCCGCGCGACGCGGTACCGCCAGAAGTACATGCCGGCGTTTGACCCGGATCCAACGCGCCGGATAATCTCGAATAGCAAGAATGTTTTCTCACAATACGAAAACATGAGCCCAACATTCAAAGATGAAACGAGGCTGCCGTGGCTGCAGGAGAAGATACCTCCCATATCCTCAGCGGGTTGACTAACCAGCTGCCTGATCGTGATCCGGAAGAGACCGCCGAGTGGGTTGAGTCCCTGGATGCGCTGATCAGGGAACAGGGCACGGAGCGTGCCCAATACATCATGCGCAGTCTCCTGCAGCGTGCCGGCGCGCAGAGCGTCGGGGTTCCGATGGTGACCACCACGGACTATGTGAACACGATCCCGGTGGACCAGGAAGCGCAGTTCCCGGGCAACGAGGAATACGAGCGCCGCTACCGGGCCTACATGCGCTGGAACGCGGCGGTGATGGTGCACCGGGCGCAGCGGCCCGAGATCGGGGTGGGCGGGCACATCT
>NZ_JAAOXD010000001.1:346632-346793 GCF_014694315.1 Arthrobacter ipis | reverse complement strand
AAGCCAGATCCTCGCCTCGGGCGTCTCCGTCCCCTGGGCCCTCGAAGCCCAGCGGATCCTCGCCGACGACTGGGGCGTCTCCGCCGACGTCTGGTCCGTCACCTCCTGGAACGAACTGCGCCGCGACGGCCTCGCCGCCGAGGAGGAAGCCTTCCTCAACC
>NZ_JAAOXD010000001.1:345159-346622 GCF_014694315.1 Arthrobacter ipis | reverse complement strand
TGAGGAGTACGAGCGCCGCTACCGGGCCTACATGCGCTGGAACGCGGCGGTGATGGTGCACCGGGCGCAGCGGCCCGAGATCGGGGTGGGCGGGCACATCTCCACCTACGCCGGCGCCGCGACCCTGTACGAGGTCGGGTTCAACCACTTCTTCCGCGGCAAGGACCACCCCGGCGGCGGGGACCAGGTGTTCTTCCAGGGCCACGCGTCCCCGGGCATGTACGCCCGCGCGTTCATGGAAGGCCGCCTGTCCGAGGAAGACCTGGACGGGTTCCGGCAGGAAAAGTCCAAGGAAGGCCACGCCCTCTCTTCCTACCCGCACCCGCGGCTGATGCCGCACTTCTGGGAATTCCCGACCGTGTCGATGGGCATCGGCCCGATGAACGCGATCTACCAGGCCCAGTCCAACCGGTACCTGCACAACCGGGGCCTGAAAGACACCGCCGACCAGCAGGTCTGGGCGTTCCTGGGCGACGGCGAAATGGACGAGCCCGAGTCCCGCGGCCTGCTCCAGCTCGCCGCGAACGAGAACCTGGACAACCTGAACTTCGTGATCAACTGCAACCTCCAGCGCCTGGACGGCCCGGTGCGCGGCAACGGCAAGATCATGCAGGAACTCGAGGCGTTCTTCCGCGGCGCGGGCTGGAACGTCATCAAGGTCGTCTGGGGCCGGGAATGGGATGACCTCCTCACCCGCGACACCGACGGGTCGCTGGTGAAGATCATGAACGAAACCCCCGACGGGGACTACCAGACCTACAAGGCCGAATCCGGCGGGTTCGTCCGCGAACACTTCTTCGGCAAGGACCCCCACACCAAGGACCTCGTCGCCGACCTGACCGATGACGAGATCTGGAACCTCAAGCGCGGCGGGCACGACTACCGCAAGGTCTACGCCGCGTACAAGGCCGCGACCGAATTCAAGGGCAAACCCACCGTGATCCTGGCCAAAACGGTCAAGGGCTACGGCCTGGGCCCGCACTTCGAAGGCCGCAACGCCACCCACCAGATGAAAAAACTCACCCTGGACGACCTGAAGGAATTCAGGGATTACCTGAGAATTCCAATTTCCGACGCCCGGCTCGAAGAGGATCCCTACCGGCCGCCTTACTACCACCCCGGTCCGGATGCGCCCGAGATTGCCTACCTCCTGGAGCGGCGGAAGGCATTGGGCGGCTCGGTGCCGGAACGGCGTTCCGGCCCCGGTGCGGTTGAAATGCCGGACCCCAAAACGTTCGACGTCGCTAAGCGCGGTTCGGGGAAACAGCAGGCCGCGACCACCATGGCATTCGTGCGCCTGCTCAAGGACCTGCTCCGCGACAAGAAGTTCGGGCACCGCATTGTCCCGATCGTGCCGGATGAATCGCGGACCTTCGGCATGGATGCGTTCTTCCCGACGGCGAAGATCTACAACCCCAAGGGCCAGAACTACCTGTCCGTGGACCGGGACCTCGTCCTGGCCT
>NZ_JAAOXD010000001.1:306327-345149 GCF_014694315.1 Arthrobacter ipis | reverse complement strand
GTCGCGGCCCTTGGTTTCCGGCGTGAAGAAGGTGCTCACGAAGGAGATCAGGGCAAGCACCAGCGAATAGACAGCCAGCACCAGCCAGGAGTAGCCGGTGGCCGCCAGCAGCGCCGCTCCGACCAGCGGAACCAGGCCACCCGCCATCACGGCGGAGAGTTCGCGGGCCATCGCAACCCCCGTGAACCGGTACTGCGATCCAAACAGTTCAGGCAGCAGGGGGCACTGCGGTCCCAGCATGGACTGCACGCCGAGCGCGATGCCAACCACCATGACAACCCACACCAAAGTCACGTTGCCAAGGGTCACGAGGTAGAACGCCGGGAAGGCGATGACAGCCTGGAACAGGGCGCCGTAACGGTAGACCGGGACGCGGCCAAAGCGGTCGGACAGGGCGCCGAAGGTAACCACCATGACGGCGGCAAAACCCGCAGCGATCAGAAGACCCACCGGTCCGATGAACTTGTCCCCCGGAAACACGCCCGCCGGGGCTGCCAGGAATGCCACCAGCAGTGCCGAGTAGATGGAGGAATTGCCGTTCTCACCCATGCGCAGGCCGATGCCCACCAGGACGTTCTTCTTGGAGTGCTTCCAGAGCTGGCCCACGGGGTTTTTGACCACGTTCTTGTGCTTCTCCAGCTCCTGGAACACGGGGGTTTCCTTGAGCCGCAGGCGGATGAACACCGCGACGGCGATGAGGATTACGCTGGCCAGGAAGGGCACGCGCCAGAGCCAGCCTTCGAGGACTGCCTTGTCAGCGGTCGCGATGAGGGCGAAGGTACCGGCACCCAGGAGGGTGCCCAGCTGGATCCCCACGAAGGGCAGTGAGGCAAAGAAACCACGACGGCGGCGCGGAGCCACTTCGGAGATCAGCGTCGTTGCGCCGGCCTGCTCCGCACCGGCACCGAGGCCCTGGACGATCCGGAGAATGACCAGGAGTACCGCACCCAGCATTCCTGCCTGCTCGAACGTCGGCAGCAGGCCGATCGCGAAGCTGGCGGTACCCATCAGGCCGATGGTCAGGATCAGCACCATTTTCCGGCCGAACCGGTCCCCGATGTAGCCAAAGACGATGCCGCCGAAGGGCCGGGCAGCGAAGCCCACGCCGTACGTGGCGAATGATGCGATCAGCGCACCCTCCTCGCCGAGCGGCTTGAAGAACAGCGGGCCGAAGATGAGGGCCGAAGCCAGGCCGTAGATGTAGAAGTCGTAGTACTCCAGAGCGGAGCCCACGGAGCTGGCAAGTGTTGCCCTTCGCAGCTGTTCCGGTTCGACGACGGCGCCGTCCGCATCAGCAAGCGGTGAATCAGTACGAGTTGTCACTAGCACTCCCTCAAGGACACCAGGCCCCCGTTGGCCTGGTGAGTAGTGACACCACCATTGCGTCGGTCACTATGTTGAACAGCGTACAACATGATGAACGAGTAGCCAATAGCGACGGGGTTTCGCCTAGCCCATAGGGTTGCCAAGGGATCTGGCCAGTTCATTGAGCTCCTTGACCATCTGCGCGCCCTGCTCCTGCGAGTAGGTTGCCTTCAATGCCGTGACGGACAGGCCAAGGCTGGGGCCATGCGCTCCCCGGGTGGGTACGGTTACGGCGAGGCACACCACGCCTGTGGTGGATTCCTCGTCTTCAAACGCATAGCCCTGCTCCCGGATCTGCTCAAGCTGGGCCTTCAGTTCCGCACCCGTGCGCAGTGACTTGGGCGTCAGCACGGGAAGCTCCGTATCGTCAGCGAACATCGCATCGATGTCGTGGTCATGAAGCCTGGCGATCAGGGCTTTACCCACGGCGCAGAGGGACACCGGCATCTTGTCGCCGATATTGGATGTCAGGCGGACGGCCGGATGACCCTCGTAGCGCGCCAAGTAGATGACGTTGGTGCCGTCCAGCATGGCGATGCGCACTGTTTCGCCTGACAGCGTGGGCGCCTGCTCACAGAAACGGTAAAACTCCTGGACTTCATCGAGGCGGCTCAAGTACGCGGCACCCAATTCAACGAGCTTGCGGCCCAGCGTGTACTCGGCTCCCTGCCTGCTGATAAGCCTGGCCTCCTCGAGGGCCAGCAGGAGGTTGGAGGTGGAAGATTTGGGGATTCCGAGGTCCCGGGCGAGGTCGCTGAGGGTCAGCCGGCCAGTGGCGGACGCTGCGAGCGACTCCAGGACGGCGGCTGCTCGCGTGACGGCCGGCGCCGGGGACGCGCTGCCCAGTCCGTCGTTGGCTTTGGATGTGCGGGAATCGGCCATGATTCTCCTTTTCGGTACGCGCTCAGACAGCGGGGTCGTCAAACTGCATCGCGCGAACACCGGCAACGATGCCAAAGCGTCCAGTCAACTGAACACCTACCATCATACTGGCTCGCGGTGTGCCGCTGAAGGCCGTGCTTGGTCAACCACCCGCGAAGGAGCACCGGAAGCAACCTTCCTATTGGTTTCGTGTTTCCAAATGTTCACGGTATATTCGATTTCAAGCCTTCCACCGCGGCATCCCCCAATAGTCGCGGTGGAAGGCTTATCCAATTTCCGGGCCCTTCAAGATTCGGGCCTTGCTGGTTCTCCAGCCTTTCTGCTTCTCCAGCCTTTCTGAGTGCCCAGCCCCCTCGTCTGCTGCTCAGGCCGCAACCGCGACGGCACTTTCCGCGGTGGTGTTGTCCGCCACCACGCTCCGCAGCCTCCACCCGCCGCCGAGCCCGTCGCGGATGATCTCCATGGTGGTCAGCGCCGACCCGGCGTTTCGCCCCAGTCGGGTCTGCAGCCGCCACACTTCGACGTCAACGCGGCTACGTCCCAGCGGCATCCGGCGCTCCGCCTCCCACCAGCTGACGCGTTCAAACCATCGCAGCGGTTCTGCGCCCACCGTCCATTCCTGGCCGCCGCGGATGACGGCGTCCGGCTGCCCGTCGGCAGCGGTCCTCACAATTACGTGTTCCATGCCCGCAGGCTATGGTGGGGCTCAGACATTAAACACAAAACCCCGTCCGAACAAGTTGAAGACTTGGCCGAACGGGGTTTTAAGGTGGGTCCTACCGGGATCGAACCGATGACATCCACGGTGTAAACGTGGCGCTCTACCAGCTGAGCTAAAGACCCAAAGAGAGGTTTTCGCACCGAAGCGCTCGAACCAACGAACATAGACTCTACCCGAACACTGCCCTCAAACCCTAATCGGGTCAGGCCGGGAGCGGGGGCAATTCATCTGCCAGCCAGGCGAGGGACTCGCCCACCCCGGCCTCCAGCTTGATTGTGGCAAGGTCGTCGCCTCGCGTCTGGCCGCGGTTGATGATGACAACGGGCTTGCCTTGCTTGGCGGCGTGACGGACAAATCGCAGCCCGCTCATGACGCTGAGTGAGGAACCGGCAACAAGCAGGGCTTGGGCTTTATCCACCATTGCGTATGCGCGCTCCACGCGCTCCTTGGGGACGTTTTCGCCAAAGTACACGAAGTCCGGCTTTAGGACGCCGCCGCACGCGGGACAGCGGGCAACCACGAAGCTCCGGATCAGCCGCAGATCCTCCACCGTGGCGTCCGCATCGGGAGCCATTTCGACAAGTCCGGACTTCATGGCATGGTCAAGGAAGTCCGGGTTCAGCTCCTCCAGAACCTTTGCGAGCAGCTGCCGTGAATACGTGCGGCGGCATTCCAGACAAACCACCTGGTCGAAGCGTCCGTGAAGGTCCACCACGTTGACACTGCCGGCGTCCTCGTGGAGGCGGTCCACGTTCTGGGTAATGAGTCCCGTTAGGAGCCCACGCTGCTCCAGGACGACGACGGCGGCGTGGCCGGCGTTGGGGCTGGCCCGCCTCAGGTGCGACCAGCCGATGTGGTTGCGCGCCCAATAGCGCTGCCGGTTGGCCGCCTCAGCCAGAAACTCCTGGTAGGTCATGGGTGAGCGCGGAGGCGATTCCGGTCCGCGGTAGTCCGGTATGCCGGAGTCGGTACTGAGCCCGGCCCCCGTCAGAAGCGCCAGGGGCAGCCCGGCCAGTACGTCGCGGATCCCGCCCAGTACTTCGAGGTCAGCGGCAGATGACTCGGCGGGCGGGGCCGCAGGCAGACTGGCGAAGCCTGTCAGGCCGATGCCGGTCCGCCGCTGGTCCATGGGCTGCCCCCCGACGCCTAACCCTCGGCCAGCTCTGCCAGAACGCGGCGGTATTCGGTGAGGTCACGGGCCTGGCCCCGCGGATTCACAACGACGTAGCGGACCGTTCCGCCGGCGTCGATGATGAACGTTCCGCGCCTTGCCATTCCGCTTTCGTCGTCGAACACGCCGTACTTTTCAGCAACGGCACCGTGCGGCCAGAAGTCGGCCAGCAGACTGAATCCGTAACCTTCCTCCTCGGCGTACGCCCGGAGGGCAAACTTGCTGTCCACCGAGACCGCCAGCACCTCGGCGTCGGCATGTTCAAACACTGCGAGGTTGTCCCTGATCTCGCACAGCTCGCCTGTGCAGATGCCGGAGAACGCGAACGGGTAGAAAACAACCACCACGTTGCGCCCGCGGAAATCGGCGAGCCGGACGGGCTCACCGAACTGATTGACCAGAGTGAAATCCGGAGCCTGATGCCCAACCTCGGGCACTCCGGCGAGGTCCGCCGATGCGACGGTGGCCTGTCCGGTCACTTGTTCTTCCTGGTTACCAGTCGCGTGGCGCTCCAGTCCTTGGAAACGCCCGCGGACGTGGTGCAGTGCAGCCCTGCTGTGGGCGCCGCGTCCTGGATGTCCGACGGCGAAACGTATCCGGGGCGGCCAGACTTCGGCGTGAGGACCCACACCACGCCGCCCTCGGTGAGCGTCGTAAGCGAGTCGACCAGCGTGTCCACGAGGTCCCCGTCGCCATCCCGCCACCAGAAGATCACTGCGTCCACAACGTCGTGATCATCCTCATCCAGAAGCTCCGACCCCGTCAGATCCTCTATGTCATCACGCAAGTCAAGGTCGACGTCGTCGTCGTAACCGAACTCCTGAATCAGATCCCCGTCCTTGAAACCCAATTTTTCCGCCACATTTACCGAAGTGGCGGCGTCGGCCTCGCTCACGTGTTCCTCCTGTGCATGGTGATTTCGATTACTCCAAGCCAACACCCTTTGGGCGTGTGCTTCAAGCTACGGGCGCCGCGGTGCGGCTTATTGTGCGTCACACAACAAGTATGACGGTCAAATAGGGCGGAGCGTTCAAGCGCGGCTACGCATCCGCGAGCCGTCGGAGCTACAGTGACTGTTGACAACTATGCCTAGCGGGGCGACCGCCCCGGACAAATAGGCAGTCATACACACGAGATAAAACCCTGCCCGGCGCACATGACCGGGCTGTTGTAACCGATACGACGCACACGACGCGTTCACGCCGGGCAGCTACCCTGCCGGACCTGAGTGCGCCGATGAATGCGCGCAAAGAGAGGTTGGACGTGGCTGCAGGAGAAGATACCTCCCATATCCTCAGCGGGTTGACTAACCAGCTGCCTGATCGTGATCCGGAAGAGACCGCCGAGTGGGTTGAGGGCCAAAACGGTCAAGGGCTACGGCCTGGGCCCGCACTTCGAAGGCCGCAACGCCACCCACCAGATGAAAAAACTCACCCTGGACGACCTGAAGAAGTTCCGCGACCACCTGCGGATCCCGGTCACGGATGAGCAGCTGGAGAAGGACCCGTACCGTCCGCCGTACTTCCACCCGGGTACGGACGCACCGGAAATCAAGTACCTCCTCGAGCGCCGCGCGGCTCTCGGCGGTTCCGTTCCGGAACGGCGCTCGAAGCACTCGGACATCGAGCTGCCCGAGGCGAAGTCCTACGAGGTGGCCAAGCGCGGTTCGGGCAAGCAGCAGGCCGCGACCACCATGGCATTCGTGCGCCTGCTCAAGGACCTGATGCGGGATAAGAACTTCGGCAAGCACATCGCGCCGATCATCCCGGATGAGGCCCGCACCTTCGGCATGGATGCGTTCTTCCCGACGGCGAAGATCTACAACCCCAAGGGCCAGAACTACCTGTCCGTGGACCGGGACCTCGTCCTGGCCTACAAGGAATCCGCCCAGGGCCAGCTGATCCACCCCGGCATCAACGAAGCCGGCGCCGTGGCAGCCTTCACCGCCGCCGGCACCGCCTACGCCACCCACGGCGTGCCCCTGGTCCCGGTCTACGTGTTCTACTCCATGTTCGGCTTCCAGCGCACCGGCGACGCCTTCTGGGCCGCCGCCGACCAGATGACCCGCGGCTTCATCATCGGCGCCACCGCAGGACGGACCACCCTCACCGGCGAAGGCCTCCAGCACGCCGACGGACACTCCCCGCTGCTGGCCTCCACCAACCCCGCCGTGGTCACCTACGACCCCGCCTACGGGTACGAAATGGGCCACATCGTCCGCGACGGCCTGGAACGCATGTACGGGCACGACTCGACTGACCGGAACCTGATGTACTACATCACGGTCTACAACGAGCCGATCGTCCAGCCCGCGGAACCGGAGAACCTCGACGTCGAAGGTGTCCTCAAGGGCATCTACAAGCTCGCAGCCTCCACCACCGAGGGCCCCAAGAGCCAGATCCTCGCCTCGGGCGTCTCCGTCCCCTGGGCCCTCGAAGCCCAGCGGATCCTCGCCGAAGACTGGGGCGTCTCCGCCGACGTCTGGTCCGTCACCTCCTGGAACGAACTGCGCCGCGACGGCCTCGCCGCCGAGGAGGAAGCCTTCCTCAACCCCGGCAAGGACGTCCGCCAGCCGTTCGTCACCAAACAGCTCGAAGGCGCCCAGGGACCCGTCGTCGCGGTCTCGGACTACATGAAGGCCGTCCCGGACCAGATCCGGCAATTCGTCCCGAACGAGTTCGCCACCCTCGGCGCCGACGGCTTCGGCTTCTCCGACACCCGCGCCGCCGCCCGCCGCTTCTTCAAAAACGACATCCACTCCGTCGTTGTGAAGACGCTGCAGCTGCTCGCAGCCAAGGGTGAGGTTGACGGACAGGCACCGGCGCAGGCAATTGAGAAGTACCGCCTGCTCAACGTGAACGCCGGCACCACGGGCAACGCCGGCGGCGAGTCCTAGTCCCCACCCGCCCCCTCGCCTCGCAAGCTCGGCCAGGGAACCCTGCGGGCGTGGCCCCAGGATAAAACGAACGACGGCGGTCCCCACCCACGGTGGGGGCCGCCGTCGTTCGTTTGGGTGCTTCCTGAAGCGCCGGAGGCGTTGTGACGAAGCACAACCGCAGTTGTAGCCTTTGCACAAATGGAGCTTGCCGGGCGGGCACCGTATGCTCGGATTATGCCCGAGCCGTCCCCTGCCCCTGCACCGCGCAAACCGTCCTCCCGGACCATGACTCCGGAGAAGACGGAGACCCTGAAAAAGCTCAGGGCCAGCGTCGGCCAGTTGTCTACCACCACCATGCGCCAGCTGGAGAAATCGCTGCCGTGGTACAGCCGGCTCAGTTCGGACGAGCGCTCCGCGCTGGGACTCGTGGCGCAGAACGGCATCGCCGCATTCGTCACCTGGTACGAGCGCCCCAGCTCCCCGTCCTGGATCCTTTCCGACGTTTTCGGTACTGCCCCGACGGAATTGACCCGGTCCATCAGCCTGCAGAAGGCGCTACAGCTCATCCGGATCGTCGTGGAAGTGGTGGAGGACCAGGTCCCGGTGATCGCTCCCGAAGCGGACCAGCCCTCCCTGCGCGAAGCAGTCCTCCGGTACTCCCGCGAAGTGGCATTTGCCGCCGCCGACGTGTACGCCCGGGCCGCGGAATCCCGGGGATCCTGGGACACGCGGCTCGAAGCCCTGATTGTGGACGCCATCCTGCGCGGCGAAAACACCGACGCGCTGCGTTCCAGGATCGCCGCCCTCGGCTGGAAGGCGCAGGAACGCTTCACCGTGATGGTGGGGAACTCGCCGTCGGAACCCAGCGCCAGCTACGTGAGCGAATTGCGCCGCATGGCAGGACGGTACGCGGAGGATGCCCTCGTGGGCATCCAGGGCGACCGCCTCATCCTGATCCTGGGCGGCGTGCACGACCGGGAGACCGCCTATGTGAAGCTCAGCGAGATGTTCGCGCCCGGTCCGGTGGTTTACGGGGCGGAGGCCAGCTCCCTGCTGGAAGCCAGCGGCTCGGCGCAGTCCGCCTTCGCCGGGCTCACCGCCGCGCGGGCGTGGCCCGCCGCTCCGCGCCCGGTGGCAGCCGACGATCTTCTGCCGGAACGGGTCATTTCCGGGGACGATGCCGCCCGGCGGTCGCTGGTAAAGAACATCTACCGGCCGCTCCTCGCGGCATCGAACGGGCTGGTGGAGACGCTCGGCACCTACCTGGAGCTGGGACATTCACTCGAGGCGACAGCGCGGGAACTCTTCGTCCACGCCAACACCGTGCGGTACCGGCTCAAGCGTGTTTGTGACGTGACAGGCTGGGATCCGCTGATCCCGCGCGAGGCTTTCGTGCTGCAGGCAGCCCTTGTGGTGGGGCGGCTTTCCACTCCCCCGAAGCCCGCCGTCGAGCGTGTTGCCGTGCGGAACACGAACTGAACCGTTGTAGACTTCCTACAATCTGACCCCGTGAGGTTGGTGTACGGAAACACCAATGAATCACCCGGTAATTTGGAAAGCTGGATACGTGCTTGCAATCGTCTGCCCTGGACAGGGCTCACAGACCCCCGGTTTCCTGGCCCCGTGGCTGGAACTGCCTTCCGTAGCAGGCCATCTGGCCTCCCTGAGCGAAATTGCAGGCATCGACCTCACTGCGCACGGGACCACCTCTGACGAGGAAACCATCAAGGACACTGCCGTCGCGCAGCCGCTCATCGTCGCGGCCGGGCTGGTGGCGGCCAAGTCGCTGTTCGACGTCGAACTCAACACGCTGCCGGTCATCCTGGCCGGGCACTCGGTGGGCGAGATCACCGCGGCCGCACTGGCCGGCGTGCTCACCGAAAAGGAAGCCATGACGTTTGTGCGCGAACGCGCCAACAGCATGGCTGCGGCCGCTGCCGTCACCCCCACCGGCATGAGCGCCGTGGTGGGTGGCGACCCCGCCGAGGTCCTCGCCGCCATTGAGGCCGCCGGCGCGACGCCCGCAAACGTCAACGGGGCGGGCCAGACCGTCGCCGCGGGCACCTTCGAACAGCTCAAGGCCCTGGCGGAGAATCCGCCGGCCAAGGCGCGCGTGATTCCGCTAAAGGTCGCCGGCGCATTCCACACCTCACACATGGCCCCCGCGGTGAGCGCCCTCGAGGCGCTCCGCCCGGAACTGCAGCCGCAGGCACCTGCCGTGCCGCTGCTGTCCAACTTCGACGGCCAGGAGGTTACCGCGGGCAACGCCGCCGTCGAAAGCCTGATCGCCCAGGTATCGCGCCCGGTCCGCTGGGACCTGTGCATGGAGACCCTTATGAACCGCGGAATCACCGGAGTCATCGAACTCGCACCGGCGGGTACCCTGGCCGGACTGGCCAAGCGAGGCATGCCGGGCGTCAAAACTGTCGCCGTCAAAACGCCGGACGACCTGTCCGCGGCCCTTGCACTCTTCGCAGAACTGGAAGGACAGGCATGAGCACGCCGGTACTGAAGCAGAGCCCGGTCAACGAGCACACCCGGATCCTGGGCATCGGCGCGTACCGCCCCGACGTCCTGGTCACCAATGAGGATGTGTGCCAGTGGATCGATTCCTCCGACGAGTGGATCCGCCAGCGTACCGGCATCGTCACCCGCCACCGCGCACCCGCCGACGTCAGCGTGATAGACATGGCCGAGGGCGCTGCCCGTGAGGCCATGCAGAAGGCAGGCATCGAGGCATCCCAGCTCGGCGCCGTCATCGTCTCCACGGTGACCCACCCGTACGCCACGCCGTCGGCCGCGGCGAGCCTCGCCGACCGGCTGGGCGCCACGCCTGCTCCTGCCTTCGACATCTCCGCTGCCTGCGCCGGCTACTGCTACGGCATAGCCCAGGGCGATGCGCTGGTCCGTTCGGGGGCCGCCAACTACGTGCTCGTTGTCGGTGCGGAAAAGCTTTCCGACGTCATCGACAACCGGGAACGCACCATTTCGTTCCTGCTGGGCGACGGCGCCGGCGCCGTTGTCATCGGCCCGTCGGACACCCCCGGCATCGCGCCGTCGGTGTGGGGATCGGACGGCAGCAAGTGGGATGCCATCGGCATGACCCGCTCCATACTGGACGTCCGTGACCTCGGCCTGGCGGCACGCCGGTCCGACTCCACCGGCGACCTCGCGCTCCTCGAAGAGGCGCAGGAGCTCTACCCGACCCTCCGCCAGGACGGCCAGACGGTGTTCCGCTGGGCGGTCTGGGAGATGGCCAAGGTTGCACAGCAGGCGCTGGAAGCCGCCGGCGTCCAGGCCGAGGACCTGGTGGCCTTCATTCCGCACCAGGCCAACATGCGGATCATCGATGAAATGGTCAAGAAGCTCAAGCTGCCCGAGACCGTTACCGTGGCGCGGGACATCGCCGATGCCGGCAACACCTCGGCGGCATCGATTCCCCTGGCCACGCACCGCCTGCTCCAGGAAAACCCCGCCCTGAGCGGCGGACTGGCCCTGCAGATTGGCTTCGGCGCCGGACTGGTCTTCGGCGCCCAGGTAGTTGTCCTTCCGTAGCAATTCCGATAACCAAGCCGCAACCGCGGTTTGCCCATTTCCGGCATCTCCTGCCGGCAATAACAAGAAAAGGAGCCATCAATGGCTAGCAACGAAGAAATCCTGGCCGGACTGGCTGAAATCGTCAACGAAGAGACCGGCCTGGCCCCCGAGGCCGTCGAGCTGGACAAGTCCTTCACCGAGGACCTGGACATCGACTCCATCTCCATGATGACCATCGTCGTCAACGCCGAAGAGAAGTTCGGCGTCCGCATCCCCGACGAAGAGGTCAAGAACCTCAAGACCGTTGGCGACGCCGTGGACTTCATCTCCGGCGCCCAGGCCTAAGTAGGACACCGCCTTCATTGGCGTCAGCCTCTACAGGCTCCAGCCTTCATAGGCTGAACCCGGCTGGCCGGACCGGACGCTAACGCATTCCGGACCGGCCAGCCGATGCACCACCCCTTAAATTTTTTGCAGATTTCCCCGCACGCCACCCACTCCGGCCTCCGGCCAGCAGCACAGGACACGGCAGGCGCACCGACAGAGAGTGATCCCATGACACGCAAAGTAGTCATAACAGGTCTGGGTGCCACCACGCCCATCGGCGGCGACGTACCCACGATGTGGCAGAACGCGCTGAAGGGGGTTTCCGGCGCCCACACCCTTGAGGACGACTGGGTCGCCAAGTACGAGCTGCCGGTCCACTTCGCCGCCAGGTGCACCACCCCCGCCCTCGACGTCCTGAGCCGGGTCGAGGCCAAGCGCATGGACCCGTCAACGCAGTTCGGCGTCATCGCCTCACGCGAGGCATGGGCCGACTCCGGCATTACCGAAATCGACCCCGACCGCCTGGCCGTCGCATTCGCCACGGGCATCGGCGGCGTCTGGACGCTCCTGGACGCGTGGGACACGCTGAAGGAGAAGGGCCCCCGCCGCGTCCTTCCCATGACGGTTCCGATGCTCATGCCCAACGGCGTGGCCGCCGCTGTCAGCCTGGATCTGGGCGCCCGCGCCGGTGCGCACACCCCTGTCTCCGCCTGCGCGTCCGGTACGGAAGCCATGCACCTCGGACTGGACCTGATCCGCTCTGGCAAGGCCGACGTCGCGATGTGCGGTGGCGCCGAAGCCGCCATCCACCCGATGCCGCTGGCAGCGTTCTCCTCGATGCAGGCACTCTCCCGCCGCAACGACGATCCCGAGCACGCCTCGCGTCCCTACGACCTTGACCGTGACGGCTTCGTCATGGGTGAAGGCGCCGGCGCGCTGGTGCTGGAAGCCGAGGAGCATGCCCTTGCCCGCGGCGCACGGATCTACGGCGAGCTGGCCGGCACGTCCGTGACCGCCGACGCTTACCACATCACGGCACCGGACCCCCAGGGCCTGGGCGCCACCCGCGCACTCAAGGCAGCCATGTTCGACGGCCGCATTCAGGCCGAGGACGTGGTCCACGTCAACGCCCACGCCACGTCGACGCCGGTGGGTGACAAGCCGGAGTACACGGCCCTGAAGGCAGCGCTCGGCAACCACGTGGAGAACGTCGCAGTCTCGGCCACCAAGTCCCAGATGGGCCACCTGCTCGGTGCCTCAGGCGCCGTCGAGGCCGTCCTCACCGTTCTGGCTGTGCACGAACGCATGGCACCTGTCACGATCAACCTCGAGAACCAGGACCCGGAGATCCCGCTCGACGTCGTGACTTCCGCCCGCGCCCTGCCGGCCGGAGACATCGTTGCGCTCAGCAACTCGTTCGGCTTCGGCGGGCACAACGCCGTCGTTGCCATCCGCAGCGTGTGATGTGACTCTGATTGAACGCTGAAGAAGCCCCCGCCGGTTGGCGGGGGCTTCTTCGTTGCTATGGGGAAATTGCTGCGGCCGGTGCGTCAGCCGGTCTGCAGTCTTCAGGCGATCTGCCGCGTCAGCCAACCTGGTGCAGCCAGCGCACCGGTGCGCCTTCGGCGGCGTGTCTGAAGGGTTCCAGCTCCTCGTCCCACGCCTCGCCGAGGGCAAGCGACAGCTCGTGGTAGACGGCAGAGGGGTCGCCCGCGCCGGCCTCGTAGGCGTAGCGGATCCGGTCCTCGGACACCATGATGTTGCCGTGCACATCGGTCACGGCATGGAAAATGCCCAGCTCAGGTGTGTGGGACCAGCGTCCGCCGTCCACGCCCTGACTGGGTTCTTCGGTAACCTCGAAGCGCAGGTGTGCCCAGCCCCGGAGGGCAGACGCCAGCTGCGCCCCTGTCCCCTGCGCGCCGGTCCAAGACAGCTCCGAGCGGAACATGCCGGGCGCGGCGGGCTGAGGGGTCCATTCCAGGTCCGTTCGCTTGTCCACGACGGATCCGATGGCCCACTCAACATGAGGGCACAGTGCGGTAGGGGCCGAGTGAATAAACAGCACACCGCGGGTCATTGCAACAGACATTCCATCCTCCATAGCTGTAGGTACGTCTTCCCCAACGACCTGCATGGACGGGATACTTGCTGCTTTGGGCGCCGCGTGGTGCCGGTGATTCCTGCCAATCTATGTAATTGTCTGCCGGGCCGACAAGAGGCGCCTGAAACGGGTGCTTCAAGCACAACTTGAAAGTTGCCGAACTTGGATCTTATTGTGCCGTACGCCGTCTAATTACGCCAGTGCAATTCGGCGTGGTGTAGAAGACTCGCCGGCGGAAAGCGCCTAGGCGCGCGGGTGGGCCTGCTGATAGCTCTTACGCAGCCGGTCCACCGACACGTGGGTGTAGATCTGCGTGGTGGCGAGGCTGCTGTGACCGAGGATCTCCTGGACTGCCCTCAGGTCGGCGCCGCCATCGAGCAAATGCGTGGCGGCAGTGTGCCGCAGGGCGTGCGGGCCCGTGGCGGAGGTATCGCCCAGTGCGTCGAACAGTCCCTTCACCACGCTGCGGACCTGGCGCTGGTCCACGCGGCGGCCGCGCATCCCGAGGAACAGGGCCGGACCGCTGTCCGGAACTGCGAGCTTTCCCCGCCCGCGGCGCAGCCAGTCGTCGACGGCGAGCGCAGCCGGGAGCCCGTACGGCACCGTCCGTTCCTTGTTGCCTTTACCGAGCACACGGACGGTTCTGCGGTCCGGGTCGAGGTCATCGAGGTCCAGACCCGCCAGCTCGCCGACGCGGACACCGGTGGCGTAGAGCAGCTCCACCATGGCCCGGTTGCGCAGGGCCACGGAATCACCGTCTTTCGCTGCTTCGTTGAGGTCGTTTAGCAGCCGGGCGAGCTGCTGCTGCTGCAAAACTCCCGGTAGTGAACCGTCGCGTTTCGGGGCCTGCAGGCGCAGGGCAGGATCGGTTTCGACCAGTTCTTCCCGGAGCGCCCATGCGGTGAAGGCCCGCGCCGTGGCGGCACGGCGGGCAAGGGTGGAACGTGACGCGCCCGCCTCGCTTTGGCTGCCCAGCCAGCGCCGGAGGGTCCCCAGCTCGAGCCCCGCTGGATCGGAGACTCCTTCAGTGGCCGCATAGCCCAGCAGGCTGGAGACGTCTGACAGGTACGCGCGCACCGTGTGCTCGGACCGGGCCCGCTCCCCCGTCAGGTACCGTCCGAATTCCGTGATGGCCTCGGCGAGGGCGGCCGGCAGTTCCTGTTTCTCCACTCCCCCACTGTCCCAGCATTTGGTACGGAATCAAGGAACGGCACGCTGATCATGCGACAGCACGGAGCCGCCCGGCGAGGGGGACGTCGCCGGGCGGCAGGCGCTACGTTGATTGCTTGGTGCGCTTCCAGCCTCCCTTCTCGGATACGGCCAGTCCCAGCAGCGCCAGCCTGCCAAGGCCCGCGCGCACCGATTCGGCGCCCAGTCCGGCGACACTGCAGAGTTTTTCGACGGAGCTGGCGGCCCGCAGCGGGAGGGCGTCCAGCAGGATCAGGTCCTCGAGCGTCAGGCCGTCGTGATCGGCGGACTGCCCGCTCCTTTCATCAGGCAGGGACTGGCCGCTGGGCGACGCAAGCTCGGCGATCTCCCCGGCGTCAGCGACGCAGACAGCGCCGCCCTCGCGCAGGAGCCGGTGGCACCCGGCCGAGTTGGCGCTGTGGACAGATCCGGGGACAGCTCCGACCGCACGGCCCAGGGTTTCCGCGTGATGGGCGGTATTCAGGGCTCCGGACCGCCACCTGGCCTCCACCACAACCGTGACGGAGGCCAGGGCAGCGATAAGCCGGTTCCGCTGAAGGAACCGGTAGCGGGTGGGGGCGGAGCCGGGCGGGACTTCGGCGAGCACGGCGCCCTGATTGGCTACAGCACGCAGGAGATCCTCGTTGCCGGAGGGGTAGAAGCGGTCCACGCCGCCCGCCATCACGGCGATGGTCGGCATGGCATCGGTGCCCCCTGCCAGGGCCGCCCGGTGTGCGTGGGCGTCAATCCCGTACGCACCGCCGGACACCACAGTAAAGCCCCGCTGCGCCAGCGAGTAGGCAAGGTCACCGGTGACTGACGCGCCGTAGCTGGTGCTGTCCCGCGAGCCCACAAGGGCCACCGCCTTGGCTGCCGGGGGAAGTTCGAGCTCGACGCCCCGCCACCACAGGCAGATCGGCTGGTGCAGGCCAAGGTCGTCCAGTTGCCGTGGCCAGAGCCCGTCCGCCGGGATGATCATCCGGCCGCCCAATCGCTGCATGGTGGCCACGTCGCGCTCCGGGGCGAGGTCGGAGATCCTCGGCGCCCAGCGTTTCAGCGCTGCGCCGAGGCCGGCCCATGAAGTCACGGCACTGTGCTCTGCCAGCAACCCGGTGATGTCGTGTTCCAGCCCCGGCCCGTAGCTGATCTGGCCGGTGGCGATCCTCAGGGCATCCTCAGCCCCGACAACGTGCACCAGGGCCAGGCCCGCCACGTCCTGTGGCTCCATCAGCCTGGACAGCGCGGCCCGGGCAAGTCTCTCGTTGGGCATTGGCATTCCTTTCACGCCGCTGCTGAGGCGGTCTGGCGGAGGCTCAGGGCCTGTCCGATGTCGTTCCCGTCCGGCTGCTCCCGGCCAGCGAGGTCTGCCAAAGTCCAGGCGAGGCGCAGGACACGGTCGTAGCCCCTGGCCGTGAGGACGCCCCGTTCCAGTGCATGGTCCAGGATCCGGGTTGTGGCGGACGCCAGTCTCAGCTCGCCGCGCAGGATGCGTCCGGACACCTGGGAGTTGGTTTCCATGCCCCAGGGCTGAAGCCGCTGCAGCTGGCTTGCCCGGGCAGCCAGGACGCGAGCACCGACCGTTGCGCTGTTCTCCGCGCCCCCGGACTGGCCAAAGTCCGCCAGCGACACACGGTCCACCTGCAGCTGGATGTCTACACGGTCCAAGAGCGGCCCCGACATGCGCGACATATAGCGGCGCCGCATGTAGGGGGTGCAGGTGCATTCAATGCCCTTCCCGGAAGCCTTGCCGCACGGGCACGGATTGGCTGCCAGCACCAGCTGGAAACGCGCGGGGTAGGCCGCTGCTCCGGCCGAGCGGTGGATGACCAGCTCGCCGCTCTCAAGAGGCTGCCTGAGTGCATCGAGGACCCTGCGTTCGTATTCGGGCGCTTCGTCCAGGAACAGGATGCCGCGGTGCGCCCGCGACGCCGCGCCGGGCCGCGGAAGCCCCGACCCGCCGCCGATGATCGCCGCTGCTGTGGCCGAGTGGTGGGGATTCTCGAAGGGCGGCCGCCGGACCAGCTGCACCCCGGCTGAGGGGAGCCGGCACAGGGAATGAATCGCCGTCACCTCCATCGCCTCGGTGTCGCGCAAATCGGGCAGCAGCCCGGGAAGCCGCTCGGCCAGCATGGTCTTGCCGGCGCCGGGCGGGCCGATCAGCAGCAGGTGGTGCGCACCGGCGGCGGCTACCTCAAGGGCGCCCCGTGCCTCTGCCTGTCCGGACACGTCACACATATCCGGAACAGGCGTATCCGAGGAGACAGGCCCAGTCCCGGCGGGTTCATCCTCCGGTGCGAAGTCGAGGACAAGTTCCTGCGGGTCAGCGCCGAAATCAAACACCAGCCGCGCCAGGGTCCGGTAGCCCCGGACCTTCGCACCGGGGACGAGTTCGGCCTCTGCTGCATTTGCCTGGGCCACCACGATGTCGTGGAACCCGGCCTGCACAGCGGACATCACGGCCGGCAGGATGCCGCGGACAGGCCTGAGGCGTCCGTCCAGTCCCAACTCGGCGATGAAGACGGTGCGCCCCGTGGGCCTGATGTCCTCCGCGGCACGCAGAACCGACATCGCGATGGCAAGGTCGAAGCCGGAACCGCGCTTGGGCAGGGACGCCGGAATGAGGTTGGCGGTGATCTTCCGCCGGCTCAGCGGAATACCGGAGTTCTGCGCCGCCGAGCGGATGCGGTCACGGGCTTCGTTGAGGGAAGCATCCGGCAGGCCGAGGAGCACAAAGGCCGGCAGTGTCTGGCCGATATCGGCCTCCACCTCCACGATGTAGCCGTTCAGGCCGACGAGGGCCACCGAATAGGCTCTCCCCAGCGCCATCACAGCACCTCCCTGAGGTGCTCTACGGTGGGTTTGCCGACGCCGTCGTCCAGCACGGCGATGACGTCCACCCGGCGCAGCGGCAACCGCAGTCCATGGTCGCGGCACCAGGCCGAACCCAGTCGGTGCAGCCTGGCGAGCTTGTCTGCGCCCACTGCTTCAAACGGGTGACCGTAGGCGAGCGAACGCCGCGTCTTCACCTCGGCAATGACAAGGGCATCGCCGTCCAGTGCGACGATGTCGATTTCGCCGTCCGGGCAGCGCCAGTTGCGCTCCACGATCAGCATCCCCAGCGATTCCAGGTACTCCGCCGCGAGCTCTTCCCCGCGCCGGCCCAGCAGATCCTTGGCTTTCATATCCACCTCCGCATCAAGACTGCGGGGGCGGGATCACACGGAACAGGGCACTGTCACGCTATGTGGAAAGGTCGCGGGATCCTGGGGAAGGGCGGCGGGCATGCGGGAGAATCACCGGCTGTGGAGGGACAGTGGCCCGCAGGCAGCACCCCGGGGAGACCGGGGAGACCCGGGAGGGTCGGGAACCTCAGTTGCCGAGGTCGACGTCCTTGGGCAGCGCGAGCTCCTCGTTGCGCGGCAGTTCCTCGACGTTGACGTCCTTGAACGTAATGACGCGGACGCTCTTCACAAACCGCGCAGAACGGTACACATCCCAGACCCAGGCGTCCTGCAGCGTGAGGTCGAAGTAGACCTCGCCGTCTGCGCTGCGAGCCTGCAGGTCCACGTGGTTGGCGAGGTAGAAGCGCCGCTCGGTCTCGACCACATAGCTGAACAGACCCACGACGTCGCGGTACTCACGGTAGAGCTGGAGCTCCATGTCGGTCTCATAGTTCTCAAGGTCTTCGGCACTCATGGTTCCATCTTGCACCATGCGGCAGGAACCCGCGCACCGCGCTGCCCGGAGAGCAGGTCCGCTACTCGGACAGCAGGTTCCAGCTGACCCGGTGGTAGGGGCTCGGGCCGCGGGTGCGGATCGCTTCCCGGTGCAGCGCCGTGCCGTAGCCCTTGTTGACGTCCCAGCCGAAGTCCGGGTACTCGAGGTGGAGCTGCTGCATGTGCTGGTCGCGCTCGACCTTGGCCAGGACACTCGCCGCTGCGACGCTCAGGCATTGCATGTCCGCCTTGACCAGGGTGTGGACGGGCGCGTCGCAGCCGGGGTCGGTGACGGCTTCGTCGAACAGCGAGGGCTGGACGGCGGGTGAGAGCCAGTTGTGGCTGCCGTCCAGCAGGACGACGTCGGGCGTGATGCCGGCGCTGAGGATCTCGAACCAGGCCCTGTTTCCGGCGGCGCGGAGGGCGCCCATGATGCCGAGGTCATCGATTTCACGCGCACTCGCGTGTCCGACGGCGGAGGCGACGCTCCAGGCCCGCACCAGCGGGTCCAGGCGTTCCCGGTCTGCCGCCTTGAGCAGTTTGCTGTCCCGGACATCGGCCAGCAGTTCCATGTGCTGCAGGTCCACGACGGCGATTCCCACGCTCACCGGTCCGGCAAGGGCCCCGCGGCCTACTTCGTCGACGCCGGCCAGGAACCGCGCCCCGCGGGGCAGGAAGCGCTTCTCGTAGTCAAGGGTGGGTGCAACGGACATGGCTAACCTGCCGACGGCACATTCTTGAAGACGTCGGGATAGTTGTTCAGGGCCGCCCAGCGGTTCATCGGCCAGGCGATGACTGCTGCCTTGCCTTCGATGTCGGCGATGTCCACGAAGCCACCGTTGGTGTCGGTGTGGGCACGGGAGTCCGCCGAGTGATTGCGGTTGTCCCCCATCACCCAGACCTTGCCCTGCGGCACCACGACGTCGAAGGTGCGCACTGCGGGAACTTCGGCCGGATTGACGTACGCCTCGTCCAGCCCGGCGCCGTTGACGGTGACCTTTCCGCCGGCGTCACAACAGATGACGTGGTCCCCGGGCAGCCCGATGACCCGCTTAACCAGGTGCTGCTCGGAGTTGTCCGGCAGCAGGCCGACGAAGGTCAGCCCGTCCTCAACAACGCTGAACGGCCCGTCCGCCTTTTGCGGTGTGGGCGGCAGCCAGCCCTTGGTGTCCTTGAAGACGACGACGTCGCCACGCTCCAGTGCGAAGGGCTCAGGCACGAGGAGGTTCACGAAGATGCGGTCGTTGATGTCCAGCGTGTTCACCATCGACTCGGACGGAATGTAGAAGGCCCGGAACAGGAAGGTTTTGATGAGGAAGGACAGCACGACCGCAATCACCACCACCGTGGCGATTTCCTTCAGCCACAGCAGGAAGGGGTTGCGGGGACTGCCCTTTTCCTGGCGGCGGGCGCCGGCAGGAGCAGGTGACCCGGGTCCGGATCCGCCGGGAGCGGGCACGTCCGAAACGGGCTCATGGGCGGCATGCCGTCCCGGCCCCGCAGAAGTCTGCTGCGGCTCGGAGCTCCCGGGATCGATTTCCGGCATCTACTGTACGTCCTTTGTTGTTGTTATGGCCGCCAACGGCGGCCGCGCCACTGACGCAAATCTATCAAGCGGCCAGAGAATCTGTACCGGCCTGCCGATCACCCTGTCCGACCGCACCATGCCGCCGCCCGGCGCCCCCAGCAGGCTACGGGAGTCCGCGGACACCGACCGGTGGTCCCCGAGCAGCCACAGCCGGCCCTCGGGAACAGTCACGTCGAACTTTTGGGTGCTCGCCGCATCACCGTCATAAAGGTAGGGCTCCACGAGCGGCTGACCGTTGACTGTGAGGCGTTTGCCGGCGTCGCAGCAGACCACGTGGTCGCCGGGAAGCCCGATGACCCGCTTTACATATGTAGTATCACTGCCGGACAGTCCCAGCCAGTGTCCTGCCGCTGCCGCCGCTTCCTGCAGCGGACCCGCCCCGCTGTTCAGCGGGGCGAACGAGCCCCGGCCGTCGAACACGACGACGTCGCCCCGCCGGATCGGTTCCGACTGGAAGGCGGTGCGGGACACCAGAATCCGGTCACCCGTGCCGAACAGCGGCTCCATTGAGGCAGACGGAATGTAATAGACGTCCAGCCAGAGGGAGCGGATCAGCCCGCTGACCAGGACGGCAGCCAGCACTGCCAGCAACACAAAACGCCAGCCCGGTTTCCCTGGCTGGCGTTTTGTCTGGTCCATGATCCGTATCCTGTGGCGCTGTTGCGGATGGCTCCGGCGCTGGCCGGACACGGGTCGGGGACCCGCCGTGAAAGTCCGTTGGACTTACTTGGCGGTGCTGAAGTCGCGCTTTTCCTTGATCTTCGCAGCCTTACCGCGCAGTGCACGCATGTAGTAAAGCTTGGCGCGGCGGACGTCACCCTTGGTGACAACCTCGATCTTTTCGATGATCGGGGAGTGCACCGGGAAGGTACGCTCAACGCCGACACCGAAGGAAACCTTGCGGACGGTGAAGGTCTCGCGAATGCCGTCGCCCTGGCGGCCCAGGACGAAGCCCTGGAAGACCTGGACACGGGAGTTCTTGCCTTCGATGATGTTCACGTGAACCTTGAGGGTGTCACCCGCGCGGAACTGGGGAACGTCAGTGCGCAGCGAGGCTGCATCTACGGAATCGAGGATATGCATTGATCCACTCCTGGTGAACGCCACAGGTCATCCACTTTGGGTCACGGCGGCCAAGCCCGGATATTTCCGGGAAACGCTGCCGAAGTGTTGAGGTCCGGCCCCACCACTTTTGGCGGTACCGGGGTGTCTTGCTGTTGGCTACGCTCCCCCTGTGGCAGGCGCGGACCCAGCAGACACAAGGATTAATTATGCCCCATATGGAACGAATTGGTTAATTATGGGACGTTGCGTTCCATATGGGACGCTCCCCGGTCAACAGGCGGACCCTAGGCTTCCGGCCGGCGCCTGAGGTGACCGTCGACGACGTCGTACCCCAGGTCCCCGAGAGCGGTGCGGTCCGCACGGGGCAGGGTCCCGGCGTCGAACGTCTGCAGCAGGTCAGGACGGCGTTCCGCCGTCCTGCGGTACTGCTCGTGCCGGCGCCACTGCGCGATCTTGCCGTGGTTGCCGCTGAGCAGGACGGCCGGGACCTCCCGGTCGCGCCAGACCGACGGCTTGGTGTAGACCGGGTACTCAAGCAGGCCGTCTGAATGCGACTCTTCGACGAGCGACTCGGGGTTTCCCACCACGCCGGGGAGCAACCGGCCGATGGCTTCCACCATGGCCAGTACAGCCACTTCACCGCCGTTGAGGACGTAGTCGCCGAGGCTCACCGGGCGGACCGTGAAGTGCTCCTCGGCCCATTCGATGACGCGCTCGTCAATACCCTCGTACCGCCCGCAGGCGAACACCAGCTGCTCCTCGTCGGCAAGCTCGTAGGCCAGCGCCTGGTTGAAGCGCTCCCCCGCCGGCGACGGGACGATCAGCACGGGCTTGGCCGCACCGGCCGGCCGGGCAGCCGCCACGGATTCGAGCGCCTGGGCCCACGGCTCGGCCTTCATCACCATGCCGGCCCCGCCGCCGTACGGGGTGTCGTCCACGGTGCGGTGGCGGTCGGTGGTGAAGGTGCGGAGGTCGTGCACGTTCAGGTCCAGCAGCCCGTCCTGGCGGGCCTTACCGATGAGCGACAGTTCCAGCGGTGCCAGGTACTCGGGAAAGATACTGACGACGTCGATTCTCATCTACGCTTTGGCCTCCGGCTCAGCCTCTTCCCCGGCGGAGTCCTCGGCGAAGCCTTCGGCGGAGTCCGAGCCCCTGGTCTCCGGGTCCTCCCCGCTCTCCTCGTTGACCTCGAACAGGCCAGCCGGCGGAGTGAGCAGGACATAGCCCCCCTCGACGTTCACCTCGGGGACGATCTGTTCCACGAACGGGATGAGGATTTCCTTGCCGTCGGCCGTTTCGACGACGAGCAGGTCCTGCACCGGCATGGTGTTCAGGGCGGTGATCTTGCCAACGGCCTGGGAGCCGACGCGGGCCTCGAGGCCCACGAGCTCGTGTTCGTACCAGCCCTCGTCGTCGTCCTCGTCGAGTTCTTCGGTCTCGATGAACAGCTTGGCGCCGCGCAGGGTCTCGGCGCGGTTCCGGTCGGCCACCTCGTCAAAGCCGAGCAGGAGGATGTCCTTGTTCCAGCGGGCACTGCGCAGGGTGAGCGGCCCGGCTGAGGCGGGTTCCACCACAAACTCGGTGCCGGGGACGAACCGGTCCCCGGGCGCGTCGGTGAGAACCTGGACTGTCACCTCGCCGCGGATTCCGTGGGGCTTGCCGATACGGGCCACCTGAAGCTGCATGTGTTCCTCTGTTTTGGGCTGCGTGTTGATGTACGACTTTTGCGGGCGTCCTGAAGACTTTCAGGGCCCAAAGCAGTCCGGCCCCTCCACCGTTACTGGTGGAGGGGCCGGACGTTAAGGCAAGTGTTGCAGGCGCGTTACCGGCGGCGGTCGGTGTCGACGACGTCGACCCTGACCTGCTCGCCATCTGCCAGCGCCGCCACGACCGTGCGAAGTGCGCGCGCGGTGCGGCCCTGGCGTCCGATTACCCGTCCCAGGTCTTCCTGGTGAACGCGCACCTCGAGGGTATCCCCGCGGCGGTTGTTCTTGGCACTGACTTTGACATCCTCAGGGGAGTCGACAATGCCGCGGACAAGGTGTTCGAGCGCTTCTGCCAGCAACTTACTCAGCCTCGGTGGTCTCTGCTTCAGCCTCGGCGGGGGCTTCCGATGCCTTGGCCTTCTTGGTGATGGCTTCCGGGATGATCACGGAACCCTTTTCCGGAGCAACGAATGCTGCCTTGTCGGCCTTGGTCTTCAGGGTGCCTTCCTGGCCCGGCAGACCCTTGAACTTCTGCCAGTCACCGGTGATCTTCAGGATCGCGGCGACCTGCTCCGACGGCTGCGCGCCGACGGACAGCCAGTACTGTGCACGCTCGGAGTTGACCTCGATGTATGAGGGCTCTTCGGTGGGGTGGTACTTGCCGATCTCTTCGATGGCACGGCCATCACGCTTGGTGCGTGAATCGGCGACGACGATGCGGTAGTACGGTGCGCGCATCTTACCGAAGCGCTTAAGGCGAATCTTTACGGCCACTTTTGTGGTCACTCCTGTTTCTGAAACGGGGTTGAACCCGCGTTCTGCACCCGTGGGGCGGGCCGTACTGGGGGGTTCGAAAAGGACAGGATCCGGACGCGGAGAGAGGGGCCACGCAGATCGAGTACCTGTTTATTGTGCCAGATCGTCCGCGTTATTTCGACTTGACATGCGGACGGAGTCTTTTGGGGTGCCACAGGAAGACCAGACGGCACTAGGAAGACCAGACGTAGAGGCCGGTCCGGCTGCCTTCGTCCACGGTGCCGGCGAGCTCTGCCAACTGCTGGACGTAGTTCTTGGCTTCTCCGGCGCCAAAGGGCATGTCATCCTCGGCGGCCCAGCGCTCAGCCACCTCATCCAACACATTGCCCTCACCCTCGGATTCGTAAGTGAGGAGTTCGGCCAGCGCCCGGACCATCGCCGCCGGTACGCCCAAAAGTGAATCGCTGGCCACGTCCACCATGGCGAGCTCGTAGTCCGCGCCCGCGGCGTGCACCGCGGCACCCGCGAGGTCGCCGAGCTGTTCGATCTCAAAATCACTGATGCCGGCAATCCGGATGCCGTCTCCGGCGGCGGCGCCACCCTCCAGCGCCTCTGCACGCTTGAGGGCGTCATTGTGGGTGGCGACAAACACTTCGGTGAAGCCCATGGATGCGTCCTCATTCCGTCGGGGGTGCATGCCCCGGCAGCGGCAGTACCGGCCGGGGCTCTTCGAAATCAGCCTAACCCAACTGCGCTCACGCGACTGAGCGCACGGCGACACGGAGGCGGTTGCGCCACGGATCCTCAAACCGGAGCTCGGCGCCGGTGTGGTGGGATTCGACTCCGGCGACCCTGAGGCGGTCGGCGAGGGCGCCGACGTCGTCACCGGACGGCACCTCGATGAGCACCTCGCCCAGGCCCAGCGTGTCCCGGCGCGGGCCGGCGCCTCGGCTGTTCCAGACGTTCATGGCCATGTGGTGGTGGTATCCGCCGGCCGACACAAAGAGCGCCTGGCCGTGCCAGCCCGCCGTTTTTTCGAATCCGAGGGTGCCGACGTAGAAGTCATGGGCCGACTGGACGTCGCCCACCTGCAGGTGGACGTGCCCCACCTCCGCGTCGGTGCCGCGCTGGCCTTCCACGGACTGCTGCGTGAGGTGGTCCTGCAGGTACTTCTGCGGCGGCAGCGCCAGGCTGTCCATGACCACGTTCTTGCCGTCCCAGGACCACGCCTCGCGCGGGCGGTCCCAGTAGAGTTCGATCCCGTTGCCTTCAGGATCGGTGAAATAGAACGCCTCGCTCACCAGGTGGTCGGCGCTGCCAACGAAGGACTGCGGCTCGTACTGGGCGGCACTGGCAATGGTGGCGGCCAGCGAGGACTGGTCCTCGAACAGAAGCGCTGTATGGAAGAGGCCGGCCTCGCCGCGGCCGGGAATGTTCAGGCCCGGGGCGGGAGCGAGGTGCACCAGCGGCGTCTTGAGCCGGCCGAGGTAGAGGCCGCCGTCCTGCTCGGCGACGACGTCGAGGCCGAGGGCGCGCTGGTAGTAGTCGGTCATGAGCTTCATGTCACCCACCTTGAGCATGACGGTGCCCATGGTGAGGTCGGCAGGAAGCAAGTCCTGGCTGCTGTCTGCTGCTGTCATTGAATACTCCCGGATGTCCGGGCCGCCGGATTTCGGCAGCCTCTACATCTCTAAATTACTTGAAGCTTCAATTTATTCCTAATGCAAGACCTTTCCCCGAAGCACCACATTCGTGAGGCTCCGGATGGTCTCCGGCTCGGTGCGTGGGTCCTCCCGGCACACCACCACGTCGGCGTCCGCGCCCTCCGCCAGGCCCTCGGCCCCCAGCCAGCGGCGCGCACGCCAGCAGGCCGCTTCCAGCGCCGCACGTGCCGGGAGGCCGGCGGCGTGCAGTTCGAGGATTTCGTCCGCGATGCGGCCGTGGCGGATCACGCTGCCGGCATCCGTTCCCGCGTAGATTTCGACGCCGGCCTCGTAGGCTTCCAGGACACGCTCGCGACGGCGGGCCCACAGTGCGCGCATGTGCTCCGCATACTGCGGGAACTTCTGCTCGGCCTGGCTGGCGATGTCCGGGAAGGTGGCGATGTTGACGAGTGTCGGCACAATCGGCACCTTCTGCTCGACGAACCGCGGAATGTGCCGGGGCAGCAGGCCCGTGGCGTGCTCGATGCAGTCGATGCCGGCGTCCAGCATGTCGTCCAGGGTGTCCTCGCCAAAGCAGTGGGCCGTGACCCTGGCCCCTTCGTCGTGGGCTGCCCGGACGGCGTCCCGCACGGCCGCGGCAGGGAATGACGGCGCGAGGTCGCCTGCGGTCCGGTCGATCCAGTCCCCCACCAGCTTGACCCAGCCGTCACCTTCCCGGGCCTGCTTGCGCACCGCCTCCACGAGGCCCTCCGGCTCGACTTCCACCGCAAAGTTCCTCAGGTACCGGCGGGACCGGGCCACATGCCGGCCTGCCCTGATGATCCGGGGCGTGTCGGCCCGCTGCTGCAGCCACCGGGTGTCGCTGGCCGCTCCGGCGTCCCGGACCAGCAGCGTGCCGGCGTTGCGGTCCGTTATGGCCTGGTCATACGCCACGTCGTCGTCCACGGCACCGCCCGGCCCCAGCCCGATGTGGCAGTGGGCATCGACGAAGCCGGGCAGGACCCAGCCGTCCAGGACGGCGTCCGGCCGCTGGCCCGGAGAACTGAACGTCAGCTTCCCGTCCACCGCCCAGAGCCCGCGGCGTTCCTGGTCCGCAGCAGTGAGCACGGGTCCGCTGAATTCAATGATGTGCGCCATGGTTCCAGCCTAATCGGCTCCCCGTAACGGAGATCCGGCTTGGTCTTCACAGATGGCCGGGCGAAATCCGGGGTGTGGTAGCTTCGTCTACGACCACACGGGTGCCCCTGCAGGGGCTGAGATCAGGCTGGTGCAGCCTGCGACCGTTGAACCTGTCCGGGTAATGCCGGCGAAGGAAGTGAGCAGTAAATTGAGCACCCAGAAATCACAGCAGAGCCCTGCCCAAAACGGTTCCGCTACCGTAACGCAGTCGCTGAAATCCCATTCACTGGCTTATCTGGAGGGGGACGGCCTGCGGGTTCCGGTAACGGAAATCGCCCTGGAGCCTTCACCGAACGGCGAGCAGAACGATCCGCTGCGCGTTTACCGAACGGCCGGTCCGGGCAGCGACCCGGTGGTGGGACTCCCGCCGTTCCGTGCGGACTGGATAGCGGCACGGGCAGACACGGAGACGTACGACGGACGTGAACGGAACCTGCTCGACGACGGCAAGTCAGCCGTGCGCCGCGGCGCGGCTTCCGCCGAATGGAAGGGCGCCAGGCCGGTGCCCCGCCGTGCGGCAGAAGGAAGGACCGTGACGCAAATGCACTATGCGCGGCAAGGCACCATCACCCCCGAGATGCGCTTCGTGGCCCTCCGCGAGAACTGCGATGTGGAACTGGTCCGCAGCGAACTCGCTGCCGGACGGGCCATCATTCCCACCAACATCAACCACCCGGAATCCGAGCCGATGATCATCGGCAAGGCGTTCCTCGTGAAGATCAACGCCAACATCGGCAACTCGGCCGTCACCAGCTCCATCGCCGAGGAGGTGGACAAGCTGCAGTGGGCCACCCAGTGGGGCGCGGACACCGTGATGGACCTGTCCACGGGCGACGACATCCACACCACCCGTGAGTGGCTCATCCGCAACTCCCCCGTCCCCATCGGCACGGTCCCGATCTACCAGGCCCTGGAAAAGGTCAACGGCGAAGCGAACGCCCTGACTTGGGAAATCTTCCGCGACACCGTCATCGAGCAGTGCGAACAGGGTGTGGACTACATGACCATCCACGCCGGCGTGCTGCTGCGGTACGTCCCGCTCACGGCGAACCGCGTCACCGGCATCGTCTCCCGCGGCGGCTCGATCATGGCCGGCTGGTGCCTGGCCCACCACCAGGAAAACTTCCTGTACACCCACTTCGACGAGCTGTGCGAGATCTTCGCGAAGTACGACGTCGCCTTCTCACTGGGAGACGGCCTCCGGCCGGGAGCGACGGCGGACGCCAATGACGCCGCGCAGTTCGCCGAACTGGACACCCTGGCTGAACTGACCCAGCGGGCCTGGGAGTACGACGTCCAGGTCATGGTGGAAGGGCCGGGCCACATCCCGTTCCACCTGGTGCGCGAGAACGTTGAGCGCCAGCAGGAGCTCTGCAAGGGTGCGCCCTTCTACACGCTGGGCCCGCTGGTCACGGACGTGGCCCCCGGCTACGACCACATCACCTCGGCCATCGGCGCGACCGAAATCGCCCGGTACGGCACGGCAATGCTGTGCTACGTCACGCCCAAGGAACACCTGGGCCTGCCAAACAAGGACGATGTGAAGACCGGCGTCATCACCTACAAGATCGCCGCCCACGCGGCCGACCTTGCCAAGGGGCACCCCGGCGCGAACGAGCGGGACGATGCGCTGTCCAAGGCCCGGTTCGAGTTCCGCTGGCGCGACCAGTTTGCGCTGTCCCTGGACCCGGTGACGGCCGAGTCCTTCCACGACGAGACACTGCCTGCCGAGCCTGCCAAGACGGCGCACTTCTGTTCGATGTGCGGTCCCAAGTTCTGCTCCATGCGGATCAGCCAGGACATCCGGAACGAGTACGGCTCAGCCGAAGCGCAGGCCGCCCTCGCGGAGATGGCGGAGGGCATGCGCGAGAAGAGCCAGGAGTTCCTGGCGGCGGGCGGAAAGGTATACCTGCCGGAGCTGCGGCTTCCGGAGTCGGCCCGCAACTGACCGGCGTTGGTGACCACGTCCGGCTGGCATTGGGGGCCAGCCGGACGTGGGCGCGGAACGTTGGTCAGGAGGCCGAGTCTTCAGGAGGCCCGGGGCTGCTGCCGGCGGCTGACCTCGGAGATGAATGACCTGATGAAGCGGTCACCCTCCGGCGAGTCGTGGGGCCGGTGCCCTCCCGCAGCAATGCGGTGCAGGGCGCCGGTCTCGCGCAGGTATCCCGCGATTTCCTCGTACAGCGGCTCCCAGCCGCCGGTGACGACCAAGGTGGGAACACCCGGCACGATCTGCAGCGGCGCCTGCCACGGCGGTGCCTGCAGCCGCAGTCTCCTGGCCGCGCGCTTCGCCTCAGGGGTGCTGGGCTCCGGCGTGTCCGCGGCGAAGGCGCGGCGCAGGAACTCGCGCTCGTAGTCGTCGTCGCCAAGCTGGTGCCGGACCTCGAACAAAGGCTCCATCAGGGCCCGGTGCGCGGCGGTGGCCGGCAATTCAGCGGTGAGCGACAGGCATGCCGGCTCCACGAGCGTCAGCGAGAAGACAAGGTCAGGGCGTTCGACGGCGGCCATCATCGCTGCGATGGCCCCCTGAGAATGCGCCACAACGTGGCCCCCGGCGGCCCCGCGGCCGTCGTCGGCCAAGGACCGCAGCACAATGCGGGCGTCCTCGGCGAAGTCGGTTTCCAGCGGCTCTGCTTCGGCGTCAAAGCCGTGGCGCCGCAGAAACAGGGCGTCATACTGCAGGGCCATGCCGTGCTGGCGCGGCCACGCAACGGAGCCGAAGTTACCGGCACCGTGGACGAACACTACCCGCTGCTTAAACATGACCCAACCTTATGGCAGCGGTCTGACATCGGCACCGGCCGACATGACCGTGCTCCCTATTTGCCGCCCATGAACTTGTCGAAGCCCTTGGGGAGGTTCAGCTGGGACGGATCAAAGTCGCCCGACTGCTGGCCGAACGCGGCTCCGGTGGGCACCGCCTTGGCCCCGGCGGCCCGCCTGGCCTCGGCCTCGCGAAGCTCCTGCGCCGCCTTGGCAGGGTTGCCGGAACGGGCCTTCTTCTTGGGCGCGTTCTTGCCGCCGCCCTTGCGGGCACCGCCTGCCCCCATCCCGGGCATCCCGGGCATTCCCGGCATGCCGCCGCCCTGGGCCATTTTCTTCATCATCTTCTGGGCCTGGGCGAAGCGCTCCAGCAGCCCGTTGACCTCGGATACGTGCACGCCGGAGCCACGGGCGATGCGGGCCCGGCGGGAGCCGTTGATGATCTTGGGAGCCACGCGCTCGTGCGGGGTCATGGAGCGGACAATGGCCTCCACCCGGTCGATCTCGCGCTCATCGAACTGCTCCAGCTGCTGCCGGATGTTCTGCGCACCGGGCATCATCATGAGCATCTTCTTCATGGAGCCCATTTTGCGGATCTGCTGCATCTGGGCCAGGAAGTCGTCGAGCGTGAAGTCCTCCTGGTCGGCGAACTTCTTCGCCATCCGGGCGGCTTCATCCTTGTCCCAGGACTTTTCAGCCTGCTCAATGAGGGACAGGACGTCACCCATGTCCAGGATGCGCGAGGCCATCCGGTCCGGGTGGAAGAGTTCGAAGTCGTCCAGGCTTTCACCTGTCGAGGCGAACATCACGGGCTTGCCGGTGACCGACGAGACGGACAGCGCGGCACCGCCGCGCGCGTCGCCGTCGAGCTTTGACAGCACGATGCCGGTGAAGTTCACGCCTTCATCGAAGGCGGTCGCCGTATTGACGGCGTCCTGGCCGATCATGGAGTCGATCACGAAGAGGACTTCGTTGGGCACAATGGCGCGGCGGATCTGGCGCGCCTGCTCCATCATGTCGGCGTCGACGCCGAGACGGCCGGCGGTGTCAACAATAACGACGTCGTGCAGTTTCTGGCGTGCTTCCTCGACGCCGGCCCGTGCCACGGCGACGGGGTCGCCGGCCGGGTGCGCCAGTTCGGAGGTGGCGCCCGGGTGCGGAGCGAAGACGGGAGCTCCCGCGCGCTGGCCCACTACCTGCAACTGTGTCACGGCATTGGGGCGCTGGAGGTCACAGGCGACGAGGAGGGGGCTGTGGCCCTGCGCCTTCATCCACTTGGCCAGCTTTCCGGCCAGGGTGGTCTTGCCGGCGCCCTGGAGGCCGGCGAGCATGATGATGGTGGGGCCGGTCTTCGCCATCCGGATGCGCCGCGTCTCGCCGCCGAGGATCTCAACAAGTTCCTCGTTGACGATCTTCACGATCTGCTGGCTGGGGTTCAGGGCCCCGGAGACCTCGGCGCCAAGCGCGCGTTCACGGACCTGCCCGGTGAACTCGCGGACCACCGGCACGGCAACATCCGCGTCCAGCAGGGCGCGCCGGATCTCGCGGACTGTGGCGTCGACATCTGCCTCGGTGAGGCGGCCCTTGCCGCGAAGGTTCTTGAAGGTTGCTGTCAACCGGTCAGAGAGTGAATTGAACACGCGCCGTGCACTTCTTTCAGTGGATGTACGAGACTCGACTATCTAGGGTATCAAGACACGCCTGCAAGGTGGCATGCTGGCAGGGTGACGAGCCAAACGACTGTAAAAACCCTGCTCATCCTCGGTGCCTCCGGCGATCTCACCGGACGGCTCCTCCTTCCCGGCCTGGCCAGGCTGGTGGCCACAGGACGTGCCGCCGGCCTGCTGCTCGTGGGGGCCGGATCGGACCCGTGGTCACCCGAACAGTGGCAGGAACGCGTGCACACCGCCTTTGACGCTGCCGCCGAAACGGCGACGGACGCCGGCAGGGACGCGCTGGCGGCCATGGCGAAGTCCACGGAATACCACCAGGCCGACGTCACCGCTGACGGCCCGCTGGCAGAACTCCTGGCCGGCCTCGAGGGGCCGGTTGCGGTCTACTTCGCCTTGCCACCGCAGGTGAGCCAGAAGGCCTGCGAAATCCTGCGCCCGGAGCAGGTCCCCGCCGGGACCCGTCTGGTCATGGAGAAGCCCTTCGGCGCTGGCGAGGAGTCGGCCCGCGAGCTCAACCGGACACTCCTGTCCCTTGTTCCGGAGGACCACATCCACCGGGTGGACCATTTTCTGGGCAAGGCCACAGTCCTGAATATCCTTGGCCTGCGGTTCGCGAACAATTTCCTGGAGCCGGTCTGGAACCGCGACCACATCGCCAAGGTAGAAATCATCTTCGATGAGGACCTGGCCCTGGAGGGCCGGGCACGCTACTACGACGGTGCGGGCGCGCTGCGCGACATGATCCAGAGCCACCTGCTGCAGATCATGGCGCTGCTGGCCATCGAGCCGCCGGCCACCATCGGCGAGCGCGACCTCCGCGACGCCATCGCCGCCGTCCTGCGGGCCAGCAGCATCAAGCCGCCCTACACGGACAGCACCCGGCGGGCGCGCTACCTGGCGGGAAGCCTCGGCGGCAAGGACATCCCCGATTACGCCGCGGAAGAGGGCGTGGACCCGGACCGGAACACCGAGACCCTGGCCGAGGTGCGCGTGGACATCGACAACTGGCGCTGGAAGGGGGTGCCGTTCATCCTCCGTTCCGGCAAGGCCCTCGGGACCAAGCGCAAGGAGGCTGTGGTCACCTTCCGGCCGGTGCCGCACCTGCCTGCCGGATTCACCGGCAGGGACACTCCCAACACGCTCCGGATCGGCTTCGGCCCGGACACCCTGGAGCTCGACGTCGACGTCAACGGCCCCGGGGACATCTTCAGCCTTGACCGCGCCGCGCTCGTGGCCGAGCTCAACGCCTCCGAGCTGCTGCCTTACGGGGAAGTGCTGGAAGGCGTCCTGACGGGAGACCCCCTGCTGTCGGTCAGGGGCGACACCGCCGAGGAATGCTGGCGGATCGTGGAGCCGGTGCTGGCTGCCTGGGCGGCCGGCAAGGTGCCGCTGGAGGAATACCGGGCCGGCTCCGGCGGGCCCGCACCCGAATAGGCTTCCCGCCCCCAAAACGGTTAACGCGCAGAGAGGGCCGGTCACCATTGTGGTGACCGGCCCTCTCGCTGCGTTGGGCTGGTGGCCGGTTAGATGGCGGCTACGCCGCGTTCACCCGTCCGCACCCGCACTGCTTCGAAGACATCGACCGTCCAGACCTTGCCGTCGCCGGCCCGGCCCGTGTTGGAGCTGGCGATGATGACATCCAGGATGTCGTCAGCCTGTTCGTCCGTGGCGAGCACCTCAACGCGGATCTTGGGCAGCAGGTCCACGTTGTACTCGGCGCCGCGGTAGACCTCGGTGTAGCCGCGCTGCCGGCCGTAGCCGCTGGCCGCACTGACCGTCAGGCCCTGGACCCCGTAGGCCTCCAGTCCTTCACGGATCGATTCGAGCTTCTCCGGACGAACGATTGCTGTGATCAGTTTCATGCCCCCACGCTTTCCTTACCTGTTGCTGCTGCTGTCTTCTTGCCGTCGCTGTCTGCGGGAACAGCGTCGGTGCCGCTGGCCTGCCCGCCGGTGATCAGCTCGTGCAGGGGCTGGAAGCTGCCGCCGTGGCCGCCGACGCCAAACTCGTAGGCCGTTTCTGCGTGCAGGCTGAGGTCCACGCCCACTGCTTCCTGCTCCTGGGAGACCCGGAAGCCCATCGTCTTGTGGATGGCCACTGCGATAATCGCGGTCAGGACAGCCGAGTAGGCGATGGCGATGCCGGCTGCCGCCAGCTGGGCCCAGAGCTGGGTGAAGCCGCCGCCGTAGAAGAGGCCGCCGCCGACGCCGTCGGTCGGAAGGGCGATGAAGCCGAGGGCAACGGTGCCGATGATGCCGGAGACGAGGTGGACGCCGACGACGTCCAGGGAGTCATCGAAGCCCCAGCGGAACTTGAGGCCGACGGCGAGTGCCGAGGCCACACCGGCGACGACGCCGAGTCCAAGGGCACCTACCGGGCTGACGTTTGCACAGGCGGGGGTAATTGCGACCAGGCCGGCAACCACACCGGAGGCAGCACCGAGCGAGGTGGGGTGGCCGTCACGGACACGTTCGGTGACCAGCCAGCCGAGCATGGCCGCAGCCGGAGCAGCCAGGGTGTTGACCCAGATCAGGCCGCCCTGTTCCGCGGTGGTGGCGGCGCCGCCGTTGAAGCCAAACCAGCCGAACCACAGGATGGCCGCGCCGAGCATGACGAACGGGATGTTGTGGGGGCGGTGGTTCGGGTCCTTGCCGAAGCCCTTGCGGTTCCCGATGATGAGGACCAGGATCAGCGCGGCCACACCGGCGTTGATGTGGACCACGGTACCGCCGGCGAAGTCGATCGCGGGGCCGAGAGCCTTGCCGATGGCGCCCTCGGGGCCGAAGAGACCGCCGCCCCAGACCATGTAGGCGAGGGGGCAGTACACCAGCGTGACCCAGACGGGCACGAAGACGCTCCAGGCGCCGAACTTGGCGCGGTCTGCGATGGCGCCGCTGATGAGGGCGACCGTGATGATCGCGAACGTGGCCGCGTAGCCGACCTTGATGAGGCCGTCAGGGGTGGTGATGCCCTCGAGGCCGAACGTGGCGAACGGGTTCCCGACAATTTGCAGGAACCCCTCGCCGGAGCTCATCGATGCGCCCCAGAGTACCCACACCACGCCGACCATGCCGATGGAGATGAAGCTCATCATCATCATGTTCAGTGCTGCCTTGGCGCGCGTCATGCCGCCGTAGAAAAATGCCAGACCTGGTGTCATGAACAGCACGAGTGCCGCCGCCACCATGAGCCATACGTGACCTGCGGTAAGTTCCATGGTGCACGTCCTCTCTGATCGAATGCTGCGGAGTGATCCGCCTGCCCAACGCCTTTTGCGTCCTGGATCAAGTTTTGCCGCGGTGTGTTTCGCTGGCGGAGGATTTAGATTGCCGGTCTGTTACAACAACCTCCCAGACGTAAATGGTGCATATCCTGCTTGTTACGGTTATGTTTCATCGCCCCCAAACGCCCGCCCTGCCTGTTTAGCAAGGATTCGCCGCTTCATGAGCCCACTCCCCCGTAATGCCGCGGGCAAACTACGTTTCACCACGGTCCGCCGCGCCGACGGCGCTCCGCTGCCCCGTGACATCAAGGTGATGCTTGTCGCAGCCTTCCTGATTGCGCTGGGCTTCGGCCTGGTGGCGCCGGTGCTGCCGCAGTTCGCCACCACGTTCGACGTCGGCGCTACGGCCGCCGCTGTCATCGTCAGCATCTTTGCGCTTATGCGGCTGCTCTTCGCGCCCGCCGGCGGTGCCCTCATCGGCAGGCTCGGCGAGCGTCCGGTCTACGTCGCCGGCCTTCTCATCGTGGCGGCGTCCACCGCGGCCTGCGCCTTCGCCCAGAGCTACTGGCAGCTGCTGGTGTTCCGCGGGCTGGGCGGTGCCGGATCGGTCATGTTCACGGTGGCATCTATGGCACTGGTCATCAGGCTGGCCCCGCCGGAGAGCCGCGGCCGGGTGTCCGGCGCGTACGCGTCGGCGTTCCTGATCGGCAACGTCTGCGGGCCCATCGTCGGCGGCCTGCTCGCCGGCTTCGGCCTGCGCATCCCGTTCCTGGCCTATGCGGGCGCGCTCGTCCTGGCTGCCCTGGTGGTGCAGACGCAGCTCAGCCATGTTCCCGGCTCTGCCCGCGGCCAGGCAGCGGCTGCGCCGGCCATGAAACTCGGCGAGGCCTTCCGCGACAGCGCCTACCGGGCCGCCATGCTGTCCAGCTTCGCCAACGGCTGGGCTACTTTCGGTGTCCGCATGGCCACGGTGCCGCTGTTTGCCGTTACCGCCCTGAACTCCGGGCCCGGGGCAGCAGGCTGGGCGCTGGCAGTCTTCGCCGCCGGAAATGCCCTCGCCCTGACCGTGTCCGGCCGACTGGCCGACAGCCTGGGCAGGAAGCCGATGATGGTGGCGGGGCTCGTGGTCACCGGCGCGGCGACGGCCGCGATCGGCCTGACGCAGGGGCTGGGGTGGTTCCTGGGCGCCTCGATGCTGGCGGGAGTGGGAGCGGGAATGCTCAATCCGGCGCAACAGGCCGCGGTCGCCGATGTGATCGGCCGCGAACGTTCCGGCGGACCTGTACTGGCGGCCTACCAGATGACATCGGACATCGGTGCCATCCTTGGGCCGGTGCTCGTCGGTTTGCTGGCCGACCGGCTGGGTTACAGCTGGGCCTTCGCAGCCACGGGCGCCGTGCTCCTGGTCGCCGCGGCAGGCTGGCTGGCCGCGCGGGAGACGGTGCACCGCGAGCCTGCAGACGCCACTTAAACCCATGTGGGTAGCAGCAGAGGGCGTTCCCAAGGCTGGGAACGCCCCCTGCTGCTACCCAGTTGGGAGCTGCTGTTTGGTGTGACGGGCCCTAGTTCAGGAGGGCGTCGACGAAACCCTCGGCCTCGAACGGCGCGAGGTCGTCCGCACCTTCGCCGAGGCCGATGAGCTTCACTGGTACTCCGAGGCTCTTCTGGATGGCGACGACGATGCCGCCCTTCGCGGTTCCGTCCAGCTTGGTCAGCACGATGCCGGTGATGTTGACCACCTCGGCGAAGACCCGTGCCTGGTTGAGCCCGTTCTGGCCGGTGGTGGCGTCCAGCACCAGGAGGACCTCGTCCACCTCTGCCAGCTTTTCCACGACGCGCTTGACCTTGCCGAGCTCATCCATCAGGCCGACCTTGTTCTGTAGGCGGCCGGCGGTGTCGATCATGACGACGTCGACTTCCTGGTCGATGCCGGCCTTGACGGCCTCGTACGCCACGGATGCCGGGTCCGCGCCGTCAATATCGGATTTCACGGTGGGAACGCCGACGCGCTGACCCCAGGTGGCCAGCTGTTCTGCCGCGGCGGCGCGGAAGGTGTCGGCCGCGCCGAGGATGACGTCCTTGTCCTCTGCCACGAGCACGCGGGCCAGCTTGCCCACCGTGGTGGTCTTGCCTACGCCGTTAACGCCCACCACCATCACGACGGCGGGCCTGTCCGCGTGCCGGTCTACCCGCAGGCTCCTGTCCATGGACGGGTCCACGATCTTGATGAGCTCTTCGCGCAGCAGCGCCTTGACGTGCTCGGGGTCGCGGGTGCCCAGGACCTTCACGCGTTCGCGGAGCGCATCCACCAGCTGCATGGTGGGTTCAGTGCCAAGGTCGGCCAGGAGCAGGGTTTCCTCCACCTCATCCCAGACGTCCTCGTCGATCTTGTCGCTGGAGAGCAGCGCCAGCAGGCCCTTGCCGAGCACGTTGTTGGACTTGACCAGACGCTCCCGGAGGCGGTTGAGCCGCCCCGCCACGGGCAGCGGCGTCTCCACGGGAATGGTTTCCAGGCCGGCCGCGTCATCCGGGACCTCGGTTTCCAGCCCTTCGAGGTCGACGGCGTCCGGCGCCTGACGATCAGCAGGCGCAGCCGGCCGGTCCTCCAGGAGGGTCCCTCCGCCGCCGAGCGGCTCAGCGGGGTCGTTGGCGTCCCGGGTGCCGAGGTATTGCGTGCGGGATTTCCGGGCCTTCATCAGCACCGGAACCAGCCCGCCGATAACTACCAGGGCAGCCAGAATGGGCAGAAGAATGGGGATAATGTCATTCACACCCCTAGCTTCTCACAAGCCACAGGTCCCTAAACGTCCGCTCCGAGCCGCTGGCTGATGACGGTGGACACGCCGTCGCCCCGCATGGTCACACCGTAGAGCGCGTCGGCCACCTCCATGGTTCGCTTCTGGTGGGTAATCACGATCAGCTGGCTGGATTCGCGGAGTTCTTCGAAGATCGTAATGAGTCGGCCGAGGTTGGTGTCATCCAGGGCCGCTTCGACCTCGTCCATGACGTAGAACGGCGAGGGCCGGGCCTTGAAGATGGCCACGAGCAGGGCCACCGCGGTGAGCGACCTTTCGCCGCCGGAGAGCAGCGACAGCCGCTTGATTTTCTTGCCCGCGGGCCTGGCCTCGACCTCGATGCCGGTGGTGAGCATGTCCGTGGGGTCGGTCAGGACCAGCCTTCCCTCCCCGCCCGGGAAGAGCCGGCCGAAGACCCGCACGAACTGGGCCGAGGTGTCCGCGAAGGCCTCCGAGAAGACCTTCTGCACGCGGTCGTCGACTTCCTTGATGATGTCCAGCAGGTCCTTGCGGCTGGCCTTGAGGTCCTCCAGCTGGGTGCTGAGGAACTGGTGGCGTTCCTCCAGTGCGGCGAACTCCTCCAGCGCCAGGGGGTTGACCTTGCCCAGCGACGACAGGTCCCGCTCCGCCCTGCGGAGTCGCTTTTCCTGGTCCGCGCGGACGAACGGCACGCCCTCCACCACCGGCTGGCCCCCGGCATCGACGGGTGCCCGCAGCGCCGCCCACTTGTCCGTGGAAGCGGAGGCGGGCAGGGGCACGGGCTGGTCCGGCCCGTAGTCTGCCACTAGCTGGTCCGCAGTCAGCCCCAGCTCCTCCACCGATTTCGTTTCCAGCGCCTCGATCCGGAGCCGCTGCTGGGCACGCCCCAGCTCGTCACGGTGCACCGAGTCGGTCAGTTCCGCGAGTTCGCGGACCAGCGCCTCGTTGGCCGTACGGATAGCGGTGAGTTCCCGGTCCCGCTGCTCCCGGACCTGCTCGGCAAGGTCCCGCTCCCTGCCGGCCAGCTCAACGGAAACGTCGCTAAACCGGATCAGGTGCTCCGCCACGGCCGAGACTGCCGCCGCCCTCTTGGCCTGGATCCTTCGGCGGCGGGCCCGTTCGGCGGCCTGTTCACGCGCCCGGCGCTCCGAGGCCGCCGCGCGCTCCAGGGAGGCGGCCCGGTTGCTGATGGCCGTGAGCTGCTCTTCCCGGCTGCGCAGGGACAGCCGGGCTTCCATCTCGGCCGACCGTGCGCGGGATGCGGCCAGGGCCAGCGCGTCCCGCTGTTCCGTGGAAGGTTCCTCCTCGGCGGGCGCGTCCTGGGCGGCCGCCAGCCGGGCTGTCACCGCCGTCAGCGCCTCCTGCTCGGCCACGATGTTTGCCTCCGCACGGGCCAGCGACGCGGCCAGCCGTTCGCTTTCGCCGACGGCGCTGCGAAGGACCGAGTTGAGGTGGCCCAGCCGTTCGGCCACCGCTGCCAGCCGGGCATCCGATTCATGCAGGCGCTCCAGCGCGGCGTCCGCGCGTTCCTGCGCCTCGGCGCGTCGGGCCTCGGCGGCAGCCAGGGCAAAGCGGCCCTGTTCGAGCCGGGCGGTGAGCGCCGTCAGACGGGACGCGGCGTCGTCGACGGCGGCCTGTACCTCAAGCAGCGAGGGCGCCTTCGCGGAACCGCCGGTGACGGTCAAGGCGGTGAACACGTCACCGGCGAGCGTCACGGCGGTAAGGTCGGGACGCCCGGCGACCAGCTCCGCCGCCGTGTCATGATCGTCGACGACGGCGGTGGCAGCGAGCAGCGTACGCACGGCCGCCGCCGTGGTTCCGGAGGCCGTTACCAAATCAGCCGCCGGGCGGGCCCCGGCTGGCAGGGCACGGCTTCCTGCAGCGGTTTTCCCCCCGGCAGCGGGCGCTCCTGCCGGAGGTGCCGCTGCCTCGAGCAGCAGCGTGGCACGGCCGGCGTCGTCCTCCCTGAGGAGTCGCACCAATTCTGCCGCCGTTCCGGCGTCCCGCACCACGATGGCATCCGAAGCGCTGCCCAGGGCTGCAGCGACGGCGGCCTCATAGCCCGGTTCAACGGTCAGTGCCCTCGCCAGCGGGCCGACCGTGCCAGCCACCCCGGCACCGAGGACATGCTCGGAGCCGTCCTTGCGGTTGAGGCCCAGCTGAAGGGCCTCGTGCCGTGCCTTGAGCGCGTCCCGTTCGCGGACGGCGTCGCGCTCGGTGCTTTTCATCGAATCGATCTCCGCGAGGATGCCGTCGAGGGCGGCGCTGGCGTCCTCGTATTCGGCGTCAAGGGTTTCCTCACCGTCCTCCGCGCCCGCCACCTGCGATTCCAGCGCCGTAAACTCGGACTGGGCATGCCGGCGGCGCTCATCGCCTGCGGCCAGGGATTCGCGCAGCCTGCCCACTTCGGCCTGGGCAGATTCCACCTTTGACCGCGCCGCGCCCACCTGGCCGGCCAGCCGCGCCAAGCCCTCACGCCGGTCTGCGGCGGCGCGCAGCGCGGCGGTGAGCCGCTTCTCCTCGGCCGCGGCGGCATCCTCGGCGG
>NZ_JAAOXD010000001.1:293953-306227 GCF_014694315.1 Arthrobacter ipis | reverse complement strand
CAGCGCGGCGGTGAGCCGCTTCTCCTCGGCCGCGGCGGCATCCTCGGCGGCAGACTTGGCGGCTGTGGCGGCCTCCAGCGCGGCGCGCCCCGCGAGGATGTCCTGCTCCAGCTCCGCCTGCTCGCCGCGGACGCGGGCGGCCTGCCGCTCCAGCTGGTCCGGGTCCCGGCCAGGCTCCGGCGCTGGATCCGCGGATCCCAGCAGGCGGCAGCGTTCCTGGGCCAAAGATGCGAGGGAGCGCAGCCGCTCCCGTCCTGCGGACAGCTGGTACCAGGTGTCCCGGGCGGCGTTCAGCTGCGGGGTCGCCTCCGCCGCAAGCTGCTCCAGGGAGGCCTGCCGCCGGCGGCCGTCCTCAAGTTGGGTTTCGACGACGGCGCGCCGCGCCTTGAGCGCGGACTCGTCGGCGATGTCCTGTGCAAGGGTGTTCTGGAGCTGGACCAGGTCATCTGCCAGCAGCCTGGCACGGGCATCACGGACCTCGAACTGGACAGTCTGCGCGCGCCGCGCCACCGCTGCCTGCTTACCGAGCGGTGTCAGCTGCCGGCGGATTTCCCCGGTCAGGTCGCTGAGCCGCTGGAGGTTGGCCTGCATCGCCTCCAGCTTGCGTACGGTCTTTTCCTTGCGCCGCCGGTGTTTGAGGATGCCGGCGGCTTCTTCGATGAAGCCCCTGCGGTCCTCGGGAGTGGCGTGCAGGACGCGGTCCAGCTGCCCCTGCCCCACGATGACGTGCATTTCGCGGCCGAGCCCGGAGTCGGAGAGCAGTTCCTGGATGTCCAGGAGCCTGCACGCCGAGCCGTTGATGGCGTACTCGGAACCGCCGGTGCGGAAGAGGGTGCGCGAGATGGTGACTTCGCTGTACTCGATCGGCAGGGCGCCGTCGGCGTTGTCGATGGTGAGCGAGACGTGCGCGCGGCCCAGGGGCGGGCGGCCGGACGTGCCGGCAAAGATGACGTCCTCCATCTTGCCGCCGCGGAGGGTTTTGGCGCCCTGCTCCCCCATGACCCAGGCCAGGGCGTCCACGACGTTGGACTTGCCCGAGCCGTTGGGCCCGACGACTGCCGTAACGCCAGGCTCAAAGTCGAACGTCGTGGCCGACGCAAACGACTTGAAGCCCCGGACGGTCAGACTTTTGAGGTGCAAAGTTTTCAGATCTCCATAGGTGGCGGCAGCGGGTGCTGGTCCTTCACCAAATCTAGTGGCTAACGGGCCGGGAACCCCGGATTTGCGGCGCTTTTGGCCTTAGCAACCAAGGTGTCAATGCTCACCAGCGGCCGTTGCGCGGGCGCGGCTGGCACACAGGGCACGTGTAGGAGGAACGGTTCATGAACTGCTCGCGCCTCATGATGCTGACGATCCCCGCGGCAGCACAGCGCCTGCATTCCTCCCCTTCCCTGCCGTAGGCATTGAGGGACCGCTCAAAATAACCGGACGCGCCATTGACGTTGACGTACAGGGAATCGAAGCTGGTGCCGCCGGCAGCCAGGGCATCGGCCATCACGTCGCGGGCAGAGGCGAGGAGGCGTTCGGCTTCGGACCGGCGGAGAGTGTCGGTGGGCCGCGCAAAGTGCAGCTTTGCCCGCCACAGGGCCTCGTCAGCGTAGATGTTGCCGATCCCGGACACGAGCCCCTGGTCCAGCAGCGCGCGTTTCAGTCCGGTCTTCCGCTTCCGGAGGCGGCGGTAGAAGGTGTCGAAGGAAAAATGCGGGTCCAAGGGGTCACGCGCGATGTGCGAGGCTTCCTCCGCGATGACCGGCACTGGGTCCTCCGCGATCCCGCCCGGTCCGCCGTCGTCCGTAGGAACAAGAGTGGTGACGAACAGGCCGCCGAAGATCCGCTGGTCCACGAACCGCAACTGCTCCGGCATGGCTCCCTCCGGACTCAGCCGCAGCCGGACCTTCAGGTGTTTCTCGTCCGGAACGGAGCTGTCCTGCATCAGGAGTTGGCCGCTCATGCCGAGGTGGGCCATGAGCGCGACGCCGGGGACCCCGGAATCGCCGCTGCCGGTACTGCCGCGGGACACGCCATCCTCCTGCAGCGGCATCCAGAGGAACTTGCCCCGGCGGGCGACATCGAGGACGATGGCTCCCTCAAGGTTCCCGGCGAAATCCTCGGGCCCCAGCGTGTGCCGGCGCACGGATCTCGGGTCCACAACGTCGACGCCGGTGATGGTCCGGCCGCGGACCCAGTTGACCAGGCCGCGCCGGACTACCTCGACTTCGGGAAGTTCAGGCACCGGCGCTTAGCTGCCCGCGGCGGAATCCGAGGGAGCCGCCGCTGCGTCTGCCGGCGCAGGCTCCGCGGCGGAGACCTTGGACTCCGCGCCCGACAGCTTCCGCCAGGCGTCCGCGGCAGCTTCCTGCTCGGCTTCCTTCTTAGAGTGGCCGGAGCCCTTTCCGTAGGCGGTTCCGCCGATCTGAAGTTGCGCGACGAAGGTGCGCGCGTGATCCGGACCGGAGCCCTCAACGGCGTAGTAGATGCTGCCCAGCTGACGTCCCGCGGCCAGCTCCTGGATGCTGGTTTTCCAGTCCGTGCCGGCGCCGAGGGCGGCGGCGTCCTTCAGGAGCGGTCCGATGAGGCGCATCACCAGCTGGCGGGCGGTCTCGATGTCGTTGGACACGTAGGTGGCGCCGATGAGCGCTTCCATGGTGTCGGCCAGAATCGAGGCCTTGTTCTTGCCTTCGGTGAGCTTCTCCCCCTGGCCAAGGTAAATGTAGTCCCCGATGCCCAGGCTGCGGCCGATGCCCGCGAGGGCGCGCGTGCTCACCACGGCCGACCTGCGCTTTGCCAGATCGCCCTCGGGGAGCGTCGGGTTGTCGCGGTACAGCGCATCGGTGACGGAGAAGCCCAGGATGGAGTCGCCCAGGAACTCAAGGCGCTCGTTGGTGGGTATGCCGCCGTTTTCGTAGGCGTAAGAACGGTGTGTCAGAGCAAGACGAAGCGTCCCGGCGTCAATGAAGACACCGAGACGCTTCAGAAGCTCTTCAGTTGAAGACATCCTGATCGACTTGTAGGCCGATTAGACGTCCGCGACCTTGCGGCCCTTGTACTCAAGGAACAGCGCAGTGCCAGCCGAGTCGGTGACGACCTTCGCCTGGTGCGGCAGGCTGTAGGTGACCTGGCCGTTCTCGACGGTCTTCACCAGGTGGGGGGCAGTTGCCTTCCACTGGGAACGACGGGCGCGGGTATTCGAGCGAGACATTTTCCGCTTGGGAACAGCCACGGCTAACTCATTTCTCTCTAGAAAAACACTTACAAATCAATTTTGCCGGTCAGGCTTAGCCAGATCAGCCAGGGCAGCCCAGCGAGGATCTACGACCTCGTGGTGGTGCCCCGGATCGTCTTCCAGGCGCGCCCCGCATTCGGAGCACAGACCCTGGCAGTCTTCCCGGCACACCGGCTGGAACGGCAGCGCGGTCACGACTGCGTCCCGCAACACCGGCTCAAGATCGATCAGATCGTGCTCGACTCGACGTTGCTCTTCATCGTCTTCCTCGTCCGAAGGCAGGACGCCTTCGTAGAAGAAAAGTTCTTGCACATTGACCTCAAGGTCATACGCAAGGGGATCCAGGCATCGGCCGCACTCGCCTTTTACCTCGGCGAGGGCGGTTCCTGATACCAGAATTCCTTCGTGTACGGCCTCAAGCCTCAGGTCAAGCTCGATATCCGAGCCTTCCTGAACGCCAATGAGCGCCACGCCGAGATCCCCCGGCGCGGATACATGTTCCGTCAGTGTACGCATGCTCCCCGGACTGCGTCCGAGGTCCTTGACATCGAACATCAAGGGCGAACTTGCATCTCGCTTAATGAGAACTCCTGTTGAACATATGACCGACGTACCATCTTAGCCTGAACTCCCTGACGGACTCAAACCGGATGCCACGCCGCGGCACGCGGCCGGCGTGCACCGGAAACGTACCGGACAAGCCTACCCCCTTCAGGGCTGGGCGGCCTAAGGCGCGCCGCCAGCGAGAAGCCGTTTCAGTACGGACCTGGGGACGTATTCGGAGACGCTGCCGCCCAGGGTGGCCACTTCCTTGATCAGGGTGGATGACAGGTGAAGGTAGTGCGCTTCCGCAGGAAGGAACACCGTCTCCACTCCGCTCAGCTGGCGGTTCATGGTCGCCATGGGAAGTTCGTAGTCAAAGTCCGACGACGACCGCAGCCCCTTCACGATGGCGGACACGCCGCGCTGCCGGCAGTACTCCGCCAGGAGTCCCTCCCCGACGGGTTCCACGACGATGCCGCGCAGGGAGGCCAGGGTCTCTCTGGCCATCTCAATCCGTTCTTCCAGCGGAAACCGGTACTTCTTGGCATAGTTGGTGGACACGGCGACGATCACTTCATCAAACAGGCTCGCGGCTCTGGCGATGACCTCGAGGTGTCCATTGTGGATGGGGTCGAAGGAGCCTGGGCATACGGCGCGTCTCATGCTCCGAACCTACCGTATCCGCGGGCCGGGATACCATGACTGGGGCGCCGGCCGCCAACGCGCCCGCGGCTGAAAAGAGTGCTGAACAGACAGGCAGGAACCCAATGACAGAAACACTTCCGGCGCCCTGGCAGCGTGCGGCCACCGGGGCAAACCTGCTGGCGAGTGACGGCGCTTTGGGCGTGACGATCTTCGAGGAGATGACCACGCTGGCCATGCAGACCGGCGCCATCAACCTGGGTCAGGGATTCCCCGATGAGGACGGCCCCGCAGAGATCAAGGCGGCCGCCCAGGCGGCGATCGCCGAAGGCTCCAACCAGTACGCACCGGGCAAGGGGATCCCCCAGCTCCGGAAGGCCGTGTCCGCACACCAGAGGCGGTTCTACGGGCTGGAGCCGGACCCGGACACTGAAATTATTGTCACCACCGGCGCCACCGAGGCAATCGCCGCGTCACTGCTGGCTTTCGTCGGCCCCGGCGATGAGGTCCTGACCTTCGAGCCGTTCTACGACTCCTACGGCGCGATCATCGGGCTCTCCGGCGCCACGCATGTCACCGCTCCGCTGCTGGCCCCCGATTTCCTGCCGGATGCCGCAGCCCTTGAGGCGGCGTTTACTGACCGCACCAAAGTCGTGTTGCTGAACAACCCACACAACCCGACCGGTGCGGTCTTCCCGCGCGAGGTGCTTCAGCGCGTCGTCGACCTTGCCCGGAAGCATGACGCGATCATCATCACGGACGAGGTTTATGAGCACCTCACGTTTGGGGTCAGCCACATTCCGGTGGCCACGTTGCCGGGAGCCGCCGACAGGACGGTCACCATTTCCTCGGCCGGCAAGACGTTCTCGTTTACGGGCTGGAAGGTCGGGTGGCTGAGCGGCCCCGAGCACCTCGTAGCGGCGGTCCGGACAGTGAAGCAGTTCCTCACGTACAGTTCCGGCACCCCGTTCCAGAGTGCCATCGCCACCGGCCTGGCACTGCCCGACGAGTTCTACAAGGGCATCTCCGCCACGCTGCGAAAAAAGCGCGACATCCTGAGTGAGGGGCTGCGCGCGGCCGGACTGGAGGTGTTCACCCCGGACGGCACCTACTTCGTCAACGTGGACACCTCGCCGCTGGGCATCCGGGACTCGGTGGACCTGGCCCGCCGCCTGCCCGCGCTGGTGGGAGTGGCCGCCATTCCGGTGCCCGTGTTCTGCCACCCGGAGGGCGCCGAGCGGACGCGCAGCCTGCTGCGGTTCGCGTTCTGCAAGCGCGACGAAGTCCTCGAGGAGGCTGCCACGCGGCTGGCGACCCTCCGGGACAGGCTCTGAGCATGCCCGACGGCGGCGCCCGGGCATCGCGCTTCCTGCGCGCCACCGGCCAGCACGCCGTCATCGAACCGGATACCTATACTGACGGCGGTTTCGTGCTCAGCATCGGCCGCGCCGAGCAGTCACACGTGGACCTGGCCGACCCCGAGGACATCTTCTACGAATACCTGCGCCGCATCGGGCACATCGTGGACCTCGCCGCTCCGTGGGGTGCACCCATCCGTGCTCTACACCTGGGGGCCGGGGCCCTGACCCTGGCACGGTATATCCAGGCGACGCGTCCCGGCTCCGTGCAGTACGCCGTGGAGCTCGAGCGGGAGCTGCTGGACTTCGTGCTGGAGCGGCTGCCGCTGCCGGACGGAACCGACCTTCACACAGTCATCGGCGACGCGCGTGCCGCTTTGGCCGAGCTGCCCCCGGACCTGCGTTTCGACGTCGTCATCCTGGACATCTTCTCGGGGCCGGAGGCACCGGAGCACATCGCCTGCACCGGGTTCTACCAGGAGGCCGCGGCGCTCCTCTCGGAGCGGGGCGTGCTGATTGTGAATGTGGGCGACGAGCCGGGCCTGACGCTCGTCCGGAGCCAGGTGGCTGCGCTGCGGAGGGCCATGACGGACGTCGCAGCCTGCGCCGAGGCGGGCATGTTCACGGGAAAGTATCCCGGGAACATCATCCTTGCCGGCACGCGCAAGCCGTGGCCGCCCGAGTGGACCGCCGCCCTCACGGCCCGCGGCCCCCATCCGGCCAAAGTCCTGGCTGGCGTGGAACTGGACGGGTTGTCAGACTAGCGTCGCCTCCCAAACCAGGCAGCTGTCAGACCAGCCAGCTGCCCGACCGATCAGCTCAGTCCTCGGCCTCCAGCGCAAGGTCAACATCCTGGCCGCTGGACGGTTCGGCGTACCACAGCCGTGTCTCGCCGTATTTTTTCTCGGCAAAGCGCTCCAGGCCTCCCGGCCACCCCGGTTCGGTAGAGCGCGACGACCGTTCCACCACCACCACCGCCCCATCGCTGAGGTGCGGGGCAAGCTTTTCCAGGACAGACGCCAGCGCCGGCTCATCGAGGGGGTAAGGCGGGTCCAGGAAGGCGACGTCCCATGTGGTGTCCCCGGCCGTCCGTTCGAGGAAGGACTCCACCTTGGACCGGTGCACCGTAACGGCCTTGCGGCCCAGGACGCCGTTGATGAGGTCGGCGTTCCGCTGGCACACGGCGCTGGCCTTCGCGTCGAATTCCACGAGATCGACTGTTTCCGCTCCCCTGCTGGCGCTCTCCACCCCCAGCGCCCCGGATCCGGCGTACAAGTCCAGGACGCGGGCGCCGCCGAGCACGTTGAACGCATCCAGCCGGGAAAACAGCGCCTCCTTGACCCGGTCCGTGGTGGGACGCGTCATTGAACCTGGCACGTTGGCCAGCGGGGTTCCGCCCGCGGCACCGGCAACGATCCTGCTCATGCGCCGTCTCCCGCGTTGTCCCCTGCCTGCGGCAGTGCGGGTGGCAGGGGGATCGTGCTAGCCGCGTTCAAGGAACGCCTCCTTCTCGGGATTCAGGTACTCATCAATGGCCTCGGCAAGTGCCGCATAGGCGGCCAGCGCAGGGTCTGCGCCCACAATCTTCTGGGCGTCCTGCCGGGCCCGGGCAATGATGTCCTCGTGCTCCAGGACACGGAGCAACTTCAGCGTGGACCGGCCACCGGACTGCGAGGCGCCGAGGATGTCGCCCTCGCGGCGCAGCTTCAGGTCCTCCTGGGAAAGCTCGAACCCGTCGGTGGTGGCCGCTACGGCGTCCAGCCGACGCCGGCTCGGGTGCCCCGGTTCGAGGGTGGTCACGAGCAGGCACGTGCCTGGCAGCCCTCCCCGGCCAACGCGCCCGCGGAGCTGGTGAAGCTGGGAGATGCCGAAGCGGTCCGCGTCCAGGATGACCATCAGGGTGGCATTATGCACATCCACGCCCACCTCGATGACGGTGGTGGATACCAGCAGCTTGGTCTTGTTGGCCGTGAAGGAGGCCATGGTCTCTGACTTCAGCACCGGGTCCTGGCGCCCGTGGAGCGGCGCCAGTGCAACCCCGGCCAGGGCCGGTTCCTCCCTGAGGTGTTCGACGACGGCGGTCACGGAGGCCAGTTCGCGTGCGGCTACGTCCCCCTCCAGTTCCCCGGGGTCGGGTTCCGCCTCACCGGGAGTGAAGTCGCCGTCGTCGTCCGCGCCGATCTTGGGGCACACGACGTAGACCTGGTGGCCCGACTCGATCTCTTCGCGTGACCTGGACCAGATGCGGCCCGCCCAGGCGGGGTTTTCGGCGAGGCCGACGACGTGCGTGGTGATGGGTGCCCGGCCCGCGGGCAGTTCATCAAGCACGGACGTTTCCAGGTCGCCGAACACCGTCATGGCCACGGTCCTGGGGATCGGGGTGGCGGTCATGACCAGCAGGTGCGGCGGCTTGCTGGCCTTGGCGCGCAGGGCATCACGCTGTTCCACGCCGAAGCGGTGCTGCTCATCCACCACGATGAGGCCCAGGTCAAAGAAGGAGACGTTGTCGCTCAACAGCGCGTGGGTGCCGATGACGATCCCGGCAGTGCCGGAGGCGGCGTCGAGCAGCGCCTGCTTGCGAGCGGCCGTGGGCATGGAGCCGGTCAGCAGGCTGACCTGCACCGTGTGGTCGCCCAGCCCGCCCAGGAGCCCGTCGCGGGACAGCTCGCCAAGTGTCCGCCGGATGGAATCGAAGTGCTGTGCCGCCAAAACTTCTGTGGGCGCCAGCAGCGCTGCCTGCCCCCCGGCGTCCACCACCTGGAGCATGGCCCGCAGCGCCACAATGGTTTTGCCCGAGCCGACCTCGCCCTGCAGCAGCCTGTTCATGGGCCAGTCCTGCGACAGTTCCTCCGAGAGGGTCTTGCCGACGGCGGACTGGCCCGCCGTCAGGGTGAACGGCAGCTGGCGGTCGAAGGCTGCGAGCAGCCCCTCCGGCATGGGACGCCGGGCGGTGGCCTCCTCGGAAGCGAGCTGGGCCCGGCGCCGGGCGAGGGCCGACTGGAGGACCAGGGCTTCCTGGTAGCGGAACCGGTCCCTGGCCTTGCGCCAGTCCTGTGCGGTCTCCGGGGCGTGGATGAGCCGGTAGGCCTCCGGCACCGGAAGGAATTTTTCCCGTCCGGCTATGGCCGCCGGAACCGGGTCCGGCAAAGCGTCCAGGTCCGCGGTTTCCAGCAGGGCTTTCACGACTTTCTCGATGGACCAGCTGGTGAGGCCTGCGGTGGCCGGGTAGATCGGGATGGGCATGGCCGCGAGCTTTTCAGGGTCCATGTCCGGGACCTCCGGGTCCTTGTCCAGCAGCTGGTAGTTCGGGTTGGTCAGCCCCAGTGAACCTTGGTAGCGCGTCACCTTCCCGGAGAACATGGCCCGCCGGCCGGGATGCAGCTCGGCCCTGGCGAGACGGCCGTTGAAGAAACTGATTTTCAGTGTGCCCGTACCGGCGTCATCGGTAACGACGACGTCGGTGATGGAGCCTTTCCGGGCGCGCATCTGCCGGGTGCTGTTGGAGACGACGCGGGCGATCAGGGTCGCTTCCTCATCGAACGGAAGTTCGCTGATGCGCGTCAGTTCACCGCGGTTGAGGTAGCGGCGCGGGAAGTGGTTGAGCAGGCCGCCGACGGTGGTGATGCCCAGGTGCTTCTCGATCGCGGCCGCGGAGCGCTTGCCCACCCGGCGCTCCAGGCCAAGTTCCAGTTCGACGTTCATCGTCCTTCGGCGCCCACTTCTCCCGACGGATCCCGGGGCAGGGCCAGCTCGCTGACGGACACATCCGCCGGATCACCCAGCGACCTGATTACCCCAAGAGCGGGGGCCGGGTCCGGGACGTGCACGTGGACCCGCCACCGGTACCGGCCCTCAGCGTCAGCGGAAGGCCCGACCTGGCTCATGATCACGGAGTCCCCGAGCTCATCAAGGCGCTGCCGGAGCGTGGCGGCGTCCAGCGGGGACAGGGTGATGGTGCACATGACCTCCACGCCGTCGTCATCCGGCATGCCGGTGTGGATGTGGGGGTCCTGGAGATCGTACCCGTGCAGGCCGTCCAGCAGTTCGCTGCGGAGCTCCTCGCCGAGCACCGCCGAACGGAGGCAGTCGAGGATCAGCAGCATACCCACGCCGCCGGCATCCACCACGTGCGCGGCCTGCAAAGCATCGAGCTGCCCCTCCGTGCGAACCACGGCCTCGAGGGCGGCCTCCACGGCCGCATCCAGGACCAGCCCCAGGGCGCGGTTGCTGTCGTTGCCGTTCTGCCCGGCGTCCACGGCGGCCGCGGCCCGGCCCGCCGCCTCCATGACGGACAGCATGGTGCCCGGCACGGGGTCGCTCAGCGCGGACCAGGCCCTGATCTGCGCGCGGTTGAGCGCTGCGGCGAGCAGCGACGAGGTGAGCCTGGCGTGCCCGGCCAGTGGTTCAGCTGCTGCGCACAGGAATACGGAGAACAGTGTGCCGGAGTTCCCTTTGGCCTGCTCCATTGCCGCCTGGCCGGCATGCGAAAGGACGGCGCCCACGTCATTGAGCTTTGCCAGGTGCCCGGCCTGCTCCGGCACCTGCATCGGGCCGGCGTCTGCGGGGATGGCATCCTGCAGTGCCCGGTGTGCGGCACGGACCGTGAGGTAGAGGTTGGTACCGGTGTCGCCGTCCGCTACCGGGAAGATATTGATGGCGTTCAGGCGGTCGCTGTGGTTGCCCAGTGCGGTTTCGGCCTTGCCCAACCACCGCTTCATCGCTTGCGCGTTCGCGGCAACCTTAGTCTGCAAAGTGATCCCATCCCACGGAGCCAGCGGGCCGTCCCGCAATCGTCACGCCGGGCGCCTTGTCAGCGCCGCAGGCCTGTACTGAGCCTATCCCAGTAAAGCCGGGCGGCACCTGCACGCCCGCCGGGAAAGTGGCCAGGAGCCCGTGGTCTTCCCCGCCGCCGAGTACCCATGCGCGGGGGTCGGCGCCCAGGAGGGCGGCCGCGGGGCGGAGGGGCTCGGCGAGCTGGCCGAGGTGCCCGGGATCCAACTCCAGCACAGCGTGGCTGGCCACCGCCATCCTGGTTCCGTCCCGCACCAGGCCGTCGGAAATGTCCATCATCGCTGTGGCTCCGGACATGCGCGCCAGCGGCCCGGCATCCAGGGGCGGCTCCGGCCGGCACTGGAGCTCAAGCAATGACAGCAGCTCCGGTGAAAGTGAACCCACATGATGGGCGGACTCCAGCAGTGCCAGCCCGGCGGCAGCCCAGCCTGCCCGCCCGGCGATGGCCACGGTGTCGCCTGCTTGGGCGCCGGATCGGAGTACGGGCTGGCCGCCGTCGAGCGTGCCGAGGACTGCAACGGTGACGGACAGTTCGCGACCGCGGCCAAGGTCGCCGCCCGCGACAGAGCAGGCGCCCGCGCCCAGCTTGCTGATGGCGGCCGTGAGGCCGTCCGCCAGATCCTCGACCCATCCGACCGGCGTGCCAGGCGGCAGGGTCAGGCTCACCACCATGGACGTCGCCGAGGCACCCATGGCGTTGATGTCGCTGAGGTTCTGTGCTGCGGCCTTCCACCCGACGTCATACCCAGTGGTCCGGTAGCCGTTGTTCCACTCAAGCCTGAAATCCTGGTCCTGGACCTGGGTGTCGATGCTGATGACCGTCTTGCCGTCCGGAACAGCAATGATGGCGGCGTCATCGCCCGGTCCAAGGACCACGGCGGCACTGTGCAGGGCACTGAGTTCCAGGCGCGGGAAGATCCGTGCCAGAAGCTCCGCTTCGGACAGCTGGGCGACAGTCAATGGTGATTGGGGCACGCCACTACGCTACCGCCACAAGGCGACATTCTTTGGCTGGTCGGGTTTCCGGCCCCTGCCGGCACGTAGTGCGGGGCGCCACTCGGCGGTCAGTCCGGCTCCGCGCGGAACGATAGGCTTGAAGGATGCATTACCCGCCTGCCCAGAAAGCTGCCCAGAAACCCGTCCGCAGGCTGACAGTGGCAGTGGCCGCCGCGTTAACTGGACTGGTGCTGGGCGGCTGTTCACCCGCCGTCGACGTTGCCCCCGCCGCCGACGCAGCCAATCCGGCCTGCGCCCCGATGATGGTGGCGCTTCCGGATGCGATCGGCGACGCCCGCCTGCGGAAGACGAACAGCCAGGCCACCGCCGCCTGGGGCGACCCGTCGCAGGTGGTCCTGCGGTGCGGCGTCAACGTCCCCGGGCCCACCACGGACCGCTGCGTCAGCGTCAACGACGTCGACTGGGTCATCAAGGAGGGCAGCCCCGTCTGGACGCTGACCACCTACGGCCGGGAACCCGCCACGGAAATCCTGATGGATCCCGACAAGATCAGCTCGGCCACCGTCCTGGCTGACCTGTCCGCCGCAGCTGCGAAGATCAAGGCCAGCCGCAACTGCGTGGGCCAGGAGGATCTCCAGGACCTGCCCACCAGCAAGTAGGGAGATCCCGCTGGGCCCACGCCGGCAGGGTTCCCTGGCCGAAGCGGAGCGAGGTCAGGGTGCCGCTGGGCCCACGCCGGCAGGGTTCCCTGGCCGAAGCG
>NZ_JAAOXD010000001.1:82838-293853 GCF_014694315.1 Arthrobacter ipis | reverse complement strand
AAGCGGAGCGAGGTCAGGGTGCCGCTGGGCCCACGCCGGCAGGGTTCCCTGGCCGAAGCGGAGCGAGGTCAGGGTGCCGCTGGGCCCACGCCGGTCCCTGGCCGAAGCGGAGCGAGGTCAGGGTGCCGGTGGGGATTAGCGCAGGCCGGTCTTGCGGGCCAGCGCCAGGTGGATCAGCTCGTCGATCAGGTCCGGATAAGACAGTCCTGTGGCCGCCCACATCTGCGGGTACATGCTCTTCGGCGTGAATCCGGGCATCGTGTTGATCTCGTTGATGATGAGGTCGCCGTCCGGAGTGTAGAAGAAGTCGACCCGGCTCAGGCCCTCCGCCCCCACAGAGTCGAACGCCGCGGCAGCGAGCTCGCGGACGCGGGCAATCGCTTCCTCGGGCATGTCCGCGGGGCAGCTCAGGGCGGCCGCGTCATCCACGTACTTGGCCTGGAAGTCGTAGAACTCGTGCCCGCCGCCGGCGACGGAGATCTCGCCGGGCAGGGACGTGCGGGGCGCATCGCCACCGCGGCCCTCGAGCACGGCGCATTCGATTTCCCGGCCCACAATGCCGGCCTCGATCACCAGTTTCGGATCATGCTCGCGGGCCGCGTCTATCGCGGCGTCCAGGCCGTCAAGCGAGTCCACCTTGGAGATGCCCATCGAGGATCCGGCGCGGGCCGGCTTGACGAACACCGGGAAGCCGAGCAGGTCAACCTGCTTGCGGACAGACTCGGGGTCGTTGCGCCACTGCCGGTCGGTCACGGCGATGTACGGGCCCACCTTCAGGCCGGCGGCCTCGAAGACCACTTTCATGAAGTGCTTGTCCATGCCCACCGCCGAGGCGAGCACGCCGGCACCGACGTAGCGGGTGTCGGAGAGCTCCAGAAGCCCCTGAATGGTGCCGTCCTCGCCGAACGGCCCGTGCAGCAGCGGGAACACCACATCCACGGATCCGAGTACCTGCGGCACCTCGTTGGGGGCCGTCACGATGAGCTGGTGCTCTCCCCCGATCTCCGTGATGCTTACTGTCTGGGCGGACGGGGCGACCTCCGGAAGCGAGGTTGCGGACAGGGACCATTGTGCCGTGTCCCCCGACGCGAGGACCCACTGGCCGGACTTCGCAATGCCGATGGGAACGACGTCGTATTTGTTCCGGTCGATGGCCCCCAGCACGCCGGCAGCGGTCACGCAGCTGACGGCGTGCTCGCTGGAGCGGCCGCCAAAGAGGACGGCCACCCGCGGCTTGGGCTGGCTACCGCCGTGGGCGGGCTTGCTCTGGCTGGTGTTGTCCGCTGCGGACAAATTTTCTTCCGACACTGTCAGTAATCGCCTTCGGCTTTAAGTTCCCGGGACAGCAGCAGCGGCCCGAGTTGGTCAACGGACAATTTTCCGGCGAGGACCGCGACGACGGCCGCCGTGATGGGCATTTCGACGCCGAGCTTGCCGGCAAGGTCGTGGACTGCCTGGCCGGATTTGATGCCCTCGGCGGTCTGGGTCATTTTCTGCGCGACCTCGTCCAGCGTCAGGCCCTGCCCCAGCAGGCGGCCGGCAGTGTGGTTCCGGGACAGCGGTGACGAACACGTGGCCACCAGGTCCCCAAGTCCGGCCAGGCCGGCCATGGTGTGGGCCTTCCCGCCGAGCGCCAGGGCCAGCCGGGAGGTTTCTGCCAGGCCGCGGGTAATCACGGAGGCCTTGGTGTTGTCCCCCATCTGCTTCCCCTCACAGATGCCCACGGCCAGCGCGATGACGTTCTTGACGATGCCGCCGATCTCGACACCTACGATGTCTGAGGTGGTGTAGGGGCGGAAGTAGGGGGCCGTGCAGCTTCTGGCGATCCAGCCGGCGACGGCGGAGTCAGGGCAGGCGACGACCGAGGCCGTGGGCTCCTCCCGGGCGATCTCCATGGCCAGGTTGGGGCCGGAGACGACGGCGATTCGGTCGGCCGGGATGTCCAGTTCCTCGGCGATCACCTCGCTCATCCGGGCGTCGGTGCCAAGCTCAAGGCCTTTCATCAGCGACACGACGAGGGCGTCGGGCCCGATCAGGGGCTTCCACTTGCGCAGTTGGAGGCGCAGGGACTGCGCCGGAACAGCAAGGACAACCAGGTCAGCTCCGGACAGCGCGTCCGCCACGTCGGTGAAAGCGGAGATGCTTGGCGGAAGGTCAATGTCTGCCAGGTACTGGGGGTTGCGGTGGTTGCCGTTGATCTCGGCTACGACTTCCTCCCGGCGCCCCCAGAGCCTGATGCTGCGCTCCACGGCGGAGGCGGTGGCGGCGTCCGCCAGGATTTTAGCGAACGTGGTGCCCCACGAACCGGCGCCCAGGACTGCCACGGACACCGCGGAGCCGGGCCGGGCGTGCACAGGTGTCACTTCCCGCCCCGCTCGACGTCGCGGCCGTGCTTCGTCTGGTTGTGGGTGGAAGGATCCCAGCGCCGGGCCGGCGGCTGCTCCCCGCGGAGTTCGGCCAGGAGTCCGGTCACGGCATCCATGATGACGTCCGTGGCTTCGGCCAGGGTGGCCTTGTCCCGCGCGCGGCCCGCGAAGCGCGAGAGGTCGACGGGGTCGCCGATCCGGATCCTAGATGTCTTGCGCGGGAACAGGTGGAACCGCTTGGCGTAGCGGGGAAAGAGCTCGTGCGCGCCCCAATGCGCCATCGGCACCACCGGGATGCCGGCCTCGAGGGCCAGCCGGGCAGCACCGGTGTGGCCCTTCATCGGCCACAGATCGGGGTCGCGGGTCAGCGTACCCTCGGGGTAGATAATGATCGCTCCGCCCTCGGCCACAACCTCCTGGGCGAGCTGCAGCGAGCGGTTGGCCCCCGCCGTCGAACGTTCCACCGGAATCTGCTTGGTGGCATGCAGTACGGCACCCACCACCGGGACCTTGAAGAGGCCCGACTTCGCCAGGAAGTGCGGGGCTCGCTTGTTGCTGTACAGCATGTGCCCGATCACGAGGGGGTCGATCTCGGTGCAGTGGTTGGGCACGGCGATGAAGCCGCCCGCGGGAAGCTTGTCCGTGCCCTCCCATTTTTTGTTCATGATCAGGTTCAGCACCGGCCGGACAATGCCGGCGATAATCACGAACGTTGTGTGGCTTTTGGCCGATTCTTTCATCGGGCCCCCGCTACTTCGCCAAGGAGATGTCGAAGTCGGCGCCGAGCCCGGACAGCTTCTCAGTGAACCGCTCGTAGCCGCGGTTGATGATGTCCATTCCGGTCACCCGGGACGTTCCTGTGGCGGCCAGGGCTGCGATCAGGTGGCTGAAGCCGCCGCGGAGGTCCGGCACGTCGATGTCGGTTCCCTTGAGCTGGGTGGGGCCGGAGATGACGGCGGAGTGCAGGAAGTTCCGCTGTCCGAAGCGGCACGGCACGCTGCCCAGGCATTCCCGGTGCACCTGGATGCTGGCGCCCATGCGGATGAGGGCGTCGGTGAAACCGAAGCGGTTCTCGTAGACGGTCTCGTGCACGATGGACACGCCTTCGGCCTGGGTCAGGGCCACGACCAGGGGCTGCTGCCAGTCGGTCATGAAACCGGGGTGGACGTCCGTTTCGAGGACGAGGGGGCTGAGCTTGCCGCCACGGTGGTAGAAGCGGATGCCGTCCTCGCCGATGTCCATGCCGCCGCCCACCTTGCGGAAGGTGTTCAGGAAGGTCATCATGTCCCGCTGGGAGGCGCCTTCAACGAAGATGTCACCGCGCGTCACCAGCGCCGCGGACGCCCAGGAGGCCGATTCGTTGCGGTCAGACAGCGCCCGGTGGTTGTAGCCGCCCAACTCGCGGACACCCTCGATCCTGATGGTGCGGTCCGTCTGGACGCTGATAATGGCGCCCATCTTCTGGAGAACGGCGATGAGGTCAACAATTTCGGGCTCGGTGGCGGCACCGGAGAGCTCCGTGATGCCTTCGGCGCGCGTTGCACTCAGGAGAACCTGCTCCGTGGCACCGACGGAGGGATACGGCAGGGAAATCTTGGCCCCGCGCAGCCCCTTGGGCGCCGAAATGTGAATGCCGCCCGGACGCTTTTCGACGACGGCGCCAAACTGCCGCAGCACGTTCAGGTGGTAGTCGATGGGCCGGTCGCCGATCTTGCAGCCGCCCAGGTCCGGGATGAAGGCTTCGCCGACCGCGTGGATCAGGGGACCGCACAGCAGGATGGGGATCCGGGAGTCGCCGGCGTGGGCGTCTATGGCCGTGCTCGGGGCAGTCTTGGCAGCCTTGGGATCAAGGGTCAGGTCACCGGTGACGGGGTCCTTCTCGACGGTCACGCCGTGGAGCTGGAGGAGGCTGGTGACCACCTCGACGTCCTTGATTTCCGGAACGTTCCGCAGTAGGGAAGGCTCGTTGCCCAGCAGCGCGGCCACCATGGCCTTGGGCACAAGGTTCTTGGCACCGCGGACGGTGACACGGCCAGTTAGCGGGACGCCTCCGCGGATTGTCAGAACACTACTCATTTACCGGTTTCCTCACGACTACTCGCCCCCAAATCCTTACAAAGGCACCAGCTAAGCATATGAGTTCGCGTTACCGAACCGAAATACTAACCCGGGCGCGGGGGGACCGACGGCCCGACCGGGGGCAGCGGAAAGGCCCGCCGCGGCTATGCACGGCGGGCCTTTGGCGATGCGAATTGATAATCGGTCAGGAAGTCCTGGCCGGAAGTGTGAGCGGCTTGAAGGACGGCCGAGTGGCTTCGTAGGCCGTAATGTCCTCCTCGTGCTGCAGGGTCAGGCCGATGTCATCGAGGCCCTCGAGCAGGCGCCAGACGGCCGAGTGGCTTCGTAGGCCGTAATGTCCTCCTCGTGCTGCAGGGTCAGGCCGATGTCATCGAGGCCCTCGAGCAGGCGCCAGCGCGTGTAGTCGTCGATCTCGAACGGCGCAACCACGTTGCCGCAGGTGACGGTCTTGGACGCGAGGTCAACGGTCACCTCGGTTCCCGGCGCATTCTCGAGGGTCTTCCAGATCAGCTCGATGTCATCCTGGGCAACCTGGGCGGCGAGGAGTCCCTGCTTGCCCGAGTTGCCGCGGAAGATGTCGGCGAAGCGGGAGGAGAGGACGGCGCGGAAGCCGTAGTCCTTAAGCGCCCAGACGGCGTGCTCACGGGAGGACCCGGTGCCGAAGTCGGGGCCCGCCACCAGGACGGACCCGGCGTTGAACGGCTCCTGGTTCAGGATGAAGGAAGGGTCCTTGCGCCACGCTGAGAACAGCGCGTCTTCAAAGCCCGTGCGGGTGATGCGCTTGAGGTACACGGCGGGGATGATCTGGTCCGTGTCGACGTTGCTTTGGCGCAGCGGGACGCCGATACCGGTGTGGGTGGTGAACTTTTCCATGGCGTCTTCCTAGGCGGCGTCGGTGGTGAGGGCTGCGGATTCCGGTGCCGGATCGAGGTCCGACGGCGAACTCAGCGTTCCGCGGACGGCGGTGGCGGCTGCAACCACGGGAGAAACAAGGTGCGTGCGGCCGCCCTTGCCCTGCCGGCCTTCGAAGTTGCGGTTGGAGGTGGAGGCGCACCGCTCCCCCGGCTCCAGCTGGTCCGGGTTCATGCCCAGGCACATGGAGCAGCCGGCGAACCGCCATTCGGCACCAAAATCCTTGAAGACCTTGTCCAGGCCCTCGGCCTCGGCCTCAAGGCGTACCCGGGCCGAGCCGGGGACCACCAGCATCCGGACCTTCGGGTCCTTCTCGCGGCCGCGGACGATGTCCGCCGCGGCCCGCAGGTCCTCGATGCGGGAGTTGGTGCAGGAGCCGAGGAAGACGGTGTCCACGCGGATGTCCTTCATGGCCGTTCCGGCTGCCAGGCCCATGTACTGCAGGGCGCGTTCCGCGGCGGCCTTGGCGTTCTCGTCGCCGAAGTCCTCCGGGGAGGGTACCTTTGCCGACAGGGAGACGCCCTGGCCGGGGTTGGTGCCCCAGGTGACGAACGGCTCGAGGGTGTTGGCGTCCAGGTCAACCTCGACGTCGAAGACGGCGTCGTCGTCCGTGCGCAGCGTGTTCCAGTACTCGACGGCGGCGTCCCACTCGGCGCCCTGCGGCGCGTGCGGGCGGCCGTTCATGTAGGCGTAGGTCGTCTCATCCGGAGCCACCAGCCCGGCGCGCGCGCCTGCTTCGATGGACATGTTGCAGATGGTCATCCGGGCGTCCATGGACAGCGCGCGGATGGCCGAACCGCGGTACTCCAGGACGTAGCCCTGGCCGCCACCGGTGCCGATCTTGGCGATGACAGCAAGGATAATGTCCTTGGCGGTCACGCCGGGGCGCAGCGCGCCCTCGACGTTGATGGCCATGGTCTTGAACGGCTTGAGGGACAGCGTCTGGGTGGCCATGACGTGCTCCACCTCTGACGTGCCGATGCCCATGGCCAGCGCACCGAACGCGCCGTGAGTGGACGTGTGCGAGTCGCCGCACACCACGGTCATTCCGGGCTGGGTCAGTCCAAGCTGGGGACCCACAACGTGCACGATGCCCTGCTCGGCGTCACCGAGGGAATGCAGGCGGACGCCGAACTCCTCGCAGTTGTTGCGCAGGGTCTGGATCTGGGTCCGGCTGGTAAGGTCAGCGATCGGCTTGTCGATGTCCAGCGTCGGGGTGTTGTGGTCCTCGGTGGCGATGGTGAGGTCCGGGCGGCGCAGCTTGCGGCCGGCCAGGCGGAGACCCTCGAAGGCCTGCGGGGAGGTCACCTCATGGACGAGGTGGAGGTCGATGTACAGAAGGTCCGGCTGGGCGTTGGCGCCTTCGCCGTCGCCTTTGCGCACCACGTGCGCGTCCCAGACTTTCTCGGCCAATGTTTTGGCCATGGCCATCTCCCTTCGATGCTGTTTGCTGTTAGATCCACTGAAACAGCAGACCCCTGTAATAAGCCAGTCAAATGATTTGCATCTCAGATAATGAGACGGCAATATCAATACATGGACAATTCTAGTGGAGTCGGTGTCATTGATAAAGCAGCGCAGGTGCTCGACGCGCTTGAGGCTGGGCCCACCACTCTTGCGCAGCTAGTCGCTGCCACGGGACTGGCGCGGCCCACCGTGCACAGGCTCGCGCTGGCACTGGTCCACCACCGCCTCGTTAGCCGGGACATCCAGGGCCGCTTTGTCCTCGGCAGCCGCCTCGTTGAGCTTGCCTCCGCCGCCGGCGAGGACAGGCTGATCGCCTCTGCGGGGCCGGTTCTCATGCAGCTTCGCGACGCCACCGGCGAAAGCGCCCAGATTTTCCGCCGCCAGGGCGACTGGCGGGTCTGCGTTGCCTCCGCGGAACGGCCGATCGGGCTGCGAGACACGATTCCCGTGGGAACCCAACTCTCCATGAAGGCCGGTTCGGCTGCCCAGGTCCTGCTCGCCTGGGAGGACCATGACCGCCTGCTGGAGGGCCTGCAGTCCGCGCGTTTCACGCCCACCGTTCTGGCGGGAGTACGACGGCGGGGCTGGGGCCAGAGCCTCGGCGAGCGTGAACCCGGCGTCGCCTCAGTCTCGGCACCCGTGCGCGGACCGTCCGGCAGGGTCATCGCTGCCGTCTCCATCTCCGGCCCGATCGAGCGCCTCACCCGGCAGCCGGGCCGGCTGCACGCGGAGGTTGTCTGCAACGCCGCCCGCGTCCTGACGGAAGCGCTCCGCAAGAACAACGACTGATATCACTTAGCTGAACACGCCGGCCAGCCGGATTTTCATAGTGCACCCAACTGAGTAGCAGCACAGGGCGTTCTCGGGGCTGGGAACGCCCTGATCTGCTACCTGGTTTTTCGTTCTCAGATGATTCAAAAAAACTTTTTGATCCAACCCGCATCTGGTGCCTGATCAGCCCTTAAATGTCGTAGCCCCTTGGCAGACTGTGTTCATGGAAGGCATCGGGAACTCGGCACTGACAGCAGCGGCGCCGCGCGTCGTTCTGGAGGATGCCGCGGTTCCCGGCGCCGGTTTCCACTTCGACGCGTTCGCGGACGACGGCCTTCCGTATGACGACGACCTCGGCGCCGTGTATCCGGCATTCTTTCCCGAGGACCCGTTTCCTGGCGCCCTGTTTGTCGACCGTCCTTTCGACGAAGACCTCTTGTTTGACGACGGGGTTCCCTCGGGTGCCCCAACCACTTGGCCCGTCGCTGCCGGCGCCCCTCCAATAACCTCCGGCTGGTTTGTCCCGGCAGCTGACCTCGCGGCCGACAATGCCGGGCTGATTGACCAGGTCCGCGCCTACGAGAACGTCAAGTGCTGGGCCGCCGGGCAACAGGCGCGGCTGTCCGTGACTTTCGAGGCGCGGCTCCGCCAGGAATCCGCCGACCGGCCGCCACTGGCCGCGGGAGACCTGGGCAAGGACCGCGGCAAAGACAGTGGCCTGGGCGCGGCTGAACAGATCGCGCTGGCCCGCGGCGAGTCCCCAAACCGCGGACAACGGTTGCTCGGCACGGCAAAAGCCTTGGTGCAGATGCCCCACGCCCAGGCCGCCCTGGACACCGGCAGCTGAACGAAGAACGCGTCATGCACATGGTGAAAGAGACCGCCTGTTTGAGTGTCGAAGACCGGGCTGCCGTTGACGAGGAGCTCGCGGCCGACAGCGGAACCTTCAACGGCGTCGGGACACGGGCCGTCATCGCAGCTGTCCACGCCGCAGCGATCCGCAGGGACCCGCGCTCCGTCGCCCAGCGCGCCAGCCACGCCACATCGGAACGGAGGGTAAGCCTGCGCCCGGCACCGGAATGCATGACCTACCTGTCAGCGCTGCTGCCCGTCCACGAGGGCGTCGCAGTTCTCGCGGCACTGACCCGGAACGCCGACACTCTCCACGCCGCCGGAGTCCCGCGCTCCCGCGACCAGATCAAGGCAGACACCCTGGTCGAGTCGATCACCGGCACACCCGGCGGCATCACCGGCATCGAGCTCCACCTCGTCATGACCGACCGCACCCTGTTGCAGGGCGACAGCGAACCCGCCCGCATCCCCGGCTACGGCATCATCCGCGCAGACTTCGCCCGCAACCTGCTCACGCAAGGGCAGGAAGACCAGGTTCGTGTCCAGCCCGCTGCGCCCGATTCAGCCAAGAGTCTGAAAGAACTCAAAACCTGGGTCCGGCGGCTCTACACCGCCCCGAGCACCGGCGACCTCGTCGCGATGGACTCGAGACGGCGCCTGCTCCCGGCACCGCTGCGCCGCTTCATCCAAATCCGCGACGACACCTGCCGCACCCCCTACTGCGACGCCCCGATCCGCCACCACGACCACATCATCCCCTGGCACAACGCCGGCCCAACATCCCTGGCCAACGGCGCCGGCATCTGCGAAGCGTGCAACCACACCAAGGAACTGCCCGGCTGGAAGGCAAAGCCCAGACCAGGGCCACGGCACACCATCGAAATCACCACCCCAACCGGCCACACCTACCGCTCAATGGCACCACCGCTACCCGGCACCAGACTGTCCGGATGGGGTCTGGGTGAAGCCAAGCTGTAAGGAACCCGTTCATACGAAATAAACCACTCCGAACAGGGCGGCCCGGCACCCTAGTGAGCCGGGCCGGGACAGACGGGCCGTAGCACCAATCGGGCAGTAGTGTGGGCGCATGACCAGCTACGCAGTGTTCCTCCGCGGCATTAACGTGGGCGGCATCAACATCAAGATGGCGGACCTCAAGGAAGCCCTGAAAGCGGGACCGTTCACAGGCGTAAAGACCCTGCTGGCCAGCGGCAATGTGGTGCTGGCCAGCGAACTCGATCCTGCCGCCGTCAAGAGGGAATTCGAGGCAACCCTGCGGAAGGCCTTCGGCTACGACGCCTGGGTGGTGGTGCTGACCTCGGACCGCGTGTCGGAGCTCGTTGGGGCATGCCGCTATCCTGCCGACGACAAAAGCACGCACACCTATCTCACGCTGGCCTCGGACACGGCCGCGCTGGACGAGCTGTTCGCCGCGGGGGAAGCTTTGGACGGCGGGGAGCAGGACCGGCTGGGACCCGAGGCCATGGCCTGGCTGGCGCCTGCCGGCGGCACGCTCGAAAGCCCGTTCAGCAAACTGTCCGCCAAGCCGAGGTACAAGTCCTCCACCACCACCCGAAACCTGCGCACCATGATCAAGGTCCGGGACGCCGCGGCAGCCCTCGAGACGGCAGCCGGCTGAGTAGAACTAGCCGGCGGCAGCCCTGAGCGCATCGTTAAATGCCTCCAGCCGACGGACCTCCGCCTCCACCGGTTCCACCACAAGCCGGCCAGCTACCTCTGCCACGGCGGCGTTGAGCCGCTTCCTGGCCCTCGCGCCGCGGCGCCGCGCGACGCCTGCGGCGATGAATTTGGCGGTGACGGCGAGCAGGATCCCCAGCGCAGCTCCGCCGGCAATCAGCAGGGTGGGGACCGGCCAGCCTTCCACCCGGGGCACCTCCGGAGCGGGCAGCTGCAGGTAGCCGAACCCGGCCAGTACACCCAGCCAGCCCAGCCCCGCCACGGCCGCGAGCAGCGCGAGCCACTGGATCACGTTGAATGCACCCCACCACCAGGACCTCCGTCCCGCAGCGAGGTCAGCCCCGGCGATGGCCTGGTCAAGGGCATCAGGCAGCCGGTCCCGCCCCGCCCGGGACGCGGCGCGGATGGATGCCCGCCAGGGGCCCGGGGCACCGTCACTGGCGGCATCGGCAAACTGGCGGACCGCAGCATCAGTCCGCGCACGCTCCGGAGCCCCGGCGGGCGGCAGGGACGTCCGGTTCACCTCGGCGCTGGCGTTGCGGCGCAGATTGAGCCGGCGGAGCGGATCAGGCCTGAAACGCACAAGCCACCGCGTCACCGGCCAGCCCGTGCGCCGGGTGGACTCGATCCGGTAGGAAGCGGACACTGCAGCGGCCACCAGGGGTACGTTGGCCGCCGTCGCCAGTTCATCACCAAGCCGGGCCACGGTCCCGCCCCTCACGCCGGCGGCGTCCCCGCGGCCCGCCGCTTCCTCCAACTGCGCCGCCGCCTTGGTCACGTCCGCGGAAAGCCGCAGTGACAGCGCTTCCCGCTGCGAGACCACGCGGCGGATGGCGGCTCTGACGCCGTCTACACCCGCTCCTGTCAGCGCGGAAGCCGCCAGGACCTGGACCTTGCCCAGCCCGTCGCGCGCCAGGAGTCCCCGCAGCGACTCGAGCACGGGCGCGACATCCGCTGCAGGAAGCCTGTCTACCTGGTTGAGCACCACCAACGTGACGGCGCCATGTGACGCCAGCGGCGCCAGGAAGCCGTTGTGGACGGCGGCGTCGGCGTACTTTTGCGGGTCCAGCACCCAGACCAGGACGTCCACCATCCCCACCAGCCGCTGCACGATCTCCCGGTTCGCGGTGCGCGTCGAGTCGAAGTCGGGCAAGTCCAACAGGATCAGCCCGGCGTCCTCGTCGGCGAACCCGTCCACGGCATCTGCATGGTGGCGGGCACGGACATCCAGCCAGTCAAGCAGCGGCTCACTGCCGTCGGCGCCCCACACACTTGCCAAAGGTTCGGACGTGGTGGGCCGTCGCGCCGCCGCGGTCGCGATTTCAGCGCCGTTCACGGCGTTGAACAAGGTGGATTTTCCGCTTCCGGTCGCCCCGAAGAATCCCACCACCGTATGGTCGGCGGAGAGCGCACGCCGCGACTTGGCACGTTCCAGCACCCCGAGGACGTCCGCGAGGGCGGCGTCGGGAAGCACGCCTTCGGCCAGTTCCCGGGCCCTGCCCAAAGCCTCGAGCCGGCCCTGCAGCCGCGTCTCTTCCTTCGCCCTCCCCCGTCGGTTCACGTGGCGTCCGCCAGCCGTGTGAGCGCCCGCGCATGTTCGGCGAGCCCGACGGCGGCCTGCCCGGCTTCCGGGGCCAGCCGGTCCAAAAAGCGCTCCTGCTCTGCCGCCAGCAGGCCTCGGCACCTGCTGCTCAAATCGTCACGGGCGGTACGCGCAAGCCGTCGTACGGCGTCCTCGCCGAATACGGCTTCAAGCAGTTTCTGGCCCACGACGGCGGTACCTCCGGCGACGCCGATCTCAAGGCCGGTCAGCCCGGCAGTCATGGAGAACACCACGATCATCAGGGCCGCACCGAGGCCGTTGATACCGAATGAGAGCCAGCGTGCCTGGGTCCGCTTGTCCTGCCCTTCGGTCCTGATGAGTTCCATGAGGCCGGCCTGCCAGTCGCGTATTTCCGCCGCCACGAGGTCCGCAAAGCCGGGGCTCGTACCCGAGAGGTCATCAGTGCCCAGGAGCTGCCGGCCTGCCGGATCCGAGCGCCAGCGCTGGTCTGCGTCCTCCGCCGCCTTGGCAGCTTCATCCACTATGACGGCATGGAGCCCCGTCTCAATGGCCGTTTCCACCTCCACTGCGGGCGCGGGCTCGCCGCGGAAGAACGCCCCAAGCCGGTCGCGGAACCGCCCCACGTTCTGCTCCAGGCTGCGGAAGAACTCACCAGTTCCCACAAAATCCTGCCATCGGGCCAGGACCTCGCCGCGCAGGAGGGCCCCGTCCTTGGTGGCGTCGATGATCCGGGTGCCAGCGTCCTGGTACGCGGCCCGTACGTCGTCGCCCAGAAGGGTGGCCGCGCGGCCCTGCTCCTTGGCGGCGTCGGCGATGCGGCCCACGCGCTGGCCAAGCTCCCGTACGGCTCCGTGCAGCGTCCGCCGTGCGATGTCAGCGCGGGCTGCGGCGTCGTCGGCAAGGCCGCGAAGCCAGGCTTTCAGGGGTTGCACTGTTTCCGCCGGAAGCATGCCGGAGCTGCCGAGGGCGACTTCCGGGATGACAAACAGGCGGGCGGCACCAAGGCCTTCCCTGGCCAGCATGCTGCGCAGGTCCTCGCTCACTTCGGCTTCCGCCGCCGGCGGCACGCGGTCGAGGACCACCACCACCATAATGTCCCTCGACGCCGCGTTCAGCAGCAGCTTCCAGGGAACGGCGTCCGCGTAGCGGTTGGCGGTGGTCACAAAAATCCACAGGTCCGCTGCCGCCAGCAGCTGCCCCGCGAGCCTGCGGTTCTCGTCGGAGATGGAGTCCACGTCCGGAGCATCAAGCAGTGCGATGCCCTCGGGCACGGCAGGCTCGCCCACGAGGACCAATGAGGTGACGGGCGCGGTGTCCGTCGACGGTCCGGCCGGGCCGGCGACTCCAGAAATGGCGCCAGGCGTGGCCGCCGGGACGACGGTTCCGCGGATCCGGCTGAGGCCGGGCAGTACCCGCTGGTCCTCGAACCAGCCTGCTTCCGAGGGATGGTGCAGGAGGATGGGCTGGCGGGTGGTGGGCCGGATGGCGCCGGCACGCGTGACCGGATGGCCCACCAGCGCGTTCACGAGAGTCGATTTTCCTGCTCCTGTTGAACCGCCGACGACGGCCAGCAGCGGAGCATCAAGGCTGCGGTAGCGGGGCAGGACGTAGTCATCGAGCTGGGCCACGGAGTTCCGGATCTCCAGCCGCGCCTGTTCGGCCGTCGGCAGGGCGAGCGGCAACGAGACAGCTGCCAAATCGCGGCGGACGTCCTCCAGGAGGCGCACGCCGGCAGGCTGCACTTCCATGTCCTGGTCCTGGGTTGGCGGGATCCGGTCGGAGGTCACAGCCTCATCATGCCAGTTCAGGCCGGGTTTCGGTCGGACACGCGCATGTGCGCCCGCCAAAGACCCAGCGGCCCCAGGGAATTTTCTGGCAAAACAAAACCGGCCCCGGGCTATTGCCCGAAGCCGGTTACCTGTGACCCCAGCGGGATTCGAACCCGCGTTACCGCCGTGAGAGGGCGGCGTACTAGGCCGCTATACGATGGGGCCATGTACTTTGCGATCAGCGTCTCCGCCGATCAAGCCAAGATAGTGTTTCACACATTTGGCTTTGTTCCAAATCGATGATTTCGATTCGCAACACCTGAAATTCTGCGGAAAATCCGAAGAGATTCAGAGCTGGGATACCAGGACTCGAACCTAGAATGACGGTACCAGAAACCGTAGTGTTGCCAATTACACCATATCCCATAGGCACTTTCGGGCCGGTCGAAAGTCTTTATCTTTCGCTCCGTGCCCCTCAGCACGAGTAATTACTCTACCCGAGAGTTTTGCCCCGCACAAATCGGCCGGCCGTTACCTGCGCCACACTTTGAGTACGTAGCAACGGGCGCAGGCAACGGACATGGCCGACTAGCTGGACCCGGCCGGCAGAGCCAGCAGTTCCAGCAGCGAAGCAATCTCCTGCCCCTGGAAACCCGGAGCCTGCTCCCCGCTGCGGTTCAGCCAGATCCCCAACAGTCCTGCCGCCGTCGAGCCCTCCGCGTCCAGGAGCCGGTTGTCCCCGATGTAAAGCGTGGTGGCGGGCGTGCTGCCGATCAGCCGGACGCCCTCGAGGTAGATGGCAGGGTCCGGCTTGGGGACGCCGACAGTGTCGGTGCCCACGAGGAACCGGATCCGTTCCAGGCCGGCGCTGTCCAGCTTCACCCGCTGGTAGTCGTGCACGTTGTTGCTCACGGCCCCGTACGGGATGCCAGCCTGGTCCAGGGCGTCGAGGAACGGCAACACGTCCTCATAGGCCCGCACGTAGCTGGGCTGCAGCCGCGAGTAGGTGCTGAGCCAGTTGTGCGACTCCTCCCCCTCGCCCATTTCCACGCCGAAGTGGCCCAGGGCCGCGCGGCCCCGGAGCAGCCGCTGCTCGTTGAAGGTCAGCTCACCGGCGAGGTAACGGTCGTAGTAGTGGGTCGTCTCGTGTGTGAAGATCCGCCCCACCTTCTCCCACCCGGCCTGGTCCAGGCCGGGAAGGAGGTGCTCGCTGGCATCCCGCAGCGCCGTGGTCATGGCGTAGGCAAGGTCCACGAGGGTGTCGTCAATGTCGAACAGGACACCGCTGACCGCCCCGAGGCTGCGGGACAGGACGGTGGTTTCCACTGCGGGCTGTGACATCAGCCGCGGAAAGCGCGCAGGCGCGCCAGGGACAAATCCTTGCCCAGGATGACCATGGACTCGAACAGCGGTGGCGAGATCCGGCGGCCGGAGATCGCGGCGCGTACGGGACCGAACGCGAGCCGGGGCTTGATGCCCAGGTCCTCCACCAGCGCCTGCTTCAGCGCGGACTGGATGTTTTCAGCATTCCAGTCGCCGATCGGCTCGAGCGCGGCCAGCGCCGCATCGAGAACCTCGGTGACGTTCTCCGGCAGGCCCTTGCGGGCGTCGGCGGCGACGTCGATTGCGTCGTCAGATTTGAACAGGAACGCCAGCATCTCCGGGGCTTCACCGAGGAGGGTGATCCGCTCCTGAACCAGCGGCGCGGACTCCGTCAGGATTTCCTCCTGGCGATCGGTGAGGATTTCCCCCACCAGGCCGGCGTGGCGGAGGTACGGGACCAGCCGCTCGCGGAAGACTGCAGGGTCAAGCAGCCGGACGTGTGTTCCGTTGATCGCTTCGGCCTTCTTGAGGTCGAACCGGGCCGGGTTAGCCAAGACATCGTGGATGTCGAAGTTCTTCACCAGCTGTTCCACCGTGAAGATATCCTCGTCGGCGCTCAGGGACCAACCGAGCAGGGAAAGGTAGTTCAGCAGCCCCTCGGGGATGAAGCCGCGCTCCCGGTGCAGGAAGAGGCTTGATTCCGGGTCGCGCTTGGAAAGCTTCTTGTTGCCCTGGCCCATGACGTAGGGCAGGTGACCGAACTCCGGCATATATTCTGCAACGCCCACGGCATACAGCGCCCGGTACAATGCGATCTGCCGCGGCGTGGAGCTGAGCAGGTCCTCGCCACGGAGAACGTGCGTGATCCCCATGAGGGCGTCGTCCACCGGGTTGACCAGCGTGTAAAGCGGTGCACCGTTGGCACGCACCACGGCGAAGTCCGGGACAGAGCCGGCCTTGAACGTGATCTCGCCACGGACCAGGTCGGTGAACGTGATGTCCTCGTCCGGCATCCGCAGGCGCAGCACGGCTTCCCGGCCCTCGGCCTTGAACGCCGCGACCTGATCGTCGCTGAGGTCACGGTCAAAGCCGTCGTAGCCCAGCTTCGGGTCCTGACCGGCGGCGCGGTGGCGCGCTTCGATCTCGTCCGGCGTCGAGTAGGACTCGTAGATATGGCCGCCCGCCCTGAGCTTGGCGATGACGTCCTGGTACAGCCCGCTCCGCTGCGACTGGCGGTACGGTGTGTGGGGCCCGCCCACCTCAACACCCTCATCCCAGTCGATGCCGAGCCACTTCAGCGCATCCAGCAGCTGGTGGTAGCTTTCCTCACTGTCGCGCGCCGAGTCCGTGTCCTCGATGCGGAAGATCATCTTGCCGCCGGTGTGGCGGGCGTAGGCCCAGTTGAACAGCGCCGTGCGGATCAGCCCGACGTGCGGGGTGCCCGTGGGTGACGGGCAGAAGCGGACGCGGACGGGCGTTTCGGCGGTGACGGCAGGAATGGCAACAGGAGCGGCGGAGGGGGTAGTCATAGTGATACCAACTTTACCAACCGGGCACCGCTGTCCCGTCCCCGGCGGCGCTGCCCGCGGGCAGCGCCGCCGCGTGCGCAGCTACCGGCGGACCACGGGGTTCGACAGACGGCCGATGCCCTCGATCTCCACTTCGTACCGGTCGCCCGCCTGGACGAGGCCCACGCCGGCCGGGGTGCCGGTCATGATGACATCCCCGGGCAGCAGGGTGAACGCGCTGGAGACGATGGACACCAGCTCGCGGACGCCGCGGATCATCTGGCTGGTGCTGCCGTCCTGGCGGAGTTCGCCGTTGAGCCGGCCCTTGATGGACAGGTCTTCGGGATCAAGTTCGGTTTCAATCCACGGCCCAAGGGGTGCGGAAGTATCGAAGCCCTTGGCCCGCGCCCACTGCAGGTCCGTTTTTTGGACGTCGCGGGCGGTGAGGTCGTTGCCACAGGTATAGCCGAAGATCACATCGTCGGCACGTTCTTCCGGCACGTCCTTGCAGATGCGGCCGATGACAACGCACAGCTCCGCCTCGAAGGAGACCTCCTCGGAGAACTCCGGCAAAACAACAGGATCGTTCGGGCCCACCACGGATGTGTTGGGCTTTAGGAACAGCAGCGGCTGCTGGGGCACCTCATTGCCGAGCTCGTGGGCGTGCTCCACAAAGTTCCGCCCCACGCCGATCACCTTGCTGCGCGGAATGATGGGCGCCAGCAGGCGGACATCCTCCAGCTTGTGCCGCACGGAGGTGCGTTCCACGCCGTTGAAGAACGGATCGCCGTTGATGACAGTGATTTCCTCACTGCCGGGCTGGCCTTCAACAACGCCGTAAAGGGGATCAGAATCGACTACAAACCGGGCAATACGCATGGCCCCAAGCCTACAGTCTCAGTCCCTCTCCCTCAGGAGGCGCAGGTATTCCAACTGTGCCGCCACGGAATTCTCGGCGGCGCGCCGGACGGAGGGGTCGACGTCGGCATAGACCACGCTGGTGACCTCACCTACAGCGGCGTCCGGGCCGAGGCTAGCGAGGGCCGTCCGGATCTGGGCCAGCCGGTCAAGCCGGTGGTCCCGGTAGGCGCGGACCACCTCGTCGAGTGCGGGCAGGACGGGACCGTGGGCAGGCAGGACGGTTGCCGGCCCCAGCCGCTCCAGCCGGTCGAGGGAAGCGAGGTAGTCCGCCAGCGTACCGTCCGGATGGTCCAGCACGGTGGTCCCCCGGCCCAGGATGGTGTCGCCGGTCAGCACGGAGCCGGCAGGTCCGTCGAGGGGCAGATGGAAGCAGACGGAGTCGGACGTGTGCCCCGGAGTGGAAACCACCCGGATTTCCGTCCCGCCGGCAGCGATCGTTTCCCCGGACTGCAGCACGGCTCCCCCATGGCAATGTTCGGAAGCGGCGGCCCGGACGGGCGCGCCGGTGATTTCCGCGAGACGGGCCGAACCGGCGGTGTGGTCCGCATGCCGGTGCGTGACCAGAATGAGCTCAACGGGTCCGGCCGCAGCCAGCGCCTGAAGGTGCGCCTCATCAAGCGGGCCCGGATCAACCACAACCGCAGCCGCGTGGCCCGGCTCGCCGACGATGTAGGAGTTGGTCCCCTCCAGGCTCATCGGCCCCGGATTGGGCGCGAGGCGGAAACGCGTCAGCGGGCTGCTGCCGGTAAAGGCGCTGGTGATGTCCTGGTTCACGTGTTTCATTCTGCCATCCCGGCAACAGCGACCACCGGGAGCACAACAGCAGCAGCACAACAGCAGCAGCAGTACGACGGCGGGCGGCCGGTGGGCTGCCGAAACACCCCAGCCGGCCACCCGCCGTCGTACGCTTTGAAATTATCTGGCCGAAGGCTCAGGCGAGCCGGGTCAGCCACCCGTGGGTGTCCGCGACGGCGCCGGTCTGGATGCCGAGCAGCTGCTTCCGGATGGCCATGGTGGTCTCGCCTGCCTTTGCGTCCTCGGAGCCGATGTACTCCGTGGCGTCCTTGAGAACGCCGATGGGCGTGATGACCGCGGCGGTGCCACAGGCGAAGACCTCGGCGATGTCGCCGGAGGCAACGCCGTCGCGCCACTCATCCAGGGTGATCTTCCGCTCGGTCACCGCACGGCCCATGTCCTTGGCGACCTGCATGATCGAGGAGCGGGTCACGCCCTCGAGGATGGTGCCGCTCAGCGCGGGCGTCACCAGCGAGCCGTCCTTCAGAACGAAGAAGACGTTCATTCCGCCCAGTTCCTCAACCGCGTTGTCGTTAAACTGGTCCAGGAACAGCACCTGCTTGCAGCCGTTCGCCTCGGCTTCCTGCTGCGCGATGAGCGAGGCGGCGTAGTTGCCGCCGCACTTTGCAGCGCCTGTGCCGCCCCGGCCTGCCCGGGCGTACTCGCGGGAAATCCAGATCGAAATGGGCTTGAGCTCGCCGCCGAAGTAGTTTCCGGCAGGCGAGGCAATGACGCGGAAAGACACCTCACGCGCTGCCCGCACGCCCAGGAATGCCTCGGTGGCGATCATGAACGGGCGCAGGTACAGGGCCTCGCCGTCACCGGAAGGAACCCATTCCTTGTCCGCCGCCACAAGTTCGCGGATGGCGCCGAGGAAGTATTCGGCCGGAAGCTCCGGAAGCGCCAGCCGGCGGGCGGACTTGTTCATCCGCGCGGCGTTGGCCTCAGGCCGGAAGCTCCAGATGGAGCCGTCAGGGTGACGGTAGGCCTTCAGTCCCTCGAAGATCTCCTGCCCGTAGTGCAGCACAGCGGCCGACGGGTCCAGCATGATCGGCCCGTAGGCCTCGATCCGCGCATCATGCCATCCGCCTTGGCCGCTGGCGTCGACCGTGTAGTCAACAATCGCAGTGTGGTCGGTGAAGTGGTCGCCAAAGCCTGGGTTCGCCAGGATGGCTGCACGCTCCTCAGCAGACTTCGGGGTGGCCGAGGGCTGCTGGGTGAATTCGACGCCATGGGCAGTCTGAGTCATGGTTCCTCCACGGTCGGCTGCCTGGCATCTGAACGTGGTTCAGCATCGGACCACGGCAGCGATTGGTAATTCAGGTCAAGCTTACGCCTGCTGGCGGACGCTAAACTGCCGCCGCAATGGCGTCACCGATGGCGCTTGTGCTGCGCACTTCGCCGTTGCGGCTTTCGACGTCGGCCACCACCGCGGACTCGATCTTCCGGGCAGCATCGGGGTAGCCCAGGTGGTCCAGGAGGAGGGCTGCGGACAGGATTGCCGCGGTGGGGTCCGCCTTCTGCTGGCCGGCAATGTCGGGTGCGGAACCGTGGACCGGTTCGAACATGGACGGCGCCGTGCGGTCCATGTTGATGTTGCCCGAGGCCGCCAGTCCGATTCCGCCGGTGATGGCGGCAGCAAGGTCGGTAATGATGTCGCCGAAGAGGTTGTCGGTGACGATGACGTCGAAGCGGGCGGGATCGGTGACCATGAAGATGGTCGCGGCATCGATGTGCAGGTAGTCGTGGGTGACCTCGGGGAATTCCTTGGCCACGGCCTCGACGGTGCGCTTCCACAGGTGGCCGGCAAAGACCAGCACGTTGTGCTTGTGGACCAGGGTCAGCTTCTTGCGCGGACGCTCGTTGGCACGCCGGAAGGCATCCCGGACGACGCGCTCCACGCCGTGTGCAGTGTTCAGGGAAACCTCGGTGGCCACCTCGTGCGGCGTGCCGGCGCGCAGGGTGCCGCCGTTGCCCACGTAGGGACCCTCGGTCCCTTCACGGACAACAATGAAATCGATGTTGCCCGGTTCAGCCAGCGGGCTGCCCACCGTGCCGTAGAGCCGTGAGGGGCGCAGGTTGACGTAGTGGTCAAGGCTGAAGCGCAGCTTGAGGAGCAGTTCGCGTTCGATCAGCCCGGACGGGATGCGGGTGTCCCCCGGCGCTGCACCGATGGCACCGAAGAGGATGGCGTCGCGCGACTTCAGGTCCTCGAGGACAGCCTCCGGAAGGGTCTCGCCGCTCTCCAGCCAGTGCTGGGCACCGAGCTTGTAGTGGGTCTGGTCAAGGGTGACGCCTTCGGCGGCGACGACCTTTTCGAGAACCTTCAGGGCTTCGGCGATGACCTCCGGGCCAATGCCGTCGCCCGGGATGACAGCGAGGTTGATGGTAGATGCGCTCATCTTTTCAGGGTAGCCAAACCATCCACATTCTGGTCAAGCCGTCTCACCATTCGGTCACCGGGACGAGACCCGCCCTCAGCTTTCGCCGCCCAAACACAAACGCTTCCTCACTTTCTTTAGGAAAGTGAGGAAGCGTTGGGGTAAAACCTGCAGGACGTGAGGAGGCGTCCTACGCGTCCGCGGGTTCCTCGTACTTCGGGAAAACCGGCGCGGGGGCGGGCAGGTCGGTGCCCGCGACGATCGGCGTCGCGAGGGCCGAGAATTCCCGGGCCGCCCCTTCCGGCTGGCCGAGGTAGCCGAGCAGGGCGGCGGTGGCAGTGGGCATGACCGGCTGGGCGAGGACCGAGACGATGCGCAACACCTCGAGGGTCACGTACAGCACCGTCTGCATGCGTTCGACGTCGGTCTTCCGCAGCACCCAGGGTGCCTGCTCGGCGAAGTACGCGTTGGTGTCCCCCAGTACAGTCCAGATCGCCTCGAGCGCGCGGCTGAACTCCTGCTTTTCGAAGGCCGCACGTGCCTGCTCCAGCAGCGCGTTCGCCTGACCCAGGATGGCGGTGTCTGCGTCGCTGAACGCGCCCGGCACGGGTACCCGGCCCTCGCAGTTCTTGGCCACCATGGACAGTGAGCGCTGCGCCAGGTTTCCGAAGTTGTTCGCCAGGTCCGAGTTCATCCGGCCGACGATGGCCTCGTGGTTGTAGCTGCCGTCCGCGCCGAACGGAACCTCGCGCAGGAAGAAGAAGCGGACCTGGTCCAGGCCGTACTGGGCCACGAAGTCCGCCGGGGCAACGACGTTGCCGAGGGACTTGGACATCTTGACGCCGTTGTTGTGCAGGAACCCGTGGATCATCACCCGCTTGGGCAGCTCGAGGCCCGCGCTCATGAGGAAGGCCGGCCAGTAGATGGCGTGGAACCGGGAGATGTCCTTGCCGATGATGTGGACATCGGCGGGCCAGTACCGCTTGAACGACTCGGATTCCACGTCCGGGTAACCTGCGCCGGTGAGGTAGTTGGTCAGCGCGTCCACCCACACGTACATGACGTGCTTTTCGTCGCCGGGGACGGGCACGCCCCAGTCGAAGGTGGTGCGGCTGATAGACAGGTCTTCGAGGCCGCGCTTGACGAAGCTGATGACCTCGTTGAACCGGGACTGCGGCGCGCCGAACTCCGGCTGTGCCTCGTACAGGGCCAGCAGCTTGTCCTGGTAGGCGGACAGCCGGAAGAAGTAGCTTTCCTCGGCGGTCCAGGTCACCGGAGTGTCGGTCTCCTTGGTGTACCGGGCGCCGTCCTCCTTCACCACGGTGTCGTCTTCACCGTAGTAGGCCTCGTCCCGCACGGAGTACCAGCCCTCGTACTTGGACAGGTAGATGTCCCCGTTGGCTTCCATCTTCTTCCAGATGGCCTGCGAGGCGGTGTAGTGGTCCGCGTCCGTGGTGCGGATGAACCGGTCGTAGCTGATACCGAGGGCGGCGTGCGCGGCCTTGTAGATTTCCGCGTTCCGGTCCACCAGTTCCTTGGGCGAGACGCCTTCCTTCTCCGCTGCCTGCGCGATCTTCAGCCCGTGCTCGTCAGTGCCGGTCAGGAACTTCACGTCATAGCCGTCGAGCCGCTTGAACCGGGCCATCGCATCCGTGGCGATGTACTCGTAGGCGTGGCCGATGTGAGGCACGCCGTTCGGGTAGGTGATGGCCGTAGTGATGTAGAAGGGGCTCTTGTCTGAGGAAGTCACGGGCGGAACGTTACCTTTATGCGGAGGGATGGAGCTAGATCAGTTCGGTCAGCGTATCGCTGAGCCGGACCAGTTCGTGGTCATGTGACGCCACGAGGACTGCAATGCCGTCAGAGGTTGTGTCCTTGAGGATACTGATGATCCGGTTGGCGGAGGCCCGGTCCAGGCTGGCCGTGGGCTCGTCCACCACCAGGACGCGGGTGCCAAGGATCAGGGCGCGGGCGATGGCGACGCGCTGGCGTTCACCGCCGGAGAGCTGCTCGGGACGGTGCCGCATGCGGCGGCCGAGGCCCACGAGGTCCAGCAGGTCCTTGGCCATCTCACGCCGCTGCTCCACCTCGCCGTCCGGAACCGCCGGCAGGAGCACGTTCTCAAGCGCGCTCATGCCGTCGATCAGGGCACCGCCCTGGTCAACATAGCCGATCAGGGCACGGCGGCGGTCTGCGATCTCGTCGTCGCTCATGGTTTCGAGCGAATCGCCCTCCCACAGCACCCGGCCCGACGTCGGCAGGGTCAGGCCCGCTCCGACGGTCAGGATGCTGGTCTTGCCCGAGCCGCTGCGGCCCGCCACGCAGTGCATCTCCCCAGCGTTCAGGGTGAGGTCGAAGCCCTCCACGACGCTGACGGCGTCGGAGCCGTTCTTGCCCCCGCCGTAGCGGATGGTGATGTTGCTCAGCTCCAGCGGGGTGGCGTGGTCGGCTTCCTTCACGATGGTGTTGGCCCGGGTCTGGACCGGGGTTACAGCCTCATTGTTCCCGCGCACGCGGCGAAGGTTCAGGTCGTTAGTCATTTGACCACTTTCGTTGCAATCGGAATCCAGCAGAGAACAGCCACGAGCCCGGCCACGGCGGCCCACAGCGCGGCGTAGGGGGCAAGAACAAGGCCGATGCCCAGGGCGCCGAGGATACCCAGCGGGACGGCAACCGCGCCCACCAGGGCGTTTTCGAAGAAGCGGACCTGGCCCAGCATGTCGGGGTTCCAGCCCATCGCCTGCAGCGTGCCGAGGTACCGCCGCTTGGCCTTCAGCTCGAACCGCCCGGTGACCAGTGTGAGCAAGAGCCCAACCGCCACGCCGGACACGCCGAGGATGATGCTCGGCAGGGCCACGCTGGCGGCCGCCAGGCCGCTGAGCGCACTGGCGCCGGCGGCCCGCGGAATGTCAATCAGCAGGGCGATCAGGCCGCCAACTGCCGAGCCGAACACGCCAACGGCAACGGCCAGCGAGATGGCGTTGAAGCGGTGGGTGCCCAGCTGCCGGTTCGCGAAGGTCAGCGGTGAATCGACGGCAATGAGCTTTTCGTCGTGCTGCGGCTCCTGGTCGACCACCTCGCGGTGGCGCAGCTGCTGGGCGGCGAAAAAGGCCGCGCCCAGGTACAGGGCCAGCACGGACGCCGAGACGATGGCGGTGGCGATGTTCCAGCTAAGGAGGCTGAGCACTATTCCGGCCACGGCCAGCAGCCCGGCGCCGACGGCAAACTCCTCCAGCACCCAGGACCGGATGCGGCGCTGGGTCCAGCCCATGGCGCGCAGCGTGCCGGCTTCGCTGCGGCGCAGCCGCACGTAGCTGACGGTCGAGGCGCCGGTCAGCAGCGCGGCACCGCAGAGCGTGAGGAACAGCAGCGTCAGGTTCGTCGCCGTCAGCGAGCCGGCAACGGCGTCGGCCGCGTTCTGCCTGACCCACGACTGCTGGACAGTTCCAAGGGCGGACTCCTTGCCGGCGTCGTCCTTGGAGTAGCCGGGAACGAAGATGTTGGCGTCCTCGCGGGCAGAACCGGCCACAACGGTGGCTTCAAGACCCATGTCCCGGATCTCGGTGGCCAGCTTGTCCACCTCAGGCTGGACCTGCTTCCAGCTGCCGGCGGCGCTGGCCCGCACGCGGACGGCGTCGATGACGGATGCGTTCTTCTCGTAGCCGCGGGCAGCGGCCAGGCCGTAGTAGTCGGTGATGGCGCCGGCCGACTGACTGACGAGTCCGGTGGCGCTCAGGGAAGGCTTGAGCGCCGTGTCCGCAACGTCCTTGCCCTGCGCATCCTTGCTCAGCGTCATGGGCGTGGGATCGTAGCCGCCGAGTGGAAGCCGGTTGACGTCCCCGGCCGCTTCCTGGACGGCGGCGGGATCGAAGGTGCCGTAGACCATGGCGAGCGGGGTAGCCAGCTTCTTGCCCGTTTCCAGGTTCTCCCGGTAGGAGCGCTCGTCAACGGGATTGCGCTGGGTCTGGTCCACGGCCTCGCCATTGGCGCTCTTCTCCGGCAGGCGGTTCACGGTGACCCACTCGCCCGGAGTGGCGGTCTTGTCCTCGGCACCGTTGCCTGCGGTGGAGCCGTCGCTGTACTTGGGGGCGGAGGCGAAGTTGGTGCTCCAGGTGGCGGGGCTGTAGAGGCCGCGGCTGAAGTTCGCCGAGTTGCCCAGCAGCTTGGAGTAGTCCGTGGACCCGGGCCAGGACAGCGCGAAGGGAGACTTGGAGACGAACGGCAGGTAGTCCTTGTCCAGGGAGCGCTCAGCCGTGCCGACCTCCTTGACTACGTTTCCGGAGTCGTCGATCTCCTCGATTTTCACGGAGTACTTCAGGTCAACCGACGTGCCGGAACGCACGATCAGCGGGATGGCCTTGGAATCCTCGGTGAGCTGTCCGTTGCGCTTGGCCTGCTGGTACTGGGTCATGATGGGCGCCCAGTACTTGAGCTTCACGCCAAGGAAGTCAGGGCCTTCCTCGAGTTCCTTCATGCCGATGCCGGTGGTGAAGAGGCTCTCCAGGTGCTGGCCAACCGCCTCGGCGCTGCGGGCGTCGGCCGGCGGTGCCTTCTCCAGCGGCGCCAGGAAGTCACCGGAGGTGCCCAGCAGGGCACGCTCGGAAACGGGGTCGACGGCGACCACGGACTCCGTTACCTCCGGTGCCATGGGCAGGGCAACCGTGAGGTTAAACAGATTGTGCTCGGAGCCGCCAGCCGGGGCCGGGAACTTGATCCCGGTCTCGCCTTCGGGACCGGCGATCTGGATGCTGTTGCCTCCCTCGACCTGCTGCTCCACGAGCTTGCCCTTGCCGAGAGCGCCCTCGGCAGTGGACTTGAAAAGGGTGTGCTGCGAAGATCCGTCGGAGCTCGTGGCGCTGGCCGTCAGGCGGTACTTCTTGGGCGTGTCGCTGAGCACGGACTGGGCTGCCGGCCATTTGCCGGGATCGGTGCCGCCGGGCTGCCCCGCCGTCGCGGTGCCGACGAGTCCGGCGTTGAAGCCCAGGTAGTCCATGGCTTCCAGGCGCGGCGTCTCGAGGTTTTGCGTCACGCGCGAAACGAGGCTGATGGGCGCGGCAACGGAGGTGCCGGACAGATCGCGGATCTTCTGCAGCTGGTCGAAGCTGATGCCGCCCTGCCCCGTGGCAATCTCGGGCTGCATGAGCGAACCGTCCGAGCCCGCCTTGGCCTGGACCAGGATGTCGTAGAGCCCGCGCGAGTTCTGGTCCACGGTCCGGTTCAGCGCTGCCTGCGACTGGGTCTGGACGAGGACTGACAGGCACATGGCGAAGATCAGAATTGCAGCGGTCAGCAAAAGCACTTTGCTTCTGATGAACCTCTGGACGGCGTTCATTGGACTCCCTGAAACCTGGATTGCGTGCGCACGCCACGATGACCGCAGAAAATGTGGGGGTGTCCCTTGCGGGCGTGCAAAAAGTATTGGCCGGCCTGCCGGCTGGATCCTTAAATTCGAACCTAGCTATTGTAAGCAGACCGGCCAATCATACTTGGCCGGAGTGGACTCCAGGGGACAAGGAGTTCACCCCGCGTTGGGGGACCTGGCCGTTGCCGGCCGGTGTTCCTCGGACTAGTCCTCGAGGTCCACTTCGCGCACCATCTCGGCACCGATCCCGGCCTTGATGGCGTCCAGCACCTGCTGCGGGACGGAGCTGTCGATGGTGAGCAGGGCCAGGACCTGGCCGCCCTCCGCGTTCCGTGCCACCTGCATGCCACCGATGTTGATGTTGTTCATGCCCAGGATGTGGCCGATGGTGCCGATGACGCCGGGACGGTCAGCGTAGGAGACCACCACGAGGTGCTCACTGATGGGGATCTCGACGTCGTAGCCGTTCACGCCGACGAGCTTCTGCACCTGCTTGGGTCCGGTCAGGGTGCCGGACACGGAGATCTGGGCACCGTCGCTCAGGGCGCCGCGCAGCGTCAGTACGTTGCGGTAGTCCTCGGCCTCAGGGGTGGTGATGAGGCGGACGTTAATGCCGCGCTGCTCAGCGATCACGGGGGCGTTGACGTAGGACACCTGCTCGGTGACGACGTCGGCGAAGACCCCCTTGAGGGCGGCGAGCTCCAGGACCTTGACGTCAAGCGCGGCGATTTCGCCGGAAACCTCGACGTCGATCTGGGTCACCGAGGCGTGGGTCAGCGCCGTGAAGATGCGGCCCAGCTTCTCGATCAGCGGGATGCCCGGGCGGACGTCGGGGGCGATCAGGCCGCCGGCAACGTTCACGGCGTCCGGAACCAGTTCCCCTGCGAGGGCGAGGCGGACTGACTTCGCGACGGAGACGCCGGCCTTTTCCTGTGCCTCGTCGGTTGACGCGCCCAGGTGAGGGGTGACTACAACATTGTCCAGCTTGAAGAACGGCAGGTCGGTGCTGGGCTCCTGGACGAACACGTCCACGGCTGCACCGGCAATCTGGCGGTCCTGCAGCGCGGTGTAGAGGGCTTCCTCGTCCACGAGGCCGCCGCGGGCCACGTTGACCACGTAAGCCGTGCTCTTCATTTTCTTGAAGGCTTCGGCGCCGAGCATGCCGACCGTTTCCGGCGTCTTTGGCATGTGGATGGTAATGAAGTCAGACTGCGCCAGCAGCTCGTCCAGGGTGACGAGCTTCACGCCGAGCTGGGCGGCCCGGGCCGAGGTGATGTAGGGGTCGAACGCGAGGATCTCGGTGTCGAAGCCTTGAAGGCGGGCAGCGACCAGGGCGCCGATGCGGCCCAGGCCGATGATGCCGATCTTCTTCTCGAAGAGTTCGATGCCGGTGTACTTGGAGCGCTTCCACTCGCCGTCCTTCAGGGCGGCGCTGGCCTGCGGGATGTGGCGGGCCAGGCTCAGGATGTGGCCAACGGTCAGTTCCGCGGCGGAAACGATGTTCGACGTCGGGGCGTTGACCACCATGACACCGGCCTGGGTGGCAGCCTTGATGTCCACGTTGTCCAGGCCGACGCCTGCGCGGGCGATGACCTTCAGGTTCTTCGCGGCGGCAATGGCCTCGGCGTCCACCTTCGTGGCGGAGCGGACCAGGATTGCGTCAACGTCCTCGATGGCAGAGAGCAGCTGGGAACGATCGGCGCCGTCCGTCTGGCGGATTTCAAAATCCGGGCCAAGGGCCTCGATGGTGGCGGGCGAAAGTTCTTCGGCAAGCAATACTACGGGTTTTGACACAGCTGATCCTCTGCGTTGAAGTCCTGGGGGTACATAAAGTCTAGGCGTACGGAAAGGCCGGGCTCACATTGTTAAGTGTGAACCCGGCCTCACTGCCATGCCTTGAAGGGCTCAGCCTTAGCGGGCTGCAGAGCCTTCCACGTAGTCCTCGTCCTGCTGCTGCCAGGAGAACAGGGAGCGCAGCTCGCGGCCAACGCCCTCGATCGGGTGGGACTCAGCCTTGGCACGCAGTTCCTTGAACTCGACACCGCCGTTGTCCTGGTCTTCGATGAAGCGCTTGGCGAAGGCACCGGACTGGACGTCCGCGAGGACGGCCTTCATGTTTTCCTTCACCTCAGGGGTGATGACGCGCGGGCCGGAGACGTAGTCGCCGTACTCGGCGGTGTCGGAAACGCTCCAGCGCTGCTTGGCGATGCCGCCTTCCCACATGAGGTCAACGATGAGCTTGAGCTCGTGCAGCACCTCGAAGTAGGCGATCTGCGGCTGGTAGCCGGCTTCAGTCAGGGTCTCGAAGCCGTACTGGACCAGCTGGGACACGCCGCCGCACAGGACAGCCTGCTCACCGAAGAGGTCGGTTTCGGTCTCTTCGGTGAAGGTGGTCTTGATGACGCCGGCGCGGGTGCCGCCGATGGCCTTGGCGTAGGACTTGGCCAGGTCCCAGGCGGAACCGGAAGCGTCCTGCTCCACGGCGATGATGTCCGGGATGCCACGGCCGGCTTCGAATTCGCGGCGGACCGTGTGGCCCGGGGCCTTCGGGGCGATAAGGATGACGTCGACGCCTTCCGGTGCCTCGATGTAGCCGAAGCGGATGTTGAAACCGTGCGCGAAGGCGAGGGCCTTGCCCGGGGTCAGCTTGTCCTTGATGGAGTCGTTGAAGATCGAGCGCTGGTGCTGGTCGGGCGCCAGGATCATGATGACGTCGGCCCATTCGGCGGCGTCAGCAACGTTCTTGACCGTGAAGCCTGCGTCCTCGGCCTTGGCGATGGACTTGGAGCCTTCCTTGAGCGCGATGACAACCTCGACGCCGGAATCGCGCAGGTTCTGCGCGTGGGCGTGGCCCTGGGAGCCATAGCCGACAATGGCTACCTTGCGGCCCTGAATGATCGACAGGTCTGCGTCGTCGTCGTAAAACATTTCAGTCACTTGCGTAACTCCTCTTGAGTGGATTTCTTGTAGATGTATGTCTGTGGTGCTGCGTTTCCAGGCGCTGCACAGCGCCTCAGCTGAACTCTAGGCGGAGCGCAGGGCCCGATCACTCATGGAGCGGGATCCCCGTCCAACGGCCAAGGTGCCGGACTGCACAATTTCGCGGATACCGAAGGGCTCCAGCACTGAGAGCAGTGCCGTGAGCTTTTCGGGGTGGCCAGTTGCTTCAATGACCACCGAGTCGGTGGAGACGTCGACCACTGAAGCGCGGAACAGGTCTGCAGCCTGGGTCACCTGCAGACGAGTTGCGGCATCCGCACGTACCTTGACCAGGATGTGGTCGCGCTGTACGGAAGATTCGGAAGTCAGTTCAACAATCTTGATCACGTTGATCAGCTTGTTCAACTGCTTGGTGACCTGTTCGATCAGGTCACCGTCGGCGTTGACGACGACGGTCATCCGGGAGATGCCCGGAACTTCCGTCGGGCCGACGGCCAGGGAATTGATGTTGAAGGCGCGGCGGGCGAAAAGGCTGGCCACGCGGGTCAGCACACCGGGCTTGTCTTCGACCAGAACGGACAGTGTGTGGCGGCTCATGATCAGTCCTCCTCTTCCCATTCGGGGGTCATGTTGCGGGCAACCTGGATCTGGTCGTTGCTGACCCCGGCGGGCACCATCGGCCACACCATGGAGTCGGGGCTGACCACGAAGTCGATGACCACGGGGCGGTCATTGATTTCCAGCGCCTTCTGGATTGTTGCGTCGATGTCCTCGGCCCGCTCGCACCGGAAGGAGGCGCAGCCGTAGGCCTCGCCTAGTTTGACGAAGTCGGGGATGCGGATGGTCTCGTGGCCGGTGTTCAGGTCCGTGTTGGAGTAGCGGCCTTCGTAGAAGAGGGTCTGCCACTGGCGCACCATGCCCAGCGAGGAGTTGTTGATGACAGCAACCTTGATGGGGATGTTGTTGATGGCGCAGGTAGCCAGTTCCTGGTTGGTCATCTGGAAGCAGCCGTCGCCGTCGATGGCCCAGACCACACGGTCCGGCTCGCCAACCTTGGCGCCCATGGCGGCCGGAACGGCGTAGCCCATGGTGCCGGCACCGCCGGAGTTCAGCCAGGCATGCGGACGCTCGTACTTGATGAACTGCGCAGCCCACATCTGGTGCTGTCCCACACCGGCAACGTAGATGCCCTCGGGGCCGGTCAGGGCGCCGATCCGCTCGATGACCCGCTGCGGTGCAGTCAGGCCGTCCTCGGGTTCGGTCCAGCCCAGCGGGTAGGTGTCCTTCAGGTTGTTCAGGAAGGCCCACCAGTTGGCCAGGTCCGGGGTTCCGGAGGCGCCGAACTGGGTCCGGACGGCTTCCGTCAGTTCCGGAATGATCTCCTTCACGGAACCCACGATGGGAACGTCGGCCGTGCGGTTCTTGGAGATTTCCGCGGGGTCGATGTCGGCGTGGATGACCTTGGCGTTGGGCGCGAAGGTCTTCAGGACACCGGTGACGCGGTCGTCAAAGCGCGCGCCCAGGGTCACCAGCAGGTCCGCTTGCTGCAGGGCGGTAACAGCCGAAACCGTGCCGTGCATGCCGGGCATGCCCACGTGCTGCGGGTGCGAATCCGGGAAGACACCGCGGGCCATGAGCGTCGTGACCACCGGCGCGCCGGTCAGTTCGGCCAGCTCGCGCAGTTCAGCCGCGGCGTGGGCCTTGACCACACCGCCGCCCACGTACAGCACGGGCTTGCTGGCGGCAGAGATCAGCTTGGCGGCCTCACGGACCTGCTTGTTGTGGCCGCGGACCACGGGGCGGTAGCCCGGCAGGTCGATCTTGGGCGGCCAGGAGAACGTCATCTGTCCCTGCTGGGCGTCCTTGGCGATGTCAACCAGGACCGGGCCCGGACGTCCGGTCGAGGCGAGGTGGAAGGCCTCGGCCATGACGTGGGGAATGTCGTTGGGGTCCGTCACCAGGAACGAGTGCTTGGTGATGGGCATGGTGATGCCCACGATGTCGGCTTCCTGGAAGGCATCGGTGCCGATCACTCCGCTGGAGACCTGGCCGGTGATGGCCACGAGCGGAACAGAGTCCATGTGGGCATCCATGATGGCGGTGACGAGGTTGGTGGCACCCGGGCCCGAGGTGGCGATGCAGACGCCCACCCGCCCGGTAACCATGGCGTAGCCTTGCGCGGCGTGGCCGGCTCCCTGTTCGTGACGGACCAGAACGTGGTTCATTTTGGAGGCCATCAAGGGGTCGTAGGTGGGCAGGATCGCGCCACCGGGCAAACCGAAAATGTCGTCGACACCGAGTTCTTCGAGCGAACGGACAATTGCTTCTGAGCCGGTCATCACCGTCGGGGGTACGACGTTGTTCGGCCCAAGGACAGGAGAGGCGGCTGCAGCAATGTCGACCCCGGCCTCAGCCGGCTTGTCGACGCGGTCCGGAGCCTTGGCGGCTCCAGCGGACTTTGAAGCCATCAGCGAGGGGCTGATGGGCGATCCTTTGCTCATCGAACTCTTCCTTAGTGGATCTTGAATTGGTGTGGTGCTAGGGAAAACTGAACGTTCCGTCCCGCCCGGAAAATAAAAAAACCCCTCAGCCTGGTGGCTTTTCGAGGGGTTGCGCGTGACAGTTCGTTACCAGTCGGGCTATGGAGCCACGCGCTTGGTAAGTACGACGACGGTGCCGACGGTAACGAAGATCATGCGTTCAGTTTTCCCTCTGGTGGATAGCGTGTCAACGAAGCGGCAGGCCATCTCACCATGTGGACATCATTGTCCACTAATTGATCCTTCCCTAGGGATCGAACTGCACCCGCCCCCTGGGGGCGGCAGGGCTTAATAAGGGTGATGCCGAGGGGCCCGTTGCAGGAGGCGCTCAGCGCCTCCTGCAACGGGAAGGCATCACCCGCAATAGGCGCCGGTGGAGGCGCTGTGTACCAGCTTGGCGTACTTGGCCAGCACACCCTTGGTGTACCTGGCCGGCAGCGGCGCCCAGCCTTCCCTGCGGGATTCGAGTTCTGCGTCGTCTACGAGCAGGTCGAAGCTGCGGGCGGCGATGTCCACGCGGATCCGGTCGCCATCCTTGACGAAGGCGATGGGGCCGCCGTCGACCGCCTCGGGGGCAACGTGGCCAATGCAGAGGCCGGTGGTACCGCCGGAGAAGCGGCCGTCGGTGAGCAGCAGGACATCCTTGCCCAGGCCTGCACCCTTGATGGCGCCGGTGATGGCGAGCATCTCGCGCATGCCCGGACCGCCCTTGGGGCCTTCGTAGCGGATCACCACGACGTCGCCCTTGTGGATGGCGCCGTTGTCGAGCGCGTCCAGAGCGCCTTGCTCGCGTTCAAAGACGCGCGCAGTGCCCTCGAAGACGTCGGCGTCGAAGCCGGCGCTCTTCACGACGGCACCTTCGGGAGCCATGGAGCCGTGCAGAATGGTGATGCCGCCGGTCTTGTGGATGGGGTTGTCCAGCGCGCGGAGGATCTTGCCGTCGACGTCCGGCGGGTTGATGGCCTCGAGGTTTTCCGCAACCGTCTTGCCCGTGACGGTCAGGCAGTCGCCGTGCAGCAGGCCGGCGTCGAGCAGTGCCTTCATGATCACCGGGACGCCGCCGATCTTGTCGACGTCTGTCATGACGTAGCGGCCGAACGGTTTCAGATCACCCAGGTGCGGGATCTTGTCGCCAATGCGGTTGAAGTCGTCCAGGGTCAGTTCGACCTCTGCCTCGCGGGCGATCGCCAGCAGGTGCAGGACGGCGTTGGTGGACCCGCCGAAGGCCATGGTGACGGCGATGGCGTTTTCGAAGGCCTTCTTCGTCATGATGTCGCGAGCCGTGATGCCGTGGCGGAGCAGGTTGACAACGGCTTCGCCGGACTTGCGGGCGAATTCGTCACGACGGCGGTCTGCCGAGGGCGGGGCTGCGGAGCCGGGCAGGGACATGCCCAGGGCCTCGCCGATGCAGGCCATGGTGTTCGCGGTGTACATGCCGCCACAGGCGCCCTCACCGGGGCAGATGGCTTTCTCGATGCGGGTGAGGTCTTCCATGCTCATCTTGCCCGCGGCGCACGCACCGACGGCTTCGAAGGCGTCGATCAGGGTGACTTCCTTCTCGGAGCCGTCCTCCAGCTTGACCCAGCCCGGCATGATGGAGCCGGCGTAGAGGAATACGCTGGCGAGGTCCAGGCGCGCAGCGGCCATGAGCATGCCCGGGAGCGACTTGTCGCAGCCGGCCAACAGCACGGAGCCGTCGATGCGCTCCGCCTGCATGACGGTCTCCACCGAGTCGGCGATGACTTCGCGGGAAACCAGGGAGAAGTGCATGCCCTCGTGGCCCATGGAGATCCCGTCGGACACGGAGATGGTGCCGAACTGCATCGGAAAGCCGCCGCCGGCGTGGACGCCTTCCTTGGCGCCCTGGGCCAGCCGGTTCAGGGAGAGGTTGCAGGGAGTGATTTCATTCCAGGAGCTCGCGACGCCGATCTGGGGCTTGGCGAAGTCGTCGTCGCCCATTCCCACGGCCCGGAACATTCCACGGGCCGGAGCTGCGTGAATGCCGTCCGTGACAACCCGGCTCCGGGGCTTGATGTCAGGCTTGTTATCGGTTGCGATCTGGGTGTCCTCACTCATGGGTCAAAGTCTATGACTCCTGCAAGGCCGCCAACGACCGGAAGTGGCCGTTTTGGCCCAATTTCCGGAAAATTCCGATCAAATGGTGGACTCACGTCTCACATTTTGGGACGCGAGGGCTGCGTGCCCTCTCCCCCACTGGCGTTGACAAGCCTAGACAGCCCTATTGACAGCGACGTACCGTCAAGCAACGGCAACCACGTGTGACGGATGAAAGGCTTTGCTATGGAGTGGATTATCTGGGTCCTTGTCATCGTTTTGATCATTGCCGTTGTCTGGTGGCTGCTGAACCGGAACTCGGGAACGTCAGCCGACGCGGCAAGGACGGAACAGGCGGCGCCCCGTGCCGGAGCCTCTCCCGCAGCGCCAACCGGAACGCAAGAGACGCCGTCGGCCCTTTCCGCCGCAGCAGCGGCGGCGGGGCCTCCGCCAGCCACCACCCGGACCGTACCGGAAACAGGGCGCCTGGCGGAGCCAGACGCGGAACCGGACGCCGGGCCGGCGGCTGCGGAAGCCGCGCCGCTGGTCGGCCAGCCCGCCCCTGCGTCCACGCGCCCGGACCCCGAGGACTTGGAACCGGACATCGAATCCTGGGAAGCCGCCACCGCCCGCCCCTCCCCGGCGCGGTCCGCCGGAGGAGATGTTGACGACTGGGACGACGACCAAGATAAGGCCGAATGGGATGCCCAGTGGTCGGATGCCGGCAGCGCAGAAACAGTCAGTGCAGAAACAGTCAGTGCAGAACCAGGCAGTGCCGCGGCAGGCAGGCCCACCCAGCCCGCAGCACAAGAGCCCGCAGCCCCGACGCATCACGCGGAGTACACGGACCCGCATGCTCCCACCCTGCCGGGCGCGGAATCCGCGGCAGCCGAATCGATGGACGCCGAGGCCGAAACCCGGCAGCGGATCCAGTCCTCCGCCGCCACGGAAGCCGGAGCCAGCCACGAGGCCCTGCCGCATCACCGCGAACCCCAGCCGCATCACCTGGAACAGGGCTTCGGCGCCGAACGTGGTTTCGGCGAACAGCCCATCCACCGTGAACGGGTCGCCGATGTGAGTGCAGCAGCGGCAGGGGACCAGCCGTATGGCGAGGGATCGGCCGCGCCCGCCGCAGACGGCAGCGCCCCGGACGGATACGCCGTCAAGGGCGATGTGAGCGCCATGACCTATTACGACGAAGACAGTGCCGGCTACGAGGACGCCCGGGCGGAAGTCTGGTTCCAGTCCCCGGCCCACGCCGAGGCTGCCGGGTTCCGGGCGCCTCGGCGGTCCCGGCGCTAACGCCCACGCGGCGGCGGCAGATTGCGGACGGAGTAGGCGTATGGCACGCAAGCACCCCGGGAAACCCGCAACGGCTGCCGCCGCCACGCCCCCGGCCGTGACGGCGCGGACGTATTCCGCCCTCGCATTGCCCCTGGCCCTGGCGTTGTCCCTGTCCGGCTGCACCGGCGACGGCGGTCAGCCTGCCCCGGGCAGCACCCGCTCCGCGGCCAACAGGGCTCCCGCGACATCCGCCCCCGGCTCCGGCACACCGGGAACGGGTATCCCGGATAAGAGTGCAGGGGCCGCTTCCAGCGCGGCTCCGACACCGCCGCGGGCACCGGAAGTGCGGACCAGGATCGAAGGCCTGCAGATTCCCTGGTCGACGGTGTTCCTACCGGACGGCACGGCCGTCATCTCCGAACGCGATTCCGCCCTGGTCAGATCGGTCCGGGACGGCAAGGTCAGCACCATCGGGGCCGTCCCCGGCGTCGTTCCCGGCGGTGAGGGCGGATTGCTGGGCCTCGCACTGTCGCCCGGCTTCGCCTCTGACCGCTATCTCTACGCCTACTTCACGGCGGCGGATGACAACCGGATTGCCCGCATGCGCCTGGAAGGCAGCGCGGCAGCCGGCGGTGTGGGCTTCCGCTTGGGTGAGCCGGAGGTGATCTTCTCCGGCATGTCCAAGGCCTCCACCCACAACGGCGGCAGGATCCGCTTTGGCCCGGACGGGTTCCTCTACGTCGGCACGGGAGACTCGCAGCGGCGGGAGCAGCCTCAGGACCGGAACGCGCTGGGCGGCAAGATCCTGCGGATCACCAAGGACGGCGCCCCCGCGCCCGGCAATCCCTTCCCGGACAATCCTGTCTACAGCCTTGGCCACCGGAACGTGCAGGGCCTGGCATGGGACAGCCAGGGGCGGCTTTGGGCCAGCGAGTTCGGACCCGACGTCAATGACGAACTCAACCTGATCCAGCCCGGAGGAAACTACGGCTGGCCGGAAGTCACTGGAGCACCCCACCGCGACGGCTTCATCGACGCCAAGATTGTCTGGCCGTCCACCGCAGACTCCTCCCCCAGCGGACTCGAGATTGTCGGCAGCACGGCCTACCTTGGCGCGCTGAGGGGCGAGCGCCTCTGGGCTGTCCCGCTCAAGGGCGAAAACGCCGGCAATCCTGTGGGCTATTTCACGGGGCAGTTCGGGCGGATCAGGAACGTTTCGCTGGCCCCAAACGGAGAGTTATGGGCTCTCAGTAACAACCAAAACCCTGATTTCGCGCTGATTTTGCGGATTCCGGGCTAAGCGGCACCTCCGGCCCACCCCGATTTCACACCAGCCAAAAGTTCGTGTAGAGTTTCATGTCGTTGCGGAGGTCAACGAGGGAAATAAAAGCCCTCGGAGGAACGAAACAGCAGATGCACCTCTAGCTCAATTGGCAGAGCAATTGACTCTTAATCAATGGGTTCCGGGTTCAAGTCCCGGGGGGTGCACCACCGAAGCCCCGCCTTCCAGGCCACAAGCCTGAAGGCGGGGCTTTCTCGTTCCCTCGGCCTGGCCTCAGGCTCCCCGGCGCGCCAGCGGAGGAACCTAGTCCGGCGCGCTGCCCGAGGATCCCCTGACCTGCAGCGCGCTGCTGACCAGATGCCTCCGGCGGGTCCAGCCGACCTATGCCGCGGCCCTTGCCCACTTTGTGGCCGCGTTGGAGAGCGGCAAAGCGGCCGACGGCGGTTCAGCCGTCACGCCGTCACTCGAGGATGGTTTGAAGGCCCAGGCCATCGCCGAAGCGGTAACGCTGTCCCTGCGCACCGGCAGAACCGAGACGATCCAGTACTGACGAGCCGAACCCCTGCGCCCCGAGGGGCGCAGGGGCGTACCCGGGCGACGAGCAGCCGGACCTAATTCTGAGCGGCCGCCCCGGCAGGCGTCCTCAGCTGCCGTGATTCGCCCCGGTTACGCTCCTGGCGGGAACATGGGCAATCAAGGCCAGCGTCGCGCCGATGAGGACCAGGTTCTTCATGACGAACTCACCGTCCTCCGTCAGGAGCAGAGGGTCACCGTCGGAAAACATCAGCCCGGGCAGCATCAGGAAGGTCAGGAACGTTCCACACAGGTGCACGGCCAGGACGGGGAGGGCCAGGCGAAGGGCAACCCCGGTAACGAGCGCCGCGCCGAGCAGCACTTCAACTGCGCCGAGAACAGGCACCACCACGCGCGGATCAGCCCAGGGCAGGGTCCCGGCGACCATACCCGCAACCGGCGATACGCCTGCCACTTTCAGCGCACCGAACCATATGAACAGGACGCCAAGCAGAATACGCAGCGAGGACAACGCCGCTGGGCGCAGCACCTGGACGAGGCGGGCATCGGCAGCACCCCCAAGACGCACCAGAAGCCCACCCCCGCGCAGCAAAGTTTTCATCGTGTTCCCTCCCTGACATTGGGGCAGCCGCCTCCCCGCTTATTGGATGCAGGGAGGCTATGGGAGGGCCCTTATGTTTTCCTTTGGCACGCAGGCGCAGTGCGGGTCCCCGCAGGCGCCGGGCCAGGCTCTTCCCTCGTCAGCCCGCCGCCTCGAGCGCCACCCGCACCGGCTCCCGGGACTGCAGCGATACCTGGGCAGCGTCGGCCACCATGGACGCTGCGACGGCGTCCTCCGGTGTGCACGGGTTCTGCCGCTGCCCCAGCACTACTTCCACGAAGGCCGCCATCTCGGCACGGTATGCCGTGTGGAACCGCTCGGCGAACGTCAGGTGCGGCGGCCCCGCCGGAAAATCGATCCCGGGCTCGGCAGAAGACATCGCCATCTGCTCATCCATCCCCACCATGACGGACCCTGCGGATCCCTGGAGTTCCAGCCGGACGTCATGGCCCGCCCCGTTGTAGCGGGTGGCCGAGACCGTTCCGACGCTGCCGTCGTCGAACGTCACCACAGCCAGCGCGGTATCGACGTCGCCCACGGCACCGATTGCGGGGTCACCGTTGTTGGACCCCTTGGCGAAAACCTCCACGATTTCCTTGCCGGTGAGCCACCGGAGGATATCGAAGTCGTGGACGGAGCAATCGCGGAAGAGCCCGCCGGACGTCGCTAGGAACTCCACCGGCGGCGGCGTCATGTCGCAGGTGACCGCCCTGACCGTGTGGAGCCATCCCAGCTCCCCGGCGTCGAAGGCGCGCTTGGCCTCCAGGTAACCCGGATCGAACCGGCGCTGGTGGCCGATCTGCACAGTGCCGCCCGTGGTCCGGATGTGGTCGAGCACGGGCAGTGATTCCTCGACGTTAACAGCGACGGGCTTTTCGCAGAACACCGGGATTCCCGCGTCCACTCCGGCCCTGATCAGGTCCGGATGCGTGGCCGTTCCCGTGGCGATGACCAGTCCGTCGACGCCCGAGTCAAGCAAGGCTTGAACGGACGGAAGGAACCCGGCGCCGATTCCGCCGGCCAGGGAACGGGCGTGCTCTTCGGCAACGTCAGTCAGCTTGAGCTGCACCGAGGTGCCCTGCGGCCCCATCACACCGTTCAGGCCAGTGATGTTCCGAGCGTGCATGGCGCCGATGCGGCCGACGCCCACAAGTCCCAGGGTTACTTCTTTCATGCTGCTCCTTGTCACGTCTCCCCTACTGCGGTGCCCGGCCGGTGTCCGCAGTGGAGTCAGTCACGCCGGCGACCTCTGCCTGGACCTGCTTTACGACGTCCCCGTGGCCACCGAGCTGTTCGAGTTCGTGGGCCAGTTCGGCCAGTTCGGCGCCGCCTGCCATCTGGGCGGTGAGTTCGTCGAGGGTGATGTCCTTCTTGTCGTAGTAGCCAATCGACCTGCCGCGCTTGAGCAGCAGGAACCGGTCACCGACGGGGAAGGCATGGTGCGGGTTGTGGGTGATGAAGATGACGCCCAGTCCGCGGTCGCGGGCCTGCAGGATGTAGCGCAGCACCACGCCGGACTGCTTCACGCCCAGGGCTGCCGTTGGCTCGTCCAGGATCAGGACCTTCGCACCGAAGTACACGGCGCGGGCGATTGCGACACACTGGCGTTCGCCGCCGGAGAGCTGGCCGATGGGCTGCTCAACGTCGCGCAGGTCGATGCCCATGTCCGCCAGTTCCTTCTTGGTGATGTCCTTCATGGCCTGGACGTCCATGCGCTTGAAGGGACCGAAGCCCGTGGTCAGCTCGGAGCCGAGGAAGAAGTTCCGCCAGATGGGCATCAGGGGAACGACTGCGAGGTCCTGGTAGACGGTGGCGATGCCGGCATCCAGGGCGTCACGGGGTGAACCGAATTTCCGCTCCTCGCCCATGATGTGGAGGACACCCTCGTCATGCTGGTGCAGGCCGGCGATGATCTTGATCAGCGTGGACTTGCCCGCGCCGTTGTCCCCGAGCACGCAGGTCACCCTGCCGTTGTCCACGGCCATCGTGACGTCCGTGAGGGCCACGATGTTGCCGTAGTGCTTGCCCACGCTGTCCAGTGAGAGCAGGTGCACCGGGGTGTGGGTCAGCGGGTCCGTCTCGTCGCGGAGGAGTTCCTGCTGGTCGATTTGTTTGGCGTCCATGGTGTTCAGCCCTTACTTGAGTCTGCGCGGCGCTTGACGATCAGGTTCACGATGGTGGCCAGGAGCAGCATCAGGCCCAGGAAGAACTTGAACCAGTCCGGGTTCCACTGCGCGTAGACGATGCCCTTGTTGGCCATGCCGAAGATGAAGGCGCCGATCGCGCCGCCCACAGCGGATCCGTAGCCTCCGGTCAGCAGGCACCCCCCGATGACGGCGGCGATGATGTAGAGGAATTCGTTGCCCACGCCCTCGCCGGACTGCACGGCGTCGAATGCGAACAGGTTGTGCATGCCCAGGATCCAGCCGCAGAAACCCACGGCCATGAAGAGGCCGATCTTGGTCGCCTTGACGGGAACACCCACGGCGCGGGCGGCGTTGGCGTCGCCGCCGACGGCGAAGATCCAGTTGCCCACCTTCGTGCGAAGCAGCACCCAGGACGCGATGGCAACCAGGGCGATCCAGATGAAGACGGTGTTCTTCACGTCCACGCCGCCGATGTTCACCGACGAGGAGAAGATGGCCTGCGCGGACTCATAGCCGTCCATGTTGGAGATGGACGGTGATGAGACGCCGCCGCCGATCATGCGTGTCAGACCCAGGTTCAGGCCGGTCAACATGAGGAACGTGGCGAGCGTGACGATGAAGCTGGGGAGCTTGGTCTTCATGAGGATCCAGCCGTTAATGAAACCGATGCTCAGCGACACAACAAGCGCCAGGATCACACCGATCCAGACGTTCATGCTGAAGTACCAGCTGAACATCGACGCCGTGAGCGCGGAGCTGATGACTGCGACGCCTGTGGACAGGTCGAACTCGCCGCCAATCATCAGCAGCGATACCCCCACCGCCATGATGCCGATGGTCGAGGAACCGTAGAGCACGGTGGCGAACGCGTTCGGCTGGGTAAAGGTCTGGGACACCGCAGCAAAGAATATGAAAAGGACGATGGCTCCCACAAGGGCGCCCACCTCGGGACGGCCAAGCAGCTTCTGCAAAGGATTGCGCCTGCCGACACGTTCGTCGGTCACCGCCGGTTTGGAAATGGTCTGGGTCATGGTCATTGGAATGCTCCTTGCTGCCGGTCCGGCGTTTCCGCCGGACCGGGGCTGGCGGACTGCTAGCGGATACCCTGCTGGGCGAAGGTGAGGGCGTTGGCTGCGCCGGCCTTGTCCACGATGGTGGGGCCGGTCAGGACGGGCTGGCCGCCGCCGATCTTGAAGCCGCCGCGCTTGGCCTGCCACAGCGCGTCCACCGAGCCGTAGCCCTGCAGCCACGGCTGCTGGTCAACGGTGAATTCAACGGCGCCATCGGCGATCTTCTGGGCGAGCTCGGCGTTCATGTCGAAGGAAGCCACCTTGGCTTTGCTGCCGGCCGTGGTCACCGCCTTGAGGATGGTCAGCGTGTAGGGCGCACCCAGCCCGATGATGACGTCGGCATCAGCGGTGGCCTGCAGTTTGGCGGTCACTGTGGATGACACCTGGGTCATGTCCGTGCCCTGCACGTAAAGGATCTCGGTGGCCGGAACCTTCGACTTCACACCCGCACAGCGGGCTTCGAGGCCGACGTGCCCCTGCTCCTGGATAACGCAGACAGGGTGCTTGAGTCCGAGGGAGTTGAGCTTGTCGCCCACTGCTTCACCGGCGAGTTTCTCATTGGAACCGAAGTGCGTGAACGCGCCGAGCTGGGCGAAAACGGATTCACCGGCGTTGAGGCTCACTACGGGGATGCCGGCATCGGTGGCCTTCTTCAGGGCGTCCTTCAGGGCGTCCGGCTTGGCCAGGGTCACGGCGATGCCGTCCACCTTCTGGTCCACGGCCTGCTGGATCAGCTGGGCCTGGCGGCCGCCTTCGGGGTCCGAGGTGTAGAGCAGCTCAACATTGTCCTTTGCGGCGGCTTCCTCAGCGCCCTTGCGGACAATGTCCCAGAACGTGTCTCCGGGAGCGGCATGCGTGATCAGGGCCACCTTGATCCGTGGCGTCGACGCAGCCTGCCCGCCGCCTCCGGCGTTTGCGTTCTCCTCCGGCCTGCCACCACTGGACGAACACGCGCTGAGAGCCAGCATCGGCACGACGGCGGCTACCAGCGCCGCCCTCCGCCATGAAAATTTCTTCACCGAAAATCTCCTTTGATTCGGGTTCCGGCCGTGCCACGCCCCACCGGCCGGAATGTTGATATCTCTGATCATCGTGACTCGGGTCACAGTTGTCAATCTTTGTCCTAACATTAGGACGATATTAGTTTTGCTGCTGAGCTACTTCGACCGTGAAGGCGTCCCGGAAGGCCGAAAGAGCCTTGTCCCCCGCGGCGACCCCTGAACCGCCCGACGCAGCCGCCTCAAGGCCGATGACGCCCGAGTAGCCGACGCCGGCGAGCGCCTTGGCGACGGCACTGTAGTTGACCTCCCCCGTTCCGGGCTCGAAGCGGCCGGGGACATCGGCCACCTGAATTTCCCCGATCCACGGCTGCGCCCCGCGGACAAGTTCAATGAGGTTTCCTTCGCCGATCTGGGCATGGTAAAGATCCAGCATCATCCTCACGTGCGGGTGGTCGGCCGCGGACACCAGCGCCAGGGTGTCCTTGGCCCGCGCCAGCGGTATGCCCGGGTGGTCCAGGACTGTGTTGAGGTTCTCAAGCGCAAAGACCACACCATGCCGCTCACCGAGCCGTCCCAGCCGCTCCAGAGTGCGGAGGCCGGTCAGCCACATCTGGCCGGTGGAGCGGTGAAGGGGCCGCACGGAAACCCCGCCGTCGCCGAGTTCCGCCGGATGCACCACCATGCGCTCGACACCCAGCTCCAACGCAGTGGGGATGAGTTTCTCCGCCGATTCAACGACCCGGTCCGCGCTATCCGGGTCAATGAGGCTGCCGCCGAAGTAGCCGCTCATGGAGGAGAAGCGGGCACCCGTCGCGGCGAGTGCCGGAATGTCCCGGTTCCGCGTGTCCCAGAGTTCCACCTCGAACCCCTGCCCGTGTATGCGCTGCACCCGCTCGACGAGGGGCAACTCGCCGTAGATCATTTCGGCGCATGCTGCCAGCCGAAAGCTCATGCGCCCGGACCTGTGAGATGCAATCCCGTGAGCTGCAGCCCGGGCTCGGCCGCCTGCAGGTGGGCCACAGCCGAAACGTCCACCGGGAGGCCGGTCTCGTGCGACCGGATCGCCGCCAGTGCCACGGCGAGCGCGTTGCGGGCATCGATGCCGCCGGGGACCGCTGTTCCGCCCGCTGCGCGTCCGGCCCGGCGGGCCGCAACGCCCTCGACGAAGCGCGCAAGCTCAGCTGTGTAGGCGTCGTGGAAGAGGTCAATGTTCAGCCGCACGGTGTCCGAGGCAATGCCCGCGGCGGTGTAGCTCACGGCACTCGATGCCTGCGGCCCGCCGGCGGCCACCATGCCCGCGGATCCGAACACCTCGCCCCTCACGTCATAGCCATACAGGGCGTTGAAGTTGGCTTCGGCCACCGCGATGGCACCGTTGCTGTAGGTCACCGTGACCACCGCCGTGTCCAGCAGGCCTCCGGCTTTCGCTTCCGGCGCCACCAGGGCGTCAGCCACCGCGTGCACCTTAACCGGAACCGCTCCCGGGTTCAGCCAGTTCAGGGTGTCGAAATCATGGATCAACGTTTCCAGGAAGATCGTTCCGGGCGCGATCCGCTCCGGAGAAGAGATTCCGGCCGCGGTGCCCGGGTCCCGGGTGAGGGACCGCAGCAGCTGCGGGGTGCCCACCGCGCCGTCGTCGATGAGTCTCCGGGCGGCGGCGAAGTCCGCTGCGAAGCGCCGGTTGAAGCCAAACTGGACGTTGACCCCGGCGGCGTCCGCGGCGGCCAGCGCCTCATCCAGTTCTTCGACAGTGCGGCCGCCCGGCTTTTCGCAGAAGACGTCTTTCCCGGCCCGGGCAGCAGCTGCGATGAGACCTGAATGGAACCTTGCCGGCGATGCCACCAGGACCGCGTCAATGTCGGGGTCGCCTATGACGTCCGCCGGATCTGCGGTGATTCTGGCAACGCCGAGCTTGCCTGCCAGTGCCTCGGCGGCGGGAAGGGCGGGGTCAGCGATGGCGTCCAGCCGCGCATTGGGAATCCGGTATGCCACCGACTCGGCATGGAAGGCGCCGATCCATCCGGCTCCAATCAGGCCGAGGCGGACGGGGCGGTTGTCACCGGCCGGTTGCTGGATGTAGGTCATGTTGCAATCCTCTTTTCAGGGCACCTAGATCGTTCTAGTGAAACGATAGTGGCACAGTTATTGGCCAGCTGTCTAGATCGTTCTATAGACTGCTGGCAGCAAGGAGGCACATGTCTGAACAGCAACGGCGCCCCACGCTCGTGGACGTAGCGCGGGCGGCCGGCGTATCGCGGGCCCTGGTTTCCATCGTGATGCGCGGCGCCCCCGGCGCGGCCGAAGCCACACGGCAGAAAGTGCTGGACGCCGCACACGAACTCGGCTACCGGCCCGACAGCCGTGCCCGGCTGCTGCGCAGCACCCGGACCAAACTCCTGGGTCTCAGCTTCTCCACGGGCCACGCGTTCCACGCCGAGATTGTGGACGCCGCGTACGCCGAGGCCAGCGCCAAGGGCTACGAACTCGCGCTGGGCGGCGTCACCAGCGGCAGGCCAGAGGCCCGGACCATCGAGGCTCTGCTGGACTTCGGGTCCGAGGCACTGATCCTGATCTCGCCCACGCTCAGCAGCGAGGAACTGGCCCGGTACGCCGGCCAGGTGCCGGTGGTGAGCCTGCTCCGCAACGACGTCGGCGAACTCGCCGACTCGGTGAGCAGTGACGATTACGAGGGCATCCGGATGGCGGTGGAACACCTCGTGTCCCTGGGGCACCGGCGGATCGTCCATGTCGACGGCGGCACCGCGGTCTCCGCCGAACCGCGCCGGTCAGCCTTCCGGGCGGAGATGGAACGCCGTGGCCTGGAGCCGGCCATCATTGCTGGCGGCGCGATGGAGGAAGACGGGATGGCTGCCGGCAATTCCCTCGGCCCGGACATGCCGACGGCGGTCATTGCCTTCAACGACAGGTCAGCCCTGGGACTCATCGAGAGTCTCCGGGCGCAGGGCCTGAAGGTCCCTGCGGATGTGTCAGTGCTGGGCTACGACGACAGCCAGTTCGCGCGGCTCAGCTATGTGCAGCTGTCCTCGATCAGCCAGGACGCTCCGCTTCTTGCAGCAGCAGCCGTGGACCGCGCTGTGGCCCGGATTGAGGGAACGCAGCCGCCTGGCCATGTGGTCCGGACCCCGCATCTGGTTGCGCGCAGGACCACGGCCACTCCCGCTGCCGGCGGGTAGCCGCCGGTGCAGGTGGTAGCCGCCGGCTAGGAGTTTGCCTCGACGGTCAGCCCGGCGTCAGCTCCGGCCACAATGGCGCTGGTCTCAGGCGATGCAAAGCGCTTGGCCAGCTCCCGGACCACGGCCTGGAGTTCCTGGCGGAGCCGATCCGGGTCGATGGATGCCGCGGCCAGGACCGACCGCTCCATGTCTGCCGCAGCCATGACGGCTTCGGTGCCGCGCTCCGTGAGCGAAACGACGTGGCTGCGCCGGTCCGACGTGCTGCGCTGGCGCACGATGTGCCCGTGCGACTCGAGGCGACTCAGCGTCTTGCCCATGGTCTGGGCCTGCACCCGGACAAGCTGGGCAAGCTGCGCCTGCGTCATGGGGCCGCTGTTGTAGAGCACCTCGATGGCGATGACGCCGGCATGGGTCAGGCCAATGGCACCCAGCTTTTCGTTCCAGGAGTGCTCTACGAGGCGGGCCGCCGTGGACAAGAGGCGCCCTGTGGGCCAGCGATCCATATCAGGCATACCACCAAGTATAACTAAGCCTGATTAGTACCCGGCACGACGCCTCACTAAGCTGGAATGTCCTGCACGAAAACAAGGAGAGAACGTTGGCTGAAAAACTCACGCCGGGCGACACCGCCCCCGGCTTCACACTGAAGGATGCAACGGGAGCAGACGTCAGCCTCAGCGACTTCCGCGGCCGGAATACCATAGTTTATTTCTACCCGGCCGCCGCCACGCCCGGATGCACCAAGCAGGCCTGCGACTTCCGCGGCCGGAATACCATAGTTTATTTCTACCCGGCCGCCGCCACGCCCGGATGCACCAAGCAGGCCTGCGACTTCCGGGACAGCCTGGCATCCCTTCAGGCTGCCGGCTACGAAGTGCTGGGGATCTCGCCCGACCCCGTAGGCAAGCTGGCCAGCTTTGCCGACGCGGAGGGCCTCACCTTTCCCCTCCTGTCGGACGAAGACCACGCCGTTGCCGAGGCATACGCCGCGTGGGGCGAGAAGAAGAACTACGGCCGGACCTACGAGGGCCTCATCCGTTCCACCGTGGTGGTGGACGGGGACGGCAAAGTTGCCGTGGCCCAGTACAACGTCCGTGCCACCGGACACGTCGCCAAGCTGCGCAAGGACCTGAAGCTCGCGGACGCCTAACAACCCGGACCGCGCCTAACAACCCAGCCCCGCGAAAGCGGCGCCTGCCGCAGGGACCGCACAGGTGACGGTACAATTGAGGCTGGCATCCGCCGTCGTACGTCTTCCTGCTGGTGACAGCAGGCAGGGCATCAGGCGGAGCCGGGCGCGAGTGGTGAAATTGGCAGACACGCAGGATTTAGGTTCCTGTGCCTTCGGGCGTGGGGGTTCAAGTCCCCCCTTGCGCACAAAAGTAAGAGAGTAGGAAATCCCGGGTTACCGCCCGGGATTTCTTCGTTTAACGGGCCGTCCGCGAGGCCGCCAGAAAATTTTTCGCGGTTCACCCATCCGCTGCTGCCGGCCAGGCGAATACCCAGTGAGACACCGCCCAACAGCCTGGAACCACAGGCCGGTGCCCCACAGTCGGAAAAGGATCACCGAGGGCTCCGCAGCCCCTCCGATCCCGTTCGTCGGCACAACTAAGGAGAATCGAAATGCAGTCTTTCAAGCGCTCAACCTTTACCGTCGCAGGCATTGCAGCGGCAGCTCTGCTCAGCCTCACCGCCTGCGGCGGCTCCGCCGGCACGTCCGGCAGCTCGTCTGCGGCCGCCGAGCCGTCCGCCTCCAGCATGGCGCCGTCACCGTCAGAGACCTCGACGGCGGCCATGGATCCGGCGACCAACCTCGCCGGGCCGGGTTGTGCCGACTACGCCAAGCAGGTCCCCAGCGGCAAGGGTTCCGTCGCCGGCATGGCCCTTGACCCCGTGGCCGTCGCAGCCTCGAACAACCCTTTGCTAAAGACCCTGACAGCCGCCGTCTCCGGCAAGCTGAACCCCAAGGTCAACCTCGTCGACACGCTGAACGGCAGCGAGTTCACGGTGTTCGCGCCTGTTGACGATGCTTTCGCCAAGGTCGACGCCGCAACGATCGAGACCCTGAAGAAGGACGATGCCCTCCTGAGCAAGATCCTCACGTACCACGTGGTCCCCGGCCAAATCACCCCGGACAAGATCGTGGGCACGCACAAGACCGTTCAGGGCGGCTCGGTAACCGTGACCGGGACCAAGGATGCCCTCAAGGTGGACGGCGCCAACGTGATCTGCGGCGGCGTCCAGACGGCGAACGCCACCGTTTACCTCGTGGACTCGGTACTGATGCCAAAGTAGTCGTTGGGCCTGATCCGGGAGTCGTCCCGGGCAGAGGCCGCGGTTCGCACCCGACAGTGCGGACCGCGGCCTTTTGCCGCTCCGGGCCCCGGCGTGTCCTGGCGCACGCGTAAGCCAGTGGCCCGCGATCCGTCAATTAGACTGGGTGGCGGGCAACAGCCGCCCACGCGCACCCAGCAGTCCAGAGGTGGTAATCGAGTGCCCAGCAGCAGTATCCCGCGCCGTACGGCCCTCAAGACCGGCGCCGTCCTTCTGGGCCTGTCACTCACTTCCTGCACGAGCGAAGCCCAGCCCACGCCGTCGTCAGTTGCGGCAAGCACCACAACAGCAGCCGCTGCCCCCTCGGCGACCTTCACGTTCGGCACTGCCTCGCAGCCTCTGGGCCTTGACCCCGCACTGGCCAACGACGTCGAATCGCAGCGGGTCACCAGACAGATCCTGGAAGGGCTGGTGGGCGTCGACCAAACAACGGGCGAGCCTACGCCGCTGCTTGCAACTCAGTGGACGGAATCGCCGGACGGCCTGGTCTATACGTTCACCCTTCGCCCGGGCATCAGGTTTCACGACGGTTCCCCCTTCAACGCCGACGCCGTCTGCACCAACTTCGACCGCTGGTTCAACTTTTCCGAAGCCCTTCGGATGCAGGCTCCGGGAACCACCTTCAAGGGAGTCTTCAAGGAGCACGCCGACCATCCGGAGCTGTCCGTCTTCAAATCCTGCACCGCCCTGTCGGCGCTGCGGGTGCGGATCAGCCTCACGGAACGCTTCACCGGCTTCCTGCAGGCCCTGACGCTTCCCGCGTTTGCCATCTCCTCCCCCAAGGCACTCGCCGCCGGGAAGGCCGATCAGCCCAGCCTGCGGCGCGGCAGCCAGGCACTTTCCGCTTACGCCACGCATCCCGTGGGCACCGGCCCCTTCCGCTTCTCCGCCTGGGACAGCGCGGGAGTCACACTCGTGGACAACAAGGAGTACTGGGGCGCCCGGGGACAGATCGCCACCCTCAAATTCGTCACCTACGACCACCCGCAGACGCGGCTGCAGGCCCTGCTGGACGGCAGGATCGACGGCTATGACTCCGTGACGGTGGGAAACTTCGACCAACTGGTCAAGCGCGGCAAGCAGATCATCCAGCGGGACCCGTTCTCGGTGATGTATCTCGGCATGAACCAGGCAATTCCGGTACTCAAGGACCTCAAGGTCCGCCAGGCCATCGAGCTGGCCATCGACAAGGACACGCTGATCCGGCGCTTCTTCATCGACAACACCGCCCAGGCCTCGCAGTTCGTTCCGCCCAAGCTAAGCGGGTTCAACAACAACGCACCCGCACTCGGCTATGACCCCCGCAAAGCGAAGGAACTCCTGGCAGAGGCCGGCTACAAGGGCCAGGCCCTGAAGTTCTACTACCCCATGAACGTCACACGGCCGTACCTGCCCACCCCGGAGAAGGTCTATGCAGAGATCAGCCGCCAGCTCACGGCGGTGGGCCTGAACATCCAGCCAGTCCCCGTGGACTGGACGGACGGCTACCTGCAGAAGGTGCAGAACCCCGGCGACCATGCGCTGCACCTGCTCGGCTGGAACGGCTCCTATTCCGACGCTGACAACTTCCTCGCCCCGCTCTTCGGCGAGAAGAACGGCGAGTTCGGGTACCAGGACCCGCAGGTATTCTCCAAGATCGACCGCGCCCGGGGACTCCCGGACGGCCAGGAGCGCACGCAGCAGTACCAGACCATCAACGCCCAGATCGCGGAGTCCCTGCCCGCCGTCCCCATCGCTTTCCCGATCTCCGCCCTGGCCCTGTCCGACCGGGTGATCAGCTATCCCGCCTCGCCGGTATTAAATGAAGTTTTCACGAAGGTCCAGCTGAGGTCTTGACGCCGGGGCGCAATTTCAGTTAGAGGGCGGTACAGGGATATTCTGTGACAGCCAGAGCCGCCTACGGGAGACTGATTGTGACTTTCATTTCCAAGACCCAACATGCCGACGTCGTCCTTATTGGCGGCGGCATTATGAGCGCCACGCTGGGTGCGTTCATCAAGCAGCTCGAACCCAACTGGACCGTCTCGCTGTTCGAGCGGCTCGACGAGGCCGGCCTGGAGAGCTCAGGACCGTGGAACAACGCGGGCACGGGGCACGCCGCGCTGTGTGAGCTTAATTACTCCCCCGCAGCCAAAGACGGCTCGGTCAATCCGGCCAAGGCACTGCACATCAACGAGCAGTACCAGCTGTCCCGCCAGTTCTGGTCCCACCTGGTGGACAACTCCCTGATCGGCTCGCCCAAGGGCTTCATCAACACGGTTCCGCACATGAGTTTCGTCATCGGCGACGACAACTCCACCTTCCTCAAGACCCGGTACAACGCGCTCAAGGAGCACACCCTGTTCCGGAGCATGGAGTACTCCGAGGACTTCGCGCAGATCGCCAAGTGGGCGCCGCTGATCGTCAAGGGCCGCGACACGAAGCAGCGCGTCGCCGCCACCCGCGCCGCCGAAGGCACCGACGTCGACTTCGGTGCCCTGACCCGGGAGCTCACCGGCTACCTGGCCCACAACGGCGTCGAAATCAACTACGGCCACAACGTCACCGATCTCCGCAGGGCGTCCGACGGCGGCTGGGACCTTTCGCTCAAGCACCCCGCTTCCGGTGAGCGCGGCAGCATCCGGGCCAAGTTCGTCTTCGTCGGCGCGGGCGGCGGAGCGCTGCACCTGCTGCAGGCTTCCGGCATACCCGAAAGCAAGGGCTTCGGCGGGTTCCCGGTTTCCGGCCAGTTCTTCCGCTGCACGGACCCGTCCCTCGCGTCCCAGCACAACGCCAAGGTCTATGGACAGGCTTCCGTCGGCGCACCGCCCATGTCCGTGCCGCACCTGGACACGCGCTACGTCAACGGCAAGCGCTCCCTCCTGTTCGGCCCGTACGCCGGCTTCTCGACGAACTTCCTGAAAAACGGCAGCTACCTCGATCTCCCGCTGTCCATCCGGCCGAGCAACATCATCCCGATGCTCGCCGTGGCCAAGGACAACATGGACCTGACGGCCTACCTGGTCAAAGAGGTGGCCAAGCGCCACGGTGACAAGGTGGAGGCGCTGCGCGAGTACTACCCCGAAGCCAAGGACGGCGACTGGGAACTCATCACCGCCGGCCAGCGCGTGCAGATCATCAAGAAGGATCCGAAGAAGGGCGGTGTGCTGCAGTTCGGCACCGAGGTGATCGCCGCCCGCGACGGTTCCGTCGGCGCCCTCCTCGGAGCTTCCCCGGGAGCCTCCACGGCCGTGCCCATCATGATCGAGCTCCTGCAGAAGTCCTTCCCCAAGAACTTCAAGGGCTGGCAGTCCAAGCTCAAGGAAATGATGCCGGGCTACGGCGTCAAGCTCAACGAAAACCCGGAGCTGGCGGCCGAGCTCGAGAAGGCCACCGCCAAGAGCCTCCAGCTGGAAGCATCGCCCGCAGTCCAGAGGTGACCGTCCAGCGCTGACCGGCGCGGGTTGCGGCAGGCACCACCGAAGGCAAACAGTCCGTCGACCCAGGAGATCATGCGATGTTCCGGCTGGCCCAACTATCCCTCGGGAACCGCGCGCTCATCGCGCTGATCACCATCTTCGCCTCGGCGTTCGGCGTGATCACCATGTCCTCGCTGAAGCAGGAACTCATTCCCTCGGTTGAGTTCCCGCGGATCACGGTGATCACGTCGATGCCCGGGGCGTCGCCCGAGGTGGTGGACAAGCAGGTCAGCCGGCCGCTGGAGACGGCGCTGAACGGCGTCGAAGGCCTGGAGTCGACGTCGTCCACCTCCCGCAACGGCGTCTCGCAGATCAGCCTGGTGTTCACCTACGGTTCCAACCTGGACCGGGCCCGGAACCAGATCGACCGGGCGATTTCCAACGCGAAGCGTACGCTCCCTGACGACGTCCAGCCCCAGGCCATCGCCGGCAGCATCAGCGACTTCCCGATCGTCTTCCTTGCCGTGTCCTCCGACAAGCCGCTAAGCGAGCTGAACACGGACCTTCAGCGGCTGTCGGTACCGAGGCTGCAGAAGCTCGACGGCGTCCGCGGCGCCGACGTGACAGGCGGCGCTAACCGGCACATCCTGATCCAGCCGAACGCGGCCAGCATGGCCGCCGGCGGTGCCAGCATCCAGTCGCTCCGCAATGCCCTGACCAACAACGGCGATCTTGTTCCGGCGGGCACTATCGAGGAAAAGGGCCAAAGCCTCTCCCTGCAGATCGGCAGCCCGGTCGACTCGGTGGCCGCGGTGAAGTCCCTGCCGCTCAGCGGGGCCAACGCCGGCACCACCATCGGTTCCGTCGCTGACGTCAGCATCAAGGATGACGCGCGCACATCCATCACCCGGACGAACGGCCTCGAAACGCTGGCCATTTCGGTGACGAAGAAACCCGAGGGCGACACCGTGGCGATCTCGCACGCGGTGAAGGATCTGCTGCCACAGCTCGAGGCGGAGCTTGGCTCGAACGCCAGGTTCACCCCCGTCTTCGACCAGGCACCCTTCATCGAGAAGTCCATCAAGGACCTCACCACGGAGGGCCTCCTGGGCCTCGGTTTCGCGGTGGCCGTCATTCTCCTCTTCCTCATGTCCGTCCGCTCCACCCTGGTCACCGCCGTCTCCATTCCGCTCTCTCTGCTGATCACCTTCATCGGCCTGTCCGGAACGGGGTATTCGCTGAACATCCTCACGCTTGGGGCGCTGACCATCGCCATCGGCCGGGTGGTGGATGACTCGATCGTGGTGATCGAGAACATCAAGCGGCACCTGAGCTACGGCGAAGCCAAGCTCACAGCGATCATCACCTCCATCCGCGAGGTTGCCGGCGCCATCACCGCCTCCACGCTGACGACAGTGGCCGTCTTCCTCCCGATCGCCTTCGTCGGCGAACTCACCGGGGAACTGTTCCGGCCGTTCGCCCTGACGGTCACCATTGCGCTGCTCTCCTCGCTCCTGGTGTCCCTGACCATCGTTCCCGTGCTCGCGTACTGGTTCCTGAAGAGCCCCGCCAACGGAGCCGGCGAGGCCCCGCGCTCCACCCGGGAAGTCCAGGCGCAGGCACACGAGGCCGAGCAGCGCAGCGTCCTGCAGCGCGGCTACCTTCCCGTCCTGAACAAGACCCAGAAGCACCCCGTACTCACCCTCATCGCCGCGGTCCTGGTCCTCGGCGGGACCGCTGCAATGACGCCGCTGCTCGCCACCGACCTGCTGGGACGCTCCGGCGAGAACAGCATGACGGTCAAGCAGGAACTGCCCGCCGGCACGAGCCTCGACGACACCAGCGCCGCGGCCCGGAAGGTCGAGGACGTGCTCCTCGGCATCGACGGCATCAGGGACGTCCAGGTCACCTCCGGCAATGCGCAGGCGGGCTTCACCGCGCTGACGTCCTCGGGCGCCTCCAACTCCACTTTCACCGTGGTCACCGAAGAAAAAGCAAACCAGGGCAAGCTGCAGGACACCGTCCGCAGCGAACTGGCAGCGGCAGGTGCTGCCGGCAAGATCTCCGTCGGTTCCCAGCAGGGAGGCTTCGGAACGTCCTCCACCGTGGACATCACCCTGAAGGCAGCCACCTCCGAAGACCTGAGGAAGGCCAGCGACGCCATGGTCAAGGCCATGGCCGGAGTTCCCGGAAGCAGTGAGGTGACCACCAACCTGGCTGCCAGCCAGCCCGTGGTGCAGGTGAAGGTAGACCGGGCCAAGGCCGTTGCCGCCGGCCTGACCGAAGAGCAGGTGGCCGGCGTCCTCGCCGCCACCATCAGCCCCGTCGCCGCAGGCACCGTGCGCATCGACACGGACGACTTCCCCGTCCAGATCGGCGAAGGAAAACGCTTCACCAGCATCGCCGCCGTCCGCGACATCCCGCTCCCCACCGCCACCGGCGCGGTCCCGCTCAGTCGGATTGCCGCCGTCGAACAGGTTGACGTCCCTGTCTCCATCACCTCCAGCAACCGCCAGCGGACCGCGCAGGTGTCCGTCACGCCGTCGGGATCCAACCTGGGAGCCGTCAGCGCGGAAGTGCAGCAGCGCCTCAAAGCCGTGGACCTCCCCGCCGGCGTGACCGCGGCGATCGGCGGCGCCACCACCCAGCAGGCAGAATCATTCCGCCAGCTCGGCCTCGCACTGCTGGCCGCCATCGCCATCGTCTACGTGATCATGGTGGCGACATTCAAGTCGCTGGTGCAGCCGCTGATCCTCCTCGTGTCGGTGCCGTTCGCCGCCACTGGAGCAGTTGCCCTGCTCCTCGTCACGCAGGTGCCGCTGGGGCTGCCGTCGCTGATCGGCATGCTGATGCTCGTGGGCATCGTGGTGACCAACGCCATTGTGCTGATCGACCTGATCAACCAGTACCGGAAGCCGCATGGCGGCAATCCGGGGATGAGTGTTGCCGATGCCATCACCCACGGCGCCCGGCAGCGGCTCCGGCCCATCCTCATGACCGCACTGGCCACTGTCTTCGCGCTGACCCCCATGGCCCTGGGCATGACGGGCGGCGGCGGGTTCATTTCGCAGCCGCTGGCCATCGTGGTGATCGGCGGTCTGGTGTCCTCCACCGCGCTCACGCTGGTGCTCGTCCCCGTGCTGTATCGGCTGGTGGAGGGGCGGAAGGAGAAAAAGGAGCTCTTGCGCCAGCTCAAGCAGCGGCCCGGCTTCTCCCCCGCCGATGACGACGTCGACGCAGAGTTCGCGGACTGGACCACCGGCATGGTGCCCAAGCTCAGCGGACGGCGCGCCGCCCCCGGCTCCGCCGAATAACCCCGCCGCATCACCACTCCTCCTCCCCACCCAACTAAGTAGCAGCTCAGGGCGTTCCCAGCGCTGGGAACGCCATCTGCTGCTACTTACATGGGGCGACTGCCGCGGAGACTGTGGATAACCCAATTCCGGCCTCCGGTTTGCGGAACGATGGGGCCATGAAATACCCGAGACCGTTGCCGGACCAGCTGTCGGACGTTCCCTTCACCGTGGATGAGGCGCTCAAAGCCGGGGTTGCCCGGGACCGGTTGAAGACCGGCGGCCTCGTGACTCCGAGCCGGGGCATCCGGGTGCCTTCAGGTGCCGGCATTAGCCCGGAGTGCCTGGTGCGGCTTGCACAGTTGGCCAGGCCTCACACGCTGGTGACCCGTCTTTCGGCGGCGTCACACGCCACGGCATTCCTGCTGTGGGAGTTCCCCGGCTTTCTCCCGGGCGCTGACCAGCCGGGCATCCACATTTCCCGTCCGGATGCCGTTACCATCGCCCGGCGCCAGGGCGTGGTGGGGCACCGCGGGCAGTTCTTTCCGGACGAAATCGTGGAACTCGGCGGGGTGTTCGTGACCAGCAGGGCCCGGACGTGGCTGGACATCGCCCGGCGGATGAGTATCGACGAGCTGACGGTGGTGGCTGACCATCTCCTGCGCCGGCCCCGCCCCGAATTCGAGGGGAGATCCTCACCCCATGCCACCCGGGACGAACTCGCCGACATGCTGGACCGGCACAAGGGAACGCCCGGAATCCGTAAGGCCCGCCTGGCTCTGGAACAGGCCCGCGTCGGCGCGGATTCTGCTCCCGAAACACGGCTCCGGCTTGCCCTGGACCGCCGCCGGCTTCCGGATGCTGTCGTCAACGTCCCGGTAACGCTGGTCGGAGGCGTCGTGCGCCAACCGGATCTTGCCTACCCGGAGTTCCGTGTGGCCGTGGAATACGACGGCGAGGGGCATTCGGATCCGGCGCAGGTGCTGAAGGATATAAGCCGCGACGAGGATTTCGCCGCCGCGGACTGGATCCTGGTGCGGATCGGCAAGAACCACATGGAGAACGACGCACGGGCGGCCGTCCGCAAGGTCCGCCTGGCGCTTCTGGCGCGTGGCTGGTCCCCGTCTGAGTAGCACTTCAGGGCGTTCCCAGCGCTGGGAACGCACTGAAGTGCTACTCAGTTGGGACGGGCGGGAATAACCTGTCGCCGAAGACGTTGAGTGCAGTACATGCAAATGCATGTAAATCGGGTACACTGTTTAGTACAGGCCCGAACAACTTCGGCGAACGGAAGGCTCATCATGCAGATCGGCGTATTCAGCGTCAGCGACATCACCCAGGACCCCACCACGGGCCGGACCCCCACCGAGCACGAGCGCATCAAGGCGTCGGTGGCGATCGCCAAGAAGGTCGAAGAAATCGGCATGGACGTCTACGCCATCGGTGAGCACCACAACCGGCCGTTCTTCTCGTCGTCCCCCACCACTACACTCGCGTACATCGCCGCGCAGACCGAGCGGATCACGCTGTCCACGGCCACCACGCTGATCACCACGAACGACCCGGTCAAGATCGCCGAGGACTTCGCCATGCTGCAGCACCTCGCCGACGGCCGCGTGGACCTGGTATTGGGCCGCGGCAACACGGCCCCGGTCTACCCCTGGTTCGGCAAGAACATCCAGGACGGGATCGAGCTCGCCATCGAGAACTACAGCCTGCTGCGCAAGCTGTGGGACGAGGACACCGTCAACTGGTCCGGCAAGTTCCGCACGCCGCTGCAGAACTTCACCTCCACCCCGCGCCCGCTCGACGGCGTGTCCCCCTTTGTGTGGCACGGCTCCATCCGCAGCCCGCAGATCGCGGAAGTGGCGGCCTACTACGGCGACGGTTTCTTCGCGAACAACATCTTCTGGCCCAAGGAGCATTACCAGCAGCTGATCAACCTTTACCGCGAACGCTACGAGCACTACGGCCACGGCAAGGCTGACCAGGCCATCGTGGGGCTGGGCGGGCAGTTCTTCATGAGGAGGAACTCCCAGGACGCTGTGAAGGAGTTCCGGCCGTACTTCGACAACGCCCCCGTCTACGGCCACGGCCCGTCGCTGGAGGACTTCACGTCCCAGACCCCGCTGACCGTTGGCAGCCCGCAGGAGGTCATCGAGAAGACCCTCACGTTCCGCGAGTTCTTCGGTGACTACCAGCGTCAGCTGTTCCTGATCGACCACGCAGGCCTGCCGCTAAAAACCGTCCTGGAGCAGCTGGACCTGTTCGGCGAGGAAGTCCTGCCGGTCCTGCGCAAGGAGTACGCAGACCGCACGCCGGCGCACATCCCGGCTCCGCCCACGCACGCCGGACGCGTTGCCGCGCGGATCGCAGCCGAAGAAACCGCTGCCTCCCCGACAGAGTCGCGATGACACCCCGGACAGCGTCGGGGACGTCCGCCGTCCGGCTGGCGGCGGAAACCTGGGAGTCGCTGTTCCGCGCGCAGGTGGCGGTGATGCGGCGGCTGCAGTCCGGCCCTGCCTTTCGGGACCTGGCGGTGAACGAGTACGACGTACTGTTCACACTGTCGCGATGCCCGTCCGGCTGGCTGCGCCTGAACGAACTGAACGACAACGTGCTCCTGAGCCAGTCCAGCCTGAGCAGGCTGGTGGACCGGCTGGAGAAACGCGGCTTGGTGGAGCGCCAGCCGGCCCCGAACGACGGCCGGGGCGTGCTGCTGAAGCTGACTGAGGAGGGCGCGGCGCTGCAGAAGGAGATCGGCCGGGAGCACGTGCGGGACATCGCCGAGCTCGTTGCCCCGGCGCTGACGGCGGCGGAGCAACGGGAGCTGCTCCGCCTTACGGAGAAGCTGCGCGCTTCGCTGCCGTCCCGTTAGCAGCTGCCGTCCCGTTAGCGGGACGGCAGGTGGCCGTCCCGCCGTCGGACGGCCGACGGCGGGACGCCAGTTAAGCGGGCAGTTCCGGTCAGCCGATGACTGCCAGCTTGTCCGGATCCTCCGCCGGCAGGTCTCCGTTCACCGTGGCCATGACGCGGATCTCCCGGAGGGACAGGCTTCCACCCACGGTGGACAGGAACGCCGTGTCCGAGGAGTCGCGCCCGGCCGTGATGCGCAGCATGGCCCCCCTGGGCGCGAGGCCGGTGGGGTCAATCACGTGCCACCCCCCGCTGACATGGGCCTCAGCCACGGCATGGAAGTCCATCGGGGAAAGGCCCGGCGCATACACGGCCACCAGCCGGGCAGGCACGTTCTTGGCGCGCAGCAGCGAGATGGCCAGGTGCGCATAGTCCCGGCAGACGCCCCGCCGGTTCAGGAGGGTCTCCACAGCTCCGTCGGTTCCCCGGGAGGAGCCGCTGACGTAGCGCAGTTCGTTGAACACCCAGTTGCGGACGGCGTGCAGGAGCTCCTCCCCCTGGAGTCCGCCGAACTCCGCATACGACGTGGGGAGCAGCCGGTCGGACTCCGCGTAACGGCTGGGCCGGACGTAGCGGATCAGCTCCATCAGGGAGGGCTCCTCGGGCTCGGCACGGCCTGCAACGGTCGCCGAATAATCCACCGTGACCTCCGTTGGCTCGGCGAACTCCATGTAGTGGAACCTGCCGCCGTGGTGGTCCGATAGCTCAGTCAGCGGAACCTGTTCCCGGGCCGCCGTTACGCTGAGGTTTTCCTCGAAGGACGTGTAGCCGGCGTTCCTCGCCACGGAGATGGCCATCGCCACCTTTGTGTCGGCCACGGTCTTGAATACCAGGCGGGCAGCAACAGTTCGTTCCATGGGTCTCCGGGGTGTGAGGCGGCGTCAGCCAGTCGCGGCTGCGGACGGGGGATGTGCCGGAGGCGCAGCAGGACTAGTTTTTGATCTTCAGAGACATTAGCATCCGCTGGACATTGGCGAATTCGGAGCCCCCGTTGACGTAGCCGGCGGCCTGGTCAAGCGTGTCGAAGGCCTTGGCAGGGGCCACCTTTTCATCCGGCGCAAACGCCTTCAGGGAGCGCACGTCGCTGAACGAGTAGTTCCCCTTGCCAGCCAGGCCCTGGACCACGTTCTGCAGCTGGCAGGCTTTGGAATCGGCGCCGCCCACCAAGTTGGTGATGCCGTAGGAGCCGAAGTAGCGGTAGCCCTGCATCACCCTGAACACCACGTGCGGGTCGATGGTCCCCTGCCCGCCGCTGTGCGGCAGCTCGACAGGGACACTGCTGACGACGACGTAGGATTTGCGGGCGGAGGCGGCACACGTGGCTGCCGCTGCCTCCGGCAGCCCGGTCTGCAGGGTGGCCAGATAGGTGCCTTCCGCGTCCTTGACCTCGATCTTCACTGCGCCGGGAAGGGTCCCCTTGTCCGGTCCCACGGACTGGGCAATCCAGTCCTGCGGAAGCTCGAAGCTCACGGTCTTGGCAGGGTCGGTGAAGACCTTCCATGCCGCTGCCGTGGCACCGGCCGTCGCAGAGGCGCCGCCGGATGCAGTGGCGGAGGGACTCGCGGGCCCCGAGGCCGCCCCGCTCGCCGGGCTCGTGCCCGGCTCCGCCGTCCAGGCGGGCGCACCCTTGCCGTCGCTGCTGCAGCCGGCCATCAGTCCCGCCGTCAACAGCACGACGGCGGTGAGCCCGGTACGTCCAGAGGCGGTGATCCCTGTCATCGCTCCAGCCTAGCCGGGACGCCGGGCCCGTCAGGGGGTTGCCGGGCAGCGTTTCGGCGATGAATTAGCAACTAGGCTGAGGTCATGGACGAACATGAGCTGGACGAAGCAGAGCAGACGCTGGCGAACATGTCCGCCCTTGACATTGCCGACTGGCGGCTGCGGACCTTCGCCCTCTACGACACAGTGCGCAAGATCGCCGCAGACAGCCCTGAGGAAGCGCACGCCTACTGGCGCCAGGAGCGCGACCGCATGTTCGGGACTCATGCCGCGTCGGCCCTGACGGCCGAGGCCAAGGCGTCCTTTTACGGACTCAAGACGGCAGACTACGATCCCATCTACCGCTTCTACGTACCCCTGACCAAGGAGGGCGCCGGGCGGGAAATGACCGTCGAAACAGGGACGGACGGGTTGGTGAGGTTTGTCCGGCTGGGAACGTTCGACCTTCCAGAGATGGGACAGTTGGCCGTGTGGAAGCTGATGGGCTACGGCGGCGGGATCTTCGTCCCGTTCCGCGACGCCACCGCCGGAAAGCCCGGCGGAAGCTACGGCGCCGGCCGCTATCTCCTGGATACCATCAAGGGCGCGTTCCACGGCGTCCGCGGCTCCGGGCCCGACGCCCAGTACGTTCTGGACTTCAACTTCGCCTACAACCCCTCGTGCGCCTACAACGAGGCCTGGGCCTGCCCCCTCGCCGGCCCCGCCAACCGGCTGGCCGTGGAGATCCCCGTCGGCGAGCTGTACTGACGTCACGCAGTTCGGGGCCGCTCCGCCCCGCACATACGATGGCTGAATGACCCCAGCTCCCCCGCGGCGGATCGCCCGCGTCCGCCCCCTCGCCCCTGCCCCGTCGCCGACCCCGTCCCCAAACACAGACACAGACACAGACACGGACCAAGCACCGCTGCCCGAACATTTCTTCGTGGCCAACGACGCCGCGGACTTCGCGGGCACTCCGGGACGGACGTGGACCGTGGTGGAGTCCCCCTTCCCCGGCTCGCGCGCCAATGCCGGCAGCGCCCGCCGCAAGGGATGGGAACCCGGCGCTGAGGTCTCCGAGGACAGCTTCACGTTCCTGGCGCCAAGCGTGCCGGCCAACGTCCTCGGGATGGCCCACAACACCGGGCCGGCCGGCCGGGACCTTCCCGCACAGGCCTTCCACAAGGCAGCCACCAGCGTGATCGGCCCGGGCGACGCGATTGAGCTGCCGGCCGGAATCGGACTGGTGGAGCCGGAGGCGGAACTGGCCGTCGTCGTCGGCCGGACAGCAAAAAACCTGACCCTCGGCAACGCACGGACGGCGGTCCTGGGCTACAGCATCGGCAACGACGTCACCGCACGCAAGCTGCAAAAGTCCGATGAGCTCTGGCTGAGCGCCAAGAGCCAGGACACCTTCACGCCGGCCGGCCCCTGGATCGTCACCGGGCTGGACGATGCGGACCTGCCTGTCGGCGTCGTCCATAACGGCACCGAGCTGCCCACGGCCAGCACCGCGGACTTGGGCTGGAAGGTGGATGAGATCCTGGTCTACCTGACGTCGTTCATGACCCTGCACCCCGGCGACCTGGTGCTCACCGGGTTCCCGGCGGCGAGCGCCGGCATCCAGCCGGGCGACACCGTCACCTGCCGGGTGGGCGGGATCGGAGAGCTTTCCAACCCCGTCACAGCTGCTAGCTGACCGGCACGCCGCCCAGGTTCCGGATGCTTCCGACGGCGGCTGCCACCGCCGCGGCTGCTGCCTCCAGGTTGGCGGCGGTCACCGAGGAATCAAAGCTGAACCGCACGGCGGTCTGTGCCACCTCCGTTTCGATGCCGAGTGCCACCAGCACCGGCGACGGCGCATCCGAGCCGGCCGCGCACGCCGAGCCGCTGGAGCACACCACGCCCTGTCGCTCGAGTTCCAGGAGCACGGATTCTCCGCTGGTGCCGGGGAAGCAGAACGACGCCACGGAGGGCAGCCGCTCGGACGGATGGCCGGTCAGCAGCGCACCCGGAATGCTGCCCAGCACGGCGGCAATAAAACGGTCGCGCAGGCGCGTGACGCGGGCCGCGAGCGCGGACTGGTCGGCGTGGGCCAGGGTGAGGGCGGTGGCCAGGGCCACGGCGCCCGCAACGTTTTCGGTCCCGGAGCGCCGGCCGCGTTCCTGCCCGCCGCCATGCACCAGGGGCTCAATCCGGGTCCGGCCGCGAACGAACAGGACCCCGTTGCCCTTGGGCGCCCCGAGCTTGTGCCCGGAGATGCTCAGCGCGTCCACACCGAGCGCCCGCACATCAAGCGGCAGCCAGCCGGCGGCCTGCACGGCGTCGGTGTGGAAGGGGATCCCCCGCCCCCGCGCCAGGTCCGCCAGTTCAGCCACCGGCTGGACAGTCCCCACCTCGTTGTTGGCGTACATGATGCTGACCAGCGCGGTTTCGTCCCGCAGCACCGCGGCGAGTGCCTCCGGGGTCACGGTTCCGTTCCCGTCGACGGGCACGACGTCCAAGGTGAAGCCGTGCAAGCGTTCCAGGTACCGTGCGGATTCCTCCACGGCAGGGTGCTCGACGGCGCTGATCACCACCCGGTTCAGCGCCGGGTCCGCGGCCTGCCGAGCCAGGGCAATCCCCTTGACGGCGAGGTTGTCCGCCTCCGTGCCGCCGGAGGTGAAGGTGATCTCCCCGGGCCTGCAGCCCAGCACCGCGGCCACGGTCTTCCGGGCATCCGCGAGTGCCCGCGCGGCGGAGTCGCCGAGCGAGTGGTGGCTTGACGGGTTGCCGAATTCGCCGGTGAGGTAGGGCCACATGGCCTCCAGCACCTCCCGGCGGACGGGTGTTGTGGCTGCTGCGTCCAGGAAGATCATGGTGTGCTCACCCCACTGTCAGTTCGACGTCCAGGCCGAGGTCCAGGGCCGTGACGCTGTGCGTCAGGGCCCCGACGGAGATGACGTCCACGCCTGCGGCGGCGATGTCCGCCACGGTGCGAAGGTTGACGTTGCCGCTGGCCTCCACGACGGCCCTCCCGGCGACCTGTCGGACACCGGCACGGAGTTCCTCCAGGCTGAAGTTGTCCAGCATGATGGTGTCCACCCCGGCGGCCAGGACGGGTTCGATCTGTTCGGCGCTGTCCACCTCCACCTCGAAATGCGTGGTGTGTCCCAGCTGGGCCTTCGCGTCCGCGAGGAGGGCGGTCAGCCGTGCCGGGTCTCCACCGGTCATGACGGCCAGGTGGTTGTCCTTGGCCAGCACGGCGTCGGAAAGGCTGTACCGGTGGTTGGCGCCGCCGCCGCAGCGGACGGCGTACCGTTCCAGGACCCGCAGGCCGGGGGTGGTCTTGCGGGTGTCCGTGATACGGGCCTTGGTGCCGGCGGCCAGTGCCACAAATTCGGCCGTCTTGGTGGCGATGGCACTCATCCGCTGTGCCAGGTTTAGGCCGACCCGCTCGGCCAGCAGCACGCTGCGCGCCCGGCCGGTCACCCGTGCGAGCTTTGTTCCGGCGGTGAACGCCTCGCCGTCGGCCACGAGCAGCTCCACCTGTGTGTCGGGGTCCACCATCAGCATGGCGTCACGGAACACGCTGCCGCCGCTGAAGACGCCCGGGGCGCGGGCGTTGAGCACCGCGGTGGCGCTGGCCTCGGCCGGGATCAGCAGCTGCGAGGTGATGTCGCCGCTGGGCGCATCCTCCGCGAAGGCCCGCTCCAGGATCTCGCGGACGGGGGCTGCAGGGAGGGTCAGGCTAGTCATGGACAAGGCTCGCTTTCGGGCTCATTCTGAATTCTTCGTCTAGGTCGCGGATTGGAAGACCTGCCGGCTGGCTGTCATCCCGGTAATGCGCGCCGAGTGACACCTGCCGCTCCCTCGCCGCGTGGACCAGCAGCTGCGCGGCAAGCAGCAGGTTGGCGTTTTCGTGGGTCCGCGGGTCCGCTGACTGCGGCACCGTTTCAGGACGCACGACGGCGGCCCATGCCCCAAGCGCGGCCCCCGCCTCCCGCAGCAGCTCCCCACTGCGCAGCACCCCGGCATTGGCAGTCATCAACCGCCGCAAAGCCCCCCGAGAAAAGCCGTCAGAGACAGTGGACGCCTCATCGACAGATTCAGTTCGGGGCAGCCGGTCGAGCCCCTGCGACGACCGGAGTTCAGGACCACTTCCCATCATCTCGGGGTAGGGGTCAGGGGTTTGACCGTTCCCCGCGAAGTCCCGGGACAGTGCTACGGAAGCGTGCGTCAAGGGGAGGCCGCTAGCGGCCGAGACAGCACGCGGAGTAGCACTGGCCCGCGACGTCACCAAGGAATCACCAAGGAACGCTTCAACAGCCCGCCGCCCGAACACCAGCCCCTCCAGCAGCGAATTACTAGCCAGCCGGTTAGCGCCCTGGACGCCGGTGCAGGCAACTTCGCCGGCCGCGAAGAGCCCGGGGACGGTGGTGCGGCCGTGCAGGTCGGTGGTGACGCCGCCCATCCAGTAGTGCGCGGCCGGCGCGACGGGGACGAGTTCCCGGGTCCAGTCGATGCCCGCTTCGCGGGTGCGCCGTGTGATGGTCGGGAAGCGGCGCTTGAGGAACCCTGCTCCCTTGGCGTCCTCGATGACCCGGGCGTCCAGGTAGACATGGCCGTTGGGGTCGCCGAGAGCGGCAAGGTGCAGGGCAATACTGCGGGAAACGACGTCGCGCGGGGCGAGTTCGGCGTCGGGGTGGTAGGCGTGCAGGAAGCGGCGGCCGTGGGCGTCAACGAGGATGGCCCCCTCGCCGCGCACTGCCTCGGAGATCAGCAACGGATCCTGGCCGTCGTCGGACTTCGATCCCCTGACCGGCCTGACAGTTCCCCCGTCAGGCCTCACCAGGCAGGTGGGGTGGAACTGGAAGAACTCCAGGTCGGCGACGGCAGCACCGGCGCGCCAGGCGAGGGCCAGGCCGTCCGCGGTGGCAACGGCAGGGTTGGTGGTCTGTGCGAACAGCTGCCCCGCCCCGCCGGTGGCCAGCAGCACCGCGTCGGCCCGGATGCTGCCCGGCCGGCCGGCCTGCAGGAACTCAACGCCGGTGACCCGCCGGCCCTGCTGGAGGAGGGCAGTGACGCTCGCGTGGCCTAGCAGCCGGATCCTGCCCGTGGCCTGCGCGGCCAGCACGGCGCAGATCAGGGCGTTGGCGATGCCTGCGCCGGTGGCGTCGCCGCCGGCGTGCAGGATCCGCGGCGCGGAGTGGGCGGCCTCGAGACCCAGGGCGGGGTCGCCGTCGTCGTCCAGGTCAAAGCGGACGCCGAAGCGGCCGAGCCCGGCGATGTCCCGGCGCGCCTCGGTGCACAGTACCCGGACAGCCGCCGGGTTGCAGTGCCCGCCGCCGGCCTTCAGGGTGTCGGCCATGTGGGCGGCCACGGTGTCTCCGGGAGCCGGCTCGTCGAGGACTGCGGAAATGCCGCCCTGGGCGAAGTACGTGTTGCTGTCGGCGAGCGCGCCCTTGGTCAGCAGCACCACGTCGGCGCCTGCCTCCGCCGCGAGCAATGCGGCGTAGAGGCCGGCGATGCCGCTGCCGACGACGGCGAGCCGCCGGCGTCCGGCCGTTCCGTTTTCGCTGGTCATTGTGGGCTCCCTATTGGGGCTTGGCGGCGAGCATGCGCTCAAGTGCCGTCCTGGCGTCCTGCTGCACGTCGTCGTCCACGGTGATGCGGTTGACCACGCGGCCGGCGACGAGTTCTTCGAGCACCCAGGCCAGGTAGCCAGGGTGGATCCGGTACATGGTGCTGCACGGGCAGATGACCGGGTCCAGGCAGAAGATGGTGTGCTGCGGGTACTGGGCCGCCAGCCGGTTCACCATGTTGATCTCGGTGCCGATTGCGAAGACCGTGGGCTCGGTGGCTGCCGCGATGGCCTTCTGGATGAAGTCCGTGGACCCGGCGGAGTCGGCTGCGTCCACCACTTCCATGGGGCACTCGGGGTGCACAATGACGTTGACGCCCGGGAAGTCGGCGCGTGCTTTCTCGATCTGGGCCACGCTGAAACGCTTGTGCACCGAGCAGAACCCGTGCCAGAGGATCACGCGGGAATCCAGCAGGGCCTGCTCGTCGTTGCCGCCAAGTTCCTTGCGCGGGTTCCACATGGGCATCTGCTCGAGCGGGACACCCAGCGCCTTAGCCGTGTTCCGGCCGAGGTGCTGGTCCGGGAAAAACAGGACGCGCTGGCCGCGCTCGAAGGCCCACTCGAGGACCGTTTTGGCGTTGGAGGACGTGCAGACGATGCCGCCGTTCCGGCCGCAGAACGCCTTCAGCGCCGCGGAGGAATTCATGTAGGTGACCGGGATGACCGGGACGCGGCCTTCGGCGTCCGGCTCGGTGCCGAAGATCTCCTCCAACTGTTCCCAGCAGTCCTCCACGGAGTCGGCGTCGGCCATGTCAGCCATCGAGCAACCGGCAGCGAGGTTGGGCAGGATGACAGCCTGCTCCCGCGTGGAGAGGGTGTCAGCGGTTTCGGCCATGAAGTGCACGCCGCAGAACACGATCGCTTCGGCGTCGGGCCGGGTCAGCGCGGCGTTGGCCAGCTGGAATGAATCGCCAACAAAGTCGGCGTACTGGACAACCTCGTCGCGCTGGTAGAAGTGGCCCAGGATGACGGCGCGGTCGCCCAATGCCGCCTTGGCAGCACGGATCCGGGCATCGAGTTCAGCTTCGCCGGCAAGCTTGTACTCCTCAGGAAGCTGTCCCTGGCGCGGCGTGGAGGCGGGCGCGACGTCCGCGCTCGAGGCCCCGGGACCGTAGGCGGGAACGCCGGCAAGCGTTTCCGCGAGGTCATATTCCCAGGGGCCCTTGGCAAGCGCCGGGCTGCAGGTGCCGCCGGTGCCGGCAGCCTTGGCCTGCTCGGCCTGTTCACGCGTGATCAGCTGGATGGCAGTGTTGACGCTGCTCATGGGGTGCTCCTGTTATCTGGGTCGAGGCCGGGGCGGCCGGTAAATCGGTAAAGACGCGGCGGGCGGTGCTTGCCGCCCTGGAGGTATTCACCGGTTTCTTCGATTTCCGGCGTCGACTTGATCTGCCGGCGGAAGTTGGCGGGGTCCAGTTGCGTGTCCAGCACGGCTTCGTAGACCTCGCGGACCTGGGCGAGGGTGAAGTATTCCCCCAGGAAGTGGTAGGCGATGGAGCCGTAGGCCAGCTTGTTCCGCAGGCGCCAAAGGGCGTAGTCCACAATCCCGTTGTGGTCGAAGGCCAGGCTGCCGAGCTTGTCGGCGCGGAACCACCGGACGTTCTCGGATTCGTCCGCGAGGGCAGCTTCCGTGGGCTGGACCAGCGCCCAATAGACGATGGACACCACGCGCTGCGTGGGCGAGCGGTGCACGCCGCCAAAGGCGTAGAGCTGCTCGAGGTAGCTGGGTGCCAGCCCGGTTGTTTCCCTCAGGTTCCGCGAGGCAGCGTCCTGCAGGGATTCAGCGTGGGTCAGCGGACCGCCGGGCAGGGCCCAGAGCCCTTTGAACGGCTCCCGGATCCGGCGGACCAGCGGCAGCCAGAGCGTGGGCCGGCCGGAAGACTCGCTGGGGCGGAGCGCGAAAATCACCGTGGAAATGGCGAGCGACGGCGGCGCGAACTGCCGCTCGGCCACGTTGGCAGAGGTGGTGTACACGGTAATCACCCGCTTCGCTGCGATCGGCCGGCCGCTTGTTGCCCGCCTCGGTTAGTTATAGTCAAGTTGACTAAAACTGATTCTACGGCCGGTTGCCCGGGATGCAAAATGTTTCGCCGGAAGTTGGGTGTAAATTCGAAAGGTCCCAAAAGGACCAGTTCCCCAACCCCAAGAAGGTACGCAGCATGACGACGAAGTCCACCGCAGAGCGACCCGCAGTACAGCTCCGCCACAGCATGAAGCCCCGGCAACTCACCATGATGGGCCTGGGCAGCGCCATCGGCGCCGGGCTGTTCCTGGGGTCCGGCGCCGGTGTCCAGGCGGCCGGCCCGGCAGTCCTGGTTTCCTACCTCGTGGCCGGCACACTCATCATCCTGGTCATGTGGGCGCTGGGCGAAATGGCGGCAGCCAACCCCACCAGCGGCGCCTTCTCCGTTTACGCCGAACGCGCCATGGGCAAGACCGCCGGGGCAACAGTGGGCTGGCTCTGGTGGCTGCAGCTGGTGGTGGTCATCGCCGCCGAGGCGCTCGGCGCCGCGGGACTGCTGTTTTCGGTCTGGCCGGTGGTTCCGGTGTGGGCGCTCTCCCTGGTGTTCATGGTGGTGTTCACCGGCATCAACCTGGCCGGCGTGAAGAATTTCGGCGAGTTCGAGTTTTGGTTTGCCATCCTCAAGGTAACCGCCATCGTCCTGTTCCTCGCCATTGGCGCAGCGTTGCTGCTGGGCCTGCTGCCGGACGCGGCATCCCCGGGACTGGCCAACATCACCGGAGACTTCGCACCCTCGGGCCTGGCCGGCATTGCGACCGCACTGTTCGTGGTGATCTTCGCGTTCGGCGGCACGGAGATCGTCAGCGTCGCAGCGGCCGAGACCGAAGACCCCGAGCACAGCGTGACCAAGGCCATCCGGACGGTCGTGTGGCGGATCCTCGTCTTCTACATCGGCTCCGTCTTCGTGATCGCAGCCGTCCTTCCCGCCACCTCGGAGGCCCTGTCCTCGCCGTTCGCGGGCGTTCTGGACGCCGCCCGCATCCCGGGTGCCGCCACCGCCATCACCCTGGTTGCCGTCGTCGCCCTGTTGTCCGCCCTGAACGCCAACCTGTACGGGGCGTCCCGCATGGTGTTCTCGCTGGCAGAGCGCGGCGAGGCTCCCGGCTTCCTGTCCCGGCTCAGCGGTGTGGGCGTGCCGATGGCCGCCGTCGGCGTCTCGGTCGCGTTCGGCTTCATCGCCACGGTGCTGGAACTGCTGTTCCCCGAGCGCATCCTGCCGGCCCTGTTCCAGCTAGTCGGATCCACGTGCCTCGTGGTCTGGGGTTCGGCACTGGTTTCCCAGCTCATCCTGCGCCGGCGGGCAGACCGCGACGGGACTCCCCTGCCGCTGCGGATGAGGGGATTCCCCGGGCTCACTGTATTCGGCCTGGTTCTGCTGGGACTGGTGTTTGCCGTGGGCTTCAGCGCCGAGAGCAGCCGCATCCAGTTGATCAGCACGCTGTTGCTGATTGCCGGCATCGCCGCCGCCTGCTGGGCAGGTGCGCGGATCGCGGCATCCCGGCGCGCCCGGTCACGCACGTAGCGGTGGATTTCCGCGGTCCGCCGGCAGGTAGAGTGGTGCCCATCCACGGCGGACCGGCGACGAAGCAGTCCAGGCGAGCCCTGTACATGATGAGGACTGAGACTTGACGAGGACTGAGGCGATGAGCGGCAGACACACCGGCGAACAGCACTCCCACACGGTCGAGGGCACCGACCCGCAGCTATACGTCGCGGTGCACGACCCCAAGAACGACGCCGGACTCCGCCCCATCCTCCTCATCCACGGCTTCTCCGCGTCCAGCAGGCTGAACTGGGAAGACACCGGCTGGATCCCGGCGCTGCTGGAGGCTGGCCGCCGCGTCATCGCCGTCGACCTCCCCGGACACGGCCGGAGCGGCGCGCCGGAAGACATGGACTCCTACTCCCCCAGCAGGATCAGGGCGGACCTGCTGCAGATCGCGTTCGACGCCGGAGCCCGGCCTTTGCGCGACGGTGACCCCGCCAGCGGGCTGGACGTGATCGGCTATTCCCTCGGTTCCCGGCTTGGCTGGGAGTTCGGTGCCACCCAGCCAGAGTTGGTGCACCGGCTGGTCCTGGGCGGCCCGAACATGGCGGACCCGCTGGCGGCCTTCGACCTCGTCGCGGCGCAGCGCTACCTGGCCGACGGCACACCCATAGCGGACGCGTCCACAGCCGGGCTCCTCAGCATGGCGCAGGCGCTGCCGAGCAACAACATCTTCGCGCTGCTGTCCCTGGTGGAGGCGATCAAGGGTGAACCGTACGACCCGGCCGAGGCCGTGCCGCACATGCCCGTGCTGCTGGTGGCCGGCGAAAACGATGAACGCGCCACGTCCATGCCACAGCTTGCCGAACTGGCGCTGAAGGCCGGTTCCACCGCCGAGCAACTGGTGCTGCCCGGCCGCACCCACACCAGCGCCATCACCAGCCGCGCCTTCAAGCAGGCGGCCATCGCGTTCCTCGGCAACTAGTCGGCGGATCGGCCCGGGCTTCCGTCCCCGATCCCCCGCCGGAACGCCGTCGGATACCCCTGCTCCCGCCGGAGCCGACGGGCGTAGGCTGGACATTGGGGGCGGAGACACCGGAAGAGGAACCCATGGCCATGGTTTTTGAGGACCGGGAAGACGCAGGACGGCAGCTTGCGGCCGCCCTTCCACAATTCCGCGAGCGCCCGGACACCCTGGTGCTGGGCCTGGCCCGGGGCGGCATTCCGGTGGCCGCCGCCGCGGCCGAGGTCCTGCACCTGCCGTTCGGTGCCCTGCTGGTCCGCAAGCTGGGCATCCCGGGCCATGACGAAACTGCCTACGGAGCGCTCGCATACTCAGCCGGAAGGATCGTCCGCCTCCTCAACAGGCCCCTCGTCGAGCGCATTCTGGACGACGGCGTGCGGCAGGAGTGGCTCGACCAGGTGGAGCACCGGGAGCGGGCCGAACTGATGCGCCGTGCCGACAGCTATCCGGCCGTGCACCCCGATGTGCACGGCAAGACGGCCCTTCTCGTGGACGACGGCCTGGCGACCGGGGCCACCATGCGGGCGGCCGTCGAGGCCGTGCGGATGGCCGGCGCGGCAGCGGTAGTGGCCGCCGCGCCCGTCGGTTCGATCGAGGCGGAGAAGTCATTGTCCCGGGTCTGCAATGTCCTGTGTCTCCACCTTCCCGGAAGGTTCCGGGCAGTGGGGGCCTTTTACCGGCACTTTGAGCAACTGACGGACGAGGACGCCATTGCCCTGCTGCATGGCGCCCGCATCTAGTCCCGGCTGACGCCGAGGGGCCGGCCCCTCGTTTCCTTCGCCAGGATCACGCCGATGGCTGAGATAACGCACAGCACCATGATGTAGATGCCGATGGAGCCGGTCCACTTGGTGCTCTGCAGGAGCGTCTCGGCGATGGTGGCGGCGAACGCGCCGCCCAGGATCGCGCCGAACGCGTAGCCGATCGAGATCCCCGAGTACCGCACGTGGGCGGGGAACATCTCCGCGTACATGGCCGACATCGGGCCATAGGACAGGCCAAGACCCACCGTGAGGACAAACAGCGCCACGCCGTAGAGCACGATGTCCTTCGTGTCGATGAGGGCGAACATCGGGATCATCCAAACGAAGACGATCGCGTAGCCGGTCAGGAAGGTCTTGACCCGGCCGATCCGGTCCGAGAGCCAGCCGCCCACCAGGGTGAAGATCAGCCAGCCGAAGGATGCCAGCGTGGTGGCCAGCAGAATCTGCGGCGTGGGCATCTTCAGCGTCCTGGTGGCGTAGGCGATGAAGAAGGCAATCAGGAGGTAGCCTGCCGCGTTGTTGCCGATGAAGATCAGGGTGGAGTGCAGTACCGCCTTCTTGTGGTGGCGGATGAGCTCGCCGAGGGGCGCTTTGCTTTCGGCCTTGCGCGCGGTCATTTCCTTGAAGACCGGGCTTTCGCCGACTGCCCGGCGGATGATGTAGCCCACGACGATCAGCACGATGGAGAGCAGGAAGGGAACGCGCCAGCCCCAGGAGGCGAAGTCTTCCTTCGACATTCCAGAGTTCAGGAAGAACAGCAGCCCCGTGGCCAGAATCATGCCGACGGGAACACCGATCTGCGGGTAGGCGCCGAACAGCCCCCTCTTGTGCAGCGGTGCGTGCTCCACTGCCATGAGGGCGGCCCCGCCCCATTCGCCGCCGGCGGAGAAGCCCTGGAGCACACGGAGGAGGATCAGCAGGATTGGCGCCCAGGCGCCGATTTGGGCGTACGTCGGCAGCATGCCGATCAGGGCCGTTGCGGCACCCATCATGATGAGGGTGAACACCAGCATTGCCTTGCGGCCGAGGCGGTCTCCCAGGTGTCCGGCAACGATGGCGCCGAGCGGGCGGAACAGGAAGCTGATGCCAATCAGGGCGAAGGAAAGGATCTGCGCCAGGCCCGGGTTGGATTGGTTAAGCGGGGCGAGGAACAGCGGGGACAGCAGGGTTGCCGTCAGCTGGGCGAAAATGAAGAAGTCGTACCATTCGATGGTGGTGCCCACCAGCGTGCCGGCGAGGACTTTGCGTTCCTCACGCTTGCTGCTGGGGCCCACCTCTGAATCTACGGGTGAAGTTGCGGTCATTGAAACTCCGTGGCCGGGGCAGTGCTACTGCCGAAGTTGATGTGAAGCTGTCCGATTTACTGATCGAACGGTCAGTTAGTGTGAGGATACTACGAAGTGTGATCTGGCGCACCCCTCAGCCGGGACCGCGCGGAAACAGCTAGACTGTTCCATATTTGAACACTGAGATCTCATAGAGAACGGCGCGCGGCCGCGGGCCACGTAAGCCCTTTGGCCAGCCGCTCGCTTTACCTGCCTAGGATGGACACCATGACTCCCAACGCCGGTGCCGCAGCGCAGGTTGCGCCCGCCCAGACCTCGCCATCGCAGACCCTCTCCCGGGGCATCCGCGCATTGGAAATCCTTGCCGAAGCAGACCGCCCGCTGACGATCGCCGAGCTGGCGGAGGCCATGGGCGTCCACCGTTCCGTGGCCTACCGGATTTTGCGGACCCTTGAGGACCACTCCCTGTTGGTACGCGACGACGCCGGGCGGGTCCAGCCCGGCCCCGGCCTCGCGGTTCTGGCGCGCGGCGTTTCGCGGAACCTCCAGACCGCTGCCCTGCCGGAGCTGACCCAGCTGGCCAACACACTCAACATGACGGCCTTCGTGGCGGTGTGGGACCACCAGGAATGCGTGACACTCGTGACGGTGGAACCACGGCATTCGGCCGCCACAGTGGTGCAGCATCCGGGGTCCCGCCATCCAATCAGCTCCGGCGCGCCCGGCATCGCCATCCAGTCCGCCCTGACGGAGCACGAGTGGAGCCAGCTGGCTCCCGCCGTGCCGTACCGCCCCGAAGCCGGCGAGGCGCGCAAGCGCGGGTACGCGGCTAGCCACGACGAGGTCATCGCGGGGGTTTCCTCGCTTGCTGCGCCGGTCCGTGTGCCCGGCGGACGCCCGGCGGCTGTCGCCGTCGTCTACATCCGCTCATCGGAGGATCCGGCCGAGGTGGCCGCTGCCCTGACCGCCAGCGCGGCCCGGATCGAAGGTCAGCTCGCCTGAGCTGACCGCTTCCGGGAACGGACGACGGCGGCGGCCGCCGCTCCGAGGGCGAACAGGGCCGCCGCGGCGGCTGCCGAGACGAGGAAGGCGGCGTGGTGGCCCCCTTCCTGTGCCAACTGGCCGCCGATGGACGAACCCAGGGCGGTGCCCGCGACGATGCCGCTGGCGAGCGCCGTCATCACGGTGGCCAGCCGGCCCGCCGGCGCCACGAGCCCGCCGATGGCAAACACCGTGACCATGACCGGGCCCACGGGCAGGCCCAGTGCAAGCAGTACCAGCACCATGCCCCAGCCGTCGGTTGGAAGGAACAGCAGGGCAGACATCCCTGCCATGGCTGCCGCCCCGGTCACCCAGCGGGCAGTCAGGGGGAAGCCGGCCGGCCAGTAGGCCACCGAGATCGCGGCCGCGGCCGAGCTGATCCCCATGACGGCATATAGGAGTCCGGCCACCTCTGACGATGCGAAACCGGCGGCAAACGCGCTCAAGGCTGCCTGAGTGGAGCCGAAAAACGTGCCCATGCAGACCATGGCCAGGACCGGAAGTGCCACGCGGGCCAGGCCGGCAAAGCGGCTGGCGGCCCGGGTTTCGGCACTTTCTCCGGCGGCATTTCCCGTAACTGCCCGGCGGCTGGCGCGGGTTCCGGCGGCAGCCCGCCGCGGAACAGCGGCGTGGGTACGGTGCAAGGCGAAGGCCGGGACGAGCGTGAGGGTGAGCGCGGCGGCCAGGGCCAGCGGCAGCCATGGGGCGACCAGGCTAGCCAGGACGCCCACGAGGGCGGGACCCAGCACGAACGTCAGTTCGTCGGCCGTGCTCTCATAGGACAGCGCGACGTCCAGATCGGTGCTGTCCCCGGCGCGCCGGCTTTCGGCTGTGAGCGCCATCCACCGGACACGGGCCAGCGGGCCGACCTGCGGGCAGCTGAAACCCGCCGCCAAAGCAGCCCCGATGACGCCCCACGCGGCGCCGACGTCGTGCACGCCGGGGATCAGATACGCGGTGGCAATGACGCCAAGTACGGCCACGACGTTCAGGACGGCCGAGATCAGCAGTACCGGGCGCTGGCCGAGCCGGTCGGCCAGCCAGCCGAGGATCGGCGCACCGACGGCCGAGCCGATGCCGACGGCGCCGGCAGCGGCCCCGCCTACGGCATAGGAGCCGGTGACCGACGTGGCAAGGGTGAGGGTCCCCAGGGTCAGCATCGCGAGGGGCAGGCGGGCAAACAGGCCAACGGGCAGGAATCCCCCGCCCGCCAGAGCCGGCAGGCGCGCAAAACGGCCGCCGAACTGCGGGGCGGGCGCCTTGGCGTCGGCGGACGGGGCGATGGGACGGGAGTCGGCGGGTGGTTGGGGCGCCGTTGAAGTGCTCATGTATGCGGGCTCGCTCAGTCGTGCGCATCGTCCCTCCTCCCGATGCGCCGAACCCGGTAACAGTCCCATGGTACTGGACAGGCAAGTCCCGACGGCGGGGCGCCGCCGCCGGGTCAGGCCGTTACGAGAGCATCAACGATGTGCACCGTGGAGCCGTTGCGCTGCTTCACCACCTGGAGCTGGCTGCCGATGCGCTGCTTCATCTCCCCCACGTGGCTCACGAGGCCCACCACGCGGCCCCCGTCGCGGAGGCCCTCCAGTGCATCCATGACCTGCTCGAGCGCCTGCTCGTCGAGGCTGCCGAAGCCCTCGTCGACGAACAGCGTCTCAATGTCGACACCGCCGGCTTCCTGCTGCACCACGTCAGCGAGGCCAAGGGCCAGCGACAGCGAGGCCATGAAGGATTCCCCGCCGGAGAGGGTCGAGGTGTCCCGGCGGCGGCCGGTCCATTCGTCCACCACTTCCAGCCCGAGCCCGGACTTGGCGTTCCGGGCTGCCCTCGCGTCCGAGTGCTGCAGAGTGTAGCGGCCGTCGCTCATGGCGATGAGCCTTTCCGACGCGGCAATGGCGACCTGTTCGAGCCGGGCCGCCAGGACATACGCGTTAAGGCTCATACGGTAGCTGTTGTCACCGGAGCCGCGGGCCGCTTCCGCGAGGCCTTTCAGGACTTCAGCGCGTTCCCGGGGCTCCCGGCCGGATTCAGCGAGTTCCCCGTACTCCTCACGGAGGCGTCCCAGGGTCTGGGCGGCCTGCCGCGCCATGCCCGCCGCCAGTTCGATGTCCTTTGCTGCCCGGGCGGCCTGTTCGGCTTCGGTGCGCAGCAGTTCCAGGTCCGCTGGGGTGGTCGCGGAGCCGCTTTCGTCTTCCCTGGCGGTCTGTTCCTTTGCTGCGACAACGAGCTCTTCGCTGGCGAACAGTTCCTCCAGCCGTACCTCCTCGTCGCGTCCGGCCTGGACGGCAGACTCCAGCCTCGCCGCCTCCGCCCCCGGCAGCAGGGCCTGGCGGGCCTCAGCGGCCGACGCGAATCCGGCTTCGGGAAGAGCGCGATCCAGCTCTGTCCGTGCCTCAGCCAGGCGGGCCGCAGCCTGGTCCAGCTGGGACCCGGCGGCGTCAGCCTGCTCGAGAATGCCGACAAGCTGGGCGATGGCGTCGCTGCGGAGAGCGAGGCTGGCGTGGCCGGCACGAAGCGTTTCGAGCGACGATTCCAGTACGGCGGACTGCCCTTCGATTTCGGTCAGGGCGGATTCCGTCTGCGCCAACTGCGACAGCATGTCCACGCGCACCTGCTCCGTGGCCTCGATGCGTTCAGCCAGTTCTTCCTGCCGGCTCCTGCTCGCTGCCAGTTCCGCTACGGCCGCGGCCGCTTCGGCAGCAGCTTCCCGGGCGTCCCGGGCGGCTTCCGCCGCTTCGGCGGGATCGGTGTCGCCGCCCTGGCCGGCAAGAACGGCGACCAGCTGCCTGGCCTCGGAAAGCTCCGCTTCCAGTGCAGACAGCGCCCTTTCGGCCGCCTCGCTGCTCTCCTTGGCCCGTTCTTCTTTCTCGGCAAGCCCCAGGACGGAGTCCCCGGCGGGAACCGGCTCGGGGTGCTCCGGGCTGCCGCAGACGGGACAGGGCGCCCCGTGTTGCAGGCGCGAAGCCAATTCGGCTGCCGCATTGGACAGGCGTTCCTCCCGGACGTCCAGCCATTGCCGACGCAGTTCCTGGTGGTGTTCCCGGCCCTTGAGGTGCCGCTCGGTGACGGCGGCGCACCCGGCGACAGCAGTGCCGTAGCGCCTGACAACATCCACCAGCTCGTCGGCGGCTGACGCTTCCTTGGTCCGCAGCACGGATTCCCCTGCCAGCTGTTCAAGCGGCTGCAGGGCTGCACGCAGGGCCTCCATCTCGGTGCGGAGGGAAAGCAGCCGGACGGTGTGGTCATCTCCGGAACGGGTGAGTTCCTGCCGCCGCTGCGCAAGCCCGGCGGCCCGTGCGTGCAGGCCGGCCAGCCGGTCCTCATCGGCAAGGCGTTCGCCGATCACAGCGGCCAGCGCCCGCAGCCGCGAAAGCTCTGTGGCCACGTCGACGGCGGCCTGGTGTGCGACGGCGCTGTGTTCTGCAGCGCCGTGTTCCGCAGTGCCGTGTTCCCTAACAGCCAGTTCGGAGCTCGAGCTCGCTGCCTCCCGCACGCCGGCAGAAGCGAGGTCCGCGGCTCTTTCCGCCCGTACAAGCAAGGATTCGGCGGCAGTCACGGCCTTCAGCTGGCCGCCCAGGAGCTCGGCCTTCCGGTGCAGGTCAAGCGCGGCTCCCGCGCTGGTCAGCGCAGGGGCGGCGGCCTCTGCCTCCGCCCTCCGGCGCAGGGCGGCAGCAAGCTTCAGGCGCCTTCCTTCCCTGGCCAGCTCCGCTTCGAGCTGCTCCATGCTCCCGCGGCGCCGCTCCTCGGCGGCTTCTGCATCCCCGGCCAGGGCCAAGGCACGCTCCGAGGCGGCAGACTCCAGCCATGACAGCAGTTCGGGACCGCCGGCAGGTTCCGGCGCCGCTTCGGGGTCGACTTCGAGAACCGTGGCCTCAGCCCTGGCCCTCGCCACCAGCAGGGCCAGCCTGCCCTCAAGATCGGCGACTTGGCTCACGGCCCCGGCGGCCTGTGACGCAAGTTCCCGCTCCACTGCCTCGAACCGTTCGGTTCCGAAGAGCTTCTGCAGCAGGTCGAGGCGGTCCGAAGCCTTGGACCGGAGGAACGCGGCGAAGTCCCCCTGGGGGAGCAGGACCACGCGGGTGAACTGCTCCCGGTCCATGCCGAGGAGCGCTGTGATCTCCGCCCCGGCTTCGTCGTTCCGGCCGGACTTTTCCACCCACGCACCTGCCACCCGTTCACGCAGCAGCGTCTTGGCCTGCTGCGTGGTGAACCCGTTCCGTCCGCGGGCGCTGGGCTTGTCCCAGGCCGGCGAGCGGGAAACCTCAAAGCGCCTGCCCCGGGCCGTGAATTCGCAGGTCACTCGGGGTTCGGCAGCCGAGTCCGCATGGTCGCTGCGCAGTCTCTTTCCGTCCTGCCGCGCGCCCGGCACGGACCCGTAGAGGGCATAGCAGATGGCATCCAGCACGCTGGTCTTGCCGGCGCCGGTGGGCCCATTAAGCAGGAACAGCCCGTGGGCGCTCAGCCGGTCAAAATCGATTTCCTCGGTTCCGGCAAACGGCCCGAACGCGGAGATTTCCAGACGGTGGATCCTCACAGTGATGCCTCCTGCAGACGCACGTTCTCCAAAGCTTCGGTGAGGGCGGCCTGTTCCGCCGTGTCCGGCTCCCGCCCGCGGACGTGTTCCAGGAATCCGCAGCAGACGGCGAGGTCATCCTCCGCCTCGGCCAGCCGGCTGCTGTAGCTCGCCTGCGAGGCGGCGGGTGCCCCCTCCGGCTCGAACCCGAGGACGAGCGTGTCCGGGTACCGGGCACGCAGCCGCTCCATGGCCTGGGCCGGCCGCTGGGCGTCCGTCAGGGTCACCTGGCAGTAGGCTTGCTCGGCCCACGCGTGCTCCGGGGACTCCAGCAGCCCGTCGAGTGTCCCCCGGAGGACGGCAAGTTTCCGCGGCGCGTCCCAGAGGATCTCCTCCACGGCGGTGACCCCGGACCTGTCAACGTCAACGAGCCAGCCGCCCTTCTGGTGCTTCGCTTCGGAGAACGAGTACGCCAGCGGCGAGCCCGAATACCGCACCTCCGCGGACAGGGACTGCCGGCCGTGCAGATGGCCAAGTGCTGTGTAGCTGAAGCCGTCAAACAGGTCCAGCGGCACGGCACCCACTCCCCCGATGCTGAGATCGCGTTCGCTGTCCGAGCTGATGCCCCCGCTGGCAAAGGTATGGGCCAGCACAACGGAATGGACCGTCCGGGATTCGCTGCGCGTGGCGACATCGGCCCTGATGCGTTCCGTGGCAGCACGCGTTACTTCGAAGTGGCTGGCGGTGTCCACGCCAAGGTGCTCGGCGACCAGCCGGGGTTCGAGCCAAGGGATGCCATAAATGGCCAGGACCGAATCGGTCCCCGTGCCGCCGAGTGGCAGCAGGACGGGAACGTCCAGCTCCTGCAGGCGGGTGCGCAGGTGCACGCCGCCCTTCTCCAGAAGCCGGGAGGCGAAGCCGAGCCGGATGGCGGAGTCGTGGTTTCCGCTGGTCAGCACCACCTGCGCGCCCGCCGCGGTCAGCCGGACCAGCGCATCGTCCAGGAGGTTGACCACATCGACGCCGGGCAGTGCCCTGTCGTAGACGTCGCCGGCGATCAGCACGACGTCGACGGAGAGTTCCCTGACCCGGGCAACCAACTGGTCGACAAAGGCGCGCTGGGCGTCCAGCATGCCGACGCCGTGGAAAGACCGGCCCAGATGCCAGTCGGAAGTGTGCAATAACCGCATATTCATAAGCTAGACGCGGGCACCGACAAAATAGCCGACCCCCCGCGCCTCGGCGCGTCAGGACTCCTTGCTGCGCGGCCTGTCGAAGAAGTCGCGCGCGTCGTCGCCGCCTGCGTCAGGCGCGGCGGCCGCGGGCTTTTCGACTGCTTCTCGGCCTGAGGCGCCGTCGATTTCGTCCCCGAGGTCAGCCTCGGGACCGGCGGCGTCGTCGTCGGTGTGGTCCGCGGCGGCGGCACTACGGCCCTGGGCGTCGGCGAACCCGCGGAAAACAAGCCCTGCGATGCCGGCACCGACGATCGGGGCCACCCAGAACAGCCACAGCTGCCCCAGCGCCCAGCTGCTGCTGAAGAGCGCAGAGGCGGTGGCCCGGGCCGGGTTGAAGGGCGCATTGCCAAGGGCCTGGCCCAGCTGCAGCAGCACGGCAAATGCCAGCCCGACGGCGAAGGGCGCGGCGGCCGCATGGTTGTTGCGGCGGGCCGTCATGCCAAGGAACACGGCGACCAGTAGGGCTGCTCCAAGCACTTCCACGAGCAGCACGCCGGCCATCGATGTCTGGATCACGGAGTGCTCGCCGAAGCCGGCGGTGACAGTGTCGAAGGCCGTGCGCGCGTCCTGGATGTTGGGCACCGTGCGGAGGATGCCGAACAAGGCGAGCGCGCCCGCCGCCGCGCCGACCAGCTGCGCGCCGATGTAGGCAGCTGCAGCGGCGATGCCGATCCTGCCAGCGACGAGGTTGCCCAGGGTGATGGCCGGGTTGAAGTGCCCGCCAGAGATGTAAGCGAAGGCCAGCATCGCCGCTGTCACGGCAAGGCCTCCGGCGAGGGCGCCGGGCAGCGGGTTTGACTGCGGCAGGGTGAAGAGCGGCACGCCCAGCCCGGCGACCACCAGAAAGAGCGTTCCGAACGCCTCCGCTCCGAGCCTGGACAGGAGTCCGGGCCGGAATCCGTTGTCTCCGGCGGAATGCCGGTCATCGGTCGGGGGGACGGACACGGGGGTGCTCATGGGGGAATCCTTTGGTTTCTGTAGCGGGGAATGCCGCTCGCTTCGGGAGCCGGCCACAGCAGTCTGGCAGCAAAGTCTGGACGGTTGCTGAATCCGAGCTTATCGTCCGGCGTCCGGACCCCCGGCATTGGGAGTGCGATATCACAGCACAGTCCGGCGGCCAGCGGCCAACACCACAGCGCCCAGAATCACAAAGGCGGGACTGCTCCGGCGGGAAGGTAAATTTGCTTGCATGAGCAATGTTCCCGGCACCGTTCCGTCCCCCGAGTCCCGCATCCATGGCTGCCTGCTCGGCGGCGCCCTGGGCGACTCGCTCGGCTATGCCGTCGAGTTCGATCCCATAGACGAGATCCGGCGCCGTTTCGGCGCCGCCGGGCTCCGGGATTTTTCCGCGCTCGACGGCGGGGCCCACTTCTCGGACGACACCCAGATGACGCTGTACACGGTCGACGGGATCGTCGAGGCCCTGGAGTGGGCCAACTCCGGTGTCGGTGCTGACGCCAACGCCTGCGTCTGGCTTGCCTACCTGCGCTGGCTGGACACGCAGGGAGTGCCCGTGCCCGAATCCGCGCCGCGGCCGCAGTCACGCTGGATTGACGGCCAGGAGGTGCTGCGGCACCGGCGGGCACCCGGCAACGCCTGCCTGAGCGGGCTGGCCACCGGCGAAATGGGAACGATCTTTCGGCCGGTCAATCCGGATTCGAAGGGCTGCGGAACCGTCATGCGATCCGCGCCGTTCGGCCTGGTGCCGCACATTCCGGCGGAGTCCGTGTACAAGTTGAGCGCCGACGCGGCATCGCTCACCCACGGGCATCCCTCCGCCCGGCAGAGCGCCGGCGCTTTCAGCCTGCTGATCTACTTCCTGGTGCAGGGCAGCGGACTGGCCGAGGCAGCGCAGGCCGTCCTTGCCCGTGTGCTGGATGATAACGAGGCAGCCCCCGAGCTCCGCGAGCGGCTGGGTGCCGCGGTCCGCCTCGCCGGCGAAGCCGGTCAAACCGGTGCCGCCTCCGTACTCAGCCCGGAGGACCTGGTCCGTGAACTGGGTGAGGGCTGGGTGGCAGAGGAGGCTCTCGCCGTCGGCCTCTACGCGGTCCTGGCCACTGCTGTCCCGGTACACGGAGACCGCGCAGAGGGAGATGGCGCGCCCGATCCGGTGGAGCATTTCAAGGCGGCCATCGCCGTGGCCATCAACCACAGCGGTGACAGCGATTCCACCGGCTCCATCGCGGGCAACATCCTTGGTGCGTACTACGGCACGGACTGCCTGCCCGCGGACTGGCTCGAGGCGCTCGAAGCCCCCGAGGTGATCCGCGGCATGGCCGGACAGTTGGTTGCCGTCACGTCCGGCTGAGCGAAATGTTGTTGCATGCTTCGCAGACATCCTCGGGGATGAGTCCCCGGCGCTGCAGCAGGCCGAAGATGGCGCAGCCAAGGCAGAACCCGGCGGAGGCCTCCAGCGAGGCGGCAACAATCAGGACGGCCAGCAAGATCCACGCGGCGGGCGCGAGACCGGCGGCCAGCAGGACGGCGGCCGCGGTGGACATCGCGGCGCCGATGCCCTGGGCGAAACGCTTGGGCGGCCCGGGCACCAGCTTGACCCGTCCCAGCCGCGGGGCGAGGACCCTGACCGAAAGCAGGGCGAGCGGGGAGATCCTCGGGCCGAACAGCACGCGCAGCCAAAAGCCGGCGGCAATGACCGCCAGGCCCCAGCCGGAGCCGGTGAGCAGCGTCACGGCAGCCAGCAGGACCACCAGCCCCGCGGTGATGCGGGCCGCGTATTCGTTGACCGGGTTGGGAAAGGCGAACGCAGCACTCAATCTGCCCGGTGTGCCCGGTTTGCCTGGAACGCTCAGTTTGCCCATGAGGCAAGGCTAGGGAGCGGCGGCGGCGCCGGAAAACTTTGTTGCGCCATGTGTAGGCGCACCGCCCTTCAAGCCCTGTTGCGCCACGTATTCAGAGGCGCCGTGCACGGGCGCGCCGCCCACCATCTGCAGGAACTCCCCTTCGGAGATCACCTCGATGGCCTGGCCGCGATCATGCAGCTCCAGTACTCGCTTGGCCTTGCCGGTGAGCCGACCGGAGCGCAGGTCGCCGGCCACGAAGCCGTCACCCACCACGAGGACGCTGGTCCGTGCGGTGACCCGGCTTTCCGGGCGCGCCCCCAGTTCAGCGGACCGCGTCTTCGCCTCGGGCCGCGGCATCCCGAGCTGGCCGGTGAACACGACGGTCTGGCCGAACAGCGGGTTCCCGGGTTCGGCGTCGGGATTGGGCTCGGGATTCGGCCCTTCCTCGGGCCACCCGCTGCGGAACGGCCGGACCGCTCGGTCAGCACCGGCGCCGCCCGCGGCGGCGAGGGCTGAGACGGTCGCCTTGGAAAACTCACCGCTGGACGGATCGAACGCTGCCTGCTGCGGTATGGACAGCCCCAGCGAAAGGTAGAGCTCGGCAATGCTGTTGGCCCGGTTGCGCCCCGCGATGTCGATGAGGATGCCGGCGCACGCCCGGGCGTCCTCGGCCGCGTCGTGGTGGTTCACCAGGGGCACGCCCGCCTCCTCGGCGGCAAAGGGCAGGGAATTCGAAACCAGGGAGTAGCAGCGCCGGGAGAGCATCACGGTGCACACATAGTCGTAGGCGGGGCCGGGAAGCCCCGAGACTTCCAGCCCGGAGCGGATCACGCCGAGGTCGAAGGCCGCATTGTGCGCCGCGAGGATGTCGCCGCCGATGAACGCGCCGATCTCCGGGAACAGCTCGCCAAAGCGGGGCCGGCCGGCCACCTGCTCGGGCCTGATGCCGTGGACGCGGACGTTGTGGTAGTCGAACGAGTCATGGTTTTCCGGCGGCCGCATCAGCCACGAGGCCTCCTCGACGATGACGCCGCCGCGGACCTTGGTGAGGCCAACGGCGCACGGCGAACCGCGGAAGCCATTGGCGGTCTCGAAGTCGATCGCCGTAAAGTCCAAACCCACGGGGACAACTGTAGCCCGGCGGGGGCACGGAGCCCGTCAAGTACCCTTGAAACGTGAACTTTAATGCATTGAGCGACTTTGCCGTGCCCGCGCTGGGTGGCGCTGGCCCCGTCCAGCCGCAGCTGGCATCATTCCTGCCCGACTGGCTCAACCCCCAGATCTTCCTCGCCGACCCGGCCCTTGCCCCGTGGGTTGTTCTGCTGGTGTGCGGGATTATTTTCGCCGAAACCGGGCTGCTGATCGGATTCTTCCTGCCCGGCGATTCCATGCTGTTCACGGCGGGCCTGCTCGTGGCCACGGACACGATCAAATTCAATATCTGGCTCTTCGCCGCGCTGATCATCATGTCCGCCATCATCGGCAACCAGATGGGCTATCTCATCGGGTCCAAGGCGGGTCCTGCCATCTTCAACAAGCCGGACTCCAGGCTTTTCAAGCATGAGAACGTTGACAGTGCTCACAAGTTCTTCGAAAAGCACGGCGGCAAGGCCCTGATCCTGGCACGCTTTGTGCCCATCATCCGCACCTTTGTCCCCGTCATCGTGGGCGTTGCCCAGATGGACAAGCGGAAGTTCTTCCTCTTTAACGTCATCGGCGCCCTCCTCTGGGGCGGCGGCGTGACGCTTCTCGGCTACGTGCTGGGCGACAAGATTCCGTGGGTGCGGGAAAACCTGGACATCATCTTCATCGTCATCGTTCTGCTCTCGGTGATTCCTGTCGGCATTGAAGTTGTCCGCGGCATGACCGCCAAGCGCGAGGCCGCGGCCTTCGGGACGGACCCGGTGGAGGAGTTCATCGAGGAGCACGAGCCCGAGGCCGAGCGCAAAACCAACCTCGACTAACGGGAACGCTCCAGCAACGCGGGGTCACTTAGCGCCCAATGGGATGACCGGATTGGGCGGTAACTGACCCCGCGTTGCTGTTTACCGGAGGGCCTCGACGATCGAGGGAAGCAGCGCACGGAACGCCAGGCCCCGGTGGCTGATGGCGTTTTTCTCCTCCGGGCTGAGCTCGGCGCAGCTCCGGTCCAGGCCCACGGGTTCCAGGACGGGGTCGTAGCCGAACCCGCCTTCGCCGCGCGGCTCACGCAGCAGCGTGCCGGCCAACTGGCCGTACTCCACCACTTCGCGGGCCCCGTCTGCGGATGCCGACGCCGGCACTGCGAGGGCAGCGGCGCACACGAATGCGGCGCCGCGGTGGCCGTCCGGCACGTCCGCCAGCTGGGCCAGCAGAAGGTGCAGGTTGGCGTCGTCGTCACCGTGCCGGCCGGCCCAGCGCGCGGAGAAGATCCCCGGCGCGCCGCCCAGGACATCCACTGACAGCCCGGAGTCGTCGGCGATGGCCACCAGCCCCGTTGCCTCGGCAACCGCCCGCGCCTTCAGCAGAGAGTTTTCCGCAAAGGTCACCCCGGTTTCCGCGACGTCGGGGGCTCCGACGGCGGCGGCGTCCACCACCTGCGTGTCGACGTCGAGCCCCGGGATCTGTCCGCGCAGCAGCTCACGCAGCTCCCGCAGTTTCCCGGCGTTGCGCGTGGCCAGCACCAGCCGGGGTGCCGCCTCAGTTGCGGACACGCCGCTCACGGCGCTGTCACCACTCACGGCGCTGTTCCCACTCACGGAGCTTCAGACAGGGTCTCGCGCTGGATCGCGGCCAGCTGTTCCGTCCCCAGCAGTGCCAGGTCCAGCAGCTTGTTGAGCTCATCCCGGTCGAAGGGGGCTCCCTCAGCCGTTCCCTGGACCTCCACGAACTTGCCGGAGCCGGTCACTACGACATTCATGTCGGTTTCGGCCCGCACATCCTCGATGTACGGCAGGTCCAGCATCGGAATACCGTCGATGATCCCCACGGACACGGCGGCGATGGTGTCCACCAGCGGTTGGGCATTGCGGGCGATCATCTTGTTCTCGCGGGCAAAGCGAATGGCCTCGGCGAGCGCCACATAGGCGCCGGTGATGGCCGCCGTCCGCGTACCGCCGTCGGCCTGCAGGACATCGCAGTCCAACACGATGGTGTTCTCCCCCAGGGCCTTGGTGTCGATGATCGACCGCAAGGAGCGCCCGATGAGGCGGGAGATCTCGTGGGTGCGGCCGCCGATCTTGCCCTTGACGGATTCGCGGTCCGAGCGGGTGTTCGTGGCACGCGGGAGCATGGCATATTCGGCGGTCACCCAGCCGCGGCCTTCGCCCTTGAGCCAGCGCGGAACACCTTCGGTGAGGGAAGCGGTGCACAGGACCCGGGTGTTGCCGAACTCGATGAGGGCCGATCCCTCGGCCTGCTTCGACCAGCCGCGGGTGATGCTGATGGGCCGGAGCTGGTCCGGGGTGCGGCCGTCGGCACGGATGACGGGGGCAGTGGTTGCTTCGGAAGTCATGCCTTTAGCTTATCGATTTATCGGGCTGCACCCGGCCGCCCCGGGAAGCTGCTCAGACCGTGTAGTGCACGCCCGCCACTGCCACGGCCACGTCACCGGTGAAGGCGGGACGCGCCTCCGCCATGACCTTGGTCTGGGACGTCCACACCGGAATATGGGTCAGGAGAAGGCGCCGGGCGCCAGCGGCCGCGGCTGCCTCGGCGGCCCGTTTGCCGGTCAAGTGGACGTCCTTGATGCCGTCGTCACGGCCCTCCTCGAAGGCCGCCTCGCAAAGAAAGAGGTCGGCGTCCTTGGCCGCCTCCTCCAGCCCGCGGCACGAATCCGTGTCGCCTGAATATGTCAGCACGCGGGTCACGGCATTCCCGGCGGCGTCCGGCTCGGTCACCTCCACGCGCAGCGCATAGGCCTCCTCCACCGGGTGGTTCACGGCGAAGGGCGTTACAGTGAAGGGCCCGACGGTGACGGACTGGCGCTCGGTCCAGTTCGTGAAGTCGAACTCCTCGTGCATCCCCGGATCCAGGTCCAGCCCGTAGGCAGTTGCCATCCTGTCGGCGGTGGCGGCAGGGCCCCAGACGGGGATCCTGCCCCGGTCCCAGCCGCCGGGCTTCCAGCGCACCGCCACGTGCAGGCCACAAAGGTCCATGCAGTGATCGGGGTGCAGGTGGGTGAGGAAAATCGCGTCGATGTCCTCGAGGTCCGTGTACCGCTGGATGGCGCCAAGGGCCCCGCTGCCGAGGTCCATGACCACCTTCCACACCCGTTCGCCGTCGTTGGCGGTCAGCAGGTAGCAGGAGGCGGGCGATCCGGGGCCGGGAAATGAGCCCGTGCAGCCGACGATGGTGAGCTTCACAGGAACGACCCCCCGGTGGCTGCTCCGCCGCCGGCGGCCTGCCCGACGAAGTTGGAGATGCGCGGGCGGGCGGCCGCGTTCCGTGCGGCGGCGATCATTTCGGGGGTGATCCGCGCCAGGCTGCCCGTGGGGTACTGGGCCGCGACGTGGTCCACGTGCTTGACGCTAAGCACCTCCGGTCCCAGGAACCTGCGGGCCAGCGCTTCGAACTGGCCCGGATCGCCGGTGGCGATGAAGCTGTGCTCCGGCGGCGCCGGGTCCGTCCGTTCCAGGCCGTTGCTGGCCAGCGCCCGGTAAACGTCCTTGGCGGTTTCCTCGGCGCTGGAGACCAGCGTGACGTCCTCGCCCATGACGTAGGAGATCACGCCGGTCAGGAGCGGATAGTGCGTGCAGCCCAGCACCACGGTGTCCACGCCCGCGGCTTTCAGCGGCTCAAGGTACTCGCGGGCGACCTCGAGCAGTTCCGGCCCCGTGGTGATGCCGGCCTCCACGTACGGCACGAATGCAGGGCAGGCCACGGAGGTGATCGCCAGGTCGGGCGCCGCGGCGAAGGTGTCCTCGTAGGCACGTGAGCCCACCGTGGCGGAGGTGCCGATCACGCCCACCCGGCCGCTGCGGGTGGCCGCGACGGCGCGGCGCACGGCCGGCTGGATCACCTCGATGACGGGAATTCCGTAACGCGCCGTGTAGCGTTCGCGGGCATCACGGAGCACCGCGGCCGACGCCGAGTTGCAGGCGATGGTGAGCAGCTTGACGCCGGAGTCCACGAGTTCGTCCATGACGCCGAGGGCGTTGGCGCGCACCTCCGCGATGGGCAGCGGCCCGTACGGGCCGTGGGCGGTGTCGCCGACGTAGAGGATGGATTCGTTCGGCAGCTGGTCAATGATCGACCGCGCCACCGTGAGGCCGCCGACCCCGGAGTCGAAGACGCCGATCGGCAGCGATCCCACATTTACGCCGTCGGCCGTTGCGGACTCCGCTGCAGCTCCCGCTGCCGGATCCATGCTCGATGCTGAAGTCATGATTATTTGAGGATAGGTCTTCCCGTGAGGTGCGGCCATCACTTGTGGCGGGCGACTCATGTCGAATTTGTCACATCCGGCGCCGCCGGAATCGACGCCGGAACGGCTCAGGCCCGCTTGTCCAGTGACTGCAGCATCGCCTGCACGAGGGATTCCTGCAGCCACGTGGTGAAGTTGTAGACCAGTGCGAGGTAGCTTTCCACGTCCTCGGCCTGGGACCAGTCCTGCATCTGGTGGACGTGGTCCGCGTCCGCCTCGTCCCGGATGTCGAGCCGCTCGGCGAGCACCAGCCGCACGTCGTTCAGCGCCGTGGACCAGTGCCGGGCATCAGCCGGCGTCAGGACGAGCTCGTCCTTGTCCAGCCCCAGGGCGGCGGCGCGCAACGCGCCGATTTTGCTTTCCCGCAGTGAGCGTTCCGTGAGCTGGCGGAACTCAAGCGAGGCCGCGGCGTCGTCCTTCACTGCGTTGGGCAGCAGCCGGCGCAGGGCGCGGTCCGACGGTTCCCGGACCTCCATGTCCAGTCCGATCATCGCGGCGAGCGGATCCTCGGAGCCGCGGTCCGAGGGCTCCAGCATGGAGATGACATCGGCGAAGAGGCTGCGCAGCAGTTCCCTCTCGGCCGGTTCCAGAAAGCCGGAGATGCCTTTAAGTCCGTATTTGAAAGCCTTAGCCACGTTTTCCCTTGCCCTTGCCCGGGCCGCGCTTGCCGCCCCCGCTGTCTCCGCCGGTGGCCTTCTCCACGGTGGCCCACAGGCCGAACCCGTGCATCGCCACCGCGTGCTGCTCCACCTGTTCCTTGCTGCCGTGGGCAACGATGGACCGGCCCTTCCTGTGCACCTCAAGCATCAGCTTGTTGGCTTTGGTTTCCGGGTAGCCAAAATAGCTCTGGAACACGTAGCTGACGTAGCTCATGAGATTAACGGGGTCATTCCAGATGACGAGGTTCCAAGGGACGTCCGGGGCGGTCAGTGCGTCGGTGGACACCGCCGTTCCGGTCTGGGTGCTCTCCTGGGTGTCAGGGCCGAGCGCAACGCTTAAGGTCATCTGTCCATTCTATGGCGATGCTGGGCCCACGCCGGCGAGGGCCCCGCGGCGAAGCGAAGCAAGACGTGGGAGCCGGTGGGGACTAGAGTGATTTTTGTGAGTAACTCCGCCGGCTGGGAGCAGCCCCGCACGTCCCTGTTCACCGACCATTACGAGCTGACCATGCTGCAGGGGGCCCTCCATTCCGGCGCCGCGCACCGCAAAGCCGTGTTCGAGGCGTTCGCGCGCCGGCTCCCGGACGGGCGCCGCTACGGAATTGTGGGCGGTACGGGCCGGCTGCTCGAAGGCATCACGGCGTTCCGGTTCGGCGACGCGGAGCTCGAATTCCTGGCACGCACCGGCGTGGTTAACAAGGAGACGCTCGACTACCTGGCCGACTTCCGCTTCACCGGCGACATCTGGGGATACGCCGAGGGCGAGGCCTATTTCCCCAACTCCCCCATCCTGATCGTCGAATCAACGTTCGCCGAGGCGTGCATCCTGGAGACCTACGTCCTGTCCGTCCTCAACCATGACAGCGCCATCGCCTCGGCGGCGTCGCGCATGGTGATGGCGGCCGGCCAGCGGCCCTGCATCGAGATGGGGTCCCGGCGGACCCAGGAGGAATCAGCCACGGCTGCCGCCCGTGCCGCGGTCATAGCCGGGTTCGACAGCACCTCAAACCTCGAGGCCGGGCTCCGGTACGGACTCAAGACGGTGGGCACCGCCGCCCACTCCTTCACGCTGCTCCACGACACCGAGCGGGACGCCTTTGAGGCGCAGGTCGCCTCCCTGGGGGCCGGCACCTCGCTGCTGGTGGACACGTACGACGTCGAGACCGCCGTCCGTACGGCCGTTGACATCGCCGGGGACAAGTTGGGCGCCGTGCGGCTGGACTCCGGCGACCTGGTGGAGCAGGCGCAGTGGGTCCGGCAGCTGCTGGACGAGCTGGGCAACGAGCGCACCCGCATCACAGTGACCTCGGACCTGGACGAATACGCGATTGCGGCACTGCAGTCCGCCCCCGTCGACTCCTACGGGGTGGGCACCTCCCTCGTGACGGGCTCCGGTGCACCCACCGCGAGCATGGTCTACAAGCTGGTCAGCCGGACCAACGACGCCGGAGAGTTCGTTTCGGTGGCCAAGGCCGCCAAGAACAAGACGAGCAAAGGCGGGCGCAAGTACGCCCTCCGCCGGCTCAACGACAACGGTACGGCCATGCAGGAGCTCATCGGAGTGGGCCACCGGCCGGCGGACGACGGCAATGACCGTGCGCTGCTGCAGCAGTTCATCAAGAACGGCGAGCTCCTGCCTGGCTGGACCGGCCACGAAGGCGTCCTGCGCGCCCGGCAGCGCCACGCCGATTCCATGGCCGAACTGCCCTCGATAGTCCACCGCCTGCACCGCGGCGAGCCGGCTATTCCGACCCTCTATGAGGACAACTGATGGGAACTGAGGAGAACTGATGGCACGGGCACTCATCATCGTCGACGTCCAGAACGATTTCTGCGAGGGCGGCGCGCTGCCGGTGGAGGGCGGGGCCTCCGTGGCCGGGGCCATCAGCGAGTACGTCGAGAACCACCACGGCCAGTTCGACCACATAGTGGCCACGCAGGACTGGCACATCGATCCGGGCGCCCATTTCTCGGAAGCGCCGGACTTCAAGGACACCTGGCCGCCGCACTGCGTGGCCGGGACCCAGGGTGCCGAGCTGCACCCGGAACTCGACACCGAGCACATCCAGGCCTACTTCCACAAGGGCCTGTACACCGCGGCCTATTCCGGGTTCGAAGGCCTGCTGGCACCGGAGGACGCCGTCCCCACCGGCGAGCGGCAGCCCGGTTCCCTGCCGGGTTCAATGTCCGGAGCGGCCGACCCCGGCTACGCCCCTGAGGAAGACGCTATCGGCCTGGACGACTGGCTCCAGAGCCACGACGTGGAGGACGTCGTGGTGGTGGGCCTGGCCACCGACCACTGCGTCATGGCGACATCACTGGATGCCGTCCAGGCCGGCTACGCCGTCACCGTGATCAAACGGCTGACGGCGGGGATCGCCGATGACCTCGACGACACCTACGCAGAAATGGAGCTGGGCGGCGTGGACCTGGAGTAGGTTCACGCCTGGTTCCCGCCTGCTTCCCGCGGCGCTATGTCCTGCCGATGAACCAGTCCTGAAGCTTCTTCAGCCTGGACTGGAGCTGCTCCTCGTTCGCCTGTGCCACCGGAGGGCCGCCGCAGACGGTCCGCAGCTTTGTGTGCACCACGCCATGCGGTGTGCCCGTCCGTGCGGACCAGGCCGCCACGTTCTTCGCCAGCTCGTTCCGCAGGTCCATCAGCATCCGGTGGTCGGGTACCGCGGGGGCGGCGGGCGCCGCCGCAGGGCCCTGGCGTTTCTTGCGGCCCTGCTGCTCATGCTGGCGCTGGCGCAACAGCATGCCCACCTGCTCGGCGTCCAGCAGGCCCGGGATGCCGAGGAAGTCCAGCTCATCCTCGGAGCCGATGTCGCCTCCAGTGCCGAACTCGCCGCCGTCGAACAGCACCCGGTCGAACGACGCCTGCGAGTCCAGCGCCTCAAACTTGCCCTTGGTCAGGCTGTCCGATGCCTTCTCCTCGCGGTTCGCCTCGTCCATCAGCGACTCTTCGAGGTCCATCAGGCCGTCCCCGTCATCGTTCTGCGGCCGGTCCAGGGCATGGTCACGTTCGGCTTCCATGCTGTTGGCCAGCGCCATCAGCGGGGGAACGGACGGCAGGAAGACCGAGGCCGTCTCGCCCCGTTTCCGGGAACGCACAAAGCGGCCCACTGCCTGGGCGAAGAACAAGGGGGTGGAGGTTGACGTCGCGTAGACGCCCACCGACAGGCGCGGCACGTCCACGCCTTCGGACACCATGCGCACGGCAACCATCCAGCGCTGGTTGCCCGCGCTGAACTCCTCAATCTTGTTTGAAGCCTTCGCGTCATCGGACAGAATCACGGTGGGCGACTCGCCGGTGATCTTCTTGAGCTGGCCGGCGTACGCCCGGGCGTCCTCGTGATCAGTGGCAATCACCAGGCCGCCGGCGTCGGCAACGGATCGCCGGACCTCGCTGAGCCGCTTGTCCGCTCCCGCCAGAACGGCGGGAATCCATTCCCCCGCAGGGTTCAGTGCGGTCCGCCAGGCCTGCGACGTGATGTCCTTGGTGACCGCGGCCTCGCCGAGGGAGGCGGCCATCTCGTCACCGGCGCTGGTGCGCCAGCGCATCTGCCCCGAATACGCCATGAAGATGACCGGCCGCACCACGTGGTCACGGAGCGCATTTCCGTAGCCGTAGGTGTAGTCCGATTTGGAGCGCCGGATGCCCTCGCGGTCCTCCGTGTACTCCACGAACGGAATGGGCGAGGTGTCCGAACGGAATGGCGTACCGGTCAGGGAAAGCCGCCGGGCAGCGGGGTCGAAGGCCTCGCGGAGGCCGTCGCCCCAGGACAGCGCCTCGCCGCCGTGGTGGATTTCGTCAAGGATCACCAGGGTGCGGGCGGCCTCGGTCTTGGCCCGGTGAAGCATGGGCTTGCTGGCCACCTGCGCATAGGTCACGGCCACGCCGATGAACCCGCGTCCGTGCTGTCCGTCCGAATTCTTGAAGTTCGGGTCAATCGCGATGCCGACGCGCGCCGCAGCGTCAGCCCACTGCCGCTTCAGGTGGTCCGTGGGCGCCACGATGGTCACGCGGTTCACCGTGCCGGCCTCGATGAGCATGGAGGCCACCCTGAGCGCAAAGGTGGTTTTGCCGGCGCCGGGGGTGGCCACTGCCATGAAGTCGCGAGGAGCCCTGCTGAAGTAAAGGTCCAGGGCTTCCTGCTGCCAGGCACGGAGCTTCTGGGCGGTTCCCCAGGCTGCACGTTCCGGATAAGCCGGAGGCAGGGTGGGTCCGCCGAAGAGTGTCTCCGTCACTACTTGTTGTTGCCTGAGTCTCCGCCGGACCCCTTGCCGCCGTCATTGCCCGGGCGGAGGCCGTCATAGACCTCTTTACACTCGGGGCAGACCGGGAACTTCTGCGGATCCCGTCCAGGCGTCCAGACCTTGCCGCACAGCGCGATGACCGGTTCACCCGTCAACGCGGACTCCATGATCTTTTCCTTGCGCACGTAGTGCGAGAAGCGCTCACGGTCGCCGGGCTCCACTTCCTGGCGCAGTTCCTCGCGCTCAATGGTTGCGGTGGACGATCCGGCTCCGGAAAGCTCACGCATGGGGTCGTTGTCGAGAGGATCCGTCATGCTACTCATGGCATCCATCTTAGCTGTTCCGGACGGGCGGCCGCGGGAGGTCCCGGGCGCAGGTTCCTCTCAGAGCCCCTGCCACGCCGGTTTGTGGTCAAAGGTGTGACGGTAGTAGTCGGCGAGCTTCAGTGACGACGCGGCCGCCTCGTCCACCACGATGGAGGCATGGGGGTGCAACTGCAGGACAGAGGCAGGACAGATCGCGGCAAGGGGCCCCTCCACGAGGTCGTGAACGGCCTGCGCCTTCTGGGCTCCGGTGGCCAGCAGGATCGCGTGCCGCGACTCGAGGATGGTGCCCAGCCCCTGGGTCACCACGTGGTGCGGAACCTCTTCAAGGCTGTGGAAAAAGCGGGCGTTGTCGCGCCGGGTCTGCTCGATGAGCGACTTGATCCGGGTGCGGGATGCCAGCGATGACCCCGGCTCGTTGAAGCCGATATGCCCGTCGGTGCCCAGGCCCAGAAGCTGCAGGTCGATGCCGCCGCGCTCCCTGATCCGGTCCTCGTAGGCCCGGCAGGCTGCCGGGATGTCCGCGGCGCTTCCGTCCGGTCCGAGGACGTTCGCGGGGCCGATGTTGACCCGGTTGGCGAAGTCGCGGCGGATCACCTCCCGGTAGGACTCGGGGTGTCCTGCCTCCAGCCCGACGTATTCATCAAGGGTGAACCCGAAGGCACGGCTGAAGTCCAGGCCGCCCTGTTCGTGGCGCCGGACGAGCTCATCGTAGACCGGCAGCGGCGATGATCCCGTGGCAAGCCCCAGCACGGCGTCGGGCTTGTTCCGCAGCAGGCTTTCCACCGCGTCCGCCACCAGGGAGGCAATCTGCTTGCCGCCCGGAAGTATGACGACTTCCATTTCCGGCCTTTCTCTCAGCTGTCCTGCTAGTCAACCACGGCGGGTCCCCGCCCGGCAGATGCATCTGGCCGTTCAGGACATTCGCGGTTGGCTGTCTTCAGCGGTTGACCGTGACCTGGGCCAAGAGCTCCGGGCCGCGGGCATCGAGCCAGCGCCCGCCCACCCGGACCCCCACAATGAACAGTGCTGTGCCGAGGACAGGGCCTAGCACCAGGTTGATCCAGCCAAACAGCGGGTCGCCGGTAAGCACCTGCGCCAGGACCAGGCCGGCTTCCGGGAGGACCAGCACCAGGAGGACACCCATCCCGCCAAACTGAACCGCAAGGGTCTGCCCGACGTTGCCCGGCGGCTTCTTGAAGGGGCTGTCGCCGGGAAGAGGCACGGCAATCGTGTAGCGGGCGGACACCACGGAGGACAGGCCCAGCCCGGTCAGCAGCACTCCCACGGAGATTCCCAGGATGGAGGGCCACCACGCCCAGTCGCGCGTGATGAAGAAAGGCACACTGGCGAGGACCAGCACCGTTGGCAGCGCGAACGACAGACAGGCCAGCGCGCGCCCCAGCCGGTCATGGACACCCCGCACGCCGGCGGCCAGGTGCAGGGCAAATGCGGTGTTGTCGTACGACACATCCCCGGAGATGGACCACGCCAGAAGGAACGCGGTGAGCGGCCCGGTAATCATCAGGACGCCGTAGTCGTTGGTCTGGCTGCCCTGGAAAGCCAGGACGACCGGCAGCAGCGGGATGACCACCAGCGAGCCTGAATACCGGGGATCACGGAACCAGTAGGTCAGCGCCCGTGCCGTGATGGCACCGGCAGGAGTGCCGGGCAGGAGCGCGAAGAGCCCCAGGCGCCCGCCCTTCCGGCGGCTGCTTCCGGCGAAGGGCGGCGTTACGAGCGCGCGTTCGAGCAGCAGCTTCCAGCACCAGGAAAGCACAGCCAGCGTGGCCACGGCGATGAGGAGTTTGAGTCCTGCCGGGCCCACGTGTCCCCTTTCGAGGTCGCCGCCAAGTGACCAGGCGGCCCCCAGCGGCGTCCAGGAAATCCTGCCGGCCAGCTCGGACAGGAAGGCTCCTGAACCCGCCATTCCCTGAAAGATGCCGGCGGTGATGGGGCCGAGGAGGACCAGGGGAACCATGAAGGCAATCCCGCTGACGTCCTTGAAACGCCGTGAGGCAGCCAGGCTTGCCGTGGCTGTTGTGACGACGCGGGAGAACACCACACAGGTGAGCACGCCCAGGAGGGCTCCGACCAGCGCGCCTGCGGCTGGCAGCACACCGCGCGTCCAGGTGACCACGGTTCCCAAAGCGACGAGCAAAGTGGCCAGCCCCGGGAGCCCGATGAGGCCGCCGAGCGCGAGGCCGGCCAACAGCTGTGGCATGGGCACGGCCGACGTCGTGAAGCGGGCCGGGTCAAGCGTCATATCCACCGCCGAGGCAACGACGGGCACAATCCCCCAGCCCAGCAGGGCCGCCGAGCCGCCGAGCACCACCACGGTCTGGGCCAGGCCCGGGTCCTCCTGCCGGAGGAGGACCAGCAGCACCACGCACATGCCCACGATGCCCAGCGCATACAGTCCGCCGAAGGCCAGCCCCACCAGCTGCCACGGGCTGCGCTTTAGACCGTTCCGCAGAAGCGTGAGCTTCAGCCTCAGAAGGTGCGCAACCATTCGAGCCCCTCCGTCTGGCTCCTGCCGCCAACAAGCTGCACGAACCTCTCTTCCAGGCTTGCGCCGGCCCGTACCTGGTCCACAGTTCCGGCGGCCAGGATCCGGCCCCCGGCAATCACGGCGACGTGGTCGCACATCCGCTGCACGAGGTCCATCACGTGGCTGGACACGATCACGGTACCGCCCGTGGCCACGTACCTCTCCAGGATGTCCCTGATGTTGGCGGCGGAGACGGGATCCACGGATTCGAAGGGCTCATCCAGCACGAGCACCTTCGGAGCATGGATCAGCGCGGAGGCCAGCGCGATCTTCTTGGTCATGCCGGCGGAGTAATCCACCACGAGGGTGCCCGCGTCCTGACTGAGGTCCAAAGCCGCGAGCAACTCCCCCACCCGGGCCGCCACCACGGCCCTGTCCATGCCCCGGAGCAGCCCGGCGTAAGTGACCAGCTGCTCACCGCTGAGCCGGTCAAAGAGCCGCACTCCGTCGGGCAGGATGCCCATCAGCTTCTTGGCTTCCAGCGGCTGCGCCCAGACGTCCACCCCGTGGACCACCGCCGTTCCGAAGTCCGGGCGGAGCAGGCCCGTGGCCATGGACAGGGTGGTGGTCTTGCCGGCACCGTTGGGCCCGACAATGCCGAAGAACGAACCGGCGGGAACGTCGAGGCTGATACCGTCCACCGCGATCTTGGTGCCGAAACGCTTGGCAAGCCCCCTGATCGAGAGGGCTGTTAAGGGAGTGCTCATGCACTTACCCTAGTCTTGGCCTGTCGCCGGGGGGATCCTCCGGAAGGAGTAGAAACCTACCGACGCAGTACGCCTAAAAGCTGTCAGAACGTACGGCGGGGCACGGCCCGTTCGTACTGCGGCGCCCAGCGCAGGTCGTGGCCGAGTTCAAAGGCGGCCCTCAGCCACCAGTGCGGATCCCGCAGTGCCGCCCGGGCGATAAAGACGCCATCAGCCTGTCCGGTGGCCACCACGTGCTCGGCCTGCCCGGGGGACGTCAACAGCCCCACGGTGCCGGTGGCGACTCCTGTTTCGCGGCGGATCCGGGCTGCGAACTCCGTCTGGTAGCCCGGCCCGGGCTGGATCTGCTGGTGCGCAACGGCCCCGCCGCTGGAGACGTCGACCAGGTCCACTCCCCGCTCAGCGGCCTGCGCGGCCAGGCTGACCGAGTCCTCGACGCTGATTCCGCCCTCCGCCCAGTCGGTTGCCGAGATGCGAAGCAGCAGCGGCATGGACTCCGGGATGACATTGCGGACAGCGTCGATGACAGCCAGGGTCAGGCGGTTACGTCCCTCCGCATTGCCGCCCCAGGCGTCCGTGCGGTCGTTGATCAGCGGGCTCTGGAACTGGTGCAGGAGGTAGCCGTGGGCGCCGTGCAGCTCGATGGTGTCAAAGCCGATGTTGACGGCGCGGTTGGCTGCGGCGGCAAAATCCGCGATGACGCGCTTGATGTCATCCTCGGTCATGGCTGCGGGCGGCGCGTAGCCGTCGAACGCCTGGGTGCCCGGACCCACTGTCTCCCAGCCGCCGTCGGACGCCGGAACCGATCCGCTCCGGCCGGAAAACGGCCAGTACGTGGACGCCTTCCGTCCGGCATGGGCGAGCTGGGCACCGATCTTGGCGTCGGCGACGCCGTGGCGGTGCACGAAGTGGACGATCCGCTCCCAGCCCTCCGCCTGCTCGTCGTTGTACAGCCCCGCGTCGCGAGGGCTGATGCGCCCTTCGGCGTTGACTGCCGCAGCCTCGGTCAGGATGAGGGCCGCTCCCCCGGCGGCGAACGATCCGAGGTGCATGAGGTGCCAGTCGGTGGGCACTCCGGGGGCCTCGTCAGGTTCGCAGCTGTACTGGCACATCGGCGACACCCAGCCCCGGTGCTGCAGCTTCAGGGAGCGCAGCGTCAGGGGCTCGAACAGCGCGGGCACCGCCACTAAAACAGCACCCGTGCCAGGGCCTGGCGGGCCTTGCCCACGCGTTCGTCCGTGGTTCCGACAACTTCGAACAGCTCGAGCAGGCGCACGCGGGCGGACTCGCGTTCCGGGCCGAAGTTCCTGCCGATAAACGCCACCACGCGGTTCAGGGCATCCTCCACGTGGCCGCCGGCGAGATCAAGGTCAGCAGTGCCCAACTGGGCCGTGAGGTTGTCCGGTTCGTCCGCGGCAAGCTGGCGCAGCGCCTCGCCCTCGGGTCCGGAAAGGCTCTGCAGGCGTTCCATGAGTTCCACCTGCGCCAGGCCGGCCTTGGCCTCGGCGTCCGCCGGCATCTCGACGAGCGCCTGCCGGTAGGCAGCGGCCGCAGCAGCGTAGTCACCCTCTTCGATGGCGTCGAACGCCTTCTGGTGAAGCGGCGGCAGAGGGGCAGGGGCGGATTCTTCGGATGTGCCCGCGCCGCCTCCAACGTTGCCGGTCACACCGTTGGCGGCGGCCACCGTGAGCAGTTCGTCCAGCAGCGGGCGGATTTGCTCCTCGTCAGCGCCACCCTGGAAGAGCGGAACCGGCTGGCCCTTGAGCACGGCGACGGCGGTGGGAACGGCCTGCACCTGGAACGCCTGGGCCAGTTGAGGGAATGCTTCGATGTCCGCGGCGGCGAGGACCAGCCGGCCGCCGTAGCTCTTGATAATCCGGTCAAGCGCATCCAGGACGCCGGTGGATTCGGGCGAATAGGCGGCCCAGAGGGCAAATACCACGGGCACCTGGGCGGACAGCTCCACAAGGCTCTGGAAGTTCGCCTCGGTGACGTCCACCCGGAGGGCGGGTCCGCCGTCGGCCTGCTGTGAATCAGCGGCGTCGGTGTTGCCCGGAGGCGCCGGCGGCGCCGGGCGCTGCTTGAGGGAGGAGAGATCGACGGCGCCGCGAAGGTTAAGCTGGCTCGCGGCCGAAGGGACAGGGCGGGAAGCTGGCGAACTCATAGCTCCCACTCTAGCCACAAGAGCGGCCGCGGTAAGCACCGCGGCCGCTCTTGTGACGGCAGGTTTTTAAGGAAAGCCGTTCCCTACTTGAAGCTGGCGCCAACCAGTCCGCGCGTGGCAGCGACGAGCTTCATCGGATCCTTCGAGGCGGCCGGCGGCACATAAACGGCCACGGATTCGGCGAATTTCAGCACCATTCCGGTGGTGGTCTCCTTGCCACCGGCGAGAACGGCCGCATCGTTGCCGATGGACAGCTTGTCGCCCTCCGCCTTGGGGGTGCCGTCGAAGTTGAAGGTCAGGCGGCCAAGGACCAGGGCCCCGCCGTCCTCCGTCCGGAACACGACAGTGCTCTCCGGAACAACCTTGTGCGTGAACGCGAACTTGCCGTCGACGCCGTCCTTCACGATGTCAGCCTGGTAGGACAGCGTGTCCGCGATGTACGGGGAGGATTCCCCTTCAACCAGCTTGCTCTTGAACGTGGAGTTGGACTTGGTCAGCCGGTCGGCCAGGCCGGCGAGCGCTTCCTGCCCGCTGTAGAGCAGTCCGGACTTGTCGTCCGCGGCAAGCGACTCGGTGCCCCCGCGCACGATGGCGGGGAACGTGGTGCCGGGCTGCAGCGGGGACGTGCCCACCAGCTTGTAGTTTTCCCGCGGCGAGCTCTGCACGAGCGTAAGCAGCTGCGGCACAACGTTGCCTTCACCCTGCGTGACGGCCATGATGGAGCGCGGCCATTCGCGCTTGTCCGTGACCACCGTCGTCAGGAGCTTCGTGGAACGCACCGGCATGCGCGCGTCATAGGAGGCCACACGCGACCTGATCTTGTAGTTCTGGGTGCGGACCTCAAGTTCCGTTCCGGCAACGCGGGCGGCAAGCTTCTTGGCGTCCTTGGCGGCGTCGCCGGCGTCGGTGGCGCTGGCCACCTGCTCCATGATGCGGCGGAACTGGGCGTCCAGGACCACCGGAGTGCCGTTCCCTGCGGGGGCTGCAGCCGCGCTCGTCGCAGGTGCTGCGGATTCGCTTGCAGTAGAGGCCGGGGCCGACGAGGTGCTGGCCTGCGCGGCAGCTGCGCCGCCGGCGAGGACCGCGGCGGTGGTGGCGGCCACCACCACGCTGAGCCGTGCGGAGGAAGACCGTTCACCGGCCTTAGCCGCCGCCTTGGCGCGGGCGCGCCGGGCAAACAGGCTGCCCTGCTTGTCGCTGGCCTTGCCGGTGGCCCCGCCGCTGGCGGACCCGCTGCCCGAGGACCCACCGTCACGGGGCGCCCCGCCCTTGGGCTTGAGGACCAGCAGTGCACCGCCCGCGAGAATCAGGAGCCCGCCAAGGACCATGAGCGGCACGGCCCACGGCATGGAGGTGTCATTGGGGAACGTCATGGAAATAGACGACGGCGCAGGCTTCTTTCCGTCTGCTGCGAGCAGCAGGGACCAATCGCCGTCGGCCGGAGCGGACCACGTGTAGTCCATCTCGCCGCTGGCGTTCTCGGTGCTGACCCAAAGGTCGGAGCCGGCGGGCGACGGTGCGCTGGCTTCGCCATCGGTGTGCTTAACCTGCAGCGACTTCTTGTCGTCGGAGAGTCCAGTGACGGTGTTGTGGGCGGTCTTGCCCACCCAGGCGTCAACGTCATCCGGGCGTCCGGCCGCGAGCAGGAAGCTGCCCTCACCCTTGACGTTGATGGTTACCGTTCCGCCCTCGAGCGTGCGGAGCTTCTGGTCGATAACGGTCAGGGGCGCGGCTTCGCCGGCGGAAGCCGTTGCCGTGACCGTCTCGGCGGGGGCCCAAAAGGTCTTCTGCCCGATGCCGGCCAGCAGTGTCAGGAGGCCGAGCAGCACAAGTGCAACTGCAGTCTTGAAACGCAAAGGAATACCTATCATCAGCGGGGGTTTACCTCCAATAGTAACCGTTTTGTTACCAATAGGCCGGACCGGGGGCCGTGGAGCCCCGGCTCCGGCCCAGCGAAACGCCGCCCGCCCGGCTATTCACAAGGCTGCTGATAGTGTTTGCGATGATCATCACATCCGGCCCGCAGCCGCGGCGCCACGCACGGTAAAGGCATCAAAAAGCAGTGACTGAACACACGGATCCGTCCATGCGCGGCGCCGAAGATCTGCCCGACGCCGACTCCCCCCAGAGCCTGCCGGCACCACAGGACACTGCTGCACACCGTGCGGCAGACCACAGCACTGCGCCACAGCCCGCCCCGCACCACAAGCCCGTAAAGACGAAGGGGCGTCCCGCGGCCCTCGGTGCCGTGCTGAGGCGCCTGCGCCAGCCGATCCCCGGCGCCCAGCCGAGGCTACGGTTTGAATTCCCGCCGGAGCATCCCGACAACCTCGGGACAGAAGACGCCGGCGAACCCGGAGACACGGAGCGTTTCGGGTCCCCCGGGCCCCGCATCTCGGCCCAGCACCCGCTGTATCTGGGGTTCATGGGCACCGTGGGCGTCGGCCTGGCGCTCCTGGTCTACTGGATCGGCTCCCACACCACCCAGCTCCTGCTCTGGATTGTGGCTGCCCTGTTCATTGCCCTCGGCCTGGACCCGGTGGTGCGCTGGCTGGAGGGCCGGAAGATCCCCCGGCCCGCCGGCATCCTCGTCTCGGTATCCGTGCTGATGCTTGCCGTCGTCGGCTTCTTTGCCACCCTCATCCCCACGATCGTGGAGCAGGTCACCGAGCTCGTGAAGCAGGCTCCGATATGGGTGCGCGACTTCATCAACTCGGATTTCTTCCGGACAGTGGACAACCAGTTCGGCGTGCGCGACCGCATCACCGAGGAACTGGACAAGTTCGTCAAGAACCCGGAGGCCATGAGCGGCATCTTCGGCGGCGTCGTCGGTTTCGGTTCGACGGTGGCCAACGGCCTCTTCGGCACCCTGATCGTGCTGGTGCTCAGCCTTTACTTCCTCGCCGCCCTCCCCGCAATGAAAAAGTGGGGCTACCGGCTGGCGCCGCGTTCCCGGCGCGGACGGGTCGAGGCGCTATCCGAGGAGATCAGCCGCTCCGTGGGCAACTACGTCATCGGCCAGGCTGTGGTAGCCCTCCTGAATGCCACCTTTGCCTTCATCGTCATGTCCATCATCGGCGTGCCGTTCGCGGTGCTGCTGACGTTCGTCGTGGCGCTGCTGGCCTTCATCCCCCTGGTGGGCGGGCTGATCGCCGGCGTGGTGGTCATCCTGATCACGCTGACGCTGGGCTGGCAGTCCGCCCTGGCCTACGCCATCTGCTACTTCGCCTACCTGCAGTTCGAGGCGTACTTCATCTCGCCGCGCATCATGCAGAAAGCCGTGGCGGTGCCCGGCGCCGTCGCCGTCATCTCGGTGATCGCGGGAGGCAGCCTGCTCGGCGTCCTGGGGGCACTCATTGCCATCCCGACGGCGGCCGCCACCCTGCTGCTCATCAAGGAGATCTACATCGTGCGGCAGGATAAGCACTAGCCTCAGACAGCGGCGGCGGCCACCGGCCCTTCCCATTCCTGCGGCAGGCCCTCGGCTCCCGCACCGTCACGCGTGACGTCGTCCACGATCTCATTCAGCACCCGGGCGGCCTGCTTCTCCCCCACCCAGAGGTGCTTGGCGCCGTCGACCCCCACCACCCTGGCCTGCGGCACAAGCCCAAACCGGGCCACTGCGGCGGCGGGCCGGAGGTAGTCGTCGTGCTCGGGCACCAGGACGGTCAGCGGCTTGCCGGCGGCGGCCCAGAGCAACATGTGCTCGTCGGTGGCGCGGTGCAGCGGCGGGGACAGCAGCACTGCGCCCTCCACCTGGGAGGCCACCGGTTCCACTGCGCCGTACATGAGCGCGAGTTCGGTGCCGAAGGACCAGCCCACCAGCCAGCGGTTGGGCAGCTCCCGCTCGACGGTGAAGCGCACGGCCGCCTCCACGTCGTACCGCTCGCCGATGCCTTCTTCAAACGTTCCGTCACTGGTTCCGCGCGGCGAGGAGGTGCCCCGGGTATTGAAGCGCAGTACGGCCACCCCGGCCAGGGCCGGCAGCCGGTAGGAGGCCTTGCGGTACACGTGGGAATCCATGAAGCCGCCGTGCGTGGGCAGCGGATGGAGGGTGATCAGCGTGGCAGTGACCGGACCCGATTCCGGCAGGGCCAGTTCGCCCACCAGAGTGTGGCCGTCCTCGGTGCGGATTTCAATGTTTTCGCGCCGGGCGGGAAGCACCGTGGAGGCGCGGATCGCTGTCGCTGCTGATGGCTGGTTAAAGACGTACGACGCCGGGTCAAAAGTCATGCGCACCAGCTTATCTTCCGGCCGGGTTGCCCCGGCACGGGTCACCGAGCGTTACCGGTACCGGAAGTTGCGGGACGTCCAGCAGTTGGTGTGCCAGTGGCGCCGCTCGGCCAGCCCCGCGGCAGCTCCGAACAGGTGGTCGTCCGCCCAGACCACAAGGTGGGCGATCCCGGGCAGCACACCGGTGGAGCAGCCCGGGCAGATGTACGTCTTTTCGGCGTTGCGCGCTGTCATGGTGCGCACCATCCAGTCGCCGTCCGGCGCGCTTTCGCGCCGGGCGATTCCCGCGCGGGCCCGCTCGAGGTCAAGTTCCGGGACGGGACCTGCGCCGTGCTTTCCACCGCCCGTGGCGTTTCCGGCCGCACCGCGCCCGGCTTTGGGGCGGCGGGGACGGTTGGAGCGGGGCATGCCTCCATTCTGCCTTAGCCGATACCCCTGCCCTGCACTGCATGACATCGCGCTACTGCACGCCAGGGTCCCGCCCCTGTCTGGCGTGCACTGCCGGGAAGGCATGGCGGAGAAGGCACTGCCGAGAAGGTATGGTGTAGGGCGTGCGTCTCGTCATAGCCCGTTGCTCCGTTGATTATGTTGGCCGGCTCAAAGCCCATCTCCCCCTCGCCACCCGGCTCCTGCTGGTGAAGGCCGACGGTTCGGTCCTGGTGCACTCCGACGGCGGCTCCTACAAGCCGCTGAACTGGATGAGCCCGCCCGCCGTTCTCCGCGTGACCTCCCCGGAGGACGCCGACGTCGAGGTTGGGGTCGTCGAGCAGTGGACCGTGCAGTCGGCCAAGACGGACGACCGGCTCATCATCAACATCCATGAACAGCTCCACGACAGCTCCCACGAACTGGGACAGGACCCTGGCCTCATCAAGGACGGCGTCGAGGCCGACCTGCAGCGGCTCCTCGCCGACCAGATCGAAACCCTCGGGGAGGGGTTCTCCCTGATCCGGCGGGAGTACTTCACCGCCATCGGGCCAGTGGACATCCTTGCCCGGGATGCCGGCGGCGCCACGGTGGCCATTGAACTGAAACGCCGCGGGGACATCGACGGTGTGGAGCAGCTGACGCGGTACCTCGAACTGCTCAACCGGGATCCCCTGCTGGCACCGGTGCGCGGCATCTTCGCCGCCCAGCAAATCAAGCCGCAAGCCAGGGTGCTCGCCACGGACCGCGGCATTGACTGCGTGACCCTGGATTACGACGCGATGCGGGGCGTTGACGACGTCGAGTCCCGGCTTTTCTGACCTGTATTTTCTGATTGGCGGGGCTGCAGCCAATGGTGATCAGGTGTTTACTCCGGATTTGCCCAAAATTTGGCGTAATTCGCGTTTTGACCGTTGACCAGACGGTTTGCCCATGAAATTCTTATACCAGTCTTTGTGTAGGTGTTTTTCATGCTCGCAAGACATGTTGCGAGCGCGAAGCTCCTGCAACGCAATTCCGGTCATCGGGGGTGCAGGCCAGGATTCTTCTCGCAGAGTAACCAAGACCAGTACGAGGTGTGCTGGCCTTAAAAAGTTCCATACTGAGGAGAAATAAATGGCACAGGGAACCGTCAAGTGGTTCAACGCTGAAAAGGGCTTCGGCTTCATCACCCCGGACGACTCCGATGGCGATGTCTTCGTTCACTACTCCGAGATCCAGACCGGTGGCTTCAAGACCCTCGACGAGAACCAGCGTGTTCAGTTCGAAATCGGCCAGGGCGCCAAGGGCCCCCAGGCCACGGGCGTAACCGTCGTCTAAGCTGTCGCAAAATAAATGATCCTCGGCATTCGTGCCGGGGATCATTTTTGTGTCACTAATGTTTTCATATCCTGAAACATTCTCGCGCCGCGTTGGCGCCCCATGCGGTTCAGGCCGTGGCGGGAGCCTCAGCGCCAGGTCCCCACGCCGATGACCGGCCCGGCTTCAAGCCAGGAGGACAACCCCGTGTAGGCGTCGAACTTCATGGCCAGGAAGACATCCTCCCCCTCGTACCGAAGCTCCACGATCACCACATCGGGCTGCACCTTGACCAGCTCCGCCTCTGTAGGCTGGCGCCGGCCCAGCAGCTCAAGGGAGCTCCGTTTGAAGCGGTGGCGGGGCCGCACGCTCAGGGAAAGCAGTTTGAACCACTCAAGCTCATTGTCCTGATAACGACAAACCCCCATCCGCCAGCTCTTTCCAGCCGTACGAATGGAGGCGTCAACCGTGCCCAGGGCGCGCCGCAGGTTGAAGCGGCGCACCCCAAACAGGCACAGCGTAAAAATCAGCACCGCAAACACGGTTGCTATGGCGATGAACGGAAAGGAAGTAACGTCCATCAGGGTTGTGCTATCGGATCCCCGCAGTGGCCGCGTCACCCAGTTGGGCGTTGTCAGCAACAATTACCACCCGGTCGTTGTCGACGGAGAAGAACCCGCCGTCAACATCCACGGCAATGCGGTCGCCGGAAACCGGCTCGATTGCCAACTGGCCCTCAGCCAAAATCGCCAGCACGGGCGAGTGGCCGGGCAGGATTCCGATTTCACCATCGCTGGTGCGGGCCTTGACCATCTTGGCCGCCCCGGACCACACGAAGTGGTCCGCTGCGACAATCTCAACCTCAAGCTCAGCCATATTACTTGGTCTGTTCCTGAATCTTGGCCCACTGGCGCTCAACGTCATCCAGGCCGCCGACGTTGAAGAACGCCTGCTCTGCAATGTGGTCGAGCTCGCCGTCGCAGATCGCAGAGAAGCCTTCAACGGTGTCCTTGATGGAAACCGTGGAGCCCTCAACGCCCGTGAACTGCTTGGCAGTGTAGGTGTTCTGCGACAGGAACTGCTGGATACGGCGCGCACGCGACACGACGATCTTGTCCTCTTCGGACAGTTCGTCAACACCGAGGATGGCGATGATGTCCTGGAGTTCCTTGTTCTTCTGCAGGATCTGCTTCACACGGACAGCCGTGTTGTAGTGGTCCTTGCCGATGTACTGCGGGTCCAGGATTCGGGATGTCGAAGTCAGCGGGTCCACTGCGGGGTACAGACCACGGGAGGCAATTTCACGGGAAAGTTCCGTGGTGGCGTCCAGGTGTGCGAACGTCGTGGCCGGTGCCGGGTCGGTGTAGTCATCTGCGGGGACGTAGATGGCCTGCATCGAGGTGATGGAGTGCCCCTTGGTGGACGTGATGCGCTCCTGGAGGAGGCCCATCTCGTCGGCAAGGTTCGGCTGGTAACCCACGGCGGAGGGCATGCGGCCCAGCAGCGTGGAAACCTCGGAACCTGCCTGCGTGAAGCGGAAGATGTTGTCGATGAAGAGCAGCACGTCCTGGTTCTGGACATCGCGGAAGTACTCCGCCATGGTCAGGGCGGACAGGGCCACGCGCAGACGCGTTCCCGGCGGCTCGTCCATCTGGCCGAACACAAGGGCGGTGTCCTTGAGGACGCCTGCCTCTTCCATTTCAACCCAGAGGTCGTTACCTTCACGGGTACGCTCGCCCACACCGGCGAACACGGAAGTACCACCGAAGTTGCGGGCAACACGGGTGATCATTTCCTGGATCAGAACGGTCTTGCCCACGCCGGCGCCGCCGAACAGGCCGATCTTTCCGCCCTTGATGTACGGGGTGAGGAGGTCGATGACCTTGATGCCCGTTTCGAGCATTTCGGTGGAACCCTCGAGGGACGCGAAGGACGGGGCCTTGCGGTGGATCGGCCAGTAGTCAGAAGCCTGGATCTCGGACTCGTCGACGTCCAGCGGCTTGCCGAGGACGTTGAAGATGTGGCCCTTGACGCCGTCGCCAACAGGCACGGTGATCGGGGAACCGCTGTCCACTACGGACGTGCCGCGGACCAGGCCGTCGGTTGCCTGCAGGGAGATAGCGCGGACGAGGTTGTCACCCAGGTGCTGGGAGGTCTCGAACGTGATGGTCTTGGTCTCACCGTTGAGAGTGATCTCGGTGGTGAGTGCGTTGTAAATCGAGGGGATTGCGTCAGCCGGGAATTCGACGTCGACAACCGGGCCAATGACACGTGCGATCCGGCCGGTGGCACCGGTCGTTGCGGCTACGTGTTCGGTAGCGGTGGCAGTCATCTCTCTCACTTCACTCGTAGATGGCGTGGGGTTAAGTTTATCTTTTGTTGCAGGGGTCCGGGACCGGTCCGGCTACGACGCGAGTGCGTCGGCGCCGGCCACGATTTCGGAAAGCTCCTGCGTAATCTCTGCCTGGCGGGCGGTGTTGCGCAGACGCGTGTACTTCTTGATGAGGTCCGTGGCGTTGTCGCCGGCGGATTTCATCGCCCGCTGGCGTGCAGCAAGCTCAGAAGCCGCTGCCTGCAGCATGGCCGCGAAAATGCGGGATTCGATGTAGCGCGGCAGCAGGGCGTTGAGCACCTGTTCCGGCTCCGGTTCGAACTCGTAAAGCGGCAGCAGTTCCGATTCGGAGGCAGCCTGCTCTTCCACAACTTCGAGGGGAAGCAGTCGGATGACGGTCGGCTCCTGCGTCACCATGGATTTGAAGCGGGTGTACACAACGTGGATCTCGTCCACGCCGCCCTCTTCGAAGTCAGTAGCGAAGTCTTCGAGCAGGGCCACGCCGATTTCCTGCGCCGTGGCGAACTCAGGGGCATCGGTGTTGCCGGTCCAGACGCGCCCATAGGGACGGTTCCGGAACTCGAAGTAAGCCTGCGCCTTGCGGCCCAGCAGGAACGTCTTGACTTCCTTGCCTTCGGCACGGAGCAATTCATTCAGGCCTTCGGCCTGCTTGAGCACGCTGGCGGAATACGAACCTGCAAGGCCGCGGTCTGAGGTAATGACCAGGACGGCGGCCCGGCGGATGTTCTCCGGCTCGGTAGTCAGTGGGTGGTCGATTTCGCTCTGGCTTGCGACAGCAGAAACAGCGCGCGTGATCGCGTTCGCGTAAGGCAGTGAAGCTGCCACCCGGGCACGGGCCTTGCCGATGCGCGAGGTAGCGATCAGTTCCATCGCCTTGAAGATCTTGCGCATCGACGTCGTCGAGCTGATCTTCTGACGGTAGACCCGGATCTGGGCTCCCATACTTATCCTTTCCTAAGATCCCGATGGCCGGGACTGCCGGACCCGCAAAGGGTTCCGGCAGTCCCTGCCAGCGAAACTAGCGCTTCTGCCTGACGATTTTTTCCTGGTCGACCTGACCCTCCGAGATAGCTTCATGCTCCTCGTGGCCGGCGCCCACCAAGTGGTTGTCCCCCTCGCCGAAGAAGCCCTTCTTGAAGTCCACGATGGCGGTCTTCAGTGCTTCGACGGTGTCATCGCCCAGAACGTTGGTCTGAGCCAGCGTCGTGAGGATAGAGGACTTGTGCTTGAGGTGGTCCAGGAATTCGGACTCGAAGCGGCTGATGTCCTCAACCGGAACGTCGTCCAGGTAGCCCTGGGTACCGGCCCAGATGGACACAACCTGGTTCTCAACCGGGAACGGCGAGTACTGGCCCTGCTTGAGCAGTTCCATCAGGCGTGCCCCGCGGGTCAGCTGCTGGCGGGATGCGGCATCGAGGTCCGATGCGAACATCGCGAACGCCTGCATGTCGCGGTACTGGGCAAGATCCAGCTTCAAGGTACCGGAGACCTTCTTCATGGACTTGACCTGGGCGGCACCGCCAACGCGGGACACCGAGACACCAACGTCAACAGCGGGGCGCTGGTTGGCGTTGAAGAGGTCGGACTGCAGGAAGATCTGGCCATCGGTGATGGAAATCACGTTGGTCGGGATATAGGCGGAGACGTCGTTTGCCTTGGTTTCGATGAGCGGCAGGCCGGTCATCGAGCCTGCGCCGAGCTCGTCGGAGAGCTTGGCACAACGCTCCAGCAGGCGGGAGTGCAGGTAGAAGACGTCCCCCGGGTAGGCTTCGCGTCCCGGCGGGCGGCGGAGCAGCAGCGACACGGCGCGGTAGGCTTCGGCCTGCTTGGACAGGTCATCAAACACGATGAGGACGTGCTTGCCGCCGTACATCCAGTGCTGGCCAATGGCCGAACCGGCGTACGGTGCGAGGTACTTGAAGCCGGCCGGGTCGGAAGCCGGGGAGGCAACGATCGTGGTGTACTCGAGCGCTCCGTTGTCCTCAAGGGTCTGGCGGATTGCTGCGATCGTGGAAGCCTTCTGGCCGATCGCGACGTAAACGCAGCGGACCTGCTTGGTGACATCCCCGGAAGCCCAGTTGTCCTTCTGGTTGATGATCGTGTCGATGGCAATGGCGGACTTGCCGGTCTGACGGTCACCAATGATCAGCTGGCGCTGGCCACGGCCGATCGGAATCATGGCGTCGATGGCCTTCAGGCCGGTCTGCATCGGCTCGTGCACAGACTTGCGCTGGGTAACGCCCGGTGCCTGAAGTTCAAGGGCACGGGTGGTCTCGGCCTTGATCTCGCCAAGGTCGTCGATCGGCACACCCAGGGGGTCCACCACGCGGCCGAGGAAGGCGTCGCCCACCGGCACGGACAGAACCTGTCCGGTGCGGTGAACTTCCTGGCCCTCTTCGATGCCGTAGAAGTCACCGAGGACGATGACACCGATCTCGCGAACGTCGAGGTTCTGGGCGAGGCCCAGGGTGCCGTCTTCGAAGCGAAGCAGCTCGTTCGCCATGACCGAGGGAAGGCCCTCAACACGGGCGATGCCGTCACTTGCGGCGGTCACACGGCCGACCTCTACGCGCTCTGCGTTTCCGGGTTCGTAGGACGCCGCGAATTCGTTCAACGCATTACGGACGTCGTCGGCGTTGATGGTCAATTCGGCCATCTGCAGTCCCTGCTCTCCTGTATTCGTGATCATCGTTGCTCACGATGACCGGGGTTTCTATCAGTTGTGTGGTGCTTGTCCGGCTAGCCGGCCAGCTGGCGCTGGAGGTCGTTCAGGCGGGTGAGGAGCGAAGCGTCGAGCACTTCGTCCCCCACCTGAACGCGGATGCCGCCGATCAGCGTGGGGTCAACGTTGAAGTTGACCTTCAGCTCGCGTCCGTAAAGGGAGTTAAGTCCCTGCTGCAGACGGTTCTCCTGCGTCCCCGTGAGGGGACGCGTGACGCTGACCGTCGCAATCCAGCGCTGCTGGCGCTTGGCGGCGAGCTCGGCGAAACGGCTCACGAGTTTGGTTGCCTTGATGCCACGGGGCTGCGCGACCGCCTGTCCGATGAGGACCTTGGCTTCCTCACTTGCGGAAGGAACCAGCCTCTCGGCCAGGGCGATCTTTGCAGCAGCGCTGGCCTGCGGTTCAGACAGGGCGCGCTGCACATCGTGGTTGGCAGCCACGGCCTGGTTGAAGGAGAAAAGATCGTTCTCCAGCTCTTCCAGACCGGTGATACCGGAGGCAGAAACGGCCGACTTGTTTTCAGCAACGGCGATGACCACCGTTGCGGCAAGCGTCTCGAGTGCATCGCCGATGTCTCGCGCCGATGCCCAGCGTGAGCTGGCCAGACCGGCTGCGACGTCCACGGCTTCGGCGGAAGCTTTTCCGCTGAAGAGCTGCTTGATCAACGCCGACTTTTCCTCACCGCTGCGGGAGGGGTCAGTCAGGGCGCGGCGCAAGCCAGCCGAGCTGTCTACCGCGCCCAGGATTCCGAAAAGTTCCTTTGCCAACTGCAGCGATGCAAACGGAAGCTTTGGCTCCAGCTCGGTCAGCGCCTTGGTCAGCGATTCGCTCGATACACCTGCCATTACTTAGCTACACCTGCGTTCTGGGTCTCCAGATCAGCCAGGAAGCGGTCAACGACGCGTGCTGCACGTGCGTCGTCCTCGAGGGTTTCCCCAACGATGCGGCCCGCAAGCGTGGTGGCAAGGGTGCCCACCTCCGAACGAAGCGACACAACGGCCGCCTGGCGCTCGGATTCGATCTGCGCGTGAGCCTGAGCGGTGATGCGTGCAGACTCTGCTGCAGCCTTCTCCTTCAGTTCCGCCAGGATCAGGGCGCCTTCGGCACGTGCTTCCTCACGGATACGGTTTGCCTCAGCACGGGCATCGGTGAGCTGCTGCTTGTACTCTTCGAGTGCAGCAGAAGCCTCAGCCTGAGCCTTCTCAGCCTTGGCGATGCCGCCCTCGATGGCCTCGGCACGCTCTGCAAACGTCTTCTCGAACATCGGGACAACGAACTTGACCACGATGAAAAAGAGGACAGCAAAGCCGGCGAGGACGACGCCCATTTCCCAAAGATTGGGAACGAGCGGGTTAGCCGCCTCGGCGCCTTCAGTGGCGGCTGAGATGATCAGCTGATTCATATTTCACCCGTCCTTATCTACTCGGTTCTGAATGTTCGCTAGGTTCTGAAGGTTTACTTGAGAACGAAAGCGAAGACCAGGCCCAGGATGGCGAGGGCTTCAGTCAGCGCAAGGCCGAGGAATGCGATCGGCTGCAGGACGCGCTGGGCTTCCGGCTGACGAGCCACACCGTTGATGTAGGCAGCGAACACGAGTCCCACACCGATACCACCGCCGATGGCCGAGAGGCCGTAGCCGATGAGGTTGAGGGAGCCGTTGATGGAGCCTTCCATTTTTCTTCCTTTCAAGATGCCATGTGTATGGCAGGTTGTTTGGGTTGCTTCATCCCCACGAGGGGAAGTTTGGGGTGCCTAGTGGCTGTCGGCGTGGAGTGCGCCTTCGATGTAGATCGCAGTCAGCAGTGTGAACACGTACGCCTGCAGCGCCATGATCAGCGCTTCCAGCATGTACATGGCAATTGCGCCGGCGAGAACCAGAACCGAGGTGCCCTTGAGGAGGACGTTCTCCTGCATGACGAGGTATTCGATGCCCGAACCGGCAATCATGACGATCAGGTGGCCGGCCAGCATGGTGGCGAAGAGACGCAGGCTGTGCGTGACCGGACGGACCAGGAAGTTCGAGATGATCTCGATCGGAATGACGATCGGGAGGATGTAGACCGGGACACCGGAGGGAACGGTGGCGAGCTTGAAGTAGCGCAGGCCGTTCTTCTTGATGCCGATACCGATCCAGGTGACGTACACTATGGCTGCCAGCACGTAGGCGCCGCCGACGTGCGAGAAGCTCGGGAGCTGGATCACCGGAATTGCGCCGTAGATGTTGTTCACCAGGATGAAGAAGAACAGGCTGAACAGCAGCGGGACATACTTGATGAAGTCCCTGCCGCCGATGATGTCCTTGGCGATGCTGTTGCGGACGAAGCCGTAGGCGGCCTCACCTGCGAACTGCAGCTTGCCGGGAACGAGCTGCTGCTTCCGCGCAGCGAGCAAAAAGAATGTGGCGATAATGACGACGGACAGGATAACCAGCAGCATCTGCTTGGAGAATCCGTCTGCCGCACCCCACGGCAGGATTGCCGGCAGGTGCATTTCTTCAATTCCGGGAGGTGTGAACTCTCCTGAATTTTGGGCCGGGAGCGCAAGCGCGATCAACGCGTTTCCTCTCTGCAGTGTCCATCGTTGGGCGTTGGTAAGGTTCCGGCGCGCGTCATGCTTGCCCTCCCCCTCGTGAAATTATTTGGCATTACTGTTCCCGTCCTCGGACGGGCCGCTGGCTGCACCGTTCCCGCCAGTTGTTTTCCTTGAACTGGTGAGGCCGTGCATATGGGACAGATAGAACCCTCCCGCAGCTCCAAGCAGAGCGCCTACGAGCACAATCCAGCGGGTTCCCCACAGATAATCCAGTCCCCACCCTATCAAACTCCAGACGATGATTCCGCCAATTATGTAGCTAAAGACGGCCATTCCAGCGTTGTAACCGCCGTCGGAATTTTCGCTGGGTACAGCGGCAGGACCGGGCGTTGGTTTGGGTGTTCCAGGCTCGTTTTTCCCGGGGTGCTTGTGCTTGGTCATCAGTGTTGCTCACCGTTCGACTTGGGGTCGCTGTCCGGTTCGGGGTCGTTGAAGATCTGCAGCCGGGCTTTGCTGAAACCGTAGATCTCGGCAGCCTGCCACGTGACCACAGCCACGACGGCACCTATGACGAACCAACGGCCGTGCAGCCAGTCGGGAGCACCCAGGGCGAACAACACCACAGCGAAACCGATGACCTTGACGAAGTAAGTAGCCACGAACAGGCCGACGGCGCCCGAGGGGTTATTGCGCCCCACAAAGTGTCCGATCAGCAGGCTGATGGCGAAGAACACGACCACCAGCAGGCCGCCGAGGCTGCTGGACACAACCCCGGTCCAACCGTTCAGCAGCACCGCCACCACACCGGTAAGGACCAGAGCGCAGCAGGAGACTGCCGAACTGAGTCCAAGCAGACCGAGCCAGAGCGACCGCGTGGGCCCGGAGACACCAACGGATTCCTTGCCGGACACAGGTCCGGGCTCGGCGTTGGAGGTCATGCGAACCAATCTTCGTGGCAGGGTGGAGTGGTGCAGGAAAGACCTGCACCTGAATTCTACATGAGATAGAAATTTTCCGAAAAGCGCGTATTACTCCGGTGTTGGCCCTGCTCCGGCCTCATCGCCACGGCGGCTCAGGTACGGCCAGGCCGTGACCAGACCCATGACCATGGTGGCGGCGACCATGACGGCCAGCACAACCTGCCAGGGGTAGACGGCGAAGGCCAGACCCCCGAAAGACAGCACCGCGGCCCACAAATACAGCAGCATGACCGCTGTGCGGTGGGAGTAACCGATGTCCATGAGTTTGTGGTGCAGATGCCCGCGGTCGGCGGACCACGGTGAACGCCCGACGGCGGTGCGCCGCACCACCGCAAGGCACAGGTCCAGGAGCGGCAGGAACAGCACGGCAAACGGCAGCAGGATCGGGATGATCGTGGGGATACCGTTGACGCGGTCATAAAGGCCCGAGGTGATCTGCCCGGTCGAGACCACACCGGCCGACGCCATGAGGAGGCCTATCAGCATCGCGCCGGAATCGCCCATGAAGATCTTTGAAGGAAACCAGTTGTGTGGCAGGAAGCCCAGGCAGCTGCCCACAAGGACCGCCGTCAGCAGCGTGGCGAGGTCGGAACGGTCCAGGATCGGCGCGTTCCGGTGGACCCAGTAAGCGGTGAGGAAGAACGCGGACCCGCCGATAATGGCCACCCCGGCGGCCAGCCCGTCCAGCCCGTCAATGAAGTTGAAAGCGTTCATCGTGACGACGATGAGGCCGGTGGTGAGGACGATGTTAATTGGGTCCGAGTCGAAGCGGATCGGTTCCGGAATGAACGGAATGATGGTCATCCGCACGCCCCAGACGGCTACCACGAGCGCGGCGAGAGACTGCCCGATCAGCTTGACCCACCAGCGAAGGTCCAGAAGGTCGTCCGCCACTCCGACCAGCACGATGACGGCCGCTCCCGCCAGCACACCCCACGGAGCGCCGTTGTTCCGGAAGATGTCCTTGACGAAGAAGGATTGGCTTGCCACGGCCAGTGCCACCAGCACGCCGACGAAGATCCCCAGCCCGCCGAGCCGCGAGACCGGGCTTGAATGCATGTCCCGGCTGCGGATAGGAGCGAACAGCTCAAGCCGGTTCCCGATCAGCCGTGCACCCCACGTGGCCCCGTAGGACACGAGCGCTGCGGTCAGCATCATGGACAGGTACATGATCACGGCGCGGCCACCATTCCGACGGTGCCGTACGCGTTGCTGGCGCAGTGCTTCCCGCCATGCTGCAGGCTATGCGGATGCGGATTCGGGGTCAGTCCGGGCGGACCATGCGGGCTCGATAGGTGTGAATCTGACGTGCAATAAATGAAACTTCTCCGTCGCCATGCGCGCACAGACAGGCAGTGCATAGTGCCTGACGGGGCTGTATTACAGTGGACTCTAGTCAAGATACTAACGCCAACGGGTACATCGCTTCGCGTCACACGGCCTTACGCCGGCGGGAAACTTGCCGACGGCTGTGCTGAAAGGATCCCCGCAATGCCAGTGTCGGTCGCAGTTGCCGCCGTGACGTTTGACCGTCCCCATGAGCTCGCCGTCCTGCTGAGGGCCATCAACGGGCAGACGGCCCCCGTGTCGACAATCTGCCTCGTTGACAGTGGCACGGTCCCCGCCAAGGACGTCGCCGCCCAGCATGCGAATGTGGACTACATCCGTTCCGAAGCCAACCTTGGCGGTGCCGGGGGCTTCTCCCTTGCGGCGCTCAAGGCCGTGGCAAGCGGTGCCGATTGGGTCTGGATGATGGACGACGACGCCGAGCCGGCGGACGCCGAGTGCCTGGCCACGCTGATCCGGGAAGCGGAGGCGCGGGACCTGGAGGCCGTTGTGCCCCTGGTGGTAGCCCCGGGGCATCCCGACCAGCTCTCCTTCTTCTTCCGGCTGGACGGCAAGGTCTCCCACGACCGGGCCGCGCTGGAGAAGGTGGGGTTCCTGCCGAACGACGGCCACTTCTTCAACGGTGCGCTCATCCGCTCCGATGTCTTCTTCAAGGTGGGCCTGCCGGACATGCGCCTCTTCATCCGCGGCGACGAGGTGGACTTCACCATCCGGCTGCGCAAGGCAGGCATCCGTTTCGGCACCGTCACCACGGCTGCGATCATGCACCCGCACGCTTTTTCCGAAACGAAGCACGTGTTTGGTGCCCGCTGGCACGTCATCGTCCCGGACGGCGCGTTCAAGCGCTACTACTACTACCGCAACCGCGGCTACCTTATTCGCCGCCACTTCCGTGTGAAGTCCCTGGTGGCCGATGTTGGCGGTTACCTCGGCTATTTCCTCCGCAGGGGCGATGTCCGCGGGCTTGCGGACTGGTTCCGGGCGTTTTCCACCGGGCTCCGCGGCAAGGGATTTGGCCCGCTGAAGGACCAAAAGTTTTAACGCAGGCGGGCGGGGCTGTCAGCCCTGCCCGCGCAGCCGGCGCCGCAGCAGGAGTGCCAGCAGGACCCACGGCTCGCCAAACACCCTATACGCCACGCGGCGCGGATGCAGCAGCAGCCGCCACGCCCATTCCAGCCCGAGCCGGCCGAGCCAGCGGGGCGCCAGCTTCTGGATGCCGGCGATCTGCTCGATGGCTCCGCCGACGGCGCAGTAGACCGCGGGCGGCAACGACGGCAGGCGGCGCCACAGCACCTCTTCCTGAAGCGGCATGCCAAGGCCGATCAGCACCAGCTGCGGCTGGAATTCCGCCAGCCACGCGGCAGCTTTCTCTTCCAGTTCCGAGTCCCAGTCCTCCCCCGGCATGCCGGCGACAGTGGCGCCCGGCACCATGCCCTGCAGTTTCGCCACGGCCTTGGCGTTGGCGGTCGCCCCGGCTCCAAGGACAGCGATGCGGTAGAGGCCGTCCAGCCGGCCCAGCGCGGGAATCCAGTCTGTTGAACCAAGCCGGTAGTCCATGACGGGCCGCGTGTCGGCGTCAGACTTTTTCCGGCCGGCCTTTTGCCTGCTCCTCCCCCACAGCCAGAGGACGGGCGCGCCGTCGAGAAGGACAACGTCGCTGTTCTCGTAGAACTTCCTGAACTCCGGTTCGGTGTGGAAAAGCGTCACGCTGTGGAGATTGTGTCCGACGACCGTCCTAGTGGTGCCGTCAGCCACGAATTCGTTGAGGACGGCGGTGAGCCCGTCGACGTCCAAGGGCGTGGCGTCCACTCCAAGAACGGGAATAGATTGCCTCTGCAGCGTCATTCGGCGCTTGCGGGCTTTTCGCCGGCGTCGGACTGCAGAGGAGCGTCAGCACCGCTGGCGGGCGCGGCATCCTCGGAGGCAGCGTCCTGCGGGGCAACATCCTGCGGGGCAACATCCTCCGGGGCACCGGTGAGCTCAGCTTCGTCCGCGGCATTGCCGTTGATGTCGAGAACTCCGGGAACCACCTCGCGCAGCCGCTCCAGGCTGATGGCCCCTTCGCGGACGACGCGCAGCGGCAATGAGGTGGCATCCACAATGGTGGACGGCCGGGCGTCGGTCCCCTCGACCGGCCGGAAACCGCCTTCAAGGTAGACCTCAACGGACTCCGCGAGCTGGGAACGGGCTTCAAAGGCTGTCTGCGCCGGAGCCTGGCCGGTCCGGTTTGCCGAGGACACGGCGAGGGGTCCGGTAACGGTCAGCAGGTCAATCGCGACCTCGTCGTCCGGAATGCGAAGGGCAACGGTGCCCTTGGTCTCGCCCAAATCCCAGTCGAGGGACGGCTGCGCGTGGAAGATCAGGGTCAGTCCGCCGGGCCAGAAGGCCTCGGCCAGGTCGCGGGCATCCGGGTACACATCGGTGGCCAGCCCGTCGAGCGCGTTCAGGCGCGGAATCAGGACGGGCGGCGGCATGTTCCGGCCGCGGCCCTTGGACACCAGCAGCATGGTGACGGCCTGCGGGGAAAAGGCATCGGCCGCGATTCCGTAAACGGTGTCCGTGGGAAGGACGACGCACTTTTTCTCCAGGATCGCCCGCCGTGCGTGGGCGATCCCTTCGGTCCGCTCGTCGTCGGCCGTGCAGTTGTACGTAGTGGTCACTGCCTCATTCTTTCATTACTCCGCGGGCGGCGCGGCAAGGACGGCGCTGGTGGCGCGTTCCTTGCCGTTAAGGTCAAAATGCGTTGTGACGTCGGTCCAGTTTCCGGTCCGGTTCAGCATCGTCGATATCCAGCCGGCCTGGACTTCGGCGTGTTCCATCACGAAGTAGCCGCCTGGAACCAGGAGCCGCGCCGCAGAGGCGGCGGCCGCCGTCGGCAGTTCCATGCCGTCCGCTCCCCCGCCGTAGAGTGCTTCCGGCGGATCGTGCAGCGCCACTTCCGGTTCGTTGGGGATGGCTTCAGCCGGGATGTACGGCGGGTTGGAAACCACGACGTCGAACGTTCCGTTGAGTTCCGGCAGAGCGTTCCGCAGGTCCCCCAGCAGCAGGGTGACCCCCAGCGGCTGGAGATTCTTCGCCGCCCAGGCATGCGCGAACTCGCTGAACTCCACCGCGAAGACTTCGGCCTCTGGCACCTCGTGCGCGATTGATCCGGCGATGGCCCCCGAGCCGGTGCCCAGGTCCACCACCTTGGGGCGGACCACGCCGGCACGTTCCAGTACGCGCAGCCGGTCGATGACCAGCTGCACCACGGACTCGGTCTCCGGGCGCGGAATGAACACGCCGGGTCCCACTGCGAGCTGGAGGTAGCGGAAGTGCGCCACGCCGGTGATGTGCTGGAGCGGAATCCTGGTGGCGCGCTCGGCAACGAGCTCGGTGTAGCCGGCCGGGGCCGGGGCATCGCCGAGTATCATGGCGCGCAGCCGCCCCAGGCCCACGCCCAGCAGATGGTCGGCCAGGAGTTCTGCGTCCACCCGGGGGCTGGGCACGCCGGCCTCGGTGAGGAGCTCCGTCGCCTCCCGGACGGCCTCAGCCAGGGACTGGGCGGACACGGAGTGGGCAGGCGGCTCCGGAATGTGCTCGGACGTCATGGAATCCCGCGGCTCCTAGTCGCCGATGGCGTCCAGCCGCGCCTGCTCGTCCATCTCGATTGCGGACTGGATGACCGGCTCGAGGTCACCGTTCATGACCTGGTCAAGGTTGTAGGCCTTGTAACCTGTGCGGTGGTCGGCGATCCGGTTTTCCGGGTAGTTGTACGTGCGGATCCGCTCAGACCGGTCCATGGTGCGGATCTGGGATTTCCGCTGCGCGGAGTTCTCGGCGTCGATCTGCTCCTGCTGGTGCGCCAGGATACGGGCACGCAAAACGCGCATGCCGGCTTCACGGTTCTGCAGCTGGGACTTCTCGTTCTGCATGGCCACCACGATGCCCGTGGGAAGGTGCGTGATGCGGACGGCGGAGTCCGTGGTGTTGACGGACTGGCCGCCGGGACCCGAGGAGCGGTACACGTCGATTTTGAGGTCGTTCTGGTTGATCTCGAGCTCTTCCGGCTCATCCACCTCGGGCAGGACCAGGACGCCGGCGGCCGATGTGTGGATGCGGCCCTGCGATTCGGTCACGGGCACACGCTGCACACGGTGCACGCCGCCCTCGAACTTGAGCCGCGCGTAGACACCTTCGGCGGGATCGTTGGAGCTGCCCTTGACGGCAACCTGGACATCCTTGTAGCCGCCGAGGTCCGACTCGGTGGAGGAGATGATCTCGGTTTTCCAGCCGCGGGACTCCGCGTAGCGGGTGTACATGCGCAGCAGGTCGCCGGCGAACAGGGCAGCCTCGTCGCCGCCTTCGCCGCCCTTGACCTCAAGGATCACGTTGCGGGCATCGTCCGGGTCCCGGGGAATCAGCAGCCGCGTCAGCCGCGCCGCGGCAACCTCGACAGCTTCCTCCAGCTCCGGCACCTCGGCAGCAAAATCAGGGTCCTCGGCTGCCATCTCCTTGGCAGCGGCGAGGTCATCGTTCAGCGCATGCCACTTGTGGTAGGCCTCCACAATGCCGTTCAGCTGAGCAGACCGCCGCCCGAGCTTCCGCGCCAGTTTCTGGTCAGCATAAACAGCCGGATCCCCCAACTGCGCCTGAATGGAATCATGCTCATCCAACAGACCCTGTACGGACTCAAACATTTCTCAAACCTCTTTCGACTTGTAACCAAGTCTAGTTACTGCAACGCGGGGTCACTTACCGCCCAATGCGGTGACCCGATCGGGCTGTATCTGACCTCGCGTTGCTGTCGGGCCAGGAAGCGGTGAGTTAACGACGAAGCCGCTCAAAATATGCCGGCCGGGGAGTGGCTTCGGGCCTGCCGGAGCCGGGTGGCTAACGATCGAAGATCGTCAGCCACCCGGCGTAGGGGCGGGGCCGGCATGTTTTGAGCGGCGTAGGCCAGCTACTTGTCGTTATCCGACTTCGCACCAAGCGTCGTCTTCTGAACCTGCATGAGGAACTCGACGTTGCTCTGGGTTTCGCGGATCTTGTTGGTCAGGAGTTCCAGGCTCTGCTGGGTCTCAAGGCCGGAGAGGACGCGGCGCAGCTTCCACATGATCTTGACCTCTTCGGCCGAGAGCAGGTTTTCTTCGCGGCGCGTGCCGGAGGCGTTGACGTCCACGGCGGGGAAGATACGCTTGTCCGCCAGTTGGCGGGACAGGCGGAGCTCCATGTTGCCGGTGCCCTTGAACTCTTCGAAGATGACCTCGTCCATCTTGGATCCGGTCTCCACGAGTGCCGTCGCCAGGATGGTCAGCGAGCCGCCGTTTTCGATGTTGCGGGCAGCACCGAAGAACCGCTTCGGCGGGTACAGCGCAGCGGAGTCCACACCACCGGACAGGATGCGGCCGGAGGCCGGCGCTGCCAGGTTGTAGGCACGGCCCAGACGGGTCATGGAGTCGAGGAGCACCACGACGTCCATGCCCATTTCCACGAGGCGCTTGGCGCGCTCGATGGAGAGTTCGGCCACGGTGGTGTGGTCGTCGGCGGGACGGTCGAAGGTGGAGGCAATGACCTCACCCTTGACGGTGCGCTGCATGTCCGTGACTTCTTCGGGACGCTCGTCAACCAGCACCATCATGAGGTGGACCTCAGGGTTGTTGGTGGTGATCGCGTTGGCGATGGACTGCAGGATGAGCGTCTTGCCGGCCTTGGGCGGGGAGACGATCAGGCCACGCTGGCCCTTGCCGATCGGGGCGACCAGGTCGATGACGCGGGGGCCGATCTTCTTGGGGTCGGTCTCGAGGCGCAGGCGCTCGGACGGGTACAGCGGGACGAGCTTGGCGAACTCCACGCGGTCCTTGAGGTCCTCGGCCGTCTTGCCGTTCACCGAGGTGACGCGGACCAGTGCGTTGAACTTCTGGCGGGCGGACTGCTGGCCGCGGTCCTCGCCGTCGCGCGGCGCGCGGATGGCGCCAACAACGGCGTCGCCCTTGCGCAGGTTGTACTTCTTGACCTGGGCCAGGGAGACATACACGTCGTTCGGGCCCGGCAGGTAACCGGACGTACGGATGAACGCGTAGTTTTCGAGGACATCCAGGATGCCGGCCACCGGCAGCAGCACGTCGTCATCGGTGACCTCGACGTCGTCGACGTCGGGCCCCTGGCTGCGTCCCCGGCGGCGGTCGTTGCGGTCGCGGAACCGTTCGTTGCGGCTGCCGTCGCGGCTGTCCGAACGCTCATTGCGGTCGTTCCGGTCGCGGCGGTTCCGACGGTTGCGGCGGCTGCCGCCGTCGTCATCGGCGTCGCGGTTGTCGTCACGGCGGTTATCGTCACGCCGGCTGTCATCACGGCGGGTGTCGCGTCCGCCAGCTTCGCCGGCGTCACGGCCACCGCGGCCCCGGGCATCCCGGCGTTCGCGCTGTCCGGCTTCGCCCTCCGGCGCCTGCTCGCGCGCCTCAGCACCGCGTGCTTCAGCACCACGTGCGTCTGCACCCCCTGCTTCAGCGCCACGTGCCTCACCGCCGCGTGCCTCTGCGGCAGCTTCAGCGGGTGCAGCGGGTGCTTCGGCGGGAGCCGCAGCGGCTGCTTCGCCGCGGCGGCGGTTGCGGGTGCGCGGCTGGCGGCGCTCTGCGCCTTCTGCCTCAGCGGAGGCTGCCCCATGGGCCGAAGCAGCAACCGGTGCCTCGGCAGCGGCCGGTGCTTCAGCGGCGGGGGCCTCGGCTGCGGTTTCCGTCGCGGGTGCGGCAACAATTCCGTCGCTCACTGCCCGGCGGCTGCGGCCGCGGCCACGTGCACGAGTTTCCTGGGCCGGAGCCTCGGCTGCTTCCGCGGCCGGGGCTGCGGCGGTTTCGGCAGCCGGGGCTGCTGCAGCGGCCTTTGCGGCGGTCCGTGCCGGCGCCTTGGTGGCGGTGGCGGACGTGCCTGCACGGTGCGCGGAAATAGCCGCCACCAGGTCGCCCTTACGCATGCGGGATCCGCCGGAGATACCGAGCTGGCTGGCGAGGGCCTGCAGTTGGGCGAGCTTCAGGCCGGCAAGGCCGCTGCTCTTGGCGGGCGCTTCCGTCAACGATCCGGAAGCAGAAGATGATATGTCCACAGCTGGCGACAGCTCAGTGGTTTCGGTCACGAAGGATCCTTCCCCCTCGACGGCGTCCAGACTGTGAGCTGGACGCGATGATTGGATCTGGGCTGCAGTTCAGATCTGCAGCCGCGATGTTCGGCCTTGCCGGTTGGAGTTCGGCCAGCAGGGCCGGATACTGATCACCTTCAAACGCTCCACATAGCTGGCGGGGCGGCGGACTGGCGGTTCAGGGAACAGAAACACATCTGTAGGTTCCTGGCCAGGCCAAGCAGGTGGCACCGGAAAATATCGCGCAAATAAGAGATCGAAGCAGCAGCAGCAGATCGAAGCAGATTCTGACCCGATGACCGGTTAAGGCCGTTTTCGGAGTCGGTGACTGCACGGTCTCTTGGCTGCAGGGCCCTCTCGACTGCAGAGTCGCCGTCTGGCTGCATCAATGAATGCTGTGATGACTCAGTGAATGCGGTGCTGACTGCGGAGACTGCATGCGGTGTTACCGCCGGTGCACTCCCACTTTAGCACCTTCGACGTCGACCGCCAGCTTCATCACACGCCAGTTGATGTCCGGCGTGTTTGCCTCGGTAAACGAGGCAATGAATTCCAGAACGGCGGCTGCCTCCGCCTCGCCGTTGGCAAGGACCAGAACCGTGGGTCCAGCTCCGGAGACAACGGCAGCGTGGCCGGCAGCGCGCAGGGCCCGGATAAGGGCCGCACTGGGCCGCATGGCCTCCGCGCGGTAGCTCTGGTGCAGGAAGTCCTCGGTGCCGGCGAGCAGGAATTCAGGCTTCTGCGTCAGGGCATGGATCAGAAGTGCTGCACGGCCGGAGTTCATCGCGGCCGCATGATGGCCGATGGATGCAGGGAGCAAAGCGCGCGCGGCCTCGGTGGACAGCTCGAAGTCCGGCACTGCCACGATAGGGACGACGGCAGCGTCTACGGTGGCGCACGTGCTGCTGTACTGGTCACTGTCCTGCCACGACAGCGCCAGTCCGCCGTAGATCGCCGGAGCGACGTTGTCCGGGTGGCCCTCCAGCTCGCTGGTCAGCTGCAGGATCCAGTTCCGGTCCTGCTGCTCCCCCGCGGGCAGCAGCGCGTTGGCCGCGGTCACGGCTGCCACGACTGCGGACGCCGACGAGCCCAGGCCACGGCCGTGCGGAGCGACGTTTTCCGCCGTGATCTTCAGGCCCGTGTGGCGGTAACCCAGTCGCCCGAAGGCGGCATTCATCGCCCTGACCACCAGGTGGCTGGCGTCCCGCGGAAGGGAATCCGCACCCTCACCGCTGAGCTCGAAGACCAGCTCGTCGCTGTCCAGGCTCTCCACGGTGAGGGTGTCGTGCAGGGTCAGTGCCAGCCCGAGGCTGTCATAGCCGGGACCGAGGTTGGCGCTGGTGGCCGGTACCCGGACCGTCACCTGCTGCCCGGCCTGGATGGCGGGCAGCTGGGCGGTCTGCGGCAGCATGGTTTCCACTGTTATTTGTCTTCCAGTCCCAGTTCTGCGGCGACGGTCACGACGTCGTTGGACACCTTGACAGGCTGGACATCACTGCCGTCTTCGGTCCTGAGAGCCCACTGCGGGTCCTTGAGGCCGTGTCCGGTGACAGTGATGGCGATGGTCTTGCCCGCGGGCACCTCACCCGCGGCGTGCTTCTTGAGCAGGCCTGCGACGCCGGCAGCCGAGCCGGGCTCCACGAAGACGCCCTCGCGGGAGGACAGCCAGCGGTGGGCGGCGAGGATTTCCTCGTCAGTGACGGAATCGATGAATCCGCCGGACTCGTCACGGGCCGCGATGGCGCCGTCCCAGGAGGCGGGGTTGCCGATCCGGATGGCGGTGGCGATGGTGTCCGGTTCGGTGATGGGGTGGCCGGCCACAAACGGAGCGGCGCCCGCGGCCTGGAAGCCCCACATGGCCGGCGTCTTGGTGGCGACGGCAGCAAGCGTGCCGGCCGTTTCGGACTCAAACGGGGCAGCGTACTCCTTGTAGCCCTTCCAGTAGGCCGTGATGTTTCCTGCGTTGCCCACCGGGAGCACGTGGATGTCCGGGGCGTCGCCCAGGGCGTCGACGATCTCGAAGGCGCCGGTCTTCTGGCCCTGGATGCGGGCCGGGTTCACGGAGTTGACCAGGAATACCGGGTAGGACTCACCCAGCTTGCGGGCGATATCGAGGCAGTTGTCGAAGTTGCCGTCCACCTGCAGGAGCGTGGCGCCGTGCGCGATGGCCTGGCTCAGCTTGCCCATGGAGATCTTGCCTTCAGGCACCAGCACGGCACACGTCAGGCCGGCGGCGGTGGCGTACGCTGCGGCGGAGGCTGACGTGTTTCCCGTGGAGGCGCACACCACGGCCTTGGCGCCGGCCTCCACGGCCGCAGTCATGGCCATGGTCATGCCGCGGTCCTTGAAGGAACCGGTGGGGTTCATGCCCTCGACCTTGAGGTAGACGTCCGAGCCCGTCAGCTCGGAGAGCTTCTGGGCGTGAACCAGGGGCGTGCCGCCCTCGCCGAGAGTGATGACCCTGGTGGCCGCCGTTACGGGCAGACGGTCAGCGTATTCGCGGATGACACCGCGCCATTGGTGAGCCACTTAAGCTCCTTCTACCCGCAGTACGGATGTAACGGAATTGATCACGTCAAGGCCCTTCACGGCCTCGACGGTTGCTGCCAGTGCAGCTTCGCTTGCGCGGTGGGTGACGATCCGCAGCTCGGCCGATTCCACGTTGGAGTCGGCATCGCGGTGGATGGTCTGGCGCATGATTTCGATGGAGACGCCGTGCTCGGCGAACAGCTGGGCGATCTTTGCCAGCACGCCGGGCTGGTCCGCAACGTCCAGGCCGATGTAGTAGCTGGTGGTCGCGGCATCGATCGGCAGCGCCGGGACGTGGCCGGTGGTGGACTCGATGCGTCCGGGGCCGCCCAGGACGATCCGGCGTGCCGCCGAGACGAGGTCGCCCAGTACGGCAGACGCCGTCGGGGTTCCGCCGGCACCCTGACCGTAGAACATCAGCTCGCCGGCGTTCTCCGCCTCGACAAAAACAGCATTGAACGCACCGCGGACGGCTGCCAGCGGGTGTTCGCGCGGCAGGAGGGTCGGGTGGACGCGCACGGAAACGCCCTCGCTGCCGTCGCCGTTACCGATCTTCTCGGCGATGGCCAGCAGCTTGATGACAAAGCCCGCTTCCTTGGCGGCGGCGATGTCGGCGGCGCTGACGCCGGTGATGCCCTCGCAGTAGACGTTCTCCAGGTCGAAGCGGGTGTGGAAGGACAAGGATGCCAGGATGGCGGCCTTGGCGGCGGCGTCGTGGCCCTCGACGTCGGCCGTCGGGTCAGCCTCGGCGTAGCCGAGGCGCTGGGCCTCGGCGAGTGCGTCGGCGAACTGCGCGCCGGTGGAGTCCATCTGGTCAAGGATGAAGTTGGTGGTGCCGTTGACGATGCCCAGCACACGGGTGATGCGGTCACCTGAGAGGCTGTCGCGGATGGGGCGCAGGATGGGGATGGCGCCTGCGACGGCTGCTTCGTAGGACAGCTCGACGCCCGCCTTGTCCGCCTCTTCGTAGAGTGCGGGACCGTCGGCGGCAAGCAGGGCCTTGTTGCCCGTGACCACGCTGGCGCCGTTCTGGATGGCGGAGAGGATCAGCGAGCGGGCGGGCTCGATGCCGCCCATCAGCTCGATGACGAGGTCGGCCTCCTTGACCAGCGTTTCACCGTCTGTGGTGAAGAGGTCACGCGGGAGGTCCACCTCGCGCTCGGCGTCGAGGTTCCGCACCGCGATGCCGGCCAGTTCCAGGCGGGCGCCGGTGCGCGGCGCCAGGGTGCCGGCGTCGTCAATCAGAATCCGCGCCACCTGAGCCCCGACGTTGCCACAGCCCAGCAGGGCCACTTTCAGGGTTCGCAATTCGGTCATTCAGGCTCCCATGTCGCGGTTCAGCAAATCTTCTTCGGTTTCCCCGCGGACAATCAGCCGGGGAGCTCCGTTGCGCACAGCGACAACGCCCGGCCGGGCCAGATAGTTGTAGTTGCTTGACAGGGCCCAGCAGTAGGCGCCGGTCCCCGGTACAGCGAGCAGATCACCGGCTGCCACGTCCTCGGGCAGATATACATCTCTAACAACTATGTCGCCGCTCTCGCAATGTTTGCCCACTACGCGGGACAGCTGCGGGGCCGCAGCGGAGGTCCGCGACGCGAGAATGGCCGAATAATCCGCGTCGTACAGCACCGGACGGGCGTTGTCGCTCATACCGCCGTCCACTGACACATAGCGGCGCGGGTGCGTAACGTTTTTAGCAGTATTTTCACCGGCTGCGCCGTCGCCATCGGCCGGAGCGTCCACGCGGACGGTTTTCAGCGTGCCTACCTCGTACAGCGTGAAGGTGCTGCTGCCCACGATGGCACGGCCGGGCTCGATGGAAATCCGGGGTGCGGTGATGCCCAGTTCGGAGCACTTGGAACGTACGACGGCGGCCATCGCCTGCGCGATGTCGGCTGCCGGGCGGGGCGTGTCCACCGGCGTGTAGGCGATGCCGTAGCCGCCGCCGAGGTCAAGCTCGGGAAGGGTGATGGAGTACTTGGCCTGCACCGCGGCCAGGAAGGTCAGGAGCTTCTGCGCGGCCAGCGCAAAGCCGTCCGGCTCGAAGATCTGCGAACCGATGTGGCAGTGCAGGCCCAGCAGCTCCACGCTGTCGTACGACGTTGCCGCGGCGACGGCTTCCTCAGCGGCGGACAGGCCTGCTTCGTCGGTCGTATCCCCGGCCATGGAGAGGCCGAATTTCTGGTCCTCGTGGGCGGTGGCGATGAACTCGTGGGTGTGGGCGTGCACGCCGGGCGTCAGCCGCAGCATGACCTTGGCGGTCTCCCCGCGGCCGGAGGCGATCTTGGCCACGCGCTCCAACTCGTCCAGGCTGTCCACTACGATGCGGCCGAGGTTCATGTCCAGCGCCCGGTTGATCTCGGCGTCGGACTTGTTGTTGCCATGCAGGGACAGGTTGGCGCCGTCGATGCCGGCACGGGCGGCGACGGCAAGTTCACCGCCGGAACACGTGTCCAGCCGCAGCCCTTCTTCGGCTACCCAGGTCGCTACGGCGGTGCAGAGGAATGACTTGCCGGCGTAGTAGACATCCACTCCCCCGCAGATGTCGGCAAAAGCTTCGTCGAACGCATCTTTAAAGGCGCGGGCGCGCGCTCGGAAGTCCGATTCGCTCATGACGAAAAGGGGCGTGCCGAACTGTTCCTTGAGGTTGCTGACGGGGATGCCGTCAATGGCCAGTTCGCCGCCGGCGTTCCGTTCCACGCCGCCGGCCCACACGGGCGTGTGGAGGGCGTTGAGGTCCGCGGGGACGGCCAGCCACTCCGGAGCCAGCGGCGAGGCGGTGCTGCCGGCGGCGGGGTTCTTGAAGGCAGCACTGCTGCTGGTTTCCTGCACGCCGATCACATCCGTTCCGGCGCCGAAACGCCCAGCAGTTCGAGTCCGTTGGCCAGCACCTGGCTGGTGGCGTCATTGAGCCACAGCCTGGTGCGGTTGGTGTCCGTGACGGGTTCGTCGCCCATGGGCGCCACCCGGCAGGCGTCATACCAGCGGTGGTAGGCGCCGGCGATGACCTCAAGGTGCCGGGCCACGCGGTGCGGCTCGCGCAGCTCGGCTGCCTTGGCCACGATGGAGGGGTAGCTGCCCAGGTAGGACAGCAGTTCGTTCTCCGTGGCGTGGTCCAGCAGAGAGGCGTCGAAGGCGCTCCGGTCCACTCCGGCAGCCACGGCGTTGCGCGCGGTGCCGCGGGAGCGGGCATGTGCGTACTGCACGTAGAAGACGGGATTCTCGTTGGAGTGCTTCTTCAGCAGCTCGGGGTCCAGCGTGAGCGGGGAGTCGGCCGGGAAGCGTGCCAGGGAGTAGCGGACCGCGTCCGTTCCCAGCCAGGAGATCAGGTCCTTGAGCTCAATGATGTTGCCGGCGCGCTTGGAGAGCTTGGCGCCGTTGACGGAGACCAGCTGGCCGATCAGGACCTCGATGTTGACCTCGGGGTCGTCGCCGGCCGCGGCGGCGATGGCCTTGAGCCGGTTGATGTAGCCGTGGTGGTCGGCTCCCAGGAGGTAGATCTTTTCCGTGTAGCCGCGGTCCTTCTTGGACAGGTAGTACGCGGCATCGGCGGCGAAGTATGTCGGTTCGCCGTTCGCACGGATCATGACGCGGTCCTTGTCATCACCGAAGTCGGTGGTGCGCAGCCAGACGGCACCGCCGTCGTCGAACACGTGGCCCTGCTCGCGAAGGCGGGCAACGGCACTTTCGATCGCGCCGGCGTCGTGAAGTTCCTGCTCGGAGAAGAACACGTCGAAGGCGACCCCAAAGTCGGCCAGGGTGTCCTTGATGTCCTTGAGCTGCGCCTCGTAGGCCGCGGCCCGGATCACGGGCAGCGCCGCGGCATCGGTCAGTTCGCGGATGTCCGGGTGGCGGGTCAGGACATCGTGGCCCAAGTCGCGGATGTATTCGCCCGGGTAGCCGCCCTCAGGCACGTCGCGGCCATGCAGGCGCGACAGCACCGAGTTGGCGAAGACGTTCATCTGGGAGCCGGCGTCGTTGATGTAGTACTCGGCGGTGACGTCGGCACCCGAGGCGCGAAGCACCCTGGCGATCGAGTCACCCAGGGCAGCCCAGCGCGTGTGTCCGATGTGCAGCGGACCGGTGGGGTTGGCGGAGACAAACTCCATGTTGACGGTGTGGCCGGCAAGCGCGGCGTTGGTGCCGTACTCGCTGCCCGCTTCGACGATGGCTTTGGCCAGCGCTCCGGCGGCGGCCGCGTCAACCGTGATGTTAAGGAAGCCGGGACCGGCGATTTCCACGCCGTCGACGCCGTTGATGTCCTTGAGCCGCGCGCTGAGCAGCGTGGCGAATTCGCGCGGGTTGGTTCCGGCCTTCTTTGCCAGCTGCAGGGCGATGTTGGTGGCCCAGTCGCCGTGCTCCCGGTTCTTCGGACGCTCCACCAGGACGGAGTCCGGTATCGCCGCCTCGGCAAGGGCGATGTCGCCGGCGGCAACGGCGTCTTTCAGGCAGGCGGATATTGCGAGGGAGAGTTCTTCGGGAGTCACACTCCTAGACTACCGGGGAGCCCGTCGCCGCGCGGAATCCGGCAGGGGCCGGGTGGCCCCTCGGTGTCACAGCAAATGGCAGGGAAATTCACAGGAAAACCCCTTAGCCTTTACTCACCGGCGAAATTGTTGAAACATCAACACCGAACCACAACGCTGTCCCTAAAGTGCCCGCACCACGAAAAGAGACCCTGTGAAGCCTTCACTCCGCAAGACTGTTTTCGCCGGCGTGGCCGGCCTGTCCCTTGCCGGAACGGTGGCCGGCTGCGCGCCGTCGGCCCAGCAGCCCGCCGCGCAGGACACCGAGCACTCGGCGGGCGCTTCTGCGTCGGCAACCGGGTCGGCGGCAACCGGCTCCTCGGCGGGCGCCGCAGCCGGTTACAAGGACGGGACCTACAGCGCGGACGGCAACTACAAGTCCCCCAACGGCACTGAGACCGTGGGCGTTCAGCTGACGCTGGCCGGCGGCAATGTGTCCGCGGTGGAGATCACCCAGCACCCGTCCAATCCCAACACGCGGAAGTTCCAGGGCGAGTTCGCCGGCGGCATCGCTGACCAGGTGGTGGGCAAGAGCCTGGATGAGATCAACGTCTCCAAGGTGGCCGGCTCCTCCCTGACCAGCGGCGGCTTCAACCAGGCGGTCGAAGCCATCAAGGCCCAGGCCCTGTAGCCGGCTGCCATGCCGCATCCGGGCTGGCAGGGCTTCCGTTTTGACGGCATCGGCACCAGCTGGGAAATTTCCACTCCTGCCGCGTTGCCCCCGGCGCTGCGCAGCTCAGTGCTGGCCGAAGTGGAGCGCTACGACTCCACGTGGTCCAGGTTCCGGGAGGACTCCCTGGTGGCCCGGATGTCCGTGGCGCCGGGGCAGTACCAGCTGCCGCCCGAAGCCGCGGGCCTGGCGGCGCTCTACCGGCAGCTCTACACGCTCAGCGGCGGCGCCGTGACGCCCCTCATCGGTGAAAGCCTTGAGCGGCTGGGCTATGATCCGCACTATTCCCTGCAGCCCCGCGGGGAAGCTGCGGCTCCCCCCGCCTGGGACGACGTGCTGGCATGGGACGGAACGTCGCTGCGCACCACTGCCCCGGTGGTGCTGGACATCGGCGCGGCGGGCAAGGGCCAGCTCGTGGACCTTCTGGCCGAACAGCTAAGGAGCCACGGTGTTCCGGACTTCTTCATTGACGCCAGCGGGGACCTGCTGAACGGCGGACAGGAGCCGGTGCAGGTGGCGCTGGAGCATCCGTATGACGCCACTAAGGCGATAGGAACTGTGCCGCTGGGGTCTGGCGCCCTCTGCGCTTCGGCGTCGAACCGGCGGGCTTGGGGAGACGGACTCCATCATGTCCTGGACGGCACCACCGGGGCGCCGGTCAGGACGGTCGTGGCCGCGTGGGCCCAGGCGGACACAGCCATGGAGGCTGACGCCCTCGCCACCGCCCTGTTCCTGGTTCCGGCCGAGGACCTGGAACGGCATTTCCGTTTTTCCTGGCTCAAGGTATTTTCCAACGGCAGTGCGGAGTACTCCGCGGAATTCGAAGGAAGGCTGTTCACATGAGTTCAACCACCTCCCGGCAGCAGGCCTCACTCGGCACCGCGCTGGACGCGTACCTGGGCCGGTTCACGATGTACAGGCTGGTGCTGTTGGTGCTTGCCGTGCTGGCCGCCTACAGTCTCCTGCTCGACGCCCTCGGCTGGCTGACCTTCGGTATTCCGAACATGCTCGCCCACCTGGCTCTCTGCCTGGGGCTGACGTACGTTTCCAACCGCGCCCTGGCCGTGCTGTTCAAGGTACAGCCGCATTCGGAATCCTCGCTGATCACGGGACTCCTGCTTTACTTCCTGTTCTGGCCCAGTCAGCTCGGCCCGGCCTTTGCGCCGATGGACCTGGCCGGCGTGGCACTGGCCTGCGTCCTGGCGTCAGCCTCCAAGTACGCCCTCGCCTGGCGCGGCCGCCATGTATTCAACCCCGCGGCCGCCGGGGCCTTCATCACCGGGTTGACCGGGCTCAACATCGCCACGTGGTGGGCCGGCACACCTGCCATGCTCTGGCTTTTGGTCCCGGGCGTCCTGCTGGTGCTCTACCGGACCCGTAAAACGCTTATGGCCACAGTCTTTATCCTGGTGGCAACCGGCGTTGCGGCCGCGGTGCAAATGCCTTCCGGCACCGACTTCGGAAGTGCCGTGTGGCAAACCCTGGCGCAGGGCCCGGTACTGTTTTTTGCCGGATTCATGCTCACCGAACCGCTCACCCTGCCGCCCCGGCGCTGGCAGCAGCTGGCGATGGCCGCCGTCGTCGGAATCCTGCTGGCCACGCCATTCAATCCTGGCTTCCTGGCCAACTCCCCCGAGCTGGCACTGCTGGCGGGCAACCTGCTGGCGTTCCTGGCGGGCCAGCGCGGAAGCGTGCGGCTGCTGTTCAGCCACTCCCGCACGCTTACGCCGACGACGACGGAATTCGTCTTCCGTCCCCAGCGCCCGCTCCGCCATTCATCCGGCCAGTACCTCGAACTGGATCTTCCGCACCCCAAGCCGGACGGACGGGGAAGGCGCCGCGTCTTCAGCCTGACCAGCCCGCCCGACGCGAAGCATGTGAAAATCGGCGTCGGCACTGCTGACCCCGTCTCCGCTGCCAAGCGCAAGCTGCTGTCCCTCAAACCCGGCGAGGAACTCACGGCCACCACCGTGGCGGGTGACTTCATCCTGCCGAAGGGTTCGGAGCCGGTCCTGCTCATTGCCGCCGGCATCGGTATCACCCCGTATCTGGCGCACCTGTCCGGTGGGGTGGCCCGCGAGCGCGACACCGTGCTTCTGTACCTCGCCCGGAGCGCGTCGGAACTCGCCTACGCGGCCGAACTCGAGGATTCCGGCGCCCGCGTCCTTGCCCGGCTTGCCGACGGAGCGGCGCCGCCGGACTTCATCGAGGACGCGGGTGCGCTGCTTGCCCCGGGCGCCCGGCTTGACGGTCACGCACTGAAACGGCTGGTGCCGGACATCGGCCAGCGAAGGGTTCTCATCTCGGGTTCACCGGCCAGCGTCGGCTCGCTGCGGCACGCCGCGCGGCATGCCGGCGCACGCCGTATCCACGTGGACTCATTCGCGGGATACTGATGTAGGGCACGGAAACGGGTTTCGTTTTCCGTTCCGGCCCACCTTCCTGCTAAGCTCTAGGACGTCCGGCCGGGAACGGCAGGATCCCTGGATGCCCTCGTAGCTCAGGGGATAGAGCGTCTGCCTCCGGAGCAGAAGGCCGTAGGTTCGAATCCTATCGAGGGCACAGAAGAAACCCCCGCCGCTTACTGAAAGCGGACGGGGGTTTTCTGTGTCTCCAGTGCGCCTGACGCAGAATGTCAGAGGCCGTTCGTAGTGTGAGTGGCATGGTCTGTTCAATCGTTCCGCCGTACATCCTTCGCCGCCTGGCTGCCCAAAAGTCACCCAGGTTCTCGGCCGTTGCCCGCGCCGCCAAGGAAGCCCTCCTTCACGTCGGGGCTGTGCACGCGGGCCGCGCGGCGGCGCCGTCCGCCCCTGCCGGCATCAGGCAACTGGAGCCCGCCCCGGTCAACAGGTCCGTCTTTGACGCCAAGTCCGGCGAGTCGCTGCCCGGGCAGGTTGTCCGGAAAGAGGGCGACGCCGTTACGGGCGACCCCGCCGTCGACGAGGCCTACGACGGCCTGGGCCATACGCACATCCTCTACGCGGACGCCTTCGGGCGGAACTCCATCGATGGCGCGGGAATGCCGCTGAACGCTACTGTCCACTTCGGCAGAATGTACGACAACGCTTTTTGGGACGGCCAGCAGATGGTGTTCGGCGATGGCGACGGGGAGGTGTTCGAGCGGTTCACGAGGTCTCTCAGCGTGATCGGCCACGAACTGGCCCACGGCGTGACGCAGTTTTCGGCCGGGCTCGCCTACCGCAACCAGGCCGGGGCCATCAACGAGTCGGTGTCCGACGTCTTCGGCGCACTCGTGGAGCAGTATTTCCGGAAGCAGACCACAGCCGAAGCCTCCTGGCTGATCGGCGAAGGGCTGTTCACGCAGCAAGTCGAAGGGTCCGCCCTGCGCTCCATGAAGGCACCGGGAACCGCATACGACGACGACGTCCTTGGCAAGGACCCGCAACCGGACTCCATGGACTCCTATGTCCGCACCAGGGCGGACAACGGCGGGGTCCACATCAACTCCGGCATCCCGAACCGGGCGTTCTGCGTCGTCGCCCAGACCCTGGGCGGGAACGCGTGGGAAGCGCCCGGGCAGATCTGGTACGAGACCCTGACAGGCGGCTCGCTGAGCCCGACCAGCACCTTCACAGCCTTCGCCAAAGCCACCGCTGCGACGGCCAAGGAACTGTTCGGCGAGGAGTCGGCAGAGCATGACGCGGTGCGCGGGGCGTGGGAGACTGTGAAGGTAAAGCTCTAACCGACGCCGGGACTGTGACATTCCGCTTCCCGGCCGCCGCGGAAACCCGGGAACCTCGCCATGAAAATCACAGTCGAGCGCAGCGGCGGGATAGCCGCACTCACCCGTGTCTGGACGGTGCTGGCCGTCACGAGCAGTGACAAGAGCCGCTGGCAACCGCTCGTCGAAGCGTGCCCATGGGACGCCGTCGACGACCCCCGCCAGGCGGCGGACGGGCAGCCGGACCGCTTCATGTACTCCATCCGCGCCGGCCAGCGCCGCGCCACCCTGCCGGAAACGGCTGTCACCGGTCCCTGGCGGGTGCTGGTGGAGTCGACCCGGGCAGCAGCCGAAGACTCGGCCTAGCCGGCCGGGGCCATCTGGCCTCGGAAGGCCCGGCGGTAGGACTGCGGACTCGTGTCCAGCACCTTGGCGAAGTGGTGCCGGAGCAGCACGGGATGGCCAAACCCTGATTGCCGCGCCACCTCGTCTATGTTCAGTTCCGTGGACTCCAGGAGCTCCTGTGCGCGCAGCACCCGCTGGGAATTGAGCCATGCAGCCGGGGTGGCTCCTGTTTCAGCGCGGAAGCGCCGGGCAAAGGTGCGCGGCGACATGTGCACGCGGGCGGCCAGCTCCTGGACGGGATGTTCCTCATCCAGGTTCGCCACCATCCATCGGAGGAGTTCCTCCATGGGCTGGGAGCCGCACTCGGGCATGGGCCGGTCGATGAACTGGGCCTGACCACCGTCGCGGTGCGGCGGAACTACCATGTCCCTGGCGATGGCGGCCGCCACGGCCGCCCCGAATTCGATCCTCACCAGATGCAGGCAGGCGTCGATGCCCGCGGCTGTTCCGGCGCTGGAGATGATCTGTCCGTCCTGCACGTAGAGGACGTTCTCGTCGACCAGGACATTGGGGTACTGGGCGGCCAGTTCTTCCGAGTAATGCCAGTGGGTGGTGCACCGGCGTCCGTCCAGGATCCCGGCCCGCGCCAGCGCAAACGCGCCGGAGCAGATCGACATCACCCAGGCGCCGCGGCTGTGCGCCGCCCGGAGGGCATCGAGGACGGACTCGGGAACATCTTCCTCCCGGCCGTAGGGCGCCATGATCACCAGGTCGGCATCGGCGGCGGCTTCCAGGCCTAGGCCGACGTTCATGGTGAGGCCGGATTTCAGCGGAACTTCGCCGGGCACCGGAGTGCACACGCGGAAGTCGAACTGCGGCACGCCTGTTCCCCGGTCCGAACGGTCGATGCCAAACACTTCAAAGGCGGTACCGAACTCGAAGATCGAGAAGTTGGGAACCGCAATGATTGCCACTGTTTTGAGCATGTTTCCAGTATGGCAGAAATTTGTACTTTTTAGGCATTTCTGCCACTTCTTTCGGTGCTTCCGCGGGAGAACCATGGAGACATGGAAATCTTCGGAATCGCCCTTCTTGTCCTGGTCCTCATTGCAGCTGCCGCCACGGTCGGCGCCATTCTGCGGGATGGCCGCGGCCACACGCCTCCCGAACACTCGGTCCGGGACTGGTCCGCACTGGACCTGCCCAGCAGCAACTACACCATGCGCATCTTCTAGCTGCGGATGGCCCCAGCTAAACCCGCTCACTGTCCGCCCACAACTTCAAGCCACCCGAAACACCGACCACCCAGAACCACAGTCCCCACCCACACCGAGGACCCGGCGTACGCCGGGTCCTTTTACGCGGCAGTAGACTTATGGGAGCCATGACTTTTCACATCTCCTACCCCGCCGAGCTGCCGGTTTCCGAGCGCCGCGAGGACCTGATGGCCGCGATTGCCGCCAACCAGGTGACAATCATTGCCGGCGAGACCGGCTCCGGAAAGACCACCCAGATTCCGAAGATGTGCCTGGAGCTGGGTCTGGGCGATAACGGCCTGATCGGCCACACCCAGCCGCGGCGGCTCGCAGCCCGGACCGTGGCCGAGCGCATAGCCTCCGAACTCGGCGTCGACATCGGGCAGGAAGTGGGCTTCCAGGTCCGCTTCACCGGCGAGGTGAGCAAATCCACCAAGGTCAAACTGATGACCGACGGCATCCTGCTGGCCGAAATCCAGCGCGACAAGCTGCTCCGCAAATACAACGCGATCATCATCGATGAGGCGCACGAACGCAGCCTGAACATCGACTTCATCCTCGGTTACCTCAAGCGGATCCTGCCGCAGCGGCCGGACCTGAAGGTGATCATCACCTCCGCCACCATCGATCCCGAACGCTTCGCGAAGCACTTCGGCTCGGAGGAGGAACCGGCACCGATCGTTGAGGTTTCCGGGCGGACCTTCCCCGTCGAGATCCGCTACCGGCCGCTCTCCCAGCCGGCTGGCGGGCCGTCAGCCGGCGATGACGAGGACAACTCCTCCGACGACGAGCTCGAGGAAGACCGGGATCCGTTGGACGCGGTGTGCGACGCCGTCGACGAGCTCGCCCTGGAAGCGCCGGGCGACATCCTCATCTTCTTCTCCGGCGAGCGGGAGATCCGGGACGCCGCGGACGCCCTGCAGGCCAGGATCCAGACCAACCGGCGGCTGGCCGGAACCGAGGTCCTGCCGCTGTTTGCGCGGCTGAGCCTGCAGGAACAGCACCGGGTGTTCAACCCGGGCAGCAAGCGACGGATCGTGCTGGCCACCAACGTGGCCGAGACCTCCCTCACCGTGCCCGGCATTAAGTACGTTATCGACACCGGCACCGCCCGCATCTCGCGCTATTCGCACCGCACCAAGGTGCAGCGACTGCCCATTGAACGGGTTTCCCAGGCGTCTGCCAACCAGCGCTCGGGACGCTGTGGCCGCGTGTCGGACGGCATCGCCATCCGGCTCTACTCCGCGGAGGACTTCGAGTCCCGGCCGCTCTACACGGATCCGGAAATCCTGCGCACCAACCTGGCCGCGGTCATTCTGCAGATGACTGCCATGGGTGTCGCCCGCGGGCCCAAAGACATCGAAAACTTCCCGTTCGTCGAGCCACCGGATTCACGGGCCATTAACGACGGCGTGACCCTCCTGCGTGAGCTCGGTGCCTTGAGTGCGCCGCTGGCAGCCGCGGGTTCTCCCCAAACGGCAGATGCGGAGGGCAGGAATGCCGGCCGCAACGGCGGCGGGCTAACCGCCGTCGGACATAAGCTTGCCCAGCTCCCGGTGGATCCGCGGCTCGGACGCATGATTGTGGAGGCCGGCCAGCGCGGCTGCGTCCGCGAAGTCATGATCCTGGCGGCGGCACTCACCATTCAGGACCCCCGAGAGCGTCCAACGGACAAACAGCAGCTGGCTGCGGAGAAGCACGCCCGCTTCCGCGACGATAATTCCGACTTCACCGGCTACCTGAACCTCTGGAACTACATCCACGAGAAACAGCAGGAGCTGTCCTCCACCCAGTTCCGCCGCCTCTGCCGGAACGAATTCATCAACTACCTGCGCGTGCGCGAATGGCAGGACCTGTTCACGCAGCTCCGGCAGCTGGCCCGGCCGCTGGGCATCAGCCTGGACAACAAGCGCCAGGCCGATGCTGTGGGCAACCACGAGGGCATCCACATCAGCCTTCTCTCCGGCCTGCTAAGCCACATCGGCATCCTCGACGAACGCAAGCGGGAATATGCCGGCGCCCGGGGAACCCGTTTTGCCATCTTCCCGGGCTCGGCTCTGTTCAAGAAGACGCCCACATTTGTCATGGCTGCCGAACTCGTGGAAACCAGCCGGCTGTGGGCCCGGGTTGCCTCCAAGTTCGAGCCGGTGTGGGCCGAGCAGGTGGCGCCGCACCTGATCAAGCGCAGCTACAGCGAGCCCCACTGGTCCACCAAGATGGGCGCCGTGATGGCGTATGAAAAGGTCACCCTCTACGGTGTACCCATCATCGCCCAGCGCCGGATCAACTTCGGCAAGGTCGATCCTGTCCTGGCCCGTGAGCTGTTCATCAGGCATGCGCTGGTCCAGGGCGAATGGAAGACGCACCACAAGTTCTTCCACCGCAACCGGGCCCTGCTGCAGGAAGTGGAGGAACTCGAGGCGCGGATGCGCCGCCGGGACCTCCTGGTGGACGACGAAACGCTCTTCGAGTTCTATGATGCGCGGGTTGGCAAGGACGTCGTCTCGGAACGGCACTTCGACAAGTGGTGGAAGGACGCCCGGCAGCAGAATCCCGCGCTTCTGGACTTCGATGAGGCCTTGCTTCTGAGCGAGGACGCCGAGGCGCTGGATGAGTCCGCGTACCCGAAGACGTGGCTGCATAAGGGGTTCGAACTGCCCCTGAGCTATGAATTCCATCCCGTGGCGCCCGGCTCGGCGCCCAACCCGTCCGACGGCGTTACGGCGGAAGTTCCGGTCCTCTTCCTGAACCAGCTAGACGACGCACCTTTCCGCTGGCTGATTCCCGGCCAGCGCGTGGAACTTGTGACTGCGCTGATCAAGTCGCTGCCGAAGCAGGTCCGCAAGAGCTTCGTTCCTGCCCCCGACGTCGCCCGGCAGGCGGTGGCGGCGCTGGAAGCGGACTTCGACCCTGCCGAGGACGAGCTGGAGAGCTCGCTTGAGCTTGTCCTGCGCCGCCTCAAGGGCCAGGTCATCCCGCCCGGGTCCTGGAAATGGGACGCGGTCCCGCCGCACCTGCGGGTGAGCTTCAAGGTGGTGGACAGCCGCGGCAAGATACTGGACGAGGGCAAGGACCTGGAAGCGCTGCAGGAGCGGCTGGCGCCGGCCACCCGCCGGGCCATTGCGGAGTCCCTGGGTGCAACTCCGGCCACGGCCGGCCCGCGGTCTGCGAAGAAGGGCCAGCAGCAGACGGGCGCGCAAGGGGCCCTGCGGGACGCGCGGGCACAGGACGGCCGTCCGCAGGCGCACGCCGGGTTCACGGAACAGTCCGGCCTGACCGAGTGGCGGTTCGGCGCCATTCAGCGGGAAGCCAGCGTTACCGTTAAGGGCCATACCGTCACTGGATTTCCCGCGCTGGTGGACGAAGGAAAGTCCGTTGGCCTGCGCGTCTTCCAGACAGCCTCGGAGCAGCAGGAAGCCATGCGCGGCGGTGTCATCCGGCTCCTCGCCCTGCGCGTGCCCGCGCCTGACCGCTATGTCCTGGAACACCTGAACAACACCGAGAAGCTGACGTTCAGCCAGAACCCGCACGGGTCCGTCTCGGCCCTGATCGCAGACTGCGTCCTGGCGGCGGTGGACAAGCTGACCCCCGCAGAGCTCCCATGGGACCAGGCATCGTACGATGCCCTGTTTGAGCATGTCCGCGCGGAACTGATAGACACCGTCTTCAGTGTTACGGCCGTGGTGGAGCGCATCCTCGCGAGCACGCGCCGGATCCAAAAGCAGCTCAAGGGCACCACGAGCCTGTCGCTCATCAGCGCACTCAACGATGTCCGCAGCCAGCTTGAACAGCTGGTCTTTCCCGGCTTCGTAGCCCGCACGGGCTACGCCCAGCTGAGCCAGCTCCCCCGCTACCTCACCGCCATCGAAAAACGCCTGGAGAAGCTGCCCGGCAACGTTCAGCGCGATGCGCTGAACATGGCGGCGGTCCAGCAGCTGGAGGATGATTACGACGACGCCGTGTCGGCTTTGCTGCCCGGCCGCCGGGCAGGTGCCGAGCTGACGCAGGTGCGCTGGATGATCGAGGAGCTGAGGGTGAGCCTGTTCGCCGTCGAACTCGGCACAGCCTATTCCGTGTCCGAGAAGCGGATCCGGACGGCACTAAACAAGGTGCTCGCGGCGTAGCGTCAGCAGTCGGATTCCGGCTCACCATTGCACCCAACTAGGTAGCATTTCAGGGCGTTCTCAGGGCTGGGAACGCCCTGAGCTGCTACTTGGTTTTGGTTCTCCCCGGCGCATCCGAAAAACTTTTTGGATTGCGGCGCATGGCGCCCCATCGGCCCTTCATTGTCGGTCCCCCTTGGAAGACTGTGTTCCTGCAAAGCACCGGGAAATCAGCAGCCACAGCAGCGGCGCCGCACGGCGACGTTGTGGAGGCTGCCGCGTTCCCTGATGCTGATGCCGATTTCCCGTTCGATGAGTTCGCGGACGACGGGCTTCCATATGACGACGACCTCGACGCCGCGTATCCGGCATCGTTTCCGGAGGACCCGTTTCCAGAGGCTCTGTTTGCCGAAGTACTGTTCACCGACGGCGCTGCCTTAGTCGCTGGTACGTCGCGGGCCCGGTTTGGAGGCGCGGATCGCGGCGGCAAGTACCCTGCTTCGGGCTGACCTTACCGCTGATAACGCCGGGCTGATCGACCAGCTCCGCGCCTCCGAGTACGTGAAGGGCATGCTGGCCGGGCAACAGGCGAGGCTTGCAGTGACCTTCGAAGTCCGGCTCCGGCAGGAACACGCCAACCGGGCGACACTGACCGCCGAGAACCTGGGCAAAGACCGCACCAAAGAGCATGGCTTGGGCGCGCGCCCGAGCAGATCGCCCTGGCGAGAATCAACGATCCCGAAACAAGCCACTCGGGAGCCGGTCCTGCAACGAACTGCGCGCCCGGAACCGGCGTGCGGGAAACACTCCGGATCGAACAGCCCGGCCCAGCGCCCTAACTAGCTAGGCCGGGGGGCAGGCCGCGTCTCTGGGGTTCTGCGAGTACACGGCCCGTAAGTGGTTGTTGCGAATGGCCGACTTGGAACCCAGCTTAGGCCTCTGGCACAAACTCCCCGTAGCCGGCGTCGCGCAGGCCTGCACGCAGCTTTTCCGCGTTCGCGTCCAGCCGCGCCGGATCGGGGTTATGCTCGGCGGTGGCGAAGTTGTACTCGGCCATGCTGTTGGATGGCCACACGTGCACATGCATGTGGTTGATCTCGTAACCGGCCACGATGAGTCCTGCCCGGGCTGCCCGGAACGTGTCCACCTGCACGGCACCGATCCGCCGGGCCACTTCCATGACCTTGGCAAGGGTCTCCGGCGAAGCGTCCGTCCAGCGGTCCACTTCCTCGGTCGGCACAACCAGCGTGTGCCCGTCCGCCAGCGGACCCATGGTCAGGAACGCGGAGACGTCTGGTTCGCGCCAGACAAACCGGCCAGGGATCTCCCCGTTGAGAATCTTGGTGAACAGCGTGCTCATGCGTCAGCCCTTTCCGACGGTTCCTGCAGTGTGGATGCATCCAGGACAAAACGGTACTTCACATCACCTGCGACCATCCGGTCATAGGCGTCGTTGAGCTGCTCGGCACCAACCAGTTCGATGTCCGAGACAACCCCGTGCTCGGCGCAGAATTCCAGCATCTCCTGCGTCTCGGCGATGCCGCCGATCAGGGAACCGGCGTACGAGATCCGCCGCCGGATCAGTGCCCCCGGGTTCACAGGCGGCATGGCTTCGGAGGGCAGACCCAGCTGGAACAGGGCCCCGTCCCGGCGCAGGGTCCGGAAGAACGGGTTGAGGTCGTGCGGTGCTGCCACCGTATCGATAATGACGTCGATGCTCCGGTTCTCAGCGGCCATCGCTTCCTCATCGCGGGAAAGCACTACTGCGTCAGCGCCCAGTCCCAGCGCCGCCGACACCTTGGATTCAGAGGTAGTGAAAACCTTGACCTCGGCCCCCATCGCTTTGGCCAGTTTGACGGCCATATGCCCAAGGCCACCCAAACCTACGACCCCGACCGTGTGGCCTTCCCGGACGCCGAAGTGGCGCAGCGGGGAGAACGTGGTGATGCCTGCACAGAGCAGCGGGGCAGCCGCCGCGGGATCCAGGCTTTCCGGCACCCGCAGGACGTATCGGCGGTCCACCACCACGGACGTGGCGTAACCGCCCTGGGTGACGGCGTCCCCGTTCCTGGCGTCTTTTGCACCGTATGTCCCGGTCATGCCGCGCTCACAGTACTGCTCCAGCCCTTCGAGGCAGCTCTCGCATTCCCTGCAGGAGTCCACCATGCAGCCCACGCCAACGCGGTCTCCCGGCTGAAAGTCCTTTACGTCAGAACCGACGCGGCTGACCCTGCCCACAATCTCGTGGCCCGGAACGAGCGGGTAGTTCTGGGAGCCCCACTCCCCCCGGGTGGCGTGAACGTCCGAGTGGCAGAGGCCGCAGAACTCGATGGCAATCTCGACGTCGTCGGCTTTGGGTGCCCGGCGGGCAACGGTCAGCCCGACCAGGCCGCCAGCGGCGGATGACGCGCCGCGAGCAGCGGCAAGGCGACCGTCGAGGGGTCCGACGGCGGTCCCGTCCAGTTCGATTCGCAGGTTCAGCGGCGGGGGCACGGGGCGTCCAGGAGTCATAGGGCGACGCTACCCCGGCACCCCGGCGAGTTCCAATTGCCGTGCACTCCGTACCTGGCCCACCCCTGATTGAGCTTGTCGAGATCAAGCCCGGTTTTCGACAAGCTCAACCACCGGGCGAGGGCGACCGGTTTCGACAGGCTCAACCACCGGGCGGCCCCGCTACTCACCTTCCCGGATCGGCGCCCGTGGCCACTTGGCGGGAGGCGTCGTTGGACCATTCGGAGAAGGAACCGGGGAACAGGGCGGCGCTGAAACCGGCGATTTCCAGTGCCGCTATCTCGTGCGAGGCGGTCACGCCGCTGCCGCAATAGACTGCCGTGGGCGTGGTTGCGTCGACCCCAAGGCCGGTGAAGCGCTGGCGCAGCTTCTCCGCCGGCAGGAAGTGGCCGTCGTCGTCGAGATTGCCCGTCGTGGGTGCGCTGACCGCGCCGGGAATGTGGCCGGCCCGGGGATCCACTGGTTCGACTTCCCCGCGGTACCGTTCCCCGGCGCGCGCATCCAGCAGCACGCCGCCGGCGGCCCAGTCCGCGGCTCCGTCTGCGTCGGTCACCTGCATGCCGCCGCTGGCGAGCGTCACGTCTCCGGTATCCGGTTGCACTGCCCCGCCCTCCAACGGCAAACCTGCCGTGCGCCAGGCGGTCAGGCCGCCGTCGAGCAGGTAAACGGTGCGCACGCCGGCATTTCGGAGCATCCACCACACCCGGGCAGCGGAGGTGTTACCGGCATCGTCGTAGGCGACCACGACGTCGCCGTCGCAAATTCCCCAGGACCGTGCCGCTTCCTGGAAGCGGGCCGGCGAAGGTAACGGGTGGCGCCCGCGGCCGGGATCTGCCGGGTCCGCCAGTTGGGTGGGAAGGTCCACGTACACAGCGCCGGGGATGTGCTCGTTCAGGTAGTGGCTACGTCCTTCTGCATCCCCAAGCGCCCAGCGGACATCGAGTACCACAGTCCGCTGGCCGGCTGCCATCCGGGAATTCAGCCCGGCCACGTCAATGAGGGTGTCCATGCGTCTCCTTGGGTTTTGCACCAACTCTAGTCCCGGCTGCCCGCGCCGGTAGGCTGATTCCGTGAGCAGGCGATTCAGCGACAGGGCATGGGCGGACGAGGCTGTCCGCAAGATCAACGCGGAAAACAACCGGTCGGCCGACACCCACCTTTATTCGGTGCCGCTGCCGGAACACTGGGGCGTCCAGCTGTACCTCAAGGATGAATCCACGCACCGCTCCGGAAGCCTGAAGCACCGGCTGGCACGTTCCCTCTTCCTGTTCGGGCTGGTGAACGGGTGGATCCATGAGGGCACCACCATCGTGGAGGCATCCAGCGGCAGCACCGCGGTTTCGGAAGCGTACTTCGCACAGCTCCTGGGCCTGCCGTTCATTGCCGTGATGACCCGCACCACCAGTCCCGAAAAGATCGCCCTGATCGAACAGTTCGGCGGCGCCTGCCTCCTGGTGGACCACGCCTCAGAGGTATATGCGGCCGCCGCAGAGGTTGCCACCACCAGTGGCGGCCACTACATGGACCAGTTCACCTACGCCGAGCGCGCCACCGACTGGCGGGGCAACAACAACATTGCCGAATCCATCTTTGAGCAACTGGCGCTGGAGGAGCATCCGGTCCCCCGCTGGATTGTGGTGGGAGCCGGAACGGGCGGGACCAGCGCCACAATCGGCCGCTACCTCCGCTATCACCGCCACGCCACGTCCCTGGCGGTGGTCGATCCGGAAAACTCCGCCTTCTACCCCGGCTGGCGGAGCGGCGCTGCGGACTTCAGCACCGGCATGCCCTCCCGGATCGAGGGGATCGGCCGGCCCCGCATGGAGCCAAGCTTCGTCCCCGCGGTCATCGACCACATGATCCAGGTTCCCGATGCTGCGTCGGTGGCTGCCATGCGGCACCTGCACACACTGGCGGGGCTGCACGCCGGGCCCTCCACGGGCACCAACCTTTGGGGTGTTTGGCAGCTCGTGGCCCAGATGGTGGCGGACGGCGAACGGGGCAGCATCGTGTCCCTGATGTGCGACGGCGGGGACCGGTACGCCGGCAGCCATTACAGCCCCGCGTGGCTGGCGGCCCAGGGACTGGATCCGCAGCCACACGAGGACACGCTAAGAGCGTTCTTCGAGACGGGTGTCTGGCTGCCCTAAAGCTCCACGGATTCCCGGCTGGAGAGGTGGCTGTACTCTGTGCCGTACTTGGCCCCGATCCGCTTGACATGGCCCTCCACCAGTCCGAGGCCGGTGTCGTTCAGGAGCCCGTCGTGGATGTTGAACGCCCGCCCGGCGCGGACGCCGATGACAAAGTCCACCACCTCGCTGACCTTGTTCCACGGGGCATGGACCGGGACTAGGAGCGTACGCACGCTGATGCCGTCCGGAATGATGAACGAGTCGCCAGGGTGGTACACGTTCTCGTCCACGAGGTAACCGATGTTGGCGACCACGGGAATCTGCGGGTGAATCAGCGCGTGCTGGCCGCCGAAGCTGCGGACCGCGAACCCTGCGGCGTCGAACGCCGTTCCCGGCTCCACGGCATGCACCCGGCCAGCGGCATCCGGCGCTTCCTTGCGCACGTTCTGCGCCACGCCCTCCGGTGCGAAGAGTTCCAGGCCGCCGTTGTCCGCAAGCGCGGCGGTCACCGCGGGAACATCGATGTGGTCGGCGTGCTCGTGCGTAATGAGGACTACGTGCGCGCCGTCCAGCGCCTCGGCGGTTTCGGAGAGGGTCCCCGGATCCAGGACCAGCACCTGACCGTCCTTCTCGAGCCGGACACAAGCGTGCGTGAATTTGGTCAGCTTCATGAAGCAAGCCTAAAGACGGCCCCGATCAGTGTCCACGCGGCTCCGGCTGGTAACGTTAAAGCCTGCCATTACCCGAAAGAAAAGCGAGTTCATCCATGCCACAACGCACCAGCGCTGACGGCAGACCACAGGCACCTTCGACGGCGGCCGGCGGGAAAGAGCAGCGCGTCACCAAGCAGCGGATCGCTGTCAGCGCCGCCCTGGACGAACTCAATGACTTCGTGAGCACCCAGGAGCTGTACCGGATTCTCCAGAACAAGGGTGTCTCGGTCTCCCTGGCCACCGCCTACCGGATTCTGCAGTCACTGGCCGACGAGGAACTCGTGGACGTGCTGCGCAACGGCGACGGCGAGGCCGTGTACCGCCGTTGCGCCGTGACGGTGCACCATCACCACCTCCTCTGCCGCAACTGCGGCAAGGCCGTGGAAGTGGAGGCCCCCGCCGTCGAGACCTGGGCCGCGAGGACCGCGCAGGAGCACGGCTTCACGGAAGTGGCCCACACGGTTGAGATCTACGGCCTCTGCCCCGACTGCTCCGCACGCAAGGCCGCAGCCCAGTAGGAACCGAGTGCAGTAGGAACCGAGTGCCGTAAGCCGCGCGCCCAAGGAATTCAGGCGGTCCGCATGACCCGGCCGTTGAGGCCGCGCCTGGCGCGGACGCTGCCGATGACCCGGCAGACCACGTAGATCAGGAACGACAGCGTGGTGACGTAGGGGCTGATGGGGATGCGGCCGCCGAGGGCGAGCAGGATTCCCCCCACCGTCGCCGAAACGGCGAACACCACACTGAGCAGGACAACGAGGCGCGGCGACGACGTCACCCGCAGGGCCGCAGCCGCTGGAGTGATCAGCAGGGCGAGAACCAGCAGGGCACCCACGATCTGGATCGACAGCGCCACGCTGACGCCCAGGAGCACCATGAAAACCAGGGCCAGGGACCGCACGGGAACACCGCGGGCCTCGGCTAGCTCGGGATCTACGCTGGCGAAGCTCAGCGGGCGCCAGATGACGCACAGCGCCGCCATCACGGCCACGGCGGTCCCCGCCAGCACCTGGAGCTGGACGGTGTCCACCGACACAATCTGCCCGGTGAGGAGGCCGAACTTATTGGCGGCCCTGCCCTCGTAGAGCGACAGGAAGAGAATGCCGAGCCCGAGGCCAAAGGGCATGATCACGCCGATGATGGAGTTCTTGTCCCGCGCCCGGACGCCCATGAGCCCGAGCAACAGCGCGGCCGCCACGGACCCCACCAGGGAGCCGAACACCACGTCGGTGCCGATCAGGAGCGCGAAGGCGGCGCCGGCGAACGACAGCTCGGAGATTCCGTGGACGGCAAATGCCAGGTCGCGCTTCATCACGAAGGTCCCCACGAGGCCGCCGAGGAGCCCAAGAACCGCGCCGGCCCACAGCGAGTTCTGCACCAGCACCAGCAATTCGCCGTAGTTCTCGAAGTTGAACACCGATTGCAGGAGCGAATCCAGGTCCATCAGGAACCTTCCCCCGCAGCGGCATGCGCGTCGTCATGATGGTGGGTGGTGGCATCGGGCAGACCGACGACGACGATCCGGCCGTTGGCGTGGATCACTTCCACGTTGCTGTCGTAGAGGTCGGAGAGGACCTCGGTGGTCATGACCTCATGTGGCGTTCCCACGCTGAACCGGCCGCCCGCCAGGTACAGGATGCGATCCACGTAGTCGATGATCGGATTGATTTCGTGGGTCACGAACACCACGGCGCTCTTCCGGTCATGGCACTGCTTGTTGATAAGGGCGCTGACCGCCTGCTGGTGGTGCAGGTCCAGCGACAGGAGCGGCTCGTCGCACAGCAGCACCTTCGGGTCGGTGGCAAGGGCCTGGGCCACGCGGAGACGCTGCTGCTCACCGCCGGAGAGCTGCCCGACGGGGACCTTGGCGTAGTCGCTTGCCCCGACGAGGTCCAGCAGTTCGTCAATCCTGCGGTTGGCTTTGGCGGTGCCCAGCCGGATTCCCCAGCGGTGCCCGTCGACGCCCAGGCCCACCAGGTCGCGGGCCCGCATGGGGGTGTCGGGCAGGAAGGGCTTCTGCTGCGGGATGTAGCCGATCAGCCGGCTGCCCCGCTCCACCGGGTGGCCGCCGAGGCTCACATGGCCCGAGTGCAGCTCCTGCAGGCCCAACAGGACCTTCAGAAAACTGGTCTTGCCGCTGCCGTTTGGCCCCAGCACCGCGAAGAACTCCCCCGGATTGATGTCCAGGTTCAGATCTTCCCAGAGCGCGCGCCGGCCGAACTTCAGGGACGCCTGCTTCAGGCTGATGACTGGGTTCAACGCTGGCTCTTCAGTGCTTTGCCGACATTTTCCACGTTGTCCGCCATCCATTCCAGGTAGGTCTTGCCGTCCGGAAGGGTTTCGGTGAAGTTCACCACCGGCGTGCCGGCGGCGCTCGCCGCGTTCTTTACGGCCTGGGTCTGCGGGCCTTCCGTCTGCTCGTTATAAGCGAGGAAACTCGTGTCCTTTGCCGCGACCGTCGAGGTGGCCGCCTTCAGGACTGCGGGCGGAACGTCGGCGCCTTCCTCCACGGCGGCAGTGTACTCGGCAGGCGTGCGGTTCTCGAGTCCGGCCGCTTCCAGCAGGTAGAGGGGAACCGGTTCGGTCACCGCGACGCCAGCACCGCCGTGCGAGGTCTTCATTGCGGAAATCTTACTCTCAAGCTTCTTGAGGCCCGACTTGAACGCGGCTGCATTGGCGGTGAACTGGGGGGCCGAGGCCGAGTCAAGCGCGCCGAGCCGGGCGGCCACTGCATCGGCAAGGTGCGACACCGCGTCAAGGCTGTACCAGACGTGCTCGTTGAAGTCGCCGTGATCATGGGAGTGCCCGTCCTCTGCATGGGCGGACCCGGCGTGGGCGGAGGCCGTGCCCGCCGCTTCCGGGGCCAGTCCGGACACCTCCACGGCACTGATGATGTTCTCGTGCGGCACATTGCTGTCGTCCGCCAGGGTGTGGATGAAATCGTCGTAGCCGCCGCCGTTTTCCACCACCAGTTTGGCTTTCGAGACCGTCAGCCGGTCCTGGGCGTTGGCCTCGTAGGAGTGCGGGTCCTGGCTCGGACGGGAGATGATGGCCGAGACGTTGACCTTGTCCCCGCCGATGGCCTCAACAATGTCCCCGTACACGTTCGTGGACGTGACGACGGCGATGCGGGCGGCGGCGTCTGCACCTGGTGTCGAGGCCGCCGGCGAACCGCAGCCGGTGAGAAGCAGGCCGAAACCGGCCAGGGCGGCGGTCAGGAAAGTGCGGGCATTGCTGGGCACGGAGATACCTCGGTTCTGGACAGGTCAGGTTGCGGGGAGGGGGCAACCCCTACTCGAGTGTAGCGCTAAATAGGAATGATTCCTATTTAGCGCTACCGACGCGGGCGCCGGCCCGGGCACCCGGGCCGCTATCCGCCGTCGGGCCTGCCCAGCCGCCGGATGCCCTTGGCTTGGTTGGCATCCCGGATCTCCCCCACAAGCTGCTCGATGACATCCTCCAGGAACAGCACGCCTTCGGTTTGCCCGCCCGGCCCCATGACGCGCGCCAGATGTGAGCCTGAGCGCTGCATCACGGACATCGCCATTTCTATCTCGTCGTCGCGCGAGAGGTTGGCCAGTGACCGGATGCGGCTCTCCGCGATGGGCACCTCATAGCCGGATTCCGGGATGGCGAGCACGTCCTTGATGTGGAGGTAGCCGGCCAGCATGCCGTCGTCGTCCAGCATCGGGAAGCGGGAAAAGCCGGTGCGGCTGACAGCCTTTTCAAACTCCAGCGGGGAGGTCGAGGACCTCAGCATGACCAGCCGTTCCAGCGGAACCATGACACTGCCGGCGGTGTACTCCGAAAATTCGAGGGCCCCGGTGATCAGGCCGGCGTCGTCGTCCACCAGGCCGTGCCGCGTGGACTCCTGCACGATGGACTGAACCTCCTCGAGCGTGAACGTGGAATTGACCTCGTCCTTTGGCTCGATGCGCATCAGCTTCAGGATGTGGTTAGCGGACCAGTTGAGCGCGGCGATGACCGGGTTCACGATCCTTGCAATGAACATCAGCGGCGGAGCCAGGAGCAGCGCTGCCTTGTCGGCAACGGAGACGGAAATGTTCTTGGGCACCATCTCCCCGAACGTCACATGCAGGAACGTCACCAGCATCAGGGCCACAGCGAACGCCGAGACGTCGGCAATCTCCGTAGGCACCCCCAGCCCGGCAAGAGGCACGGCCAGCAAGTGGTGGATGGCCGGCTCCGCCACCAGCAGGATCAGCAGCGAGCACACGGTAATGCCCAGTTGCGCGCATGCCAGCATCAGTGAAACGTTCTCCATGGCCCGCAGCGTGGTCTGCGCGCGCAGGACGCCCTCGTCTGCCAGCGGCTCAATCTGGCTCCGGCGTGCGGACATGACGGCGAATTCCGCGGCCACGAAGAAGGCGTTGCCCAGGAGCAGCACCACCAGCCAGATCAGTCCTGCCCAGTCGCTCATGACCGCCCGCCGTTCCCGGGCTTGCCGTGGTTAGCGGATTTGCCGCCGTTCCCTGACTTGCCGTGATTGGCGGCGCTGTCCCTGGGTTCGCGGTGCGGCCTGAAGCAGATCCGGTCGATGCGCCGGCCGTCCATCCTCGTGACACTGAGCGTTCCGCCGCCCGCTTCCACGGTGTCCCCAACCTCGGGAATACGTCCAAGCTCGCTCATGACATACCCGCCCACCGTCTCGTAAGCGGCCTCGTCGGGAACGGCGAGGCCCGGAATCTGTTCCGAGAGCTCGTCCGGCCGCATCAGGCCCGGAAAGTACCAGTCACCGGAGGCGCTTTGCAGCAGCCCCGGCCGGACCTTGTCGTGCTCGTCGGCCACTTCGCCGACGATTTCCTCGACCAGGTCCTCCAGCGTGGCGATCCCGGCAGTCCCGCCGTACTCGTCCAGCACCACGGCAAGCTGCAGGTTGCCCTCCCGCAGTTCGGCAAGCAGGGCGTCCAGGTGGATGGTTTCGGGGACCCGGAGGACGTCCGTCATGATGGCGCCGGCCTCGAGCTTCCGCCGCCGGTTCGGAGGAACGGCGATGGCCTTCTTGACGTGCACCAGCCCGCGGATGTCGTCCGCAGACTCACCGATGACGGGGAAGCGCGAATATCCGCTGCGGCGGGCGGCGTCGATGATGTCCGAGACCGGCTGGTCGGCATCAATGGTTTCGACGCGGATGCGCGGCGTCATCACGTCAGCGGCGCTGCGGCCCGAGAAGTTCAGCGTGCGGGCAATGAAGTTCGCGGTCCCAGGATCGAGCGTGCCCATGGCCGCGGACCTGCGCACCAGGGAGGCAAGCTCCGCCGGCGTGCGGGCCCCGGAGATCTCCTCCTTGGCCTCCAGCCCGAAGACGTTCAGGACCTTGTTCGAAAAACCGTTCAGGACCACGATGGCGGGCTTGAAAATGGCGGTGAAGACCAGCTGCGGCCGCGCCAGGGCGCGGCCGATTCGAAACGCGAGGGCTATGGCCATGTTTTTGGGAACGAGTTCGCCCAGGAGCATGGACAGCCCCGTCGCGATCACCATCGCGACCACGAGGGAGACTGAACCGGCCACTGGCTCGGGGATCCCGACGGCGGCAATGGGCGCGTCGAGCAGCGCCCCGACGGACGGCTCCATGACGTAACCCGTCAACAGCGTGGTCATGGTGATGCCGAGCTGGCAGCTGGACAGCTGCGTGGACAGGGACTTCAGGCACTTGAGCAGCGGCACTGCGGCGGCGTCGCCGTCGTCAACGGCACGCTGCACGGTGGGCTGATCCAGCGCAATAAGGGAAAACTCGACGGCGACGAAGAAGCCTGTTCCGAGGATCAGCAGCAGTCCGGCGGCGACAAGGAGCCACTCCATCATGGGCCAGCCGGAAGTCGTCGGCGGCAGCGGCCCGGGCCAGTGGGTTTGCCGGCGCTGTGGTCGGGCCGCGCGGCGCTGACCACGCTCCGCTGAAAGCCCCCAGGCCGGCACCTGGAATTACCGTCCATGGCACCTATATCTACTGTCCATAAGGATTGCAGTCTACAGGAGCAGCGTGCCGCCATGGAGGACTGAAGGGGCTCATCCGGCCCGTCCGGAACCGCGGTCCGGGCACGGCGGAAAGGACACTCTTCCGGGCTCGTTTGGACGCCATTTCGCCATAATTCGGGCGGTACATGATTTGGGTCACCCTTATTGGCAGTTAACCCGGAACGGTCATTAGACTGGCAAAGGTCTGGATTCATAGGACACAGAAACTGGTTCGATCGTTGTGCCGTGGCACCTTAGGCGACCAGAGGGAAATCAAACTCATGGAAGAGGCGTATTTCAAGTGCCAGAGCAGCCTAGCCACCGTCTGCCAGAGGAATTTGGTGGAAACGAGTGGCTCGTTGACGAACTGTACGAGCGTTATCAACAGGACAAGAACACGGTCGATGCCAAGTGGTGGCCCCTGTTCGAATCATTCGACAGCGGCAGCGGTCCATCTTCCAACGGCGTGCCGGCAGTGATGTCACCGGCGGCCAACCCGGCTACCCGCGAGTTGCCTGTTGTCCCTCCCCCGGCGCCCGCGAAGGCACCGGCATCCGCTACTCCCGCGGCCCAGGCGCCTGCGGCAGCCCCGGCACCGGCGCCGGCGGCAGCCCCCGCCCAGCCTGCACCTGCCAAGAAGGCTCCGGCAACGGTAGCCCGCGACGGCGCGAAGAAGTCCGAGGCGGGCACCGGCGCCCAGCCTATCCCGGCCCAGCTGCCGAAGAACGTCAAGGCTCCCACCGCCCCCGAGGAAGACGTCGTGTCCGTCCTCCGCGGACCGGCCAAGGCCATTGCGACGAACATGGTTACCAGCCTCGAGGTGCCCACGGCCACCAGCGTCAGGGCGGTTCCGGCCAAGCTCCTGATCGACAACCGGGTTGTCATCAACTCCAACCTGGCCCGTGCCCGCGGCGGCAAGGTCTCCTTCACCCACCTCATCGGCTACGCCGTTGTCCGGGCCCTCTCCCAGTTCCCGTCCATGAACGTGTACTACGACGAGGTCGACGGCAAGCCCGTCGCGGTCCAGCCGGCTCACGTGAACTTCGGCATCGCCATTGACATGCCGAAGCCCGACGGCACCCGCCTTCTGATGGTTCCCAACATCAAGAAGGCCGAAACCATGAACTTTGCGGAGTTCTGGCACACCTATGAAGACCTCATCAAGCGTGCCCGCAACGGCAAGCTGACGGCTGACGACCACGCCGGCACCACTGTGTCGCTGACCAACCCGGGCGGCATTGGCACCGTCCACTCCGTGCCCCGCCTGTCGAAGGGCCAGGCCGCCATCATCGGCGTCGGCGCCCTCGACTACCCGGCCGAATGGCAGGGCGCCAGCGAGAAGATCATCGCCCAGAACGCCATCAGCAAGATCCTCACCCTGACCTCCACCTATGACCACCGCGTCATCCAGGGCGCAGGCAGCGGCGAATTCCTCAAGCTCGTCCACTCCCTGCTCCTCGGCGCGCAGGACTTCTACGACGAAATCTTCGAAGCGCTGCGCATCCCGTACGAGCCTGTGCGCTGGAGCCCGGACCTGCAGGTGGACCCGGCCGACCAGATCAACAAGGTCGCCCGGATCCAGCAGCTGATCCACTCCTACCGCGTGCGCGGCCACCTCATGGCGGACACCGATCCCCTCGAGTACGTCCAGCGCAAGCACCCCGACCTCGACGTGCTTACCTACGGCCTGACCCTGTGGGACCTCGACCGCGAATGGCCCACCGGCGGCTTCGGCGGCAAGCCGATGCTCAAGTTCCGCGACATCCTCGGCGTGCTCCGGGACGCCTACTGCCGCACCACCGGCATCGAGTACATGCACATCCAGGACCCGGCCGAACGCAAGTGGTTCCAGGACCAGCTCGAGCACCCGTACTCCAAGCCGAGCCGCGACGAGCAGCTGCGCATCGTCTCCAAGCTGAACGCGGCAGAGGCTTTCGAGACATTCCTGCAGACCAAGTTCGTGGGCCAGAAGAGGTTCTCGCTGGAAGGCGGCGAGTCGCTGATTCCGCTGCTGGATGCGGTCATCTCCGATGCAGCCGACGACGGACTGGACGAGGTTGCCATCGGCATGGCCCACCGCGGCCGCCTCAACGTGCTGACCAACATCGCCGGCAAGACCTACGCCCAGGTGTTCCGCGAGTTCGAAGGCACCCAGGACCCCCGCTCCGTACAGGGTTCCGGCGACGTCAAGTACCACCTCGGCACCGAGGGCACGTTCACGTCGGACAACGGCAAGGAGACCAAGGTCTACCTCGCCGCCAACCCCTCGCACCTCGAGGCAGTGGACTCGGTCCTTGAGGGCATTGTCCGCGCCAAGCAGGACCGGCTGGACCAGGGGCAGTCGTTCCCTGTGCTGCCCATCATGGTCCACGGCGACGCCGCCTTCGCCGGCCAGGGTGTTGTGGCGGAAACGCTCAACCTGTCCCAGCTGCGGGGCTACCGCACCGGCGGAACCATCCACATCGTGGTCAACAACCAGGTCGGCTTTACCACCGCACCGTCCTCCTCGCGCTCGTCCACGTACTCCACGGATGTCGCCAAGATGATCCAGGCTCCGGTCTTCCACGTGAACGGCGATGACCCCGAGGCAGTTGTCCGCATCGGCCAGCTCGCCTACGAGTTCCGCCAGCGGTTCCACAAGGACGTCGTCATCGACATGGTCTGCTACCGCCGCCGTGGACACAACGAGGGCGATGACCCCTCGATGACGCAGCCGCTGATGTATAACCTCATCGAGGCCAAGCGCTCTGTCCGCAAGCTCTACACCGAGTCGCTGATCGGCCGCGGTGACATCACCGAGGAAGAAGCCGAGCAGCTGCTCCGCGACTACCAAGAACGCCTCGAGCGTGTCTTCGCCGAGACCCACGCGGCCCAGACCTCGCCCATTCCGATCATCACTGCCGACTCGGCTGCGGTATCGGACATCGAGCGTCCCCAGGCACAGCAGTCCGACATCGGAACGAACGCCCCGGCGTCGACGGCCATCTCGGCAGACACCCTGGCCCGCATCGGCAAGGCGCACGTCGAGATCCCCGAAGGCTTCACCGTCCACGCCAAGCTCAAGCAGCTGCTGGAGAAGCGTGAACAGATGTCCCGTGAAGGCGGCATCGACTGGGGCTTCGGCGAAATCGCTGCCTTCGGCTCCCTGATCATGGAAGGCGTGCCCGTACGCCTTGCCGGCCAGGATTCACGCCGCGGCACGTTCGTCCAGCGCCACGCCGTGTTCCACGACCGCGCCAACGGCAACGAATGGCTGCCGCTGGGGAACCTGTCGGACAACCAGGCCAAGCTCTGGATCTACGACTCCCTGCTGTCCGAATACGCAGCCATGGGCTTCGAATACGGCTACTCCGTGGAGCGCCCCGACGCCCTGGTCCTGTGGGAAGCGCAGTTCGGCGACTTTGTCAACGGCGCGCAGACCATCATCGATGAGTTCATTTCGTCCGCCGAGCAGAAGTGGGGCCAGCGCTCGTCGCTCGTGCTGATGCTTCCGCACGGCTACGAAGGACAGGGTCCGGACCACTCCTCGGCCCGCATCGAACGCTTCCTGCAGCTGTGTGCCGAGGAAAACATCATCGTCGCCAACCCGACGACGGCCGCCTCGCACTTCCACCTGCTGCGCCGCCAGGCCTACAGCCGGCCCCGCAAGCCGCTCATCATCTTCACACCGAAGCAGCTGCTGCGCCTCAAGGCCGCTGCCTCGTCCGTGGAGGACTTCACCACCGGCGGCTTCCGCCCGGTGATCGCTGAGCACGAGCAGCTGCAGGGGGACGCCGTCGAGCGCGTTCTCCTGGTCTCCGGACGCCTGTACTACGACCTGCTGTCCACGCGGCAGAAGACGGGTGACAAGTCGACGGCTATCATCCGCGTCGAGCAGCTGTACCCGCTGCCGCAGGCGGAGATCGAAGCCGAACTGGCCAAGTACCCGAATGCTGAAGTGGTCTGGGCGCAGGACGAACCCGCCAACCAGGGTCCGTGGCCGTTCATGGGCCTGCACCTGCCCACCGCCCTGGACCGGAAGGTGCGCCTGGTCTCACGCCCGGCTTCGGCTTCCACCGCGGCCGGCTCCATGAAACGCCACGCTGCGGAGCAGGACACGCTCCTGAAGCAGGCATTCGCCCGAAAGTAGCAGAACAGCTGCCCGGCCGGACGGTGACATACCGTTCCAGCCGGGCAGTTCTGTTTAATTGGCGTGAGTTAATGGACCTTTAGGCTGGCAGGCAAACGGTCCGTATCCGGGACACGCCCTCCCAACAAGTGAAGAGGTAGTAGTGGAAGACAGGAAGCTGCGGATTGCGGCTGTTGGAGATGAACTGCTGGCCGGGCTCGGCGATCCCCGGGCGCTGGGATGGCTGGGCCGGGTGCTCGCCCGCACTCCGCAGGACGGCATGACGGTGGAGAGCTTTTCGCTTCCGTGCCCCCAGGAAGGTACGGAAGGCCTGGCCGCGCGCTGGCTCGAGGAGGCCGGCCGCCGGTTCGCCGACAACCACGATAACCGCCTGGTCATCGGTCTTTCCGGCCGGGACATCGAGTTCGGGCTGTCCACTGCCCGGAGCCGGCTGAACCTCGCCAACATCCTGGATTCAGCTACCCAAAAGCGGCTCGAGGTCTTCGTCGTGGGGCCTCCGCCCACCCTGGATCCGGTGCAGAACCGCCGCCTCGGTGAGCTGAACACCGCCTTCGCCGACGTCACCACGCGACGCAAGCACCTCTACGTCGACACATTTTCACCGCTGCTCAACCATGAGCAGTGGCGCCAGGATCTCGCTGCCAACGGCGGCACCCCCGGGCAGGCAGGCTACGGGCTGATGGCATGGCTGGTGCTTCACCGGGGTTGGTTCCAGTGGTTGGGGATGGACACCCCGGAGTAGGAAAAGCTACTCGCGATATATCTTGATCTTCCGAAGCTTGCAGACTAGCGTGGCCTCTACAGTCACGATATATCGCAAGTGGAGGCAATCATGGAAGAGAATTCCTGGACCGTCACCGGCCCGCAGACCATGGACGTCGACGGCGTCTCGCACCTCAAGGTTGGTATTGTCCGCGGCAGGCTGGACATCGTCACGCATGATGAGCCATCCGTCCGGATAGAGGTGTCGGACGTGCACGGCGATCCGCTGGCCGTGTCCGTGACCGGCGGGCGTCTCGAAATCCGCCACCAGCTGCATGGGCCGCAGGGCTGGTTCAAGAATCTCATGGATTCGGTCAACAACAGCAGCGACAACTCCGTGGTCATCAGCATCGCTGTCCCAGCCGGCGTCGAGGTCGAGGCGGGCACCGTCAGCGGGGACGGGCTGGTCTCGGGCGTCCACGGCCGGACCCGGCTGAGCACCGTGACAGGATCCCTGCTGGCCGACGGAACCACTGGTGACCTGCACGTCAACACCGTCAGCGGGGAAGTGATCGCCCGCAACCACAGCGGCGTCCTCACGGCCAAGAGCGTCTCAGGGGAGGTCACGGCGTCCGGCCAGTTCAGCAATATCCGGGCCAACACCGTCAGCGGCGACATGAGCTTTGACTTGCACGGCTTCACCCACGACTTCGGCGCGAACTCCGTGTCCGGGGACCTGACTGTCCGCGTCCCGCACGACGTCGGCGTGGACATCGTGGCCCAGTCGGCCACCGGTCCGGTGGTCATCGACGACCGGAAGTATGGCCACCCCGGCGGCAAGGTGCAGACCATCTCGGGCCCGGACGCCAAACTCATGCTGGTCCGGACCAACTCCGTGTCCGGGAAGACGTCCATTTTCCATGGCCAGGCACCGGCCACCCCGGAACCGGCACTCTGATGCCCCCCGTCTTTGCCCACGGCGCACTCCGGCTCTATCTGCTGGCACTCCTTGAGTCGGGCCCCAAGCACGGATATGAACTCATCAAGGCGCTCAGCGAACGGTTCGGCGGAACCTACTCCCCCAGCGCCGGTACCATCTATCCGCGCCTGGGCAAGCTGGAGGAGGAAGGCCTGGTGGCCACGGAATCCCAGGGGCGCCGCACCAACTACCGCATCACCGCTGCGGGCCTGGCTGAGCTGAACAGCCGGCGCGAGGAGCTGGAGACCGTGGAAAACGACATTGCAGCATCCGTCCGCCGGCTCGCCGATGACCTTCGCGCCGACATCCGCAGCAACATGCGCGGGCTGCGTGCGGACCTGGCGGCCACAGCGGAAGCGGCACGCACGGCTGCCAGGTCCGTGGATCCGGCCGTCCCGGGCCGTTACACCCCGGAGGGGCAGCACATGCTCAAGGAAGCGGAGATGCTGCTGCAGGCGTTCCGCGACGACATGCGCGCCGAGCTGCGCCTGCACACCAGCTCCCGGCCCATGACACCGGTGGCCCTGGAAACCGTTCGGACCGTGCTGGACCAGGCCCGGGTCTCGATCCGTAACTCACTGTAGGCGCCGTCCGGGCACCGTCCCGGTGCCCTGCCCCGCACAGCAGCCGGTTCGCAGCCGGTCCGCTGATATGGGAGACTAGAGGGCAACTCTTTTGGGTAACGAAATTAAGGAGGCCAGCTATGAGCAAGCGTGCACGTAAGCGTCGTGACCGTAAGCGTGGCGGCGCGAACCACGGGAAGCGCCCCAACACCTAAGCCACGGCTTGAACCGAAGCTTAAACGCGATGCCCCCGCTACCAGCAAGGTAGCGGGGGCATCGCGTTTAAGTCAGGCAACCCGTCAGGCGTCCACCGGCCGGATCGTGTGAATCCGCTGCAGGATGGCGTTCTTCAGGTTTTCCGGAGCAGCCTCGGTACAGGAGCGCTTCACCACTTTTCGAATGACGCACTCCAGATCGTACTGCTGCGTGCACTCAGGGCACTCGTCCAGGTGCTGCTTGATCTCCGCAAGGTCGCTGCGGGTCAAGGCCCCGTCCAGATACTCGTAGATGCGTTGCATCCTGGTGTCATCGCAATCGCCCAATCCCTGGCAGTCGCTCATTTCCCGTTCTCCTGTTTGTTGCTTTCCGTTGCCGCCGTGGCGTCTGCAGCAGCTTTGAATCCCCGGTCGGCGGCGTAGTCCGCCAGCTCGTCCCGCAGCATCTTCCGGCCCCGGTGGAGCCGGGACATCACAGTACCGATGGGGGTGTTCATGATGTCCGAAATTTCCTTGTACGCGAAGCCCTCCACGTCGGCGAAGTACACGGCCAGCCGGAACTCCTCCGGGATGGCCTGCAGGGCCCGCTTGACGTCCGAATCAGGCAGGTGGTCCAGGGCCTCGGCCTCCGCGGACCGCAGACCGCTGGAGGTGTGGGACTCGGCGCGGGCAAGCTGCCAGTCCTCGATGGTGTCCGAATTCGACTGCAGGGGTTCCCGCTGCCGCTTCCGGTACAGGTTGATGTAGGTGTTCGTCAGGATGCGGTACAGCCAGGCCTTCAGGTTGGTGCCCGGCTTGTACTGATGGAACGCGGAGAACGCCTTGGTATACGCCTCCTGCACAAGGTCCTCGGCATCGGCCGGGTTCCGCGCCATGCGCATAGCCGCCGAATAGAGCTGGTCCACGTACTGCATGGCGTCACGCTCAAACCGGGCGCGGCGCGCTTCGGCGCTCTCCGAACCGACGTCGATATCCTCTGCCGCTTCAGCGGCGGGTGACGTGCCAGTCTTCGGGATGCCGTTGGCGGCGTCCTCCTGTATGCCCTGCAGGGCCGGATCCACGGTGCTCATTGCGTTCAAGTCTACTTTGATCGTCGCCGACCGCGTCTTTAGGCGTGCCGTGCCGGAGCGCGCCGTGCCGTACTCCGGGCCGGCGAAGACGTCCGGGCCCGAGAAGGCATTTCCACCCTCGGGCGCGTCGGCTTCCGGCACCACAAACGGCCGCATCATGGCGGGACTTCGCACCCCCACAGCTTCCTTCACCAAAGTCAATGCTCCATCTCCACTCCGCCTATTAAGACCCGCTTGATCAGGGCCGCGTTCGTGCGACGGTCCGCGCTCTTGCCGGTTCCGGCCATTCCCCAGCCGCCGCTGAACACCGGAAACCGCACAGGACACCGCCTGCTGACTGCTTCCGGCCTGAAGTGCACAACGACGCGCGGTGGGCAAATATTCCGCAAAAGTGCAAGACTAGAACCGACTCCGCCGCGGCCCCCGCGGCTCGGCCATCCAGGAGGAAATTCATGTCCGTTGTCCGCTTTTTTGCCCGGCCGATGCTGGCCTCAAGTTTCATCCTCGCCGGAACGGACAAGCTCAGGAATGCGGACGACACCGCACAGCAACTGTCGCCCCTCCTGCGCCGCGCCTCCGAAGCCCTGCCGTTCCAGACGGACGAGAAGGTCTTGGCACGGGTCATCGGCGGAGCGCAGGTGGGTGCAGGCGTCCTCTTCGCGCTCGGAAAATCCGCGCGCCTGGCAGCCTCGGTGCTGGCCGTCATCTCGGCACTGAACGCCTTCGTTGAATGGCGCAGCGCGGACATCAGCAGCAAGGAGGGCCGCGATGCCCGCCGCAACCAACTGCTCAAGAACATCACCCTCACCGGCGGTGTGCTGCTGGCCTCCGTGGACACAGCCGGCAGGCCCGGCCTGGCCTGGCGCGCAGAGCACCTCGCCGCCGATGCACGCAAGACCGCGAGCCACCTCGCCGCGGACGCCCGCAAGACCACCGGCAAGAAGCTGCACAGCGCCGACAAGGCTGTCCGCAACGCCGACAGGGCAGTCCGCCGGGCTGTTGACCACGCGGTGGGGGCATAAGCAGGAATGACGGCTTCACCCATGGGCGCGTCCGCTGAGACCTCCGGCGCAGCTCCGCACTGGCCCGCGCCGTTTGCGGAGCAGCCGGTTGACGCCACGGTCCGCGTGCCGGGCTCAAAGTCGCTGACCAACCGGTACCTGGTGCTCGCCGCGCTCGCCGACGGGCCGTCCCGGCTCCGGGCGCCGCTGCACTCCCGCGACTCAGCGCTGATGATCGAAGCCCTGCGCCAGCTGGGTGCGGACATCCGGGAAGTGCCGGGCGACGGCGCCTTCGGCCCGGACCTGGAGGTGACGCCGATTCCGGCCAACTCCGGCGGTGCCGACGTCGCCATCGACTGCGGCCTGGCCGGAACCGTCATGAGGTTTGTTCCGCCGCTGGCGGCACTCCGCAGCGGCGCCACCGTTTTCGACGGCGACCCCCACGCCCGGGCGCGTCCGATGGGAACCATCATCGAGGCACTTGCGGGCCTGGGCGTCGCCGTCAGCGGCGACGACGGCGGTATGCCCGCTTCGCTGCCGTTCCGCGTCGACGGCACGGGGCAGGTCCGCGGCGGTCACCTCGTCATTGACGCCAGCGCGTCCTCGCAGTTCGTCTCAGCCCTGCTGCTGGTGGGGGCACGGTTCGCGGGCGGCCTACACCTTGAACACTCCGGCAGCACGGTGCCAAGCCTGGACCATATCAACATGACGATTGCCGTGCTGCGCGGCGCGGGCGTGGTGGTGGATGACTCCACGCCGAACCACTGGATCGTCAGCCCCGGCCCGATCCGTGCGTTCGACCAGCGCATCGAGCAGGACCTGTCCAACGCCGGCCCGTTCCTGGCCGCTGCCCTGGCGACGGGCGGCACCGTACGGATTCCGGATTGGCCGGAGCACACCACACAGGTGGGCGACATGTGGCGCAGCATCCTCACCGACATGGGGGCAACGGTGACCCTGCAGGACGGCACCCTGACGGTGACCGGCGGCAGTGAAATCAAGGGGGCCGACTTCGCCGAAACCAGTGAGCTCGCGCCCACCGTCGCCGCTCTGTGTGCGTTGGCCACAGGCCCCTCCCGGCTGAGCGGCATCGCCCATCTCCGCGGACACGAGACGGACCGGCTCGCCGCGCTCGTCACCGAGATCAACCGCCTCGGCGGCGATGCCGAGGAAACAGAGGACGGACTCATCATCCGGCCCGCGAAGCTCCGCGCCGGCGTCGTGTACAGCTACGCCGACCACCGGATGGCCACCGCCGGGGCCATCCTCGGGCTGGCGGTCAGGGGTGTGGAAGTGCAGGACATCGCCACAACGTCCAAGACCATGCCGGACTTCCCCAAGCTGTGGGCGGACATGCTCGAACAGCCTATTGGCGCAGGCGCCAACAGCGCAGGCGCAGACACGGCAGGCGCCAACACCGCAGGGACCACCGGTGGCACGCAGCACTGATTCCTGGGACGAATCCGACGTCCGGATCCGGCCGAACAAAAAAGGTTCCCGGCCCCGGACGAAGGACCGGCCCAGCCATGAGGACGCCGTGACCGGACGGATCATCACCGTTGACCGCGGCCGTTACACAGCTGTCGTAGGCGAGGATTCGGGCAACGAGCGGACGGTCATCGCTGCCCGCGCCCGGGAACTCCGACGCTCCCCCGTGGTGGCCGGAGACTTCGTGTCCCTCGTGGGTGACGTGTCCGGCGAGCCGGACACGCTTGCCCGGCTCGTGAAAATCCAGGACCGCAAAACCCTGCTGCGCCGGAGCGCGGATGACACCGATCCCGTGGAACGGGCGGTTGTGGCCAACGCGGACCAGCTGGTGGTGGTTGTCGCTGCGGCCAACCCGGAGCCCCGCACGGGGTTTATTGACCGGGCGCTGGTGGCAGCCTACGACGCCGGGATCGAACCACTGCTGCTGGTCACCAAGGCGGACGTCAAGGACCCCACCGGGCTGCTGGACAACTACCGCCACCTCGACTTTCCGGTCATCATCAGCCGCACCGCCGATTCCGAGGCCGGCGGCATCGACGCCCGGTCCGACGACGGCCTCTCCGCCCGGCTCGACGTGGCCGCTGTGTCCGAGCTCCGCGCCCACCTGGACGGCAAGGTGACCGTGATGCTGGGCCATTCCGGCGTCGGAAAATCCACCATGGTCAACGCCCTGACGGGCGCCGAACGTGCCACCGGCGGCGTCAACGCCGTGACGGGCCGCGGACGGCACACGTCGTCGTCGGCCCTTGCCCTCAAGCTCGCTGACGCCCCGGCGGGGAGCTGGATCATCGACACGCCGGGCATCCGCTCCTTCGGGCTGGCCCACGTCGACCCGGACCGCATCCTGCACTCCTTCCCCGACCTTGAGCCGGGCACCGAGGCCTGCGAACGAGGCTGCAAGCACGACGCCACTGCCGTCAACTGCGGCGTGGATGCATGGGTAGCGGCCGGCTATGCAGGCCCAACCGGAGCAGCCAGGCTCGCGTCACTGCGCCGCCTGCTGGGCACCGACCCGCGCATGGAGGCCCAGGAAACCAAGGAACTCGGCAGCGTCGGCTAGCCTCCCGCGGCGCAGCCCGGCGGCTGCCTCCCCGCCCCGACGGGCCTTTGCGGGTAGTTTGGAACCATGACCCAACCCGCTTCAACCTACAACGATGACCTGCGTCTGGCCCATGTGCTGGCCGATTCCGTGGACGACCAGACCATGAGCCGGTTCAAGGCGCTGGACCTCAAGATCGAGACGAAGCCAGATCTGACGCCGGTCACCGATGCGGACAAGGCCGCCGAGGAATCCATCCGCGGCCAGCTGTCCCGTTCCCGCCCCCGCGACGCCGTGCTCGGTGAGGAGTTCGGAAGTTCCGGCCATGGTTCCCGCCGCTGGATCATCGACCCCATCGACGGCACCAAGAACTTTGTCCGCGGAGTGCCGGTGTGGGCCACGCTGATCGCCCTCGTCGACGAGGGCGAACCCGTGGTTGGCGTGGTCAGCGCCCCTGCGCTGGGCAAGCGCTGGTGGGCGGCGAAGGGCGCCGGAGCCTACTCGGGCCGTTCCCTCGCGGCCGCTACGAGGCTCAAGGTATCCAATGTGTCCAGCCTCGCCGACGCCTCACTGTCCTACTCCAGCCTCGGCGGCTGGAAAGACCGCGGAAACCTTGATGAGTTCCTCCAGCTGACCGAGGAAGTTTGGCGCACCCGGGCCTTTGGCGATTTCTGGTCCTACTGCATGGTGGCCGAAGGGGCCGTCGACATCGCCTGCGAACCCGAGCTGAACTTGTACGACATGGCGGCGCTGGTGCCGATCGTGACCGAGGCAGGCGGCCGTTTCACCTCCCTTGAAGGCACCGACGGCCCGTTCGGCGGCAATGCGCTGGCGACAAACTCAATCCTGCACTCGGAAGTCCTCAAGCGCCTGAACCCGCAGCTGGACGATTTGCTCTAGTTTTCGTCCCGCCGCGCCTTGCGGCTTTTGTGCTGAATATTACGACGGCGGATGCCCCCTTGCGGGTGCGTTCGCCGTCGTTTGTTCGGCCAAGAGCCCGATATCCGCGCTCCGTAATAATCCGCTTAACATTCCGAACAGGCTTTTTCATCGCCCGTCCGGATGTCCTAGTCTCGTAACAGGTCACGAGTGCCAGCGCTAAACCCCGGTTAGCTGGCCGGCAACCCTCCATTCGCGGTGGGGTGCCCCGGGTGACGACCAGGCCGATCCGGAACGGACCCGGCAAGCGCGGATCCCCGTCACACGGGGTCCTTTCTCAGTGAGGTCCCATGACGACTGCAACCATTTCTTCCACCACCGGCTCGGGCGTGCTGGACGGCCGATTTGCCGCCGCCGGCCGTCCCCTGGCAGCCGTCACCGGCGCGGAAATCCAGGCTCCTCTGATCCAGGGCGGCCACGTCCGCTACGCCAACCTCGATTACGGCGCCTCAGCGCCAGCGCTGTCGGTGGTTTCTGCGTACCTCAACGAGATCCTGCCGTACTACGCGAGCGTGCACCGCGGCGCCGGCTATGCCTCGCAGATCAGCACCTCCGTATACGAGAACTCGCGAAGCATCGTGCGGGAGTTCGTGGGCGGCCGGGCCGATGACGCCGTCATCTTCACCCGGAACACCACCGACTCCCTCAACCTCCTGGCCGGCTGCCTGCCCGTGGAGGACCACCACCACACCGGCGAAGTGCTGTACCTGGACATCGAGCACCACGCCAACCTGCTGCCGTGGCAGGGAGTGCCGCACCGCAGCGTGGTGGCATCGGAGACCCTGGAAGCCACCATCGGCAGCCTGCGCGCCGAACTGGAGCACGGCGATGTCAGCCTCCTCGCCGTGACCGGCGCCTCCAACGTCACCGGCGAAATCCTTCCGATCCGGCGCCTCGCTGCGCTTGCCCATGAATTCGGCGCCCGGATCGTGGTGGACGCCGCCCAGCTCGCGCCTCACCGCCGCGTCAACATCGCCGCGGACGACGTCGACTACCTCGCCTTCTCCGGCCACAAGCTCTACGCCCCCTTCGGGGCCGGCGTCCTGATCGGCCGCCCCGACTGGCTCGACGCCGGCACCCCCCACCTTGCCGGCGGCGGCGCCGTGAGCGAGGCCAGGCTCGACGGCGTCAGCTGGGCCACCGGCCCCGCACGCCACGAGGGCGGCTCACCCAACGTGCTCGGAGCAGCCACCCTGGCCCGGGCAACCCAGGTCATCGCTGCCCTGGATCCGCAGGGCTGGCACGCCCATGAGGCCGCCATCCGGTCCTTCCTCGTCGAGGGGCTGGGCAAGATCGACGGCGTCACCGTCCACCAGATCTTCGCCGACAGCGACCCGGACGATGCCATCGGCGTGGTCAACTTCTCCGTGGAGGGATACGACGCCGGCCTCGTGGCCGCCTACCTGTCGGCCGAACACGGCGTGGGCCTGCGCGATGGCCGCTTCTGCGCGCACCCGCTGCTGAAGCGCCTCGGCCTGCCGTCCGGATCCTTGCGCGCCAGCTTCGGCGTGGGATCACGGCTCGAGGACGCCCAGCGGCTGCTCGCCGGCATCGAGGAACTCCGCCGCTCCGGCCTCGGCTGGGACTACGTGGTGGACGCCGGACGCTGGGTCCCGGCGAACGACACCCGCACCTACCCGGAGTGGGCCCCCAACACCCCCTGCACCGCGGGCGCCGCACCCTGCGCGCAGGACTAGCCGCCGCCCCGGACTAAGCCGTCACCCCGGCCTGCCACCGCAGCGGTCCCCTACCAGCGGTCCCGGTGCGGTAGATTCAAAAGGTAATTTTCGACGTCGGGCTAAGGAGACTGTGCGTGGCACGGGGTGGTCCCAAACTTCATCACGGGCGGCGGCAGGAGCTTGGGCAGAGCTTCCAGGACGGCGGCGAGCACTACCACCGGGTCCGTCCCGGCTACCCGGGTGATTCCGCGGACTGGCTCATTCCAGCCGGGGCCCGCACTGCTGCCGACGTTGGCGCCGGAACCGGCAAATTCACGGCATTGCTGGTGGAACGCGGGCTGAGCGTCAGCGCGGTGGATCCTTCCCTGGGCATGCTGGAGCAGCTCAGCCGCGACTACCCCGGGGTTCAAGCCCTGGAAGGGACCGCGGAGGCGACCGGACTGCCCGAGGCGGCGTTCGACGTCGTCAGCGTTGCCCAGGCATGGCACTGGTGCAACCCGCTGCGGGCCAGCACCGAGATTTCCCGGATCCTCAAGCCGCACGGGGTGCTTGGCCTGATCTGGAACCAGCTGGACACATCAGTGCCCTGGGTGCACCGGCTGTCCCGCATCATGCACGCCGGGGACGTCCACAAACCGGACTTCCGCCCCAAAATCGGCCCGGAATTCTCGTCCCTCGAAAGTCACCTGACCCGGTGGGAGGATCCCGTCACCCCCGACGACATCCTCGAACTGACCAAGTCCCGCAGCTATTACCTCGCGGCCAATGACGCCACCCGGGCCAAGGTGACCGGCAACCTGGCCTGGTACCTGCATGAACACCTCGGGCATGCCGAGGGCGAACTGCTGCAGCTCCCCTACCTCACCCAGACCTGGCGGGCTGTCAGGTCCGAACGGCCTGGTGGCAACAGGTAGGCTTGAAGCTGTGAAGACCAGTACGCCCTCCTCCTCAATCGAGGACTACGTTAAGGTCATCTATTCCTTCACGGAATGGCAGGACAAGCCCATCACCTCCACCCAGCTTGCACAGCGCCTCGGCGTGGCCAATTCTTCAGTCTCTGAGATGGTTCGCAAGCTCAAGGACCAGGGCCTTGTCCTCCACAAGCCTTACAGCGCCATCACGCTCACGCCCCAGGGAGTCCGGCTTGCCCTCTCCATGGTCCGGCGGCACCGGCTCATCGAGACGTATCTGGTCACGGATCTCGGATACAGCTGGGACGAAGTCCATGATGAGGCCGAACAGCTGGAGCATGCGGTCTCGGACACGTTTATTGAGAGGCTGGCAGCCCGGCTGGGCAACCCGTCCAGGGACCCTCACGGCGATCCCATCCCCTCGGCCGACGGTTCCGTTCGGATGCCGTCCGCCCACCGCATGATTGAGCTCGACGACGGCCACACGGGCAGGATCACCCGGATCAGCGACGAGAACCCGGAGCTGCTGCGCTACCTCGCCGCGGAAAAGATCAGCCTCGACGCCGATGTCGAGGTGCGCGGACGCAAGCCCTTCGGCGGCGCGCTGGTTGTCCGCATTGGCTCCCCCGGGACCAGCCGCGACGTCGACCTGGCCGACGAAGTGGCCTCCGCGCTTTGGATCCACAGCGACTCCGCGCATCCCGGCTGCCGCATGGCCGGCCTGTAGGCACTGGTGCGGGCTCCCCTGGCCGGCCGCGCCGGCGCCGCCTCCACGACGGACTCCGGCTACGGCTGGCGGGTCTGGACGGCCGTGGCCGCCGGCGGCCTGCTCGGCACTGAAGTCCGGTACGCGCTGGGCTTGCTGTTCCCCGACCAGTCGGGAGAGCTGCCGTGGGCCACGCTGGGCATCAACATCGTCGGCAGCTTCACGCTGGCGGCCCTCACCACCATCTGGATCGCGCGGCCGCAGACCGCGTTCTGGCTCCGTGCGGCCATCGGGCCGGGTGTGCTGGGCTCCTTCACCACCTTCTCCGCCGTCGTATTTTCCACGGACCAGCTGACCCGCACCGGGCTCCCCGTCCTGGGTCTTCTCTATCTGGGACTGTCCGTCCTCCTGGGGCTGGCGGCGGCTGCCGCCGGCTGGCGGACCGGCAGGGTGCTCGGCGCGCCCCGCGCTTTCCGCGGCGCTCCTCGTGGTGCTGGACAGTGACGGCGCTCCTCGTTGGTCTCTTCGGCATCGCCGGAGCCCTCCTCCGGTTCGCCGTGGATGGCTGGCTGGCCGGCTTCCCGTCGCCGCGGCGGCACTGGCCCTGGGCTACCCTGCTGGTCAACGTGGCTGGCTCGTTCGTGATCGGGCTGTCCGTTGGCGTCACCGCGGTATTCGGCCCCGAATGGCACTCAGCCCTGGCCACCGGGTTCGCCGGCGGCCTGACCACTTTCAGTTCCTGGACCACTGCGACGGTGCGGCTGGCCAGTGAACGGCGCTACCTCGCCGCCGCCGCCAACATCCTCGCAAATCTGCTGCTGGGGCTGGCTGCTGCCGGGGCGGGAATCGCGGTCAGCGGCGGCTAGCCGGCACCGGGTTGCGGATTCCGCCGGCGGAACAGGCCGCACCCAGCAACAGCAGCGCGGCGGTGGCCAGCAGCGCGCGGTGCAGGCCCGCCGTCGTCAGCTCGGGACCGATGATGAAGCCCGCAAAGGCGATGCAGACCAGGCCGGCGATCCTCGAAACCGCATTGTTCACGGCCGAGCCCACGCCGGCCTGCTTCTCAGGGACTGATCCCAGGATGGCCGCCGTCAGGGGTGCCACCGTCATGGAAAGACCGAGGCCGAAGACCACCTGCCCCGGCAGGACCTGGGTCCAGTAGTTCAGGGAGCCGCCAACGGACAGCGTCAGCAGGAATCCGGCCGCACACAGCACCGGACCGGCCGTCATGAACCACCGCGGTCCGTACTTGCCGGCCAGGCCACCGAAGAACGATGCCAGCAGCATCAGGATCACCGTCGAAGGCAGCAGTGCCAGGCCGGCGGTGGTCGCCTTCATGCCGCCCACCTGCTGGATGTAGATACCCAGCGCAAAGAACCCGAGGGAAAAGCCGCCGTAGATCGCGGCGGTGGCGATGTTGCCCCAGCCGAAGTTCCGGACCCTGAACATGCCCAGGGGCAGGAGCGCCACGGCAGTGCGCGATTCATGAACGAGGAAAAGCGCCGCGGCCACGAGACCTGCCGCCAGCGGCAGCCAGACATGCGGGCTGCCCCAGCCTGCAGTCCCCTGCTCGATCAGCGCGTACACCGGTCCGCCAAGTGCGATGACGGCCAGGAGCGCCCCGGCAATGTCAATGGTGCCGGCCGGGCCGGGGACGGCGTCGGCCTTGCGCAACCTGGCCAGCACGGGCCAGATGGCCACCGCCGGCAGCACGTTGACGAAGAAGATGACCCGCCACGAGAGCAGGTCCACTGATACGCCGCCGATCAAGGGGGCCACGATGGCTGCAGCACTGGTCCACGCCGACCACTTGCCGATGGCCGCCCCCTGGGCGCCGCTGTCGAAGTGGCTGACAATCAGCGCGAGCGAACTGGGCACCAGGAGTGCTCCGGCCACTCCCTGCAGCCCCCGGCTTATCACCAGCATTTCACCGGTCCACGCTGCCCCGCAGAGGACCGAAGTGAGGGCAAACCCGCCCAGCCCCCACTGCAGCACCCGGACCCGTCCAAAATGGTCCGAGAGCGAGCCGGCCGCCAGAATGAGCGCCCCGAGCGTCAGGAGGTAGGCATCCACCACCCACTGCTGAACGCGGAGGCCGCCGCCGAGTTCCCTGCCGATGGCGGGCAGCGCCAGGCTGACGACGAAGCTGTCAAGGATCGCCATGAAGGACGCCACGATCGCGACAGCCAGCACCTGTCGCTGGAGACGCGTGGGAGCAGTGGTCTGGCTGGCATCGCTCATGACTTACCGTATCGTGGACTGGATGATCAGCAGACGTGACGCGGCAATTGCCTTGGATGTACCACTGGAAATGGCGCAGCGCCACGGCATTCCCAAGCTTCTGACCGAAGCCCAGCTTGGCGAACTGCTGGACAATCCGCCTGCGTGGCTCGTCCAGTCCCGCGCCAACCGGACAGGGAAGCGGCCGGTGTGGGTGCACCTCGTTTGCGCGGTCTGCGGTTACGAGGAGGCGGCCCGGCCAAAGAAGTGGTGGCCGGAGTTCACGTACGTCGTGTGCGATCATCACCGCCCCTCCGAGGTTCCCCCGCCCGCGCCCGGATATGTACGGAGCGAGTTCGACGGCGTTGGCACCAGGTTTGTGGGAATCGCCGACGTCACGGGCTGACGGGTAAGCCGGGCAGTTACATCTGGGCTGAAACAGGCGTAATTTACGTAGGGAGGGGCACCCTCCTGCCCCTCGGACGAGGGAGCACGCCATGCCGGACAAATCGCCGCACCAGCAACAGCAGAAAAAAGCGGGCAAGACCATCAAACAGAAACGCGCGGATAAGAAGGCCAAGGCCCCGCATGAGGGAGCAGCGGACCCCGTAGCGCACCTGAAGAAACGCTGATTGCCCAATACCACCGAGAACGGGGTGGCCAGGATTCCCTGGCCACCCCGTTTTTCGTGCCCGGCCCCTGGTCCGTGCCCAATCCGCCTATCCCCAGTCCGCCTATCCCCAGTCCGCCATCTCGCCGGGGACGGCTATGACGTCAGTTAGGTGTCCGTCGCGGAGGACCGATACGTTCATCGGGACGCCGATGGCCTCGGCAAAGAGGAGTTTCTGCAGGCTCTCGGCATTGCTGACGGCGCGGGCGCCCACGCGCAGCAGCACATCGCCCGTCTTTAGCCCTGCCTGCTCGGCCGGGGAACCCGAGAGCACCTCCACGACGCGCAGCCCCTCCCGCTGGCCGGTGCGGACCACTTCGCTGGCCCCCAGCCGGATCGGGGTGCTGACCACGCCTAGATAGGCGCGCCGCACCCTTCCGTCCGACAGGAGCGCGGAGATGATCCGGCGCGACGTGCGGTTGATGGGTACGGCCAGTCCCAGCCCGGCACCCGCCACGGCAGTGTTGATTCCCACGATCCGGCTTCGTGAGTCGGCCAGTGCCCCGCCGGAACTGCCGGCGTTCAAAGCGGCATCGGTCTGGATGACATCTTCAATGACCCTGCGGTTGCGTCCGGCCCAGACCGGTATGGCGCGTCCCAGTCCGCTGACCACACCTGCCGTCACCGAGCCCGAGAGCCCCAGCGGGTTTCCGACGGCAATCACCAACTGCCCCACCTGCAGTGACTCTGCGTCCCCGAACTCGGCAGGAGCGACATGCGGGGCCCGGCCCCGGATCACTGCCAGATCAGACAACGGATCCGCGCCAACGACTTCAAGGTCTGTACTGGAGCCGTCGGCGAACACGGCACGGCCCTTCTGGGTGCCTGCCACCACGTGGGCGTTGGTCAGCAGGTAGCCGTCCTCGGTGAACAGGACCGCGGATCCGGCGCCGACCCGGAACCGTCCGTTGCGGCGGTTCCCCGTCATCTCAATGGCGGCCACATGGGGCGTGACGGTCCTGGCCACCCTGATGACCGTCTCCGAGTAAGAGTCGAGGGCCGGGCCGTCTTCGACGGGACCCGGTTCATTTGCAGCCGCCGTGGACATTGAGGGCCTCCTTTGCAATTAGCACCCGTGAATACCCGGTGCTATCCAACACAACAATCAGCCCCCGCTGCCTAGTCCAGCAGCGGCTACGCCTTGGGTGAACGGGGAGGGCAAGCCTTGGGCAAGCGGAGGTGAAAGCGGCCGCCCCCCCCATTTTGGGGGGAGGCACCCCAACCTCGACCTGTTACCTTCTGTGCTCCAGGTCACATCCGTGGCTACGCGGAGCAAATGGAAGAGCTGTAACGCGTCACACGTTGCCAGGCGCCGGCGCCGTCAACAGGACGCAGTACGGGGGGAAGCAAGAGATGTTAGTCGGACTACGCCCAAGGACATTTATGGGCATCCTGATCGCCAGCGCGCTCGTAATCATTGGCGTCCCCTACCAGGCGCAAGCTGCGTCTCCTACTCTGTCGATTAGCGTTTCGGCACTGCAGGTGGGCAGCCGGGGGACCATCACTGCCACGCTGAGACATATTCCTAGCGGCCATTCTGCGACAATCGCCGTCACCGGCCCGGCGGGGACGACCTGCGCCAATACCAGGTGGGCCTCACCCGGAGTCGCGGTCACCTCCTGCACCGTTGTGCCACGCCTCGCCGGCGGGTACACCGTCAGCGCCAAAGCCACCCGCTTCTACAGCGGGCGGGTCGTTGGTACCCAGACGACCTCGCTTCGGGTTACGGCCAAGCCCGCGCCGCCTGTACTCACCATCGCATCCTCCCTGAAGGTCAACACCACAGGGACCATCACAGCCACACTGAAAAACGTTCCGGCCGGCCAGTCTGTGCGTATCGTGCCCAGCGGCCCCTCCCCCATGAGCTGCGGCACCACAAAGTGGGTTGCCACCGGCGTCGCGAGGACCACCTGCACCTTTCTGCCAAGGGGCGCCGGCGGGTACCCCGTCACCGCGGTGGCGACACGTTACTACGGCGGCCGCGCTGTAGGAACCCACACCACCTCGTCCCGTGTCGCAGCCCTTGGCGTGACAGCGGTTGTCCCAACTGTGGTCCGTCGCGGTGAAGCGACCACTCTGCGATTTACGGTGGGAGGCCCGTTGTGGTCACCAGGCGCGGTACTGCGCATCGCCCCCGGCGTAGCCGGGGCAGTTGGATGCCCCGCCGAACTGCTGGTGCGGCTCAGCCCGGACCGCACGGCGTCAGCTTCTTGCAGGGTAACTCCACAACCAGCGCGACGGCTCACAGTGGCTCCTGACCTCTGGGCGGGTAAAAACCGCATCCCTGGCATGTCTGTGACGGTCAAAATTACGGATGCACCCCTGCTTGAGGCAGCGACAGCCTCAACGCTGTGGGGTCAGGAGTCGGAAACGCTCTGGGAACTAGCCAAGGGTATGACTGCCGGATCGCACGATGCCGCATCGACTGGCTTCGACATCATCATCCACGCGCGACATGAGGGGTGGGATAGTCCTACTGTTGCAGAGCTTGTGCAGCACCTCCTCGATGTCCGCAAGCCAGACGGAGGGTGGGGCATCGAAAATGCCTGGGACGCGTTCGGCGACGGAACTACCAACCCGGAGTCCACCACATATACAGTGTCCACAGCCGGGCACGCCGGGCCAGCATTGCTCGGTGCCTGGCAGAACAAGCTGGTGACCGACGAGGATTTGCGTTTGGCCGTCGACAGCCTGCTCAATACCCCGCGGGTAAATGTGCCGGGCGGAATCTGTGTTGCCTACTCGAACTCGGGAAAGGACCTGCCCTGCGTGCCCAACGTCAATCTCGGCGCGGGAGCCTGGCTCAAGCAGGTACGTGAAGTAACCGGCTGGAGCATCCCCCTGCTCGATGACGTCGTGGCGCAGATAACCGCCGCGGACCGCTATCTCTTCAACCCAACCACCGGCTACTGGGGCTACAGTGATCTTCCCTCCCAGCTTGGCAAGCCACAAGACGCACCGCATCAGGGATACACGCTTCAATCGGTTTTGGTCCTGGAGCCAGAATTCGGAAAATCCGCAACTCTCCAGTTCCTCAGCAACCCGTGGTGGGATCAGCCAACCGGCGGCACCCTCCGGGACTTTGGGAACGGGCTTTCGCAGGTGGCTTTCGCGGATTGCCAAGGTGCCGCGCTGTCTCCCAGCGTGCTTGAGGCGTTCTCGGCAATCAAGGAAACCACAGCGGACCAGATGACCAAGTTCCTGGCGCTCCAGGGGACTCTGTACGGATTCCGTGCCTTGGGTGCCTGCTTCCAAGGCGAGACGTGGTGACTTTGCCTACACCGGAGGCAAGACCGTAGACACCACCCGGAACTACCAGCCCAGAGAAACGGGCAAACAAAAACACCCCGGTCCGTAGACCGGGGTGTTTTTGATGACCCGACACATCCGTAAAGGATGTCTGGGGTCATCTAAGGTGGAGATGGGGGGAATTGAACCCCCGTCCGATGTCGTGTTGTCAGGGCTTCTCCGGGCGCAGTTTGCGTCGGATATTCTCGGCCCCAGCCGTCCTGCAAACAGGCGGCTGATCCGGGCCCAGTCATCTAAAAGTCCCGTTTACTCCGATGACGGGAGCAAACAGCAGTGGCTATCTAAATGACGCCAGGATCCGGGGCGATAGCAACCTCGGGCTGACGGACTGTCTTACTGCTTAGGCAGCAAGAGCGAAGTCAGTGCGCTTAGATTCGGCACTTATTGGTTTGCAGACAGCGTTTACGAGATAATTCTGCATCCTCGGCCCGCTTCACCTGTCGCGACTAACATCGTCGAAACCGATCATCCCCGTATTTTGTTACCAAACCGGCGGAGCTCAGGTTCTGGACCAGATCCCTGCCGGACTACCTAGCATAACGCATCGGAACGAGTATTGATTCCAGCCGATGTACCGCGCGTCGATTTTTCCGTCCTAGCGCCGATTGCGTTCCCGCATGACGCGAAGGGCCTCGCGCTTGTCCTGCTGCTCGCGCAAAGTCTGGCGCTTGTCGTAATCCTTCTTACCCCGGGCGATGCCGATTTCCACCTTGGCGCGGCCGTCCACGAAGTACAGCTGCAGCGGCACAATGGTGAAGCCGGATTCGCGGATCTTGTGCGAGATTTTGATAAGTTCCTCGCGGTGCAGCAGGAGTTTCCGCCGCCGGCGCGCTGCATGGTTGGTCCAGCTTCCCTGGTTGTACTCAGGGATGTGGATGCCCTCCATCCAGAGCTCGTCATTATAGAACGTGCAGAACCCGTCAACCATGGAAGCGTGGCCTTCGCGGAGGGACTTCACCTCCGTCCCCATGAGAGCGATGCCGGCCTCATAGGTGTCCATAACGTGGTAGTCGTGCCGGGCCTTCCGGTTGGTGGCCACGACTTTTCGGCCACTTTCTTTGGGCACGGTTCAACTCCTCAGTTCTCGGTACTGGCTGTCCCGGCGGCACCGGAACAAAGTCTTACTATTCTACGGCAGGTGCACCGGCGGGCCCGCGCCGTAAGGCTGCCCCTGCCCCTGATCAGAGCAGGCGCATCGGGTCAACAGCCTCGCCGTTCAGCCAAGTCTCGAAGTGCGAGTGGCAGCCGGTGGAGTTTCCCGTCGTGCCGGAGTATGCGATGAGCTGGCCTTGGCTGACCTGTTGTCCGGGCGAGACCACCACACTGGTGTTGTGGTAATAGATCGTGGTCAGCGAGTTGCCCTGGACCACACCGTGCGAGATTTTGACGTTGTTCCCGCCGCCGTCGTCCGCCCAGCCAGCCGAGAAAACTTCGCCGGCCGCCGCCGCGTACACGGGCGTCCCGCAAGCGGCACCGAAGTCAATGCCCGTGTGCATGTAGCCGCCGGCACCGTAGAAATCGATGGTTCCTGGCGGCGTCGCCCGCCATCCAAAACCGGAGGTGATGGGTACGCTGCCAGGGAACGGGTGGCGGAGGCCAAAGGCCGACGGCGGCCCGGTCACGGGAGGCACGTACGGCTGCACGATCCGCGCGCGGGCCGCAGCTTCGGCATCACCCCGAGCCCGCGCATCCGCTTCGGCCCGTGCCCGGGCTGCTGCGGCAGCGGCCTCAGCTATGCGGCGCTGTTCGGCCAGCCAAGCCTCGCGCAGCTTACGGTCGCGTTCAACAATTTCGGCCGCGACGGCCTGCTGACGTGTCTTGACGGTGTCCAGCTTCTTCTGGATGCCGGGCTTTGCCGCCTCCAGCTCCTTGTTCAGGCGGGTGGTGTCGGCGATGAGCTTGTCCACCTTGGCCTTCTTGGCGGCGGCCTCGTCGCGGGCGGCCTTCTCTTTGGCCAGCGCCGCATCGGCCTTGGCCTTGAGGTCCTTGATCTCGGCTTCGACTGCCTGCAGGCGTGCCTGCGAGTTTACGTTGGTGGCGTTCTGCTGCGTGAGCTTGTCCATCGCGGAGTTCTGGCTACGCAATGCCTGGTCGGCCATGTCCATCGTGTCAGTGAGACTGCCCGTGTTGTTGGCACCGAAGAACAGGGTGAGATCTGACGGCACGCCGCCGGACTTGTACGCCTGCGTCGCGATCTGGCCGATCAGCTTCTTCGTGCTGGCGATCTTCTGCTTGTCTGCATCCAGCTGCTGGGTGATTTTGGCCTTATTCTGCTGGGCCAGATCCACTCTGGCAGCGAGGGCCTCCACTTCCTTGACGGCACTCGCCACCCGGCCCTGGGCCTCGAGAAGCGCCTGCTGCGCGGCAGGAAGCTGGCCCCGGTAGATCACCAGGTCGCCCACAGCTTTGGAAATTTTTGCGTCGACGAATTCGAGCGACTGCTGGACCCGGGCAGCTTCGGCTTTCAGGGCGGCCTGCTGGTCTTCAAGGTCGTCTGCGAAGGCGGCAGGAGCCGACGCCCCCAGGCTCGCGGCCAGCACCAGTGCCACGGCGGCACTTAGAACCCTGCGGTGGCGCCCGCCCGGGCTTCTTCGCACGGGCCTGCCGGAACTGGTCATGGGCATTCCTTCGATGAGCATGGCCTACACCCTCAAGTATCGGCGCAGCGTGAGCAGAGATGAAGTACCCGCCAGAACAACACCCAGCCCGACAAGCGCAGGGGCCAGGAGCAGGGTCTGTGCCGGGGAGATGAACGCAGTATCCGGATACTGCTTGGACAGGTATTCGCCCAGGAAGAAGTGCGCCACGGCCCACAGCGTTCCGGAGGCCAGGGCTGCTCCGATCACCGCGGCAATCACGCCCTCCAGGATGAAGGGCAGCTGGATCACTGTCTTTGACGCTCCCACGAGCCGCATGATGCCGGTCTCCCGCCGCCGGCTGAACGCCGAAAGCCGGATTGTGGTGGCGATGAGCAGGATGGCGCACACCGTCATTACACCGGCGATAATGACTGCCACCAGGGACGCCCCGTTCATAACGGAGAAGAGCCGCTCCAGGACCTGCCGCTGGTCGATGACCGTTTCGACGCCCGGCTGCGAGGAGAACGTCTCGCTGATGATCTGGTACTTCTCCGGGTCCTTCATGTTGATCCGGAACGAGGCGGGAAGCTGGTCCGGCGTGACCGAATCCACGATCGGAGAGTTCGAGAACTGCTCTTTGAAGTGCTTGTAGGCGTCGTCCTTGGATTCGAACTGGAAATCGTTCACGTACTGGGCCACTGCTGGCGATTCCAGCAGGGTCCGCAAGTTGTCCTGCTGTTCGGCCGTCACCGGTCCCGAGGCGCAACCAGCCGCCGTCGACCCTTCCCCGCACAGGAAGATGGCCACCTGGACCTTGTCGTACCAGTAGCCCTTCATCTGGTTGATCTGGAGCTGGAGCATACCGGCGGCGCCCACGAAAGTCAGGGACACGAAGGTCACCAGGATGACGGAGACGACCATCGACAGGTTGCGGCGCAGGCCGCCGCCGATCTCGCCGAGGATGAACTGGAGCCTCACAGCCGGCCCTCCCCTGCCTGCTCGCGCGCTGCCTGTTCGCGCGCTGCCTGGCCGCCGGAGTCCGCGGTCTCGTCGCGTCCGCTGGCATCCTTGAGCCTTCGGGACTGGCCGACCACAGGCATCATCGACGTGTAGAGGGCCCGGGCTTCGTCGCGGATGACTTTGCCGTTCTTGAGCTCCACGACGCGTTTGCGCATCTCGTTCACGATGTCGTCGTCGTGGGTGGCCATGACCACGGTGGTGCCGTTCTGGTTGATCTTGTCCAGGACGCCCATGATGCCCATGGACGTGGTGGGATCGAGGTTGCCGGTGGGCTCGTCGGCCAGCAGGATGCCGGGGCGGTTGACTACGGCGCGGGCAATGGCCACGCGTTGCTGCTCACCGCCGGAGAGCTCGTGCGGCATGCGTTTCTCTTTGCCCTCCAGGCCTACGGTCTTGAGCACCTCGGGGACAGTGTCGCGGATGACGCTGCGGCTCTTGCCGATGACCTGCATGGCGAAGGCGACATTGGCGAAGACGTTCTTCTGCGGCAGCAGGCGGAAGTCCTGGAACACCACGCCGATTCCGCGGCGCAGGCGGGGCACGCGCCAGCTGGAGATGTTGGCGACGTTCTGGCCGGCGACGTGGACGGTGCCGGAGGTGGCGCGGTCTTCCTTGAGGACCAGGCGCAGGAACGTGGACTTGCCGGATCCCGACGCGCCGACGAGGAAGGCGAATTCACCACGGTCAATTTCAAGGCTGACAGAATCCAGGGCGGGCCTGGCTTTCTGGTCGTAGACCTTGGTGACATTTTCGAAACGGATCATGACCCTAAAACCCTGCAGGACACGGCTTTATGGGCATGGTCTGCAACCGGTGCGGGGGCTTTCTCTAGGGGGAAGAAGAGCTCCGGCCTCTCGACTATACGCACGGGCCACCGTGCTCAGGCGGGAGTCAGAGGGGCGTGTCGCGGGATTGGGTTCCTCGGCCGGGCGGGTGCGTCTATCGTTCGGCGTTGCGGTTGTCAGTGCGCCAGCGGATCCCGGCTTCGATGAAGTCGTCAATGGCGCCGTCCAGCACGGCGCTGGTGTTTCCCACTTCGTGCTCGGTCCGGAGGTCCTTGACCATCTGGTACGGGTTCAGGACGTATGAACGCATCTGGTCGCCCCAGGATGCCTTGACGTCGCCGGCGAACGCCTTCTTCTCCGCGTCCTCCTGCTCCTTTTTGAGCAGCAGGAGCCTCGACTGGAGTACCCGCATCGCGGCGGCGCGGTTCTGCAGCTGCGACTTCTCGTTCTGCATGGATACCACGGTCCCGGTGGGGATGTGGGTCAGGCGGACGGCGGAGTCGGTGGTGTTAACCGACTGACCGCCGGGGCCGGACGAGCGGAAGACGTCCACGCGGATTTCGTTGTCCGGGATGTCAATGGAGTCTGTCTGTTCAATGAGGGGAATGACTTCCACGGCAGCGAAGGAGGTCTGCCGGCGCCCCTGGTTGTCGAACGGGCTGATCCTGACCAGCCGGTGTGTTCCCGCCTCGACGCTCAGCGTGCCGAACGCGTACGGCGCGTTGACCTCGAAGGTGGCGGACTTGAGGCCCGCCTCCTCCGCGTAGGAGGTGTCCATAACGGTGGTGGGGTAGCCATGGCGCTCTGCCCACCGGAGGTACATGCGCAGCAGCATCTCGGCGAAGTCCGCGGCATCGACGCCGCCGGCCCCGGAGCGGATAGTCACCACGGCCTCCCGCTCGTCGTACTCGCCGGAGAGCAGGGTGACGACCTCGAGGTCCTTCAGCGACTTGCGGATGGACTCAAGCTCCGCCTCAGCCTCCCCCATGGAGTCGGCGTCGTCCTCGTCCTGGCCGAGTTCCACCAGCACCTCAAGGTCGTCGATGCGGGAAACCAGCGTGTTCAGCCGCTCCAGCTCGGATTGGCGGTGCGACAGCCGCGAGGTAATAACCTGGGCGGCCGCGGGGTCATCCCACAGGTTCGGCTCGCCGGCCCGCTCGCTCAGTTCTGCGATCTCTTCCTTGAGCGCCTCGACATCGGTGACGTTTTCGATGGAGGTATAGGTGCCGCGCAGCGCGCGGATTTCTGCAGCAAAATCAATTTGAGCCATGGTTGTTTAAGCGTACGCTATCCGCCCTGAGCGGTAGGACCGGCGGCCCGGCTACCGCGTCAGCCGCGAGCGTGCGGTAGACGTGGCGGCAATGGTGATGCCGTCCGGGATGAGGAAATTGACCACCGGCGGGTGCACGGTGGCGCTGAGAACCACCACGGAGGTGGAACCGTCCGGCGTCCCTGTTCCGGCTGCGACGGCCAGTCCATCGACGCGCGCGAAGGCGCCGCTGCGGCTGAGATAATCGGCGGCGACGTTCCGGACTCTGTCACCGTTCAGCAGTGCCGACGGAGTGCCGCCGGCCGTTTCCACCTGGCCAAGTGTGTAGGAGTCGGCGGCGGCCACAGAGGCGCCGTCGGCCAGCGACAGGAGCTTCTTGTGCTCGATGTAAAGGCTGGACGCCGCCATGACCACGGTGCTGACCAGCAGGGCCAGCATGACGAACCCGATGATGAGGACTGTCATTTGCCCGTCCTCATCGCGGCTGGTTCGTGCTGGTCCGGCGGAGATGCGGCTGGCGGCAAGAGGCGTCAACGGAACCTGCCCACAACCTGCGTGGCCGAAGCGCTGAGCTGGCCGGCGTTGAGGGGCATTGCCTCCCCAAAGGGGGCGAAAGGCAGCGGCACGGTGAGCCGAACAGTGACGGTGACCGCCGAGCCCGCGGCGGTGCAGTCGCCGCCGGAGTCGCAGTGGATCTCGACGCTGGCGTTCCCGACGGGATGGCCGTAGTCAGCAAGGGCCACCATGGTGGCCTGCTCAGCGGCTGCCCGGCCCGACGGTGCATCGGGCTGCGCCACGAAGACCTTGGCTGCCTGGTCCGCTGCGCCCACCACGGCGAACGAGCCGCCCTGAAGCTGGCCAACAGTGATGATGAAGTACACCACGGGAACCATGAGGAGCAGTCCGAGGAACGTGAACTCCACGACCGCACTCCCCCGTTGCCCGACGTCGCCCCCTGCGTTCCTTGCGTCACGTGTGCCGTGGGCGCCGAAGCTGCCGCAGGGGCCGGGAGTACCACCAGGGCCGAGGCACAGCGCCTCCCGGAATCTGTCTGCAAATCGCTTGGTGAAGTGGCGCCGCCTACGGTCAGCCGGTGATCGCGGCATGGCCGGTGACCTCCAGCCCTCCGCGCGGACCGATTAGACCGATGACCGGCAGTGGGGCCCTAACGGTCACCTCCAGTGTCCGGAGCCCTTGGAAGACGACTTCACGTGTTTCGATGTCACGGGCAAAGTCGGCATTGAGCGCCGTTCCGATGAGCTCGCCGGTACGGTGCCGGGCGTCGTCCGCGCTGCGGTCGGCCAAGGTCCCGTGCCGGGCGCCGGACGCCGCCGCGTCGATGAGTGTGTTCCGGACGTGCATGATGAGGGCGAGCTGAATAATGGAGACAAAAAACACCGTCAGCAGGGCGCCCACGAGCACAAAGTCGACAACGGCAGCACCGCGCTCACGTCCGGAAGTGGCCGCACCGGTTTCGTTCACGGGCTATTTTCCGACCGTGTCCATCGCCTGGTTGAACATGGCTTCCAAGGCCGGGCCGGCCACGGCCAGCAGCGCGGCAACAAGGACCGCGGACATCAGGGTGATCATGACCCAGCCGGGCACATCCCCGCGTTCAGGATGGTCCGAGAAGGTCTTCCGGGGGCGCGGGGCCGCAGTCAAGGAGTGGCCGATCAGCGCCGCTAATGCGGCGACAAGTGCAAGTCCGTGCCTGGCCATGAATGTCATGTGCTTCCCTTTTCTCGGAGTTGTTTGTTTGTTGAATGTGGCCACTTCCGGCGGCTGCCGGAGCAGCCGCGTCAAAAATTGAGGCTGAGTGCCGCTATTCCGGGGAACACGGCAAACACCACTGTCAGGGGCAGCACGCCAAAGACAAGCGGCACCATCATCGCGATCTCCTTCTTGCCGGCGGACTCCATCAGCTCACGCTTGGCTGTGTCGCGGACGTCCTGGGCCTGGGCCCTGAGGACTTCGGCCAGTGGCGTCCCGCGTTCCACTGCCACGATGATGCCGTCAACAAAGCGGATGAGCGGCCCCAGATCGGTGCGCGCAGAAAACTCCTGGAGAGCATCCACCAGGGGCTTGCCCGCGCGGGTTTCGGCCAAGACCCTGCTGAATTCCTTGGAGAGCTCACCCCGGGCGGTCCTGCACACGCGGTCGAGAGCGCCGGTGGCGCTCTCCCCGGCACCCACCGCGAGCGCAATCATTTCCGCCAGGCTGGGGAATTCTGCCAGCATCCGCTCCTCCCGCCGTTTGATCTGCACCCCGAGCCAGTAGTCCCTAAAGAGGAAGCCGCCGATTGCGCTACCGACGGAGACGGCCACGGCCAGGACGGGGCTGAATCTCCCGGAGAGTGCTGCCAGCACTATCACGCTGACAGCTGCAATAAATGTGCAAAGCCCCCAGAAGAGCTGCTGGGCCCGGAAGTCCAAGGGCGACTTGTCGATGCGTGCTTGCGCAAGCCTGCGACTGAGGGCGGCGGAGCCAAGGTTGAATCTGGCCAGTTTGGCCGTGGCTTCCCTGATCAGCGGGCGGACTATGCGTTCGAGGGGACCAAAAGGAGTGAGAACGCGTTCCTCCGCCCGCAGGAGCCTTGATTCGAGGTTTTGGCATCTGAGCTGCGGTTCGATCCGTTCCACGAAACTGACGGACCGCATGAACGGGAGCCTGACAAGGAGGAGCCACAGACCGGCACCCAGGAATGCACCGCAGACGATCGCGGCCGCTGGAACGGTGGTCATCGCAGCACCCTCTCTTCCTCTGGGAGGGCCCCTATCTTCAGCATGACCGAATAGCACACCAGCGAGACAACCAGGCCTCCCAACAGCACGGCCGCCCCGATGGGGGTGTTGTATGCAGCCACAGCCTCAGGACGGCTGACCAGCAGCAGCATGACGATCCACGGGGCCGCGACGGCCAGCCGGGCAGCGTTGACTGTCCACGACTGCCGCGCTTCAAGCTCGCTCCGGGTCCGTGCACTTTCGCGCAGGAACTCGGCGAGGGTCCCGAGCAGCTTGCCGAGATCCGAGCCGCCCACCTCCCGGGTTAGCCGAAGTGCCTCGATGATGCGGTCAGCTACTGGGTCCGCCAGCCGTTCCTTGAGCCTGTTCAGCGATGCGTCGAACTGGCCGCCCGAGCGGTAGTCCGAGCCGAAGTCGCGAAACACGTGCCGGAGCTCTTCCGGCCCCTTTTCGCCAAGCTGTATCAGTGCTTCGGGCAGGGATAACCCGGCCCGGATGGCCGACCGCAGATGGTCCACGACGTCGGGCCACACCCTCCGCAAGACGGAGCTTCGTCTCTTGACCCGCCATTTCACCACCGCCACCGGAAACCAGGCGCCGAACAGGCCGAAGCAAACGGAGACGGGCAGGGACCTGCTCACGGCGAAGAGGGCCAGCGTCGCGAAGGCGCCAAGTCCCAGGCAGCTGCCCATCAGACCGGCGCCGGTGACCCTTTCAATGCCGGCAGACAACAGCAGCTCATGGAGAGGGCTTGTCCGCGGCTCTCGCTTGGGACGCGCGGGCTCGTCCCAAGCCGACCACCAGATGAGGAACAGCCCGGCTCCTACCAGAAGCCCCAGCAGCGCAGCCATCAGCGCGGGTCCAAGAGTGCCGCGACCTCATAACCGGCTCTGGCGAATTTCTCCTCCGCCGGCATGGTGTTGGCCGTCGGTTCCAGCAGGCCGCCGATCGTCGAGAAAATCATCGAGGACTCGATAATTCCGTTCTCGACCCGCCTGCCCAGGGAGAGGATTTCTGTCACCTGCCTCCGCCCGTTTGCAAGGCGGCTGCAGTGAACCACCAGATCGATGCACGAGGCCACAGTGGGAACCACAAACGCGCTGGAAATGTTGTCCCCGGCGAGCAGCGGCAAGGTGCACATCTTGGTCACGGCGTCGTGTGCTGAATTGGCATGGACGGTGCACATCCCCGGAAGGCCGCTGTTGAGGGCGATCAGCATGTCGAGGCTCTCCGCTTCCCGGACTTCGCCCACCACCAGGCGGTCAGGCCGCATGCGGAGGGCTTCCTTGACCAGCCTGCGGAGCGGTATCTCCCCTTCGCCTTCGAGGTTCGGCTGCCGGCATTGCAGCCCGACCACATCGCGCAGCGGAAACTGCAGTTCGAAGATCTCCTCGACCGTAATGACGCGCTCGCGGCTGCCGATGCTGGCTGCGAGGCAGTTCAGCAGCGTGGTCTTCCCCGCCTGCGTCGCGCCTGAGACCAGGATGTTGAGTCCGCTCGCGACAGCGGCGCCAAGGAAGCGCCCGGACTGAGGGGTCAGTGTGCCCAGTTCCACGAGATGATCCAGCCTGGTCGCCTTCACAACGAACTTACGGATGTTGACGGCCCAGTGGCGTCTGGTGACGTCCGGGATGACCACGTGCAGGCGGGATCCGTCGGGCAATGCTGCGTCCACGAAGGGCGATGAGATGTCCAGCCGCCGGCCTGAGCTCTTCAGCATCCGCTCAACGAGGTCCCGGACCTGCTGGTCCGTCAGGCTCAGTGATGTGAGTTCGGATTCGCCGTTCCGTGCAACGTAGATTTCAGTGGGCGCGTTGATCCAAATTTCCTCGATGCCCGGATCATCCAGGAACGGTTGGAGGGCACCAAACCCGGCCACCGCATCAAAGACAAACCGGCGTGCTGACTCCAGCGGCCCAAGCGGTGGAAGCGGACCCATGAGTGCGCGCTCGTCATAGTCGGTCACGGCCGCTTCCACGAGCCGCCTGACCTCGGCCGTTTGGTGCAACGGATCGAGGCCCCGCCGACGAATCAGCTCCCGGACTTCATCCTCGACAATGCGTACTGCATCCATGAATTCCCCCGAACGACTGCCGCCCCCAGCGGAGGCAGTACATCTGGGTTAAAGCTAAAGGATGCTATCCCGTGAGCCAAGCCACAAAATCAGGCATGTGGATAACTGACCAGCGATGGCGTGGAGCTTAGGACGTAGCGGCTGCTGCCGGTTCAGTCGCTTCTGCGCCGGCGTAGCCGTACGGGTTGGCGCTCTGCCAGCGCCAGTGGTCGGCGCACATCTGCGCCAAGTCACGGTGCGCGGACCAGCCCAGATCCGCCAATGCGGCGGAGGCATCTGCGTAGCTGACGGCCGCGTCCCCCGGCCGCCGGGGCGCGAATTCATAAGGGACCGGATGTCCTGCAGCAGCACCGAACGCGTCGATGACCTCCAGAACGGACGAACCCCGGCCGGTCCCGAGGTTCCAGCGGAACGAGCCGGTCTTGGTCTGCAGGTAGTTCAGCGCTGCCAAGTGGCCGGCTGCGAGGTCCATGACGTGGATGTAGTCCCGGACCCCTGTCCCGTCTGGCGTGGGGTAATCATTGCCGAACACCATGACTTTCTCGCGCCGTCCCACCGCAACCTGGGCAACGAAGGGCAAAAGGTTATTGGGGATGCCGTGGGGGTCTTCACCGATGCGCCCCGACTCGTGCGCACCCACGGGGTTGAAGTAGCGCAGAAGTGCGATGCTCCACCGCGGGTCGGCGTCGCTCAGGTCGGACAGAATGTCCTCGATCTGCTCTTTAGTCCTGCCGTAAGGATTCGTCGCGTCCAGCGGCGACTTCTCAATCAGGGGAACGTGCTCCGAGGCGCCGTAAACGGTGGCCGACGAGCTGAAGACCAGCCGCCGGACGCCCGCCTTATCCATGCTCTCGAGCAGGTTGAGCGTACCCCCGACGTTGTTCTTGTAGTACCAGAGCGGCTTCGCCACGGACTCGCCAACGGCCTTCAGGCCGGCGAAGTGGATGACGGCGTCGAACCCGCCCTCCGCAAAGACCTGGTCAACAGCCTCAGCGTCAAGGAGGTCGGCCTCGCGGAACTCCACCTTCTTGCCGGTGAGCTCCTCGACGCGGCGAACTGCCTCAATGTTCGAGTTCATGAGGTTGTCGAGCACGACAACCTCATGTCCGTCCTCGAGCAGGCACAGAGCCGTGTGTGATCCGATGTAGCCGGCGCCGCCGGTGACCAAAACCTTCATGGCCACCAGTTTATGGCGACCAACCGCGAGTGGGTAATTGACGCGTTGAAGGCAGACACATCAGGAACGGCTGGAGCCCACACCCACGCGCAGGGGCGCGGCTGCCGCGAGAACGGGTACGCCCAGAAGAACGGGAGCAAGCCCGGTCCTGAGGATAAGCAGGGCGGCAAGCCAGGGACCGGCCAGTGAAGCAGCGAAGACCAGCCAGGGGGCAACGCCGAGCCTCGTCAGTTCAGCGAGAACCACCGCGTGCGTCAGTACAACCATGAACCCGCAACTGGCGAGTGTGCTTAGTGCTGCGTTTGCACGCGGACCCAGCAAAGGCACGAGATGCTCGGCGATGAGTACCAGGGCGGCGCATACCCCGATGGCAACGAGGACCGTCATAACGGGCGTGCCCAATTGGGCATATTTCAGATCCAGGTAGGTGGACCAGCCCAACAGTATGACGGCGGCGCATCCGCCCAGGATTGACAGCCCGGTGGCGAGTGGCCGGCGAATCCTCGCCCGGTGCCGCTTGAATTCCCGCCCCGCCAGGACGAACACAACACAAGCGAGGCCCGCTCCCGCGGCTAGAGGGATCCGCGCGACAAGGTCGGGGAAGCGCATTGTCACAACCAACGCACCCATGGAGAGCGTCCACTGCGCCCACGCGGGGAAGCGCTGCAGCGCTCGGACGGCCACTACAGCAACGAAGAGCGCCGTAACAAACCAGAACGCGGCGAGCGGCCCCCGCACATGCGAGCCGCCCAGGATGAGCTTGCGGATGTCTTGGCCATGGATGACACCCAGCTGTGACAGCCACCACGCACCAACCAGAACCAGCCAAACGAGATAGGGAAGAAGAAGTGTCCTGGCCCGCTTATTCATTTCTTGAATCACGGTGCGGCCTTCGGACCACAGGTAGCCGGAGAGGAAGAAAAACAGCGGCACGTGCCATGTGTAGACAGTCTCACGGACGACAGGGCCGGACCAGGCTCCGATATGGCCGGCAACCACGGCCGCGATTCCCAGTACGCGCAGAAAATCAATGGCGCCTGAGCGCATCTGACGGGGGTGTTCAAGGGACGGTTGTGCAAGCAATGCTCATCGTTCCTTCGCATGGTCGGTTGAGGGTTCCCGATCAGGGGGCACGGGACCAGCCACTCAGTCTAGTTCCCTGCGGCGGTGGGGCAGAAATGTGGTGCCACGCAGGTCCCGGTACTGCTCAGGTGTCACGTTGGTCACACCAGCACCTCCAGTGCTACACTGAACCGCTCACCCGCGCGGGCGTACTAGGGGGCCAAAACGGTGAACGACTCTGCCATCAAGCCACTGTCTGCCAGCAGTTCAAGGCTACGGAGTATGAGATGAATCCTTCCTCGAATAGCAGAATCGCAAAGCCCATTGTGGTGGGCGCGAGACGCCTCGGCCTGTTGGGCACAACCGCTCTTTTGTCGGCCACGCTTTCCCTCGGCGGCGGGCTACCTGCGCAGGGCGCCCCGGTACAGCCGTCAGTCCAGTCCTCTTCCGAAACGCCGGACCCCGCAGCGACGTCTACATCGGCGCCGGTGGACATGGAAGCCCTTCGGGCCGAAATCGGAGAAGACGGCTCCTATATGGGCCAGGGCCTCAAGCGCCGTGAATCCACCCTCGTCAGGAAGTCGTCGCCGTTGTCGGCAACGGCAACTACAGAAGCGGCCAACACATGGATGGCTCCAGGTGTCCAGGGCCTGGACGTCAGCAGCCACCAGTCAAGCGTCAACTGGGCGGCGCAGTATAGTCTCGGTGCCAGGTTCGCCTACGTGAAGGCCACCGAGGGAACAACCTACACAAACCCGCTTTTCAGCTCCCAGTATGGCGGCGCAGGTAGCGCCGGAATGATCCGTGGCGCTTACCATTTCGCGCTGCCGGGTGTTTCCACCGCAGCGGCACAGGCCGATTTCTTCGTCAACAACGGGGGCGGCTGGAGCGGAGACGGCAATACGATGCCGCCGCTGCTGGACATCGAGTACAACCCGTACGCATCCTTGGGCAACACCTGCTACAACATGAGCCAGGCCTCAATGGTCAACTGGATTGCGGCATTTTCCAACCGCGTGCTGGCCCGGACCGGCCGGCTGCCGATGATCTACACAACCACCGACTGGTGGACAACGTGCACGGGAAACTCTGGTGCGTTCAGCCGGCAGCCCCTGCATCTGGCCACATATTCGCGCTACGTGGGGGCCATGCCCAACGGCTGGGGAACCTACAGCGTGTGGCAGTACAGTGCAACGGGCCCCTTCGCTGGAGACTCCAATGCCTGGAATGGAACGCTGGACAGCCTGCGGCGGTTTGCGTCCCAGGCTGACGGCGCCGTACCCACGCCCTCCATAACATCCTTGGGCGACGTGGTCGCGGCGGACGCCTCAGGCATTCTTTGGGACTACCCGGCGACCGGCAGCGCGACCTTCCGCGCCCGCAAACAGATCGGGCAGGGATGGACCAACCTCCGGTCGATCAACGTCATCGACTGGAATGCCGACGGTGTGCTCGACATCGTGGCCCAGTGGAAATCGGGCCGCGTCAACGTCTACGTCGGAGTGGCGTCGGGCGGCTTTTCCGCGGGCCCCGTCTTGGCGGAATCCGGCTGGAGCAACTATCAGCTGACCATCGGCTACTGGCTCAACAGCAGCTATTATCCCCATGTCATCACTCGCGATGATGCTGGCATGCTGCGCCTGTGGCGCAACACTTCAGGCTCCTCAGTGAGCGCCGGGACAACTCTCGGCCAGGGCTGGAGCGGGTTGAACCTGACAATGATTGACTTCGACGGCGACGGCAGCCAGGACATTCTGGCCCAGGACCCCACCGGGGCGCTTCGGCTGTACAGGTCCAACGGCGCCGGCTCCTTCCTGACGGAAGTACGCAAAACCATCGGCAGCGGCTGGCACAAAATGACCAGCGTCACCGTAACCACGAATTTCAAGGGTGCCGGCACAAACGGCCTTCTTGCCCGCAACACCAGTGGCCAGCTCTACTACTACCCCGTGCCCGGCAACGGAACCTGGGGTGTTTCCACTGCGCTCGGCGCGGGCTGGAACCCGTACCTCATTGCCGGCGGCGAGAATGTCAACCTGGTTCCGGTGACACCGGCGCCGCCGCCCCCGGCATCTCCGTCCATCCCCTCGGCTTCGGACGTGGTCACCGTTGATGCCGCCGGTGGCCTCTTCCGCCGGGCAGCCAGTTCGGGATCTTTGGGCGCCGCCACCAAGATCGGTTCGGGGTTCACCGGTCTTGCTTCCGTCCACGTAACCGACTGGAACGCCGATGGGATCCAGGATGTGGCGACAGTGAGCACGGCCGGAGTGCTCGGCATTCAAACCGGACTTGCCGCAGGAGGTTTTGCGGCCCGGACTACGCTCATTTCCGGCTTGTCAGGGGCCGATGTCACCATCGGCCGATGGGTCAAGTCTTCCAAGTACCCCAGTGTCATTGTCCGCTGGCCCAACGGATCTCTGCAGGCTTATGGGAATCCCTCCGGGGGTGCTCTCGGGCCCGCAGCCGCCCTTGGTTCAGGTTTCGTCCGAATGGACGTCTCCATGAACGACGCTGACGGCGACGGCAACCAAGACATCCTTGCTGTCGACTACCTGGGACGGATGCGGCTCTACCGCTCCGGCGGGACAGGAACCTTTGTCGCCGAGACCCGCAAGGTCATCGGAACCGGCTGGGGCACGATGAACAGCATAGGCACTGCCTCCGGTTTCACGTCCGCAACATCCCACGGCTTGCTGGCACGTAACAGCGCGGGCACCGTGTACTACTACCCACTGACCGGCGGCGTGGTGGGCGCCAAATCCGTGGAAGGGACCGGCTGGTCAGGTGTCCTGATCTCCGGCAGTTCTCTGATTACGCGCGGACGCGCCATCCCCAGCACAGCAGATGTTCTCACTGTCGATGCCGCGGGAGGGTTGTGGAACCACCCGGAAACCAACACCTCCGCAATTGGATCCCCGTACCAGATCGGCGTGGGCTGGTCCGGTATGAAGTCCCTGAACGTCGTTGACTGGAACAGCGACGGCGTCGCCGACGTTCTCGCCCAGAGGTCCAGCGGCGCGCTCACATTGTATGCGGGCTCCGCCGCAGGTGGCTTCGCTGCCCCCATTACCGTAGTCGCCTCGGGTTTCGCCCAGACCAGGCTACTGACCGGCAAATGGGTCGCGGGCGCCAAATATCCCGGGCTCGTGGGCTATGGCGCCGACGGGGTGTTGAATTACTGGGCAAACGCCTCCGGCAGGGGACTCAGCACGCCGGCGCGAATCGGCAGCGGGTGGGCAGGACTCAAGCTCGCCATGGTTGACTTCGACTCCGACGGTAAACAGGATCTGTTGGTGGTGGACGGGCCGGGCACGATGCGGCTCTACCGGTCCACCGGCACAAGCAGGTTTGTGTCAGAAATTAGAAAGACGGTTGGCACCGGCTGGCAATCCTTCCGGCAGTTCTCGGCCACGGCCGGCTTCGCAGGCACGGGAAGCAAGGGCGTCCTGGCCCTCCAGACCTCGGGGCAGCTGCGCTACTACCCCATCCTTGCAGGCAGCAAATGGGGTGTGGCTTCGACGGCGGGCACTGTCGGCACGGCGCCACTGGTTGCTGCCTCCTCAGGAGCGAACTAGAACACAGTCAGGATGCGCACGCCGAAACAGACTTTCGGCTGCCTTCACTATGCCCACCCCGATGACAGTTTCCCGGTCACTGGCTTGTATCCTGAACTCTTTGACGGAAACTAGGAGACTCGCCCGATGAGCTGGATGCAGACCATCCCCACGATTATTGTCGGCCTGCTGGTGCTCTTCCTTCCCGGAGCGCTGTTGGCCAGGACGATGGGTGCACGCGGTCTGACACTGTGGAGTGCATCGGCGCCTATGACGGTATCTGTTGCCTCGGTGGGCGCCATCCTGCTCCAGATGCTGAACATCCGCTGGTCTGTTGCCTCCATGGTCCTGATAACTCTCGTATTCACTGCCGCAGCTGCCGCGGTGAGGGTCCTGTGGTTGCGGCGCACCTCCGGGAGCTGGCCACGGCCGGAGATTGGGCGGCTGCCGGCAGTCCTCCGCTCCGCGGCGTACCTGCTGGCCGTCGGTATCCCCGCGGCAATCATCTCCGTCAGATTCACCAGGATCTTCGGCGGGCCGGAAAATATCTCACAGACGTATGACAACGTTTTTCACCTAAACGCACTGCGCGTGATTGCGGACAGCGGCCGGGCCTCGTCGCTGACCTTGGCGTCACTGGACCCAAGTTCCAACCGGCTCAGCTTTTATCCCGCGGCGTGGCACGACGTTGTGGCGCTGGTGGTGGATGCCAGCGGATCCTCCATTCCCTTGGCCGTAAACGTGGCCAACATGATCATCGCGGCTGTGGTCTGGCCCCTGTCCGCGATATTCCTGGTCTCGACGCTGACAGGCCGCCGACCTGTCCCCATGATGGTGACGGGAGCCTTGGCCGCAGGCTTTAGCTCATTCCCGTATCTGATGGTCGATTTCGGGGTGCTCTACCCGACCCTGCTCGCCATAGCGTTGCTCCCCTTTTGTCTCGGCGCTGTTGTCGAACTCCTGGGAATTGGACGCGACAGACGGGCCTCCCCCATCTTGTATGTCGGCCTGCTCGGCGTTGGATCAGTTGGCTTGACCCTGGCCCATCCCAGCACGACGATGACTCTAATTGCCTTCGCTGTGGCGCCTTTGCTGGTCTGGTTCGCCAAACGCAGCATTAATTTTCGGGGCCAAGAGCACGGGATCCGCAAAACATTGATCGCCTTCGCGGCCGTTCTCGCCTACGGCGCCGTTGCCTGGATCCTCTGGACCAACGTGCGCCCAAGCGAGGCTGCCTCGTTCTGGCCGCCGGTGACCACTCTCCCCCGGGCAATCGGCGAAGCCCTCACCAGCGCGCCGCAAAGCCCCGATGTGCCTTGGCTCATCTTCGCACTGACCATCGTGGGCATTGTCATCCTGTGCGCCGAGCGGAAGCTCTGGATTCTTGGATGTTTCCTGATCTCCCTGGGCTTTTACGCCGTCGTGGCCGGTTACCCTGCAGGTCCGACGCGCAGTTTCTGGACTGGCGTCTGGTACAACGATGCCTACCGCTTGGCGGCCCTCCTGCCCATAACCGCCCTGGTCATCTCGGCCATTGGCGGAAGCTGGCTGATCGAGACCTCCCTGCGAGGGGCCCAGCGGCAACTGACCCCCGCCAGGAGGCCGGCCCTACGTGCCATCAGCTTCGCCGTATCAGCGGTGCTGGTCCTTGCGGCCGCAGCGCTGACGCAAGGGCGGTCAATCACCACCGAACAGGCAAAGGCCGCCCAGTCGTACAGTTCCACGGACGCTTCACCCCTGCTCTCCTCTGACGAAGAGGCACTGCTCAGGCGCCTTGATCGCCATGTTCCCGCCGGCTCAGTTGTGGTCGGCAATCCGTGGACAGGAGCTTCGCTCGTTTATGCATTCAGCGGCAGGACGGCGATGCTTCCTGCCATCAGTTCCTCCCCGAGCCCAGCAGAACGGATTATCCTGAGCCGGCTTAAGGCCGTCGCGAAGGACCGCGAGGTCTGCCAGATGATCGCCACGGAGAACAGCTACTACGTCCTGGATTTCGGCCCTAAGGAAGTCCACCAGGGCAGGCATTACGCCGCTTTATCTTCGCTGGCTGGAACAGAGGGCTTGCGTCTGCTCGACTCGGAAGGCGATGCACGTCTGTACGAAGTGACCGCGTGCCGCTGAACGAGGCCCGACAGTACCGCCGTCCAGCGACGCGACTCACGGCGCACCGAGAAGTGTTCCTCCGACGTCCTTCGGCGTGAGGAGCCTTTGCTAAGATCAATACTCGGTACCTAAGGCGAGAGCTGCTGTCTCAGCCCACGCTTTCCCCGCATGACGCTGACCCTGCACCCGAATTTTGATCGTCGGAGCGAATTTCAATTCGGTGTCAGGGCTAGGCCGATGAACTAAAAAAGGGCGCTCAATTTACCCATGAATCGTACTCAATCGGCCCTCAGGGTGGCTGTCACCAAAGGCACTCTCCGGATCCCACCGACATATTTTGCCGTCTCGCATGCTGAAGCTCTAGGAGCTAAACACCATTTCGAGTGTTTCGTACTGGCGGCCGACATACAGGATCCGACAATTTCTACTCCCGTGCGTCAATATGCGCCGTTCCCCTCGATTGGTTTCCGTCGCCGTGAATTGGTCATGCCAGCTTTCATGCCGTGGATGACGGCGGGAATTCTCAGGTTCCGTCCCGACGTCATTCATCAGCACACTGCGGTTTGGTCCCTCCCTGCCGTAACGGCTTCTCGCTTTGCACGAATTCCCATGCTTACAACGCTGCACGGCGCGGACGTATTCGTCTACGGCAGGAGTACAAGCTCGTTGATGGAGCGGTGGCACCACAGCAACATCTCTGCATGCAACCGGACCAGCACACGTCTACTGGCGGTCAGCAGGTTCCTCGCTGACACGGCCATCTCCTCCGGCTACCCAGCCAATAAGCTGGAAGTTCATTATCAGGGCATAGATACCGATTACTTTGTGCCGCTTGAAGATGAGGGACACCCCGACCAGCTTCCCACTGTCCTTTTCGTTGGCAGCTTGGCTGAGCGGAAAGGGGTTCTGGACCTCGCCCTTGCTTCTAAGGAACTGCTGAAGACCGTGCCTCACCGTTTGGTATTCATCGGTGATGGACCGCTCAGAGGTGACCTGGAGAAAATAATTGTGGACCACGCTGATGCAGAAATTGTCGGCGCCGCGGGGAGAAGCGCGGTTCGAGCGAGGATGCAAGCTGCAAGTGTTGTCGTGGTGCCCAGCAAGGAACACAAAGGCTGGCGTGAAGCAGCCGGCCTGGTATCTCTGGAAGCTCAAGCCTGCGGCACCCCTGTGGTCGCAACTGACAGCGGCGGCATCGGCGAAATGCTTCGGAACGGAGAAACGGGTCTCCTGGTAAGCGAAGGAAACATTGGCCAACTATCCTCCGCAATAGGCCAAATCCTGACGATGTCCGGGGAGGAATACCGGAAATGCCGGGCCCGGGCCCGGGATTTTGTCGTCACGTCCCGAAGCCTGGCCGTCAGCTGCGATGAACTGGAGAGCCACTACATAGATCTCGCCGGGTCGTAGTGCTGTCCGCTACCCCGACGGCGGCACCGGCCGTGCTCTCTTATGCCCGCGAATGAATAGGGCCATAGCCAAACGAGGAAATCAGACATGAAGGCGACCCACTTGAAACCCAAGATACTGTGCATCTCTTTTTCCGACATCAACGCCGATTCCCGAGTTCTCCGCCAACTGGCAGTCCTGGCTGAGTTCGGCGAGGTCACGACACTGAGCTACGGTGAAAAGCCCGCGCATGCTACCCGCCATCTTCCGGTCGATAGCGCGTTGCCGTCGCTGCCCCAGACCATCACGGGTGTGCTAGCCCTGGCGCTGCGCAGGTTCAAAGCCGTGGCCCTGTCCGCACCGGCAGTCAAAGCGGCCGAAAAGCTTGCAGCGGGCGAGGATTATGACCTGATTGTCGCCAATGAGGCCCGGGCGTTGCCGCTGGCGCACCACCTTGCCGGGCAAATGAATGGTCCGGTCCCTGTATGGGGCGATATGCATGAATGGGCCCCGGAGGAACGTGCCCACGTCCTTTCGTGGCGCCTCCTCGTCAAGCCGTTCATGACCGACGTGTGCCGTGAATATTTGCCGCGCACGCACGCTGTCAGCGCAGTGAACGGCTCCATTGCCAGGCTCTATGAAGACCGTTTCGGGTTGAGCGTCCGTGTTGTCAGGAATGCGGGTGGCTTCCGTGACCTCCGGCCCAGCGAACCGGTCGCCGGCCGGATCCGGCTGGTCCACAGCGGGGCGGCGATTCCCGGCCGCAACCTCGAAGGCATGATCACCGCTGTTCTGCAGCTCGACGAGAAATATACCCTCGACCTCTACCTGGTTAAAGCCAGGGATGGCGGAAAGTATTGGGGGGAGCTGAAGAAACTGTCCGCCGGTTCCAGTCGAATCCGGTTCCACGACGCAGTCGCTCCCGACGAACTTCCGCGGACACTCAACCAGTACGATCTGGGGATCTTCAGCCTGCCGCCGCGCACAACCAACCACCGGCTGATGCTGCCCAATAAGTTTTTTGACTTCGTCCAGGCACGGCTTGGCCTGGTGTTCAGCCCATCGCCGGAGACGTCTGCGCTCATCGAACGGTATGACCTTGGCGTCGTCACGGGCGACTACTCCCCCGAGAGCCTCGCCGAAGCGATCCGGTCACTCTCTGCCAGTGATGTGGAGCGCTTCAAGAACAATGCTGACGCCGCTGCCAGTGCTCTGAGCTCGCAGGAAGACGAGGACGTTGTGCGCGATATCGTTCGGCAGTTGCTGCTTAAGACGCCCGTCTAAGGCGCCGCGCCGGGATGCCGTGGCGCCGGTTGTCCGGCGCCTAGGTGTACTGCCCCGGCAGGTTGGTGACACGGGGACTGAATTGACGCAATAAGAGGACCTCCGGGTGTTGTGTGGAGCTTGTCGAGAGCAAACACACAGTCCAGGAGGTCCTCGTGTCTCACCCTAATGCTTTTCTCGCTCATGCCGGACGTCTGCGTCTTGCTCGATGCATCCTGGCTGAGGGTTGGGCCGCCGCGCTGATCGAGCCTGGTCAGGGGCTACTCCCCCATCCACCAAGCCGTCGATGACCATCCCAGGCACGTGTACTCCGAGATCCTGCCTGACGAATCTAAGGAGACCGCTGGGGCGTTCATGCGTGCGGCCGTCGCCGCTTTCGCTGTCCATGCAGTGAAAATCCCGCGTGTGATGACCGACAACGGCGGTTGCCACCGCTCCCTCGCCTTTGCAGGGAGTCCTTGCCGAGGCTGGGATCAGCCACAAACGTACGAGGCCTTACGGGCTCACCAATCAGGCGTGTCACTAACCAGCCGGGGTAGTACACCTAGGCCTCTCAGCTGTTGGCTGTAGTTCCGTCCTGCTCATCCGGGCGGCCATCCGGTTGCACCGGACCCGCCGCCGCGGCAGCTGGTTGCGGGCTAGTCCGGGCAGATCTGATTCGCTGCACGTCCCTCCGGCAGATAAAGCCCCAGATGGCGGTAAAGCCGAGGGCGAGACCAACGCCAGCGATGTCGGGCAAAGATGCAATGTTCGTGAGAGTCAGACCAGCCACAACGAGGGCAATCGCAACAAAGGCCTTGGCGAACAGCAACGACCATTCCTGGCCATCAAGCCGCCAGCAACGGACGATCGATACCGTCGCAGTGACCAAGGTCGCGATCAGGTAGCCGAACGCCACTCCCTTGAGGCCGAGAAGATGGGACAGCGGGAACCACAAAATGACGGCCAAGATAAGCCCGCTCATGGCGGTCAAAGAGACAAACCGGGCTCCGTGTGTGCCCGTCGAGTTGAGTCTGTTGATGCAGGCCACCGGCAAGGTGGTGAACATCACCGCCATCAGCAGGATCGAGAGCAATCCCTTAGCCTCAACGTATTGTTCCCCGAAGAAGAGGTCAACGACTAGCGGACTGGCCAACGACAGGGCGCCGAAAACGGCGACCATGGTCACCACCAGGCCTCGGGTCATCAGGTCTGTCTGGCGTCGAAGGGAGCTGGGGTCCTCCCGGCCCCCTGCCTCTGCCATCGACGGGAAAAGCACCTGGCTGACCGTCCTCGCGAGCATCGTCGCCGGTGTGGCCAGACTGAGGGCGGCTGCGTAGAACCCGGCCTCGAGGTCTGACCCCAAGAAGTGCGCCGCAATCATCGACAGCTGCAGCAAACCTGTACTGGACAGGGTGCCAAGAACGCCGTAACGGACATAGGTGTTCATCTGCCGGACAAGGGACGGGTCCACTTCCCCGGTCGACTTCTGCGGCCAGCAGACTAAGCCATACAGTCCGTAGGCGACGGCCATCGGGAGCAGCAGAACCGGATTCCACTTCAGCAGGAGCACGAGGACCAGCAGTCCGATCGCCAGGACCGACCCGCCGACATCCCACATGGCCGCCCGGGCGATCTGGCCGCCTCCGTACTGGACACCACGGGCGAAGGACCACGATGCGTAGCCGAGCAACAGGACGGCACAGCAGGCCGCTGTCGCCAGGTCGGTCCTCAGTATGAAAAGACAAGTCCCGAAGGCTACTGCTGCCAAGGCAAACGAACTCAGGAGCATCCGGCGGCCGAGATAGTTGGCCACTGCCTGGGCCTGGTCGTCGCGGCCGGCGCCTCTCATCTGCGCTACGAATCTCGTGGCGCCCTGCCCCGCCGAGGTGGGCCAGAGGAGGCTGAGGAGCAAGGCTACGGAGATGGCCGAGTTGACGGTTCCCAAGGCCGCTACCCCGACGAAACGGCCGATGAGTACGCTATAGAGGAACCGGACCAGACCCTGCGCGACACTGCCAGCCAGGGCGAAGGTCCATCTGCTGGAGAAGCTCCTGCTGTCCGCGGCAGTTACATCTGTTCTACGAAAAATTGGCACGTGTGGCCGACAACCTCTCAACTGCAGGTCCCCGCCATCGGGCAGACGGAGGATCAGGTATCGCGCTACAGGCCCTTCGGGCGCTCAAGCTCCGAGTTGACCCAGGGCTTCTCGGCCTCGTCCAAGGCAATGCGCCGAGCCAGCTTGGTGAAAGTCGTTTCCAGATGGCGGAACCGCTGATAGGTGGTGGCCATGAAGACGAGGAAGCTCACAATCAGCGCGTACAGAACAAGGTCCGTTCCACGGCCGATGCCGAAGAAACGGGCAACCTGGGTCAGCACCTCCGGGAAAAACACGGAAAAAGCTGCAACACAAGCGAATAGCACAAGCATTATCCGCCGGATGGCGAGGTGGCGGGCGTTGGATCCGCCCCGCATGAGAGCCAGTGAGACAAGAACCACTGACAGGACAAGAACTACTTGGACAACTATCTGCACAATCTCACCTAAAGAATAGGTCCGCAACGATGTTCACGGAGTTGAGCAGGGACTGCCCCTTGGACCGCGAATAATCGGTGTAGATGATTTCGACCGGATGCTCAACCCACCGCGGGTTGATCGCCGCTATTTGATGTATCAGCTCCGATGCATGGGCCATGCGGTTCTGGGTCAGGTGGATCATTCCGGCCGTCTCGGCGTTGAACGCCCGCAGTCCGTTGTGGGCGTCGGAAAGTTCCAGTCCAGTTGACAGCCTCGACTGGAAAGCGGCGGTCCGCAGGACTACGCGCTTGGCCAGTGACAGCTGCGTGCGGTCATCGAGGAACCGGGAGCCCAGGACAACGTCGGCTTCGCCGGACTTGATCCTCGCAACCATTGCCTTGGCGTCTTCGACCCGGTGCTGCCCGTCGGCGTCGAAAGTCACTATGCAGTCCAGCTCCGGGTCGCTCAGCGCGAACTCTATTCCGGTCTGGAGGGCGGCACCCTGTCCCAGGTTGACCGGGTGCTGCACGACGACGGCGCCGGCCTGGCGGGCGGCTCGTTGGGATCCGTCACTGCTGCCATCGTCAACGCAAACGACGTTGGGAAACTCAGGCAACAGGCCACGAATGACGTTTCCGACGACGGAGGCCTCGTTGTAGACGGGCATGACGATCCAAGTACGACTCACTGATTCAGTATCCCATAGCTAGTTACGGTGATTATCAACGAACAGGTCTCCCCGGACTGGCAGCTGGCGCCAATGAACCGGAGGCGGCGGCCGCAGCCACGCTAGCTGCCTGCTCCGGCAGACTCGAGGACACGCGCTGCGGCCGTCCTGCCCACCGCCCGCAGCGAAAAGTTCTTCTCGGTCCACGCCGAGAGTCGTGAGCGATCGTCGTCGGAGACTGGGCTGGCAATCACGGCCTTCATCGCCACGGCGACACTGGCAGCGTCCCAGCCCGTTGCAACGCCGAGCCTGTTGTCCTCAATGAGCTGGACCATTGGTCCCACCCCGGCGTAGATAGCCGGCGCGCCTGCGGCCAACCCGGCCAAAGACTTGGTGGCGAAGGCGAAGTCATAACCTTTGCCCGGCCGCACTGAGGCCAAGCTGGCAAGAGAGCCCCTGAACCAGGACGCGACCTCCGAGCCCGACGTGGGCGGCCTGAACTCCACCTGCGCACCCAGGGAAGCACTTCGGGCCTTGAGCGCCTCAAGTTCCACACCCTGCCCGAACATCAGAAGCCGCACGTCAGGGTTGTCCTTTGCGATGAGGGCGAAACCGTCGATGAATACTTGGGCACCCTGAATCTCGGACATGGTTCCCGCGTAGACGAAGTACCTGCCCTCGCCGGACCTGGCATCGCCGTCGAGGGTGAAGGTATCCGTGTCCACCCCGGTGCCCACCATGAAGATACCTTGTTTCCTGCCGGTCAGGGCTTCCACCTCCTGACTCACTCCGTCCGATACCGCGAGGATGCCTGCCGCCGATTTGAGGACCGTGCGCTCCATCCACGTGAGCAGCTTCAGGGCGGGCCCGCGAAGACCGATGCCCTTCGCAGCCGAGGATGAGACGTCGGCAGAGAAGTAGACGTAGGGAATTCTGCGAAGGAGGCAAACCGTCTTGACCACGAGTCCGGTCGTGGGAGGCGGTTCAACCACCACGACATCCGGTTTGGGCGACAGAAGGAGCCTGAGGAACAGTGGAACGTCGAAACTGAGGTACTGGATGTATCCCCGGACATTTCCCCCTGCGTCCCGCAGCACCGGCCAACGCCGTACTTCGTAGTCTGCGTCCGTGCCCTTCAGTGCCTTGGGCGGCTTCGTCGTGAGGACTCGCACCTCTGCCCCTTTCGCGGCCAGCCCGTCGGCAAGCGCCTTGAGACGGTAGGCCGCCGCGCCCACTTCGGGTGCAAACAAGCGGCTTGTAATGGTGACGCGTGGAACCCGTCGCCCGGTCACGAACTCGGAACCCTGACCAGCTGCCGGTTGGTGGCGGACTCCAGCACGGCCTCAGCCACGCGGAGCGTGTCCAGGCCTTCGCGCATGGTGACGACGTCGCTGCGCAGTCCGAGGACTGCGTCACGGAAGGCTTCGTGTTCGGTGCGAAGGGGTTCCGGCTTGGCGATGGCGAGCCGGGTGACGTTGCCTTCGGAAACGCCCCGGAACGCGGCCATGGACTCCCACTCCGTCGCCACCGTGCCGTTCTCGAAGAACGTCAGGTCTGCCGTGATGGTGTCAGCCACGAAGGCGCCCTTTTCACCGGTGACGATGGTGAGGCGTTCCTTCATCGGCGAGAGCCAGTTGACCAGGTGGTTGGTGATCACGCCGTTGTCCAGCTGACCTGTCGCGGCGACCATGTCCTCGTGCGGGCGGCCGCTGCGGGTGGTGGTGCGTGCGAAGATCGACTCAAAGCGGCTCTGCGCCAGCCATGCCGTCAGGTCGATGTCGTGGGTGCCGAGGTCCTTGACCACGCCGACGTCGGCGATCCGGGCGGGGAACGGGCCCTGGCGCCGGGTGGCGATCTGGTAGACGTCACCCAGCTCACCGGCTTCGATCCGCTTGCGCAGTGACTGCAGCGCGGGGTTGAAGCGTTCGATGTGTCCCACGGCGCCGACGAGGCCCTTGGCATCGAAGGCGTCGACGAGGCGCTGACCGGCCTCGGCGCTGGAGGCGATCGGCTTCTCCACCAGGGTGTGGACGCCGGCGTCGGCCAGGGCGAGGCCGACTTCCTCGTGCAGGCCGGTGGGGACAGCCACCACAGCCATGTCGATGCCGGCGGCGATAAGCTCCTGGACGGAGGACAGGACATCCAGCTGGCCGGCAACGCCGTGCGGGTCGCCGAAGGAGTCGGCGACGGCGACGAGGTCGACGCCGTCGAGCTCCCGCACCACGCGCGCGTGGTGGCGGCCCATCATGCCCAGGCCGATGAGGCCGACGCGCAGGTTAGCCATCAGGCACCTGCCTGGACGAGTTTGTTGACCGCGGTGACGATGCGGTCCAGGTCGTTCTGGCTCAGGGACGGGTGCACCGGCAGGGAGAGGACTTCCCGGGCAGCGGTTTCCGTGTTCGGCAGGTCTTCGGTGCGGTTGAAGGAGGGCAGGCGGTGGTTGGGAACCGGGTAGTACACGCCGGTGCCAATGTTGTATTCCTCGCGCAGTGCCTTGGCCAGCCCGTCACGGTCCTCCGGCACACGGATCGTGTACTGGTGGTAGACGTGGGACGCGCCCTCGGCGACCTTGGGCGTGCCGACGCCCTGGAGGTTCGCGGTCAGGAAGGCCGCGTTCTGCTGGCGCTTCTCCGTCCAGCCGAGGACCTTCTTGAGCTGGACCCTGCCGATGGAGGCGTGCAGGTCGGTCATCCGGGCGTTGAAGCCCACAAGCTCGTTTTCGTACTGCTTTTCCATGCCCTGGTTCCGCAGCAGGCGCAGGTTCCGCTCCACCGTGCTGTCCGGTGTGGAGACCATGCCGCCCTCGCCTGAGGTCATGTTCTTCGTCGGGTAGAGGCTGAACATGGCGAACTTGCCGAACGTTCCCACCTTCTGGCCCTTGAAGCTGGCACCGTGGGCCTGGGCGGCGTCCTCGTACAGGTCGATGCCACGCTCTTCAGCGAGCTTCCCGAGGCCTTCGACATTGAACGGGTGGCCGTACAGGTGCACGGGCATGATGCCCTTGGTCTTGTCCGTGATCAGCGAGGCAACGTGGTCCACGTCCAGGGTGTAGTGGTCCAGTTCGATGTCGGCAAACACCGGGGTGGCCCCGGTCAGCGCGACGGAGTTGCCGGTGGCGGCAAAGGTGAACGACGGAACAATAACCTCGTCGCCGGCCCCGACACCGGCAGCCAGGAGCCCGAGGTGCAGTCCCGACGTGCCGGAGTTGACGGCAACGGATGAGCGGCCGTCCAGGAGAACCTCGGAAAACTCCTTCTCGAAATCGGCGACCTGCTGGCCCTGGGCCAGCATTCCGGTGGCCAGAACGGCGTCGACGGCGGCCCGCTCGTCGTCGCCGATGATCGGCTTCGCCGCGGGGATAAAGTCGTAGCTCATGCGTTCTCCTCAGACTCTTTCAGGGAATTTCCGTCTTCAATGTATTTGGCGCCGGTAGCGGGGCAAACCCAGAAGCCGCCCTCCTGGCGCAGCGGCTCACCCGCCTTGCCCACCCAGCCAAGACGCCGGGCAGGAACACCAGCCATGAGGGCAAAGGCCGGCACATCCTTGGTGACGACGGCGCCGGCCGCGACGGTGGCCCAGCGCCCCACGGTCAGCGGGGCGACACACACGGCCCGGGCACCGATCGATGCGCCGTCCTCGATGGTCACGCCGACCGGCGTCCAGTCGTGGGCGCTCTTCAGCGAGCCGTCGGGGCTGACCGACCGCGGGTACGTGTCATTGGTCAGGACCACGGCCGGACCGATGAAGACACCCTTGCCGAGCTTGGCCGGCTCGTACACCAGGGCGTAGTTCTGGATCTTGGTGTTCTCGCCGATCTGTACGCCGGTGCCGACGTAAGCGCCGCGTCCCACGATGCAGTTCGCGCCGAGGTTCGCCTGTTCACGCACCTGGGCCAGGTGCCAGACCTTCGTGCCGTCGCCGAGGATTGCCTGGTCCGAAACGTCGGCGCTCGGAGCAATGGTCGTCGTCATACTTTGGTTCCTCTCGAAAAATGCCGGTGCGGGCGGCCCGCAGCGGCAAGGCAGCCGCGAAGCGCTGTCAGGCCTTGCCGATAACGCGGTAAACGACGCCGTCCCACTTGTCGGCGGAGCTCACCCGGCGGCCGTCGATGAAGGCCTTGATGCCAGGCAGGTCAGACGGGGTCAGCGTGCGGTACTCGGCGTGGTCGGCCTGGACGACGGCCGCGTCGACGGGTTCGCCGACGTGGTAGGCGGTGAAGCCGAGCTTTTCCAGTTCGGCATCCGAGTAGAGCGGGTCGTGGACCGTCACCACGGCGCCGCGCTTCTCAAGGCTGGCCACGGCGTCGAAAACGCCGGAGAAGGCCGTCTCCTTGACGCCGCCGCGGTAGGCGGCTCCCAGCACCACCACGCGCGCACCGGTGAGGTCGCCGTAAGCGCCCTCGAGGAGGCCCACCGTGTAGTCGGGCATGTCCGCGTTGGCTGCACGGGCGGCCCGGACCACCGTCGCCTCGGGGTCGTTCCAGAGGTACAGGCGCGGATAGACCGGGATGCAGTGACCGCCGACAGCGATGCCCGGCTGGTGAATGTGACTGTACGGCTGCGAGTTGGAAGCCTCGATGACCTGGTAGATGTCAATGCCCGCGGTTGCCGCGAACCGGGCGAACTGGTTGGCCAGCCCGATGTTCACGTCCCGGTAGGTGGTCTCGGCCAGCTTGGCCAGCTCGGATGCCTCCGCGGACCCTAGGTCCCACACACCGTTGGGCCGGCGAAGGTCGGTACGCTCGTCGAAGTCCAGCACGGCCTCATAGAACGCAACGGCCTCAGCCGCGCCTGCCTCGGACAGGCCGCCCACCAGCTTGGGGTACTTGCGCAGATCCTCGAACACCCGTCCGGTCAGCACGCGTTCCGGGGAGAAGACGAGGTGGAAATCCTTGCCCTCAACCAGCCCGGACCCGGCCTCAAGCGCCGGCTTCCAACGCGTTCGCGTGGTTCCCACGGGAAGGGTTGTCTCATAGGACACCAGGGTGCCCGGGGTCAGGTGCTTGGCAAGTTCGGCAGTGGCGCCGTCCATCCAACCGAAATCAGGCTTGGCGTCCGCGTCGACGAACAGCGGGACCACCAGCACCACGGCATCAGCGCCGGGAACAGCCTCGGCATAGTCGGTAGTGGCACGGAGCTTGCCGGCCGGCACCAGTTCGGAGAGCTTCTCCTGCAGGTGCGCCTCGCCCGGAAACGGCTCGGTCCCCGCGTTGATAAGCTCCACCACCTGCTGGTTGACGTCGACGCCGACAACCTCATGGCCCTTGGACGCAAACTGGACGGCCAGCGGCAGCCCGATTTTCCCCAAAGCAATTACAGCAATCTTCACGAATACGTCGCCTTCTCTATAATTTGGTGTTTGTGCGCCCCAACGGGCGCAGGAGTTCTTGGTCTAGCCTAGCGAGTTTCTGGCGCACGCCCGTATTCAGTCGTCCACCGCTACAACTTCAGCGCACGCTTCAATGGGCCGCTCAGTGTGCGGGCAAAGGTGGCAGTTAGATGGTTGTCGCGGTAAACTAGGACGTTGCCGATCACTGGGGGACAACTCCCGTTCCTGCAAAAATAATTACCCAGATCCACAACGCCCAGTCCGCCAACCTCTTGGGCGGCAACCCGAAGGGGGTCCGTTTGAGCCCGGTCCGGCTCGTCAGGAACCGAGCAGTTCGGCGCGGCAGGCCCGTTCCTCTCAACACAGTCCGGGACAGAGAAAGCCGGAAATGGCGAATCCGAAATCACTGAAACTTTGATGCCTGCCTCGATCAGGGGCCGCAGCATCTCTTGATAACCGGAAACTAGCTCACGATCATTCTTCCACTCCCATCCGAGGGCAGATTTATAACCCGCCGGGGTCATGCCGGCCACCACAACCATGTCTGGTTTCATGCGCAGCAGCTTCCGGAGAGACTGACGGTTCTGCTCCGGGCAGTTGCTGAAGACCGTATCCTTGGACGCTGGCGGAGCCGCCGTAAAAGGACAGCCGTTCCGCACCATGGCCCGGACCTTCCAACCGTTCTTCTCTCCTATGGACGCCAAGGGGTCGACGTACTGGCTGGCATGGGAATCACCGATAATCGCGAGCGTACGCTGGGCTTCTAAATCCCCGTATGTGCAGCCGGTGTCCGGCGACTTGACCGGATCGTAGACGTTGCAACCGTCTTTGTTGGTCAGCGGTACATCCTTAGTGGCAACCGCCGGGTCAGGAACCACCGCCTTCTGCTGCGGAACATGGGCAGGCCGACCCGGGTCGAAGGCAAGCGCACCGGGATAATCCGCATCGGAGATCTCGTAGTTGAGCGACGCGGACTTTGCCTCCACGACCCCCCATGGAGCCGCCGCCGTGAGGCAGGTCGTGGCTATCAGAGACACACCCAGAGCGTAGTCCCTTAGTGTGCGGGGCCTTGCCCGGAACCGGCGGCCCTCTGCAGGCCTCACTCGCTTGGCCTGCCTGAAGGGCTGTTCCACGAAGCGATAGGACAGCACGGCCAGCAGCACGCTCGCGCCAGCCAGCAGGGCGGCCGTGGCAAGATTCGGAGTCCTGCCCGCCAGGTAGACATAGAAGACGATCAGTGGCCAGTGCCACAGGTAAAGCGAATACGAGATGTCACCGAGGTACTTCATCGGGGCCACGCTCAAATATGTGGCTGGGTGCAAAACCGATACCTCGCCTTGCCGGGGAGAACCAGCCGGCGCCGGGGCGCTCATGAGAACGAGCGCGGCACCCGTGACAGGCAGCAGCGCCACCAAGCCGGGAAATTCCATCTGCGTGGAGTAGAGGATTGCCGCCGACAGGATCATCGCCAGTCCCAGCCACGCCAGAACAGCTCCTGTGCGGACTCCGGGACGAAAGACCGGAAGCAGCAGTGCACCCAGCCCACCCAAGCCGATTTCCCACATTCGCGTCGTGGTGGCGAAGTAGGCCACGTCATGATTCGACGCCGTGAAAAGAACGGAATGGATGAGGGAGGCACAGACCATCAAGCCCAGTAGGTAAGCGCAGCAACGTCTGACCGGGATCCTACTGCGGCGGGCCACCAGTCCGGCTCCAACCAAGAGCAAGGGAATGATGATGTAGAACTGCTCTTCAACGGCGAGAGACCAAAAATGCTGCACGGGCGAGACGAGTGCATTGGCCGACTCGTAACTCACGGAACTGAACGCTTGGTTCCAGTTTTGAATCTGGATCGCCGACATCACGACGTCAAGAGCGATCGACTGCCAGCGGTGCTGGGGCATCAGCAGGACGGCCCCGACCATGGTGGCTAGAAGAACGGCTGTCGAGGCAGGGAGCAGGCGCCGGATGCGGCGGGCATAGAAGGCCAGCATACCGATGCGGCCGTGTTCGCTGATTTCACGGACAAGCGAACCGACAATCAGAAACCCTGAGATAACGAAAAAGACGTCGACGCCGACGAACCCGCCCGGCAACAAGTCAGGCCGCAGATGGTAGGCAATAACGATTCCAACCGACAGGGTCCGAAGGCCTTGAATGTCCGCCCTCTGGCCAGCCGTGCCCGTAGTTGGTCCTCTAGACATGGCCACGCAGCTTGGCGATGCCTTCCGAAATCGGACCGTCGAAAGTGATGTTCCCATGCTCCAGCAGCACACCCCGGTCGCAAATCGTGGAAACCAAATCCAAGTCGTGGCTCACGACCACGAGTGTCTTTCCTTCCGCTGCCAGCTGCTGAATCTTCTCGATGCACTTCCTTTGAAAAGGCTCATCGCCAACCGCGAGAATCTCGTCAACAAGGAAAACCTCGGGATCGGTGTGCACCGCCACGGAGAACGCCAGCCGGAGGTACATGCCGGAAGAATAGAACTTCACCTCCGTGTCGATGAACTTCTCGATCTCTGCGAACTCGATGATGGAGGCGAACCGCTCGTCGATGTCCGCCTCCGACATTCCGAGGATTGCACCATTGAGGTAAACGTTGTCCCGGCCGGAAAGGTCGGGATGGAATCCAGCCCCGACCTCAATCAGTCCCGCCACCCTGCCACGGGTGCGGACGCTGCCGTCGTCCGGCACGAGAACGCCCGATATATGTTTGAGCAACGTTGACTTGCCCGAGCCGTTGAGCCCCAGGAGCGCGACTGCCTCACCCGCGCCAACCTCCAGGGACACGTTATGGAGGGCATGGAACTTCTCGGACAGGTCGCCCTTCCGTCCCTTCAAAAGCCACACAATGGCCTCTTTGATGGAGCGTGTGTGGCGGAGCACAAACTGCTTGTTGATGTTCTTGACTTCGATGGCTGTGGTCAACTCAAAGCTCCTGAGCGAAGCGGCCCTCAAGCCGGCGAAATGTGATCTGGCCCAAAAGCAGCACCGCAGCCGAAACCAGCAACGCGTAGGGCAGCCACACTGACATCAGATTCTCTGGCAATTCGAAACTGCCATCAGTCGTCGGCACCCAGAAGGCAAAGTGGAACAGTTCCACTCCCACAGTGATCGGGTTCAACTGGTAGACGCCGAACCAGAACTGACCGAGCTTATCGACCACCATGGTCCAGGCGTACATCACCGGCGAGGCCCACGTGGCAACCATGAGGAGCATGTCCACGAAGTTTTCGGAGTCCCGGAAGTAGACATTGATGGCTCCGAAAAGCAATCCCAGCCCAGTGGCAAGCAGTGCCACCACCACAAACCCGCCAGCAGCCGCGGCCAACTGCAAGGCCGATGGTTGCCATCCTGCGAAGAGGCAGGCTGCCAACAGGATGACCAGCTGCGGAAAAAAGTGCACTGCCGAGACCCACACTGAGGCAACAGGGAAAAGCTCCCGCGGAAGATAGATCTTCTTGATCAATCCTCCGTTGTTGACAATAGACCGCGACGCGTTACCGAGCGCCTCGGAAAAAAAGTTGATCAGCACGATGCCCGAGAACAAATAGATCGCGTAGTTGGGCAGGCCGTCCGGATTCCGGGGGCTGTTTTCCAATCCGAGAAAGACTCCGAGGGCAATGTAGAACACCAGGAACTGCATCCCCGGCTTGACGTAGGACCACATCAAGCCAAGGACCGAGCCCCTGTATCTGACCTTCAGTTCCTTGCGGACCAGGAGGTGCAGCAGGAAGCGCGTACGAAATACTTCCGTCAAGCCGCCGCCGACGCCGGGGCGGGTAAGCTCGTCGACGCTACTGCTCATTGTCCACTTTCGCTGTGGCGCTCAAACGTCTTCTTCCACGCCTCAAAAGAGGAGATCTCCTTCGCTGCCGCTTTGTATTCGGCGCTCAGCTTGTGCCAGTCCTTCAGCAGCATGGCGTGCAGCCGGGCACTCTCGGCCAGCATCCTGCGCAGCTGCTGCGGGTTGCGCTTGTACCAGGACGCACCGGTGCCTTCGGCGTTGGACACGACGGCAGAGTCGTACTGGGACATCCGCCACCACCGGTTGTCCTGATGCGCGATGTTCGCCTGCGGACGGTTAACGCTCGACGGCGCCACGGGCTGAACCAGCTGCCGCACCACAGTCTTCGCCGCCAGGGGGATCAGCCCAAGCTTCGACGGCTGCCGGACGCCATGCCCGTGCTTCGGAGGCTTGTCCAGTTTGGGGGCCGGGTAGGAATCCGGGTCTGGGGATATGACCGAGTCCGGGTACTCCTTCATCATGTTCCGGATTTCAGGCAGCTTGCTCGGAAGCAGGTCATGAAGCCCGCCCGGGCCGCGCAGCAGGTCAGTCAGTGCCATACGGCGACCCTCGGCAGTGGCGTACTGCATCGACACCAAGTGCTTGATGTCGGCGTACTGGGACTCCCGCACCACGCGCCCACCGAATTCGTAGGGGCTGTGGATAAGAGCCGCAATGAAGCGGTTGCGGGCATGGAAGTATGCCTGCCAGCCAACCAGGTCATCCTTATCGATCCAGGACACGTGCCACACCGCGGCACCGGGGAACGACACCGTCGGGTACCCGTGCTCCTTGGCGCGCAGCCCGTATTCGGCGTCGTCCCACTTGATGAAGACAGGCAGGGAAAGCCCGATTTCCTTGATCACCTTGGTCGGGATCAGGCACATCCACCAGCCGTTGTAATCCACATCGCACCGGCGGTGCAGCCAGGAGGACTCACGCAGGTTGGATGACAGGAAGTCATGTCCCAGCGTCATGTCCTCGCTCGGCAGGTCCGGCTGGAAGCGGTACGGATTGACGATTTCACCGAACGTGTGCAGCACGGTCCGGTTGTACAGGTCGAACATGTGGCCGCCGACGATCGTTGGGGTCTTGCACATGTCAGCGAAAGTCAGGAGACGGGAAATGCTTTCCGGCTCGACGACGACGTCGTCGTCCATGAGCAGCGCGTAATCACTTCCGTTGTTCACCGCTTCGTACATGCCCCTGGCAAAGCCGCCGGATCCGCCGAGATTGTCCTGGTTGATGATCCGCAGTTTGCCTTCGAGGGCCGCTGCTACGTCGGCAAACCCCTCGGCGTCAGCTACCTTCTGCGTTCCCTGGTCGACGATGATCAATTCCTTGACGTGTTGCAAGGCCTCCGGCGCGTCCGCAAGGATCCGCAGGTTGTTGATGCAGAAATCGACCTTGTTTAGCGTCGTGATTTCAAGCGTGATCGATCCCGGAGTGTGTTCCTCCCCTTCGCCGAGCCAATTGGCTTCGGTGAGGACCAGTTCCTTTGAACCGGCGACGAGATCGAACCAGTACCAGCCGCCGTCGCCGAACGGTGCCAGCGACAAGTCGAACGTATTAGTGGTGGCTCCGTTAACATGGCGGGAATCGACTCGCTGCAGCGCACCGCGCGCATTGGACTTGTATACAATCACCGAGCCCGTACCCCGGGTAGCGACCGACAGCCGGACGCTCTTCAAGTGAGTCCAGCGCCGCCAGTAGCTGGCCGGGAACGCGTTGAAATAGGTCCCGAACGAGACGCGCTCGCCCGGCCGGACCGACGTGGAGTGCCTCGTGAGGAAGTCCTCTACGTGCACTTCCTTGCTCGGCGTACCGCCAGCGGGAGTCGCGGACTTGCCGCCGGCTTCGATATTCGACGTCGGCAGCTGCTTACCGGTGGCGTTGCCCGTATCGATGTACAAGGGCGCCGTGTCCATCTGGCTTTGATTTGGAAGGATGACCCTCTGTAGGGTGCGCCAGGTCTGGCTGCCCTCCCCAGACTGCCGGGACTCAGTACTGATGGTCAGGCTCACGCGTCCACTCCTCCGCTTTCCAGCATCTTCCCGTCCTCGAAATGGGGACGAATCTTGTTGTCGAACATCGTCAGGGCCGATCCAATGGCCATATGCATGTCAAGGTACTTGTAGGTTCCCAGGCGTCCTCCGAAAAGAACGTTCTGCTCGGCTGCCGCCAAATCCCGGTACTTCAGGAGGCGTTCGCGGTCTGCTGCCGTGTTGATCGGGTAGTAGGGTTCGTCACCCTTCTCGGCGGCACGGGAGAACTCACGCATGATGACGGTTTTCTCGGCCTGGTAGTCGCGTTCCGGGTGGAAGTGGCGGGGCTCGATGATGCGTGTGTAGGGCACATCGGCGTCGTTGTAGTTGACCACTGAAGTGCCCTGGAAATCGCCGACGTCGAGCACTTCTTCCTCGAAGTCGATGGTGCGCCAGGACAGATCGCCCTCAGCGTAGTCGAAATAGCGATCGACCGGTCCGGTGTAGACCACCGGGATGCTGCCGACCACTTTGCCCTTGCTGTATTCGTGTGACTCGTCGAAGAAGTCCGTGTTGAGGCGGACCTCGATGTTCGGGTGCTCGGCCATCTTTTCGATCCAGGCCGTGTAGCCGTTGGCCGGCAGACCCTCGTACTTGTCGTTGAAGTACCGGTTGTCGTAGTTGTACCGGACAGGAAGGCGGGAGATGATGCCCGCGGGCAGGTCCTTGGGATCCGTCTGCCACTGTTTGCCGGTGTAGTGCTTGATGAAGGCTTCGTAAAGCGGACGCCCAATGAGCTGAATGCCCTTGTCGTTCAGGTTCTGGGGATCCGTGCCGGCAAGTTCCCCGGCCTGTTCCTGGATGAGTTCCTTCGCCTCTCCCGGCGTCAGGTTGGCGCGGAAGAACTGGTTGATCGTTGCCAGGTTGATTGGCAGGGAGAAAACCTCCCCGCTGTGCACGCCATAGACCTTGTGCACGTAGTTTGTGAAGGCGGTGAAGCGGTTGACGTACTCCCAGACGCGCTCGTTCGACGTGTGGAACAGGTGCGCGCCGTAGCGGTGAACCTCGATCCCGGTCTGCTCTTCCTTCTCGCTGTAGGCATTGCCCCCGATGTGGTGGCGGCGGTCGAGGACGACTACCTTCAAGCCCAGCTCACTGGCGGCCTGTTCTGCGATCGTCAGGCCAAAGAAGCCTGATCCTACGATGACGAGGTCAGCAGTCACTAAATCTCCTGTTTCGAATTCGGGCAGCCCAATGTTGTGCATTGTCTGCTGACCTAGCCTACCCGAGTCTCCCCCGACGGCAGTGATCGCAGCCTTGGCAGGGGTTTATCCACATACACCAATATGCAGGATCGGCTCGCTGTGATGAGGGCTAGCGTTTCCTCCAAAAGGCTCCGGAAAGGCGGACACGAATGGAACTGCAGTGCACGCTCGTGCGTGCTCCCGGGTCCCTATCCCAAGGCGGGCCGGTCGAGCTGACGGTGTCGGCTCCGGACGGGTGCCCAGGGTCCGATCTGGAAGCCGAGCTCTCGCGTCGCTTCCAGACCGGCAGGCTATCGGTGGAGGGCACGCTGCTGGGCGTGTTGACCGTCGGCAGAAGCCCCCTCATTAACGGGGCTGTTCTGGTGGATGGTCCTTCCACCAGTGGCGGGTCCGACACCGCCGTGTCCGGGGCCGGACCGGCCGGCGAACCTCCCGCTGCCATGCTCCTCGTGGTGGACAGCGGCCCCGCTGCAGGCTCTGTACTTCCGTTGCGGCGGGGAAACTACAGAATCGGCCGGACCAACGCCGAACTGACGATTCCGGATGCCGATCTCTCCCGCGAGCACGCCCGACTCGAGGTTACGGATAAGTCACTGACCCTTGTGGACCTTGGCAGCATTAACGGAACCGATGTTGACGGCAAACAGGTGTCAAAAGCAGCCGTCGCGATCGGTTCCCGTATTCGCTGCGGCAATTCGTCCATGTCGGTCGTGTTGGCTGCGCCGTCAGGGGCACGGGACGCCGAGCTTGGGTTCGCTGGGAGCTCTGTGGCCGAGCCGCTGACCGTGCCACACCCGGCCGTGCCGGCGGGCCGGTCCATGCTGCTCCTCGGGGCGGTTCTCCCTGTGATCATAGGTGTGGGGCTGGTGCTGGCGACGGGGTCGTGGATGTTTCTGGCCTTCACCGCGGTGTCGGCAGTGTCTCTACTAGTCCCGGTGCTCTCGGGCGTCCGGCAGCGCCGCGAGCTCAGATCGGCAGTCGCGGCGGCGGTTGCGAAGGATCTGGACCGACGACGACGGTCCGCACCGTCCGCTGCTGATCTTGCACTGAGCGCTGCGGTTCGCGCGCGGTGCCCTGTCCGCACCGGCCGGAGTGCCGAACGGGAGAAATCAAAGTACAAGGAAGCGCCAGGGCCTGCGCCGGGCGCCTGGCTCAGGCTCGGCTTGGCTGACCAACTGGCCAACATACGCCTCGAGCCGAACCAGCCGGGCTTCAAACCCCCTGGGCTCGGGGCGGTGCCGCTGGTCCTTGATCCTGGCTTTGTGGTCCTTTCCGTCCGGGGACCAGAGCCCGAGGTACATGGTCTGGTCCATTCGTTCCTGATGCAGCTCACGGGATATCCGCTGGCCAGCGGCACCCGGATCGCGATTCATGGACCGGCTTCTTCCCTACCGCTCGCGGCGCGGTTCCTTCCCGACGTCTCACTCCATTCAAGGATCCCTGACACCCTGGCGGCCGTGACGGACACGTCCGGCGGACAGGATGCGTCCCGCATTCTCCTGCTCTTCGGCGAAGCAGCGGACGGCACCCCGGAGGCCGGCATCATCGAAACTGCCCGCGGTCTCGGCTGGCGGGTGGTCCATCTGCCGGGCCCGGGACAGCAGCCGGCGGAAACCGACATTGAACTTGGCGAGCGCGGAGGCATGCTTCGGACGCAGACCAGGGAACACCGCTTCGTTGCAGACCTGGTGCCCTCCGGCGTTTTCGACCGCTACTGCCGGACATACCGCCGGTCCCTCCCTGAGATGCCGGCTGAGGGACACCCCCTCCCGGCGAGCTGCGGGCTGGGCGATGTTCTTGACCTGTCGGCTCCTGCAACCGCCAAACGCTGGGCGGCAGGCAAGCTGGAGCCGGGACTCACCATCCCCCTGGGCAGCACCGACCGGGGAGTGCGTGTCCTGGATCTTGAGGCGGATGGCCCGCACGTCCTCGTTGCGGGCACCACCGGTGCCGGAAAATCGGAACTGCTTCGCACGATTACCGCCGGGCTCGCCCTGTGCTACCCGCCGGACCGCGTCAATGTTCTCTTCTTCGACTTCAAGGGCGGGTCCGGACTCAGTCCGCTGACTGGCATCCCCCACTGCGTCGGCATGCTGACGGATTTGGCCAGCAACCAGCTGGAGCGCACGATTGTGTCCCTGCGGGCAGAAGTCCGTCGGCGCGAGCAGCTGCTAGCCGCAGCCAGCGCCCCGGACCTGGCCGCCTATCGCATGGCGCCTGCGGGCGGACCGCCCCTCCCCCAGCTCATCCTCATCATCGATGAGTTCCGGATGCTCGTCGAGGACGCTCCGGAGACCCTGACCGAGCTGATGAGGATTGCTGCCATTGGCCGCTCCCTGGGCATCCACCTGATCATGGCGACCCAGCGCCCGCAGGGGGCTCTCACTGCGGACATCCGGGCGAACGTTACTACCAGCATCGCCCTTCGGATGCAGTCCGCGCACGAGTCAGCCGATGTGATCGGCACCAATGCGGCATCGGCCATTCCCGTCAACCGGCCCGGCCGCGCCTACCTGGCCAGGGGTACCGAAACTGCTGAGGAGTTCCAGTCAGCATCAATTGCCAGCACCGGCGAGGAACCTGCAGCTTGCCCGGTCAGGGTGCTTGAGGCAACCGCAGCGCTGGCGATGCTGCCTTCAGTCACCGGCAGCAGCCTTCCGCCCACAACCCCGTCGGACGCCGCCAGGCCTGTGGTGGAGCTGACTGCCTCCCTATGGGCCGGAATGGGGGGTTCTCCGGTGCGCCGTCCGCTGGCTCCGCCGCTTCCGGACGTACTGACCGATCCCGCCCATCTGGCCGCACTCACCGCAGATGGCCTCGTCCTTGCGGAAGCCGTCCCTGCAGACGGCGTCCCTGCAGGCGCGGTCCCGGCAGACGCCGTCCCTGCGGGCGCCGTCCCTTCAGGCACCGTCCCTTCAGGCACCGTCGCTTCAGCCACCGTCCGGGGTACTGCCGGCGATTTGGCCGTCGGGCTGGGGTTGCTGGACCTGCCCGAGGAGCAGCGGCTGGCCGGTCTCACCTGGCGGCCCGGAACCGATGGGCATCTGGCACTGATCGGCGCAGGATCCCCGGACGCCGCCCACGCCATGTCAATGGCGATGCAACAGCTGCTGGCCCATCCGACGGAATGCCACCTCTATGCCCTCGATGCGGACGGGTCCTTGGCGGGAATAGCGGGCGCGCACCGCGCTGGGTCCTTTGTGAACCTCGACGACCTCCGCCGCGGTGTGCGCCTCCTGGAGCGCCTGGCGGGCGAGGCGTCCGGGCGGCTCAGCCGGCTCCCGGCAACCTTCGGGCCGCCGCTGGTACTGGCCATTTCAGGCTGGGGCTCCTGGCTGTCGGCCCTCCGCTCCGGTCCTCCGACCCGCGCCGAGGACCATGTCCAGGACATCGTCCGGGACGGCCACCGTGCCGGAATCACCGTGGTGATCTCCGGCGACCGGGAACTCGTGACGTCGCGGTTCTTACCGGCAATCCCCAACCGCATCTACTGCCCGCGGCGCGCCAGCGCCGAGAGCAGGCTGGCGTGGCCCAAGATGCCCGACCTTCCTCCAGTTCCGGGCCGGGCCGTGGCATCCTGGGCTTTGTCGGCGGGGCGCCAGGCGGTCTGCCAGCTCTATGTCCCAGCAGGTCGACGTGCCGGTTCCGGAACTGTCATTGCCCTCGGCGAAGCGATGCAGGGGCCGGTGCGGGTCAGGCCCTTCCGCGTGGATGCCCTTCCCGTGCAGCTCTCTGTGGCGGACGTACTCTCCCGGATGCCCAGAGGGGATCGAGCTTCAGGCGACGCTGCTTTCGATGGGCCTGCTTCAGACGTCCCTCTGCACGGACCAGATCCCGCAGCGGCCCACCCGGTGCGTAGAGCCGCCCGGTGCCTGGTGATTGGCGTGGGCGGGGACGAACCCGCCCCTGCCTGGGTGCGCCTGCCGGGAGGCGCCGTCCTTGCCGTGCTGGGCAGCGCGGGTTCGGGCAAGTCCTCGTTCCTGGCTTCCCTGCCGGTGCTCAATCCCTTGGCGGCCGGCTGGCCGCACCCCGGCAGGGGGTCCGGTTCCGGCGACTTTTGGGCTGCGGTCCACCGTGACGCCGTAGAAGGAAGCCTGCCAAGGGACGCCATACTCCTCGTCGATGATGCCGACATGCTGCCTGCCATTTCCCAGCAGCAACTGGTGGAGCTGAACAGTCGCGGCTGGGCGATAGTTTTCTCAGCCGCGTTCGGCCAGTCACTGATGCAGCGTGTCCCGCTCGCCATGGCAGCCCGCAGTGGCGGCAGGGGCGTCCTCATTGCGCCCCGCAGTCCGCTGGATGGCGACATCTTCGGCTTACGGATTGACCCGGAGCCCCATCCCCCGCCAGGACGCGCCCTGCTCGTGGCGGACGGCACGGCGGTGCCCGTCCAACTGGCGGTGGCCGACCAAGTCAGGAGGCGTTAGAGTGCCGGCGGAGCGGAAGCGGCGCGGGAGGCGAAGCGGATCACGCGCTTGTCGAACAGCAGGACGATGGCAGTGGCGGCCGGGATCAGCATCGCGGCGCCGGCCACCGGGAATCCGCCGGTGAGCGTGGGGAAGCCAATGGTCAGCACGAACAGTTGGGCCACCAGCGCACCGGCCCTCGGCCAGCGGAAGCCCCGGAACAGGAACACGGCAACGGCATACAGCCATGACGCAAAAGCCAGGAGCAGGCCGAGCGTGAAAATGGCACCCCAAAACGACATGACAGGCGCACCGCTGGCCAGCTGGAAACCGTACCAGGCTGCTGCGCCCAGCAGGGCCGTGGCCTCCGCTGCCACGATCCCAGAGATCACGGCGACGGCTCGGGGACGGACGGGGCTCGAACGGCCCCTTCCCGCGGAGGCTTGGTCCTCCGGCAGTCCGCCGTCTCCGGCGTCAGCGAACGGGCCGGACGGCTCTTCTGGGGGTCTTGACACACTGGCACACTACCCGAGATAGTCGACTCACGGCGGGAAAGCCCGCTGATGTGATGCATCGCTCACGTTTCTTGGGGATTTCGTGGTCCACTACCCCTTGTTTACACAGCGTTAACATGAAACGCTTGATCCAGATGACCAAGGGGGCCCTCCAGGGCCCCTTTCCTATGTAAGCCCTAGTGAATATTTTCACAAGGGTATTGACTTCCCAGGAATGGAGTGACTGATCAGCATGGATTGGCGTAACCGCGCGGCCTGCCTCGACAAGGACCCGGAGCTGTTTTTCCCCGTGGGCAATACTGGCCCAGCGCTTTTGCAGATCGAAGAAGCCAAGAGCGTCTGCCGCCGGTGCCCGGTCGTTGACACCTGCCTGCAGTGGGCGCTGGAGTCCGGACAGGACGCCGGCGTGTGGGGCGGCATGAGCGAGGACGAGCGGCGCGCACTGAAGCGCCGCGCCGCCAGGGCCCGCCGCGCGTCCTAACGCGCTCCACAGCAACGAAGGCACCCGGGCAAAAGCTCCACAGGAAAAGGCGACGGCCGCGGACC
>NZ_JAAOXD010000001.1:0-82828 GCF_014694315.1 Arthrobacter ipis | reverse complement strand
AAGGCCACAAGCCTGAAGGCGGGGCTTTCTCGTTCCCGGAATGGGCGTGATGCCGGCTGCGCGCCATGCACGTCGTTGCCAAAACATCGTGTAGAGTTTCATGTCGTTGTGGAGGTCAACGAGGGAAGCTAACGCCCGCGGATGAACGAAACAGCAGATGCACCTCTAGCTCAATTGGCAGAGCAATTGACTCTTAATCAATGGGTTCCGGGTTCAAGTCCCGGGGGGTGCACCACCGAAGCCCCGCCTTCGGCCGCGGACCTATGGTCCGCGGCCGTCGCCTTTGTCGTGTCAGCGGTTCGCCAGACTCAGGACAATCTGCACCGCCGTGCCCCCGCCCTCGCGGGGCTGCCACTGGATGGTGCCGCCAAGCTCGCTCGTGACCAGCGTCCGGACGATCTGCAGCCCGAGGCCCTCCACATGGGGCGTCTCCGGCAGGCCAACGCCGTCGTCCGCCACCGTGACGGTGAGCAGTTCCTCATCGTCGTCGCCGGCTGAACGGTCGGCGAGCAGCCACACCGTGCCGGTGCGTCCCTCCAGTCCGTGCTCGACGGCGTTGGTGACCAGTTCGTTGATCACCAGCGCCAGCGGCGTCGCGAAGTCGCTGGGAAGCTCACCGAACAACCCCGACCGCTGCGTCCGGACTTGCTGGGATGGTGAAGCCACTTCTGCGGAAAGGCGGAACTGGCGTCCGATCAGTTCATCAAAGTCGACGCTCTGGGTCAGCCCCTGCGAGAGCGTCTCGTGCACCAGGGCAATAGTTGCCACGCGCCGCATGGCCTGTTCCAGCCCCTGCTTTGCCTCGTCACTGACCATTCGACGGGACTGCATGCGCAACAGCGCGGCGACGGTCTGCAGGTTGTTCTTGACCCGGTGGTGGATTTCACGGATCGTGGCATCCTTCGTGACCAGCTCCATCTCGCGGCGACGCAGCTCGGACACGTCACGGCAGAGGACCAGCGCACCGAAACGCTGCTGCTCGTCGCGGAGCGGGATCGCGCGCAGCGACAGGCTGACCCCTCGGGATTCAATCTCGCTTCGCCACGGCATCCGCCCCGTGACAACAAGAGGCAGCGTCTCGTCCACCATGCGGCGGTCCCTAAGCAGACCCGCCGTGACCTCAGCCAGCGAGCGCCCCTCGAGGGATTCGCCGTCGCCGAGGCGCCGGAACGCCGAGACCCCGTTCGGGCTGGCGTACTGCACGATGCCCTCGGCGTCGAGGCGGATCAGGCCGTCACCAACGCGCGGGGCCCCGCGCCGGGAGCCTGTCGGCGAGGCGAAGTCCGGCCAGAGGCCCAGTGTGCCCATGCGCAGCAGGTCATAGGCACACTGGCGGTAGGTCAGCTCCAGCCTGGACGGCATCCGCGAGCTGGAGAGGTCCATGTGTGAGGTGACCACCGCCAGCGTCCGGCCGTTCCTGACCATCGGCACGGCTTCGACCCGCAGTGCCATGTCGCTGCTCCAGTTCGTCTCACTGGAACGCTCAATGGTGCGGCTCTCCCACGCCTTGTCCACCAGCGGCTGCAGGTCCGAGCGAATGCCCTCCCCGACGAAGTCGGCGTGGAACACCGTATGCGTCGTGGAGGGCCTGACGTGTGCCAAGGCAACGTAGCCGTGCTCCGGGTGGGGAAACCACAGGGCCAGGTCGGCAAACGCAAGATCGGCCACCATCTGCCAGTCGCCCACCAGGAGGTGCAGCCACTCGGCATCCCCCGGCCCAAAATCAGCGTGCTCCCTGATAGGGTCCGTAAAGATTGCCACTGCACCTCCAGTTTTTCGACGGCGGGACTTTGTCCTAGCGTCGGACGATTGACCTCAAGAGCCTCAATGCTACCGAGAGCGAGGCCATGTCGTCCGCTTCGAGGGCGTTGACCTCATCGAACATGCTCTTCGCCCGGCCCAAATGTTCCGCATTCAGCTGCTCCCAGGCCTTGAGCCTGTCCTCGGCCGGCGACCCTTCGTCGGTCGAGTCCAGGACCGCCGTCGTCATGTCCGAGACGGTCGAGTAGAGGTCATCGCGCAGAGCTGCACGGGCCAGGGCCTGCCAGCGGTCCGCGCGGGGCAGGGAACTGATCCGCTCCAGCAGGGAGTCCACGTGGAACCGGTTGAATACCGTGTAGTAGACGTTGGCGATGTCCTCCACCGGCTCCTTGCGGCTGTGCGCGATTTTTGCGATGTCAAGCAGGACGAAGCTCTCGAACAGCTCTGCCCAGCGGTGGCCCAGGTCCTCGGGCACGCCCCACGACCGCGCCTTCTCAAGCCAGGAGGCAACGCGCTGGCGGTCCTCACCACGCAGGTAGTCCAACAGCCGGGCCCGCATGGGTTCCATGGGCGGCTGGAACTCGGCGACGATGTCGGCAATCGGCCGCGACGCGTTGCCTTGGGCGAGGACCCACCGCACCGAACGGTCCAGCAGCCGACGGACATCGAGGTGGACGGTGCTCCAGTGCTCAGTCGGGAACGACGCAGGCAGGTCGTTGAGTTCGGACACCATGACGTCGAGCTCGTAAATTTCCCGCAGTGCCACGAACGCCTTGGCCACAGCCACCTCGCTCGCCGAGGTCTCCTCCATGGTCCGGAAGGCAAAGGTGATGCCGCCCAGGTTGATCATGTCGTTGGCCACTACCGTTGCGATGATTTCCCGCCGCAGCGGATGGGTGTCCAGTTCGGCGTCGAATCTCTCCCTGAGCTGGACCGGGAAGTACTGCCGGAGCGTCGTGCGGAACCACGGGTCGTCGGCCAGGTCGCTGTCGCGCAGGGCCGTCGCCAGTTCAATCTTGGCGTAGGCGGCCAGCACGGACAGTTCCGGTGAGGTGAGGCCCTGCCCCTGCTCCAGCCGTTCGCGCAGGACAGCGGTGGACGGCAGCGCCTCCAAGTCCCGGTTCAGGTCGGCCGTCTTCTCCAGCCAGTCCATCAGCCGCTCGTAGCTCGGGCTCCATTCGGCGACCTTCTGGCGGTCGTTCAGCAGCAGGATGTTCTGGTCGATGTTGTCTTCCAGGACCAGCCGCCCCACTTCCTCGGTCATCGACGCGAGGAAGTCCGAGCGCTCGGCGGCGTCGAGCTTGCCGGCAGCCACCATCCGGTCCACGAAGATCTTGATGTTGACCTCGTGGTCGGAGCAGTCGACGCCGGCGGAGTTGTCGATGGCATCCGTGTTCAGGATGACGCCCTGCAGAGCCGCTTCAATACGGCCCCGCTGCGTCATGCCGAGGTTTCCGCCCTCGCCCACAACCTTGACCCGAAGGTCGCGTCCATCCACCCGGATGGCATCGTTGGACTTGTCACCCACCATAGCGTGCGTCTCGGAACTGGCCTTCACATAGGTGCCGATGCCGCCGTTGTAGAGGAGGTCGGCGGGTGCGAGCAGGATCGCGCGCAGGAGTTCGGGCGGGCTGAGCTGCGTCGTGTCCTCGGGCAGCCCCAGCGCGGAGCGGACCTGAGTCGAGACCGGAATCGACTTGGCCTGCCGCGGGTAGACACCGCCGCCTTCGCTGATCAGGCTCTTGTCGTAGTCGTCCCAGGACGACCGGGGCAGCTCAAACAACCGCTGCCGTTCCGTGTAGGAAGTTGCCTCGTCCGGGTTCGGATCGAGGAAAATGTGCCGGTGGTCGAAGGCCGCGAGCAGCCGGATGTGCTTGGACAGGAGCATGCCGTTGCCAAAGACGTCCCCGGACATGTCGCCGACGCCGACCACGGTGAAGGGCTCTGACTGGGTGTCCAGGTCCAGCTCGCTGAAGTGCCGCTTGACCGACTCCCAGGCACCCCGGGCGGTGATGCCCATGGCCTTGTGGTCATAGCCCACCGAACCGCCGGAGGCGAAGGCGTCGCCCAGCCAGAATCCGTAGTCAGCGGCCAGTCCGTTGGCAATGTCTGAGAAGGATGCCGTGCCCTTGTCCGCCGCGACCACCAGGTAGGAGTCGTCGCCGTCGTGCCGTACAACGCTCGACGGCGGGACGAGCCGTTCGCCGTCGGCTTCCGTAACGAGGTTGTCGGTGATGTCCAGCAGGCCGCGGATGAACGTCTTGTAGCTTTCGACGCCCTCCGCCATCCAGGCCGACCTGTCCTTGGCGGGATCGGGCAGCCGCTTCGCGAAGAACCCGCCCTTTGCGCCCGTTGGAACAATGACGGCATTCTTGACCGTCTGTGCCTTGACCAGACCCAGGATCTCCGTCCGGAAGTCTTCCCGGCGGTCCGACCAGCGGAGCCCGCCGCGGGCCACCTTGCCAAAGCGCAGGTGAACGCCCTCGACCCGCGGGGAGTAAACCCAGATTTCGAACATGGGCCGCGGGAAGGGCAGCCCTTCGATGGCCGAGGGGTTGAGCTTGAAGCTCAGGTGCGGCTTGTCCTGGTAGAAGTTGGTGCGCAGCGTTGATTCGATCAGGTTCGTGAACGTCCGCACCACGCGGTCTGCATCCAGGGTAGCGACATCGTCGATCGACGTCGCCAGCTGGGCGCGGACGGTTGCCTGCTTCTGCACCCGCTCGGCCTCGGGCAGGCTGGGATCGAAGCGTGCCTCGAACAGGGCAATGAGTCCGCGGGTGACCTCCGGATTGGCCAGCAGGGTATCGGCCATGAACTCAAACGAGTTGGTGTTTCCCATCTGGCGCATGTACTTGGCGTAGGCCCGCAGCACGATGACCTGCCGCCACGTCATGCCCTCGCGAAGCACCAGCCGGTCAAAACTGTCGGATTCGACACCGCCGGAAACCGCCGCCCCGAAGGAATCCGCCAGCAGCCGGCCCGTGGACACCGGGTCCACCCCGGCCGGGTACTTCAGTCCGAGGTCATAAAGGAAGAAGTCCCGCCGGTCGGCTGTCTCGATCTCGAACGGCCGCTCGTCCAGCACCTCCAGCCCCAGGTTGTGGAAATAGGGAAGGATCTGGCTCAGGCTCTTCGGCTCCAGCATGTACAGCTTGACCCTGGCGTCCTCCTCGAGGGTGGCGCCTGCGCCTTCGGGAAGGTAGACATGGACTCCCGGCCGTTCCTGCCGGGCACCAACAGTCCGCTCGGCCTCGGCCCCGTACTGTTCAAACCGGGCGATGTCCTCGAGGGCATCTTCGATTTCGTAGTCGACGCGGTAGCCCGCCGGGAAAGCCTCGGCCCAGATGGCCGCCAGTTCGTTGGCGCCGTCGTCGGCGCTCCGCTCGCGGAGTACTTCGGCGATCCCTTCGCTCCAGGAACGGGCGGCCCGGACGAGCCGCTTTTCCAGCGCATCGGTGTTGACGTGGCTGACGTCCTCGCCCTTGGGCAGGCGGATACGGAAGAACAGGCGGGCTAGGGCGGATTCGGTCATCCTCGCTTCAAAGTCAATGGACTCAGCGTGGAACGTCTCGCGGAGTTCCTGTTCAATCCTCAGCCGGACGTTGGTGGTGTACCGGTCACGAGGGAGGTAGACGACGGCGGACATGAACCGTCCGTAGATGTCCGGCCGGAGGAACAGACGGGTCCGGCGGCGTTCCTGCAGCCGCTGGATTCCCGCTGCCGTTGCGGCGAGATCGGGAATTTCAATTTGGAAGAGCTCGTCGCGCGGGTAGGTTTCCAGGATTCCCAGCAGGTCCTTCCCGGAATGCGAGTCCGGCGGAAAACCGGCACCGCGCAGCACGGCCTCGACCTTTTCCCGGACAATCGGGATATTGCGCACCGAGTCAGTGTAGGCGCTGGTGGCAAACAGTCCGATGAACCGCTGTTCGCCGTTGACGTTGCCGGCGGCATCGAAACTTTTCACGCCGACGTAGTCCAGGTAGGCAGGCCGGTGCACTGTTGAGCGGGAATTGGCCTTAGTGATAACCAGGGCGCGCTTTTCGCGGGCCTTGCGCCTGCCGGCGTCGGTGAGATGCTGCACCTGATGGGTATCGTGGTGCGCCCGCAGCAGGCCCAGGCCGCTGTCCTCGCGCAGTTCGAGGACATCCTCGCCTTCTTCGTTGACCAGGTCATATTCCCGGTAGCCGAGGAAGGTGAAGTTGCCCTCGTCGAGCCAGCGAAGCAAGTCCTGTGCCTGGCGCAGCTCTGCGATCTGGGCCGAGTGCGCCACTTTGTCCAGGTCTTGGGCGATCTGCAATGCCTTGCTGCGCATTTTCGGCCAGTCTTCGACGGCGGCCCGGACGTCTCCGAGGACGCGTTCCAGCCCTTCCTGAAGCTGGTCAGCCGCTTCGTCACTGGCGCGGCCGATCTCGACGGCAATCCATGATTCCATGTGGGACGCATTGTCACCCTGTGCGATCAGGTGGGACAGGACGGGCAGTGCCGCTGTGTCGCCGCTGGAGAGGCCGATGCTGGACGGGACCCTGTCCACCTTGACGAGTTCGTTGGTTTCACGGTTGCGCGTGACCACGAACATGGGGTGCAGAACGAGGTGGATGGCCGAATTCTGCCGGACCAGCTCGGCGTTGACTGAATCCACCAGGAAAGGCATGTCATCGGTGACGATGTACACAACGCTGCGGTCGCCCTCCGGAACGATCGAGATGTTGGCACTCCCCGGCCGGCGTTCGAAACCGACGGCGCGGTGGGTCTCAGCCCGTGCTGTCAGTAGCTCGTGGGGATAAGTGAGCGCGTCCTCCTCCGCCAGATGCTCGTAGTAGTCCGCAAAGAAGCCTTCTTCGGCTCCGATTGAACGGGACTGATCCTCCACGCTGGACCCAGACGACATCGACACACGCCTCCATCACACAGTTTGCGGCTGCTTCCTTGCAGCCCTCACCGTGAGCCTAGCCCGTCAGCCTGCGCCTTGCTGTGGAGGAAAACACAGAGGATCGGCACTTTTGCTGGACAGGTGCACAAACCAATTCCGCGATCGCCGACCGAAGCCGGGAGTCCGGAGCCGATTCCAGCAATAATGACCCGGATTGCAGCGCTGCGTCCGTTGCGCCAGGGTCCCACGGAAGGAAGGCCTTAATCCTCACGGACGGGCCAAACCGGTCCCACGCCTCCCGGAGCTGACGTTCCGGCGAGCGGCCCACAGCCGAGGCCCTAACTTTGTTGAGCACCACCTCGGGGCTGACCCCCGGCACTGCCCCTTCCAGTTCCGCCAGCCCCCTGACCAGGCGGGGAACGCCGACCGGATCCGCGGAGCCAACCGCGATCACGGTATCGGCCAGCTCAAGGCTCCTGAGCGTCGCGGCGTTGCGTCGCGGCGCCATGGTGTCGAAACTCAGCTCCTCGTCGGCCTCAAGGCAGAAGCCGGCGTCGACCACGATAAAGTCGGCCACTTCCCGCGCACGGTCCAAAACAAGCGCCAGCGCGGCCGCCCGCAACTCGGTCCAGCGGTCGGCCCGGGTAATTCCCGTCAGAACCCGGAAAGTCCCGGCCGTGGCAGTGACCGGTACGGCGACACGGAGCAGTGCTTCGCGGTCCAGGAGGCCCTGGTCGGCCAGCCGGCAGGCCTGCGCCAGACCCGCCGCCTCGTCCAGCAGCCCGAGGACGCCGGCGACGCTGGCCCCGTAGCTGTCGGCGTCGACAAGCAGGACGGACTTGCCTTCCGCAGCCAGCTCCCCCGCGACGTTGACGGCAACCAGGGTTCTGCCGGGTGCACCGGCCGGTCCCCACACCGCCAGGACCCTGCCGGTTCCGACAGGAGCTGGCTCCGATTCAGCGTCAGCAGCCTCCGGGCGCAGGGCCGCGCCGGCATCCGCGAAACCCGTGCTGTAAACGGGACCGGCGCCGGGAGTCAGCCCCGCCGGGTTCGAGCACTCGCGCCTGCCGACGGCGTCGGCAATACTCTCCGCCAGTGCTGTGGATTCGACGGTCAGGGGCGCCGCGGTGACCCCGATCCCGCGGAGCCTCAACCGCTCCTCAGGGCTGTCGGTCAGGGCAATGATCACTACGCCTACTGCGGCGAGCCTGTCCACCAGCGAGGCAGTCAGGCCCTGGCTTCCCTCGGCAACAACAGCCGCCCGGGCCAGCCCGCTCTGGCAGGCAGCCAGCAGTTCTGCGAGCTCCGCGCAGCGCCGGACCACTGTGACGGGACCGTGGAGCCGCTCCAGTCCGCCCACCAGATCCTCCTGGGACTCACCGACGGTGACAACCGGAATACTCACTTGGTGGCCCCGCCGGGATTCCATACCACTGAGATTTTGGCTTCGTTCGCCTGCGCGCCGAGGAGGGAGGCCATCTGCTCATTTCCCACCAGGACCATCAGGACCGTGGATTTGGCAGCGCCAAGGGCGGTGGATCCTTGTGAGACCTCCGCGATCTCGGCGCCCGGGAGCAGCAGCTTCGGTTCGGCAAAACCGTTCCGGGCGTCAGGCATGGAGACCCAGACGTCAACCCGGGTACCTGCAACGGCCTGCTCCGGCAAGGCCTCCTGAACCGTGACGGCCACGGGTTTCCGATCCAGGGCGTCGACACTGCCCAGGCTTTCACGGGGAACCAACTGGTCCTTGGCAATCCGCTGGACTGCCACCTGGCCATCGGGAATGCCAGACGCCGCTGTGACGTAGTGCGCTTCGACGTCGCCTAGGCGAACCTTCACACGGCTGATGTTTTCAGGAGTGAGTTTCTGACCGACTGCGATTGCCTCACGGGCGGCAAACACCTCTGTGGTCCGGTCCGCGCTGCCGACGAGAGCAACGACACCGACAACAGAGGCGAGGACAAGGAGCACGCCCACCAGAAGCCTCGGGTCCTTCCAGGAAGGCTTTTTCAGCCGGGCTCCCGCGGCCGCCGTGCTTGCACTCATGCGTACTGCTCCCCCTTGACGCCTGGGCGCTTCAATCGCGCCGGTCATGATTATTGTTACGGCATGCCTGCTCAATCGGAAAGGTATTCAGGCAAACAACGTCAAACTGTGGATAACGGCATCAGCCGCGACCAGCGGTGGCACAATTGGACTATGCCCCGTTTCCTTACGCTTGCAGATGTCGCCGAGCAGCTTCAGATCAATGCGCCGGCAGCGTATGCCCTCGTCCGCAGCGGCGAACTGAAGGCAATCCAGGTGGGTGGCCGCGGCCAGTGGCGGGTTGAGGAAAAGATGCTCGAGCAGTACATCGAAGAGCGTTATGCCGAGGCAAGCCGCATGATTCAAGAGGCCAAGTCGAGGTCGATTTGAGCACGGGCGGTTTCAGGGGCGGACGCTGCATTCCCTGCTTCGGGGTCAGAGATCTCCTCCGCGCCGTGAGCGGAGCGCGCCGAGAGCCCGAAACGGCACCGTAGCCACATCGGCAACGTGGCCAGCCCTCCGCGCTTCTCCGGGCAGCGTCATGGCGAGGTCAAAGAAGTCCCGCCCCACCCTGTCAATCACACCCGAGAACTGCACATCCGGTGACCGGCCCGCCATCAGGACGGTGAGTTCTGCCCTGTCCCGCGCTAACCCCCGCAGCGCGCTGGCAAGGCCAAGTCTGCGCCGCACGGGGGACGCCTCACCCACCGCGAACCGCCCGAGCCCGGTGTAATGGCCCACGGCGGCATACGGAACCAGCACCTGGTGCGCCGCCTCGTCGATGACCAGGCTCTCGGACCCGGCATGGCTGAGGGTGCCGGCAAAGACCTGTCCTGCGCTCAGATGGATGCCAATGCGGCAGCCCAGGGATCCTCGCAGCCTGTCGTCGAGTGCGATGGCAGCCGTGTCTGCCCGGGAGCGCTCGGTGATCTCGGACTCCAGGCCCAGGACCCCGGCCTCCGCAAGCTGCAGCTCAAGATCCTGAAAGAGTGCATTCCATCTCATGGCGACAGCGTAGGCGCGCCCGTGAGGACGGTCAATTAATCCACAAACTTTTCTATCTCCATAGACAAGGAGATAGACCTGCCGCAAACTGAGTCCAACAGCACTAACCGCATCAAACGATATCAAAGTGCATCAAATACACTGGTTGGGGGCAGTCATGGCGGTAGAGGTACACCGTCCGGTGAGGGCAGAAGCCGCCCTGGCGGGCGTCATCCTGGGGCTCGGAGTCTTTCTCGCTTTTACCGGGGCCGGGATCGTCGACCAGTGGAGGCGCTCCGCTGCACGCCAGGAGTCTTTGCAATTCGACGACCTGATTGGCCTGCTGGCCCTCGCCGCCGGGCTGGCAGTCATCGCCTGGTGGCTACTGTCCCTGGCGACGGCCTTTGCATCGGCACTCCTGGACCGGACCGGGCACCATGCCGCAGCCTGCGTCACGGGGCGGTTCACACCTGTTTTCATGCGCAGGCTGGCGATGGCCGCGGTGGGGGCGCAGCTTCTCGGCGCACCGCTCGCCCACGCGGATGCTTTACCCGCCGCAGCCCTTTCCCCGAACAGCGGATCGTCCCTGTCCGCAGCGTGGGCACCCCTGGCTGACGGGCGGCAGGGAACACCCGCCGGCCGCTCCGCGGGCTCCGGCCTCACGGAAGGATCCGTCGTGGACGGCGGTGAACTCCAGCCTCAGTGGAAGCCGCGCGTCCCGGTTGTGGAACCCGGCCGCCTCACCCCATTGCCCGCCAGGGCAGCGGCTGAGCCCGCCAGTGCCCGCCGCGAGGTACCCGTCCGGGCCGGAGAATCACTGTGGAGCATCGCCGCGCGCGAGCTGGGGACCGGCGCTTCGGACGTGGATATAGCAGCCCGCTGGCCGCTCTGGTACCAGGCCAACCGGAACGTCATCGGAGCCGATCCCAACGTCCTTCTCCCGGGTCAGCTCCTCAGCCCTCCGCCGCCCTAAGAGACGTTGGCATGTTTTCCTTTCGCGTCACCCACCCCGCGGCGGCCGCCGCTCCCGCGGACTTGCCAAGCCAGCCTCTACCGAAGGACCGATCATGACTGCAGTAACCCCGATACAGCGTGCAGGAAACGCCGTTCCTGGGCCCGTCCCGGCCGCTGCTCCCGGGCCCGGAGATGAGGCACGCGAAATTTGCGCCATCACCAGGGCAACAGTCCAGGCCGCCGTTGAAGTCCTCGCGGGAACAAGGCCAATCCACCAGCTGGCACGGCGGCTGGACCAGCGCTGCCTCACCGTGCTCCAGCACCGGGCGGCCCTCACTCGACGGGTGGCTGCCCGGGCTCCCCGGACAACGGGGCTGCTCCACCGCAACGCATCAGTCCGCTCGGTCCGCACCTGCGAGGTGACGCCGGATGTCTATGAGGCCAGCGCGGTGGTGATCGATGAACTGCGGGTCCGGGCAGTCGCCGTCCGGCTGGAACGCAGCAAGAACGTCTGGCGCGTCACTGCATTGGAGATTGGCTGACGCGAAAAGGAAGGGACCGGAGCTCCTGCACCGGTCCCTTCCTGCCATCCTCTGGCTAGCGCTTTTTCTTCTTGCCGTCGCGCCGGTCCTGGGAAGCGGCCTTGGCGGGGTTGCCCGAGCGCCCCGCAGCCCGGCCCTCGATCCGGGTCTCGGCTCCGCCGTCCTCCCGGGGCGCGGTGTACTGCAGCTGGGCGGGCTTCTCCGGCGCTTCAAGACCGGCGGCGCGGATTTGCGGCTCGTGGTGTTCGGTGTGGCCGCCCCCGGCGTCGGCAACCACGACGTCCTCGGCCGGGGTGACTTCCACTTCGAGGTTGAAGAGGAAGCCGACGCTCTCCTCCCGGATGGCTTCCATCATGGATTGGAACATCGTGAAACCTTCGCGCTGGTACTCCACCAGCGGATCACGCTGGGCCATGGCGCGCAGGCCGATGCCCTCCTTGAGGTAGTCCATCTCGTAGAGGTGTTCCTGCCACTTCCGCCCGATGACGGAGAGCACGACACGCCGCTCGAGTTCGCGCATGCTCTCGGAGCCGATGGCTTCCTCGCGTGCCTGATACACCAGCTTGGCATCAGACATGATTTCTTCCTTCAGGAACTCCACGGTGATGCGCGACTTGCCGCCTGCCTCGTCGATGACATCGTGTGGCGTCACGGTGACGGGGTAAAGCGTCTTGAGGTTGGTCCAGAGCTGGTCGAAGTCCCAGTCGTCGCCGTTGCCCTCGGCGGTTGCTTCATCGATCAGTGCGTTGATGGTGTCTTCCAGGAAGAACTGCACCTTCTCGTGGAGGTCGTCGCCTTCCAGGATCCGACGGCGGTCGCCGTAGATGGCTTCGCGCTGGCGGTTGAGGACGTCGTCGTACTTGAGGACGTTCTTTCGCTGCTCGGCGTTCCGGCTTTCAACCTGCCCCTGGGCCGAAGCGATGGCACGCGAGACCAGTTTGGACTCCAGCGCCACGTCGTCTGGCACGGAGCTGTTCATCAGCCGTTCCGCTGCACCCGAGTTGAACAGGCGCATGAGATCGTCGGTCAGCGACAGGTAGAAACGGGACTCGCCGGGGTCGCCCTGGCGTCCGGAGCGGCCGCGAAGCTGGTTGTCGATCCGGCGGGATTCGTGGCGCTCAGTTCCCAGCACGTACAGGCCGCCCAGGCCCAGGACTTCCTCGTGCTCGTCCTTGACGGCCTTCTTCGATGCCTCCAGCGCACCGGCCCAGGCTGCCTCGTACTCGTCGGAGTTTTCTTCCGGGTCGAGTCCCCGCTGGGCGAGTTCGGCGATGGCGGTGAACTCGGCGTTGCCGCCCAGCATGATGTCCGTACCGCGGCCGGCCATATTTGTGGCAACGGTGACCGCACCCTTGCGTCCCGCCTGGGCCACGATCGCGGCTTCACGGGCGTGGTTCTTGGCGTTGAGGACCTCGTGCCGGATGCCCTCCTTCGCCAGCAGGCGCGAGAGGTACTCGCTCTTTTCGACGCTGGTGGTGCCCACCAGGACCGGCTGGCCGTTCTCGTGGCGTTCGGCGATGTCCCGGACGACGGCCTCGAACTTGACCACTTCGTTCTTGTACACCAGGTCGGACTGGTCGATCCGCTGCATGTCGCGGTTCGTGGGGATGGCCACCACCCCGAGCTTGTACGTGCTCATGAATTCGGCGGCTTCAGTCTCGGCCGTGCCGGTCATGCCGGAGAGCTTGTCGTACATGCGGAAGTAGTTCTGCAGCGTCACTGTTGCGAGGGTCTGGTTCTCCGCCTTGATCTCGACGCCCTCTTTGGCCTCGATCGCCTGGTGCATGCCCTCGTTGTAGCGGCGGCCGGCCAGAATACGGCCGGTGTGCTCGTCAACGATGAGGACCTCGCCGTCGAGGATGACGTAGTCCTTGTCCCGCTTGAACAGCTCCTTGGCTTTGATGGCGTTGTTGAGGAAGCCGATCAGGGGCGTGTTGGCGGACTCGTAGAGGTTCTGGATGCCGAGGTAGTCCTCAACCTTCTCGATGCCGCTTTCAAGCACGCCGACGGTGCGCTTCTTCTCATCGACTTCGTAGTCCTTCTCCGGCTGCAGGCGCAGGACAACCTTGGCGAACTCGCTGTACCAGCGGTTGGTGTCGCCCTGGGCAGGGCCGGAAATGATCAGCGGCGTACGGGCCTCATCGATGAGGATCGAGTCGACTTCATCGACGATCGCGAAGTGGTGGCCGCGCTGCACCAGTTCGGTCTTGTCCCAGGCCATGTTGTCGCGGAGGTAGTCGAAGCCGAATTCGTTGTTGGTGCCGTAGGTGATGTCGGCAGCGTACTGCTCGCGGCGGACAGACGGGTCCTGGTTGGCAAGGATGCAGCCGCTGGTGAGACCCAGGAAGCGGTAGACGCGGCCCATGAGCTCAGACTGGTATTCGGCCAGGTAGTCGTTCACGGTGACAACGTGCACGCCGTTTCCGGTAAGGGCGTTGAGGTAGGCCGGAGCAGTGGCCACCAGCGTCTTGCCTTCACCGGTCTTCATTTCGGCGATGTTGCCCAGGTGCAGGGCAGCGCCACCCATGAGCTGGACGTCGAAGTGCCGCATGCCGAGTGTCCGGGATGACGCCTCACGGACGGCGGCAAAGGCTTCCGGCAGGAGGTCATCGAGCTTTTCGCCGTCCTGGTGGCGCGCCCGGAGCCGGTCTGTTTCTTCACGCAGTTCCGCATCCGTGAAGGTTTGGAACGAGTCTTCAAGGGCGTTAATGGAATCAGCATAGTTCCGCAGTTGCCTCAGGAGCTTCTTGTCACCTGTGCGGAGAATTTTTTCGATTAGTGATGCCACGTGAAGTTGCTCCCAGTCTCATGCTGCCGAATTCTGGCGTGATTTAGTCTACGGGAGAGACACACGGCACGTTGCCCCTGTTCCCTCACAGCGGATAGCCGTTACTGGCCGCCGCCACCGCGGGGGCAAGGTCCCCCACCGGCGAGACGGTTACGCCGTCCAATCCCAGCCAACCTGCCATCAGGTGCAGTTCGGCAGCGAGTTCGACGGCGGTGTCCGCCGGAGCGTCCGGCTCACCGAAGCACGCCTTGGCAAGCAACAGCCCCGCTGCCCGGTCTGCCTTCAGGTCCACCCTGGCCACAATGCGGTCCCGGAGCAGGAATGGGAGCACGTAGTAGCCAAACCGGCGTTTGGCCGCGGGGGTGTAAATCTCGATCCGGTAGTGAAACCCGAAGAGCTCCTCAAGCCTGCGCCGTTCAAACACCAGCGAATCGAACGGGCTGAGCAGCGCCCTTCCGGCAGCCTGGCGTGGCAGTCGGGCCTGGGCGTGGCGGTACACCTGCCGATCCCAGCCTGCCACCGTCACCGGTTCCAGGCGTCCGGCATCGACCAGGCGCTGAACAGAGTCCGCAGCTGCCTTCACCGGAGCCCTGAAGTAGTCCGCGAAGCACCGCACGGTTCCGATACCGTGCGCCTGCGCCGCCGCATCGATGAGCCTGTCCATGGCGGCCGAAGGGTCAGGTACTGCTTCGGGGTCGTGCCCGGGCAAAACCTGCCGGGTCAGAGCATACTGCCGTTCGAACTGGTCCGTCCTTGACGCCGACGAGACGACCCCCTCTTCAAACAGGTGCTCCAGCACGCGCTTGACGGCGTTCCAGTTCCAGCCCCAATCGACGTGCTTGCGGTCCTCAACGTGCCCGAGCCTGGCGGTGAGCTCGGCGGCCGTCATGGGCCTGCCGTCGGCGAGCGCGGACAGGACCCTGCCGGTCACACCGGAACGCAGCCCTGGATCCATTCCCGAAGCCCCGACCCATCTGCGGTTCTGCCACACCACCAGGTCCGGGAAGTGTTCCGGCCGGATGTAGCTGGCTTCGTGCGCCCAGTACTCCATCATCCGCCGCGGGTGCCTGCCTGCCATTTGCTGGAGGATGGCGCGGTCGTAGTCGCCGAGCCTGGAAAAGAACGGGAGGAAATGGCTCCGGGCCAGAACGTTGACCGAATCGATTTGCACGAGTTGAATCCGGGCAAAGGTCCGGCCCACCGCCCGTGAGGTCACGGGGCCGGTGGGCCGTCCTTTGTCCAGTCCCTGGGCTGCCAGTGCGATCCGCCGCGCCTGCGAGAGGCTCAGCGATGCACCCATGTCAGCCCTTTCGTTGCCTGGGCACCATCTTAGGCAGTTGCGGCCGCATCATCCGAGCGGTACGCAAGGATTTTCTCCTCATGCGTGTTCTCGCCGGGTTCGCAGTAGTGGTCCAGGGTGATAACCCCATACGTCCAGCCGCGGCGCCGGTACACAACCGATGGCGCGTTCGTGGCCTTGTCCACGAAAAGGTAAAAGTCGTGACCGATAAGTTCCATGTTGTCCACGGCGTCGTCAAGGGTGAGGGACGCGGCCGGGAACACTTTGCGCCGGATCAGTACCGGCGAGTCGCCGGCGGGGATGTCGTTGTCGACGTCGTACGGCGATTTCTCAGCCGGTTGCGGAGCAGCCTGGGTGTTATTGCTCGCTTCGACGTAGATGGGCTGGTTGGAGCTCGCGGGCTCCAGTGTTGCAGTTGCCTCGCGTACGGCCTTGGGCGTGTGCCGCCCGTGGTGGACCTTCTTGCGGTCCTTGGCCCTGCGCAGCCGCTCAAGCAGCTTGTTGTAGGCGAGGTCGAACGCGGCGAACTTATCTGCGGCGCTTGCTTCGGCACGGATCACGGGGCCTCGGCCCAGGACTGTCACTTCAACCGTGAGCTGGTCACCGGTCTGCCGCGCATTTGTTTCCTTTGAAACCTTCGCGTCGACCCTCTGGACCTTGTCCCCAAGCGATTCGATCTTCGAGATCTTCTCGCCGGCGTATTCGCGGAATCGGTCCGAGACCGTCAGATTTCGTCCGCTGATCATGAACTCCATGGTGCCCTCCAAATGACTTCGGTGACACGACGGCGGCACTTCCGGGGGACGATCTGATTGACAGTCGAGCCCCTTTCCGAGCCGCTATCGAAAGGTACAACTGATCTTGGTACCCATATCCGACGTTAGTTCATAGCAACAAGTTATTCATCCTTTCGCAGTTTATTTTTTTCTATGTCTCAGCTACGGCGCAGGCAGTCCCGCAGGATGCCGGGACAGCGCCGGTCCAGCCGCCGCATCGGGTGCGCGGGTTGCGGCCAGGACCACGGCGCCGCGCACAATTCCGCCGGCTTCGTGGATGGCCCGGGCAGCCTCCGCCAGAGTGGCACCAGTGGTCAGGACGTCGTCGACAATGATGCACTGTCTCCCCCGCAGCGAGCGTCCGCGCATGCCCCGCACGGTGCGCATGGAGCCGCGGACCTTTCGCGACCTGTCTCCCCTGCCGAGTCCCTTCTGCCCACCGGACAGGCCGTTTCCGGTCAGGCCGCTGCCGGTTCCAGGGTTCCTGACCTTGCGCAGCGCATCAGTGCATTCCGGGCGGCGTCCGTCGAAGCTTCGCCTGACCCCGGCCAACAGCAGATGGACGGGACTGAACCCGCGTTTCCGGTAGGCGCTGCCGCTGCTTGGGACCGGAACGAGCACCATGGCGTCCGTACCCGCATAGGCCGCTGCGAGTGCGCCGGCCAATACTTTCGACAGCACGGTCCGCAGCTGACCCTGGCCGTGGCGCTTGAAGGCCAGGATCGACTGGGAAAGCTCCTCGCGGTAGATGCCCGCCGCCACCACTGGAAGGATGACTGAGCCGTCGGTGTCCATGAGCGCGGGCGCCCCGGTCTCCGCCCGGAAGGGATGGCGGGTGAGCATCCGGAGCCTGCGCTCGCAGCCGGCACACAGCGCCAGATCCTCCTTGCCGCAACAGACGCATTCCACCGGCAGCGCCAGGGCCACGATGTCGGCCGCAGCCCGGGCCAGCAGGTCCCAGGCCTGCAGGAGGCGCTGACGGTGCTCCCCCCGGTGGCGGGCGTGCCAAAGCGGCTGGGCCAGGAGGTCCGGGTCTGCCGAAGTCCCCCAGCCGTCTCGCGTCCAATGGCTCCCCACGGTTCAAGGGTGGCCCGGCACCGCCGGTCGGAAAAGGGGCAGCTAGCCCATGTGGAAAACGCCCCACGCAGGAAGGTCGGGGAACGGTCAGCCCGGGAACGACGGGTCCGTGGGTCCCTTCAGCTGCGCCGACCACCCGTTGCCGAGCCTCTGGAAGATACCGTCCCTGGACTGGGCGTAGATTTCCTCGGGGCCGTTGCCGGCGCTGAGGGCAACCAGCCCCGGCCAGGGGGCCAGCTTCTGCGGCTGGGAGGCGGTGAGCGAGAGGAGTTCCGGCGTCACGTTGGACGTCGACGCGCCCTTCATCACCGCAACGGTGGTGTCATTTACCCATACGCCCTGGTCGGGATTTCCGCTGGACTGCAGCGTGATGGGCGCCGTCAGTTCCTTCGGCGTACCGTCGGCACTGTGGATGATCCCCGTCACCTGCACGCGTGTCTCCCCGTTCTGCTCGGAGATGACCAGTGCCCGCACCCCTTCCCGGGACACCCGGAAATCCTTCACGTTGCGGCCGGCCAGCCAGGAAGGGGTCAGCGTGACGGTCGGCACCGGGGCGCCCTGGGCCACACCGGTGGGACGGAAGGCCGTGATTTCGGTGACGCCCTGGGCTCCGGGACCGGCAGTCCACAGCCAGTCGTGCAGGCTGAACGACGGGTGCGTCAGCGTGCTGCGGGTGGTCAGGGCGCGCGCGGGCTGGCCTGGCACCATCGAATAGAGGGTGCTGCGGCTGCCGTTCAAAAACGCCACCGTCTGCGAGATGGGCGATTCGGCGGGCGAACGCGGTTTCAGGCCGGCCACCGGCTGCATGTCGGGCAGCGGCGACACCCTGTTGTTCTCGTACCGCACCAGCTCGTTGTTGCTGATGGCGATCTGGCGCGCGGGGGCATTTCTGTTCTGGACCGGAGGCAGGACTGAACCGTTGTCCTCCACGCGGACAAGGTCCTGGTTCGCCCGCAGCTCCACGTTGATGACGTCCGGCTGGCTGCGGAACGTCAGGGCCAGCTGCGTCTGCATCCTCAGCCTGTCCTCGGTGGAGGCCTCGGTCAGCTCCTTGGCCGACAGGTCAACCTGCGCCGCGCCTGAAACTACCGGCACCGATTCCCTGGCAAGTTTCATTCCGGAGGGGAACGCACTGACCACGGCGCCCTTCAGATACGGGGCGGGTCCGCCGAGCAGGGCGCTCGTCATGGCCTTCACCGTTTTCTTCTTGATAAACCAGCGCACATCCGGAACGGCATACGTGAAGCTGGGGTCGTAGAAGTAGATGGGATACGCGCCGTAGATGACCTTGAAGGTCTCCTCGGGAATGGCAGTGCCGTCCGGGATCTTGGAGATGCGCCATTCGCCGTCAACCTGCACCAGCGTCACGGGGATGTTTTCCTTGGTTCCTTCCGGCATCGGGGTGGCCACGCCGTCGGAATCTACTGAGTACGCGACGTCCAGTTCGTAGTTATAGACGCCCTCGACGCCGGTTTTCACCACGCGCTCGGAGCGGAACACCAGTGTCCGCTGGTCCGGCTTCCAGGCAACGGAGGAAGCCTGGGTCAGGTACTGCCGCGCCACGGCGTAGTCGTCCTCATACCCGCTGCCTGCCAGGTAGAAGTCCTCAATGACCGCTTCGGGACTGGACCCGGTGCGCGGCGCGACGGGAAAGAACACGGGAGCGTTGGGATTTCCCGCGCTTTCGTCCGTGCTCTTCCCAACAGGCCCGGACCGCGGAATCTGGGCGCACGACGCCAGGAACAGCAGAATGACGGCCAGCAGCCCTGCAGCAACCCCGCGGGCTGCCGGACGCCCCCGGCTCACGAACGCTCCCCGGTGCGCGCTGTCTCCGGTTTGCGCGATGCGGCGGCCGCAGCGGGCTCGGCATTCGTGGCCGGCGACGTGCCCGCGGCGAAGTCCCCTGCCACGGCGCCGGCGTTACCTGCGGCAGCGGAGTCTTGCGGCGCAGAGTTCTTTGGCGCTGGTCCCTCCAGCGCAGCGGTGGCGCCGGAACCCAGCACGAGGACGCTGTGGTCGCCGGGCCTGCCGAGCCCCACGTCTGCAGGTTCAAGGGGCAGCGGCGACTTTGTGATGGTGCCGCCCTGTTTAAGCGGGAGCGTGAGCCTGAAGTTGGAGCCGACCCCGGTGTTCCCCCAGGCCTGGAGCCAGCCGTTGTGCAGTTTGGTGTCCTCGGTGGCAATGGACAGGCCCAGCCCGCTGCCGCCGGTGGTGCGGGCCCGGGCGGGATCGGCGCGCCAGAAGCGGTCGAAGACGCGGGCCGCCTCGGCGGGACTCATGCCGATTCCGTGGTCCCTGACGGTGACGGCGACAGCGTCCGCGTTGGAGGCGACGGAGATGTTGACCGCCCGGCCTTCGCCGTGTTCGAGGGCGTTCAGGATCAGGTTCCGGAGGATGCGGTCAATGCGCCGGGAGTCCATTTCCACCACGACGCTGCCTTCCGGCGCATTCAGCTTCATCGTCGAGCCGTACTCTTCGGCGACGGGGGCCGCGCCCTCCATCACGTGCGAGATGAGCTGGACGATGTCCGTCGCCTCGGCGTCGAGCATGGCCACGCCGGCGTCGAATCTGGAAATTTCCAGCAGGTCCGCCAGCAGCGACTGGAACCTCTCCACCTGGTTGTAGAGCAGTTCGGCGGACCTCTTGTTGATGGGGTCGAAGTCGTTGCGGGCGTCGTACAGCACCTCAGCGGCCATCCGGACGGTGGTCAGCGGGGTCCGGAGCTCGTGGGACACGTCGGAAACGAACCGCTGCTGCATCTGGGACAGCGTGGCCAGTTGCGTGATCTGCTCCTGCAGGCTCGCGGCCATATGGTTGAACGAAGCCCCGAGGCGTGCCACCTCGTCCTCCCCCTTGACCACCATGCGTTCCTGCAGCTGGCCTGCTGCCAGCTTTTCCGAGACCACGGCGGCGTGGCTGACGGGACTCACCACGTTGCGCGTGACGTACCAGGCGATGCCGCCGATCATGAGGATCAGCGCAGCGCCGCCGGCCCAGAGGACATTCTGGATTTCGTTCAGGGTCTGCTGTGCCGTGTTGAGGTCGTAGATCAGATAAAGCTCGTAAACCGTGCCGTTGAACGTCACCTTGTTGCCGACGGCGATGCCCGGCCGGTCTTCTGTTCCCACCGGGAACTCCGTGGACGCCCAGAACTGCTCCTTGCCGGAGTCCTGGACTGCTGCCCGGAGGTCTGGGGGAATGACGCTGATGGTCAATTGGTCGGATGCGCGCGACTCCACCCACCGGTTGCGGGGCTTGGTCTGCTCCGGCATCGCCTCAAATACGTAGCGGCGCTGGATCACCGAGCCCTTGCCCTCAACGGCGTTGAGGGTGTCGTAGACGAGCGTGATCACGCTTGACTGGTCGGTGACCTGGGCGCCGTCGAACGTGTCCTGCACCTGCTTGACGTTGTAGCGGGTCTCGGACTCCGCCTGCGTCAGCCGTTCGTGGAACAGGTTGTTGGCAATCTGGTTGGACAGGTAAGCGCCGACGATCGCGAACGAGCTTACGGACAGCAGCAGGGTGGTCAGGACAGTGCGAAACTGCAGCGACCTGCGCCACCGCCGCTGCAGGGAGTGCAGCAGATGCCGGATGCCGGGAAAGATGCGGTCGACGCCGGTGCGCACCAGGCGGCCGACCCGCAGCACGACGATGAGGGCGCGGCGCTGCCAGATCCGGGCCCGCAAGGGCAACCCCGCGAGTCCGGCCCCGAAGGCGTCGGTGTGCTCCGGGCTTGGGCGCGGACCGGGTTTGCGAGCGCCGTCCCGAGCGTTCTCTGCCGCCGGCGAGTTCCCGCGGGGACCGGATCCCGCGGGCGTCTCAGGGGGATTCTGGCCCTGCGGTTCAGGACCCTGCTTTGTAGCCGACACCACGAACCGTCATTACAACTTCCGGAGCTTCCGGATCACGTTCAATCTTGGACCGCAGTCGCTGGACATGGACATTGACCAGCCGGGTGTCAGCCGCGTGCCGGTAGCCCCAGACCTGCTCAAGAAGCAGCTCGCGGGTGAATACCTGCCAGGGCTTGCGCGCCAGGGCCACCAGGAGATCGAATTCGAGCGGGGTCAGTGAAATCCGCTCGTCGCCACGGCTCACCAGGTGGCCGGCGACGTCGATGGTGATGTCCGCAATGCGCAGCGTTTCGGGCGCCTTCTGGTCACCGGGGCGCAGGCGCGCCCGCACCCGGGCAACAAGTTCCGCCGGCTTGAAGGGCTTGGGCACGTAATCGTCGGCACCCGACTCCAGTCCCCTGACCACATCGGAGGTGTCCGATTTGGCCGTCAGCATGACGATCGGCACGTCCGACTCGGAGCGGATCTGCCGGCATACCTCGATGCCGTCCGTTCCCGGCAGCATCAGGTCGAGGAGCACGAGATCCGGCTTTGATGTGCGAAAGACGTCCAGAGCCTGTCCGCCGTCCGCGCAGAAGACGGGCTCAAAGCCGTCGTTGCGCAGGACAATGCCGATCATTTCTGCGAGCGCCTCGTCATCATCAACCACCAGAATGCGTGCCTTCATAGTTATATATTCCCTTATTGCTGTTGCTTTGTCTTATTGATGGAGTTTTCGGCGGGGCGCGTGCCGGGGTGCCGGACACGGCAGCCAGCGGTCCGCCGCAGCCCGAACCGGCCGGAAGCTAGGATGCCCGACGGCGGAACTATAGTCTGGAGGTGCCCAGCCGTTGGTCTGTGCGCACCTTGGGGAGGAACAGGTTGTCAGAGCAGGATCCGCAGCACCCGCCGTCCGGCGAAAGGCCGCCTGAACAGCCATGGGGCGCACCCCCGCAGTGGGGCAGCCAGCAGCCCGGGCCCTACCAATCCGGACCGTATCAGCCCAGTGCCCACCAGCCCTACGGGCCGCCCCACCAGTGGAGCGCAAACCCACATCCCGCAGCGCCGCCGAAGCCCACAGGACTGAACCCCGCCGTTCCCTTTCCCGTGTACGCGGCCCCGCCGAAACCCGGCGTGGTTCCGCTGCGGCCGCTGATGTTCGGCGAAATCATGGACGGGGCCTTCAAGACGATCCGGCGGAATCCCAAGGCGATGCTTGGAGCAGGCCTCATTGCCCAGGCGTTGGGGGCTGTGATTGCCGGCGTCGTCCCGCTGGTCACCCCGGCATCCGATGCTTCCGCAGAGGCCTGGCTGACGAGCCTCAGCACTTCTGAGATGACCTCCCTCTTTGCGGCCGTGGCGGGCGGCTTTGTGCTTTTCGGCCTGGTAACGGTGTTTATCTCCCTGGTGATGCAGGGGGCCATGGTGGTCCCCGTGGCCCGGTCCATCCTCAACCGGCAAACGGGCTTCCGGCAGATGTGGCTGCTGGCGCGGGGCCGGGCGTGGGCGCTGGTCCGCCTCGCCGGGATCGGGGTGGCAACCGTGCTGCTGGGCGGCGCCCTCATGGCCCTGGCCACCGTACTGCTGGCCAGTTCGATGGGTACCGGGTCCCTGGTCATCGTGCTTCCGCTGTTTTTGGCCTTTATCGCAGCCACAATCTGGGTTTCCGTCAAGCTGACTGTCGCACCTGCCGTCATCGTCGTCGAGGACGTGGGAGCGCTGGATGGCATACGGCGTTCCTGGGCCGTCACCCGGAGAAGCTGGTGGCGGGTCTTCGGCATCGTCCTCGTGGTGTCACTCCTCGTCGGCATCATTGGCCAGATCGTCCTCATCCCGCTCACCCTGCTCACCACCGTGGCAGGCCCCCAGGACCCGGCCAGCCAGGCGGCCGCCCTGCAGGCAGTGGTGGGTGTCGCCACGGCGATCGTGTCCGCCGCCGTCGGCGCCGTGGCGTTCGCCTTCCAGACGTCGGTCATGGCTTTGCTCTACATGGATTTGCGGATGCGCAACGACGGACTGGACATCGCGCTGCTCCGGCTACTGGAAACGGGCCATGACGACGGCGGCATTCCGGGCCGGGACGTGCCTGTCTACAGCCCGGGCCGGAACAGCGCAGACCCTCAACAGCCCTGGCCCTACCAACAGGGCCCATACCAACCCGGCACCCATCAGGCCGGCCCTTACGGGAATTCAGCAGGCTGGCCGCCGCCCCCGGGGCCGCCGACGATGCCGGGATGAGCACCGTCGGCTTCGTCCCGGCCCTGGGGCACGCCACGGCACTGCTGAACCGGACCCTGGAAGCGCCGGTGCAGCCTGACCGGGAAGAAGCGCGCCGCTGGGCCGTGGAGGAGCTCTCCAAACGCGAGTACAGGGAGGCGGCACCCGGCTGGCTGGAAACCCTCTGGCAGCAGTTCCTCGACTGGCTGCAGTCCGTGACCGATGGCCAGTCCCCTGCCGAAGGACCTCCGGTGGCGCCCTTCATCGGCCTTGGCATCGCCATTCTGTTAGCTGTGGCCATCATCCTGGCGCGGCCACGGCTGAACCCCCGCCGCCGCGCTCCGAAGGAGATTTTCGATGCCGAAGCAGCCGCCACCGCAGCCGACTACCGGGAGCGTGCAAAAGCCGCGGCCGCACGTGGTGATTGGGCGGCCGCCGTCGTCGAACAGTTCCGCGCGCTGGTGAGTTCGGCCGAGGACCGGGCCGTCCTGGACCCCCAGCCCGGCCGGACAGCCGACGAGGCTGCCGGACAGCTCAGCCGGGCGTTCCCTGCGGCCGGTGACAAACTCGAGGCCGCTGCCCGCATCTTTGATGCTGTCCGCTACGGCAGTGGGAGCGCGCTGGCAGCCGACCATGCCGCGGTGGCTGAGCTGGACTCGACCCTGGAAAGGCTCACGCCTTCCTACGCAGAGGGCGCGCCCGGCGGACTGGCGGTGCCCAAGTGACGCATCTCCCCCGCGCGCAACTGGCCGGCACGGAAGCAGCTGGCACGGATGCAGCCGGCACTGATACCCCGCCGGGCGGCGGTATGAGCGAAGGCGGCGTCATGGTCGCAGCCCGACGCAGGAAGACCGGCTGGATGCGCAGGCACCGGGCGGGAGTGCTCTTCGGCCTGGCCCTGGCCGTTGCCCTTGCGGTGGTCCTCGCGTTCCAGTCGACGCAACAGGGGGACAACCAGGAGCTGTCCATCCGCAACCCCGGCCCGCAGGGTGCCAGGGCAGCAGCCCAAATCCTCGGTGCTCAGGGCGTCACTGCTGAACAGACGGCGTCGTTTGAGGAGACTCTGGCAGCAGCGCGTGCAAGCCGCGGCAGAGGGTCCGGCTCTACTGTCCTGGTCTACGACCAGCGCGGGTTCCTTGCTCCCGAACGGCTCCGCCGGCTGCTTGCAGAGACGGACCGGCTGGTGGTCGTCTCGCCGCGCCTGGCCACGCTGACCGGTCTGGGCAGCACCATCCGGCAGGCCGGGGTGGTCCCCGGCTCGGAGAAGACCCTCCAGCCGGAATGCACCGTTGCCGATGCCCAGGCCGCCGGCGACATCAGCGCGGACGGAGGCTTCCTCTACGCCGGCGGCACCGTCTGCTACGGCGCCGGCGGGAGCGGGCGTGGCCTTTACGCCTCGGCAGAGGACGGCAAGCTCGTGGTCATCGGCAGCACAGCCGTGATCAGCAACCAGTTCCTGGCCGCCAACGGCAACGCCGCCCTCACCCTGCGGACCCTGGGCAGCCAGGGAGACCTCGTCTGGTACCTGCCGGGTCCCGGGGACCTCGGGGGCAGCCCCGCCCCGAAGACCCTGGCCGAGCTTGCACCGGCGTGGTCGGCGTTTGTGGCCCCGTGGCTCATTGTGGTGGCCCTGTTTGCCGTGCTGTGGCGCGGGCGCCGTCTGGGCCCGCTGGTCTTCGAACCCCTGCCGGTGGTGGTGAAGTCCGCCGAAACCGCCGAGGGCAGGGCCCGCCTGTACCACGAGGCCCACGACGTTGCCAGGGCGGCGGACACCCTCCGTGCCGGCACCGTCGTCCGGCTTGCCTCGGCACTCCGGGTGGGCACCGCAGCCGGGCTTTCTGACGTGGCCGGCTCTGACGTGGCGGCCGCCGCAGCCCGCCATTTGGACCGGAACGCCGCCGAAATACAGCAGCTCCTGCAGCACCGTCCTGCGACCGAGGGCCAGCTTGTCCGCTGGGCACAGGAACTTGTCCGACTAGAGAAAGAGGTACAGGCCAGATGACCCAGCAGCCAAACGGCCACCCGCACGGGACCTACGGCAACGGGACCTACGGCGAAGCGCCGGTGGGCACCGTGGCCGCTCCGCACACCCCGGACCATGCCCCGGATCCGGTCCGGCAGGCGCTGCTCGACGTCCGGCATGAGGTGGCCAAGGCAGTGGTGGGCCAGGATTCCACGGTCACCGGCATGCTGATCGCCCTGCTGTCGCGCGGACATGTGCTGCTCGAAGGCGTGCCGGGCGTGGCCAAGACACTCCTGGTCCGCGCCCTGTCCGCTGCCCTGAGCCTGGACACCAAGCGCGTGCAGTTCACACCGGACCTCATGCCCGGCGATGTCACGGGGTCCCAGGTGTACGACGCCGCCAATTCGGACTTCAGTTTCCGTGAAGGCCCGGTCTTCACCAACATGCTCCTGGCCGACGAAATCAACAGGACGCCGCCCAAGACACAGGCCTCACTGCTGGAAGCCATGGAGGAACGCCAGGTGTCCGTCGATGGTGTGTCGCGCAGGCTGCCGGTGCCCTTCATCGTGGCGGCCACGCAAAACCCAATCGAGTACGAGGGCACCTACCCGCTGCCCGAGGCCCAGCTGGACCGGTTCCTCCTCAAGCTGACCATGCCCCTGCCTGACCGTGCCGCCGAAATCGAGGTTGTCCGCAGGCACGCCGCCGGTTTCGATCCCCGTGACCTCGCCGCGGCCGGCATCCGCCCGGTGGCGGGCGCTGACGAACTGGAACGGGCGCGGAGGGCAGTAGCCGGCGTCGAAGTGGCGCCGGAGGTGCTGGGCTACATCGTTGACGTGGTCCGGGCCACGCGCGCCGCCCCGTCCTTCCAACTTGGCGTCTCGCCGCGCGGTGCCACAGCGCTGCTGAACACCTCGCGGGCCTGGGCCTGGCTGTCAGGCCGGAACTTTGTCACTCCGGATGACGTCAAGGCGCTGGCCCAGCCGTGCCTGCGGCACCGCGTGGCGCTGCGGCCCGAAGCCCTGATGGACGGTGTCCAGGTGGACGACGTGCTGGGCAGCATCCTGGCCTCCGTGCCGGTCCCCCGCTGATCCCATGGCCATTTCCGGACGGTTGGTACTCCTGGCGGCAGCCGGGCTGGCGCCGGTGCTGCTCTTTCCCGGCTGGCTGACCGTGCTTGGCGTGCTTCTGGTTCTTGGCGTCCTGATCCTGTTGGACGTACTGCTGGCCGCGGCACTGCAGCAGGTCTCGGTGGAAAGGTCAGCGCCCGCCAACGTCACACTCGGGGGCACGGCGGACTCCGTGCTGACGGTGCATAACCGTGGCAGGCGCAGGCTCAGGGCCGTCGTGCGCGACGCCTGGCAGCCCTCCGCCGGGGCTGAAAACCCGGTCCAGGCCACAGAAGTTCCGGCCGGTGAACGGCGCCGCCTCGGCGTCAGGCTCAGGCCGGTCCGGCGCGGTGACCTCAAGGCGCCCCACATCACCGTCCGCTCCTTCGGACCGCTCCGGCTGGCGGCCCGTCAGAAAACGGTGCACGCTCCCGGATCGCTACGGGTGCTGCCGCCTTTCAATTCCCGGCGGCACCTGCCATCAAAACTGCGCCTGCTGCGGGAACTCGACGGTAAGGCGGCAGTGCAGATCCGAGGCGCCGGAACCGAATTCGACTCCCTGCGCGACTATGTCCGGGGCGATGACGTCCGCTCCATCGACTGGCGCGCGACGGCGAGGCGGTCCGCCGTCGTCGTCCGCACCTGGCGGCCGGAGCGCGACCGGCGTGTGGTGATCATGCTGGACACGTCTCGGACCGCCGCTGCGCGCGTGAACGACGAGCCCCGGCTGGATACCGGCATCGAGGCCGCGCTGCTGCTGGGCGTCCTTGCCGAACGCGGCGGGGACCGCGTCGACTTCTTCGCCTTCGACCGGAGGATGCGCGCCCGGGCAGGCACGACGGCGGGCGGCAACCTGCTGGGGCAACTGGTGCAGGCGGCGGTGCCGCTGCAGGCAGAACTCATCGAACTGGACTGGGCACAGGTGCCTGCCCAGGTCCGTGCGGTGTCGGCGCACCGTTCGCTCGTGGTGCTGCTGACCGCCCTGGATGGCGGCGCGCCGGAGGAGGGCCTCATTCCGATGGTGACGCGGCTCGCCCAGCAGCACGTAGTGGTGGTGGCGTCGGTCCGGGACCCGCTGCTTGGCGAGATGCTCCAGGACAGGACGACGGCGGCCCAGGTTTTCCGCGCGGCGGCCGCGGAACGGGCGCTCCTCGAGCGGGAAGCCGTGGGTGCCCAGCTCCGCCAGCTCGGCGTCGAAGTGGTGGACGCCGAGCCGCACCAGCTGCCGCCCGCGCTGGCCGATGCCTATATCCGGCTCAAGGCGGCGGGGCGGCTGTGAGTATCAGCCGGAATGCAGAATCGTCAGACAACATATCAGGAGCCGCCGTGAACGCCGCGATCTACCGCCAGGCGCTGGGCGCCGCCTTCTTCCGGTTGCAGCCGGAACTGCAGGAGTACTTTTCGCTCGCCCCGGGTTCCGGCAGCTTCGGCGTCGGCGAGGGCGTTTTCGACGTGGTGGGCTGCAGGCAGCAGTGGCTGCGGCCGATGCTTCGGCTGGCCGCCGGTGAGCAGGCCTTCTTTCCGGAGTACGGCGAGGGCGTGCCGTTCCGGATCGAAAACCATGCACATCTCGATCCTTTCGGCCGCTCCAGCCTGACTGCCCGGCGCGAAATATTCTTCCCTGCCAGGACCAGGATCTTTCAGGACACCACCAGTGTGGAAGCGGGCGGCGGCGATGGCCAAGCACGCCTCGTGGACTACGTGGGCCGGTACCGCCGGCTGGTCACGGACCTGAATCTCGACGTGACAGCGGAGGGTAGGTTGCGCGGGGTCTCCGAAGTATCGCGGCTGTTCCTCGGCCCGCTCCGGTTGCCGCTGCCGGCCGCCCTTGACGCGAAAGCGTACGCGGAGCAGTGGTGGGACCCGGCCGCGGGGGAAACCGGACGGCACAGGATCCAAGTGAAGGTGATCCAGCCGCAGCTCGGCCTCGTCCTGGTCTATGCCGGCCACTTCGACTACCGCCTGGAACCCTATCCGTCCGGAAGTTCTTCAGCAGGTTTCCTTCCGGCGTATGCCAGGCCCGACCGCTGGGAGCGACGAAGCTAAGGAAGCACCAGCCTGCTCACCCTGGCGCTGATCAGCCGAGCGCCAGCTGGTTCAGGCCGTCGGCAACCTGGGTCAGGCGGGTAAGGACCTCCGTCGCGGCGGCTGGTGACTGCCTTTCAAGGCCGCCCGACGGCGTGACCCGTAGCGTGCCGAGCGACGCCAGCGGCAGTCCAAGCTGCTGCCACGGACGCCGGACAGATTCGACAACGTCGGATGCCTTCGGCACGCCGCCCGGCCCGTCAGCCTGCAGGGCACCGGCCCAGAGCCGCTTGCCGGCTTCGACTGCCTCCGCGAGCTGTTCCCACTGCCGGGTGGTCAGGGCCCGCAGTGGAACGGCGATGGCGTCCGCGCCGGCAGCCACAATCCTTTCGAACGGGGCCTCGATCTCCGGCACTGCGATGGCGATCTCGGCTGCGCCGGCCTCGCGGAGGGCGTCAACCAGCACGCGCCAGAGCTCCGTGACCTCGTGTCCGGAGACGGAGCGCAGGGTCCGGTAGCCGCTGGAAGTGGGGATGGTGCCGGCGAGGACCGAGGCAATGTCCGGTTCGTCGAGCTGCACCACGAGCCTGGCCCCGGGAACGGCGGCGGACACCTTGGCCAAGTGCGCGCCGACCCCGGCGGCGAGGGAAGCAGCGATGTCGCGGCGGGCGCCGTAGTCGATCAGGGCCCGCTCGCCGTTGTGGAGGTGCAGGCCGGCGGCCAGGCTCAAGGGGCCGCGCAGCTGGACTTTGAATTCGTCGGCGGCGCTGTCCTCTTCGCCGGCGATGTCGGCCAGCACGTTGATGTCCGTGGAGAGGGCGGACCTTGCCCGGACAAGGTCTCGCCCGGGCCGGTCAACGATCCGCCAGCCGTGCGGCTGGACGTCCACTGCCAGGTCCACCAGGAGTGAGGCGGTGCGGCCTATGGCGTCGGCACCGACGCCACGGTCAGGCAGTTCAGCAAGAAAGGGCAGGTGCGGGCTGCCGAGCTCACCGCGGATGATGCGGTTGGCCTCCACCGGGTCCTGGCCCGGCCAGGGTCCCAGGGCGGTGGCGGTTACCTGGGCGGGCAGCTGGAAGTCTGGGTCCGGCACGGCTTAGGCGGTAAGCGGTGCGGAGGGGCTGGCCGACCCGTTGGCCGTTCCGCCCCCAGAGTTGTGGTCCTCGGCGATCGCCTCGTGGTGCCGGATCACCTCGCCGATGATGAAGTTCAGGAACTTTTCCGCGAACGCCGGGTCCAGCTGGGCATCCTCGGCAAGGCGTCGGAGCCGGGCAATCTGTGCGGTTTCACGGCCGGGATCCCCCGCGGGGAGGCGGTGCGCAGCCTTGAGGAATCCCACCTTCTGTGTCGCCTTGAACCGTTCCGCGAGAAGGTAGACGAGGGTTGCATCAATGTTGTCGATGCTTGACCGGATCGATAGCAGCTCCGCCATCACCGCAGGATCCACATGCCCGGCCAGGGAGCTGGCGGCAGGATCGTAGGAGTCGGTGTCAGGCAGATCATGGTTCAGCTCGGTCATGGTTCCAGTCTATGGGCACTGCAGGACTCCCTGCCCGTGTTAAGGATCCTGGCGGAGAATGTAAGTGTTAGCTGCCTCTGTGGCTGCGGATTTTCCTGAAGCAAGGGAACAGCGTGTTCAACACCAAGGTGGTCTCTGGCTAGACCAGCGGACACTTGCGTCCCCGCCCTCTGCGGAGGGCGGGGACGCAAGTTTGCCGTGCGGACCTAGATGCCCAACGTTCTAGATGCCCAGCAGGGCGCGGTGGTCCTCCCGGCGCTTGGCCTGCTCGGCCGGGTCCGGGACAGGCAGCGACGCGATCAGCCGCTTCGTGTAGTCATGCTGCGGGGAGCCCATGACGTGGTGGCCGATTCCCTGCTCAACGAGCTTGCCCTTGTACAGCACCCCGACCCAGTGCGACAGCATGTCCACCACCGCAAGGTCGTGGCTGATGAACAGCGCCGCGAACCCGAACTCCTGCTGGATTTCACGGAACAGCTCCAAGACTTTCGCCTGCACCGAAACGTCCAGTGCCGACGTCGGCTCATCGGCGATGAGCAATTTCGGGTTCAGGATCAGCGCACGCGCCAGTGATGCGCGCTGGCGCTGCCCGCCGCTGAGCTCATGGGGAAAACGGTCAGCGTACGACGCCGGCAACTGGACTGACTCCAGCAGCTCACCCACGCGCTTGCGCGCCTGCGCCGGTGAAGGGTTGGTGTGGATGACCAGCGGTTCGGCGACGCAGTCGCCGATGGTCAGCTGCGGGTTGAAGGACGCTGCCGGGTCCTGGAAGACGAACCCGATCTCCTTGCGGAGCGGCTTGAAGGTCCGTTCCTTGAAGTTCAGCATCTCGTAGCCCAGGACGTTCAGGCTTCCGCCGGTGGTCCGGTTAAGGCCGGCGATGGCCCGGCCGATGGTGGTCTTTCCGGAACCGGATTCACCAACGAGTCCGAACACTTCGCCCTCGGATACCGTGAAGCTGACGCCGTCGACGGCCTTGAAGGCGGGGCTGCCCAGCCTGCCCGGGTACTCGATGGTGAGGCCTTTGGCCTCCACCAGCACCTGCCCGCCCTGGTGCGCGCGCTCCGTCATTCCTTCGGACGCCGAGTGCCGGCCAAGGTGCGGGACGGCGGCCAGCAGCTTCCGGGTGTAGTCCTGCCGCGGCTCGGCAAAGAGGGATTTCGCGCTGGCTTCCTCGACGACGTCGCCCTGGTACATCACCACGACTCGGTCGGCGAGGTCGGCCACCACGCCCATATTGTGCGTGATCAGCACAATGGACGTCCCGTACTTGTCCCTCAGGTCCCGCAGGAGCTCCAGGATTTCCGCCTGCACGGTGACATCCAGGGCGGTGGTGGGTTCGTCCGCCACGATCAGCCCCGGATTCAGGGCAAGCGCGGCGGCAATGACCACGCGCTGCTTTTGGCCGCCGGAGAACTGATGCGGGTAGTAGTTGACGCGCGTTTCAGGGTCCGGGATGCCCACCTTGCGTAGGGCCTCGATGGCCCGGGCCTTCGCTTCCTTCGCACTGACCCGCTTGCCGCCGTCCCTCCCTGCGTGCGCGAGGATCCCTTCGGCGATCTGCCAGCCGACGGTGAACACGGGATTCAGCGCCGTGGACGGCTCCTGGAAGACCATGGCCACGTCCCGTCCCCGGATCTGGCGGAGCCTCCCCGGGCTGACACTGATGACGTTGCTGCCGTTGATCACCACGGCGCCGGAGCTGATGGCGGTTTCCGGCAGCAGGCCGAGGATGGTCTTGGCCGTCACGGTCTTGCCGGAGCCGGATTCGCCGACGATAGCGAGCACTTCCCCCTCGTTCACTTCGAGGCTCACGTCCTTGACGGCGTGGACGTCCCCGGCGTCGGTGGCGAACGTGACCTTAAGATGGTCGATGTCCAGCACCGGTACGGGGCCGGCTGCGTGCCGGTCAGAAACAGATCCGATATTGATGGTCATGAGCTTCTCACATCTGCTGAAATGGCTGCCTGGGCCGCCGCGGCCGAGTCCGGTCCGCCCTTGTTACCGGCGCGCTTGCGCCCGCGGAGACGGGGATCGTTGAGGTCGTTAATGCTCTCCCCCACCAGCGTCAGGCCAAGCACCGTCCAGACGATGGCGAGGCCCGGGAACACGCCGGTCCACCAGATGCCCGAGGTGGTGTCCGCCAGCGCCTTGTTGAGGTCGAAGCCCCATTCGGCGGCGGACGAGGGCTCGATGCCGAATCCCAGGAAGCCCAGGCCTGCGAGGGTCAGGATCGCCTCGGAAGCATTCAGGGTGAAAATCAGCGGAAGTGTGCGGGTGGCATTCCGGTAGATGTGCCGGCCCATGATGCGGACGCTGGAGGCGCCCACCACTTTAGCCGATTCGACGAAGGGTTCCGCCTTGAGCCTGATGGTCTCCGCCCTGATGACCCGGAAGTACTGCGGAATGAACACCACCGTGATGGAGATCGCCGCGGCGAGCACGCCGCCAAAGAGGCTGGACTCGCCGCCGCTGATGACGATGGCCATGACGATGGCCACCAGCAGTGACGGGAATGCGTAGATGGCGTCTGCCACCACCACGAGGACACGGTCGAGCCAGCCGCCGAGGTATCCGCTCACCAGGCCGAGGATGACGCCCGCGAAGATGGACAGCACCACGGCCACGACGATCACGAGGATGGCGGTCTGGGAGCCCCAGATGACCCGGGACAGGACATCATAGCCGCCCACGGTGGTGCCCAGCAGATGCTTTCCGCCGGGAGGCTGCTGCGTGGGAAAGCTGCCGTCGGAGTCGGAAAGTTGCGCATATCCGTAGGGGGCGAGGAGCGGGGCGAAAATGGCCGTCAGGAGGAACGTGGCGGTCAGGACGAGGCCGGCGACGAGCATGCCCCGCTGGAGTCCGACGCTTTTGTTGAAGTGGGAAATGACTGGCAGCCGTTTGAGAAGCGGTGCCTTGTGGTGCATGGTGGCTTCCATTGGAGGGTTGCGGCTCATTGTCAGTACCTCACACGGGGATCGATCAGCGCGGCCACGATGTCCACGATGAAGTTGGTGATGGCGACGATGACGGCCAGGAGGACCACGATGCCCTGGACGGCCACGAAGTCGCGGGCCGTTAGGTAGTTGGCCAACTGGAAGCCCAGCCCTTTCCACTCAAAGGTTTTTTCCGTAAGCACGGCGCCGCCGAGCATCACCGCGATCTGCAGGCCCATGACAGTGATGATGGGGATCAGGGCAGGCTTGTAGGCGTGCTTGGTGACCAGCCGGAATTCGCTGACGCCGCGCGAGCGGCCCGCCTCGATATAGTCGCGGCCCAGCGTGCCGATGAGATTGGTGCGCACCAGCCGGAGGAAGATTCCTGCTGTCAGCAGGCCCAGGGCAACAGCGGGCAGGACGGCATGCGCCATCACGTCGCCGAGGGCGGCCATATTGCCGCTTCTGAGCGCGTCCAGCCAATAAATCCCAGTTGGTGCCTGCAGTCCCGTGAGGGCAAGTTCGCTGGAGGTTTTCGCCCGCCCCGCCACGGGCAGCCAGCCCAACCACACTGCGAAGGTCAGCTTCAGCAGCAGCCCGGCAAAAAATACGGGTGTGGCGTAGCAGAGAATGGCAAAGACCCGCAGTACCGCGTCCGGTGCGTGGTCCCTGCGGTGGGCGGCGATCATCCCGAATGGAATGCCCACCAGAAGCGCAACGATGAGCGCGTTGACGGTAAGTTCGAGCGTGGCCGCACCATAGGTTGCCAGCATCTCCGTAACCTGGCGGTTGTCAGAGAGGGTGGTGCCGAAATTGCCGGTCACCAACTGGCCCAGGTATTCGAAGTACTGGACGGGGAGCGGCCGGTCGTATCCGGCGTCATGAATCCGCTGCTGCAGCTGGTCCGGAGGCAGGCGGCCGCCCATGGCAGCCGTGATGGGGTCGCCGGTGATCCTCATGAGGAAGAACACCATGGTGACCAGAATGAAGATGGTTGGAAAGATCAGGAGGAACCTGATCAGGATGTACTGGCCCAGTCCCCCGCCGGACTTCTTTTTCTTTGTCGGCAAAAGGCCGTCTGCGTCGCTTGGCGGCGCCTCAATAAGAGTTGTCATTACTGCCTGATTCTGTGTTTCCGGGTCCGTCACGGATCCGGAATCGGCTGTTCACCGGCCAGCAAGGAGGCGGAACGCCCGGAAGGCGTCCCGCCTCCTTGGCTGGTCAGGACCTGATGGGGTGGAGCCCTACTTCGAGATCACTCCGAGGCGGGTCTTGAATGACGGGTCCAGCGTCTGTTCTACGCCCTTGACATCCGCGCCGGCCACCATCAGCTGTGCGCCCTGCAGCAGCGGCAACGTGGAAAGGTCCTTGGCGACCGCCGTCTGCGCGTCGCCGAGAGACTTTTCGCGCTCGGTCTTGTCAGCCGTGACCAGTTGCTTCTTGATGATGTCAGTGACAGCCGGGTTCTCGTAGTGGTTCTTGAGGAAGTTGCCCGGGATAAAGAACGGCGTGAGGTAGTTGTCCGCGTCGGAGTAGTCCGGGAACCAGCCAAGCTGGTAGACGGGATATGCGTCCGCGGTACGTGCCTTGGAGTAGGTCACCCACTCCGTGGACTGCAGGTCCACCTTGAACAGGCCCGACTTCTCCAGCTGTTCCTTGATCATGGCGTATTCATCGCCGGAGGACTTGCCATAGTGGTCCGGGTTGTACTGCAGTTTGATGTTGACCGTGCCGGTGATGCCGGCGTCGGCGAACGCCTTCTTGGCCTTGTCAAGGTCGGGCTTGCCGTTGCCGTCGCCGTACATCTCCTTGAGGGGCTGCGCTGCACCTGGCAATCCATCCGGAACGACCGAGAAGGCTGGAAGGTAGGTGCCTTTGTAGACCTGGGTTGCGATGGCATCCCGGTCCACAATGTCGGCCATGGCCTGCCGGACGGCGAGCGCCTTCTTGGCGTCGGCGTCGGCCGTCTTCGCGCCGAAGGGCATGGTGTCGAAATTGAAGACGATGTAGCGCAGTTCGCCGCCGGGGCCCTTGTGCACCTTGACCTTCGAGTCCTTTTCAAGGTCCGCGGCGTCGGTGGCTGTCAGGCTGCGGCCGGCAACGTCAATGTTGCCCTGCTGCACGTCCAGCTTCAGGTTGTTGGAGTCGGCGTAGTACTTGATGTTGGCGCCGTCGTTGGCGGGTTTGCCGAGCACGCCGTTGTAGTCCGGGTTGGCCTTGAGGCTGACAAGTTCGTTCTTCTTGTAGCTCTCGATCGTGTACTGGCCCGCGAAGGGCTTGCCCTTGACGATCTCGTCATCGCTCATGATCTTGTTCGCCGGAAAGACTTCTTCATCGATGATGGGACCGGTGTTGGTACCGAGGACGCTCGGGAAGACCTGGTCGTTCGCCGCCTTAAGCGTAAAGACGACTGTGGAATCATCCTTGACTGCCACCGATTTCAGATTCGCGAGCAGTGACGCCGGTCCATTGGGGTCCGCGATTTTGACGACGCGGTCGATGGAGAATTTGACGTCCGAGGACGTCAGCGCGTGGCCGTTGGCGAACTTGAGGCCCGGCTTAAGCTTAACGGTGTATTCGGTGGGGCTCGTGAAGGAGGCGGATTCCGCGATGTCCGGGCTGGCCTCGGCTGATCCGGGCTTGGAGTTCATGAGGAATGGATAGACCTGGTTCATCACCATGAACGAGCCGGCGTCATAGGAGCCGGCGGGGTCCAGGGTGACAACTTTGTCCGTGGTGCCGTAGGTGATGGTCCCTCCGCCGGCGTCGCCGGTGGACGTTCCCCCGCCTCCGGACGGGCCGGTGCAGGCTGTGAGTGCGAAAGCGGAAACGCCTGCCAGCGCGATAGCGCTCTTCAAGGCCCTCTGATTCATTGCCATCTGTGAACTTTCTGTTCGATGAGTACGCGCGGGGTGCCCGATCCGACTCGTGTGCGGGCAGCCCGCTGATGCCTCTGATTCAACCAGAAGGTTGCCCGGTGAAACATTGCATCGTGTGAGTTGAGACACAAAATTTACCAGAATGAACTGCGGTCCGCTGACCGAACGGTCGGAAACCGGGAAATGGCAACAAAAAACGGCCGGCGGATATCCGCCGGCCGCTCTCACTCCGGAGACCGGAGCACGGTCAGAGTTGCGCCCGCTGCGGGGACCGCGCGGCGTCGATGGTCGCCTGGCCGAGGACTCTGCTGCCCTGGTAGAGCACCACGGTCTGGCCCGGAGAAACGCCGCGCAGCGGGTCCGTCAGGGTCACCACAAGGCTGTCCCGCGCAATCCCGGCGTCGTCGGCAACCCGCTCAATACGCGCCGTGGCAGGAACGGGGTCGCCGTGTGCGCGCACCTGCGCATGGCAGTCAAAGTCGGCGCCGGAGTCAACCTCATCGATGGGCAGGCCGGCCCAGGAAACCTTGATGCCGCGGATTTCGTCGATGGCCAGCAGGGCCTCAGGCCCCACCACCACCTTGTTTTCCTTCGGCCGGATCTCCAGCACGAACCGCGGCTTGCCGTCCGCGGCGGGCCGGCCAAGCTTCAGCCCCCGCCGCTGCCCGACGGTGAATGCGTTCGCTCCGGGATGTTCGCCCACCTTGGCGCCGGTCTCGTCAACGATGTCCCCCGTGGTCATGTCGATCTTTTCCGCGAGCCACCCGGCGGTGTCACCGTCCGGAATGAAGCAGATGTCGTGGCTGTCCGGCTTGTTGGCCACTGACAGTCCGCGCCGTTCGGCCTCCGCCCGCACCTCAGCCTTCGACGGGGTGTCCGCAAGCGGGAACATGGAGTGCTTGAGCTGCTCGTGGGTGAGCACGCCGAGGACATAGCTCTGGTCCTTCGCCCAGTCGGCGGCACGGTGCAGCTCGCGGTTTCCGTCGGCGTCCTCGATCACCTTGGCGTAGTGGCCCGTGCACACGGCATCGAACCCGAGGGCGATCGCCTTTTCGAGCAGGGCGGCAAATTTGATGCGCTCGTTGCAGCGCATGCAGGGGTTGGGGGTGCGGCCTGCGGCGTACTCGTCGATGAAGTCCTGGACCACATCCTCCTTGAACCGCTCGGAGAAGTCCCACACGTAGTAGGGAATCCCCAAGACGTCGCAGGCCCGCCAGGCATCGCGCGAATCTTCAATGGTGCAGCAGCCCCTGCTGCCGGTGCGCAGGGTGCCCGGCATCCTCGACAGCGCGAGGTGAACGCCAACGACGTCGTGCCCTGCCTCGACGGCGCGGGCGGCGGCAACGGCGGAGTCAACTCCGCCGCTCATGGCTGCTAGAACTCGCATTATGGCTTTCTGTTGGATTTGGACCCATGACGCACGGGTTGCCGGACTATTCTACTTGCTGCCGGAATCAGGGCCTAAATTTCCTTGACGGTTCCAGCCCGCCCTTCTAAAGTCACGAGTACCATTTTTAGAATGTGGGCCACTGGCCTGCCGGGCGAATCGAGTAGCCATGAACCCTGAAAGCATCATCATCGTGGGCGCCGGACTGGCCGGAGCGACGGCGGCCCGCACCCTGCGCGCCGAAGGGTACGCCGGGAACATCACCATCGCAGGGACCGAGCCGCACCGGCCCTATCTTCGGCCGCCACTCTCCAAGGAATACCTGCTCGGCAAAGCCGGGGAGGACGCCGTCGAGGTCGCACCGGAGGGCTGGTACGCGGACAACAAGGTCAGCCTCAGGCTGGGCAACCCTGTGGCATCGGTTGATCCGGCAGCCCACACCGTCCGCTTCGCCGACGGAACAATCCAAGGATACGGGGCACTGCTGCTGGCGCCCGGCGCAAAGCCCCGGGCGCTGCCGCTGAACGGCGCGGAACTGGACGGCGTCACCACCTTCCGCACGCTCGATGACAGCCGCCGCCTGCGGGAACAGCTGCCGTCAGGTGGACGGAACGTTGTGCTCATCGGTTCCGGCTGGATCGGGATGGAACTGGCCGCGGCGGCAAGCACCTACGGCAACCAGGTCACACTGCTCGGGCTTGAGGATATCCCGCTGGCCGCGGCGATCGGCCCGGAGCTGGGCAGCTTTTTCCGTGCCCTGCACGAGGACAACGGAGTCCGCTTCCGGCTACCCGCCTCCGCCAAGGAAATCACCGGACAAAACGGACGGGTGACGGGCGTGCTGACCGACGCCGGCGAACTCCTGCCCGCGGACATCGTGGTGATCGCCGTGGGAGTGGTACCGGAAACAGCACTCGCCACGTCGGCCGGGCTGGAGGTCCGCAACGGTATCCTCACGGACGCTTCACTGCGGACCAGTGCCCCGGATATTTTTGCCGCCGGCGACGCCGCCAATGCGCTGCATCCATTCACCGGCGAGCACCACCGCAGCGAACACTGGTCCAACGCGCTCAACGGCGGCAAGGTGGCGGCCCGGGCCATGCTGGGCCAGGACGTTGCCCTGGACACGGTCCCCTACTTCTACACCGACCAGTTCGACGTCAGCATGGAGTACTCGGGGTTCCCGTCGCTCGCAGCAAAGGCGGTTCCGGTCATCCGCGGCTCGCTGGACAGCAAGGAGTTCGTGGCGTTCTGGCAGCAGGACGGGCGGGTCGTGGCCGGCATGAGCGTTAATTGGCCGAGGTCCGTCAAGCCAAGTGCACAGAAGACCATCAAGGCGCTCATCAACGGCCGGACCGAGGTGCCTGCCGAGCGGCTGGCCGATGAGACGGTTCCGCTCGACCAGTTGGTGCCGGAGGCCAGCTGATACCGGATCAGCTGATGCCCGAACCCTGCCGGGCAACGGTGGCCGCCGTCTGAATGGAGGATTCATGACCGGCCATTCCGGCCTGCCGCGCCCGGGCGTAAGCGCCGGGCAAGGCCGCGAGGAGTGCGTCGACGTCCGCTTCCGCTGAAGGATGCCCCAGGGTGAAGCGCTGTGCACCGCGCGCCGTTTCTTCGTCCAGGCCCATGGCAAGGAGGACATGCGACGGACGCGGAACACCTGCCGTGCACGCGGAGCCGGTGGACGATTCGACGCCGGCGAGGTCCAGGAGGAACAGCAGGGAGTCACCCTCGCAGCCGGGAAAGGTGAAATGGGCATTGCCGGGCAGCCGCCCGTCGCCCGCCGGCCCGCGCAGCACCGCCGCCGGAACCGCGTCACGGACTCCCGCGATCAGACGGTCCCGCAGCCGGGAAATCCTCCCTGCCTCGGCGTCGAGGTTCCTCACTGCGGAGTCGGCTGCGGCGGCGAAGGCCGCGATGGACGCCGTGTCCAGCGTCCCCGAGCGGACGTCGCGCTCCTGGCCGCCGCCGTGCTGTACCGGCGTGAGCTTCACCGACCTCCCCAAGATGAGGGCACCGACGCCGACCGGCCCGCCAATCTTGTGGCCTGAGATGGACATGGCATCCAGCCCGGAGGCCCGGTAATCCACCGGGACAGAGCCGAACGCCTGCACCGCGTCCGAATGCACCGGGACGCCAGCGGCGTGCGCGAGCTCCACCACCCGATGGACGGGCTGGATGCTGCCCACCTCGTTGTTGGCCCACATGACCGTCACCAAGGCAATGGACTCGGGGTCACGCGCGAGTTCTGCCTGCAGCGCTTCGAGGTCCAGCACGCCGTCATGGCTGACGGGCAGCCAGGACACTTCCGCACCTTCGTGACGCTCGAGCCACTCCACGGTGTCCAGCACGGCATGGTGCTCGACGGCGGAGCACAGGATCCGGCGCCGGCGTGGGTCTTCCGCCAGCCGGGACCAATACAGGCCTTTGACAGCCAAGTTGTCCGCTTCGGTGCCGCCCGAGGTGAAGATGACCTCCGAGGGATGGGCGCCTGCCGCGGAGGCAAGGGTTTCCCGCGCGTCCTCCACGGAGCGTCTCGCCCGGCGGCCGGAGCCATGGAGGGACGAGGGGTTCCCGGTCCGGGACAGCTCGCGCGTCAGTGCAGCCAGGGCTTCGGCTGCGATGGGCGTGGTGGCGGCATGGTCCAGGTAAACAGGCACGCTTAAATTCTAGACGCCGCCACGTTTCAGCCGCCTCAGGGCCTGATCCTGGCGCAGCAGCGCCCGGCCGTCCTGTCTTCCACCACTTTCTCCTCCGGCACCCCGCAGGCAGCGGCGGCGCCACTCAAAAACGCTCCGTTCATGGCACACACCACGTCCGCGTGCCCGTCCGCGAGCCGATGGAAGGGGCAGTTCATCAGGATGGTGCCGCCCTCGGTGTCCTGTTCGGGCATGTAGCCAATGCTCCCGAGCACTTCATCCAGGGATGATCCGTTACCGCCCAGTGCGCGGCCCCGGGAGTAGGACGCGTCAGCCAGTGCCTCGCGCACCCCTCCCCCGGCGGCCATGGAGGATTCAATCGCGGTGGCCATCAGCTCTCCGGCCAGGTCGTAGCTCCGGTCCGGTACCGACGCACCCACTTCTTCCAGCGCCGGGCGGTACAGCTTCGCCGGACGGCCCGACCCCGGGCCGGCCTTTTCGCCGAGCTTGCGGAACTCGACGGCGAGCAATCCGTCGCGGACCAGCCTGTCCAGATGGAAGGACGCCGTAGACCTGGGCATGCCCAGCGCGGCCGCAGCGTCATCCCGCCCCACCGCCGACGGCTGGCCTGCGACGTACTCAAAAAGGCGCCGCCGGCTGGCGTCGCCCAGCGAGGCCAGGGCTGCCAGGCGGCCGGTCCACGGAAGAGCGGTCTTGGATTCGCGGTGCTCAGTTGGGCGGCTCATGGATCCAGCGTAACTCTAAAATCAAGATCCGTTGCTAAAGAAGGGATGATGGTTCTAAAATCAAGCTACCTACTTTTAGAAAGGAGTTCGCCATGAAATCTACGGCACTGAAGGAGTCTGCAAACCCGCGAACGCTCGCGGCGGATCCGGCCCGCCAGGCGTTCCTGCTACTGCGCACCGCGTTCACCGTCGCGCCCATCCTGTTCGGCCTGGACAAGTTCACCAACCTCCTGACCGACTGGACCGGCTACCTCGCACCGGTGGTTCCGGATACCTTGCACTTGCCGGCGCAGACGGTGATGTACGCCGTCGGCGTCGTCGAGATAATTGCGGGAATCCTGGTAGCCCTCCGGCCGCGGATCGGTTCGCATGTGGTGGCTGCCTGGCTCCTGGGGATCATTGTGAACCTGCTCATCCTCGGGGCCTATTACGACGTCGCCCTGCGCGACTTCGGCCTGTTCGTGGGTGCGCTGGCCCTCAACCGGCTAGCCACCGCCGCAGCGGCTCATCAGCCGGGCGGAACCACCGTCAGCCACTGACTAATGTCTGCCCGGGCGGCGGCGAGCGCCGCCGCCGTCGGGCACGACGCCGACACATAGACAGACGAGCCGGCCGTACCGAAAACCCGGGCCAGCACCGCCGTGGCCTTCCCGGCTTTCTGACCTGCTGGCTTGGCGGCACGTTCCAGAACCAGTACATCCACGGCCGGCCCAGGTTTGCCTTGCTCACCGCCCCACCGCAGCGATGCCGGCTTCAAATAGGCGGGCAGGACAGTGGGGTCCAGATAGGCAAACAGCGCCGCCGTCGATTCCCTGTCATCAGCCGCCACCAGGGGCCACTGGTCCTGGCGCACCTCGGCCGCCACCTGGCAGCCGTCGGATTTTTGATAGCGGCTCGCGCCACCCGCGTTACTGACCACCTGTTTCCATTGCGGCGCTTCGGCCAGGTCCTCCGACAGCCCGACGGGAACCCCATGTGCCAGCGTGGCCCCTGCCGAGAACGGCATGTCGCGGGCGGCCACTGCACCGGCGTCGTGTCCGGGGGTAATGGTCGGGGTGCCCGGTCCGCTGCTGACAGGCCGGTGACTCGGGGCAGCCGGATCCGGCACACCCACACTGCAACCCCCGAGAAGGGCAACGGCCCCAACGGCTGCCATCACCACGTGTATACGGCGGGCATCACCGCGACCTGTCCGAACTCCCATTCCGAAAAGTCTAGACGCCCTGCGTTCCCCCAGCTTTCCACCGGCGGGAACCCGCAACCCTGCTGCGGTCGTTGTTCCAGAAGACCGTCAAGACCGGCTTATATGCTTGGCACACCGGGCAGCGCATGCACGCCGGCAACAACGACTTAAGGACCATGCTTGACCAAGGGCAGCAGTTCCCACTACGAAGTGCTCCGCGTGGCGGTGACCGCGACGGAGCGCGAGATCAAGGTGGCCTACCGCAAGGCTGCCCGCGTTTCGCATCCGGATCATGGAGGCGACGCCGCGGCGTTCCGCCAGGTGACCCTTGCATATGAGACGCTCATTGATCCCCAGCGGCGGGCCGCCTACGACCGCTCCTACGCGGCCGGCCCGCGCCGGAGCCGCGCAGAAGGCGACGAAGCCCACTTCGACGCCCCGGCCGCCGGCAGCCACGCCTCGGCGACCATCCACAAGCCGGGAACGCCCCGGAACACCTCCGGCGATGCCCCTGTCTATGTGCCGCCCTTCGACACGCCGGGCGCTGTTCCGCTCCTCCCGCTGGAGCTGGCCAGCCAGCAGGTCCACGGCATGCCCCGAAAGCGTGGCATCTTCGGCGCTGAAGCCAGGATCCAGCGCGAGCTGCGCACGGTACAGCTGATCAGCAGGCAGGTCCTGCCGGCGATCCCGGCGGCGCGCCTGATCAACGGGCTGCAGGCCCCGGCGGACAACAGCCACATTGACCACGCGCTGCTCTCGGGCTACCGGCTTGCGCTGATTGGTTCCATGCTGCTGCCCAAGGGGGCCTACGCCTGGGACGGAAGCACGCTGAACCACGGCGGCCGGTCGGTCGCCCCGCCGCAGCTGGCCCATGTGGTCTGGCAGATGCAGGACATTTTCCCCGAGCTGAATGTGACCGGGTGGACCGTGGTCCACAGCGCGGACGGCAACCTCCACGAACCCGTCATCGACCGCCACCGCCGTTCCCGCGGCGGCTCCGACGTCGTCCAGGTGGTCAACGCCGCCGGCCTGTCCCGCGGGCTCAAGGATTTCCTGGCCTCCGGTCCGGCGCCGAACACCGTCAATGTCCAAGTACTCGCCAGGCTGCTCAGGGGCATGCACTAAAGCCGTGCACTGAGGTCCTGCCCGAAGAGTGCCGGATTTTCCGACGCTAGGATTGAACCGTGTTCCGCATTCTCTTCCACACGCCCGAAATTCCCGGCAATACGGGCAACGCCATCCGCCTTGCCGCCATCACCGGCGCCGAACTCCACCTCGTGGAGCCTTTGGGCTTTGACTTCTCCGATGCCAAGCTCCGCCGCGCCGGCCTGGACTACCACGACCTGGCGGTGGTCACCGTCCATCCCAACATCGAGGCCGCCTGGGAGGCGCTGCAGCCGGAGCGCGTCTTCGCCTTCACTTCCGACGGCGAGGTGTCCTACACGGACATCGCCTACGTGCCGGGCGATGTCCTGCTGTTCGGCCCGGAGTCGGTGGGCCTGCCGGATGACGTGAAGCGCGATCCCCACGTCACGTCCCGGGTCCGCCTGCCCATGCTGCCGTCGCTGCGGTCGCTGAATCTGGCAAACGCGGCATCCATTGCCGTCTACGAGGCCTGGCGCCAGCAGGGTTTCAGCGGCGCACAGCTCTGAGGGCGGCCCGCGCGCACGGGCACCCATCCAAAGCCGGTGCCGCACCGAATCCCTCCTGAGCACGCCCAAAGGGCGCGCACATCCACAGGGCGTAAGGAGCGGCAGGTGAAAACACTCCAACCGGGCAACGCGGCATTCCGTTTTGCCCGGCACGATGCTGCCACAGCCCAAACCCGTGTGCAGCACCCGCCGGCAGGCAACCTATGCTTGAGAGTGATGGAAACTCCCAACGCGCCGAACTTTGACGCTCCAGCGCCGCCCGGCACCGCCGTCGACCTTAACCAGCAGCTGGCACAGCTGCTGGGGCGGATTGCCGACAGCGACCAGGCGTCCTTCGCCGAGTTCTACCGGCTGACGTCGCGGCGGGTGTTCGGCATGGCGCGCCGGGTGCTGATCGACCCGGAGCTCAGCGAGGACACCACGCAGGAGGTCTTCCTGCAGGTTTGGCAAAACGCCGCCAAGTTCGATCCCGCGAGCGGAAGTCCCCTGGCCTGGCTCATGACCATTTCGCACCGCAGGGCCGTGGACAAGGTCCGGTCCTCGCAGTCCGCGAGCGACCGCGAGGCCAGGTACGGCGCCAACAGCCAGGACATCGACCATGACTCGGTATCGGACGAGGTGGACAGCCGGCTGGAGGCCGAAGCCGTGGTGCGCTGCCTGGAGACGCTGACCGAGACGCAGCAGGAATCCGTGCGGCTCGCCTACTACGGCGGCCTCACCTACCGTGAAGTGGCTGAAAAGCTGAACGCGGCCATTCCGACCATCAAGTCCCGCATCCGTGACGGACTGATCCGACTCAAGACCTGCCTGGGGGTGAGCTGACAATGACCGATACGAATGATTCCCGCGGTCGCCAGCTGCCCAGGGCATTTGCTGCCGATATTCCCACCGACCTGGCGGCCGGCCGGGCAGTGGAACTGGCCGAAATTTACGCCCTGGACGCCATCAGCGACGCAGAGCGGGAGGCCATCGACGCCTACGTCAGCGGCGCTCCCGAGGCTGAACGCGACTCCTTCAACGACCGCGTCCGCCAAGCCAGGGAGACTCTGGCATTGTCCTTTACGGCCGAGGAGGAGCCTCCTGCGGACCTGTTCGCCCGGATTGTCGCGCAGCTTCCCGCCGCTGCACCGGCGGAGGGGCAGGCCAGGCCACATGCCGCTACGGCGGAAACCACCGTCGCCGGCGCGCCGGCTGCCCTGCCTGCGGCCGAGCCCGCCCACGCTGCCGACGAACTTTCCGCTGCACGCCAACGCCGTGAAGTACGACGCCGGAAGTCCGGGCTCCGCAACTGGCTGATCGGTGTTGCGGCTGCTGCCGTGATCGCGCTCGGCGGTGTTGGCATCGGGGCCTACCTGGCCAACCAGAACGATCCCTTCAACCAGGTCATCGAGGCACAGGACGCGCGGCAGGCGACTGTCGACGTCAATGGCGGAGGGACGGCGACCGTTTCGATCTCGCAGTCGCATGATGCGCTGGTGGTGCGGATGAAGGATGTGCCGCCGCCGCCCGCGGGCAAGGTCTACCAGATGTGGCTGATTCCCAAGGACGGCTCCACCCCTGTCTCGCAGGGCCTGATGGACGCGGAGGCACTGTCGAAGCCGGCCCTGGTCAAGGGCATCGGCTCCGCGGCTGCGCTCGGCATCACGGTCGAACCCGTCGGCGGGTCCGCTACGCCGACGCTCCCCACTGTGGCTGCCGCTCCGCTGAACACCTGAGCCCGGCCGACGCACCTGGACCAGAGCTACTTCATGCAGGCTTGACGTTGACGTTGCGTCAACTTCTACGCTGGAGGCATGAAGCAGGAAGAACTCCGGAGCTGGTCCACCGCCGAACTGGCGAAGCTGAGCAGGGTCTCGTCCAGGACCCTCCGGCATTACGACCAGGTGGGGTTGCTGCCGCCTGCCTACACCGGGCACAACGGCTACCGCTACTACACGCAGCCTGAACTGCTGCGTCTTCAGCGGATCCTGCTTCTCCGCGAACTTGGCCTTGGCCTGGAAACCATTGGCCAGGTTCTGGACGGCAAGGCAGACCAGCTGGATGCGCTGAACGTGCACCGGAAATGGCTGCTGGCCGAGCGCGACCGCCTGGACCGCATGGCCAGGACCGTCGGCGCCACCATATCGGCACTGCAGCGAGGAGACGCCATGTCAGGCGAGGAAATTTTCAAGGACTTTGACACCAACCCCTACGAGGAGGAGGCCCGCCAGCGGTGGGGCGGTAACGCAGTCGAGGACAGCAAGGCGCGCCACGCCGCGCTCAGCGCTGCCGACAAGGAGGCCTTCATGGCTGACGCCGGTGCAATCAACGAGGAGTTGGCCCGGTGCCTGGACGCCGGCCTGCCGCCGGACGACGCCCGGGTGCAGGCCGCCGTCGAACGCCACTACCGCTGGGTCTGCGTCAGCTGGACCCCGGATGCGGACAGGTACGTTGGCCTGGGCCGGATGTACGTCGAGGATCCCCGGTTCACTGCCTTCTACGACAAGAGCCGCGCAGGCCTCGCCCCCTACCTGCTGGAGGGGATCAAGGTCTACGCGGCGTCGCAGCTCAGTTCAGCCGGAGGGTGACGGCACGCCAGAGGTCTGCCTAGAAGCCGGCGATGGTCCCCGGCCCGTTGACCATGACCACGTGGAACGCCTCGGCGCTCCGGCCAGTGGGGAGGCCGGAGCGTTCGGCGTTCACCTGCATGCCGCGCCGGACCGTTGCCTCCATGGCCTCGGCGTCGGGATGCTGGCTGACGTGCACGTGGATCGCCTCGAGCTTGCTCTCCACATGGTCCGTGACGTCCACAACGTGGTTCTCCCGCTCCTCCGGACCGGCGTAGAGCCACAGCCACGGAAGCTTGAAGGCCTCCATGCCGGCCTCGGCGAGGTCCGGGTAAGCGAACGGGTTTTCCACTGCAGGGTAGACGGCACGGGTCACCGCCTCCCCCACCGCCAGGTGGTCAGGATGGCTCTTCTGGATCCGCTTCCAGTTGCGCTCCGGATGCATGGAAAGCACGACGTCGGGCCGGATTTCGCGGATCAGCTTCACTACTCCGCGCATCACCTCGTGATTCGGCTCAAGGTACCCGTCCCGCTGGTGCAGGTAGTGGATGTCCGTGACGCCGACCAGGGCCGCAGCACGCTCCTGCTCGGCCGCGCGGAGGGCGATGATTTCGGCGCGCTGCCGGGGATCGAAACCGCCGGCGTCGCCGTCGGTCATGATGCAGTAGCTGACCTGGACGCCGGCCGCCGTCCACCCGGCGATGGTGCCGGCTGCGCCGAAATCGATGTCGTCGGGATGGGCTGAGAAACAGAGCACCCGCTCAATCCGGTGCTGTTCCGGATTGAACGGGCTCTGCGCTGATGCAGCGTTTGGGGTCAAGGATTCAGGCCTTGCGCTTCTTGATTTCTTCAGTTGCCTGCGGCAGCACCTGGAAGAGATCGCCCACAATGCCGAAGTCCGCGATTTCGAACACCGGCGATTCGGCGTCCTTGTTCACGGCGACGATCACCTTCGCGGTCTGCATGCCCGCCTTCTGCTGGATGGCACCGGAGATTCCGGCGGAGATGTACAGCTGCGGCGAAACGGTCTTGCCGGTCTGTCCGACCTGGGCGTCATGGCTGATCCAGCCGGCGTCAGTTGCCGCGCGGGAGGCGCCCACGGCCGCACCCAGTGCATCCGCCAACTCCTCCACGGGGCCGAAATCGCCGTCGAGGCCGCGTCCGCCCGCCACCACGATGCGTGCGTCGGTGAGGTCCGGGCGGCCGCTGGCGACCTTCTGTTCCCGGGACGTGATGCGGGCTGCCGCGGCAGTTGCGTCGGCAGGGACATCAACGGTAAGGGTTTCCGGTGCGCCGGGAGCCGCCGCGGGTTCCGGGTCCACGGTGTTGGCCTTCACGGACAGCACGGTGACCGGGGTGGTGGCCTTCGCCGTCGTGGTGTAGGAACCTGCCAGCACGGACTTGTGGGCGGTGCCGTCGGCGTCGACCGCGACGACGTCGGTGATGACGCCGGCGCTCAGACGGATGCCGAGCCGTGCCGCGATTTCCTTGCCCTCAGGCGAGTTCTCGAGCAGGACGATGGTGGCACCGGACTTGTCCGCTACGGCAGCCAGGAAGGCGGCCTTCGGCGCGACCAGGTAATCGTCGAGGTCCGCTGCGGACGGCCGGAAGACGGTGGCCGCACCGTAGGCGCCCAGGGTGCCGGCAACGTCGTCGGACAGTTCGCCGTTGACCGCCACGGCAGTTTCCCCGAGGGAGCGGGCGATGGTGAGGAGTTCCAGGCTGCTCTTCTTGAGAGCCTGCCCGGGGTTGTCAATGAATACCAGTACGTTTGCCATGTTGTGGAATCCCCTTAGAGCAGCTTCTGGGCGGCCAGGAAGTCAACCAGCTTGATGCCGGCGTCGCCTTCGTCCGTGATGATGGTGCCGGCAGTGCGCGGCGGGCGTTCCTCGGCCGCCGTCACGCGGGTCCAGGACCCGGCGTGGCCCACCTGCGAGGAATCCACTCCGATGTCAGCCAGGGACAGGGTGGTGATGCTCTTGCGCTTAGCCGCGATGATGCCCTTGAAGTTCGGGTAGCGCGGCTCGTTGATCTGGTCGGTCACGGAAACCACGGCGGGAAGCGACGCCTCTACGGTCTCCGAGTGGGTGTCGGCATCGCGGCGTGCCGAGACACGTCCGCCGTCGACCTCCAGGGAGGACGCGAACGTAACCTGCGGAAGCCCCAGACGCTCGGCGAGCTGCGCAGGCACCAGGGAGGTCTCGCCATCGGTGGAGGCCATGCCGGTCAGCACGAGGTCCACGGGGGTGTCCGCGCCGAGGTGGCGGACGGCGGCCGCGAGCGCCAGGGACGTGGCGGCCGCATCAGAGCCGGCGAGGGCCCCGTCGGTGAGGTGCACGCCTTCGGTGGCACCGATCTGCAGGGACTTCTTGATGGCGTTCACAGCGCCCGCCGGACCCATGCTCAAAGCGATCACCTTGTTGCCGGCCTTGGCACCGCCGCGGGCTTCGGCCAGCTGAAGCGCGGCCTCCAGGGCGTACTCATCCAGTTCAGACAGGATGCTTTCGTCGCGGTCCGTGGTGTGGCCCTCGCCGGTGAGGTGCCGGTCGAACTGGGCGTCCGGCACATGCTTGACCAGGACGACGATCTTCAATGTCTCTTCCACTGTGTTTACAGCAGCCTTCCGTGCTTGTGGATAGCCAGCCGGGTGAGGTCGTGGCCGTGGAACGCCCGGGATACGGGTAGCTCCTAGCTAACCATATTGGGCCCGTCATATGACGTCCCGTTAACGCCTGTGTCAAAGGCCAGAGCCAAGGGCAGGGACGACGACGGCGGGCCGCACCCCAAGTGCGGCCCGCCGTCGTGCTGGGCGCAGTTACTGCTCTGCCGCCTATTGCTCTGCTGCCTATTGCTCTGCGGCTGCGCCGAGCGTGACGTCCAGCTGCTGTTCGCGATTGTTGCGCAGGACCGTGATCTTCACTGACGAGCCGGACGGCTGCTCGCGGACGGCTGCCGTCAGCTGGTTCGGGTCACTGATCACCAGATCGTTGAAACGCGTCACCACGTCGCCCGCCTTGATTCCTGCCTTGGCCGCCGCGGAGCCCTGCTCCACCGAGGCCACATCGGCACCCGTCGAGAAGCCCGCCTCCGATTCCGCCTTCGGCTGGACGCTCACGCCCAGCTGGCCGTGCGTGGCCTTGCCGTTGTCGATGATTTCCTGCGCCACGCGCCTTGCACTGTTAATCGGGATGCTGAAGCCGACGCCGATGTTGCCTGTTCCGCTTGCAGCGGAGCTGCCACCCGCGGAGGCGATCGCGACGTTGACGCCGATCACTTCACCCTTGCTGTTCACCAGGGCACCACCGGAGTTGCCCGGGTTGATGGCCGCATCCGTCTGGATGACATTGATGGAGATCGATCCCTTGCTGGCCGAGCTCTGGCCCTGCCCCTGGCCCGGAGGAGCGAACTCGAAGCCCTGGCCCCCGCCCTGGGAGTTGTCCGTCCCCTGCTTCGGGGCTGCCGAGGATGCGACGCTGATGGTCCTGTTCAGCGTGGAGACGATGCCGTCCGTCACCGTGCCGGTGAGGCCCAGCGGCGAACCGATGGCAACAGCCGTGTCCCCGACGTTCAGCTTGCTGGAATCGCCCAGGGCTGCCGGCGTGAGCCCTGACGGGTCGTCCACCTTGATGACCGCGAGGTCGGAAAGCGGGTCCGTACCAACCACCTTGGCACTGAGGACGCGTCCGTCGTTCGTGCGGACTTGAATTTCCGCGTTGGCGGTGGCGCCGTCCAGCGTCACCACGTGGGTGTTGGTGAGGATGTGGCCCTGGTCGTCGAGGATGATCCCCGAGCCCGTGCCGCCGTCGCTGCCGCTGGTGGCTTTGATGGTCACAACGCTCGGTGACGCCTTGACGGCCGCTGCCGTGATCTCGTTGACCGAGTCCTGGTTGTTCACGATCACGGTGCCGGGCTGGCTGCCGGAGCTGACGGCCGGTGCGGTGCCGCCGGCGTCGAACAGGTTGCCGGAGCCAACGGTTGCAACACCGCCGCCCACGAGGCCCGCGGCGAGGATACTGGCCACGAGGGTCCCCACACCGAACGTCGCCTTGCGCTTGGGCTGGCTGCCACGAGTGTCCTGGTACGGGGAATGCGGGTTGTGCTGGGAGTACTGGGTACCGATCGGCTGGGTGCCCGGAGCCGACTGCTGCCCGTAGAAGGGGGCATGCTGCGGGTAGACGGGGTGCGGGCCGTCGGAACGCTGCTGCTGGTTTGGGTCCTGCGCGGGCCGGTACAGCGGCATGGTGGGGTTCCTTTCGGAGTCCAGGCGCACCGTGGGGTTTTCCGAAGCGTTGGCGGTGCCGTGCCCGCCGTCCTGCTGCGCAGGAGGCTGGAGACCCTCAGCGGGCTCAGGCCGAGGGTTCGGATCAACAGGCCGCCCTGAAGGATCTCGGTTCTCAGGTGCTGCGCCCGGTACTGGGTGCTCAGTCATTGGACTTCCTTTCATCCTCGTCTGCATTAACTATGGACGATCCGACTGAAACTAAAACCGACGTTTGCTGGGAGGTTCCTGAATGGCCGCCGGGATGGTGTACCTGACCAGTGTTCGGGACACCACCAAGGTCTCCGGCGCTTTTCGCTGGTGGCATATTCCCCGCCGTGGACGCTCCCGCTAGTGCACCATAGAATCAAGAAGAATTGCCACAGCGACCTGCGGCTTTACACCCGGCGTGGGGGCGCTGCTGCATTCTATGACGGCTGTTCGTCCCGAACCAGCCGCGGCGTGCTGAAGGGTTGCCATGCGGTCAATGTTGAAACGTGTTCTCGCCGTGATCGGCCTGACGGCAATGCTGGCGGCTCCGGCCGCGGCAGCCTGGGCGGACGATCCGGTAACCATCCCCTCCGGCCAAAACATCGTCGACGACGCCAACGTCCTCGGCAGCCGCAAGGGCGAAGTTGAGGACTCCATCCAGAAGCTCCTCAAGGACCACAAGTACAACCTGTACGTGGTCACCGTGAAGTCATTCGAAAATCCGGCTGATGGCAAATCATGGGGACAGGCTGTGGCCACCAAAAAGGGCATGGGCAGGGCAGACGTTCTGCTGGCTATCTCCACCGATGGGCACTATTACTTCGCCCCCAACTCGGCGAGCTCCATAGCGTCGAAGACCGGGAACATCACGCAGAACGCCATTGCGGCCAACCTCGGCGGCGGCAAGAGGGACTTTGCCCAGGCTGCCATTGATACTGCGGGGGCCATCGGAGACGCGGCAGGCGGCGGAAGCGGAACAGTACCTTCGGGCGCCGGTGCAGGCACGGCCGTCCTGGTGGGCGCCGGCATCGTGGCCGCCGGTGGCGCGGGCACGTACCTTTACCTGCGCAACAGGCGCAAGAAGGCTGGGCAGGCGTCCAGCGCAAGCTACGGCCCGCAGGGCGCGGAGCTCGATCCCCTAGCTGGCATGAGCATCGACGACCTGCGCCGGAAGAGCGGCTCCCTGCTGATTGAAGCCGACGACGCGATCAAGTCGAGCGAGCAGGAACTGGGCTTCGCCGAGGCGCAATACGGGGAAGCGGCCGTGGGCAACTTCACCAAAGCTCTCCAGGAGGCGAAGGCGCACATGTCTGAGTCGTTCAAGCTGCAGCAGCAGCTGGACGACCACATCCCCGACACCGAAGAACAGCAGCGCAGCTGGCTCGGCGAAATCATCAGGAGGTCGGAAGCGGCTCTGGCGTCGCTGCAGGAGCAGAAGGCCGACTTCGACTCGCTGCGCGAACTCGAGAAGAACGCGCCGCAGGCGCTCGCAGCAGTGGACGCCGGCGCCACGGACGCGGACGCAAAGATCGCCCGGGCCGACCTGACCCTGGCCGAACTGCGCGGCAAGTACGCGGACAGCGCTCTGGCCCAGGTGTCGGACAACATCAGCCAGGCCAAGGAACGGCTGGCCTTCGTGCAGAACGCCAGCGCCGCTGCACGTGAAAAGCTCGCGGCCGGAGAGGGAAGCCTCGCCGCCGTGGCCGTCCGGGCATCGGAGGAGAGCCTGCACCAGACGAACGTGCTGCTCGATGCAATCTCCAAGGTGGCCGGCAACCTGGACTCGGCCCGTCAGGGACTGGAATCCGCTGTTGTGGACACCTCCCAGGACCTTGCCCAGGCGAGAGCCATGATCCAGTCCGGCGCCCACCGCGAACTTGAGGGACCTGTTGCCGGAGTGGAAGCAGCCCTTGCCCGGGTAAAGAGCGAAATCCAGAGCGGCAAGATCGACCCCATTGCCACTCTGGAGCGGGTTGAGTCGGCGCACCAGGCCCTCGACCAAGCCCTGGGCGGGATCCGGGACCAGCAGGAACAGGCCCGCAGGGCTCAGGCGTCCCTGCAGCAGACCATCATGTCGGCGCAGGCGCAGATCAGCGCCACGTCGGATTACATCACCGCCCGCCGCGGCGGCGTCGGCACCGAGGCCCGGACCCGGCTGGCGGAGGCCCAGCGCAACCTCGATTACGCGCTCTCCATCTCCCGCAATGACCCCCTGACCGCGCTGACCTACGCGCAGCAGGCGCATGCGCTGGCTGCCCAGGCGGCCCAGTTGGCACAGTCTGACGTCGACAGCTTCGGCTACGCCAACCAAGGGTACGGCCAGGGATACGGCCGCGGCGGCATGTTCGGCGGCGGCGGAGGCGGCGGCCTGGGCGGCGCGATCCTTGGGGGCATCCTCATCAACTCCATCCTCAACGGCGGCAGCGGCGGCGGCTGGGGCGGCGGACACGGTGACGGCGGTGGCTGGGGCGGCGACTCCGGCGGTTTCGGCGGGGACTTTGGCGGAGGAGACTTCGGCGGGGGCGACTTCGGCGGCGGGGACTCGGGAAGTTTCTAACCGGCATTACTAAGGGCCGGCCCGGCCACCGGGCCGGCGGATAGAAGCGGTATAACAACAGTTCACTGTATTCAGTGGCACACACGGAGCAGGACGAAAGGTAACACCATGGTTAAGCAGTCCATTTTTGGCCGCATGGCGCAGCTCGCTAAAGCGAACATCAATTCCTTGCTCGATCAGGCCGAGGACCCCCAGAAGATGCTCGACCAGATGGTGCGGGACTACAGCAACAACATCGCCGAGGCCGAGTCCGCAGTGGCGCAGACCATCGGTAACCTGCGGATGCTGCAGGACGACTACAACGAGGACGTGAAGAACGCCCAGGACTGGGGCAACAAGGCTCTTGCGGCTTCACGCAAGGCCGATGAGTACCGCAGCAATGGCAACGCCTCTGATGCCCAAAAGTTCGACAACTTGGCAAAGGTTGCCCTGCAGCGCCAGATGGCTTCCGAAAGCGAGGCCAAGGCCGCGGAACCGAGCATCGCGTCACAGGCCGACGTGGTGGACCGCCTTAAGACCGGACTCGACCAGATGAAGGGCAAGCTGAACCAGCTCACGAGCAAGCGCAATGAACTGGTCGCCCGCTCCAAGACCGCGGCTGCCCAATCCCAGGTCCACGATGCGCTGAAGAGCATCGACATCATGGACCCGACAAGCGAGGTTGGCCGGTTCGAAGAGAAGATCCGGCGGGAGGAAGCCAAAGTCCGCGGCCAGCAGGAGCTCGCGGAGTCGAGCCTTGACGCCCAGTTCAACCAGCTTGAGGACCTCGGCGAGCAGACGGAAATCGAGGCCCGCCTGGCGGCACTGAAGTCTGGGAACGCGAAGCCGGCCATTGGAGCAGGAGGCACCGCGGCATCCGCATCCGCGAACACGGTGGACGAGGCGGACTTCGACAAGCTGTAGTCGCGCACTCAAACCTGGGCGCACCGCTACGGGGCCGGGATCCACATGGATCCCGGCCCCTGCCGTCTCCAGGACCTGTAGCGTGAATCCATGGCTTCCACCATTGTCTGGCTCCGTGACGACCTCCGCCTCGACGACAATCCCGCCCTCGCCGCCGCGGCTGCACTGCCGGATCCGGTGACGGTGGTGTACATCCTCGACGAGGACTCCCCCGGCATCCGCCCGCTGGGCGCGGCAGCGAAATGGTGGCTCCACCACTCCCTGTCCGCCCTCGCCGCCAGCCTCGAGGCGCGCGGGTCACGGCTGTTGCTGCGCCGGGGCGCCGCCGCTTCGGTCATCGAGGATTTGGCGGCTGCGACCGGCGCCGGCAGGTTGTTCTGGAACCGGCGTTACAGCCTGCCGGAGCGGACCATCGACGCAGGCATCGAGGAGTGGGCCGCCGGGCAGGGCATTGAGAGCACCAGCTTCCAGGCAAACCTGCTGTTCGAGCCGTGGACGGTGCGCACCGGTTCAGGCGGGCCGTACAAGGTCTTCACACCGTTCTGGCGTTCCTGCCTGGCCGGTGCCGAACCGCGCCTTCCCACCGATGCCCCGGACCAGTTGCCGCAGCCCGCAGCAGCCGGAACGTCCGGACGCCCGCCGGCCGGTGACCGGCTGGACGGTTGGCGGCTCCTCCCCCGCAAGCCCGACTGGAGCGGCGGTCTCGCCGCGACGTGGACCCCCGGCGAAGACGGCGCCCACGACCGGCTGAAAGATTTTCTCGGTGGGCCCGTGGAGGACTACGGCAGGGGCCGCGATTTGCCGGCCGTCGAGGGAACCAGCCGCCTCTCGCCGCACCTGCGTTTTGGCGAAATTAGTCCCTTCCGTGTCTGGCATTCCCTGCGGGAACGCTTTCCCCGGCACGCACCGGCCGGCGTCGGGATCTTCCGCAGCGAGCTCGGCTGGCGTGAGTTCTGCTGGCAGCTGCTGTACGAGAATCCGGACCTGGCCACGCAAAACTACCGCCGGGAGTTCGACAACTTCGCCTGGCAAACGCCGTCGGACGCCGAACTGGAGGCCTGGCAGCAGGGGCACACAGGCTATCCCCTGGTAGACGCCGGAATGCGGCAGCTGTGGCAGACCGGGTGGATGCACAACAGGGTGCGGATGGCTGCGGCGTCGTTCCTGGTGAAGAACATGCTTGCGGACTGGCGCGTGGGCGAGGCCTGGTTCTGGGACACCCTGGTCGACGCCGACGCGGCAAACAACCCGGCCAATTGGCAATGGGTGGCGGGCTCGGGCGCGGACGCGTCGCCTTACTTCCGCATTTTCAACCCGGTGACGCAGAGCAAGAAGTTCGACGCCGGAGGCAGTTACCTGCGCGGCTACATACCGGAACTCGCCGACCTGGATGACCGGACGGTGCACGAGCCGTGGAAGAACGCAGCGGCGGCTCCGGGCTACCCGGAACCGCTGATGGGCCTGCAGGAATCCCGTGAAAGGGCGCTGGACACTTACCAGCGGCTCAAGGACAGGTGAGCTGCCCCGGCGGGCAGCAATGCCGGCGGGCTAGCGGCTGGTGACCTTGCCCATGAGGGACGCGATCGGGCGCAGGAACAGAGGCCGCGCCAGGAACCACGCCGCAACCATCACCGCAACTGATGCCGCGAAGAACCAGAAACCGACCCAGCTCACGTCGTCGCTGCCGCCGTACATGTGGTTGAGGTTGCGGAGCGCGCCCGTGGCCAGGACCAGGAACACGTGCACCACAATGAAGGCCACGAAGTAGATCATCACCGGGAAGTGCACTGCGCGGGCGGCCTCGATGGGGAAGCCCTTGTTCAGCCCGGCGGCCTTCTTGGGCCACGCGGCCGACATCCGCAGGCCCGTGATGAAGGCCAGCGGAGCGGCGATGAAAACCGTGGCGAAGTAGGTCAGCAGCTGCAGGGCGTTGTAGTTGACCCAGCCGTCCTCCGTGGGCCAGTTCAGCGAAGCGTACTGCAGGGCGGCCGAGACGGCGTTCGGGAAAACATCCCATGATGTGGGAACGATCCGCGTCCACTGGCCGGTCGCGAACAGCAGGATCACAAAGACGATCCCGTTCAGGATCCACAGCGCATCAAGGGTGAGGTGGAACCATAGCTCCAGGCTGATCTTGGTAGGAGCCGTCCGGGTCCTGACAAGGCCCTTATTGTTCCGGGTCCAGTAGCCGCCCGGGCGGGTGGTGGTACGGACCTGCCAGCCTGAACGGATGATGAGCAGCAGGAAGAAGGCGTTCAGGAAGTGCTGCCAGGCCAGCCAGGCCGGGAAGCCCACGGGGGCGCCGGCGGGAAGCTCGGAATGTCCGGGGTAGTCCTCCATGAAGGAGGCAACGGCGGGCAGTCCCGTGATCCACTTTGCGAGGAGCACCACCAGCACCAGTGCCACGAGCGCTGCAGGCACCGCCCAGTACAGCCTGGCGCGCTTGCCCCTGGCAGTGCCGGACTTGTTCTTCGTTGTGGACATCGAGCTATCCATTCCTCTCGAGAATGACTGACCAGTGTAGGCGCCCTGCGGCGGCCAGGAATTCCGGGCCCTGCGAAAGAGAATACTAGGAACCCCGAGCACATGAACAAATGCTCCGGTAATGCAGAAAGCCCCGGCCACATTGTGGCCAGGGCTTCCTTCTGGTTGCGGGGACAGGATTTGAACCTGTGACCTCTGGGTTATGAGCCCAGCGAGCTACCGAACTGCTCCACCCCGCGTCGCTTGATCAACAATACCCTACTTTTGCGGAGGCTTTGACCACTGCTGTTTCGCTTGGGCCAGAAACTCTCCGGACAACAAAAGACCCGGACCACCATGCGGTGATCCGGGTCTTTTCTTCAGTTGCGGGGACAGGATTTGAACCTGTGACCTCTGGGTTATGAGCCCAGCGAGCTACCGAACTGCTCCACCCCGCGTCGCAAGAACTACTCTACCGGCCGGTGAACAGGAGGCCAAATCCAAACGACGTGATCTGCGTCTCGGGAACCCTGGGCCCGGCTAATGCACGAAAGGCCGGCCCATCCCCGTCGCGGGGAGGGCCGGCCTTTCACTTACTCAGCTGCCTTCAGTCAGCTGCTGGGTGTCGGCGTCGGCGTCGCGGACGGCGAGGTCTGACTGCTGGCCGTGCCGGTACTGCCAATCCTGGCCTCGGCGTCGAGCGCTTTCTTCAGTGCCGCCGACAGCTTCTTCTGCTGCTCGCCGTACGCCGCAAAGTCGCCCTTGGCCAGCGCGTCCTGGCCGGCCTTGATGGCCGCGTTTGCTTCATCCAGCGCGGCCTTCAGCGCCGCCTTGGCGTCTGCCGCGGGGGCCGGTGTGGCGCCTCCGCCGCCCGGCGTTGCGGGCGTCTGCCCATTGTTGTCGGAGTCACCGGCCGTCGCTCCGGACCGGCCCCCGAACAGCTGATTCAGAGCCTCGTCCAAGGTGGGCGCGAAACCGATCTTGTCGCCAAAGGCCACGAGCACCCTCTGCAGCGTCGGATAGGACGTTTCACCCGTGGACTTGAGGTACACCGGCTGGATGTACAGCATGCCCCGGCCGGCAGGAAGCGTCAGCAGGTTGCCGTTGAGCACATCCGATGCGCCCTGCCGCAGCAGGTTCAGCGCCTGCGAGACGGTGGGATCCGAGTTGAATTTGTTCTGTGCCTGGCCGGGGCCGGGCACCTGGGCTTCGGGCGGAACCTGCAGCAGCCGGAGCTGCCCGTAGCTGTCCGCCTTGACGCCCTTCTTCGAACCCGCGTCGGAATCCGCCGCGAGGAAGCCGTAGAGAACGTTGCGGGCGTTATTGTTGACCACCTGCGGAATGTAGGACGACGTCAGCTGGAACGCCGGGGCCTTCTGGTCCGGCATCTGCAGTGACATGTAGAACGGCGGCTGCTTGACCTCTTCGGACACGGTGGGATCGTTCGGAACGCTCCACGCGTCGTCGTTCTTGTAGAAGCTCACGGGGTCCGTCACGTGGTAGCGGCCCAGCAGCTCACGCTGCACCTTGAACAAGTCCTCCGGGTAGCGGACGTGGCTCATGACAGCGGCGGACATCTCCGAATAGGGCTTCAGCGTGGAAGGGAACACCTTCTGCCAGGCCTTCAGGAGCGGGTCCTGGTCGTCCCAGGCGTAGAGAGTCACGGAGCCGTCATAGGCGTCAACGGTTGCCTTGACCGAGTTGCGGATGTAGTTGACGGAGCTGTTGGGCAGTGCCACGTTGCGGCCGGCGGTGGTCTGCGAATCCGTGGTGGCGTCGGAGAGCTGTTCCTGCTGCGAGTAGGGGTAGTACTGGCTCGTGGTGTAGCCGTCCACGATCCACTTGACCCGGCCGTCAACGACGGCGGGATAGGCATTGCCGTCCACCGTCAGGTAGGGTGCCACCTTCTGCACGCGTTCACGCGGGTTGCGTTCGTACAGGATCTGGGAGGCGTCGTTCACGCCGTCGGACAGCAGCAGGTCCGAGGACTGGAACTTGATTGAGTACAGGACCTTGTTGAAGAAGCTGCCGACGTTCGGCCCGCCGTTGCCGGTGAAGGTGTACTGGGTCTCGCCGCCTTCCTTGGACGCCGGGCGGTCCTGCTCACGGTGCGCCGCGCCTTCCGGGGCACCTACGATCGAGTACTCCGGCGAGTCCTCCCCGAAGTAGATGCGGGGTTCGTAGGTCTGGTCATTGCCGAGGACGCCGGTGGACGGAATGCCGGACTGCAGGAACTCTGGCTTTCCGTCGGCCGTGAACTTGTTGCCCTTCGCGGCGACCACGCCGTAGCCGTGGGTGTAGACGATGTGGCGGTTCAGCCAGGACTGCTGGTCGGCGGCGAGGCCGTCCGGGTTCAGCTCGCGCACCGCGATGACGGTGTCCTGCATCTTGCCGTCCACCATGTACCTGTCGACGTTGAGCGCCTTGGGGAACTGGTAGTACGGACGGAACTGCTCGAGCTGCGAGAAGGCGTCCGAGATCAGGTTGGGGTCCAGGAGCCGGATGTTGGCTGTGGTCTGGGCGTCCGGAGCCAGGGCGCCGGCGGTCGTGGTGGTGGTGGCGTTGTACCGCTCCACCTTGACCTGGTCCAGGCCGTAGGCTGCCCGGGTCATGCCGATGTTGCGCTCGATGTACTTCCGTTCAAGGGTCTGCTCGGAGGGGCGGACCTGGAACTGCTGGATGACCCACGGGTAGACGCCGCCGGCAAGGATGGAGGTGATGACCAGCATCGCCGTGCCGATGACCGGAAGCCGCCACTTGCCGATGACGGCTGCGATGATGAAGAGGATGGCGACCAGTGCCGCCGCCACGGCCAGGATCGCCTTCGTGGGAATGACGGCGTTGACGTCGGTGTACAGCGCGCCGGCCCAGCGGCCCCCGCTGTTCTGCAGTGCGGAGTAGCGGTCCAGCCAGAAGTTGATGCCCAGCAGAATCAGGAACGAAGCGCCGGTGACGGCGAGGTGGATCTGCGCGGCGCGGCTGGTGAAGATGCCGCGTTCCATGATCCTGATGCTGCCGTAGAGGTAGTGGGTGAGGATGCCCGCGATGCCGGCCACGATGGCCACGCTGATCAGGAACCCGGTGACGAAGCCCAGGAACGGCAGCGTCATCAGATAGAAACCGATGTCCAGTCCGAACTCCGGATCTTTCTGGCCGAAGGACTCCTGGTTGAAGAACAGCATGACCTTTTGCCACTGGCTGGAGGCGGCGCTGCCGGCGAAGAGCCCAAACAGCACAGGCAGCCCGATCATGACCACACGCCGTACGGGTTCCAGCTGCGCCTGGTAGCGGTTGAGGTTATCCCGGATCTCTGAGTCCGGCGCATAGACGGGCCGGGCGTGGTAGGCGATGCGGATCGCGTAAAACACGGCCGCGAACATGAGGAGGAAGCCGGTGGCAAATATGCCGATCCGGGCCAGGTTCTCCGTCAGGAACACTTCGAAGTAGCCAAGCTGCTGGTACCACAGGACGTCCGTCCATACATTGGCGAAGAAGATGAACCCGACAACAACCAGCGCAACGACGATGAGCGTGGGCGTCAAGGCACCTCGCCTTGTCTGGAGTTTTCCGGGCGGGGTGGGGCTGGCAGGACGGGACAAACTCGTACCTCATAGCTTTTGTCAGTTGCTGGTATTAATTTTAAGTTTTCAGTGGAACGCCTGCATAGCGCCGGCACCGGCTGTCAATAAGTGCCACGAGCGGACCGGGGCCTTAGTTCCTCGATTTAGTCTAGTTGTTGGTGCAGCCCGGAAGACCCGACGTGTCCGCGCCCTTGGCGGCCAGCTCCACGGCCGATTTTGCCTCGTCCAGGTTTTCCACCTTGACCACCTGCAGCCCGTCAGGAATATGCCCCACAACTTCTGCGCAGTTCGCCGCCGGGGCGAGGAACATGGTGGCGCCGTCGTCCCGGGCACCGTGCATCTTCACCGCGATGCCACCGATCGGGCCCACCACGCCGTCGGGGCTGATGGTGCCGGTCCCCGCGATGTGTCTTCCGCCGGTGAGATCCCCGGGCGTCAGGGTATCCATGATTCCCAGGGCGAACATCATCCCGGCGCTCGGGCCGCCCACCTTGTCCAGGGATATCTTCACGTCGAACGGAAAGGTGAAGCGGTACTGCAGCAGCACGCCCAGGATGTACCGTCCGGACGGGTTCTTCGCCGGCGTCACGGTTTCCGTGACCTGCTTGCCGTCCCGGCTTACGACGACGACGGCGGGCTTCCCCTTTCCAGCGGCCAGTTCGTCCTGGATCACCTCCAGCGAGGTGACAGGTTTGGCGTTGATGGAGGTGAAGATGTCACCCTTCAGCAGTTTGCCCTGCGCGGCCGACCCCTCGGACAGGTCCGCCACTTCGAGCTTCTGCGTGTAGGCGATATCGAGCCCCTTCAGGGCCGCCGCCACCGCGTTCTCCTGCGACGTGGCCATGGCCACGGCACTCTCCTGCTGGGAGCTTTCCTTGGTCACACCCGCCGGGAAGATCAGTTCCTCGGGATACACCGACTTGGAGCCGTCCAGCCAGGCCGAGAACGCCTCAAAGACGCTTACGGGACCGTTGGGGCCGCCGTCGACGTAGACAGTGGTCAGATCAAGGTTCCCCTTGGCCGGGAACGTCTCGCGGCCGGAAACGCTGATCACTGGCGTCGCATTCTCCGTGCCCAGGGTGTTGAACGTCGGCCCCGGCGATTCCACCACATACGGGACCGGAAGGACTGCGGCCGTCACGCCCAGCCCGAGCGCCAGGAGCCCGGACAATGTCATGGCGGAGATGCGGGGATCCCTGCCCCGGGCACGCCCGGACCGGCGGGTGTCCCCGGTTCCGTCGGCATTCCTGCCACCGGCGGCGGGCGCCGGGGACTCCTCTGCGGGCTGGCCGCCCTTGGTAATCGTCACTGAAGGACCTCTCCGCACCGCGTCGTTCAGCGCTGCACCGCGGCCGCAGCCCGGCGAACGGCCCGGGGCGCAGCCTACATACGTTCCGGCTTCTAACAGTACGCGTCCGGGCCTGCCGTTAGCTCTTTGCCTACAGCGAACGTCCCCGCTTTCGGCAGACAGCCGCTCCCGCACAGGGGTAGCGTGAAGTTGATTAATAGTCACACCGACGATCGGCGGGATCATGACCTCCAATCCACTCAATCCGTCCAATGGCGACGAAAATCCAAAGGATCCGCTCGCAGAGATGCTGCAGAACCTCATGGGCGGCAAGGGCCTGGGTGACATTGACCCCGCAGAACTGGCCAAAGCAGCCGGACTGCCGAACGATCCCAACCTGCTGGCCCAGATGTTCTCACAGGTGCAGGCCATGATGAGCGCGCCCTCGGAGGGCCCGGTCAACTGGAAGCTCGCCCATGAGAACGCCCGCCGCGTCGCCGCGGGCAGCTCCGACCCCTCGGTCACGCCCGCGCAGTCACGTGAAGTGGATGAGGCGCTGCGGCTCGCCGAACTGTGGCTCGACCAGGTCACCGACCTGCCCGCTACAGGCCTCATCGGCAAGGCGTGGTCCCGCGCCGAATGGGTGGAGGAGACACTCGGCACCTGGAAGCGGCTGACAGAGCCCGTGGCCAACAGTGTGGCCAACGCCCTCTCCACCGCCATGACGGAGCAGATGCCGGAGGAGATGAAGTCCATGATGGGCGGCGCCTCGTCCATGCTGCAGAACGTGGGCGGTGCCATCTTCGGCATGCAGCTGGGCCAGGCCATCGGAGCCCTGTCCACCGATGTGGTCAGCTCCACGGACATCGGAGTTCCCTTGGCCGATCTGGAGATGGCGCTGCTTCCCGGCAACGTGGCCAAATTCGGCGAGGGGCTCAGCCTTCCCGAAAACGACATCCGGCTCTTCCTCGCCGTCCGCGAGGCCGCCCATGCCCGCCTGTTCGTCCAGGTTCCGTGGCTGCGCGGGCACCTGCTGGGTGCCATTGAGGCCTACGCCCGCGGCATCCACATTGACACGTCCCGGATCGAGGAGCTGGCGCGGGACCTTGATCCCAGCAACCCGGAGGGGATCCAGGAGGCCCTCTCACAGGGCGTCTTCATGCCGCAGCGCACGCCGGAACAGGACCAGGCCCTGCAGAAGCTGGAGACGGCCCTTGCCCTCGTCGAGGGATGGGTGGACGAGCTCACCGCTGCCGCCACGGAGAAGGTCCTCCCCTCTGCCGCAGCGCTCCGCGAAACGGTCCGCCGCCGCCGGGCCACCGGCGGTCCCGCGGAACATGCGTTCGCTTCCCTCGTCGGACTGGAGCTGCGGCCCCGCCGCCTCCGCGAAGCCGCCACGCTGTGGGCGTCGCTCAAGGCCGAGCGCGGCATCGACGGCCGCGACGCCATCTGGAAGCATCCGGACCTGCTCCCCACCGCCGAGGACCTTGACGATCCCAAGGGATTCAGCGAACGCCGCAAGCTCGCCGAGGCCAGTGACAGCGAAGTGGACGATGCCCTTCAGAAGCTGCTGAACGGCGGATTTGACAGCCCCGACGAGGGCGCTGGGGAAAAGACCGATGAGGACGAAGGCGAAAAGCCGTCCGGCGACGACGGCTCCGCGCCGAAGAGCTAGTCGAAACCCCGCTGGTTGAGCTCGTCGAATGGTTTCGACAAGCTCAACCAGCGGGGCCTGCTCAACCCGCGGTCTTTAGAGAGCCGGTTCAGCCTCGCCTGCCGGCAGGGCGCGCGACGTGGCAAACGACACGCCCTCCAGGAAAGCCTTGGCCCGCTCCGTTTCGGGGTAGGCCTCCAGCAGCTTCCAGAACGCGGCGTTATGGCCTGCCACCAGCAGGTGAGCCAGTTCGTGCAGCAGCACGTAGTCGATGACCCACTGCGGCATGGGCCGGAGCTTGTCCGAAAGCCGGATGGATCCGTCCGAGGGGGTGGCTGAACCCCAGCGGGAGTTCTGGTTGCTGACCCACCGGACCGATGTCGGGGCCGACCTGCCGCCCAAGTACCTGGCCGAGAGCTGGGCAGCGTGCGCGGCCAGCGCCGCGTCCGAGGAAGGCCGCCGCCCCGCACCGCTGGAACGCTTCTCCCCCTGGGTCCGGAGCTTCTCCAGCATCCGGTGAACCCAGTCCGCCTCCTGCGCCCGGCTGAAGTGGGCGGGGATGGCGACGACTGCGGTGCCGTTCTCCCAGAAGGCTGCGACCGTGCGGCGCCGGCGGGCAGAGCGCCGGATCTCAACCGGAGCCCCGTCATGGGTGGTCAGTGGCCTGCCGGTCTCTTGGTTTCCGCGCATCAGAATGTGCTGCTTTCCGTCAGCACCGCGAGGACTGCCTCGCCGTACCGCTCGAGTTTGGACGGACCTACGCCCGCGAGCCGGGCCAGTTCCTCGAGCGAGGACGGCCGGGCTTCGGCGATGGCAGTCAGGGTTGCGTCGGTGAAAACCACGAAGGCCGGGACGTCGGCGGAATGTGCGACTTCTTTGCGCCATTCACGGAGCGCGTTGAACGTCTGCTCTTCATAGCTGGGCGGGCACTGGCTGCAGCGGCCAACCTTCCGTTCGGCTCCGCTGGCCAGCATGCTGCCGCAGACCCGGCAGGATGCGGGGGCGGCCGCCTTGCGGCGCGGCGCGGGTCCCCTCCCCCGTGCGCTCGAACTGGCCACGGAGTCCGGGCGCAGCCCGTCGAGAAAGCGGGACGGTTTGCGGTTGGCACGCCCGCCGGGGGTCCGGGCGGTGGACCACGAGAGGGACAGGTGCTCGCGGGCCCGCGTGATGCCGACATAGAGCAGCCGGCGTTCCTCGTCCACCGCGGCAGGATCGTCCGCGAAGGAGATGGGCATGAGCCCTTCGCTAAGCCCCACGAGGAAAACCGCGTCCCATTCAAGGCCTTTCGCCGCGTGCAGGGACGCCAGCGTGACCCCTTGGACGGTGGGGGCGTGCTGGGCAACGGAGCGTTCCTGAAGTTCGTTCACGAAGTCAGCCAGGCCGAACTGCGGCCCCCGGTTCTGCGCCAGCTCGTCCGCCAGAGCCACCAGCGCGGCCAGGGATTCCCAGCGTTCCCGCAGGGCACCCCCGCTGTGCGGGGCGGTGTCCGTGTAACCCAGCGACGCGACGATGTCGCGCACCAGCTGGCCCAGCGGCTGGGGATCGGACTCGGATACGGCACGGGTGGCCGCACGGAGCTGCAGGATCGCGTCGCGGACCTCCTTCCGGGCAAAGAACCTCTCGCCGCCGCGCAGCTGGTAGCCGATCCCGGCCGACGCCAGAGCCTGCTCGTAGGCCTCCGACTGGCCGTTGGTGCGGAACAGGACAGCGACCTCACTCGCCGGCACGCCGTCGTCGAGGAGTGTGCGGATCTTGCCGGCGACGGTTGCAGCCTCGGCCTCGTCATCCGTGCATTCCGTGAATTGGGGCAGGGGTCCCGGGTCCCGCTGGGCCACGAGCTTCAGCGGCGCGGCCCAGGCAGCATCGGCCGCCGGTCCGCCGCTCCGGCGCGAGGCGAGGAGATCGTTGGCCAGCTTGACCACCTGCGGAGTGGAACGGTAGTCCCGGACCAGCTTGACCACGTTCGCGTCCGGGTACTGGGCCTTGAACCCGAGGAGGTGCTTCGGGGATGCGCCGGTGAACGAGTAAATGGTCTGGCTGGCGTCACCCACGACGCACAGCTCGTTGCGGCCGCCGAGCCAGAGCTCCAGGAGGCGCTGCTGCAACGGGGAAACGTCCTGGTATTCGTCCACCACGAAGTGCCGGTACTGTTCCCGGACCGTCGCCGCCACCTTGGGGTCTTCCTGCAGGATGCCCACAGTAATCAGGAGGACGTCCTCGAAGTCGATAACGTTGCGGTCGGTCTTCACGTCCTCGTAGGCCTGGAACACGCGGGCCACGGCCGTAAGGTCAAAGCCTCCCGGCGCGCCCCTGTCCTGCGCGTTTTCCAGATAGTTGGCGGGCGTCAGCATGGATACCTTGGCCCACTCGATTTCCGACGCCAGGTCTCGGATGGAAGCACGGTCGGTGCTCAGCCGAAGCCGCCGGGCGGCCTCGGCGATCATCTGTGCTTTGTGGTCCAGCAAGTTGGGCAGCGCTCCGCCCACCGCCTGCGGCCAGAAAAACTGGAGCTGCCGCAGCGCGGCAGCGTGGAACGTCCTGGCCTGGACGTTCCCAACCCCAAGATCGCGGAGCCGGCTGCGCATTTCCGCTGCCGCCCGTGCCGTAAATGTGACCGCCAACAGCCGCTGCGGACTGTAGACCCCCGAGTGCACGCCGTAGGCGATCCGGTGGGTGATGGCGCGGGTCTTGCCGGTGCCGGCTCCGGCGAGCACGCAGAGCGGGCCGGTCAGGGTGGTGGCCACTTCCCGCTGCTCCGCGTCGAGGCCTCCAAGGATCCGGTCCTCCAGGGAGGCGCTGCCATCAGGATTTTCTGTCGTCACTTCTTGCTGCTTGCTTCATGTGGATGGATGGGCTGGTCCGCCATGGTGGCGTCAACGGTGTGCATGTTGCCGGCCGGGCCTGCTGGTCAGTCGTCAGCCGGACGGTCCTGGATCACGCCGCCGTACCAGTGCTCGATGAGGGACCTGGCGATGGAGAGCCTGGTGGAAATGGTAATTTCGCCGCTGAGCACTGCCTCCTGGAGTTCCTCCCGGCTGAACCAGCGTGCCCTGGTGACCTCGACGCCGTCGGGCTTCGCTTCTGTGTCGTCGGTGACGGCTGTAAAGCCGAGCATAAGGGACGCCGGGAACGGCCACGACTGGGAGCCGAGGTACTGGCACGCCCTCACCCGCACGCCCACCTCTTCCTGGATTTCCCGGACGACGGCCTGTTCGAGGGATTCCCCTGGCTCGACGAATCCTGCCAGCGTGGAGTAGTTCTTCGCGTCCAGCGGACCGCCACCGCCCAGCAGGACGCGGCCGTCCGGGCCGACCACCGTGACGATGATGGCCGGGTCCGTGCGCGGGTAGTGTTCGGAGTTGTCGGCCGGGCACCGCCGGACCCATCCGCCGGCCTCCACGTTTGTGGCGGCGCCGCACCGGGGGCAGTGGGTGTGGGTGGCGTGCCAGTTGGCAATGGCACTGGCCTCAACGAACAGGGCGGTGTGCGTCGCGTCCAGTTGCGCGGCGACGTCCCGGAATCCTTCCCAGGTGGCGCCGGCGGGCAGGCCGGCAGTACCGGGGTCCACCGGTTCCGGCAGAATGAAGAGCAGGACACCCGTTCCGGCCGGCAGGTCCTCCGAGCCGAGGGCCGCGCCGAGATAGATGACGTGCGCCGGGCCGGACGCCGTTCCCTCAAGCCGGTCCAGCAGTGGTCCGGCCTCCGCCAGGACGAGCGCGTCCCCGTCCACCAGCGCGTGCCGGCCGGACAGGAGCATCGCCTTGGCCGTTCCCGCGGCAAGCAGGTCCGGAATGAGGCCTGGGCTCATCCGTTCAACCGACCCCCTGTTGACCATTGCGGGCCGAACCGGCAGCACGGTATCGAAGAGATGGTTGGCCGGCAGTTGGCCTGCCGGCAGCTGGTTTTCCGTGGTGGCGCCCGCCGCTTGACCGACCGGCGCAGCGGCCTCCGCATGACTCATGTATCCACCGTACTGACTAGCAGTGACAATTTACATTTCGGGAGGGCATCGGCAGGCCCGGACTGTGCGTTTCCACTCGCCGCCCGGTACCCATATTTGGGCGGATCTCAAGACTCGCCGCGACACATCGTTGTCTTGGACGCCGCTCAATCTACCGTGGAACCGTGAGAAGAGAACCAATCGAACTGGCAGCTGTGGCCACCGCGGCAGTCCCCGGACTGAGCCCGACTGCAGTGAGCTCTGCCCCGGATGACCCGGCAGACTTTGATTCGGCCCTCCTTCTTGATGCCGAAGGCAAGCGCTGGCGCGTCCGCTCACCCCGGCACGCGGAAGCAAGCACCAGGCTGGAGACCGAGTTCCTGGTACTGCGCGCCTTCGTGCCCGCCATCCGGGCCGAACTGCCGTTTCTCATGCCGACCGTGGCCGGCACCGTCCGGCAGCAGGACCTGACCACTTTCGTTTATTCCCACCTCCAAGGCACCACGCGCACCGTTGAAGAGCTGACGGCAGGACCGCAGGAGCTGGCGAAGGAGATCGGCACCGCGCTGGCAGCCATTCACGACCTGCCCCGCGCGCTGGTGAGCAACGCCGACCTTCCCAGTTACACCCCGAACGAGTTCCGGCAGCGCAGGCTCAATGAACTCGACATGGCCGCCACCACGGGCAAGATCCCGGCCCTCCTGCTCCGGCGCTGGGAGCACGCCATGGAGGACGTCTCGCTTTGGCGGTTCAACCCCTGCGTGGTGCATGGTGACCTGCACGAGGACAACCTGCTGGTCGAGGACCACCGCGTCACTGCAGTCACCGGCTGGACCGACCTGCGCATCGGCGATCCCGCGGACGACCTCGCATGGCTCGTGGCATCCAATGAGCACGAGTTCGTCGACGCCGTGGTCAAGCACTACACCGCGAAACGCCGCGACGCGCCGGACAACCACCTGCTGCGCCGCGCCGCGCTCTCGGCGGAGTTTGCACTGGCCCAGTACCTCGTCAAGGGCATCGCGGCGGCCGACGCCGACATGATCGCCGAGGCTGAAGGCATGCTTTCCACGCTGGCCGACGACATCGCCGAATACGGCGGCCAGCCCATTAGCGTGGAGCCGCTGCCCCCGGCCAAGCCCGACTCCCCGCCAACGGGCCAGGCAGCGGCCGCTCCCGGCCTGGTGGATGCCCCGGCAGCCACCGACGTTTCCGAGGCCATGCCCGCCGTCCACGTCACGCCCATCCCTGTTGACGTGACACCGATCCCCGTCGAGGTGACGCCCATCCCGGCTGACGGGGAGAACGCCGGGGGCACCACCGACCAGCCGTCTGGCCAGGACGCCTCGCACGATGCAGCGGATGATGACGCGGCGGAGGATGCTGGCGCATCTGACAGTGCCGAATCCGCCGGTTCGGAAGACGGGACCCAGGACGACGTCCCGGCCCCGAAGCCCTCTGGCGCCGACACCTCCACTGTTGCCCTCACGGTGGTCGACGCGAAGACGACCTAGCCTTCCCGGGGGCGGCCTGGCCGGCCTGTCCATCCCAACCGGCCAGTCTTCCTGACCGGTGCGCTTCCTAACCGGCGAGGGCGGCAGCCACGATCCCTTCGAGTTCGTCGCCTGACGCGAGGTCGTGGGGGCGCACCACATGGTTGTCAGCCACGTAGAAGAAGGCAGCCCGGACCTCCTCCACCGGAACGCCTTTAAGCCTGGCCCAGGCCAGCCGGTAGACAGCCAACTGCACGCTCTTGGTCTTCAGCTGCCCTGCGGACGGCCGGCGTCCGGTCTTCCAGTCCACGAGGTCCCAGCCGCCGTCGGCGTCCCGGAACACTGCGTCAATACGGCCGCGGACAACGACGTCGCCGATCCGGGTCTCCACGGGGACCTCCACGTAGGCCGGCGATCTGTGTGCCCAGCGTGAGTCCTTGAAGGTGGCAACCATGTCGTCGAGGCCGTAGGCCTCGTCGATGTGGTTGTCAGAGCCGGGCGCTTCGCCGAGGTCCAGCATTCCCGCCGTTCCAAAGTACTCTTCCACCCAGGCATGAAAGGCAGTTCCCTTGCGCGCAGACATCCCCGGTTCGCGCGGGACAGGCCTCCTGAGCCGCTGCACCACGGCCTCGGCGTCCTCCCCCAGGTCCACCAGAGTGGACGCTGAGATGTGCCCGGGCAGATGAACGTCACGGCTCCGGGCCCGCCTCAAGCGGCGTTCCAGAAGGAGTGCGGCTTCGCGTTCCCAGCCTGCGGCCTGGGGACGGAGCCCTTGGCCCGCGGGGAGCCCCGGCGTACCGGCTTCGACCGCGGCGATCTCGGCGAGCAGCCGACCGGCGGAACGGTCCATCGCTTCCCGTCGTCCCGGCATTAGCCGCAAACGGTTCCCGCTGCGGGGGTCCACAGGTCCTTCCAGCGGATCGTACGGCCAGGCCGCCACCTCCAGCTCCCGGGTCAGGGGACTTTCCTGGGGCAGGGATTCCTCATCGACAGAGCCAGGGTGGATTTCCGCAGTTTCCTGCTCTGCCAGGGGCGCCAGCTCGGCCAGGAACGGCGACATCTCCGCCATCCCGCCGCGCCCGCCCACCCAGGCCCCGCTGGACACCCAGAGCACGTGCTTGGCCCGGGTGTAGGCAACGTAGGCCAGCCTCCGTTCCTCAGCCTCCCCGTGGGCCTGGACGTCGCCCTTGAACATCTTCTCGGCGTCCAGCCAGCCCTTCTGGTCCGGCTGGTCCAGATCCCACTGCGGAAGGTCGGCACGGTCCCCGCGCAGAGGCCAGGGCAGGGCCGCGGAGCCGCTGCTCCACCTCGAGTCACGGCTGCTGGGGAACGCCCCCGAGTTCAGGCCGGGCACGAACACGACGTCCCATTCGAGCCCCTTCGAGGCGTGCACCGTCAGCAGCTGCACGGCCTCGTGGTTGACCTCCGCGGGCGGCACGTCCAGGCCGCCCTCCTCCGATGCCGCCGCTTCCAGCCAAGAAAGGAAGGCCAGGACGTCCACACGGTGCGATGTCTGCAGGAACCCGGCGGCCGCGTCCTGGAACGCATCCAGGTTCCGCCGCGCCTGGTGAATGCTGAAGCCGGGCCTCGCTGCGACCTCGATGTCCAGCAGCATCGCACGTTCGACCTCGCCCAGCAGGGTGGTCAGATCTTCCCCCATCAGCGCCCGAAGCTGCCGCAGCTCCGTGCCCAGGCGTTGCAGGCGCTCCAGTGCAGGAGGGGTCAGGCTGCGGCCGTGCGCCGACGTCCACCCTTCCTTGGGCAGCCAGTCCAGCGCTTCGACGAGGCTTGCGGCGTCGGTAATGTCGCCCTCGATAACGACGTCGGAGGCCTCCGCATCCTCCTGGGCGGACGGATCGTTTCCGCCTGGGCCGCGGCCGCTATCGACCATGCCGCGGCCGCTATCCGCCACGCCGCGGCGCCGGGCCAGAAACGCGGACCAGTCCCGGAACGCCATGAGGTCAGCCGGACCGATCCGCCACCGGGCTCCGGCCAGGAGACGCATCAGTGAATCCGACCGGCCGGGGTCGGCCAGGACCCGCAATGTGGACACCAGGTCCACAATTTCGGGAGTGTCCAGCAGGCCCCCGAGGCCCACAATTTCATAAGGGATCCCAGTGGCCTCGAACTCCTTGCGGAGGCATTCCATCTGCGCGCGCCTGCGGCACAGGACTGCCATGGCCGGCTGGACACGCGGTTCCGAGGAGGAACCGTCGAAATCCGTGGCACGGAACCTCAGGAGATCCTTGGCGATCGCCGCTGCTTCATCTTCATCGGTGGCAAAACGGCCGATCACCACCCGGCCCTGCACCGCAGCGGGGCTGGGCCGCAGCGCAGGCACTTCCACGGCCGCGCTGGAGGAACGCTGCCCAGCAGGTCCGGCCTGGGCCGCGGCGGCGCTGAGCGGCGCCGAGATCAGGTTGGCGGCGGCCAGGATGTTGCGGCCGTTCCGCCAGGCGGTGGTCAGGTATGAAACGGGGGCAGGACGCCGGGACGCCGTCCCTGACGGGCCGTCCTCGCAGACCGGAAACTCGTTGACGAAGTGGAACAGCTGCCCGGCGGACGCCCCGCGGAAGCCGTAGATGGACTGGTTCGGATCACCCACGGCCGTAACGGCGTGGCCGTCCCCGAAGAGCCTGGAGAACAGCACCAGCTGGGCGTGCGACGTGTCCTGGAATTCGTCCAGCAGCACCACCTTGTAGCGCTGGCGCTCCATCTCGGCGGCCAGGGGCACCTCGCGGGCCACGCGGGCCGCGAGCGCCACGAGGTCGCCGAAGTCCAGGGCTCCGCGTGCTCTCTTGGCTTCGGCGTACCGCCCCACGAGCTCCGCCACGCTTGCCCTCGTCCGGAGCATGGCTCCCAGCTCGCCCGCGGCCTGGCTGGGGTTCTTCTTTGCCCCTGCCGCATACGGCAGGGCCTCGAACTCGGCCAGCCGCTGCATCAGCCAGCCCTGGACACCGTCCGGGTCCTGGAGGTGTTCCGCGCACTCCCCCGCGAGCTGGATGACGGCTTTGACGAGGGTGGACTTGGCCACCCTGAAGTGCGAGTACTCGCCGTCGAACGCTTCAACCACCTCACTTGCCAGCTGCCAGGCCTGCGCGCCGCCCAGCAGCACCACGTCCCGCTCGATCCCGAGCCGCAGGCCGTAGTCGGAGACTATGCCGCTGGCAAACGAGTGGTAGGTGGAAACCTTCGGCTCCAGCGCATCGGCGCTGAGCAGCGCCCCTGCCACGGCACCACCAGAGTTTCCAGTGCCGGCGGCGTCACCTATGGCAGTCCGCTGCAGCGCACTGAGCTTGGCGCGGATGCGGCTGGCCAGCTCACCGGCAGCTTTCCGGGTGAAGGTGACACCGAGGACTTCCTCCGGCCTGACCCAACCGTTCGCGACCAGCCAGACGACGCGGTCGGCCATAGTGGCGGTCTTGCCCGAGCCCGCGCCGGCGATAACCAGCCGGGGCGCCAGCGGCGAGGAGATGATGGCCGACTGTTCCGCCGTCGGGAGGTTTTTCTCTCCCAGCAGGACGGTCAACTCTTCGGGACTGAACCTGGGCTCGGGCAGCTCCGCCGTCCGGCTCATTCGGTAACCTGCTTTCCCCGCGCACACAGCGGACATACCTCCGGCAGCCGGCAACCGTGGCCGCCGAAACCGGCCTTGGCGGGATCGTGCCTTGCCTCAAATTCGTGGCCGGACATCACGGCGGCTGCGTCGTTCACCATTTCCATGGCCCAGTTGTCCGCCGGGTCCAGCGGATCCTGGTGCTGGATGCCCGGGCTCTTGGTGGTTGTGCCCAGCTGGGCCAGCACGGCGCCGCCGGGCTGGGGCCCGGCCTCGGATGCTGCGGTGGCGCCAAAGCCACCGGCCAGAACGGCCGCCTGGTAGGCGCCCAGCTGCGGGTGCCTGCCCAGTTCGGCCTTGCCCGGCTGCCGTTTGCCCGTCTTGAGGTCGACGATCACCAGCCGCCCCTCGCCATCGATTTCCAGCCGGTCTACCTGTCCGCGCAGGACGGCTGACCGGGGCCCTTCATCAGTGGGAACATCCCCGCGGGGAACAGCCCCAGGCTCGGGCAGACTCACTTCGAAGTCCTGCTCGACGCCAGCCAGCCGCCGGCCCTCGCTGCGCATGACCAGGATGTACTGCGCCAGTTTCCGGACCATGGCTTCCGCCCGGCGGAAGTCCAGTTTGCCTTCCCAGTTGTCCTTCATGCCCAGGGCCGGCCAACGCTGGACGAGTTCGGCAAGGTATTCAGCTCCGCTGGCATCGGGGAGGTCCTGGGCGATGGCGTGCACCAGGGTGCCGAGGCTGCGGGCGAAGTCCGTGGCCGCCTCGCCTCCGGCGGCCTGGACGAACCAGTCCAGCGGCGACTGCTGCACCGACTCCACCTTGGACGGCGAAACGTAGACGGTCCCGCCAGGAGGCACAACACGGTCCACGGACGTGAGCGGGGCCAGCCCCCACCAGGTGTCCGGATGGGCTCCGGGAACTGGCGGCTCCGCCGTGGCAAGCCGGGCCAGGACACGAACGGCCTCGTCCGCCTCTGCGGCCAGCCGGCCGTCCAGCTGGGCGTGCTGGCGGAGTTCGGCCACGAGCGCTCGCAGCGTCAGGGGCCGTTCCACGGGGGTGTAGCCGCGCCCCTCCTGGTCCGGCAGCAGCGGCGCGACGTAGTCCAGGAAGGAGGACGGCTGCTCATCTTCCGACGACACGGCGGTGCACAGCAGCACGTCCTTGGCCCGGGATACCGCCGTGGAAAAGCTGCGGAGTTCGTCGTAGCGGATCTCCCGCAGCCGGCTCAGCGGGCCGAGCTGGAGCGCATACTCCACGCCATGTTCGACGGCGTCGGCGAACAGTGTGCTGCCAAGGAGCTCGCCGCGAAGGCGGGTATTGGGCCAGACGCCTTCCTGCAGGCCGGCGACAATGACGAACGGCCATTCCCGGCCGGCGGCGCTGGCAGGGGTCATGAGCTCGACGGCGTCGTCGACCTGGGCCCGCGCCGCCAGGGTGTCCATGGGCAGTTCCTGGTTGAGCAGGTATTCGAGGAACTGCTCGGGGCCGGATCCGGGCATCTGGTCCACGTAGCGCTCGGCCGTGTGGAACAGCGACATCATGGCGTCCAGGTCCCGGTCAGCCCGGGCTCCGACCAGCCCGCCTGCAAGGGCGGCGGCCGTCCATGCCGCCGCGAGGCCGGTGGAGTGCCAGAGGGCCCACAGCACTGTCTCTGCGTTGGACCCGGGTTCGGCAACGGCCTTCCGCCCGGCCTGGATCATCCGCGCGACCCTGCGGGCCGAGCGGCCCTCGATGCCGAGTGAGCCGAGCGCGCCGGGTTCAAGGAGCGCCTCCACGAGCAGGGAATCGCTGGAGCGGCCGCCCCCGCCGAGCAGCTCCTCCCGCCGCAGCGACTGGCGGAGCCGGCGCAGTTCGAGGGACGTCGCCCCTCCGATACGGGATGTCAGCAACGACACAGCGGACTCCGGCGTGAGGATTTCCGGATCCAGGGCCACCGCGTAGGCGTCGAGCAGCGGACGGACGGCCACTTCATCGCGCACGGCGGATTCCGCCACCGGAATCCGCACCGGAATGCCCTGGCCGGAAAGGTAGCGCTGCAGCTGGCTCAGTTGGCCGCCGTTCCGGACAATGACGGCAATGTCCTCGAACGACCGCCCGTCCCTGAGGTGCGCCTCGAGAATTCTTTGGGCCACGTATCGCTGCTCATGCACAGCCGAGGGCAGAAGATGTGCTTCCACGGTGCCGCCTGACGGCGGGGTGGCGTCACCCGGTTCTCCGGCATTGTCAGCATGGTCGGAGCCAACCGGGTCCAGACGGCGGGCGAGCTGGCCGCCGGCCCGGAGGGAAATCCGGTCCGCCACCCCTAGCCAGGCCCGGGCCACCGCCGGCTGATGGCGGTGGGCACAGGAAAGCGGCGTCTCAATGGCCGTCCGTTCCTCGCCGCCGAGCAGGCCCGGGAGCTCGGCCACGAGGTCCGGCCGCGCTCCGCGGAACCCCTGCACCACAGTGTCCGGTGCGGACGTCACGTAGACATCCTTGCCGGCGGCCACATCGGCCAGGAGTTCGAAGACGGCGGGATTGGCCTCCTGGATGTCGTCCACAAGAATCAGCTGGAGACGGTCGCGTTCGGCCGCAAGGAAGTCCGGGAAGTCCTGAAAGAGCTGGCGGGCTGCGGTGATGATGCCCGCGGGATCGAACGCCTCCGGCATGCGGAGGTCGAGGACATCGCGGTACTCGGCATACAGTGCTGCAGCGGCGATCCAGTCCGGCCGTCCGCAGGCGTGGCCCAGGCCGGCGAGGTCCTCGGCGGTGCGGCCCGTCTCTGTGATCCGGTCGAAGAGCTGGCGGACCTCGTGCCGGAACCCGCGCGTAGGCAGGGCGGCCGTGAGATCATCGGGCCAGGGCAGCCCGAGGCCCGGCAGGGCGTGACCCTCCAGCAGTTCCTTGATGATGAGGTCCTGCTCGGGGCCCGACAGGAGCCGCGGCGCCTTCGACAGCGGCAGGAGCCCTTCTGCCTTGGCACGGCGGATGAGGTCAAAGGCATACGCCGCCCAGGTGCGGGCCGGGGTGGTGCTCAGGCTCCGGTTCAGCCTGGCAGTAAACCGGTCCCGCAGGGTGTCGGCCGCAAGGCGTCCGGGGGCGAGTACGAGGATCCGCTCGGGGTCCACCCCTTCCGCCTCCACCCGGCGGATTGCCGCTTCGATGAGCACGGTGGATTTGCCGGTGCCGGGCGCTCCGGGGACCAGTACGGGGCCAGCTCCCCGGGGCACTTCGACGGCGGCCCGCTGGTCCGCTGTGAGGACCGGAACGCGGGAGTGCACCTGGCGAGGGGGCAGCAAACGAAGACCCGCAGGGCGAAGCGGGGCGGCGGAGAAAGAGTCCGCGTGGCCCCGCTCCGAAGTGGGTGCGGATGCCTGATCGGCTGAAGTCTGATCGGCTGAAGTCTGGTCGAGTGTTGCGGTCACACAGACATTCCATCACCCGGGACTGACAATTTTCGCAGCGACGCTTCCAGCCGCTCGGCAACCACGTCCAGGGCATCGAAGTCGGCGTCCGTCGGCGACCACCGCGCGGCGGTCAGATCCACGCGCCACCGTCCTTCGCCCGTCCTCGCAAACTCGCGATAGTCCCCGCGCAGGGGCGTGCCCTCCTGCAGGTAGTGGTTGAGGGCCTCGGACTCGTGGCCGTCCGGGGCCAGTCCGCTGGCCCGCAGCACCCGCCACCATGGCGCACCGCTGCCGTAATGGCTCAGCACTGACCCCACCTGCCGCGGCCCTCCGGCGCCAAGAAGCTCAGCGACGTCGCCATAAGCCACCGCCGAACCGGCCGGAATGAGGTCAACCACCGCCAAAACCGCCTCCACGTACTCCGCCCGCATGCCCTCAGACTATCGGCCGGCACGCATCAGCGGCCGCCAGGACGGGCGCCGTGTGCCTCTTCCCACAGCGTGTCTTCCCACACCCTGCCGGACACGCGCGGGGCAAGGACCTTGACTGTCGGTGCCTCCGGGTAATTTGGAGCCATGAGCACTTGGAACACTCTCCCCCGGGCCGCGTTCGACCTCGAAACCACGGGACGCAACTCCCGTGCCGCCAGGATCGTGACGGCATCTGTCACCGTGGTCGACAGTTCCGGGAACGTGATTCGGGAGCATGAGTGGCTGGCTGATCCGGGCGTTGAGATTCCGGCGGAGGCCAGCGAGGTCCACGGGATCACGACCGAACACGCGCGCAGCCATGGCCGGCCTGCGGCTGAGGTCACCAAGGAAGTCGCTGCCGTGCTCCAGGGGCTTTTCGATGACGACGTCCCGGTGATCGCGTTCAACGCCAGCTACGACTTCACCGTCCTGGCCGCCGAGTCGGCCCGCTACGGCGTGCCGCAGCTGAGCCGGTTCCCCGTCCTGGACCCGTACATCATGAACAAGCAGGTGGACCGGTACCGGAAGGGCAAGCGGACGCTGACCGCCCTGTGCGAGGAGTACGGCGTGGACCTGGAAAACGCCCACACATCGGCCGCGGACGCCTTGGCAACGCTGCGCATGCTCGATGCCATGGCCGGCAAGTTCCCCAAGCTGAACATGCCGGCCAGCCAGCTGCACCAGCTCCAGGTGGACTGGGCCGTGAGCCAGGCCGCCGACTTCCAGCAGTACCTCCGCAAGACCAAACCCGCGGCCGTCATCGAGGGCGACTGGCCGGTCCTGCCGCCGGAGGACGCCAGCCGCGGCGGCTTCTAGATCCAGGCGGCCGTAAGCCCGAAAAGCACGGCTGGAACAGAACGGAAGCCGCTGGGACCAAGATCACAGCACCCGGCAAAAGCCAGGGAAGCCGTCTCGCCGCCCTCCTGATTCAGGAAGTCCGTTGTGGGCCGCCATTCACGCGGTCCGCAGGCGCGAACAGTAGTCAATAGTGCAACCAGGGCGGCCAGGGCCGAACGATGTTCGGAAGTGGCTGGCATTTCCCTGCGCTGACATAATTTAGTTCAGAACCCTGCTTGTGCTATGCCCTGCCCAAGTCCTACCTCCTGAGGATAAATGATCACAGTCACCGACCTGCGCAAGGTCTACCGTCAGGGGAAAAAGGAAGTGGTGGCCCTAGACGGGGTATCGCTTTCTGTCCCTAAAGGCTCCATCCACGGCATTATCGGCCATTCCGGAGCGGGCAAGTCCACCCTGGTGCGCTGCCTGACATTGCTGGACCGCCCGACGTCGGGGTCGGTCAACATTGACGGTACCGAACTGAGCTCTGTCAGGGACTCGGAAATCCGCGCCGCCCGCCGCCGCATCGGCATGGTCTTCCAGCACGCGAACCTCATGGATTCGCGCACGGCCGCCGGAAACGTGGCCCACCCCATGGAACTGGTCAAGGCGCCGAAGGACAAGATCCGGGCCAAGGTCGCCGAGCTGCTGAAGCTTGTGGGCCTCGAAGGCTTCGAGAATGCCTACCCCTCCCAGCTTTCCGGCGGACAGCGCCAGCGCGTTGGCATCGCCCGCGCCCTGGCATCGGACCCGGACGTCCTGCTGTGCGACGAGCCCACGTCCGCACTGGATCCCGCCACCACCGATGAAATCCTCGACCTGATCCAGGACCTGACCCGCCGCCTGCAGCTCACGGTGCTCATCATCACCCACGAGATGCACGTGGTGAAGCGCGTCTGCGGGTCCGTGTCCCTGCTGTCCAAGGGGCGTGTCATCGAGTCAGGCCCGCTCGCCGAGGTCGCCTCGGACCTGGACAGCAAGCTGGCGCGTGCACTTCTGCCCCTGCCGGCGTCGGAACCCATCAAGGGTGCGCTCCAGGCCGGGCCGGTACTGGAAATCCTCTTCTCCGGCGACGGCGCCAAGGAGCCAGTGCTCACGGGAGTGGCACGTCATTTCGACATTGACCTGAACGTTCTTGCCGGCAGCGTCGAAACCCTCGGCGGCCAGCAGTTCGGCCACCTGCGGGTCCAGCTGGGCGACGACGCCGACTGCGACGCCGTCCTGGGCTACCTCCGCAGCCGAGGCATCAGCGTCAAGCTGGCCGGTTCCATCGCCAACGAGGCGGAACTGGCTGAATTCGCCCCGGCGGACACTGACTTCGCCGCCGAGACGGGAGACTCCAAGTGAACGAGATCTTCAGCAACCCTGTCCTGGCCAAGGCACTGCCGGAGGCCATCGTCGAGACCCTCCAGATGGTGGGAATCTCTGCCTTCTTCACCGTGCTGATCGGACTGCCGCTCGGCGTCTTCCTGCACGTCACCGTTCCCGGCGGGCTGCGGCCCCTGCCGGTGGTCAACCGGATCGTCAGCGACATCGTCGTGAACATCACCCGATCCATCCCCTTTGCGATCCTGATGGTGGCCCTGATCCCGCTCGCCAGGCTCCTCGTGGGGACCAGCCTCGGACCGGTGGCGGCCTCTGTTTCGCTTTCCATCGGAACCATTCCGTTCTTCGCCCGCCTGGTGGAGGCCTGCCTTCGCGACGTCCACCACGGCAAGATCGACGCTGCCCAGGTGATGGGCTCCACCCGGATGCAGGTCATCAGCAAGGTGATGCTGCCCGAATCCCTGCCCGCGCTCGTTGCAGCCGCGACCACCACTGTTGTGACCCTGGTGGGCTACAGCGCCATGGCCGGCCTCGTCGGCGGCGGCGGACTGGGCAAGCTCGCCTACAACTACGGCTTCCAGCGCTTCGACGTCACGGTCATGATCGTCACCATCGTGCTGATCATTGTCCTCGTCCAGCTCATCCAGCTCACGGGCGAATGGATCTCCCGCAGCCTGGACCACCGCTAAAAGTCTTCACGGCAGCGAGTAGCCGCTCACTGCACCTGAATTGGATCTCCCCGGCGCCGCCGTCGGGATCCAGGTTATTTCGAAAGGAACGCATCCCATGCGTAAATCACTCACCCTCCTCGCCACCGGCATCGCCGCGGCCCTGGCACTGACCGGGTGCGGCGGTTCCTCCGCCCCCAGCGCTGAGTCGAGCCAGGCTCTTGACCCGGCCAAGCCCGTCACCCTCACCGTCGGCGCCAGCCCCGTTCCGCAGGCAAAGATCCTTGAGTTCCTCAACCAGGACCTCGCCCCGAAGGCCGGCCTCAAGCTGGACATCAAGGAGATCGAGGACTACCAGACGCCCAACACGGCGCTGAGCGACGGCTCGCTGGATGCCAACTACTACCAGCACCTGCCGTGGTTCGAGGACCAGGTCAAGACCAAGGGCTACGACTTTGGCCACGGCGCCGGCGTCCACATCGAGCCGTACGCCGCCTTCTCCGAGAAGGTCAAGAACATCAGCGAGATCAAGGACGGCGCCAAGATCGCCATCACCAACGATCCCTCCAACCAGGTCCGCGCGCTCCGGGTGCTGGAAAAGGCCGGCCTGGTCAAGGACATCAAGGATGACACCTCCGTCATCAGCCTGACAGATTCCCAGAACCCGAAAAAGCTGAAGTTTTCCGAGAACCAGCCTGAACTGCTGATCAACGACCTGAAGGATCCCTCCGTGGACCTGGCCCTGATCAACGGCAACTTCATCCTCAAGGCCGGGCTCAGCACCACCGATGCCCTGGCCGTGGAATCGACCAAAAACAACCCCTACGCCAACTTCCTGGCCTGGCGCTCGGAGTCCAAGGACGACCCGCGCATCAAGAAGCTGGACGAGCTCCTGCACTCCGCGGAGGTCAAGGCCTTTATCCAGAAGGAATGGCCCAACGGTGACGTGACCGTAGCCTTCTAGGCCAACAGGACACCGAGAACCAAAACAACTCTGGCACCCGCCGCGGCGGGTGCCAGAGTTGTTTAATCAGGGAACAAGTCCGACGGCGGCTTAAGCCTTCGCTGCGGCGGCCGCCTCAGCGGCGGCGGGCAATGCCTCGAAGATCCGGTTCATGGCGGCGTCGTCGTGCGCCGCGGACAGGAACCAGGCCTCGAAGACGGACGGCGGCAGGTAGACGCCCGAATCCAGCATGGAGTGGAAGAAGGGCGCGTAGCGGAACGACTCCTGCTTCAGTGCGTCGCTGTAGTTGTGGACCCCCTGCTCGGACGTACCGAAGGCCACCGAGAACAGGTTGCCCGCCCGCTGGATGGAGTGGTCCACGCCGGCCGCAGCCAGGGCCGAAGACAGGGCGCCGGACAGTTCCAGCGACCGCGCGTCCACGAACGAGTACACCTCACGGGTGGCGTGGGTCAGGGTGGCAACGCCGGCCGCCATGGCCACCGGGTTACCGGACAGGGTTCCCGCCTGGTAAACGGGACCAAGCGGGGCGAGGTAGTCCATGACGTCGGCACGTCCGCCGAGGGCCGCCGTCGGCATGCCCCCGCCGATCACCTTGCCGAACGTCAGCAGGTCGGGGGTCCACTTCTCCGTCGCGTCGGCGGCGCCGCCGGTGAGGCCCCAGTAGCCGGAGTAGCCGGTGCGGAAGCCGGTCAGGACCTCGTCGACGATCAGCAGGGCGCCGTGGGCGGTAGTGATCCGGGAGAGGCCCGCATTGAAGCCCTCGGCCGGCGTGACCACGCCCATGTTGGCGGGTGCGGCCTCGGTGATGACGGCGGCAATGTTGGGGCCGTGCTCGGCGAAGGCGGCCTCGACGGCGGCGAGGTCGTTGTAGGGCAGCACCAGGGTCTCGGCGGCGGTGGCGGCCGTGACACCGGCGGAGCCGGGCAGCGCGAGAGTGGCCACGCCGGAGCCTGCGGACGCGAGCAGCCCGTCGAGGTGGCCGTGGTAGCAGCCGGCAAACTTGATCACCAGGTTGCGGCCGGTGAAGCCCCTGGCCAGCCGGATGGCCGTCATGGTGGCTTCCGTGCCGGTGGAAACCATGCGCAGCCGTTCAACGGCGGAAACGCGTTCCTTGACGATGGCCGCCAGGTTGGCCTCATCGGGGGTCGAGGCACCGAAGGAGAGTCCGCGGTCCACCGCGGCATGCACGGCATCGAGGACGGCAGGGTGGGCGTGCCCCAGCAGGGCCGGGCCCCAGGAGCAGACCAGGTCCACGTAGTCCTTGCCGTCGGCATCGGTCAGGTACGGGCCCTTGGCCGCCACCATGAAGCGGGGCGTGCCGCCAACGGAACCGAAGGCGCGGACCGGGGAGTTCACGCCGCCGGGCATCAGCTGGCGGGCGCGGTCGAAAAGTTCCTCGTTGCGAGGAGTACTGGAAGTCATGGTTCCCATTCTTTCAGTCAGCGGGAGGGTCACCGGACAGTGTCCTTGGAGTCATTAATGTCGCCGGACAGAAGCTCGGCCACCCGCGGTGCCACCACGGTGCCGAAGAGTTCGATGCAGCGCATCATGGATTCGTGCGGCAGCGTGCCGTTGCCGTATTTCAGGTCGAAGCGGTCGACGCCGAGGCTCCGCTTGAGCAGCGCGATCTTCTGCGCCACCGTCTCCGGTGAGCCGACGTACAGGGCGCCCTCGGGCCCGCACATGGCGTCGAATTCCCGCCGGTTTCCCGGGCCCCAGCCCCGCTCGGCACCGATCCTGTTGCGCTGGGCAAGCCAGTGCGGAAAGAGCTCCTCGCGGGCCGCCTCATCGGTGTCGGCGATGTGGCCGGGCGAGTGGGTGGCGATCTGCTGCATGGGCTGGCCGTACTTGGCCATCGCCTCGCGGTACAGGTCAACCAGTGGGGCGAAGGCACGGGGCTGGCCGCCGATGATGGCAAAGATGATCGGGTAGCCGTACTCCGCGCAGCGCAGGACGGACTCAGGGGTGCCGCCCACGCCGATCCAGGCCGGCAGCAGGTGGTTCTCCAGCGGCGGATACACGCTCAGCCCGGCAAGGGAAGGCCGGGTGCGCCCTTCCCAGTGGACCGGCTTTTGCGCCCGCACCCTGTCGAACAGCTCGAGCTTCTCCTCGAACAGCACCTCGTAGTCCGCCAGGTCCAGTCCGAACAGCGGAAAGGACTCGACGAACGAGCCGCGGCCCAGCATCACCTCGGCGCGGCCGCCGGACAGGGCGTCCACGGTGGAGAAACGCTGGAATACCCGGATGGGGTCGTCCGAACTCAGGACGGTCACGGCCGAACCGAGCCTGATGTTGGTGGTCCTGGCCGCGGCGGCCGCCAGGAACACCTCGGGCGCGGAGACGGCAAAGTCGCGGCGGTGGTGCTCCCCCACGCAAAAGGAGTGAAGGCCGACGGCGTCAGCCAGGACCGCCTGGTCCAGCAGCTCACGCAGCACCTGGGCATGCGGCTTCGGCTCGCCGGCACCGTCGACTCCGACGTCGCCGAACGTGTTCAGGCCCAGCAGGATCTGCCCGGGACCCACCGGAGCGGTGGGTCCCCCGGCCGGTTCTGCGGTCTGGCCCGGGGTTTGCTCCGGCATCAGGATTCCTTGAGCCAGCCGGCGATTTCGCTGGCCCAGTACGTGAGGACCATGTTGGCCCCGGCGCGGCGGATGCCAAGGACCGATTCGGTGATGGCGGCACGCCGGTCGATCCAGCCGTTGGCGGCGGCGGCCTCGATCATGGCGTACTCCCCCGAGATCTGGTAGGCGGCGACCGGCACGGGGCTCATCCCGGCGACGTCGGCGAGGATGTCGAGGTAGCTCATGGCCGGCTTGACCATCACCATGTCCGCGCCCTCGGCAAGATCCAGTTCCACCTCCTGGATGGCCTCGCGGCGGTTGGCGGCGTCCATCTGGTAGGTTCGGCGGTCGCCCTTGAGCTGCGAGTCCACCGCTTCCCGGAACGGCCCGTAGAACGCCGACGCGTACTTCGCGGCGTAAGCCACCACGCCGGTGTTCACGTGCCCGGCGTCCTCGAGGGCCTGGCGGATCACGCCGATCTGTCCGTCCATCATCCCGGACGGGCCCAGCACGTGGGCGCCGGCGTCGGCCTGGGCCACCGCCATCTTCGCGTAGATCTCCAGCGTGGCGTCGTTGTCCACGTAGCCGTCGCTGTCGAGGACGCCGCAGTGGCCGTGGTCAGTGAATTCGTCCAGGCAGACGTCGCTCATCACCACGAGGCTGTCCCCCACTTCGGCACGGACGTCGCGGATGGCCTTGTTGAGGACCCCGTCCGGGTCCAGCGAGGCGGTGCCCTCCGCGTCCCGGGTCTCGGGAATGCCGAACAGCATGATGCCGCCGACGCCCAGTTCCACGGCTTCGGCTGCCGCCCTCTTGAGGGTGTCGGTGGTGTGCTGCACGACGCCCGGCATGGAGGCGATCGGATTGGGCTCCGACAGCCCCTCGCGGATGAACGCGGGAAGGATCAGGTCTGCCGGGGCAAGCCGGTGCTCCGCCGTGAGCCTGCGCATGGCGGGGGTTGTGCGGAGCCGCCGGGGGCGGTGTTGCGGAAAGCTCATGTCCTGTCCTTCACTGTGGGCCTGCTGTTGATGATTGGATGCTTAGGGGGCTTCAACGGCCCGGATGACGGCCGCCACGAGCCCGTCCGGCGTGGCCTCCCGGGCCGTGGCCGCCACGACGAGCCCCAGGGCTTCCGCCTCCGCCGCTGTCGCCGGGCCGATGGCCACGAGGCGGCACGAGCCGAGCGGCGCCAGCGTGGCGCCGATGCGCCGCACC